>OZ243919.1:0-3560455 GCA_965213885.1 Candidatus Poriferihabitaceae bacterium
GCCGGCGCCGTGGCCGCGCAGCGTGCCGTCGATATCGCGACCCGGGCGGGCCAGCCGCACCTGTACCTGCAGGTTCCCGGCCTATCCGAGAGCGATGAACAGACCGACCGGTGGCAGATGGTTCACCCGCGCGGTGAGCACCAGTGCACCACATTCGGTGAGAACCGGAACGATTACCAGGGCCGGGAAAACGTTTCCGGCCCGGGGGAGGGCGGCTACGGATGGGTGTACTGGCCGCTGCATCATTGCTGCCCCGGTTCCGGGACGACGATTTCCAGAATCCGTTTCTGATTTCCGGAGTTGATCTGAAGATGAAAACGACAGCCAACCGGTTCCTTGGGCCGGTGTTCCTGGCCGGGGTCCTGACCGCCGCGGCCGTTCCCGGCATCGTCCGGGCACAACAGGGCCTGGAGAGCGATGGCTGGCTGGATGACCTGGTCTATTACGAGATCGGGGGAGGGCAGGCGCTTCGGGGACCTGCCGGTTATGGCCGTCATGCCCGCATCCGCGGTGACGGCGCGCTCGCGCTCGGGTATTCCTGCGGCCGGTTCGATCTCAGCCAGAACCTGAGGCAGATGTTCGGCCGGCTCACCAGCGGCCTCGACCAGGCTGTCGACAGCCTGCTGTTTGCCGCGACCGGCGCGGTCGCCTCGCTGCCGCTCTACCTCCTTCGCCAGGCCAATCCGAACCTGGCCAACATGCTCGAGAACATGCTCCTGCGCTACCAGGACGAATACCGGCTCGCGGTCAAGTCCTGCCGCGATGCCGAACGCCAGATCCTGGCCGGCGAAAACCCCTACTACGACTGGGTCCAGTGGGGCCAGCAGGACAGTTGGCGAAAATCGGTCGGTTCCGGTATGCCGGTGGACGAGATCGACAGGACGGTCGCGGAACAGCACGGCTGCATCACGTGGATCGGCGGACGGCAGTATTTCTGCGACGACAGCGACACCCGCGAAATCCGGGTGGTCGGAGACGTAAGCTCGGCAGGGTACCGGATCCTCGAGAGCGCCGATGCCGCCGCAGGCGGCGCGCCGGCCGGGGCGCCGCCTTCCCGCCTGAAGGCCTACTGGCCGACCGCCGACGATGCCGCCCGGGAGATCCTGCAGATGACCGGGGAGACCGTCATCACCAATGCCAGGACCACGCCGCCCTCCGGACAGCCGCCGAGGGGGATCACGGCGGGCATGCACGAGGACGCCGTGGAAACGGCACGGAAGCTGGACGATGCGATCGAACGGGAGGTCTCCGGCAACCGACCGGGTCCGGCCGAACGGGAGGCGCTGGGCGTGCCCGGCCTTGCGATCACCCCGTCCGTGCTGTGGACACTGGGAACCATGAGCCCTGCCATGCGTGCGGCTGCGATTGATCGAATCTCCACCGAGATCGCGCTCCTTCGCGCCATGGAGAAGGTCAATCTCGCCAGACGAATCCTGCTCGCCGGATCGCGCCTGCCGGAAGTGGCGGCCTCCCCGGCCCGTGAACTGATCCGGCAGGATGCCATCGGCCTGCTCGAGATGGAGGCCCGCCTCCTGAAGGACGAGTACGGGTTGCGTGCCCGGGTAGCCTCGTCAACCGCGGCGTCGCTGATGCGGTCCGTGCAGAACCGACGCCGCGGCCCCGTTGGCGGGGGCGGCGGAATCCCTGCGTTGCCTCCGGCAGGAGGGGCGGTGATCCGATGATCGGTTTCAAGCGATTCCTGCTGCCACTGCGGCCATCGCCGGGTCAGTTCGCTCCGGTCCGCAGGGGAGGGTTCGTGCGTCGGCTGGTCCACAGGTTGCGGATCGCGCCTCGGATCGCCCTGTTCGTGGCCTTCACGGGGGCGCTGCTGGTCATCGGGCTTCCCGCCCTGGACCCCGTCGCCCTGCGCCAGTGGATCGACGATTCCCGGGCCCTGTTCCTGGTGGTCCGGGTCTGCGTGTATGTCGTCGTGGTCTGGTACGGGCCGGTCTGGCGCGGCGCAACCGGAGGCGAACGGAACCGCGCCCGGCTCGTGCTGGCGGGGTTTGCCGTGGTCCTTGAGCTGTTCGGCACCCTGCGGCTCATCCGGTGAGACTGGCATGTACGTAGCATCCTACCTGGAACTCCACACCACCCTCCTCGGATGGATGCTCTACAACGTGGTGTTCAGCATCCTGTGGGAGACCGGTCTGCTGATCCTGCCGATCCTCTGGATTCTTGTGCGCAACAGCGCGAAGGCCCTGGGGGAGGAGCGGGCGGGCAGCCACGAGACCGCCGTGCTGCACATCAAGGGCACGGTGATGGCCATCGGGGTGCTCCTGGCCTGCCTGATGCCCTCGTACGAGGTCTCGCCCAGCGATGTGAAGTACCAGCCGCCCGGGAAGGTGGATGGTACGGTCCCCGACGAAATCCGGGGCGACATCGACCCCTCCACCTACCAGGACCACTTCGGCGCTGCGACCGCCCCCGTGAAGATCCCCGGATGGTGGGTGCTCCTGCACAACATCTCGTCCGGCATTACCCGCGCACTGGTCGACAGCCTGCCGGCGTACAGCGACCTCAGGGAGGCCAGGACGTTGATGGCGAGCCGGAACATCGAGGATCCGGCCCTTGGCGCCGAGTACCGGGATTTCCATCTCGGGTGCTACATGCCCGCCAAGAGGAACTACGAGGTCCTGCGCCAGCAGAACACGGTTCCCGTCGCCGGCGACGATGCCGAACTGGACTGGCCCGGCAGCCCCTACCTGATCTCCATGCAGGGTGGATACGCCGCCTGCGGCGGCGATCCGATCTTCTGCAGCAATGCACCCATGCCGCTTGACATCCAGCGCTCGAAGTCGCTGGCGGACCGTGTCGGCGGCAATACCTGCGGACACTGGTGGGAAAGTATCCGGACGCGGCTGCTCGACTACGCCAGGCTGGACCAGGGAACCTTCGACAGGCTGACCGACCACTTCAGACTGGGTCTTGGCATCCAGAACCCCCGCGAACAGGAGAATCTGCTGGTCAGGGGCATGCTGGAGAACTTCCAGGCGAGCGAGACGATTGCCGGGACCACCGGGGGACAGAACATCCTCACATGGGTCGGCGATGCGGTGGGCAGCGCGGGCCTGGCGGTCGGCTGGGGCGTGGCCGAGCTCTTGTTGAATGTCGTGAAACAGGTGATGCCGATCCTCGCCGCCATGATGCTCATGTTCGTCACCGTATTCATTCCCTTCGCCCTGCTGTTCTCCGGTTACCGCATCGAGGCCGTGCTGAACCTGTCGTTCGTGGTGTTCTCGCTGATTTTCGTCCAGGGGATTCTGGCGGTGGTCGCCTGGTTCGATCACTACCTGATCACCTCGCTGTTCGAGAACGAGGGCCTGTGGTCGTTCATCGGTCGGAGCGACAACCTGTTCGCGGATGCGAACAAGAAGATGCTGATCAACTTTATCCTGGCGACGCTGTACCTGATCGGTCCCCTGATCTGGCTCTCGGTCATGGGCTCAATCGGCATTGCCGCTGCCGCAGCGGTCAGGGGGATGTTCGAGACGACCGCGGTGACCACCGCCATACAGTCCGGCGCCCAGAGCGTGCACAAAGGTGCAATCGGCGGGGCGGCCGGGGCCGCGGCCAGTGGTGTCAGGAAGGGGATCGGGACGTCGGAATCCATGGGGCGGGAGTACCGGCTTTGGAAGGGGCGATGAAAACCAGGTGCCGCAGGAATCGCTCATCCATTGCGAAGGGATCCGTACGATGACGATCTGCGGGAAGACCGCGATGACGCCGCACGGCGGGTGTTGCCTCCCCATTGAAATGACCGGACTCTGCAGCGGAGCGCCGATCGGTGGAGGAAACTGCCGCCTCGTCATCCTCTTCATCATCCTTCGCGGACACCCTGACAGGGCTGATCCAGCCAGCGACCGGGAATGCGGGGAGGATTGCCCTGGGATCTGCGGGTATCCCCCCGGTTCCGTCCGGGCTTGTCGTTCTGGCGATCACGGTGTGTCGGCCATGCCGGCCCCGGAGGACGCATTTTGAAAATCTCCCTCTATCCCACGGCCGACGGCTGCTACCGGCCATCCCGGGTGACCGGGAAAATCCGGGATTGGCTCGTCACCGGCCACCCCGTCGGGATCTCTTCGCGTGATGTTTCGCTGACCGGGATCGAAGGCGTGGTCGAGGTCGGGCGGATCGAAGACCTGCTCAAACAGCCGGGCGATCAGCTACGGTATCTGGTGGTCGATGCCCTCGACTTCTCCTGCCCGGATGGGCAGAGGATCATCCATCGGCAACACTCCCCGCCCGGGCAACCCGGGCAGGTCGCCGGAGACGATTTCATCTCGGTATTGCTGGCACTGTCGAAAGGGATGACAGAAGAGGTGATCCTGGTCTGTACCAATTGCGACATCAGCAACGCCTGGTTCGCTCGCCTCGATGACCTGCACGTGAAAATCCACTGGGACACGGCGGCGTCGGACCCCTGGCGTCATTGGACACGGGTCCAGGGCAGGGATGACATTCGCAGGAAGGCCGCCGGCATCCGGTTGGGCCCGCTTGCCGATCCGGGGAATACCGCGATCACCTGCTTCTTCCACTCCGCCCGGTCCCAACTGCTGCTGACCCTCGCGGCCGAGTACTCCGACATCCATCTGTCCGAATCCGGCCGCAAGCCTCCCGTGGAACCCGTGAATGTTCTGGTCCGGATGCTCGCCGGCAAGCCGGTTTCGGATCGACTCGAGTTGTACGGGCATCTGCTCGACGACCTGCGACTCCTGTCGCTCATGGTTCAGGACCTGAGTCGAACCCTGAAAGGCCAGCCCCCGTCCTCCCTGGCTTCCACTGCTTCCGGGAAGGTCCCGGCATCCACCCCGATGCCCGGAAAACCGAAGCGCACGCTGCACTGATCCTATAACGTCCATGAAACCTTTTCTGTCCCTTGCCGAGACCGACTGCGTCCGCTCCCGGACCGTGCCTGAACGGATCCGCCGGCACCCGGGTGATCGCCGCGTCGTCGCGATGGCAACCCGGGATCGGCCAAAGACGCCTCCCGCAGGAACCATGCATACAGTCGGCGACCGGCCGGCCGTTGCCGCGGACCGGCCGGTGCGCGGGATTCCGGATGCTCTGGCGGACAGGTACGACGGGTGTCCGAACACGTGGACTGTTCAGGTCCGCGCCGGCGGCGGGGCGGCATCAGCGGGCATGACGCCGTGATCGACAGGAACGGGAAATCCGGAACGGGGGGCAACAACCCAGGTTGGTGGAATACAACCCGGGTGGCCGTGGTCCTTGCGTTGGCTTTCCCGCTACCGGCGGCGACGATCGAGGTCGTCTGGTACCAGCAGCGGGTCCCCGGGAGTGCGTCCGGCGAAATGAGGCTCGAAGGCCTCGCCGAGGGTGACCTCGTGATTGAAACCCCCGGCAGGCGGATGGAATTCGGGATACTCCGGATCGGTGATGTGGCCATCGTCAACCTGGCCGAGCCTGCAGGGCAGCCCCCCAGGCAAGCACATGCCCGGGAACTCGTCGTGGTGGCCAGGCAGGGCGGTGCCAATACCCGGGCGATTTTTCAGTTGGCGATGCCGGCGCCGAATTCCGTTGCCACACTCCCCGAGGTTCCCGTACCCGCGTCTCCTGCGCCTTCGGGCGTGGTCAGGCCCGTGCCGGTCCCGGGCTCCATTTCCTCACCGGTTCCCGTACCGGCACCGTCCGCTGCCCGGGCCGACCACCCGGTGCCGGCAGGGGGGCGGTTGCCTGCACCGGAGCGCACGTCCCGGCCGGGCCCGGTGAAACTGGCCAGTCTGGACCCGAAACCGGCACTCCTGACCTGTCCCGTCATCGCTATCCGCCCGGGTTCCCTCAGGACCAACATCGAGCGCCTGCTCGGAGAGTGTGGCGCCCACATGGGCGACTGGATCACCGGCGGGGAGGATGGGAAAACCCTGAAGGACTGGATCGTCCGTGATCCCAGGATCCTCGCCGGCGAGAACCGGAAGGGGCTGGCCGGCCTCCTCGACATCCTGTATGCCGAATACCGCCTGCAGGGGCTGCCGTCCGCGGACGCCGCAGCGATCGACATCTACAGAAACGATAGATAAAGGGTACAACGAATGAAAGAACACAAGAAAAACATCCAGGATGCATTCGTACTTGCACCTATCGTCCTAGGCCTTGCCCTCGGCCTGTCGGGGTGCTCCCTGTGGCCAACGGGTGATGCGGACAAAACCCCGCCCGGCGAACCGGACGCGCTGGCCGAAGCCAGCCAGCGGATCGACGAGGCCCGGAAGGCTTCCGCCGGCATTCCCGGTGACGGGCTGGACCAACTGGAAGAAATTACGATTCCCGTGGCGGAGGCCTGGCTTGACCGGGTGTTCCGGGGCCGTTATCGGACGCTTCGCGCCGATCTTGCCATCCGGGCGCTGGTGCAGGACCGGCCGGTCCGGCTGGAACTGGAGATTGCAGGAAACCGGGAGATCCCGATGGTGCGGCCCAACCCGGCCGCCCGGACGATCCGGGAGCATCTGGACGCTGTCGCTGCCCAGGCCAACTGGTCCTGGGCCCTTGATCGGGGCGCGGTGCTCATCAGCGACATCGAGACTCGCTGGTTCGCGTTGTCCAGCCAGCCCGGGGAGTACAGCGCAGGGCTGGGACTGCGCAACCTGAATCAGGGCGGGGGCGGCGTGGCGAACCAGGGCATGGAGCTGACCCTGAACCCCTATACCGAAGAACTGGTGACGCAGATCAGGAGCGTTCTCGGTCTTGGCGCAGGGGATGCGGCAGCTGCCGCGCCGGCGTTCGTGATTCCCGAAGACGGTCAGGGCGAGATCGGGACGCCCGTGTTCCACTCCGGCGCGGCCGATCCCCGCACGTCGGTGACCGTGGCGCCGTCGGCAAACCTGCTGGTCGTCACGGCCCGGCCGAACGCGATGCGCAAGGTGGAGGCGCTGGTGGATCGTTTCAACGGGGACGCGAGCCGGGTCGTGCGGATCCAGCTGAGCCTGATCGAGGTGGCGTTCGAGGATGAGCAGAAACGGAACCTGGCGCTGAGCCTGATCCGGAATGGTTCCGGATCCTTCATCCAGGTCCTGCTCGGCAATTCTTCCCAGGCAATCGTGGAAGACCTGCTGGGGATTTCCTCCGAAACCATCGTGGACGAAGGCGGGGGCTCCGTCTCGGGGGTCTACGACAAGGACGGGAAATGGGGGGGCAGCAACGCGGTGGCCCAATGGCTGGACACCCTGGGGGACGCGACGATCGCCCTCGACGACACGGTCGAGGTTCTGAACAACCGGATCGCAAGCGTGGACCTCACACGGACCGAGAAGTACGTCTCGAAAATCACCCGGGAATACGAGGAGGACTCGAACCAGGTCGAGATCGAGGTGGAGTTCGATGACCTGCGCACGGGCATGGTGGTGCACCTGCAGCCCACGGCCCGGGCCGACGGGCGAATCACCCTGACGCTGGGATTCTCGCGCTCCGCACTGGTCGCGAGGCGGCCCTATGACTTCGGCGGCAGCATCGAGGGCGAGACGCATGTGACGGACGATTTCAACCGCCTTCTGTCCATCACGCTCCGGGACGGAGAGCCCCGGCTGCTGGCATCGCTTTCCGAGTCCGAGACCCGGGGAGGGAAATCCAGGATTCCGATCTTCGGCCGGTTCGGCATCCCGACGTCGGGAGATCGCAGCTTCCGGGAGCGGGAGATGGTCATGATGATCACGGCCACCGTGGTCGATACCAGTGGCTGATCCGTACACTGCAACCGGAGCGGCCTGAAGCATGTCGTACGCCGTGAAGGACAGCCTGGGCGGGAAGCGGATCACGCTGGTCTACGATGCGGCCCTGGTCAGCCTGCCCGTCGGCGGAAACCAGCGTCGCCTGGCCAGGTCCCGGCAGGCGGGTCGGCACATGCGCCAGCACCGGGCCCGCGCCGCCCTGTTCCTCATGGCCGGGGGCAATGCCGAGCACTGGTGGGCGGCGCGGGCATCCGGCGTGACGTTTGCCGCGGGGATCATGCAATGGCTCTACGGGGACTCCGATACGGAAGAGGAAAGACCGCATGACTTCCACGTGCTGATCCCGCTGGATGGGCGGGTGTACCTGTGTACCGTGGCCGGGGGCATGATCGGCGACGAACGGGTGCTGCCGCCGGACCAGGCCCTCGCGCAGGTGGCCGGGGAGGATTCTTCCGGAAACACCGGCATGCCGGTGTTCGCCTGGCAGGTCGGGGAGCGGCCCGCGGGCACGGCGGGGGCGGTGGACGCCGTCGTTCCCCTGGAGCAGGCTCCCTTCGGCCTGTCCGACGTGCGCCTGAATCCCCTTTGGCTGGCCTTCGCCCGCAACGGGCTGATGCATCGGAGTCATGCCCTGATCGGCGCCCTGGCGGTTCTTCCGATCCTGGGGATTCTGCTGCTCCGGCCGGTCATGGAAATCGCCGGCCAGGTGGACCTCGCGGACAACCCTGTGGAGTCGATCCTCGGGGGCGTGATGCGGATGCTCGGCCTCGACAGTGAACCGGAAACCGTCATCGAGGTTCCCGAGATGCGGGAGATCATCCCGATGGTGCCCCACGGCGCTGCGGGCGAGCTCCGCCGCCTCTCGGCCTGGCTGTCCGCGGCGGAGGGGCTGTACCGGGACGGCGTCATCCGCCTCGAGTACGCCGGCGGGGCGTTGCAGCTGGAGGGGCGCAGTCCACCCAGGCAGTACCCGTCGACGGCCGAGGCCCTGGCCATCCGGCATGGGGGCGAGTTCTCGATCGCGCCGGCCGGCTGGCTTCTTTCCCTGCCGGCCGGGATGCCGTCGTTCGATCCGGGACCCCCGGAAATCGCCTCTGTGGAAGTGATCCGGCACATGACCGCGCTGCCCCACGCACTGACGTTCGCGTCGGGGCCTTCCAGGGTGCCGAGCCGGGTCGACCCGGAAGCGAACACCTTCACCCGGGAACTGACCGGCACAGGCTGGCGGGTGGAACTGACCGAACCCGCGATCGGCGAGCTGCTGATGCTTGCGGAATCCCTCGATGGACTGCCCGGTGCACTGACGGGCGCGTCCTGCCTCCTCGGCGAATACCGGTTGCAGTCCTGTGAAATCAACCTGGAGATCCAGTCGCTATGAACAGAGAAATGAACGGAAACCCGACCATCCGGCAAAACACCGCCGCCGCCCTGCTTGGGTTCCTGACCCTGGGCGGCGGAATCGGGATCGTCACGGCCGCCGACGGCCAGGCCGTGCCCGTCGCCCGGAACCCGGCAAGCATGGCAAGCATGAAAACCCTGCCGGCCGAGGCCGCGGCGCTGGACCGGGATCTCATCCTGGCGCGCCGCCAGCGGGATCTCCTGTCCACCCTGGCGGAGATTTCCGGGCTCCTCGAGCAGGTCCGGGCATACCGCCAGCCGGTGATGTCGCTCCTCGACGGGAACCTGGTGCCCGGGGACCGATGGCGGGCGGCCATGGCTTCCATGCCGACGCCGGCTGCGTCCGACGGAGCCCAGGGGCAGCACGAGGAGATCCTCCAGCTCCGGGCGGAAGTGGAGTCCCTGCGCGCGGAGATGGCGCTTTTCCTGCAGACAGCCCCGCAGATGGTGATCCCGCCGCCCGTGGAGGATGGCACAGGCGATGCCCTGGAGACACAGTGGATTCCCGACCGCAGTGCCATCCGCTTCGTGCAATTCGCCGGGGTCGGGGAGACCGGTGCGGGCGAAACCGAAAGGCCCGCGGTCTGGCTCGGGGCCGGGGACGAGAGCGCCCGGTTGGAGGAGGGCGGCACGATTCGCTTCGCCGGCCGCCTGATCCGCCTTGCGGCGCTCCGGCCCCTGGCGGACGGGCGTATCTCCATTGGCCTCGAGGTCGACGGTACCCCCCGGACGATCCTCTGGTGATTTTCCGGCTTCCGTGGTGACCGTTCACCAACACGGGTCACACCAATAAACCGATCAAACTGCCCCGCTTCCACTCCGAAGTGCATCAGTCGCCGCGATCCCGGAATGAGGGCGTAGCCCGAATGGAGGGATCGCGGCGGCGGCGGAAAAAATCAGCGCCCCTGGCGCCCATTCCGGCCGGAAATGGCGTCAATCTCGACTCCGGGGATCCTGACAGAGGCTATTTTCCAACGCAAGGGCCTGCCCGGTGCCTTCCGGCCGAGCGGGGCCCCTCCCGTTGGTCACAGGAGTTCCGGACCGGCGATGTCGCCCCCTTCAGGGTGGGACCAGCGCCCCGGCGAAGACCTCCGCAGGCGTGCGATACCCCAGCACCTTGCGGGGTCGGTGATTGAGCCGATCTTCCACCGCCCGGACCTGCGCCTCCGTCACCTGGCGGAAGTCCGTCCCCTTCGGGAAGTACTGGCGCACCAGGCCGTTGGTGTGTTCGTTCAGTCCCCGCTCCCAGGAATGGTAGGGAGTGGCGAAGTAGAAGCCCGCTCCCAGCGCATCCGAAATCCCCCGGCGCCCCGCAAACTCCTTACCATTGTCCGCCGTGAGGGTGTGGACCCGCTCCCGAATCGGCCCCATGCGCCGGGTGAGCGCCGTGGTCACCGCCGCCGCCGTCTTCACCTCGACCCGCTCCAGGAATGTAAACTTCGAACCCCGGTCCACCGACGACACCAGAGCGCCCCGGTGCCTCGCTCCGATGATCGTATCGAGCTCCCAGTCCCCGATCCGGGACTTCTCCTCCACCACCCAGGGACGCTCGCCAATGTCCACCCGGCCGGGTATGTGACCGCGTCCGGCATGCCGCCCACCGCGCCAGTTCGGCTTCTTGCCACGGCGACGCAGGTGCCGGTACAGGGTGCCTCCCGTCCGTCGGTCTGCCCGTACATGCTGGTAGATCCACTCCTTCCCCGCCATCACCTCGCCCCGCTGCCGGTACCGGCCCGAAATCTGTTCCGGGCTCCATCCTTCACTCAGCCGTTCCTCCACCGCCTCCCAGCGCTCTGGCGTCATCTTGCGCGGTACCGCCGAGGCTTCATGGCGCCGGGACGTCGCCTTGCCATGGGCCTGCTTGGGCCGGTAGCCCCGCTGCCCCCGGTTGCGCGATATCTCCCGGGAGATCGTCCCGGGGTCCCGTCCGAGATCGTGGGCAATCTCCCGTTGCGACAGGCCCCTATGCAACAGGGTGTTGATCTGGCATCGTTCGCAATGGGTCAGGTGGTGGTAGCCAACAGGCATCGACAATCCTCCGTTGTAGCAAACAGAGATTGTTGACCATCACCTGGCCCGCCGCAATCCGCTCTCCTTCAAGCACTCAGGCGACTTATCCGGTGTTGCACCTCACAGTGGAACGGGGGCTGAAAAAAATGTTCGGATTCAGAAGAAAACAGGAACAGGAGGCGGATACCGGCAGCCGCCAGGCCATGCGCTCCGGGTCCGCGCCTGCCGGCGGAACCAGCAATCCGACCGGAAATTCTGCCGGAAAGACCCGACCGTCGCCGACGCTGATCCGCGAGAGTCGGAAGTTCATTACCGACACCGGCCTCCAGGACCGGGCGCATGTCGACGACCTGGGCATCCTCCATGCGGTATCCGGCACGGACCCGATGTTCCTCAGGTCCCTGCAACAGATGTTGGCCACGCCGGCGGGCGAGGCCGAGGTCCGGTTCCTCGCGCCCCACGAATTCCGCCAGATGGTCCAGGCCCGGAGCCAGCCGAGGAAGAAGAGCGGGTCCGAGACCGTGCGGGCGGCCCGGCAGGCGAATCTCGCCGTAGACCACGTCCTCGGACGGGCCATCGACGCGAAGGCCAGTGATTTCTACCTCGACATCCGCAACCTCGACGATATCGCCGTCCTGTCCATCCGTACCTACGGCATCGTTCGGGAGATCGACCGGATGAACGCCCAGGCCGGCCGGGAGATCGCCACGGGCCTGTTCAGCCGGTCGGAAAACGATTCCTGGGAGGACATCACGCCGTCGGACACCTCCTTCAGCCACTGGCACAGGGGCAAGCTCTACCGGGTCCGCGCCAACTCCCTGCCGGAGGTTCGGGGCGCCGCGCTGTCCTGCCGAATCCGGGATCCGCAGTTCGTGCTGCCTCTCGGCGAGGCGGGCTACAACCCCCGCCAGCAGGGTTACATCGCCCGCATGTGCCGCTCTCCGGGCGGGTTGATCCTGGTGACCGGGGAAACCAACTCGGGTAAATCCACCACGCTCGCCTCCCTGATGAAGGACACGCCCCGGGGGCAGCGGATGATTGAGATTGCGGACCCCGTGGAAGTGGAGTTCGACAACGTGACCCACTGCGAGATCGACCACCGGCGGGAGGACCCGGAGGCCTTCTTCGGGAAAGTCCTGGCGAGCACGGTGCGGCAGAACCCGGACGCGCTGGTGCTGGGAGAAATCCGCGACGAGCGCACCGCCCGGGCGGCCCAGAACATGGCCATCCAGGGCAAGCGGGTGTTCTCGACCCTGCACACACAGAGCTGCGTCGCCGCGATCCCGCGGCTGACCAACCTCGGCATCGATCCGCACCTGCTCACATTGCGGGAATTCATCGCCGGGATCGTCAACCAGAACCTGGTGCCCCTGGTATGTCCGGACTGCTGCCGGCAGGAGCCCGCGGATCCGACCCTGACGGATCGCTACCGGGCCCTGTTCGGCGACAACGCCCGCTATGTGAACCCGGATGGATGCGGTTCCGGCAACGACCGCTGCGTCGGAGGAGTGATCGGCCAGACCCTGGTGGCGGAAGTCCTGCCCCTCGGTCTCGACCGCAAGGAGGCCCACCAGCTGATCGGCTCGCACCGCCTGTGGCAGCTGCAGGAGTACATGCAGAAGGAATTTGGCGTCCAGACCAAGCAGGAGCATGCCCGGGACAAGGTGCTGGTGGGACTCATCGACCCCGAACTTGCCGAGGCCATCATCGGCGAGTGGAGCGCCGATGTCCGCGCAGCTCCGGCAACCCCCCAGATCGGAGGTGCATCATGAGCGCCGGTTCCCTGGGTTCCCTGCGCCGGTTCCTGAAACTGAACAAAACCGCAACCCCCCAGGCCGGAGGTGCATTGTGAGCGCTGGTCCCCTGGGTTCCCTGCGCCGGTTTCTGAAACTGAACAGGGACGATCGGCGGATGTTCTATCGGCTGCTGTCGGCGCAGATCGACGCGGGCTTCGTCGCGACCCGGGCCTGCCGGGAACTGGCCGAACTCGACGGGCTCCCCGGCGGCATCCGGACACTCGCCGGGGCCGGCGGTCAGTCCGAGCGCGAAGGGCGCCCCGCGGTCGAGGGCATGGCACTGACCGGACTGCTGCCCCCGGAGGACGTGGCCGTCCTGGCCCTGGCGCAGAAGTTCGGCTCCCTGCCCGAGGCCCTGAAGCGCCTGGCGAACCCGGACGAGCAGGTTCCCGGCGTCCTCGGCCGGGTGCTGGCGCCCAACCTCTATTTTGCGACGGTTCTCGGGATTCTGGTCTTCCTGATCATGAGCGCGTCGGGCTTCTTCGAGCGGATGCGGTTTCCCGGGGACGGCAATCCCCTCTACGAGGCGTCCCTTCTGCTGCAGCGCTGGGCGCCCACCGTGCTTTGGGGGACCGGGCTGCTGATGACCGTCGTCCTCTGGGTCGTGAAACGCTCGACGGCGGAGCCGCTCCGGAGGGTCATGGCACCCTTCGACGACATCGAGCGGCTCCGGATCGGTATCCGTTACTGCCTGATCGCCGCCATGATGGCCAGGAACGGAGCGGTCGGGACCACCATCCTGGAGCACGTGGCCGACGTGTTCCGGAGCAGTCCGTATCTCAGGCACCATGCCCGGCAGGCCCACGGCCGCATTGTCACGGAGGGCACCCGGCTCGAGGACGCCCTCGCGGACGGCATCCTGAAGCCCCGGTACGCGGCCCTCCTCAAGGGCTTGGTGCCGGGGCGCGCACTCGACCGCTATGAAACCGGCTACCGGACCCTGGCCGACGTCCAGCGCCAGATGCTGGACCGCCGGCTCGATGTACTTAACCGACTGCTCCGGATCGTGCTGCTCGCCGGCATCGTGCTCGGCTTCGCGCAACTGTTCGACGGGATCTACAGCATGTACGACAACGTGAGCACCTACAGCTAATTTCTTTCAACTTCTCCTGAACCATCCACAGAGATCCAACCAGATACACAGCCATGAACTCAGCCATGAAACCAGCCATGAAACCAGGACACAACCCGATCAGCCCCACCAGAGCTCCGGTGACCCGGGACCGCCGGGACGCGGGCTTCAGTCTCGTCGAGGCCCTCGCCGTGCTCGCGGTCGCCGCCATCGTGATCGCCTTCGCCATCCCCAAGATCCAGGAGATGTTCTTCAACACCAACGTCGAGCAGGCCTATTCCGAGTCCGTCGACCTCATCATCGCCGGGCAGCGGTTCCGCAGTGTCAACAGCGACTACACCGGCATCACGGTCCAGAAACTCAAGGACGAGGGCTACGGCCTGCAGAAATACACCGACGGCACCGGCGAGAATGCCTACGGCCTCAATATCACCATCGGTCCGAAGAGCTCCAATGCGGATGCCGAGATCACCTACCAGTTCGATGCCGAGCCTGCCTGCGAGCAGATTCAGGCCCGTGTCGGGAACATCCAGGCGGTCAAGGCGGCGCCGGCGCCGGACTGCACGGGAAGCGGTCCCTATACGCTGACCTTCGAGATCAACTGACCGGCTGCCCATGTCGCTGCTTCGCACCGCCATCCTGCTCGGCCTGACCGCGCTCGTGGCCGCGGCGGCACTCCGTTTCTGGCTCGACAGGGTAGAGGAGGCGGCGCTCAGCGCGGATCTCGAGGCCGTCCGGGTCCTGGCCGTGGACTATGCCAGGCACTTCTGCGGGGCGTCCGTACCGGGGTCCCCGGAGAGCCTCGTGCAGGCGGCCACCCGGATCGGGCGGGACACGCCCGGCGTGACGGACCCGGCCCGGTGGAGCATCCGCCTCGAAGCACGGCCAGGGGGAGCGGGTCCCGGGTTGCTGGTGCGGTATTCCGCCAGTGCAGACGACCTGGCCAATTCCATCTTCAGCGTCCTGCCGGGGGCCAGCGCCGCATCGGGTCAGATCGAAATCCCCGTCCGGCGCAGGCAAGCCGGAAACAGTTCGGGGTTCCGCTGGCTCATGTCCGACGCGGGTTGCTGATGACGATGTTCCACACAACCGATGACTGACGCGGAGACGGCATGAAAAGGATCGGAACAATGGCCATGGCGGCCGGTCCGGAAGACCAGGGAGTGTGGGGGGATCGCGTTGCCAGGCTCATGGGGGTCCTCCTTCTGGGCCTGGTCCTGTTCCTTGCCAACGACCATCAGGGCCTCCGGATATTCCAGCTCGTGCAGTGGGTTCGGCCGGAAATGCAGGACCAAGAACTGCTCTCATGGATGCATACCTGGTCGCTGGTCATTGGGCATCCGCTCACGCTCCCGGGGCTGGCCTGGATCTTCTTCATGGGCCTGATTGCCGGCGGGCTCCTGAACGTCGTCATCACCCGCACCCCGCCGCGGGAGGCTGTCCTGGCCCGCGCCCGGGCCTGGGCGGAACTCGGCTATGCCCGGGCCGCCGATCGCGAACTGGAGAAGGTCCCCCCGGACTACGACACGGGACGCTCGCGGTGCATCCATTGCACCAAACCCATTCCCCCATGGCTCGCGTTTCCCGTCGTCGGCTGGCTCCGGCTCCGGGGCCGGACCGCCTGCTGCGGCCAGACGATCCCGGTGCGGTATCCCGTTGTCGAGCTCCTGACTGCGGTCCTTTTCGTCGTCCTGGCGCGGCATTTCGGGTACGACCCCATCCTGCCCGCGCTCTTCATCTTCTCGGGGGTGCTGATCGTGTTGGCTGTCATAGACATCGAGCACCTGATCCTGCCGGATCGGCTGGTCCTGCCGCTCCTGTGGTGCGGGCTCGCGGTCAACCTGGGCGGCGCGCTCGTGTCCCCCGATCAGGCCGTCGCCGGCGCCATCATCGGCTTTGGGCTCTTCCGGGTCTGCCGGTGGGGGCACTGCCGGCTCACCGGACGGATCGGCCTCGGCCTCGGCGACTGCAAGCTCGCCGCGGCGATCGGCGCTTGGTGCGGATCCATGGGTCTGCTCCAGGCCTCGATCCTCGGCACCGGCGCCGCGTTCCTTTTCGGCTGCTTCCGCGCCTTCGGAAAAAACCGGAAGGGCTGGAAGAACCGGGAAGGCCGCTACCTGCCCCTCGGGCCGTGGCTCGCCGGCGGAGCGTTTTTCCAGCTCCTCTTCCCGGATCTCATTCCCGGTCTTCTCGGCAGGCTGCTTGCCTGAAACCAATGAAACCAGTGAAATGACATGAACACGACCAGCCGGATGGCATTGCCAGACCCCATCCTTGCCCGCGCCCTCCGCCAGGGTGGCTTCGGTCTGCTCGAAATCACCGCTGCCCTCTTCGTCACGGCCATGCTGGTCGGCCTGTTCACCAGGGAACTGGAGCGGTCCTTCGAAAACGCGCAGATCGACCATGCCCGCGCGGGAATCCTGATCCTCGCCGAGGCCCTGTACGCCTACCGGATCAACGAACTCGACAGCGCCGGCCGGCCGAAGCGGGAATGGCCGGCGGACTTCACTGCACTTCAGGACTACGCCCCATCCTTTGCTTCTTCTCCGCCCGGGGGGCGGAACGGTGTCGGTCAGCCCTACCGCGTGATTCCGCCATCTCCCCTGACCTCCAACGACCCCATCGAGGTGCGAACGGACATGCTCACGAACGATTATGCGGCACTGCTCAGTCGGGAATTCCCGGGGTATGCCACGGTGAGCGGCAGCACCGTCACCGTGGAGATCCCCGTGCCCGGGCACGAACCCGCCCGGGACTCGCTCCTCGCCCTGGACGGCAGCCGGGACATGTCCGGCAATCTGGGCCTGGCCACCAACGACATCTCCAATGCCGACGAGGTGCGCGTCAACACCCGGGTACAGGTCGGCGGCAATACCGTCACCCCGGGCCTCGTCGGGTTCCTGAACGGCGCCTACGGCGAGAGCTGCGGCGGCGGGGTGACCATCAGCGGCAGTTCGACTTCCTGCTTCACTCCGACCTGCACGGCCTGCACTGCGGCCTGCCCCTGTCCGCCGCCGCCCGCCTGCCCGCCGCCGCCCATCTGTCCACCCTGATCTCCATGACCCGGCTTACCGAATGATGAATCAAGGAACCAACCCATCCTCCCGTCGGCTCCACGGCCATGCACAGGGCCTGGAGACGGGCCCCATGGCCGGGCAGCGGGGGTTCGTCCTCCTTGGCCTCACCGGCGCGGTTTTCTTCATCTCCCTGGTCCTCGCCGGCTGGGTTTCGAAAGAGGTGGGCGAGGAGGAAAAGAAACAGGTCGACCTGACCCGGGACGTCATCATCCGGACTGCGGAAGTGCTCTACCAGTATCGCCTGGACAACAGCAACACCTGGCCGGCGGCCATGTCGGATCTGGTTCCCTACGCGCCCGACCTGGCCGCCAACGCCCGGAATGGGGTGGGGCAGCCCCTGTCCCTGGCCCCGCCGACGCCGGCCAATCATCCGACGGATCCCACCGTCATCCGGACGGATCTGCTCAATACGGAACTCGCGGAGAAGGTACGGTCCGAGTTTCCCGGTCAGGCGAGGGCGGGTACCGGCTCTACCGTGGAGATCGAGATCCCCATCCCCGGCCACGAGCCGCCGACGCGAGTCCAGGAACTGCTGGTGCGCGACGGCACCCGGGACATGGCCGGAGATCTCGACATGGGCGGGAACGACATCGACGATGTCGGCAGCTTCCTCATCAACGAACGTCTCATCATCGGCGGCGAGATCCTCGACGTGGATCGCGCCCGGTTCCTCGTCCAGATGGCGGGATTGAACTGCGGCCCGAACCAGCTGCTCAATATCGCCGGCCACCAGGCGAGCTGCGTGAACTTCAGCCCGACGGATTCCCGCCCGGTGCCGCCCCCGGTGGTGCCCCCGTCCGTGCCCGGGGTGTCCATCACGGGGGGCAGCGCGATTGAGGAGGGTGCCCCCGCTGTCTTCACCCTCACCCCCACGGTTCCGTTTTCTTCTGCGGTCACAGTCGTGTTGGGGGTCACCGATGACGGCGGGGATTTCGTGGCTGCAGGCGATGAGGGAAGAAAAACCGTGATGTTCCCCGCCGGGGCTGCATCCGTTACCTGGTCCGTGGGCACTGTGGACGACAGCACGGCGGAATCCGGCGGAAGGGTGACGGTCGAAGTACGGAGCGGGACCGGGTATGTTCCCTATGCCCCCACGTCCGCGTCCGTCGATGTCAGCGACAACGACGGCGGAACGCCGTCTGTGAAGCCCGTGGTCACCGTCACGGGGGGCAGTCCCGTCACCGAAGGCGCCGCCGCTGTCTTCACGATCAGTGCCGACAGGGTCTCCGCCGTGTCCATGACCGTCAATCTCGACGTATCGGACGACGCCTCGAGCGACTTCCTGGCGTCGTCCCGGGAAGGGCGGAAGACCGTGAGCCTGCCGGCCGGGGACACGAGCGTGCGGTATTCCCTGCGCACCGAGGACGACACGGCCGACGAACCCGATGGACGGGTCACCGTCCGGGTGTCCGGTTCCGGCAGCTATACGGCCGGGTCTCCCTCGTCGGCCCATGTCGATGTCAACGACAACGATCCGGGGTCGGGGGTTAACCCTGTCATCACCATTAGTGGCGGCAGCGCGATTACCGAGGGTGGTACCGCCTTCTTCACCATCAGTGCCAACAGATCGTCTACCACGGCCATCACCATCAGCCTGGACGTTTCCGATGATCCGGGTTCCAGTGATTTCCTGGCATCATCCCGGGAAGGGCGGAAGACCGTGAGCCTGCCGGCCGGGGACACGAGCGTGCGGTATTCCCTACCCACCGTGGATGACACGGCCGACGAACCCGATGGACGGGTCAGCGTGCGGATCGCTACTGCCAGCAGCTATGCCGTCGGTTCGCCTGCGTCGGCGCACGTCAATGTGACCGACGATGATGCCACTTCAGCGGGCAACCCCGTGATCACCATCACCGGCCGTCCCGGCTCCATCACCGAGGGCGCCGACGCGGCGTTCACCCTGAGGGCCGACAGGACATCCGCCGCGGCAATATCCATCAATCTGGATGTATCGGATGATGTCGTGAGCGATTTCCTGGCATCGTCGAGCGAAGGGCGGAAGTCCGTCACGCTGCCCGCTGGCAGGACGACGGTGGGGTACGACCTGCCCACCGAGAATGACACCGTCGACGAATCCAATGGCCGGGTTACCGTCCGGATTGCCCCCTCAAGCGGCTACGCCACGGGAAGCCCCTCGTCCGCATCCATCCGCGTGAACGACAACGATACGGCAACCCCGGGCACGCCCAGGATCACCGTCATCGGCGGCGGCCCGGTCGACGAGGGCGGTGACGCTGTGTTTACCGTCCGGTCCGACCGGGTGCCTGTATCCGACCTCAGCATCAGCCTGGTCGTGTCGGATGACGCCGCGAGCGACTTCCTGGCCCCGTCGAGCGAGGGGCGGAAATCCGTGAGCCTGGCGGCCGGGGTCACCAGCGTACGGTATCCCGTGCGGACCGAGGATGACACCGTCGACGAGGCCGACGGCAGGGTCGGCGTCCGGGTGATCGGGGCCGCGGGCTATACTGCCGGAGTACCTTCTTCCGGTTCGGTCAGTGTGAGTGATAATGATATTGATGACTTATGCCCAAGACCGATAGGCCTGCACCCGGATGCCATCTGGTCCGGACCCCCTGACTGCGAAAGCAGTTGCGGCCCGGTCCGGGTGCGCAACGTCCTGACGATCGTCAACGACCAGACTACCGGCAGGAGTTGGTACCAGCTCACCGATATATCCGGGGCGTCCGATTGCCCGGTCGTGAACATCGGAATTGGCGGAAACCGTAGATGGAAGACACGCTGCGATCCGGACTCCCGTGTCGGGGACTACCTCCGGACCTGCGGGCCATGGCAATCGCAGATCTATATAACGTCCGAAGGGGCATGCGGGGTCGAGTACTGCCTGGCCACGCCCCTGTCCTTCAACCTGGTCCGTGGCCGCGGACATCTGGCCTCCGTCGCCGGTTCGCTGGAATGTCCCGACCCGGGCGCCACCACCTTCGCCGGCATCGATTTCACCGCTTACCGGTGTCGGTATATCCAGCCCGGGGTCAACAACCACTGGACACCCCGCTGAGTCCGGCCGGAGGCCTGACTGCACTCCGGTGGGAGTGAAAGTGAAGGTGTTTGAGAGTGGTGTAGCAATTACTGTGACAGGAAGCTCCCATGGTCCGAACCGAATCAAACCACACGAAACGCCGCAGACGCTCCGCTGAATCCGGCCGGAGGCTCGACCAGGCATCCATCCACTTCTTCACGCCAGATGTATTACACATGAATCGACTGTCCGCATCCCTGTCCGTCCTTGCCGCCCTGCTGTTGACTGCCTGCGGAGGCGGGGGAGGCAGCGGAGGCAGTCCGTCATTCCAATCTCCACCGGAGTCGCGGGAATTCCCCGTGTCCTACGAATTGCCGAAGTACTATTCCCGGGGGTATCACGGGGTCGCGCCCGGGTTCGATCGGCGGGACGTCCGGCACATGCCGGTCCTGACCGATGCCGGGGATGCTCTGACTGTCGGCATCCATTCCGATGCCGGAGACTCGTTGCCCAGAGCAGGTTCCCGGGGCAAGACGGATCTGCGTTACGGCACGCGGGATGATGGGACCAACCGAGAGTTCCTGGTGCAATTCATTGAACGACTGTATGATGATCGTGGCGGTGCAGTCAGACGATTCGAATCATCGCCCCTGATCCGGGTCGTGGGGCCCTCGACTGGGGCGGAACGGGACGACGTGA
This sequence comes from Candidatus Poriferihabitaceae bacterium, assembly GCA_965213885.1. Taxonomy (GTDB): domain Bacteria; phylum Pseudomonadota; class Gammaproteobacteria; order Arenicellales; family Poriferihabitantaceae; genus VYFG01. Next base: position 20,715 of record OZ243919.1, read on the forward strand.
TCCAGGCGGTCCAGGTACTGAATGCGGCGCTGCCGAACGACTGGCAACTGGACGTGGCGTTTTCTCCCGATCGACCACGGCCACCTCACGGTCAGCACACAATTGCGGCCGGTGAAATCACGATGTCCATCTATGAGGTCCGCGAGGCGCCTGCCGGCTCCGCAGGCGGAATGGCAACAACCGATCCCAATGCCGGTGATGGCCAGGTGTGGCTGTTGCGTGGGACAAGAGGTATTCCTCCCATCAATGTCATCGCGCACGAGATCATGCATGCGCTGACCGGTGCGGGGCATCCAAACGAGGCTGCCGACCTGTACGATTCCCATGGCGTCCGGTCGATCATGGATGGAAACCTGATGTTCACCATCGACCGCGAATTCCTGCGTGTCCTGCACACGCACCTTGACAATGGCGACGATCCCATGGATTTCGGGCCCTGGGACGATACCGCAACGTACATTCACGGAAGCACCGGCCACGCCACCTTCGGCGTAGCCATCCGCGGAACCCCCGGCAACCGCTACTTCGAGCCCTGGGGCAACGGATGGGATCCGGACCGTCTCGGGTTCGGAGGCGGCTATCCCGGCCTTCGCGACAACCCCGCCCTGTCCGGCACCGTCGCCTGGAACGGGACCCTGGTCGGGTTCACCCCCGGAGAAAATTCCGTGGTCGGCGACGCCAGGATCAGCGTGAATATCTCCAGCCTGTCTGGTCAGGCCGACCTCACCGGGCTGGAGCAGTGGGATGCCGGCAGGGCGCCCGGCAGCCCCGGCAGCGGGGACATGTGGGGCGATGGGGATCTTTCCTACCGGCTCGACATCCACGGAAACCGGTTCCGGGACGGCCCCGGCAGCGCGGACGGCGGAACCCTGACCGGGGCGTTCGTGGGCCTGAACCACGAGGGGGTCACCGGGACCCTCGAGCGGAGCGATCTCACGGCCGCCTTCGGAGCTTCCAGATAAGTTCTACCGCACTTTGTCGGCCCCGGAGAGGTATTATGTCCGGACTGGTTCACGTCGATTTCGGGGAGGTTTCGCGCCTCCGGGATTCCAGGATGATTCCGCATTGACGAGGCCTGGTATGGTGGCATGCTGTATGCCTGTTTGCGGCCATTCACCCTTTTGTGGGTACGGGCCTTGCGCAACCGAATGATCAATCGTTCGCCCGGTTCGAACCGACCGGGGTCTGTGCCGTTGTACTCCCTCGCACCCTTTCAGAACCATCCGGTTTTCCTACCGGAAATCCACCAACACCGGGTGTTGTGCCGGAGAATCAAATCGCCCGGCACCTTTCCAGGGCAAGGCGATTTTCCAACGCCTGGTCCTTGCGTTGGATGGCGGCCTCTGTCAGTATCTCCGATGTTGGGATTGATCCATTATTTGTGGTCGCAACGCCCCCCCCGGGCGTCGGGTTTCCGCCGCTGCCGCTATTCCCTCCACTCTGGCTACGTCCTCATTCCGGGGCAGCGGCAGCGCTGCGTTTCGGGGTGGAAGAGGGGCAAAGAAAAAAACACGGCATACAGGATCCATCCAGAAATCATGGAAAAAATTCCCACCCGGGAGGAGTTGGTGTTCTCCTGGCAGCAGCAGTACTACTTCAATCGGAACAGCACCCGTACTGCGGTACAAGAGGGTCTGCACCGCCTGATCGAGGATATCCAGCTGGAGCATTTCGCGGTGTTCCTGTTGCGGATTACCCACGACCGTTCTGCGGACCTCCGTCCCCCCGAGGCGTTCACCAGTTATCCCCGGGCCTGGATCGAATACTATATTCGGCGTTCGTTTTACCTGGCGGACCCGATATTCCACGAGGCTCGGCGGACCAACCGCCCTTTCTACTGGGGACTGAACCTGTTTCTGGAGCCCTACTTGCCCCGGCAGCGCAGGGTGATGGAAGAGGCAAGCGCACATGGCATCCAGTTTGGCTTTGCGATCCCGGTGCACGGACCCCTGGGGTCTTTCGGGGTGTTCATCCTGGCGAATGAGGATCCGGTGTGGCTGCGTAGGGTGACGTGCCGGGAACGCGAACGGCTGCATGCGGTGGCCCTGGATATGCATGAATACCTGCTGGAACGTGCGTTGAGGAAGGTGCGGAAGGTGGAAGATGCGCTGTCGTTGCGCAATCCCGGTCTGTTGCCCCCGCGGGAGCGCGAGGCGCTGCTGTGGACCCTGGAGGGCCATCCGGCGAAGGCGGTGGGTCTGAGGATGGGATTGACGACATATACGGTGCACCGTTATCTGTCGGATGCCCAGCAGAGGCTGGGATGTGGGACCAAGAACGAGGCGGCGGTGCGGGCGTACCGCAGCGGGTTGCTGCATGAGAGTCCGTGGACGAACCCGAGGCGGCGCCGACTGCGGCGTCCGGCGACGATCACGATGGGGGAGCCCGGGGGCCTGAAGATCCGGGGTACGGTGGTGATGGATGGGGACCCGGAAGTCGACGGGGACTGAGGGGGAGAAGCACACCGCCGGGCGGCGGGGCGGAATGTCGGGTTGGAACGAAATCCCCGACCTCGCCGCCTGCCGGGAACTCCCGCCTCCCCGCACTCTCGCTTTCCAAGGCCAGTTCATGGACATTGCTTACAGGAGACGGTCCATACGAAAATACGGTTGGCATTCCGTGAGGTCTGATGAAGTCACCACGACAGGAGCGATGAATTCGACTGTGATTGGACACGCAGGGATTCTGTGGGATTACCTGACATCCATCCGAAAGGAAATCCATTGTTCGGCTGTCGTGGTATGTTGCTCCTACGACCTCAGGGTGATGGATTATGCGGTCGATTTGCTGGAACGGGGCAGGACGGATACCGTTGTCATATCCGGAGACAGGGGTCACTGGACCGGCAAGCTCTGGGACGAGTCTGAATCAGCCGTCTTCCATGAACATGCAAGGGACCGTCTCGATGGGTACAGGGTGCTGTTGGAACAAAGGGCAACCAATTTCTCGGAGAACATCCGCTATTCAATCGACCTGCTCAGGCCTGTTGCAGCGGTGTTGTTCGTCACCAAACCCAATTCACTCTATCGTGTTCACCTGACCGTCCCGATGGTGGACCCGGAAATCCGGTATTCCGTTTCATGTCCCGGGATTGAATTCCCGGATGGAGTATCGACAGTCGTGGGCCTGATCGGGATCATCAATGAAATGGTGGGTGACGTGGACAGGATCCTGACCTATCCGAAGCTTGGCTATCAGGTGCCTCATACGCTACCTGATGAAGTCATCCGGTCGTGGGAATTCCTGGTTGAACGGGGATTTGTGGATCACATGCTTGATTAGAAACTCAACCATGGTCTGGCTCGTAACCCGAATCGCAAGCACGGTCCATTCATGTTTCCCCTGGGACAGTCCCTTGATCGAGGGTCGCGCTGTTTTTCCACGATGAAGCTGAGCGAATCAGTGCCCGGAATCGCACTGCGCAGCAAAGAGCACAAACGATGCCGGTCAATGGGCCGGAAGTGATAACGATTGTGGGTTGTGAACGCGTTGCCTGGACAGGCGGGTACTCTCGGGACGTGGGGAGCGGGTGACTCAGCGCTCCCGGAAGGTGATCCGGCCCTTGGTCAGATCATAGGGTGTCAGCTGCACGGTCACGGTGTCGCCCCGAAGAATCCGGATGTAATGCTTGCGCATTTTCCCGGAAATGTGGGCGATGATTTCATGTCCGTTTTCCAGCTTTACCCGGAACTGGGTATTGGGGAGGGACTCGACAACCGTGCCCTCCATTTCGATGCTTTCTTCTTTCGCCACAAAGTGTGCCTGGAATCAGAGAATGCGGAGTGTAATCAAGTTCGTTCTTGGATTCAAACAAAGTGATGGCCATGTTTTTGATTACGCAGGAGTGGCTACAAGGCATTGGAATTGGCCTGTTACAATTCAGATACGTGTCCGACCGTTTGCCAGCCTGATCAGCCACCGATTTCCATGAGCGCCAGATCCTCTGCACAGAACGCCCAGAAACTGTTCGTCGACGCCGCGACAAGATTACAAAGAGGAGATGCGGCAGGCGCCCGTCGCGGGCTGGAAAAGGTGTCACGGTTGGCGCCGGACAGTGCCGCGGTATGGTACAACCTCGCCCTGTCGGCTCAGCACCTGGGGCTCCATTCCAAGGCGATTCGCGAGTACGAAAAGTCGCTCAAGATTTCTCCTGGCCAGGTGGATGCGTTGGTCAACCTTGGCCTGTCGTACAAGCACATGGAAAACGCCGATGCTGCCAGGAAGGCAGTGCGAAAGGCCCTGGATTTGGTACCTGCACACCCCCGCGCACTGAACCTACTTGGGACTCTATTGGGTGAATCAGGGGATTCCGCGGCAGCGGTGGATTGTTTTCGTAAAGCACTGGAAAACGATCCCGATAATATCGATGTAAAGCAGAACTTGGCCAAGGAGCTATTTGGCAGTGGTAAGTCCGAACAGGCTCTGGAAGTCCTGGATTCATTGTTGGGACAGTCCGGCATCACACGTGAATTGCAGGAACTTCACGTACAAATTCTGCTGGATCTACACCGTTTTGATCATGCTGAATCTTTGATCCGGGATCTGAAAAGACGGTATCCGGAAGAAGAGAGCGTGTGGTCCCTTGAGATGTTGTACTGCGAATGGAACAAGGACCATTATGCAGTCATCGACATTGCAAAGAAGATTCTCGAAAGAACTCCCGGGGATGCTAGCGTTTGGGACACGCTTGGACGTATCTATTTCGAGTTGAACAGTATCGACGAATCCAGGGCCAGCCATCAGAGGGCCATCGATCTGGATCCGGATAACCCGGAGTATCGCAACCATATCGGTCTCACATATGCCGCACTTGGAGAAAGGGAACAGGCCGAGGAGAACTACCGGGCAGCGATAGCAATGAATGCGAATGATGTTGAAGCGTACCGTAACCTCACGAGCATGCGTAAATTCACTTCCTTGGATGATCCGGATGTTCTATCCCTGCAGGCATTATGGGAGAAGGATGAATTGAGTGGAGATGCACGCTGCAGGCTTGCTTTCGCCTTGGGGAAGGTTTACGACGACTGTGGCCTTTATGATCGGGCATTCGAAGTTTATGAGGCCGGAAACCGGATCAAGTCGGAGGAAATCGCCCGCAGTGGTTTTGGTTTTGACCGGTATTTTGGGCATATCGAGCGCATCGCCGAGATCTTTGACAAGCCTCCACGGGTGACTGCCGATGTGGCCAGCGGGAGTGCAAGACCAATATTTGTGTTGGGGGTGTCACGCAGTGGAACCACGTTGGTTGAGCAGATCATTTCCCGCCATCCGGATGTCACTGGGCGTGGCGAGCTTCCCTGTATTGAGCGTGCCATTTCTCGGCTGGAGAAGGAATCTGGTGAGATGAGGGTGTATCCTGATGACTTTCTGCGTCTTGACAAGGCTAACCTCGATAACGAAACACGGGAATATCTGGACTGGGTGACTCGGTTGCACGATCTCGATACAGCTCATTTCACCGACAAGATGCCGTTCAATTTTGTCCATATCTGGCTGATCAGGGCGCTGTTTCCGAATGCCTCGATCATCCACTGCCATCGTCATCCGTTGGACGTCATTCTTTCGAACTATTTCCAGTGGTTCGGTTCTGATATCAACTACGTGTACGATCTCCAGGTCCTTGCGCGTTTCTATGTCCGCTTCCACCGATTGATGCAGCACTGGCACCGAGTATTTCCGGGGAGGATATACAAGGTGCAGTACGAAGCTTTGATCGCGGACAAGGAAAATCAGATTCGTGAATTGATCAGAGGTGCAGGACTCGACTGGGACAAGGCTTGTCTTGATTCGGGGCGTTCAGGTACAGCAGTCAGAACAGCTAGCGTCTGGCAGGTTCGGCAGGGAATCTACACCAGCTCAAGGGAGCGATGGCGAAATTACGAACGGTATCTATCACAGGCCATTGGAATTTTGCGTACGGAAGGAATATTGGATTCGGATTTGCAGTATGCGCATTGTAAGCGTTCGCTCTGAGGGTGATGGATAAGGACTTTCAGACGGTTTCGGCGGGTGCGGTTGAGGAGTGGGCTGCCGAGGCGCCGCTTGGCAGTGCTTACCGATTGAGGGCTCGTTTCCAGTCCTTTCGGAGCGGTCGCAGCCAGATAGCCTTTTTCGGCTGGTCGCGTTTCGTGTGCCGGTCGTAGCGCCCACGGCCCTGGGTCATGCCGACGCGGGTCCAGCCCGACGCCTTGTATAGCCCGCCATTGAAGCGCGGGATTTCGACGAACGTTTCGACCAACACGGGCAGGGTGTTATAGCGTGCGGTCCAGTCACCTGTGAGTTGCCGGCACACGACGGACAGGATGTGCGAGGCCAGGTTGGGGATGCGGATCCAGGGCAGGATGAGGAACCGGGCGTTGTCGATGACCCGCGGCAGATTCTGTTCCCTCAGCGCCGGCGTCCAGCCGATGAAGCGGTCACGGGGGGCGAGTTTGCGGGCTGCGGTGGAGAACCCCAGCAGCGCCAGCAGACCGCCGTCGCGGTCGTGCACGGTGTAGTGTGGCGCATCTGCGCGCCCACCAGCGTCTGGTAGCCGAGGTAGTGATAGCGGGCGATGTACGCGTTCCACTGTGTGCTCTGGGGCGTGCCCCCGAGCACGATTTGCAGCCGGATCGGGCGCACCTCATCGAGGCTCTGGGGCGGCGGTTCCAGCGATGCGTCGGTGTCGGGGCCGAACACGATGGGCACGGGTGGGTGTCGCCCCCACTTCGGCGGCGGCAGCACGATCAGCCCGTCCTGGTGCATCGCCAGCATGGTCACGTGCGCCATCATGTCCTTCAGCCCCCTGTCGGGCTTGGTCCAGCCGATGCGCCGGCAGAACTCTTTGGAGAGATTGAAGCGGTTGCGCGGCGGCGTTTCGGCGATCAGCGTGCGCAGCACCGACATCTCCTTCGCGGTGAAGTCGCGCCCGTAGTAGCGGCATTCGACCGGCCCGCTCATCGCCCCGGCATGAGGCTACGTTTGCTCCCCTCGTGCATCGACCAGGGCAGCCACCGGGCCAGATCCGGCGGGGCCCGCCCGGCGTTGGCCGCGCAGGCGCCGAGGTACTCGTGAAGCCAGTCGCGCACATCGATGCCGTTTAGCGCCAGCGTCTGCACCACCGAGTACAGGATCGCGGTGTCCTCCAACTGAGCCCGTTCCGCCTCCGCGGCCGCGAACAACCCGTCGAGTTCGGTTTGCAGCCGCCGCTGGGCGCAACCGTACGCCTCGCCCTGCTGCTGCGCACCGGGCTCGTAATGCGCCAGTCGCGCCTTGTTCAGCCGATACATCGCCGCGATGCGTTCGAGCCAGGCCTTGCACCACCCGGCCAGTGTCCCTCGGGGGCCCTGCGACCCCGGTCGGTCCTGCTGCTCGCTGCTGCGCCCGTACAAGCGCCTGGAGAGCACCGCCCGAGAGGCGCCCAGCGCCGTCATCTTGACTTCCAGCGACTCAAGGCGCGACTCCATCTTCGCCTGCGCCGCCTCCGCCTCGAGGGCCCGCTTGCGCAACCCGGTGTTGCGCCGCTCCAGCGTCGAGTTCTTCCGCTCCAGCGATGCGTTCCTCCGGCGCATCTCGGCATTCTCTTGCTGCAACCGCCCCACTTGCTTGCGCAGCGACTCCATCCCGGGACGCCGGCCCGATTGCAGACCCGCCGCATCCACCAACTTGCTCAGACGCGCCACCTCGGCCTGTAACGACAACGCCTGCTTCGCCGTGTCGCGGATCGCCTCGGTCTCCGCGCGAGCCTCGGTCAGCTTCTCCCGCACGGCCTCGAACTGGAACTTGTACGAACCGGCTTTGCTGCGCGCGGCGATCTCCCCGTGACGCCAGCGCTGCGCCTCCGCCTCAGCAGCCTGAGCGCGAGCCTCGGCCGCGTCGGCACGCACCCGCTCGCGTTCGTACATACACCGCCATCGCAGCAGCTCGCCCGGCGAGGACGACGGATGCGACGTCAGAAGCCGTGGAGGAGTCTGCCATACTTTTCGAACAGTCCTCGGTTCAGCTTGTCGACGAAGCCCAACACGTCCTCAATGTACGGGTCATCCAATTGGACTCTTGTTGCCCACCCTCGAAAGGGCAGCGTGGCAAAAGGGACGATCAACGAGATGTGGCCCACGTTCTCGCGAAGCGGCTCGTATAGCGGTGAATAATATTGGGCGACGTTCTCGCGCAACGAGAAGCCGAGAACGTCTTGCCAGTCTGACTATTCCACTGAAATCTGCCACCCAAACCACGCTGAAAGTTGCCACCCATTCCACGGCAAAGTTGCCACCCTGGACCATGGCATCTGTCACCCTCATCGGAGCGAAGCGACGCAACGTTCATTGGGCTGAAGGGATCCCCCAGATCAGCCGGTTTCCGGTTGCTTGTGCAAACCGGATGGTAAGCGGGACGCCGGGACATTTCCAGCGTGCCCGGGATTTGCTTTTGAGAAGGTCATCCATGACCGGCTTTTCACCCCCGGTCCGTGATGACGGACGGCAAACTGGCTTTGCCGTGCGGTGTTGCGGACAGCAAGCGAAGCGCGGTAGTGGGTGTCGAGGCCCGTGCCCTGTTATCGTGCCACTCATGATTCCGGGTCCCCGGATCCGTCGTCCCCGATGGCCCTGGCCTTCCTCTTTCGCATGGACTCACCCTTGAGGTCGATCCGGTAGGCGTTGTGCACCAGCCGGTCGAGGATCGCGTCGGCGAGGACCGGGTCTCCGATCGCTTCAAACCAGTTCTCCACCGGCAGTTGGCTGGTCACCACGGTAGAGCGGGTCTCGTAGCGATCCTCGAGCACCTCCAGCAGGTCACGGCGGTTCTGGGCGTTCAGGCCCTCGATGCCCCAGTCGTCGATCAGCAGCACGGCGACCCGGGACAGGCTGACCAGCAGTTTGGGGTACTGTCCGTCCCCCCTGGCGACCGCCAGATTCCGCAGCAGCACCGGGAAGCGGAGATACAGGGCGGAGTGCCGTTCCCGGCAGGCTTTCTGCGCCAGGGCGCAGGCCAGCCAGGTCTTGCCCACGCCGGTGGGTCCGGTGATCAGGACGTTCAGCCGGTCGGACACCCACCGGCAGGACGCCAGGGACTGCATGAGCCGTTTGTCCAGTCCCCGGGGGCTGCGGTAGTCGATGTCCTCCATGGCGGCGTTGTGCTTGAGCCGGGCCCGCCGGAGGCGTGCGGAGAGCTGCCGGCCCTCCCGCTCGGTGGCCTCCCGGTCGACGAGGAGCCCGAGGCGCTCCATGAAGTCGAGTTCGTCGATGCCGTCGGTGCGCATCTGGTCGGCGAGGGCCGCGGCCATGCCGGTGAGTTTCAGGTGCTGGATCTTGTCCAGGGTGGGGTGGTTGAACATGATGGGGTTTCTTCAGTGAATGGTTGGTTGATGGTTGATGGTTGATCGATCGATGACCGGGGTCAGTGGTAGTAGGATGGCCCCCGGATATTGGAATGGTCATCCGGAAGGATGGATTCCTGGACGGGCTCCGGGGCCTTTTGGTCGAGCCCGTTCTGCAGGATGGAGTGGACGCTCTTGTAGCTGATGGAGTTCAGTTCCAGCGCCCGCAGGCAGGCGGCGTCGAGCCGTCCGTCGCCGTAGGACTTCGACAGGTTCAGAATCCCGAGGCAGGTGCGGTAGGCCTGCTGGGGATGCTTCCGGTTGGCCAGCTGCCACTCGACGGCGGCCCGGGCCGCGGGGCCGACTCGGGCGGCCCACGCGACCAGCCGCTCCGGGGACCATTCCCCCATCTGCCGGTGTTTCTCCGGCATGTGCGCCGGGACGGTGGTGAACCGGCCCGGGCGCCGGGACCGCAGGTGGCTCGCGACCCGCTCGCCCCGGTGGAGGCACTCGACGGTATTGCGGGTGGCCCGGACGTGGAGCCGGAGGCCGACCAGCTCATGGGGCACCGAGTAGTAGTGTCTGTCGAACTCGACGTGATAGTCGACATGCACCCGGACCGGCTTCCACTCGGAGAACTCGTAGGGCTTCTCCGGCAGGGGCCCCAGGGCCGGCCGGTCGATCTCCTCGAAGACCTCCCGGCGGCATCCGGGGAGCTTGCGGAACGGCTTGTTGTTGAGTGTCTCCAGCAGCCGCCTGATCTCCCGGTTGACCTCCGCCAGGGAGAAGAACCGGCGCTTGCGCAGGACCGCGAGAATCCACCGCTGGACCAGGAGCACGCCGAGTTCCACGGCGGCCTTATCTCTTGGGCGCCGAACGCGCGCAGGCAGCACAGTGACGCCGTAGTGCGTCGCCATGTCCTGATAGGTGGGGTTGATGTCGGGCTCGTACCGGTGCGCCTTGCTCACTGCGGAACGAAGGTTGTCGGGCACGACGATCTCCGGGCAGCCTTCCATCCAGGAGAAGCAGTTCCGGTGGGACGTGATCCAGTCTTCCAGACCCTGGCTCCAGGTGGCCTCCGCGTAGGTGTACCCCGATGCCCCCAGCACCGCCACGAACACCTGGGCCTGGTGCAACTCCCCGGTGGCGCGGTCGATCACGGGGACCGTCATGCCCGAATAGTCCACGAACAGCTTCTCGCCGCCCCGGTGCTCCTGTCGCATCACCAGGTCCTGCTTGCCGAGCCATTTCCGGTAGTGGTGGCAGAACCACGAGTACTCGTACCCGTACGGGCTCTGCTCCTTGTATTCCTCCCACAGCAGGTACAGGGTCATGCCCTTGCGCCGGGGGGCGTCCCTCTCCGGCATCCCGTCCCCGCCCGGCCCGCCGTCCTTCGCCGGGCGCTTGAGGTCGCGATGGACCTGCGCCCAGTCCGGCACCCCGCGGCGCTTCGCCAGTCGCCGGGGCGGCGGTGGTGGAAACAGCTTCCGCTCCAGCTCGGCGTCGGTCAGGTCCTCGGCAAGCGGCCAGGTCAGACCTGCACGTTCCGTCCGGCGCAGATAGGAACTGACCGTGGGGCGGGCAATTCCGCAAATAGTCGAAATCTTCCGGTTACTCAGCCCCTGATCAAACTTCAGGCGGAGAATCTCCCTGATCTTGCGCATCGATATACTCTGGTTGGGCATGGTGTTCTCTCCGATTTGAAATAGAGAGCACCATACCGGTTGTCATCAATGCGTCGCTCTGCTCCGATGGGTGAAGTACCACCGTCAAAGGGTGGCAACTTTGCCGTGGAATGGGTGGCAACTTTCAGCGTGGAATGGGTGGCAACTTTGCTGTGGAATGGGTGGCAACTTTCCCGTGGAATAATCAGCCAGTCACCGTGAACAGAATTCGAGAAGGTGCCGTACGCCACTGCGTACAGCTTTTCGCCCACCACTTCCTTGAAGATTTGGTGAAACGTTTTGCCTTGTAGGCGCCAATCATTCTGCTTCTGTTCTTCGAAGCTGTGTTCGTCTAACCCTTCGAGCGCGAGCTTTTCGTTGATCGAGCGCAAGAGGCGGCGCCCGGCCTTGCTACGATAATATTCGGAGCCGGAAGCCGCTTGTTCCAGCATCCTGAACCGGTTCTTGTAGGAACAGCGGCGATAGTCTTCCAACGTCGACTTGTCCGAATGGAGCAGATAGGTCGCGGTAACGGCGACTTCGATGAGCGATCGTTCGGCGATGGCCGCGTACTCTGCGCTGTCCTCCTCGTAAATCCAGATGATTAGCTTGAGCAGTTTCCATGTGCGGACGAGAAGACCGAGTATCGCGGCGTCGTCGATTGAGAAGCCTGATGGGTTCCTTTCGGCGTTCCTCACGCGGGATAGGATATCGAGAATCTCTGCGACATCCTTGAAAAAAGTCGATGCCAGTTGGTCCGCCTCCGGCGTTGACGCAAGGAGCCGCTCGAAATGGCAACGGTCGTATTTCGCGAGGATGTCTTGGATCTCATCCATGGTCAGGGGATTCAGCGCGTATCTATCGAGACCGCTGTCGCCTACCCCCCCATCGGGGGCAAGGAATCATCAATAGCCGGCCCATCGTAGAGTTCGTCGAACCTATGGAAGATCAAGCAGGAGTAGTCGTGGATACGATCGAACGTCTGGCGCATTGCGTCGTCCTGTATCTGGATTCTGTCGTTCCAAAGAACGTAAGGGGGCGTTGAGTATCGCACCAAAGGGAGTATGTCCCGAGCATCGACGCGGTGGTACAGAGCAAAGGCGGAGAAGCTGTTGTCGTCGTTCCTGGACAGGCACCAGTCCATGGATTCGTTCCACGAACCGTGCGTGGTTTCCGACAAGATACCGTAAACGAACGGATACTCGGCTGGACCGGCGACCTCGCCGAATATGTCGTACAGCGACTTTCCCTGGAGGCGCCAACGATTGCTCTTCTGTGCGGCGAAACTCTCCTTGGACAACCCCTCGCGAGCGAGGTCATCGAGCGCGGACCGTATGACGCGCTGACCCGCGGGAGTACGAAAGAAGTCGGACCCGCTTTCGTGGGCGCGCAGTATCCGGAGCGTGTCCTTGTACGAACACCGTCGGAAATCTTCGATGGCCTGGTCTCCCTGCCGCAGTAGATAGGTAGCGACGATCGCCGACTCGATCAGCGGGCGAGAGAACACGGCGAGGTGGTCGCCATTGCCTAGTTCATAGAACTTGCAAACTAGTCGGAGCAGTTTCGCCACGCGCGTCAGAAGTCCGACGATGGGCGCGTCAGCAAGGCCGTACCCGGAGGGGTATCGACTCGGATTCCGCCTCAACGTGATCAAACGGTAGGTGAGGGCTACGTCTTGACAAAAGGTGAGCGCAATCCGATTGACGTCATCCAGCGATTCGAAACGGTCGAGAAAACCCGGGGCCTCGTACTTGAGCCAGATTTGGTCGGTTTCGTGCATGCGGGCAATGACTCAGAAGGGGAACGACGCTTGTCGCAATCAATTACCTACACTAAATCGGATGCACGGTGCGCATAACGCTCCTTCACCCCCCCTTGCGGCGGGCGAACATCTTACCGAGCATCGGCAGATCTTCGCCCGGTGGGAGAGCGGGATCGGAACCTGTGGCGCAAACGGCGAGGCGAGCCTCAGGCTGCTGCGCGAGGAGCCGTCTTCCGACTGAAGCCCGGGTGCATAAAGCGGGGTTGGCCGGTCGAAACTTCCCGGTCTCGGGGAAACCGATAGTGTGTCGGCGGTGCATGCGGGTCGAGGGCATGCGGCCGGTGCGCCATTGGACGACACGATCAGGAATCGGGCGAGCTCGGAAACCCGTCATGATACACGAAGGCTTGATTGCGCTGGTGCACGAGACCTCGGAAGCGTTTGAGAGTGCGCCTCCGTCGCGGCGGCTTGTTCCTGCGATGCTGATCTTGTTCTTCGGCGTCCTGGACGGGTAGCGCCGGTGTTCCGTGTTATAGACCCTTATTGGCATCCTTCCGAACTTGGATGATGATGCCGATATCGCGCCCATCACGGGCTGACGGAACGCTTACTGCGCATTGATCGGGTGCCGGCAGTGTGGCTGAGTCTCTTTCCGCATTATTGAGTGGCTGGAGATAGACAAAAAAAACCGGGGCAAGGCCCCGGTTTTTTGGTGCCAGACTAAGTTTAGAAGTCCAACCGCATTCCGAGAGCGATAGTATCTTCATCCATAGAGCCAGTGTCTGCATTGTGGAACTGCCCCCACAGCTTGAGGCCGCCGCCCATATTGAGAACACCGATCAACGCCAATTCGTCCTTTTCTGAGGTTGATCCGCCCGCTTCTGTTTCTTTTGTACCGTAACCTACAGTCAGGCTAAGCTGCTCGGTCACCCCTGCACCCAGCCATAGCAGGGTGTTGTTGGTTTCCGAAGTGTCTCCTGTCTCCGATTGCTCATGGGCCAACGTAACGGTGATCCCCCCGAAACCCGCGATGGCCGCGATACCAACGGTATCTTTGTCAGCATCATCATTGGAATCGAAGGCACCGGCAAGGGTGAAATTATCCATCGGGGTAATAGTCACACCACCACCGAGGCCATTGCCACCCCCATCATCAGCGTCATCCACACGGGCGTCGAGTTTCAGCGACACTGGACCGAGTGTGTTGGCGTACTGGATGGTATTACCGGTACGGAAAGGACCGATTTGCCCCGGGCCCTTGATGATATTCAGACTCGCGTGGGTGCCGAGGTTCTGGAAATAGGCGGACCACTGTTGTCCCAGTGAGACGGAACCGAACGGACCGGACATGCCAACAAAGGCCAGACGTCTGCCGATGCCGCTTGTATTTTCTTCGTCTTCTCCTGTGGCTGAGGCGTTATCGGTAGTGGTAGAGAACTCGTAACGAGCGAAAGCGGACATCCCGTTCCCCATGTCACCGGAGCCCTTGAAGCCGAATCGGGAACCGGAGGTTTCCATGTTGACGTCGTCATTATCCGCAATCACGATGCGATTGTTGATCCGCCCATAAGCAGAAATGTCAGCGTAGGCTGCAGGAGCGGCGACAACACCAGCGACAGCTACAGCGATTAGCTTCTTATTCATTTGAGATACCTCATAGTTGTAAAAAAGCATGATCAAAAAATATTTTTTGCAAACAGAAATTAACAGCTATTACACATTGCGGTCGTGCCTTGTGGCTTGCCAGATCCGGTAAATCGCGATAAATCCCAAGATCGATACCAACTAGCCCAACGAATGCGGAAGGGATTATGCCATAAATTTTGCAGAAAGATTAACTTTTTTTAATTTTTTCTTTGGCTGGTATGGAAAATCGTTCCTCCATTCATCGAAGGCAAGAAAAATAATATAAAACAATAATATACAAGATTTGGGGGACTCCGTTTGAGGAATATTCCTGGAACCTGCCAAAACTTCCGACACATTTGGATGTTCCGGCTCAGTCTCCAAATCCGCCCGAATTCATCACATGGCAGAGGTGAATATGATAGATTTCCCGTTACTTACGGAGCAGGTTCCTGGCTCCCGGCAGATCGGAAGTGGGGGCGCCTTTCAGGTTGTCCGGACTGAGCATGTATATTCCGGCCTGTTTTCAGTAACCATTGGTCATCCAGGAAGCCCATGATCATTGCCGACGGTGCCCGCCCCGGATCCCTGCCAGAAAGTATCCGTACACACAGTATCGTTATTATCGCATGGCCCCTTTCATGAACAAGTACATCATTCCCCTTGTGCTGGTGCTGGCCCTGACAGCCTGTCAGTCCGGCAGTGAGAAGTCTGCTTCACGAGAAATGCCAAGATCGATCCATGCGAATACCGACTCCCCTGAGGAGGGCGGGCTGTTTTCCGCCTTTTTCAAGAAAAGGGCGCCCAAGGCCATCCTCCTGCCCCCGGATCTGGTTTCATCCGCCAGTGACAGGGCCCGGGAAAACCATGAGCAGGCGAGCCTGCTGGATCAGCAACAGGTGTTGCCCGAGGTCACCGGCGCCCAAATCGTCAGCGAGAACGGAAAGCGCTGGTTGCGGGTCGAAACCGACCCCCAGGAAGTCTGGGACAGGCTGGTGGACTTCTGGACAGTGCTGGAGGTTGAACTGGTGGTGAGCCAGCCGGCTGCGGGTCTGATGGAGACTGACTGGATTGACCGGAACGCCCCGGCTGAGGGAGAAGGCCTGTCCGTTGCCAAACTGTTCAACCGAATTACGGGCAAGGGTTCATTGCTGGACAAGTACCGTGTCCGCATCGAACGCGAATCGGACAGTGTCACCCGGGTTTTTATCAGTCATCGCTTCACGGAACGCAAGGAAAAGGAGTTTTCCTCCCCGCATAGAATCACCCAGTGGGAATGGGTGTCGGGAGAGAACGAGGAGAATGTGGCTCAACTGCTGCAGACCATGGTACTGCTGTTTGAGGGGGGCCGAGGTCCTGCCTGACGGCCCTTGGGAGATCACCAGGGCCCGGGCCGACCCATCAGGGCAAGTCTTGTCCCTGGAACGGTATTTACGGTATCCGGTGTCCCATGTGCAGTCTGTCGGGTTCATAATCCATTCGGCCATTTCGGTTACCAGCAACCACCAGATTCCCGATGCGCACCCGTCTCGATGACCGCCGTGTACTGATCTACAGCCACGACAGCTTCGGGCTCGGCCATCTCAGCCGCTGCCGGGCAATCGCCAATGAACTGGTCGGTCGTTACAAGGGCATCTCGGTCCTGATCCTTTCGGGATCGCCGGTCATCGGCAACTTCGAATTCCGTGCCCGGGTGGACTTTGTCCGGATCCCCGGGATCATCAAGCTGAAGGATGGCAGCTATACCTCGCTGGGCCTGCACATCGAGCTTGACCAGACCCTCGCCATTCGGGAATCCATCATCCGGCACACGGCGATGGCCTTCGACCCGGACGTCTTCATCGTTGACAAGGAACCCCTGGGACTGGAAGGGGAGGTCAGGGATACCCTGCGCATGCTGCATTCCAAGGGCGTGCCAACCATTCTCGGCGAGCGCGAGGTGATCGACAGCCCGACCACCCTGGCAGCGGAGTGGGGGCGCAAGTCGGCGTTGCCCGCGCTCGGGGACCTGTATGACGAAATCTGGGTGTACGGCCCGGAGTGGTTCTATGATCCGTTTACCGGGCTGGATCTTGATCCCGCAGTGGCAAATAAGGTGACCTACACGGGATACCTGCCTCGCGGACCCGCCGAATCACAAAACCCGCCTTGGCTGGACAGGCCCTATTTTCTCGTGACCCCCGGGGGCGGCAAGGATGGGGAGGAGATGGTGGACCTGGTATTGGATGCCTGCCTGGCCTGCAAGCCGCTGCCAGTGGACATCCTGTTTGTCCTCGGGCCATTCATGGAGGAGCAGAAACGCAAGGAATTCGCCGAGAGGGCTCGGCAGTATGAGCACTTCCACGTCATCGACTACAGCACGCGAATGGAATCCCTGATCCAGGACGCCGCAGGTCTGGTCAGTATGGGGGGGTACAATACGTTCTGTGAAATCCTGAGCTTCGACAAGCCGTCGATCATCATTCCACGCTACGAACCGCGTACAGAGCAGCTGATTCGGGCAAGGCGGGCAGCCGAACTCGGTCTGATCAGAATGCTCAAGCCAGAGAATTTCCGTGTCGAGTGCCTTGTGCCCCTGCTGGAGGACCTGAGCAGTCAGCCTCCCCCCTCCACCAGTCTGCGTCCCGGAATGCTGGATGGCATGGACAATATCTGCCGCCGCGTGGTCCAGCTCCTGAACCGGCGCGCCCGGGCCGCCTGAACCGGCCGCGGGCCGCGTTTTCATGGCATGCACACCGCGATCTATGTGCAGCACCTTCTGGGCAGCGGCCATCTCGTCAGGATGCGGCTCCTGGCGTCCGCTCTGCATGCCGCAGGAACCCGGGTCACCCTGATTTCAGGGGGGGCCTTCCCGGGTGACGCTGAATACGAGGTGATCCACCTGCCCGTGCTGAAAACCCGGCCGGGCGATTTTCTCACGCTGCTGGATCATGCCGGAAGGCCAGTCGATGATGACTGGAAGGCTGCCCGAAGGGAGCGGCTGGTGGCCTGCCTTGAGGTGCTCAGGCCGGATTTGCTGATCCTGGAAACCTGGCCCTTCGGCCGCCGGCAGCTCGAGTTCGAAATCCTGCCCATGCTGGATCACGTGACCGGGTGGTCCAGGCCCCCATTGCTGGTGACCTCGATCCGTGACGTGCTCCAGCAGCGAACCCCGGTTCGACGAATGGAAACCCTTGACCGGATCCGGCAGTACCTGTCCCTTGTCCTGGTGCATGGAGACCCGGCGCTGGTGAATCTGTCGTCGAGTTTCCCGGAATACGGGGATGTTGCCTGCCCGATCCGGTACACAGGCTACATGGATCATGGGTCCGACCGGCAACAGACCCCGGAGGGCCGGGATGAAGTGATCGTATCTGCCGGCGGGGGCGCCGTGGGTGAACGCCTCCTTGCGACCGCGGTGGAGGCCGCACTCAAGCAGACGGACCGTCGCTGGCGCATCCTGGCGGGCCCGAGGGTTTCGGAAGCACGGCTCCGGGACTGGCGGTCGCTGCATTGCGACCGGCTGGTGGTGGAGCCCAATCGCGCGGACTTCAGCGAGATGCTGACCCACTGCCACGCTTCCGTTTCCCAGTTTGGCTACAATACTGCGGTTGATCTTCTCCGTGCGAACTGTCCCTCGGTGGTGGTTCCCTATGAAGCTGATGGTGAAACCGAACAGGCAACCCGGGCACGGATATTCGCCGACAAAGGGCGCGTCCGGGTATTGCGTGAAACCGACCTATCAGCGGGAACCCTGCTCGCCGAGGTTTCACGGGCTGCACAGGACGCCCGGGGGGGCGATTTTCCCGGGGTGCAACTGAACGGTGCAGAAAATACTGTCGGCATATTGCAAAGGCTCCATCAACAAGGGCGTCCATGAAAACCTTTGATTCCCTGCTGGAAGAACTTGACCAATGGAACTTCGATGGCCAGGAGGCCACCTTGTGGTGGCGTGATGACGATGCCGCCCAGGCTCATCCCCGCCTGGATCAGTTGCTGGAAATCCTTGGACAGTGGGATGTGCCCGTTTCCCTGGCAGTCATTCCCGGGAATATGGAAAAGGCACTGGCGGATATCCTGGCTGTGCATGAAAACCTGGAGGTGCTGCAGCATGGGATACTTCACCGGAATCATGCAGGAAAAGGCGAAAAGAAACAGGAACTGATCGTTCTTCCCCGGGATAACTGGCAGGAAGAGCTGACCGCAGCCTGGCGGAAGCTTGCAGGCCTTTTCGAGCACAGGGCACTGCCGGTGCTGGTTCCGCCATGGAACCGGATCGATGAAAGAATGTTGCCCCTGTTGGGCAATCTGGGTTACCGCGGACTTTCCTGTTACGGGCCCAGGGTGCTGCCACAGGCCGACGGGGATGTGTGGATCATCAACACCCATGTCGATCTGGTGAATTGGAAGGACGGCAGGAGGTTTGTTGGTGAGGCGGCAGCATTGGCCCAATTGATTGACCACCTGCGTGCAAGGCGCGAGGGCCTGGTGGATCGGGCGGAGCCCACGGGGATACTGTCACATCATCTCGTACACGGCGAGGATTGTTTCGACTTCATCCAGCGGCTGCTCGGAATCCTGGACGAGCATCCGGCAGTCACCTGGCTGTCGGCAACGCGGGTTTTCCAGTTGTGTTGGCGCTAGGTCGGTGCAGCTACCGGAGTGGTTCTCGGAATCCATACAGGAACAACCACGCGCTCTGCGGGACGCAATCGGCTCCCTACGCCGCGACCGTGTCCGTCGTCGTGCTTTTCGTCAGCGCCTCGATCCGACCGGCGATCCTCTGCGCGGGCTGGCGAAGCCATCCTGTCACAACCTGGGTCTTCCATCTGACAAGGTTTCGCCGATCCGCTCGACGAATGGACGGTCAACGTCCTGCACGTCTGCTGCCCAGATTTCAACGTATTCGCCGATCGGCCCATTGTAGGCCGGAAAGCGCCGCACGGCGTTCCATCCTTGTGGAGTTTGCTCGAACACCGGAAGAAGCGTAAGCTGGTCTCTGGCTTCAGATGACCCATGGATTGCCCTCGACGCGCTCGATGCCGTCGAGCAGCAGCTTGCGAATGGCGCGCTCATAGGTCCGCGTGATGTAGGGGTTCATCAAGCACATATTGCGGCATTGCCGCATGACGTGCAAGCGAACGTCCTGCCTGCGCGAGGCTATCCGTGCCGGGGCGACGGGCGCTCGAATAGCCATCCGGGCTTTCATCCGCCGACGCTGACCGCTCCTGCCGCTGCGCCGCCGTCCCGCCGCCGTCTCCATCGGCGCGCCTTTCGCTGGCAGGAGGAGAGCGCTGGCCGTGAGCGGGGCGCGGCCGGATGTCCGGGGAGGGCGTCCGGCCGCCGATATCCCTCATCGGCACGAAGGAAACGGCATCATGACGGCAGCCATGGCGATCGCACGCAAGCCAGACCGGCAAGCTGACCTCCGCCGCCATCGACGCCCGCGACTACCAGCGCACGAGGAGGGACCGAAAGACCATGGCGCATCTGCCGCAGGGAACCCTCGTCGCCATCGCAGGCGGCGGCGGATCGTCGCGCACCGCCCAGCTCTGAAATCGTGGGATCCAGAAATCTGTTGATCCCGAGAAGAATCGCCTTTACCGCCATGCCGCCTCCGAAGCGATCCGACCCATAAGTTGCTCCATCACGCTGTTGACCTCCCGCTGCCGCAGCAACCGAGCTTCGCGCTGACCCACATCGTCACCCTCACCCAGTTCGAAGCGGGCCACTGCTACTGGACCGTCTTTCCGATACCCCTCGACTTCGCCGTCCCCTGCGAAACGATTGCGAAGAATTGACAAACAGTCCCAAATCACTGCCCTGTGCTTGCCCTCCAAGGCCTCGCGGAACATGTACGCGGCTTCGTCGAGACCTCGCTCCGCGTGTTCAATGCAATAGATCAGGTCATGGGCGTCCTTCCGCTCGAAGCGCTGGTCGAAGGCGAAAGCCTTCAAGCAAGTGAAGCTCACCAAATCGGCGTGCCTCACCACTTCGACGGTGTTTCCCCCACCGCCCAGGAGCTCTGCCCGAATCTCCGCGACCTGGTGCATTTCGAAGACAATGGACGAATGCGGGATGTTGAGCGCGGAAATGTTCCCTTCCGTAGGCGGCGGTTCGACCCTGCCACCAGCGATATCCGGTGCGTCGGCGAGCAGCTCGACCACCATCACCGCACCGCTTTCGGTGCGAGTCTGCCACCGCCATGAAAGCCTCTGGCCTCTTTCGTTCATCGACCGCTCGAATCTCATCGCACGCAGGTTCTCTTCGAGCGTGCGATAGCCCGCGGTATCGGCCAGGATCTACAGATCGATAACGATGTCCACGTCGAGTGTTCCGGCATGCGCCGGCACATCCGGCGGCCGAGCCGCTACCAGGTATCTGGGAGTCAATCCGCCCACCAGAAACACGGACTCCTTCCACGGGCCCAATCCGCGCAGCAAAGTTACGAGAACCCGCTCGCATTCGACCGTGTACCGATCGCTGTAGCCATCGAACGTAGCGGGCTTCACCATCAAAAGCCGATCCTTTCGTGGCGCAGGTGGTCCGCCATTTCCCTGGCGCGGCCCTCGCCACGCATCAGGTCGAGGTAGACCTGCACGGCACTTGCCAGCCAGATCCCATTAACGAATTCGCGAAACAGAAACTCGCTCGGCGACTTGACCTCGATGACCGCAAGGTTCGCGCCTTGATCCACGAATCGCGCATCCATTGCGCTAAGAGCCCGATCTGCTGCCGGGCCGTCCAGCAGCCGGCAACGCACCTGGGAGACAGTTGACAGAAATGGCGCGTACCGTTGCCCTGCTGCCTCGTGAGTGATCGCGTACTCGGCCTTGCTCTCTGCACAGACCTCGGCGAACTTCTCCACCAGCCCTTCCGCACGCGCCGACGGCACGAAGTAACGCCGCATGGACAGCGGCCGCATCACCGCCTGCTGGTTCACCCATGCATCCAGCAAGGCGCCCGGCTCTTGCAGATGGCGTTCCTTTCCTGGCCCCTGTCCACGCGACACCACCCATTCGAACTTCTCCATTTCCATCAGAACCTGCGAGGCGGTCGCGGGTGATACCTGGGCTTGGTTAGCGATGTCATTCACTCCGAACCACTCGCTATGTCGCAGCAGGACCGCGTGCAGCACTTGCGCACGACGGCCCGAAAACACGGAACGGATGGACCGCGACAGGCTTTTCGGGGGCGGCTTGTCCACGTACACGTAGATGTTGCCGGCGGGCAGAAACAGGCTGCCGCCGCTGTCGTAGTAGCCGACCCGCTCGTTCTTCAACAACTCCTTGGCTCCAGGTGAAATCGATTGGGCGATCAGGAAGAACGCCGCTTCCCGTTTTTCCTTCGGGTGCGACCATCTCCGTGCGGAATCGCGGAGCTGCCAAAGTACCTGCCGCACGTCACGAGGATATACGTCCTTCTTCATCTCAATCAGCAGAGTGGCCGCCATTCCGCCCACCCGGAGGTCAACATGGGCGTCATGTCCTCGATTGCGGCCGCCCGGCTGTTCGACCCCACTGATCTCCGCCTGCGCATCGGGGAGCTCCCGCAGGGTTTCCAGGAACCTGTCAAGCAACTGTCCTTCCATTACATCCGAGTCAAGCATCACCGTTCAAGTCTATTTTGCTGCGCAGCGAATATTGCGGACAAGCACACCAAGGTCTCGTGGTCCGCCGGCCAGCAAAGGGCTACCGAGTTACTTCATGCCGATCGCCTTCGCAATCACGATCCGGAATTCCGATGCGGTCCCCCCCATCGGGAGCACCGTACGTTCCCGGGACTATGTCCGCGGAAACGGGTCGTTCGAAGCTCCGCACCTGCCACGGCATGGTTTCGCTACTCCCGGTATCGGTCCGGCGATCGTCCGGTTGAGTGTCTGTAGACCTTTGCCGGCCTCGCCGCAACGCCTCGATTCTTCCCTCCATCCTCAGAAACGGGCGCGGGCCCCCGTGCCATCGTGCAGGAGAGCCACACCTCCCTCCTCCAGCGCCTTGCCCTCGACGCCTGACCATGGCTCGCCGTCATGTCCACGGCTTGGTGCCGCGTAGCGCGATGCCCAGGACACCATCCGCTACCCCGGATAATTCGTAAGGGGCGGCAAGGTCCCCAGTAATCGTAGAGTCAGGGGGCCTTACCCGTCTTATTCATGCATTATTCGGGCTAGCTTCGCCCAAGGCGTATCGGTTGACGCAGGCGTGTGGGTGTGGAAATCGAACTTCCACCAACGCGATCCGGGATAGGGCCAGATGCTTTCATTGTTCTTGGTCATGCCAGTTTGCCTCCGGCCTTTTCGCGCGCGGCGCGTTTCTCGGCATTCGTCAGATGAACATCGTTGACCTGCTCGCCGGTGAACTTTCCGTTCTTCCAGAACCAGCGGAACTGGGCCCGGAGTGCGACCCGTGCGTCCTTCTCGTTGCCCGCGAAGTTTGGATCGGCGTATGCGTTCGGTCTCCGTGTGATATCAGCGACAATACACCCGATCAGGAGGGTTTTCAAATGGAGCAGGAGGGTGGGTGCTGCAGGATGATGACCCGATGGAGAGGCATACCATTATTATTCAGACATATGGCAGCATGTGATCGCTGAGGGTCCTTGCGGCAGCAGATATCTGATGGCACTGCGCAAACCGCCTGGTGGACTCGGCGGACATGGCCGCCAGCCTGCCTGGATTCTCCAGCAAAGACTCGATGGCTTCGGTGAACGAATCCGCACTTTCAGGGGCTTCGGGATTGTCCACCAATAGACCGGTCTGTCCGTGGCGAAGGATCTGCCCGATGCCGCCCGAGCGACCCCATACCGCCGGTAATCCCATGGCAAGCGCTTCCAGTGCGGTCATCCCGATCGCTTCGTTGATGGCTGGCCAGACCAGGAGGTCCGAGACCGACATCAACTGAAGCACGAATTCACTGTCACGTCGGCCCAGAAAATGGATCTGAAGCTCCTTGTCCAGCCGAAAATAGTCCCGCACCTGGAGCTCCGCGGCACCGTCCCCCACGACCAGCAGCAACCAGTCCTTACGTTGCATCCGTTCCGCGGTACGGGCCAGTTGTGTATAGGATGCGAGCTTGGCGTCGTCTCTCATCATCGCGACGCTCAGCAGCCAGTAGCGGTCCGAATCGATGCGCAGCCGGGAAGCCATCCGCTGGCGGCGGACGTTGCGGCTAGCGGGATCCGGCGTTTCCGCATCCAGGAACGGCACCAGTGGAACGACCTTGTCACGCACGTCGTCGACGGCCGACAGGGCGGGGAGGTCGATGGGGTTGAGATTGAAGATTCTCCTGGCCAACCGGATGGCCTCAATCGAGGCAGTGTACCCCATGCCCCACGGTCCACCCGACTGCTTTGCGGCAACCGATGCCTCGGCGCAGAAGTACGGAATATCCAGTGCCCTGCTCACCACGGGGCCGATCCAGTCCGGAGACTTGTGATAAGGATGATAGCTGAACCAGGCAACCGGGCGGTTCTGTGGACAGGCAGCCCTGTATCTACTCACAAGCTCCGATGCCGCCTTCTCGCCCCGGATGCGGATCTCCTCCTGGACCCGGGAATCTCCCCGGCCTTCCCAACTGCGGAAGTCGCTGGCGATTTCGACGTCGAATCCTGCAGTCGCCAAGGCCTTCACAAGCAATGCACCGATCGTCTGATCCCCGGACGGCCGGGGGGAGCGCGGCGACTTCATCGGTGCATAGAAGGCCAGTTTCGGAATGTGATCCTGCATCGATTCGGAGTCGTGAGTTGCCTGGCAGTGGTGGGTTGGTACAGAGCGGGTGCTATGCTGAGATGCAGATTTTCATCGAAAATTCATTTCAGGGACATGTAAGAGTTCAATTCCCGGATGATGAATGACAATGAATCGGCTGTGAAGCCGAAAAATTCACCACCACAAGCCATGGAGCCTGCTCTTCGATGGGGCGGTGCTATGGAAATATAGTTGTTTCCCTCACCAAGGCCGAATCACGCCGAATCGTTCGAACACCGCCTCGACCGAGATGATGTGAAGCTCGTGCCCCAGGGCCTGGGCGACGAGCATCCGGTCGAAAGGGTCACGATGCTCGCCGGGCAACTGCCAAAGCAGCAGATCGCCGCACGGTCCGGCCAGAACGGCTTTCCCCGTTTTACCGCGGGCGGAGTCCCGCGCGAGCCCACCCGCTGGGGAAGATGGAGGAAACAGCGGATTCCGCGTCAGGGAACCGACTTACTCCTGGTGACCTGTGAAGCCCTGTTGGGTTGGGGCAATTCATCGGCCAGCCCGGGCTCATGAAGATTTCTGACGATAGACCTCGCGACGAGGAGCGACCCGCACGACAAGCTCTTCGTCCCGGACTTCGTACAAGATGCGATAGTCGCCGACACGAAATCGTCGCAGTCCCCGAAGATCGCCTTTCAGGGCCATACCGATGCGAGGAGTCTCCGCCAGCTGGTTGATCGCCGCGACGATTTGCGCCCGATCCGGCTTTGCCATTCGCCGCAGCTCTTTGGCAGCGCTCCCCTTAATTCGTATCGAGAAGCTCACGCCGGACCTGGTCCCAGTCCAGCACCGGATCGCTGGGATCGCGGAGCCGGTCGATTGCGACAGCGAGGTCGTCGAAGTCTTCGAGGTAGTGCTCAACGGCGAGACGGATGACATCCGCCCGGCTGCGGCGAAGCTGTTGCGCAGCCACATCCAGCGCATCAACCATCGGGTCCGGCAATCGCGCAGTCACCTGTTGGGGCATGGCATGATCAATCGTATTAAATGTAATTTACTGTAAGGCGATTTGATATTCAACTTCCCAGATTTCGCATGTTAGTAATCGCCGAGACAGCCCCAGGCCTCCCACACAGCACCCTGATCGGCATTGCGAACAGCCTTGGGTGTCCTTCGGGTGTTTTTTTCGGGGGGCGTTATGACTGTATGTACGCTACTCCCGGATTGTCTCAAGCCCGGTATCTCCCACGCATTGGAGTTCACGGGATCTCGCAAGTTGGCGCAGCAGCGCGGTGGCCAATGAGTGACGGAAAGGATGGGCACCACAGGGTTGCCCCGAAGGCGTGCTGTAACCAGCTTCAGCGATGGCATTCGTCACTACGGTTGAGACAATCCGTCCCGCTCGGAAGGAGCGCCAGCACCGGAACACCAGAGCGCTGGAAGATATTTTCTGCGACTACCGGTGGGGTTGTTCAGGGTCATTGTAGACCAGTGCCATGCCGCCAAAGGGAACCGTCGTCATGGTGACTTTTCCGAGAATGTCATGTCTTGGGATGTCATGTCTTGGGATGATGCGAACCAAATTATATGTAGTAACATAGTTATTCTATGCGGAAGCCGCCATGACGGTCACAACCCTGACCAGCCGTGAATTCAATCAGGATCTTGCTTGGGCAAAAAGGGCCGCGGCTTCCGGTCCCGTGGTCATCACCGATCGTGGAAGGCCTGCGCATGTCCTGCTCAGTATTGAAACCTATCGAAAGCTATCGGGAGAGCGCCGGAGCCTTCTGGATGCCATGTCCATGAAAGGACTCTCCGATATCGATTTCGACCCGCCACGTATCGGCCCGGACATTTCATCGGTTGAACTGTCCTGATGTTTCTTCTGCCTCAACGCGATCAAGCTCGTGGCGGGTACTGTGGCAGAGCACTTGCTGCGTCCATAAGCGGGCGAAACAGTCTCTCCCGCCACGCCTGAGAACAACCCGGACGAGAGGAAATTACAGAATGGCTCCAACAGTATTCGTCTCTTACTCGCATGACAGTGAAGAGCACAAGGCGTGGGTGCTGCAATTGGCTACACGGCTGCGTCACAACGGGGTGGGCATGATATTGGACCAGTGGAACCTTCAACTGGGACAAGACGTGGCGGGCTTTGTCGAAAGGGGGCTGTCCGATTCGAATCGCGTTCTATGCATTTGCTCAGGGAATTACGTACGAAAGGCAAATTCAAGGGAAGGTGGAGTGGGATATGAGAAAAGGATAATGACAGGAGAAATAATGGACGATCTCAACGCGGATTGGGTGATCCCGGTCATTCGTAACAATCCAGAGGGAGCTTTAGTGCCGACCTTTCTGAGAAGTTGCCTCTACGTGGATTTTCGAGACGATCGAAGATATGAAGAACAATACGAAGAATTGCTCCGGTCACTACTGGATGAGCCCGTTTTGCCGGTACCTCCAATAGGCGACAATCCGTTCGAAACGATAAAGCAATTTTCGAACCAGAGGTTCATGCCGAGCTCGGAAAAATATGTCTCTCCCTCGCCCAAGGGGCGCGTCACGTTTGATTACTCGAACAACAACGGGCGCTATTGCGTAGGCAGCGGCGAACAATTGTTTGAAATTGATTTGAGTAAGTCGAGCGACTGGAACATACAGCTTCTTAGCGATCCAAGCAGCATCCGCACTGTGGCAATCGCCAAGGGCTGTGGTGAGATCGAAGACATTGTTGATGCCCGCCAATATGATGGATCATCGAGGATCCGGTGGCCGAACAATGGACAGGTGGCCGTATTGCAAAATGGGAATGGATATTGGGCAGCAATCAAGGTGCTCGGGATCAAGGACGATACTCGAAGTGATGATCATGACGAGGTGACGTTCGAGTACGTCATACAGACGAACGGCTCCCCCTGCTTTGTGCGTTGACCGAGGTTTCGTCCGAAACATCGAGCGCTTGCTGACAACCGGGCAGGAAGGGAATTGCGGGATCGGATAGTGGAGGTCCCCCGCATGACGGTCACTCCACACGGATATTGATGCATTCGCCCCAGGGTTCGCGGTTCCAATCCGACGGCGGATCGGACCAATTGATCCAGAGGACAGGAAACGGAGGCTCGGTTTCGGGATAGCGCGAGCACTCCATGTCCGTGAAGTACAGGCACGCGCCGGGGCAGATACCCCGCTCCTCGAGCCAGGCGAAGCCGGGCCGGAAATCGGTACCGCCTCGCCTGCGAACGACGATCTCCCCGGGCAGGTCGAACGCGGAATGCTCCGAGGCGTCCCGCACCGCCGCGTCGACCTGCAGCACGATCACGCGATCGGGCTGGATGTCGGCCGCGATCCCGCGCACTTCGGTCCAGAACTCGGCAAGCAGACCCTCCGGCAGCGCCCCCGACGTGTCGACGATCACGGCCAAGGTGTCGATGCCCTCGGAGCGGATCGACGGGAGGTACAGCCCGCCGTCGATGAAGCGGCGGTTGGGCGCGCTCCACGAGTAGTCGTTCCGGGCGGCATCGGTCATGTGGCGGCGCAGCAGCGCGCGCCAGTCCAGCCGGCTGAGGTGCGCGCCGCGCACGGTGGCCTCGGCGGCACCGGGGAGCTTGCCCTCGGCCCTGGCGAGACTCGCGGCCTGATGCATGACTTCGTCCCAGGCCTGCTCCTCAAGCGCCCGTTGAGCCTCGGACAGCGCCGGGTCCGGGCTTTCGCCGCCGCCGTTGGCCGGGGCGTCCATGACCTCGCCGGTGCCGGACGGATCGTGGCTTGGCGGCGCATCGCCGGTCGATTCCGAGGGGCCTTGATCCGGATCGTTACTCGGGGCGGTGTTGCCGCCAAAGGGAACCGTCGTCATGGTGACTTATCCGGGTATGTAAGGTCCGGTCATGACTCGGACACCAAGGCTCGGGTTCAGAGACGTTCTGCATTCAGTGCGAGTAGGTTTCTTTGCTCGCGGCCGAAAACCGCCGCGACGAGATGGACAGGCTCGCCCCGGTCTCGGTACTTTTCAGCGTAGCCGCGTTCGCGTATTTGCTTCATGGCGCGGTCGAGGGCGAGATCGGCAGCTTCGCCTTCTTTAGCCATCTTGAATTCGAGTACGAATACCTTGCCGCCGTAGAACATGACCATGTCGGCACGGCCATGACTTGACGAGTCCTCGACGTGCAGGTCGGCGCCGACGGCGCGAAAGCACAGGTACAACATGGTCGCATAGTGCGCCTCGAAACGGTTGACGCCGCCAGCGTCGTACCACTGGTGCGGAATCCCGGCAAGCCAGGTTTTGAGCCGCTCACCAAAACCTTCGAAATCCTCCGCCGCAAGCAGATCAAGCAACGCATTGCCCGAACGTATTACTTCCACCTGATCCTGTCCGGCATGGGCGAGTACGCCCCTGCTGAAACTCAGACGTACTTCCAGATTCGGGAATTCCAGCGTGAACAGTTTATCCACACCGAGGTTTTCCTGCCCGGTGATAGTCAAATAGCCCGCCTGGAACATCAGCGCCCGCAAGTCGATATTGCCTACGTCGAAACTCGAAATCTGCCCCTCGTTCGCCAGCATCCGCTCAAGTTTCACCGGATTGTGCTTTTCGTCCACGATCTTTTGGTAGAGCATGTCGGGGGTTCCGGTTTCGTACCAGTGGGCCTTGAATTCGCGGTCGCTGAACAACAACAGAATGTCGAAGGGGTTGTAGAGTTTTTCTTCGCCGAGCCAGTGGTAGCCGTTGTACCAGCGGCGGATCTCTTCGCGGTCCAGACCTTCGAGTTCGGGCGCGAACACGGTGTCGAGGTCGTGGTCGGTGTAACCGCAGATGGCGGCGAATCGCGGATCTAGCGTAATGTTCTTGAGATTGTTCAGGCCCGAGAACAGGCTGACCTTGGTGAACATGCTGATGCCGGTGACAAAAACGAAGCGGACATACTCGGCGCTTCCCTTGATGATGCCGTAGAAACTGCGCAGGTAGTTGCGGTTCGACTCCGCTTGCTCCGGGTTGTTAAGGACATCGAGGATCGGTTTGTCATATTCGTCCACCAGAACCACGACCTGCTTGCCGGTCTTGTGGTAAAGCCGGTCGAGTAGGTCCATCAATCGCCCCGGCCCGTCGAGCGTGGAAGGTGCCGGGTCGAGACCGGCGTTGCGTTCGATGATAGTCAGTTGATTGAGAATGCTGCCCTCGAGATCGCCCGGTTCGTAATTCTTGCCATCAAAACTCAGCCGCACCACCGGATGCGTCTCGCTCCAATCCCATTGATTGTGGATGGCAAGCCCCTGAAACAGCGGCTCGTTGCCCGAAAACAGCTCACGCAGCGTGTCGATGAGCAGGCTCTTGCCGAAGCGGCGCGGGCGCGAGAGGAAATAATACTCACCCCGATCAATCAGTTCGGCGATGAGCGGAGTTTTGTCGACGTAGTAGCAGTCTTTCTCCCGCAGTCTGCGGAAAGACTGGATGCCGATGGGAAGCTGGCGGCGGTGCATGGCGCAGGCTCTTCAGTGCGACCCGGGAAGCATACCACGCCGCTGCGCCACGTCCCTCCCGACCAGAGGTTCGTGGCAGGAAAATTTGCCCTGGTTTGGACCACGGCCGGAGCCGCGGGATCGGTCACTTGTTGATGTTGCGTAGTCCCGCGCAAGCCTGACGCCATTCTAGGCAATTCTCTTACGGTACCCCGTACGAAACCCGTCCGTCCGCAGTATTTTTGTGGCTTTGGTGATGCGTGAACACGAGCAAACGCTCCCGGCATTCACTCCCCGACCGAGCCTTGGGGTTGCCTGATCGAACCGCCCGCACCAACATGTCGGCAATGAACGGGGAACTTCCGGTGATTTGACTATTCCACTGAAATCTGCCACCCAAACCACGCTGAAAGTTGCCACCCGATCCACGGCAAAGTTGCCACCCTGGACCATGGCGTAAGCCACCCTCATCGGAGCGAAGCGACGCAACGTTCATTGGGCTGAAGGGATACCCCAGATCAGCCGGTTTCCGGTTGTTTGTGCAAACCGGATGGTAAGCGGGACGCCGGGACATTTCCAGCGTGCCCGGGATTTGCTTTTGAGAAGGTCATCCATGACCGGCTTTTCACCCCCGGTCCGTGATGACGGACGGCAAACTGGCTTTGCCGTGCGGCGTTGCGGACAGCAAGCGAAGCGCGGTAGTGGGTGTCGAGGCCCGTGGCCTGTTATCGTGCCGCTCATGATTCCGGGTCCCCGGATCCGTCGTCCCCGAGGGCCCTGGCCTTCCTCTTTCGCATGGACTCGCCCTTGAGGTCGATCCGGTAGGCGTTGTGCACCAGCCGGTCGAGGATCGCGTCGGCGAGGACCGGGTCTCCGATCGCTTCAAACCAGTTCTCCACCGGCAGTTGGCTGGTCACCACGGTAGAGCGGGCCCCGTAGCGATCCTCGAGCACCTCCAGCAGGTCGCGGCGGTTCTGGGCGTTCAGGCCCTCGATGCCCCAGTCGTCAATCAGCAGCACGGCGACCCGGGACAGGCTGACCAGCAGTTTGGGGTACTGTCCGTCCCCCCTGGCGACCGCCAGATTCCGCAGCAGCACCGGGAAGCGGAGATACAGGGCGGAGTGCCGTTCCCGGCAGGCTTTCTGCGCCAGGGCGCAGGCCAGCCAGGTCTTGCCCACGCCGGTGGGTCCGGTGACCAGGACGTTCAGTCGGTCGGACACCCACCGGCAGGACGCCAGGGACTGCATGAGCCGCTTGTCCAGCCCCCGGGGGCTGCGGTAGTCGATGTCCTCCATGGCGGCGTTGTGCTTGAGCCGGGCCCGCCGGAGGCGTGCGGAGAGCTGCCGGCCCTCCCGCTCGGTGGCCTCCCGGTCGACCAGGAGCCCGAGGCGCTCCATGAAGTCGAGTTCGTCGATGCCGTCGGTGCGCATCTGGTCGGCGAGGCCCGCGGCCATGCCGGTGAGTTTCAGGTGCTGGATCTTGTCCAGGGTGGGGTGGTTGAACATGATGGGGTTTCTTCAGTGAATGGTTGATGGTTGGTTGATGGTTGATCGATCGATGACCGGGGTCAGTGGTAGTAGGATGGCCCCCGGATATTGGAATGGTCATCCGGAAGGATGGATTCCTGGACGGGCTCCGGGGCCTTTTGGTCGAGCCCGTTCTGCAGGATGGAGTGGACGCTCTTGTAGCTGATGGAGTTCAGTTCCAGCGCCCGCAGGCAGGCGGCGTCGAGCCGTCCGTCGCCGTAGGACTTCGACAGGTTCAGAATCCCGAGGCAGGTGCGGTAGGCCTGCTGGGGATGCTTGCGGTTGGCCAGCTGCCACTCGACGGCGGCCCGGGCCGCGGGGCCGACTCGGGCGGCCCACGCGACCAGCCGCTCCGGGGACCATTCCCCCATCTGCCGGTGTTTCTCCGGCATGTGCGCCGGGACGGTGGTGAACCGGCCCGGGCGCCGGGACCGCAGGTGGCTCGCGACCCGCTCGCCCCGGTGGAGGCACTCGACGGTGTTGCGGGTGGCCCGGACGTGAAGCCGGAGGCCGACCAGCTCATGGGGCACCGAGTAGTAGTGTCTGTCGAACTCGACGTGATAGTCGACATGTACCCGGACCGGCTTCCACTCGGAGAACTCGTAGGGCTTCTCCGGCAGGGGTCCCAGGGCCGGCCGGTCGATCTCCTCGAAGACCTCCCGGCGGCATCCGGGGAGCTTGCGGCATGGTTTGTTGTTGAGTGTCTCCAGCAGCCGCCTGATCTCCCGGTTGACCTCCTGAAGGGAGAAGAACCGGCGCTTGCGCAGGACCGCGAGAATCCACCGCTGGACCAGGAGCACGCTCAATTCCGCTTTTGATTTATCTCTTGGGCGCCGAACGCGCGCAGGCAGCACAGTGACGCCGTAGT
Organism: Candidatus Poriferihabitaceae bacterium; assembly: GCA_965213885.1. Classification (GTDB taxonomy): domain Bacteria; phylum Pseudomonadota; class Gammaproteobacteria; order Arenicellales; family Poriferihabitantaceae; genus VYFG01. The sequence goes on from OZ243919.1 coordinate 52,580, forward strand.
GCGTCGCCATGTCCTGATAGGTGGGGTTGATGTCGGGCTCGTACCGGTGCGCCTTGCTCACTGCGGAACGAAGGTTGTCGGGCACGACGATTTCGGGCAGCCCGCCAAGAAAGGAGAAGCAGTTCCGGTGGGACGTGATCCAGTCTTCCAGACCCTGGCTCCAGGTGGCCTCCGCGTAGGTGTACCCCGATGCCCCCAGCACCGCCACGAACACCTGGGCCTGGTGCAACTCCCCGGTGGCGCGGTCGATCACGGGGACCGTCATGCCCGAATAGTCCACGAACAGCTTCTCGCCGCCCCGGTGCTCCTGCCGCATCACCAGGTCCTGCTTGCCGAGCCATTTCCGGTAGTGGTGGCAGAACCACGAGTACTCGTACCCGTACGGGTGCTGCTCCTTGTATTCCTCCCACAGCAGGTACAGGGTCATGCCCTTGCGCCGGGGGGCGTCCCTCCCCGGCATCCCGTCCCCGCCCGGCCCGCCGTCCTTCGCCGGGCGCTTGAGGTCGCGATGGACCTGCGCCCAGTCCGGCACCCCGCGGCGCTTCGCCAGTCGCCGGGGCGGCGGTGGTGGAAACAGCTTCCGCTCCAGTTCGGCGTCGGTCAGGTCCTCCGCCAGCGGCCAGGTCAGACCTGCACGTTCCGTCCGGCGCAGAGTGGAACTGACCGTGGGGCGGGCAATTCCGCAAATAGTCGAAATCTTCCGGTTACTCAGCCCCTGATCCCACTTCAGGCGGAGAATCTCCCTGATCTTGCGCATCGATATACTCTGGTTGGGCATGGTGTTCTCTCCGATTTGAAATAGAGAGCACCATACCGGTTGTCATCAATGCGTCGCTCTGTTCCGATGGGTGAAGTACCACCGTCAAAGGGTGGCAACTTTGCCGTGGAATGGGTGGCAACTTTCAGCGTGGAATGGGTGGCAACTTTGCTGTGGAATAATCAATCACGCCGAATCGTTCGAACACCGCCTCGACCGAGATGATGTGAAGCTCGTGCCCCAGGGCCTGGGCGACAAGCATCCGGTCGAAAGGGTCGCGATGCTCGCCGGGCAACTGCCAAAGCAGCAGATCGCCGCACGGTTCGGCCAGAACGGCTTTCCCCGTTTTACGCGGGCGGAACCCCGTGCGAGCGTACCCGGTGGGGAAGATGGAGGAAACAGCGGATTACACGTCAGGGAACTGACCTGCTCCCGGTGACCCGCGAAGTCTTACGCCCTGTTGGGTTGGGGCAATTCATCGGCCAGCCCGGGCTCATGAAGATTTCTGACGATAGGCCTCGCGACGAGGAGCGACCCGCACGACAAGCACGATGAGCTCTTCGTCCCGAACTTTATACAAGATACGATAGTCGCCGACGCGACCTTTCCCTCCGAAGATAGTTGTACCAGTCGCTGAGAGAGTTGTTGTCTGTGACTTCGATTTCGTGCGGTATATCCTTCGATCCCCGCTTTTTGATTAACTGCGGGCGGAGAATATCGACCGCGTTCTGCGCGTATTCCTTGATTGCGTGGGGATTGCCGGGATGTTCCGGGTTTAGGATATTGGGCCGATAAGATTGGGAAACCAGTTTGTATGCCTGCTCCACCTGCTCCCAGTACGCCTTTTCCTTGCCGCGAAAATATTTGACGAATGGTAAGACAAATCCTGAATAGACCGTAACTGCCAATACTAGAATTGCCAGAATCGGCCAAAACAGAGGCGGAAGGGCATCAAACATGACCCCTGCCCCCTTTCCCCATTGCTTCGCCAATCCGACAAAGTAAGCAATTGGGGCGGTGGCTATTAGCTGCAAGAGCGTATGCTCGGCGAACAGGTTGCCGAACCACTTCAATAATCTTTTTAGCATTGATTTCCGAGTGCGGCTTCAGGCCTCCAACGCTAGTCAACAGAACCGAGTCCGTCAAGTAGTCTTTATAATTCCCTCAGGGCGAATTCGCCCTCTCTAAGGATTTCTGCCGGAACAACCGTTTAGGTCCCATACTGGACTTGGCGATCCGATTGGTGAAAAAGGGGTGCGTTTTCGTTCAACGATCCGGGGGCCGCATGGACTTGCGCGAGGTCGTCGTCGAACCGGTCGCGGTCGCCGACGAGTCACGTGATCAGCGCCTGATGCAGGCGCATCACTACCTGGACGCCTTGCCCAGGATCGGCGAGACGCAGTGGTACGTGGTGCGCTGGCGGCGCGAGTGGGTGGCGCTGATCGGCTTCTCCGCGCCGGCCTTGAAGTGCCGGACGCGGGACGCCTGGATCGGCTGGGACTTCCGGGTGCAGTACGACCGGTTGCATCTGGTCACCGATAATTCCCGCTTTCTGATCCTCCCCGGCTGGCATCGACCCAATCTGGCCTCGCGGTTGCTGTCGCTGTGCGAGTGGCGCCTGGTCTCGGACTGGCCGAGGCGCTTTGGCCATCCGCTGCTGCTGGAGAGCTTCGTCGACCCGCCCCGTTTCCGGGGCACGATCCACCGCGCATCGAACTGGTTGTGCCTCGGCCACACCCGCGGGTACCGCCGCGTCCACGGCGGCTACAGCGCCACCCCCAAGCGCGTCTTCGCCCGTCCCCTGACCCCAAAGCCTGAGCGCGCCTGACCCAGGCCGCACTCGACCCCATCGGCCGCCACAAAGGACCGAGGATCATGCTCCCCGCCGACACCATGCGCACCCAGCCCCTGTTCTTCGCCGACATCGACGACCCCCGCCGCCGCCAAGGGCGGCGCCATCGACGGCAAGACCTTGTACCATGCCATCCACGCGGATCAGGACGGCCCCTGCCAAACCCACATCCTGAGCGCCGTCGGCCACCGCTCACAGACCACCCACACCCAAGAAAAGTAGGCCGCCTGCCCGTCGGCGCCGGCGATCAATCCAGGTGCACCAACGAGATCGGCGCCGTCATCCCCCTGCGTCGCCGCTGTCGTACGCAGACCCAACCGCAAGCCACGCCTTGTCTTCGACGATCTAAAAATGACGGAAAATACACTCAACACCACAAAGTTCGTGACTTCCAGCGCGAGAACATTAAATTAGCCGTGGCCCTCCAGTCATCCTGAAAGCGGGCTCGTCACCATCCGGAGGTATCCCGGCAGCGGCACTACAAAGGGAGTTCCTGTGCATCAGCACACGGCCTGCACACATTAGGTATCGATCTGGACCAGGCCCACCGTCAGACGTGTGCCGGTCGCTTCGGCATAGCGGCGCAGCGTGGCAAAAGACGGGGACACCCGCCCACCCTCCAGCCGCGCGACCGCAGACTGGGTCGTGCCAAGCCGCCGGGCAAGCTCCGCCTGTGTCAGCTTCGCCGCCGTACGTGCACGTACCAATGCCTCCACCAGCGCATACTCCTCATCGACCCTCGCATATTCCTCCCGGAACCCGGAATCCTCCATGAACTGCTTTTTAAGCTCTTTCAGTCTTGTCACCGTGTCACCTGCTTCATTCGTTCTCTGGCCGTCGCGAGTGCCCGCTGCGGTGTCCTGCGCGACTTCTTTACAAAGACATGCAGTACCACCACCCGCCGTCGTGCTGCCGTCACGTAGATTCCCCGGGCAATACCTCCTTCGGCCTTGACCCGAAGCTCCCAGAGCTTGCCCTCGAGATGTCTGACATGGGGTGCGCGAAGTGCCTCCAGTCCAACGTTCTCCACGGTCTCCAGCAACCGGATCAGCCGGGCGCGCAATGCGACCGGAAGCGCCCTGATTTCAGCATCGACGGCTGAAACGGTTTCAACTGTCCATGCCATTGCAGTAGTATAGCGTATACGCTATATATTTCCAAACATACCGCATCAAAGATTTCCACCTATTTCAAAGATACTTCTTGAAGGTAGCGGCCGTAATCCTGACCGCCAGGGCAAAGGCGAGTGCAAACGGCAGGAGAATCCAGGACGGGTGTAGGCTGATCGGGGAGACCAGGTGCAGGACCCAGGCAGACAGGAACAAGGGCAACGTGGCTTTTCGGGCATAGTGATACATTCTTTGTTACATATCGGGGGAGTCGGAGTTCGATAGAGGCCTATTTCGTGAAATCCTGTAACCCCGGGTGACTACCAATCCAGAGCGTCACACGAGCCGGCCAGCACAGCTTTCCCAAAGATTCCGCAGGTAGAGCCCCAAGTGCGCGCAGCCGGTGGGAAAGACAGGGTCGTTGGAATGAATGCTGCGGGTTTGTGTGATGCCGGTTTCAGGCCTCCCACAGCATCCTGATCGGCATTGCGAACAGCTTTGGGGCTGTCCGTTGTATACGCTCGCCATCGTGCAGGAGGATGCCGCAGGCGAACCGGTTGCCCGAAACCTCCTTGAGGCGCTGCAGGCCCCTGAAGTCCCGGGGATGCGCCGTTGCTCCTGCCTTGACCTCAATTCCCATGATCGTGCCTGGGGAACGCTCCAGGACCAGATCAACCTCGACACCATCCTTGTCACGATAGTGGCTGACGGTCGTCGTTTCGCCTGACAGGGCAATGGCCTTGGCAATCTCTCCATGCACGAAACTCTCCAGTAGCAGTCCCAGCTTCTGGCGGTCCCGAACAATGTCCGCGACTTCCGTTCGCAGGAGAGCCGCGAGCAGGCCGGAGTCCAGGAAATGAAGCTTGGGTGTTTTCACCAGCCGCTTCAACTCGCTGTTGTGCCAGGCGCGTACGCGGCGAATCAGGAACATATGCTCCAGCAGGACAAGCCAGCGATCCACAGTTTTGCCATCCACGCCGAGGCGGGCACCAAGGCTGGACGTGTTGAGCAACTGGCCTGCAGACAGGGCCGCGTGATCGACCAGGCGGACCATTTCGTCGCACTTCCCGACAGGGGCAAGATCGGAGACATCGCGTTCGGCAAGCGCCTTGCCACAGGCGCGCAGCCAGAAACGTCGCCGTGCCGGAACGGGGCGGGCAAGTGCCGCCGGATAGCCGCCGGAAACAATCCGCCCGATCATGTCGGGGGTCGGTCCAGTCTCCTCCAGATCCGGAAAGTCACCGACGAACGCCCGATCAAGAAACCGCGGCGGTACCGCGCTTGCGATTTCGGCCTGGGAAAACGCCAGGAGCTCGACCGTCTCGACGCGACCGGCCAACGAGTCCGGCGATATCGACCCCCTGAACAGGTCGACGGAGCTCGTAATCAGATAGCGTCCGGGACGAGAGTCTTCATCAACCTTTCTTCAGGGTGAGAATGAGGTTTGGCGCGCGTTGGATTTCGTCGATCGCCGCTGTTTGCAGGCCCCGTACGAAGCCCAGCGGATCCTCCGTCATGGTGACTTTTCCGAGAATGTCATGTCTTGGGTTCGGCTGAACCACGGGCAAAAGGATTGGGGTTCAAAGTACTTCGACGATTGGCGCTCAGGGAACTCCGGCGCGCAGCGCGAGCAGGTTTCTTTGCTCGCGGCCGAAAACCGCCGCGACAAGATGCACTGGCTCGCCCCGGTCGCGGTACTTGTCCGCGTAGCCGCGGTCGCGCATTTGCTTCATGGCGTCGTCAAGTGCGGTTTCGGCTGCTTCGTTCTCTTTGGCCATCTTGAACTCGAGCACAAACACCTTGCCGCCGTGGAACACAACCATGTCGGCGCGGCCGTGGCTTGAGGCATCCTCCACCGCAAGGTCCGCACCGACGGCGCGGAAACATAGGTACAGCATGCCTGCGTAGTGCGCCTCGAACCTATCTACGCCGCCGGCATCGTACCACTGGTGTGGAACCCCGGCCAGATACGACTTGAGCCGTTTGCCGAAGCCCGCGAAATCCTCCGCCGCAAGCAAATCGAGCAGTGCATTGCCCGACTGAATCACTTCCACCCGGTCCTGACCGGCGTGGGCGAGCAGACCCTTGCTAAAGCTCAGCCGCACTTCCAGATTCGGGAACTCCAGCGCGAACAGTCTGTCCACATCGAGATTTTCCTCCCCGGCGATGGTCAAATAGCCCGCTTGGAACATCAGCGCCCGCAGGTCGATGTCGGACACGTCGAAACTCGACATCAGCCCCTCGTCCGCCAGCAGGCGCTCGAGCTCCATCGGATTTCGCTTCTCTTCCACGATCTTCCGGTACAGCATGTCGGGAGTGCCGGTCTCGTACCAGTGGGCCTTGAATACGCGATCGCTGAACAGAAGCAGAATGTCGTAGGGGTTATAGAGCTTTTCCTCGCCCAGCCAGTGGTAACCGTTGTACCAGCGGCGAATCTCGTCGCGGTCCAGGTCATCTAATTCCGGCGCGAACACCGTGTCGAGGTCACGGTCGGTATAGCCGCAAATGGTGGCGAATCGCGGGTCGAGGGTAATGTTCTTGAGATTGTTCAGGCCCGAGAACAGGCTGACCTTGGTGAACATGCTGATGCCGGTGACGAAGACGAAGCGGACGTGTTCGGCGCTGTCCTTGATGACACCATAGAAACCCCGCAGGTATTCGCGGTTTGCGTGAGCCATTTCGGGATTGTCCAGCACGTCGAGAATGGGCTTGTCGTATTCGTCCACGAGTACCACGACTTGCCTGCCGGTTTTGTGGTGCAAGCGGTCGAGCAGGTCCATGAATCGTTCCGGTCCCTCGTCCGTCGGCGGCCCGGGATCCAGCTCGAAATAGCGTTCAATGATCTCAAGCTGCTTGCGGACGTTGCCCTCAAGATTGCCGGCCTCACTGCTTTTCCCGCCGAAACTCAGCCGCACCACCGGATGCGTCTCGTTCCAGTTCCAGCTGTCGTGGATGGCGAGTCCCCTGAACAGCGGTTCGTTGCCCGAGAACAACGCACGCAGCGTGTCGATGAGCAGGCTCTTGCCGAAGCGGCGCGGGCGCGATAGGAAGTAGTGCCGCCCCCGGCTGACCAGTTCATGGATCAGGGGTGTCTTGTCGACGTAATAGAAATCTTCTTCCCGGATCGTCCGAAAACTCTGGATACCAATGGGAAGCTGGCGGCGTTGCATGGCGCGGGCTCATCGATGCGGCCCGGAAAGCATACCACGCCACCGAACCGCGTCCTTCTTCCGAGCGCCACTCCTCCAGATCCGGAAAGTCACCGACGACCCCGATCAAGAAACCGCGGCGGTACCGCGCTTGCGATTTCGGTCTGGGAAAACGCCAGGAGCTCGACCGTCTCGACGCGACCGGCCAACGAGTCCGGCGATATCGACCCCCTGAACAGGTCGACGGAGCTCGTAATCAGATAGCGTCCGGGACGAGAGTCTTCATCAACCTTTTTCTTCAGGGCCAGAATGAGGTTTGGCGTGCGTTGGACTTCGTCGATCGCCGCTGTTTGCCGGCCCCCTACGAAGTCCACGGATCCTCCTGGGCGAATCGCCTGAACCGGTCGTCGTCCAGCGAGACGTACGTGCGGCTGTCATCATCGGTAATGTGGCGGGCAAGCGTGGTCTTGCCCGACTGGCGCGGCCCCACCATGACGACGATCCGGGTGTCCGTGAGCGCCAGGCGCACCGATTCTTCGGCGTGGCGCCTCACGAACATATATGTCCCGTCCCGGTTTGCAAGAACAGTTTTCGATCTGGAAGGGATAGGCTGCTGCCATATATCCGGCCTGTTGACGGGGATCTCTATGCCCCTGGCCCCGATGGAATTCGCACCGAAGTGTCCTTATCATTTTGTCGACCTCCACACAGTACACGGTCAGGTGTTCCGTGAATCAGGTCTATGTTCGTGTCAGGTTCTCACTCCGGCGGTTTGCCTTTTCTGCCATCACGATCAATTGCTCTCAGGCAACCTGGGTGGGTAACTGTCCTCCTCTGTCAGGTGGATATTGGAATCCGGAACCAGGTTCCCGATTCACCGTTGATCGGTCCGCCGATCAGGCCGGCACGTGGTTTGCCTCGTACGGCTTGCCGGAACTCAACACCGCCCACGCGGTCCGCACCATCCGGTTCGCCAGCGCCACCGTCGCCACGTTCCTGTGACGCCGCTCCAGCAATCCCCGCAGCCACACGCTGCGCCGGTCCGACTGCTCCTTCCGGGAAAGCTGGTTGACCATCACCCGCGCCCCATGGATCACCAGGCAACGCAGATACCGATCCCCCCGTTTCGAGATCCCCAGCAGCCGGTCCTTCCCCCCCGTCGAATGCTGCCGCGGTACCAACCCGAGCCAGGATGCGCACTGCCGGCCATTGCGGAACACGCCCGGGTCGCCCATGGTGGACAGCAGCGCCGTGGCCGTCATCGGTCCGATCCCGGGGATCGTCATCAGTAACCGTGCCTGCTCGTCCTGACCGGCAATCGCCTCGATCATCCGGTCGTATCGCTCCACCCGCCCGTCCATGTGCACCAGCTCTTCGTACAGCTCGGCCAGCGTATCCAGAAACCGCGGCAGCAGGGTGGTGTCGGCCGTGCCGCCGTTCCCCAGGATCTCCGCCACTGCAGGGCGGACCTTGCTGCGTCCCTGGGGAATCTCGATGCCGAACTCCGCCAACAGGCCGCGGATCGTGTTCACATGGGCCGTCCGGTTCCCCACCGCCCGGGACCGGACCCGGTGGATGGCCTGCTGCGCCTGCCGGTCCGCGCTCTTGATTCCCACGAACCGCATGTTCGGGCGCTGGACCGCCTCGCAGATCGCCTCGGCGTCCGCCCGGTCATTCTTGTTGGACCTGACGAATGGTTTCACGAACTGAGGGGCTATGAGCTTTGCCTCATGCCCCAGGGCCAGGACATCCCGGCCCCACTGGTGGGAACGGCCGCAGGCCTCCATGCCCACCACGCACGGCTCCAGGTTGGCCAGGTATTCCTTCAGCTTCGCCGGCCGCATCTTCCGGTCAACGCAGGTGCGGCCCGACGGGTCGACACCGTGGACATGGACCGAGTTCTTCGCAAGGTCGATGCCGATGAAGGCGGGAACGGATTGGGGTTTCGTGGTATGTTTCATCTTGGTCATGGTTCATTCCTCGTCAGTGTGAATGATGGCAATCATTGTGGCTCCCAGAAGCCGTATCCGACCGGAGTGGACCATGGCCGCTCCCCATCTTTCTGCCGGTGCCCGGTGCCGCAATGAACCGGAGCGATGACTGTAGGCGGTTCCGGGGCCAAGGGGAACCCACTCCCGACCGGATGCTTCCGGACTACCGTCTTGTTGGCAGACCAGCGGCCTGGCAGGCGCCACTGGTCGGACACCGCGCGCCTCCGCGGTCCGGCTCCCTTGCGGAATCGAATCCCCCCGGACAGGCGTGTGCGGGATGTCGATGGTGTTGCTGTGTGGCTCATCGTTAATCGGAGTTGATTGCAGGTTGACGCCCTCGAAGGAGGGACGATGGAATGGACGCCGCCTCTCTACTGCCTCATAGTGAGGCAGGTGCCAGCGGGCTGGCATTTGAACATTCGACATTGAGAGGCGACATCCATGAAACAGATTAACATCATCGGCATTGACCTGGCGAAAAACCTCTTTCAACTGCACGGAGCCCATCAGGATGGTTCGGTGGCCTTCCGCAAACAGATCACGCGGGGGAAGCTGCTGCCCTTTCTGGAAGGGCAGCCCTCCTGCCTGGTGGCGATGGAGGCCTGCGGCGGCGCTCACCACTGGGGGCGGGAGATCCGGCAGCTGGGCCACCGGGTCCGCATCCTGCCGCCCGCCTATGTGAAGCCGTTCGTCAAGCGGCAGAAGAACGACATGGCGGATGCGGAGGCGATCTCGGAGGCGGCCTCTCGCCCGACGATGCGGACCGTTTCGGTGAAGACCGAAGACCAGCAGGCCCGGGCCATGCTGTTCCGGGTACGGGATCTGGTGGTGCGTCAGCGCACACAGACGATCAATGCCCTTCGGGGACTGCTGGCGGAGTTCGGCCTGGTTGCGCCCAAGGGTCGGGCCAACATCAAGACCCTGGAGGCGGCGTTGGCGGACCGGGAAGATTCCCGGCTGCCGGATCTGGCCCGGGAGACGGCGGACCGGCTGGTGCAGCAAATCCGGGAGTTCGATGGCCGTATCAGCGAGCTGGACAGCAGGAGCCAGGCTGCGGCGAGGGAGGATGAGACCGTGAGGCGCCTTCGCACCATCCCGGGGGTGGGACCGATCACGGGGCTGGCGTTTCTGGCCTTTGCCCCGGACATGGAGGAGTTCAGGTGCGGCAGGGATTTCTCGGCCTGGCTCGGACTCGTACCGAAACAGAATTCCTCCGGGGGCAAGGCAAGACTCGGGAGGGTGTCGAAGATGGGCCAGCGTGACCTGCGCCGGTTATTGATTACCGGCGCCATGGCGGTGATCCAAAGAACGACCCGGTGGGGGAAGGAGCCGGATCCCTGGTTGAGGCGATTGCTGGACCGCAAGCCGACCATCAAGGCGGCCATTGCCGTAGCCAACAAGATGGCCAGGACCATATGGGCCTTGCTGATGAAGGGGGAGGATTACCGCGGACCGGAATCCCGGGCGATGGGCATCCAGGCAGCGGGAGCTTGATAATGTATCCGGAAATACTCAGATACAAACGAATGTCGTGTGGCGCAGGGTCCCCTGCATCAGAGCGTCGGGACCGGCCCGATCGAATGATTCCCGATCAGACACTACCGCCCTCGCTCCCCGCTCGGTTGCTGTCTGCCGCCTCCCTGCGTCAGAGGGGAAGGCCAAAGACGTTCATGAATGGCTTTTGGGGATCAAGCACGGCAGGCAACCAGGAGTGTCTGGTCATGCAAGAGAACATCGCCGCTACGGTCTGTCAGGCAGGCCGGACCGGCACCCGAACGATTCCGGGGCATACTCCGGAGCCGTCCCGGCTTTCCGGCAATCGTGGATTGACCACGAGGAACCGGTAGGCCGGGTGTTGCAACCACTCACAGAGCGCAGAGGCAGTAGGGGCAAAACAGTCGAACAACCGGGAACAGGAAAACCATGTATGTCCCACGGCTTTCGAGGCCTCCGGGGCGATTTGGACCTGTTCCGCTGATATCCATACCGGCCCGCGGCACATCGTGATGCTGCTGAATCAGAGGCCTGATATACGACCGAGCTCGACGAGTTGTCAAACTGCCAAAACGTAAAACCGGGGGGTTGCAAACCAGGCGGCGTCCATATACGGGACATACCATTATTTCTGTCGGGTCTGACCATTTCGGCATATGGTATCGTCTGATCTGGAATCATTGATCGTCTAATTCGGAATACACCATCTTTACGTCTTGCCCGGGGACTGCGCCGGCCAGAAGCCGCCTGCTTCCGGTAAGCCCGGATGCCTCGTCCTCCCGGTACAACTCCAGGCAACCGATCCGACCGTGAATAGGATATGATTGTTCGTGCGCGAACAAAAAGATCAAAGGTACTGGCAAAACCGGCAGGCATCCCAATGAAGATGAGAGCGTACGACGATGATCTGTATGGAAAACCGGGACCCCGAATTCGCTGCGGAATTTCCTGCTGCGGCGGCGGATGACGAGGAGCCGGTGGTTTTTCTCAGCGCATTGCACAAGGCGGCTGAACTTCAGGGTATGGCCGAAGTGGCGAGGAAGGCCGGGGACTCCCGGGAGCGCCGAAAGAAGCATGAGTTGCCGGCGCGGATGGACGGTTCATGCTGCCGGGTGTGAATGCAGACCTTGGCCACCCCGATGAACCGTCAAAATGCAACGCGAAGGTTGGCGGCCTGATGGTTGTCGATTTTTCTTATAATTCCCACCGATCAAGCCGCACAGCGTGACATGTCAACACAAACAGCAGCAGCCAGGGTCACCCTCCGGACCCTGGGCAAACGGAAGCAGCAGGGCGAAAGATTCGCCTGCCTGACCGCCTACGACTACTGCAGCGCATGGGCGGCCAACGAGGCGGGCATCGATGTCATCCTGGTGGGAGATTCCCTCGGCATGGTGATCCAGGGACACGACAGCAGCCTGCCGGTGACCATCGAGGATACCGCGTACCATGTCCGTTGTGTCCGCCGCGGAAACCGGCGCGCGATGATCATGGCGGATCTGCCTTTCATGAGCTACTACTCCGAGTCCGCCAGCCTGGAGAATGCCGCGATACTGATGCGCGAGGGAGCGCAGATCGTCAAGCTGGAAGGGGGCGCTTGGCTTGCTGAAACCACGCGCCTGCTCTCGGAGAGGGGAATCCCGGTCTGCGCCCACATGGGACTGACCCCCCAGTCGGTTAACCACCTGGGCGGTTATAGCGTGCAGGGACGCGATCCCAAGCAGTCCCAGGCCATCATCGACGAAGCACGAATCCTCCAGGAGGCGGGTGCCAGTATCCTGCTGATCGAGTGTGTTCCGGTGAAACTGGGTCAGGCACTGACCGAGGCGATGGACATTCCCGTCATCGGCATCGGCGCCGGACCCAGGACCGACGGGCAGATCCTGGTCTGGCACGATTTGCTGGGGCTCTACCCCGGGAAAACAGCCAAGTTCGTCAAGAACTACCTGAAGGGTAACCGTGACGGCATCCAGGGGGCCATCGAGAAATACGTCAGGGACGTCCAGTCCGGACGCTTCCCCGCAAAGCAGCACTGCTATTTCTGACCGCCTCCCGTCACCCCGGCGGCGGGCCGGCCGCAAGTTCCTGCAGTTGCCTGCAGAGCGGCTGAAAGGCTGCCTCCATGGTGAACCGGCCCTGCACCCTTTCGCGTCCCGCCGCACCCATCTTCCTGCGGTCTTCCGGGTTCCTGATCAGGTGATCCAGTGCACCGGTCAGGGCGTGATCGTCTTCGGCGGGGACGAGTAATCCGGTAACACCGTGCTCCACCAGTTCCGGGATGCCGGACAGGTTCGTGGCAATGACCGCCAGCCCCTGGCTCTGGGCTTCGACAATGACATTCGGCAGTCCGTCCCGGTCACCGTGGCGGTCGATGCGGCTGTTGAGTACAAACAAATCCGACTCCCGGTATCTGGCAAGCACGGTTTCCTGGGTTTGCGGGCCATGCCATTCGATGAACGCCTGAATGCGGAGATTTTCCGCCTGCGTCTTGAGGGCATGCTGCAGTGGCCCGCCACCAATATGCACCAGCCGCCAGGAGCGTTCCGGTCCGAGGGCTGCCAGCGCACGCAGCAGACCGTCGTAGCCCTTCTTCTCCACCGCGCGGCCCACGCTCAGCAGGCGTACGGGGGCATCCCTGTCGCTGCCGTTGCGGCCGCTTTCCACCACCCCGGCACTGTCAAATCGGCCAAGGTCGAGGCCATGATAATTCAGCATTACCTTCCCGGGCGGTGCGAGCCGGGCAAGATGTTCAGCGTTGTACGCGGTGCAGGTGGTGAGCCAGCGGCAGTGGGCCAGCTTTTCGGTGATCTCCCATTTTGGAGTGGTGTGGATGTCCTTGGCATGTGCCGAACAGGCCCAGGGCAGCCCCCGCAGGATGGCGGCGTAGCGTGCCACCGACGCGGGCGTATGCAAGAAGTGTGCATACAGGGCCGGCATGTCCCGCGGCAGTTCCGCGGCGAGCACGAAGGCCTGACCGAAGCGCCTGATCCGGTTGGGGGAGGGGTCCCGCAGCAGGTCGCGCAGGAACTGCCTCCATGCGCCCGGATATCCATGCAGTCGCCGGCAGCGCCACCAGCCCCGGAGCACCCTGCCCGGTTGCCGGTACAGGTATTCCGGCAGGTACTCCACGCCTGCGCCGATCTCCCCGTGAACCGGGTGGGTGCGGCTGTCCGTCGGGAGACGGAGGGAATACAGCGTGATGTCGAACCCCGCCCGTTCCAGGTTCAGGATTTCCTGGGCGATGAAAGTCTCCGACAGCCTCGGGTATCCCTTGAGCACGATGGCCAGTTTCGGCATCCCGGAGCAGTTCTACTTGTAGGGGTCCGCCGCGTCGCGCAGGCCGTCGCCGAAGAAATTGAACGCCAGAATGATCACCACGACCGGCACCACGGGCAGGATCAGCCAGGGATACATTGCCACCACGTTGATGTTCTGCGCCTCGTTCAACAGCACGCCCCAGCTGGTGATGGGCGGGCGAAGGCCAAGGCCCAGGAACGACAGCGCCGTTTCGCCAAGAATCATGCCGGGGATGGACAGGGTGGCGGAAGCGATGATGTGGCTCGCGAACCCTGGCAGCAGGTGCCGGCTGATGATGCGCCCGGGAGTCGCGCCCATCAGCCGGGCAGCGGTGGCGTAGTCTTCCTCCCGAAGCGCCAGGAGCTTGGAACGCACCGCACGGGCGAGGCCGGTCCAGTCCAGCAGGGCCAGGATCACGGTGATGCCGAAAAACACCAGCAGCGGGCTCCAGGTAACCGGCAGTATCGCCGACAGCGCCATCCACAGCGGCAGTTCCGGAAACGACCGGATGATTTCGGTCAGGCGCTGCACCAGTGAATCCACCCAGCCGCCATAATATCCGGCAAGGCCCCCGAGGAGCAGCCCGAGGAAGAGACTGACCGCGATACCACCGAGTCCGATCAGCAGCGAGATCCTGGCGCCGTAGGTGATCCGGGAAAACTGGTCCCGACCCAGCCGGTCGGTTCCGAAGAGGAACATCGTCCTGCCCTCGGCGGGACAGACAAAGTGAAAGTCCATGGGCACGAGATTCCAGAACCGGTATGCATCCCCGCTGCAGAAAAACCGCAGCCTTTCCACCTTGCCCGGGTCGGGCGTGTACTCCCGGCGCAGGTTTTCCATGTTGAGGCGGTAATTGTTGCCGTAGACAAAGGGTCCGATGAACCGGCCCTGATGAAAGAAATGGACCCGCTGCGGCGGCGAATAGATATGGTCTGTGTGCCGGGTCTGGTAATGGTAGGGGGCGATCCATTCGCAGATGAGGGTGCTGCCGTACATGACGAGGAGTATGAAACCGCACCAGACCGCGAGCTTGTGCCGTTTCAGCTTCCACCAGATCAGCCGTCGGCGCGAGGCCAGAAAATACTGTTCCTGGCCGGGCGTCAGCTGCTCGATGGAACCGGGGTCGAAAGGGGCCTGGGAGACGAAGTGATCCGTCTGCGGTTGCTCACTCATCGCACTGCCTCCCCCTGGAGCCGGATCCGGGGATCGAGCCAGGCAAGCAGGAGGTCGGACACCAGCATGCCCACCACCGTGAGAATGGCAAGAAACATCAGGAACGTGCCGGCAAGGTACATATCCTGGCTCTGCAGGGATCTGAGCAACATGGGCCCCGTGGTGGGCAGGGACAGCACGATGGCCGTGACCTCGGCACCCGATATCACGCTCGGAAGGATATTGCCGATGTCCGCGATGAAGAAATTCAGCGACATCCGCAAGGGGTATTTACGCAGGAGCTTGCCCGGTGCCAGCCCCTTTGCCTTGGCGGTCAGGACATACTGTTTCTCGAGTTCATCGAGCAGGTTGGCCCGAAGACGCCGGATCATGCCCGCGGTGCCCGAGGTGCCGATCACCACGACCGGAATCCAGAGGTGTTCCAGCACGGATTTCAACTTGTCGAGACTCCATGGCTGATCGAGATATTCCGGATCCATCAGGCCGCCGATGGATGTGCCGAACCAGACATTGGCGAGGTACAGCATGATCAGCGCAAGGAGAAAATTGGGCGTTGCCAGGCCGATAAAGCCGACCAGGGAAAGGCCGTAGTCCCCCCAGCTGTACTGGTGGGTCGCACAGTAGATGCCGATGGGAAAGGCGATCAGCCACGTGAACAGGATGGTGACGAACGACACCAGTATGGTGAGCCAGACCCTGTCCCCGATCACTTCCCGCACCGGCAGGTCGAATTCGAAGGAATAGCCGAAGTCCCCCATGGCGAACCCGCTCATCCAGTTCCAGTACTGGATCATGAAGGGCTGGTCCAGCCCGTACTCCTTGCGCAGGAAGGCGATCTTGTCGGGGTCCACGGATTCGCCCTGGCTTTCCAGTTCCGCGATGTGGGTCTCGAGGTAGTCACCCGGGGGCAGCTGGATGATGATGAACACGATGAAGCTGATCACCAGCAGCGTGGGGATCATCATGAAAAGGCGGTGGCCGAGATAACGGATCACTGGAACCAGAAGGTGTCTGGCCTGTAGACACCGAAAAATGCCGTCGGCAACCAGCTGTAGATGCCTTTTTCGGGTACGTTCTTCAGGTCGTTGCTGACCACGACGGGTTGCGGCACACCCCGGATGAGGCCGATGCTGAACACCTCGTCACTGTAGATGTCCAGCATTCTGTGCCAGATTTCCTCCCGGTCGCGCCGGTCGTCGCTGCGGCCCCAGCGACGGTAGAGCGCCAGCAGCTCGCCGGCCGCGGCGATATCCGGCGGTTCCCCGGTGCGTTGGTTGGTTTCGAAGTACTGCCCCCACTTCGGCCACTGGTACTGCGTCTGGCTGGTCGGGGCGAATTCTCCGGGACTCATGTCGGCGGTTGGCAGACCGTTGTCGATGCCGTTGAACATCGCCATCATCGCCTCGCCGGAAAAGACCCGTTCGCGGAACACCTCGCGCTGTGACGGCTTGGTATGCAGCTTGATGCCGATACCCAGCCAGCTTTCCCCGATGAGCTCGAGGATGTCGGTTTCCTGGGTTCCTTCCCCGGCGGTGTGCAGGACGATTTCCAGGGGGCGGCCGTCGGGCAGCAGCCGGATGCCCCGCTTGTCCCGACCGGCAAGCCCCAGGGCATCCAGCAGGCGGTTGGCATGTTCGGGATCGTATACGCTCCAGCGACTGGCGTAGTCGTCCCGGAACAGTGTGCATCCGGGGAGCACCGTGTTGCCGGCTGCCTGGGCAAGGCCGAAATAGATGACCTGGTTGATCTCGTGGCGGTTGATGCCAAGCGACAGCGCGCGCCGGAAGTTCCTTTGTCGCACGAGATTCCGCCATGCCGGGTCCTTGCTGTTGAGGTTGGGGTAGATCGCGTACTGGGAGCCATAGCCGTTCTGCCACAGCCGGACCCGGTAGCTGCCGCGCTTCTCGCCCGCCTTGAGAAACGTGTAGTCGTCGAGATTGAGATGGCGGCCCTGGAGGTCGGAATCCCCGGATGCGGTCTTGGCGGACACCAGGCTGGCGCTTGTGACCTGCGCCACCACCTCGTCGATGTACGGCAACTGGAGTCCGTTTTCATCCACGCGGTGATAGTACGGATTGCGCTCGAACACGAAACGTTCCGCGGGCATCCGGGTCGTGTTGATCCAGGGCTGCAGCACCGGCAGATCGGGGTTGTCGTTCTTGTAGGGATGGTTCCGGCGATGATGCAGCCCGGCCCAGTTGCGTGTGCCGGCGTCCTCCACTTTCCGGGCCAGTTCCCCGACATCGGCGTAGTCGGCGTGAAACTGTTTCAGGTAATGTGCCGGGGCATAGATGAACAGCGGCCGCGGCCCGGCGAGGGCGGGCAGGAAGAACGGGTTGGGGGTATGCCAGGTGTAACGGACCGTCCAGGGATCGATCACCTCGAACCTTGCAGCCTTGCCGTCCACCATCAGTGCGTCGGGAAGTCCGAAGGGATACAGTTCACCGTTGCCGACGATGTCTTCCCAGTAGTACCGGAACGCCTCCGCGTCGAACGGCATGCCATCCGACCAGCGATGTCCTTTGCGCAGGTGCAGGGTGAAAATCCTGCCGTCCTCGACTTCCAGGTCCCGCAGGATGTCCGGTCGAAGTTGCAGGTCGCGGTCATAACCGACCAGCCTGGCATATCCGTAGACCATCAGCATCCGGATATCCTTGGCCCGGCCGAACAGCAGCCGCAGCCGGCCGCCGTGCCGGCCCGGACGGAAGTCTTCGCTTGGCTGCACCAGCGCCGGCTCCAGGGGCAGCCGTTCTGCCAGCGGAGGCAGTTCGCCGAGCGCCACCCGCTCGCTGAAGTAGTCGCTGTCCGTCTGTGCCAGGGAACTGCCGGCGGCCAGCACCGACAGGATGAGGACGGTCTTTCTGGTCAGTCCCAGCATCATCCGGGACAGACCGGGTCCGATGCCCGCATGCGGACGAAGTGATCCGGCGCCACCGTCTCCAGGGCATGTCCGTCTTCGGCCTGCGCGAATGGCGCCGGCCAGTCCTCCATGCTCACGCCCTCGCCGATGCTGGCGAAATCCAGGGGATGCGCCGGGTCCGCGATCGGGATGGAATTCAGAAGTGCGCGCGTGTAGGGATGGCGCGCGTCGCTGAACAGGTGCGTGGAGGGGGCGACTTCCACGAGCTGGCCCCGGTACATCACCGCGACGCGGTCGGCGACATAGTCCACCACCGCCAGGTTGTGCGAGATGAACAGGTAGGTGAGGCCAAGTGCCTGCTGCAGGTCGCGGAGCAGGTTGAGCACCTGGGCCTGGATGGAGACGTCCAGCGCCGACACCGGCTCATCGCAGATCAGGAGTTCGGGCCTGAGGGCCAGCGCCCTTGCAATCCCGATCCGCTGCCGCTGGCCGCCGGAGAAGCTGTGCGGATAGCGTCGCAGCAGCCGGGGGTCAAGCCCCACCACCCGCATGAGCTCCTTGCAGGCTTCCATCTGGTAGTCCAGGTCGCCGACGCGGTGAATCACCATGGGCTCGCGCAGGATGTCGAGTACCGTCATGCTGGGGTTGAGGGAGCCCACCGGGTCCTGGAACATGTACTGCACCCGGCAGCGATACCTGAACAGTTCTTCGTCGCTGAGCCGGGCGACCCGGAATTCCTGGCCGCGGTCGTGGAACAGGATGTCTCCG
Source organism: Candidatus Poriferihabitaceae bacterium (assembly GCA_965213885.1). Taxonomy (GTDB): domain Bacteria; phylum Pseudomonadota; class Gammaproteobacteria; order Arenicellales; family Poriferihabitantaceae; genus VYFG01. The sequence goes on from OZ243919.1 coordinate 71,030, forward strand.
CTGTCGGGCGTGAGTGCGCGGACGATCAGTTTACCCAGCGTGGACTTCCCGCTGCCGCTTTCGCCGACGAGCCCGAGGGATTCGCCGCGGCGGATGCCGAGCGAGACGTCGTTCACGGCCCTGATCGACGGGGCGGGGCCCCCCATCGACCAGGCGGACTGTCTGGCGCCGAACGCCTTTGTGACCCGTTCGAGCTGCAGTATGTATTCGGAAGCCGGCTGATCGTCGGACGGGCCGGAAACCTCCCGGTTTTCCAGCAGGAAACGGGTTGAATCGGAGTGGATTTCCCGCAGCGGCACCAGTCGCAGGTGCTTGCCCCGTTCCATGTTCGGAACCGCCCCCAGGAGCGCCCGGGTGTACTCGTGCCCCGGGGTATCGAATATCCGGTTCACGGGGCCGCGCTCCATCACTTCGCCGTGATAGAGCACCACTACGTCGTCGGCCACGTTGGCCACCACGCCGAGGTCATGCGTGATCATGAGCACGGCCATGTTGAGACGCGACTGCAGGTCCCGGATCAGCTTGAGTATCTGGGCCTGGATGGTGACATCGAGAGCGGTAGTGGGCTCGTCCGCGATCAGAAGCGCCGGGCGGCAGATCAGCGCCATGGCGATCATGGCGCGTTGACGCATGCCGCCGGACATCTCGAACGGATAGGCCCTCGAGGCGCGCTCCGGATCGGGAAATCCGACCATGTCCAACATCTCGATACAATGTCTGCGGCCGTCGCGCCGGGAGATTCGCCGGTGAAGGTGCAGCGCTTCGGACACCTGGTTGCCCACGGTGTGGAGCGGTGACAGCGACACCATGGGTTCCTGGAAGATCATCGAGATGCTGCCGCCGCGGTACCCCCGCATCTGCCTTCCATCCGGGTCCAGACCGAGAAGATCCACGGGCGCGTCTTCATCCCCGTGCCAGTGTATTTTCCCGTGCCAGGCTTCGGCGATCTCGGGCAGGATACCCATGATCGAGCGGGCGATCACGGATTTCCCGGAACCCGATTCCCCGACCAGGGCCAGGGTGCGTCCCGGATGGATGTCGAAGGAAACGCCCCGCACCGCCTCCACCTTGCTGTCGTGGATGCTGAACCGCACCCGGAGGTCTTCAACTGTCAGTAGCGGCGTTGCCATGTCGCCAGTTGCAACGGAATGCAGGGTCAGTAGGCCGAGTAGCTGTAGCGCAAGTCGCTGTCGCCGATGACCTGGGCATGAAAGGAGACGATGATACGATCGGTTTTGCCGCTGTATGGAAACACCATGTGCTTGATATGGGAAGGAAAGACGACCAGCTTGCCGTCTTCTGGAAAGGAGTCCCAGGCGTGGTGCTGGAGATAGAAGTTGCCGAGATCCCCGTGCCCGCCTGCCTGGTATTCCATGTGGGGGCCGTAAAATCGCGTGATGCCGTTCAGCAGACCGTTTTCACCGAGGTCGCCGGGCCCCTTGCTGCTGTCCCCGGACTGAACATAGTACACACCCGACCACGAGCAGTTTCCGTGCACGTGGGTTTCGTGGAAGCCGTACCGGTTGGTGATCTGGAACCACATCCCGGTCAGTTGGATGTTGATGGACTGGTTCTTGGCCCAGTGCGGTCCGTTTACCGAGGATGAGATTTCAAACACGTTGTCCATGATGAATTTCTGCAGTTCCTTGACGGCCTCGTTGTCCGTGTCCGCCGAGAAGTTGTCCGGGCTCGCATAGACAGGTCCGCCGGCTCCCGGGTGAGCGGCCCGATAGGACTCGAAGTACCGGATCAGGTCGGGATTGATTTTCTGGTACTTGCCGAACTTGCGGTTGAGAATGGAGACGGGCCAAAGTTCGGAAATGTGGGGATTGCGGGCCATGGAACGGAAGCCGGAGGGAAATGGAATCAGGAGTTGGTAGGCAATGCCCGGAGACGTTCAGGATTATATGTAATTCGACGACATCCCGCATCGGCGGAACCCATGGAATAGCCCCGGATTTTGCGGTCCGGCTGGACAGACGGATTGGGTTCGCCATGGCAGGCCCGCATTTCGCGTCTGCAACCCAGGGGCATTGGTCCCGGCAGTCGGCCGCCAATAATATCCTCGTAGTTGTCCAACGCGGGCATATTTCTGCGCTGCTTTTCATGTTCATCCATACAGTGCGCGTCGGCGTCAGGAAAGCGTGGCCAAACGCATTTGCGTAGCGTTCTTCCCGTGGGTTTTCTTCCTCGTCGGCGTGCAGGATATCAGCCTTCCGCCGCGTTGAAACAAGGTGGCCGAGTTCGTGTAGCGAGCAAATGAAATTTCCGGTTGAGTAGCAAGTAATCTGTCCGGTTTCAGCGGCAATGGGCGCATGGCGCGCTTTGTCATGAACGCGATGCTGGCATCCGGCGGCTATCCGTGGGCCGTGATCCGGGTCGAGGATCGCGATGTCTACCTGGAGAGGCTCAAAAGCGCCAGTATCGATCAGGATATCGGGCCGTTCGCGCAGTTTGTGGCGGACCGGGTTGTTCCGGGAAGGCGATGCTGTACCCTTCGCCCGACGCGTTGATTATGACAGTGTATTTCATGTGGATGCCGCCCTTCGGGTGAATTCATCAATGACGGCAGCGGCGGTTACCCTTCATTGAAGGAAATATCGAGACGGATCACTTCACTGGTGTTTCCGTCGTTGAGCTTGGCTTCCTGCCTGGTGTTACGCCGGGCGTGGGCAATTCCGAGTTCCAGTGCTGGAGAACGCCCGGCCGGAAATGTCCGCGGCTTGCGCCTGACAGATTGTACGCGGATGACCAGGTCGGCAAAGCCAAGCCTTGCCGCGGTTCGTGCCAGGGCGCAGCATCCGCGAGAATTGCCTGGAACCACTCGGCCTGAACGTGACTGAGGCAGCGCAGGTGCTGGGCGTTGCCCGCCATACCCTCTCGCGGGTTCTCAACGGCCATGCCGCCATCTCTCCGGAAATGGCGATTCGTCTGGAGATGGTGGGCTGGTCAAATGCCGAGTTCTGGCTGCGTCGACAGGCCAGCTTTGATCTCGCGAAGGCACGCAAGGAACAGGATCGGATCACCGTTCAGCGATACCGGCCGCAGCCTGATCGAGATCTTGTCCAGACACCGCGGCACACCGATCTCCAGTACGTTGCAATTGTGGAGGTTTGAAAAATCCCCGGATCGCATACAATTCCGGCAGGCATCCGGTCGAGGAAGCCGGATTGCGGACTGTTCCGGAGATGTTCCGGGCTGCAAATGCCAACAGCAATCATCCCCTCTAGAACGCATTGAACGCTCCAGCTTCAACCAGCTTGCATATCGGGCACGGCACCTGGGTCCCCGGGAACAGCCTCGACTTCGACAACCACGGCGCGTTCGTCTTCTGGGTGGAGATTCCTTTCACCGAAAAATCATCCGCCGGTGGGAAGACCAGGCGTCACCCCGGCCATCTATCCGACCCCGGCAGGCTGCTGGATTTCCTCTCCTCGGGCCTGATGTTCGGCAAGGCCGTCATCGACCGCCTGGAGCCGGAACCGGCGACCCTTTACGCAACCCTGCCAGGCACCGGAACCGAACCCCTGCCCAGCGTCGAGATGGCGCGGATGCTGGGCGAGTTCCCGTCGGATGATGAGGACTGTTGCGGGTGGCATCATTGGGAAATCCAGGCCCTTGCCGTCGCCCGACCGCTGCTCTTCCTGAAGGAACTCCGGTACGCCGCCCTTTCCGGCCGGAGCGATTTCCACCCGGGAAGCGACCTCGGATTCTGGATCCGGTACGCCCGGATGCTCCGCAACGTGGTGGCTGGTCACCAATTCCTGCCCGTGATGAAGTGTGTCCGGCCAGGTTGCAAGGGTGCAGGGCTGCAGATCGTCAGTGGCTGGTCACCGGCTTCGGGGCGGTATGAAAACGCCCTGGCGGATTTTGCCCCCGCCATGCCAGGAATCTGCAGGGCCGTATTCAGGGAGAACCCTGAAAAGCCGGATCAGTCCGGAAGACGAAAAAAGACGAAAGGATCAAAACAACTGAAAGTACGGAAAAGTCTCGGAATGCCGCCTCCTGAGTGCCTGTCGGCGACGGAACTGCTCCGGCATTTTTCCGAGCAGCAGCTGGACCGGCTCGTCGCGGACGCCAGGGTCACGGCGTCGGAGATCAAACGCTTCAACGGCAACTGGCCCTCGCCAGCGCTGTCCCGACCCGGGCAGTCTTCCGCCCCCTCGGATGCCCGGACAATAGCGCACGGTCCGCGCATGGAGGACTGGAGGAAATGGCGCGCATGGCAGCAGTCGGTGATTGGGCGCCCGGATCTGGATACGCCCGAAAAGAGACAGGAAAATTCCGGTTTCGTGCTGGGAGTGCGCTTGAGCCAGCCCAACGGTCATCGGGAAGACGGCTGGCGCCTCGACTTCCTTGTCTCGGCCGCCCATGATCCCTCGTTGCAGGTTCTCCTCGGGGACTGGTGGGAGTTGGCGAAGGACCGTCAGGCCGAGTGGCTGAAATATTTCGGCGGGCAGTTCGAGCGGAACCTGCTGGTCTCCCTGGGCCATGCCGCCCGCATGTGTCCGCTGCTGTGGCAGGGCATGGAGACATCCCGCCCTGCCGGCCTGGACATCGACCTGGAAACGGCCTACGGGTTTCTCCGGAACGATGCCCCGGTACTGGATTCCGCCGGATTCCGGGTGCTCCTGCCGAGCTGGTGGACCCCGGCAGGCCGGCAGCGGGCGCGCATCCGGATCAATGCTTCAGGCCGGCCGGGGAAACCCGGAACATCCGGTCCGGCACAGCCTTCATTCGGCCATTTCGGTCTGGATTCGGTGGTGCAATTCCACTATGAACTGTCCGTCGGCGGGGAAACCGTCAGCCCGGAAGAATGGCGGGAACTGGTCAACGCGAAGTCGCCCCTGGTGCGATTCCGGGGGGAATGGATGGAACTGGACCGGGACCAGATGGCTCGGACACTGGAATTGTGGCAGCAACAGGAAGACGGCCAGGGGGAGCATGCCATCTCCATCGGCGGGATGCTGAAGGAAATCTCCGAGGCCGACGGGGAATCCACAGAATTCGTCCTGGACGAGGTGCTGGACGATGTTCTGGCACGCCTGGAGCGGAAGCGGGAAATCGAACCCATGGAGGATCCCGATGGTCTCAGGGGCGAACTGAGAACCTACCAGAGGCAGGGCGTGTCCTGGCTGTCCACCATGGAGGCCCTGGGCCTGAACCCCTGCCTGGCGGACGACATGGGTCTCGGAAAGACCATCCAGGTAATTGCCCTGCTGCTGCATGAACGTGAACGGGCCGGGACACGCAAGAGCCCGGCGCTGCTCCCCACGCTCCTGATCGCGCCCACCTCGGTCTTGGGCAACTGGCAGCGGGAACTCGGGAAGTTCGCGCCGCAGCTGGACTGCATGATTCACCACGGCGGCGACCGGATCGCCACCGCGGACAAGCTCAAGAAGGCTTGCAGGGAGAACGATGTCCTGATTACTTCGTTCACCATCGCCCGCAAGGACTGCGCCCTGCTGAAGCGACAGAAATGGCGACGCATCGTCGTGGACGAGGCGCAGAACATCAAGAATCCGCAGTCCGCCCAGGCGAGGGCGGTCTGTTCCTTCGGCGCGGCCCACCGGGTGGCGCTCACGGGAACGCCGGTCGAGAACCGTCTCATGGATCTGTGGTCCCTGTTCCACTTCCTGAACCCAGGCTACCTCGGCAATCGGAACCAGTTCAGGAAAGCCTACGAACTGCCTGTCCAGCGGGACCGGAATGCCGCCAGAGCCCTGCAGTTGCAGAAACTGGTGCACCCGTTCATCCTCCGGCGGATGAAGACGGACCCCGATGTGATCGACGACCTGCCCGAGAAGGTCGAGCAGAAGGTCTACAGCAACCTGACAAAGGAGCAGGCCTCGCTCTACCAGGCCACCGTGGACGAGGTGGAGGAACGGATCAGGACAGTGGACGGCATAGAGCGCAGGGGGCTGATTCTCGGTACCCTGACCAAGCTGAAGCAGATCTGCAACCATCCGGCCCAGTTTCTGCAGGACGGCAGCCCTTTCGGGCAGGACCGGTCGCACAAGCTGGCGCGCCTCAGCAGCATGGTCGAGGAGGCGCTCGGGGAATCGGCCAGCATGCTGGTCTTCACGCAGTTCGCCGAACTGGGCGACCGGCTGGAACGCTTCGTCCGCGAGACCCACCGCTGCCCGGTGTATTACCTGCATGGAGGGACCGGCCGGGAGAGTCGGCAGCGGATGATCGAGAGCTTTCAGGAGCCCGACACACCCGCCGGTGTTTTCATCCTGTCGCTGAAGGCCGGCGGCACCGGCATCACTCTGACGCGGGCCAACCACGTTTTCCATTTCGACCGGTGGTGGAACCCCGCCGTGGAAAACCAGGCCACCGACCGGGCCTACCGGATCGGGCAGAAGAATCCCGTGTTCGTCCACAAGATGGTGACCCTGGGGACGCTGGAGGAACGGATCGACACCATGATCGAGGACAAGCAGGCGCTGGCCGAGCGCATTGTCGGGACCGGCGAGAACTGGCTGACCGAACTGGACGACAGCCAGTTCCGGCAACTGATCTCGCTCAACCGCCAGGCCATCATCGAGGCCGCCTGATGGCCAGCAGGGTGCGCACCTGGTGGGGAGAGAAATTCCTGGGTGTCCTGTCGACCTGCATGGACGCCGGCCGCCTCCGGCGCGGCGGGGCCTATTCGGGTCCGGGCCGTCTGCTGAAGTTCGATATCGATGGCCATGCCGTCAAGGCCAGGGTCCGGGGAAACATCAATCCCTATTTCGGGGTTTACAAGGAGCCCCGCTACCAGGTCACGGTGTCACTCCGACAGTTTTCCGCCAAGCAGTGGAAGGGAATTACCAACGACATGAGTCGGAACGCCGCGCTCCTGTCGCAGTTGCTGCTCAATGAAATGCCGGCCGACATCGAGCGCATTTTTTCCGCACGGAACCTTTGTCTCCTGCCGGGAAAGCCCTCGGATCTCGTCAGTGAATGCTCCTGCCCCGATTACGCCTCCCCCTGCAAGCATGTCGCCGGAGTCTACTACCGGATCGCCTCGTTGCTGGACCGCGACCCCTTTCTCCTGTTCCAGTTGCGGGGCATGCGGTTCGACAGGCTCCACCAGGCTCTGGCGGCTTCCGACCTCGGCCAGGCCCTGGTCGACCGGATGGGTACCCCCGACGTCGAGCTGGAATACCATGCCTGCCGCTATCCGGCGCCGGTCCGGGAGCCCCTGAAACATGGTGACCTGAAATCCTTCTGGCAGGGGGCGGAACCGCTTCCCGAGGTGGACGACCTGCCGGAAGAACCGGCTGCCTCCGCCATTCTGATCCGGAAAGGGGGGGATTTCCCGGGATTCTGGGATCACGGGAAATCGTTCATCGAAATGATGGAGCCGATCTATGAACGGATTGTGAGGAGGAATCGTGATTCAATCTGAGCCTCGGAGTTGGCGGAATTCCCAGTCGGCACATCCAGTTGTATCACAATCTGAAAATTGCGCTGCAAGATTTGCCTGTATGTGCGGACAAACGCTCTCCATGGTCTTGATATGATTGGACAGGAACTTGCATTTGGGGGAATCAGTAGACTCAAGGAACAGAAAGAACTGACCTACGACATCTATCGGGCTGCGTCCGTCAAGGAATTCGAACGGGTGCTGGAACAAAGGGGGAAGCTTCTCAGGAAGCGGCTTGCCGAATACTTTTCCAGCAACCGGCAGGCTGATCGGCTACCCTTCAAGGATCTTTTCAGGCACGCAGCCAGGCACGGCTCATGGATATAGAAGCCACGGAGCGGTGGCTGGCCTATCGCAACAATCGCAATGACACCGCGCACGATTACGGAGAGGACTTTGCCGCAAAGACACTGAAGCTGTTGTCGGCCTTCATCGCAGACGCAAAGGTTCTGGCTGACATGATCGAACCGGCTTCACCTTTCGGAAAGACACCGCCGGATGATCGAGACGATACGGCACGAATACTTGCCCGACGTAGAGGTCTGGGCCTACGGCAGCCGCGTGAGCGGACGCAGCCACGATGGGAGCGACCTCGACCTGGTGTTGCGATGACCTGGATTGAAGGAGATGCCAATCGGGCAACTGGCTGACTTCGAAGAGGCAATACAGGAATCCACGATTCCTTTTCTCGTCGAGGCGAGAGACTGGGCAAGAATTCCAGAGCGGTTTCATAAGGAGATTGAGCAAGATCGAATCGTTCTCATCGCACCTGGTGATCCTATCGGTTCACCGGTCAACCTGAGGCGTTCATGACCATTGCCAGATCACTCTTCATCGGGTTGGCTGCGAACTGGTCTGTCCAGATCCGGGTGTCAGTTCGATCACGTCCTTTGCCGGATATTCCCCAACCCGCTGCAGCACATCCGCCAGGTACGTGTAGGGATCGATGCCCTGTAGCCGGTAGGTCACCAGAAGGCTCTGGATGACGGCCATCCGCTTCGCTCCAACCTCCATTCAGCAAAGAGCCAGTTCTTCCGGCCCATTGACCGGCATCTCGCGACATTGCCGATCCTGCGGGGCGGCAGATAGGCGGCGGGAAGGCCGACAGGGACGCCATCAGGACGGGCGCGGCACGCTGCGGCCATCCCGGGCCGGGGTCACTCAGGGCCCGGCCCGGATGATGCCCGCATCGACCAGGACATCGTGCCGGGGCATCCAGATGTCGCCGTGGGGCTGGTCAAACATCCGTTCGAGGAATTCCTCGCTGATCCCGATGCCGCGCATCAGCGCGATGTCGTGAGCCTGCTCCCGCTTCGGGTCATAGAATGGGATGGCCTGCTTCAGCTTGCTGTAGTCCACCGCATACTGGTGGAACCCAAGTCCCGCATCCGCAGCCAGGGTCCGTTGCCCGCCGCCGAGGAATGCCAGCACGCAGGCGGACAGGCATTCCGCCTCCACATGCGTATCCAGCCCCTTGCCGGACACGATCCGGAGAAGCCCCCGGCCCTCGTAGATCGATCCGCCGGGGCTGTCCAGGATCAACGTTCTTCCGCCCGGGTTCTGTTCCAGGAACGCGCGGAAATCCCGCGTTATGCCAAAATCGATTTCCCCGTCGATGGTGTACCGGCCGGACTCCCGGTCGTAGCCGAAACGGTATTTCAGTGAGGGTGCGGTCCACACGTTCTCCTGTTCGCTGCGGGTGTGGATCATCGTCTGGATGGATTCGATGGTGACGACGAGCAGCACCAGGACCGCAGCCAGCAACGCTCCGAGCAGGACCGTCCTGATCCCGTCCGAGCCGTACCTGCGGTAGTGCAGTTCCGTGATGCGAAGAACACGGGCACCGGCCCAGGGAATCGCCACGAGCTTGGGCAGGATGACCAGAGTGATGCCAAGGCCAAGCGTAGCAAGATGGGCCCGAACCAGGGGTACCATCACCAGAAGGTCCAGGACCAGCAGCAGCACGAACGGGAACAGGAAATCCCTGCCAAGCCGCCGGTAAAAGGGGAAGTGGCCGTTTTCAGAACCGTCGACGGCGTGTTTCATGACATGAAATGGGGGACCAGTCTTGATTTTGCCGGATATCGCCGTTAAGGTAATCGAAACGCCAATGTAGTATAAAGACCGTCGTCGATGGATTTCCCGAATCCATTCGCGTTGAATGCATAATCCCCCCACCGTGCTGCCGGAGAGACAGCCACCAGCCATGTCCGATACCCCCCTGCCACTGGTCCGGTTCGAGAACATACAAAAGAGCTATGACGGCAAGCTCCTTGTCGTCAAGGATCTGAACCTCAATGTGGCCAAGGGGGAGTTTCTGACCATGCTGGGGCCCTCGGGCTCCGGCAAGACCACCTGCCTCATGATGCTCGCGGGATTCGAACCCGCAACCCATGGGGAAATCTATCTCAAGGACCAGCCGATCAATCGCGTCCCCCCCCACAAGCGCGGAATCGGCATGGTGTTCCAGAACTATGCGCTGTTTCCGCACATGACGGTGGCGGAAAACCTCTCGTTCCCGCTGGAGGTGCGCAAGATGGACAAGCCCGAACGCGAGCGCCGGATCAACCGTGCGCTGGAAATGGTCCAGCTGGACGCGTTCGGTGACCGCCGCCCGGCCCAGCTGTCCGGCGGACAGGCCCAGCGCGTGGCCGTGGCCAGAGCACTGGTCTTCGACCCGGACCTGGTGCTGATGGACGAGCCGCTGGGCGCCCTGGACAAGAACCTGCGCGAGCAGATGCAGTACGAGATCAAGCATATCCACGAGAGCCTGGGCGTCACCGTGGTGTACGTGACCCATGACCAGAGCGAGGCGCTGACGATGTCGAACAGGATTGCGGTGTTCAACGACGGCGTGATCCAGCAGCTGGCGCCTCCGGAGGATCTCTACGAGAAGCCCCTGAACGCCTTCGTGGCGAATTTCATCGGCGAGAACAACCGCCTGCTCGGCAGGATCACCGGCGTGAACGGCGACAGCTGCACCGTGGATGTGGACGGTGGCGGCTCCGTGGTCGCCAACAGCATCAACATCGGGGGCGAGGGCGCACGGACGACCCTGTCGCTGCGCCCGGAGCGCGTGGCGATCAATCCCGAAACCGGATCGCTGCCGAATATTTTCGATGCCAAGGTCGAGGAGCTGATCTATCTTGGTGATCATATCCGTACCCGCGTGGACGTGTGCGGCCACGACGATTTCGTCGTCAAGATTCCCAACTCCAGTCACCATGCAAGCCTGGAGGTGGGCAATTCGGTGAAGGTCGGTTGGAACGTCGAGGACTGTCGGGCGCTGAATCCTTCGGACTGAGTCCGGCACGTGACCGTCATCCCCAAGGCAATCTGATTGCGTGTTCATTCCGGATCAAACCTGAAGCCTGTCAACCTTAATAAACAAACACTGATCGAACCCCTACATTGAACCCCCAAGAGGAAATCAACACATGAAAACACTGTTCAAGAAAACCCTGATCGCCACCGCGGTCTCCGTCGGCGTGGTCGGCGCCGCGTCCGCCAAGGACCTGGTTGTCGTCTCCTGGGGCGGTGCCTATACCGCCAGCCAGCAGAACGCCTACCATGAGCCCTACATGGCGGCGAACCCTGACATCAAGATCATCAACGACGATTCCGCCAACGGTGCCGTCGCGAAGCTGCGTGCGATGGCCGAGGCGGACAACTGGACCTGGCACCTGGTGGACATGGTGGCATCCGACGCCATCCTGAGCTGCGACGAGGGCCTGATCGATGAAGTCGACCATGATGTCGTGCTTGCCGCAGCGCCCGACGGCACTCCGGCCACCGAGGATTTCGGCAACCTGATCGTATCCCCCTGCTTTGTTCCGCAGATCGTGTATTCCACCACCTTCGGATACCGTACCGACCTGGTGAAGGCAGCGCCCACCTCCATTGCCGACGTGTTTGACCTGGAGAAGATTCCGGGCAAGCGTTCGCTGGAGAAAAAGGCCATCAACAACCTGGAATGGGCATTGCTGGCCGACGGTGTTGCGCCCGACCAGGTGTACGACCTGCTGGCAACCGATGAGGGCGTGGCGCGGGCATTCGCCAAGCTCGACACCATCAAGGACCAAGTGATCTGGTGGGAAAAGGGCGCACAGACCCCGCAGCTGCTGGCTGACGGCGAAGTCGTCATGGGCTCCACCTACAACGGCCGCCTGTTCTCCGTCATCGAGGAGGAAAAGCAGCCCATCGCCATGATGTGGGATTGGCAGGTATTCGATCTGGACGGCTGGGTGATTCCCAAGGGTGCGCCGGACAAGGAAGATGTGTTGACGTACCTTAAATTCGCCACCGACACCCAGCGTCTGGCCGACCAGGCCAAGTTCATCTCCTACGGTCCGGCCCGCGTATCCTCCGCGCCGCTGGTGGGCAAGCATGCTACCCTCGGAATCGATATGGCCCCGCACATGCCGACCAACCCGGAGAACGCCAAGAACACGCTGATCTACAACTACGAGTTCTGGGCGGACAACGTGGACGATCTCAACGAGCGCTTCACCGCCTGGTTGAACCAGTAACCGTCACCTGCTTCCACCGGTCGCCGGCCAGTTTCCGGCGGCCGGTGGAAAGAACGGATGGCTGGAAACGGTGACGGATTTACCGGGAATGCGCCCCGTCTCCGGCGACGCATTCCCGGTTGATCCCGAATCGGGAAACCACCACTTCCTGCAGAACATATGACCAGCGCCACCGCAAGCGACGCGAATCTCACGGCCACCGGCGAAGTGATGACCGCCGATGGCGTGCCGCTCAGGATCAGCCTGGCGCGGGCGCGAAGACGCAGCCGGAACCGGGCGTTGCTGCTCGTGGCGCCCCTGTTCCTGTTCGTACTCATCACGTTCTTCATCCCCATCCTGTCCATGTTGTTCCGCAGTGTGGAAAACCAGCTTGTGGGGGAGACGCTGCCGCACACGGTCGAAGCACTGCAGCAGTGGGATGAGACCAGCGGCGAACTGCCTCCCGAGGAAGTCTATGCCGCGATGGCGGAGGATCTCAGGGTCGCGAACGAAAACAAGACCTCCGGCAAGGTGGGGCGCCGGATGAACTACGAGAAGTCTGGATTCGCCAGCCTGTTCCGTTCCACGGCGAGGCGGATCAAGCGGATCGAGGCGCCCTACAAGGAATCGCTGATCAAGACGAAGAAGGACTGGGGGGAACTGGAAACCTGGCAGGTGCTCAAGCGGGAGAGCGACGCCTATACATTGTCCTATTACCTGGCCGCCGTTGATTTTGCCTATTCCCCGACCGGGGAAGTGCTGAAACTTCCGGACGACAGGAGTCTCTACGTCGGGCTCTTCTGGCGAACCATCTGGATGAGCCTGCTGATCACGGTGCTCTGCCTCATCCTTGCCTACCCGATCTCCTACCTGCTGTCCACCCTGCCGGTCAAGACCAGCAACCTGTTGATGATCCTGGTGCTGCTGCCCTTCTGGACATCCCTCCTGGTCAGGACTTCCGCCTGGATCGCGCTCCTGCAGAAGGAGGGGGTGATCAACGACCTTCTGGTCTGGGTCGGCCTGATCGGAGACGAACACAGGCTGACCATGATCCATAACGCCACCGGCACCATCGTGGCCATGACCCATGTGCTGCTGCCATTCATGGTGTTGCCGCTGTACAGCGTCATGAAGACCATTCCCCCGAGTTACTTGCGTGCGGCAAGGTCGCTCGGGGCTACCCCGTTCATGGCATTCGTCCGTGTCTACATGCCGAACACGGTGCCCGGCATCGGTGCGGGCGCACTGCTGGTATTCATCATCTCCATCGGCTACTACATCACGCCAGCCCTGGTGGGCGGCCAGAGCGGAACGCTGATCAGCAACTTCATCGCGTACCACCTGAGCGTTTCCCTCAACTGGGGCCTTGCCGCGGCGCTCGGAACCATCCTGCTGGTGCTCGTGCTGGTGCTCTATATCCTGTACGACAAGATCGTTGGCATCGACAACATGAAGATGGGTTGACGATATGGCGCTACCCCTGCACGCAACCACAGGTGAAAAAATCTGGTATTACGTCTTTCGCACGATCTGTGGCCTGATCTTCTTCTTCCTGATCGCCCCCATCATCGTGGTGATCCCGCTGTCTTTCAACGCGGTGCCGTTCTTCACGTTCACCGAGGCAATGCTCACCTTCGATCCGGCGGGCTATTCGCTCAAGTGGTACCAGGATTTCTTCACCGATCTCAACTGGCAGGGGGCGGTGAAGAACAGCTTCATCATCGCGGTGTTCTCCACCCTGATCGCCACGGGGCTCGGCACCGTGGCGGCACTCGGACTGAGCCGGCCGGAAATGCCGGCGCGGACCATCATCATGGGAATCCTGATCTCGCCGATGATCGTTCCCCTGATCATCGCCGCCGCGGGGATGTTCTTCTTCTACAGCGATATCGGCCTGGCTTCCACCCACATCGGGGTCATCCTGGCCCACGCTGCCATGGGGACACCGTTCGTGGTGATCACGGTGACCGCCACGCTGGTGGGGTTCGATCACAGCCTCACCCGCGCAGCCGCCATGCTGGGCGCCAACCCCACCCGGACCTTCTTCAAGGTCATCGTACCTTTGATCCTGCCGGGCGTGATCGCCGGCGCCCTGTTCGCCTTCGTGACCTCCTTCGACGAGGTGGTGGTGGTCCGTTTCGTGGGCAGCTATCAGCAGCGCACCATTCCCTGGGCGATGTTCTCCGGACTCCGCGAACAGATCAGCCCCACCATACTGGCGGTAGCCACCTTGCTGGTCATCCTTTCCGTGCTGATGCTCACCACGGTGGAGTTGCTCCGCCGGCGGAGTGACCGGATCCGGGGGATCGACCAGTAACGCCCCGGCCGCCTGCAGGGACCGGTTCCGGGGCCGGGCTCAGCCCGGGGTGCTCCGGGCGTCCCGGTCGATGAGTCCGCGAACCGCGTCCAGCGAATTGGCCACCTGCCGCATCCGCTCCTCTCCCTCCATGATGTGACCCAGGCAGGGCGGCAGGGGTACGCGGACACCGCAGGCTTCCGATACCGCATCGGCAAACTTCGCCGGATGGGCGGTGCCCAGCACCACGGTGGGAATGCCCGGCTCTCCATGCACCCGGGCCGCGGCCACGCCGATCACGGAATGGGGGTCCATGACCTCGCCGGAATTCCGGTAGACCCGGCCGATTTCGGCGCGGGTGGCCCCGTCGTCAAGCCGGTGTGCCGCGAACAGTTCGCGGGCCCTTGCAAGTTCGTTACCGGTGATCTCGAACCGGCCGTTGCGGGCGAACTCTCCCATCAGTCCGCGAATGCGGCCCGCATCCCGGTCCAGCAGTTCATACAGGTAGCGCTCGAAATTGCTCGAGATCTGGATGTCCATGCTCGGCGACAGGGTGGGGCTGACTCCCTGTTGCTCCATCCTGCCGGATTCGAAGAACCGGGTGAGAATGTCATTGCTGTTGCTGCCGATGATCAGCCGGTTGATGGGCAGACCCATCCGGCTGGCAACATAGCCCGCAAGCACATTGCCGAAGTTTCCCGTGGGAACGGAGAAATTGACCGGACGGTCCGGCGCCCCCAACTCCAGCGCTGCGCGGAAGTAGTACACAACCTGGGCCGTGATCCGCGCCCAGTTGATGGAGTTCACTGCCGAGAGGTTGTGTCGGGCGCGGAAGCCGGCATCGTTGAACATCGCCTTGACCAGGTTCTGGCAGTCGTCGAAGGTGCCATCCACCGCAAGGTTTTGAATGTTGTCATCGAGTACGCTGGTCATCTGCCTGCGCTGCACCTCGGACACCTTCCCGTGGGGATGCAGCATGTAGAGCCTGACGGCGTCGAGTCCGCGGACCGCCTCAATCGCCGCGGAGCCGGTATCGCCGGAGGTGGCGCCGACAATGGTGCAGGTCTCGCCACGCTCGCCGAGGAGGTGATTGAACAGGTGCCCCAGGAACTGCAGGGCAAAGTCCTTGAACGCCAGCGTGGGGCCGTGGAACAGCTCCATCACGTACAGTGAGGTGTCCAGTTGCTTCAGCGGCGCGATTGCACCGTGGTTGAAGCGGGCATACGCCTCCCGCGTCAGCCTGGCGAGGATGTCCGCGGGAATGTCGCTGCCGGTGAAGCCAGACAGGATGCGGAACGCCAGTTCGGGGTAGGGCAGCCCGCGCATCGCGCGTATCCGGTCGGCCTCCAGTGTCGGCCAGGACCGGGGCAGGTACAGTCCGCCGTCTTCAGCGAGCCCCTTCAGGGTGACATCTGCAAATCCGAGGTGTGCGGCGGCACCCCGCGTACTTTCATAGATCACGTTGGGATATCCGGGGTTCGCCCGGGTTCGGAGAGCCGCAATTCTATCATCGCCGACGCTGGCCGGTCCGCATGCAACATTGCTCCGGTTTCAGGGCCGGCGCCGGCTCAGTGGTTTCCGGTGCCGACTTCATGCGCTTCGAAGATCGCAGGAAGCTCCTGCAGCGCGATCTTGCCGAGGGGGGTTCGCGGAAGTTCACCGACGACGGCAAACCGGGAGATCCGGTTGTGGCTGGACGCCAGCGCATTGTATTCCCGGATCACCCGCCGGGCCTCTTCGGTCGGTTCGTCCCCATCCATCGCCAGCACGCACGCCGGCCGCATGTCCACCTCCAGCACGCCGGCCTCCTTGATTGCGGGGTCCCGCTCCAGCAGGGTCTCCAGCTCTTCCGGATAAACGTTCTTGCCGGCCTCGGTCACGATCAGCCGCTTCAGACGGCCGGTGAGTGTGACGCGTCCCTGGTCGTCGATCCAGCCGATATCGCCGGTCTTGAACCAGCCGTTCTCGAGAGCCTGTGCGGTCTGCTCGGGATCCTCGTATCCCAGCATGACGTTGGGACCCTTGATCCAGATCTCCCCCTGGCCGCTTTCATCGGGTTCATTGACCCGTACCTGGACATGCTCTACGGGCTTTCCCACGCTCTGCGGTGCACTGTCGAAGTTTTCCTGGACGCAGGCCAGTGGAGCGGTTTCGGTCAGGCCGTAGCCCTGTCGCAGCGGCAGACCGAGGTCCTGGAAAAACCGGGTGATCTGCCCATCCAGGTGGGAGCCTCCGCTGACCCAGACATTGATCCGTCCTCCGAGGCGTTTGCGCAGGGGCGCATTGAGGTACTGCCTGAATCTGGGGGGTGCGGCCCTGAGCAACCGAAGGTAGAGCGCGAGCCCCCTGCCTCCTTCCCGGAACTTCCTTTCCAGGCCCAGCATCACGTTGCGGAACAGTCGCGGGACGGCGATGACCACGGTGACCCTTTCCTCCTCCAGGGCCGCGACGATTTCGCTGGCGGCGAGTACCTTCGGTGTAACCAGAGAGGCTCCGACGTAGTAGGGGAGATTCACATTGGCGGTGATGCCCATGGCGTGGGAAAACGGCAACAGCGAAATGAACCGGTCGCCGGGGCCGAACTTCTGGATTTTCACCGCGGCCAGTACGTTTGCGGCCAGGTTGCCATGGGTCAGGCGCACCACCTTGGGGTTGCCGGTGCTCCCGGAAGTGTAAAGCCGGGCGGCGACGGCATCCGGTTCGTCCGCCGCCGCGATGGCGTTTTCCGCCGCTGCCAGCGCCTCGTCGGTATCGAGGCTGATTTCCATGCATGGCTCGTGGACGATTCCGGAGCCGTGCACCAGCATGATGTCAGGTTTGACCGCCTCGATCTGGGCGGCGATGTCGCGGTCGCTGTTGCCAATGTGGATCGGGGCGATCATGCAGCCGACCCGCCATGCGGCCAGGGCGGCCACGGTCCATTCCGGACCGTTGGGTGCCGTGATGCCCACGGTGGCGCCGGGGCTGACGCCGGATTTTCGGAGCTTGTGTGCCGTGACAAGGGCCGCATGGTGGATCTGGCGATACCGCACCTCCCTGCGGCCTTCCTGCTGGCGGCAAATCCAGGCCATATCGTCCCCGTGCAGCAACAAAGAGGGCTCGATCAGCTTCCAGAGATTACTGGCCACGATGATTTCAGGGGTGTGGGAAAATGCGGCCTTGTTTCATTATCTGCTCCTATCCGCCAGCCAACCGGCGGCAATTTCGAGTCAATTTAACCACAAACGCAGGGGTGGGACAACGAAGAGGGATTGGCCGCTGTCGGGGATTTCAGATCCGAGGATGGGGGATCGAAAATTGGGGTTGCTGTATGAGAATTGCTGGAACGGGGGTAGCATCAAATCGAATCACGATGAGTGTATTACGAGGATTCGGCCCTTCATCCGAACCATTGGCATAGATCATGCATGACACGGGCAATATAGTGTACGACCTGGTAGATGCAGTGGATCGTCACCTTTCGACAAAGGCCCTCGACAACTGCGAATGTATTGCGAAAACCTGGCGCGCTACATTTTCAACATACAGACTGTGGCGGCCAACCACGTAAAGCGCCGGCAGCGGGGACATGTGGGGCGATGGGGATCTTTCCTGCCGGCTCGACATCCACGGAAACCGGTTCCGGGACGGCCCCGGCAGCGCGGATGGCGGGCACCTGACCGGGGCGTTCGCGGGCCTGAATCACGAGGGGGTCACCGGGACCCTCGAGCGGAGCGAACTCACGGCCGCCTTTCGCGTCCCCCGGGATTCCAGGATGATTCCGCATTGACGCCCTGACTGCACTCCGGCGGGAGTGAAAGTGAAGGTGTTCGGGGAGTGGTATCATTACAGTGAGAGGAAGTACCCATGACCGAACCTGAATCAGGCGAGATGAAACGCCGCAAACTCCCCATCGGAATCCAGTCCTTCCGGACCATCCGGGAGAGGGATTTCTACTACGTCGACAAGACCCCCCTCATCCGGAATCTAGTCGATCAGGGCGACTACTATTTCCTGTCCCGCCCCCGCCGGTTCGGCAAGAGTCTTCTGGTGGACACCCTGCGGTCCCTGTTCGAGGGCAGCGAGGAACTGTTCCGGGGCCTGGACATTCACGGGCACTGGGACTGGTCGATCAAACACCCGGTGGTGCGGCTCAGCTTCGGCGGGAAATACAACGAACCCGGGGAGATTGCCGAGGATGTCCTGAACCAGTTGGCCATCATGGAACGCAATGCGGGACTTTCCCCGGTTACATCAGCTGGAACAGGACCAGGACGCCTGCGGAATCTTCTGGATCATCTCCATCATGCCACCGGCCGGCAGGTGGTGGTTCTGGTGGACGAATACGACAAGCCGATCCTGGACGTGCTGGAGGACCCGGATCTCGCGAAGGCGAACCGGGACTACCTGCGGGGGTTCTACGGGATCATCAAGGACAGCGCCGAGCACGTCCGGTTCGTCCTGGTCACCGGGGTGAGCATGTTCTCCAAGGTAAGCCTGTTTTCGGGTCTCAACAACCTGAAGGACATCAGTCTGGACCCGAGGTACGCCACGATCTGCGGATACACGGATGCAGACCTCGACGCGGTCTTCGCCCCGGAGTTGCCGGGGCTGGATCGCTCGGAGATCCGCCGCTGGTACAACGGGTACCACTGGCTGGGAGAGGAGAAAGTCTATAATCCCTTCGATGTTCTGCTGCTGTTCGATGGTCGGGAATTCCGGCCCTGGTGGTTCGAGACCGGTTCACCAGAATTCCTGTTCCGGGTGTTGATGGAGAAGGAGGTCAGTCCGATGGAACTGGAGAACCGGATGGCTGATGACCAACTGATCTCGAAGTTCGATGTGGAGGATATCGGAGTGGACGCACTGCTGTTCCAGACCGGGTATCTGACCATTACAGAAAAGGAATGGGATGGCGCCCAGACTTTCTATACCCTCGACTATCCCAACTTCGAAGTCCGCCAGAGCCTGAACCAGGGACTGCTGAGCTATCTGGGCCGGCAGGGGAAGGAGGTATCGGACCGAGGCAAGGAATTCGGCCGCCTGCTGGTGGCCAATGACTTCGATGGATTCGCGGATCATCTTCGATCATTCTTCGCTGGCATACCGTACCAATGGCACAGCAGCGGCGACCTTGCCCGTTACGAGGCCTGGTATGGTGGCATGCTGTATGCCTGTTTCCGGACCATTGGTGTTGACCTGCGGGTGGAGGATGTCTCCAGCCATGGCCGTGCGGACATGGTGGTGTTTCATGGAGGTCAGGTGTTCGTGCTGGAGTTCAAGATGGCGGAGGGCGAAGGGGATGGGGAAGAAGCACTGGGCCGTGCCATGGCCCAGATGCGGGCGCGTGGATATGGGGAGAAGTACCGGAGTCGCCGTGAGCCGATACACCTGATTGGCCTGGCCTTCGGCGGAGTCGAGCGCAATCTTGTCGGAGTTCGAGCCGAATCGATCGGCTGAATGGATTGGGCGCCGGGACTGGAGGATCCGCGCGGCCGTCGTCCAGGAACTGATCGCCATCACCCGTCCCCTGTACGCCGGGGATTCCATGGGCCAACGTGTTGCGCGAGACTTTGCCGTGGATGCCCATGTGATAGAGCTTGCGACTGTGAGCGCGCAGAGAGATCTCGATATCGCGCAGGCTGGACCGGTGCGACAACTGCGCGAAGGCTATGCAAGGGAACTGGGCTCCAGCAGGGAAATGACTTCGCGTAGCGGTTGCCGCGATCGCGTTGTACGCTATTTGCGAAACAGATGCTGCGAGGCATGGCCCATGACCTGGGTGAACTCCAGCTTGCCATCGTACATGATCGACTCCATTGGGAGGAGACTGTCGCCAGAATCCACGAAAATTCCCGGCGCTCAGGTCGATGACAGTTGGAAACCCTGATTTTCATATTCCAATCAACCTGTTACGGGAATCCCGGTCAACTTTCACCAGTGGGCCGGGTCCCGGAACAGTTCCGGCCTTTCCGCACACGGCTCTCCAGCGCAGTGTCCTGCGGGCAGTTATCTGGCCGGGGCGGCCTCGTGGTCCCGGGCGAGGGCATTGACCAACTCTTCGAAATCCCCCGGAGGAGGCTGCCGCCAGGACAGGGGCCTGCCGTTTTCCGGGTGCGCCAGGGACAGGGCAGTGGCGTGCAGTGCCTGGCGTCGGAACTCCGCGAGAATGCCGGAAAGCTCCGGGGTGGCGCCCCCTGGCGGCCTGGGCCTGCCGCCATAGACCGGATCTCCCACCAACGGGTAACCCCACCAGGCCAGATGCACCCGGATCTGGTGTGTCCGGCCGGTTTCCAGTCGGGCCTCCACCAGGGAGTGCGCGCGGTATTTCTGCATGATCCTGACATGGGTGATTGCGGGTTTTCCCCGGTCCGACACCGCCATGCGGCGACGGTCTGCGGGGTGGCGGCCGATGGGCCTGTCCAGTGTCGCACCGGACACGGGTACTCCCGATGCAACCGCGAGGTAATGCCGGCTGACACTCCGGTCCGTCAGCTGCTTCACCAGGTCCTGCCGTGCGGATTCGGTTTTGGCCACCACCATCAGGCCGGAGGTGTCCTTGTCGAGACGATGGACAATGCCCGCGCGAGGCAACAGGCGAAGGTTCCCGTCCAGGGCCAGCAGTCCGTTCAGCAAGGTGCCCTCCGGGTTGCCGGCGCCGGGATGCACCACGAGGCCGGCGGGCTTGTTGATCACGAACAGGTGACGGTCTTCGTGGATAATGTCCAATCCCATGGGCTCGGCCAGCCACTCGGAAGGCTCCGGGGGCGGGATGGAGACCTCCACCGTTCCTGATCCCGACAGTCGTTCACTGGCCTTCAGGGGTCTGCCGCCTGCCAGCACCCGGCCAGCCCGGATCCAGCCCTGGATGGTGGACCGGGAATATTCCGGCAGCAAGACCGCGAGCGCCCGGTCCGCCCGCATCCCCTCCATGTCGGACGGTATCCGCAGGGAGATTTCGCAGTCCGTGGCCGGGCTGTTCGTATGCATGCAACTGGCCGTGTTGTGTGGCAGAATCGACCCCTGAAGAAAGCGGGTTGCGGACCCGGGCGGGTCCTGTGACCGCATTGTACGACAGGTGTTCATCCAAGCGCGTCCGGACTCATCATGCCCCTATCGAAAACACTTCTCCTGCTGGTCATTGTAGCGGCCCTGTCGGGGTGCGCGCTGTTCAAGGAAGAGGAGATCGATGAAAACGCCACGGTGGAGGAACTCTATGCAATGGCCCAGGACAGCATGGACAAGGGCAACTGGGATGTGGCGGTGGAACGCCTGCAACGGCTGGAGGCCAAGTATCCCTACGGGGTCTACGCCGAACAGGCGCAACTCGACACGATCTATGCGCAGTACCGCCTCGAGGAAGTCGAGCTGGCCATTGCCGCGGCCGACCGGTTCATCAAGCTCCACCCCACGCATCCGTCCGTGGATTACGCCTATTAT
The DNA here is from genome assembly GCA_965213885.1 of Candidatus Poriferihabitaceae bacterium. Classification (GTDB taxonomy): domain Bacteria; phylum Pseudomonadota; class Gammaproteobacteria; order Arenicellales; family Poriferihabitantaceae; genus VYFG01. Next base: position 92,667 of record OZ243919.1, read on the forward strand.
CTCAAGGGTCAGGCCAGTTACGAGGAGGATCGGTCCACCATCGGAATGCTGATGGGGCGAAACGATCTCAGCGACCGCGACCCCGTCCTGACACTGGATGCCCTTAATGCCTTCAGGGATGTCTATACCCTGTTCCCGGACAGCAAGTACGCACCCCCGGCCAGGGAACGAGTACGCCACCTCACCAGCACCATGGCAAGGCATGAACTCGCCATTGCCAGGTTCTATCACGCCAGGGATGCCCATGTGGCCGCGGTCAACCGTGCCAAGACCGTGGTGGAGGAGTATCCGGACACCCCGTCCGTGGAAGAAGCCCTGGGGCTGATGGTGTCGAGCTATCACATCATGGGACTGCCTGATCTGGCCGATGACTCCAGGCGTGTGCTGGCGCTCAATTTCCCGGACAGCGTCTACCTGACCGAGGATGCGCGGTTTGCCGGGGGCAGGTACACTGACGGCAGCAAGCGTCGGCAGGAAGGGGACGTGGGATTCTTCTCCAGGGTCCGCAATTTCTTCAAGCGAAAGCCATCCGGCTGAGCCCCGATCCGGCAACGAAGCGGACGGGGACCCGATGAGTTCCGACGCGGTGCCGCTGACCGGTTATGCCGACCCCCTTTCCGGCAGGCCCGGAGAGACCATCGAATTCAAGGTCAGCAGCCTGGGCGGGCATTCCTGGCAGGCGACCCTGGTGCGGGTGCTCTGTGCGGACCCCAACCCGGCCGGACCGGGGATGGTCGAGAAAGTCCTGCCGGTGGAACTCGGTGGGCCTTTCCCCGCGAGGGAACAGCCATTCCGGCCGGGTTCCTTCGGTGTAGCTGACGGCATCGGGTTGCCGGACCGGACCGACATTTTCCGGCTGTCGGCGATCTTCTCGCCCTTTCTTCTCGCGGCACAAAAACGCCAGTCGATCATGGCGCTGGTGGGGCAGGAACCCTCCATGGCGCCGTTTGTCGCGATGGAAATCGCGGGAGCGGACCGCGTCGTCTTCAGGGCCGGCGGGGAGATTGCCGCGGCGGTGGACCTGCCTTTGCGGCGGCGGCACTGGTACCGGGTCGAGGCGTGGCTGGATACCGGTACCGGGGAATGCGGCGTGGAGGTTACCGACGTCGAAACGGGGCACGAGGCTGCGGGCCGGGGCACCTGGCGGGGTTTGGCACCGCCCGCCCGCGTCCGTTGCCTCATTGCCGCGGGGTGGGACCGTGGAGCCGTGCATCATTTCAACGGCAAGATAGAGGTCCCGGCAATCCGCTCGGATGAGTCCGGGGTGCTGGCAGCATGGGATTTTTCCCGTGAAATCTCATCCACCCGCATCATCGATACCGGGCCAGGCAAGCACCACGGCCGGCTGGTCAACCATCCCGCCCGGGCCATGACCGGGTCCTGCTGGGACGGCAGCGAGATGAACTGGCGGCACCGGCCCTCCCACTACGCCGCCATCCATTTCCACGAGGATGACATCGTGGACTTCGGATGGGAGACTGATTTCAGCTTTACCATTCCGGACGATCTGCCGTCCGGTTTCTATGCCATGCGAATCGAAGACGGGGAGCACAGGGACTGGCTGCCGTTCTTCGTCCTGCCGCCTCGGGGCCGTCCGGCCAACCGGCTGTGCGTGCTGGTCTCCACGTTCACCTATGCGGTCTATGGCAATCATGCACGGCCGGATTTCACGCGGGAATGGGTGGAACTGGCGGTGCGGAAGGGCGGCTACCCCTGGAACCCTGCGGCATTACCGCAATACGGCCTGTCGACCTACAACGTACACCGGGATGACAGCGGAATCTGCCACGCAAGCCATCGACGGCCCCTGTTCACCATGCGCCCCGGCTACATCACGTTTCCCAACCTGGACTGTTCCGGGCTGCGCCACTACCAGGCAGACACCCATCTGCTGTACTGGCTGGAGCGACAGGAGTTCGGGTTCGATGTCGTCACCGACCGGGAACTGCACGAGGAGGGCGTATCCGCGCTGGACGGCTACGCGGCGGTGTGCACCGGAACCCACCCCGAATACCATACGCCGCAATCCCTGGATGCCCTTTCGGACTGGCGCCGTCAGGGGGGAAATTTCATCTATCTCGGCGGCAACGGCTTCTACTGGCGGGTGGCACTGCACCCGGAGGACCCGGGCGTGATCGAGATACGCCGGGCCGAAGGCGGAATCCGCGCTTGGGCAGCGGAACCCGGCGAATACTATCATGCCTTCGATGGCGGCTACGGCGGGTTATGGCGCCGCAACCGCCGGCCGCCGCAGCTGCTGGGCGGGGTGGGTTTCTCCGCCCAAGGGACGTTTCTCGGGTCCCGTTACCGTCGCACGTCGCTCTCCCGCGAGGATCCGGAGGTGGCGTTCATCTTCGAAGGCATAGAAGACGACGTCCTGGGCGACTTCGGACTGTGTGGTGGCGGGGCGGCGGGATTCGAGCTGGACCGATTCGACCCGGAGCTGGGTTCGGACCCGAAAATCAGGGTGATCGCCAGTTCCGAAGGCCATGACGACGATTACACCCTGGTTCCGGAGGAGAGACTGACGCATATCACCAACTGGCCGGGCGTGCCGGAGCGGGACCTGATCCGGGCGGACATGGTGTATCAGGAACTGGAAAACGGGGGCAGGCTGTTTGCCACGGGCTCCATCACCTTTTGCGGCAGCCTGCTGGCGAACGGAGGCGACAACAACATCTCCCGACTCCTGGATAACGTCATCCGGCGTTTTCTAATGGATTAGCCGAGGTGATTACTGTCCGTCCGGTTCCGCGATCAGACCACTCGAAGTCTTCCTTGTGGTCAAGGAGTATCATCTGACCTTGTGCGGCCGAATCGTATCGATAGGCAATGCAGGAGTTTACGGTTTCGAGCACAGTGTCGATCAGGGAAAGCCCACTGCGACTCGCGTCGAGTCCAAGATGCAAGTTGGCCGACATGATGTGCTTGAAACAGATTGGTCCATTTTCCCGAATACAGCGCTCCATCGTACCGGGCGCGTTCTGCAAGCGAGTGCGGAGCCAATTGTCAGAAATGCCTGTTTGAGCTCGTTCAGCTGGCTTTTTTCCAGTGAGATCACATTTTTTGCAAGCAGATCAAATGGTTGTCGGTATGCAGCCGTGAGCTGGCCGCCCTTCCAAGTGCAGTTCGATAATACAAAATCGAGCAACCGGCGTTTTTCGGCCGGGGACTGCTTGCGGAACAGCGCCCCGGCCTTCTGAGCGAGTTCGAGCAGGCGGATGCCCTCGTCGAGATAGGTCTGGTTGGCGTCCTGGTGTTCGCTGATCAGCGCCAGGCACTTGCACTGTTCTTCGTGCCACTCTGCCGCCTTACGGTCGAAGAAGTCGGTGGCGATCCGCCCGTCCAGCTTGTCGACATACATGACGTCGATGCGGTTCTGCAGGCGATCGTACTCGGCCTGAATCCGGCGGATCGCATCCTCGTGGTGCTGCTTCTCGTCGCCGTGGCTGACACGTAGGGCCTGCGACACCCAGACGAGCACCTCGTCGTCGAAACGCAGGCGGTCGAGCAGTTCGGCGAACCGTTCCTCCAGGAATTCCTCTCGAGTATAGGGTTCCGGGCATTTCCCCTTGGCGCGGCTGCAGTGGTAATAGACGTAGCGGCTCTTCTTGATCTCCGCCACCATCGAGCAGCCACAGTGCTCGCAGCGAATCAGGCCGGTGAAGGCGAAATCGCGTTTCGGTTTCTTGTTGCGGTTCACGTAGCGGCCGCTGAGCAGGGCTTGCGCCTTGTCCCACAGCTCTCGGCTGACGATCGGCTCGTGCGTCCCGTTGTAGCGCTGTCCCTTCCAGTCGAAGTCGCCCATGTAGATCGGGTTGCGCAACATCTTGTGAACGCTGCTCTGGGGCATCGGGTTGCCGCTGTTGCGAAATGCCAAGCCGTGTTCACGGGCCTTGCGAGCGATGTCCCGGACGGAATATTGCCCCATCACATGCCACTCGAACATTTGCCGAACCACGGACGCCAGCGCCGGGTCCGGTTCGATGGCCTTCTTGCCGTTCTCGCCCAGCACGTTGCGGTAGCCGAACGGCGCATAGGACGGCCAGATCCCCTGCTCGGCCTTCTCGGTCATCCCCTTGCGGGTCTCTTCCGAGAGGTTGTCGATGTAGTTCTTCGCCATCAGCACCTTGATGCCGTGCATGAACTTCTTGGAGGAGCGGGAATCGGCGGAGAGGACCACGTTCTCCTTGGCGAAGTGGATCTCCAGCTCCAGCTCGTCGAGGGTCACCCAGTCCTTCAGGTTGCGGTACAGGCGGTCGGTCTTCTCGACCAGGATGATGTGGGTCTCGGGATGCCGGCGAAGATAGTCCACCATCTCGCCAAAGCTGGAGCGGCCGGCCTGCTTGGCAGTCTCCACGTCGACGTACTCCTCGACGACGCGGATACCCTCGGCTAGGGCGTAGTCTCGCAGCAGCTTGAGCTGGGCGGGGATTGAGAAGCCTTCCTTCTCCTGTTCTATGGAGGAGACGCGGGCGTAACCACCGCGTGCCGACGCGCTGGCCCAGGTCCTTGATCCAGGATGATTTCACGCTACGGATCGACGCCGTGCGAAGCGGCGCTGCGCAACGCCGTCTCCACGGACAAGGCGCGCCGAGGATGCCGGGTCGCGGTGTGGAACGCGACGTGGCGCGACCGGCGGGTGGTTGGGCGGGTGCGGGAACGCGGCGGGACAGGTCGCCAGCGGCGTTTGCGGGAGGTGTCGGGTTGCGGCGGCGGGGCCGGGTGTCTCAGTGGGGGGACAGGATGGCGTCGTAGCACGTGCCCCGGAAACGCGCCGGGTCCACGAACGTCTCCACGAGCTCCAGCGGATGGCCGTGCAGCGCCGCCCAGTCCTCGCTCAGCCGCCGTACGCTCCGCGACAGCGCCCGCGACGCCAGGTTGGCCACCCCCGACCCCTCCGGCAGCACCAGGAAACGCGTGATTTAGCCGAAGATAATTAGAATAGTTTGCATTTGTCAGATATCCTATATATATTATCTGACAGATAGCTAGTTGAAATATGTATTAAATGACTGTTTTATCTTCCAATATTATGAAACGCACACGAGGCCATGGTCGTGGTTCTTGGGTTTTCAGTGCAAAAGACTTCCTGGACCTCGGAAATCGGGCAGCTGTGGACCAGTCGTTATCACGTCTATACAGGGGTGGGACGCTAAGGCGTGTGGGACGCGGGCTCTATGACTGGCCCCGTATCAGTCCAGTTTTAGGGCGCCCTGCACCGGTAGACCTTGATGCCGCCGTTGCAGCAATTGTCCGGAGGGACAACATTCGAGTCATGCCCGACGGCCTCACTGCGGCACATCGGCTCGGACTTACTAATGCAGTGCCCGCCAAGGCCGTCTACTGGACCGATGGCAGCACCCGCACCATCTCGGTTGGGGACCGCACGATCTACCTCAAGCACGTCAGGCCCGGTTTGATCCGCTGGGCCCAGCATGCGGCAGCCCCCGTCGTGAGTGCTATGATGTGGCTCGGTCCATCACTGGCTGCAGACAGCAGCATGCTTACCCGGTTAAGTCAGCGCCTGCCAAGCGCTGTGATACAAGATCTAGCTGATGGACTGTCTACCCTGCCTGCATGGGCAGCACCAATTGTCCACGAGATCACAGCATCCCATCACATCGCTTCATGAACGAGGCATTCTGCACCTTCTTGACACTCCCGGATCAAGAACGCCGTGATGTCTTCAATGCGGCTGCCGAACGTTTGGATACACTTGCAACCTATATTGAAAAAGACTTCTGGGTCTGCCATGTGCTCAATGCTCTTTATCATGGCCTCCCAAGCAACCATCCGCGACTATTGTCAAGGGTGGTACATCACTATCCAAAGCATTCGACGCTATCCACCGGTTTTCTGAAGACATTGATGTGGTCGTATTCCGTGATGATCTGGGCTTTACAAACGATCGCGACCCAGCCCGTAAGGACCTTAGCCGCAAGGCGCGTGAGCGCCTTACCAATGAACTCAAGGAAGCTGCAAGCCATTACATATGCACGGATTTGACCGCTTGTCTCTCAGAACTTTTCGACCAGTGCAGAATTGTCGAGGACGAAGAAGATGCCGATCGTTCAACCTTGCTCGTCCAATACCCTAGTCTCTATCCGTCAGAATCTGATGCCTATGTGGAACCCAGAGTTAAAATAGAAGGGGGAGCACGATCAGCCTGGAATCCACATACTTTCCAAACCGTGATGCCCTACATCTAGGAAGATCTGGGCGAAGTTAGTCTAACGATTAACAGGATACAGACACTGGCACCTGAGCGTACATTGCTCGAAAAAATACTTATCCTTCATGGCTGGTATTGCGGTTATCGCGATCAGGGGCGCCTGCCTAATGATCGTCAGCGCCTATCACGACACTACTACGATATCGGCATGATGGCGCAGACTGATATCGCCGATCGTGCATTGGAAAACCTGGCTCTGCTCAATAATGTCCGCGACCATGCCCTAGTATTTTTCCGTAGAGGATGGATGAAGCTAGAAGAAGCTTGTCCAGGCTCAATCCATCTGATGCCGCAAGGTGCGCTGGCGACTTACCTGACCAGAGATTATGCTGCCATGCAGGGTATGATTTTGGGTGAACCACCAACATTCAATAAGATCCTTCAATCCATCACTGACTTGGAAATAAGACTAAACGCTCTACCGGAGGGCTACTGATCAGGTAGCGCCACCGAACTCGCGGATCGCCTCGAACACCGCTCGGACCTCTGGCGTCGGCACGATGCAGAGGGTTCTATATGTATCCATGATAGGGAGACATGATCGGTTCCCTGACAGCGATCCGGGCATGGCATCGGTATTTCCTCTCCTGGGTAGTCACCCATTGGCATGGTGGGACAATCACTCTCCCACGCTCTGTTCTCTTTTCCGGACTTCCAGAGTCCGGACGTTCAGATTCATGGTCCGGATCACCCGAATACCAGGCCCTCGAAGAGTTTCCGTGCGGTACGCAGAATGGCGGCGCGCTCGACGCTGATCCCGCCGTCCGCCTGCCTTACCCGCATCACCACACTGGTCTGGCCGGCGGGGTGTTCCACCGGTACGGCAATGTCGGCGTCCCCGGCGGCCGCCGGCAGCCGGGCGGCGCGGGCGGCCGGTCCGTCGGCAAGCATGCAGGCCGTGGCAACGCTGAGAGCGCCCAGCACCCCGATGGATGCATGGCACCGATGCGGTATGAAGGTCCGGCTGCTGATCGCGCCTCCCTGTCCCGGCGGCGCCACCAGCGTCATCTTGGGAACCGATTGTTCCCGCACGTCGCCAAGATTCATCCGTGGGCCCGCCTGGAGCCGGATGGATTCCAGCTTCTCCTTGAGTGGACCGTTGGCATCCAGCTCGTCACGGGACTCGTAACCGATGATGCCGAGCGCTGCCGCGGGCAGCACGACCACGGGCATGCCGTTGTCAATGCAGGTCACCTCCACGCCGTCGAAGGAATCGACGGCGTGGCCGGTGGGGAGAAGGGCCCCGCAGGTTGATCCGGCTGCTCCCGGGAAGTTCTGCAGGACGGGCGCCGCGGTGCCGGGCACTCCGTCGATGCACGCATTGCCCTCGTAGGTGACCGCGCCGTCCGGGGTTTCCACGGTGACCTCGGCAACCTGGTCGCTGTTCACCATGTAGACGGTGAGTACGGTACGGTCACCACTGGCCCGGGCAAGTCCCTTCTCCAAGGCGAACTGGGCCACTCCGGCGAGGATGTTGCCGCAGTTCTGCTGATCAGCGACGATAGCCCGGTCGACGGAAACCTGCAGGAAAAGGTAGTCGATGTCCACACCGCAGCGGTCCGAACGCGAGACCACCGCGACCTTGCTGGTCAGGGGATCGCCGCCGCCGATACCGTCGATCTGGCGCGGGTCCGGCGATCCCATGATTCTCAGAAGCAGCTCGTCACGTTCCGCGGCCGCCGTCGGGAGGTCGCCGGCGACGAAATAGGCCCCCTTGGAAGTGCCCCCCCGGATCAGGGTGCAGGGGATGGCCCGGCTCACCGGCTCCGCTCCAGGTCGTCTGGGCTGTCGAGGTAGACCAGGCCCCCGGCCTCGAGCCCCGGACGCATCCGGTAGATGTCCAGTCCCGGGACTCCCTCGGCAAGTTGCCTGCGCGTTTCCGCCTCGCTGTCTTCGCGTCGGCGTCCCGCGGCCAGTACCTCCCCGGCCCGGGCGCGGGGCACGACGACGACCCCGTCATCGTCAGCCACCACCACATCACCCGGGGCGACAAGCTGGCCGGCGCAAACCACCGGAACGTTGACACAGCCCAGGGTGTTCTTCACGGTGCCCCTGGCGGAGATCGCCCGGGCCCAGGCGGGGAAGTCCATGGCTTCCAGGTCGCGCACATCACGGACGCCGGTATCAGTGACGATGCCCACCACGCCGTGCGCCCTGGCCGACGTGGCCAAAAGGTCGCCGAACATGCCGTCGGTGTTGTCCGCCGTACAGGCCACTACCAGGAGGTCCCCGGGCAGGCACAATTCGATGGCGACGTGGATCATCCAGTTGTCGCCGGGCTGGGTCAGGATGGTGATCGCACTGCCGGCGATGCGGGCGCCGGGATAGACCGGGCGTATGCAGGGCTTCAGCAGGCCGGTGCGTCCGGCGGCCTCGTGCACGGTGGCAACGCCAAGTTCCGCGAGCCCCTGGACGATGTCGGCTTCGGCGCGCTCGATGTTTCTGACGGCAACTGTTTTCATGGCTTATTTCCGGTATTCGGCGGGCTCTCGGAACGGGGACGGCAGCCGGTCTGGCCAGAAATGGCCAGGCCCGGGGTGCCTGATGCGGTCCTGCTGTTCATCGTGTGCGGTCAATAGGGAATTCCGACGTAATTCTCCGCCACGGTGGTCATCATGGCCTGTGAGCTGAATACATAGTCGAGTTCCGCATCCTGCATCCGATGATCGAAAGGATCGTTTTCCGGAAAGGCGTGCAGGAGGCCGGTCATCCACCAGGAGAACCGTTCGGCCTTCCAGACCCGGCGCAGGCACTGTTCGGAGTAGTCGTCCAGAAATGCGGAATTGCTGTCGTGGTACCAGGCAATGAATGCGCGTGAAAGATAGTGGATGTCCGAGGCGGCCAGGTTGAGTCCCTTGGCGCCGGTCGGCGGGACGATGTGACCCGCATCCCCGGCCAGGAACAGGCGCTTGTGCCTCATCGGTTCGGCAACGAAGCTCCTCAGGGGAGCGATGCTCTTCTCGATGGAAGGGCCGGTGACGAGGGCGTTGGACAGGGAATCGGGCAGACGCCGCCTGAGCTCTTCCCAGAAACGGTCATCCGGCCAGTCCGCCACCTTGTCGTCCAGGGAGCACTGGACATAGTAACGGCTGAGGCTGGCGGAGCGCATGCTGCAAAGCGCGAACCCGCGGGGATGCCTGACATACACGATCTCATCGTGCACGGGCGGTGTCTGGGACAGGAGACCCATCCAGCCGAAGGGATAGACGCGCTCGTACACCCTCAGCACCGTGTCGGGAATGGCCCTCCGGCTGGGGCCGTAATAGCCGTCGCAGCCCGCGACGAAGTCGCATTCGAGGGAGTGCTCCTCGCCGTTCTTGCGGTAATGCAGGAGCGCCCCGTCGTCCTCCAGGCCATCGATGCGTACATTCTCTGCTTCATAGACCAGCCGTCCGCCGGCGGCATCCCTTGCGTCCATCAGGTCGCGTGTGACCTCCGTCTGTCCATAGATCATGACCGAACCGCCGGTCAGTTCCCTGAGATCGATGCGGTGTATCCCGTTGTTGAAGGCAATGTTGAATCCATGGTGCACCATGCCCTCCCGGTCCAGACGCTCACGCACCCCGGCCTGGCGCATGAGTTCCACCATGCCCCGTTCCAGGACACCGGCGCGGATGCGACCGAGGACGTATTGCCGGGAATGCCTTTCCAGGACCACGTTACCGATTCCGTTCAGGTCGAGCAGCTGGGAGAGGAGCAGTCCGGACGGGCCGGACCCGATGATCCCCACCTGTGTGCGTGTGCTCGCCATTGCCCCTTGGTCTTCCCGCCTATGCAGCCAACTGCCGCTCCAGGTTATGCAGTACCTGGTAGCACGGCAACACCTGTCCCACGCTGGCATTGGGTTCCCGTCCTTCGCGGATGGCCGCGAAGAATTCGCGGTCCTGCAATTCGATACCGTTCATCGAGACGTCCACCCGGCTCACGTCGATGGGATTCTCCCGCCCGTCCACCAGGTCGTCGTAACGGGCGATATAGGTGCCAGAATCCCCGATGTAGCGGAAAAATGTCCCGAGGGGCCCATCGTTGTTGAATGACAGGGACAGGGTGCAGATGGCGCCGCTTTCCGCCTTCATCTGGATGCTCATGTCCATGGCGATGCCGAGTTCGGGGTGGATCGGCCCCTGGACGGCGTTGGCCTGTACGACCGGGCTGCCGCACTGGTGCTGGAACAGGTCCACGGTGTGGGCCGCATGATGCCAGAGCAGGTGATCGGTCCAGGAGCGCGGCTCGCCGAGGGCGTTCATGTTGGTGCGACGGAAGAAGAAGGTCTGCACGTCCATCTGCTGGATGCTGAACTCCCCCGCCTCGATCCTGCGGCGGACCCATTGGTGGCTCGGATTGAACCGCCGGGTATGGCCGCACATCGCGACAAGGCCCGACTCCTCCCGGATGCGGACCACCTCCCGGGCATCGGCGAGGCTGTCCGCGAGCGGAATTTCGACCTCGACATGCTTGCCCGCCTCCAGGCACTGGATGGCCTGGGCGGCATGCATCTGGGTGGGGGTGCAGAGAATCACGGCATCCAGCCCCGGTAATGCCAGGCTCTCTGCCAGGTCGGTGGTTACATGACCGATCCCGTATCTTTCCGCCACCGGCAGGGTCTTGTCCGATACCCGCCCCACTAGGGATACCACTTCCACACCATCAATGTTCCGGATGCCGTCCAGGTGCTTGATGCCGAATGCACCGGCCCCGGCCAGCGCGACCTTGATCGTGTCATTCATGAGCAATTCTCCAGGATCAGGTGTCCCACGGCCGTGTTGGAGGCCGGGACGTGATAGAAACGGTGGACCACTGTCGGCGGCGTTCCGCCGGCGGCATCGTTCATGGTGCCGCGGGCGATGAACCACATCACGAGCTCAATACCCTCGGAGCCCGCTTCGCGCACGTAGTCGACATGTGGTGTTTCGGCCAGGGCCGCCGGCTCGTGAACCAGACGGTCGAGAAATGCATTGTCCCATTCGCGGTTGATCAGCCCGGCCCGCGGGCCCTGGAGCTGGTGGCTCATGCCACCGGTGCCCCAGATCTGCACATCGAGCGGCTCGTCGTAGGACTCCACGGCCTTGCGGATGGCCTTGCCGAGCTCGTAACAGCGTGTTCCGGAAGGCACCGGGTACTGCAGCACGTTGACCGCGAAGGGGATGATGCGGCAGGGCCAGGCGTCCACCTTGCCGAACATCAGCGATAGCGGAACCGTGAGCCCATGGTCCAGGGCCATCTCGTTGACAATGGTGAGATCGAAGTCGTCCTGAATCACGGACTGTGTGATGTGGGCGGCGAATCCCGCATCCCCGACCACCCCGGGCACCGGCCTCGGCCCCCATCCTTCGTCGGCGATGGGGTAGCGGGACGCGGTGCCGATGGCGAAGGTGGGAATCATGGACAGGCTGAAGGTATTGGCATGGTCGTTGTAGACCAGAATGATGACATCCGGCGTGTTCTCTCTTATCCACTGGCGGGAGTATGCATAGCCGTCGAAGAGTTTCCGCCAGTAGGGTTCATGGTCCTTGCCGAGATCCATGGCCGCACCGATGGCGGGAACGTGGGAGGTGTAGACACTGGCGGTGACCCGGGCCATCAGCTGTCCTCCCACTCGTGCCGATAGCGGTTGCCGTCCGGAGAGCGGCCGCCCGACAGCATCATGTCTCGGTATTCGGCCTCGGTCATTCCGGTCATGCTGCCAGCCATCTGCTGGAAACTCTTTCCATCGGTGGCGCCGATCTTGGCAAGGAAGTAGATATTGCCCCCGAGTTCCACGCAGCGGTTCAGGTCCCGGTCCAGGACCGCCTGCTTCTGATCCTCGGTCATGTCCCATTCATCGAGGCAGGCGCGCTCGTCGGATCTGAAGCGTTCCCGGTTCTGCGGCTGCATGAGCGACATGCAGAACTGGTTCAGCCAGTAGCCCTTGCGTGATTGCTCGGCATCGAATATGACGGTGCCGGGTATGTCCTTGTAGGGTTTGTCGAGTGCCATGATCCTGATTCACGCGAGCTCCGGCCAGTGGTGGAACGACTCGGATTCACGCATGATATCCAAGAGTGTGCATGTCAGGACGGAACCTTGAGAATATTCATAATACATTGTATTGGTTACATGATATTTGTTCTGTCGCAAGCCCTGCTGCCTTGCCCAGACAGCCGCGCCTCCCGAATTACCCTCAGTCGGTCGCGGGACGATTGTTCGGTAGCTTCGTCCCATTCCAAATTCCGCTATTCGCTGCTGGTCGTAATTCTTCGGTCAACGGGAGGTGAGTGCAGATTTCATGACTCATTGTATGGATAGTTTTGCGATCAGGAGTTCGCTCCCGGTTACTCTTGTGCGGTTGCAGCAGGATGTCTTTTCGGGTTTGTCGTATCTCTTCATGTTTCATCATGCGTGCCGTGGTGTCCATGTCTATTCTACCCGTACAGTTGACCTGAAATGACGAAACGATCCTCCATCTGGCTGACCAAACGAAATGTGGATGCGCTGTCTGTCCCCTCGGGCGATACGGTCGTCTGGGACCGAGACCCAGCACACCATCGTCTCGGGGACCACGGGGTCGGGCAAGACGGTGCTCATCTCCGAACTGGTCGCCCAGATCCGTGCGCGAGGGGAACGCTGAGTGATCTACGACAAGATGGGCAGCTATACAAGATCCTTCTTCGATCCTGAACGGGACGTTCTCCTCAATCCCCTGGATGCCCGCGCTCCCCGCTGGTCGCCCTTCCTCGAAGCCCGGGGGCCGAGGGACTTCGACATGATGGCCGCGGCCCTGATCCCCCAGCAGAAGGATACCGTCGATCCGTTCTGGGTGACCGCCGCAAGGCAGCTGTTCTCCAACGGCGCAGGGGTGCTGTGGGAGAAGGGGGGCCGGAAAAATCATGTGCTGGTGGAGCATCTGCTGAAGACCGACCTCACGGATCTCGCGGAGGCGCTGGAGGCGGTCGGGCCGGAGAAGCCGGGGCAGGAAAAGGGACGAGGGGCGGTCCCGGAGATCGGGAAGGATGAAGACAGGTCCGCGGTGCTCGGGGGAGGAGGTGCTCCATTGAAAGACCGGGAGGTGGAAAGAGGGCCGAAAAGCACTAATCGCGACCTGGGATTATAGAATTCGAGCTGGCTGAATTGATGGTAAGGGTATAGGGATTTCCGGGTTCCGATTCGTGTGGACAAGGCGGAATTGATTGGAGATATAATGTCGGTATCTGCCATTATCAGACATTTCCAGGTGATCCCATGCCAAACGTACACCTTACCGAACAGATGGAGAATTATATTCGGGGCCAGATCAGGTCGGGGTCGTATGCCAATCTGAGCGAAGTCGTGCGTGCAGGCATGAGACTGCTCATGGAGAGGGACCATGCACGACAGTTCTATGCATTGAAAGCGGATCTCGAAGAGGCCTTGCGGGAAGTGGAGGCAGGAGGGTTCGAGGTCTTCGATCCTCAGGCTTACGAGCCGGATGCCGGAACAGGGCCATCGTGACAACATGACGATTCGGCTGTCCAGGTTCGCACGGCGGGATCTGGATGAAATTCGCGAATTCACGATTGAGACGTGGGGCCGTAACCAGTGGCTGAAGTACTACGGGGGCCTGGTGCAGGCTTTCGAGGGAATCTTGGCGGATCCTGATGGTGGACGTGATCGAAGTCTGTTCGCGACAGGACTTCGCTCGGTGAATTACGGACGGCACGTAATATTTTTTTCGCGGATAACCGCTGCTGATGATAAGCCGGTGATCATCCGAATTGTCCATCAGCGCAGAAATCTGCCCGCATTGGTCTATTACGAGGATATCAGCGGTGGAAGTCCCGAACGCTGAGTGTTCGGAGGGAAGTGGGTATCGGCCAGGAGGTCAGCGAGGTGGTCACGACTTCGAGTGAAGTGTGGGAGACGATCCAAAAATGCCTCAAGCGTGATCCGGACTGGGTCGCTTACTACGCGTCTGAGTTGGCCGAAGCGGCCACGCCCCTTCAGTGAACGAACTTCTGATTAAGGTGGCCGCGGTCGAGCGTAAGGCGTTCCTGTTCCAGCGGCTCGGCCAAAACGAGAGGGCACTTGCGGTGCTGGAAGCACTGATCGACGATGCGGCACTGGCCGACGATGTTCAGCGCCGGGCCTGGTTGGCCGCATCGGCGGTGCGGATCGCCTATCAGATGGGGGATTGGGCGAAGGGGCAGAAGCTTCAAACGATGGCGTTTTCGGAAAACAACAACCACAGCCCCCCACTCAGGCGCCCGGAATACGAATCACGGCCCGCTCCAGGGAAGCAGGCGAGTATGATTGTTAAGCGTCTGCGGGAGTATCAACGGAGGGCTGCGCTCCTAGTCGATTTCGACGAAGCGATGAGCAATCTCGTACCAGAGTCTTCGGCTTCTCGTACGAGGAGGCTTTGGCCGATCTCGGCACCTATCTTAGGTTCGAAGTCGAGCGACCGGAGAAGGTTTACAGGGTTGGACCTGACGTGCTTTGGCGGACAGACGCAGCGTTCGATTTCGTGATTGAGGCGAAGAACGAAAAAAACGAGGACAACCCGCTCTACAAGAATGATCATGCCCAACTGCTTGAGGCCGAGCACTGGTTCAAGCAGGTCTATCCAATGCGCGAAGCGGTGCGTGTCTCAGCGTTGCCGGAGGCGTTGGCTGATGAGAAGGCTATGCCGGCGGGAACATTCGCCTTTCGGCTGGATGAAGTCACAAGGGTAGTTAGCGCACTCCGCGTAGTTATGGTTGAGCTAGTTGGCGCGAGTGGAGGGCCAGATGAGTTGTGTGACCAGTGTGAGGCCGATTCCGACACCCGGCCCACCACCTGGCGGATCTCGTCATGATCCGGCAGCGGATTGGCCGGATCGAGCCATCCGTGCCGATCGGCCAGCACCCGGAACCGGCGCAGCTTGTTGCGTCCCATCAGACCGGCCCTGGAGATGGCCCGGTCGGAATCTCCCCGGCGCAACCGCACCAGGACTGTACGAATCTCAAACATCTCGAACCTTCGATTGCTCATGGCACCCTCGCAAAAAAATCAACGAGGATACCGGTCATCAGAAGCTCGAGACCGGTGGTGGCTTACCCCTCAGGTGGCTCCATTAGGTGAAAACGCAATGGCCCCTTTAGGTGAAAACGAAGTGGCTCCGCGTCAATTAGGTGAAAACGCAATGGCCCCATATGGGTGAAAATTTACATCCCTCGCTGCAATCCCGGGATGAGGGCGTAGCCCGAATGGAGGGATAGCGGCGGCGGCGGAAAAAATCAGCACCCCTGGCACCCATTCCGGCCGAAAATGGCGTCAATCTCGACTCCGGGGGATACGGACAGAGGCCATTCGCCGACGCAAGGGCCTGCCCGGCGCCTTCCGGCCGAGTGGGGCAATGTGGAAACACGACAAATCTCATCATCCGGTTGCTTCAATAAGGCCGGATGCTGCGGCGCGGTTGTACATGGACAATCACTCTGAATCCCCACCAGATTCCTCGCCGTAGTCGGCTGCGGAATATGCCACACCCGGCACAAACTGAATCGAAACCTGGTCAGGAAATGATTCGACAGATATCGAAACGATTCCAGTTGGATTGAAAGAGATTGCGGAATACATTTCCAGGCCGCTGTCCTCAGTCCGCTGTCAATCGCATCACAGAACCAGGTGATCTAAGAAATGAAAATGTCAAGATCAAACGGAGTGGGTATTCTGCTCGTGCTGATAGCCGCGGTCTCATGGAGCACAGCCGGGTTGTTCACCCGTGTCGTCACCACGGACATTCCGACGACCCTGTTCTGGAGATCGTTGTTCGGCGGACTCTGCGTGCTCGGGATCGCGATGGCCGTACAGAGATCCGCGGATATCCGTGCAGCCTTCACCTTCAGCAGGGGCGAGACGGTGATCGCGACCCTGTCCACGGCGGGAATGATCTGCTTCATTTCCGCGTTCTTCCACACCTCGATCGCGAACGTGGCCTTCGTCTACGGCACCATGCCGCTGGTGACCTTCATGCTCTCCCTGGCTTTCCTGGGAGCACGGGCGGATGCCGTGTCGCTCGGCTGCTGCGTGTTGTCGGCCGTAGGGGTGGCCGTCATGGCGTCCGGGAGCAGCCTGCCGTCGGACTTTCTCGGCATCCTGCTGGCCTTCGGGATGACGTTGTTCATGGCTGACCGTCGCTGCGAAGTTCTTTCCGGATGCCGACAGCACCAAGGCAACGTATCTTTCCGCCTTCCTGGGTGCATTGGCTACTGCCCCCTTTGCGACTTTCGGAACCACCATTACTGCCGACTATCTCTGGTTGTTTCTCTACGGTTTCGTGAACGTCGGCGTGGGATTCGGCGTGTACCTGTTCGGTGTGAAGCGCGTATCCGCGTTGGTCGCTGCCCTGGTCGGCCTGACCGAGATTCCGCTGGCGCCGGTATGGGCGTGGATGCTGTTCGGAGAAGGAATGAACCTTTCGGTACTGATCGGTGGAGCGGTGATTCTCATCGCCGCAGTCATCTACATTGCAAGTTCCGGCAAGAAGGCGGAAAACCTGGCGACGGGCGCATGAAGGAAGAGGTTCCTCCGTGCCGGGCACGAGGTGACGGTGATGAGTCCGCCGTCCAGGGTGGACAATTCCGATCTCGAGAAAATCATCAAGGAACAGTGCCGGCGCGTTTCCCCGGCGACACTGAAGGACTGGTCGGAATTCGAAGTAATCTACCACAACGGTATGGACGAGGACTCCGAGGCATGGGCCCCCGAGGAGTACCGGTTGACCCTGGACATCCTCGACAGGCGGGGATTCCAGGGAAAGGTCATGCATTCCCTGCCGCGCAAGAACGAGCTGACGGAATGCGTGGACGATTCCGGATACAATCTCTACTTCCAGCAGATGAGGAACTCGAGGTGGGTGTTTCAGAGCGTATTCTGGCATCAGCACCATGCATGCAGGGAAAGCAAAGCAGACAGGGCACGCGAATATGCCGCAGCATGACCAACTGATCAGATGCCCGAATTTTTCCCTTGAAAGGAAGTGGGAGATCACGATTCAGACACCCGAGGCTTCTCTTGGCGAACTGGTTTCGGCGATCCAGGAAAAGATCGATCTGGTGCAAGGTGCATACAGCGATTGCATGTTCATTCGGAGTTCCGGCAAGACCCGGTTCAGGAATGAGGCCGGCGCCCACGGCGGGGCGGAGGATGTCGTGCGCGAGGTTCCATCCACGGAAATCGTCTTGGTGATCCCGCATGACCTGGATCTGCTGGAAAAAGCGGTCCATAGCATCGCATGGCATCACGTGCACGAGGAGCCGACGATATCCGTTGTCGAGACATGGGGATATCTTTCCGGGCCGAACAAGAGTCCGAATAGTCCGCACCGGTACTGGAAGCGGGAGAACAAGGATCAAATACACGGAGTCGCCGGAGAGGGGTCGGATTCAATTGAAAACTGGTGAATGCGGATTCTGATGCGATGAAAGAAGACATCCACGGCATTGCTGGCGCACATGTCTGCAGCCTGAATACAGTGAGTGAGAGGGCGGAAGATATGAACCTGGCGGAATTCGGGCGGGCCATCGGCCACAGGAGCCGGGTGGCGATGCTCCAAGCGCTGATGGGGGCAGGGCCCTGTCGGCAAGTGAACTTGCCTGGCATGCCGACGTGACCAACCAGACCGCCACGAGTCATCTCAACGAACTGGTGAATGCAGGCCTGCTGTACAGGCGGAAATGCGGGCGTTTTCACTACTATGAACTGAGCAGCGAAGAAGTGGCTTCCCTGATCGAACAGATCTCATCGGCTGTTCCGGTTAATGGTGGCCGGATTCCTCGTCGGAACGTGAAACCGGAGTTGAAAAAAGTCCGGTTCTGTTATGACCACCTGGCAGGGGAACTGGGGGTGGAGATTTCTCGGGTTCTGGTGGACATGGGAGCGTTGACGCTGGAGCAGGACAGCTTTCGTCTTCCAGATAGCGATCATCCGGTCTATCGGGAAATCGGCGTTGATCTGGACGAAGTGAGGTCAAAGAAACGCCTACTCTGTCCGCGCTGTCTGGACTGGACAGAGAAGCTTCCGCATGTTGCGGGCGCACTCGTCTCGAAGCTCCGGACGCCCGGCGCGGTGTCCACCCACTGGAACAGGAATCCGTGATCGCCCGGCTTGACGCCCAGGATGAATCGCATGCCCAACTGCTTGAGCAGCTCGATGGGCGGGCCGTTGGACGCCAGCGCGTCGGCCACCACAATCAACCGCAGGTGCGGATGCTCCCGGCGCACGTCAGCCAACAACCGCTTCGCGGCGTTGCGTTCGCAGTCGTTCTTCTTCCGCCCGTCGGCCTTGACGATCGGCTCGGGCGCGAGGGGAAACATCCCGATACGCCGGATGCACCAGCACCGCGCCCAGCATTTGATGATAATAGGTGGTGCGCCCGTCGCGATGATGCCTCTCGCAGCAGTTGCCGCAATGCACGCGGGAGGAGGAGAAATACCCCGTGCCGTCCACGCCCAAAAGGGCATGACCCATCCAGTCGAACCCCTCCAGGCCCTTGCCCCGCTGCAACGCGGCGAACACCGCCTGGAACGCGCCGCGCACCGACCGCGGGTCCACCTCGTCCAGCCGCTCGCGCAGGCGCGTGTCCGAGGGCGCGCGCCGCACCCCGTACAAACTCTTCAGGTTCGCGCGAATCGCCTCGGTCTGGCGCGCGTCGCGCTCGAAGCTCAACAGCGACGGGTACTTCAACCCGAACACCGCCAGCCCCGACATCAGGGCAGTCGGTGAGGTTCAATCCCCGCCCGGCGATGGGGTCGTCGATGCGAGAGAAACTCCTGCGCACGAGGCGAAGCAACCCCGGCGCGCTCAATGTCTTGCGAAAGGAAGGCTTGGACATGATTCATCATCCGACACTCAAAGAAACGCCGACATGATGCTGTTTCACAACGTAAAGTTTACGAAGAACTTTTTTCCAGACCCGCCGAAACCCCCTTCAGCGCTGCATTCCGGTGGGTAGCGGGAATTGCTGGAGTACTAGCTGACTTTCGTTGTTTCTGAGTAGCCTCGCCACGCCTTTCGATTTGTTTTCGCCATTCCTCCAATGCATTAATATCAGCTAAAAGTTCGTCAGGATCGGGAACCTCTACACCACCAAGAAGCGCTTGGTCGTGTGCGTAGTTAGAACACTTCGACATCCATTGATCCACGGTGGCATAGTCTCGATCTTCTACCACCACACCAGCCAAGCGCTGAGTTTCAATACCATTTCGAAACCTAAGCACCACACCTCGCAAAAGTACTTCCTCAATAGCTCGCTCCCATGCGATGCGTAGCTGTCGATACGCATCTGCCGTCTGCTTCCGGTGCTCAGGCTCATCACCTGAATTATAGATCTTGTTGATTTGCTGTTGTTTGTTTCGCAAGTAACCTACACGTGCCTTGGTATTCATCCCCTCAAAAGGTAATTCCGGGTCAGCAACGCCGAATCCCTCAGGACGACGTATTAGACTTTGCTTCTCGACAGGAACTCCTACTTTCTCTGCTTCATGTATTAACAAGTTGAGAAAATAGAGATCATGGGTGAAAATAATAATCTGCCTTTTGCACGCTTCCTGCGCTAAACGCTTGGCAATACGTTCGCGACGTTTGTGATCCAGGGATGAAACCGGATCGTCAAACACCACACCATTTGAACTCTCACCAATATTGGCCTCCGCTAAAAACGACCCAATTGCAATCGCTCTTTGTTCTCCTTCGCTCAAAATATCTCCTGGAGTCTTAGCTTGTGGAAGATCTAACTTGAGCTTATGAAATGCCTTGCCTTTTTCCGTTCGGCTTTCCAAGCACACTTGAAGATTCCCCACACCCAAGCTCTTGAACTCTCGGTTGAGCGCAGACTCAAGATCCTTCGATACCACCTTTTGGGTCAGTTCAGTCGCTTTCTTGGAAATAGTATTTGTCTTTACCGCCAACTGACACCTCTGAAGTTTCGCTTGGCGGTCTAATCGCTCAACCGCAGTCAGTACAGCTCCTTTTACTTTGACTAACTGTATCCGAGCATCAAGTTCAGCGAATTCCCTTTTCGCCTTTGCTCGCCCTTCTTCCTCGGCAATCTGGTCGAGCGTGTCTGCCTCTGCATTGAGTTTATCGACCCATAACTGGAGCCGTGTAGCGGGACTGGCTGGTATTGCGAGCACCTGCCCCCAATCTTTGGTACTTACGGCCTCTTTAATTGCAGCATGTCGAGCAAGAATTTTTGTGTTGAAATTTCGTGTATCTGTGACCAGATCCTTATCTATTGCTTCCAGTTCCGTATAGAGCTCATCATCAATATCAAGCGACACATCTTGCTCGGCAAACACGTTGTACTCGTCTGATAGCGCCTTATTGCTGTCCTCTGCTTTCTTTTCCGCCTCTTGCTGGACAAACTCTTCGAATCGAAGCAAACGATCAGCCCCTTCATTCAAAGGTTGTTGACACAAAGGACATTGAGAATCAGGGCCCAGGGCTGGAAATGTTTTTTCCTGATATGCTTCTACCGCGAACCGGCGTGCTGCCCCAAAGAGGTCCTTCCATGCTTTACTTCCGGTACCCGGAAGAAGCCCACCTTCATCTTTGAACTTTTTCGCCGCCAGCTGTGCTGCTTCTTGCGCAATGTCGTTTGTCACCACCAGCTTTCGTAGTTTCTCGTATGCTGCATCATCCACAATCAATGGGTTCTCTGTCGCGCTCTTTACGACCTTCGCAATTCGGCGAGCGCATAATCGAAGTTGAGCAGCCTTTTCCTTGGGAATATCTTCTTTGAGGCTCTTCTCGAGCTCCGTGTTACGTGCTTTCTCTACCTCGGTAATAGTGGCAAGTGCAATCACCTGTTCCAGGTTAGTTTTCGCCGATAAAGCAGAAACAAGTTTACCGACTTTGGTATCCCCGACCAGATCTTTATACGCGGTGTCATCGACAGTAGATTGCGTATACTCTGTATCAATCATAACCTTCATCTTCTTGCAGAGATCCGCTAGTCCTTCCAAAATATCCAAACCATATGGCACATAAGCATAATCGCCTTCACTGTCCAGATAGCTTCTTGCACAACGCGAGTCAAACACAGCAAATGCTGATAGCGTTTCAGGCGCCACCTTGCCATCCTTCCAGGCCAGTTCTTTGGAAGATTTGTTTATAACGACTTCAAATGTCGCCTCCGCCCTACCTGCTTTTCCAGGTTGTAAAAATGCATTAGGGTGAATTGGCTCTCTTTGATCACGAGCCCGACAAGCTCTCTTCAGGACCCTTGAGTATCCGGATTTACCTGACCCATTGTCTCCATAGATAAGAGTTAGGCCTCGGGGTGAAAATGGAAGTCGCTGGTCAGGAGCAATACAATTTACGTTGCGAAGATCTTTCATCGCAATTAGCTCAATCTGGGTACTTGAAGTCGCGCTTACCGGAATCTGATCTGCACTGAGCCTAATAGCTTTCCTGCCCTTCGGGTCCTCAAGGCCATGTTCATCCTTAAGTAGCGCATACAGGTCATTCAGATCTTCTATTGAGAGCTCCTCTTTCTCAAATAACCGCCCGATTGCATCACTCTGCCATGCTGGCAGACTGTTAGACCACTTAAGAATATCTTGTAGGATCGACATCTGGCTCCCTTGTAGCGCGACAATCAGGATGAGAAAGTGTCGCGACAGATGAGATGATGCCCTGAAGGAGGTGGCCGTGGCAATGGCCAATGCGGCTGGCCAATGCGGCTGCCTTGTTGCACTCATGTTCCTGTGTTTTCTCATTGGGCTTTTTCCGGCTCCCGATCGGGTCCAGCCAGGACCTCCGGTGCTGGATTGACCGGGGTGTTGGCCGGCGTTGCGCGTGACGCTTCCCGTCCGCGGCGACGTTTGCTCTCGACGGCGGCCCGGCGGCGATAGCTTTCGACATTGAGTTCGAAGATGGTGGCGCGATGCACCAGCCGGTCGATGGCGGCGAGGGTCATGGCCTGCTCTGGGAAGATGGTGTCCCATTGCCCGAACGGCTGGTTAGCGGTGATGAGCAGGGACCGGCACTCATAGCGTGCGCTGATGAGCTCGAACAGGGCGCTGGTTTCGGTCTGGTCCTTTCGGACATAGGCCAGGTCGTCGAGGATGAGGAGGTGGTACTTGTCGAGTTTGCGGATAGCGGCCTCGAGGGCCAGTTCGCGCCGTGCGACCTGGAGGCGCTGTACGAGATCGGTGGTTCGGGTGTACAGGACCCGGAAGCCGTTTTCGATGAGGGCCAGTCCGATGGCGGACGCCAAGTGACTCTTGCCGCCACCTGGGGGGCCGATCAGGATCAAGTTGGCGCCCTGGTCGATCCATCGGTCGCCGGCCACCAGGGCGTTGACATGGGCTTTGGGGACCATGGGCACGACATGGAAGTCGAAGTTGTCGAGGGTTTTCCCCGGGGGCAGTTTGGCCTCGGCGAGATGGCGTTCGAACCGGCGCCGTGCGCGCTCGGCGATCTCGTGTTCGGCCAGGGCGCCCAACAGCCTTGCCGCG
This sequence comes from Candidatus Poriferihabitaceae bacterium, assembly GCA_965213885.1. GTDB lineage: Bacteria > Pseudomonadota > Gammaproteobacteria > Arenicellales > Poriferihabitantaceae > VYFG01. The sequence continues at coordinate 115,359 of OZ243919.1, forward strand.
TTAGCGATCATTCGACGGCGTTCTTTCGCCCGTCATCCCCCGTGGATATTGTGCGTCTCCCTTTCATGAACCCGGAGACCCACGATGGCACAATCGCAACGCCGCAAGCGCATCCACCGCAGCCGCACGGAGTGGTCCCGCCTGCTGTCGGAATTCGAGGCCAGTGACACCACGCAACGGACCTTCTGCGCCGAGCGTGGCCTGACCCTCAGCAACTTCTGCCGCTGGCGCAAGAGGCTTCGCACCGAAACGCCGGATGACAGTCATGCCGGTCCGCTGATCGAACTGCCGCCATTGCCCGGATTGACCTCGGACCCCGGGGACTGGCGGGCGGAACTGGACCTCGGAGGCGGGATCGTGCTGCGGCTGAAGTAGCCGGCATGTTCTTTCCCGAATCCCGGGTGCGGGTGTGGCTGTATGCCCGCTCCACGGACATGCGGAAGTCTTTCGATGGGTTGTCGGCGCTGGTGAAGAACGCGCTGCGTGAGGATCCGCTGAGCGGTCACCTGTTCGTCTTCATCAACCGCAAGAGGACGCTGATCAAGATTCTCTACTTCGACCGCAGCGGCTACTGCATCTGGTCGAAGCGACTGGAGCAGGGCCGTTTCCAGTACCGTGCCGATGGCCGTGACAAGGTCTCCCTGGACTGGACCGGACTGAAGCTGATCCTGGAGGGGATATCTCCTGGAGATGTCCGCCGGCACAAGCGCTACCGGCATTCTGGAGTCTCTTGAACGGGGGTGCGGATGGTATCATTCCGCGCCATGTTGCAGGCCACTCCCGCCCTCTGTGAATCCGATATCAATGCCGCGCTGCGGGCTGAGAATCGGGCCCTGAAAGAGGAGCTCGCGCAGCGGAAGGAGCGGGTGGCCTGGTTCAACCGCCAGCTGTTCGGATCGAAGTCGGAGAGGCGGATTCTCCCGGAGGGACAGAGTCAGGAAGACCTGCTGGCATTGCTTGGCGGGCAGTTGCCGGCATCCCCTGCGCCGGAGACGGAAACCATCACCTACGAGCGGAAGAAGCGCAGCAAGTCGAGGGATAACACCATCAACGACTCCGGGCTTCGGTTCGACGACACGGTCCCGGTGGAGACCATCCTGTTGCCCCTTGCGCCGGAGGCGGAGGCGATTCCCGAGGATCGCCGTGAGGTGGTGGGTGAGAAGGTGACCTGCCGACTGGCGCAGCATCCGGCGAGCTACGTGGTTCTGCGATACGTCCGTCCGGTGATCAAGGAGAAGCCGGACCCGGAAAGGCCGGAAGGCGGAAAGCCGGCAAGGCTGATCACGGCCCCGGCCCCCGCGAACGTGCTGGAGGGGAGCTGTGTGGACGTGAGCTTCCTGGCGGGGATGCTGGTGGACAAGTTTACCGATCACCTTCCGCTGTACCGCCAGCACCAGCGGCTGCTGGATCATGGAATCACGCTGGCGCGGAGCACGCTGACGGTCCAGGCGGGCCAGGCTATCGATCTGCTGGCGCCGATCACGGATGCCCAGTACCAGGCCCTTCTCCTCAACCGGGTGCTGGCGATGGACGAGACCCCGATCAAGGCCGGCCGGAAGGCCCGTGACAGGATGCGTCAGGGTCAGCTGTGGCCCATCTACGGGGAGAACGACGAGGTAGTGTTCCGGTACACGGACAGCCGGAAGCACGCCCATGTGCGGGAGATTCTGGGGGACCGGTTCCGGGGTACGCTGCTGTCGGACGGGTACGACGGCTATGCCCGGTATGCGGAGATGATGGACGGGGTGACCCACGCCAATTGTTGGGCACACACACGGCGACCATTCGAATCGGCACTGGATGCCGAGCCGGAGGCGGCGGGTCAGGCGCTGAAGCTGATCGGGCTTCTGTATGCTCATGAGGCGGAGATCCGGAAACGGGGACTGACCGGGGAGGACAAGCTGACATACCGGACCCGGCACAGCCTTCCGGTGATGAAGGTATTCTGGGAATGGTGCGAGGGCCAGTACCGTCGCCCCGACCTGGTACCGACGAACCCGCTGTCGAAGGCGTTGAAGTATGCAATGGGGCGGAAGGGTCCTCTTCAGGTGTTCCTGTCGGACCCGGACGTGGCGATCGATTCCAATCATCTTGAACGGCAAGTACGCCCGATTGCGATGGGCCGGAAGAACTGGCTCTTTTGCTGGACGGAGGTCGGAGCGAAGCGGGTGGCCGTCATCCAGAGTCTGCTGGTGACCTGCCGGCTGCAGGGGATCGATCCTGGCACGTACCTGATGGATGTGTTGCAGCGGGTTGGGGAGCACCCGGCGAAGGATGTGATCGAGCTTACCCCCCGCATCTGGAAGGAGAAGTTCGCAGCCAACCCTATGAAGAGCGATCTGGAACTGGTCAAGAACGCCTCAGACTGACCGGTTACTTTGTAAAGAACTGGGAGTTGTCGATGACCAGGGGCAGATTCTTATCGCGCAGTTCCATCGCCCATCCGATGAAGTGACCCCTCGGAGCAATCCTCTAGGCGGAGGTGTCGAAGCCGAACATGGATAGGGGACGGTCATTTCCCGTGACCAAATCTTTTTATTCCTTCAGTAGTCCAATCTAGGCTCCACCGAACGGGCACCGACAGTCGCACGAATGGAATATTCAGGAATTGATCCAATCCGGTTTCGGATTGATGACGGATTACGATCGACATTCAATAAGAAATTGATAAATAAAATAATTAATCATCTAGGGCTAAGTCGGTCCAGTATAACCGCAGTGGGTTGTCCACCAGCAGTTTCCGGCGGAGTTCCCGCGTGGTGGCGATATGGGGAATGAAATCCACCAGTAGCCCGTCGTCGGGCATGTGATCTTTCAGGTTGGGATGCGGCCAGTCGGTACCCCACAAAACCCTGTCCGGGAAGGAGTCCACGACGGCGCGGGCGAACGGCACCACGTCCCGATAGGGCGCCCGCTCCCCATCGAGTGCGGGCGGCCCGTCCCTGGAAAGGCGCTCGGGGCAGGTCACCTTGCTCCAGACGTGATCGTGCGCCTCCATGAATCGCAGGAAGGCCTGGAATTCCGGCCCGTTCGCCGGCCTTGTGACATCGGGGCAGCCCATGTGATCCACCACCACCACGGTGGGAAGCGCAGAGAAGAGATCCCCGAGTTCCGCCAGGTCCCCGGCCTCAAAGTAGACCACCACGTGCCATCCCAGCGGCTCGATTCGTCGGGCGATCTCCAGGACCTCGTTCCCTGGCACCCGGTCCGCCAGGCGCTTAAGGAAATTGAAACGCACGGCGCGTACGCCAGCTTCGTGCAGGTCGGCGAGTTCCCGGTCCGTCGCTGATCGCCTGACCGTGGCGACTCCGCGGGCAAGGCCGGCGGATGCCCGGCAGGCATCCGCCATCGCCCGGTTGTCCGCGCCGTGACAGGTGGCTTGGACAATGACATTGCGGGAAAAGCCGAGATGGTTTCTGAGGGCAAAGAGCTGTTCGCGGGACGCGTCGCAGGGCGTGTACCTGCGCTCCGGGGCGTAGGGGAACCGGTCCGCCGGCCCGAATACATGGCAATGGGCATCCACTGCGTCCTCCGGCAGTGCAAACCGCGGCGGGCTGGGATCCCGTTTCCAGTCGAGCCAGCCGGGTGTTTTCTCGAATCTCACAGGCCCCGCCCTTCGAGCAGTGCGTTCAGCCGGGGATACACCCGCCGGGCATTGCCCTCGAAAATCAGCTGCCGTTCCGTGTCGGTGAGATCCGCGGCCGCGAGGTACCGCTTGGTGTCATCGAAGTGGTGCCCGGTTTCCGGGTCGATTCCCCGTACGGCACCGATCATCTCGGAAGCGAAGAGCACGTTCCTTGCCGGGATCACCCGGGTCAGCAGGTCGATTCCGGGCTGGTGGTAGACGCAGGTATCGAAATAGAGGTTGTCGAGAAGATGCACATCCAGGCGCGGCTTTTTCAACATGTCGGCCAGCCCGCGAAATCGCCCCCAATGGTAGGGTGCGGCACCGCCGCCGTGGGGGATGATGAACCGCAACCCGGGAAAGTCGCTGAACAGGTCGCCGGTGAGGCACTGCATGACCGCCGTGGTGTCCGCATTCAGGTAATGTGCACCGGTGGTGTGGAAACAGGGATTGCAGCTGGTGGAGACATGGATCATCGCCGGGATGTCGTACTCCATCATTTTTTCGTAGACCGGGTACCAGTGCCTGTCGGTCAGGGGCGGACTGTTCCAGTGTCCGCCGGACGGGTCGGGGTTCAGGTTGATGGCGACGAACCCGTAGTCGTTGACGCACCGCTCGAGCTCGGGAATGCAGGAGGCCGGGTTCACGCCGGGCGACTGCGGCAGCATGGCGCAGCCGATGAAGGTTTCCGGATACAGGCACTGGATGCGGTAAATCAGCTCGTTGCAGATGCCCGCCCAGACGGAGGACACCCGGAAGTCGCCGATATGGTGGGCCATGAAGCTTGCCCGTGGACTGAAGATCTGCAGATCGATTCCCCGCTCGCGCATCTTCGCCAGTTGGTTGGCCTCGATGGTGGTGCGGATCTCGTCATCGTTGATCTGCAGTTCCGAAGATTTGGGCGACGGCCCTGGCGTGCCAATCGCCGCCACCTGGCGGTTCCTCCAGTCCTCGAGGGCCTTCGGGGCGGTTGTGTAATGGCCGTGGCAGTCGATGATCATGGCAGGTGTCTACGGGTCAGTGACGGGAAATTGTATGACGAAACTGCGCGGCATCATCAATGGCGCAGGGATCGGACCGATGTTTCCGCCGGCACTCCGTGATTCGCGGCGGAAACTACTTGCCTGCCGCACCGCCGCCACCTGCCCTGGCTTCGGGCGCGTGGCTGCGGGAGCAGAGATACAGGGCGCCGATCAGGAACACCACCGCCAGCCACACCTGGATGGCATGCCTCTCCGAAAACAGCAGCATGCCCCAGGCGATGCCGGCAAACAGGGAGACGAAGGTTCCGAAGGAGACAAACACTCCACCGGCTGTCCTGATCAGGTGGAAGTACAGCAGGGTTTCGACGATGCCTGCCAGAACATACACGGCCAGGGGCCAGAGCGCGTCGCGACCGATCGATACGAGACTGAGCGGATTTCCCTGCAGCAGGAAGAACGGCAGCAACAGTACCGCGGCCGCGATGGCCTCGCCGGCGATGAGCTGCGGGGCGGTCATGGCGACAGGCCAGCGTGCATGCACATAGACCGGCTCGATACCATAGACCAGCGCGATGCCAAGGGCCACAACCATCCATCCCAGTGCCCCGAGCCCCGGCAGCCGCAATTCCGGCAGCAGGATGAGCAAGGTGGACACGAGGCCGAGCACAACGGCAAGCAACCGGGACAACGAGACCGGCTCCGTGCGGAACGCAAGGGCCAGCGCGACTGTCACAATCGGCGCCAGACAGGCGATGAGGGAGATGGTGCCCACGGCAATGTACGGAGCCACCAGCAGCGTGATGCCAAGAGGCAGCACGTAGCCCAGCATTGCGGTGATCAGCAGGAAAGGAATCCAGCTGGCGGGGAACCGGAGGGAGTCGCCCATGTACAGCACATACGCGGTATAGACCAGGGACAGGAAGATCAGCATCAGCATCAGGATGTCGATGATGCCGGCTTCGCTCAGTGCGGCGAATTTCAGCATGGAAAACTGAAGCCCCCAAAGGGTGCCCATCACGACCAGGGACAGTAGCGCCTTCGCCGAGGAAAACCGTCTTTGCATGGGTGGGGGGCCGGATCAGGTGCGAGGATGCACTGACGTTCCCGGCAGCTACCCGTGCGACGCCGTCAGCCGGCGTTCCGCTTCGCGGTATTTTTCCGCGGTCTTCCGAATGATCTCCTCCGGCAGCCGAGGGGCCGGCGCGACCTTGTTCCAGTCCAGGGTTTCCAGGTAGTCGCGGAGGAACTGCTTGTCGAAACTCGGGGGGCTGATGCCCGGACGATAGGTGTCCGCAGGCCAGAAGCGGGATGAATCCGGGGTCAGTATCTCGTCGATGAGGAACAGTTCGCCGCGATCGTCGAGACCGAATTCGAACTTGGTGTCGGCGATGATGATACCGCGCTCAAGGGCATGGTCGGCGGATTCGCGGTAGATCCGGACGCTGGTTTCCCGGACCTTTTCTGCAAGTTCGCCGCCGATCATCGCCACCATCCGGTCGAAGGTGATGTTCTCGTCGTGGTTGCCCTTGGCGGCCTTGGTGGCGGGGGTGAAGATGGGAGTGTCCAGCCTCTGCGCCTGCTGCAGCCCCTCCGGCAACGGAATGCCGCAGATCGACCCGGTGGCCTGGTAGTCCTTCCAGCCCGACCCGATCACATGGCCGCGCACCACGGCCTCGACGGGCAGGGGTCTCAACCTTCGGGCCACGGTGGCCCGCTGGCCAATCTCCGCACGCTCGGTCGCGTCCGGGATGATGTTCCTCAGGGCCAATCGGGCGAGGTGATTCGGGATGATGTCCCGTGTCCTGGCGAACCAGAAATTGGAAATCCGGGTCAGGAGTTCCCCCTTGCCCGGGATCGGCTGCTCCATGATCACGTCGAAGGCGGACAGCCGGTCACTGGCGATGATCAGCAGGTGGTCTTCGTCGATGGCGTATACGTCCCGCACCTTTCCGCGACAGATCAGTTCGAGGTGGGTGATGCTGGTTTCCAGCAGCGCGCCGGTCATGGATGGATCATCCCCTGGTCCGGTTATCTGTTCACCGGCTCTATGCCCTGGGCCTGACAAAAGCCTCTTGGCAGGAACCGGCCGCGCTTGCCCCGGGGACCAAGATAGTTGTCAAAGTCCGACGGCCTGAGGTTGAGATGGCGCTTGCCGCTGAGCACCCTGAAGTGCTCTCCCTCCCGGAACACGGCCACACCCACCACGAACTCCTCACCGGCCTTGAACTGGGCGGCCGGGATGTTGATCAGCTTGATTCCCTTGCCCCTGGACAGTTTCGTCAGATCCCCCACCGCAAAGATCAGGAGTCGCCCGATACTGGTCACCACCGCCACCCAGTCGGATTCGAAATCATGAACCCGCCGGGGGATCAGAACGTCGGTATCCCCCCCGGTCTTGAGGGTTGCCTTGCCCGCCTTGTTGCGGGTGGCGAGGTCGCCGAGACTCGCCACGAAGCCGTAGCCGGCAGAGGTGCAAAGCAGGTATTCGGTTTTCTCTGTCCCTATCATCAGTCCCCGGAAACGCGCACCGGCCTGGGGATTGGTCATGCTGCTCACCGGCTCGCCGAAGCTCCGGGCGGAGGGCAGGCCGTGGGGCGCCAGGGTATAGGTGCGGCCGAAGGAATCGATGCAGAGCAGGAGTTCGTTGGTCTTTCCCCGGACGGCGCTTTGCAGGCCGTCACCGGACTTGAACGCCAGCTGGGCCGGGTCCACGTCGTGTCCCTTGGCAGCCCGGATCCAGCCGAGCTCGGAGAGGATCACCGTGACCGGTTCCGCGGGAACCAGGTCATGGTGGTCCAGCGCCCGGGCGGCCTCGCGTTCGGTGATGGGCGATCGCCGGTGATCGCCGTATTCTTCCGCATCAGCCTTGAGTTCATCCCGTACGATTCCGGTCAGCCTCTTCCGCGATTTCAGCACCTTCTCCAGCCAGTCGCGCTCCTTGACCAGCTCCTCGTGCTCGTGACGGATCTTGATCTCCTCGAGCTTCGCCAGTCGGCGCAGCCTGAGCTCAAGGATGGCCTCGGCCTGGACATCGGTCAGTCCGAAACGCTCCATCAGGACCGGCTTCGGCTCATCCTCGGTGCGGATGATATGGATGACCGCGTCGATATGGAGGAAGGCAATGAGCAGGCCTTCCAGGATATGGATCTGCCGGACGATCTTGTCGTGGCGGAACTGGAGCCGCATCTTCACCGTCCCCAGGCGGTAGTCGAGCCATTCCTGCAACAGGGTCTTCAGGTCGAAAATCCTCGGCCGGCCATCGAGCCCGATCATATTCAGGTTCACCCGGTAACTGCGTTCGAGGTCCGTGGTGGCGAACAGGTGGTTCATGAGGGCGTCCAGGTCGATGCGGTTGGAGCGCGGCTCGATGACCAGGCGCACCGGACTTTCATGGTCGGATTCGTCACGCAGGTCGGAGACCATCGGCAGCTTCTTGGCGGACATCTGTGCGGCGACCTGTTCCAGCACCTTGGCCCCGGAGACCTGGTAGGGCAGGGCGGTGATGACGATTTCCCCGGCCTCTTTCTGCCATGCCGCCCGGAGTCTCAGGCTGCCGCTCCCGGTTTCATAGATCTGGCGGATTTCGCCCGGGGGTGAGATCAGTTCCGCTTCGGTGGGGTAGTCCGGCCCCCGGATATGCCCGCAGAGATCCGCGACCGGGGCTTCCGGGTTTTCGAGGAGGTGGACACAGGCGCCCACCACCTCGACCATGTTGTGTGGCGGAATATCCGTCGCCATGCCGACGGCGATGCCCGAGCCGCCGTTCAGGAGCACGTTGGGCAGTCGTGCCGGGAGAAGCCGGGGCTCTGTCAGGGTGCCGTCGAAATTGGGTGTCCACTCGGCGGTGCCCTGGTCCAGTTCATTGAGCAGGAGTTGCGCGTACCGGGTCAGGCGGGATTCCGTGTAACGCATGGCGGCAAAGGATTTCGGGTCGTCCTGGCTGCCCCAGTTGCCCTGCCCGTCGATCAGCGGGTAGCGGTAGCTGAAGGGTTGCGCCATCAGTACCATGGCCTCGTAGCAGGCGCTGTCGCCGTGGGGGTGAAACTTGCCCAGCACGTCGCCCACCGTGCGGGCGGACTTCTTGAACTTGGCGCCCGCATGCAGGCCGAGGTCGGACATGGCATAGACGATACGCCGCTGTACCGGCTTGAGCCCGTCAGCAATGCTGGGGAGCGCCCGGTCGAGAATGACATACATGGAGTAGTTGAGATATGCATTCTCGGTGAAACGGGCGATGGAAAGCTCTTCCAGTTCCGGCACCGGGGGGGGAGTCGCGTTTTCTCGATCCAGGTGGGATCGGGATTTTCTCGGCATCTGGGATTACGTTCCTGGTGAATGGGGCATTATAAACGCAGGGGTCTTTCAGGGCAGGGTCGAACGGGCAAAGTCCGGATAACCGATCCGGCCAACCCCGGGCAGCTTGAGCGCCGGAGGGAAAAGATCGATCCCCACCGTCAGGCCGAGCAGGTTGATCTCGACACCTTCTTCCGGAGCGACCAGCAGGCCGAGGAGGCCGCCGAAGGTAAACTGCAGACCCCTGCCGCTCGGAGGAGTCTGGAGCAGGCTGCCGCCGGTCGGGTAGTCCTTGCCAATGGCGGTTGACGGCATTTCCAGCGAGAGCTCCGGCACCATGCGTCCGATGTGGGCGGTGAAGGTGTTGCTGTTGGGGCCCGGCCAGACCGCGTAGCGACGGCTGTACGGGTAGTTCCGGGCCGCGTGGTGGATTCGGTCGATCAGCCGGCTCACCTCCTCGCCGCCGCGGATTTCACGCAGCAGGATCGGCCGGCTGCCAAACCAGTACTGATCGGGCGTCCCGATCCGGATCTGGACGCTCTGGTTGCCCCAGCGAAGGGCGAAGCCCATGACCTCCACACGCTGGTAGTGGCTTTCGTTCTGCCTCTTTGTCGCGATCCAGGTGTGAACGCCAAGCGCGCCCCGCCAGCGGACCGCCCTGGCGGCGTAGACCTGGATTATGGCGGCCCTGGTGGCGGCAGGATCCGGCGCCTGGGCGCTGCTGTCGCGGCGCTGCGACCACCAGGGGACAGTCCGGTCCTGAACGAAGTAGTAGACCGCGAGCTGGTAGCCCACCGGCAGGAAGTACACGATGAACAGCGCCAGTGCCCATCGCGACAGGCGCCGGAGTATGCGCCGCCGCTTTGACTGTCCTGGTTTCTTTGACGGAATTTTCAATGGTTTTTGTCAGCCCTGTCACCGGGCGTCGGAAGGCGGACCCGGGTGGCAGTCCACAGTGCAGTCGTTCACCGGTATTCCGATTGGGCCCGTACGGTCATGAAACGCCCGGTAATTTGATCACATCCCGGCTCAGGATTGCGTGAATTCGGGTCGCGAACCGCGCCGGCGGAAACTATAATCCGCCCGTGAACCCCGTACCCGATCCGCGCCTGTTCGACGGCAGCCCGCCGTTGACTTCCGATACCCTGCTTGCAATGCTGGATGCCGAGGGCATCCGGCACCGCACCGTGGACCACGCACCGATGTGGACCGTCGAGGATGCCAAGGCCATCCGGGCCCCGTCCCCGCACGGCCATACCAAGAACCTGTTCGTGCGCAACAAGAAAGGGAGGATGTGGCTGCTTACCCTGCACGAGGACCGGCAGGTGGACATGAAAACCATGGGTTTCCTCATCGGCACTCACCGCCTGTCATTCGGGAGCCCGCAGCGCCTGATGCATTATCTTGGCGTGATCCCGGGGGCGGTCAGCATGTTTTCCGTCCTCAACGACGCTTCCCGGGAGGTGACCTGCCTGATCGATGAGACCTTGATGCGGGCCCCGGAGTTGCACGTCCATCCACTGGTGAATACCCGTACCACGACGATCGGGCGTGAAGACCTGCTGTCGTTCCTGGCCGCGCGAGGCCACCCGTTCGGGGAGATCCGGTTCGGTTGACGCCGGTTTCGTTCTGCGCGGTCGCCGACGGGGAAGCACCCTTGCGGATTTGATGGAACAGTGACTGCCACCTTTCAACCCGAGGGTGATCCATGCTGGAAATCGATCCGCTGACACCGACGATCGGTGCGGAAATCAGGGGTGTTGATTTCACCCGACCGCTGTCTGCGGAACTGCACGACCGCATCTACCAGGCGTTGCTGGACTACCTGGTAATCTTCTTCCGGGGCACGGATATCACTCCCGAGATGCATCTCGGCTTCGCACGGGATTTCGGCGACATCGACGTGCCCCATCCCGTCTATCCCCATGTGGAAGGATTCAAGAACATCGTGTTGCTGGACAATGATGCCGGGTCCCCGCCGGACACCAATGCCTGGCACACCGACCTGACCTTCAGGACAAAGCAGCCCTTTGCCTCCATTGTCGTGGCCCGTGTGATTCCGCCTTCCGGGGGTGACACGCTCTGGTCCAGCTGCCATGCCGCCTACGAGCGCCTTTCCGACGGCATGCGCCGTGACCTCGAGGAGTTGCAGGCGATCCATGACATGGGCGACTTCCGCAATTCCTTCGTGCGCGATACGGATACCCGTACCGGTGTGGACAGACTCAATGAAAAGGTTCCCGGCTTCGGTCATGCCATTCGTCCGCTGATTGCCGCGCATCCGGTAACGGGGAAAAAATTCCTCCGTTTCAACGAGGCTTTCGTAACTCATATCGTGGGCCTGACTACCAACGAATCCGCCGCCCTGAAAACCTATCTTGCCAACCACATGAACAAGCCCGAGGACCAGATTCGTTGGCGCTGGCGTGAGGGGGATATCGCGATGTGGGACAACCGGGTCACCATGCATTACGCCGTTTCGGATTATCTGCCTGCGCGGCGATGCATGAACCGGGTGACGGTGACAAATGATCGGCGGTCACATCCGGATCGCTGATCGATTCCGGCGCCAGTCTGCCTCTATTCCATGACATCGGCTGTGGAGCAGGCCCGGGGCACCTGCCCCGCTGGCTGGAACCGAGGACTGACGACCCCCCGGAATTCCGATGCTGCCGGCCACACCCCTTCAAAGGCAGCCCTGCAGGCTCCCGGTCCGTTACGGTGTCTGGAAATCGGCGTATGATTCTTCGCCTTGAAGATGGTCACGCCAGCGACGCGGATCCAGTTGACTGCCATTGGGAGGAATGGGCATTGCCGATGAAGAATCCACCGCATCCGGGGTTTTCGGTGCGGCATGATTGCCTGGAACCACTGGAACTGGATGTCACGGCAGCGGCAAAACACCCGGGCATCAGTCGCAGGCAGCTTTCCGGTATCGTGAACGGTCATGGGAGGAGTCTCCCCTGAAACGGCAATCCGACTCGATCAGGCATTCGGGAATGGCGCCGACACGTGATCGTGGCTCCAAGGTTGCCTTGCAGGGGTTCCAGGTGATTTCGCCTCTCCCCGTCCGAGCTTCAACCCTTCCGCATCGACGCTTCAAAATGGATCGTGGATCAGGTCATTTCCAACGGCGCATGCAGGCTCGCCAAGGTGCTTTCCAGGTCGCAGTAGTCGATCAGGCCGTCGTTCAGGGCGCCTCGTCGTTTGGACCGGCCAGTACGATTTCACCGAGCACCTCGCACCTTCCGGCAACGCCATTCATGCCGCAAATTCGCGAATTCGTGCGGCCACGGGATACAAACAACAGAACGCGATTCGATCGCCAGGGCGATCATTTGCCGCAATCAGGTTCGCAGTCAGATTGCCGAGGCGGCCCTCATTGCACCGCGCCAATATCGACCGGGTGAGCCCACGGGAGGGCCAACCATACCGGGCTCCACGAAAATCCGGGAACAGTAGCCCCGCACAATCCCATCACGAACTCAAGGGCAAAGGTCTGAAGTCAGACTCAGGACTCAGCTTTCCGCGAAAACTGCGGCAACAAAACAACACCGAGTACCGGGGTCGTCAGGATCATGCAGATCGTTCGACAGGATGCGGGGCTACCATTGATATCAGCCGGCGGCCTTCCGTGCTGCGGCGACCCATTGGTCGAACGCCGCTTGGTTTTCTTTGATCCAGGCGTCGACGTGGCCGTCAATGGACTCAAGCGAATCTTCGCCCATCTGCATCAGGTTGTTCTGCGCTGAAACATCATTGATGTCGATTTCTGCCAGTTCAAACAGTTTTGCCGCAGCCGGGTTGGCTGCCAGGAAATCGTTGTTCGCAAGGATGCGCAATTCGTTGACCGCAAACCCGAGATTACGACCATCATAGACGGTATTGTCAGTCCGGTCATCGGGTAGCGAGGAATACGGCACTTCGATCCATTCGACATTTTCACCGGGCACCAGTACGCCGGACACCCAATACGGTGTCCACGTGTAATAAACGACCGACTCGCCGGCCTGCATGCGCGCGATGGTTTCCGCAATGATTGCGCTGTAGGCGCCCTGGTTATGCGTGACAGTGTCGCCCAGACCGAATTCGCCCAGGTGGTGCTCAATGACACGCTCGCAACCCCAGCCAGGCGGGCAACCGGCAAGATCGGCAGTTCCATTGCCGTCTGCATCGAAACGGGCCGCGACCGCGGGATCCTTGAGGTCGCCGAGGTTGGTAATGCCCGCATCAAAAGAAGCCTTGTCCACCAGGTATCCCTGCAGGGCACCGCTGATCAGGTGACCTACCTTGGTCATGGCGGCTTCACCACCGGCTTCATTATAGAATGCCAGGTGCAGCGGGTCCCAATGGACAGTTGTAAAATCTCCGTCGCCGGACCCCAGTGCCAGGTGAATCGTCTGGTACTCAACGGATTGCGGATCGCCAATCTCATAACCAAGCTCTTCGAGAGCCCTGTAAATGATCTGGTTCTGAAACCTCTCCTCCAAAACCGTGCCTTCAATGGGGCGTACGGTGATGCCCTCACCCGGCCCTTCACTTGCAAAGGCAAGGCCGCCAGTTGCAACAGCAGTGGCAAGCGCAATGCAGATTGTCCGGTAAATCTTCTGGTGCAACTTCATGGGTAATCCTCCTGTGTTCTCCCCGGATTTCGGGAATCATGTGGTCAATAGGGCAGGACGGCAAACGGAATCACGATGGTTGGATATCCTGTCCGTAAATGCCGCACTGTCAATAAATCATATGCCATCCATTTTCGGATGTCTACTCTCTCTCCCGCCCATAACACGCCTGGATTCGGTCCAGTGCATGTCCTGCTCCATCATTCCCCTGTTTCTGTCGTATCTTCTGTCGCTTTTCTTGTTCTCCCATCCCGACCCAGTCCCCGATGCTTCACTCCGCGTGGCCGGACCTGCCTTCACCGGGTGGTCTACCCGGTTATTTTCTGCGTTTGCAGGCATCGATCATGTCAAGAACCAGACCGGCCGGGCCTCCTTGCCACCAATGGCGGTAACCCCGTTCGCGCCCCGACCGGGTGACCCCGTGAGTGATGCGGTCAAGCACGATTGCGAGGATCACGATTCCGAGGCCGCCGACGATCGCCTTGCCTGCATCCAGCCGGCCCATGGCGCGCAACACCTCGTTCCCAAGTCCCTTGACGGCGATCATCGAGGCGATCACCACCATCGACAGTGACAACATGATCGCCTGGTTGACACCCGCCATTATCGTCGGCATGGCGAGCGGCAGTTCGACCTTGAACATGATCTGCGAAGGACTGGCGCCGAAGGCACGGGCCGCCTCGACGACACTCTGGTTGACTTGCCGTATCCCCAGGGATGTGAGGCGAATGAGCGGCGGCACGGCGAAAACGATGGTCACAATGACGCCCGAGACATTTCCGATTCCCACGAGCATGACCACAGGTACCAGATAGACGAAGGCGGGGATCGTCTGCATCGTGTCGAGCACGGGCCGGATCGCTCCCTGGAAACGGTCGGATTTCGCCGCCAGCACCCCCAGGGGCAATCCGATTATCATACACATGATGACCGAACAGAGCACGATGGCGAGTGTCGTCATGGCCAGTGCCCATGCCCCGGGATCCAGCAGCCCGAGCACGACAAGGGCGATGAAGACAATGATGGCCACGCGGCGCCCGGAAAGTTGCCATGCCAGCAACGTCAGCAGAATGATCATGATTGCCGGAGACACCGCATGCAATACCGCCTCGACAGAATTGATGCCGTCGTTCAGCGAGCGCTTGATCGGTTGGATCGTACCGCGATTCGCTGCAGCCCACTGTTTGATGCCGTCCGCCCAGTCGGCAATACCGAGGTCTAGGTGTGAAAATGGGTCCAGGAAGCTGAAAGTCCTGTTGTCGTCCATTAGTTGATCTCCCCTGTTTCATGCAGGCGACCCTGAATGCCGCGGATCAAGGCTTTCTTTGTGACGACACCAATGCGCCTCCCGTCCTCTTCGATGATCAGCGGCGCATCCGTGTCGATGGAAAGTTCGGCCAACCGGTCGAGATTGTCGTCCGGGCGCGCGGTCAGCAGACCGGCGCTGTCAAGCGGGCCCATCCGCGCCTCATAATCCGCCACCGGCTCCATGACACGGGCGGCCGTCACAAGATTGAGTTTGGAGATGCCCGCTACGAAGTCAGCCACATAGGAGTCTTTCGGCTCCGTCACGATCTGTTCGGGCGTGCCCACCTGAACCAGGATTCCTTCCCGCATGATTGCGATGCGATCGCCGATGCGGATCGCTTCATCCAGGTCGTGCGTGATGAACAACGTGGTCTTTTTCATCTCCCTGGCGAGTTTCATGAACTGGCCCTGCAACTGGCGCCGGATCAATGGGTCAAGTGCCGAAAACGGCTCATCCATCAGCAGGAAATGCGGGTCGGCCGCAATGGCCCTTGCCAGCCCGACACGCTGCTGCATGCCGCCGGACAGTTCGTCCGGGTAACGGTCGCCCCATCCGGTCAGTTCGACGACATCAATCACCCTGTCGGCAACGTCAAATCGCGACTTTCGGTCATGCCCGCGCACCTCCAGGGCAAAGGCCACGTTCTCACGCACCGTGCGGTGGGGCATCAGCGCCATGTTCTGAAACACCATTCCTATCTTGGAAGCCCGCAACTCCCGAAGTCCGGCCGGACTCAGGGCGCCAATGTTTTCGCCTTCTATCCAGACTTCACCGGCCGTTGGTTCGACCAGGCGGTTCATATGCCTGATCAGTGTGGATTTACCGGACCCCGACAACCCCATGATACAGAAAATCTCGCCTTCCCTGACCGAAAACGAGACGTCCTGAACGCCGATGACGCAACCGAACCGTTTCAGGACGTCCTCCTTGGTCAAGCCTTCCGATCTGATCGCGTTCATGGCACGATCGACGTTGTTGCCGAATATCTTCCAGAGTTTCCGGCACTCGACAACCGGTTCCATGCCGCCTGAACGGAAATCCTCCTGCCCCATCATCAGTATCCGAACTCGCGGTTCACGCGGTTCAGCAGACCGGTTCCATCCACGAACCGCCGCAGATTGCGGAAGAACAGATTCAGGGTCAGCGGCACATAGCTGTCGCCGTCATCGGCCGATACATGCGGCGTGATGATCAGGTTCGGCGCTGACCAGAGCCGTGAGCCCTTCCCGATCGGCTCGGGCGTGAAGACATCCAGCACGGCGCCGGCCAATTCCCCGGCTTCGAGCTTGTCGCAAAGAGCGTCGTAATCCATCGCCGATTGCCGCCCGATATTGACGACGCCGCACGTGGGCTTGAGCATGTCCAGGCGCCGCCGGTCGATCAGGCCGCTTGTGTCCGGCGTATCGGGCATCGCCAGAAACAGGATATCCGCGCAGGGCAGAACCGTGTCGATCCCGCCGGCCGGTATCACCCTGGCACAGCCCTCAACCTCGCCGCCGCGCCGGTTGACCCCGATCAGGACCGGCCCCAGGGGTGCCAGTTTGCGGATCACGGCGCCGCCAAGGCTCCCCGTGCCCACAACGACGATCGTCCTGCCGGCGATCGGGGTGCTGTAGAGCGAGTCGTATACCTTGTTCCGCTGGTTGGTTACGAGGGTGGGGACGTGATTGTGCAGCATCAGCACTGCCATGAGCCCGTATTCCCCGGCCTTGTCGGAATGCACGCCCTTGTTGTTGGTCAACTCCACATGCCCCGGCAGCCAGTCCAGCGGAAGCAGGTGCTCGACGCCCGCCCCGATACAGTGAATCCAGCGCAGCCGTGGCGCCTGCCGCGCAAGTCCTTCGGTTGGCAGGTTCCAGGTCAGCAATATGTCCGCCCGGGTCATGGACGACTGAAAGTTCTCTTCGTCCCAGTCGAAGAACGGCTCGACCCGGTCCGCCAGATCCGGGAAATCCGCCAGGGCCGTGCGGAACCGCCTCTCGTCGATCGTGAATACCTCCTCCCCCTCCGGGGTGTTCGGGAACGACCCGGCCGCCCAGCGGTTGTTCTTGACGTGGATGCGGAGCTTGCCGGCGTTCATCTTACGCCTTCCCGCTCCATCCGCCCGAGTTCCGCCATGATATGGGCGTCGCGGTCGGCCAGAGGCATCCCCTCGGCGGAAAATTCCATTTCCATCACCACCCTTGCGACCCGCTTGAGGTATTTCCGGTCATCCCCGGACTGCATCGGAAGGCGCAGTATCGTATCCTGGCCGTAGGTCCGAACCGCCTCGCCCGGGAGTTGCTGCGGCTGGGCCGGCTCTTCGCCCCGGGCGAGATTCCGGACGAGTTGACGGATCCTGCGGCGATACAGCGACACACCACGATCCGTCGGCATCAGGTTTTCTCCCCGGTGGGCGCTGATCGGCCCCATGCCTTCGACGGCTTCCGAATCGGCCGGCCGGCGCTGGCGTTCCTCACCGGTGCGGTCCACGGCCTCGCCCTGTTCGATCAGCTCGCAGCCCTCCTGGTTATTGTATTCCTCCGGGTCCCCCCGGGCCCCGAAATTGGCCCAGGCCAGGCTCATCGACCGGTGGTCGTCGACCGGGACCACCCAACGGGTGAACGAGCTGCGCCCGAAGTAGTGCTCGCAGGTTCCATCAGCGGTGAAGGCCGATCCCGCCTGGGTGAAATTGGGCAGCACCAGTTCGTTGACCCGCACCCAGACCAGGTCACTGACGCGCCTCGTGTTACTGCCGAGAATCTGCAGGCCGCGCTCGAAAATCTGCAACTCCCCGATCTCCTTCATCGCCTCGGAAAACTGGGCGCCGCCGTTCAGGCTGTGCAGGAAGGTCGTATGGATCGGATCCATGATCGCGTCCAGCACCTGAAGCCAGTTGCAGTGGTAGTCGGCCCGGTAGGGCCGCCTGGTGATGCCGGGTGTCTCGAACGAATCGTACAGGGGAAACTCCGGCATCCTGTCAGCGGGGCCGAGATAGGCGAATACCAGGCCGGAACACTCCACCACGGGGTACGCGCCGAGACGTACCCGCGCGCGCACGTCGGCAGCGGGACCGGGGCCCGGCGCTTCCCCCGGGGTTTCAAGAATCTCACCGTCCGGGGCGAACAGCCAACCGTGGTAGCAACACCGGATTCCGTTCGCCTCGCACCGACCGTAGGCCAACGATGCCCGGCGGTGCGGGCAATGCTTGTGCACCAGCCCGATTTCCCCGGCGGTCGTGCGGAACAGGACCAGGTCCTCCCCCAACACCCGGATTTCCCTGGGCAGGTCTCCCACCTCCGAAGTCAGGGCCACGGGATGCCAGTAGCGCCGCAGGAACTCACCGCATGCCGTGCCGTAACCGGTCTCGGCGAGTTCGTGGTCATAGTCGGGCACCCGGGTACGCTCGTAACCGGAATACCCGCTTCTCTTGACGGGTTGGCCCGGCGTCGCGGTCATCTCGTCCTCCCTCGTATCGGACGCATTGACCTGGGCGACAGGCCGGGTTGCGGCTTTCCCCTTTCCAACTTGTTTTGCGTTGTTGATGTCAGTATTGCCTGCTGTCTGGATCATCGGAGTGTATTCTACGAATTCTATGGTATTTTCCCAAAATCCTTACGGGAATCATACGATAAAGACTGACGATTCCACCGCCTTGCTTGCAGACCAGCGACCTGGCGGGCGCCACCGTCCCGGTACCGCACGCCTCCGCGGTCCGGATCCCTTGCGAAATCGAATCCCCCCGGACAGGCGTGTGCGAGAGGTTGGTGGGGTCACTGTGTGGCTCATCGTTAATCGGAGTTGATTGCAGGTTGACGCACACGATGGAGGGGACGGGACATGCCATGACTGAAAACTGTCACCCTCGACGGCGCGGAGCGAAACGACGCAACGTTCAATGAATTGAAGGGATATCCCTGGATCAGCCGGATTCCGATTGCTTGTGTAGATCAGATGGTAAGCCGAACGTTGGGATATTTCCAGAGACTCTGGCTGATGAATTCGTGTAGCGAGGATGACTCCGGCTTGAATCAGTCAGGCAAACCATAATGCCACATCTGGCCATTGGCCAACCTGGCCTGCAGGAATAAACCCTGTTGGGGTAAGATTGCCGGTATGAACGACGGACCCTTTCCGAAGCCACCGCCGGCCGATCCACTCCCACTGGAAACATGGCTGAGACGTACGGACCGTTCCGAAGCGGGTCGTGAGCCGTTCTTCCGGGGGCGTGATGCGGAATACGGGGTGTACCGGTCTGCGATCACAAGCCTCAGCGATGGAATGGTCGGCGGCGGTACGATGGTCTTCCAGGGCGCCCCGGGCGCCGGGAAGTCGGCACTGATGGAAGAATGCATGGAGGCGGTGCGGCGCCATTCGACCCCCGAGGTGCCCTGGGTGGCGGTTGCCATGTATCCCGATGCCTTGCGGTATCCCGACCGGGTGGTCAGGGGTATGGTGGATGCGGCCAACGCGGAAAGCGAGCGCCTCCGGGGGAGGACATCCGGAACCGCATCCAGGGTGCTGGGTGAATTGCTCGATCGGGGCAGGCAGATTCTTCGGGAGATACCGGATCGGGATGTCTCGGTGGGCGGCGTATCATGGAGCGGGCGGGAGCGGGAAGTGTCTGCCTCCGGAGTGTTTTCTCATGCCGCCCCGCATCTAGGCAAATTCCACATTGTAGTGTGTGTGGACGAGGCCCAGAACACCCCGGTTTCCGACAATACGAAGGGTGTGATGGACTGTCTTCACCGGGATCCCGGCGGGATTCCTCTGGTGGCGGCGTTCTTTGGTTTGAGCGACACCCAGAACGTGCTGCGCGAGTGCGGTCTTTCGAGGTTTGCCGACGAACGGGTCGTGACCCTTGAGCCGCTGCCGGATGAAGATGCGGCCTGTGCCATCCGGAGCGCCTTCGTCGCCTATGGTTTCACGGGGACGCCGGAAGACCGGGAAGCATGGGTGAATGAACTGGCCGAACTGTCCCAGGGATGGCCGCAGCATATCAACCGGGTGGCCGTGGCCGCAGCCCGAGTAATCCGCGACAACGGCGGGCACATCGATGGGGCACTTCTGGAGCAGGCCCTGGAAAGCGGAAGGAAACGGAAGGATGCCTACTATGCCGGCCGGCTTGCTGCCGGCACCGGCCGATCCTGGGTCTACAAGGGATTGGCTTTGGCTGCCGAGAAGAACGGCGGCATACTGACCTACGATGGGATTGAATCACTCACCGAAGAGGTGCGCGGGAAAACAGGAGAGACCATGGAGGATTTCCTGACCAGGGCCCTGCACGCCGGGCTGCTTTCCCCGACCCGGGAGATTCACGATCATTACAGGATCCCCATTCCATCTTTCGGGGAGTACCTGCGAGCGTTGCCGGTGGAGTCTCCGGCAACCTGAACCGGAACATTCCCGGTGCAGTACGGTAAATGCTCCGGCATTCCGGGTCAGGGGTCTTACTCACACAGCAAGAATAACCGAATGAGCACCTTTCAGGTTTACGGCGCGCCGAACTACTGTTTCTTCCCCGGATACGATGAAGAGTTGAAGATTCATCAGGTCTGCCTGCTCATCGAGGGCATGGACAAGCCCATCTCGACGACCCTGACCTGCGTGACCGGCGATAACGCCACCGACATCTGTGACAGGCTGAACGCCAGGCTTGGCCATTCACGGGAGGAATGGACCCGCATGGCGGCTCAGTTTCTTGATTCTCAAGCCCCCGGAACGGGCAAACCCACCACCCACTAGTGTCACGTCATACATGATATGACGTATATTGCATGATCGATTCCCCGTCTCCTGGTCAGACGAGGGTCCCTGCATGAAACGCTATATGGTGACGTTGGACGAAGCGGAGCGGAACGGATTGGCGGGTATCACGAGCAAGGGTTCGCACCGATCCCGGAAGGTGATCAACGCGTTGGTGCGCCAGGCCAACTGGTGCCAGTGCAGCCGGTGGAAGTCCGGCAGGAAGGAAAGGTTCGCCACCACCTTTCACCCCGAGTCATGGGCCGTCGCTCGCGAGGGCGGGGGTCAAGCGTTGGCAGGGGCGTGTGTGGGCGGGGCCGTCATCCCCGTCCGCCACCGGAACAATCCGGTATTGACAGGTGTCGAGTTGCCGCCATTCGCGCAGGGGCTTGTCGTGGCTCGTGCAAACCTTTCCGCATTGCGGGTAGGCCAGCCAGGCCATGGCCCGGGTCATGGGATACCTGGGTCTGCACGACCCGAACCCGGTGGACAGACACATCCATGACGGCCGAGAGCATCCTGTCCCGCCCGGTGATCGAGGATGACGCCCGATTCCACGGTATTCATCCGGCTGCCACACCGGCGGTCCGCGGCGCCGGCCGACAAGGCGAGCTTGCCGCCCGCCTATTCTCCCATCCGCTCGGCGATGGCGACGATGCGATACATGTTGCGCAGTACCGGCTTCTCGATCAGCTTGCCGTCAATGACCACCAGGCCCGTGCCCGCAGCCTCGAACTCCGCGATGATCCGGCGCGCACGCCCAACCTGTTCCGCCGATGGCGTGAACACCTCGTTCAGTGCCGCAATCTGCTTCGGATGCACCGCACCCTTGCCCGCGAATCCCAGGTCCCGGGCACGTTCCGCCTCCACCCGCATCCCCTCCGCATCATCCAGATCCAGATAGGGCACGTCGATCACGTCCAGTCCCGCACCGGCCCCGGCATGCACCACCCGGGAACGCGCATGCAACAGCGGCTCCCAGGCGTTCGTGCAGCGCAACTCCGCCGCCATGTCCACACCACCGAAGAACAAGGCATCAATCCGCCCCGAACACCCGGCAATCGCAAAGGCCGCCTCCAGCCCGGCATTGGTCTCGATGATTACATGCAGCCGCGTCGGATGCCCCGCCTCGTCCAGCAGCCGGTCCAGCATCACCACCTCGTCCGGCGTGCGGACCTTGGGCAGCATCAGCGCCGGCGGCGGCGTCGCGGCTTCCAGCACCGCCAGCACATCCTCCATGCCGAACCGCTCGCGGATCGAGTTGATCCGCAAGATCCGCTCCACCCCGTCATCCCCGGGGGGCTGCCCGAACAGCGACAGCGCCAGCTCCCGTGCACGGGCCTTGTCGCCGGGCGCAATCCCGTCCTCCAGTTCCACGCAGACCATGTCCGCCCCGCAGGACAGCGCCTTGGGGTACATCTCCGGCCGGAGACCCGGCACGAAAATGAAACTCCGCCTGGGGCGCGGGGCCAGGGGCGTCATCGGGCCTCCCCAGACTGACGGGCCCGTCCAGACGGAGGCCTCCCGGGAATCGAGCGGTCCACGCCGCGAACGATCTTCCTTTCGCGGTCGAAGAAGGGCAGTTCGACGACCTCGCCTTCGTGCCCGGTCCCGTCCGGCAGGTGCATCCGGACGGTGCGCCCCACCCAGTCACCGGGCGCCTCGAACCGGACGTAGCCGATGCCAAGTCCCAGCGTCGGCGACGGAACCCCCGCCGTGACCCGGCCGACGGCGACCTCGCCGTCGAGTACCGGACAGCCCGCCGAGGGGGTTGCGGTTTCGCAGGTGAGCCCGAAAAGACACGGCCGGGGATCCTTCCCCGCCAGCGCGTCCCGTCCGATGAAATCGTCCTTGCCCATGTCGATGAACCGGCTGAGTCCCGCCTCGAACGGGGTCATGGTCGTATCCATGTCCGTCAGATTGCCGAGAATCCCACCCTCGATCCGGCGAACAGTCAGGGCCCGCGTTGAAGAAAACTCCATGCCGTGGGGCGCACCGCAGGCCATCAGGTGATCCCACAGGGCAAGATGATCGGTCGTGGCGCCGTCGCAGTAGATTTCAAAGCCGAGTTCGTTGGTGAACCCGGTGCGGGAAACGTACAGTTCCTGACCGCCGATCCAGAAGTATCCGGAGCGGAAGTACTTCATCGCGTCGTCGATCGCACCGCCTGTGGCCGCCCCGATGATGTCTAGGGATGCGGGTCCCTGGATCTGCAGGACGCGGCTGTCGGGATCGGATATCGTCACGTTGAACCCGCCGCTGTGCGCCATCAGCCAGGATTCGAACGGACCGTCCGCCTGGACGTACCAGAACCGGTTTTCATCCAGCCTGAAAACCACCCCATCCATGAAGACCCCGCCGCAGGGCGTGCAGGCAATGCTGTAGTACCCGCGCCCCTCGGTCATGGTGGCAACCCGGCGCGCAAGGACCCTCTCGAGAAAAGGAACCGCGTCGGGGCCCGAGATCTCGACCGGCTTTTCCGGCACATCAAAGATCAGGGCTTTCTGGCGCAGGACCCAGTACTTCCTGATCCAGTCCTCGCCCATGTAGATCGCGAAATAGCGGCCGGCATAGACGCCGCGAACCATGTCCGGGCTGCCGGTGCGCTCGATGAACGGCGATTCCTCGAACCGCCGGGCACTGATCGCGACCGTGTTGTCAAGATCGGAGGCTTCCTGAAGATTGCTCATGTCAGAATCTTTCGACGGATGCTTCGCCAGCGGGATTTGCGGCCCTCAATGTCACGAGGGGCTCAAGTGCGGTAACGGGTGGCGCGTCGGTATCCGGTGCGAACGCCGGCAGTTCCTGCACACGGCCATCGGCGGCACGGGCACAACAAGTGCTCCAATGCGTACCGGTCGGCGGCACATCGGCATGTGCGGTCATTTCACGCCCATTCCCAGCGCCTCCTGGCGCCTGCGTGTCCACGCGCGGGTCATGCGATCGATAATGATGGCGATGATCGCCATGCCGACTCCCGCGATGATCCCGACACCGAAATCCCCGTCGCTCAGCCCGATATAGACGATCTGCTCCAGGCCATTCGTACCGACCAGCGCGGCGATCACGAGCATCGCGATGCCAAACATGATGGTCTGGTTCAGTCCCAGCATCATCACCGGAAGCGCCAGGGGAACCTCGACCTGCCACAGCATCTGGCGCTTTGTCGCCCCCATCATGCGGGCGGCTTCGATCACGTTGTTGGGCAGGTTGCGCAGGCCGTGCTCGGCATAGCGGATCGCCGGGACGATCGCATAGGCGATGATCGACAGGAGGGCGGTGAATTCGCCGATCTTGTAGATCATCACGAACGGGATGAGAATCACGAACAGCGGCATGGTCTGGAGCGTATCGTTGATGGGCCGGAAAATGGACGAAACCGTGTCGTTATGGGCGGCCCAGATACCGATGGCGGTGCCGATGGTGAAGGAAATGATCACGGCGATGCCGCACAGATAGACCGACAGCATGGCCTGGGGCCAAGTGCCGGTCACGACGATGAATCCAAGTCCGAGAAGCGTCCCCAGCCCAAGATGGGGGCCGCCGAGCTTCCAGCCGACAGCGGAACAGATCAACAACAGCGCGGGCCATGGCATCGCTGTCAGGCCGAAATAGAAGAAGATGGCAAACAGAAGAATCGCGATGCCCATCCGGTTGTTCCAGCGGACCGCGCAGAACGCCGCCAACGCGATCATGCCGGCGGCGAAGACGATCTTGTGCACCAGCGCCAGCTCGAACCCCCAGGTGAACGGGCTGACAGCCTGCTGCAAGCCGATCTTGGCTGGCAGCATCACGAAGAAGAACGCGAAATTCTTGACCGTCTCGATCTGATCGCGGTAATTGACGACCAGGTAGGTAAGGCCGTCATTCATCACTTGGGCCGGGCTGATTTCCCATCCCCGGGGCCACTCGTCAAGGATGCTGGAACCCTGCGCCAGCAGGTAGAACGCCACCGCGCCCGCGGGGGCGATGACCCAGTTCCGGTACCGCTGGATGAAGGACTTGCGTCCGGGATCGTAGACACTGCTCCTGGCTGCCAGGCCGGACGTGATCCGGTCGATCACCATCGCCATCAGGGCGATCACCAGGCCGGCAAGCAGGCTTTCGCCGAATTGCGCCTTGCGTATGGTCGTCAGCACCTCCCAGCCGATATCGGCCGTCCCGCCGATGATCGAGGCAATGATCACCATGCTCAACGACGCCATCGTCGCCTGGTTGACTCCCAGCAGAAGCTGACGCAGCGACGAGGTGACACGCACCTGCCAGAACAGCTGTCCGGGGGTTGCTCCCGACATCAGCCCGGATTCGATCACTTCCTGCGGAACGCCCCTTAGCCCTACGATGGTGTTTCGCACCATCGGCGGAAAGGAATACAGGACACTGGCAATCAGTCCCACGACCGTGCCGAAGCCGAAGAGCATCAGGATGGGAAGCAGGTAGGCGAATACCGGCACGGTTTGCAGAACGTCCAGCATCGGGATGATCACGCGCTCCGCCCGATCCGAGAAAAATCCCCAGACACCAAAGGCGAAGCCGGTCAGGATCGCCATCGGCACGGAAATGGCCACCAGTGAAAGCGTGTTCATGCTCTCGCTCCAGTAACCGATGACCAGGGCGTACAGACAGGCCGCGAGGGTGAAGGCCGCCAGACGCCAGCCGGAGGCCGCATAGGCCACCAGGCAAAACAGGAAGACGGTCACGATCCAGGGGAGCGAATGCAGCAGCCATCGCACGGCCCTGATCGGCCACTCAAGCAGCCAGGAAATTCCAAGAAAAAACCAGCCGAGGTGCTCGACGATCCAGTCCATGATCGCATTCAGCCAGCTGGCCAATGGCATGATCAGGTCATCCGGATATTCGGCCATCCATGCCCAGTCGACCCGCATGGCGAGGCAGAACAGTGTCACACCGATGATGCCCAGCCAGTGAACACTGTTTCTGTCGTACCGGAAGGGCATCGACCTACGGATCGTCCCCGGGTGCTGTCACGCATCCGGACGCGAGAGCGGCGGCAAGGTCCCGTGCGGTTGCGATACCGATGACCGATCCGTCGGCATCTTCAACGACCACACCACGTTCCTGTTCGGCCAAGTCGGGCAGCAGGGCTTCGACCAGGATGTCGCCCGCTACCCTTTTCAGTCCTTCGGTGGAATCGGCCGGTATCGAAACGATGTCCGAGGCGCGCAGGATGCGCTCCCAGGGAACGTCCTGCGTGAACTCCCGGACGTATTCATCAGCCGGATGCAGGATCAGGTCGACCGGGCGCCCGATCTGCACTACCGCACCGTCGCGCATGATGGCCATCCGGTCCGCAATCCGCAGTGCCTCCTGAAAGTCATGCGTGATGAACACGATGGATTTGTGCAATTGCGACTGGATCCGCAGAAACTCGTCTTGCATCTGCTTGCGGATCAGGGGATCCAGTGCCGAGAAGGGTTCGTCCAGAAACCAGACATCGGGCTCGACCGCCAGTGACCTCGCGATGCCCACCCGTTGCTGCTGGCCGCCCGAAAGCTCCGTCGGAAAGTTGTTCTCCCGGCCCTCGAGCCCGACCAGCTCAATGACGCGCATGGCTTGCGCATAGCGTTCACTTTCGCCCACTCCCTGGAGCTTCAGCGGAAAGGCAATGTTGTCGATGACGTTCAGGTGGGGCATCAGGCCGAAACTCTGGAATACCATGCCCATCTTGTGGCGACGAATATCGATCAGTTCGGCATCGGACTTTTTCAGGAGGTCCTCGCCATCCAGAAGCACCTTGCCCGCCGTGGGCTCGACGAGACGTGAAAGACACCGGACAATGGTTGACTTTCCCGACCCCGACAGCCCCATGATGACGAAGATCTCGCCTACGTGGACGTCGAAGCTGACGTCGGCGTTGGCAACGATGTGGTCGGCATCCCGAATGGTGTCGGCCAGCTTCCCGGGGTCGCCGATCCCGGCTTTCGAGGGGCTGAAGAACCGGTCCGGATTGGTGCCGTACACCTTCCAGACATTCCTGCACGACAGCTTCACCTCATCACGACCGCCAGCGCCGGTTGGGGATTTCATTCGATACTCCTGGAGGCCGGCTCATCAACCGGCCCATCAAGTGGCCATTGACGTCCATCCATTGAGTGGAATCAATCGTTCCTCAAGTACAGCCTCGCCCTGCTGTTGCGAGGGAGTTTCTGCCTTGTGGCATGGGGCAGAAGCATATCACTTGCTGCCCCATGCCGTCGCTCGTCATCGCGATCCGGCGTTCAGCGCATCGCTTCGTCAATCCAGCCCTGCCACAGTTCTTCGTTGTTGGCGAGCCATTCTGCCACCACCACATCCAGGTCGCGTTTCTTGTTGTCGACCTCGAGGATCGCGGCGTTCTGCTCCTCGTTGGTCTGGGTGAACAGCGTCAGCATCTTGAACGCCGCCGGCCACTTGTCCTCGAAGCCGTGCCAGGCAACCTTGACGACGCGAGCCTGTTCGAAACCGCAGGCTGTCTCCTTCTTCTGGTTTTCCTCTATACACTTCTCCTCGGTCGGATTCCATTCGACCCAGTCGAGATCGAGATGGGCAAAGACCCAATGGGGTTGCCACATCATCATCAAGATGGGATCGTTCGCGGCGAAGGCGGATTGCAGTTCAGCCATCATTGCGCCTTCACTGCCGCCCGCGACCGTCTCGAAGGGCAGGTCGATACCGGCCACGATATCCCGTGACCGCGTACCCCAGTCGGCCGGGTACGTGATCAGGCGCCCCTTTGGAAAGGTTTCGGCCGTGGCAAACGCCTGGGCGCAGTCATAGAGGGCCTTGTAGTCGGGCAGGCCGGGGCATTTTTCTTTCATATACGGCGGAAAGACCCAGCCCTCCCTCGGTTCAAGGCCGAGTTCTCCCAAAACCACGATGTCCCCGGCTTCAACGGCCTTTGGATACAGGTCACCGATATTGTTCGTCCAGACCTCGGCCTGAAAATGCAGGTTGCCCTGTGCCAGGCCGGCATGCTGGGGCAGGGCGCCTGCGCTGACGTATTCGATGTTATAGCCCATCTTCTTCAGAAGCTCGCCGGCGATCTTTGTCGAAACGTGCTGACCCGTCCAGTCATTCAGGATGACCTTGATGGTGTCGGAACTCTCGGGCACGTCGGCCGCAACGGCGGCGCCCCCCGGCGAGAAGAGCATGAAGGTGAACAGGCTCGCAGCCCCGATGAATTGTTTCTTTAACATGTTGCCTCCAAATTGGTTTGGTATAGAGAGAGGGCCAAAAAGGACCGAGATCGCTTTTCGCAATACATTAAGTAATCATAAACACTTACCATTAGTAAGTTGATCATGTCAATAGTAAAATGTTAAACTCTGTTCACGAAATATTGTAACGAAACCATCTCGTTCCATGAGGCACCCCTAACCGATGCGGTCGATGTCCATACGTGCCATCCGGCGTTCAGAACTGTCTCGGGCTGCGTTCGAAGCCGTTGCGCGTTATGGACTGCGGGGCACGACGCTGGAAAGGGTCGGTGAAATCGCGGGCGTGTCGAAAGGAGTGGTGCTGCACCATTTCAAGGACAAGGGCTCGCTGCTCGAATCCGTTTTTCGCAGATCGAATTCCCTGCTCAGCGAGTCGGTCGTGGAACTCTACCGGCACGCCGAAACGCCCCATGAAAGACTGTGGGCCATCATCGTGGCCAACTTCTATGAACCGATCTACAACCGCAAGGTGTGCCAGGCATGGATGTCCCTGATGTCGGAGGTTCCACACAGCAAGCAGTGCCAAAGGATCCAGAAAGCCTGCAATGCCCGCATCCGAAGCAACCTTGTCCATGAACTCAAGCATTTTCTTGGCAAGGAAGACGCTGAAATCGCGGCGCAGCTGCTGGGCATAGTGATCGACGGTATCTGGATGCGCAGCGGGTCGGCGGTGGAACCGGTGGACAGTGAAAAGGCGATTTCGGATATGGAGCACGCCATCCTGAAATTTCTTCCGCACGATGCAAGGAGCGTTGGCGAGCAAAGGAAGGCCCGGCAGAAAATCGAAACCATCGCGGGCATTGCGCTCGGCTCGAGAGTTTTCCAGAAACAGTCTCTGCAGGCCTAGCCCTGCCGGCCCAGGACGCCCGGAGGCATGCACTGTCCTTGATGCCTTCGTCCCGGCACCGCTTCTGAAAGCACGGAAATCATTTGCCGCCGCGACCTCGTTGGGCGCGTCCGATTGCAGATAAACAGCCAATATACTTACCTGTAGTAAGTATATTGTCAAACAGTAAGCATATTGTTACATTATTTGCGGTACGGGTGCGTATGTCGCCCGGATCGAACGGATCTTGAGATGGAATACGAATACATCATTGTTGGCGCGGGGTCCGCAGGCTGTGTCCTGGCCGAGCGCCTGAGCGACGATCCCGCTAATCGGGTTCTGCTGCTTGAGGCGGGCCCCGAAAACAATGCGCTCTCCCTGAAGATACCGGCCGCCATGTTGTCCAACCTCAAGGGCACCAGGCACAACTGGGCCTTCAGGGGGGAACCGGAGCCTGAACTGGACGGCCGACGGATCAAGCATGACCGCGGCAAGGGCCTTGGCGGTTCGTCGTCCATCAACGGCATGGTTTTCATCCGCGGGCACGCGCTTGACTTCGAGGGCTGGCGTCGGGCGGGCTGTGAGGGCTGGGGCTATGCCGATGTGCTGCCCTACTTCAAGCGGATGGAATCCTACGGCGGGGGCGGCGACGAATTTCGTGGTGACGGCGGTCCGCTCAATGTCCACCGGCCCACCCCGGACAGTCCGATCTCGCTGGCATTCCTGGAGGCGGGGCGAGAGGCGGGGTATCCGGTCACGGACGACATCAACGGTTACCGGCAGGAAGGGTTCGGTCTTCTCGACAGCTCGGTCCATCGGGGGGAGCGGTGGAGTGCCGCGCGCGCCTATCTCGAGCCGGCCCGCAAGCGGTCAAACCTGACCATCGAAACCAGGACCCTGGTCCAGCGCATCGTCCTTGAGGGTGACCGGGCGGTGGGTGTGAGGTACAGGCGCACCGGCGCACCGGTCACCGTTCGGGCAAGCAGGGAAGTGATTCTGAGCGCCGGCGCCGTCGGCAGCCCGCATCTGCTGATGCTCTCGGGGATCGGCCCGGAGGCGCAATTACGGAATGCCGGAATCGAAGTCGCCCACGACCTTCCGGGCGTCGGACAAAACCTGAATGATCATCCCGACTTCGTTCTGAAATACAAATGCCTGAGGCCGTGCTCGATCTGGCCGAAGACCAGGATGGTTTCACGAACCGTGTACGGCATCCAGTGGCTGTTGACGCGTGGCGGCATATGCGCCTCTAACCACTTCGATGTGGTGGCCTGCATCCGGTCGGGGCCCGGGGTCACATACCCCGACCTTCAGCTGACAATCCCCCCGGTTGCCCTGGATGACGAAACATGGTCGCCGATCCCCGAACACGCATTCCAGGTCCATCTGGGCCTGATGCGGGCGCATAGCCGTGGCCGGATTGAACTGCGCGGCCACGATCCGGAATCACCGCCGCGAATCCTGGCGAACTACCTGCATGACGCGCGCGATCGTGAGGTGATGCGCAGGGGTGTCCACCTGGTGCGCGAACTGGTTGGGCAACCCGCATTCTCGGGTCTTCGGGGCATGGAGATCTTCCCGGGCAAAATGGTGCGGAGCGACGCGGAAATCGACCAGGCGCTGAACGCCCACATCAATACGCAATGGCACCTGTCCGGGACGGCACGGATGGGCGCCGACACGGACCGGGACGCCGTGGTGGACGCCAGTGGCAGGGTGCATGGTGTCCGGGGGCTTCGCGTGGTGGACGCCTCCATCATGCCCTGCGTCACCAACGGCAATACCAACTGCCCGGTCCTCATGATCGCCGAGAAACTGGGCGACGCCATTGCCGGTCGCGACCCGTTGCCCCCCGTCCACACGGAAGTCTGGCAACATCCCGACCCAAACAACCGCCAGAGGTGACGGTTTGCGCCGACGCAAGACGACGAATACCACGGTAACCCCCGAGCCCGGCCACACCGGACCGAACGGATGACTGTCCCGATGACCGGACATCCGGCACTCGACCCGGCCAAGATCTGCCGCACCTACGCCGGCAGCAACGGACTGTCGCCCTTCCATCACTGCTACGCCAACGAGGACACCGTGCTCCGGTATGCCGTCGGGCGTTTCTTTGTCCACTACAATGGCGTTGATCCGGCGGAGGGCTACTGGGCGATACGTCGTGACGCCGCGCTATTCGATGTTCCGGAGCGGCCCGTGGAGATCTCCGGCCCGGATGCGGTGCCATTCCTGGAACGCATCCTTGCCCGGAGGATTGCGGACCTGAAAGAGGGCCGCGGACGCTACACCGTTGCCTGCAACCATCACGGCGGCCTGTTCATGGACGGCATTCTTTTCCGGCTGGCCGAAGACCGGTTCTGGTACGTGCATGCCGATGGCGACTGGGACACCTGGCTGTTGGCTCACAGGGCCGGGTACAACGTTGCGTTCCGCGACCCTCGCTCACGGGTCCTGCAGCTGCAGGGGCCGAAGTCCTTCGATATTGTCCACGCTGCAACGGAAGGTGCGATCGATGAGGGCATGGGTTACTTTCATGCGGGATTCTTCACGATCGGCGGTCAGGAAGTCTTTGTCTCCCGCACGGGTTGGAGCGGTGAGCTGGGATACGAAATCTATACCCGGGGTGATGCAACCGACTGCCCGCGCCTGTGGGGCCACCTGATGGATGCCGGCGCCCCCAGAGGTATGGTCTTCGGTTCCATGCTATCCATGAACATACGCCGGATTGAAGCCGGCATACTGGATAACGGCAGCGATTTCGACAACTCGATGACCCCGTTCGAGGCAGGACTGGGCCGGTACGTCGACCTGGACAAGGACGGCTTCATCGGACGGGAGGCGCTGCTGGATGCCAGGCAGGGAAATCGCCTGTATGGACTGAAATGCACCGACCTGATCCCGGGTGGAGGCGATGCGGTCATGCAGGGCGGTCGACAGATCGGCTTGGTCACGACCGGCGCCTGGTCACCGTTTCTCGAGGTTGGTATCGGCTATGTGCGATTCGACAAGCCGGGCGACTGGCCTGGAGAGACGCTGATCGTGCATGCCGCCAACGGCGAGGCCGCAGGCTGCGACATCGTCGAGTTGCCGTTCTATGACCGGGAAAGGCGCCTGCCCCGCGCAAAGCCTGCTCCCGTCAAGGGCTGCCTCGACGCTCCGTGAAAGCGGGACGACAGGCGCCATCCCACGATCCGATGTCTGACGGGTACGGCTGATGTAGACGAGAAGTGTTCCGGCGGCACCGGGTGCCGTTACGGTACAGTTACGCCTGCCTTTGTTGTCGGTGATCTTGCCGGCGCCTACAACCATATCGGCGTCCGGCGCTGGTTCGACCGCCGACGCACACCGCTGGAAGGATCAACTCCCGCCCGCGCGCTTGGCGACGGATGACGATGGTCCGCGTCGGGTACGCGAACTTGCCCGCGCTCTTGCGACATCACCGGCAACTCGATCGTATTCCGCCACGCCGATCCCCGCTTTCCTGATCTTGCGGGAGGATTCATCACAGCCCGCGGGCTGCTGGAATGGCCGACGGGCTGACCCACTACTTCTGCGATACGCCGGACGGCGCCCGGGGCGTTCCTGCGTCTCGAGGAGATCGACGATCCCCAGGGTGTCCTCACCATTCGCCGTGCGCTCTGGGCAGTTGAAATCGTCCAGCCACCGTCCCTCCGTCCCGATCTGCCGGAGGAAACCCTGACAGGAGGTCTGGAGGCCTGGCCGACATGTCAGCAGTTTGCCCAAAGGTACCGGAGCAACACCGATGGGATCATCACGCTTTCCGCCGCCTTGTGCCCGGGTGGCGCGCACGGCTGGCAGGTGGAGGCCGAAGTTCGTCCCGGCCCTTGGTGGGACGGCCAGGACATCGCCCTCTTCGGACCCCGGCCGGATCTCGTTGGATGGACGGTGACCGAAGAAGGTGGCCCGGGAGAGGAACTGCTTGCCAATGTCCTGTTCTTTTCATGATTCCAGCCTGGCGTCGTCCAGTATGTCATTGACGAGTTCGGGACGATGGCCATACCGCTCGGCATCCTCATTTCCAGCCAGTATCTTCCGGAGTGAGATTGATGCTGATTGTGGCCGCAATGGGCATCTTGAGGCGTGAGGCGCTGATTTTCCGCCGCCGCTATCCTTCCATTCGGGCTACGCCCTCATTCCGGGACAGCGGCGAGTGATGCCCTTCGGAGTGGAGGCGGGGAAATTTACTTCTCCAGCAGCCTCGGCATCAGTTCCACCAGGTTGCACGGGCGGGTACGGTAGTCGAGCTGGTGCACAATGAGCTTTTCCCAGGCCAGCCTGCACGCACCGGAGGACCCCGGCAGCACGAAGACATAGGTACCGTTGGCCACGCCGGCCAGGGTCCTTGATTGGAGGGTGGAAGTGCCGATGTCGTCGTAGGAAAGAACCCGGAACATTTCTCCAAATCCGTTGAGGATCTTGTCGAGGAGGGGCTCGACCGCCTCCGGCGAACCGTCCCTGCCGGTCACGCCCGTGCCGCCTGTTGTGAGCACCACCTGGACTTCGGGGTCAGCGATCCAGCATGCCACCTTTGCGCGGATCCGGTAGACATCGTCCGGGACAATGCATTTTTCCGCCAGTCCGTGTCCGGCGGCCGTGAGACGATCCACCAGGATCCTGCCGGACTTGTCATCGGCCTCGGTCCTGCTGTCCGAGGCGGTGAGCACGGCAATGCTGACGGGAATGAAGGGACGGTCGGTGTTTGACATGCTGGCGCCAAAGTGAAACGCTTCCTGCTATTATCGACCCATCCGAAAGAGATTCAACCTCGGTATCGCACATGCAGATCCGCGTCAGGTTTTTCGCCAGTCTCAGGGAGGAGGTGGGCGCAGCGGACCGGCTCCTGAAGCTGGCGGCGCCAGTGACCGTGTCCGACGTCTGGCACCAGGCTACCGGCATGACGCCGCCGGCGAACCTGCTGTGTGCCTGCAATCATGCCTACACGGATTGGGATGCGCGCGTGAACGATGGTGATGAGGTGGCGTTCTTTCCCCCGGTAACCGGGGGCTGACCCGGAGCCAGGCTGCCGGCATGAGGATCGAAATCAGGCCCGAACCCTATGATCCCTGGGGCGAACTGGCGGCCCACCAGTCAGCCAGCGACGCCCTCGCACCGGGCTGTTATGGTGCCTGTGCCAGTTTCGTTGGCACGATGCGGGACTTCAACGAAGGGGATGAGGTCCGGTCGATGCACCTGGAACACTATCCGGAAATGACGCAGGCCCAGCTCGAACAGCTGGCGGAGGAATGCATCCGTCGCCATGGCCTGCTGGATGTGCTGGTTCTGCATCGCGTGGGCGAGGTTCTGCCCAATGATCCCATCGTCCTTGTAGCAGCCTGGTCCGCCCACCGCAAGGAGGCGCTCGGCGCCTGCCGGGAGATGATGGAGATGCTGAAATCCAGGGCTACCTTCTGGAAGAAGGAACAGCTTGGCAAGGGAGCGCGCTGGGTGGAGCGGAATACCCCGGGTTAGGCCCGCAGGGCGTTCTTCGGCAGCCCGGTCCCGGTCTGCAGGGTCCGGTTTCCTGGCGTGGGCCCGGCTGCTGACGCAAGCCCGCCCCGGTCAGTTCAGGTAGCCCCGCAGCCTGTCATACTCGCTGATCTGTCCGGGCGTCAGTTCGCGGGCGGCCTCGATATGCGCGAGCAGGTGGATTGCCTGGAGCTGGCCGCGCATGGCCCCGAGATGTCCGGTCATCCGCGTCACCTCCCGGGCCGAGGGCTTCCCGGATGCGAACAGGTCTGCAAGATGGCTCTCGGCCTTGATGATGTCCTCACCCCTGGTTACCGCCTGCGAGTTCATCGTGTCATGGATTGTCCGGATCCGCCTGATCTGATCGTCACTGAGGCCGAGTTCTGACGCCAGGTCGAGCAGGTGCCTCGGCCCGGGAAAGTGATTGAGCTCGGCCGCCCGGGCGAGTCCCATCCCATCGCCGTGTCGCAGCGCGCGGACTGCCTCATCGGTCAGGCTCGGCACCTCGGTGCCCCGGGAATGGGCATGGGATGACGGGTCGTGGTCATGCTGTGCCGGCGCCGGCATCGAAACCATGGCGAGCAGGCAGATGCCGGCCAGCCATGGGGGTGAAACAGCCGCTGATTTCATGGATCGCCTCCGATCGATTTCAAAAGGAAGGGGTAGCCTGTCCGCGACGCATCCTGGGGGCGTTGCCGGGTACCGGCACCGTCAGCGGGGAACCGGGCGACACGCCGGGTCCTGCCCCGGCCGGGTCACAGCAGGGGTTCCACCAGGTTGCTGACATCCGCGCTGTCCAGTTCACCCAGCCAGGTTTCCGCCAGTCGTCCGTCGCGGTCGAACACCGCCGTGAATGGCAGCGCCGAGCCCTGCGGATTGCCCTGGCTGATCAGCAGTTCGGTGCCACCGGTACTCACTACCAGGGAGGGGTAGTTGATGCCGACCTGGTCGCCGAAAGAGCGTGCGGCCTCCGGCACGTCATGGGCGATGCCGACAATCTGCAGTCCGCGGTCGCCAAGGCGCTCCTGGGCGTCCACCAGTACGGGTATCTCCCTGACGCAGGGCGGACACCAGGATGCCCAGTGGTTGACCAGCACCACGGTGCCCAGCCACTGTTCGCCGTTCTGCAGCCTCCCGTCCACGTCCGGCAGCGTGATATCCGAGAGCAGGGCTTCGGGCGACTCCGGGAACGGGGGCAAACCGAATCTGTACAGGCCGAACAGCACACCCAGCGTCAGCGCCAGCACTGACAGCAGTAAACAGGTCAGCCTCATCTAGTAATCGATCAGGGCAAGAAACTCGTTCGGCTTGCGGTAGCCGTAGAAACTCATCTCTTTCAGGGGACTTCCGTTCTGATCGAAGAACAGAACCGCTGGCGGGCCGAACACGCCAAAACGCTTCTTGACCGATTTTGGTCCCGGGTCGTTCGGGTCGGTGACATCCACCTTCAAGGCGAGGTAGTGATCCTCGAGCACGCTGACCACCGCGGGATCCTGGAAGGTGGTTTTCTTCATCTTGACACAGTCCACGCACCAGTCGGCGTAGTAGTCCAGCATGATGCGCCGCCCGCTCTGGCGGGCCTGCACGAACTGCTGATCCAGTTCCGTGGTATTGCTGACAGCCGTGAACAGCTGTGCCTCGGGTTCCGGTGCGGCTGTGCTCCCGCCGCTGGAGAACAGCCTGGCGGGCAATGGCTTCAGCAGGTCCCGCTCACCGTAGAAACCGCCCACGATAGCGGCGATG
This sequence comes from Candidatus Poriferihabitaceae bacterium, assembly GCA_965213885.1. Classification (GTDB taxonomy): domain Bacteria; phylum Pseudomonadota; class Gammaproteobacteria; order Arenicellales; family Poriferihabitantaceae; genus VYFG01. Next base: position 151,194 of record OZ243919.1, read on the forward strand.
CCCCAAACCAGCAACACCGTTCCGACCCCCTTGGCCAGCCTGCGCCAGCCGGAGGCGCCTTCCGGCAGGGACTGGGTGGCCCCGAGATAGGTGCTGAGGATGATGAAGAAGACACCCCAGAACAGCAGCACCGGCATCGCCGGCAAGACTCCGAGCAGATAGATGGCGACCGCGATCAGCAGGATGCCGAAGAAATGCTTGACCAGGTCCATCCAGGCACCTGCCTTGGGCAGCAGGTAGCCCGCGCCGAATCCCAGGGCAACGAGGGGGACGCCCATGCCAAGGGACATGACGAACATCATCTGCGCCCCCAGCACCGGATCCGCCCTGCTCACGGCGATGCCGAGAAAGGAAATCAGGATGGGGGATACACAGGCGCCGACGATCAGCGCGGAAACCAGGCCGAGGAGGAATACCATGGGGAACGATCCACTCATGCCGCTGGTGCTGTTCTGCAGTCTCGACTGGATCGCCGACGGCATCTGAATCTCGTAGAGCCCGAACATCGACAGGGCCATCAGGAAGAAGATGAACGCCAGGATGCCGATGGCCCAGACATTCTGGAAGTAGGCCTGCAACTGTTCGCCGGTGGCGCCCGCAACCCAGCCCATCGCAGCGTAGGTCACCGCGGTGCCGATGACGTAGACCATGGCCAGGGTGCCGCCGCGCATCCGGGTCAGATTCTCGCCCTGTCCGGCGATCACCCCGGAGAGGATGGGAATCAAGGGCAGGACGCAGGGAGTGAACGTCAGCAGCAGGCCCGCCAGCAGGGCGCCGGACAGTATGCTCAGCAGCGAACGGGTGTCGGTGTCCGGTCCCGCTCCCACGGACGGACGGTTGCCTTCATCCCCGCCGCCGGCGGGCGTGACTGTTTCCGAGGCTGCCGCCGCGGAGATCATGGGGGGGAGCGACAGGGTCACGCTCTGGGTGCTCGGGGGATAGCAGATGCCCTGATCGGCACAACCCTGGTAACCTGCCTCCAGGATGATCGAACCCGCCCCGGGTGCGGTACGCTGCAGGTCGATGGGCACGGCGAACGGGTACTTGAAGACATGGCTCAGGCCGAAAAACTCGTCCTGCTTTTCCTCCCCGGCAGGCAGGGCGTAGTGACCGACCCTGGCGTCCCCCTGCCCACTGAACGAGATCTTGTCGCGGTAGAGATAATACCCTTCGACGACATCGAACCGCGCTTCCAGGGTATTGCCGTCCACCACATCGACGGACAGCCTGAAGGCTTCTTCCGGCGGCAGGAAGTCGGGCTGGGGGAAGCCGCTCTCGAGGAGGCTCTTCAGGGCGGCGACGCTGTCCTGTTCCCCGGTGCCGCCGCCGGTTCCTTCGGACCCCCCCGCGGTGGAGGACCGGGCATCCGGGAGTGGTTCGGCCGGGCCGGAATCCGGATTTGCCGGCACCGTCTTCAGGAGGCTTCTCAGTTCCGCCACCGGGTCGTCCTGTGACTGACTGCCCGCGCCGGCGGCAGACCCCGTCAGTTCCGAAAGGACGCTGTCGGACGGTTGAACGGAGGCGGGGTCGGCGAAGGCATTGCTGATCCCCGGCAGAAACGTGATTTCGTGCCGCACGGGGGGGTAACAGACGCCGACCGGCTCATTGCAGCCCTGCCCGTCGGCGATCAGGGTGAACCCCGAACCGGCATCCTCAAGCGGCAGTTCCATGGTGATGCTGCCGGTATACACTTCCACGTCGCCGAAAAACTCGTCGTACTTGGGTTTGCCGGGGGGAAGTGCCACGGACCCGGAAAACCCGTTGTCGCCGACGATGTCGTATCCCATCTTGTCCCGGTACATATAGTACCCGTCCGCGATCTCCCAGCGGGCCTCGACACTGTTGTCCGGCAGCAGCCGGGCACTGAAGGCGAACGCTTCATCCTCCGGCAGCAACTCGTCGTCTCCCACAAGACCCCAGGTCGCATGGGATACGGATACAGCGCAGAGCGCAAGAATCAGGGCACGTATGTGGTGCAGCATGGGCATGACAGCAAGTCTGACCGGCGTTCGTGTTTGAAGTTCAGATCAGCAGTGGAACCGGATATTATAGGGGGAGGAGGTTCGATTTTGATCTCCCACATGGGGATAGTGGCGGGCACCACCGGTTGGGGGTGGCGGCTTCGGCCCCATATCTCCCGGAACTACCGGCACACAGTGCATGAAAATACTCTTCCTCCTATTCCTCGTCATACCCCTGGTGGAAATCTATCTGCTGATCCAGGTGGGCAGTGTCATCGGCACCTGGTCGACCATTGCCCTGGTCGTTGGAACGGCCCTGCTGGGTGCGGTGCTGGTGCGTTCCCAGGGCTTTTCCACCATCGTCCGGGTGCGGGGTCAGCTTGACCGGGGCGAACTGCCCGCACTGGAAATTTTTGAAGGACTGTTCCTGCTGGTGGCCGGCGCCCTGCTGCTGACCCCGGGATTCTTCACGGACGCCGTCGGCTTCGCCTGCCTGACACCGCCGCTCCGCCGGGCCCTGATCCGGCAGTTCCTGTCCAGCGGAGAGGTCACAGGACAGGCGGGAACCGTACGCCAGACCGGGGACCGGCAGGGCAGGATCATCGACGGGGAATACCGGGATATCGACGGGTAGACGCTGCCTGTGTTCCGGGCCGGGGGCAGTCCGGTCCGGGTCGCCGGCGATGGGCGGGCGCTTCGAATCCGGGCATCGGGTTCCGGTCTGCGGATCCTCCGGGCCCGGTGCTTTTTCGGGGGACCGGAAAAAAAATCCCGGATTGCCATTGATTTTTCGGATTGGATCACTATTATTGGCACTCACCAAAGGCGAGTGCTAACAATCGCCGGGGTTTCGGGGCCATAACGGAGGACCAGGGGGAGCCCCTGACACGGTCCGAAGGCAATATGGTGCCGCGATTTCCGCGGGTTGGCCATGCATTCTTACTGTCAACAACTGTAATTTCAGAGGAGATAGAGCGTATGAACATACGTCCGCTTCATGACCGCATCATCGTCAAACGTATCGAAGATGAGCGTACCACTCCGGGGGGCATCGTGATTCCCGATTCCGCCACCGAGAAGCCGATGCAGGGCGAAGTGCTTGCAGTCGGCAATGGAAAGATGCTTGAAAACGGTGAGCAACGGGCGCTGGACGTCAAGGTTGGTGACCGGATCCTGTTTGGCAAGTATTCCGGCACCGAGGTGAAGGTTTCCGGCGAAGAAGTTCTCGTGATGCGCGAGGACGACGTCATGGGTGTCATCGAGGGCTGATCGGTTACCGGTCGTCCACAACAGAATTTCTGAGAGGAAAATTGAACAATGTCAGCTAAAGAAGTCGTATTCGGCGAACAGGCCCGGGCCCGCATGATCAAGGGCGTCAATACCCTGGCCGAGGCGGTCAAGGTAACCCTGGGACCCAAGGGTCGCAACGTTGTCCTGGACAAGTCCTTCGGCGCTCCCACCGTCACCAAGGACGGTGTTTCCGTGGCCAAGGAAATTGAGCTCAAGGACAAGCTCGAAAACATGGGTGCCCAGATGGTCAAGGAAGTTGCTTCCAAGACGTCCGATGTGGCCGGTGACGGAACCACCACCGCGACCGTTCTGGCCCAGTCCATGGTGCTGGAGGGCATGAAGGCCGTCGCTGCCGGCATGAACCCGATGGATCTGAAACGCGGCATCGACAAGGCCGTGGTATGCGCCGTCGAGAGCCTCAAGGAACTGTCCCGCCCCTGCGCCGATCACAAGGAGATCGCCCAGGTCGGCACCGTGTCCGCCAATGCGGACACCGCCATCGGCAATATCATCGCCGAGGCCATGGAGAAGGTGGGCAAGGAAGGTGTCATCACCGTTGAAGAGGGCAATGTGCTCGATAACGAACTGGATGTCGTTGAAGGCATGCAGTTCGATCGCGGCTACCTGTCACCCTATTTCATCAACAACCAGGACAGCATGTCGGTGGAACTGGAGAGTCCCTATATCCTGATTCACGACAAGAAGATCTCCAATATCCGTGATCTGCTGCCTACCCTGGAGGGTGTCGCCAAGGCCAGCCGTCCGCTGATGGTGATCGCCGAGGACGTTGACGGGGAAGCCCTGGCAACCCTGGTGGTCAACAACATCCGCGGCATCGTCAAGGTGTGCGCGGTGAAGGCTCCCGGTTTCGGCGATCGCCGCAAGGCCATGCTGGAGGACATCGCGATCCTCACCGGCGGCCGCGTGGTCAGCGAAGAGGTCGGCATGAGCCTGGAAGGCGTTTCCCTGGAAGATCTGGGTCAGGCCAAACGCATCCAGGTTACCAAGGAGAACACCACCATCATTGATGGGGCGGGCGCCAGCACGGACATCGAGGCCCGCGTCGGTGCCATCCGGGTCCAGATCGAGGAGGCGACTTCCGATTACGACCGCGAGAAGATGCAGGAACGTGTGGCCAAGCTGGCCGGAGGCGTTGCTGTCATCAAGGTCGGCGCCGCCACTGAAGTGGAAATGAAGGAAAAGAAGGCCCGCGTTGAAGACGCACTGCATGCCACCCGTGCCGCGGTGGAAGAGGGCGTGGTACCCGGCGGCGGGGCCGCCCTGGTTCGCTGCGTCGATTCCGTCAAGGAAGTTTCCGGTGACAACCCCGATCAGGACATGGGTGTTCGCATCGTCCTGCGTTCGCTGGAGGAACCCCTGCGCCAGATCGTTGCCAATGCCGGTGACGACGCGTCCGTGGTACTCAACGCGGTCGCCCAGAACACGGGGTCCTACGGCTACAATGCCACCACCAGCGACTACGGTGACATGATCGAAATGGGCATTCTGGATCCCACGAAGGTTGCCCGCACCGCGCTGCAGAACGCCGCTTCTATCGCCGGCCTCCTGGTAACCACCGAGGCCATGGTCGCGGAGATTCCGGAAGAGAAGCCGGCACCCCCGATGCCCGATATGGGCGGAATGGGCGGCATGATGTAATCAGGCCGTTCATCGGAGACCGCGAAAGCCCCGCCCCTGGCGGGGCTTTTGCCGTCCTTCCCCGTACGGTTTTCCCCGGCGTCGGCATCCGGATCCTGCCAGGGAATGGCAGGGGCATAACAGCATGGCCGCAAGCTGTTAGAATCCGTTCATCGGCAGTGAACCGGCGGGAGCGGCGTCCCGGTCTCCCGGCGAATGTCCGAAGTTGGCCTGATAAACCCGAAGATTCACTTGACCTTCCAAGATCTCATATTGAGGCTGCAGAATTACTGGGCCGGGAAAGGATGCGTCATCATGCAGCCCTACGACATGGAAGTGGGCGCGGGCACGTTCCACACGGCGACATTCCTCGCCGCTGTGGGACCGGAGCCGTTTCACACCGCCTATGTCCAGCCGTCGCGCCGGCCCACGGACGGCCGCTACGGCGACAACCCGAACCGCCTGCAGCATTACTTCCAGTACCAGGTGATCCTGAAGCCCTCACCGGACAATTTCCAGGACCTGTATCTGGATTCCCTGCGTGAGCTGGGATTCGACCTTCTGAAGGATGATGTCCGGTTCGTCGAGGACGACTGGGAATCACCGACGCTCGGCGCCTGGGGGCTCGGCTGGGAGGTGTGGCTGAACGGCATGGAGGTCAGCCAGTTCACCTATTTCCAGCAGGTCGGCGGCCTCGATTGCAAACCGGTCACCGGTGAAATCACCTATGGCCTTGAACGGATCGGCATGTACCTCCAGGGCGTGGACAGCATATTTGACCTCGTCTGGAACGATGGTCCTGCCGGACGTTACACCTATCGCGACATCTACCACCAGAACGAAGTCGAGCAGTCCGCCTACAATTTTGACCACGCCAACGTGGATTTCCTGCTGGACCAGTTCAATGAGGCGGAAAGCATGTGCCGGCTGCTGCTTGCCGAGAAGCTGCCGCTACCCGCCTATGAGCAGGTGCTGACCGCGTCCCACAGCTTCAACCTGCTGGATGCACGACACGCCATCGGCGTCACCGAGAGGGCACGCTATATCGGCCGCGTGCGCGCCATGGCCCGGGGCGTGGCCCAGGCCTACTACGAAAGCCGCGAAGCCCTGGGATTTCCCCGGGGCCGTACCCCGCGCCGGCGGAGACGGAGAAGCGCCTGATGGCTGTCGCCCGACGCAGGCCAGTGGCAGCCCGCCCCCGCAACCTGTTGCTGGAGATCGGCACCGAGGAACTGCCGCCGAAGTCACTGAAGTCGCTGGGCGAATGCTTTGCAAGGGCCGTGCACGAGGCCCTGCACGAAGCCGGCGTAGGCCCCGAAGGCGGTGACTCCTGCCGCTGGTACGCCACGCCGCGCAGGCTCGCGGTCTGGGTGGGGAAGGTGAAACCGCGCCAGCCCGACAGGATCGAGGAACGCAGGGGGCCCTCGGTCCGTGCGGCATTCGACGAGCATGGCAGGCCCACGCCCGCCGCCCTCGGGTTTGCCAGGTCCTGCGGTGTCGGTGTGGACAGACTGGGCCGGCAGGCCACCGCCCAGGGTGAGTGGCTCCTGTACCGGCGCAAGGTAGCGGGGGAGCGTATCCGTGACATCGTGGAGCGGGCTCTGGAACAGGCCATACGCGGATTGCCCGTTGCCAGGCGAATGCGCTGGGGGGGCGGCACCGAGGAATTTGTCCGGCCGGTTCACTGGCTGCTGGCCATGTACGGCAGCGAGGCGCTGAAGGTTTCCGCCCTGGGGCAGAAGGCCGGGAAGTGCACCTATGGCCACCGTTTCCACTCCCGTGGGGAGATCCGCATCCTGTCGGCGGACCGCTATCTCGATACGCTGAAGAAGGAGGGGCTGGTGATCGCCGACTACGGGGAACGGCAGAAACTGATCGTGCGACAGGTGACCAGGCTCGCCCGTCGCAACGGCGGCACGGCGGTCATGGACCCGGCATTGCTGGATGAAGTCACCGGGCTGGTCGAATGGCCCCAGGCACTGTACGGGGAGTTCGACCGCCGGTTCCTGAAAGTGCCCCCGGAAGTGCTCGTTTCATCCATGCAGGACCATCAGAAGTATTTCCACCTGGAAGACGGCCGGGGCAGGCTGCTGCCGGGATTCATCACCGTGAGCAACATTCGCAGCCGCTCCCCCAAACGGGTTCGAAGCGGCAACGAAAGGGTGCTGCGGGCGAGGTTGGCGGATGCCGAGTTTTTCTGGCTGAGTGACCAGAAGCAGCCTCTGGCCAGCCGGCGCGGGGCCCTCGACCGGGTGCTTTTCCACGAGCGGCTGGGCTCCATCGGGGCCAAGGTGGAGCGGATTCGCGCCCTGGCCCTGAAGGTCGCCGGTCCGGTCGGGGCCAACACGGAACTGGTGACGCGTGCCAGCGATCTTTGCAAGACGGACCTGGTGACGGACCTGGTGGGGGAGTTTCCGGAACTGCAGGGGATCGTCGGCGGCTACTATGCCTCCGCCAGCGGCGAGGACAGGGCGGTGAGCAACGCGATCCGGGAGCACTACAGGCCCAGGTTCGCCGGGGACGGACTGCCCCGCGGGAGTGTTTCCCGTTGTCTGGCCCTTGCGGACCGCGTCGACAGCCTCGCGGGCATTTTCGCCTGCGGAGAGCTTCCCTCCGGCGACAGGGATCCCTATGCCCTGCGGCGGGCGGCCCTGGGAATTCTCCGGATCCTGATTGAGGAGCGCATCGATCTCGATCTTTATCGGCTGATCGAACTGGCCATGCGCCAGATCGATCGCCATGGAGAAAACCTGGACACTTCCGATGCAACCGTGCAGCAGGTCTTCGGCTTTGTCACCGAACGGTTGCGGGCCTATTACCTGTCCATGGGGTTCGATGCCCTTGAAATCGCTGCCGTGGTGGCGGTAGCAACCCGCAGCCCGCTGGATTTTCACCGCCGCCTGACTGCGGTGCACGACTTCTTCGGCAACGAGCCCGAGGCGGCACGGTCACTGGCATCCGCGAACAAGCGGATCGTCAACATCCTGGCAAACCAGGAGATCGACGAAGGCAGAATCCCGGATGCCGCGCTGCTCAGGGAGCCGGCGGAGATCGCGTTGGCGAAGAAGCTGGACAAGGTCGGCGCCAAGGCCGGCCAGCATCTTGCCGGGGGGCGCTACGGCCGGGGACTGATGGCATTGGCAAGTCTGAAGAAACCGGTGGACAGGTTCTTCGACCGGGTCATGGTCATGGACGGGGATCCTGCTGTCAGGTGCAACCGGCTGGCGCTGTTGGCCAGGATCCGTGGGCTGTTCCTGGCGGTGGCGGATATCTCCGTGGTCAGGGCGGAATGATGGGGGAGAAGCAGGACCGGGACAGGAATTCGTTTGTGGAAATGATGGCGGAGGTTCGCGCCTTCCACCGCAAGCACCGTTTCAGGGAGAGGGGCGGGGAGGATCTGGTGTACCGCCTTGCCCTGATGACAGAGGAGCTCGGCGAGATCGCCGACTGCGTGACCAAGGGGAAGTCGCGGGACCAACTGGCCACGGAATGCGCCGATCTGCTGATCCTGCTCATGGGCAACGCGGTCGCTGCAAACTTCGACCTCGGCGAGGCGTTCTGGCGCAAGATGGCGGAAGTCAACCAGCGGGGCGAGCGCATCGTGGATGGCAGGGTGCGCGTAACCGCCTACCGCGACGAAGAGGAAACCGGGCACTGAGCCGCACTCGGGGATGGTGGCAAAGTCAACACCTGCATGGGCCGGAGGGGCGCCCGGTACGGGTGCGGTTTCGTTCGGCGTCGATCCGCCGATTGGCGGCAGGCCAGGACGGGGGACGCGTGCGCCAATCCCCGGGCCGGTCATAGTCATTATTCATCCATCGGTGATTTTGTTACCATCCCGGGGATCAGAGGCTTTCCCTTTTGGCGCAGACAACCCAATTCCTCCCGATGACTGCCGGCCTGGGGGCATCACATTCCGTGCATTCCGGTACCGGAATCTGTCCGTGACGGACTGATGGATTCCACCAGGATAGTCGTTGTGGGCCGTGACGGCGTCATCAACCGGGATTCCGACGACGGCATCAGGTCGCCGGCGGAGTGGGAACCGTTGCCCGGCAGCCTCGAGGCAATCGCCCGACTGTGCCATGCCGACTACCGTGTCGTGGTGATGACCAACCAGCCCGGCATCGCGAGGGGACATTTGACCCTGAATGCCCTGAACCGCATTCATCAGGAGATGCTCAAGCATCTGCATGCCCTTGGCGGGGAAATCGATGCGATCTTCTTCTGTCCTCATGGGCCCGGCGATGGATGCCGGTGCCGCAAGCCCCTGCCGGGCCTGTTTGCTGACCTGCAGCAACGCCTGAAATGCAATCTCAACGGCGTGGATGCCGTGGGAGACTCCCTGCAGGACCTGCGGGCCGCCCGGGCTGCACACGCCAATCCCGTGCTGGTGCGTACCGGAAGAGGCCTCGGGACCGAGGCCGCCCTGACCGCCGGGGAGGACGCCGGCGAAATCGGCGAAGTGGCGGTCCACGACGACCTTGCGGCGTACGTGGAATCATTGCGTGACCGGGGGCTCCTGGCCTCATGACCGGAGTCAGATCGCTGATCTACCTGGTGGGACAGATTGTCAGCGCGGTCATCATCGAAATCGCCATACTGCTGAGCATGCCGTTTCCCCGCCGCGTCACGGACCGGGTGATCGGCACCTGGGCAAAGTTCAATATCTGGACGCTGAAAGTGGTGTGCGGACTCGACTACCGGGTTCAGGGACTGGAAAATCTCCCCGACGGGCCGACCATCGTCATCTCCAATCACCAGTCAGCCTGGGAAACGCTCTGTTTCCAGCTGTTCTTCCCGCCGGTTTCCTTCGTCCTCAAGCGTCAGCTCCTGTGGATTCCGATCTTTGGCTGGGGGCTCGCAGCCTACCAACCCGTCGCCATTGACCGGTCAAAGAAGATGCGCGCACTGGACCAGCTGATCCATCAGGGAATCGAAAGGCTGTCCAACGGCAGGTGGCTGGTGATCTATCCCGAGGGGACCCGGATGATGCCAGGTTCCCCGGGCACGTTTCAGGCGGGAGGCGCCATGATATCCAGCAGGTCGGGGGCGCCGATTCTTCCGGTGGCGCATAACGCGGGCGTGTTCTGGCCGCGCAGGAGTTTTCTCAAGTACCCGGGCACCATCGACGTGGTGATTGGCGCACCGGTCTGGCCCGAAGGGAGAAAGGCGCGTGCGATCAATGGAGAGGTGGAAAACTGGATCCGGGCCCGAATGTCCGAACTGCCCGGGACCCGGGGCTGACACAGGGGGTGCCGGCCGGCGCCGGGGAACCGGGCTCCGTCCCGGCAATGCCCGGGATGCACCATCCGCGAATTCCTGCCGCGCCGCGCGGCGGTGATTTCACGAGCGCCGGGCGATCACGGTTGACAGCCGGACGTAATCCCCGGGTCCCAGGGCTTCTGCCCGCAGCGAGGACTCGATCCCGGCCTCGTGGAACTGCGCCGGCGTGACGAGTTCACGCAGCGTGTTTCGCAGTGTCTTGCGGCGCCGGGAAAATGCCGCGGACACCAGCTGGCCCACCAGCCCGCGGTCCATGGCCATTGGAGCAGGGCGGGGGACGAGCCGGACGATGCTGGAATCCACTCTGGGTGGTGGCGTAAAGGCTGCCGGGGGAACGTCGAACAGCCTTTCGCATTCCAATTCCAGGGCCAGCATGACCGACAGGCGCCCGTAGGCCTTTTCGCCCGGAGCGGCTGCGATCCTGGAGGCGACCTCCTTTTGCACCATGAACACCATCGCGTCGATCTGCGGTAGTTGATCGAGCAGGTGGAACAGCAGCGGGGTGGAGATGTTGTAGGGCAGATTGCCCACCACGCGGAAGGGTGTATCCGGACAGCGACGCGGCAGAGCGGCCAGGTCGCAGCGCAGGATGTCCATCTCAAGGAGGTTCAGCCGTTCGGGTCCGAAGCGCCCGCTCAGCCGGGCGATCAGGTCCCGGTCGAGTTCCACTGCCGTGATTTCCGGCAGCCGCTCCAGCAATTGTTCCGTGAGTGCCCCGAGTCCCGGGCCGATTTCCAGCAGATTGCAGGGATTGCCGGCACATCCCAACCGGGCGATGCGATCCAGGACCTGCCGGTCATGCAGGAAATGCTGTCCAAACCGCTTGCGCGGTGGATGCCGGGCCATGGACCTGTCGTCGCCGTTCATGGGTCAGGCTCCCCCAGGTGGATTTCCCCCGGAGAATGCCATGGCGAGGCGGATCGCCGAGACCAGGCTTGAGGCGCTGGCCCGGCCGCTGCCGGCGAGATCAAGCGCAGTGCCGTGATCCACGGAAGTGCGGATCAGCGGCAATCCCAGGGTGACATTGACCACCTCACCGAAGTCACGGTGCTTGACCACCGGCAAACCCTGGTCATGGTACATCGCCAGAACGGCGTCCAGATTCCCGAGCACGGACGGCGTGAATGCGGTGTCTGCCGGAAGGGGACCTGTCAGCCTCATGCCCCCGGACCTGAGGGACTGCATCACCGGGACGATGGTATCGACCTCCTCCGTTCCCATGTGGCCGCTTTCGCCGGCATGGGGGTTGAGACCGAGGACGCCGATCACCGGCCTGTGCAGTCCGTAGAGGCGGCTGATGTCCCGGTCCACGATCTCGAGGACACGGGTCAGGTGTTCGCGGGTGATGGCCGGGGGCACTTCCGCGAGGGGCAGGTGGGTCGTCGCCAGGCAGACGCGGAGCCCGGGGCCGGCCAGCATCATCACCGGCATGTCGCCGCCGACGCGCTTCGAAATCCATTCCGTGTGCCCCCGGAAGGAGATGCCGGCATCGTTGATGACCGCCTTGTGCACCGGGGCAGTGACCATGGCGTCGGCCCGGCCATCCAGGCACAGGTCGACTGCGGTTTCGATGCCGCGGACAACCGCCCGGGCATTCTCCGGGTCGAGGTGTCCTGCCCTGACGGCCCTGGAGCCGGGTACGTCGATGACCGGGATCAGTCCCGCACGGTGTGTCGCCGGGGGACTGCCGGGGTCGATGGTCCGGACTTCCACATCGAGTCCCAACGTGCCGGCACGCCGACGGAGGGTCTTGCTGTCTCCGAGTACGGTAATTGCGGCGGCGTGGGGTTCCGAGAGCGCCATCAGAACGATATCCGGACCGATGCCCGCCGGTTCGCCGACGGTGACGACAATTCGGGGTAGGCCGGAACGGGTCACGCCCATTGAGCGCCGGCCGGGATGCGCGGATTTGCCCGTGGCGGTCGTATCCGCTCAGTCATTGACTCCCTCCAGCCAGAACAGATCGGCCTCGATCCAGCCAAACCGCTCGAAATCCACCCGGCCCCGGCGGTCGAACACTACCCCCTCGGACTGCAGCAGTCCGCGCTGTACGGAATCCCCCCGGCCGTCCTTCCGGAGGCTGATCTCCCCGCGGCTGTTGATGACCCGGTGCCAGGGAACGTTGTCCCCGGCATTCAGCGCTGCCATGGCGTAGCCCACCTGTCTCGGCCCGGTTCTGACCATTCTGGCAATTCCCCCATAGCTGGCCACCTGCCCGGGAGGAATGCGCCGGACCACGTGGTAGATCCGCTGGTAAAGGCTTTCGCCGTTCTGGTCATCCGGCACGATGGGTCGTCTGGAGTTGGTCTTGGCATGAATTATATGGGACTTGTAAACCAGAGTTGACAACCTCAGCCACCAACTTCAGGTTCATGGATGATGGTTCGCCGGAGTGGCCAACGCCATCGCTCCTCGCCGTCCGGTTGCCCGTCTCCCCCGGTTCTTCGGGGATTGAGATTGCTCCTGGACACCCGGTTGCCGTCGCTTCCCGTTCCGGGCCAGACGCGCCCGGCGACGTCGGGACTTCCGGGATTTGCCGTCCATCCCACTCCTGGCGCCGAAGAATGTTCCGCCTGCAACCTGATTCGATTCGCCAGCCAATGGGATGCCGGATTGGCGAGAGGGCTTTGACAACGTCATCATGATGTATGAAACAATCCAGGACAAACATCAATCGTTTCAGGGAAAATGAAACGATTTTCCAGGTTCCGCGATGGCATCAGGGTCGGGGCTGGCATCACGGAACCGGGGGAATCTCCAGGGTTCTGCAGAAGGGCATCCCGGACCGCATCGAATAGACCCTTGGCGGTGAAATGACTACACTAGCCGACACGTTCGCAAGACAGTGTCCGCATCAGACATGTTTGAATTGCTCAAGGCCGGCGGCTTTCTGATTTGGCCCATTCTCCTTTGCTCCGTGATTTCACTGGCGATCATCCTGGAACGCACCCTGGCGCTGAAGTCCAGTGACGTGGCGCCGCCGGCACTGCTGGACCAGATTCGCGACGACCTGAGGCAGGGCAGGCTGGATGCAGAAGCCATCAACGCGATCGAGGAGAATTCGCCACTGGGCAGGGTCCTGGCTGCCGGGCTGCGCAATCCCAACCAGCACCGCGTGGTGATCAAGGAATCCATCGAGGAGGCCGGGCGGCATGTCGTGCACGACCTGGAAAGAAACCTGCCCACCCTGGGGACCATCGCCAATATCACCCCGTTACTCGGCCTCCTGGGAACCGTGATCGGCATGATCAAGGTCTTCTCCGCCATCACCACCTTCGGCGTCGGCGACCCCCAGGCCCTGGCGGAAGGTATTTCCGAAGCCCTGGTCACGACCGCGGCCGGCCTGTCGGTGGGCATTCCCAGCCTGTTGTTCTATCGCTACTTCCGCAGCAAGGTGAGTTCCCTCACCGTGGACATGGAGCAGCAGGCACTCATGTTCATGAAGATCCTGCAGCGGGAAGGTTAGCCGGGCGGGGACATGCGATTCCGGAACGTCAGCGACGAAAGTGATGCGGACATCAACCTGACTCCGCTGATCGACGTGGTTTTCCTGCTGCTGATCTTCTTCATGGTGACCACCACGTTCTCCCGGGAGGCGGAAATCAAGCTCAACCTGCCGGAAGCGGACACCGCGGAGCAGATCGACGCCGAACCCCGCTTCCTGACCATCCAGATCAACGATATCGGCCAGTACGGGGTACAGGGCCCCGGCGAGGAGGCACCCAGACAACTGGTCAATACCAGCGTGGAAACGCTGCGCAAGGCGCTCAAGCGGGCGGCAGGAGATCTCCGGGAACCCCTGATCCTGATCAGGGCCGACGGCCTCACCCCCCACGAATCCGTGGTCAGGGCCATGGATGCGGCCCGCCAGCTGGGCTGGTTCCAGATCACTTTCGCCACCGGGATGCCGCGGCGACCGTAAACCGCCGTCGCGCCATCGTCCGGGGGCGGGGCGTTCCGGGGCCAACCGTCGGGGACCGCGTGGAAATACCCATCCTGTCCCCCTGTTCGGGTGGCAGTCCCGCGGGTCTTGGGCGTGGTGAACCGGCAGCGCCCGACGCCGGGGGTTCCGCGTCGGGCTGCTCTCCTACCGGCCGGGCTTCTTGGCCGGGCGCTTCCACCCGGGGTAGGAAACCTGCTTTGCCCGGCTGACCACCAGTGCCGGGCGGTCCACGTCCCGCGTGACGGTGGTTCCGGCCCCGATGGTGACGCCGTCGGCGATACGGACCGGCGCGACCAGTTGGCTGTCCGAGCCGACGAACACGTCGTCGCCGATCACGGTCCGGTGTTTCCCGGCACCGTCGTAGTTGCAGGTGATGGCGCCCGCGCCGAAATTGGTATTGCGGCCCAGCGTGCTGTCGCCGATGTAGGCCAGGTGATTGGCCTTGCTGCCTTCCGCCAGTTCGCTGTTCTTGACCTCGACGAAGTTGCCGACCCGGACATGGTCGCCGAGACGGGAATCCGGGCGCAGCCGCGCGAACGGTCCGACATGGCAGTGGTTGCCGAGTTCCGCGTTCTCAAGCAGGCTGTGGGGATGAATGCGGCAGTGATTTCCGATGCGCGCATCACGGATCACGCAGCCCGGGCCGATGGTGACGTCGTCACCGACTTCCACGACGCCCTCCAGTACCACGTTCACGTCCACCACGCAGTCCCGGCCGAATCTGGCCTCGCCGCGAATATCGATTCGCGCGGGATCCATGAGCGTGACCCCGGCTTCCATCAGGGCGCCGGCCGCCAGCCGCTGGAAGCGCCTTTCCGCCATGGCCAGTTCGCTGCGGGAGTTGATCCCGAGAAACCGGTCGGGGTCCCGCGCGGTTTCCCCATGGATGGTTTCACCGTCGGCGGTGGCCAGGGCGACGATATCCGTCAGGTAGTACTCACCCTGTCTGTTGCCGCAGCCGATGCCGTCCAGCCAGCGGGCCAGGACGGTTGCACTGCAAAGCAGGATGCCGGTATTGATCTCACCGATGGCGAGTTGCCCGGGGGCGGCATCCCGCTGCTCGACGATGCCCGTGATGCTGCCCGCGCTGTCCCTGAGAATCCTGCCGAGCCCGGAGGGGTCGGAGGGTGTTGCCGTGAGAATCGCCAGGACGTCTTCCGACCGGCACAGGCTGCCGAGGTCGTCCGGGCTCACCAGCGGAACGTCACCATACAGGACCAGGCACCGGGACTGCGGATCCACGTGCGGCATGACCAGGCGGACGGCATGACCGGTGCCGTTCTGCTCCGCCTGTTCCACCCAGTTGAACCGGCCGGACGCCGTGGTGAACAGCGGCTCCATGGCGGCGCGTACCGATTCGCCTCCATGGCCGATGACGACATGGATGCGGGCGGGTTCGAGGCGAAGAGCCGTCCCGAGCACATGGAACAGCATCGGCTTTCCGCCCACGGGATGCAGGACCTTGGGCAGGTCGGAATGCATACGTGTCCCCCTGCCGGCAGCAAGAATGATCACTTCGAGGGGCATGGGCACGTTGGGAGTCAGGGCGTTTATCTTGTCGGACGTGCAAAAAAGCCTGGGGCGCCCCTCTCGACGCCGGGGACCCGGGCAATACTATCATACGCATCTCGCCGGCCGTCATGGGCTGCCATGCGCGGCTGTTCCCGCCATGGACGGTTGGTTGGCCTGCCGGGGCTGTGCGGGCATGCGGGAAACCCGGGCATCCGCGTCGCCCCGGGGGCAGCGAAGCACAAGGGGGATCCGGTTTCGGGAGAACCGGGAGAGCTACCTGTGCCGGGCGAGATGCAGCCAGGTCTCCACTACCGTATCCGGGTTCAGCGACACGCTCCCGATGCCCTCGTCCATGAGCCATTGGGCAAGGTCCGGGTAGTCCGAAGGCCCCTGCCCGCAGATGCCGACATACTTGCCGGCCCGGTTGCAGGCGCGGATGGCCATCGAGAGCATGGCCTTCACCGCCTCGTCGCGTTCGTCGAACAGGTCCGCGATGATCGCGGAGTCGCGGTCCAGGCCCAGGGTGAACTGGGTCATGTCGTTGGAGCCGATGGAAAAGCCGTCGAAGCGTTCAAGGAAATGGTCCGCGAGCACGGCGTTGGAGGGGATTTCGCACATCATGATGACCCTGAGGCCGTTCCTGCCTCGCTCCAGGCCGTTTTCCTTCAGAAGCCCGATGACCGCGTCGGCCTCGTCCAGGGTGCGCACGAAAGGAACCATGACTTCCACGTTGACGAGTCCCATGTCGTCCCGCACCCGCCTGACCGCCTCGCATTCCATTTCAAAGCAGTCGCGGAACGATTCGGCGATATAGCGTGAGGCGCCGCGAAAGCCGAGCATGGGATTTTCCTCTGCCGGCTCGAACAGGCTGCCTCCAAGCAGGTTGGCGTATTCGTTGGACTTGAAATCGGACAGCCGGACGATCACCGGCCTTGGGAAGAATGCCGCGCCGAGGGAGCCGACGCCCTCGACCAGCTTTTCCACGTAGAAGCTCCTTGGGTCGGCGTACCCCGCCATGCGCCGGTGGATTTCCTCGCGCAGGTCCTCCGGCATGTCGTCCTTCCGGAGCAGGGCCTTGGGGTGCACGCCGATGGTGTTGTTGATGATGAACTCCAGGCGCGCCAGGCCGACCCCATGGTTCGGAATCCTCGAAAATGCGAAGGCCCGTTCCGGGTTGCCCACATTCATGGTGATCTTGAAACCGACCTCCGGCATCCGGTCGAGGTCGGTGGTCATGACCTCGAAATCAAGCAGGCCCGCATAGACCTTGCCGGTATCGCCCTCGGCGCAGCATGCCGTGACTTCGCTGCCGTCGGCGAGGACCCGGGTGGCATTCCCGCAACCCACGATGGCGGGCACACCCAGCTCCCGCGCGATGATGGCGGCATGGCAGGTGCGGCCGCCACGGTCGGTGACGATGGCCGCCGCCCTCTTCATCACCGGCTCCCAGTCCGGGTCCGTCATGTCGGTGACCAGCACGTCGCCGGGCTCCACCCTGTGGAGGTCGTCCACGTTTGGGACAATCCGGACCCTGCCGGTGCCGATGCGCTGACCCACGCTGCGGCCGGTAACCAGCACCTCGCCGTCCTCCCTGAGGCGGAACCGCTCCAGGAGATTGCCGCTGTCCCGGCTGCGCACGGTCTCCGGACGGGCCTGGAGAATCATCAGTTCCCCGGTTTCGCCGTCCTTGCCCCATTCGATGTCCATGGGGCGGCCGTAGTGCTCCTCGATGGCCACGGCCATCTTCGCAAGCTCCGTGACGTCCCCGTCGGTGATGGAAAACGCGTATTGCCGGGCCGGGTCCACATCGATGGTCTCAACCGTCCTTTCGGACCCTTCGGGCGCGTACACCATCTTGATCAGCTTCGAGCCCCGGGTGCGACGCAGGATTGCGGGCCGGCCGGCCGCCAGGGCTGGCTTGTAGACATAGAATTCATCCGGGTTCACGGAGCCCTGCACCACGCACTCCCCGAGCCCCCAGGAGGCGGTGATGAACACCGCTTCCTCGAAGCCGGACTCGGTGTCGATGGTGAACATGACGCCGCTGGCGCCCAGGTCGCTGCGGACCATGCGCTGGATGCCGGCGGAAAGGGCCACGTCGGCATGGGCGAAGCCCTGGTGCACCCGGTAGGCGATGGCGCGATCATTGAACAGGGACGCGAACACCTCCCGGACACGGTGGAGCACCTGGTCGATGCCGCGAACGTTGAGAAAGCTTTCCTGCTGCCCGGCGAAGGAGGCTTCCGGCAGGTCCTCGGCGGTGGCTGAGGACCGTACCGCAACACTGCCGCCAAGGGTGTCGTAGGCTTCACGGATGGATCGTTCCAGCGCCGCGGGAAGGGGATGATTCATGACCATGCCGCGTATGGATGCGCCGGCTTCCCTGAGATCCGCCAGGTTGTCGACATCCAGGGAATCGAGGATCGCGCCGATGTTCCCGCCGAGGTCCCCATGCCCGATGAAGGCGCGGTAGGCATCCGCGGTGGTGGCGAATCCATCGGGGACCCGGATGCCCGCCGATGACAGGCCAGAAATCAATTCCCCGAGCGAGGCGTTTTTTCCTCCGACACGGGGTACATCGTCCATCCCCAGGTCATGAAACCAGACAATCCACTCAGTCAACGGTTCGGCCTCGACTCATCTGTCCAACACGAAGGCGGATTCTAGCAGCCGCACCCCGCAGGATCACCAGCGTACCCGGCACGTTTCATCCGCCAGCCTGCCCGGAGAAATCCGGGGAGGCCGCAGGGGGCAATTTCCGTATAATCCGGTGAGCCGCCCCAATTGTTGACCTGTGCCCCACCGTCCCGTTTTCATCGTCTCGGACCGCAGCGGACTGACCGCGGAAACGCTCAGCCATACGCTGATGAGCCAGTTTCCGGGTGTCCGGTTCCACCAGCGTGCCCTGCCTTTCGTGGATACCCCGCAGAAGGTGCGGCAGGCCGTTCGGGACATCGACGAGGCCGGTCGAGAATCGGGTTGCCGGCCGCTCGTGTTCGCGACTTTTGTCGACGATTCGTTCAGTGAAATCCTGTCGACGGCCGAAGGGGAAGTCTTCGACCTGCTCGCCCCGTTCATCGGCCGCATGGAACGACTTCTCGACCAGCAGTCCTCCCACAAGCCCGGCCAGTCCCACGGCATTTCCGATGTCGGGCGGTATTACCGGCGCATCGATGCGGTGAACTATGCCATGCATTGTGACGACGGCCTGCATACGCAGGATTACAACCGGGCCACGCTGATTCTCCTTGGCGCCTCGCGCTCCGGCAAGACGCCCACCTGCCTCTATCTTGCGCTCCATTTCGGATTCTATGCGGCGAACTACCCGCTGACGGAGGAGGACTTCGGTGCCGGCGTGCTGCCCGGGCCCCTGGAGCCGCACAAGGACAGGATCTTCGGTCTGACCATCGACCCGACGCGGCTTCACCAGATACGGACCGAGCGACGTCCGGGAAGCGACTACGCGTCCGTGGCCAGGTGCCGCCAGGATGTCACCCGAGCGGAACAGATGTTCCGGCACGACGGGATACCATTCTGCGATTCCACGAATTATTCCGTGGAGGAACTGGGCAGCACCATCAAGCACCAGATGGGCCTGGTGTCGTCCCTGTACTGAATGTTCATGGTTCGGTGCCGCCCGGCAGGATCGGATTCGTCAGCCTGGGCTGTCCCAGGGCCACGGTGGACTCGGAGCGGACCCTGACCGAATCAGGGTCCGGGGCTACGAGATGGCACCGGACTATGCCGCGGCGGACCTGGTGATCGTGAATACCGGCGGCTTCATCGATGCGGCGGTGGGGGAATCCCTGGAAGCGATCGGTGAAGCCATGGACAGGAAATGGCCAGGTGCTCGTTACCGGATGCCGTCCGGTCACATTGAACAACGGGGCAAAATCCCCATGTAGCGGAGAGTACAGGGAACCTTTTCCGGAGTTGTTTCAATGAGAATGGACAAGCTGACGGCCAAGTTCCAGTTGGCCCTGAGCGACGCCCAGAGTGCTGCGCTCGGACGCAGCCACGCGTTCATCGAGCCGGTGCATCTGATGCAGGCCATGCTGGACCAGGACGGCGGCAGCATACGCCATCTGCTGACCGTCGCGGGCGTCAACGTCAACCGGTTGCGGTCCGCCATCGGCGAGACGCTGGACCGGATGCCCAGGGTCGAAGGCAACGAGGGCGAGATTCATGTGTCCAAGGACCTTGGCAAGCTGCTCAACGTGACCGACCAGTTGGCGCAGAAGCGTCAGGACCAGTACATTGCCAGCGAACTGTTTGTCCTTGCCGCACTGGGCGACAGGGGGGATCTCGGCAGACTGCTGCGCGACGCAGGGGCATCCAGGAACGGTGTCGAGAAGGCCATCGAGAACATGCGCGGCGGCCAGAGTGTGGACGATCCCAATGCCGAGGACCAGCGTCAGGCCCTGGAGAAATACACCATCGACATCACCGAGCGGGCAGAGCAGGGAAAGCTCGACCCGGTCATCGGGCGTGACGAGGAAATCCGCCGCTCCATCCAGGTTCTGCAGCGGCGCACCAAGAACAACCCGGTGCTGATCGGCGAGCCCGGCGTGGGGAAGACTGCCATCATCGAGGGCCTGGCCCAGCGAATCGTCAACGGCGAGGTGCCCGAGGGCATGCGGGGGAAGCGGGTTCTGTCACTGGACATGGGCGCGCTGCTGGCCGGGGCGAAGTACCGGGGAGAATTCGAGGAACGCCTGAAGGCGGTGCTGAACGATCTCGCCAAGCAGGAAGGGCAGATCGTCCTGTTTATCGACGAACTGCACACCATGGTGGGGGCCGGCAAGGCCGAAGGGGCGATGGATGCGGGCAACATGCTGAAGCCGGCCCTGGCACGGGGCGAACTGCACTGCGTCGGCGCCACCACCCTGGACGAGTACCGCAGGTATTTGGAAAAGGATGCCGCACTGGAGCGGCGATTCCAGAAGGTGCTGGTGGACGAGCCGACCGTGGAGGATGCCATCGCTATCCTGCGCGGGCTGAAGGAACGCTATGAGGTGCACCATGGCGTGGATATCACGGATCCCGCAATCGTTGCCGCGGCGACGCTGTCCCACCGTTACATCACCGACCGCAATCTTCCGGACAAGGCCATCGACCTGGTGGATGAGGCAGCGAGCCGCATCCGCATGGAAATCGACTCCAAGCCGGAGTCCATGGACCGGCTCGACCGCCGCATCATCCAGATCAAGATGGAAAGGGAGGCGCTGAAGAAGGAAAGCGACTCCGCCTCGAGGAAACGGCTGGAAGCGCTGGAAGAGGAAATCGGCAGGCTGGAGAAGGAGTACGCCGATCTCGAGGAAGTCTGGAATGCGGAAAAGGCCGCAGTGCAGGGCAGCCAGCAGATCAAGGAGGAACTGGACCGGATGCGCACGGAATTCGAGGGTGCGCGCCGGGCCGGGGACCTGCAGCGCATGTCCGAACTGCGCTATGGCCGGATTCCCGAACTGGAAAAGCAGCTGGCAAGCGCCGACGAGGCAAGCGAGAAGGAAACGGTTCTTCTGAGGAGTAACGTGACCGAGGACGAGATTGCGGAGGTGGTGTCCCGCTGGACCGGCATCCCGGTGTCCAAGATGATGGAGGGTGAACGGGAAAAGCTGCTGTCCATGGAGGACAACCTGCACCGGCGCGTGATCGGCCAGGATGAGGCCATCCGGTCCGTTTCCAATGCGATCCGACGCTCCCGGGCGGGACTGTCGGACCCCGACCGCCCTTATGGTTCATTCCTGTTTCTCGGCCCCACCGGGGTCGGCAAGACCGAGCTGACCAAGGCCCTGGCGGAATTCCTGTTCGACACCGACGAGGCCATGGTGCGCATCGACATGTCCGAGTTCATGGAGAAGCATTCCGTGGCAAGGCTCATCGGGGCGCCCCCGGGATACGTGGGTTACGAGGAAGGCGGTTACCTGACCGAAGCCGTACGCCGCCGGCCCTATTCCGTGATCCTGCTGGATGAGGTGGAAAAGGCCCATTCCGACGTGTTCAATGTGCTCCTTCAGGTGCTGGACGACGGGCGCCTGACGGACGGGCAGGGCAGGACGGTGGACTTCCGCAACACCGTGATCGTGATGACCTCGAACCTGGGTTCGCAGATGATCCAGGAAATGGCGCCCGAGGGTGACTACGACAGGATGAAATCCGCTTTGATGGCGATCGTCGGCAGCCACTTCCGGCCCGAATTCCTCAACCGAATTGATGACATCACGGTGTTCCATCCGCTTCAGAAGGATCAGCTCAAGCGGATTGCCGCGATCCAGGCGGAATACCTCAGGCGGCGCCTCAGGGGCCGCGGGATCGAACTCGAACTTGCCGATGAAGCCCTGGAACGTCTCGCCGAGGCCGGTTTCGACCCGGTATACGGTGCGCGGCCGCTGAAACGGGCGATCCAGCAGCAGGTGGAGAATCCGCTGGCGCAGGAGATCCTGTCCGGGGAGTTCGGGGAGGGAGACCGGATCCGGGTGCTGGTGGAGGACGGCCAGATCCTGTTCCGGTGACGTTTCCGGGGATTGTCCCTCCATGGGGCCCCGGCACCCCCGACCCGGTCCTCTACCAACCGTTTCGTTTGTCAATGTCTCCCGGGCAGGTCAGAATCGGCTTCCACCTCCCGGCACGAACCCGATCGGACGATCCTCATGGAGTTCAGTATCCAGCTTTCCGCCTACTATCCGGATAAATCCTACGGTGGGGACCGGATTTACCGGGACATGATCGAGCAGGCGATCCTTGCGGACCAGCTGGGTTATGACGCGGTATCGCTGACAGAGCACCACCTGATCAACATCCTGATGCTTCCGGCGCCCCTTCAGCTCGCGGTGAGAATCGCCGCTGAAACCCGGCACATTGGCATCATGACCAGCGTGGCGGTCCTGCCGCTGCATGACATGCGGATCTATGCAGGTGAAGTGGTCTGCGCCGATATATTGACAGAAGGCCGCCTGATGCTGGGCGTGGGGCGGGGTGCATTTGCCTACGAAATGGGCCGGCTGGGCGTTCCGCTGGAGACCAGCCGGGAGAAATTCGACGAGTCGCTGGATCTGTTGCGGCAACTCCTCGACGAGGAGGAGGTGGGATGGGATGGAAAGTACTACCGGTTCGAGCCGATCACCGTCATGCCCCGCCCGGTGCGGAGGATTCCGTTCATGATGGCGGTGATGACCCCGGAAGGCATCCGTTCCTGCGCGGGGAGGGGATTCCACATCCAGACCACCCCGCTGTCCGGCAGTCACCACATGATGCTGCAGCAGGTCGAGGCGTTCAAGATAGGCAAGGCCGATCTGGGAGAGGCGGGCAGGGAACTGACCCTATCGCTGTCGCGGGTCGCATTCCTGGCGGTAGGCGAGGCTGACCGGATGCGGAAGGTGATGCAGGCCAACGAGTATTACAAGCGGTTCGACAACGTCTTCACCGGTCCGGGGATCGTGGACAGCGGCATGATCCGTCCCTTGCCACGCGAAATGTCCTTGTCGGAAACCGCCGAGAATCTGGCTATTGAAACCCCGTCGGCCATGGTCGACAAGCTGGGTCCCTATGCCGAGGCCGGCGTCGACCGGTTGATCATGAATTTGAATTTCGGCCTGTCCCAGACGGAAACCCTGGAATGTATCCAGCAATTTGCCGAAGAGGTGATGCCGCATTTCACCACCCCCAAGGTGGCTGGGACGAAGCGGGTCACCGCCTGAGCAGGGCCGCAATGACCGTCCGCGTAAATTCCGCCCGATGATGCGCCGGACCACCGTGGAATGCGATTTCTCCCTGCACGGGGCAGGTCCGCCGCTGTTCCTGATTCATGGCATCGGTGCCGCCAGGGATGCCTGGCGGCTCATGGTGCCGATCCTGTCAAGGCATTTCACCCTGGTGACCTACGATCTCAGGGGGCATGGGTCGTCCCCCCGGGCGACCGGGGCATTCGGCCTCGACGAACTGGTGCTGGACCTGGAGCGGCTGCGGGAGCGAACGGGGTTCGAGCGGGCCCATTTTGCCGGCCATTCCCTGGGCGGCATGATCGGGCCTGCCTATGCCAGGCGGTTTTCCGACCGGGTGATCTCCCTCGGCCTGCTGTCCACCGCTGCGGGGCGCACCGACGCAGACCGGCAAAAAGTCCTGGGCGTGGTGCGGGCGATGGAAGAGCAGGGAATTCCGCAAGTCCTGGACACCCTGGTCGACCGCTGGTTCACTGACGGGTTCATCGCCGCCAACCCGGAGCTTGTCCGGCGGCGTCTCAGGCAGGTGATCGAAACGGATCCGGCCGTGTTCCTCAACGTGTTCCGCATCTACGCCGAAACGGAAATGATGCCCTGGTTGCACGAGGTCGGTGCACCCGCGCTGGTCATCACCGGGGAAAACGATGGCGGCTGCAACCCCCGGCTCAACCGCTGCATCGCCGAAACGCTGCCGGACGCGGAACTGGTGATTCTGCCGGGATACAAGCATGCCACACTGCTGGAGGCGCCAGGGCGGGTCAGCGAGCACCTGATCAGATTCATGGGCTCCAGGCAGTGAGCGCCGGACAGGAATGCTGACGCGGGAAGTGAAGGTGCCCGACTGTGTGCCGCGGTGCATCCGGACACCGCTGCCTCATTCCTGCCGTTCCCGGGCGGTGGACAGCTGTTGGTGATCCCCGGCAGCAGCGGCTGCCAGCAGCATCGCATCCGCTCCGGCCAGCACCAGTTGGTGTCCGTTCCCAAAGAGCCGTCCGGCGGTCCAGTCCGCAAACGTGATGCATCCGAGGGCGGTGCCCGCCGCCAGCGTGCGCGACTCGATGCGCGCAAAGGCCTCGGTGAACGCCGCCGATGAAAATTCACCCACCTGGCCGAGGGAGGCGGACAGGTCCGCGGGGCCGATAAAGACCATGTCGACGCCATCCGTGGCAGCGATGGCATCAATGTCGCTGGCCGCCCCGGCGGACTCCACCTGGATGATCAGCAGAAAATCCTCCCGCATGGCGCGGAGGTAGTCCGGCACCCGGTCGCCGGAATAGTCTGTGGCGCGGATGTATCCCGGAGCCGCCCCGCGGTCGCCTTCCGGGCCATAGCTGCAATGCGCCACGACCTCGCGCGCATGGGACGCATCCCGGATGTTCGGCACCATGATGCCGGCAGGACCGGTATCCAGCGTACGCTTGATGTCCACCGCGTCGGCGGAGCTTGAGCGGATGACCGGTGTGCTGCCGCCGGCCTGGACCGCCTGCATCAGGGAAATCGCCGAGAGGTAGTCCGACGCCGTATGTTCAAGGTCGATCATCAGCACGTCATAGCCGGCCTGTGCCATGATCTGGGCCGCGATCGGGCTTGAGAGGGACAACCAGCCGCCGGTCAGCCGATCGCCCCGGAGAATGCGTTTCTTGAGAGAAGTCATGGGTTCCATCGCTGAATCAGTTTCCCGCGGATCGGGATAGGGGGGGCGGGCGCGCCATCATACCGGCGGGCCGGGCGGGGGTAAAGCCGTTGCTGCCGTTGCCGGGGCATGGATGACGGCAGGCAAAGGGTTTCCTGCGCTTCGCGATTCCCGCAGCCCCGGCCGCATGGGCCGGCAGGTGTCCGATGCCGGTCCCGGCACCGATCACACCGGTTGCCGCCCGACCCGACGGATGAGGCATGCGGCTCCGCCCCTGCTTCAAACGGGGCGGATTCTGTCGCATTTGCCGGCTGTGAACCGGAGGTGAAATTGTTATCGTTGGGGCCTTCGAATCCACGCTGCGGCCATTGCCGAAGGAACTCCCTGTTTCGATGAAACCCGATCGCTGGAAAGACCCGAAGAACAGGCTGTTCACCTACCAGGTGGGATTCACCTCTCCACCCCATGATTTCGATGCCGCTCCCACCGATTTCCTGCGCATCAGTGCGGACAACGTGGGGGTGCACGGCCGCATGCTGCACGTTCCGGACTACACCCACGAACTGTCCCAGCGCGTGGACAATTTCCACCTGCTGGAGGAATTCGTCCATTGCATGTCCAACAACGGGGTGGATGTCTGTGGTCAGGTGGGCACGAACTGGGTGCACTGCCAGGGAACCACTCCGGGAGAAATCGACGGAATCTGCCGGCGGATCGGCGACCGGTACGAAACGCCGTTCCACATGGCGGGTTACTGCGTGGTGGAGGCGCTTCGCGACATGGGCGCCCGGCGGGTCTCGCTGAACTCGGTGTATTACTGGCCCGACTGGCGGGACGGCTATGCGCGTTTCCTGAGGGAGGCCGGATTCGACCTGGCGTACGTGGGCAATTTCGTTGACCAGGGATTCTTCACCACCCAGCAGGAATGCAACGACTGCACCTGGATATTCGACGGATCGCTGGTGGAGCGATCCATGGCCCATGTCATGGACCAGGCGCCGGATGTCGATGCCGTCGTGGTCAACGGCATGCCCAATTTCCGTCGCGCCGATGGGGTTCCCCAGCGGATCGTTTCCCTCGACCGGGACCTGGAAGGCGCCATGGGAAAGCCCATCGTGTCGTCGGACACGGCGCTTTACTGGCGGATCTTCAAATCCCTGGGCACGGCGCCCGTGGGCAGCCACGGCCGACTGCTGTCCTCCCTGCAGTAATTCCCGTGGGAAGGATCCTGGCGCTCTGGGCCGTTCCGAGGTCCACGTCCACAGCGTTCGAGTGGATGATGCGCATGCGCCGCGACATGACCTGCTTTCATGAGCCGTTCGGCGAAGCCTGGTACAGGGGTGAGGATGCGCGCTGGCCGCGCAGGAGTCCCGACTGCCGGCCCGTGGCGGGGCTGAGTTTCGCCGGCGTCTGGCAGGAACTCAAGACCGCGGCGGCAAGCGGACCGGTGTTTTCCAAGGATTTCGCTCATTACGTGTCCCACCTCTGGGACGACGATTTCCTGGCTCGATTCAACCACAGTTTCCTCATTCGGGATCCTGCCAAGGTGGTCACGTCGATGTACCGCTACTGGCCCGAGTTCCTGCTGGAAGAAACCGGGTTCAGTGAGCAGCGTGCACTCTTCGACCGTCTTTGCGACCGTGACGGCAGTCCCCCGGCGGTGATCGACAGCGACGATCTGCTGGAAAATCCCCGGAGCATGGTGGAGGCCTATTGCGGCACCGTGGGGATACCGTTCATCGAGGACGCCCTGTCCTGGGAGCCGGGTGATCGCGCCGAGGTGAGCTGGTACGACGGCGGGTCCTGGCATGCGAACCTGCGTGAATCCGACGGACTGAAGCCCCAGCCGCGCCGTGCCGTTGACATTTCCGACGCCCCGGACCGGATTCGCGCAATCCATGATGCCGTGTTGCCGCACTATGTGCACCTGCATTCGTTTCGACTGTCGCCGGGCTGATCCAAAATGCCGTCCCCGAACCGAATTCTCGTACTGTGGGCCACGCCCCGTTCCACTTCCACGGCCTTCGAATGGGCCATGGGAAATCGTGGTGACATGACCTGTTTCCACGAGCCCTACAATGAAGCGTACTACCAGGGCGAGGACCGGCGGAACGACCGCTATTTCATCGCCGATCCCGGGCTCACCGCCAGGGCCGGCCTCAGCATCAGGTCCGTGCACCGGCATCTCCTTGAACTCGCCGGCCATCAACGTGTGTTCGTGAAGGATTTCGCCTATTCCGTCATGCACATGGCCGATGACGCGTTTCTGGACGGGATTCAGCATACCTTTCTGATCCGTGATCCGGAGCAGGTGATTACCTCCATGCATGCAAAGTGGCCGGATATTTCCCTCGGTGAGATCGGTTTCGAGGATCTGCACACCCTCTACCGTCGCGTGGCCGACAGGGAGGGAGCACCTCCCCCGTTGCTGGATTCCGACGAGCTGCTGGACAATCCCGAGGGCGGCATGCGGGCGTATTGCGAGGCGGTGGGGGTTCCGTATGTCCCGTCGACCACCCGGTGGGAAGGCCGCAAGGAGGAGAATCGGGAAAGGGCACCGACCTGGAATCCGCACGCATACGGTTTCCATGACCGGCTGAGGGCGAGCACCGGGCTCGCCCGGCAGAAGCGGGACTATCCCCCGCTGTCCTCCAGCCGGGACATGGTGCGGCTGCATGCAGCCTGCAAGCCGCATTACGACGCGCTGTACGAGGTGCGTCTGCGCTTCTGATTGACCCAAGGCGCATGCACGGGCAAGTTACGGGCAACGCAGATTGCTGATCCGTTGAATGGTGTGAACGTGCCGCCGAACCATGACGACAACCGGCAGGGAATTCTCCTGATCGTGTCGGGCCTGGCCATCGCCGCATTGACCGGTGCGGTCATGAAGCTGCTGGCCGACGGCATGAGCGTATTCCAGATCACCTGGTTCCGGTTTCTGGGTTTCGCGATCATGATGCTGCCGGTGGTGGCCTGGCGCTTCGGCCGGGCCGCTTTCCGGCCGGCCCGGCCGAAAATGCAGATTCTGCGCGGATTCACCATGGCCGCCGCCACTGTGGCATTTGTCACCGGAGCCCGTACCGTGGACTACGCCGATGCCATCGCCATTCTGTACGCCTATCCGTTTCTGCTCACCCTGTTGGCGGTATGGTTTCTGGGCGAGCGTGTCCGCTGGGAGGGATGGGCCGGTATTTTCGGCGGATTCACCGGGGTGCTTCTGATCATGCGGCCGGACTTCTCCGGCATGGACGCGGGGGTCCTGTACGTGTTCCTGTGCGCCCTCATTGTCAGCATCCAGATGACCCTGAACCGGAAGCTGGGCGCGTATTCGCATCCGCTGATCACGTCTTTCTGGGGTGCGGTGGGGGCCACCCTGTTGCTGAGCCCGGTCATGGGCGGTGTCTGGCAGGCGGCGGATTCGAGGGAGACGATGCTGATCCTGCTGATGGTGGCCAGCGGGGGGGTCAGCCAGACCCTGATCGTGTTCGCGTTCGCCAGGACCGAGGCGTCCACCCTGGCGCCATTCACGTATTTCGAGATCGTCGCGGCCGTGGTGATCGGCTATGCCGTTTTCGGCACGATGCCCGGGGTGGTGTCGTGGACCGGCATCGCATTGATATTCGCCTGCGGTGTCCTGGTGGCGCGATCGCTTTCCCATCCGGCAACGCCCAGGAGACAGCCCAAGATCTGAGATGTCCGGTCATGTATCGGTGCCCGTCATGGGAATGCGGGCCGGCAACACCGGACAGATGCCCTTGCCGGAGGGTCGTGGGCGCGGGAAAGGTGCAGTGCCCGCTTAACCCGGTCCCCGTGGAAACTGCGGCAATTCGTCGCCGATTTCATACCAGTCCGTCCTGTCGTCGACAAAGATGTGGTCCACAGGGACCTGTCCCGGGTCGTCGTCGAGCGCCCCCAGGGGGATGCTGGCCAGTTTCCGCCCGGTATCGATTCGGGGCAGGCCCGAACCGCAGGTGGTGCAGAAGGCATGGGTGAAGTATCGGGCGTCGGGCAGCTTGTAGCGTCTCGCATGCTCTTCCCCCTGCAGGAATCTGACGCCCTCCGATGCAGTGAAGCCATTGGTGGTAAAGGCGGCCGACCTTGCCCGCCGGCAACGGGAGCAATAACAGTTGTGGATCACCCCGAAGGGTGCCGATATCTCGAATGTCACGATGCCGCACAGGCAGCTTCCCCGTGCGACAACGCCGTCCGGCTTCGGCGGCAACGGCTTGTCCGGGATCACGGGCCCGGGAACGCCGGACGAGTATTCCCCGTGCCGGGGCAGGTCGTCCGTGATCTCATGCCAGGGGGCCTTGTGGTCCACGAAGATGTGACAGGATACCGCCGGCCCGTGGTCATGACACCCGGCAGGCACGTGCACGTGCCTGCCGTCGGAGCCGAATGCCGGCACCAGGGAACCGCAGGTGCAGCAGAATGCCCGCGTGACGCCCGGCGATGACTGGTAACCGGTGATGGAGTGCGGGCCTGCGGTCCAGCGGAAGCGGTCCGCCGGAACGAAATAGTAGGTCCCGAAAGCGGCGCCGTGGGCCTTGCGGCACATGCGGCAGTGGCAATGACAGGCGAAATCGGGCTTGCCGGAAAACGTCCAGGTGACTGCACCGCAAAGACAGGTTCCGTGATGGTCGGACATTGCATTCAGCGTGGATCGGAATGTGTTTGGATCATACCCGGTTCCGGGGAGGATGCATCCTCCTCCTGCATGGGCACCGCCAGTTCGGAGGTCAGGGGCACCTGGGCGCTGACCTGCTGGTAGTGCCCGGCATCCTCCAGTGGCGTCGGCTCGCGCCGGAAGACCCGGTAGACCACGAACAGGCAATACAGGGCTGCCAGCAGGATCGACATCAGCATGAACACGCGGGTTCCCAGCACCGGAATCAGCGCGGTGGCCAGGGCGGGCATGACCAGTGCGGACAGCGACCAGGCCACCAGCATCGTGCTGGACAGGGAGACGTAATATTCCGGGTCGGCACGGTCATTGGCATGCGCATTGGCGATGGAGAACACCGATTCCGTGGCACCCGTCCAGATGGCGAAGATGATCACCAGCCAGATGAAGCGGGTGGGGTCCACACCGTAGCCCAGCGAGGCGGACAGGAGCATCAGGATGCCGGCCGCGATGAGCACATGGCGCCGGTCCATCTTGTCGGACAGCGCCCCCAGTGGATACTGCACCACCAGCAGACCGAACTGCATGAGAAAGATCATCAGCCCGACATCCGCCTTGGAATATCCCGCATCGGCGACATAGATCGGAGCGAATCCCTGTAACAGCATGGTGAGGCCGCCCGCCGCGAACATGCCAACAAAGCCGACCGGCGAGATTTTCCACACGGCCGATACCGCAATGGTGATGGATGTCGGCGGCGGCGGGGTCGCCAGCCGGGTCAGGCTCACCGGCAACAGCGCCAGGGTGGCGAAGAAGATGCTCGCCAATGGTACCGTGGCGTCATCCAAGGGAAGGAATCGCAGCAGGAAGCCGCCGCAACCGATGGCAACGACGTAGAGCATGTAAAACAGGGCGATCACTCGGCCGCGCCATTCGTTTTCTGAGGCATCGTTGAGCCAGCTCTGGCTGATGATGAACAGTCCGGTGGAGGCGAATCCGTACAGCGCGCGTGCGCAGACCCAAAGGAGCGGGAATGTGCCCAGGGAAATGATCAGCACCGACAGGATGACGCAGGCGGTCATGGCGCCGAAGGAGCGGGCATGTCCCACCCTCCGGACTGCCCGGCCGGTGACCAGGCAGGCCAGCAGACCGCCCCCGGCCATGGAGGTCACCGCCGCGCCGGCCATCCAGGGCGGAAACCCGGACTCCGAGAGCTGTACCGGGATGTAGGCGAACAGCAGGCCGTTCCCCACCGCCAGCAGCGTCATGGAGAGGATCACGCTGGCGACCGCCAGTGGGGGTGAGGGGGATCTGATTGTCGCTGGCAAGGAGGGATACGCGAGTAAATTCCGCAGAGTGTAACCAAATAGGCCGGAGGCGCAGCGCCAGTTGACTAAGATCATCAATCCACCGGGAAGGCGGGACGGTGGGTGCGCTCCTTAAGGTGCGAGGCGTCCGGTCATGTCGGGTCCGGGGCAGAGGGAATATGCCGGCTGGCAACGTTCTTGCCGGTCCGCGATGGTGCCGGGCCGGGCCTCGAATCCAGGCAGGGGAGCGGGCCGCGCCCCTTGCTCAAGAGCGTGGTATCGCACCTCGGCGGTATGGCATAAAATCAGCGACGACATGGCCGAAGTCCCATACAGAACCATCGACCTTGCCGAGCCGCTGGAAACGCCCGGTCCCAATGGCCGGATCGGTCTGGTGGCGCTGGCAACGGACCTGTGTGCCGAGTCCGACCTCAGGACCATGCTGCCGGCCGGTGTGGAGCTGTACACCAACCGCGTGGCCAATGCCAACCCGGTCACCGCGGAGAATCTCCGTGCCATGGCCCCCGACATCGGCCGCGCCGCGGCGGGACTCGTGCCGGATGTGACCCTGGATGTCATGATCTACGGCTGCACGTCGGGTACCGCGGTGATCGGTGAGGAGGAGGTCTTTCGACGGATGCGGGAAGCCCGGGGCCCGTTTCCCTGCACCACACCGGTGACCGCGGCCATCGCGGCCATCCATGCCTGCGAGGCCCGGCGGATTTCCATCCTCACACCCTACGTGGAATCGGTGAACGTGGAATTGGCGCGTTACTTTTCGAAACGGGGACTGGAGGTGCTTGGCATTGCCGGTTTCGGCATTGCCAGTGATGCCGACATGACCCGGGTGTCCCTGGAGTCCATCTACCGCGCTGCGCTGGCGGCCTGTGCCGACGATGCGGAGCTGCTTTTTATCTCCTGCACCGCGCTCAGGTCCGCCCAGGTTGTAAACCGAATCGAGCGGGTCCTGGACAGGCCGGTAATCTCCAGCAACCAGGCCCTGGCCTGGCATTCCCTGGAACTGATCGGGCGGACCTACGCGGTAAACGGGTACGGGCGCCTGTTCTCGCGGCGGATGTCCGCGGCGGTCCGGGCCGCGGTCCGGGCTCCCTGACCCGCACACGGGCGCCGGATCCTCGGTCACCCCTGACCGTTCCGGAAAACACCATGTCGGTTGGACGTCTATACCGCCCATGGGTGCTGCCTATAATCCATCCATGCTGAGTTGATTCCCGGAGGGTTTATCCATGGCCAATTTCCCCGATCAAGCCAACGTCGTCATCATCGGCCAGGGTGGTATCGTCGGCGCCTCGGTCGCCCATCATCTGGTCGAGAAAGGCTGGGATGACATTGTCGGCGTCGACAAGTCTTCCATCCCCACAGATATCGGGTCCACATCCCATGCATCGGACTTCTGCTACCTGACCGCCCATGACAACATGACTTGCTACACCACGAAGTACAGCGTGGAATTCTATGACCGGATGGGTCATTACAGCAGGGTCGGCGGCCTGGAGGTGGCCAGGGTGGGCGATGACGAGCGCATGGGGGAACTGAGGCGCAAGGTGGGCTCCGGAAAATCTTTCGGCACCAATGTGCGCATGATCACGCCCGGGGAGGTGAAGTCACTGTTTCCCCTCATCGAGGAGGACAGGATCCAGGGCGCCATGTGGGATCCTGATGCGGGGCTGGTGATCCCGCGTTCCCAGACGGTGGCGGGCATTCTGGTGGACAATGCCGCGGCAACGGGGAAACTCAGGCCCTTCGCCAACACGGCCTGTACCGGGCTCGACATCCAGGATGGGCGTATCCGGGCTGTGCATACCAGCCGGGGTACCATAGAAGCCAACCACGTGGTCGTCTGTGCGGGTCTCTGGGGGCGGCTGATCGCGCAGATGGCGGGGGAGGACCTGCCGATCATGCCGGTGGACCACCCGCTGACGTTTTTCGGCCCTTTCGATGAGTTCGCGGGTACCGGCAAGCACATCGGCTACCCGTTGCTCCGGGACCAGGGCAATTCGGCCTATCTGCGCGATACCGGCGATCCCGCCACGCCCGAGGGCGGCCAGATCGAATGGGGTTATTACGAGGAGAAGAATCCCAGGCTGCTGCATCCCAGGGACCTGCCGGAAAAAGGTGAAACCCACTGGTCGCCTTCCCAGCGGGACCTCGGGATGGACGATATCCTGGAGCCCCTGGAAAGGGCCATCGAGCTGACTCCCGTTCTCGGTGAACTGGGCTACAAGGATGACCACTCCTTCAACGGCCTCCTGCAGGTCACCGCGGACGGGGGCCCCTCCATCGGGGAATCCCCGGATGTGCGTGGCCTGTGGTATGCCGAGGCAGTGTGGGTGAAGGACGCGCCGGGCGTTGGCAAGGTGCTGGTGGACCTGATGACCGACGGCCTGACCGACGTGGACATCCACGGGATTGACGTGGCCCGTTACTACCCGGTCCAGAAAACACCTCCCTACATCCATGAGCGCTGCTACGAAACCGCGTTCAAGATCTACAACCCCGCGGTACACAACCGGGAGCCCTACACCAAGGGACGCAGTCTCAGACGCAGCCCGTTCTGGCCGCGGGAGCAGGAACTGGGCGGTTACTTCATGGAACTGGCGGGCTGGGAACGCGCGCACGGCTATGCTGCAAACGAGCACCTCCTGGAAAAGTACGCCGACCAGGTGCCGGCACGCGAACATGAATGGGACAGCCGTCATTTCTGGCGCGTATCCAATGCTGAGCACCTGGAGATGTCGGCAAATGCCGGCATGTTCAACCTGTCCCATTTCGCGGTCTACGATGTGAGCGGCCCCGACGCCGAGTCGCTGATGGAATACGTTTGCGTGGCCAGGGTGGGGGGGGACGTGGCCGTCGGGCGGGGCATCTACACCCACTTTCTGGACGCTCGCGGCGGCGTACGGGCCGACCTGACCGTGGTCCGCATGGCAACGGACAGGTACCGGGTGATCGACGGTGCGGACGCGGGTCACCGGGATTGCGTGTACCTGAAGCGCATGGCCGAGGACCGCGGGTGGAGGGTATCCATCGAGGACCGAAGCGATCACATCGCCTGCCTTGGACTCTGGGGACCCAATGCGCGCGGGATGCTCCGGGCCGTGGCCGATCATCCCGGGGAGCTGGAGGCCGACGCGTTCGGATTCGCCACCACGAAGGAGCTTACCCTGCGCGGCATACCGGTGATGGCCTTCCGGATTTCCTATGTGGGCGAACAGGGCTGGGAACTGCACGTGCCTTTCAGCTACGGGCTGTCGCTCTGGGATCTGATCCATGAACAGGGTGCGACGCCGGTGGGCGTTGAAACCTATGCCAACTCCCGTCGCCTTGAAAAGAGCCTGCGCCTGCAAAACGCCGACCTGCTGACCGAATACAACCTGATCGAGGCGGACCTGGCCCGGCCCAGGGTGAAGGA
Source organism: Candidatus Poriferihabitaceae bacterium (assembly GCA_965213885.1). Taxonomy (GTDB): domain Bacteria; phylum Pseudomonadota; class Gammaproteobacteria; order Arenicellales; family Poriferihabitantaceae; genus VYFG01. Next base: position 185,539 of record OZ243919.1, read on the forward strand.
TGCTGACTTCCATGGCAGGGAGGCCCATCTTGAGCAGCGTGCCAGGGAACATCAGCCGGCCTACCTCTGCACCATGACCATGACCGACAACATCGACAGCAACGGGGTGGCGCGCTACCCCGTGGGAACCTGCCCGATCCTGGATCCGGACCGTCGGGAAGTGCTTGTGGATGAACTCGGCCGGCGATCCTATACCACCAGCATCGCCTATGGACCCTCGGTGGGCAAGAACATCATGCTGGGCTACCTGCCAAGAGAGTACGCCGTGGAGGGGCGGGAACTGGTCATGGAATATTTCGACGAGCCGTACCCCATCAGGGTGGAAGCGGTGGGCTGCAAGGCACTGTACGACCCCGGGAACCTGCTGCCGCGCAGTTGAACGTGAGCGGCGCGGCCGGCGGACTCCCGGTCAGTCCGCGCCGCGATCTTCCCGCCCCAGCCCCGGGAGGCAGTTTTCGACGACGTACCGGTCAATGGGCAGGGTGACCTCGCCGGGACCGACCTCTTCCAGGGGCAGCCAGCGGAATCGGAGGATCTTTTCATGGGGGCGGTGGCGCTCGAACGGGATATCGATGTGATCATCCGTCAGCCGGCTGACCGGCTCGACGCGGTAATAGATGCTGATGATCTGGTCTTCGGGGCTGAAGGCGGACTGCTGGAAGAAACCGGTGGTGTAGACATGTTCCCTGACGCGGACGTCGATTCCGGTTTCCTCGTGGAACTCCCGTACGAGACACTCGGTCGGCCCTTCGCCGAGTTCAAGGCCGCCGCCCGGGAACTTCGTGATTTCCCGGCCCCGCACCTGCTCGTCAACCAGCAGCAGCCTTCCCCGGTGAAGAAGCAGGCCATAAACGCGTAGATTGAACCGTTTCAGCATCCGGAGCCACCAGCCCTGTCATCACGTACGGATCAGCGGCTCCCAATCGGCTGGTTCCCGTACCATTCCGATTGTGGTTCGATGGTCGTACATTCGCCCTGACGGAAATACGGGTCCGGGCCGGGAGTCAGTGAATCACAGGGTCTTGTGCGTGCCGTCGCAATGGGGGGTATTTCCGCTGGCCTTGCACTGGCACAGAAAGGCGCGGCCGGTTTTTTCCGCAGTAAACCGTATGGGGGCCAGCCCCGTTCCCTTGTGGGAGCCGTCGCAGAACGGCTGGGATTGTGAACGACCGCAACTGCACCAGAAATAGGTTTCACCTTCGGTCAGTTCCACCCGGGCAGGTTCCCTGGCGGCGATGTGGGGAGTTTCAGACATGGTAATGAAAATTTAACTTGCTGACGGGAAGTCCGCGAAACATCACGCTTCCTGCAACCAATGTCAATATGGAATAGAGAAAATTGATTGAATCATATTCAGGATTGCAGTAACCAAACCGACAGCCTCGGCATACAACATCGGATGGACGAAAACGGATCATTGCCGGGTAAAACCGGGCGCCACAGTGCCGTGACATACGTCTTGATGCAGATATCCGGGATTGCCCATGACCCGGCAAGTCATTTCCGCAGCATGCCATACCCGAGGAGGGCGTGGTAAAGATGCAGGCTTGGCCAAGCATTGGAATCCGGCCCCGGAGAATTTTGACACCCGCCGGAAAGGGGAAGGAGTGGAAAGGTGGGCCGGCAGGAATAAAAGAAAATAGTGCTATAAATCAGCAAGTTGAATCCATTCCGCTGAGCAGTTTGCACGCGATAAATGTATTTATCAGGCGCAAAGAATATATTCCCACGCCTGCACAGTCAAGGCCTTGGAGCGCAATTCGAAGATTCGTGATTTCATTGACGCATCCCGGGATCATTCTACCACAAACCGGAATATTATTTCCCATTTCCAACGTTCCATGGACGGAATCCCTTCGGCACATGGCCGGGTTTTTCCCAAAACACCCCGAATCCGGGGGTGTTTCGTGCGCGATAACAACACCGGACTTCCCTTGAGGATTCCCCCTGCCCACCCACCCTTCCGAATCCTTCCTATATTCCCTGTCCTTGGGAATCAGGATTTCATTGCATCCCGGGTTTCCCCTTCCCGTCCCGCCCCTGCATCCTCGCCAGTTGCGCCGCCGCCCCCCTTGAGGCCAGGAGACGCTCCCCGTAGCGGCTCACCATCGCCGCACTCTTCCACCGACCCGCCTGCAGGATCGCGGGCAGGCCGATCCCCGAGGCAATCATGTCCTGGGCCGCACCCACCCGGGCACTGTGGCCCGACAGGCCCCCGGCGAAGTCCACGAACCCCGCCCGCATGGCCATGGACTTGTAGATCCGGGAGACCTGGCTCGGGTCCAGTCCGTCCCCCGGGACGCCGTTCTTCCGCACCGCCCGGAACAGGGGACCCCGGGTGATCCCGCTGCCCGCGAGCCATGTCTGTACCATGTCCGCCGTATCCCGGGCGAGGAACAGGATGGTGCCGGCCCCCTCGGGATCGGTCTTGGCGCTCCCGAGGAACAGGGTCGCGGTTCCGCCCGGTTCGAACATCAGGTCGGAGACCTGCAGGCAGACGAGTTCCGAGCGCCGGAGCATGGCGTCGTAGGCCACGGCGAGGAGGGCCCGGTTGCGGCGGTCGATCAGGCGCTCTCCGGGGGATTTGATGAGTTTCTCCCGGACCTGCCAGGTCAGGCCGAGGGCCTGTGTCTGTCTTCTGCCCCGGTGTCGGTACATGCGCCGCAGTGCCATCCGGACGGTGACATGGTCGAGGGGATTCTTCCATCCTGCGGCCCGGTGGAGGGCGCAGAGGCTGGAGAGGTAGCGCCGGACGGTGGCGGGTGCCCTGGAGTGTGCCTTGGTGTCGATGAAGCGGACGAGGGAGGCGGCCCGTGCGGGCCATGGTTTTCTCTTTTCCTTGCGGCACCATGCGAGCCAGATGGCGAGGTCGGACCTAAGGGCGCGTTCGGTGTTGTGGCTGATGGCGCCGTGGGAGGAGTCGAGCCACTGGGCCACCGGGTCGAGGGCGTGTTCGGGGATGCGCAGGAGTGGGGGTGATGAGGATGGGGGAGATGATGGACAAGATGGAGAAGATGGAGAAAGCCGACTTTCATCGGCATGTTCCACGTCCGCTCCCGCGGTTGTCGGTATGGTTTCTTCGGATGTTTGCAGAGACTCTTTCATGGGGTTTTTCCTGTTGGTTTTATGAGGGACAGAGGACTTTGTGCGCGATACATACATTTATCGTGTGCAACAGGGGCCAGGTCCCGACTCAACCCTTCAACAACTTTGTGAGAAACATCGAAATGAAATCAATAGATAAATTCGTGCTGGTCCTCGTGGCTTCGCTGGCACTGCTCCTCGCCGGTTGCGGAGGGGGGAGTTCCTCGACTGAACCGGAAGATACCGGGCCTACCCCTGAAGAAATGGCCATGAAGCGGGCGGAAATGCAGACAGAGGCAATCATGACCGCCTCCACGGGAGTCGGTACCGCGCTGGACGCCCTTTCCGGGTCTGAACCCACTCAAGCCCAGATTGATGATGTCAACGAGGCAATCGGTGACCTTGAGGCAGCCTTGATGGACGCCGCCGATGTCAGTGATGCGGTAAAGGCCGGATATCGGGCTCAAGTATCAGATGCTGAGAATTCCGTGATGCAAGCCGAAGATACCTTGATGGCGATGGAGAAGGAAGCGAATGAAATGGAAGCCAAAGAAATGGCTGCCCTTGGTAAGACGCTGCTCAAGGCGCTGGGTGATGACCCGCTGGGTCACCTCTCTATTGGTAGCCCACCTGTTTTTATGGACGGAAAACTCCAGATTATTTCCGTAGATGGTGACGGTAGCAACCGAGCCATGGTGCCCCTTCAGGCCGGTGATTCTGCCGGGATGCTGGGCGGTTGGATGGGCATGGACTATGCACACACTGGCCCTGCTCCCGACAAGGTGAAAAACGAAGCCCGGGTGTATACCAATCAGGATAAGCCGGGGATGCAGCCTTTCGTGAAGACGACAACGGATGGTAAGACGGTTGGGAAACATGCGCTTGATGCTGGTGAAAAGTATTTGACCGTTGACTCAGCGACAGAATACGCGCTCGTCATGGCCGACGCCTTCGTGCACCAAGGAACTCAGACTCATAAGATTCCCGACAACACTGTTGCCCTCAAAGTCCGAGGCACCTATGACGGTGCACCGGGTGAGTATAGCTGCGCGACTAGCTGCGCCTCGACCAATGACGGCAAGGGCAGCCCGGAGAGATTGCAAGGCACTTGGACCTTCACGCCCGATGAGGGTGCGATGGTGTCCAAGCCTGATGAGGATTACCTGTATTACGGCTGGTGGGTGAGCAAGGACAAGGACGGAGAGCCAACAGCGGCCAGTGCGTTTGCTGGGGCTACTACTGGACTCACGGCCGTAGACCTTCAGGCTATGACAGCTGCTACCGAGAACCAACTGACCGGCTCAGCGACCTATTCCGGCCATGCTGCCGGAAAGTTTGCCATGAGCAATGCGCTTGACGGTACAGGCAGTGGCGGACACTTCACGGCGGATGCCAACCTGGAAGCCACGTTCACTGGGGAGAACCCAGGCGTGACCGGCACCATCGACAACTTCATGCTGAACGACGGGACCGATGACGCGGGCTGGAGCGTGGCGCTGCACCGGGCTACTTGGACAACCGATACGTTTATGTCAACGGCAGCCGATAACGACATGGCCGATGGCACGACATGGTCGATCAACGGCAACGCGGCATCGGAGTCCGGCAAATGGAGTGGCATGATGTACGACGAAATGTCCGACGACGGCAGCAACGTTCCAACCACCGTGACTGGCACGTTCCAGTCTCATTTCAGCGCGATGGGCCGTATGGTGGGTGCCTTCGGAGCTGATTTAGACGACTAACCTTTAACGAGGGTGGCGGCCCTTTTGATGACTCTTTCGGGCCGCCATCAATTCACACCCGGACAGGTCTTCGGATCTGTCCGGTTTTTTTTGTGCGATGAAAGCGATCAGACTTACTTCGGGAGGTCTATGTCGTGTCCAGTAATCCCAGGCTGGGCAGGTCATAAGGCTTGTGATTGAGTCCCACATCGTTCGGCTGGGCATTCTTCTTGATTTGAATCATATTCAGGATTGCAGTAACCAAACCGACAGCTTCGGCATACATCATCGGATGGACGAAAACGGATCATAGCCAGGTAAAACCGGGAGCCGCTGTGCCGTGACATCTGTCTTGACGCAGTTATCCGGGATTGCCCATGACCCGGCAAGTCACTTCCTCGGCATGCCATAGCCGAGTTCGCGAACGGCCTTTCGGAACGCCGCCTCGGATTTCTCCTGCACGGCCAAATATTTCTTCCCGGCAGGCAGGCACAGTGTCGAAACGCGCTCCTCTCTGGCTCATTCCACCAGTCACGCCCTTCCCTGCTCCCTGAACGCATTTCCGCTCCGCTCGACGCTCCGCGCAGGAAGCCCTCTGCCTTCTCCGTCAGGGGCTGGTCGTCCCTTGACGCGAGAAAATCACGCAGGCGGTCCACGTCGTGGCCGCTCTCGATGGCGCCCAGTGCCTTGGCCCAGTTAAGCCGCTGTCCGCCCTCAGCGCTCGCGAAAGTCTCGAGCGTGAGGCGTTCTGCCGACGATACCGGCCTGTCCACGCGCATGCGCAGGCCGGGGAACACCTTGAGCGGTGTGCAGTCCGAGGGCATCTCCGGTTCATACGCCTTCGAGATACCAAGGGCAGTACGCGCCGAAGGAATTCAGCCGGAAATACTCGAGACCGTCGTAGCGGCTGAGAAAGTCCAGCATGTCCGACCATGCAAGGTTCGTGAAGTCGAGCCGGGCGTTGACCGATTGGGTATAGGCGACATCGACCAGGCCCAGGGTCGCGGCGTACTCGAACAGCAGGCAGAGAATGCACCGGCCCTGCAGTATTTCCCAGTCGTGGAAGCCATAATATCCCAGGCTGTTGTAGTGCGCATCACCGACATACAGCTTCCAGGGATCGCGCGTGATTTCGAATCGGTACCCGTCCCGCCCGCATGAACCAGGAAAATTCGTCGAAGCGCACCCACCGGCCCACGGGACACCGCTCCAGGGCTTTCGGCCACCACCGGCCTGCGACCCGACGCGGCCGCCATGACGCTCCTGCCCTTGCCCCGGCGCTGTCCGCTGATGGTGTCGACGTGACTGAACTCATCCAGGATGCTGTTCCGGATCGAGCGCTGCCAGAGGCGGCGCAGTGTTTCCGCCGGGGGGCGCCGAATGCGGCGCATCCGGCCTGCGTCAACGCAAGTTTTGAGCTGTGGATTTCCGTCAGCTTGTCGGCCTGGCGCAGCATCGGCCAGGCGAATGACCGGACCGGCCCGACACCCTGACCCACATCATATTCCTGTCGTCGAGCGGGAAAATAAGTCGCCACCGTCCAACCCATCGGAGATGCGCCTTGCCGCCGCCGCCGAGGGTCGCCGGCTTTTCGCCCCTGTGAACCAATCGTCGAGGGGCCGCTCGATGGATTCCGGCAGTTCCTCTTCCACGGCGAGATTCACCTCAGGAGGCGGGGCACGAATGCCCGCAGGCGTTCCCCGAGATCTTCCGGCATGACCGAGGTCAGGCCGCGTGGCGGCTTTCGGGATACAGGAAGTAGTCCAGTGGTAATGGATCGCGGTTATCACGCTCCTTGGACCTTGCGGGCAGGACGCCGTACCGGGCTCTGTACTGTTACCGGTCCAGTTGGCTGCACGGGTCGTACAGTGCCTCGCGCACCGCCAGCTGCTCGATCTCTCCCAGGGTACCTCAGAGTGCCCGCAGGAAATCGCTGGCGGGCCGGCCCGAAATGGCTGCGATCATTTCCGCCTTCCGGGTAGGGCGGGGTTTCGGAATCGACCGCCGTTTCAGCATCTGTCGGAGCACGTCGACATTGAGCATGTCGAGATGGTCCGCCAGATTGTCGCCTGGGACGCCGTCCCGCTTTCCCGAAGAACGACTCATCAGTTTTTCCTGCAATGGGAGCCAGGCGTCGGAACATCGGTGCGATCATGGAGGAGCGGTGATGGCGATGTGAAAAAATGAACGCTGGCGCAACGGAATGCGAAGGAGGAGGTTATCAGGGGATGGTTCGGGGGAGATGATCTCGGTGCGGAGGAAGGATTTCCGGCAGTTTCTCCCGCTTCGGTTGCGAACGTGAACAGGCATTCATCGCGCAGGATCCGTTGCACTCCCGTTCCTTGGTTGCCCAACCCGGAATGCTGATGGTGCACGAAGCATGTGACATTCAGTCGGGAGTGTGCGGATGTCGGTAGATCGCAGGATGTGGAGAATCCCGGTGTTGCAGATATGATTCTTCCGGCAACCTTTCATTTCACCGAATTGCGGTGCCTGTCAGGGTGGCGGATCGGCACGCGTGGACACTTTGACAAAACGGAAAAATACGGTATCAATGGCTTCTGTAAACTGCAGATACCGATATGAATCGGTGATTCGCTAATTTCAGAAAATTTCAGGAGCGAACCAATGTCAGACTATTATGACGTGGCCGTGATCGGTCTGGGCGCCATGGGCTGGGGTGGCGCGATGACGCTGATTCGTGAGGGCTACAATGTGCATGGGGTGGATGTGCGGCCCGACGTGCTGGAACGGTTTGAGGCCGAGAAGGGGAAGCCACACCCGACAGCGGCAGCCGCGGCGTCGGAAGCACCCGTGGTGCTGACCTTCGTACTCAACGATGTGCAGACCGAGGATGTGCTGTTCGGCCCCAATGGCGCCGTAGAGGCTGCAAAACCCGATACCCTGTTCATTCTTTCCAGCACCATTGCGCCATCCACCGTGGAGAGTATTGCGGGAAGGCTCGCGAAGGCCGGCATGCAGATCATGGATGCCCCGGTCGCCGGAGGCGCCGCGCGGGCGCTGCGCGGGGACCTGGCGATCATGGCATCCGGCAGCGCGGAAGCATTCAGGATGGCGGAACCGGTGTTCGATGCCATTGCCGCAAGGGTTTTCCCCCTCGGCGCCCGGCCGGGGATGGCCTCCAGGATGAAGATGCTGAACCAGCTGCTTTCCGACGTTCATCTTGCCACGACAGCGGAAGCCATGACCCTGGCGTCCAAGATCGGGGTGGACCTGCAGACCATGTACGACGTCATCACCAGTACGACGGGGAGCTCCTGGATGTTCGAGGAACGGGGCACGCATATCGTCAACGGCGATTACGCCGTCAGGTCTACCATGGACACCATTGTCAAGGACCTTGGCATAGTCAGCCGCGAGGCGGAGTCGGCCGGCGCCATGACACCGCTGACCAATGCGGCGCTGGCGCTGTTTGCGGATGCTGCAGGCGACGGATTCGGGAAAGAGGATGGTTCCGCCGTGGCCAGGTACCTCGCGGCCGAGACGGATACCGTGATGCCGGAGTAGAAAACGCACCAATTACCCGGTTGTCTGCAGTCGTGCAATCAATCTGTCCGGGGATCGCAGGGGCATCTGGAGCCTGTTCGTCACCGCGAACTGGCGGCTTACGTTCCGGATCGATTCAGAACGGAAGGAGATTACGGATCTCGACATTGAGGATGATCACTGAGAGGCAGATATGAGTCTGGAGAAAGGCATCCGAATGAAGAATCCCGCCCATCCAGACGGGCTCGTGAAGAGCGAGATCGTGGAGGCGATGGGATTGTCGGTGACGAGGGCCGCGAGGGTATTGGGAGACACGCGCCCGGCGCTGCCGGTTTCTCGCCGGAAATAGCGCTCAGGATCGAAACGGTGTTCGGAGTGTCGATGGATACACTGCTGTGGATGCAGACCAGCGATGACATAGCCCGGGACCGCAAGCGCGAAGAGGATTTCGAGTTCGTTCTGTTCGCGGAGCAGGTTGTCTGAGCCTGCCGCGTCTCATTCTGACCCTTCGTGTTCCGGCGTGATCCGTGAAGTGGGCGGCACGGTCATACCGCCAGCAACAGGAACCCGCCGAAGCACGGCTCCTGTTCGGTCCATCGGCGCCGTCAGAGCCGAAGCGGGTCTTTCAGGGGCAATTCCCCTCCGCCCGCTTTCACGGCCGGCATCATCCCCTACAATACGCACCGTATCCCAAGCGGCTTGTTTCCTGTGAATTTCCAGTACCCTGATCGCGTCCAGGATCTTCGGGGCCGGCTCAGTGCCTTCATGACTCGCCATGTTCACCCCGCGGAGGCGGCAATGAACGCCTGGAAGCGGGAAGCGGAAAATCCCTGGACGACTCCGCCCATCATCCGGGATCTCAAGCAGGAGGCGCGCGCCGAGGGTCTCTGGAACCTCTTTCTTCCCAAAGCCCATTACCGGCCGCCACCGGGGGAAACCGAACCGCTCAGCAATCTCGAGTATGCCCCGCTCGCCGAAATCATGGGACGTGTGATCTGGGCGCCGGAGGTGTTCAACTGCAATGCGCCGGACACCGGCAACATGGAGACCCTGATACTGTACGGAACCGATGACCAGAAGGAACGTTGGCTGAAACCGCTGATGGACGGGGAGATCCGGTCCGGCTTCGCCATGACCGAACCCCATCACGCTTCATCGGACGCCACTAATATCTCCTGTGCCATCATCCGTGACGGTGACGAATACGTGATCAACGGGCGCAAGTGGTTCACCACCGGCGCCATGCGGGACAACTGCGAGATACTCATCGTCATGGGCAAGACGGACCCGGAAAATCCGGACCGGCACCGGCAGCAGTCCATGATCCTGGTGCCGCGTGACACGCCGGGTGTGCGTGTTGTCCGCACCCTGACGACGCTCGGTTACAACGATGCCCCTTTCGGTGAACCGGAGATCGAATTCCGGGATGCGCGGGTGCCTGCGGGAAACATGCTGCTGGGTGAGGGGCGGGGCTTCGAGATCGCACAGGGCCGGCTCGGCCCGGGGCGGATCCATCACTGCATGCGCCTCGTGGGATGCGCCCAGAGGGCTCTGGAGCTGGCCTGCAGGCGGGTGGAGGAGCGCACCACGTTCGGCCGCCTCCTCAGCAAGCACCAGTCCGTCAGGGAGGCGATTGCCCAGGCCTATTGCGATATTGAACAGGCCCGCCTCCTGACGCTCATGGCCGCGGACCGCATGGACCGGCATGGCAACAGGGTGGCCAGGGATCTCATCGCCGCCATCAAGATCGTGGCCCCCGCCATGGCCTGCCGGGTGATTGACGACGCCATGCAGATGCACGGAGCGGCGGGATTGACCGATGACTTCTTCATGGCCGAGGCCTACAACTATGCCCGGCAGATTCGCCTCGCGGACGGACCGGACCAGGTGCACATGATGCAGCTTGGCCGTGACATCATACGCCGCCATGCCGGAACCGGCGAATGAATGACCCGTCCATCGGCCACCTGCCGCTCGATACTCTGGGGATGTACCTTGAGGCACGGATCGCGGGGTTCAGGGGCCTGCGGGCAGCGGAAAAATTCCGCGGTGGCCAGTCCAATCCCACCTACCTGCTGTCCGCGGACTCGGGTACCTACGTTCTGCGCCGCAAGCCCCCCGGGGAACTGCTCAGGTCCGCCCATGCGGTGGACCGTGAATTCCGCGTCATCAGGGCTCTGGACGATACCGGGGTGCCCGTGGCAAGGTCGCTGCATCTGTGTGAGGACGACGCGGTCATCGGCAGCATGTTCTATGTCATGAGCCATGTTCCCGGAGTGATCTACTGGGATCCCGCGCTTCCGGATCTGGACCCCGACGGGAGGCGGGCGGTCTTCGACGAGATGAACCGGGTACTGGCAACGCTGCATGATGTCGACATCGAGGCGGCGGGACTTGGGGATTTCGGTCGTCAGGGAGACTATTTCGCCCGCCAGATCAGCAGGTGGAGCCGCCAGTACGCCGCATCGGAAACCGAAACCGTTGCGGACATGGATGCCCTGATCCTCTGGCTGCCCGAGAACCTGCCGCCCGATGACGGCATGGTCAGCCTGATCCACGGCGACTATCGCATCGACAACCTGATTTTCGACCCGCGGGAGCATTTCGCCCTGGCCCTGCTCGACTGGGAACTGTCCACGCTCGGGCATCCCTATGCCGACCTGGCCTACCAGTGCATGCAGTGGCGCCTCGGCCGGGAGGCGGTGATGCCGGGTCTGGGAGATCTCGACCGCGGCGCGCTCGGTATCCCCACGGAAGAAGAGTATGTTGTCCGGTACTGCGAACGTCGCGGGATCAGCGGAATATCGAACTGGCCGTTCTATCTCGCATTCGGTTTCTTCCGCTTCGCCGCGATCATGCAGGGGGTGTACCGGCGCAGTCTGGACGGCAATGCCTCCAGCGAACGGGCATCGGAGTACGGATCCCTGGTCAGGCCGCTGGCGCGGCTGGGCGTCCTGCACACGAACTGACCCGGCATTGCCCGTATGCAATGGTTGCGGGCCGGTCGTGGCATCGCCGGAAAATCATTGCGGCCCGTCTGGTGAGGCCCGACTTCAAGTCCCTGTGGTGCCATTCAGATCGGGCGCTTCATGCCCGACCGGGAGGCCTGTCTCTGGACACAGGATCCAGTGATCAAGGTGTCCATCTGAAGGACATTGCCCTCCATCTCGGGTCGGAATCCCAAAACAACCCGGCTTGCATGGTTTGTATCAAATCATTGCCGTGTATGGGTTGTGCGACCCGGATATGCGATGTGCTTTCCAGATCAACCGGCAATTGTTGGAATCGCCAGGATGCTATTGTAATGCTAATCATTATTATTTACATTACACGCCTTGGCGCTCTATTTTCACCAAGCAACTGACAGGAACACATCCCGTGACTTCAAAGAATCATCTGGCACTGGCTGGAACACTTTCTCCTGTCGCCGGCGCAGCACCAGATTCACCATTCCGAGGATCCCCGGCACCATGACCGCAACTTCGGCGTGGCGCTGGCTTGCTGGGACCGGCTTTTCGGCACCCACTGCCATTCCGAGGCGCACCGGAAATTACGCTATGGCCTGGGTCCATCCGTGGCCGAGCCGCATTCACTGTACGCCCTATATCTCCCGCCTTTCCGGGAGGGGCAGGGGTTCTTCATCGGTTTTTGTTCCGGCCCGGTCCGGCCAACTTCAAAGCAACTGAGCCATTCATGAATCCAATCTGTTCACGTATCCCCCTGGCGTCCCTGGCATTGGCGCTGGCATCGATGATTGCGGGTCTTGCGCCGGCGGTCGCGGAAGATGTCGTCAATATCTATTCCGCGCGAAAGGAGGCGCTCATACTTCCGCTTCTGCAACGATTCGAGGCGGACACGGGAATCGGTTTTCGTCTGGTAACCGGGAAGGCAGACGGCCTTCTCAAGCGGATTGAAATCGAGGGTGAGGCGACTCCAGCAGATGTCTTCATCACAGTAGATGCCGGCCGGCTCCAGCGCGCCAAGGCTGCAGGCATCCTGCAGGCAACCCACAATCCTGTTCTGGATGTATCCATACCGGCCCATCTGCGGGATGAGGACAGCCAGTGGTTCGGGCTTTCCCGGCGCGCCCGGGTGATCTTTTACGCCAGGGATCGAGTGGATCCGGAAGAACTGTCGACCTATGAAGCGCTGGCGGACGAGAAATGGCGTGGACGACTGTGCATTCGCTCGTCGGACAATATCTACAACCAGTCCCTTGTCGCCTCCATGATCGAGCACCTGGGTGAGGAAGAGACGGAACAATGGGCCCGGGGGCTGGTGGCGAACTTCGCCCGCAATCCCGGCGGCGGAGACACGGACCAACTGCATGCGGTGGCAGCCGGGCAATGCGATGTAACGCTGGTCAACACCTACTATTTTGGGCGTCTTGTCAACAGTGCAAAAGAAAAGGATCGCGCGGCGGCGGAAAAAATTGGTGTTTTCTGGCCGAATCAGGGCGGTCGCGGGGCCCATGTCAATGTCAGTGGCGCCGGCATTGTCCGCCATGCCCGCAACAGGGCTGCGGCAGAGGCCCTGCTGGAATTCCTTGTCACCCCGGAGTCGCAAGGCTGGTACGCCGAAGTCAACAACGAGTATCCCGTTGTGCCCGGGGCGCCTATTTCGGATACACTGCGCCGGCTGGGAGAGTTCAGGGCCGATACCATCAACCTGACACTGCTTGGTGAAAACAACAGGGCTGCGCTGCAACTGATGGATCGGGCGGGATGGCGTTGAGGGCCTGATGCAGTGTCAGGCATAATCCGCGACCCGCGTATTGGCCAACTGATTGTTTGCCGGCAAGCGTCCGTGACCAGCCGGCCCCATGCGCGGCCATGTCACTTTCGCCTGCAAAATGGCGCCCCCAACAATCCGGTGCTTCAACCATGCGCAGTGTTGCATTATCTGTCGGCAGTCACTCGCTGAACCTGCAGCGGCTGCCCGGCGGCTGGGCGATCGCCGGCGCGCTGACTTCGCTGATCATACTGGTGCCCATCGGTGCAGTCTGCGTTTACCTGTTCACACCGGCGAGCGAGAACTGGCCGCACCTCGTGGACACGGTCCTGCCGGAGTACGTCAGGAATTCGTTGTGGCTCATGGTGGGTGTTACCCTGGGCGCGGGGAGCATCGGTGTCACCACGGCATGGCTCACCAGCATGTATCGGTTCCCGGGGCGGGATCTGCTGACCTGGTTATTGCTGCTGCCATTGGCAATGCCAGCCTACATCATTGCCTATACGTATACCGGAATGCTGGATGTCAGTGGTCCGCTTCAGGGATGGATCCGCGAAACATTCGGGCTATCGTACGGGGAGTACTGGTTCCCGGAGGTACGCTCGATCAGCGGTGCCATTGTCATGTTTTCACTGGTGCTGTACCCCTACGTCTATCTGCTTACAAGGGCGGCATTCATCGGCCAGTCGGTCTGCGTGCTGGAGGTGAGCAGAACCCTGGGCTGCAGTCCCTGGAAGAGTTTTTCCACAGTCGCCGTTCCGCTGGCACGGCCCGCGATCGTGGCCGGACTGTCACTGGCGCTCATGGAAACACTGGCGGATTTCGGCACCGTGCAGTATTTTGGCGTCAGCACGTTCACCACCGGCATCTACCGCACCTGGTTCGGCATGTTCGACGCCGTGGCGGCCGCGCAGCTTTCCGCGTTTCTGCTGTTCTTCGTGTTCGCCCTGATCCTGCTGGAACGTTGGTCCCGCCGCCGGGCGCACTTTCATCACACCACCAACCGCTACCAGCGCCTGCCGGACATCAGACCCTCCCGCGGCTGGTCCGCTCTCGCCTTCATCGCCTGCCTGTTGCCGTTGCTGTTCGGCTTTATCATACCGACCGTCCAGCTGGTCATCTGGGCCCTGGACACCTACGACATCATGATTGATCGCAGGTTTGTCACCCTGGCCTGGCACAGTTTCGCGCTGGCAGCGGGGGCTGCGGTCGTTGCACTGGTGCCGGCGCTGATTCTGGGTTATGGAAACCGCATTCATCCCTCGAGGGCCATGCGGTTTTTCTCGCGCCTGTCATCCATGGGCTACGCCATACCCGGCACCGTGATTGCCGTGGGCGTACTGATCCCGTTCGGCGCACTGGACAACACGCTGAATCGTTGGACCCGGGAAAATTTCGAACTGGATGTGGGGTTGTTGTTCAGTGGCACCGTGTTCGTACTGCTGTTCGCCTACACGGTCCGCTTCCTTGCGGTTTCCCTGCAAACCGTGGAAGCGGGGCTTGAGAAAATCAAACCCTCCATGGATGACGCCGCACGGTCCATGGGCAGTAACCGGGTTGCCGTGCTGCGTGAGATTCACCTGCCGATCTTGAAGGGAAGCCTGTTGACCGCCATCGTGATCGTGTTTGTGGATGTGATGAAGGAACTGCCCGCCACGCTGATTCTCCGGCCGTTTGACTTCAACACCCTTGCGGTGCGTGCCTACGAACTGGCGTCCGACGAACGCCTGGCGGATTCCTCGACTGCCGCGCTCGCAATCGTCGCCGTGGGCATCATCCCCGTGATTCTGCTGAGCGGGGCCATCGGCAGGTCGCGGGCCGGTACTCGGCCCAGATGAATACGAAGCCCCCACATCATCTGGAACTCAGCGGCGTCAGCGTTGATCTCGGGGGAACACGCGTTGTCGACAACGTGAGTTTTTCCCTGGAGGATGGCGAAATCGGCAGCTTGCTTGGCCCCAGCGGTTGCGGAAAAACCACCCTTCTTCGTGCCATTGCCGGCTTTGAGCAGCCTGCTCACGGGCGGATTCAGATGCGCGGTCAGGTTGTTTCCGGAGCCGGCCGGCATCTGGCGCCGGAACGCCGCAATATCGGCATGGTGTTTCAGGATCTGGCGCTGTTCCCCCATCTGACCGTCGCCGGCAACGTGGGCTTCGGTATCCGGCAGATGGGTGCGGACGCGATCCGCCGCCGCGTACTCGAACTGTTGGAACTGGTCGGCCTGGAGCGGTATGCGGACATGTATCCCCATGAGTTGTCGGGTGGCCAGCAGCAGCGGGTGGCATTGGTCCGCGCCATCGCCCCGGGACCTGATTTGCTGCTTCTGGATGAGCCGTTCAGTGGACAGGACCTGGAACTCAGGGAGCAACTGGCCCGTGAGATACGCGAGGTGTTGCGCCAAAGCGGCGTGACCGCTCTGTTGGTCACCCATGACCAGCTGGAGGCGTTTGCGTTTTCCGACTTGATGGGCGTCATCAACTGCGGCCGGCTGCACCAGTGGGACTTCGGTTACAACCTGTACCATTGGCCCGCGGATCGATTCATCGCCGAATTTATCGGGCGTGGCGTCTTCGTGCAGGCCAGGGTGCTGGATGCAAACCAGCTGCATACCACCTTCGGGGTGATCGCCGGGGAAATGTCCGTTTCCTATCCCGCCGGAACCGAGGTGGATCTTTTGCTGAGGCCCGATGATATCCACCATGATCCCCGGGGCTGCATCACGGCCCGGGTCGAGTCCAGTGCATTTCGTGGGGCCGACCATCTGTACACGCTCGTGCTGAAAGATGGCGCCCGGGTCATGTGTCATGCGCCAAGCCATCACGCCCATCAGCCCGGGGGAGAGATCAGGATCCGCCTGGACCTGCAGCACATGGTGGTTTTTCCGCGAACCGGTACTGCCTGAACGGGGCGATGTCCGGGGCCGGTCACCGGGCGATTCGGGTCCCGGGTCAAACGACGGCAAGGGTCCGGGACCTGGCGGCGGTAACGATCAACCCCCTGGGGTGCGGATGGGGACAATGGCGGTATGGGCTGTAGGGGAGCACACCCCAGAGGGACGCAGTTGCTGGAACGAGAATCAGAAGCAGTATTATTCTGTTTAAAATCAATTACTTGTAAATAGATCGGCACTTTGTTATCTTACAGGAATGTCCAAACAACCGAGGCAGCGGCTATCGGTTCGCCGTTGGTCTCAACACCAGAGAAATCATCATGAAAGGGAATGAAACAGTCATCAAGCACCTGAACAGGGTTCTGAAAAATGAACTGACGGCCATCAACCAGTATTTCCTCCATGCGCGGATGCTGAAGGACTGGGGCCTGGTCGCCCTGGGTGAGCATGAATACCATGAATCCGTTGACGAGATGAAACACGCCGATGGGCTCATCGAACGGATTCTTTTTCTGGAAGGTCTGCCGAATCTGCAGGATCTCGGGAAACTCATGATCGGCCAGAATACCCGGGAGATTCTGGAATGCGACCTGAAAATGGAGATGAAGGCGCACCCGGATTTACAGGCAGCGATTGCGGACTGTGAATCCGTCGGGGATTATGTTTCCCGGGCGCTGTTCGCATCCATCCTGGAATCCGAAGAAGAGCATATCGACTGGCTGGAAACCCAGTTGGAACTGATCGACCGGGTTGGGCCTGAAAATTATCAGCAGTCACAGATGGCAGCCACCCCGGAAGCCTGAGCCTTGCAGCCGACTGCAGGCGACAGACCTCTGATCGCCACCCCAGAAGGTGGCATGCCGGCGGGTATCAGCATCACCCGGTAGCGTTCCCCCGAGCACCGTCATCCGGTGTCCCGGCCAGGCTGTCGGCGGATATTCGCGGCCCGCAGCCTCCAAGACAGTGACCATGAGGTATCCGGAGCCCGGGTGCAAGGTGTCCCTTGTCATGCGACGATCCCCGACATCAGCTTCTTCGGGCGCAGGGGATCCCGGGAAGCGGTTCAGGTCCGGACGCCGGACTCGCGGTCTGCCGGCCCCTGGCTGCGGCAGCGGGTCTGGGAGGATTCCGGATTCCTTGAAAGTCACCCGCTGGGCACTTCGGTGAAATCAGGCCCCGATCACCATCCGGAACGGATGGCACGGGAGGGCTGCATCCATCCTGTCCGACATCCGCATTGGGCTCGTTTCCTGTTGTCCGGACTTCCCGCACGGATTTTTGCAATCGGACTAATTCTCATTTATACTCCGATTTGCAATTACAGAATTCCGGGGCATGTACGTCTGCATCTGCAAATCCGTTAGCAACCACGAGATCGAGAACGCCGTGGAACGGGGAGATGTCACCTCCCTGGCGTGCTTGCGCAGGTGTCTGGGCGTCGGTACGGGATGTGGTATCTGCCTGGAGTCCGCAAAGGAGTGCCTCACCGATGCGCTCGCACGCAACCTGCCTGGTGATGCGATGGCGCAATATGAATCCCTGGCGGAATTCAGGGTCTCAGCGACTCCGGCCTGATCCGCAAATTCCGGCAACGAACGGACTCGTCACCCTATCCCAAGACACAGGCAGGCTGTGCCTGACTTGGGTTATGATCGCATACTTCCTCTGTCCAATCGTAGGGACCCCCTTCGTGACTTGCTGCCATGCGGCATTGAATCGTTGCCCTCTCCCCAAACAGATATCCCGTCACAGTGCCCCCCACTCCTGAAGAAAAGGCCGAAGGATTTACCGGTGACCTGCACAAGGCCGGACTGAAGACAACGTTGCCGAGACTGAAGGTTCTCTCGGTCCTGGAAGCAAGCGATAACCGGCACATGTCCGCGGAGGATGTGTATCGCGAGGTCCTGAAGGACAGTGACCCCGTCGGTCTCGCCACCGTCTACCGCGTATTGGCCCAGTTCGTGGAAGCCGGGCTGGTGGTCCGGCACCAGTTCGAGGGAGACAAATCGGTTTTCGAACTGAATGACGCTGCGCATCATGATCATATGGTCTGTATGAAATGCGGCCTTGTGATCGAATTCGTGAATCGGGAGATTGAGTCACTACAGCAGCAGGTGGCGGAAAGTCATGATTTCGACCTGCAGGATCAC
The DNA here is from genome assembly GCA_965213885.1 of Candidatus Poriferihabitaceae bacterium. Taxonomy (GTDB): domain Bacteria; phylum Pseudomonadota; class Gammaproteobacteria; order Arenicellales; family Poriferihabitantaceae; genus VYFG01. Next base: position 203,625 of record OZ243919.1, read on the forward strand.
TCATTGACGCTGTATGGACTGTGCAGCAATTGCCGCGAGTCCCCCCGGTTGTCCAGATGACCCCAGCCCATCCGTTGTAGAGAGGCTTTCCGGATGATGAGCCGTGTTGCTGCACAGGCATCAGGTTCAGCGCGGGGGAGGCGAAGTGCGATTCGGTCCTCCTCCTTCAATGACCCGGACGGCTCCGGAGCGGATCTCGGCGTTCACGGCAGCTTGACCTGAACGGGAAACGGCGCCCGTTCCAGATGCCGAATCCGCGTTGCCATCACCCCGCCGAAACGATCCCCACCCGACCTCAAGCCGACATGGGGTACAGCAGGTGAAACGCGGATTCTTTCGGTGAAAGGGCCAGTGAGAGGTGATGGGTAAGGCGGGTCGTGGCGAAAGTCCTGCGGGACTCAGGGGTTTCGATGTCCAACATCCATCACCGGGAGCCTGAAACGGAGATTCTCTTCGATCCCGACCATGGTCGATCGCTCCGCCGGGGCAAATTCACGCAACCGGTCAATGACATCCTCGACCATGTCCTCCGGCGCCGAGGCGCCGGAAGTCTGCCCGACAGAGACTACATCTTCGAACCATTCCTTCTCGATGGCGTCAACATGTCTACCAGATCGCCCGGAGTTCCGGCTTCGGCTCCCGATTTCTCGAAGCCGGTTGCAGTTGGAACGGTTGTGTGCTCCGACCACCAGGATGAGGTCGACGATCGCAGTCAGCTTGCGAACCGCAGCCTGGCGATTCTGCGTGGCATAACAGATGTCCGTTTCCAACGGAAAGTGCGCCTGACGCGGGAGAAATTCCCCGATGGGGGCCTGGGGTAAAATCCGGCACCTCCGGCAACGGGAGATCCGGAAAACCAGCCTGTACGTCATCCCCCCCCGGGGTAAAGGTATTCCACGGCCCTCCGAATACCGTTCCTTTACTGAAGAATTGATCTACAGCCCGATTCCCTTAGTCCTAGTGTTTGGTAGGGAGTTCCGATTAGAATATCTCTTGTCTGGCTGTTCCGGGGGGATTCAGGTTGATTGAAGTGGCTGTCACCGGACTGACGTATTGGCTGTTGTGGAGCAGGCTGGCACCGTCTGGTGCAACCTTGTCGGGCGAGAGTGCATCCTCGCACCGATGACGGAAGGATATTTCAGCGAGATGCCGACTATTCGATACGCAAACCGGACCGGTCATTCACCACTCCGTCGAAACCCTCATTTCCAGGCATCAGTCCTGTCGGTAACCCCGACAGGCGCTACATACCAGCTACGATCAGGCGTTACTTCCCGGAAATTCCCGATACCAGAACGATAAAATCCAATCATTCAAATTCCCCAATCAGGATCCTGGATGACCTCTAGAGCGAGTACATCTTCCGGTTCTTCGGCGCCACCCGTTCTCGTTACCGGCTCAGCCGGGCATGTGGGCGCCAATCTCGTTCGCCGACTGTTCGCCGATGGAACCAGGGTACGGGTGTTGCTGAGGCACGAGGACAACAACGAGGCACTGGATGGTGTTCACGGTCCCCATCTTTGGACGTGGCGTGGCCTACGACGTCACGTCCGAGCTCATGGCCGAGCAACTGGGTTTTCTGTATCCGGCGCTTCGCGAATCCGCAATGTGCAGGGTTGCCCATCATGCTCGAGGAGCGCGCCCGGTTTGCCGACAACCTGGGTGAACAGGGAATTGTCGATCTGCCACGCGATGAATGAACTGACCGTCAAGATCGCCAGCCGGTGCCTCATCGGAGGGGAAGTCCGGGAACGGGTGGACTCGGATTTTGCCGATGCCGACCACGAACTGCAAAACGGCATCAACACCCTGGGCTTCTTTCTCCCCAGGCTTCCAACCCCTGCGCACCGTTCCCGTGACCGGGCCCGGCAGGAAGTGGCCGAGCTCTTCAGCGAGGTCATGGCCGAACGTCGGTGCTCCGGAGTCCAGGCCGATGATTTCATGCAGACCCTCATGCGCGCCCGGTACAAGGATGGCAGGGCGTTGCGCGACGAAGAGATTACCGGCATCCTGCTGACGGTGCTGTTCGCGGGCCAGTACACGAGTGCCGTGCTCGCAACCTGGACCGTGCTTCTCGACCGGTTCGATTTTCAGATCGACACCGCATCTCCCGCGCCGAGCTATGGCAGCTGGGTCACCGGCCCACGGGAACCGTGCAGGCTCCGTTACCGCCGGCACTCACTCACGGGTGTATTTCGAAGAACGGTCTCATGACCCGGCGCTACGACGTTGTCATCGTTGGAGCGGGGCCGGTCGGCAGTTTGTGCGCGCTTGCCCATGCACGGAAAGGGGCCAGGGTGGCCTTGCTCGAAGCGAATCCCAAGGCCGCCCAAAGGCTGGCGGGCGAATGGCTGCATCCCCCCGCCGTGAGAATACTGCGCGACCTCGGGGTTGAAATCGATGTGCAGACCCGGAAACCGACGGGTAAGGGGTTTGCGATATTTCCGGAAGATCACACGGAGCCGATCGTCTTTCCTTATCCGGACGGGACCCGCGGATTGACATTCGAGCACGCCTCTCTCGTCTCAAGCCTACATGAGGCGGTAGAAAACAACCCGAATATTGAACTGCTTCTTCAGGCCCGGGTGCATACGGTTGAGGACGGCCAGGTCATCTATTCACGCAACGGCAACGATGAAGCCCTGACAGTCCCCCGGGTCATCGGCGCCGACGGCCAGGCTTCCGTCGTCCGCAAATCGCTGGGTCTGTCGATCAGCCCGTTGATCTCCTCGTGGACGGTCGGGCTCCTGTTGACCGGGGTGAAGCTGCCACTCGAGGGGTATGGCCATGTGCTGCTTGGCGGTCCGGGCCCAATGCTGATTTACCGCCTGGGCGAGCATCATGTCAGGCTGATCGTCGATGTCCCGCTGAACCACACGGCACCCAGGGATCGGATCGGATTCCTGCTGGACTCGTATACCGATTTGTTGCCGGAATCGCTCCGATCCGCGTTTGTGGAGGCCCTGCGGGTGAGGAACTTCCAGGTTGCGGCGAACAAGCTGAGACCGCACGCCACCTACGGAAGTTCGCATCGCGTGCTGATTGGCGATGCTGCCGGGCACTATCATCCGATGACGGCGATGGGAATGACCTTCGGTTTCGGCGATGCGCTCTCGCTGGCCGAGTGCGGGGATTTTCGCGAATTCACCGCCAGTCGCTTCCGGGCGACCCGGACCCCTTCGTTTCTCGCGATGGGCCTGTACGAGGTCTTTGCCGATCATCGGTTCGAGGCGGTGGCGGTCCGGCACGCGATTTACCGCAGCGCCCGGGCAAATCCCGCATTCCGCGACCGCACCGTGCGTTTTCTCGCCTGTGAAGACACCTCCGCGGTCCGCATAGGTATCGCCGCTTTCGGAACGGTGGCCCGCGCGGTTTCCGGGCAGATTCCGCGATCCCATGACCGGCTTGCCTGGCGCAAGGCCCGAGACGTCAATCAGGCCCTTGCCGTCCGTCTCGGATGGCTGTTGCGAAGCATCTGGCAACTGTACAGGGCGAGAAGCCATACAGGGGAGATTGACGGACGGACCTGGAGCGCATTGGCAGGCGTGTTTCCGAACTCCATGCCGCAGAAAGTCCGCGGCTCCCGGCCCAGCCGCCCGCAGGCGGGCGCTTCGATTGACGCATATCCGGCATTGCAGAGTGCGACCAGGCGCCTCTTGGATCTGCAGGGTGAGGACGGGGACTGGGAAGGGGAAATGGTCTGGTGTCCCATGCTCACGGCGCAATACGTGCTGCTGCATCACATCATCGAAAAGCCGCTCGAGCCCGGCCGGCGACTGCGCGTGCTGCGCTCGTTCGCACAAACCCGCCACGAGGATGGCTTGTGGGGCATGCATGAACACTCGCAACCCCATCTGTTCGTCACCACGCTGGTGTACGTCGCGGCCAGACTGCTCGGTCTCCAGCGAAATGATCCGATGCTCGGGCCGGCCCGTCGTTTCCTGCAGGCAGAGGGGGTTCTCGGTATTCCGAGTTGGGGGAAGTTCTGGCTGGCGCTGCTGAATCTCTATGACTGGCGCGGTGTCAACGCCATTCTTCCGGAGTTGTGGACTTTGCCGCGATGGGTCGCGATTCATCCCTCGAACTGGTACTGCCATACCCGGCTCATCTACATGGCGATGTCGGCGATCTACCCGCAACGGTTCCAGGCATCCGTGACCCCCGTGATCGCGTCGTTAAGGGAGGAACTCTTTCCCCAGGGATTTGCGAATGTCGATTTTTCCACGGCCGGCGGCCGCTTGCGCGACGATGACCTCTACGCGCCCCCGGGTGTGTGGCTGCGGTCCGGATACAGGTTTGCAAGGCTGTATGAACGATACCACCACAAACGCCTCCGCAGCCGGTGTCTGGATTCGATCAACCGGCGAATCAAGTGGGAGTTGCAGACCACCGACCACACGAGCATCTCCCCGGTCAGCGGGATCCTCAATATCCTTGCCCTGTGGTTGCGTGATCCGGACGATTCCGACTGTCACCGGGCGCTGGAGCGGCTGGATGGCTGGATCTGGGAGGACGAGGAACATGGGGCGCGGGTCACCGGTGCGAGAAGCGCTTCGTGGGATACGGGGTTCGCCCTTCAGGCCCTGGGGACTGTGCCCGATATCGATGGCGTCGAAATCGCCATGTCAGCCGGAGCCGACTTCCTTCGCCGGCAACAGATCCGTACCAGCTTCGAAGGGTTTCGCGAGGCCTACCGGAATGACCCCAAGGGAGGCTGGTGTTTTGCCGGGGGGTGGCATGGCTGGCCCGTGACGGACTGTACCGCGGAAGCGGTGCTGGGGCTGACCGCGGTCCAGCGCGAGGACACGGATACCGCAATGCTCGGCGATGCGGTTCGCTTCATGATGCGCGGCCAAAACCGCGATGGTGGTTTTGGCAGTTACGAGGCGCGGCGCTCCATGCTTGGCCTCGAATGGCTGAACCCGGCCGAGATGTTTGGCGACTCGATGACCGAGCGTTCCTACGTCGAGTGCACCGCGTCCTGTCTGGCAGCCTTTGCCGCCTGCGGGGAGGATCTCCCGAAGACCACCAATCAGGCGGTCATGAAGGCGATCGCGCGTGCGGATGCCTGGCTTCGCAGGTCCCAGGCATGCGACGGGTCCTGGCGTGGTGTATGGGGCGTCCAGTTCATCTATGGTACGTTTTTCGGGATCCGGGGCCTGCTTGCCGCCGGAGCGCTTCCAGGTGATCCGGCATTGCGCCTGGCCTGCCGGTGGCTGCTGGATCGCCAGCGCAGCGATGGTGGATGGGGTGAGCATCACAGCGGCTGCCTGTCCGGCCGATACGTCGCGCACGAGGAAAGCCAGGTCATTCAGACGGCTTGGGCCATGATCGCGCTGCTGGAGGCGGAAGATTCGAACTGGAACGCGATTTCAGAGGGCGCCCGGTTTTTGCTGGACGCACAGCATGCGGATGGGTCCTGGCCCAGGCAGGACATGGCCGGTGTCTTCTTTCGCACGGCCCTGCTGGATTACGTACTGTACCGGCAGTACTTCCCACTGCATGCGCTCGGTCTCTATGAGCAGCGTCGTCGGGTCAGGCTGGAACTGACGACTCCCGCCAGTGTGGACGTCGACACGGGAACCGCAGCGGGGGAAGATACTTCGAAGCACTGTACGGGCCGGGCCGTACGTTCGGGGTCAGCCGCAGCTATGCATCTTGCGAAACAGCGCTAGCCGAAGTTTCGGGCCGGGCGCCATTCCCTTCTTCCTCAGTTTCCCGGGCACCGGGTTTGCGGGCCAGGAAGAAAAACATGGGCGCGAAAACACCGGACTCGCCACCTTCGACCAGGGAATCCGCCCCTGATTCAACAACCTGCTGATCTCGGCGGTGCCTTTCGGAACCACTCGCACCCTCTCGGCGACCCGCAACACCAGATTGGTCAGGAACCGGCCCGCCGGTGTGCGCGGCATGCCTGAAAGACTGAAATCACGACCCTGCAATGCCCGGTACCAGGGCGTTTCCGGGTCCGACTCGGCGGCAACGTCGCGACCCTCCAGGAGTTCGAACCCGGCCGCGCGAAGTGCATCGCAGACCTCCGACGTGCCGGCGATATCCGGCAGTCCGTTGCCTGTTTCAATTTCCTTCTTGATCCGCAGATGCGCTTCGTTCTGCGGATCAAAGTGTTCCGTAAGACACCACTCGTAGGGCGCAGGACGCGGAAGATCTCCCCGCATGCGGCTGTCTTGTCCGGTGCGTGGGGCATGGACTCGATGGCGATGGTGCTGTCATAGCAGCCATCGTCTTCGGGTATCTGCATGTAGTCGCCGTGAATGAATCCGCACAATGACTGGATGTCCCGGGTGTGCAGCCTGGCGCGTTCGATCTGGTAGGCGTTATTGTTGATCCCGACGAATCCGGCCCCGGAATCACGGGCCAGGTTGGACATCGGTCCCCCGACTCCGCAACCCACGTCCAGCACCCGCATCCCCGGCCCGAGGGACAACCGGTCAGCAAGATACTTCTGGTGCCTGAGAAGCGAAGCCTTCAGGTTCTCGCCCCGCCGCCGGGGGGCAAAGTGAAAGGACCGGCCCCAGCCAAATTCGTAGAAATCGGTTGCCAGGTCGCAGTAGTGATTGACGAGCATCACATGGCGTTCCTTATCTTCGCTCCGGCATCGTGAAGTTCTGTGTATTGGGCGACCACGGAGTTCACTTCATCCGGGGCGATGTCTCCAAGGGACCGGGACTCCGGCTGCTTGACGGGTCCATGGGGTGATCGATTGTCTTGCGTGGTTCCCACGATTTCATAAACCTGTGTTCGATTCCCGGAAAATTTCTACGGTATCTGGCTGATATGACAATATCAATTTCCCGGAGTCTTCCAGGGGAGGTGAACCTGAAGGCTGCAGTGTCGAATCATAGGGAATCGACGGGGAAATTGCATGCCGGACAGGATGGGATTCGGGCATCTTCGTCCGGGCCTCACGCTTCGAGATCGAACCCGGACACCGGGAACAGCAGAATCACTGCAAAGGACTATCCGAGAGTATCCAGTCACATGCCCGAACACCGCACTGATCAGGCACTTCCCGAACAGGAGGCAGGACATGCCCGCCTGACGATCTCTGCGGGACTGTTCGTGACGCTGTTCATCGTGACCGCGTCTCTTGCCTGTATCGGCACCCGCACCCGCACCCGCTATTTTGCCTTTGGGAACCTGGACCGGTGTTTGCGTGCGTTCAGGGCAGGCTCAGTCGTGTCATCCGCCCACCGTCGACGGTATACACTTGTCCGGTAATGAACCCGGCCTCATCAGCGGCAAGAAAGGCGACGAGGCTTGCCACTTCTTCCGGCGTTCCGGTCCGTCCGACCGGGTGGACCCGGCCGATGCCCTGTCGAAACGCGGACGGATCAGGCATTGTGTCGATAAAAGCGAGGTTCAGTTCGGTGTCGATCCAACCGGGTGCCACGGCATTGCAACGCACGCCATCCTTTCCATGATCGACGGCGACCGCACGGGTCAGACCATGCAGCCCGGCCTTGGTCGCACAATAGGCTGCGTGGTTCGGGTTCGATCCCAGTCCCTCGATCGAGCCGGTATTGACGATGCTGCCCTGGGTCTTCCGTAAGTGCGGAAGGGCGGCCTTGATCATCAGGAACGGTGCTGTGAGGTTCACCGCGATGTTGCGGGTCCAGTCCTCGACGCTCATGTCCTCGATGCCTGCTTCCTGCATCATACCGGCGTTGTTCACCAGCACGTTCAGTTGCCCGGTGCGAGCGACGACATCGGCAATGACGCGCTCGGGCGTTCCGGGGTCGGACAGGTCCGCCTCAATCCCCTCGAAATCATCGTCAGACCCCCGCTGCGCCGTGAACACCCGGGCACCTTCGTCCCGGAGGCGCTTGGCAATGGCGCGACCGATACCTGACCGGCCCCCAGTCACGAGCGCGACTTTCCCCTCGAAACGCTTCATGACACGGGCTTTCCGCCGTTCACCTCGACCAGGGCGCCGCACATGTACCGGGACGCATCGGACGCCAGAAAAAGAACGACATCGGTAATGTCCTCGGGTTCGGCGATGCGTCCGATGGGTACAGTCTTGCCCAGTTCCAGAACCGCCGTGTCCGGGTCATAGCCTCGCTTGGCAAAGCCAGTGCGCAACATCGGTGTGTTAACCTCGTTCGGGCAGACCGCGTTGATGCGGATACCCTGATGGGCGTGATCCATGCCCATGCACTGGGTCAAAGCGGCAATCGCCGCCTTGGTCATACAATAAAGCGCATGATCAGGTCCGGGGGCTTTGCCACCCCAGCACGATGCGGTGTTCACGATCACGCCGCCCCCTGCGTCGGCCATAAGAGGGATTGCCGCGCGGCAAATCCGGAACGGTGCCGCGACGTTGACACCAAGCGACAGATCCCAGTCGGCATCGGCTGTATCAGTCACCTTGCCGCGGGTGATGACCCCGGCGTTATTGATCACGATGTCGAGCCCGCCCAATGCCTTGACCGCAGCCTGCGGCAAACCATCGGCATAAGCGGGGTCGAGCAGGTCGCCGGGCAGATGCGCGTTAGCCTCGATCCCATCGACAATGCGGTCTGCAGCTGCCACGTGTGCACCCTGCGCACGCAGGGCTTTGACAAGTGCACCGCCGATACCGCCAGCGGCCCCGGTCACCAGAGCTTTTTTTCCATCAAAGCTCATTTTTCTTCGTTTTCAAAAACTTGCGATCGGGTCGCCAAACAGTGTTACGTCCGGAACCACGCCAAGCCCCGGCCCCTCTGGCAGCGCGATATGGCCGCCTTCGATCCGAATGCTGTTTTGGGCGTCGTAGTGTCCGTCGATATAGGGCGCGGCCAGCCACGCCCCTTCGCATAGCTCGGGGCGGGTGGTAGCCGCAACATGGGTGCAGGCCGCCGCGATGACGTCACCGCCCCACGCATCATCACACGTGTGGGGCAGGTTCCGCGCCTCGCAGATATCACGGAAGGTGCGCATGTGTTGCAGCCCGCCAATGCGCGTTACTTTCATGCCAAACCCGTCGACGAGATTGGTGCCGACCGCACTAAGGACGGTGTTCAGATCCACGCTGTTTTCGTCCATGTAGATCGCATGGGCAATCTGCGGGCGGATCTTGCGCAGGTCCTCGACGGTATTGCACGGTTGTTCCATGATAAAGGGGACATCGGGGCATTCCCGGCTGACGCGCAGCGCATCGCGCGTGGTCCATCCCCGATTTCCGTCGATGGCCAACCGGATGCCGGAACCTCGGATATTCTCCCAGACCTTGCGGATCGTCTCAATATCAATTTCAACCGGGCGACCGCCCAACTTGATCTGGAGGCGTGGGTACCCTTCAGCGCCCTTTTGTTGGGCCAGTCGAGCAATGTCGTCAGGTGCACCAACACCGACCGCGTAATACGACGGCACACGTTCCGTAACGGCTCCCCCAAGCAAATCCGCCACACGGACGCCCAGCTTCTTGCCCAAAAGGTCATGAGCGGCGATGTCAATCGCGGCTTTCGCGTAGTTGTGTCCATTAAGGCGCGCGTTCATCCGCTGATGTAGGATTACTGGCCAAAGCTCCGCCCCGATCAACCCTGGCGCAATCTTGGCCAGCGCGGCCAGCGCGCCTGCCGCATGCGCTTCTGCATAGGTGGAGCCGACCGGACAGGTTTCGCCCCAGCCTTCAGTCCCATCCTCGGCCACCAGACGCACCAACGTCGTGTCGAGCGTCCAGACATTGGCATTGGCCATCACATAGGGGCCATTCTTAACCGGCAAGTCGTGTCGGTAGATGTGCATCTCGCGGATACGCATCGACCTTCGGTGGGCTGTTTTAGCCTCGCTTGGCTTAGGTTGGTTCATGTCAGGCCCTCTGTGTCCAAAGTTGCGCGGGGTGCTTCCAGGGCAGCGGTCTTCGCGTCCGACGGGGTTTGCAGACGGGCCATGTCTGTCATTCCTTCGTGCAAGAGAAAAGGGTCTGAGCGATGTGACGGGTATCCCTGTCGGGTGAGATGCGCTCTAAATAGACGCGGAACTCATTCGCCTTCACCGGTACGAAACGGGGGGGAGCATGAAGGCTTCCCGGGCCGGACCCGGTCTTCTCCGCCGGGCGCGAAACACCGGGGCTCCTTCGCGCGAGTAAGGCTTGCCGCATCACCTGTTACTGATTCCGGCAATGTTCCTGGCGTTCATCGGGTGACTGACTCCCGGTCCAGTGCCTCGAGGAACTTGTCCTGTTCGTTGGGGCGCATGGCGATGCACTGCTCCGGATAGGGAAACCGCTTGCCGGTCACCTCGGTGTGAAACGCCTTCAGCGCGGCGACGCGCTCCTCGTGCATTTGCCTGTGCAGCCGGCCGAGGTCGCCGAACGGATGGGCATGCCTGGGCGGTGTTTCCTCCTCGCTGGCTTCCCCGCAGATGTCCGCCACGAACAGGAATACCGCGTCCCCGGCATGACCGGAACCAAGCGAGAAGGTCACGATGGAAGTCCGGTTGTTGACCGCCTGCAGCACCTCCTCGGCAATACACTCGACCTCCACAGCGAATACCCCGACGTCTTCCATGCGCTTGAGTGTACGGTAGATCTCCATGGCTTCATCGGCGGTCCGTCCCCAGGCCCGCAACCCGCCACACCAGTGGCTGAACGTCGGGATCAGGCCGATGTGGCTGTGTACCGGGATGCCTTCCTTCGCCAGCATCTCGAGGATGTCGTAGGAGCGCAGGGTGTAGTACATGTCCGCCCCCTTTTCCATCCGGTCCAGGGCGTTCGCCAGGATTTCGTCCGCTGTCGCATACTGTGCCCAGGTCATTCCGGTACCCATGAAATGCGTTGGTGCAATCCTGCGGGCTTCCTCCACCTGGCTGTCCCAGATGACAAAAAGGTCAATCCCGGCCTCGACGCAGGCCCTGATCTCGGTCGCATCCTTCGGGTTGGTCATGCTGAGCCGCTCTCCCGAGCCCTTCAGCGCCTGCAGGTCGGCAACCGTGTAGTTGCGATTTGCCGGCCTGCGGCCAAAATCGTAGATTCTCTTCATGGCGGTATTCCGGATTCAGGTGGACAGTCCGGCCAATATTCGACAAATCCAGCCGGGTGTCTATCAGGGCCGCGACATCAATCCGTGGTTACGGGACTCCCTTCGCCGTTCGGGGCGAGATCGACAAGGCAACTGTGTGCGCTGCAGCCCTGGCCCAGCCGTGAAGTGCCCGCATCCCGGGTCAGCACATTTGGATTGCCTTGGGTATCGGTTCCATCGTCGTCGGGATCGAACCAGCTCCCGGTGGACAATGCGACCACGCCGGGCATGATATCCCCGCTGACCACCGCCCGAGCAAGACAGATGCCACGGGCGTTGTAGAGCTTCACCGGGTCTCCATGGCGGATGCCGCGGGCATCGGCATCGACCGGGTTGACCGTCACCGGCGCCGGGCGCTCCCCCGGCAGGTCGGCGATGGCGCATTCGAGTTGGCTGTGAAGCTTGTCCCCGGGCTGGGGTGAGACCAGATGCAACGGATACCGCCCGATGTTGCCGCGCCATTCTTCCGGTGGCATCCAGGTCGGATGGCCGGGGCAGTCGTCGTAACCGAATCCGTCGATGGTCTCGGAAAAGATCTCGATTCTCCCCGAGGGCGTGTCCAGCGGCGCCTCCTCGGGATCCTTCCTGAATGCGGCGAACGGTGTCAGGGCATGTTCCGGTCCCCGTACCGGCAGATCGATCCAGTTGCTCGACCTGAGTTCCTCCAGGTCAGGCACTTCGATTCCCCGTGCGGCATTGTATTCCCGGAACTGCCGGTAGAGGTGGTCGATCCAGTCACTGCTGTCCCGGCCTTCGGTGAATTGCTCGCCAAATCCCAGGCGGGCGGCGAGGTCGCTGAAAATATCGTAGTCGTTCCGTGCCTCCCCCACGGGCCCGATCATTCCCGGCATGTGAATCAGGTAGGAGTCCCCCCGGGCCCAGCCGATGTCCTCCCGTTCCCACGGGGTCGTCGCAGGGAACACGATGTCCGCCCGTTTTGCGGTAGCGGTCCACCATGGCTCGTGCACGATGACGGTTTCGGGGCACTGCCAGGCCCGGTGAAGCCGGTGAAGATCCTGGTGATGGTGAAAAGGGTTGCCGCCGCACCAGTACACCAGGCGGATGTCGGGATAGGTCAGATGCCTGCCGTTGAAATCGAACGGCATCCCGGGATTGAGCAGCATGTCCGCGATGCGGGCCACCGGTATCGCGGTGCCGACCGGATTGCGGCCCTGGGGGAAGGTGAGGCCGTCCATGCGCCGGACCGAGACGCCGATGCCGCCGATGGCGCCGTAACCGTAACCGACGCCGCCCCCCGGAAGCCCGATCTGCCCCAGCATCGCGGCCAGTACCGCAGCCATCCAGTAGGGCTGTTCGCCGTGTTCCGCGCGCTGCAGCGCCCAGGACACGGTGATCAGGGTTCGCTCCCGGGCCATGTCCCGAGCCAGTTGGCGGATTCGTTCCGCGTGGATGCCGGTGAGACTCCCGGCCCATTCCGGTGTCTTGGGCCGGCCATCGGACTCCCCCGTGAGGTAGGCCCTGAACCGCGGATAGCCCGTGGTGCAACGTGCCAGGAAATGCCGGTCAAGCAGTTCCTCGGTCTCCAGCACGTAGGCCAGTGCGAGCATGAGCGCGGTGTCGCTTCCGGGGACTACGGGCACCCATTCCGCCCCGTCCGGTGCGTCTGTCCTCTGGGGTGCGATGTTGATCCGTCTGATCCCCCTGCAGGCGAACTCGTCGAACCAGGTCCGGGTTTCGTGATGCGTCACGCCGCCCATGCTGACCTGGGAGTTTTTCGGGTTGATTCCGCCGAACATCACCAGCAGGCGGGTATGTTCCGCGATGGTCGGCCAGGCGTTCTGATTGCCCCAGAAGAGCTTCAGGAAGTTCATGCCGAATACATGGGGTATGATGGCCTGGGCGGCGGCGGTGCTGTAACTCGCGACCGATGCCACATACCCGCCGGCGCAGTTGAGAAAGCGGTGGACCTGTCCCAGCGCATGGTGAAAGCGCCCGGCGCTTGCCCAGCCGTAGGAACCGCCGAAGATGGACTCGTTGCCGTGACGCCTGCGCACCCGGTCGATCTCCCGGGCGGCAATGTCCAGCGCCTCGTCCCAGGGCAGTTCCACGAACGTGTCCTCCCCCCTCGGGGCATCGCGAAGCCCGGCCTGTCCCGGCCCGTGTTCAAGCCATCCACGGCGAACAGATGGCTTCCGGACACGCTTGCGGTGATGCACCGCGGCCGGCAGGATACCGGAGATCGACGATGGACACGGGTCGTTTTCGAATGGAGCCACGGCGGCAATGCGGCCGTTCTGTGTGGTAACCCGGAAGGCACCCCAGTGACTGGAGGTGACACGCGTGACTGAATGGTTCTTGCTCATGTCAATAGGACCGCGGCATGCCGAGTACGTGCTCGGAAATATAGCTCAGGATCAGGTTGGTGGAGACGGGCGCCACCTGGTACAGGCGTGCCTCCCGGAACTTGCGCTCGATGTCGTATTCCTCGGCAAAGCCGAACCCGCCATGGGTCTGCACGCAGGCTTCGGCGGCTGCCCAGGATGCATCGGCGCAGAGCATCTTCGCCAGGTTGGCTTCCTCCCCGGGGTTCTCACCCAGGTCATACAGCCGGACGGCCTCCCGCAGCACCAGCTCCGCCGCCCGCATGCCGGCATAGGCCTGGGCGATGGGAAACTGGATGCCCTGGTTCTGGCCGATGGGACGTCCGAAGACCCTACGTTCGCAGGCATAGGCCGTGGCCCTGTCGATGAACCACTTGGCGTCGCCGACACATTCCGCCGCAATCAGCATGCGCTCGGCGTTCATGCCTGAAAGGATGTAGCGGAACCCCCGGCCTTCCTCGCCCACCAGGGCGGAACGCGGCACCGGCATGTTGTCGAAGAACATCTCCGTGGTGGCATGATTCATCATGGTGCGTATGGGGCGTATGGTCAGTGTCCCGTCAGGGACATCCCGCATGTCCACCAGCAGCACCGAGAGCCCTTCGGTGCGTTTCCCGACCTGATCCAGCGGCGTTGTCCGGCACAGCAGCAACAGCAGGTCGGAATGCGCCGCCCGCGAGGTCCAGATCTTCTGTCCGTTAACGATGTAGTGGCCGTCTTCCAGACGCGCAGAGGTGCGAAGAGCTGCGGTGTCGGTGCCGCTGGTGGGTTCGGTGACGCCGAATGCCTGCAGCCTGAGCGAACCCTCGGCGATACTCGGCAGGTACCGGGATTTCTGGTCCCGGGATCCGTGCCTAAGAACCGTACCCATGGTGTACATCTGGGCATGGCAGGCGGCGGCATTGCAGCCTGAGCGATGAATCTCCTCCAGGATGGCCGCCGCGGCGGCAATGGGAAGCTCCGCCCCGCCGTATTCTTCCGGAATCAGCACGGACAGGTAGCCGGCCTCCGTCAGGGCCCGGACGAATTCCTCCGGATACGCCTGTTCCCGGTCGCACCGCCGCCAGTATTCGCCGGGGAACCGGGTACAGAGTTTGCGTACCTCGGTGCGGATTTCCGGGTAGTCAGGTGCGTAGTCCATGGGCAGTTGCCAGGCGGTTGACCGGCTGCCGCATCTCCCGGAGGGCTGTCAGCCAGCCCGCGGAAGGGTGATCGGGCGCGGCGGCCGCGGATTTGGCGACTTTACCAGCCCCAAGACCCCTGATCCATGCCCCCATGCCCCGGCGGTGCCGGGCGGGCAGGGGCGGTTGCCTGGCCGCAGCCGTCAGCCGTCAGCCGTCAGTCGCCGACCGCGTGGTCCCGGGGTTCCCGGTCCAGGGACAGCAGGTGGTCCATGCGCCGTTTCTTCGTCTGCAGGTAGCGTTCGTTTTCCGGGTGAACCGTGCTTTCGACGTGGACCCGTTCCAGCACGGTGATACCCTCCGCCTCCAGCGCCCGGATCTTGAGTGGATTGTTGGTCATGAGACGGATCGATCTGACGCCGAGGTCTTCCAGTATCCTTGCGGCAAGGGAGTATTCCCTCTCGTCGGGCTGATGGCCCAGCAGGATATTGGCGTCCACCGTGTCATGTCCGTCGTCCTGCAGGTTGTAGGCTTCCATCTTCCTGGACAGGCCGATGCCACGCCCCTCCTGCCGCATGTAGACAACCACGCCCCGGCCGGCTTCCCCGATCCGGCCGAGCGCCAGGTCGAGCTGTTCGCCACAGTCGCAGCGCAGGGACCCGAGCACGTCCCCGGTGAAGCATTCGGAGTGCACCCGGGTGAGTACGTCCTCCCCGTCCGTGATCTCCCCCGTGACAAACGCGAGGTGGGACTTGTCGTCGAGGGTGTTGACATAGTGGCAAAGCCGGAATTCCCCGTAGCGGGTGGGAATTCTGGCTCTCGCGGTACAGGTGATGGTGTGTTTTGACATGGGGCAATGGTACGGGCAACCGCCCAGCCGGTAAAGCCGGTCCGGGTGTTTTTGCCGGTTGGGGTTGCCCGGATCCGGGTCAGGAGACGCTGGGCGTCCGCCGGGAGTCGGCCGGTGATGGAAACCCGTGTTGACCGGGACCGGTTTGCCGCTATGATGCCTGCATCCGGTGGTGATGCCGAAGCGCCATCATCGGCATGTCACCGCCGATGGCGGGTCTTTCAACCACCCGCAGTCCGGACACTGGCCCTTGCTCCTGAAACCGTATCTTCCTGACCCGCAGTCCGGGCGCACGGCAGCGACGGCTCCGGACAACTGATGGTCACCGTCTTCGAAAGCCTCCTGCCGGTTTTCCTGATCGTGGCCCTCGGTTGGGCACTCAGGCGCTACGGCCTGGTTTCCCGGGTGCAGTGGGAAGGGGTGGAACAGCTGGGATTCTGGGTACTGTTCCCGGCACTCCTGTTCCATGCGCTGATCAACGCGGACCTCGCGGCCCTGTCCCTGGATGCCCTGATCGTGTCCTATCTCGCCGCGATGGCGGTCATTTTCTTTTTGCTTTACCTGCTGAATGTCGCGCGCGGCAGGGTCATGTCCATGGACGGTCCAACCTACAGCAGCGTGTTTCAGACCACCTCGCGCTGGAACGCGTTTGTCGCCCTGGCAGTGATGGACAAGTACGCCGGTGCGGAAGGGCTCGCCGTGGTTGCGCTGGTGATCGCGTTGACGGTGCTGCCCCTGAACGTCATCAACATCCTTGTGGTCACGAGGACAGTGGCGCAGCCAGGGTCAGGCTGGCGTCACGCCATCGCCGCAACAGTGCGCAACCCGATGGTGCTCGGCGCGTTTGCAGGCCTTCTGTTCAATCTGCTCGCCATCCCGGTCTATGAGCCCGTGCTGGTTGCGGTGGACCTGATCGCACAGGCCGGCCTGGGCATCGGCCTTCTGACGGTGGGGGCCGCGCTTCGGGTCCGCTCGGTATTCCGGCCGAGGGCGGAAATGCTGTTCGGCCTGCTGGGCAAGATGGTGCTCTTTCCGTTGCTGGTGCTTGAGTTCGGCCTGATGGCCGGGATGTCGGGAGTGACCCTGGTGGCGGCGATGGCCTGCGCCGCCACACCCACGGCGGCACATGGTTATGTGGTGGCGCGCATGATGGGTGGAGACGCCGACCTGTACGCGACCACCGCCGCGGCGCAGACATTGCTCGGGCTGGTGTCCATTCCGCTGTTCCTGTGGCTGGCGCTTGTCTCCGCCTGACGCCGTGTCAGCCCATGGTCTGCAGCGGGCGCCGCTGGCGGCCCCGGTCATCGAAATTGTCCGGATCCAGCCAGCGCTCGAATGACTCCCGGATGCGTGGCCAGTCCCTGTCGATCATCGCGAACCATGCGGTATCCCGGTTGCGCCCCTTGTACACCGTGGCCTGGCGGAAGATTCCCTCGAAGGTGAAACCCAGGCGCTCGGCGGTTCGTCTCGATGGCGCGTTGAGGGCATCGCATTTCCATTCGTAGCGCCGGTAGCCGAGTTCGTCGAATACCCGGCGCATCATCAGGAACATGGCTTCTGTGGAAGCAGCGGTGCGCTGGAGCAGGGGAGAGAAGTGGATATGTCCCACCTCGATGCAGCCCGCCTCCGGCTGGATTCGCAGGTAGCTGGCAATGCCGACAGGCCGGCCGTTCGCATCCAGCACGGTATGGAACAGGGGATCACTGCCGGTACAGTACGCCCGCAGCCAGTCCGCGTAGTCTTCCAGGCTGGAAAACGGGCCATAGGGAAGATAGGTCCAGTTTCGCCCGGTGCCGTCCTGCCGCGTGGCTTCAAACAGGGCTTCGGCCTGGGAGTCCGTGTCCAGGGGCACCAGGCTGCAGCGCTGTCCCCGCATCGGGGTCAGCGGAGGAAATGGTCGCGGCAGTTCGTCCGGGACCGGAAAACCGATGGGCTGGCCCAGGGAATTGACGTGTTCAGCCATGCTGATCTCCAATCGATGCGTTGATGATTTCACGTGCGGGCATGCGGTGGGCGACGCCGGCGGCGATCAGGGCTTTCGGGGGATGCCCTGACCTGGTGCCTGAATGCGAACCATAGCAGGATGTCAGGAATCGGCAACCCGGCTGCAGGCGATCCGGGATGTTTGCCGGCATCCGGAATCACTTGGACAGGCATGGATCGGCGCCGCGATAGGACACCGGTCCCAGGGATGCGGATCACAAGAACCCGGCTGGACGGAATACGGGGCACGCAAAGGTCCCGGCCGGTCGATGCGGCCGGCGCGTCTGTTCGGGATGCCGGTTGACAGAGCTGCGCCAATGTCACGGAACCACCGGATATCGTCGCATCGGGAGCATTTTGACACGAGTGTTACAGGGCGCCCTGACGTATTCTTCGCGGTGTCATGAAGCGGGAATAGATCACTGGCGGTCCCTGTGCCTTCCGCGTCCTTTTGCGCAGACTTGCCGGACAGGTTCCGGAGATGTCGCTTTCACTCCGTACTTCCGTGAACGCCGCCCAACCCGCCCTGCGCCTGATTGGGGACTTCGTGGCGACGGCCCGGCCTGACCTTTCACACGGGGTCCGCAGGACGGTCCGCAACAGCATCGTCGACGTTTTCGGGTGTATCCTTGGCGGGGCCCGGATGCCGGTGGCCGTGGCGTCCGCGAAGACCATGCGGTCCCTTGGCGCCGGTCATGGAAGCGCGCGGGTGTTCGGCACCGCGCACGGGGCGCCGGCGCACACCGCGGCGATGCTGAACGCCATCTCCGGCCATGCCCTCGAATTCGACGACTGGGAGATTCCGGGCAATACCCATCCGAGCGTGGTGCTGTTTCCTTCGCTTCTTGCGGTCATGGAAGGAGACACCTCGGGCATGGACCTGTTGACGGCCTATGTGGTCGGTTTTGAAGTCATTGCCCGCCTTGGCGAAGCGCTGAATTTCGAACATTATGATGCCGGCTGGCATTCCACCGCCACCCTGGGCTCCATCGGTGCGGCGGCGGCCGTGGCGAGGCTGCATGGACTGTCCCCGGTCCAGACTTCCCATGCGCTGTCCATCGCGGTCAGCAGGGCTTCCGGGCTGACCTGCCAGTTTGGTGCGGACACCAAGGCGCTGCAGGCCGGTTTCGCGGCTGAAAACGGCGTGGTCGGTGCCGCATTGGCCGCACAGGGCGCAACCGGAAGACTGGAGGCCCTGGAACATCCGCGCGGCATCGCGGCCCTGATGGCCGGGGTCCCGCCGGAACGAATCGCCACCGCCCTGGAGAGGCTGGGAAATCCACTGGCCGTGGAAGAATACGGTATCCTGATCAAACCCTGGCCAAGCTGCGGCTATACCCATCGCATCATGTGTTGTGCACGGGACCTCGCCGGGATGCAGGTCGATACCGAGTCCATTCACGCCATCGACCTGCACCTGCCTGATTTCCATGCGGCAATTCTGCCATTCCGCCACCCGGGAAACCGGCGCGAGGCGTTGTTCAGTCTGCCGTTCGTGGCTGCCATGGGGCTGTCACACGCAGATCTCGTCCTGGATGACCTGGATCGGGAGCGTTGGCGGGAGCCGGACATCGCCCGTCTCATCGAATGCACGAATATCCATCCGTTCAGGCCTTCACGGCCGGCGCTGAACTACGACCCTCTGGAGCCGGACCGCATGCGGGTCACGCTGCTGGGCGGACGCCAGCTGGAGGCCGTCTGCGCCCTGCCGCTCGGCACACCGGAATTTCCCATGACCGATGAAGCGGTGGTGGAGAAGTTCCGGCAAAATGCCGGAATCGGCCATGACGGCGACCTGGTGGAATTGGTGACCTGGCCGGAAGCCCCCTGCGTGCGGTCACTCCTTGAACGCATCGGAGACTTGACATGCATGGCGCCCAAAGTGTGAGTGGCATCAACGGCAGGAAGAAGACGAGGGGCGGGAGGGTCGCCCGCCGCAATGCGCG
Source organism: Candidatus Poriferihabitaceae bacterium (assembly GCA_965213885.1). Classification (GTDB taxonomy): domain Bacteria; phylum Pseudomonadota; class Gammaproteobacteria; order Arenicellales; family Poriferihabitantaceae; genus VYFG01. The sequence goes on from OZ243919.1 coordinate 222,888, forward strand.
CAGCGAGGGCGCGGGCGGCGGTGTCAGCCTGGCCGTCTGGCCGGGGCTGGAAGGCGGGCGGTACAAGCCCCTGGACGAACGTGCAGTGCAGGCGGTACACGACACCGCCCTGCGCATCTTGGCGGAAATCGGCATCCAGGGCGCCACGGCCCGCTGTGTGGATACCGTGGTGGCGGCTGGCGGCAGGGTGACTGCCGGAGGAGGCCGGCTGCTGATGCCGGCCCACCTGGTGGAGCGCATGCTGTCGGTGGCGGGTCGTGGATTCAGGTTGCATGGCCAGCATGCCCGGCATGATCTGGATCCCGCTGGCACCCGGATTCATCTCGGCACTTCCGGCGCTGCGGTGCATGTCATCGACAGCGAGACCCGTGCCGTGCGGGATTCCACCCTGCAGGATCTCTACGACATGGCCTGCCTGGCGGACGCCCTTCCGAATATTCACATGTTTCAGCGTACCGTGGTGGCACGGGACATCCCGGAAACCCATGACATGGAGATCAACACCGCGTACGCCTGCACACTGGGGACGGCCAAACCGGTCGGGACGAGCTTTTCATCCCGCGACACCATGCGCGACGCCGTGGAGATGTTCCACCTGATCGCGGGTGGTGAAACAAAATGGCGTACGCGGCCGTTCTGCTGCGTGTCGACCTGCTTCATCGTGCCGCCCCTGACGTTCGCCGAGGAGGCGCTCGGCATCATCGAGACCGCGGCGGAAACCGGCACCCCACTCAAGCTTGTCGCCGCCGGCCAGGCCGGCGCCACCAGCCCGGCCACCCTGGCCGGGGCGGTGGCGCAGCAGACCGCGGAGGTATTGGCGGGATTGGTGTACGTCAACCTGCTGAACCCGGGGCATCCGGCACTGTTCGGCGCATTGCCCTTCATTTCCGACCTGCGCACCGGGGCCATGTCCGGCGGCAGCGCGGAACAGGGGGTATTGATGGCTGCCTGTGCCCAGATGGCCCAGCACTACGGGATCCCCTGCGCGGTTTCGGCCGGAATGACGGATTCGAAGATGCCGGACTACCAGGCGGGTTACGAAAAGGGCATCACCGAACTGCTGAGCGCCCTGGCCGGAGCCAACCTGATCTACGAGGCCGCCGGAATGTACGGATCGCTTCTCGCCGCCTCCTGCGAAAGCTTCGTGCTGGACAACGATCTCATCGGATCCGTGCTGCGGGCAACGCGGGGGATCGATGTCAGCGAAGAAACCCTGGCATTCGATGTGATCCGCGAGGTGTGTATCCATGGGCCGGGCCATTTTCTCGGTCACGACCAGACCCTGGGCCGGATGCAGACGGACTATTTCTATCCGGCATTGGCGGATCGCAGCACCCCGGAACAATGGCGCGCGAGCGGCGCGGAGGATCTCCTTGAGCGGGCGCGGCAAAAGACCCGGATGATCCTTGATGGTCCGAGGCCGACGCATGTTTCCGGGGAAGTGGACCGGAAGATCAGGCAGCGGTTTGCCATCCGTCTCTGACCGGGGCATCCCGAGGTCCCGCCTCTCACGCAGCCGGAGTCTTGCCGGATGCCCATGCCCCGGGAAGCCTGCCAGCGCGAACGCGGGATGAGGGGGACAGGCCGCGTGCCGGCGGTTTCCGGCGGTGCCGCGGGTTCTGTGCCGCGGGTTCTGCTGGAAGTTCCCCTGATTCCCCGTATAATGGTGCCCGGAGAGATTCATGGCCCCCGGGACGACAGTCAGGGCGTCGTGTTGTGTTCCGGGAATTCACCCAACCTGTCCGGGGGGCTGCTTCGTGCCGTCAACCAACCTGCTTGCCGCATCCGGCCTGACCGCTCTGCCGGGCCGTCCCACCATCTGCCCGTCACCTTGTCCTCGAGGCATTCCGCGCCCGGGGAACGAAGACTGCCTGCGATCGTTCCCGGTCCCCGTGACCGTGCCCCGGAATCCATCCCGTCCTGCCCCGCGCCGGGGCCGATAACGGACCATGGCGGATGTCGCAGACCCTGCAAGCGGCAATGTGAACCGGAAGCCGGACGTTTCACTGCGTCGGCTGCTCGCCGTATTCTGGCGCATCGGTATCCTGTCATTCGGTGGCCCGGCAGCGCAGATCGCGCTCATGCACCGCATCCTGGTGGAGGAGGAGCGGTGGCTCGACGAGCCACGGTTCCTCGGCGCGCTCAGCTTCTGCATGCTGTTGCCCGGCCCGGAGGCCATGCAGCTGGCCACCTATGCGGGATGGCGGCTCCGCGGCGTGCCCGGCGGCCTGCTGGCAGGCCTTCTGTTCGTGGTTCCGGGCGCCTTGGTGGTGCTCGGACTGGCCGTGCTTTACATGGCTGTGGGCCATCTGCCGGTCATGACGGCGTTGTTTCTGGGAATCAAGGGCGCGGTGCTGGTCATCGTGGTGGAGGCCTTGCTGAAGGTGGCTGGGAAAGCGCTCCACTCCTCCGTGCACTGGCTCATTGCCGGCCTGGCTTTCACGGCGATCTTTTTTCTCGCGGTTCCGTTCCCCGCCATCATTCTGGTATCCGGCCTGGTCGGATTTTTCCTGTTGGGCAGTGAGGGTGCGGCGCAGCCCGGGACCGGTCGGGGTGGAGGATCGGTATCCGGTACGGCGGGAACAGTGGTGCTGTGGATGGTTGTCTGGTGGACGCCGGTCTTGCTGTTGACGGTCATTGGTGGCTACGACATCCTGGTGCAGCTCGGCAACTTCTTCTCCCGTCTCGCGGTGGTCACTTTCGGCGGTGCCTACGCGGTACTCGCCTACCTGGCCCAGGACGTGGTGACCCATCACGGCTGGCTGACCGCCGGTGAAATGATGGACGGCCTGGGGCTGGCCGAAACCACCCCCGGGCCGCTGATCCTGGTGACGGAGTTTGTCGGCTATATCGCGGGATACCGGGCAGGCGGGGTGGGCCTTGGCATTGCCGGCGCGCTGGTCACGCTCTGGGTCACGTTCGCACCCTGTTTCCTGTGGATCTTCGCCGGTGCGCCCTTTATCGACCGGCTCACTGCCCAGCCGCGGCTGAAAGGCGCCCTCGAATCGATCACGGCGGCGGTGGTGGGCGTCATTCTCAACCTGTCCCTCTGGTTTGGTCTGCATGTCCTGTTTGCGGACCTGCCGTCCCGGCAGATCGGCCCCGTCCGACTGTTGATACCGGACTTGTCTTCCCTTGACTGGCGGGTTCTGATCGTTGGCATCGTGAGCGCGATCATGCTCCTGTGGCGGCAGCAGTCACTCATGGGAACCCTGGGCGTCGCGGCGCTGCTGGGCATCGGATTCGGCGCGATGGAGCATCTTGCCGGATGACGTCGCGGACCGGGAGGGCGGAACGACCCCGAGGCAAGACCCGACTGCCGGCAACATGACGGCTGCCCCCGGGCGGGATGGCGGACCCGTTCCCCGGGTCCGCGGGGCTCCTGCCGGTCAGTTGTCGGCGATGGACTCCAGCAGGTCATGCTGCGTGATGATTCGCGGCAGTCCCTCCTCGTCGCGCACCATGACCGCCGGATTGTTGCGGTTGATCATGGATGACAGGACATCCAGCGTGGTATCCGCCGGCACAAACTGAAACGGCGGCTGCATGACTTCCTTGAGGATCTTGTCTTTCAGGTCCGGCTCCTCGATGAGCTGCTTGAGCAGTTTCGTATCCGAGAGGCTGCCGACGAATTCCCCTTCTCCGTCCACCACCGGCAACTGTGATACGTTGACGGAGGTGAGCAGGCCGATGGCATCCGTGACCGTGGCATCCTCGCGGATGGTGGTGAGTGCGTCCTCCCCGCTTTGCTTGGCGATGATTTGGTGGGCAGAGGAATAGGCCCGCTCTTCATGGAATCCGTGGTCCTTCATCCAGGTGTCGCTGTACACCTTGCCAAGGTACCGGGTGCCGTGGTCCGGCAGGATGATGACCATGACATCGTCCTCCTCGAGATGGTCCTTCGCCCATTCCATGGCGCCCCACACGGCGGAGCCGCAGGACCAGCCGACAAACAATCCCTCCTCCCTGGACAGCCGGCGGGTCATCACGGCGGCGTCCTTGTCGGTGACCTTGATGAAATGGTCGATGAGCGAAAAGTCCACGTTGGCGGGGAGGATATCCTCCCCGATGCCCTCGGTGAGGTAGGGATAGATTTCGTTCTCGTCGAATTCTCCCGTCTCCTTGTACTTCTTGAAAACGGAGCCGTAGGTGTCGATGCCCACGGTCACGATCTCCGGGTTCTGTTCCTTGAGGAACTTGGCAATTCCGCACATGGAGCCCCCCGTGCCGACTCCGGCGGCAAAGTGGGTGATCCTGCCCCCGGTGTCGCGCCAGATTTCCGGGCCCGTGGTTTCGTAGTGGGCCACGGTGTTCGACAGGTTGTCGTACTGGTTCGGGTAGTAGGAATTCTCGATTTCCTTGTTGAGCCTGAGAGCGACCGAATAGTAGGAGCGTGGGTCTTCCGGAGCCACGGAGGTGGGGCAGACGATCACCTCCGCGCCCATGGCGCGGAGGATATCGATCTTCTCCTGGGATTGCTTGTCCGCGAGCGTGAAGATGCACCTGTACCCCTTGGCGATGGCGATCAGGGCGAGACCCATGCCGGTATTGCCTGACGTGCCCTCGATGATGGTGCCGCCGGGGCGGAGGTCGCCGCGTTCCTCGGCATCCTCGATCATCTTCACGGCCATGCGGTCCTTGATGGAATTGCCCGGGTTGAAGTATTCCACCTTGGCCAGCATGGTTCCCTTGATGCCCTTGGTGACTGATTTCAATTTCACCAGCGGCGTGTTGCCGATGGTTTCGACGATGGATTCGCAGTATTGCATGGTATAACCTCCGGGAATCAAAGCCTGTCCAGGGCCTGTTTGAGATCGGCAATCAGGTCGTCGGCGGATTCAAGTCCCGTGGACAGGCGTACCAGGCCATCGGTGATTCCTGCTGCCATCCGTTCCTCCCGTGGCATGTCCGCATGGGTCATGGTGACGGAATGGGTGACCAGGGATTCCACCGAACCGAGATTTTCTGCCAGGCTCCAGAGTTCGAGAGTATCCATCAGTTTCTTGCCGGATTCCACGCCACCGCTGACTTCGAACCAGAGCATGGAGCCGTAGCCGCTGGCCTGTCTGTCAACCAGGGCCTTTTGCGGGAAGGACTCCAGTCCGGGGTAGGCAACCCGTTCCACCATGGGGTGGGTTTCCAGGAATTGCGCCACCTGCATGGCGTTGGCCGACTGGGCTTCCAGCCGGGTACTCATGGTCTTGCAGCCCTGCAGCGTGAAGAAGGCCACCATGGGTGACATGTTGGAGCCGAGACAGTTGCGCACGAAGCGGATGTCCTCCAGCGATTGTTCGTCCCGGCAGGTGACCGAGCCGCCCACGGTGACGTTATGTCCGTCCATGAACTTGGTGGTGCTGTGCCAGGTGATGTCCGCTCCCAGGTCCAGCGGCCTTTGGTAGAAGGGCGTGAGGAAGGTGTTGTCCACTGCATGGGGAATGTCGCGCCCCCGGGCGATTTCCGAGATGGTCGCGATATCGGAGATCTTGAGGGTGGGGTTGGCCGGAGTTTCCGTGATGATCAGGCGGGTGTTGTCACGGATGGCGTTACGGACATTGTCCGGGTCCGACGTGTCGATCATGCTGTAGGCCAGTCCGAAACGGCTCAGGACCCGGGTGGTGAGCCTGTGGGTGCCGCCATAGACCACGTCGGAGATCACCACGTGGTCGCCGGCGTTGCACAGCGCCATCATCAGGGCGCTGGTGGCCGCCATGCCGGTGGAGAAACAGGCCGTTCCGATCCCGTTCTCCAGCGAGGTGATGCGGTTTTCCAGGGCCACAACCGTGGGGTTGCCGGAGCGGGAATAGGAATATCCCTTGGCAAGATATTCGTCCACGGAATCCTGGACATAGGTGGTGGACTGGTAGATTGGCGTAAGGATGGCCCCGGTCACGGGATCCGGTGTGACACCGGCATGCACTTCCCGGGTTTTGAAATCTGAGGCTCTCTCTGTCATGAATCTTTTTCTCCGATGTGGATGATTGGATCACAATGCCCGCCGGGTACCGGTGGCTAGAACGGCGCACCCGTCATGCGGTATCCGGTGAATGCAGACAACACGTTTTTCAGTGTTTCACGGTACGTGACTGTTTTACTCCTTCCGGGAGACCGCCGGGCCGGGTCAGGAGCGATTCTGTTCGGGATTGGTCGGCATTTCAACCTCCCATGGTGGATGGCAGTGCGGTTGGCAGGGGATTGCGGGTTGGAATATGAAGATGGAATCGTTCTATTCGCGCCCGTATTGCGAAACCGGCTCTCCCAGTTTCGGCAGGTCAGGTGTGATGCCGAACCCCGGAACCCCGGTTACAGCGAGACAGCCATTGTCGCTGCGTATGCCCGATCCAACCGTAACATCCATCGCCAGCATGTCCTGGCAAGACCAGGTTGCCAGGCGGTGTTCCGCCGGGATGGACTGCGCCAGGTGCGCCGCTTCTGCATCCGCCAGTGCGGTGCCGCCGGTTGCCATGACGTAGCATTGGATGCCATGGGCAAGTGCCAGGTCCCTGATCCTGCGTGACTTGGTCAGGCCACCGCAACGGTTGAGCTTGATGTTGACCACCTCCGCCAGGCCGTCGCCGGCGATCCGGATCATATCCAGGAGCGTCTCCAGACGTTCATCCACACTGATGGCGCAACGTGTGAGAGGCCGGATCGCGGCGATGTCGTCCAGGGTCTCGCAGGGCTGCTCCACGGTGATTCCCAGATCCGCAACCGCGTTCATCACCCACAGCGCCTCCCGGCGTGTCCAGGCACGGTTGGCGTCGTACAGGATGCGCTCCCCGGGCCGGCGGTGCAGCTCAAGGAATCGGATACGTTCGATGTCCAGGTCTGCATCGGCGCCCACCTTAGCGGAATGCACACGATATCCGAGTGTCCGGTACTCCTCGATCAGACCGAGCATCTCCTGGGGGGTTCCCGTGGAAATCGAGGAGGCGATCGGTGTGGGGTCCGGGTGACATCCCCCCAGGAGATCGGCGACAGGCCGGCCGAATGCCTGTCCGATGATGTCCCAGCAGGCCATGTCGATGGGAGCCTTGGCATAGAGATGCCCCGGAAGACGGAGGTCCATGGCCTGCTCCACCATTTCGATCCGGCACGGGTCCAGACCCAACACCGCAGGCGCCAGGGTTTCGATGCCGGCGCGGACCCCGGGGCCGTGGGCCGGCAGATACGTGTGCCCCCAGGGAGTGGCCTCTCCCCAGCCAGTGATCCCATTGTCCGTCTCCAGGCGCACGAACGTGGCGTCCAGGACCTCGAAGCGCAGCCGCCCCCCGGAAAGGTGGTAGGGCTTTTTCAGCGGCAGGTCCTTCCGCCAGACGGTGATCGTGGTGATTTTCATGGGTCAACATGATAGCGAATGAAGATGACGCCCAATACAACCAGGGCGGCTGCGATGATGCGTTGGCGACCGAAGGGCTCCCTGAGCAGCAGTGTCCCGATCAGGGCAGCAATGATCACGCTGGTCTCGCGCAGCGATGACACCAGCGCCATGGGTCCGAGACTCATGGCATAGATGACGAGTCCATAGGCGGCGGAAGAGGCAAGTCCGCCGGCCACGACATGGACGCGGTTCTTGGCAAGGAATCCAAACCACGCCTGCCGCTGTGTCGCCACGAGCCACAGGCCGATGGGCAGCGCTTCGAAGGCGAACAGCCAGAGGATGTAGGACAGGCTGTTCCCCGTCGCCCTGACGCCCATGCCATCGGCGACTGTATAACCCGCGATCAGGGCGGCGGTGGCCATGGCCCAGCCAAGGGCCGGAAGCGAGGATTTCACACGCAGGCTGCCGAACAGGGCGAGGGAGAACAGGCCAGCGCTGATCAGGAATACACCGGCCAGCGCCTTCCCGGAGAGGTATTCCCCCGCAACCCAGGCCGCCCCACCTGCCACCAGCAGGGGCGCCATTCCCCGGAACAGCGGATAGACCAGTGACAGGTCACCCTTGTGGTAAGCCTGACTCAGGGTAAAGTAGTAGGCGTTATGGATCAATACGGAGGCCACGATAAAGGGCCACGCCTGGGCAGGGGGCAGTGGGACCCACCAGACGATGCACAGGCTGATGACGGCGGTAACCAGGTGGTATGCCGCGATACTGTAGAGCGGCGAACCGCCGGATTTTGCCAGGGCATTCCAAACCGCGTGCAGCACCGCCGCAAACAGGACCAGTCCAATCAGTGTAGGTGACATGACGCATCAATCCGGTACGGTGTGGTTGTCCGGGATTCGGAATCGCCTTCTTTCTCCCGCCCGGGGTCATCGAACCCATGGGCGAATTCGACGGGACACGTAATCCAAAGCACAGCCCATCGCGGATACCCGATGCCGCGGGTCCGGAAGGTGGCCATACCATGATTGGGTGTGTGTCGTTGTGCTCGAGGTGCCATCGGTGCATGGATAGAGGCGTTGGATTTCAGGATCAATCTCACCGGGATGGCAGGCCTGCCCACGCTCGGCCACCGCCGGAAGATAATACAGTATGTGCCATGAATGAAAGGCAGAAGAATTCGCCGACCCCGAGAAGGGTGGCCATCATCGGTGCAGGAATCTCGGGCCTTGGAGCGGCCTGGGCATTGCACCGGCACCCGGACCTATTCGATTTTCTGCTCTTTGAGGCGCAGTCCGAGGGCGGAGGCAACGCCATCACGGTCGACATGCTGCAGAACGACGGATCCTCGATTCCGTTCGATATTTCCGTCACCGCATGCATACCCTCGGTATACCACCATATCCTTCTGTTCATGCAGCAACACGGTATCGGCCTTGTCGATACCAGGTTCAGCTATAGCGTGCGGTATCGCGGAGAAATCTATGCGCACGACTTCGACTCCGATATCAGGAGGCAGCTGCAGCCGGAAATCGAGAAGTTCCAGAAGGTCCTGGGGCGCATGAAATGGTTTGGCCGGCTCAACCGGTCCCGGTCCCGGCTGCTCAATGCGCTCAACCCGTTCAACTATGTCAGCATGGGTACGGCACTCAACCTGGGCAGGTTCTCCGGCGATTTCAGGTACAAGATCCTGAAACCCATGTTCGTGAACTTCCTGATGGCGACGAATGTATTCGACATGCCCGCATCCCTGTTTTCCCGCTACCTGGAATTCTTCGATATCGAATCCGCCACCCCGATGCAGACGTGGGATCAGGGTACGCGGCGAATCTACGAGAACATGTCAGCCGCCTTCCGGGACAGGATATACCTTGACCGGCCTGTCCGGAAAGTGTACCGGCGACCCTCCGGCGTGGTCGTTGAGGATGAAACCGGCGCCACGGAGATGTTCGACGATGTCGTCTTTGCGTGTAACGCGAACCAGACGCTGATGATCCTGGACAAGCCGACCATCCTGGAGAGCTTCCTTCTTTCTTCGATCCGTTACGAAAGTGAATTGCACAACCATACGGTCGTGCATTCGGATGCTTCGGTTCTTCCGGACAATGCGGTCAGGCCGCTCGACACCCGGAGCAACCACATCGAGCAGTACGGCGCAAGACCGGACAATTATGAAATCACCTACATCATGCACAACCAGCAGCCCTGGGCGAAACGATCCGACAAGCCCTGCCTGGTGACCTACAATCCAATCAACCGCATCGACGAGGAGAAGGTCGTCAGGAAATGGTGGTTTCAGCACATTGTGCATGATGTGCTCCATATCGCATTTCTGGTTCACCTGTTCCGCTTCATCCAGGGCAGAAGGCGGACCTGGCATTGCGGTGCCCACACGTTGGTCAACAGCCAGGAGACCTGTTTCGTGACCGGCCTTGTTACAGCGAGACAGATCGGGGCGGACTATCCGTTTCAGGACCCGGAAGCGAGGAAGTGGTTCAACTTTTACGGGCGTACGATGTACGGGTGGCGTCTCAGGAAAGCGTAGGGAAGCGCTTTCTTCATCAGGTCCGGGAGTGCGCCAGATGCGTCAGCCACCGACCGCATCGAGAGACTTGAGGCGTTCGACTGCCTTGGCGTGGAGGATTCTTCCGTAGGCATCCTTCGCCGGTATCCCGATGGTTCGTTTCAGCATGTCGCGTGCCCGGTCCCGGTACTTGACCTCGTCCAGGGCCAGCATTCCCAGTGCGTATTCCAGGGGTCCGGCCTTCGAATCCGGGGCGAGCGCCAGGGCCCGCTCGAAAGAGGCAATGGCATCCTTGATCCGGGCACGGTACAGGATACGCGCCATGAACGAACCCAGTGCGCCGACCAGTTCAGCATGCCACCGACCGAGACTGAGATGGGCCGCCGCCAGGTCGGGATCGATCCGCAGGGCATTCTCGGTCGACTCGCGTATTTTCTCCGCGTATCCCCGGCCAGCCGCCCTGAACGCGCCGATGGCCTGCGCCCTTCTGCCGATGGTGTGCGCCAGTTGCAGGTGGGCCTGCGCGTTGTCGGGGTCGGAGACAATCGCCTCTTTCGCCAGCCCGTTGGCGCGCTCGAGCAACTCGTCTTTCTCGTCGTCCCTGGCGAAGTAGTGGGCGTGGATCGAAAGCGACTCCGCGGCCAGCGCAAATCCCTCCGATGTACCGAGGATTTCACCGATCCGTGCCGCGTCGATGAACCGCCCTTCAGCATAAGCTTTCTGCGCTTCGCCAATGGATTGAATCCCGGAAGCACCGGTCAAAGGCGAAGCGCACACCAAGACCAGACAGCAAGAGAGCAACAGGCTGGCCGCATGACCTGAACGAAGCATTTTGTGATATTTGTTCGGCAATTCCATGGTATGTAACTTAATGGTATGTCCGGCGATTGCAACCGGCGAAACAGGTGAAACGGCTGCCCCATGGCAGCTTGCCCGCATGTCGGTTGACGCTGTCACGGGCTGGTCCGGTGCAGGATCACCGTTCCGGAGAATTCCGCGACGCATTCGCATCCGTCCGGAACCCGTGCCTGGAAAGGTCGCCGGTTGCCCCCCCAATCCCCATGACGATCAGTGCCACGCGAGACAACAGGGCATTGACGAACAGGACCCGGGGTACGGTACCATCCGGGCCTGTCGAAAAAGACCCCGTCATGCATCTCGACCCGGAACAGTTTTTTCTCAGTCTGGACCAACATCATTTCGCATCTGTCCCGTCGGTGATGCCACGTGCCGAACTCGAAGACGCCGCAGACAGGTTTCTCGAGTTTCTGGCTTTGCCGGAAACCCTCAAGCAACAACTGCATTTTCCGGCACGCCACCCTCGTGCCAGCGCGGATGGATTTACCGACAAGACGGAACTGGAGCGTAAGGACTCCAAGCTGTTCTTTCACTGGAGTCCGGCGCTCATGGAACGTGAGCCCTGTCCTTCCCTGAGGGCCTCGGAGCCCGTGGTCGGCCGCTTTTTTGACGTCGCAGAACGAATCTATCGCCAGGCGGAAATCACCCTGCACACCATCTATACACAGTGTCTGCCGGATTACCGGGAGCGGATCTTTCAAGGCGACCGTCTGATCGACGGCACCCTGCGATTTCTGTGCTACTCACCAGGTGCGGGGCAGGCGTTCTGCGCCCGGGCACATTTCGACAAGGGCTTCAGCACACTGGCCCTGGGGGACAGTGCCCCCGGCCTTCGCATCGGCTGCTGCAATGCGCATCCGGTTTCCCACGTGCATCACCGGGAAGGCAACGCAGTCTTCATGCCCGCATGGATGCTGTTTCAGGCATCCGGCGGCCGCATCAAACCCGCCTGGCATGATGTCGTGCACCGGCCAGGGGAACAGGATGTCAACGAGCTGTGCGGACGCTGGTCCATCGTACTGTTCGTCAATGATCCCGCTACTCCGTTTTCCTCCTGGGACACCGTCCACACGCCCCTGCATTGATTTGATTCCTCCGGAGACGGCTGGTCGAAGGCCGCGCGTTGCCGTTGCCTGGGACGCAAGGACCGGTCATGGGGAAAAGGTATCCGGCGAGTGTGCAAATCCGCTTGCGGGCGATGCGGGGCGGCCGGGATCACCGATGGCGGTGGTCTTCGAATCCGGCGCGCCGGACAGTGCGGGCGCCTGATTCAGTGACGGGCCTGACCGGCTACGCTGTTCGCCGTGCCTGAGGTGACCGAGGCCGCCACCATTCCGGAAGGCAGCAACAGTACCGCCGCGAAGATCATCACCGAGGCTACGGCGAGCATGGGAAAAAGTACCTCAAAGCCCCATTGGCCATGGATCCAGCCAATCAGCGGAACCGTGGATGCCATCACCGAAAACGTCACGATATAACGCAGCGCATACGCCCTGGCGCGCCACTCGCTTTTCGATATCCGCCCTACCAGCACGTCGTTGATGGGGATCTGCCCGAATACCGCCAGCATGAACGCCAGCGAAGTCAGGAGTGCGGCCATACCCGACAGCTGGGTCATGGCCAGCAGAAACGCCGCCTGAATCAGGGCCACGAAGGCGAAGATCCGCCGTATCGGGAAGCGGTCCACCAGCCAGCCCACAATCAACTGGGCGAATGCCGCCACAGTAAACACCAGGAAGGCGTATCCGCCGACTGCGGTGGCGCTCTGGGCCAATTCGCCCAACCGCTCATCGAAGACCTTGGGCAATGCGAACGTGGTGCTCTGGAACACGATCCCCCCGATTCCCGTGGTCACCAGCACGATGGCGAAAGTCCTGACCAGGATGTTCCTGGGAACTCCTGGCGCCGCTGCTGCTTGACCGGACCGCATTTCGGTGGACTTCAGGGCATACCGGTCCTGTCGAAGGAAGCCGAGAAAGCCCAGTCCCACCAGTATCGACAATACCCCCGGGATGATGAATGCCTGGCGCCACCCCGCGGTGTCAATCAGAAAGCCCGTGATCAAAGCCGCGGATGCAACCCCCATATTGCCGAAGATGCCGTTGATGGCCAGCGGAACCCCGGTGTGTTCCCTGCCCTGAACCACGAGGGCGAGTCCGACAGGGTGATAGATGGCTGCCATCGCCCCGACAAGGGTGAGATATGCCGCCAACTCGAGCGCTGAATCGGCGAATCCCGCGAGGATGGCCGTGAAGCCGATTCCGACAAAGAACACCACGATCATGCCCTCGCGACTCCATTTGTCCGCGAGCCATCCGGCCGGGACGGCGCATACACCGAAAGCGACGAACCCGGGTGTGGCATAGGGAATCAGTTCCCCGTAGGACATGTCCCATTCCGTCACCAGCGTCAGGGCCGCGGCAGTGGCGAAGATCAGCACGAACAGGTGATCAAGGAAGTGCCCGACGTTGAGAAAGGCAAAGCGGATACGTTGTGTGGACACGGGCTCAGGATTTCAGTTCGTACCCGGTGGTGAAGATGCGCCACACCAGGAAATTGCAGGTCGGGAGGAAGGTTGTGATCATCGCCAGGCTGACACCCATACGCATATCGGCAATCTCGTATCACTCCAGCGGAATCCGCTGACCAGGTGCATCACCGGGTTCAGCAGGGCGAATTCCTGCCATTTTGCGGATCTTCCGAAACACATCGATAGCGGTCAGTGAACTACTCCAGGTGGCACCCGCTCTCTTCGCACCGATGGGCTGCAGCCGGAATGCCTGAATACCTGAAAATCCTGGCTGTTCGTGGACGGCCAGAACGGAACTGTCCCGCCTGCACCGGGTCCTGGGTTAAGGAAGGCGATACAAAGACCCCCGAATGCCGTGCCCGTCGCTGGCTGAAGGCAGGTTCGTCTGCTTTTCGTCGCCGGTCGTCGAGAATGTCATCAAAGGTGGTCATGCCTGGAATTTTCTCGTGGGAGGATTTCGATGGAGTGAAGTATAGCGGCGTACATTCCGGGGTGACATGTCACGGCTCCAGGCAGCCCGATCGCCCGTTCCGATGGCGGTAAAACCACGCCTGGAGCCGGAAGCGGTCTGCCCGTGACAGATTTCGCTCAGCGCCAGTACATCAAGCAACAAAACCACGCATTGAAATCCCAGGACAGCTACGCCGTCTGCGCTATCGTTCTGTGCCCTCGACGACGGGGCTTGTCCCGCACGGGGTCAGGGCGAGTCTGTCGCAACCGCGCCGCCAATGCCCAGCCCGTCTCCGAACAATGCGCCAAGATCCTCTTCGGTGAGGGCCATCGGTCCTTCGGAGGTTCCCTCGAACAGGGCATCGGCGAGGGCCTGCTTGCGCGCCTGCATTTCCTGGATCGCGGTTTCGACGGTGCCTTCGGCGATCAGGCGGTGCACGAACACCGGCCTGTTCTGGCCGATGCGGTGGGCCCGGTCCATGGCCTGGCGTTCCGTGGCCGGATTCCACCAGGGGTCGTAGAGAATCACGGTGTCCGCGGCGGTGAGGTTGAGGCCGGTCCCCCCGGCCTTCAGGCTGACCAGGAAGATAGGTGTTTCCCCGTCCTGGAAACGCCGGATTTCGGAATCCCGTTCGCTGACCCTTGTTTGTCCATGCAGCATGGAATACAGCCATCCCCGGGCCTTCAGGTCGGACTCGATCAGCCGGAGCATTGTGACGAACTGGGAGAAGACGAGGACCTGCCGACCCTCGGCAAGCAGTTCCTCCAGAAGCTGGAGAAGGCGGGTGCGCTTGGCGCTGACCGTGATGCCTTCGGCCGCCTTCAGCTTCACCAGCGCCGGGTCGCAGCACACCTGGCGCAGTTTCAGCAATGCATCGAGGATGGTGATGCGGGAACCTGACAGCCCCTTTTGGGCGATGGCCCTGCGCACCCGCTGGTCCATGGCTGCCCGGATGCTCTCGTAGAGGGCAGCCTGGTCCGGCTCGAGTGGCAGGATGTCGTCGATGACGGTCTTTGGCGGCAACTCACTGGCAACCTCCTCCTTGGTCCGGCGCAGGAGGAACGGCTGCAGGCGTGTGGAGAGCAATTTTTGGCGACCCGTATCCCCCTGCTTCTCGATGGGTTTGCGGTAGTGTTCGCTGAAGAACTTCCGGTCGCCCAGGAGGCCGGGTATCAGCCAGTCGTAGAGCGCCCAGAGCTCCTCCAGGCTGTTTTCGATCGGGGTGCCCGTCAGGGCGATACGCTGTCGGGCACGGATCTCGCGGATGCGCTTCGAAGTGGCGGCGGCGGGATTCTTCACGTTCTGGGCCTCGTCCAGGATCGCGAGATCGTACTCATGGTCGAAGAGTCTCCTGTGATCCCGGTGCACCAGCGGGTAGGTGGTCACCACCAGATGATGTTCCGGTATGGCGTCGAATTGTTCCCACCGGTCGGGACCGTGGAGGATCAGAACCTTCAGTGCGGGGACGAAGCGTTCGGCCTCCCGCCGCCAGTTTCCGAGCAGGCTGGTGGGCACGACGAGCAGGCTCGGCCTTTCCTGTTCCTCCTCGAGGTACCTGTGGGCCAGGAGGGCGAGAGCCTGCACGGTCTTGCCGAGACCCATGTCGTCCGCGAGCACACCGCCGAAACCGGTGGCGGCCAGCGCCCTGAGCCAGCCGTACCCTGCCAGCTGGTAGGGCCGGAGATCTCCGACGAATCCGGCGGGAGGCTGCGCCATCGGGGCCTGAGTCAGCGTGCGAAGCTGATTGCCGAGCTCCTGCAGTTCCCGGCCTGCAGTCCAGGGTGCCCCGCAGCCGTCGAGGGCCTCGGCGAGGGCCGTGGCGCGGCCGGCCTCGGCAGGGTGGAATCCCACCAGCCCCTGGGTCTCGAGAAAGGCCGCGATGAACGGTGCGAGGCGATCTGCGTCGATCACGGCCACGGTCCCGTCCGGCAGACGGGGATGGAATGTCTGGCCGGCCAGCATTTCCCGGATGTGGTCCACGGTATCGATACCGTCCTGCGGGTCCCCGAGGCAGCCGTCGTCCAGCGTACCGATGAAGTCGACGATCAAAGGCACGAGGTCCATGGCCTGGTCGTCTACCTGAAGCTGGAGGGACAGCGAGAACCAGTCGTTTTCGGTCGGCTCGATCGCGGTGGAGAAGACCACCGGTCCCTCGTGGATCCGGTACGGCCAGGAGTCGTCGATCTCGATTTGCCACCCGGAAGACCGGAGCTTCGGGACCTCCCTGGCGAGGAAATCCAGCGCCGGGGTGAATCCGCCCTCCCCCGGATCGGCGGAGGTTGGAAACAGCCAGTCGATTTGTCCGTCACGGTCGAAATCCTCGAGGCAGAGGTCAATTCCTGCCATCAGTTCCTCCGGACAGTGCTTCGCCACCAGATAGGTGATCTGGTTCAGATACTGCTGCTCCAGATCATGGTCGCGCCGGAAGATTTCGATGCTGTCCTCCCGGAGCATCCGGATATCGGGGAGGGTCTCATGGAGTTCCCGTCCCTCGATCCCCCACACCATACCGGCGCGGACGGGCTCCGGTGCCCCGGGATAGACGAAGTCCACTCGGCCGCAGGGGTAGGGGATGGGCCGGAAGATCCACTCGGACTTCGGCGTGTACAGGTGGAGATCCGCCCAGATACCTTGCAGGTACAGTTCGATATCCACCTGCATGGCCCGGTGTGCAGACGCCGGCGGGGTGAAGCCAAAGAGCGTCAGGCGGGGAACAGGTTGTTCGGTGTGTACCACGGTATGGCGGATCTCGGGAAGAGGAATCTTCCGGTCGATTTCCTGGAGGCGGGAGGAAACCTCGTTCGTAGCCTCGACAGGCGTCGGCGGGGCGGAAGCCAGCCAGGCGACGGTCTCGGGCGGGAGATCGGTTTCAGCCACGCCGATCCTGCCGGATACGGAATCCAGGACAAGCGGCACGGGGAACGGCATCAGGTCCACGTCGGTCCCTTCGGTGCTGCGAAATACGGGACGCTGGGCACCGTCCGGACCTGCCGCCCATGCGACCGACACCGATACCGACCCAGTCCAGCTCAGGGCAGGGCCGTGGATGTCCCCGGCCCGTGCACGGGCGGTGTCCACGATCCTGCGTACCAGGGACACGAGTTCCTCACCGTCCGGCCAGTTGATTTCACGGTACCTGCCGTGCCGGTAGAACGTCAGGTTTGCCAGAATCTCCAGATCCTCCAGCGTGAGAAATTTCTGCGGGGTGGTCATCCTCTCGAATCCGTACCAAGCCTTTGCGCTTCTTCCTACGGTGCCATTCTTCAAGAGGCGTCCCCGGTAGAAGGAAATGTCCACACCTGGCTGTGCGTTCTGGCGCAGGACGGAAAAAACGAAGAAAAGCTGATCCGGGGTGGCAGTGCGCCGCCGTTGATCCTGCTTCATGCCCGCTTCCGCCGGGCCATTGTTCAGCCAGAGATGGAGCTCCGGGGTCACGGAATCCAGTCGGGTTTCGTGGGCTTCGGCGGTTCCGGCAGTCGGTACGTCGTTGCAGACCGACAGGAGTGCAGCCGCAAGATGGCGGCAGTTGGACTCCTTCCCGCAGGTGCATTCTCCACTGAAGGGCACCGGCATGCCGTATTCCTCCGGGTAATACACAATGTTCACGTTATGGATCACCTCAGCGGATCGATGGTCGGCTACATCCGCCATGATCAGGTTAGAAATGTCGGTGTCGACTTCCAGGACTCGACCGCTCGTGAAGCATTCCTTCCCCTGGGCGTATTTCGCGGGTCCGAAGATCCGGAGGATATCCATTGATGTGATGCCTGTCATACGGCTTCCCTGGTTATCATGGTTTTCTTTGATCGGTCTTTTCCGGGAATTCCGGGATCGCGACCTGGCAGCCCGGAATCCCGAACCCCTTCAGGAATGACTCCGCCGGGGCGCGGGACTTGGATGTGATGCAGATTGCAAATTTCGCTGGGTGTTATTGGGCGGGCTTTCGTACGGTTTCAACAGGAGAGGAAATCCGGGAATGGGCGAGTATACCGAAACGGATCCCAGTTCCAGACTGTTCCGCTTCAGAAGATTGTGTCAGGGGATGGTGGCTGACCCCGGGTTCCGGTCAGAGCAGAGTTGTCGTTGGACGATTCCACCGAATACCCAAGGCTCCTGTAGCCCAGAACCCGCTTTTCACCCATGCGCCGAAGCAGGGGAACGGCCTCATCGACATAGTCGTAGACCCGCACTTCGCGCTTTTCCGGATGCAGCCGGTGCAGGCGGCCCACATACTGAGCCAGTGTTCCCTTCCAGGATACTGGCATTGCAAGAAAGAGCGTGTCCAGGCGGGCATCGTCGAATCCCTCGCCGATATATCGTCCGGTTGCGACCAGAACCCGCTCCTCAGCTTCGGAGATTGACGCAATACGCTCCATGATCGCGCGGTCCTGGCGGATTCCCATTCCGCCGGTGAGCAGCAGCACATTACGGGCGAAAGGCCCCAGCCTTTCGGCGAGCCGCCTTGCGTGACTTTTGCGCTCGGTAAGGACAATCGGTGAGCGTCCCTGCTCCAGAGCAGACATCACATCATCAAAGATCAGGTCGTTTCGCTCCCGGTCTTCTGCCAGCTCGGCATAAATCCGCTGAATTTGTGGAGGGTCGTTGTCAGGCTCCGTCTGCATCCTGAACGAGGTATTACGCAGGATCGCCCGGTGTGTGAACGGGCGCCGGCGGGCCTGAGATCTGGCCTCGGCCCGAAACCGTACCGGCCCGCACTGCATGAAGATGATCGGATGGTGCCCATCCTTGCGTGTGACGGTGGCGGAAAGCCCGAGGATATATCGGGCCTTTGCCCGTCTCGCGACCGTTTCGAAGCTGACGGCGGATACATGGTGGCACTCGTCCACCACGACATGCCCGTAGTCGGCGACCATGTCATCGACCACACCCTTGTGCACGAGGCTCTGGATCATGCCGACATCGACAATGCCGGAAGGTTTCCTCTTGCCACCTCCGACCCGCCCGATGGAGGCAGACGGGAGACTGAGGAAAGACCCAAGTCGGGCAATCCATTGGTCCATGAGTTGCCGGCGGTGCACGAGCACGAGGGTATTGGTCCTGCGGGCAGCGATGACGGATGCGGCAACCACCGTCTTGCCAAACCCGGTCGCCGTTGATAACACGCCAGTTTCGTGGGCGACAATGGCATTGGAAGCCGCGTTCTGCTCCGCAGTCAGTTCGCCCTGGAACACTGCCTCAACCTGACTGCCGTGATTGCGTTCATCCTGCAAGTGCACCTTGATGCCGGCCTCTTCGAACAATTGCTCCATCGCATCCAGACAACCGCGCGGGAGGGCGATGTGATGGGACAGCAGCTCGGCGCAGGAGATGATGCGGGGAATACCGGATACGGACCGCCGCATTGCCTGTGCACTGTAGAAGGACGGGTTCTGGAATGCCGCCAGGCGAATGATCCTGGCCACAAGGCCGGGCGGCAGGCCGGCACGTGGGATGTAGATCTGGTCGCCTGACACTGCCTCGATCCTTTCCGGAAGGGATTCCCTGATTTCCGAAAGCGGCCGGTTCCGGGATGGCGGCGCTGTCCAGGGCGATTCATCCTCGTCGTCCACCGGCAGACGTAGGCCAATCACTTGGCCATTTCGTTCGGCGTCCTCTACGATTCGTGTTGCCTCCACCAGCGAGAGGCGGCCAATTGAAGATAAGAATGCCCACTGGTCTTTATAAGGCTCGAAATTCCCGTCAAGAAATACGCTGTTGCCTTTACGTCGGGGGCCGAATTGCAAGGGCAGGGCGATCAGGTTGCCGAATCCCCCGGATGGCATTACGTCCTGACTGGGAAACAGACGGTCGTAGGATCCGAAGCCCATACCCGGGTTGGATTCCATGGCTTCGGTCAGCAGGTTGCTGCCGAGCCTGCGGGCCAGGACGGCCGGAACCGGTTCGGAGAAAAATATCCAGACATGCCCCCCATTGCCCGAGCGGGAACGCTCGAGCACAGCCGGAACCTGCTTCATTTTGCAGGCATCCAGAAAGGCGCCTGCATCGTCCTGCCATGTCGCCTTGTCGAAATCCACGGCAAGGAGGCGGCAGGTATCGTCGGGCATCAGCGGATAAAGGCCCATCGTATGGCATCCCCGCAGATGCCCGTCGACAGTTTCGGCGGTGACCGGTATGAACGCCTGGTTCGGGCAGTCGCCGCATTTGATCCTGGGCTTTCCGCAAACATGCGGTTCCCACTCATGGCTACAGGCAGGCGCATAACCGCTCCTGCCGCTCCGGGTATTCTCCCACCGCTTTGGAAAGACATCCTCCCGGCCGGCGAAGAAGGAACGGAACAGGGCCACCTTTTCACTCACGGTTGAGTCGATTGTTATCGGTGATGCGGGGCTCCCATGCTCGGTCGAAGAAGGCTCGCTCTCTTCGAGTGCGGCAAGCCGTGACCGCAATCCGGACTGCTCGGCCTCAAGCTGCCGGAGACGCTTTCGGATGAGGTCGATTTCCTCGTCCGGACAAAGTCCGTTCGGAGCGGTCGATGTTCTTACCGGTTTTTCCATGCGTTGACCATTCGGGAAACATCACGCCCCACCTGTCCACCAAGCTGGAAGGAAGGCTGCATTGCAGCTGGTGTCGGGACCAGGTGAAAGTGCTCTCAGTCGGGAAGTATTCTAAAGAGTTCTGTAGGCGACTGTTTGCGGAAAACTGCAAGGACCAGCATCCGGAACATTCATTCAATACACAATTCAATGGAATGCGATCTCGGACCACCCGATAGAATTATTTTCTTGAGATCCAGCGTCAGTCGGAGCGTATTAAATTGTGATCGGCCGGCTTCCGGCGTGGCCCAAAGCCCGGTCCTGGAGAAATTGTGACAGCTGCCGGAAAGGGGAAGGAGGGGGAAGGTGAGCCGGCAGGAAGAAAATAAAATAGTGCTGTAAATCAGCAGGTTGAGATTTCTCTGCCCGGTATTTTATGCGCGATAAATGTATTTATCAGGCGCAAAGAATATATTCCCACGCCTGCACAGTCAAGGCCTTGGAGCGCAATTCGAAGATTCGTGATTTCATTGACGCATCCCGGGATCATTCTACCACAAACCGGAATATTATTTCCCGTTTCTAACGTTCCATGGACGGAATCCCTTCGGCACATGGCCGGGTTTTTCCCAAAACACCCCGAATCCGGGGGTGTTTCGTGCGCGATAACAACACCGGACTTCCCTTGAGGATTCCCCCTGCCCACCCGCCCTTCCGGATCCTTCCTATATTCCCTGTCCTTGTATTTCCTGGAATCAGGATTTCATTGCATCCCGGGTTTCCCCTTCCCGTCCCTCCCCTGCATCCGGGCCAGTTGCGCCGCCGCCCCCCTTGAGGCCAGGAGACGCTCCCCGTAGCGGCTCACCATCGCCGCACTCTTCCACCGACCCGCCTGCAGGATCGCGGGCAGGCCGATCCCCGAGGCAATCATGTCCTGGGCCGCACCCACCCGGGCACTGTGGCCCGACAGGCCCCCGGCGAAGTCCACGAACCCCGCCCGCATGGCCATGGACTTGTAGATCCGGGAGACCTGGCTCGGGTCCAGTCCGTCCCCGGGGACGCCGTTCTTCCGCACCGCCCGGAACAGGGGACCCCGGGTGATCCCGCTGCCCGCGAGCCATGTCTGTACCATGTCCGCCGTATCCCGGGCGAGGAACAGGATGGTGCCGGCCCCCTCGGGATCGGTCTTGGCGCTCCCGAGGAACAGGGTCGCGGTTCCGCCCGGTTCGAACATCAGATCCGAGACCTGCAGGCAGACGAGTTCCGAGCGCCGGAGCATGGCGTCGTAGGCCACGGCGAGGAGGGCCCGGTTGCGGCGGTCGATCAGGCGCTCTCCGGGGGATTTGATGAGTTTCTCCCGGACCTGCCAGGTCAGGCCGAGGGCCTGTGTCTGTCTTCTGCCCCGGTGTCGGTACATGCGCCGCAGTGCCATCCGGACGGTGACATGGTCGAGGGGATTCTTCCATCCTGCGGCCCGGTGGAGGGCGCAGAGGCTGGAGAGGTAGCGCCGGACGGTGGCGGGTGCCCTGGAGTGTGCCTTGGTGTCGATGAAGCGGACGAGGGAGGCGGCCCGTGCGGGCCATGGTTTTCTCTTTTCCTTGCGGCACCATGCGAGCCAGATGGCGAGGTCGGACCTAAGGGCGCGTTCGGTGTTGTGGCTGATGGCGCCGTGGGAGGAGTCGAGCCACTGGGCCACCGGGTCGAGGGCGTGTTCGGGGATGCGCAGGAGTGGGGGTGATGAGGATGGGGGAGATGATGGACAAGATGGAGAAGATGGAGAAAGCCGACTTTCATCGGCATGTTCCACGTCCGCTCCCGCGGTTGTCGGTATGGTTTCTTCGGATGTTTGCAGAGACTCTTTCATGGGGTTTTTCCTGTTGGTTTTATGAGGGACAGAGGACTTTGTGCGCGATACATACATTTATCGTGTGCAACAGGGGCCAGGTCCCGACTCAACCCTTCAACAACTTTGTGAGAAACATCGAAATGAAATCAATAGATAAATTCGTGCTGGTCCTCGTGGCTTCGCTGGCACTGCTCCTCGCCGGTTGCGGAGGGGGGAGTTCCTCGACTGAACCGGAAGAGACTGGGCCCACCCCTGAAGAAATGGCCATGCAGCGGGCGGAAATGCAGACAGCAGATTTGATGGCCGCCTCCACGGATGTCGGTACAGCGCTGCTCGCCCTTTCCGGGTCCGAACCCACTCAGGCCCAGATTGATGCTGTCAACGAGGCAATCGATGACCTTGAGGCAGCCTTGATGGCCGCCGCCGATGTCGGTGATGCGGTAAAGGCCGGATATCAGGCTCAAGTATCAGGTGCCAAGAATACCGTGATGAATGCCGAAGATGCCTTGATGGCGATGAAGGACGAAGCAGACAAGGAAGCAGCAGCAGAAACGCTGGCCATGGCGAAGAAACTACATGCCGGACTTTCTGGCACAAAGTCCGCCAATATGGTGTTGGCAGATGGTCGATTCATCTCTCTGTCATCCACGGCGGTAACAGTGGATATGGATGGATCTGCAGGTGGAGATGTAAGTATAAAGAAATCCAGCACCGCAGTTCCGAGCCTTGGCGGTTGGGCTGGTTCGGATTACGTGAAGATGGATACGGATGCTGAGACCACCGATCATGTTGTTCTGTACAGCAATCAGGGGAGTGAATCGAAAAAGTTCAAAGAGAAACATGGTGCCGATGGGAGCGAAATTATCAGTGGTGTAGCAGGTAAGACAGGTGAGTATGAGATCGCTAACGAGAAGCTGATAACACCTGCCAACTTGAAGTATATAAAGGCAGACGATTTTGCTACATCGGGCACGAAACTACATACCAAAGATGACGGAGACAAGGTAAGTATTGATGGCACTTTTGATGGTGTCTCCGGTAAATACTCTTGTGAACAAGCTGGAGGCACTGCGTGTTCATCTGCGGTGGGTACTGGTGGAATTACATTGGCTGGTACCTGGACTTTCGATGGATTCGACCTGGATGCAATGACGCAAACCCCTGATTCTATGTATCTGGTTTATGGCTGGTGGTCGCATGAAGCACCAGGCGGAGTTGATGTGAAAGCTTTTACCGGTGGAGATGCCCCAATGGGCAATACAGCCGCCGATATGATAAAAGGAAAGGCAACATACAAAGGCGGTGCCGCCGGTAAGTACGCTGTCTACAATCCGCTCGGTGACGATTCAAGTGCCGGGGCGTTTACGGCAAACGCGATGCTTACTGCTGATTTCACCAAGAAAATGATCAGCGGAGAACTGACCGATTTCATGTCCGGTGGCGAGTCAATGGACTGGGAGGTATCGCTGAATGCTGATGGGGCAAATATTGACAGTGCCGGTATTGGAATGACCGATGGAACTTCAGAAAATAAAGCATCTGCTGAATACAGCACTACCACATGGACAATGG
The DNA here is from genome assembly GCA_965213885.1 of Candidatus Poriferihabitaceae bacterium. GTDB lineage: Bacteria > Pseudomonadota > Gammaproteobacteria > Arenicellales > Poriferihabitantaceae > VYFG01. Next base: position 246,484 of record OZ243919.1, read on the forward strand.
GTGAAACCTCCGGTGGTGATGGCTCCGGTAATTGGAGTGGTAATTTCTACCATTCCAATGGCGGCTCAACTGGGGATGGCAATACTACCACCACCCCATCAGCGGTTACGGGAACGTTCAACGCAGGGTACACGGTTGGCGGTTTGCACCTTGGGCAAATGGAAGGAGCCTTCGGAGCTGATCTGGACGACTAACCTTTAACGAGGGTGGCGGCCCTTTTGATGACTCTTTCGGGCCGCCATCAATTCACACCCGGGTGGATCCTCGGATCCGTCCGGTTTTTTTTGTGCGTCAGGCATGGCGCTGTTCCAGTACACGTGGTGGTGGCTGGATGACTTGGCGGTGAAAGTCCGCTGCTGGCCCGGTAAGGGGACCAGCCATCCTTCAGGCGGCATGATTCCGGGTTGCTCTGATGACAATGCAACGGTTCATTCAGGGGCAGGTTCCTCCCCGGTACCGGATGTGATGGCGAAATGCCAACCATGGGATGGAGCATGTGTCTCTGCCAAGCGCATATCAGGACGCCTGCTTCGGGCATGAAAGAGAACTGGATTCGAAGTCAACGGTCAAGGAATACATGACAGTTCAAATCGGGAGCAAGGGCAGGTCATGTGTCGGGTAACCCTTGATCAGCTGGATAAAGCCTTGATGCCGGGTGTGCAGCACCCGTGGAACCAGGCTCCGCCACTGCGCAACATTCACGCTGGGGATAAATCCCGTCAACAGGGTGGGTCGTGGCGGGATTACTGCAAGTACGCGATACCGCCATGTCCATCGTGCACCTCGGCCAGCGATACCCGAACAAGCGCGAGACCGAGGCCGCACTTCGTGGCAAGCTGGATGAAGGCACTGTCGGTGCCATGAAGTCCGGAAGGATCATCCGGCACTGGGGGGAGACAATTGGCGTGATGGTGATGATGGGCAGGTTCATTCGCAGACGACTCCATCACCATCGCCGTCCAGCATGTACCGATATGCGGGATGGCTGCGGGACACGGGCGCTATGCCGTGCCGGCGTGCCTCGCTACAGGTGATTCGTCCGTCACCATTGTCGTCGTATCGGGCGAGCGCATCATCGTCCCCGGCAGGGGCCCCGTCTTCATCACGGGGTTGCGTGGTCCGATGGCATACGATGGGTTCCATGGCGGTGCTGTTGCAACCGGAAAGGATCTGATCGAGTGCATCCGCCTCCCGCCGGTCGATGGTGAGTCCATATGCCCGGCGCACCTCGACGATACGGCCCGCGAACCAGCACTGGTTGAGTGCAGGAAGCCACTCCGCAGCATCCTTGGCGATCTTCTGGTACCGGTTCAGTTCTGGAGCAGCGAGGGTCAGGTTGCGAAGGTCCCTCGCGAACCGGGTTCTGGTTGCGCGATCGCGGGCGCAAAGGCCGGAGTCGTGAGCCTCGCTCGTGGCGACGATATGCTCGATATCGGTTTCACCGGTGGATGAGAAGCAGGTCCCGGTATAGGGTCCATAGACCCTGCCAAGTCGGCGAACGATTGCCTGTTCCACCGATTGGGGATAGCGATAGTCCCGCGATCGGTCATAGGGAGAGCAACGGCTCTCGGGCGCCACTGTCAGGCCTCGCCATGTTTCCGCCATGTCCGATTCGCCGGTATCCCGAGGCGGCGGACTGTCATTTTCATTCCCCGTGCCGCTTCCATCGTCTGAGCCATCGCCGTCGTCACTCGGTGGAATGATCATGGCTTCATTCCCGGTATTGCCATTACCGGTTTCCGGGCCATTGTCACCACCACCGCCTCCACCGCCACAGGACGACAGGACAAGCAGGGCGATCAGAAGTGCGGCAAGATTCGGATGGATGTTTTTCATTTCAGAATCTGTCCTGTCAGGATGGTCGATACGATGAAACGGAAACTGCAACCCCAAGACTCCGGGGTTCCTGCATGCCGTCGTTCCGGATCAGCGGAAAGGAAACCACTGCGCTCGTGGTCCCCTTGGTGATCGTCGCCTCCATGGCCTGGTCAACGTAGTCCTCGCCCGGGATGGCGGATGGTGCCGTCGTACCAGGCTCCAGCCGCACCGTCACGGTAATATCCCGCTGCGCGGGCTCCGCGACGAATAGTTCCACATGCACGGATTCGCCACTGTTCACGGACGGCTCCACGAACCGGGCATTCACTTCCTGATCGCCTGAAGATGAAGAAACCGGCGCGGATCGCGAGGCAACCCGAATCTGCCCGATTTCAGGGACGGCCTGGTACAGGTCTGCCTGGGAGGAATGGCCGCCCCCCACGCCGAACCATTCCCACCGTGGTCTCTTCGTCCGGGGGCCAAGCGGTATGGAAAGATGCAGGCCGGCGGCCATGGATTCCTCGTCATTCCCGTCGTCCCAGGTGGTGTTGAACGTCAGGTATGGATGGGGCCGCCAACTGATCCCCATGCGGGTGCCCCGGTCCCGGTCCCCCGAACCGTCGTCCGCTTCCCACTGGTACCCGGTCACGGACATGTCGATCGTGGTTGTCAGGTTCCAGCGTGTTCCCATTTCCACGCCCTCGAGCGGTCTTTCCTCATGCCCGGGTCGAACCATCGTCCAACCGGTGGTGGGGAAGAAGTACCGAAGTTCCCCGGTGCCCCAGCGCCCGAACCAGTCCATACCAAGGGCAAGCACCTCATGGCCGTGTTCGGCGCTGTGCAGGTAGAACGATGAAAGCCCCAGCACGTCCGAATCCGGTTCTTCAGACACCCGGAACCGGTGCACCACCCCATGGCGCAGGTCGTTCCTCATGGCGCCGAATTCGTCCCGCCAGCGGGTGATCCCCTGCTGCATGAAGGATGCCGAACGGATGCCCGCGAGGTCGTCGCCGGGGCCAAAGGAAAACGGGGTGACCATGTCCAGTCCGCCCGTGCTGCCGACGTCCGGGGACCAAGCCATCCTGCCGGTGATGGAGAAGTTGTCCCCGAAGGTTTCCTCACCCTTGGTTTCGGCAAGGCCAATGCTCCTGTCAAACAGGCTGTTGACGCCATCACCGAGGAAGCATTCGGCGGTGGACTCGATGCTGTCGTTCATCGCTCCCTGGCACCGCTGCACGGAATGCAGGGAATAGTCCCAAAGGGTATTCGCACTGTCGGCTTTGACGATGGAAAGGGATGCACAACCGGAAAGAGTCAGGATCGCCAGAATACGGCCCGCTCTGGTGAAGGTGGTTTTCATGGTTTTTCTTCGGTATGTGATCCGGGCAGGCATTCTACTCCGCTGCGCAATGCCGGTCCGGTGGGTGAGGCAGGCCTGGAGCGAGCCGAACCTTCTGCCGCCGTGGGCTGCGCCCATCAGGCGCATCCGGTACAAGCTCCTTCAACGGACGGGGTATATTGACAGATCGTCACTGTCTGTTGTCTGGTTCCTTCACCACGATCTCCGGCCGATCGTCGACAACGTCCTCGTCGACGAATGCAATGCGCATCCCGAAACCGGAGAACACCGTGAGCAGCCGTCCGAATTCGCTCATGTCGAGTTCCACATCGTCGATTTAACGAGGGTTCCACGCTCCTCATCGTCGTCGATAAAGCATCGAAGGACCTCTCCGCGTGGCTCCCATTGGCCGATGCGTCCATGACACGAGATTTGCGTGCGTTCCGGTGGGATCTCGGTGAGCGTCCGGTCCACGCCCGCCATGGATGCGGCTCTTCAGGTAGACGGATTGTTATGGATGGGTCGACGTAGTCGATCCGTCAGCTTCGCCCTCCTGGGTGATCCGAATTTCATCGAAAGAGGCGGGGCGTGGTTGTTTCAGGCGCATCGGACAGGCTCCGGAGGTGGGGTTTGCATTCGGTTGCCGATGTGCATCGGGAAGAAACCCGCTTGGGCATCTTCAGTGGCCAGTGGATTGACATTGAACATCGTATCACGAAATCCCCGGGACCCGGAGAAAAGAGGAAGGGGCCGGTCGAACGGTTCCACATCACCCACCCACTCGTTATCCAGGACGATCAGTGAAATCGGAATGGGAGCCGGAGAAATGGTGTCCATCGGCGACGTATCAGGAAAAAATCCCGGGCAGTGCAAGTAATGATTGACAGGGGATTCCCAACGCATACCATGACAACATGTTCAGGCATACCACAACCGAATTCCGGTGGAGTCGTTGCCGGGGCAATGAGGCGGAGGTGGGAGGACCGGACTATGGAATTTGTCACGGCCGGGGGGATATATTGTTTGCGTAGTTGTCGCTCGCGACATGTGGCGGTGTCCCGCTTTATTGCGCTTGCAATGCACAAATTCTCGGGTCCACGACTGTGGTTATTGACCGGCACGGCATCCATCGTACCAGGCCTGTCGGGTCGGGGGCCGGAATGCCAATGTCCAGGGAGGAGTGGGACTTCCATGACCGGCCAGCATTCATGGGCTGCCGTCCTGGGTCGGGCAGGCCATTGATGCGGGCCACCCGGTGTCGGTAAGCTTGCGGACTTCGATGCCAACAGACATTCAGACATGAACGGGATCCCGAGACTGAAAACCCCGGCCGCGGCAGCCTTGGCCTTGTGCGCATTGGCTTTGTGCCTGGGCGAAATTACCCATGCCGGGGAGGAATGGGACATGCCTACGCCCTACGCTGAGCGCAATTTCCATACGGCCAACATCCATGTATTTGCCGACGAGGTCGAACGGGACACGGGGGGTGCGCTACGGATCGTCGTCCATGGGGCGGGCTCCCTGATCCGTCACCCGGAGATCCGGAACGCGGTCCGCCGGGGACTGGTTCCCGCCGGCGAGGTGCTGATGTCACGGCTGAGGAACGAGGATGCCCTGTTCGAGGTGGACTCGGTGCCGTTCTTGGCCACCGACTACGGACAGGCGAAGGAGTTGTGGGAGGCGAGCAGACCGGCGATCGAGGCGAGGCTGAAGGAGGCAGGGCTGAGGCTCCTGTTTGCAGTGCCTTGGCCGCCCCAGGGGCTCTATGCAGACCGGGAGATCGGGACGGTGGCGGACTTTGCAGGCATGCAGCTCCGGGTCTACAACGCCGCCATGGAACGGTTGGCGCTGCTGGCGGGTGCGGTTCCGGTCCCGGTAGAGGTTCCGGACATCCCGCTGGCGTTCGCCAATGGGCGCGTGGAAGCGATGATCACGTCGCCTTCGACGGGCGCGGACACGAAGGCGTGGGATTTCGTGACGCACTACCACGATATCCGGGCGTGGTTGCCGAAGAACATGGTGATCGTGAACCGGGATTCGTTCCTTGGACTGGATGCGGCAGTCCGGGAGGCGGTTCTAGTTGCGGCGCGCAGGGCGGAGGCGCGGGGCTGGGTCGCGAGTCGTGCGGAGACGGAGGCGAAGATCTCGGTTCTCCGGGAGAATGGCATGACCATCGTTACCCCGTCTTCCGAATTGTTGGCTGGTCTGAAGGACATCGGCGGGACGATGGCCGGGGAGTGGTCCAACCGGGCCGGCAAGGCCGGGCGGGAGATCCTGGATGCCTACCGGCAGTAGAGACCGCAACCATGTGCACGGGTAACTTCTGCGCCAACCGCATCTCCTTGGTGCTGGCAGATCTGGATGAAGCCCGAGGCCCCCGGACCTCGACTTGCCCGGCTACCGGCTTCACCCGTTGAAAGGAAATCTCAAGGGATACTGGAGCACTTCGGTTTCCAGGAACTGGCGGATTACCTTTCGCTTCGAGCACGGAGATGCCTGTGACGTCAACCTGACAGACGACCACCAGCAGGAGGCAACCCCCTGCCGATGAGCCATCCCCCCGCATCCAGGGCGCAGCATCCGCGAGAATTGCCTGGAACCACTCGGCCTGAACGTGACTGAGGCAGCGCAGGTGCTGGGCGTTGCCCGCCATACCCTCTCGCGGGTTCTCAACGGCCATGCCGCCATCTCTCCGGAAATGGCGATTCGTCTGGAGATGGTGGGCTGGTCAAATGCCGAGTTCTGGCTGCGTCGACAGGTCAGCTTTGATCTCGCGAAGGCACGCAAGGAACAGGATCGGATCACCGTTCAGCGATACCGGCTGCAGCCTGCAGTATGAGATGGGTGAATGACATGAGCCCGGAACGGGCTCTCGAGTGGTCCGTCGCACCCGTGTTCGGCGCCCTCGCCCTCGGGATGCTGGTCGTAGCCGGACCGGAACCGATCGTCGTGTGATTTCTTGTTTGCCTGCCCATGTGGTGGGCGGCGGTGATGCTCGTTGTATCCCGGTGGTGGGAGAAACAGTAGCGTGAATGGAAGGACCGGGAACGGGAGTGGAAGCGGGAGAATTTGAAAAGGAAGGCCCGGGCAATCAGGGCCGAAGGGGCACGTCATGGAAGCACCGGCATCCTGCCGGCCCTGGCGAAGGCTTGCGGCAACCGGCAGACACTCATTTCACGTCTGCATCCGGACAGGCACAGGAATTCCAGGGAGGCCAACACCGCACCGCTTACCCTGTATTGCCGTGTCGCCCGGCACGGCTTTCCCCACTTTTCCACGGACAGAGCTGCCCCCCAGGCAAGCGCAGCCGGTGGACAGCCCGTGGGGTGGAGGCACCCCCTGTCGCCGGCGTCGTCTCCCTGCCGTCCGGCATGAGTCCCGCTCAGATGGCCACATCCGGGTTTGGACGACGCCCCAAACCGGCAATGTCGTTCATGGTCCTTGTCTCTCAGCCCGACGGTGGTTCCACCGGCAACGCCCGCAAGTAGTCCCCGAAGGATGGAATCGGAATCTGGTAATGGTAAGGAAGTTCCTTCGTCTGGGCCAGCAGGCCGACATGGAGGGCATTGGTCAGAAAATCGTCCAGGGTTTCTTCCGCCAGGAACGGCCGGAGATCGTCATAGGGCAACACGCCGCCCCTCTCCCGTGCAGCCAGGGCCATTTGCCGGTAGACCCAGGGTGGCCGGAAGCCGGCGGCAAGCCGGCCGGCATAGTATTCCCTCTTGTATGCCTCCGCAGCAGCCATGGCCTCATCCAGACGAGATGAGTCAATGCATCCCTCATTGGCCTGGAGAATGTCGCATGCCGCAACCGAAACGCTGTTGATATGCTGCGGCCACCCCTGGGACAGTTCGGCCAGTTCGTTCACCCACACTTCCCGATCTTCCGGCGTCCCCGTGAAACCATAGGCGCCCAGGATATCCCGGATGGCACAGGCCGAATCATCAAACGGCAGGGGATCCAGGGTCACCACCCGCCCCCTGGCGAATCTGGAAAGTCCGCACTCGCGCAACACCTTCTGGGTGTCGCTCAGACCAAAGAACGCCGTCACCAGGGGAATTTTCCCGGGGGGGTTGTGCAAACAGTCCATCACGCCCTTCGTAGTACCGAAAACCGGTATGTTCTGGGCTTCATCGACCAGAACCACCAGATGGAGATTTTCCAGCAACGGGGCCGCGTCCCGGAATACCCGTTCCGAAGGAATGTCCATGTCCCGGTTGTCCCCGGTTTCCGGTTTCCCTCCCAGGGAGACTCCCGCCACACCGACACCCCTTTCGGACAGTTCCCCATACAGCTTCCGCCCCAATTCCAGAAAACCCTCCAGCCTGCCAGCGATTGCACCGGGCGCCCTTTTCGAAAGCCGTTCGCTTTCTGCATTGGCCGCCCTGATCAGGCGCATCATGACATCGACGGCGGATTTCAGGGTCTCGGGCTTGATGGCAACCGCCACCCAGGGCGCCTCGGGGGTCGAATGGCGCCGTACCGCCTCCATGCATTCCTCCATCAGGGCCGACTTCCCGGAACCCGGGGCGCCCTGGAACACCATCGTGCCGCCGCCGACCCGCCCATCATGGAGACTGCCGGCCGCCCTGCGGAAGACATGAAACTCCTCATCACGTCCACGGAAGAACGGCTCACGGCCGACTTCGGAACGATCCGTCTGGTCCAGCCATGTCTCCAGCGGCAAAGGATCGGCCGGTGGCGGCTTCGGAAAGGGTCTTTCGTTCATACGAATAATCTTACCCCAACGATCCAGCAAGTACACGGACCATCCGTGTCGGCCGGACCACACTGAGGGACTCTCGTTGACCCGGCTTTGCGTAGAGCTCGAAAAGAGAAACATCTACAGCCCATTCATAGCCGAACAGCATCCGACAAACCAACAGGGTTGATATCCGCGTCTTTTCCAATCTTAAATCCTGAAGGGGAGAGTGCTTTCCATCGTCTATCAGACATCTTTCCTGGTTCGGCTACGGAGGACTGATCCTGATCTGTTGCTGAAGCCACTCGGAGCCATCCGAGTCCGTACCAGTATACGGCACACTGGGCCATAATCCGGAGTTTCCGCCATCAGAGGCTCAAGCATCTGTAGGTGAGTGAAGATGCGAGCAGGGTGAGCCCGGACTTGCCCAACCAGAGGCTTGATCCGTTGAAAGGAGATATCAAGGGATATTTGGTTAACATTGGCGATATTGTACCAAGGCTGCTCGGCCGACGATGTCGACAATGCGGACCGTCGCCTCCTGCCCCTCTGCGTCACAGAGGAGCAGATCCTCCCCGAGAGCAAAGCGCGCTGGCTCCTGGCCCCCGTCGTTGATGGCGATGTTGTCGGCGTAGAGATATGTGCGGTCAAGGTCGTCCAAGATCGGATTGAGCCGGCCTCGCAGGGTTGGCACATGTCCCGTGCCGTTTGAAAAAATTACAGCGCCGCCATCGGGCAGTTCTGTCAATTCGACGTCGAGTGGTCCATTCACGGGTTTCCAGGCGCTCTCAACGTACGCCGCAAATCCGTTTGTGGCGACGAATACAGTCATCGGCAATTGATGCGAATGCAAATCCAGTATTGCCTGGCCGCTTTCATTCGTGATCGCGTTCTTCCACGTCTTGTTCGGAAACAGTGCGAGTACATTGGCTCCGGTGACTGGCCAACCGGCGGACCGGACCGTAACGATGCAGTCCAATGCACCCCAGTCGACCTCGTGCAATTTCCTCCACGAGATCAGGCTGTCCGATCCCCGGCGTTGAGGCTGGTCGCCGCCGTAGACAACGACGACGGAGCATCGATGGGTTGATTGGGCAAGGTGTCTTCGGACGCGTCTGGCACCGTCGAACAGGCTGGAAGATGCTGTCTCTGAAGTCTTGGCTTCGACGATCGCGGCGCCGGCCGGGCTTTCAACGACCAGATCAACCTCCGCGCCGTTTCGGTCACGGTAAAACGAAATTCCATTGGCTTCGCCCCGGTTGGTCTGACGTTTGACGATCTCCGAGACGACCCAGGTTTCGAAGATCGCTCCGCGAAGCGGATGTGTGCGAAGCTGTTCATGGGTTCGGATACCCAGCAACCAACAGACGAGCCCGGTATCATAGAAATGCAGTTTCGGCATCCTCACCAGGCGCTTACGAAGATTGGTGTGAAGGACCGGAAGGCGGAAGACGATAAAGTTGGTTTCAAGGATACTGAGCCAGGCTTTCGCCGTCGGTTGCGAGATACCGCAATCCCCTGCGAGCGACGAGTAGTTGAGCAATTGTGATGTCCGGCCCGCACACAGTGTTACGAAACGCTGAAAGGTCGTTAGATCGCCCACGTTGCTGACCATCCGCACATCGCGCTCGATATAGGTGGCGATGTAGGAAGCGATCCAGTCCGAGGCTTCATGCCCTTCATCGTATATGCGCGGGTAAGCACCGGTGAAGAGAGTCTCGTCGAGAGTCCCGGGGTGCCAGGGGAAACGCATCGTCTCGTCTCTCGTCAGCGGAAGGAGGTTGTACACTGCCGTCCGTCCCGCCAGCGACTGACTGACCGATTCGAGCAGAGAGAGATTTTGCGAGCCCGTGAGAATCCAGCGACCTGTCACCGGGTCTGCGTCGATGATGCCTTGCAGGTAGGAGAGTAGATCGGGCACACGCTGGATCTCGTCGAGAACTGCACCTTCCGGAAATTGGGCCAGGAAGGCACGGGGATCCTCGGCAGCGAAGGCCCGTACGTCGGGGGCTTCCAGGGTCGCATACTGATGCTGTGGGAACAAAGTGCGGCACAAGGTCGTCTTTCCGCTCTGCCGTGGGCCGGTTAGCGTGATGGACGGCCAAATTTGCGCCGCTTCGGTCAGCCTTGGGGCGAGGTTCCGTGCAATCATGGCGCATAGTATGGCAGAAAATTAGGCTAAATCAAAATATGATTTTGAAAATGGTCATTTTTTGATCTGCAACGCTGGCGAGCCGGTGGCCAGGTTCTTGTAGCCCTCCACCGAGGTCCCGGTGTTACATCCCACACCAAACCGATCAGAATGATGGTGTTTGTCCCGAATTATTCCATTGCGGAATGGTGCATGATCTGAAAAAGGCGGAACGCATTAATTTCGGGCAGCGAGATTCCGGCAGTCGTGACGGCATACACAACGGGGCCGGGACGGTTTCCCCTTGTTCATCGGCCTCGGTGATGCCTGCCGTTCGGTTCGGATGCATCAAGAAAGAAAGTGGTCCGCACGATGTTGAGGTCGCCTACCGTAACGGCTCTGGATGGGTGGACGATGCCGCAGATGATGCTGATCAGCGGGGCCTTTCCGGGATCTTTGGGACCGAAGAGCACCCGGATTTCGCCCTCCATGATCTCCAGGTTGACGTTCCTGAGGGAGGCGAAACCACCCAGGCAGGCCTTGTTCAGGCATGCAGCGGTGATCAGGGATCGCATGACCTTGCTTTGGGCGGGGGAAGTGATAAACGGCGGGCGAGGGCGGGTAACCAAAGACACCTTGTTCTTATCGCCCACTGGTTATTACAATGGCGTATCGCAGACACACCAGTGAATACGGCTATGAATCTCCAGTCAAAGGCGATCGCCTATAACAGCGGCACTACGGAGCATATCGGGCACCTGGCCTGGGACGGTGATCTTGAAGGCCCGAGACCGGGCGTCTTGGTGATTCACGAATGGTGGGGTCTGAACGACTATATCCGCAGTCGCGCCAATCAGTTGGCGGAACAGGGATATTGCACGCTCGCAATCGACATGTACGGGGATGGCCATACCGCCGCAACGCCGGACGAGGCCGGCGCTGCAATGAATGCGGTGCTGGGGGACATGGAGTCCGGCACCCAGCGGCTCAGGGCTGGCCTTGATACCCTGTTGGCACAGTCCCGGGTGGATGCTGGGCGCATTGCCGCCATCGGCTACTGCTTCGGAGGCGCCATGTCATTGCACATGGCGCGCATCGGTATGCCCCTTGGCGCGGCAGTCAGCTTCCACGGGGCCCTCGGGTCATTCCACGAACCCGGCCCGGGAGAGGTGAAGGCCAGGGTGCTGGTCTGTCATGGTGGTGCGGATGCCATGGTGTCCATGGATGATGTGGCGGCTTTTCGCAAGGAGATGGATGCGGCGAATGCCGATTATGAAGTCATCGTGCACCCGGGCGCCATGCATGGTTTCAGCAGCCGGGAGGCGGACGAAAACGGACGCAGGTTCGGGCTTCCGGTCGGATACGACGCGGATGCGGACCAGGATTCCTGGGCAGCGATGATCAGGCTGTTCAGCGAGGTGTTCTGAACGAGGCGGCGTCCTGCCCGGATCCGGCGGGGTCAGTTTCCCCCCATCTGCCGTCAGCCACCCAATGCCACGGAACCGAACTCCTCCAGGGAGCCGGCTTGCCGGGCGGTTGCCCCTGCCCAACTGGACCTTTGGGCCCCCGGAAACTACAATCGTACCCCTGAGACACTTACCAAGATCATGGCGATACGCGACATTCTGGTCTACCCGGACAAACGGCTTCGACAGCGTGCCAGGCCCGTGACCGAGTTTGACCAGGAACTGAAAACACTGGTGGCGGACATGGCAGAGACGATGTATGCCGCACCGGGGATCGGTCTTGCGGCGATCCAGGTCAACGTGCCGTTGCGTGTGGTCGTGATGGATCTGACCGAGGAGAAAGACGATCTTCTGGTCTTCGTCAATCCCGAGATCAAGCCCTTGGAAGGCACACAAGAGTGCGAAGAGGGCTGTCTTTCCGTTCCGGGGATATTCGCTCCCGTGGAACGGGCGGAGCGGGTGCAGGTCCGGGCCGTGGATATCGACGGTGAACCGTTCGAGTTCGAGGCGGATGGCCTGCTGTCGGTATGCATACAGCATGAAGTGGACCATCTGGACGGGAAGGTATTCGTGGACTATCTCTCCCGCATGAAACAGTACCGCGTCCGGAAGAAGCTGCTGAGGGAGCAGAAGCAGGCCCAGGCGGCCTGACCGGATCAACCCGCCAGGGAAACTTTCGCGTTTCCACGCAACCGCCCCATCCCTCCTTGTCAGCAACAGTCGTCTTCGCTGGCACTTCGGAATTCGCGCTACCCAGCCTGGAGGCGCTGGTGTCCCATGCGGGTGTCGAGGTCACAGCCGTATACACACAGCCGGACAGGCCTGCCGGACGCGGCAGGCGGCTGACACCTTCTCCTGTCAAGACCCTGGCGACCACACGGGACATCCCGGTCTGCCAGCCCCACCACCTGGGCACGGAGGATGCCGCGAAAACGCTGGCCCGCCTGGTACCTGACCTGATGGTGGTGACGGCCTACGGGCTGATCCTGCCCCCGGAAATCCTGGCTATTCCCGCACGGGGCTGCGTCAACGTGCACGGCTCGCTGCTGCCGCGCTGGCGCGGGGCGGCACCGGTGCAGCGTGCCATCGAGGCAGGGGATGCGGTCACCGGTGTCTCCCTGATGCGGATGGAAGCCGGCTTGGACAACGGCCCGGTGTTCGCCCGGTCGGAGATGGCGATTGACGAGCGCGATACCGGCGGCACATTGCAAGCCAAGCTGGCGACAGCCGGTGGAAAGCTGCTCCGGGACCACCTCGACGGCATTCTGGAAGGGACACTTCCCGCCGAGGATCAGGATCCCGATCAGGTCACCTACGCGGCCAAGTTCTCCCCGGAAGAGGCGCGGATCGACTGGAGCGGATCCGCCGTGGAAATTGCCCGCAGGATCCGGGCATTCAATCCCTGGCCGATGGCCTCGACTTCTTTTCGCGGCAGGAGGCTGCGGTTGCTGTTGGCATGGGAGGAGCCCGGTATCGGGGCAGGGGGGACGCCCGGAGAGGTGCTGTCCGCGGGCGCCGATGGAATTGTCATTGCCTGCGGCCGGGGTGTCATCCGCGCGGTTCAGCTGCAAAGTGCCGGTGCAAGGGCCATGGAGGTGCGGGATTTTCTCAACGGTACCGGTATCTCGGCGGGCGAACGACTTGGCTAGAACCTCCCTGCAGATCGCTGCGGCCCACATGTTGCGCGATGTCATTGACCAGGGCCGCTCCCTGGATCAGACGCTCCAGGCACAGGAAAGGCGGGTCAAGCCGGACCAGGTCGGCGCATTGCGGGAGATCGGTTTTGGCGGATGCCGGTACTACTGCCATCTGGATGGGATCATTTCCTCGCTGCTTTCGAGGCCCATCCGCAAGAAGGACAGGATGGTCCACTTTCTGATGGTGGCAGGGCTTTACCAGATCATCCACATGCGCGTGCCGGATCACGCCGCCGTCAACCAGTCCGTTGCCGCGCTGGGCGCTTCCCGCCAGGCCTGGGCCCGCGGACTGGTCAACGGCGTACTGCGTGGCTACCTGCGCATCCGGGACGACGGGCGCCTGATGGAACTCGAGAAGGCACTGGCGCCGGCCCAGCATGCGTCGTTGCCGGTACATCTGCACGAGTGGATCCTTGAGGCCTGGCCCAACCACGCCGGCTCGATCTTTCGCGCGTTCAATGAACGTCCGCCCATGACCCTCAGGATCAACCGCCTGAAGACGACCCGGGAGGGTTACCGGGCACTGCTGGATGACCGGGGTATTGTCGCGGAAATCACCCGGGATTCGCCGGTGGGAATGAACCTGGCCTGTCCTTCGGGTGTGGGCGATCTCCCCATGTTCGAGGAGGGCTGGGTGTCGGTGCAGGATGAATCCGCCCAGCTTTGCGTGGCGGCAATGGGCCTTCGTCCCGGATTGCGGGTGCTCGACGCCTGTGCGGCCCCAGGCGGCAAGACATGCGCCATCCTGGAAAGCGAGCCCGGTGTTCGGCTTACTGCCGTGGATCTGCCGGAACGCGCGGGCGGCATACGGCAGAATCTTCGGCGAATCGGGCTGCAGGTGGAACTTCGGGCAGGCAGTCTTGAGGAACTGGTCGACTGGAGGGAATGGGACCCCTGGGACTGTATCCTGCTGGACGTGCCCTGCTCGGGAACCGGAGTGATCCGCCGACATCCTGATATTCGCCATCGCCGGCTACCCGGAGATCTCGAGCGTTTCGCAACGCAGCAGCAACACCTGCTGGAAACTGCCTGGGAACTGCTGGCTCCGGGCGGGACGCTCCTGTATGTCACGTGCTCAATCATGCCCCGGGAAAATGACTGCGTAGTGGACGGATTTCTGCGGCGGTATTCCGGCGCCCGGGTGGATCCCCTGGCCGGGATTCCCGGTCTTGCCACCCGTCACGGGATCCAGCGGTTGCCCGGCGTCCATGACGGAGACGGCTTTTATTATTGCCGGCTGGGTAAACTATAATCCCGTCTGCTGGCACTTGAGGCCGGCGGCAACGCGAACGTGTCCATGAAGATCATCATCCTCGGAGCTGGCCAGGTCGGTAGCTCCATCGCCGAGATACTCTCCCGGGAGAACAATGACATTACCCTGGTGGACCAGAACCGGCGTTTGCTGGACAGTCATCAGGATCGGATGGATATTCGCACCGTGGTTGGCGAGGCCTCCTCACCGGAAGTTCTGGCCCAGGCCGGGGCGGCCGACGTGGATCTTCTGCTTGCGGTCACCCATTCCGATGAGGTCAACATGGTGGCTTGCCAGGTTGCACACACCCTGTTCAAGATCTCCACCAAGATGGCCCGGGTCCGTTCACCAGACTACCTTCAGCATAAATCCCTGTTCAGCGACGAGGCGATTCCGGTGGACAGCATCATCAGCCCGGAACAGATTGTCACCAACCAGATCAGGCGCCTGATCGAATTCCCCGGCGCATTGCAGGTCATCGATTTTGCCCGGGGAAAGGTGCACCTTGTGGCGCTCAGGGCCTATTATGGCGGCGCCCTGGTGGGCCACCAGTTGCGGGAGCTCAAGAATCATCTGCCTTCGGTGAATTCCCGGGTTGCCGCGATCTACCGCCAGGACCGCGCGATCATTCCCACGGGACGCACCGTCATCGAACCGGATGACGAGGTGTTTTTCATCGCCACGCAGGAAGATATTCACAAGGTCATGCAGGAACTCCGCGCCATCGAGGAGGTTGGCAACAAGGTCATACTGGCCGGTGCCGGGAACATCGGGCTGCAGTTGGCACTGTCACTGGAGCGTTCCGGATACCAGGTAAAGCTGATCGAGCGTGACCAGGACAGGGCCAGGCTGGTGTCGGAGAAGCTGGGCAGCAGCATGGTTCTCCATGGCGATGCCGCTGACGAGGAACTGCTCCGGCAGGAAAATATCGATAGCATGGAACTGTTCTGCTCGCTCACCAACGCGGACGAAGCCAATATTCTGTCCGCCATGCTGGCCAAGCGCCTGGGCGCCCGTCGGACCATGGCCATCGTCAACCGCCCGGCCTATGTGGACCTGATTGAAAGTGACGTACTTGATATCGCCATTTCTCCGCGGATGTCCACGGTCAGCGCACTTCTTTCCAGGGTGCGCAGGGGGGACGTGGTGGCCGCCCATTCACTCCGCCGGGGCGTGGCCGAGGCGATTGAGGCGGTGGCACACGGTGATCACAGGCATTCGAAGCTGGTGGGACGGAGGCTTGCGGAGATCCAGTTGCCGGAAGGTGCCACCATCGGCGCCATCCTGCGAGAGGACACCCTGGTTCCTCTTGACGACGAAGTCGTGGTTGAGGAGCTTGATCACATCATCATTTTTCTCATCGACAAGCGGCGGATCCCTGAAGTGGAAAAGCTGTTCCAGGTTACCCCAGGCTTTTTCTAGGAACAGCGCCCGTGCGATTCCCGGTATTCCGTGTTCTTGGCATCATGCTGGGTCTTTACAGTACCTCCATGCTGCCACCGATGCTGGTGTCCTGGATCTGGAAAGACGGCCAGCTGATGCCCTTCACCATCGCGTTTTGTCTGATTCTGGGACTGGGGCTGCTGTTCTGGTTCCCGTTGCGGCGCGACCCCGGCGAGCTGCGGTTTCGCGAAGGGTTTCTCATCGTGGTGCTGTTCTGGACCGTGCTCTCCAGCCTCGGCGCGGTGCCGCTGTTGTTGCTGGAATCCCCGTCACTGGGTGTGATCGACGCGTTGTTCGAGTCCATGTCCGGGCTCAGTACAACCGGCGCCACCGTGCTCACCGACATCGACGGGCTTCCGCCATCCATCCTCTACTACCGACAGCAGCTTCAGTGGCTCGGCGGAATGGGGATCATCGTACTTGCGGTGGCGGTCATGCCCATGCTGGGGATCGGCGGCATGCAGCTCTACCGCGCGGAGACACCAGGTCCGATGAAGCAAAACCGGTTGGCGCCGAGAATTGCGGAAACGGCCAAGAAACTCTGGTACGTCTACGTTACGCTGACCCTCGCCTGCATGCTCGGCTACCGGGTGGCGGGTATGAGTTGGTTCGATGCACTCTGCCATGCGTACTCCACCGTCGCTATCGGCGGATTCTCCACCCATGATGACAGTCTGGCCTGGTTCGACAGCAACGCGGTCAATCTCGTCGCGGGTGTGTTCATGCTGCTATCCGGGTTCAATTTTGCGCTGCACTATACCGCGTTCTATTCCAGGCGCGTGCGGACCTATCTGGAGGATCCCGAAGCCCGCGCCTACCTGTTAATGCTGGCCGGAATTTCGTTGCTCAGTGTTTTCGTATTGCAACGGTACGGATATTTTCTTGACCTGAAAGAAACGGTTGTCGACGGTGCCGTGCAGGTGATATCCGTGGTGACCACCACCGGGTTCATCACATCGGAATTCCATCTTTGGCCTTCGTTCCTCCCCGTGCTGCTGATCCTCATGAGCACCATCGGTGGTTGCGCTGGCTCTACAGCCGGAGGCATCAAGGTGATCCGGCTCCTTCTGCTGTTCAAGCAGGGTTCCCGGGAAACCACCCGGCTGGTGCATCCGAACGCAGTCATACCGATCAAGATCGGTGGAAAGCTGGTGCAGGAAAACGTCATCAATGCGGTATGGGGTTTTTTCGCGCTCTACGTCCTCAGCTACGTCATCCTGCTGGTGGCCCTGATCGCGACCGGCAGTGACCACGTCACGGCATTCTCGGCGGTGACCGCCTGTCTGAATAACCTGGGGCCGGGGCTTGCCGGCGTATCGCAGAACTATGCCGGTGTCGCGGATGGGGGAAAGGTCATCCTGATCGCGGCCATGCTACTGGGCCGATTGGAGCTGTTTACACTGCTCGTGCTGTTCAGTCCGGTGTTCTGGAAGAATTGACCCCATCCTCACCATCGGCGGATCGTTCGGATCGAGGCGCAGTCCGGCATGCCCGGCAGTGAAGAAATTCGGGTGATGCCCCGGGTGGAGAGGTGATGGCCGGAGGGCAGAATCGCGTCTGGCGGAGTAACGCCGGTCATCGCTGCCTGCGGATTGCCCTGCACCAAGCTACCCCTGCGCCGGGCCGACCCTTGCTGAAGGATCGATCGCTCTACCCGAGCGGCCTGATGAAAGGGAATTCCCTGAAGATTTTTTCATCCCGGTAGGCGGTGTTCCGTTCGGTGAGCCAGCCATTGATATACCGGATGTCCTCGTCACCCAGGTCGCCGGTGGCCTTTTCCAGGCGCAGGAGCGAAAGGATGTAGTTGTAGCGCGCCTGCAGATAGCTCGTCCGGGACAAGGACAGGTCCCGCTGGGCGTCGAGCACATCCAGGTTGGTGGTCAGGCCCGCGCTGAAGCCTTCCTCCTTGGCCTTGAGCGCACTCTCGCCGGCCACGATGGCTTCCGCCAGCGCGAACACCTGGCTGATTCCATTGGTGATCGCGAGAAAAGCGGTGGTGGTGGATGACGTCGCGCTGCGGCGGGACGCCTCGAGAACCTGTTCCGCCTCGTTCTTGCGCAGGCCTGCCTGACGGGTTCTCAGGTCCACCGAACCGCCCAGATACAGTGGCAGATTCAGGGTCACCCCGAGACTGGTGCTGTTGATCTCACCGCCTCCGGCACCGCTGCCGTTGTCGGCCCAGCGCTGGCTGGCTTCGAAATCCACCGTGGGGCTGCGTCTCGCCCGTTGCCGGTCCACCTCGTGACCGGCCAGCAGGAGGTTCAGTTCCTCCGACCTGACCTGCAGGTTGTTGGTCCGCGCCAGGGTTACCCAGTGATCGATATCATCGGGTTCCGGCGGGTCCAGGGGGGAATCCTCCGCCAACTCGGAGATGGTCTGCGGGGTGACGTTGATGATCTCGATCAGCGCCTGGCGCGCATTGCTGATCTCGATATCGGATGCGATCAGATCGGCGTCCGCCTGCTGGAAACGCGCCCGGGCATCAAACAGGTCGGTACGGGTTCCAAGTCCGACCTCCAGCCTTTCCTCTGCCAGGTCCATCTGCCGCTTGATGGCGATTTTCTGCAGCCGGGCCACCTCCTTGGCATCCCGGGCGGCCAGGAGGTTGAAGTAACGCTCCGCCACCCGCAAGGTCAGGTCGTCCCTTGCGTTGTCGAATTGAAGGAGTGCTCTTTGCACCCCCAGTTCAGCCTGGCTGATCTGGATCCGGGTTGTCCGGTTCAGCAAAGGGAGGTTGAGTCTGACGCTGACCTCGTGATTGTCGCCGGTGGTGGTCGGGCCCCTGAAATCGCCGCGTTGCTTGCCCAATGTTCCCCTTCCGTTGACGGTGGGCCTGAAGCCGGTCCGGGCCAGGGGCAGATTGAGCCGTGCAGCCTCGTAGCGTTCCCTGGCGGCGAGGTAGACGGCGTCGCTTTCAAGCGCCAGCTGGTAGACATCCCAGAGGTCTTCGCCGTTTGCGGTGAAGCTGCCTGTCAGCATCATCGGCAGCAGAATCCCCCGAAGAGTCACCAACACCTTGCCAGGTTTTCTTTTCATGACAGCAACCGGTGAAATGGAATGGAAATAAAACCCGATATCAGCAAGGTCAAAATTCAAATTCGGGAGAATCCTCAGCGTTTTTCAGCCGCGGGGCCTCGGTCTCGAACAGGCTGCGGTACGCGAGGCCCCCGTCGGTGCGCTGATACAGCACAACCCGCATGGCAGGGGAGTGGCCCTCGATCCCTACGAGTCGTCCATGATTTGCGAGTCCGGCGAGCAGTCCGTCCGAAATTCGGGCCATGGACCCGTTTACCACGATTGCGTCGTATTCCCCCCCCGTTCCCCAGCCATCATGGGCATCTCCCTGTTCCAGGATCACGTTCGAAACGCCGGCCATGCCGAGATTGCGCTGCGCCTGATCCAACAGGGCCGGATTGATTTCCACGCTGGTTACATGGGCACAGGCCTGGCTGAGCACTGCGGTGAGGTAACCCGTTCCTGTGCCGACTTCCAGTACCTTGTCGTTCGTGGTCAGTTGCAGTGACTCCATCATTCGGGCACTGACCTTGGGCTCCAGCATCACCTCGCCGCCCCCCAGGGGAATCTGCACATCTGCGAACGCCAGGTCCCGGTAGGCCTCCGGCACGAAGTCCTCGCGCCTGACCGATTCCAGTGCATGGAGTGTCTGCAGATCCAGCACGTTCCAGGGCCGGATTTGCTGGTCGATCATATTGGCGCGTGCAACTTCGAAATCCATGTTCGAATTCAGGGCGGTTGTGAAGTAGGGCAAACATTCTAACAAACTTTGCCCGCAGCCGTGTACGATGAGCGCTCTTGGATCCTTAAAATTCCTTTCGATCAACGGTTTTGGGATTATTTATAGGGAGTTCGCTTTCAGTCATTTCCGGAATCCGGAGAATAATGTCCGTTCGGGATGGCTTCATAGTGGGCGTGTTTCAAAGCATCATCACTGAGTATCTCTTCCGCAGCGGGCCAGCCGGATGGATTGTGGATGGCGACGAGGATGGCTCGGTAACTGACGCGGGATGGGACGAGTCCCGAATTTCACAGTCTTCCATCGCCACAGAGTCTGTAGGTCGTTGATATCGGTTCAGCTTTCGTCGTCATTGTTATGCGGCTCCATGCAAGAAACAAATCAATCCGCAGATCATGTACAAGGCAGTGCTGTATGGACAGGCATGTCCCGCGGTGCCGCGGATAAGGTCACCGGTTACTTTCTCCGGTCCGATGCGACTGGGTAACGAAGGCAGGCATGTCGGGGCCTATGGCAATATCTAGCGCCCATGGGAGGCTGCATTGGACGCGCCTCAGTTGAGTCCGACGACAATCGTGAAATCATGCAATACAATTTCGGTATTTTCGTATCGCAGGTTCGGTGTATTGAAGGCCGTATGGCCATTGCCAAATACCCCTTACAGCATGTCATCTGAAGGGCATACCATCGCCTTGGAATACCTGGTTCGGGTCGAACGACTTCTTCCATCCGTTTCCTTTTTCCAGCATGTCTCCGTAGTGTTGCTCCCATTCCATGCGACCATACCCCACATCACCTGACAGATAGCTTTTTCCGCCGAGGTCGATGAGTGCTCCGGTTATTTCCTTCAGTTTTGCCGCCAGATCGATTGCCGCTTCGTATCGGCCCAGTACTGAAAGAATCGAGTATGAGAACATGCGCTCTCCCTGTGGATGGATGCAGAGGGGTGCATTGACGGCTTTAGCATTGATCGGATAAACCCCGATCCAACTGGCCGGCGATCGAGGTACCCAGTCCCGGTCCAGCCACGGTTGGTCGAGCACTGTTCGAAGTGTCCCCCACGGCATGAACCAATCCCGCCACGGATAGTAATTTCTCCGACTAAACAGCCACGTGTAATACATTCCGGCGCGACCTACCCGTGCCGTGTCCCGGGTGTTCACGACCTCGTCGTAGCCCAGCCCATCGAGCACCTTCGCACTATCGAGTTCACTGTCGTATTCAACGCCAGCTCCCATGATGATTTCGTGGTCATGGACCCTGGTTTCCGCCCGCAGTCGATCGAAGCGACTATCGTCGATTATCCGTTCGAAGTCGTTTGCGAATCGATCGTAATCCCGATAGCGGAGTTCGAATTGCCGGATCCGTTGACCGGCCCTGCGCAACCTGATCCAAGCATCGGTGATGACGCCGAATTGGCCTTGCCCCCCCCTGACGGCATCGAAGAGGTCCGGATTTTCCTTGCGTGAACATCGCATCCGCTCGCCGGTTCCGGTCACCACTTCAAGTTGCTCGACCTGACCGACCTGCAGTCCATGCCGATGCGACGTGGTTCCCAGACCGCCGGCGGACAGCGTACCACCCACAGTAACCTCCGCGACGTCGACCAGTACGCATGGCAGACGATCGGTCCCTTGCAGCGTATCGATGATTGTGCCCCAATGTGCTCCACCTTGTGCCCTCACCATGTCTGGTCCGAGAAGTTCGACCCGATCGAGGTTCATTGTGTCGAGCACCAGACCTCGATCCGTTATGCTTTGTCCACCTTGGGAGTGTCCTCCCCCCCGGATGGTGAGCTGGACACCGTTTGCAGCGGCACTTCGAACAATGTCTGATACTTCCTCGATGCTCTTTGGTATAACCACAGCCTCCGGCATCTTGGTGGACATTCCCCCGAAGTCGTACGAGCGCACTTTCCTGTCTTCGACATCGTTGATTACGCCTGGAGCGAGAGCTTGTTTGTTCATCTTTTTCGCTTTTCTAGATATGGGCTGTTGCTGGGACCATCTCCTGATCCGGGATACGGCCACCAGAAATCTATTCAGAAACAGTGATTTGTTGGACTGGGCAGTACCACTCGGAACATAGCTGTGATGAGTGCAACCCAAGCAGAATTATTTTATCATGAGACGTTGAAATCAACGGGTGGATTGTGGGATGGAGACGTTAACGTCGGTTTCAGATCATTACGCAGATTTGACCGAACGCATGGAGAATTTCGGCGGGGATTTGCTCGCCTGTCATTTCGGGCTATGGGGGCCGGACACGAAAACCGATCGGGAAGGCTTGCAACGGGCGAATCAAACCCTAGTGCAGGGGTGTGATCTCGTTCCCGGAAAGCATGTGCTTGATGCCGGATGTGGTGTGGGTGGTACGGCAATCACGCTAGCGGAGGTCTATGGCGTTCACGTTACCGGTCTGACCATTTGCGAACCTCATATCGAGGTTGCGGCGCAACACGCCAAACAGCGTGGGGTCGATCATCTGGTGGAATTCCGCTATGGAGACTTCATGGAACTGCCATTTCCAGAAGCCAGTTTCGATGTTGTCCTGAATCACGAGTCCTTTTGTTATGCGGAAGACAAGCTCGCATATCTCCGGGGTGTCTACCGGGTACTCCGGCCGGGAGGTCGTTGGCAGGCGCTTGAGGGACTGTTAAGTGGTACGACGATGACCGAAATGCACGAAGAGATGCACGCCACTGCGCAACGGGGTTGGCGCATGCCGCCTCTTGAGAGATGGCGCGATGTGCTCACGATATTGGAAAAGGCAGGTTTTGTGGATATTCGGAATCTTGATTTGTCCTCGGAGGCGGCACGGTCTACGGAGAGAATCCACAAAGGATGGTTGTTGTTTTCTTTCCTGAATCCGCATGCCAGTGGGATGAATCAGGCGTCTCTGGAATTTATGGAAGCATCCATCAGCTACGATCAAGGTCTGCAGGAAGGCGTGTTCTCCTACTGTTTGGTTTCCGGTGCAAGGTCGACCCAGTAACTGACGCGGGCTACCCCGGCATTACCCGAAAATCGCCCAATCCCTTTGGCGCCAGAAGGATCAGGCCTTATTCGGGCTTTTTGGCAAAGTACCGCCTGAGTTCGAAACTTCCGCTGTTCCAAGCTTCGTACAGTGATTTGAACTGGTTGATCAATCCGCGGAAGCCAGGTGTCTTGAACCCGGAGAATTGCAGGAGTACGAGAAGATTGTATGCGTTTTGAACCAACCGAAAATTGTCCGCATCCTTGCCGTTGAAGCCTTCGAATTGAAGGATTTGCAGGCCTGCATGATGCAGCTTTTCCGAATAGGTGGATTGGCTCTCCAGATCATTCACGGCAAAGGGCTTGCAGAGCGGTACAATATATTTTTCATATTCCGTGGCCGACAATCCATCGCGGGCCATCCAGTCCATCGCAACCAGTGTTCCCGACGGTTTGAGAATCCGGCTCACCTCATAGAAAAATTGCTTCCGGTCGCCGTAGTGACATGCACTTTCAATGTTAACCACCACATCAATCGATTCATCAGCGAAGGGCAGACTCACGGAGCAATCCGCAAATTCAAAGCCAATTTGGTGGTTGAGATTTGCTGCGCTCGCCTTTTCCGTGGCGATTTCCAGTTGCATCGTGTTCAGATTCACGCCGGTGACCCTACATCCTCGTGTTTTTGCAAGGTGTATGGCGGTTCCGCCCACCCCGCAACCCGCATCGACCACGTGATGGTGCGCTTGGATATCCGCCGGCGCGACAATCACTTCGACCATGCGTTCCACGGCGCGTGCGAGCCCTTCGGAATCTGCAAGAACTTCGCCTGGTTCTGGGCACTCCCCCGGCTCAAACAATCCGAAGTGGATATGGTCGCGGTTCCATCCTCTGAGATAAATACCCGGTGTATTTTCGTCGTAATAACGTTCAGCCGCGTCTGACTGATCTGAGACGGATATTTTGGATTTCTCGCCCAATGTCATTTCCTCATGGAGGCGTGATCATTCGTGTTAAGAATACCGGATTACAGGTTATCCGTCATCCCAGAAAGCGGACCAGAAAGCGGACAATGAGCATGCGGATTGTTTGAACTGGTCCTCAGGACGGTGGTGAGGAAATCAATACCATGAAAGCGTAACCCTTTACCCGATCGATCTGGCCATCCGTGAGCACAAGCTTGAAATGGTGAATTCCCCTCAGTAGTATGAAGGCACCCGACTTCCCAAACAACATAGTCGGTCCCTGCGACCAGTTTTCCAACGCCTTCAGCTTTTCCGAAACGGCAAGGCCGGTTGAGCGCAGCACTTCGATGAACGCGGTCCACAGGTCAGAACGGTCCAACCAATAACGCGAATCTTTCGCGGTTCTTTCTTTGGCGAGGAAACTCAATCCCAGTTTCGGACCCAGGCTGTCCCCGTACACATCCAGATGGATTCCCAGTTGGACGAATGTGCCGTGGTCTTCAAAGGGTGAGATGGCTGCGGCGACGGCAGGGAAATGACCACTCCAGCCAACACGTTCCAGATACGTCATCACGTCACGCGAAGTCCGAAAGCCTGTCACGGCAATTCGGATCGCTCTGTCGCGCGATGGGAACGCACCGAAGGATTCGATACGGGTATCCGGTGTTTGCGCCCGGTACACACATTCAGCCTGTCGCTGTTCACCCGCATCGGAGGTCCAGCCAGCAGCGGATACGACCGCGTCGAGAACTACGCTGATATCCCGAATGCGTCGGTCATCGCCATCACCGACGATCGGGCGTTCGGCCGGGCGTAGGAAAATACCTGGCAGCGGGCGTGAACCGTCCGGTGCAGAATCGATATCGTACTCAAGCATCATCTTGCGGCCGATAATCTGGCGCAGAAGGGAATCCTCTCCATCGGTCTCTGACAGCAGCCGCGCGATGCCGGAAGTTGACGGATTCGTGCTTTCCGACTGCGCCATTTGGCGAAAGAACGATGCGGGTCCGGTTCCACCGACTACCGAAACACCAAAATCGGCGCCTGATCGGTGGCTATGCAGCGGCAGTTCGAATCCGAAAGGGAAAGCGACGATTGTCGAGGGGAGTTGCCGTGCACAGTCCAACAGCTGTTCCCATTCTTCGTCTCCGATCAGCACGGGTGAAATTTGGTCTCGGAGACGTTCCAGCAGTGTCCCCAAGGTGTCCGCCTCTCTTTGGATGTGATCCTGGGTAAGGGCTATGCTTTCTTCAAAATTCATCGATTGGCTGGAATGTACTGATTCATGCTCGGACGTACAGGCACCAGATTTAAGGATACTGCCGTTCCATGCCGATGGTGTCGCCGGAAATCATTCTGCAGGCATATCAATCAGGGTGATGTTGCCATTCCCATCATGCGAGTTGACGTCGAACCAGACTTTTAAAGACCCCTTCGATCTTCATCAAGTCTGAAAAATTCCCTTCCTCGACCACTTTTCCCGCCTGCATGACATAGATGTGGTCTGCCTGGCGTAGTGTAGAAAGACGATGGGCAATGATAATTCTGGTTGCGCTTAATTTCGCAAGATTCACCATCACTTTGGATTGACTTTCGTTGTCAAGCCAGTTGGTTGCCTCGTCGAGCAGCAGAATCCGAGGGTGATGGAGAAGTGCGCGGGCAATCATGATGCGCTGACTCTCGCCCCCCGATGTGACCCCACCACCCGCGCCCACGAATGTCAACATCTCCATCGGCATTGCGGAGATCTCTTGATCCACAGCAGCCAGCTGAGCTGCCCGCCATACTTCCTCACCGTTCGCGTTATCATGACCGCCAACGATGTTGTCCCACACGTCTTCCGGGTAGAGTTGTACGGTTTGTGGAATCGCACCAATCTTCCGTCGCACCTGCTTGACATTGAGGTGTCTTAGGTCACGTCCGTCAAAGTACACCGCGCCACTTGTCGGATTGTCCAGACCGAGCATCAACTGAAACAGTGTGCTCTTGCCGGCCCCGGATTCGCCGGTGATCGCAATGAACTGCCCAGGGCGTGCATGTATCGATATGTTGTCTAGAATCAGGGGGCCATCTGAATCGTAACGGAAACTGACATGATCTAACCTGATGTCTCCGGTCAGGGTTTCGACTGGCTCACCTGCTGCATCCGTCTCAGGAGGTTCGGTGAGAAAAGGCCGAATCTGGTCAACAGCTGGCATGACCGCAGCAACAGCGCCGAACGATGCACCGAGGCGAGCCACCGCACCCTGGAACACCATGAATACGGTATAGATGACGAGAAAATCCCCGACCGTGAACGCCTCTCGGTCCGGTAATGTCCCGGCTGCCAGTAGAACAGCACCTGCAAGGATCGGAATTGCGGCACTCAGTGCTTGCACATGCTCCTCGACAGCGTTGCGTTCCAACTCAGCCAGTTTTTGTTCCCGATAGCCTTGCGCCCATACGGCAAATGCCGAGCCTTCGGCTCCCTCTACCCGCAGTACGGAAATTCCGTTGATGATCTGGAACAGTTGACCGGCAAGTTTCTGCATGGCTCGCACCATCCGACCATGAGGTGCCATCTGCCGCAGGCCCAATGCTACCGTCGCGGCCAGGGAAATGAGGCCAAACACCACTGTGATACCGCCGAGCATCGGGTCGTAGAGGAAGGTGACAAAAAATACGGGTAACAGGAAGACGATGGTCAGACCTCCGTTGGCAACTACATTTTGTACCGCATCACGAAGGGTTTGGAACGTCATGCCACGCATGGTGAGGTCGCCCGCTGAATATCGATGGAGAATACGGGGCGGTAATCGGAGAAGGCGATCCCATAGCGCGGCTTCTGCCCGTGACGCAGCGCGCCCCTCGATGCGCATCAAAGCCATTCCCTGAAGCACATGCAGCAATGCTCCGAGCAAGGCAATCACTGCCAAGGCAACGCATACCTCGTACAGTAAGCGGACTTCTTCGCCCGGGATCACTTCATCTGCAACAAAGCCCAGTATCAAGGCAGGCAGCAACATGACCAGGCCGCCCAGCAGCCCCGTCACGAAGAACCGCAGGAAATCCATGGAGGAACCCCTGAAGGCCAGCTGCAACAGATCCCGCAGTCCTGCCGGCGCACTGCTCAACGGTTGATAGAATAACCATGCCTCGGTACACAACGATCCGGCATTATTCGCAGTAACCCTGGTCGAGTGATGTCCCGCAGGATCCACTATCCGATAACCTCCCAGCATACTCGGCAGCAGGGCAACCGGCTGTTGATCTTCTTCCCGAAACCCCAGCATCGCACCGCTGCAGCCCTGCAACGAATTTTTCCCTTGGTTGAGACGCACACGGCGTGCGCGAACTCCGGAAATATCCAGGATATGAGCGAGAAATTCGGAGGAGTTGCTGGTGTCTGCCTTTTCCGGTAGCTTGAAGTTGATTCCTTCGTGCTGCCCGATCATACCCAGTGCATCCAGTAATGCCGCACCCCTGGAGCCGGTGCCGGTATCTTCCGACAGATTGTAAAGATCGAACAGGCGATGTCGAGCTCCGATCTCATCAGACTGTCGGTTGGTTACCCGTTCCCTCTCCAGGTTGACCTCGTCAACCACAGCCAGTCCCCGGTTGAGTCTTTCCAGCAAGAGAGCCACATCGTGAAAATGCGCCAACGCAGGTATGAGGAGTCCTTCCTCGGCGAGTTTCTCGGACGAATGGACAGACAACTGTTGCGGTTCGGCCAGCATGATCCAGGTGTCGCGTACGAGTGGTATCCTGCTCTCCATGTCCCCGCCATCCAACCTGCTGTCTGTCGGATCGAGCAGACCAAGAAATAGTCCGGTTCCCGGCAACAGACCGGACAGCCATACCACTCCGCTTCGTGCAGAGATGACACCATTGCTTGCCATTGGCGCCTCTCCCGTCTCGACAAGCATGTTACTCCGTGTCGCCTCCGTGTCGTAGCGGGACAACATCGCGGACACGTCCCTGACCCAGGAATCGACCTGCTCCGCCAGGTTTGCATCGTCAATCGAGGACAGGCTCGCAACGGAAATACGGCGCAAAATCGTCCCCGGTAACCCCTTGGCAATCAGGCTGAGTGTTGTGGGTCCCACATTCGGTGCAACGCCGGGCAGGAGGCGACCGGTTTCTGCGCGCAGCAAGTGTTGTGGCGCCGCCTGTTCAACTTGATCCTTACGCTCCACAATGAAAATATCAACTGTGCCTTCTTCGACAAACCAGACAAATTGCGGATCACTCATGTCCAGAGGCAAATTGCCGGCACAGGGTACGGATGTTCCCGTCTCTGCAG
Organism: Candidatus Poriferihabitaceae bacterium; assembly: GCA_965213885.1. Taxonomy (GTDB): domain Bacteria; phylum Pseudomonadota; class Gammaproteobacteria; order Arenicellales; family Poriferihabitantaceae; genus VYFG01. Next base: position 274,308 of record OZ243919.1, read on the forward strand.
CAAGTACGGCAAGTGAAGGGGTATCCAACACAGTCATTGTGCTAAAACGCCTGGACTAGCTGGTGGTAGATGCCGCTTTCGTCCATCATCAATTCTTCATGAGTGCCTCGCTGGACTTCCGTGCCCTTGTCTAGAACGAGTATCAAGTCACAGTCCCGGATTGTGCTCAGACGGTGCGCGACGATCAGACAACTCACTCCCCGGCGGCGCAGCGCATCATCGATGTACTCCTCGGTAGCCGCGTCAAGGGCGCTGGTCGCCTCATCGAGGATCACAAGTGACGGGTTACTGGCCAGTGCGCGTGCGATTTCCAGTCGCTGCTTCTGACCACCGCTGAAGTTGCTGCCATCCTCATCTACCGGTGTCTCATAACCAAGTGGCCGACTAAGGATCTCGTCGTGGATGCAAGCATCCTTGGCTGCGGTAACCACAGCCTCGTCAGGGACAGAAGGGTTCCATAGGGTGATGTTTTCGCGCACACTCGCCGAGAAGAGGCTTACATGCTGGTCCACAACCGAAAGAGAGCGTGACAGTATTTCGCGGGGAATTTCTTGACGCGGGTGACCATCGAATAGGACCTCACCGGTCCAGGGTTGGTAAATTCCGGATATCAGACGCGCCAAAGTTGATTTTCCGGAGCCGCTTGGTCCGACGACGGCCACCCTCTGCCCTGGCTCAATGGCCAAACTGAGTTCCTTAATCAGTGGCGGGCGTGAACTGCTGAATCCAAAACTGATGTCACGCAGGGCCACATGACCGGTCAGCTTCAGCCGCCCGTCAATCGTGGAGACGGTTTGGATGGGTGGAGACAAACCCTCTGTCTCCGGGGATTCCGTAGTTCCCGTAATATCTTCTAGACGCTGCATGTCAGCCTCGACGGCCTGACGTTCGCTGGCGAACTCACCGAAGCGCCCGAACGGGGCCAGGAACATGGCCGCGATCAAATATATTCCGACGAGCATACCCAGTGTCAGTTCTCCAGACATGACTTGAATCGCCCCGTAGGCCAGCACCACCGCATTGCTCAAAACCATGAAAAAGTTAGGCAGGGATGTAGTGATGTGCCCAAACTCAGCGAAACCTTGGCGTGCAATCAATTCCCGCGCCTGCTGGCCGCTCCAGCGGGTGAAAAAGCGATTGTCCGATGCTGTCATCCGCAACGTCTCGGTCTGATTCAGCATCAAGGTGCCGATGCCGATCAGCAGCCCCTGTTCCCGTCTCAAGGCCAGGCTCTTGTCTACCTGGATGCGAATAATCAAGTGTGCCAACACGACATTGAGTGCCGCCAGACCCAGTACAATGAGTGCCAGTACCGGTACGTAGGCCAGCATTACAGCCAGAAAGATCATGCCCATCACGACTTCGATCAGCAGACCAAAGAAATGCTCCGACATTCCCTTGGCAATCCTGTCGATGGACAGAACCCGGGCGGTCAGATCGCCGACGAACCGATGATTGAAAAACTCTACCGGCAACCGCAGCATTTGTGAGACACAACGATTGCCCGCCATCACAGACATCCGAACCGCCAGGCGTTTCAACCATCGTTGCTTGAGCAGGGTCAGCCCATAGCTCAGAACGGCTGTTGCAACCATGATACCAGCTACAAGGCCACCCCACGGTTTCTTCTCCCCAAGTACCAGATCCACGTAGACAGCCAGTATTGCCGGCGTTACGAGTGCAAGGACAGCCAGCAACAGACCACAGAAGATGGTATAGGTCAGTGCTCCTTGTGTTCCGCTGAGCCAGAGTGGAACCCGTTTCAGTATGTTGGGCCGTTCCCCTCCGCGTTGAAACTCCGGGCCGGATTCGAATTCCAGTGCAACTCCGGTGAAGCTATTGCGGAACTCCACCTCGGTGATCGTGCGACGACCTGAAGAAGGATCGTTAAGAAAAAATCGATTTTGATCAAATCCTTCCAGAAGCAGAAAGTGGTTATATTCCCAGAAAAGGACGAGTGGCAACGGCATTTTCTTGAGTGAGTCTACGGAGGCGATGCGACCGGTACACTTCAGTCCGTAGTATCGAGCGGCCCGTAATATACCGGCGGCACTGGAGCCGTCCCGGCTGACCTCACACCGATTGCGCAACTCGGTGAGCGGTACCCATCGGCCAAAATAGCCAAGGACACTTCCAAGGCACGCGGCACCACACTCAGTTGCATGCGTTTGTAACAGCAGTGGCGTGGTCACACGCTGGTTTGAGCGCTTTTGTGTGGGTTTCTTTGATGACCCTGCAGTTTCAGTTTTCTGGCTCCGGAACATTCAAGAGTGTCCAGAGAGCAGGATATCAAGCGGCTTGCTGCCGCCGAGTTCGATCCGGATTCGACAGGTAATGCCATCCGGTACAGCGAGTTCTGATTCGAGATGTAGCTGAACGTCCACTCGCTGGTCGTGTCCGGCAGGGTCACGCAGCAGTGTGGCAAGCCAACGTGGCGATAGTCCGACAGCCAGGGAAGCAACCTCCCCCTGTATCCGGCGTATTGTGCCGTCAGGCATCGTGAACTCGACATTCGCCGGCATGCCCGGTTTGATGCGTTGCGCCATGTCCGAGGTGACGTACAACACTGCCTGGGGTGTCTGGGTCCCTCCGGTACGGACCTGTGCGATGACCGTCCCCGCCGGTATATAGTCTCCCGGATTTGCGTGGAGAGCCGAGACTTCCCCTTCGTTGTGGCTGATGATCGAGGATCGTGCGGTGCGCTGGGCCTCCAACTGCATCAAGGCGACGCGGGCCGATTCCAAAAGAGAGCGTACCGCACCGCCTTGTCGGTCAACCTGACTGATATCCGCAGTCAAAATATCCACACGGCTGCGTAATAGGGAGATTTCGCGTTCCAGTTCCGGTACGGATTGCCGGGCAATCGTCGTGCCGGTTGTGACATGATCTCCGGGTGCGACTTGATATTCCATGAGGTAGCCTGGCTCAAGCGCTACCACTTCATGGCGAGGACCCTGCTTTATCAGGATTCCGTCAAATGACGCGCTACGGGTGACGCTGCCAAACATCATCCATGAAACGCATACTGCCAAAACCACGCCGACACCAGCTAGTGCGATCCGCTCGTGAGGTGCGGTGACCCGTAACAAATAGTCGAGTTTCTGGCGCTTACTTCTGCTTGCGGCTGCTTCTTCGCGGAATGGACCGGTAATCACTGGTTGCAGAATCAGTATGAATTAATTCGGAATATTCTCTGGCAAGACTTATGTCCATCCCGGAGTATACGTTTTTTGTGAAAGCACATTGCTCCCTTTGGTTCTAGGGATGGTTGACGGTGATGTCAATTGGTTGCCAGAACCCGGATTCGTGACATCTGGATTCTAGGCGATATCGTATACCAGTATCTTTTCCCGGTAAACACTCACACCCCCCCAAGGCTCATTTGTTCTGATATCCACACCTTGTAAATTCAACGAGTTACAGCTGCGGTAGACCTCCAGTCACATACCATATAATAACCAGAAAAAAGGGCCCGGCATCAAGGAGTTGCGCTGATTTACGATCATTGAGGCAAGTCCAGAACAAATTCGCCTTGCACCCCCCCGTCCTTCCACTCTGAGGGACTTGCGTTGTGGGATATTTCAGATCCGGGGATGGTGGATCGAAAACAGGGACAACTGTATCATCGTTGACACGGTTTCGAAGGATACATGATCGGAGGCGGTTCGGCTTTGTTTCCGGCAGCTTTCCGGTACTTCGAAGCAGTAAACCGACTGTTCGTCAACGGGCAGGCAATGGGAGCACCGGTCAGCCGAAGGCCAGCCCGATCCGGGTCCTCATCGTCACAAGGCCCCGGATGAAGTGCCCCTCGAATCCGCAGACCCACTCCAGCAGGCCCCGGTTGTAGCCGCGCTTCCCCGAAGGGGAGCCGGCTTCCACCGGATATTCGTTGCGGTCCCGACCGCGGGTCTTCCGCAGGGCCGCGATGATCTCCTCGTCGGGAAGGGACGATCGAGCCATTTCCAGCCGCCGAATGTCCGGCAGGCCCGTTTCCAACGGAAGGTGAGCCTGAAGCGGGAGAAATTGCCCGATGGGGGGCTGGTGTGAAATCCGGCGGTTCCGGCAACAGGAGATCCAGAAAACCAGCCTGTACGCCATCCCTCTGGGGTAAAGGCATTCCACGGTCCTCCGGATACCGCTCCTTTACTTAAGGAATATATCTACAGCGCAATTCCCGCAACACTCAGTCTGGCGAACGGCAGGATCGGATCACCAGGCGGTTGGATGCCCAGATCCGCTTTGCGGTTTACCGGGTTTCCGGTGACGACAGGCATTTTCAAGATCCATGACCGGTTCTCACGCAATCACGGGTATGGGATTCAGGTTTGCCTCCTCGATGGGATATCCTCTCCAGCCCAACTTCACCGGTACGTCGTACAGACGACCCGGTGCAAAACGTTCCCAGAAGTGGCGAAGGCCAGGTACAATCACGCGCACCACTGGCATACCGATGTCGGGACGAGTCTGGTCCAGCACAAGAAATTCCATCCCCTTGGCTACGATCAGATCCCGGCATAATTCCACGTCATCCCTCAGGTCCTTCGTATCTGGCATCGTATAGTCCGATCTGCTGTGCACCCCAGCATCCTGTGCAGGCGTCAGATGGGGATTGTCCACCAGTTTCCCATTCTTCCACCACCACAGGCACATCGGATCATCGACCCTGTAGCTGGATTGACTTTCGTTTGGATCAGGAACCCAGGTCAGGCATTGATTCAATTCGCACACAGCCCGTAAGACCGCAATATGCGGATCGATGTGTGCGCCAGCACCATAGATAATGTCCTCAGACCCGCCATCGGTCCGTCTGGACAGTGCGACGAAGACAGGGATGCCGAGGTCGCATGTCAGGTCCAGAACCCACATGTCACGGTGATGATCAAGGTAGTAATCGGGTGCGGATGCCAGGTAATCGTCACCGAAGCTTTCTAGATCCACGCCGGGTTTTTGCAATCGGTTGTACCACCAGATCGCAAAGGCATCGCGTTCGACTAATTCAAAAAATCCCTGCAAAATGGCTTCTTCCATCGAGTTGCCTGCAGCACAGCCATTGGAGTCGGCCCAAAGTCCCGCGACACCACGTTGCTCCGGGGTCATGCCGTAGAGCAAGGACGTTGGTAAGTAGCGTTGCCGTTCTTCGGTGAGTGACCAGACTGGAGACCAGTCCACCTCCTTCTCCTGGTCAAATCGAGCAGGGACGACATTGTACGGATGCCCGCGGACATTGATTTCTTCAGCATTGTCCAGCTGCCAATCGCTGAACAACTGGACATCGTTCGGGTGTATCGCTTGTCCGTGTCCGGCTTCGAGAAAATCGGACAAGCGTCTTCGGCAGCGAATCTCGTCGCCGTGAAAGGCTCCGGAATAGCGCTCGATCGCCTCGCACAGGGCGCTCACCTCGGACTGTTCCGCCGTTGATCCCTTGCCCGCGCTCTTACTTCGCAAGCTGCGACGCAACGAACTCAAGTGCTTGATTCTCAATGCGAGATTACTCCCCGCCCAATGAACATGCAGCCAGGGATCGGATTTGGGTGTCGTACGAGCAACCCATGTGACGATGCCGCTCACCGGGCTCACCAGATGTTGGTACTTGGCAAGGGTTTCCGCCGGAGTCATTGTACGCACCCCACCACTATTGCGAAGGCCCTTCGGACTCGGTTGCAGTTGTACCGGCGGTGCAGGCCGATCGGTAATGCGGTATTTCTCGTGGCCACAGGCCGGGCATTGTGGCCGATGCATGACCGGGTGATATTCACTCTTCATACGAACGACGTCTAGTGAAATCGCTTGGCTATGCAGTGGTGCCGCAGCCTCGAGGACCAACCACTTGGTGATTTCGATGGCGATCATACCGTGGATGACATCCAGAACCGAAGGTTCGGCCACATTGGGACGAAAGGCAGCTGCCTCACCTGAGTGGTTGCGTATAAAGGAATGGACCTCCTGGTGGTTTCGTAACCGGTGGGTGAGGCATGCCCAGCACGGATTCTTCTCCGAGGGCCGGAAGACGGGCCCGAAAAGGGGCTGAATACCCTTGGGCCGGACCAGTATCCAGGGTGCGCCCGTATTCAGGTGTTGTCGGTTGACGGCAGCATACTGTTCATCGAGATAGTCGGTACCGACATAGATGGACAAGATCGGGTTGTCGGAACCGGTGGCGACCCCCAAATCCTCAAGCCATCTGGCGAGGTGGACATCATCGCCATGGGTTGCAACCGCCGTCGAACTCAATCGTTCCTCAACCCGGCAGGGAGATGCGCCCAACGAGGACCAGAATGCCGCTTTATCCCGTTCCATTCCATGATCCCCCGACACGATGTACCCTTTGGTGGTCAAGGAAGACAAGGCGGTGCGTACATCCGATTCCGCATGCACTCCATGAAGGGCTTCGGTGATGCCTGCATGTGTTTTGGATCCATCCAACAGTGGCAGGAGGTCTACATAGATTTGCCCGTGCAGTAACGTGTTGAACGATTCCGAAACGAGTAGCACCTGCCTGCTTCCGATCGTGCGGAACTCCAGATGTGGCGTTATTTCCGGCCGCTCTATCTGCCCACGATCGGCCGCAGCCGTCTTCAGCCAGCTGCACTCATCCATGATTCCCTGCACTGCATTTCTGCGGATTCAACGAATTGACTTCCCCTACACATGCCACAACTGCATTGGAGATTCACCGTATTCTGAGTCTGCATTCGAAGTGTTAGGAGGTGTCCGGCACCGATATCGTGCCAGGTTGTCCTGTCATCTTCCCTGTGCGGCTATGGTTGCCAATCCGCTTTTGGTGGCGGCAACCGATTCACGGACTGCCATGGTCAATCTGTCGAAATCAGCCTGATCGCAGGACTGCGCCATGATCATCCTGACCTTGTCCGACTTGGCCTCGATTTCGGTATCGTCCTCTATGACCAGACGCAAGATGCCTTGCAGGTTCCGCCACATCTGCGCAGCTCCGGTGAGTTGCTCGGCATCTGAATGAGAAATCACTCCCAGCGACTTCCCCGCCTGAAACACGGAAGCTGCATCACCGGTGATCAGACTTCCCGGCATCTCTGCCAGGTGGGTCAGTTGCAGTAGTCGCGCGGCGCATTCGATATCCCGATGCCCCTTTTGCATGTCGTAGATCAGTGAGCGACCGGGCTCGTTCTGGTCTTCATCTCCGGCCCTGTCACGCAATTCCTGCATCAGCGCATCCCGTGAGGGGCCTTGCGTCAGGAGAACGCGCCGCGCCTCATCGAAGCGATGTCCGATTCCGGGATCGCCGCTGGTAAAGATCCACCGTGCTCGGGTCAATTTCAGAAGTTCGCCGGTAGAAGCTGCTTGGCAATGTTGCACGTAGTCATGAAATTCGTACACGGCATGCTCCCGATCACTCCTTGAAAGTGGCTCAAACAGTAGGTTGTTTCGGGTTAGTACGTGGAGGGTTTCGTGAAAACGGCGGCACACGGCCTTGTGGTGACCGGCGTGGCCATTCTCATACAGGAACAGAATCTCAAGTGAGGCACGCGGTGCAATCTCTCTGCTGGCCAGATCACCGAGGATGACTGCCACGATCGAACCTTCGTCCGGTTGATCGTCACGGTCGGCCACATCATCGATCACGGCTTGGAGAATCGCGTCGATCGAGGATTCCGCGACATTGGATAATGCCATACCTGCTTCGATGGGCGTCAGGTTGCCACGCAACGTGTGCATGCCGATCTGGAACACTTTGTTGTTCGACCAGTTCCGCACGATCTCCGCGGCATCCCGGGCATCCTTCACCGGAATTTCGGCGATCTGCTCCTTCATTTCCACAACACCAAACTCGTGCGTCCAGTAGACACGCACAAGGCCACAACGGGCAATCCTTTCAAATTCCGGATCCGGCCCGAATCCCCCCGGAATTTCCAGATCGGTAAACTCCTTGTCCTGCAGACTGTCAAGCAGTTCCGGGTCCCGTTCGATCACTCCGGCAAGGCGAGGTGCAGCGCTAAATATCTCAACGATTGCATCGAATGCCTCCGGACGTGCTTCGGAAACCGGGCTGTCATAGGCACTCCAGTCTTCAATCTCGGGGTAGAAGTGTGCGCGCCATTGATCGACCAGTGGATCCATCGTCTCGAACCAGCGTTTCGGGCGCAGGGCCAAACCGAACATCTCACCGTAGCTTTTCGGAAGCAGGGGGCATTCGTCGGTTCCGTGATGCTGTAGCAGCGGGTAGCGTCTACCCGCCGAGACATGGTGGTCGGGATGACGCTGCATATTGAAAAACATCCAGTTGCTGAACTTGTAATCAGCACCCCATGAATGCCGGAGACCGACCCTTTCGAATCGACCATTGGGCAGGCGTGTCCGGCGCAGGCCGTAATGTTGGAGGTAGTTGCTGATTTTCATCGAGAAAACGATTCCGAGACACAGGATCATGTAGATCAATACGGACCACCATCCTCCCATCCAATAGACAAACACGTACCAGGCGGCGGTTTCAAGACCGTACCGCCAGAAGGGATTGCTGTAATGTGCTATGGGTAATTGTCGGTGAGCCATCCGCCCCCGTTCCACCCTCCAGGCACTGAGAATGTTGCTTGCAAGTTCGCGGGGGAAATATCGCCAGAAACTTTGCCCCTTGGGTGCGGAACCCACGTCCTTCGGCGTGCCGACATAGGCGTGGTGTACATAAAAATGCTCCGTGGCATAGTGCGGATACGAAGCGGAAGCAAGGAGGAATTCGCCAACGTATCGCTCCCAGGTCGTGCGCCGGTGAATCAGTTCATGCCCGACAATGAAAACACCCTGACCTTCCACCGCCAGCACAAGCGCCATCAGTGCACCTTCCCAAGTGGCCAGATGCCCAACAATAAATATTTGCCAGAGAGTGAATACAAAAGCCGCCGGCCAGAGTATTGCCCATAGCCAGACAGACAGTTTGTACCAGATCAGACGGAGTTCCGGCGTCGTCTTGGGGTCCATGTTCCGCCCGTCCGGGCCGAAGGCAAGATCCAGCGGACCAACGATCATGAAAAAGGCGAACGGGCCCGCAATCCACCAACCGCCGTACATGGCGGCAGCGAAGATCAGAGGAAAGACGGCGATCGGTAAAAAATACGGGAACGCATTCCGTAGTGACGGTTCAACCGCTCGGCTCGTAGAAACTGCTACTGCGTCCATAGTAAATACTCTGAAAATCTGAAGTGGCCCGGTGAATCCCCTATATTGCCAAAACCTAATTTGAGAAATGCATTATGCTGTTCCCTAAAGAGCTAGCCCGAGTTTACTGCAAATAACCACCTATTTGGAGCCACCCTGTGATCACGCAATGGAGCCACCTGAGAGACCTTTCAGGGTGTAAACGGCAACCGGTTTCGAACCTTGTCAACCGGGTATCCTCGTGACCTTTTGCGAGGAAACCATGAGCAACAGAAGGTTGAGATGTTTGAGTACAGAGCGGCGCTGGTTCGTATGCGCCAAGGGGATTCCGACCGCGCCATCGCCAGGGCCGGTCTGATGGGTCGCACCAAGGTTCGCCAGTTTCGCGTACTGGCCAATCTTCAGGGTTGGCTGGATCCGGCCAGCCTGCTGCCGGATCTCGAGTGACCTCCGCTCAATGGCGATTCCCCGAGACCATCTCCTCGTCGCTGTCCAGATCATCCTTGCCGATGATGCCGTCCACCTCTTCACAAAGCAATGCAAGGCCCGCACCCACAAATAGGGTGCATGGCCGCAAAACAACAATCCTCGGCCGTAGGGTCTGAGTAGTTACATTCCGGGAAGACCCTGGAACTCAATTCCGAGGGTTCACAACGCATGGATGCATCTCGCTGGTCGGATATTGATTCTGGCAGACAAGACGAAATCCCCGTTTCAATGGCCCCCAGTCGGTTCACAAAATACCATGGACACAACGTGGGGGAAGAACAAGCGTTCAGTGGACAGCATATTACAAACCAGCTGGGATCTATTCGGATTGGCTGGCGAATCCCTTGGCTGCCCGGGAGGATCGGGTATGTCGCTCCATAACGATTAGCAGGGGTGGAAGGAGCAGGAAATCACAGATCAGTGCAAATCCGACTATCAGGGCAGTGAGCAGTCCAACTTGTGCGGTAGGGACGAACGGGGCAAACAGCAGGATCAGGAAACCAGCCACCAATACGGTTGTGGTAGTGAAGACTGCACGCCCAGCGGTCTGGAAAGCATAGGTCACGGCCTCTTCAGGGGTATAGTCAAACTCTTGGCGCGCCCGCCGGTATTTACTGAGGAAATGGACTGTATCGTCCACAACGATCCCGATCGTCATGGCAACGACCACAGACAGCGATGCACCTATTTCTCCCACCGTCAGTCCCCAGATCCCGAATCCGACGACCGCAGGAACAAAATTTGGCACAAGACTCACGAGTCCCAGACGAAAAGAACGAAAGGCGGCCAGAAGTATTGCAGAAATACCGCAAAGTATGATTACAGTCCCAAGCAGCATTGACTTTATGCTGCGCTGACCAATGTGTGCGAACAATAGTGCTGGCCCCGTACCGACAGTCCCAGCAATATGAGTCGTGTTACTGTCCAACCATTCCTCTGCTCGCTTGTTCAGTGCCAGAACGTTCCGCGAAGAGAGGGTCTCGGTGGTCACGGTCATTCGCGTAGACGATTTGTCGAAACTGATCTGGTTGTTGAGATCAAGGCCGAAGGGAAGGGACATTTCGTAAAGCAAAAGGTATTGCGATGCCAGTTCAAGGCTATCGGGCAACCGGTATGTATCCGGAGCATCCCCATGCATGCTCCTGTTGATCTGTTGGAACGTATCTGTAATGACCGCCACATGTCGAACCTCCGGCTGCATCCGGAACCATCCAGCAAAAGCGGACACGTCCGACAGAAATGCGGGCTCTGCAATGGTCTCCGGCGAGTCAAGGGAATATTCAAGCACGGTATTCCCGCCCAGATGTTCATCCAGAAAGTCGAGATCCTGTCGGAATTCAACACGTTCATCGAAGAAATGCGCCAGAACATCGTTCAATTCGTTGCGTGGAATAGCCGCCGCGAACGCGAAGACTACTGCCATCGAGCCAAGCAGCAGGGCTTTTTGGCGCCGTATGACGAATTCTGCGATCCTTGTCATCAGGGGGTCGAGATTCCTGGTGGCTGCCGGTGCACGCATAGGCAACAGCGAGAGCAGTGCCGGCAGGAATGTAACCGAAAGGATGAACGAGGCAGCGATACCAAATGCAACGAAGTTGCCAAGATGGCGGTGTGGTGGCACCTCCGCAAAGTTCATCGAAAGAAAGCCGAGTGTCGTCGTCAGGCTGGCAAGAAAGACCGGGAAAAGGTTGACCCGGACGGACTCCATGATGGCCACAGATTTCGAATCCCCGGCAAGCATTCGCTGTTGCAGGGTAACAAGCAGGTGCACCGTGTTGGCCACAACAATCATGAGCACGATCGTGGGTGCCGGTGCCACGGGCGGAGAAAACGGCAAACCGATCCAGCCGCCGAGCCCCATGGAAACGACAACGGACAAGACCATGACGATTCCGGTAGCAACCATACCTGCTAGCCCCCGGGTCAAAACAACAAGTACCAGTGCCATGACTGCCAGGCTTGCCGGCAGAAAGATCTTCTGGCTGGAAATGGACGCTTCCGTAAATACATGATTGATCATCACCGTTCCAACCAGGCGGAAATCAATTCCGGGAAAACTGGTTTCTGCCTCGTCAGCAAGGTCCTGGGCGAATTTCGCAATCTCGGGAATTCTGGCCGTCTGGTCGTCTTCCGGCAAGGCAACGGTAACCAGGACTGCGCTTACGCTGCCATCATGAGCCAGCAATCTACCGGCAAGTCTGGGGTCGGCCAGGGCAGTAACTCGAGCTTCCGAACGTTTTTGCTCGTTGGACAGTGTCGTCGGGTCCACCAGGTCGCGGACCAACAGTGTGTCGCCGTCCGCGGTTGTTTGCTGGAAATTCGTAATGGAATCAACTCGTATCGAAAATGGCGTTTGCCATGCGTTCTCGGTGAGCCACGCCGTCGCGGTCAGAGCTTGCTCGGACAGGGCGTCGCCATTGTCCGGAACGACCATGAAAAGGACGCTATCATTTTTCCCGTAGGTGCTTTCAAGCGATTCAAGTGCCAGGAGCTGAGGGTTGTCCTGATCAAAGAAAATGCGGTAATTCGTTGAAAGCGTGAGAGAAAGAATGCCGACTGCCGCTATCCCAACCAGGAATAGAGTCGCGACAATAATCGCCCAGCGGGTTGCAATCACCCACTCTGCGAATCGGGATTCAAAGGCCCGGGAGTTGTTAAACGATTCGCGAACCATGGCCAAAACCACAAAATGTCAACAGTCGGGATTCAGATAGCTCGGAGATCGTCCAGAAACAAAAAACCGCTTGGGGGATGTTTCGCATCCCCCAAGCGGAATTCTTAAATTTCGGCCTACCCACCCCGTACGCTGGCTTGCCAGCGTACGGGGTGCAGCATCACTTCGTTCAGACTCCGCAGCAGCAAAGACCGGCAGAAACCGCTTCGAGTTGCTCCTCGGTCATTTCAGACTGGGGCGGCAACGAAATATGCACATGCTGCAGGTCGTTCTGATGCACGTGAACGTTGATGGAGTCAGGAATCTCGATACCGAATTCCTGCGTGAAAACACTCTTGGGATCGGAAAGCAATTGGCTACGAAATTCGGCATCTTGCCCTGCTTTTTCGACCAAGTGAGATTGCATCTCTTCTGCTGATTTAATCATTTGCATTCTCCACTACGTAAATCAGTTCAATAAAATAATAAATACCAACTACAAGGTTTGGTAAGCGGTTCACAAAAATCGATCATTATAACAGTCAAATATAACAATCCATCCCGCTGATTTTACTTGGTTCTGCATATTCAAGGCAACCCTCCCCTCGCGCCTTCCACTCCGAGGGACTTGCGTTGTGAAGTTTTTCAGATCCGGGGATGGTGGATCGAAAACAGGGGCAACTGTATCCTCCATGACACGATTTCGAAGGATACATGATTGGGGGTGATCCGGCTTCGTTTCCGGCGGCTTTCCGGTGCTTCGAGGCAGGAAACCGACCATTCGTCAACGGGCAGGTGATGGGAGGCCCCGGCCAGCCGAAGGCCATCCGGAAACCGCGTGGAATCGATCGGGCCTACCCGGTATCCGCCAGCGGGAACGGCCTGACCAGGGGACGCATCCGTTCTTCCTGTCCCTCGTTGAAGCTGGCCAGCGCCATGGCCATCATCACCGCGAAGGGCAGCCCGATCCGGCTCCGTATCTTCACAAGGGGATTGGGGTTCGCAATCTGCGCTTGTCAATCGCGGCGGGGTGCCAGCGCATTCCTGAAGGCCCCAACGGCTCAGGCGGGATTGACCGAACTGACTCCCGGATGCCCCCGGATTGCCGGGGAAGCTACCAGTGCCACCGGAACTCCAGCCCCGCCCCCAAGCCCCCGGACCCATCCACATCATCTTCCCGGTCAACCAGGGTGTACAGGTCCAGTTCCGGTCCGCCCCCGAAACGGAGGCCGGATCCAGCCCGGTAACCCGCACGGATTCTTTCCAGCTTCCCGTCACCCGTCAGCGACAGATAAGGACTCCCCAAAAGCCCGCCCGGATGCGCGCGCCATCCATAAGCAACCTCTCCCCTCCACATTTGTTCAGTTTCAGTTGAACCGTTGCTGGAGAGGCCGGAAAAGGTATTGGCGTCCAGGGGGGAAGCCAACCCACCCCCCAGGTCCACACCAAGGCGGGCGGTCAGACCGCGCCTCGTCTCCGGCGCCGAATCCCAGTCCACCGACACGGAAATTCCATGGTCACGGTAGTCGCTCTCACCATGCATCGCCACCGTCCGGCCCTCCAGCAGCACCTCCAGACCGGCGGCGTCCTGCAGCCGCACTCCGCCGCCAACCTCTACCCCGGTCCCCGTCTCCGCGTCTCCTCCGTCTCTGCGGACTCCGACCTCCAGCCACGGACGGGCGATTCTTCCATCTTCCAGTTCCCGGACAACGCTTCCCTCAAGCCCCAGCCTCATCCGGGTGGCTCTCCCGCTGGATGCGAAACCTGAAACCCGGGTACTGCGGATATCCCCGTTCAGCGACAGTGCCAGCCCAGGAATCAGCGGAATGAACCCGTCTGATTCCTCGGCAAACCAATCGAGGTCCCGACGGAATCCCCCCGCCAACATCCGCCATTCCGTGTCTTTCCTGCTGCTCTCGTGACCGTCATCAAGGCTCTGGCGGCCTTGTCCCCAGCCTACCGAACTCCACAGCCGCAGATCCTCCGAAACGTCTACCGCACCGTAGGGGACCAGCGTCGTCAGGCTGTTCTCGGCTTCTCCCGAGGCATTTCCGTGCCCCCAGCCGCCATCCCCGTCGTGACGCGACATCATCACCCCGGCCAGCCATTTTTCGCCGCTCTTGCCATCACCCTGGGTGGCTCCCGAAATGTCATAGCCCAGATGCAGGGACAGCACATCCCCGTTCACATCCATCCCATCTCCACCACTGGTCCCATCACGGCCTTCATAACTTCCCAGGGAACCGCCACCCCAAAGGCCCAGCATCCAGCCGTCGCCGAGATGGCCCGACAGGCTGAATCCCGTCCCCAGAATCAGCTCACGCTCTCCCACGTTTCTTACCGTTCCTTCGTCATCCGCAGCCGCTCCTTTCAGGGTTTCCGTCATGTCCCGCTTTTCCTTCCCGTCTTCTGCCGTACCGGACATCAGATTGACCGAGGCACCCGCCAGGCTGGCCGTCATCCCCGGGACCAGACTCCCGTCCAGCGACTCCACCCGGCCCAGCACCCGGCCCAATACCCCGTCCGTCACCGAACGCCCGAACCGAACCAGCGATGCCTCCCCAGCCCGGGGTTTGATATCTTCAGCTACCGGCAGACCCGGATCCGGATCGTCTCCGTCGACGATCGTCAACACATGTCTTGCATGTTCTCCCGGCACCTGATCCTGTCCCCCGAGAAGAGAAAAGATCACGGTCTCGGGGGCTTCGGCTTCTCCGTCGGACAGGGCCGTTACCCGGATGACGGCCGTGGCTTCTCCCGCTGGCACCGTCACCATCCCCGGATTCCTGATTGCATAGTCCCGTTCCGGGTCTGCAGTGCCCGACAGGGTATACCGCACAACCAGTGCCTCTTCTGACTCTCCTTCTTCCGTTTCCACCGTCCCTTCAAATGGAACCGGGTCCACCCGGACCGTCACCTCGTGGACGTTCCCTTCCTCCACACGGCCTGCGGCTGTCGTGAACGCTATCGTGTATACCGGATCGTCGTTATCCAGCATCGCGACAGCGGCCGATCCCGCTGTCGCGGATACCGTGTATCCCTCTTCCGGCTCCACCGTGACGATCAGACGTCCCTCAGGTTCTTCGGTGGTATCGTCTACCGTAGGAACGGTATAGCTCATGGAGGTCGTCCCGGCATCAAGAGTAATCGTCCGGGGACCTTCATCGGTGGTGTCGATATAGTCCTGGCCGTCGGCGGTGGTTTCATTGACACGCAGGTGGATCGTCAGGGCCGAGGTGGGGGCTTGGCTTGCCGAAACGGTAAAGCCTGCGGGGGTGCCCTCCTCCACGGAGATGGACTTTGCGCTGATTGTGATGCTCGGGAGGATCGGCACCAGGGGAGTGGTGTCCGGGGCTGGGTTTGGATTCTGGCTTGGGCCTGCGGTTGTATCTGGATCTGGGCTGCCTCCATCAGTGTTGTCCACTACACTTTGGCCCGTACCGCCTCCTTCCGGATCCGGAACGTCGTTGTCGGTGATGGTGAGCGTATGGGCACTGGGACTGCCGAGTGTATAGCCCGTGCCTCCGGTGAGGGTCAGGGTGACCGTCTCGGCGCTTTCGGTAGCACTGTCGTCATTGATGACCACCGGGATGATCGCGGAGATCGCCCCTGCCGCGATCGTCAGCGAACCGAAGCTCTGGATGGTGTAATCGTTGCCCCTGCCCGGCGTCGCGGTGCCGCCAACACTGTAACCGAGTGTGAGGCCGCCCGAAGGTGCAGCCGAAGAAAGGTTGACCGTCACATTGCGCGTGCCTGCGCTCTCGGCCGCGCTCGACGTTCCGGTAGCGAAAGATGCTGTGGACTGTGTCGGTGGCGGATCGTTGTCATCGTTGCGGATCGGAGCGTTGTCATCATTTTGGATCGTATAGGTCACCGTGGACGTCCCCAGAACGACGTCGGTAGGCCCGTCGTCGATACTCAGCGTCACAACCACCGTCTCGTTGGACTCGGAATCGGTGTCGCCCTTGATCCGGACACCTAAGTCGGTGTTCGTAAGGGAGTTGAAGGGTGGGCTGAAAGACCGACTCGTACACACTGGACTCCTGCCGCTCAGGTCTATCGGTGTCTGGCCGGAAATGGCCTGGTAGTCGGCGTTGGCCGGTATGGTTCCACCGCCCGAGGCGTCGATGGTCGCGGTGCCGGTGAAGCAGAGTTGCCAGGACACGAATCTCGACGGTGCCCCCGACAGACTCACCGTGAAGTACTTGTCGGACGTGCCCGAATCACCCTCATTGGTGCTGGCGGGCCCGCTGAGCGACAGGGTTGCCTGACCGGCGCCATCATTGTCGGTAATGGTCAGGGTATGTACGCTCGGACTGCCCACCGTGTAACCCGAGTCGCTATTGAGGGTCAGGATGACGGTCTCGGCGTTTTCCTGGGTGCTGTCGTCATTGATGGCCACCGGGATGGTCGCGGAGGTCGCCCCGGCCGCGACCGACAGCGTGCCGGAGTTCTGGATGGTGAAGTCGTTGCTGCTTCCCGCTGTGGCCGTTCCGGTGACGCTGTAGGAAAGCGTCAGGCCGCCCGAAGGCGCCGGGGAGATGTTGACCGTCACATTGCGCGTGCCGGCGTCCTCGGCCGCGCTCGATGACGCGAAGGCGAAGGACACCGAGGACTGTGCCGATGTGCTGTCATTGTCCTCGATCGTCAGGGTGTGGATGCTCGGGCTGTCCACCGTGTAGCCGGTGCCGCCGATGAGAGTCAGGATCACCGTCTCGGCGTTCTCGGCGGCGCTGTCATCGTTGATGGCAACGGGGATGGTCGCGGAGGAATCCCCGGCCGTGATGCTCAGCATGCCGGAGTTCTGGATAGTGAAGTCGTTGCCGCTGCCCGCGGCTGCAGTGCCGGAAATATTGTAGCGGAGCGTCAGGCCTCCCGGAGGCGCCGGCCCGCTGAGATCCACCCGCACACGGTGCGGGCCGCCGCTCTCGGCCGTGTTCGAGGACGTCAAGTAGAAGAACGCCCCAGGAATCGGGTCGTCGTTGTCGCGGACCGTGACCGCGGTTCCTTGGTCGGCGCTGTAGCCGGTGCCGTCGTTCACGAACACCTGCACAGCGCCGTCGTCCTCGTCGGCGTTGTCGTCCACCGTGGACACGGTAAAGGTGGTAGAGGTCGCACCCGCATTCAGGGTCACGGTCCTGACGCCTTCCTGGTTCGCGGCCACGAAGTCGCCGTTCGAGAACTCAGAAACCTCAAGGTTGATCGTGAGACTGGAGGTTGGTGCCCGGTCCGCATTGACCGTGAAGCTGGCGGCCGTGCCTTCCGTTACTGCGGGCCCGCCGGTGAGACTGATCCGGGGCAACTGGGGCGTGGTCGGGTCGGCGGTGTCGTCGTCGTCGACGCTAACCGGCCGCTCGATGCTCAGCGCATTGGCACCGCCGTAGTCTCCGCCCGAGGTGGTATAGGTCAGGGTGGCCGTATCATTCACCGCATCATCGTCATGTGCGGCCGAGACCGTTATCATCTGTGGTCTGTCCCACCGCTTGGTATCGCCGCTGGGGTTGAAGGTGAGCGAGGTCGGACTGACCGTCACATCCGGGTTGTCGGAGGCAATATTGACCGTCACCATGGCGGTCGGCTGCGATGACAGCTTCAGCGTGAGGTCATCCTCGCTGCCGCCTTCTTTCACGTCTGCCCATCTTCGATGGAACGTCAGGCCGCGGGTGTCGTCGTCGCGAATCGTTATCGTGGTCGTTTTCTTGTCATCATTCAGCGTGTAACCGCTGCCGTCTTTCAGCGTAATGACGATGGTCTCGTCATCCTCGTCGATGCCATCATCGTTCACGAAGATGGTGATCACGGCGGTATGGCGGTTCGCGGGCAGTTTCACGCTGCAGGTCAAGGATGTGCAGCCGTCAATGGTGTAGTCCTTGTCGTCGCGGCTCACATTGTCGTCGACGGTGTAGTTGATGGTGCGGGCGTGGCCCGCCAGCTTGGCCCCGTCGCCGATTTCCACCAAGACTCTTACGCCGCCATTGTCTTTGTGATTGCCGAACTCGGCAATGTGCAGCGTTGCGTTCCTCATCTGGAGAGGCGCTTCCAGGCAATTGAGCGCGGTGTAGACCGGGTTCCAGCCGCCCCAAGTGTCGCCCCGGCCGGTGAGAAAGGTCCGAAGTTCAGCCTCCGAAATCGGGGTGGTTGGCGCGGGACCCGAAATTTGGGTGCCGCTCCACGCCGGACGGCTGCCGCCAAACTCTAACTCAAACGTGATCAGCGCGCGGTAGGCCGCCGTCGCGGTCGGCTCATTCCCGTTGTTACGGTGATGGTTGTAGGCGTTCGTCGTTTGCGTTTTGGCATTCGAGACGTTGCAGCTCGTTTGCGCGTGTGCCTCGTTCGGAGCGACAAGGCCGAGCAGCAGGGGCAGGCCGAGCAGTACGGCGGCAAGGTTACGCCGCAGACGGTGGATGCCGGCGAGCGCGCAACCGGCGGAAGGGTTAGTCCCAAACAGAGAGGAT
Organism: Candidatus Poriferihabitaceae bacterium; assembly: GCA_965213885.1. GTDB lineage: Bacteria > Pseudomonadota > Gammaproteobacteria > Arenicellales > Poriferihabitantaceae > VYFG01. The sequence goes on from OZ243919.1 coordinate 293,031, forward strand.
AAAAGCACTAGGCGGCGAAGCCATGTAAGGCGTAAACAGGGCGGCTCGGCTCGGCTCGGCTCGGCTCGGCTCGGCTCGGCTCGGCTCGGCTCGGCTCGGCTCGGCTCGGCTCGGCTCGGCTCGGCTCGGCTCGGCTCGGCTCGGCTCGGCTCGGCTCGGCTCGGCTCGGCTCGGCAGCATTATCCGAAAGCCGTCAACACCCACTGTCAACCCTGAGGTCGTTGACGGGCCCGAAGCCGACGCACAAGGGAATCTGCTGAATCGTCCGATGGCAACCGCCGGTTCGTTGTTCTTCTCGTTATTCTTGTTGCCGAACATCTCACCTCCTGACAGTGGATTCATGTGATTCGACGTATATTATGTTCATGAACATTTGCGGTGCCGGTGAAAACCTACCGGCCAGCACCTCGATCACTTGCCGCCTGCGTGCGGCGCGATTATCCTGTAATTACGCCCTGCGCGCAAATCGTATACTGATCCTGCCTGGCCACAGCCTGTAATCGATCAGCAACCAAGCTTCAGGAAACTCGGGACGGCTCCAGCGAACCTTCGGCGATCCGGAGGCGGAAATGGCCGGGGAGAGTAGCGCATCAGTGTGCCAGGCTGCAGAATGCCCCCGACATGGTCGGCGTTTTTCCGGTGATCATCCGGGCCGATGCCGTGAGGTTGAAAGTCTGGTTGCGAAGTTTTCGAAGATGGTGGATGTGGAGCGGATCGAACGGCGGTTCGCGGAGATCGTGGCCGATCTCGGCCTGATAGACGCGGACGGCGACCTGGTTGCCGACATCGACCACCGGATGGCGGCGGCCGTCGGCGGAGATGATGCGTACCGGGCAGGCCTGACCAGGTCTGTAATGGACCTCATGGTCTTTCTGGCCGGGGCGTACCGGAGCGGATCCTGGGGACCCCCTTACAATAGGGACAGTCCCGATAGATGGCGATACGGATACAGATACAGGCCAGGTGGTGGAGTGCCGTTGACTGCGCATTCCCCTTCGACCCTCCATCGGCCATCGCAGTCTGCCCGATACCCAGGACCATCCAAAAGAATTGGATTTCGTGAACCCTGATCCGGCGGCATGAGAGGCATGGCCATCAGGGCTCTTTCCGGCGCAAGGGCTTTCCCGGGAGGGATTCGGCCTTCGAGCAGGCCATGGCATCGGCGATATGGCGTCCGTGAGGGATGTTGCCCACCGGCAGACTGCAGTAGCCCTACCGGACCCGCGATGCGCCGGGTTCGGACGGTCCGTCGGTGGTGATCAGCCAGGGGTGAGGATAGCGTCTGGCTTCCTGGGGACGGGCGGCGTAATGGCGATTGGCCGGCGGCAGGTACGGGAACCAGCCCTTCATCCGGACAACCGCCACAGGCCCAGTACCCGGGACGCCAGATTCCGTCCCCTCCCCTTGTCCGCCAGAACCACGAATCGGCGTTGTTCGCAATCCGCTTCAGGCGCCGGAACTGACGATCGCCGATCCAGTCGATCCAGCGATCTCGGGCGCCGACCTTGAAGGCTTCGGCCGTCCAGCCAAGCAGCGCAACCCGACGATCCCCGTGCACCGCAACATGACGAGGCGAATGACCGCACAGACCCCGGAACGGAAGATCATGATGCGCCGATACCAGACGATCCCAACGTTGACGTTCCGCTGCGTCCCGCACAGGGCGGACCTCAACGTCACGCAGCAATTTCCTCCTTCGTAAGCATCCGCCATCTCCATGATGCCTTCTTACCACAGTCATTCCATTACTACTGAATAGTCAGACCAAAGACCAAAGTCATGGGAGGATTTTTGGAAAGTCCTGGCCCGATACCCGGCCGAATTGCCAACTGCATCCCGGTCAACCTATCATACCTGTCGACTTCGCTTCACCTGACAGTCGGGGGCAAACCATGCACATGTTGCGGGATCTGACAATGGCGGTTGTCCTTGCGCTCGCCGTATCGGGCTGTGGTAGCGGCAGCCATGCCGTGGGGCCTGAAGAGGCGACCCTGCAGCCGAAGATGCCCGGGTCGCAGGACCCCGGAGCAGAAGAAATTTCCGAAGAGACCCTGCGCCTGGAATATGCCGGGCACCCGGAGTTCCGCAACCAGTACGGGCTGTCCCGGATCGGAGCGGATCATGCCTATGCGCGCGGCGCAACCGGGAAGGGGGTCACGCTCGGTATCGTCGACAGCGGCATCGACCCAGGGCATCCGAAGTTCGCGGGCAGGCTGGAGTCGCGGAACCTGGATGGCTACGACCCCGACTTTTCCGAATGTCCTCAAGTGGCTCCGGACGGATCCTGCGCCAGCGACCTCGGCCACGGGACGTTTGTGGGCGGGATCATGGCGGCGAGCCGGAAAGGGAACCCCAATGGGGATGCGGTGAACGATGACGCCGTTCACGGCGTCGCATTCGACGCCCGGGTGATCTCGGTCGGCTTCCGCGGCCTTGACGGGATCATCGAGGACATACTTCCCGACGAAAACCCCACAGCCGAGCAGATTCGGGACCTCGTGGAGACGATCCGCGACCTCGAGGGCCGCCTCGAGGAACAGTTTGCGGAGGCCTTCGCCCGGTTGAACGGACGGGTGACGGCTGTCAACGCCAGTTTCGGGCTTCCCGGGAACATCGAGGCGTTCACTTCTGAAGAATTGCACCGGCGCTTTCCGAACGTGATCGAGGCTATTGCCCAGGCGGACACCCCGGTGGGCGACCGCACGGTCTACGTTTGGGCCGCCGGCAACGCCCGGGGGGAAATCAACGATGACGGGTCCGTGGAATCGGGCAGCTCGGTGGAGGTCGTCGCCGGGCTCCCGGCACGGATTCCGGAACTTCGCGGCCATTCCCTCGCGGTTGTGGCCACGGATCCGGAGGGCATGATCGCGGACTTCTCCAATCGCTGCGGCATCGCCCGTGAATTCTGTCTGGCTGCGCCGGGTGTGGACATCGTCGGTCCCGTGCCGGGATTCTACTGTCCGGACGGCACGAGAGAATGCTACCGGAGCATCCGGGAGGCCGGGACGTCCTCGGCCGCGCCGTTCGTGACCGGTGGGATCGGCCTGCTGGCTCAGCACTACCGGGGCCAACTCGGCACCGACGGAATCGTACTGCGCCTCCTGGCGACGGCGGATCGGACGGGGGCGTATGCGGATGCCGGTGTGTACGGCCGTGGGTTTCTGGACCTGGAGGCGGCGACGCGGCCGGTGGGTGGGACGCGCTTGCTGACCGGGGACTCGCTGTCGGGCCCGTCCGCCCCGGCCCGCCGGAGCGTGTTCCGGCCCGGGGCCGCCTTTGGCGATGCCCCGGCTCGGGGATTGTCTTCGATCGAGGTTGCAAGCTTCGACGAACTCGATGCGCCATTCTTCCGCCCCTTGGGGGATTTTCTGCAGCCGAGCTTCCAGGGAAGGCTGCGCCCGGAAGACCGCCTTCGGGCGCTGGGCCGGGATCCCCGCGGCGTCGGTTGGCGCACGGGGGATGCAGGAAACCGGAGAAAGACGGAAATCCGGCTGCGGATCGATGCGGCTCCGGGATTGCGGACCGCCGGCACCGGTCCGGATTTCCCAGTTGCCAGCGGCGGCCTGGTTCCCGGCGTGCCAGGATCATTCTCGCTGATGCATGACACGGGAGGTGGAAGGCTGTGGTTCGGGTACCGGGATCACCCGGGGTGGCATTTCGGGCCGTACGCAGATGGCGCGGTGGGCCGCGGCACCGGATTGATCGGTTTGATCGAACCGGGCATGTTCACCGATGAGGTGGCCTTTGCGAATCCCTGGCCTGGCTTCGCCCGGGACGGTTTCAGTATCGGCATGGCGAAGTCCGCCGGATCCGGAACGTTCCGCATCGCCGCCTTCCACGGCACGGAGCAGGCTGGCCACCGGACCGACCCCGGTGGCGGAAAGACCCTGGGCTTCCTTGCGGAGTATCGGTTTGGCAGTCCGGGCGGGACGGGATACGCCATCCAGGGCGGGCTGCTCGCCGAATCGGGCGGTGTTGCGGGCAGCCGGTCCGGCGGAGCCTTCGGCGAACCGGCTTCGGACACCGGCGTGGCGGGGTTGTCGGTTCACCATCCCCTCGGCGCCGGCTGGCATTTTCTCGCCGACGCCCATGCCGGGCTGAGCGAGACCGGGATGGGCCGTCATGGCATGATCCAGGATATCTCCGGACTGTGGAGCGGGTCATTCTCGCTCGGCCTGGTGGGGAAGGGGTCGGACAGGGCCGGGGGCCGCACGGGCATCCGGCTTTCCCAGCCCCTGCGGGTGGAGTCCGGGCGTGCGAATCTCCGGTGGGTGTCGGGCCGGACCCCCGACGGGCGGGTCGAGGCCGGGCAGACCGCCGTGGACCTGGAACCCTCGGGCCGCCAGCTCGACCTGGAACTGTCTCATTTCCGCCCTTGGGCGGGTGGCGAGGCCCACGTGGCCGGCGTCGTCTCGCGCGATGCGGGACATGTCCGGGGGGAGCGGGAAGCCGTGGTGCTGGTCCGCTATCGCCGTACGTTCTGATACCCAATGAAAGCAATGTGGAGGTCTGCGGCGATTGCCGCACTGTTGATGGCCAGCGGCGCCTGTGCGACGGAACCGGCCGGGTCTGGTTCGGATCCCGCACTCCACCCTCCGGAAGGGCGCATCGGATTCGAGCAAAAGTGCGCGGACGAGGAGCCCCACCGGGTCAGGGCCTATGCCCGGATGGAATCATCCGACGGGCGCGCACGTGCGGTGGTGGTGGTTCTGGCGGGCTATCCGGCCGAGGGGGGAGAGGCGGTACGGATCGACGTGCGGCTGCAACGGCTGAAGATCGACGGTGGCAGGGCATGGCGGAATGCGCCCTACACGATCCGGCTGCTCGCGAACAGCGCCTCCTCGGAACTGGAAGGCCCCGAAATCGGCAGTTTCCTCAGTCATGGGAAAGGACTGCAATCTTTTCGTACCGGGGAGGCCGGCACGGCGGATTGGATCACGTTCCTGGAACCTGACGAGGAAGCCGATGGCGCGGAGAAGTTTTATCACGAAGGCCCGGACCTCGGTTTCGATGCGGCCGACCTGGGAGTGGACGGCCCGGACGACGAAATCGGTCTTGCACTGGATATTCGGAACCGGAAGAACGGAGAGATCATCCGTCTTCCGGGTCCGCTTGTCCGGGTGCCGGAAAGGGTGTGGACCATGAGTCCACCCGATCTGAGGCCTCTCGGTCTGCTGGAGATGCTGGACCCGACCGTGGAGGGAGGTTTGCCCCGGTTCCTGCATCGAGCCTGGAAATACCGCAAGTGCATCGAGGAACGGCGGGACGCAAAGCGGTACCTGGACCGGTAAGTCCCGGACATCGAACCCGGCCCGCCGATGTGACTGCCGGCAATGGATGGAAGGATGCTGTTTACGATTTCCCTCCCCGGGATTGATCGTCATAGCCCCGATTTATCCGGCTCCTTCACCACGATCTCCGGCCGGTCTTCGATATCGTCCTCGTCGACGAACGCGATGCGAATCCCGAAACCAGGGAGTACCGTGAGCAGCCGTCCGACTTCAGTCATGTCGAGCTCCACGTCGTCGATGCAGACGAGCGCTCCGCGCTTCCTGCATTGAGTCGAACCGTTCGAAAACCTCCGCGTCGATCATCGGCGCGCACGCAGGGCCGATCTTCAGGCAGACGATTTGTATGGATGGATCGAAGTATTCGAAGACGGTGGTCTCGCTCTCCCGGCTCATTCGGATCCCGTCGGGAGGAACCGGGCGAGGTCGTTTCATGCGCATCGGACAGGTTCCGTTGCCGATGGTCATCGTGAGGAAACCAGCCTCGAAGTATTCAGTGTGGATTGGATACCGTGTTATGTAATGTCCGGCTCCCCGAACTCTTGGGACGGTATTACCCGGGTGATATCCAGAACGATTCCAGCCAGCATGGCCACTGAAAGCGAAACAAGAATCGGAAAAGGACAAGGCGTTCCGTGGGTACCGCATCAGGCAGGCCCAAGAAAATCCCCGGCAATCCAGTGATGATTGCCGGGAAATCCCAATCCACTTCATATCACTAACGATTTCCAGGTCCGCCATGATCAAATTCCGGTGGAGTCATTGCCGGGACAATGAAGCGGGAGGCCTGGTGGTTCGTTTCATACCCGGTCAATGCTCTTCTCCGTCTTCCATTGAAGGGCAATGGCAAGGGCGATCAGGTCCGGGCGAAGCCATCACGGGGTTTCCGGATGGTCAACGGGCCAATGGGATACGGGAATGGAACCGCCTGGCCTGCACCGGACTTTCCGGGCGGTCGCGGGCGATGCGCTGGAGCCTTCCCGTCCTGATCCGGACCCGACATGTGCCCGATGGCCTGAAGGGCCTGGGGAGGGCGCGGGCTTCGGGCGGGCACCCTTTCTTACCCTTTCCCGGACCCGGTTCATGTTCCGATATGCGGATTCCGAATATTCCGAGAAAGCCAGACAGAACCGTATCCGCCATGACCGATTTCCTTCCTGCCTCAACTGCAGCAGCCCTGCCCGCCACAGACCGGTTCCATCCCGAATCCACCGTCACCGGCCCGGCCACCGCGATTCTGATCCAGGCCTCCATTTCCCCGAACACCCGCCGAGCCTACCGGGGTGCATTGGAGAAGCTGGAAGCATGGCTCGATGGCCGGTCCCTGGACGACGGCGCACTCGCCGACTGGATCACCCATCTCCACGGCAGGGGGCTGTCCGCTTCCACCGCCGCGTTGGCCGTGGCCGCGGTACGGTTCAGGGCGAGAATGTCCGGCATGGAGAACCCTGTCGGGCCCATCACCGGAAGGACCCTCGCGGGGATTCGCCGCAGTTCCATCGGCCGGGGCCGCGGACAGGTGGCAGGGGTCACGTGGGAGGAGGCGGATCGTGCGGTCGAACATGCCATGCAGGAAAGAACCCTGCGGGGGATTCGGGACGCCGCCCTGGTCTCGGTGGCCTCCGATGCACTGCTCCGGGTGTCCGAGGTGGTGGCCGTGAACCTGGAAGACATCGAACGGGATCCGGACGGTTCCGCCGTGCTGCAAATCCGCCGCTCCAAGACCGATCAGGAGGGTGCGGGTGCAGCCTGCTATCTCGGCCAACGCACCGTGGAGGTGCTGGACGCATGGCTGGAGATGGCCGGGATCGGGAAAGGGCCCGATGGAGAAGTTGAAGAAACTGAAAAAGCGGTATTCCGTTCGGTTCGCAAGGGCGGCACCGTGGGTGAACGCCTGTCGTCCCGCTCCGCCCGTTCCATCGTGACCAGGCGTTGCGGGAGTGGCATGGAAAGGGTTTCGGGGCACTCCCTTCGCGTGGGCTCGGCGATCAGCCTGGCACGCGCCGGCGCGAGTCTGGTCGAACTCCAGCAGGCGGGGCGGTGGAAATCACCGGAGATGCCGGCGAGGTACACCCGCGGAGAGTCTGCCAGACGTGGCGCGGTGGCCAGGCTCCGGCACGGGCGGGACAACGGAAGGCGGCGGGCAATCACTGATCACCGGAATGCCGACATCGTCGTCCATGAAGCAAGGAAGGAATCGGGCGGGGATTCCGGGGGCGGATCAATCGCCGGCCCCGGTCTGACTCCGGAAATTCGGTCTAACGGAGTCAAAGCATCGAATGCCGTCACCCGGCGGGAGGCCTGCCTTGCAGGCTTTGCACCCGGTGCGCAGGAATCCGCGTCTGACCGTGTAACCGGGAATGTATTGGTCTCCCGAGCCGATGTCAAATTCGCCGGAGGCGCCGCGAGTGACGCTGGCAACGGTTCTCCCTGCCGGTGGCCCGGGTGCTGTCGGATGGCCTGGTGTGGCTGGTTTGGTTCCATTCAACCGAATGAGCGGAACCAATGCGAGGAGAGATGATGAAACTTCAGAAATACGGTTCACCGAAACCGATCCGGTCGGCCTTTGTCGCCGTGTTGGTGAGCCTGCTGCTGGCCGCCTGTGGCGGGGGTAGCGGAAGCGGCAATGGTGATGACAACGGCATGATGCCGTCTTCCGACGGCGATACGGGTGGAAACACAACGCAAACCATCCCCTCGACCTTCAGCGAGGGTTCCATAGCGCCCGTATACGCACAAAGCGCAGCCGACACGGTGGACAGCATGCAGGGGACACCGTTCAGAACCCTGACCACGGGCATGAAACGCATATGGGAAGACGATGGCGGCAGCATTTCCCTGTTGAACAGGTCCAGTCCCTACGTATCCTCCATCACGGACCATGCAAACGGCGGCGCTACAATGGTGTTCGTGGTGGACGGACAGGAACATGAAATCGAGTTCCCGCCGGAAAAGGTCAATGCTGGCTACAGTGACGAAGACCTGGTTGTAGTGGGGGACAGGGAGTTCTACATAGACCCATCCACACTCAGTACCGACAATAATCCTTTGAACGAGGATTACTATAGCTTTGGCTACTGGGGCTATGAAGACGATGAACCCGGACACTACGAGGGAGAGGTCGTATACGGTGCTAGGACTGGCGCTGGACTCCCCATGGGAACCGTCAGCTATACAGGAAATTTCTTTGGCCGTTTATTTCCCGCGGACGGTGATCCAACCTGGCGAGTCGCTCGAAGAGGGGTGTGGGGCAAAATAGGCCTTGAGGCAGATCTGGACAATCTTACGGTATCCGGAGAAGTCAACGGCCTTTGGGTGCAGGAAACACAGGAAAACGGAAATCAATGGTCAGAATTGCCGGACACGACCTCAATTGCCATATCAGAAGGCAACATAGCCGGAGGGCGCTTTGTCACGACATGGGAAGGACGCGACACGGACCCAACCAATCCGGCAGAGACCAGTCCCCGGGGGTTCGCCGGAGATATCGTCGGTGATTTCTACGGTCCGAACGCCGAGGAAGCGGCGGGCGTTTTCAGCGGCCAGCGGGATGCTACCGATACCACTCCCGAACAGGTCGTCTGGGGCATCTTCGGAGCAGAGAAAGACGAGTAAAACGGCCCCCCTTACTCGGTGCCTTGTCCGCCCTGGAAAACCCTGCGCAGGCTGAACGCCGTGTGAAAACTCCTGCCGGGGAAGGGGGGGATGAAGACATTCGAGGGTTCGGACTTCTGCGGCGTTTGGGGCGAAGCGAAATGGGACGGTATTCTTTCCCGCTGTCTGGCGGTCGAGGGAAAGGATGGCGACCTTCGCGCGGTCTACGCATGGGGAAGAGCGGACAACTGGCGTATCCACTCCCCGGGGTGGGTGCGCGTGAGGGCGCACATCACGGGTAATACGCTAAAGATGACGCTCGGCAACGGCGTCAAAGTCGAATACGAACTGAGCGATGGTCAACTTCACGGGGACTACTACCTCGATCCGGAGCGGTCAGCAGGTGGATTGACCACCCCTTGAATCCAGGATATCAGGCCTGGAGCACTTTCACGGCCGCCAGGTTCCGCTTCTCCGCGCTGAACGCCACGCCGATCAGATGGACCGGCTCCCCCCGGTCCCGGTATTTCTCGGCGTATCCCTTCGCCGGTATCGGATCGATTGCCGATTGGGCCGCCGAATCACCGCCGCCTTCCCCCCCGGCCATCTTGAACACGAACACGAACACCTGCCGGCCATGGAGCACCACCATGTCCGCCCGGCCCCGGCCCGAGGAATCCTCCACCCGAAGGTCCAGGCCGATGGTCCGGAAACAGGCGTACAGCATCCCGGCGTACCAGGCCTCGTAGCGGGCCGGACTGTTGGCGCCCTGCCACTGACAGGGAATACCGGCGAAGAATGAGCGAAGATGATCCGCGAATCCATCGAAGTCATTGGCCACCAGCAGGCGGCCGAGTTCGTCGCCCTGATCAGCGGTCTCGTCAATTTTCCCGGTGACGTATCCCAGGAGCCCGTCGTTCAGGCTCTGCTGCACCTCGAAGTTGGGATAGTCCAATGTGTACAGGGTTCTCGGGCCCCGCCTTTCCTCTGCGGTGATCGTCAGGTATCCGGTCTGGAACAGCAGCGCATCGACGGTGATGTTCTCGACATCGAAGGTCGAGACCAGTTCCTCATCAGAGACACGGTTCTCCAGTTCCATCGGACTGACCTCCCGCTCCATCATCATCCGGAACAGGAAGGTGGGGGAGCCGGTCTCGAACAGCAGCAGGAGATCGAACGGGTTGTAGAGCTTCTCGTCGCCGAGCCAGTGATAGCCGTTGTACCACTCCCGCACCTGATCCCGGTCGAGCCCGGGGAGTTCCGGGGCGAATACCGCGCCCAGGTCCCTGTCCGTATATCCGCAGATGGTGGCGTAATGGGGATCGAGACTGATGTTCCGGAGGTTGTTGAGACCCGAAAAGAGGCTCACCCGGGAGAACATGCTGACCCCGGTGACGAAGACGAAGCGGACGTCCCGGGCGCTGTCCTTGATGATGCCGTAGAAGCCCCTCAGGTAGTCCCGATTGGCGGTGGCCATTTCGGGGTTGTCGATGACGTCCAGGATCGGCTGGTCGTATTCGTCCACCAGCACCACGACCTGCCTGCCGGTGGTTTGGTGCAGATGATAGAGCAGGTTTTGAAGCCGTTCCGGCCCCCCATCGGCAGTCTGTGCTGAATCAAGCCCCGCCCCGTGTTCGATGAGCGCCAACTGATTCAGAACGCTGCGCTCAACATCCCCCGGCTCATTGTACTTCCCGCCGAAGCTGAGCCGCACTACCGGGTGGCCAACCGACCAGTCCCAGTGCTCATGGATGTCGAGGCCCCGAAACAGGGGCTCGTTGCCCTCGAACAGTTCCCGCAGGGTATCGACCAGAAGGCTCTTGCCGAACCGGCGAGGCCGGGAGAGAAAATAATACCGTCCTTGCCCTACCAGCCGCCGGATATGGGAGGTCTTGTCGACGTAGTAACAATCCTGTTCCCGGATCGTGCGGAAGTCCTGGATGCCGATCGGGAGCTGGCGGCGGGTCATGGTCCATGTTCCTTGGGTAGGACTACGGAAATCATGCCATCCAATGCAATCGCGCGCAAGCGTGGCCCTTGGATGAAGTAAATCCGGCTGCTTACGGATTATAGTAGCAATCAATAACTGGCGTCTGGCCGAAATCCATAGTGATAATTACGTAATCAGGCACAAGGAAAATCATTAGATTATATAATCCCCGGTTTTTCCATAGATCGCTTCCGTCCGCAGAGCCTCCAGGATTGCATTGGCATTTCCATGACACCCAAATCCCCCCATACCTATCTGACCGATATCCTCAATGCTCGGGTATACGATGTTGCCCGTGAAACGGCGCTCGATCATGCGCGGCTCCTGTCGGGCCGCCTGGACAATCACATCCTGTTGAAGCGCGAAGATCAACAGCCCGTGTTTTGCTACAAGATACGGGGCGCCTACAACAAGATGGCATCCCTTCCCAAAGCCCGGCTCCGCCGCGGCGTCGTGGCGGCATCCGCCGGCAACCATGCCATCGGTGTGGCGATGAGCGCTCATCAGCTGGGCTGCCGTGCAATTGTGGTGATGCCCCAGACCGCACCCGCAGTGAAGGTTGAGGCCGTGGAACGCTGGGGTGCGGAAGTACGGTTGGTTGGTGACAGTTTCGACGGTGCGGCAGAATACGCAGCAAACCTGTCGCGCAAGGAGAACAGGTTGTTGATTCCCCCGTTTGACGACCCCGACATCATCGCGGGTCAGGGAACCGTGGGCATGGAAATCCTCAGGCAGAGCCTTCACCCCGTCGATGCCATCTTCCTGCCGGTGGGTGGTGGTGGGCTGATCGCGGGGGTGGCGGTTTATGTCAAGCAGGTCCAGCCCGACGTGCGGATTATCGGCGTTGAGCCGGAGGAATCCGATGCCATGTACAGGTCAGTGAAGGCGGGAAGACGGTTGAAACTGAAACAGGTCGGTATCTTTGCCGATGGCGTTGCCGTCAAACAGGTAGGCAAGGAAACGTTCCGGATCTGCCGTGACATGGTGGACGAGCTCATTCGCGTCAATACGGACGAAATCTGTGCCGCGGTCAAGGACATTTTCGAGGACACCCGTACTCTGGTGGAACCGTCGGGCGCACTCGGGATCGCCGGTGTCAAGCGATGGCTCAAGGAGCAGGAAGACAGGGGCAGTCCGGTTCGGGGCAAGAACCTGGTGGCGGTGTGTTCCGGCGCCAACGTCAATTTCGATCGTTTGCGTCACATTTCGGAGCGTGCCGAAATCGGCGAGCGACGTGAAGCCATCCTCGCGGTGACCATACCCGAGCGGCCAGGCTCGTTCCGGCGCTTCTGCGGCCTCATCGGCAACCGCCAGGTGTCCGAATTCAACTATCGTTATTCGACCGATGAGTGTGCGCATATCTTTGTCGGTGTCCAGATCAGGGAAAGGGACGAGATCAGGAAACTGGTCACCAAGCTTGAATCTGCCGGCTTCCCCACGTTGGACCTGACGGATAACGAAATCGCCAAGGTGCATGCGCGGCACATGGTGGGCGGCCGCGCACCGGGACTCGAACACGAACGCATCTTCAGTTTCGAGATTCCCGAACGTGTTGGCGCATTGCGGGAATTTCTTGACCAGCTGGGATCGGATTTCAATATCACGTTGTTCCATTACCGCAACCACGGTTCCGATTTCGGACGGGTATTGTGCGGAATCTCGGTGCCTCCCGAAGGTCGGACGGCATTCAAGGTCTTCTTGCGCAACCTGGGATATGCCTACCGCGAGGAAACCGGCAACCCGGTGTATCGACTGTTCCTGTCCTGAGCGTGGCAACGTGAGCAGACGCAAACAAGAAAAATCCCGGCTGGTGGGCATCTTCAGCATGCCGGGTGAGGGACTGGTTGTGGAACTCGGGCTGGACAGCGGCACGGCGTTGTTCGATCGCCAGGGGCTGCAATACCGTATATTGCAGAGAAAGGGCCAGGGTCTCGACACCAGCACGGAGGAAAGTGCCCTGACACAGATGAACAGCTACTCACCTGCCTTTGATGTCTAGTGAGCCGGCGCTGAGCGATCATGTCGGCATGCTCTGCCTGGACTGGAGACCTGCTGTTCCCCGGCCGCGGGCCACCGCCTCTCTGCGGGAAGGCATTCACCTGTGGGCTGTTGACCTCGATTCCCTGAGCGATACGCTTTCCGCCTGTCTTGCGGCAGCCGACATCCGCCGTGGAGAGCGGATTGTCGATGCCGGGAAACGCCGGCTGTATCTCGGCGGCCGTGCGGGCGTCCGGTTCCTGCTGTCGGCGTATACCGGCATTCCCGCGAACGACATCCGCTTTGGTTTTGGTGCCCGTGGCAAGCCGGAGTTGCTGGATGGCGGTGGCCGGCTCAGGTTCAATTACAGCCTTTCGGGGAACCGGGTTCTCTACGCCCTGGCTAAAGACCGGGAACTGGGCGTGGACATCGAGGTGCTGCCGCGGCGCACCAGCGCAGACTGCCTTGCCGCGAGAAAACTGACCGCTGCGGAACGTATTGCATGGAATGCCATGCCGAAGAGGGTGCAGAATGACGCCATGCTGTGCTGCTGGACGCGCAAGGAGGCTTACGGCAAGGCACTGGGTGTCGGCATCCGCTACAACCTGGGGCAGGTGGCGCTGTTTGACATGCCCGGTTCCTGCTGGTTCGATACGCCGCGCGCCGGACTGTTTCCCGACACGGACACCAGCGGCATGTCCGCCTCGCTTGCGGGGGTGCAGGTCAAAATGCCTTTCCCGGCAGTCGCCGCCCTGGTGTATCCGGGTGATGGGCGGGACAGGCCGTCCATCAGGTCCTGGCAGTTGGACATCCGCTGAGTCGGGGGAGCACATGCAAAATCCATCAGGTCGCCGGTCATGAAATTCGTGGATCTCGATGCGCAGTTCCGACGCCTCGAAACCGATATCCGTGGCGCGATTGATGCCGTATTTACCCATGGCCAGTACATCATGGGGCCGGAGGTATACGCCCTGGAGGATGAACTCGCCGGGTATTGCGGCGTGGAGCACGTGATCAGCGCCGCAAGCGGCTTCGATGCCCTGCTGATGTCACTGATGAGTTACGGTATCGGGCCCGGCGACGCGGTGATCGCGCCGTCGTTCACGTTTGTGGCCACCGCCGAGGTGATCCAGTTGCTGGGCGCCAAGGTGATTTTTGTCGATGTGGATACCGCCACGTTCAACATCGACGTGAACCGGCTTGAGGAAACCGTCAGGCGGATCAGGCGACAGGGCAGGATGAACCTCAGGGGCATCATACCGGTGGACCTGTTCGGGTTGCCTGCGGACTACGAGGCGATTGCCGGGATTGCCGCGAGTCACGACCTGTTCGTGCTGGCGGATGCCGCCCAGAGCTTCGGCGGAAGCAGGGATGGTCACAGGGTCGGCACGTTCGGTGATCTGGCCGCCACCAGTTTCTTCCCGGCGAAGCCTCTCGGCTGCTACGGGGACGGCGGTGCGGTCTTCACCGCTGACGGAGAGCGGGCCGAAGTGCTCAGGTCCATACGATTCCATGGCAAGGGCACCAACCAGTACGACAACGTCCGCACCGGCATCACCGGCCGGCTGGATACCATTCAGGCAGCGGTTCTGCGATGCAAGCTCAAGGTGCTGGATGATGAGATTGCCGCCAGGCAGAAGGTTGCGAAGCGATATACCCTCGGGCTTTCCGATCAGGTGAAGACGCCGGCCATTCCCGCAAACTGTACCACGACCTGGGCCCAGTACACGCTCCGCTCCGCCGAGAGGGACCGGATCCGGAAGGCCCTGGATGACGGGGGCATCCCTTCGGCGGTCTACTATCCCTGCCCCCTGCACCGGCAGCCCGCGTTCAGCAACGCGGTAGGCGACGGCATCAGCATGCCGGTATCCGATCTCCTGGCGGACGAGGTTTTCAGCCTGCCCATGCATCCGTACCTCGAACCATCCGACCAGGACAGGATCATCGACACGATTCGACGCGCACTTTGACCCCGGGCATGGAGGCGGGCGCGGTTTTCCTCGCCGCCCGTCCATTGAATCGATGTGACCCCTGCCGGATGACGACAACGTGTTTCTGATCGCAGGGTGCGGCTTTTGTGAATCACAACCGGGCTCCCATCCACCGGGTGGTTCCCGCCGGATGCGTTCGTCCGGACCCTGATCAGGGGAGTGTTGTCGTCCGCTTCCCGCCCGGTTTCTTTCTTGCCGCCCTGGCCGGGGCCGCTTTCTTCTTCCCGGATTTTTTCTTCGCGGCCTTGCGTGCGGCTGTTTTCTTCCTGGCCGCCTTTTTCTTGCCCCGCGCGGGCTTGCCTTCCTTCAGAAGCTCCTCGCAATCCTCCAGGGTGAGCGTCTTGGGCTCGACCACATCCCTGGGTACCCTGGCGTTGACGTTCCCGTTGGTGATGTAGGGCCCGTAGCGGCCGTTCAGTACCTGGATTCCGGCTTCCTCGAAATTGAGGATGATGCGGTTCGCGTCTTTTTCCTTTTTTTCCGACACCAGTCTCAGTACGGTTTCCCGGTCCACAAAGAGCGGATCGTGATCCTTGCCGAGGGATACGAACTGGTCGCCATAGCGGACATAGGGACCAAAACGGCCGATGGCCACGGTCAGGGGTTCGCCCTCGGGGGTTTCCCCCATATCCCGTGGCAGCCTGAACAGGTCCAGCGCCGCCTCCAGGGAAATCTCGTCCAGCTTCTGTTCCGGCCTCAGGCTGGCGAACCTGGGCTTTTCATCGTCTTCGCGGGTGCCGATCTGGGCGATCGGCCCGTAACGGCCCAGGCGCACGGATACCGGCTTCCCCGTCTTCGGATCCTCCCCGAGAACGCGGGCCTGGATCGCATCCTGGCGGCTGACGGTTTCCGCCTTCTCCTCGATTCGCTTCTCGAAGGAATCCCAGAAGTTCCTGATCAGCGGCACCCACTGCTTCTCGCCGCGGGATATCTCATCCAGTTCATCCTCCAACCGTGCCGTGAACTCGTAGTCAACGTACTGCGTGAAGTGCCGCGAAAGAAAGTGGTTGACGATCTTGCCGAGGTCGGTGGCCTCAAAACGCCGCTTCTCCAGCGTGACGTACTCCTGTTTGAGCAGGGTGCCGATGATGTTGGTCCAGGTGGAAGGCCGGCCGATGCCGTATTCTTCGAGGGTCTTGACCAGGGACGCCTCGTTGTAGCGGGGAGGCGGCTCGGTGAAGTGCTGTTCCGGTCTTACCTGCTTCAGGACCACGGTGTCGCCTTCCCTCATGGCGGGCAGAATGATGTCCTTGTCGAACTTGTCCTTCTTGTCATCCCGCCCTTCCTTGTACACGGACATGTATCCCGGCACCCGGACGGTGCGCCCCGTGGCGCGGAAAACGCCGGCGTCCCCCGCCGAGAGGTCCACCGCCACCGTGTCGATGACGGCAGGAATCATCTGGCAGGCCATGGTCCGTTTCCAGATCAGGTCGTACAGACGGTACTGGTCGTCGGAGAGCGCGCCCCGGAGACTCTCCGGAATCTGCTCCACGGACGTGGGACGGATCGCTTCGTGTGCCTCCTGGGCGTTCTTGGACTTGTTCCGGAAGGTATTGGGTTTGGCCGGCACCATGTCGGCGCCGAAGCGTTTCGCGATCAGTCCCCGGATTTCCGCCACTGCCACGTTGGCCAACACCACCGAGTCGGTTCGCATGTAGGTGATGAGTCCGGTTGAACCGGAGCCGGTGTCGATGCCTTCGTACAGCTGCTGGGCCGTTTGCATGGTCCGCCGGGTGCTGAAGCCGAGCTTTCGTGAAGCCTCCTGCTGTAAGGTGGAGGTGGTGAACGGTGGTTTGGGGGAATCCCTGGTTTCCCTTCTGGCGACCGATTCGACCCGCAGGCGTCCGTCCGCCGCCTCGACCAGGCGGTGTTCGACTTCTACCGCCCTGGTATTGTCGGTGATGGAGAACTTGCCCAGCTTCTCGCCTTCGAACCGGGTCAGTCTGCTGACGAACTCCGAACCTGCCGCGATGCAGTCGGCCTCGATGGTCCAGTATTCCTGTGGAATGAAGCGGGCGATCTCCTCGTCCCGCTCGCAGATCAGCCGAAGCGCCGGGCTTTGCACCCGGCCTGCGGAAAGACCGGCCCGGATCTTCTTCCACAACAGCGGCGACAGGCTGAATCCCACCAGACGATCAAGGGCGCGGCGGGCCTGGTAGGCGTCGATCAGGTTGTGCGACAGCGTACGCGGGTTCTGTACCGCGTTGCGGATCGCCTCCCGGGTAATCTCATGGAACTCGACCCGGTAAACGGGCTTGTCCTCGATCAGGTTGCGTTCCTTGAGCAGTTCATACAGGTGCCAGGAGATCGCCTCTCCTTCACGGTCCGGGTCGGTGGCCAGATACAGGGCATCGGCCTTTTTCATTGCCCGGGCGATGGTTTCCACATGTTTCCTGCTGCCCTCGATGACTTCATATTTCATCTCGAAGTCCTGCTTCGGGTCCACGGCATTTCCCTTGCGCGGGAGATCCCGCACATGGCCGTAGGAAGCCAGGGCGACAAAATCATTGCCCAGGTAGCGCGACATGGAGCGCGCCTTGGCCGGCGATTCGACGATAATTAGCGGCTTGCCCATCGGGGACAACGGAGCAGACAGAGAACGCGGAATGTCAGTGGATGCAGGCGTGCAGGCCGTCGAGCACCAGGGTTTCCGTCAATTCGCTGATCCCCTCGCCGCCGGTGTAGTTGCTGAGCACCATGAGGATGACCCACTTGATATGGTCCAACTCCACCTGTTCCACTCCGAGGGCCATCAACTGGTCGATCACCATCTCCCGGGTAATCCCGTTCAGCACACCGCATTGCTCCAGGCTGAGCAGGAGTCCCCGGGCCTCCAGGTTGAGATGTTCACATTCATCAGGCGTGTAATGACGGACGGCGCCAGCAGGGCAGATCGAATTTTCTCCCGGGTTCTGTTCGCACAGACGGGCCAGGTTCTCGAGCCAGTCAAATGCCTGGTCGATCATTGCATGTTCGAATCCTGCCTGGCTCAGTTCCAGCGCAAGGGTTTCCTGGTCCGGCTCGTAACCGTCATCATCAAACATATAGTTTTCAAACAGATAGATCAGGACATCGAGCAAGCTTTCTTTCATCGACACTGAAAATTTTGTTGATCGGGGGTTCTCCCGCTGACAGGCGTTGGTGTCCCTGGGTGTATCGGAAGCCGGTCCCTGCAATTCCATCTATACTAGAATGGAGGAAACTTGGCCCGCCGTCAATCCGTTGAGTTCAATTATTTTTTTCGGGTATCCCCCGGGCGGGAGCCCACCGGACTCCTGCCGGATGTACGAGCGGGGAGGCGCCATCAGGGCCCGCGTGTGTGTGGCCGATTGGGCGGACCTCCGGGGCATTGGGCCGGCTCTTCCGGCGCGGGACAAGGACCCGTGATGCACTTCGGATCCGTGCGGGCCTGGCAAACGTCACCGGATTCCTATAATTATCCGTCGTTTGCGGGTAGAATTGGATCGTACCAAGCGAGTGGAAAACGCCCTTACGCCTTCCCGATTTCTGTGAAAGTACATCCCCTTTCCAGGGTGGCGTTCGCCTGCGTCATCGCCCCGGAACGGTTGTCTCGCCCCGGATTCCCATGCCTTTCGAAAGATACCCGTCAACGCATCCCGTCACCTTCGATCGACGACCTGCAGTGTTTGATTCCCGGCTGCGCCAGGATAATCACCAGCACCTCCGTCATGACTGAACGAACCGCAGAAATATCCCGCGATACTGCGGAAACGCACATTACCGTGAAGCTCAACCTGGACGGATCCGGAAAGGGCAGCTTCAACACGGGCGTGCCTTTCCTCGAGCACATGCTGGACCAGGTGGCGAGGCACGGCGTGGTGGACCTGTTCGTGGACGCGGAAGGGGACCTGCATATTGATGACCACCACACAGTGGAGGATATCGGCATCACCATCGGCCAGGCGGTTGCAGCGGCCCTGGGGGACAAGGCGGGGATTCGTCGCTATGGCCATGCCTATGTCCCCCTTGATGAAGCGCTCAGCAGGGTGGTCATCGATTTTTCCGGGCGACCGTTGCTGGTCCAGCACGTCGCCTGGCCCGATGCCATGGTGGGCCGTTTCGCCACCACCCTGGTGCACGAATTCTTCCAGGGATTCTGCAACCATGCCCATGCGACCTTGCATGTGGACAACTTAAGGGGGGCCAATTCCCACCACATCGCCGAAACCATGTTCAAGGCGTTCGGGCGGGCACTCAGAATGGCCGCCGAGATCGATCCGCGCATGTGCGGCGTGCCATCCACGAAGGGACAGCTATAACCCCGGTCCGGAGGTAACAGGCAAATGCCCGCCGTGGTCATCGTCAATCTGGGTACCGGCAACCTGTATTCCGTGTACAAGGCCCTGGTGCATGTTGGTGGTGGTGATGTCAGGATCAGTTCGGACCCTTCGGAGATCCGCAACGCCGGTCACTTGGTGCTGCCGGGGCAGGGTGCGATCGGCACCTGGATGCGCCAGCTTGGAGAAAAGCCGGAACTGGCAGCGGCGGTCAGGGCCCGCCTGGACGAAGGGCCGGTTCTCGGCATCTGTCTCGGGCTGCAGGCCCTGTATGCACACAGCGAGGAAAACGGTGGGGTGGCATGCCTCGGCCTGCTGGACGGCGAGGTGCGTCATTTCGCCGCATCCCACGGTCAGGCGGATGCGGCGGTGCGCCGGGGAGAGAGCCGCAGGAAAATTCCTCACATGGGATGGAACCAGGTGCGGCAGGCATCCGGCCATCCCCTCTGGCAGGGGATAGACGACCAGCGGCGGTTCTATTTCGTGCACAGCTACTACGTGGAATCCAATCACGAACACGAGGTGGCGGGCACCTGCATGTACGGCAACCGCTTCACTGCCGCGGCAACCCGTGACAACCTCTTTGCCACGCAGTTTCACCCTGAAAAAAGCCAGAGGGACGGTTTGCGCCTGTTGCAAAACTTCATTCACTGGAAGGGGGTTCACTGACATGCTCTTGATACCTGCAATTGATCTCAAAGACGGCAAATGCGTACGCCTGCGGCAGGGCGACATGCAGGATGTGACGGTGTTTTCCGACCGGCCCGTGGAAGTGGCCAGGCGCTGGGTGGAGGCCGGGGCCCGAAGGCTCCATATCGTGGACCTCGACGGCGCGTTCAGGGGCGAGCCGGTCAATGCCGACGTCATCCGTGATATTGCCGAGGAGTATCCGGACATGCCCATACAGGTAGGCGGGGGCATCCGCAACGAATCCACCGTGGACGTATACATCCAGGCCGGTGTCCGCTACATCATCATCGGCACCCAGGCGGTCAACGAACCTCACCTCATCAGCGACCTGTGTGCTGAATTCCCCACTCACATCATCATCGGCCTGGACGCGAAGGAGGGGCGTGTGGCCACCGATGGTTGGTCCAAGCTGTCCAGGCATGATGCCATCGACATGGCCCAGCATTTCGAGGAGGACGGCGTCGAGGCCATCATCTATACCGACATCGCCCGGGACGGCATGATGCAGGGCGTCAACATAGAAGCCACGGTCAAGCTGGCCGAAGCCATCAACATTCCAGTCATTGCCGCCGGGGGCATCCACAATATCGAGAATGTCAGGAAACTCGCCAGGGTGTCGGGCTCGGGCATCATCGGAGCGATCACCGGGCGGGCCATCTATGAAGGCACCCTGGATTTCACCGAGGGCCAGAAGGTCGCCGACGAAATCGCCGGGCACGGCGTATTCGGCCTCTAGGCCAGCCGACGGAGCGACCGGGATTCATGGGTCTCGCCCGCCGCATTATTCCCTGCCTGGATGTGGACGCGGGCCGGGTGGTGAAAGGCGTACAGTTCGTCGACATCCGGGATGCAGGAGATCCGGTGGAAGTTGCACGCAGCTACGACCGCCAGGGCGCGGATGAAATCACGTTCCTCGACATCACCGCCAGTTCCGACCGGCGGGACACGATGATTCATGTGGTGGAGGCAGTGGCCGGGGAAGTGTTCATTCCCCTGACCGTGGGCGGGGGGGTCCGTTGCCTCGATGACATCCATCGCCTGCTCGATGCCGGCGCCGACAAGATATCCATCAACACCTCGGCGGTGCGGAACCCGGATTTCATCCGGAACGCCAGCGGTCATTTCGGCAACCAGTGCATCGTTGTGGCCATTGATGCCAAGCGTGCCCGGGACGAAGGTGACGGCCGGCGGACATGGGAGGTGTTCACCCACGGCGGCCGCAATCCCACCGGTATCGATGCAGTGGATTGGGCACGGAGGATGGAGGACCTGGGTGCCGGGGAACTGCTTGTGACCAGTATGGACCGCGATGGCACCCGCAATGGATTCGACCTCGAGCTGGTCCGTGAAATCACCTTGACAGTCAACCTTCCGGTGATCGCCTCCGGCGGTGTGGGGAATCTTGATCACCTCTGCGAAGGGGTGATCGAGGGGGGAGCGGATGCTGTGCTTGCAGCCAGCATATTTCATTTCGGGGAGTACACCGTTGGGGAAGCCAAACGACAAATGTCGGCCCGTGGAATCGAGGTCAGGTTGTGATTCCGCCAAAGGACCGCAAGATAGGATCCCGGAGAGATCGAGCGGGAGAAGCCGCAGGAACATGAACGACGCACAATTACTGGATGCCATCCGGTGGAACGGGGATGGACTGGTGGCCGCCATCGCCCAGGAACATGATACCGGCAGGGTACTGATGATGGCCTGGATGAACCGTGAGGCGCTGGCCCTCACCCTCGAGGAGGGCCGTGCCGTCTACTGGTCCCGCTCGCGGCATCAGCTATGGCGCAAGGGGGAGGAGTCCGGACACGTGCAGAAGCTGAAGGAAATCCGGATCGACTGTGATGCCGACACGGTCCTGATGCAGGTGGAACAGGTAGGCGGCATCGCCTGTCACACCGGACGGCACAGTTGTTTCTACCGCAGACTGGAGGCGGGGCAATGGGTGGCAGTGGACCCGGTGCTGAAAGACCCCGGAGAGATGTATGACAGACACGGATCCTGACGCCGCCGCGGAATCGGTCCTGGCTGAGCTGGCGTCCACGATCGCCTGCCGCAGGGGTCTTGATCCGGAAAAGTCCTATGTGGCCAGCCTGCTGAACGGGGACGAGGACCGGGTCCTGAAGAAGATCGGCGAAGAGGCGATGGAGGTGATGCTGGCTGCAAAATCGGGTAATCGGAAGGAGATTGCCGAGGAGTCGGCAGACCTCCTGTTTCACCTTCTGGTCATGCTGGCGCGGTACGACCTCGGGCTCAAAGAGGTGGGGGCAGTGCTGGAGTCGCGTTCGGGCCGGTCCGGGCTGACGGAAAAAAATTTTCGCACTCAGCCCGATTCCAGCTAGAATGTATGACTTCGATCATTCCTCCGGTGCTTCTGCCCGCCGGTGGTTGTGGTAGGGCGATAGGCCCTGTCCGCGGAAAACTTCACTCTCAACGCAATTGGAGATAAGAACATGGGTTTTGGCGGTATTAGTCCATTCCAGTTACTGATCATCCTGGTCATCGTGCTGCTGATCTTTGGCACCAAGAAACTTCGCGGTCTCGGGGGTGATCTCGGCGGCGCGATCAAGGGTTTCAAGAAGGCGATGAAGGAGGATACCTCCCAGGAACAGCCGGAAGACCAGGATCAGCTGGATGAAGCGCAGGACGGCGTCGCCGAGAAAGTCGCCGACACGATGGAGAACAAGGCGGACGGGGAGAAATCCTGACAAGAACTTAGGGCGGACGCCTGACGGACATGTTTGATGTTGGTTTCTGGGAACTGACGATTATCGGCGTCGTGGCACTGATCATCGTCGGACCGGAGCGTCTGCCGGGATTTGCGCGGACGGCGGGCCTCTGGATCGGCAAGGCCCGCCGTATGGTCGCCGACGTGAAGCGCGACATCGACCGTGAAATCAAGGCCAGCGAGATTTCGGGGCTCAAGGAAGACCTGGACGCCGTCCACAAGGAGGTGAACAAGGCTGCCGACAGCGTCAAGAGTGCCAGCGAGACGGAAGCACTTCAGACCTCCGTCAAGGAGGTCATGCGGGATGCCGCGCCAGTGAAAGAGGATCTTCAGTCTGACCTCGACGAGATCGACGAGATCGCCAAACAGATGGACAGTGAAATCGGCGGCACCGTTGCCGGTTCCGGGGACGGGACGGACTCCGGAAGTGAACCTCCCGCGGCTGAAGAAGCCGCTGCCGAGGCGAAATCCTCGGAGACGAAATCCCCGGTGGAGTAAATCACTGCGATGTTCAGGGACAATTCAACGGGCGAAGGCACCCTGATTTCCCACCTGCTGGAGCTCAGGGACCGCCTGCTGCGTGCCATCCTGGCGGTGGTGATCATCTTTGTCTGCCTGGTGCCTTTCGCCAATGATCTCTACGAGATCCTGGCAAAGCCGCTCATGGCGGCGCTGCCTGAAGGCAACAGCATGATCTCCACGGAACCGCACGGGCCGTTCTTCGTACCGTTCAAGTTTGCGTTCGCCTGCGCATTTGCCATGGCGGTGCCCTATGTGCTGTACCAGATGTGGGCTTTCGTCGCCCCCGGACTGTACCAGCACGAAAAACGGATGGTGCTGCCGATTATCGTCTCGAGCAGCCTGCTGTTCTACCTCGGGATCATGTTCGCCTACTTCGTGGTGTTCCCCATCATTTTTGCGTTCTTCGCCGGCAGTGCGCCGGAAGGGGTTCAGGTGATGACGGACATCAATGCCTACTTCAGTTTCGTGGTCAAACTGTTTTTCGCATTCGGGGTGGCGTTTGAGGTGCCTGTGGCGACCATCATTTTCGTCAAACTGGGCATCACGACACCGGAAGACCTGGAGACAAAGCGTCCCTATATCATCATCATTGCGTTCGTGGTGGGGATGCTGATGACTCCGCCGGACATCTTCTCCCAGACGCTTCTCGCGGTGCCCGTATGGTTGCTGTTTGAACTCGGCCTGTTCACCTCGCGATACATTGAAAGGAAGGATGCGGAAAAGGAAGCCAGTGAGGAGGCGGAACTGGCAGAGGAAGAGGAATTGCCGGATCCGTGATCCGGGCGGCGAACGCCGATCGGCGTTCGCCTGGCACGGCGGGTCCGATCACCTCCCGCCCGATGGGCGTGGAAACCCAGGATGGAGGGATGGCGGATGCCCGGATGAACAGGACTTGGCGCCCGGTACCCGGGTATCCCGTGCCGGCCGGACGAATTCAGTGAAGGATGAGTCGGCGCTGCAGCATGGACAGGACCACGCCATAGGCAGGCAGAAAGAAGAGGATGGACACCACAATCTTGAAGACCAGGTCCACGGTGGCCACCTCGGGCCAGTTCGTCGCCATGAACGGATCGGGGGACTGGACGAAAGCGGCGGAGTAGAACACGTAGGTGTCAATGATATTGGCGAAGAAGGTCGAAATTGCCGGCGCCACCCACCAGGCCTTGGAGCGCTCCCGGACTGTCTGGAACACCGTGATGTCCACCAGCTGACCAACCAGGTAGGCGGTGCCGCTTGCAAGCCCGATACGCCAGTCGGCCAGTCCGGCGCTGATGAGGATGGCGGGAACGTATGCATATCCGACAATGCGGCGCGCCAACCGCTGGTTCGATAACCTGACCGTCAGGTCCGTGGCCAGGATCACCGCCGGAAACACGAACATCGCCCATGTGAAATGGTAACCGAGAAAGGTGCCGGTGAACTGGACCGTGTAATTTGCCATCGCAATGATCGCGATGTGAAACAGTGCCAGCCTGATGGCAAGGGTGTTGCGGGTGCGCAGCAAGGATTTCAGGACAGGATCGGGGGCGCGGATTGTATCCCCGTGCAGGTTGGGGGTCCAGACTGACTGACTGCGCTGGCCGTTCTGAACGGGCAGGGCGTGCCGCGAATGCCGGCCTGTACCGCAAGGCAGGCAATGATCCCGGTCTTGCCGCCGTCGCTTCACGTATCCGGCATGCACCGCCCACCGGGACACCGGCGGCCGTCCCGGAAATCGTGCGGGTGCTGCCGGCCGGTCCGGAGGATTGTGGCGGGCCCAAAATCGGCGTTTGGGCAGGCATGTGACCGGAAACCGATAACAGACGGAACTTGCTCATGGACGCACTGATTGATCCAGTATTTGTCGCACGCAGGCCGTTTATCCCGATCCGGGATTGCATAGAATAGGCGACTGCTGTAGCTTGCCGGGTTGCCCGGCGTACCGTTGTATTAATCTACACTTCCACCCCGCCAATGTCAGAAGACACCTACGAAGAAGATATCGATCTTGCCAGCCTTCCGGATGATGAACTGGTAGAGCAGATGCATGACGACCTCTATGACGGCCTGCGGGACGAGATCATCGAGGGCACGAATATCCTGCTGGGTCGCGGCTGGTCGGCCACCAGGGTTCTGGATGAGGCGCTGGTCGAGGGCATGCGTATCGTCGGCATTGATTTCCGGGACGGAATCCTGTTTGTACCGGAAGTGCTGATGTCGGCCAATGCCATGAAAGGCGGGATGGTGGTGCTTCGGCCGTTGCTTGCGGAAACCGGCGCCAAGCCGATCGGCAAGATGGTGGTCGGCACCGTGAAAGGCGATATCCACGACATCGGCAAGAACCTGGTGGCCATGATGATGGAAGGGGCGGGCTTCGAAGTCATTGATCTTGGCATTGACAACGCGGTGGAGAGCTACCTCGAAGCGATCGAGGAGCATCAACCGGATATTCTCGGCATGTCCGCGCTGCTGACCACCACCATGCCCTACATGAAGGTTGTGATTGACACGCTTGTCGAAAAGGGTATTCGGGACGACTACATCGTGCTGGTCGGCGGCGCGCCCCTGAACGAGGAATTCGGCAAGGCCGTGGGTGCGGATGCGTATTGCCGGGATGCCGCTGTGGCGGTTGAAACCGCACAGGCGCTGGTGGCCCAGCGCCGTGCCGCGGCCTGATCCCCGACCGCAGGAGACCGCCGCACCGTGGACAGGGTCCTCGTCATTGCCTGCGGTGCACTTGCACATGATCTGGTCAGGATCCGGGATGCAAGTGGTTGGGATCACATGGATTTCCAGTGCCTGCCTGCCGAACTGCATAACCGCCCCGAAAAGATCACGCAGGCGGTCAGGGAGAAGATCCGGCAGGCGCGGGAGCAGTATCGGGAAATTTTCGTGGCCTATTCCGACTGCGGTACCGGGGGAGAGCTGGACCGGATGCTCGTGGAAGAAAACATCGAACGTTTGCCGGGCGCCCACTGCTACGAGATGTTCGCCGGCAGCCGGGCCTTCAGCGAAATACAGGAAGCGGAACTGGGGACGTTCTATCTGACGGATTTCCTGGCACGGCACTTCGAGCGCGTGATGGTCAGGGGATTGGGACTGGACAGGCACCCGGAGCTGAAGGACGTCTATTTCGGCAATTATCGTAGGCTCGTGCTCCTGGCCCAACTGGACGATCCCGATATCGAGAAACGTGCCCGGGACGCCGCGGATTATCTCGGCCTGGCCTTTGAAAGGATCCTGACCGGAGACAGCGGGCTGGGCAGTGCGCTTCGGGTACGGGTCGGCATGGCAGGCCAGTCGGCCTGATTCCCCGGTCCATTGCCGACTGATCCGGGACACATGATCTGACGACCTTGTTGCAGGTACTGGTTGATGGCGAATCTGATTACGGTGTATTGGCGTGATATTCCCGCCCAGGTCATGGCGAGGGAACGGCGTACCAGCGCCAAGGTGGAACTGAGCAGTCGCTTTTCCGAGGCGATCGACCATGCCGCCATGCGGGCGGGCATGGTGGGCACGGATGCCTACCTGGAGCAGTGGAGGCGGGTCAGCGAACCCTGCGGCAATGATCTGGAGACCGTTGTTCGGGATGCGGCTCAATGCCTGGAAGCGGATTACGACAAGGACCGTCTCCTGGCGCTGATCCGAAACGAGGGCAGGGAGCCTGCCCTCTGACAAGGACCGGCCCAGGCCGAACCAATGCAACCATACAGCTTTCCATGACACAGACCGTTATCAGTTCAGCCACCAGCGAGGTCAAGATCGGCTTTGACCAGCCTTTCGTGATCATCGGCGAGAGGATCAATCCGACAGGCCGCAAGATCCTTGCGGAGGAAATGAAGGGCGGGGACTACAGCAGGGTGGAAGCGGATGCCCTCTCCCAGGTGGCCGCGGGTGCTGCCGTACTGGATGTGAACGCCGGCATTCCCCTGGCGGATGAACCGAAAATTCTGGCGGAAGCGATCCAGCTGGTACAGTCCATTACCGCAGTACCCTTGTCCATCGATTCTTCCATCGTTGACGCCCTGGAAGCCGGGCTCGAGGTATATCAGGGCAAGCCCCTGCTCAATTCGGTGACCGGTGAAGATGAGCGCCTGGAGGCCGTTCTGCCCCTGGTCAGTAAATATGGCTGTGCCGTGGTGGCCATATCCAACGATGAGGCCGGCATTTCGGAGAACCCGGACGAGCGCTTTGACGTGGCGAAGAAGATCGTCGAGCGTGCGGCGGACCATGGCATTCACTACAGCGACATCGTGGTCGATCCGCTGGTCATGCCCGTGGGTGCGGTCAACAGTGCCGGCAGGCAGGTGGTTCACCTGGTGAAGCGACTGCGGGAGGAGCTCAGGGTGAATACCACCTGCGGCGCATCCAATTTCAGTTTCGGCATTCCGAACCGCAAGGGAATGGATGCGCATTTCCTCAGCATGGCTATCGGCGCGGGCATGACCTCGGCGATCACCAATCCCCTGCATGAAGAGGTCATGCAGGGGATCATGGCGGCCAACGTGATCATGGGGCATGACAACAACTGCGCCAAGTGGCTGAGGCGTTACCGTCAGCCCGCCCCGGAGGGGGAATTGCCTGCGGAAGGCCGGGGCGGCCGACGCCGGAGACGCCGCGCCTGAGGGTGGTGGGCGCGAGCGTCGGCACGCTGGCCGGAGCCGGCCTGTACGGCGGTGTGCACTGCGGCCATCACGGACAATGCCGCGCTACTTGCAACTGCCATGCGGTTGCCCCGGATAAGGATTCCGGATCCTGAACAATGACACGTTGATCTGGTACGATTCCCGCTGGCGGCCAGGCGGTGGTTGATCAACCGTTGGGGCTGGATCCATTGCCGGCAAGACCGGTCACTGCGCACGATCCACATGACGGCGGGCAGCCTGAACGAACAGGCGACTCGCCGCTGTCGGGAACGCCGCTTGGGAAAACGGATGCCTGCCGCACCGTGTCCGTGTCCACATGCTGACTCCGGGGAGTACAGAGGATGAATGACAGCCAGTCGGTACAGGTCGTGTTTACCCCTTCCGGCAAACGGGGAAAGATACCCCGTGGAAAGTCGGTGCTGGATGCGGCAAGAATGCTGGGCGTTGACCTCGATACGGTCTGCGGAGGCCGCGGAATCTGCGACCGCTGCCAGATCGACCTCAGTATCGGTGAATTCGCCAAGTTCGGCATCCAATCCCACGCCGAACACCTGAGTCCCCACACCGCCAGTGAACGGGAGTTCTTCAAGTCCGGCACCCCGTCAACCCGGCGGCTCGGCTGCCAGGCCCTGCTCAAGGGCGATGTCGTGGTCGACGTGCCCCCGGAGAGCCAGGCCCACCGCCAGGTGGTGCGCAAGCGCGCCGAAGTACACAGCATCAACCTGAATCCGGCGGTCAAACTCCACTACGTCGAAGTACCCGAACCGAACATGCACGAACCCAGTGGCGACCTGCAGAGGCTCGAAGACGCGCTGGAGTTCGAATGGGGACTGACGGGACTCACCTGTGACGTCCAGATACTCGGGAAACTGCAGGCGAACCTGAGAGAAGGTGCATGGTGTGTCACGGCGGCGGTGCACCACGGCAACCGGATCGTCGGCCTGTGGCCTGGACTGAAGGACCGTGTATTCGGCATTGCCGTCGATGTTGGATCCACCACCATCGCCGCTCATCTGTGCGATCTCACCACGGGACAGGTCACGGCCTCGGCGGGCCGGATGAATCCCCAGATCCGCTTCGGCGAGGACCTCATGAGCCGGGTATCCTACGCCATGATGAATCCGGGCGGTGAAAGGGACATGACCCGGGCGGTCCGCGAGGCGCTCCAGGAACTGGTAGAGGAGTTGGCCGGGGAAGAAGGGGTGGAGATGTCCGATATCGTGGACATGACCCTGGTGGGCAACCCGGTGATGCATCATCTGTTGCTCGGCATCAGTCCCGTGGAACTGGGCGGCGCGCCCTTTGCCCTGGCCACTGACCAGGCCCTGGACGCCCGCGCCTCGGAGATTGATCTCGACATCAACCCGAGTGCCCGGGCTTACATTCTGCCCTGCATCGCCGGGCATGTCGGCGCCGACGCGGCTGCGGTCGTCCTTTCGGAGGCACCGTACGAACGCAGTGAAATGACCCTGGTGGTAGATGTGGGTACCAACGCCGAGATCGTTCTGGGGAATCACCGCCGCATGGTGGCGGCATCCAGTCCGACCGGCCCGGCATTCGAGGGTGCCCAGATCAGCGGCGGGCAGCGCGCGGCCCCTGGTGCCATTGAACGGGTGCGTATCGATCGGAACACCCTGGAGCCAAGGTTTCGGGTCATCGGCTCGGAGGTCTGGTCCGATGAGCCGGGTTTCGCCGATTCTGCCGGGAGCGGGGGCGTCACGGGGATCTGCGGTTCCGGCATCATCGAGGTGATCGCGGAAATGTATCTGGCCGGCATCATCCGGCCGGATGGCATGATCCGCGGGGAACTGGTGCAAAAGAACCGGCGCATCGTGGCGCACGAAAAGACGTTCAGCTACGTGCTGCATGATGAAGGCGACCTGCGGATTGTGATCACCCAGAATGACGTCCGCGCCATCCAGCTCGCCAAGGCGGCCCTCTACGCAGGCTGTGCATTGCTGATGGACAAGCTTGGCATCGGACAGATCGAACGTATCCGGTTGGCCGGCGCCTTCGGTGCGCATATCGACACGAAGTATGCCATGGTGCTCGGCATGATCCCCGACTGCCTCCTGGAACATGTCAGTTCCGCGGGCAATGCCGCGGGAACGGGCGCCACCATCGCATTGCTTGATATCGACGCCAGAACCGAGATCGAGGATGTGGTGCGCCGGATCCAGAAAGTGGAAACCGCGGTGGAGCCGAAATTTCAGGAGCACTTCATCGACGCATTGGCCATCCCGCACAAGAAGGCCCCGTTCCACAACCTGGCGTTGACGGTGGAACTGCCGTCGCCGGAAGCTGCAGGGACCGAGGGCGGCGGGACATCGAGGCCGCGTCGCCGCAGGCGAAATGCCTGACGGGATGCCTTGCCGCGAAGCGGGGCTCCCGGCAGCTGCAGGCGCTGGATAACGCGGGCGAACGGATCCTTCAGGATGCCGTCGCCATCTGCCTGTGGGCTCTTCGCTCCTCGCGTGGTGGAATGCCGAAGAACTCCCGGTAGCACTTGCTGAAGTGGGGCGTGGACACGAATCCGCTGGCATAAGCGATATCCACGATGGGCATGCTGGTCTGCAGCAGGAGCTGGCGCGCGTGCATCAGCCTGAGACGCATGTAGTAGCGGGTGGGCACGCAATGGAGATACTTCTGGAACAGTCTCTCAAGCTGGCGCCTTGACAGCCCCACATGGAAGGCAATTTCGTCCAGACTGATCAGCTCCTCCAGATTGGCCTCCATGAAGGCCACGGCGTCCGCCAGCTTCGGCTGGCTGGCGCCCAGTTGCAGCCTCAACGGAAGTCGCTGGCGGTCGTTTTGTCCACGGATGCGCTCCACGAGGAACTCCTCCGCGATCTGGGTCGCCAGATCCCAACCATGCTTCTGTGCGATCAGATACACCATCATATCCATGGCGGCACTGCCGCCGGCACAGGTGTAGCGGTCGTTGTCGACCTCAAAGAGATCGGGGCTGATGATCAACTGGGGGAACTCTTCCCGGAGTCCTGCCATGTTCTCCCAGTGTATGGTGCATCGGTAACCGTCCAGTAAACCGGCATGGGCAACCAGGTAGGTGCCGGTACAGATCGCGCCGATGGCGGCCTTTCGCGCGACCTGTTCACGCAACCAGATATTGCGGCTGCGGTTGATTTTCTGTTCGATGTTCACGCCGCCGCAAACGAATACCGCATCAAACCTGCCGGCATCCCTGATGGCGGTGGTTTCCATGGCGAGGCAATTGCTGGCATTGACAGTGCCTCCCTTATCCCCCAATACCACCCATTCATACAACGGCTTTCCGGCAAGGCGGTTGGCCATTCGCAACTGGTCGATGGCGGCAGCAAATGCCATCATCGAATATTCCGGAATGACGAGGAAGCCGTAGCGGGTAGTATGGTATGAGCCGGTGTTTTGGGCCTTTTCCGCCAATGCAGGGCACTATCTTTCCTAACCTGGCGATTATCCATTAGCGGCAACGGTGGCGCAATCGGTTATATGCGGGTCGTGCTGTGCTCTGGCGTGATTTCCGCCCTGGCCCCATACTAGCCGGGTTTACCCGACAATCCCTTGTGTCGTGATGACCGAAAACCCTCGCAAGCGTGGCGGACGACGTGCCCGCGGCATCGCCGCCGGCAACTCCGCGCCTGCCATCGTTCCCTATGTTTCGAGGAAAATTCCGGTTTATGAACTGATCAGCGAGGAAGGTCTTGAGACCATCGAGCGGAATGCCGACACCATCCTGCAGGAAATCGGCATCGACTTCCGCTATGAGCCGGCGTTGAGACTGTTTCGCGAGGCCGGGGCGGACATCCGGGCCGAAAGGGTACGTTTCCCGGCAGGCATGTGCCGCAAGATCATCCGGGATTCGGCACCCTCGGTGTTCGAGCAAAAGGCGCGAAATCCGGCGCGCACTGTGGTCATCGGTGGCAACAACACCGTGTTCGCCCCGGTTTACGGACCCCCGTTCGTACGCGATCTTGACCGCGGCAGACGCTACGCGGTCATCGAGGATTTCCGGAACCTGGTCAAGCTCACCTACATGCTGCCGTCCCTGCATCACTCCGGCGGCACCGTCTGTGAGCCCACCGACCTGCCCGTGAACAAGCGCCATTTCGACATGGTGTATTCGCACATACGCTACAGCGACAAACCGTTCATGGGTTCCGTGACCCAACCGGAGCGGGCACAGGACAGCGTGGACATGTGCAAGATCGTGTTCGGCGAGGACTACGTCGACCGGAACACGGTGCTGGTCAACCTGATCAATGCCAATTCGCCCATGGTGTTCGATGACACCATGCTGGGCGCCTGCGAGGTCTACGCCCGCAACAACCAGGCCAGTGTGGTGTCCCCCTTCATTCTGGCCGGGGCCATGTCGCCGGTCACCTCGGCCGGTACGCTGGCACAGATCCTTGCGGAAGCCATGGCGGGCATGGCGTTCACGCAACTGGTGCGTCCGGGCTCTCCGGTCATCTTCGGCACGTTCTCCAGCTCCATATCCATGCAGTCGGGGGCGCCGACGTTCGGCACCCCGGAACCCGCCATCGTGCTCAATGGCGCCG
This sequence comes from Candidatus Poriferihabitaceae bacterium, assembly GCA_965213885.1. GTDB lineage: Bacteria > Pseudomonadota > Gammaproteobacteria > Arenicellales > Poriferihabitantaceae > VYFG01. The sequence continues at coordinate 325,290 of OZ243919.1, forward strand.
CGGCCCTGGCCCGACGACTGGGCGTACCCTTTCGCAGCGGCGGCTCATTGTGCGCCGCCAAGATCCCGGATGCCCAGGCGGCCCATGAAAGTGCGCATACATTGCTCCCCACGATGCATGCGGGTGTCAACTTTGTCCTTCACGCCGCGGGATGGCTGGAGGGAGGCCTCGTGTCCAGCTACGAAAAACTGATCATGGACGCGGACCAGCTCGGCATGATGCAGGTCTATGCAAACGGGATCGACCTGTCCGATAACGGCCAGGCCATGGGTGCCATCCGCGAGGTGGGTCCCGGTGCCCATTTCCTTGGCTGTGCACACACCCAGGAGAACTTCTTGACTGCGTTCTATCGTTCCAGCGTGGCCGACAACAACAGCTTCGAGCAGTGGGAATCGGAGGGTTCGAAGGATGCCGCCAAGCGGGCCAACGGCCTGTGGAAAAGGCTGCTGGCGGATTATGAGGCCCCCCCGCTGGATCCCGCCGTTGACGAGGCGCTCATGGCATACATCAGCCGCCGGAAGAGTGAGTTCGAGGACATGAACTACTGATGTCTTCGATGCATGCAATTCCCACGGGATGACGGGGGCCGGCACCGGGTCCGGACTACGCCCTGCAGCCATTCGGCCGGTGAGGAACCGCGACCGGTGGCCTGCCTGTCCGCTGTCGCCGTGATCCATCGGCGGACGCAGGTTTCCGGGGCCGGAAGACCCTGTGCGTCTCCACGGGCGGCGGGCCGGCAGACAGCCCGAAACCGTCGGCGGCACAGTTCGCCAGGATGGTGCTGACTCGCCGCTTCGAATGTGCGGTCCCGGTGACGAAGCCTGACATTGGCGGTTTGCTGCACATGGGTTGACAGGGACCTGTCGCGGAGAAAATCATAATGGCGTGAAGCTTTCGACCGACATACTCCGACGCATTGAACTCGGCTGGCATCAACCGCGCATCGTCAATCGGCTGTTGCTGCCCCTGTCGTGGCTGTATTGTGTCCTGGTGGTACTGGTCCGTCTGTCTTGGCGGATCGGACTGCGTCGGCCGAAACGCGTTGGCGTGCCGGTGTGCGTGGTCGGAAACCTGACCGTGGGGGGGACTGGCAAGACGCCGCTTGTTCTCGCACTCGCTGTCCATTTCCGTTCGAGTGGCTGCCGGCCCGGTATCATCAGCCGGGGATACGGAGGCAGGACTTCGGCCGTGCCCCACAGGGTCACCGACTCCGACACTCCTGCCACCGTGGGCGACGAGGCCTTGCTGCTGCAACGGCACAGTGGGGTACCTGTGGTGGTTTGCGCCGACAGGGTGGCCGCCGCGAGGCATCTGGCGGACTGCGATGACTGCAACCTCATCATCAGTGATGATGGCCTGCAGCATCACCGGCTTCACCGTGACCTGGATATCGTGGTGATCGACACCATGCGGGGCTTCGGCAACGGCTGGTGTCTGCCCGCGGGGCCCCTGCGGGAGCCGAAATCCGTACTGCGGCATGCGGACATCCGGGTGTTCAACGGTGCCGAAACGATGGACAACGGTGAGGAGTTCGGCATGATCATGGAAGGGAACGAGGTGCACTCGTTGCGGGACCGGGTCCGTAAGTTGCCCCTGGCGGGTCTTGCGGGAGGCCCCGTCCATGCCGTGGCGGGGATCGGAAATCCGGAGCGTTTCTTCCGGCACCTTGAGGGCGCGGGCCTGGCGGTGGCGCGTCATGCATTTCCGGATCACCATGTCTACACGGAATCCGATTTTGGTTTTGCCGATGACGATAGCATGATCCTGATGACCGAAAAGGACGCGGTCAAGTGCGATAATCTGGAGATCGCCGGGGATGTTTTCTTCGTGCCGGTGGCGGCACGCATCTCCCCGGGGTTCTTCGTCACCGTGCAACGTCACCTGGACCTTCAGCCCCCGCCCCCGGGACCATGAAAACGCGTTTTCACGTCGTCATCCCTGCCCGCCACGCTTCCACGCGCCTGCCGGGGAAACCATTGCTGGACATCGCCGGCAAACCCATGATCCGGCATGTGTACGAGGCTGCTCTCGCCAGCGGTGCAGCGAGCGTGACCGTGGCGACGGATGATCGGCGCATCGAATCCGCCGTGCGGGATTCCGGGGGTGTTGCCATCATGACCAGGATGGATCACGCTTCCGGCAGTGATCGGATCGCCGAGGCCTGTAACGTGCTTGGTCTGGCGGACGGCGAGGTGGTGGTGAATGTACAGGGAGATGAGCCACAGATGCCCCCGTCCCTGATACGCCAGGTCGCCGAACTGCTGGTCGTGCGGGGAAACGCGGTCATCGCGACATTGTGCACGCCATTCACCGGTGCCGGCGAGTTCGCCGATTCCTCCGCCGTGAAAGTGGTGCTGGGAGGTGATGACCGTGCCGTCTACTTCAGTCGTGCGCCGGTACCCTGGCACTGCTCTTGGGATTCCCCCGAACCTCCCGGGGCAGCCTGGCGACATGCCCTCAGACATCTGGGTATCTATGCCTACCGTTGTGGCTATCTGCGCACATTCTCCGGCCGCGGACCCTGTCCACTGGAACGCAAGGAGCGCCTGGAGCAGTTGCGGGTTCTCTGGCATGGGGAATGCATTGCCTGTGCACTGGCCGTCGAGGCTCCTCCTCCCGGTGTGGACACTGCCGAAGACCTCGCAGGTGCCAGGCGCCGGATGGGGGGGAACCCGGAGGGTTGAAGATACGGCCGAAAAAACGGCGGCCGACCTGTGAAGTCCCTCGGGCCGGCCAGCGGATCCCCGCCGCCCGGTCCGGACATCCTTCCCTCTCCGGAGCACCCCCGGCCCCTGAATCCGCCACCATTCTTTTGCCCGCGTGCGAGTAGACATCATGCGTCCCGTTTCGGCAGTTCCTCCAATACCGCCCGAAACCCGGAGCCGAGCGCGGAGCGGATCGCGGATCCGGAGACGATCGATTGCACAGCCCGGCACATGCCGGCGGAATGGCCGTTCGGTTTGTGGCACAATACAGCGGGACTTGAGGGGGCCATTCCACCTTCATCAGGAAATCCCGATGACACCAGGGAATCCGGTCATCGGGTCGCCCGTGTGATCGGGCATGGCGGAAGGAGGCGTGGCGCTGTAAGATGACAGCCAAAGTATTCACGGTCAATCCAACTTCACCAGGCACTCCCGTTACGGCTGAGATGAAGAGTGGCACCATACCGAACACTCTCCACGGCCTACCCGGGCGCCATTGCCTCAACCTGCGCGAAGCCTCGCTGACCATTGGCCAGAACACCGGCCCCATGCACCGGCTCCCCGGACGTGGCATGCCCAGTAGGCATTTCGCGAGATGACCGAGATCACCCTTGGCATAGAAGAAGAGCTGATGATCGTGGATCCGGGATCGCGAGACGTGGTCTCCGAGCCCGACAAGCAGGTCCTGGTCCAGGCAAGCGAACAGGCGGGCGAGCACAAGGTGGTCAGCGAATTCCTGCAATCGCAGATCGAGACCAATTCCAAAGTGTGCGCATCCATCGCCGAGTTCGAGCAAAGCCTGAGGGAAACGCGGCGGTGCGTGATCGACGCCGCACGGGCGCACGGCGGGCAGGTGATCGCATCGTCCACCCATCCCTGGGCCCGTTGGCAGGACCAGAAGGTGACGGAGAAGGAGCGCTACCAGCACGCCGAAATCGAGATGCAGGACAGCGTGCGCCAGTTCTTCATCGGCGGAATGCACATCCATGCCGGCTTCGGCGACGACGACCGCAGGATCGAGGTGATGCATGCGCTGCGCGGCTATCTTGCGGTGTTTCTGGTGCTGTCCTGTTCCTCGCCCTTCCACGGGGGGCGCCTGACCGGGCTCAAGTCATACCGGCAGATGGCGATTAGCGCGCTGCCGCGCACCGGAACCCCTCCCGAGATTCGCACGCGCCGCGATTACGACACCGTGGTGGAACGCTACCTCTCGATCGAGGCGATCAAGGATGGCAGCGAGATACGGTGGGATATCCGCCCGTCCGCCAGCTACCCCACGATCGAACTCAGGATCTGCGATATCTGCCCCAGGATCGAGGATGCCGTGGCCATCGCGGCACTGTATGCGTGCCTGATCCGTCATCTGGACGCAAGGCTCGAATCCGGCGAACGCCTTGAGGCCATGCCGCCGGAATTGGTAGAGGAGGGGCGTTGGCTGGCGCAGCGCTATGGGACGTTTGCATTCCTGCCGCACTGGCAGGGAACCGGTGGCCGGATCGATGTCGAGGATCTGGTGATTGATCTGGTCGACATGCTCCGTGACGATGCGCATGCGCTCGGGTGTGGGGCAGCGCTTGCGCGGATCCCACGCGTCATCTCGGAAGGCAACAGCGCAGACCGGCAGGAGGACGTTTTCCGGCAGGCCATTGTCGATGGAGCCGACAATTGCGAAGCGTTGCAGCAAGTAGTCGATCTGGTCATCGCCGAGACCGATCCGGGTGACGCCCGCACGTCAATACCTTCAAGCGAATAAGCGTACGCTGCATTCCAACTGGTGTAATGCCGGGGCATGTCCTGGCCGGGATGCGGGTGGAGGGGCCCCATCTGCCCGGGAGTCCGCTGCGCCTGCCCCGTGATGGCCTGCTTCCGGCCGGTGATGTTCACGCCCCACCTGGGGCTTCCTGTTACCCTTTCCAGGGCATTCCATGTAGTATGGGAGCCAACATGCCAGACGTAATTTCATTGGCATCCGGACCTGTCAACCTGAAAGCGGTACAGTCGGTTGAGGTTTCCGGAGTCTTCCGGATTGGTTGTGGACCGGCTGTCAGTGCCGGGTGGAACATTCCGTTTGGCCTGAATCAGACATCCGAAAACCCCGGATGTGTCCAGGTGCCCTGGAGGAGCCAGCGATGAACAAAATCCTGCGAACCGCCGTCCTCATGACGGCCCTGTTTCTCAATCCCGCCTGGTCGGATCAGAATGCCCCCGCGCTTGACGGACTGTTTGATCGTCTGTGGTCCCCGGAGACATCGCCGGCGGAGGCCCGCACGGTCACCGCGCGGATCTGGAATCACTGGCTTGCCAGCGACAATCCCGAATCCCGGCGACTGATGGCGCTCGGAATCCGGCGCATGAACCAGTTTGCCCTGGACGAGGCTGCCCGGATATTCACGGATCTCATCGACATCGCACCGGACTTTGCCGAAGCATGGAACAAGCGTGCCACGGTCCTCTACATGATGGGTCAGTACGAACAGTCCACCGCCGATGTCCGGGAAACCCTGCGCCTTGAGCCGCGTCATTTCGGCGCACTGTCGGGTCAGGGTCTGATCTACATGGAGACCGGCCAACAGGCCGAGGCCCTGCGCTGGTTCCGTCGTGCCCTGGAGGTGAACCCGTTCATGGAGGGAGTCCGGCAGAACGTGAAACTGCTTGAGGAAGCGCTGGAGATCAAGGTGATCTGATCCGGACCAAAGCCGGCAAGGTTCGCCATGTCTGCCGAGGGGGCTACGATGATCCTCGTTACAGCAAGCTGCTGGACCGTGAATTCATCCCGGATCTCGACCAGGTGGCTCATGCCTGGTTCAAGTTCAACTGGCGCATTCGGCCTTCCGGTGATACGGCTCCAAACCTGCCGGGCCTCTCCACGCAGGTGCCGGGACGTTGGGGTTACCTCTCCGGCGGACCAGGCCGTGAGTACGAAATGAAAGGGCATTCCCGGGTGTTCAAGAGATCTGCACTGAAGGATGTGGGCTTCAAAGACCGGGGAAGGGGCCTGGTGGTGCAAGCTCTGAAGGCGCTGGGCCGGGAACATGTGGACCAGAAGGTGATCGCGCGTATTCGCCAGCAGCTGGCGTCGAAAGCGTGTGGCCGTATCCTCGGGGATGCCCGTTCGGTCACCGGCTGGATCCATGCAGCCATCCAGCGGGTCGGCAGGGAGGTAGACGGACGGACAGCGTTGCCAGGCTTCCTGCCCGGGAACGTCACGAGCTGTGTTCGGATACGTCGGTGCAGAACCCCGCGGCCTGATCAGCGACGACGGCTGACCGCATCCGCCACCACGCACAGGATCTCGAACATCATGGTGGCGCCCACCAGGGCGGTGTTACCGGACGGGTCGAACGGCGGCGCAACCTCCACCACATCGCCGCCCACCAGGTTGAGTCCCGACAGTCCGCGGATCATGATCTGTGCCTCGAGGGTGGAATAGCCCCCCACCTCCGGCGTGCCTGTTCCGGGGGCATAGACCGGGTCCAGGGCATCCACATCGAAGCTGATGTAGGTAGGGCCGTCGCCCACGATCCGCCTGGCCTCTTCGATCACCGCCTTCGGTCCCATCTCGAAGTATTCCTCGATGTAGATCACCCGCATTCCCGCATCGTGGCTGAATTTCCACACATCGGGGTCATTGAGAGAGCCCCTGATACCGATCTGGATGGTGCGTTTCGGGTCAAGCAGTCCTTCTTCCACCGCTCTCGAGAACGGCGCACCGTGGTGGAAGCGGGAGCCGAGATAGTCATCGCCGGTGTCGCAATGGGCATCGAAATGGACCATGCCCACCGGTTCTCCGGCGGCAAGGGCCCGAAAAATGGGCAGGGTGATGGAATGATCGCCGCCGGCGGATACCGGTACGATGCCCGCCGACACCACCCTGTGATAGAAATCCTGGATTTCCCGGTGACTGCCTTCGAGGGTAAACGGCTTCTGCACCCAGGCATCCCCGATGTCCGCCACCCGGCAAAGATCATGGGGAGAGACGCCGGTTGCCTGGTTCATGCGTCGTATCAGGCTCGATTGATTGCGGATTTCCCGGGGCCCGTGCCGTGCGCCGGTGCGGTTGGTGACGCCGCCGTCGAACGGAACTCCCACAAGACCGACATCGACGCCGCGCATGTCCTCCCGGTAGGGCGCACGCAGGAAGGTCGGCAAACCGGTATAACGGGGCCGTACAATGGGATCCTGAAACTCAGGTTCGTCAGTCATGAGATCAGCCTCAAAAGGGATGGGAACAGTATACGCAAAAATTCCCCGGCGAAGAGATGCCGATGGACTTGCAAGCCGCCGCAAGGATCGGGCAGAGTCCCGTATTCGCGGTCACCGTCATCAGGTTCCCTGCCCAGGCACATTCCATGAATGAAGCATCCGGAGGTTTGTCCAGCGGCAGGAGCCGCGGCGTGAGAAGGCGGCATCGTTACCTGCGGGAACTGCAAGACGGCCTGACACCCGAGGAACGGCTCTACAAGGTGGTGACGGATGCCATGTGCATCGGCTGCGGACTGTGTCAGAGCATCGCCGGCAGGGAGCGGGTGCAGATGCGGCTGGTGGAGAACCTGACCGAACGGCCCGTGATCACCGGGGAGTTGGATGCCGGGACAGTGGACAGGATCTACCGTGTATGCCCCGCAACCCGGATCGAGGGGCTGCCGGAGACACTGATCGACTCCGCCAGCCGATCCGACAAGGTCTGGGGTGTCTGGCGCCGGCTGGTGCTGGCCTGGGCTGCCGAGCCGGACATCCGACATCTTGGCTCCACCGGAGGGTTCCTCACTGCCCTGGCGCTTTTCCTGCTGGAACGGGAGGAGGTGGACTTCATCGTCCATGCCCGGGCCTCGCGGAGATATCCCGCGTTCGGGGAGCGCACCATCAGCCGAAGCCGGGAGGACATCATCGCTGCGACGGGATCCCGTTACGGTCCCACTGCCACCCTGGTGGACATGCTGGAGATCCTGGACCAGGCGGAGGCGGCCGATGAACACTTCGCATTCATCGGCACACCCTGTGACGTGAACGGACTGAGAAACCTGGCTACGGAAGATGCAAGGGTAGACAGGCTGTGCCGCTACCAGCTCACCATGGTCTGCGGCGGTTTCATGGTGCCCACTGCCCTGCGACGGTACCTGCGGGAGCTTGACGTGGAATGGGACGATCTAGAGGCGTTGCGCTACCGGGGCCATGGCTGCCCGGGACCCACCCGGGTGGAAACTGCCGATGGCAGGGCAATCGAGAGGAATTACCTCGATTTCTGGGGGGAGGATGAGTCCTCGTGGCAACTGCCGTTCCGCTGCAAGGTTTGCGCCGATGGCATCGGCGACGCTGCGGACATCGCGGCGGCCGATACCTGGGACGGGGGGTCGCCCCCCCGGGAGGGCCAGGAGAAGGATCCGGGCAGCAATGCGGTGATCGCCAGAAGCCGCCGCGGCGAGGAGATGCTTGCGCGGGCGGTGGCTGCGGGTTATATCGCCACGGGGGACAGCCTGACCCCACGCGACCTCGACCGCCTGCAGCCTCACCAGGTGACCAAGAAGCTTGCAGCCTGGTCCCGGTTCGTCGGCATGCGAAGTGCGGGCCGTATCGTGCCGGACGTGGCCAGGCTGCGCCTCAAGTCGCTGGCCAGGACCAACACGCTCGCGGAGAACCTGGAGCAGGCCCGGGGAACCAGGAATCGATGCCTGGACGGCAGCAACAGCGAACCCCTTCCGGAACCGGTGGAGTAATCCGGGCTCAGCACCAACCGCGCCAGCCCGCGTCCCGCCGCAGAGGGGGATGTCTCCTGTCCTGCCGACATGAGTCGGGGCACCGGCTGGCCGGCTTGACGGGTTCCCGGGACTGCGTGCCCACCGCGCCAATCTCCGTGATTGGTCCGGGATGGAGTGCGTCCCGATTCCCGTCATGCACCGGCGTGCTCCAGCAGTTCAAGGTAAGAGTCTTCAACCAGCGCTGCCGCGTCTATCTCCAGGGCATGCATGATCCCGAGGGCAGTTCGTTCTCCGCTTAGGACGGTGTCGCCTTCATCCAGTACGACTTCGAGTTCGACAAAATCTCCCAGCCCCTCTACGCTGTCCAGATGGATCCTGGTGCGGCCCACGAGAAACAGCAAGCGTTTTTTCCGCACGATTCCCCGCACTCCGTTTGACCGGGCAAGTGACTCCTCCAGGGACCCGGGATGGCTTGTGGGGGTGATGATATAGTTGCTTTCCTTGGGCCCGTTCAGGTTCGGCCGATCATAATGGATCAGTTCCCCCGTGCCGTCCGGAAATTTTCTCAGCTTCAGCCGGCCGTTGCTGCATTCGAAGAAAACATCCTCCTGGTGGATGGTCTCCGCCTCCGTGTCGGAAATCGCCTGCACGCTGGACCACAGCCCTTCCGCATTGTCGACGCGTGCCTTGATTTCGATGTTTCTTGCCATTTCGATTCAGTCATGTACGGGTTGTTGGGTTTGTATATCATCCCGGTAGGACCGGCACGCACCCGGGCTCGAACGGCAAATGTCCACGACGGAACCAGATCATGCAACCCCCTTAGTGTCGAGGTCCGTCATGGCCAACGTGATTGCCGGGTTGCATCGAGGGGTTGCACAGGGATGACGGGTATGAGTGGAATGATGGGGTCCATTCGCTACCAGTGGCGGTGTCAGGTATTGCCGTCCAATTGCATGGATCACGGGAACACGTGTCAATCCGTCGCCTGAAAACACTGGTGGCGGTCGCGGAGACCGGGTCGTTCATCGAGGCCGCCGGGAGAGTGCACCTGACCCCGGCGGCCGTGGGGCAGCAAATGAAATCACTGGAAGCGGAACTCGGACAGCCGATCTTCCATCGCGACTCGAAGGCGCCGCGCCTCAATTCCCTGGGGATGTCCCTGGTGCCGCGGGCGCGGAAACTGATCCTGGATTACGAGGCGCTGATGGCCGGTACGGATGCGGAGGATATCGCCGAACTGACCATCGGCGCCGTGGACACGGTCATGACTGGTCTGGTGCCCGCCACCCTGCGACACCTGCAGGAGTCGCAAAGGCAAATCCATTTGCGGATCGTGCCCGGCCTGTCGTCGGAACTGTTGCGTCAGGTGGACCGCGGCTCCCTGGACGCCGCGGTGATCAGCGAACCCCGCCAGCGCCATCCCCATCTGGTCTGGCGCCGATTGGCCGTGGAACCTCTGGTTCTGATCACGCCGCCGACGGTGGAGGGCGCCGATCCCGAGGAAATACTGGCCCGGTACCCTTTCATCCGGTTCTCCCGGAACGCCTGGGTGGGAGAGCAGATCGACAACTGGCTGCTCGAAAGGGGGATCGCTGTCCGGGAAACCATGGAACTGGAGAGTCTGGATGCGATCTACACCATGGTCTCCAGCGACCTGGGTGTTTCCATCGTGCCGGACCGCTGCGTCTCCCCCCTGCACACCATTTCGCACAACAGGATACCGCTGGGTGAGAACGTGGTGCGTGTGCTTGGCCTGCTCTGGCGCCGGGACAACCTGGCCTACAATGCCATCGATGCGCTGGCAGGAGAAATGGCTGCCCTGGCCGGAAACCCACAGTAGTAAATATTATTTTTACCAAAATGAAATAAGTCTTTATTTTGGAAAATTGTATTTTATGTAGAATCGATGCATGGAAATCCAGGCGGAGCATGTCACCACGGGGGATGAGGCCTCCATACACGTCCGTGTCTGGCGTGGGGATGCCGGCGGAGGGGAGTGGCGGAGTTACCGGGTCCCGGTCCGCAGAAACCAGACCGTGCTTGACGTGGTGACCTGGATTCAGCAGAACCCGGCGCCGGATCTTTCCTATCGTTTCTCCTGCCGGGTGGGTGTATGCGGTTCCTGCGCGATGACGGTGAACGGCGAGCCACGATGGACCTGCCGGACCCATGTCAAGCGTGTTCTCAGGGACGGACGACTATCGATTGCTCCGCTGCGCAACCTGCCCGTGGTGCGCGATCTGGCCTGCGACATGACCCCCTTCTTCGACCGCTGGCGTGCCGCCGGTGGCGGGTTCGTGCCCGGTGCCGACCGACACCGGGCCCTGCCGGCGATTGCGCCGGATACGCCGGCGAGGCGTGCCGCCGATGCGGCCATTGAGTGCATCAACTGCGCCGTCTGTTACGCAGCCTGCGATGTGGTTGCCTGGAAACGGGATTTCCTCGGGCCGGCCGCCCTGAACCGGGCCTGGTCGCTGGTGAATGACGAACGCGACCGGGGCAACCGCGAACGACTGCGGGCGGTGTCGGGAGACGCCGGCTGCCACAATTGCCATTCCCAGCAGAACTGCACCCAATACTGCCCCAACCTGCTGGACCCGGCGGCATCCATAGCGGGGCTGAAACGGGTGGTCATGCGGTCCCTGCTGAAGGGCGAGCTTTGATGCCGCTCGGACTGTATCTCCTGCAAAGACTGAGCGCCCTGGTCATGGCGCCCCTGGTACTGGTTCATCTCGGTGTCATCATCTACGCTGTCCGAAGCGGACTCGACGCCGAATCGCTGCTGGGCCGCACCCGGGGCAGCGTGGCCTGGGGGCTGGTCTACGGCGGTTTCGTCCTCGCGGTCTCCATCCACGCCGCCATTGGTCTTCGCACCGTGCTGCATGAGTGGCTGCAGTGCAAGGGGCCGTTACTGACGGCGGTGACCTGGGCCCTGGGTCTCGGCCTGCTGGCTCTCGGATTCCGGGCGGTGTTCGCAGTGACCCTGGCATGATCGCGCCGCACAGACGCCACGGGCTCTGGCTGGCCTTTATCGTGCACCGGCTGTCGGGTATCGCCCTCGCCCTTTTCCTGCCGGTGCATTTCTGGGTGCTGTCGCTGGCACTGACGGATCCGGCGGCGCTCGACGGATTCCTGCAGTGGACCCACCGGCCCCTGGTGCGGATGGCGGAAATGGGCCTGGTCTTCCTGCTGTCGGTGCATCTGTTCGGCGGGTTGCGGCTCATGGCCCTCGAATGGCTGCCCTGGAGCGTGCGGCAGAAAACCATGGCGGCCCTGGCGATCGCCGGCGCGGTCTTCATGGCGCTCTGGTTCCTGTTGTCCGGGTCCCGGATGGCCTGAGCCGTGACGGAAGTCTCCAGGCTGGAAACCGATATCCTGGTCATCGGCGCCGGTGGCGCCGGGCTGTTTGCCGCACTGCATGCCCACCAGGCGGATCCGGACCTCCGGATTGCCGTTGCCGTGAAGGGGCTGCTCGGCAAGTGCGGCTGTACCCGGATGGTCCAGGGGGGCTATAACGTCGCGCTGGGTCCGGGAGACTCGGTGGAGCGGCATTTCATGGACACCATCATCGGCGGCAAGTGGCTACCGCACCAGGGCCTGGCCTGGAAGCTGGTGGAAACCGCCGTCGTCCGGGTCAGGGAACTGGAAAATGAGCTGGGCTGTTTTTTCGACCGCAATACGGACGGCAGCCTGCATCACAAGGCCTTTGCGGGACAGACATTCGATCGCACGGTGCACAAGGGTGACCTGACGGGCATTGAGATCATCAACCGCCTGATGGAAAGGGTCAGGGCGCTGCCGCTGGTCGGGCTTGAGGAGCACCGTGTCCTCGGCCTGATTCCCGACCATGCCGGTGAGCGGATTGCCGGCGCATTGATGGTGGACATGCGCAGCGGCGAGTTTCGCCTGGTCCATGCCCGGGCGGTGCTCCTGGCCACGGGTGGCGGACCCACCATGTACCGTTATCACACGCCTTCCGGGGACAAGTCCATGGATGGTCTCGCGATGGCGCTCAGGCTCGGCCTGCCGCTGCGTGATCTGGAAATGGTGCAGTTTCACCCTACCGGGCTGCTGGCTGGCCGGGATACCCGCATGACCGGGACGGTCCTGGAAGAGGGGCTCCGCGGAGCCGGCGGGGTTTTGCTGAACGGAGCCGGGGACCGGTTCATGCTCCATCAAGACCCGGCCGGTGAACGGGCCACCCGGGATATCGTCAGCCGGGCGATTTTCAACGAGATGCGCCGGGGCCGGACAAGTCCACTGGGCGGCGTGTACATCGCCATGTCCCATCTCGGCCCCGACATGGTGGCGGCGAAATTTCCGGGCATGGTGCGCCGCTGTGCCGACTGTGGATTCGATCTGGCCGCCGGGCGGGTGGAGGTGGTGCCGACGGCACACTATTTCATGGGCGGGCTGGTCTGTGATACCGAAACCCGGACCGGGATCAGGGGGCTCCACGTGGCGGGGGAGGATGCCGCCGGGATGCACGGCGCCAACCGGCTCGGCGGCAACGGCGTGGCCAACTCCACGGTGTTCGGCGGGGTCGCCGGGGAGGTGATGGCGGCGGACCTTCGCGCCGAGGGGCGGTGCGGTGCGCTGCCTGAACCTGACGGGGATGCGGTGGACCGGGAGCTGGCCAGGGCAACGCGCCCCCTCGACCGGCACGGCGGAAATATCCATGGAATCCGGGAGCGTCTGATGGACCTGATGTGGACGGATGTTGGCATCATCCGTTCCGCTGCGAGCCTGGAGCGCGGGATTGCAGGGATTGCCGGACTCAGGGACGAACTCGATGCCACCGGAGTGGGAACCCGGGACCTGCGCTTCAACCTGTCATGGCATGACTGGCTCAATCTTGAAAACCTGCTGGATGTTTCGGAGGGCATCTGCCGGGCGGCACTTTCACGGGAGAACTCCCGTGGCGCCCACTACCGTGAGGATTTTACCGGGACCGGTGATCTGGCATCCTCCACGTTTACCGTGGTACAAAGGTCCGATGACCTTCTGTCCGTAACCCAGTCCCCGGTGGCGTTCACCATCGTACGCCCCGGGGAAAGTCTGCTGGAGGAGCAGCCGAGCCTGACCGGAGCCACCGCATGATTGCACTTGACGACATCGAAGAGGCCTCCTGCCGCATCATGGCCAATGCCGCCATCGACATTCCCGCGGATTACCGCAGGAGTATCCAGCGCATGGCAGACAGCGAGTCGGGCGACCTGTCCTGCTTCGTACTGAAGACCATGCTGGAGAACTGGGAAACCGCCACCGCCGACCGGCGGCCCATGTGCGCGGACACCGGGCTGCCGAGGTTCTATGTCAAGCTTGGAGACCATGCCCGGTTCGCCGGCGGATTCACCGGGTTCGAGCGGGCACTTCGAAGCGCCACCGCCAGGGCGACCCATGACATACCGCTGAGGCCCAACCGGGTGCACCCCCTGTGGCGGACTGACCACAACAACAACGTCGGTATCAACGCTCCGGAAATCGAGTGGAGCTTCGAGCCGGATGTGGACTGGATCGAAATCACCACGGTGCACAAGGGCGGGTTGTTTGGCACCGATTACCGCATGCTGTTTCCCGGTGACGGCATTGACGGCGTCAAGCGGTTCTTCCTGGACACCCTGGTGGCCTTTGGCAAGCGGGGCCTCGCCTGCCAGCCCGCCATCGTCGGTATCGGCCTCGGCGGTTCCAAGGATACCTGCATGGTCCTCGGCAAGCAGGCAGCCTGCCTGCGGGTAGTCGGCGACCGCAATCCGGATCCGGAAATCGCCGCGCTGGAAGAGGAATTGCAGGAACTGGGCAACTCGATCGGCATGGGCGCCATGGGGTTCGTGGGGAAATCCATGGTGGCGGACTGCCATATCGAGGTGGGCTATACCCACACCGGTGGCATGCCGATGAGCATGCATACGTTCTGCCTGTCTTCGCGCCGGGCCACGGTGCGGATGCTGGCGGATGGTTCGGCGGAATACCGTACCGACCCCAAGTGGTTCACCCCCTACATGCGACGGGAGACAGTGGAATGGCAGAACCGGCCCCCGGCTTCAAGACAGTCCGGCTGAAGGTGCCGGTCAGCGGCGAGGAACTCACGGGCCTCGCCATCGGCACCATCGTATACCTCGATGGCGTGATCTACACCGGCCGTGAGGGCGTCTACCAGCGCGTCCTCGGAGAAGGCCATTCCCTGCCCCTGGATCTGCCCGCGGTCAGCAACGTCAACTTCCACTGTTCCCCCGCCGCGGCGGTGGAGCCGGACGGGCACTACAAGGTGGGCGGCGTCACCGCGACCGCCAGTTTCCGATTCTCGAAGTGGATGGCCGACTGGTTCAGGGTTTCCGGCGCACGTGTCATTATCGGCAAGGGCGGCATGACGGGACGGGATTACCGCGATCTGTTCCTGCCGGCCGGGGCCGTGTACCTGACCACCGTGGGATACGGCACCGGTGCCCTGCTCGGCCGCGGCATCCGGCGCGTGCGTGAAGTGCACTGGCTCAAGGAACTCGGCAATGCCCAGGCCATGTGGGTGTTCGAGGTGGAGAACCTCGGCCCGTTCATCGTCGACAGCGATCTTGCGGGAAACAGCCTGTTCGAGCAGCAGGCCGAACTGGTGAACCGGAACCTGGAGGAACTGTATGCCGGGCTTCGGCCGCCCGCACTCAGTCGTTACGGTGAAACCGACGACCGCAAGGATGAGCTGATTTGAACGCCCGGGATGACTGCGCAGGGGGACACTGCACCCCGGGGCATCCGGATATAATCTCGCGATGAACAGATCACCCAATACCTTCTGGCACCAGGCCACCATCAGTCGCGATGACCGGGAAAAGCAGAACGGCCACGCAGGGACCATCGTCTGGTTCACCGGTTTGTCCGGCAGCGGCAAATCCACCCTGGCCCACGCCACGGAACTGGAACTCCACAGGCTGGGGTGCCGCACCACGGTGCTTGATGGCGACAACGTCCGCCATGCACTGTGCGGCGACCTTGGATTCAGCGAACAGGACCGCACGGAAAACATCCGCCGGATCGGGCAGGTGGCGAGGCTGTTCGTGGATGCCGGGGTGATCGTGCTCACCGCGTTCATCTCGCCCTTTCGGATCGACCGCCAGCGTGTGCGCATGATGGTGGAAAGGGAGAACGACTTCGTCGAGGTGTACTGCGACTGCCCGCTGGAAATCTGCGAACAGCGCGATATCAAGGGTCTGTACCAGCGTGCGCGCAAGGGCGAGATCGAGGAATTTACCGGGATATCCTCTCCCTACGAGACGCCGCAGAATGCAGACCTGATCGTGAGTACCGGAAACCGGGGTGTGGAAGAGTGCGTCCGGGAGGTGATGGATTATCTGGAGCTTCGCGGTCTCATTTCAATGTCGGGTCGCAACGACTGATCGACCGGCCCCCGGACCCGGGCCGCCGGGAAAGACCGGCCAGGACCGGCTGCCCCGGAATCCAGTGGGGCTTTTTCGACTGGATCCCGGATGTCGTGATTTCGTTGGCTCCGATACGCGGACGAATCCTACCGTGCGCTGTATCCCGCGTCCACGTTGACCAGCGCACCGGTCATGTAGCTCGCGTCCTCGGACGCGAGGAACAGCACCACCCGGGCGATTTCCCCGGGTTCGGCCAACCGTCCCAGGGGAACGGTGCCGGCAATGCTCTCGAGCATTGGTGCAGTGACCGTCCCGTCCCGTCCGGATCTCAGCATGGGTGTGTCGACTTCCCCGGGACAGACGGCATTGATGCGGACACCGTCCCGGACGCTTTCCAGGGCCATGGCCCTGGTGATCTGGTGTACCGCGCCCTTGGAGGCGCAATAGGCGATGACGCCCGTGGCCCCGGAACTGCCCCAGATGGAACCGAAATTGACGATGGCGCCCGAGCGCTGCTCCTTCATCACCCGCAGCGCCGCCCGGCTCATGTAGAACACGCCGTCCACGTTGACCCGCATCACCCGCTGCCAGTCCTCGTCGCTGGTGGACAGGGTATCCCTGCGGGCGATGACGCCGGCGGCGTTGACCAGGACATCGATGCGGCCGGTGCGTCCGATGACGTCGGCGATCGCGTGATCGCAG
This sequence comes from Candidatus Poriferihabitaceae bacterium, assembly GCA_965213885.1. Taxonomy (GTDB): domain Bacteria; phylum Pseudomonadota; class Gammaproteobacteria; order Arenicellales; family Poriferihabitantaceae; genus VYFG01. Next base: position 341,766 of record OZ243919.1, read on the forward strand.
AATCCCGAGTCACTGACATCGCCGATCAGGCAGGCGGCGGCATCGCACTTCTTCGCCGTCCCGGTGGCTGCCGCTTCATCCCGGTCCACGATGGCAACCCGGGCGCCCGCATGGGCAAACAGCTCCGCGACTGCCGCGCCCATGCCGGAGCCGCCGCCGGTGACGATGATGGTCTTGTCCCTGAAATTCATCGCCCGGCACCGCAGGCGGGACAGTTCGGATTCTTCGGCAGCACCATTTTCTGCCAGTCCATGAACTGGGCATCGAACAGCCATACTGTGCCATGAAGCTGGCCGCGGCCCAGCAGGATGTTCACCGCCTCCAGGGCCTGCATGGTGCCGATCACGCCGACCAGTGGCGAGATCACGCCTTCCGCCGCACAGCTGGCGGCCTCCACGCCCCGGTCAGGATACAGGCATTGGTAGCAGGGGCTGTCGGGTATGCGGGGTTCGAATGCGGTGACCTGGCCCTCCCAACGGATGGCGGCACCGGAGACCAGTGGGGTGCCGGTGGCGAGAGAGGCATCGTTGAGGTGGAACCGGGTGGGAAAATTGTCGGTGCAATCCATGAGCAGGTGGTGGTCCGCAGCCAGTTCGACGAACTCTTCCGCCTCCAGGGTGTAATCCAGGCAGGTCATGGCAATGTCCGGGTTGATGGCGCGCAGGCGCCTCGCTGCGGACTGCGTTTTCAGCAGGCCGATATCGTCATGTGCATGGACGATCTGGCGCTGGAGGTTGGACAGATCCACCACGTCGAAGTCCGCAATGGTAAGGCGACCCACGCCAGCGGCGGCCAGGTACATGGCAACCGGTGAACCCAGTCCGCCCATTCCCACGATCAGCACCGCCGCCTCACGAATCGCGCGCTGCCCCTTCTCTTCCACCAGCGGCAGTCGGATCTGGCGGCTGTAACGGTCAAGAAAGACATCATCTTGCATGGTTCGTGTCCCGGTGGCGGCCTGACGCCCGATCTTCCCACAGTTTCCGGTATCTCCGTCAATGCACCATCGGTGCCACGGGGGGGGGTAGGAGCCCTGTCCGGCCAGGCGCGCCGCCTGAGCCTTGCATGTTTGGCTGTCCGGGGGTACATACTGGGGATTCCCCAAGCCTGCACCATCTCATCCGGATGAATTCGAAACGCCGAACGGGTGCCGTGCGCGTGGGAGGTGAATACCTTCTGCCCGCCCCGAGACCGGTTGTCTGGCGCAGGCTGAACGATCCCGAGGTCCTGAAATACTGTATCCGTGGCTGCGAGATGGTGGTGCGGGTTGCGGATGACGAATATCGGGCGGTTTTCCGTTTTGGCGTGGGGCCGGTGAAAAAACGGCTCGATGCACGATTGCTGGTGGAGGTGACCGACCCGCCGGTGGAATACCTGCTCCACGCCGAAACCACCCTGCGGGCCCTTGGCAATGCGGCCGGAAGGGCCCGGGTCCTGCTGGAATGCCGGGATTGTGAAACCCTGCTGACCTACAGGGCGGATATCACCGTGTCCGGCTGGTTTGCAAGGCTTGGTGACAACCTGCTCACGACCGCCGCGGACCGTTACATGGCACGTTTCTTCAAACGGTTTGCCGACGTTGTGGTCTGACGCCCCAATTGGTATGGTTACGGTATACAAAGGCATTCAATACAATCCATGACCTTGACCAGCCGCCCAGGCATGACCATGGCAGATCGGGAAGCCAGGCGGTGCGGCATGTTCGGGTCCAGAACCAGTGGGCGGCAGGCGCCCGGGCAGGGGACTTCATGAAATCCGGCATATCCGATCTCGCGTTTCTGAACGGCGGCAACCTGAATTATCTCGAGTCGCTGTACCAGGACTCCCTGCGCAATGGCGCCGACGCGGCCTGGCAACAGATTGCGCCACTGCTGCCGGATATCCAGCCACTGGCTCGCACCGAGGGCAGCATCGGCGGCTCCCGGGAATGGATGGAGACCGCCGCACACAAGCAGGGCCAGGTCTCCAAGCTGATCATGGGCTATCGCTCGCTCGGACACCTGCTGGCCGACATCGATCCCATCAACACCATGCCCCGGGGGGACGCAGGGGAACTGGAACTGACCCAGTATGACCTGACCAATGCCGATCTCGACAGCGAATTCGATACCGGGGACCTCGCCGGCGGGGGTCGCAAGACCCTGCGGAAAATTCTGGATTACCTCAAGGAGGCCTATTGCGGTCCCATCGGGTACGAGATCCGTTACCTGAATTCCATGGAGCAGCGCCAGTGGCTCATGGCCCAGATCGAGACCGACCCCGTGCGGCCGAATCTCACGCGCGATGACCGCCTCCGGGTGATGACCAAGCTCACGGCTGCAGAGGGTCTGGAGCGCTATCTGCATACGCGCTACGTGGGCCAGAAGCGGTTTTCCCTGGAAGGCGGCGACAGCCTGATTCCCATGCTGTCGGAACTGATACAGCGTTTCGGGCGCAAGGACGTGAAGGAGGTGATCATCGGCATGGCGCACCGCGGCCGGCTCAACGTGCTGGTCAACATCCTGGGCAAGGCTCCGGAGGAGCTGTTCAGCGAATTCGAGGGCGACTATCACACCGAGAACGAGGACACCCAGACCGGGGACGTGAAATACCACCAGGGATTCTCCGCGGACATCCAGACCGAAGGCGGAAACGTGCACGTGGCGCTGTCCTTCAATCCCTCCCACCTGGAAATCATCAACCCGGTGGTGGAGGGTTCCACCCGGGCGCGGCAGGAGCGCAGGCACGATGTCAACCGGCGCATGGTGGTGCCGATCCTGATTCACGGCGATGCCGCCTTCGCCGGCCAGGGCGTGGTGATGGAGACCCTGAACATGTCCCGGACCCGGGGCTATTCCACCGGCGGTACGATCCATATCATCATCAACAACCAGATCGGCTTCACCACCAATACCCTGGACGCCCGTTCCACGCTGTACTGCACGGAGGTGGCGAAGATGATCCAGGCGCCGATCTTTCACGTCAACGGTGACGACCCGGAGGCGGTGATCACCACGGCCCGCCTTGCCATGGACTACCGCAACAAGTTCGCCAACGACGTGATCATCGACATGGTCTGCTACCGGCGCCACGGTCATAACGAGGCCGACGAGCCGGCCATCACCCAGCCGATCATGTACGGCAAGATCCGGAATCACCAGACGCCAAGGGAAATCTATGCCGAGCGGCTGATCTCTCTCGGCGTGATGACGGCCCGGGAAGTGCAGGAGCTGGTGGCCGATTACCGCAACCAGCTCGACAGCGGCAAGATGGTCGCCGGCCAGGTCATCGACCCCAACAAGAAGCTCAAGATGGAGAACTGGGATCCCTATCTGACCGAGGAATGGGATACCGACACCCCGACCGGCGTCAGCGCCGAGCGTCTGGCGGCCCTGGCAGAGAAGCTGGCCCGGTGGCCGGAGGATTTCAAGGTGCATCCGCGGGTATCCAAGGTGCTTGGCGAGCGGGTGGAAATGGCCCGGGGAAAAAAATCCATGGACTGGGGGTGCGCCGAGCTTCTGGCCTACGGCTCGCTGCTGGAGGATGGATACAAGGTGCGGCTGTCGGGTCAGGATGCCGGTCGCGGCACCTTCAGCCACCGGCATGCAACGCTGCATGACCAGTCCCGGCCCCGCACCTACGTGCCGCTTCAGTTCATCACGGACAATCCCAGCGACTACCTGGTCATCAATTCGCTGCTTTCCGAGGAGGCGGTGCTGGGCTTCGAATACGGGTACGCGACCACGACGCCCAAGACCCTGGTGATCTGGGAAGCCCAGTTCGGCGATTTCGTCAACGGCGCCCAGGTGGTGATCGACCAGTTCATCTCCAGCAGTGAAGCCAAGTGGTCCAGGGTGTGCGGCCTGACCCTGTTTCTGCCGCACGGTCTGGAGGGCCAGGGCCCGGAACATTCCTCGGCGCGCGTGGAGCGCTTCCTGCAGCTGTGTGCGGAGAACAACATGCAGGTCTGTATCCCGACGACGCCGTCCCAGATGTTTCACATGCTGCGCCGGCAGTTGCACCGGCCCCTTCGTCGCCCCCTGATCGTCATGACTCCGAAGAGTCTGCTCCGGCACAAGCTGTCGGTCTCCTCGGTGGAGGCATTGGTGAATGGCAGGTTCCAGCCGGTGATTGACGAGATCGATGACCTTGATCCGGCGGGCGTGAAGCGCGTGGTACTTTGCAGCGGCAAGGTGTACTACGACATCCTCGAGGAACGCCGCCTCCAGGGCATCACCGACGTGGCCGTTTTGCGGCTGGAACAGGTCCACCCGTTTCCCGGGGAGCACCTTGATGCAGCCATCCGTCGCTACGGAAACGCGACGGAACTGGTCTGGTGCCAGGAAGAACCCAAGAACCAGGGAATCTGGTACCAGATCTTCTATTACCTGCGCAGGCTGCGCAACAAGAGCATTGGTCAGGAGCTGAGTTACGTCGGACGCGAAGGTTCCCCGGCGCCGGCGGTGGGCTACTACAAGCTGCACGTGGAACAGCAGCGCAAGCTCGTGGCCGAAGCACTCAAGATCAATCAATAGACACCTTTTCATTCACCCTGATCACATCCCCTGAATCCGAACCCATGACCGTAGACATCAAGGTACCGGTATTGCCCGAATCCGTGGCCGACGGGCTGTTGCTTGACTGGAACAAGCAGCCCGGCGAGGCTGTGAGCCGCGATGAAGTGCTGGTGGAGGTAGAAACCGACAAGGTGGTGCTGGAAGTGCCGGCACCGGCGGACGGCGTGCTGACCGAAGTCCGGGCCCAGCCCGGGGAAACGGTGACGTCGGAACAGTTGCTGGCGGTATTGGACACCGAGGCGACGGAACCCGCACCGCAGTCGGGCGCCGACGCCGCCGGGGCGGAGGAGACGCCCGGAGACCCTCCCGCCGGAGAGCCGCTGATGGGACCGGCGGTGCAACGCCTGGTCGCGGAGCACGGCATCGATCCGGCGGATATCACGCCCTCGGGCCCCGGGGGCAGGCTGACCAAGGAGGACCTGCTTGACCACATAGCCAGCTCGGTGTCGCCGGATGCAGGTCCGCCGGTCGGGGCGGCAACAGCCGAGCCACCCGCCAACCCTGCCGCGGCTCCGGGGAGGGCGGAGGGGGCCGGGACCCCCGTTGCCGCGGGCAGTCGGGAGGAAGTCCGGGAGCCGATGTCCCGTCTGCGCCAGACGATTGCCGCGAGGCTGGTGCAGTCGCAGCAGACGGCGGCCATGCTGACCACGTTCAACGAGGTCAACATGGAGCCGGTGATGACACTCAGGAACCGCTACCGGGAGCCGTTCGAAAAGACCCACGGGTCACGCCTTGGCTTCATGTCGTTTTTCGTCAAGGCCAGCGTGGTGGCGCTGCAGAAATTTCCCCTGGTGAACGCCTATATCGACGGCACCGATATTGTGCGGCACCACTACCAGGACGTCGGTATCGCCGTGTCCTCGCCGCGCGGGCTGGTGGTGCCGGTGCTGCGCAACTGCGAAGATCTGGGCTTTGCCGAGATCGAATCGAAAATCAGCGAGTTCGGGGCCCAGGCGAGGGATGGCAAAATCGACCTCAAGGACCTGGTCGGCGGCACATTCACCATTACCAACGGCGGAGTGTTCGGATCCCTGGTGTCCACCCCCATCATCAATCCGCCCCAGAGCGCCATTCTCGGCATGCACGCTATCCAGGAAAGGCCGGTGGTGGAAGACGGGGAAGTGGTGGTGCGCCCGATGATGTACCTGGCCCTGTCCTATGATCACCGGATCATCGACGGCAGGGATGCAGTTCAGTTCCTGGTCACCATCAAGCAGATGGTGGAGGATCCGGCCCGGCTGATGTTGGCGTGCTGATGCACTCCGGGCACCACCCGTCTGGCTGTCGCGGAAGAACGGATGGTTGTCCCGGCCCGAAACATGCGCCCCAGGCGCACCAGTCCGCCATGACAGCAATGTGCGGGCTGCCAACTGTGAGTAAGCAGGATGTCGGAACATTTTGATGTCATCGTGATCGGGGGAGGGCCCGGCGGCTATGTCGCCGCGATCCGCTGTGCCCAGCTTGGACTGGCCACGGCCTGTATCGACGACCGCACGGATGCCGAGGGCAACCCGTCCCTCGGCGGTACCTGCCTCAACGTGGGCTGCATACCCTCCAAGGCATTGCTGGATTCCTCGGAGCAGTATCACCGCCTGGTGCACCAGTTTCCCGCCCATGGCATCCAGGTGGAAAACGCCGGCATGGACGTCGTCAGGATGCAGGCCCGCAAGGAGGAGATCGTGGCCAGCCTGACCGGAGGCATCGCCACCCTGTTCAAGGCCAACAAGGTTGCCCCGATTTTCGGCAGGGGCCGGCTGATGACGGACAAGAACGTGGCCGTACTCGATCCGGCCAGCGGTGAACTCCGCCAGACCATCAGTGCCCACAACATCATCCTCGCACCGGGGTCCGTGCCGGTGGAGTTGCCGGCAGTGCCCTTTGACGGCCAATTGATCGTGGACTCCACCGGAGCGCTCAATTTCGATCACGTGCCCGCAAGGCTGGGCATCATCGGTGCGGGGGTGGTCGGCCTGGAACTCGGCAGCGTCTGGCGCCGGCTCGGGTCGGAGGTCGTCCTGCTGGAGGCGCTGGAAGATTTTCTTGCCGCCGCCGACACCCATGTGTCGCGGGAGGCGGCCCGGCAGTTCCGCAGGCAGGGCCTGGACATCCGTCTCGGTGCCATGGTCGGCAAGGTCAACACCACGCCCGGCGGTCTGCATCTTGATTACACCCAGAAGGGCGAGTCGCAGCAGGTGGAGGTGGACCGCGTGGTGGTGGCCGTCGGCCGGCGCCCGGCCACCGACGGCTTGCTGGCCGCCGATTGCGGCGTGTCCACCGATGGGCGCGGATTCATCGAGGTGGACGGTCACTGCCACACGACGGAAGACGGCGTCTGGGCCATTGGTGACGCGGTGCGAGGGCCCATGCTGGCTCACAAGAGTTCCGAGGAAGGGGTTGCGGTGGCCGAACGCATCGCGGGCGGCCCGGGCCACGTGGACTTCAACCTGGTGCCCTGGGTGATCTATACCTCCCCCGAGGTTGCCTGGGTAGGGCAGACCGAGCACCAGCTCAAGTCGAACGGCGTCCCTGTCCGGTCCGGCATGTTTCCCTTCGCCGCCACCGGCCGGGCCAAGGCCATGGAGGAACCCGTCGGACTGGTGAAAATCGTCGCTCACGGGGAGACCGACCGGGTGCTGGGCGTTCACATGGTGGGACCCCATGTCTCGGAACTGATTGCCGAATGCGTGGTGGCCATGGCGTTTCATGCCAGTTCGGAGGATCTTGCCCGCATCGTCCATGCCCACCCGACGCTGTCGGAAGCGGTGCACGAGGCGGCGTTGGCCGTCGACAAGCGCGCGATCCACAAGTTCGGCTGAATTGCCTGCCCTGCGCGTTTTTCCCGCGCCGGCCCGGTGTCGCCATGCTGCTTCGCGAGTGACGGGAGGGGTCCGGCACATCTGCCACGGCGATGGTGGCGCAAAGGCGGCCCGGCCGGGTTCACCTGCATTGCATGCGGATCGTATTCACTCCGCCACCGTTCCCTGCAGGCCGGACTGAATCCGCATGGAATTCCCGCACGAGATCTTCAAGGCTTACGATATCCGCGGAATCGTGGACCGGACGCTTACGGAGAAGATGGTGCGGCGTATCGGACAGGCGCTGGGCAGCGAAACACGTGACAAGGGGATCGGCACCGTGGTGCTCGGGCGTGACGGGCGGCAGACCGGGGAGCGTCTGTCGGGCGCATTGGCCGCGGGGCTTCGGTCCACGGGCTGCGACGTGGTCGATATCGGACAGGTGCCGACACCGGCGCTGTATTTCGCCACGCGGGAATTCGGCGCGGGTACCGGTGTCCAGGTGACCGGAAGCCACAACCCGCCGCAATACAACGGTCTCAAGATGATGATCGATGGTGTGACCCTCTCGGGTGAGGCCATCCAGGTTGTCAAGCAGCGGGTTCTCGCCGGAGACGTCCTGAGCGGCCATGGATCGTATGCAAGGCGGGACATCCTGGATTCCTATTGCGGGCGCATTCTGGGCGATGTTCGCCTGGCGAAACCGCTCGACGTGGTCATCGACTGCGGTAACGGGGTGGGTGGGACCGTGGCCGGGCGGATCTTCCGCGGCCTGGGCTGCCGGGTGACCGAGCTCTACTGCGACGTCGACGGTACTTTCCCCAACCATCATCCGGATCCGAGTCAGCCGGAGAATCTTGAGGACCTGATCGAACGGGTTGTCGAAACCGGCGCCGACGTGGGGCTTGCCTTCGATGGCGACGCCGACCGCCTGGGTGCGGTGGCGCCGGACGGAACCATCATCTGGGCGGACCGGCTGATGCTGCTCTTTGCCCGCAGCGTGCTCGGTGAACGACCCGGGTCGGAAATCATTTTCGACGTCAAGTGCTCCCAGGTGCTGCCGGCGGACATCGTCGCCCATGGCGGCAGACCCACGATGTGGAAAACCGGCCACTCGTTCATCAAGACCCGCCTGCGCGAGACCGGGGCCGCCCTGGCCGGGGAGATGTCCGGGCACATCTTCTTCAATGACCGCTGGGATGGGTTCGATGACGGGCTCTACGCCGGGGCCCGGCTGTGCGAACTCCTGGCAGCGGATTCCCGGCCTGCGGCGGACGTGTTCGCTGCGCTGCCGGACACGGTGAATACGCCGGAACTGCGGCTGGAGATGGAGGCAGGCGACCACTACCGGCTGATGGAAGTGCTGGCCGCTCATGCCTCGTTTCCGGGTGCCGAGATCAGCCGGATCGATGGTGTCAGGGCGGACTTCGAAGACGGCTTCGGCCTGATCCGGCCGTCCAATACCATGCCTGCGCTGATCCTGCGCTTCGAGGCCACGAGCGAGCCGGCGCTGGCGCGCATCCAGCAGGAATTCCGGCGGCTGCTCCTGGAATGCCGGCCGGGCCTGTCCCTGCCATTCTGAGGACGGATCCATGCACCGCCGGGGGCCTGTCAGGAAACGGGGGCCAGCGTACCGGCCCGGACGGGACGACAGGTGCGGAATGGATGGCGGAAAGGGCGTAAACCGCCGCTTCCATTCCCCGCGGGGAATGAATGGGCTTGCTTTTCCCCGTTTGTAGCCTGTCTAATCTTCCCTTCGAAAACCAGGATTCACCCATGACCGGATTTGAGATCTCAGGAACCACCATCGCTGCCATCGTGCTGATCGTGCTCGCCGTGCTGACCGTCTCGAAGTCGGTCATCACGATTCAGCAGGGCTACGAGTACACCGTCGAGCGTTTCGGCCGGTTCACCCGGTGCATGCGGCCAGGCATTCATTTCCTGATCCCCTACATCGAGCGGATCGGCGCACAGGTCAACATGATGGAACGGGTACTGGAGGTGCCTTCCCAGGACGTGATCACGCGTGACAATGCGGTGGTGAGGGTGGACGGCGTGGTGTTCTATCAGGTGCTGGATTCGGCCAAGGCCAGCTACGAGGTGAACCAGCTCGAAAACGCGGTGCTGAATCTCACCATGACCAATATCCGGACCGTGCTGGGCTCCATGGACCTGGATGAGTCCCTGTCCAAGCGGGATCACATCAATGCCGCACTGCTCGGTGTGGTCGACTCCGCCACCACGCCGTGGGGGATCAAGGTAACCCGCATCGAGATCAAGGACATTTCCCCACCCCAGGACCTGGTGGATTCCATGGCGCGCCAGATGAAGGCCGAGCGGGACAAGCGGGCGGAGATTCTGGTTGCCGAGGGCAAGCGGCAGTCCGAAATCCTGCGCGCGGAAGGCGCCAAGCAGGCCGTGATCCTCGAGGCCGAAGCGGAGAAGGAGGCGGCTTTTCGGGCCGCCGAGGCCCGTGAGCGGGAGGCGGAGGCGGAGGCCAACGCCACCCGCATGGTGTCCGAGGCCATTGCCGCCGGCGACATCCATGCGGTGAACTACTTCATCGCCCAGAAGTATGTCCACTCACTGGAGCAGATCGCGTCCTCCGAAAGCCAGAAGGTGATCTTCCTGCCCGTGGAGGCAACCAGCATTCTGGGCTCCCTGGGCGGTATCGGGGAGATCATCAAGGAGACGTTCGGCAAGTCCGGTAGTGAGGGCGGAAAGGCCTGACGGGCCGGATCAGGCCGAAGAAGCGGGAGGTGCCGGACATGACTGAAATCCTGACCATGACCCACTGGAGCTGGCTGATACTGGGCCTTGGCCTGCTGGCGCTGGAACTGGTGGCTTCGTTCCTGTTCTTTCTCTGGCTCGGCGTGGCAGCGCTGGTGACCGCAGGAGTCCTGTATCTTTACCCGGACATGCGCTGGGAAGTGCAGATGCTGCTGTTCTCCGCGTTGTCGGTCGTCAGCATCGTGCTGTCCCGGAAGTACCTCTTCCGGAAACAGGTCGCAAGCGACCAGCCCGATCTCAACCGCCGTGGCCAGCAGTATGTGGGCCGGGTGTTCACGCTGATCCAGCCCATCAACAACGGCTACGGCAAGATCTCGGTGGATGATACCCAGTGGATGGTTACCGGGCCCCCGCTGGATGCGGGCGCACGCGTGCGCGTCGTGGCGGCCGATGGTGCTGTGCTGGACGTGGAGGAGGCCGAATCCAGTTGATGGTCCGGCGTCCCGGGCATGACGGTTGCCGAACGCGGTCCTGACCATTCCCAAGCCGTGCGGAGAGTTGCCACGGGATCGCGTTTTCACTATGATCCGGGATGGTTCGGGTTCCCCTTGGAGTGTTGCCTCGTCTTCGCCCAGGGGTGAAAAGGGAAACCGGTGCGCCGCGATTGCGGCTATCCCGGTACTGCCCCCGCAACGGTAAATGAGTCAGGTTCGCAGGATTTCCCCGGCATTTCGGCATGGGGTGATCAGCCACTGTACGTCTGGTATGGGAAGGCGCGAACCCTAGAGGTGGTGTGCGCTCGCACGCAGGCAGTCGACACCGCCACTCATGAGTCCGGAGACCTGCCCGATCCTGGTGTGGCCATGCCGGGCTATTGATGCCGGGGCGTGGTCTTGGCGCAACACTGCACGGGTGCGTGCAGTCACCGAGATCTCCAGATGAAGACCTTCCTTCTTGCCGGCATGGCCGGCGCAATGCTGCTTTCCGTATCCCTGCCCACTACGGCACAGGATGATCCCATCACCGTGGTCGTGACCGCATCGCGCAGTGCGGAAACCGTGGACGAGACCCTGGTGCCCGTGACCGTCATCACCCGCGAGCAGATCGAACGGGGCGGAGCAACCACCCTGCCCGAGGTCCTGTCCACCGTACCGGGCGTGGTGATCAGCCGCAATGGAGGGGCGGGCCAGCAGGCCTCCCTGTTCCTGCGGGGCACCGAATCCGATCATGTCCTGGTACTGATCGACGGCGTCAAGGCCGGCTCAGCTACCCTGGGAACCACGCCGTTCCAGCATATCCCCCTCGACCAGGTGGACAGGGTCGAGATCGTCCGGGGGCCGCGGTCCAGCCTGTACGGCTCCGAGGCCATTGGCGGTGTGATCCAGATATTCACGCGCAGGGGAGGGGATGATCCGGAACATTCGCTCAGTGTCGGCGCGGGAAGTCACGAGACCGGGAAAATCGGTGCCGGCATAAGCGGAGGCGGCGGCACTGCCTGGTATTCGATGCATGCATCCGCCTTCACCACCGCGGGCTTTGACGTCCGCCGTGACACGGAACCGGATGATGACGGCTATGAAAACACCGCCTTGTCCCTGCGGTCGGGCGGACAGATCAGTGAACGACTGGAAGTGGAAGCGTCCCTGTTGAATTCCAGCGGTGATACGGAATACGACAACGCCTTTTCTGCAGGTTCGGATTCTGCACAGTCTCTCAACCGGGTCGGGCACCTGCGCGGCATCTTCACCGTGAACGATCGCTGGACCACCAGCCTGCTGGCAGGCAGGGCGGTGGACGAAGCCGAACAGTATCTGGACCGTGTGTTCCAGTCAGTCATCGAGACCAACCGGGATCAGTTGACCTGGCAGAATGATGTCGCTGTCGGAAATGCCGACCTGATATTCGGCGTGGATCACATCAGCGAGGCAGTGTACAAGACGGATGGAAATTACGAGGTGGACAGCAGGGACAATACCGGCATCTTCACTTCCCTCCATCCCGGCTTCAGTGCCATGGACCTGGAAGTTTCCCTACGTCATGATGACAATGACCAGTTCGGCAGTGAAACGACCGGGAGTATTGCCATGGGATGGGATATCGATGACCGGCATCGGGCCACGCTTTCATGGGGGGAGGCGTTCAAGGCGCCCACCTTCAACGAACTGTATTGGCCCGGCTTCGGCAACCCGGACCTGGAAGCGGAATCCGCGCAAAGCCTGGATGTCGGCCTGTCCGGCAACGGGGACGGCTTCCACTGGACTGCCCATCTGTTCAGCACCCGCGTTGATAACCTGATCGATACCGTTCTTGTGGACCCGGAGACCTTCACCTACTCGCCGGTCAATCTCAACAAAGCGGAAATCGAGGGCCTGGAGTTGACAGGCGGGGTCAACTCGGGCGGCTGGAATCTCTACGGAGTGCTCACCTTGCAGGACCCCCGTGATTCCGAGAGCGGTGACCGTCTTCGCCGTCGTGCCAAGTGGGTTGTCAATCTCGGCGCCGACCGCGACTTCGGTCGGTGGTACATCGGGGCGTCGGTCCTGTCCCAGGGAAAGAGCCGTGACAACCCTGCCGACCTTGGCGGGTACACCGTGGTGGACCTGCGTGCCGGCATGAAACTGAGGCGCAAGTGGACTCTGGGTATCGAGATCAACAACCTGTTCGATGAGGAGTACGAAACCGCATCGACCTTCAATCAGGATGGGTTCAACGTGATGGCCACCTTGCGGTATGGTGGTGAATGACGGGCTCCACATGGAACCCAAACACGTGATCGGCGCAGTGTGGCACCGGGTCCCGGCCCATTGAACATGGCCCGTTATCCGAACGCCGGGAATGATGGAAATTCCCTGCGTACGTGGTGCCGGCCGTTTCTGGTGCGGGTCGTGGCATCCGGCCTGGCCTTCGGGCTTTGGGTGACGGGTACCGCGGGTGCGGAAATTCGTGTCGTCGACGATTTCGGCCGGAATGTGGTCCTGGCCGAACCCGCCCGCAGGATTCTCAGCCTGGCACCCCACATCACCGAGAACCTGTTCTCGGCGGGAGCCGGCGACCGGATCGTCGGTGTCGTGGACCATAGCGATTATCCGCCTGCGGCGAACGATCTGCCCTCGGTGGGGAGCTATGTCCGGTTCAACATCGAAGGCGCCCTGGCACTGGCGCCGGACCTGGTCGTGGCCTGGCCGAGCAGGAGTAACGGCGAGAAACTGGAGCGCCTGGAGCGGCACGGTATCACCGTCTATTTCTCCGAGCCCCGCACCTTCGACGGCGTGGTGGAGAACATCCGTGAGCTGGCCCTGCTGGCCGGCACGGAGGATGCCGTGGACCCGAGGCTGGGCCAGGCGCTGGCGAACATCGCCGAAGCACGGGAGCGCTTCGCGGGCCGGCAGGTACTGGACGTGTTTTACCAGATCTGGTCGGAGCCCCTGATCACGCTGAACGGCGAGCATTTCATTTCCCGCATCCTGGAGGTCTGCGGTGCCCGCAATCTGTTCGCCGATCTTTCGATCATCGCTCCGAGGGTCAGCGTGGAAGCCGTGATCGAGGCGAATCCCGACGTGATCATCACGGGCCTTCGGGATGGTGTACGCCCGGACATGTCCTTCTGGCGCAAGTGGACCATGGTCAAGGCGGTCGACCTGGACCGCTTCGTGTACGTCGACTCCGACGTGCTGCACCGGCATACGCTGAGGATGCTGCACGGAATCCCCGGATTCTGCTCGCAGATCGACGCGGCGCGGCAGGGGAGCCCGGGATGACCAGGGCAGGCCGTCGTCCTCCAACTGGCATTTCCTGGCCTTGTGTGCCAGGCCATGTCACCATGCTGCCGGGCGAAACCTCGCGGCGGCAGGGCGAAGGACGGCACGTGCGGCGATGATCCGGAGTGGTTCAGATGATTGAACTGGTTGTCGGCGGAGCACGTAGCGGCAAGAGCCGGTATGCGCTGAAGACTGCCGAAGCGCTGTCTCCCAATCCCGTTTTCGTGGCGACCGCCACTGCCGACGATGCCGCCATGGAGGCAAGAATCCGACGTCACCGCGAGGAGCGGGGGGCGCATTGGGGTCTGGTAGAAGTACCGCTCAACCTGGCCGCGGCGATCCGGTCGGCCGGTCCGGAAGCTGTGATGGTGGTGGATTGTCTCACCCTGTGGATCAGCAACTGGCTTTGCAGTGCCGATCCCGGTGGCTGGCCGAAGGAGCGGGCCGCATTCCTGGCAGCACTGGCGGAAACCCGGGCCAGGGTGTTCCTGGTGAGCAATGAGGTGGGCATGGGCGTGGTGCCCATGGGTAGGCTGACCCGGGAATTCGTGGACCAGAGCGGGTGGCTGCATCAGGACGTCGCCGCCCTGGCGGACAGAGTGACGCTGCTGCACTTCGGCATTCCCACTCCGATCAAGGATTGTTGAATCCGCCGGACCGCCAGCCCGACCGAATTTCCGCCGGCATCATTCCGGGCACTTGATCGTCGGCCCGCGGGCCGTATGGAAAAAGGGACTATTCCAGCCTGGGAATGATCAGCGGTATCTCCGGATCCTGGGGATGCTCCCTGATCCAGATGTCCAGGTCGAACACGTTGCTCAACGTTTCCACGGTGAACACTTCCGAGGGGTGCCCGTCCGCGATCAGACGTCCGTTGTCCAGGATCAGGCAGCGGTCCGCGTACTGCGCCGCGAGGTTCAAGTTGTGCAGGGTGCAGATTACGCCGAGACCATCTTCCCGGGTCAGTTGCCGGAGCAGCCGGAGCAGCCGGTACTGGTGACTGAGGTCCAGCGCCGATACCGGCTCATCAAGCAACACAAAGCGTCTCCCGGGTCCCGTACCGTTCCAGATCTGGGCCAGGACCCGCGCCGTCTGCACGCGCTGTTGCTCTCCACCGGAAAGCGTGGGGAACGCCCGCTCGGCCAGGTGATGGCAGTCGCACAGGCGCAGCATTTCGTGGGCGATCTCCCGGTCAGTTTGCTCGTCCGTGGCATGCGGCAGGCGGCCCATCTGCACCACGTCCAGCACGGAGAAAGGAAAATCCAGGCTGGAGTGCTGGGGAAGCACCCCCCGTGCCAGGGCCAGGTCACGGATTGGCCAGTCCGCGAGGGACCTGTCGTCAAAAAGAACAGTGCCCTCGGAGGGGGTGATGTCTCCTCCCAGCGTTCGCAGCAGCGTGGTCTTGCCGGCGCCATTGGGGCCGACCACCATGCACAGCCGGGTGGCGGGAAGGTCCAGCGAAAGGTCATGCAGCAGCCTGGTGTTGCCCATGTCCACGCAGACCTGGTCGAGAACGAACATCAGGCGACCTGTCTGCGCCGGTGGCGGACCAGGAGCCAGAGGAAGAATGGTCCACCCAGAATCGCCGTGATGATTCCGATCGGGATTTCCGCCGGGGACACCATGGTACGGGCGGCAATGTCGGCCACGATCACCAGCACGGCACCGAACAGCCCGGCGGCGGGAAGCAGCAGGCGGTGGTCCGGACCGAAAACCAGTCGCAACAGGTGGGGCACCAGCAGGCCAACGAAGCCGATGACCCCTGACATGGCCACTAGGACGCCCACCACCATGGCAACCAGCACGATCAGCTGCACCTTGATGCGCTCGACATCGAATCCGAGATGCCGGGCCTCGCTTTCTCCCAGGAGGTTGGCGTTGAGCGCCCCGGAGTAGCGCAACATCACAACACAGCACGGAACTGCAATGGCGGCGGTGATGGCGAGTTTCCACCAGTCCACGATTTCCAGGCTGCCCAGGCTCCAGAAGATCAGGTCCCTCAGCTCGGTGTCACTGGCAATATAACTCAACAGCCCGATCAGGGCGCCGGCAATGGCGTTCACCGCAACACCGGCCAGCAACATGGTGGCGACATCGGTGCGGTAGTTGAATTGCGCGAGGCGATGGACCAGCCAGAGGCTCAACAGACTGCCGCCGAACGCGGCTGCCGGCAGCAGCCAGCTACCCGCCACGGCAAATAGCCCTGGTGCCACGGACACCCCGAGGACAATTGCGGACACGGCTCCCAGGGCCGCCCCGGAGGAAACTCCCAGCAACCCCGGGTCGGCCATGGGGTTGCGAAACAGGGCCTGCATCACGGTACCGGACATCGCCAGTCCGGCCCCCACGAGCATGCCGAGCACCAGTCGCGGAAGACGGATATGGACAATCACCTGGTCAAGCCCGCTCGCGGGGGAATCCGGGGGCTGGTGACCCAATGCCCATCCAAGAGCCGAGAATACGTCCCCGATATCGGTGGAAATTGCGCCGATCGCAAGTGAAACCGTGGCTGTAATCAGCAGCAGGAGCGCAAATCCGGCAAGAAGGACCCGGGTGCGGGTGTGACGGTAGCTTCGCATGGCAGGCGTAATCGGGCAGTGCCGGATTATCCATGCTATACCCCATGGAAAGAAAGCCGCGGGTGGCCGGCTTATCCTCCCGGCGGGGGAAATTCATCCCCTGGTGGGTTACCGAGAGCCCACCTGCCGGGCCCACAGGTCAGGGTTCAGGGACACCCGGAGCAGTACGGAGGCAGTGACCGGGTTGCACTTTGGACTGGGTCCGGGGCCTTCGCAATGGGCGGCACCAGGGGGCGGTTCGCTGTTCAGCGGGAATGGGTGAAATGTCCTGAAAATGACTGATTGACAGTCCTTGGATTGGCGGAGAGTGAGGGATTCGAACCCCCGGACCTGTTACAGTCAACGGTTTTCAAGACCGCCGCATTCGACCGCTCTGCCAACTCTCCGGTAGAATTGATCTGGTCCGGTGGATTATAGCCAAGCAAGTACAGTACTGTCAGCCGGGATCATGGAAAGCGTCGACCCCGCCAGCACAGGCCGGATGCGGTCTGACCGGGGTTGATTGACCGCTTGTCACCCGCGAATCGCTCCTGCGATCCGTTTCATTTCCGGCAGGCACCGATCGCACATTTCCTGGTCAAAACGGAGTTTCAGACCGGAAACGGTCAGGGCGCCGGCGATGGTACCCGACTGATCGAAAACCGGTACGGCGATGGCGGCAATGTCCGGGTCTCTTTCTCCGAGAGAGATTGTGAAGCCTGCCTCACGGATTTCCGGGGTGCCGGGATGGTTCTGCTCGGTGAAGGCCAGCAGCAGGCGCCCGGCGGCGCCGTTCTGCAGCGGCAGCCGTTCACCCTCTTCAAGGTGATGCCGGATGGGCTGGTTCGCGTTCAACCGGTACAGGCAGATGCGATGATCGCCGTCGCGGATATAGAATGAGGCGGTTTCACCGGAAATCTCACGTAACCTGACCAGGGCGGGCCGAACCACGGCGGCGGGCAGGAATTCCCTGCGGTAGAGCGAACCCAGCTGCCAGAGGCGGACACCGAGGCGGAATCTTCCATCGGCTAGCCGCAGCAGATAGCCGAAGCGCTCGAGAGATCCGCAGAGCCGCAGGATGGTGCTCTTGTAGTAACCCGTACGCACGGAGAGCTCGGCGAGGGTAAGCGCCTGGCCGGGTTCCTCGAAGGAATCGAGAATCGTCAATGCCCGCTCCACCGCCTCGACCCGACTTTTCATGGCCATGGGATCCGGGGCCAGGTGTAGTATGCTTCGATATATTGCATGTAATAGAATTATAATTCTATTCTACAGAACATAGAAGTGCACCAAAATGCGGAACTGCGCCATCAGGACCTCCCGGAAATATCCGGACCCGTGCGGGCATCGGACACCGGCACCTGGCCCTGGATTCACCTTCGGCGGGGGTCGGTCGGGGGAAGCCGCCGGGCGGTGCGCCATTCACCACCCTGCCGCCGCGCGAGTCAGCGCGGCCCTGTTCCCTGGCAGGCATGGCCAACTGTGTATCCGGTGAAACAGCACAAATCAGCCATGTTCAGGCCATTGAGTCACATGCGGGTGCTGGACCTGACCAATGTGCTGGCCGGGCCATTCTGCTGCCATCAGCTGGCTCATATGGGAGCGGAAGTGATCAAGGTGGAGAATCCCGAAGGGGGGGATCTGGCACGTCGACTGGGGGCAAGCGAGGAGCTCAACGGCAATGACATGGGCGTCTCTTTCCTGGCGCAGAACACGGGCAAGAAATCCATCACGATCAACCTGAAGTCACGCCGGGGAGTATCACTCCTCGAACAACTGGTACGAACCGCGGATGTGGTGGTGGAAAACTTTCGCCCGGACGTGATGCGCCGGCTGGGCCTGGACTATGAACACCTTGAATCCCTGAACCCGGAACTGGTCTACTGTGCGATATCCGGATTCGGGCAGGACGGGCCGTTGAAGGACCTGCCCGCCTACGACCAGATCATCCAGGGAATGTCGGGGATCATGAGCATTACGGGTGACGAACATTCGGCCCCCTGCCGGGTGGGTTATCCCGTGGCGGATACCATTGGCGGGCTGACCGCTGCCTTTGCAATCAGCGCGGCACTGGCAAAACCGAAACCGGGACGTGGCGTGTTTATTGATGTCTCGATGCTGGAATCGGTTCTGGCGACCATGGGCTGGGTTGCCTCCAACTACCTGGTGGCCGGCCGGACACCGTCACCCATGGGCAACGACAACTTCACGGCAAGCCCTTCCGGGAGTTTCAGAACCGGCAACGGGCTGATCAACATTGCCGCCAACAAGCAGGAACAGTTCGAGGCGGTGTGCGATGTCGCCGATGCGCCGGAACTGAAGCGGGATCCCAGGTTCCGGACCCGTCAGGCGCGCCTGGAAAATCGCAGCGCATTGAAGGAACGCCTGGAAGAGCGTCTTGCCGCACGTGGCGCCGGGGAATGGCAGGAGGCCCTGAACAGGAAGGGGGTGCCGTCGGGACGGATTTATTCCGTGCCGGATATCCTGGCGCATCCCCAGGTTGCCGGACGTGGCCTGGTCGGCGAGTTTGACCGGGTCCCCGGGGTGCCCGGGCCGGTCCGGTTCGTGAAAACCGGAATCCGGTTCGACGGGCAAAGCCCGGGCACCGACAGTCCGCCGCCGCGGCTCGGCGAGCACAGCGAAGAGATCCTGAAGGAGCTTGGCTACCCATCGGCGGAAATTGACGCGATGAAAGAGGAGGGCGTGATATGAGCGAACAGGATTCCGGCCGCGAGGGGGCCGACTGGTGGCGGACTGAAATCATCGACATGTCCCCGGGCACACTCCGTTACCGTGGATATCCCGTGGAAGAACTGATCGGCAATGTCGGGTTTGCGGAGATGGCCTGGCTCCTTCTCCGGGGTGAACTGCCTGGCCGTCCGAAGGCCGCACTCCTGGAGACGGCGCTGATGGCGGCGGTGGATCATGGACCCCAGGCGCCCGGCATCGCCATCGCGCGCATGGCGGCAACCTGTGGCGTGGGGCTGAACCATGCCATTGCCTCCGGCGTGAATGTCCTGGGGGACATCCATGGCGGTGCCGGTGAGCAGGCGGCGGTCCTTTTCAACGACATCGTCGCACGGATGGAATCGGGCGAGGACCCCGCTGCGTCAGCGGCCATGGTGCTGGAAGCCTTTCACGCCGCGCAGGGAAAGTACGTGCCCGGCTTCGGCCATCGGTTTCATCCCGTGGACCCGAGGGCTCCCGCCCTCATGAAGGCGGTTGAGCAGGCGGTGTCGGACGGTACCGTGCCGGGCCGTCACCTGGCCGCGGCGCGGGCTCTCGAGCGCCGGATCGAGAACATCGGGGGCCGCGATGTACCGATGAACATCGACGGGGCGACGGCGGTCATCTATACGGAACTGGGGTTTCCTCCTCCACTCGCCAGGGGCCTTTTCTGCCTGTCCAGGTCCGTGGGAATACTGGCCCATGCATGGGAGCAGACCTGCCAGGGGGGGCGCAACAAGGGGCCCCTGCCCAGGGAGGTGATCTGGACCTATGACGGTCCGCCGCCGAGACCCGTACCTGAATCCGGTCCGGACTCATCCCACTGAACCTCCCGTCTCCAGCATGCAGCAGCCTGCGGCTCTGGTTCTACAGTCTGGCACAGAGACGGTTCTGTGCACCTGCGGCCTTTGTCCAGGTGAGGTTACAATGCGCCGCGATGAAAAAAACCACTGGTCGCCTTGACTCCCGATTTTGACACCAGCCCGGCCCTGGAGACAGTTCCGGGGATCCGGCATGGTTTCTTTACCCGGATGGGCGGCACATCCGGCGGTCCGTTCGAATCGTTGAACTGCAGTCCGAATGCCGGCGATTCCCCGGAAAACGTGCGTGAGAACCGACGGCGGGTCGTGCAGGCCCTGGACGGCTGCTTCCTGGTCACCAACCGGCAGGTGCATGGGCGGCGGGTGAGGACGGTCGACGGAGACACGGATGCCGAGGTACTGGAAGAGGCCGACGGCCTGATGACCACCGACCGGGGCGTCTGCATCGGCGCGCTGGGTGCGGACTGCGCGCCGGTCCTGTTCGCCGCGCCGGGAGTCGTCGGTGTCGCCCACGTCGGGTGGAAGGGGGCACTGGTGGGGATTACGGACGCGGTCATCGAATCGATGGAGAACATTACGGACAGGCGCCGGATCGTTGCCGCCATCGGCCCGGCCATCCAGCCGCTCAGTTACGAGGTGGGCGAGGAATTCCGTGACAGGCTGCTCGGGGTGTCACCCGTGGATGCCAGGGACTGTTTCCTGTCTCACCCGGATACCCGTCGCGTGCATTTCGATCTGCCGGCCTATATTGAGCGACGGCTTCGTCACGCCGGAATCCTGCAGCTGGATCGAAGCGCGTCGGACACCTACGCGGATGCGAAGCGGTTTTTCAGCTACCGGCGGTCCTGTCATCGTGGAACCCCGGAGTATGGCCGTCAGGCAGGTGTGATCTGCCTTTCCCGGGAGGGCTGAGCCGGGCCCTCAGGACTCCAGTTCCTCCCACCGCCGATAACACGCCTCCAGTTCTCCGGCGACCCGGTCGAGTTCCCGCAGGGTGGTTGCCACGGTCTCCTGGTCCTGACGATAGAAATGACCTTCGGACACGAGGTTCGTGAGTTCGGCCTGGCGTTCCTCCAGGGATTCGATCCGTTGTGGCAGCGTGGACAGTTCCTGCTGTTCGCGATAGCCGGGCTTCTTCCTGGCTGTCTCCCGATCCGGCGGGCACCGGGGATGTTCCCGGGGGATGTCCGGCTCAAAGCCGGAGCATTTCATGAAGAAATCTCATAACTACCTAAATTTATTGAAGAATAGCCCCGTTTTCGGGTGGCGTAGGAGCCAATCTCCAGAATCAGTCATCAAATCGAATGCCCTGCTCGTAAAGCCAGCCCCGAAAGGGAACTACGGGCCAGACCCCGCTCGGCGCTGAATTGCGTCATCGTCGTGCCGCCAGCTTCGTACTCCGACACCAGGCGGCGCCATTCCTCCTCGCTGCGGATGACAGTCCTGGATTGACCCGATTGTGACGTCCCGTGTCGCTTCGTCGATGAAAGGGAGACACAACATAATGTGCAAAAACCAACAGCGCAAGAACGGCTCAGTTTGATCGCTTACGGCGGGCCGACTGCGCAGCAGAGGCATTCCGGCGGCGGGAGGGTCACACCCGGGTAACCCTGCCCGGATGCTGGGGCAGTATTTACGATTGTGAAGCCGGCAGGGAAGCGAGATTCGCCTCGGTCTCCAGGGCTCGAATTCGCTCGATGAGCGCGTCGAACTCCGGTGCTTCGTCACCGACGATGCGGGCGGCGCGCATGGCATTGTAGTCCGATTGCAGGGTGGGGAGCTGGTCGTCGTCGGGAACGAGACGCAGCCGGCCGTCGAGGCAGCGATCGTAGTTGGCGTTGCTGGTGTGGAAGAACACCGTCTTGTGCCTGACGACGTCCGCCAGAAGCGCCCGATCTGCGAGCGCGGCGCGGCCGACAGGGTGGGCGGCGAGGCAGGCGAGATCGAACCAATGGCGGGAGAGCCGGTCGGGCCTGTTCGCGAGCCGGCGGCGGTGGCAGGCGGCGTGGATGAGCGTCGCCTTCTCCCAGAAGGTGCGCGCTGGCGAGAGGACTGTCACGATCCCCGCCGGATAATCGAGGCCATCGGTCAGGGAGGCCATGTCGGGCACGATCGCGTGGCGCTCGTTCGGGTCGATGACGTTGCGGCCGCCGAACTCCAGCAGGACCTCTTTCGCGATATAGCTGTCGGGCGCCTCGACCGCGGACGGATAGGCGAAGCGGACGGTCTCGCCGTCGTCGCCGACATGGACGGCGTAGCGGCCGTCGGCTGCGAGGAGCCCAGCGGTGGCGTCGAGAGCAGGCGCGACGATGTCGCGGACATAGCTTGCGACCCGGACCTTGAGGCGTTCGCTGAACCGCCTGATTGCGGTGCGGCTGGCGCCTTCGGCGAAGGGGTCGAAACCGTCGTCGAAGGCGCGGTAGTCGAGGGTGACGTCCACGTCCTCGGAGAACCGGTCGATGATGCCGTAGATCTTGGAGAGCGACGTACCGCCCTTGAAGGCCATCGGATGGGGGTCGGGCATGGAGAAGAGGGCGTCGAGCACCCAGCAGACCCAGATGTCCTTCTCCAGGATGACGGCGGAGCGCCTGGCATCGGCGGCAACGGTGCCGAGGATGTCGGCGCGCTCGCCCGCGCCGAGGGAGAGAAACGGCTCAGCCATGGGCTGGCTCCCCGGCGGCGGCGAACGCCTTCTGCATCCAGGCGGGCATGTCGGCGGAGCGCAGCTTCTCGAACTCCGCCGGACCCAGCGCGGCCTCAATGGTGGCGACGGTCTCCGGCGTCACATTGTCCTTGCCGAGATACCACAGCGCGGAGATCGCGGCGCCGGTCGGCTCGCCCGCGAATTGCAGCCGGCGGCGGTTCGCAGTGTGGACCATGCGCACGGCAGTGCCGGCGACCCGGATCGTGCGGGTCGAGCCGCTGGTATGGAACACGGGCGCGGTCGGCACCTGGGTGGTGAGCCGGAAGCGCCTCGCCGCTTCGGCGCCGTGGATCTGGAGCGTCTCGCCGTTGCCGCGCGCGATCGCCTCGACGACCTCGTGGAGGTCGGGAATCACGGTCCCGACGAAGCGGTTGGTCCTAGGACGGACGAAGACGCCGTGGGCGAGACGCTGGATCTCGCCGTCCGCGGCGAGGCGGGAGAGGGTCCGGTCGACGGCCCCTCGGGTGCCGTGCTTCAGAAAGCGGGCGCCGGTGAAGGGCCTGCCCCGGGGCAGTTTCCGTATAGCGGCTCGAACGGTCTTTGCAGTGGACATGGAATAACCCTCATGTGTCCATAAATATAGCGATAATTTAGACAATTTCAAGCCCCAATCCCATGATATCTCCCGTCCAGCGCCCGCCCGAGCCGGCCGAACTTGGCGTCGGTCAGGAACCGCTCGCGGCCGCGCTCGGGATGCTTCCCGATCGACCGGCACGGGTTGCAGCCCGCTGGCACAAGGCCCCAGCCCTCGTCCAGACAGTACATGTGTGCGAGAGTCTTGACCGCCCGGTTCGCGGCCACCGGGCGGTCGCTCAGCCTGCGGTGCAGCTCGAGACCTGTCTGTGCTCCACCGCAGCGCATCGGACACCTACGCGGATGCGAATCGGTTTTTCAGCTACCGGCGGTCCTGTCATCGTGGAACCCCGGAGTATGGCCGTCAGGCAGGTGTGATCTGCCTTTCCCGGGAGGGCTGAGCCGGGCCCTCAGGACTCCAGTTCCTCCCACCGCCGATAACACGCCTCCAGTTCTCCGGCGACCCGGTCGAGTTCCCGCAGGGTGGTTGCCACGGTCTCCTGGTCCTGACGATAGAAATGACCTTCGGACACGAGGTTCGTGAGTTCGGCCTGGCGTTCCTCCAGGGATTCGATCCGTTGTGGCAGCGTGGACAGTTCCTGCTGTTCGCGATAGCCGGGCTTCTTCCTGGCTGTCTCCCGATCCGGCGGGCACCGGGGATGTTCCCGGGGGATGTCCGGTCCGGTGCTTGCGGCGGCAGGGTCAGGCCCGGCCGGAACGGGTCTCGCACGCTGCCGCTCCCAGTCACTGTAGCCGCCGACGTACTCCCGGATGACGCCCCCGCCTTCCAGCACCAGGGTGCTGGTCACCACCTGGTCCATGAAGTGCCGGTCATGGCTCACCAGGAGCAGGGTGCCCCGGAATGCCAGCAGCAACTCTTCCAGGAGTTCCAGGGTTTCGATGTCCAGATCGTTCGTGGGCTCGTCCATGACCAGGAGGTTGGCGGGTTTGCTGAACAGTTTGGCCAGCAGTACCCGGGCATGTTCTCCTCCGGACAGGCTGCGTACCGGGGACCTTGCACGGGCCGGCGAGAACAGGAAATCCGACAGGTAGGAAATCACATGCCGGTCCCGCCCGCCGATGGAGATTTTCTCCCGGCCTTCGCCGATGGCATCCACCACCGTGTCGTCAGGATCGACCCGCGAGCGCCCTTGGTCGAACCAGGCGACCTTCTGGTTGTGCCCCGGGCGGACATGGCCACTGTCCGGTGCCTGTTCCCCAAGGAGCAGCCGGATCAGGGTGGTTTTTCCGATCCCGTTGGGGCCGATGAGGCCGACCCGGTCACCCCGGAGAATCCGGGTGGAAAATTCCCGGGCAATCACCTTGTCTCCATGGGCAAACGTGATGTCCCTGGCCTCGATGACCAGCCTGCCGCCGGTCTCTGCCTGGTCGAGCTGCAACCTGGCCTTGCCTTGCCGCTCCCGCCGCCTGCCACGCTCCTCGCGCATTTTCATGAGGGCACGGACACGGCCCTCGTTGCGCGTGCGGCGGGCCTCGATGCCCTGGCGGATCCAGGCCTCCTCCTGGAGAAGCCTGCGGTCGAACTCGGCGTTCTGCCGTGCTTGCTGGGCCTCCAGTTCGGCTTTTCTTCGCAGGTAGTCCCCGTAGCCGCCGGCCCAGGACCGCAGAACGCCACGATCGAGATCGATGATCCGGTTGGCCACCTTCGCCAGGAATGCGCGGTCGTGGGTGACGAACAGCACGGACCCATGGAAACCCAGCATCTGATTTTCGAGCCATTCGATGGACGTGATGTCGAGGTGGTTGGTGGGCTCATCCAGGAGTAGCAGGCGGGGTTCGGAAACGAGGGCCCGGGCCAGGGACACCCTTCGCTGCCATCCGCCTGACAGCGTTCCCACGGGTTCGTCCGCCGGTATCGCCAGCCGGGACAGCACCTTTTCCACCCGTTGCTGAATGCGCCAGCCGTCCGCGGCATCAATTCGCTGCTGCACTGCCTCCATGCGCCGCATCTTCCGTTCATGCGGGAGATCGTCACGGGAGACAACGTGGTGGTATTCCGCCAGATCCCGGCCGATTCCGCCCAACCCGCCCGCCACCACGTCGTAGACCGACGCGTCACCCTGCAGGTCCGGTGCCTGTTCAAGCATGGTGACGGCCACCCCGGGAGCATGACGGATTTCCCCCTCGTCCGGCTGCAGTGCCCCCGCGATCAGGGCGAGCAGGGTGGATTTGCCTTCACCGTTCCGGCCGAGGAGCCCGATGCGCTCGTTCGGCCCGATCACCAGGCTGGCACCGTCCAGCAGTCTGTGGGCGCCGAACGCGATAGAGACATCATGCAGTGAGACCAGGGACATGGGAAGGTGGATTGAGGCTTGTTGCTTATTGAGGTGGCAGGGAAATCATGGACAACAATGCCCGTTCCCGGTCGGATGCGGCAAGGGCCGTCGGACGGATCCGCGGATCCGGCCACCGCTGGCCGGGCAGATGGCAGCTGCCCGTCCGGTGAAAACCATGGGGGCCGGAATCTATCCGTGGTTTATTCCGCATGGGGACAGGCCAGCCAGTGGTCTGGCCCGACCTGGAGGAACTCCGGCCGGGAGGTGGAGCAATGCTCACGGGCGATCCGGCACCGGGTTGCAAACCTGCAGCCAGGGGGAGGGTTTTTCATGGACGGGGGCTCACCCTTGATGACCAATCCCTTCCTCGACTTCTGGATGTTCGGATCCGGCACCGGCACGGACTCGATCAGGGTGCGGGTATAGGGATGGCGGCTCCCTTCCAGGAGATGTCCCGAGTTGATCGTTTCCATCACATTGCCAAGATACATGACCAGGATCCGGTGGGAAATATGCCGGATGATACTGAGGTCGTGCGAGATCATGATCAGCGAAATCCCGAATTCATCCTGAAGCTGTCCCAGCAGGTTGACAATCTGGGCGCGGATGGACACATCGAGAGAGGCGACCGGTTCATCGCAGATCATGAGTTTGGGTCTGGAGATCAGCGCGCGGGCGATGCCCACCCGCTGGCATTGTCCGCCGGAGAATTCATGGGGATAGCGGTTCGACATCCCGGGCGTGAGGCCGACCCATTCCATGGCCTCGTCCACCTGTTTCCGGATCTCTGCCCCGGATGCCTTCGGTTGATGGACCCGGCAGGGTTCCGCGATGATCTGTCCGACCGTCATGCAGGGATTGAGCGAGGCAAGTGGGTTCTGGAAAATCATGGACATCTCCCTCCTGATCTGCCGCCTTGACGCCGGGCTGGTCCCGGACAGGTCCGATCCCCGCCACAGTACCCGTCCTTTACTGATCGGAACCGTTCCCACGACAGCCCTGACGAGGGTGGTTTTCCCGGAGCCGCTTTCACCGACGATTCCCAGCGTTTCCCGTTCTCCAAGATCGAGCGAGACCCCGTCGACGGCGGCAATACACTCCGGTTCATGCCGGCCGAACCCCCGGCTTCCCTGGAGGGGAAACAGGACGGTCAGGTTTTCAACCCGGAGCAGCGGATTCATGGTGCGCGGGACAGATGGCAGGCGTGGGAGTGCCCGCCGGCACCATCCATCGGGGGCCTGGTGTCGGCGCATTGCGGCAACCGTTGGGTGCACCGTGTATGGAACGGGCACCCCGGTATCCGTGCCGTCGGGTCAGGCGGCTCTCCCGCGATTCCCTGCAACTCCGCTTCGTCACGGTCGATCCTCGGCACCGCCTCCAGCAATGCCCGGGTGTACGGATGGCGGGGGTTGGCGAACACTTCCTCGGTGTCGCCGATCTCCATGATCCGGCCGCTGTACATGATCGCAATCCGGTCGCTGATGCTTGCGACCAGGCCGAGATCATGGGTGATCAGCATGATGGCGGTGCCGAATTTCCTGCGGATCTCCTCGAGCAACTGGACGATCTGCATCTGAACCGTGACATCCAGCGCGGTCGTCGGTTCATCGGCGATCAGGAGGCGCGGCCGGCGAAGAAGGGACATGGCGATCATGATCCGCTGCAGCATGCCGCCGGAAAACTCGTGGGGATACCGGTCGATCCGGACTGCGGGATCGGCAATCTGGACGGATTCGAGCATTTCTATACAGGCGGCCCTGGCTTTTGACTTGGTCATCCTGCCGTTCAGCGTGATCCCTTCCATCATCTGGGCAGAGACCCTCAGATAGGGATTGAGGGAGGTCATGGGATTCTGGAATACCATCGCGATTTCGTCGGAGCGCAGGCGGGTGAGTCGGTGTTCGGGCAGGCCGAGAATCTCCGACCGGTTCCATCGGATGGATCCTTCCGCTGCACCGTTTGCGGCCAACAGTCCCGTCACCGCCAGCGCCGTCTGGCTCTTGCCCGAACCGCTCTCCCCGACGACGGCAAGTACTTCGCCGGGATGCACATCGAGACTGACGCCGTCGACGGCCTGTATCGGGCCATCCGGTGTACTGAAGATCACCGAGAGGTCCCGAATGGACAGCAGCGCCTGCTCAGTGACGGTCTTTGGGGTCGAGCGCATCGCGAATCCCGTCTCCCAGAAAGAAAAATCCGAACTGGATGACAATGAAGAATCCCAGCGGAAAGCCAAGCTGCCACAGAACGCCATATTGCATCTGTGCGGCACCCTCGCTGATCAGCACGCCCAGGGAGGTGTTGGGCTCCTGGATGCCGAGTCCGAGAAAGCTGATGAAGCTTTCGAAGATGATCATGTTGGGGATCAGCAATGTCGCGTAGACGATGACGACTCCCAGCAGGTTCGGCAGGATGTGCCTGAAGATGACCAGGATAGGCGGCACACCGATCACAATGGCGCTTTCGACGTATTCCCGGTTCTTGATGCTGAGCGTCTGGCCCCGGACGATCCGGGACATGTCGAGCCATGATACCAGCCCGATTCCCACGAACAGCAGGATGATGGAGTGGCCGAAGATCACCAGGAGAATGATCAGGACGAACATGTAGGGGATCGACATGAGCACGTCGACGGCCCGCATCATGATGGTGTCCGTGCGCCCACCGAAATAGCCAGCAATCGTGCCGTACAGGGTGCCGACCACGATGGCGATCAGCGCCCCGACGATGCCGACCATCAGGGAGACGCGCACTCCGTGGGCCGTGCGCACGAACAGGTCCCGTCCCAACTGGTCGGTCCCGAAGTAATGACCGGAATCGAGGGACGGTCGACCGGCGGACTCGACATTGCCGAGTACGTTCCAGTTGATGTCCTCGGTGGACCAGCCGGAGAACGACGGGCCAAGGATGGCAAACGTGCCGACCAGGACCAGGATGACGAGGCTGGTCATTGCGACCGGGTTTCTTGCGATCCGTCCGCGCGCGTCCTGCCAGAGGGATCGGCCTGGTCCGGCCTCCGGCAATGAATCCTGCCCGATTCGAATCGTCAGCATGGTCGGGCAGTCCGTCTTCGGCTAGTACCGGATTCTTGGATCAATCCAGACATAGAGTATGTCCACGAGCAGGTTGAACAGCACGGTCAGGATTCCGGTGAGAATCGTCACGCCCATGATCAGGGGATAGTCGCGGTTGATGGCGGCATTGACGAAATGCTGCCCGATGCCTCCGGTGGAGAAGTAGATGTCGATCACGACCGACCCGGTGATCAGGCCGACAAAGGTCGGACCGAGATAGGAGATGACGGGCAGCAGGGCGGGTTTCATGGCATGCCTGACCACCACCTGCCGAAAGGGCAGTCCTTTTGAACGCGCCGTCAGGATGAAGTCCGAATTGAGCGTCTCGATCATCGAGGAGCGGGTAATCCGGGCGATGGATGCCATGAAACTGGTTGCGAGGGCGATGACCGGCATGATCAGGTAGGGCCATTGGCCGCCCTGCCAGCCGCCGCCCGGGAGCCAGCCCAGCCACAGGGTGAAGATCAGCACCAGGATCGGAGCCATGATGAAATTGGGCAGCACCTGCGCACCCACGGACACGCCAACGGCCAGGCGGTCGAGCCAGGTCTTGCGGTGAATCGCCGCAGCGATGCCGAGGCCGGTGCCGGCGAGAATGCTGAAAAGGAACGCGAGCGAGCCGTAGGTCAGCGTCACGGGAAACCCCTGCGCGATGATCTCGTTCACCGTGCGGTCCCGGTGGCTGTAGGACGGTCCGAAGTCGAAATCGGTAACGATGTTCCAGACATACCGGGCCACCTGTTCCGGAAAGGAGCGGTCAAGGCCGTATTTCGCCTCGAGGTTGGCGAGTATCTCGGGGGGCAGGGGGCGCTCCCCGGTGAACGGGCTGCCCGGGGCCGAATGCATCAGGGCGAAGGACAGGACGATCAGGATCCCGATGGTCGGCACCGCGATGGCGATCCGCTTGACAATGTAGTGGAGCATATTCCCCGGCAGCCGGGTTCAGCGGGCGCTCTTTACCCGGTAGAGATCCTTGGAGTACCAGTTGTTCTGGACATTGCCAAAGGGCCATCCCCTGATGTCAGGCTTGAGCATGAACACGCTGGTGTAATGGTATATGGGGATGATCGCCATCTCCGAGGCGAGGATGGATTCCACTTCCCGGTAGTTCGGGGTGGGATCATCCAGGGTTCTTGAGCGCTCCATCAGCTCATCCACCTTGGCATGCATGAACCGGCCGTCGTTCGCTCCGGACGAACTGGTCAGCACATCCAGAAACGTCGAGGCCTCGTTGTAGTCCCCGCACCAGCCGGATCTCGCCAGGTCGAACTCCTGATTCTTGCGACGCACGAGGTAGGTTTTCCACTCGAAATTCGACAGCTTGATATCGACCCCGAGTTTCTGCTTCCACATCTGCGACGCGACGGTGGCGATCTTCTTGTGGGACTCCGACGTGTTGTAGATCAGGGAGAGCTGGAGCGGATTTTCCGGTCCATAGCCTGCTGCGGCAAACAGTTCCCGGGCAGCCTCATCCCGTTCCGCCTGGGACATGTGCGCGTATTCCGGCTCGGGCGGCTCGAATCCCGCGGTCGCCGGATGGGTGAAGTTGTAGGCCGGTGCCTGGCCGCCTTTCAGCAGGCTGCTGACGATGATGTCGCGGTCAAAGGCATAGGAAAGGGCGCTCCGCACGCGGCTGTCGCGCAGGGCCGGATGACCGGTCTCGGTATGGTTGATGGTGAAATAGTACGTGCAAAGTGCCGGCATCGAGTGGGCCTCGTCCGGATACTGTTCCTGCAGGTTCGGGAACTGCCCGGCTGGAATCCCGGTGTGGTCGACCTCATCGGCCAAATACCGGGTCAGTGCCTGGTGTTCGTCGTTGATCACCAGGCCGGTGACCTTTTCGATGATCGTGCTTCCGCTGTTCCAGTAATGGGGGTTGCGCGTGCGCGCATGGTACTCGTTCGGCACGTGCTCGGTGAGCACGTAGGCACCGTTCGAGACGATGTTTCCGGGGCGTGTCCAGGCGATGCCATGGGCCTCGATGGTGGGCCGGTGCGTCGGGAAGAATGTTGCATAGGTCGTCATTGCCGGAAAATAGGGCACGGGGCGGTCCAGGTCGACCTGCAAGGTATGTGGGTCCAGAGCCTTGACCCCCAAAGTCTCGGGCGGCATGTCGCCGGCCTGGATCGCGCTGGCGTTCATGACTCCGGCCAGTTCGACGTACCAGGCGTAGTGGGAGCCGACGGCCGGGTCGACGGCGCGTTGCCAGGCATGGACGAAGTCCCTGGCGGTCACGGGATCGCCGTTGGACCATTTCGCGTTGTCTCTCAGGTGGAACGTGAACGTCCGGTTCCCGTTGGAAGCAGTGAACTTCTCGGCGACCCCGGGAACCAGTTCTCCGTTCGGGTCCTGGTTCATGAGCCCCTCGAACAGGTCGCGGAGAATATCGAACCCCTCCGAATCCTGGTTCAACTGGGGGTCGAGGGTCGGTGCCTCATCCAGCATCCGGTAGGTGAAGGTCTGGACTTCGGACAGTTCCTCTCCTGTCAGGGGATGGTGTGACGGGTCCGCCCGGGCCATGGCGCCAAGGCCGAGGCTCCCGGCCACTGCCAGGGCGATGAGATGCAGCCACAGTCTGGAATTTCCGGAAATAAATTTAAAATCAAATAGATATGGGGTGAAATTCGAATTCACATAATGATCGGGAGACGATGTCTGCATGGATATTGTCATATCAGTAGCGGAGTTTCCCGGGTGCCGGTTTGGCGTGCCGGGGGCATGTTCATGGGACAGTATATCGATCGGGGACAGAAAAAAGTAAACCGCAGGGTGTCGGGGAGATGGCACTGGGACGGTATCGGGAGAGGTTCAATCTCCTGAAACCGTTCGGCGATGATTCCGGCCGGATTCCTGAGACATGATCAAGGTGAAAGGCCGGCATACGACGTGACCAGGGGAAGCATATCACAAGCCAAATTCGCCGGACCGGACGGTGGTGTCATGTCAGGAGCGATGAGCGGCATGGGGGTGCGGTTTGTCCGCCCGGCTTGCCCCGGTTCAGGTCATTGGAACCGATTTCGGGTACACTTGCGCGCATTTTAATCAATGCGGATACGGTTCTTCCGATGGGTATCAGCCAGGAGTACAGGCAGGTGGGGAACAGCAATCTTGCCCGTGAAATCAACAACAGGCGCACCTTTGCCATCATCTCCCACCCCGATGCCGGCAAGACGACCCTCACGGAGCGCCTGTTGCAGTACGGCGGCGCGATCCAGCTGGCGGGCACGGTCAAGGCCCGCAAGAGCAACCGCCATGCGGTGTCCGACTGGATGGAGCTGGAAAAGAAACGGGGTATCTCCGTCACTTCCTCCGTGATGCAGTTTCCCTACCAGGGGCGTGTCGTCAACCTGCTGGACACCCCGGGACACGCCGACTTCTCCGAGGACACCTATCGCACGCTCACCGCGGTGGATTCTGCCCTGATGGTGATCGATATCGCCAAGGGCGTCGAGGAGCGCACCATCAAACTGATGGAAGTCTGCCGGCTGCGGGATACACCGATCATGACCTTCGTCAACAAGCTCGACAGGGAAGGGCGGGATCCCATCGAGATCATGGACGAGGTGGAGGAGGTGCTGAAAATCCAATGTGCGCCCATGAGCTGGCCCATCGGGATCGGCAAGTCCTATGTCGGTGTCTACCGTTTGTACGACGATACCATCCATCTGTTCGCGGGACGTGGCGGACTCAAGGTGGACCGCCTGATCCGGGGCATCGACAACGGCGAAGTGGACAGGGCCGTGGGCGACCTGGCCGGTTCATTGCGCGAGGAAATCGACCTGGTCCGGGGTGCCAGCGAGCCGTTCGATCCCGCGGTCTACCTGGCTGGACGGCAAACACCGGTATTCTTCGGATCCGCCCTCAACCGTTTGGGGACCGATGAGCTGATGGACAACTTCGTCGAGCATGCGCCGTCACCCAGGCACCGTGCCGCGGATGTCAGGGAAGTCGCCGCCACGGAAGGGAAATTCACCGGCTTTGTCTTCAAGATCCAGGCCAACATGGACCCGGCCCATCATGACCGCGTGGCCTTCCTGCGCATCACCTCCGGACGGTTCGACCGCGGCATGAAGGTTCGGCAGGTTCGTACGGGCAAGCAGATCACAGTGCACAACGCACACACTTTCCTCGCCGACCGCAGGGACCAGGCACAAGTGGCCTGGGCCGGGGATATCCTGGGGCTGCACAATCACGGTACCATCCAGATCGGGGATACCTTCACGGAGGGCGAGGAGCTCAAGTTCACCGGGATCCCCAACTTCGCCCCGGAAATGTTTCGCCGGGTCCGGCTGAAGGATCCGCTCAGGGCGAAGGCGCTCAACAAGGGTCTCGTCCAGCTCAGCGAGGAGGGAGCGACCCAGGTGTTCAGGCCCCTGATCAACAATGACCTGATCCTGGGTGCCGTCGGCGTCCTTCAGTTCGATGTCGTGGCCCACCGGCTGAAAACCGAGTACAACGTGGATTGCGGTTTTGAGGCGGTGCCGGTTTCCACGGCCCGCTGGCTGTCATTTCCGGATGAGAAAACGGCTTCCGAGTTCCGCCGCAGGAACGAGCAGCACCTTGCCATGGACGGCTATGAAACGCTGGCCTACATCGCCCCCAATCGCGCCAATCTCCGGCTCGTGACGGAGCGCTGGCCGGATGTGGTGTTCCACTCCACCCGGGAGCTATGACCGGGACTGGTTGCCAATCGGCATGCCCCCGGTATCCCCTGCTGCCCCGGGATCACCACCGAAATCCAGCTTAAGTCCATGAAATTCGTTGCCTTTGTACGTTTCGCCACTCGAATCGCCTGCCTGTCTCTTGCGATGCTCCTTGGCCTGATGACGGCAGCCGGAGCAGAGGTCCATGTCGAAGATGCCTGGTCGCTGCCCCTGCCGCCGACCTCCGTAAACGGTGCGGTGTACCTGACAGTGCATAACCGGGGTCCGGGGACCGACCAGCTGCTCGGAGCGGAGTCGGACATCGCCGAGAAGGTCGAGCTTCACAGCCATGTAATGCGGGACGGCCAGATGTCGATGATGCGGCTGCATGGGATCGACCTGCCGCCAGACGCTTCGGTGGTGTTCGCTCCAGGTAGACTGCATGTCATGCTGTTCGGGCTGACCAGGCCGTTGATGCTGGGCGAACAGTACTCGCTGATCCTCAGATTCGAGCACGCCGGTGAAGTCCCGGTAGTAGTTTCCATCCAGGATCGCTCCGGGTAGTCCGTACATTCGGGGCACTTCGTTTCGAGCGGGCCAGGCGCCGACTGAATTCCTTCGACCTGGTACCGCGAGTTCCAGGGCCGCATTCGCCGCCGTATTCGGATTCTGGCGATATCAGGGGTGTGCGGGCACTGGACTGAATGCTCCGTACACGCCCCTGGACCTCAGCCATGGAGCAGAAATGCCGCAGTGTTTCCTGATGCACGTTGGTCAGGATTGCTGTTCCGCCGGATATCGTTCTGGTGCGGACGGGATATTCTTCTTTCCCAACGCGGCAACGGCGATCCTGCACGCTTGTCTTTTGCGGCAGTTATGCGACGATCGGATCCGCGGTGCGGACAGACCACGTGCGCGGCTCATCTGTGTTCTTCCAAGCAGTGGCCGACTGATTCAGCATCCGGGAATCGTCGAACAAGATCGAAAGTGCTGATTGTGAGGCAGTTGGTCATGACATCCAGCTCTCCAATTGATGGCTACCTTGCCATGTCTCCCTGGGGAGAATGGATCTATTCCGCAATTTTTTCTCTACAGTTGGGGAGGTGAAACATGATCGGATATGCCATGGTCGGGTCCAGTGACCTGCAGCGTTCTTCAAACTACTATGACGCCATTTTGGCGCCGCTCGGGCTGGTGCAGGTAGAAAGCAACAACACCTATGTTGGCTATGCGCCGATATCCGACCCAGCCGAAATCGAATTCTACGTCACGATACCATTCGACCATCAGCCGGCGACATTCGGCAACGGCACGATGATCGCGTTCTTGGTAGATTCAAGGCGCGCAGTCGAACTGTTTCACAGTACGGCGCTGGAAAACGGCGGTACGGATGAAGGCGCGCCCGGACCACGTCCCGCCGACAGTACCATCTACTATGCCTATGCTCGTGATCCGGATGGCAACAAGATCTGCGCCTATTGCACCAACGCAGGATAGCACCAACACAATGCAATGTGCATGCGATCAACGGAGGTAGTTCAAACGAAAGCCCCGCCATCAGGCAGCGGATCGAGGGTCTGACGGGACGGTATTGGGGCGGATTCCAAACACATTCTCGGAAAGTGTGATCTGGCGCATGAGTCAAAGTCAAATGACACTTCGCATCAATTTGCGTATGATGCCGGGCATGCACCCTTCCGGAGTTCCATGGCCATGATGAGCCGTGAACAGAATGACTACCTCACCCGCACGGGCAAGGGGGAACCGGCAGGGGAGCTGTTGCGCCGTTACTGGCTGCCCGCGGCGCTGACCGATGAGCTCGCGGGAGACAAACCGGTGGTGCCGGTTACGCTATTGGGGGAGTCGCTGGTGCTGTTCCGGGATGAGGCTGGAGAACTCGGACTGATCCAGCGCCATTGTCCCCACAGGGGGGCTGACCTGTGTTACGGGCGGCTGGAGGACGGGGGTCTTCGCTGCGTGTTCCATGGCTGGTTGTTTGACGCGACGGGGCGTTGCTTGGAACAGCCGGCGGAACCGGAAGGCAGCCGAATGCATGAACGGATACGGGTACGCCGTTATCCGGTGGAAGAGATCAACGGCATCGTATTCGCCTATCTCGGACCCGGCGAACCTCCACCAACACCGGCCCTCGACTGCCTGCGCGCACCGGAATCCCATGTGTTCTCGTTCAAGGGTCTGTGGCACTGCAACTGGCTGCAGGCGCTGGAAGTCGGGATCGACCCGGCCCATGCATCATTCCTGCACAGGTTCTTGGAGGACGAGGATGCTGCAGAAGGATACGGCAAGCAATTCCGCGACCACGCGGTCAACACGGAGACGCCCGTCACGGAATTGCTGAAGCGTCATTCGAGACCGGACATCCGGGTCGAGCGGACGACATGGGGACTTCGCCTGATCAGTCTGCGGGACCCCGGTGACGGGGAACGCATGCATGTTCGCGTGACCAATCAGGTTTTCCCCTGTGCAATCACCATACCCATGTCCGCGGAGATGAACATTACCCAGTGGCATGTCCCCGTGGATGACACGCACTGCTACTGGTATGCCATGTTCACCAGCTATGGTGACGCCGTGGACAAGGACACCATGCGTGCCCAGCGCCTGGCGGAGCATGAGCTCCCCGGTTACCAGCCGAAAAGGAATGCGTCAAACAACTACCGCTTCGACGCGCAGGAGCAACGCACCAGGACCTATACCGGCATGGGATTCGATATCAATGTCCACGACCAGTGGGCTTGTGAGTCCATGGGGCCGGTGCAGGACCGGACGGACGAACATCTGGGGCAGACCGATGCGGGAATCATCCAGTATCGCCGGCTGTTGAGAGAAATGATCAGTTACGTGAAGGCGGGCAACGAGGCGGCATTGCTGCTGCGAAGTGCCGAGGCCGACGGGATCACCGGACCGCCTGCGGTGGACGCCATGGTCGGGCATGCCGACTGGTCACGGGAATGGATTGATGCGGAACTGAGCCGGCGACAGTCGGCACCCTGGGCGATTCCACCGGGCCAATGAGCGAATCCGCTTTCGCGACCCGTTACGGACTGAACGACCATGCACGGACTTCCGGGCTGGCTTCCGTGATGGAGTGTGTCCGGGAGAAGGGACTTGAAACCGTGCGAATTTCATTCGTGGACCAGCATGGAATATTGCGGGGTAAGGTGATCATGCCCGATGGCCTGGCCGAGGCAATGGAGAACGGCTTGGCGATTACCAGCACCTTGCTGCTCAAGGACACATCGCACGCCACCGTGTTTCCCGTCTGGGACGAGAATGCCGGTTTCGGACCCGGAATCCTGACCGGGGCATCGGACCTGGTGATGGTTCCGGATCCCGGCACATTTCACCTGCTGCCCTGGTCGCCGGGCAGTGGCTGGATGCTTGCCGACCTGTATTTCCGTGACGGTCGCCCGGTGCACCTGTCCACACGGCAAATCCTGCGCAACGCGGTGACGCGGCTGCTGGATGACGGGATGGAGATGGTCTGCGGACTGGAGGTGGAGTTCGCGGTGTACCGGGTCACCGCACCCAACCTGGAACACCATCACAGCGGGAAACCCCAGCAGCCGCCGGATACGGCATTGCTGTCACATGGCTACCAGTACCTGACCGAGCAGCATTACGACTGCGTCGAGCCG
Source organism: Candidatus Poriferihabitaceae bacterium (assembly GCA_965213885.1). Taxonomy (GTDB): domain Bacteria; phylum Pseudomonadota; class Gammaproteobacteria; order Arenicellales; family Poriferihabitantaceae; genus VYFG01. The sequence goes on from OZ243919.1 coordinate 378,661, forward strand.
GTGATGGACCTCATCCGCCGGCATGCCACGGACCTGGGGTTGCCGATCAGGACCATGGAGATGGAATTCGGCCCCAGCCAGCTGGAAATCACCTTTCATCCCACCGGGCCCATGGAGGCCGCCGACCGGATGGTGCTGTTCCGCAGCATGGTGAAGCAGGTCTGCGCGCGCGAGGGATTGCACGCCACGTTCATGTGCCGGCCGGGCCTTCATAATGCCATGGGCAACGGCTGGCATCTCCACCAGTCGGTCAGGGACAGTGCCAGCGGCCACAACCTGTTCGTTCCAGAGCCTGGCAGTGATCTTTCGTCCGTTGCCGGACGGTGGGTGGCCGGCTTGCTGGAACACGCTCGGGAGAGTTGCCTGCTGACCACGCCGACGATCAACGGTTACAAGCGCTATCAGCCGTTTTCCCTGGCGCCGGACCGGGTGCAGTGGGGGCGTGACAATCGCGGCGCGATGATCCGCTCATTGTGCGAACCCGGGGGCGAGGCATCCCGGGTGGAAAACCGGGTCGGGGAGCCGGCGGCAAATCCGTATCTGTACATCGCCTCGCAACTGCTGAGTGGTGTTGACGGCGTTGAACGCGGACTGGTTCCCCCGATGCCGGTTGAGTCGCCCTATACCGCGGATGCGGAGCGGTTGCCCGAGGACTTATCGGAAGCATTGCGGTATTTTGCCGGCAGCGGATTCTGGCGTGACAGCCTGGGATCCGAATTCGTGGACTATTACGCGCAGATCAAGAGGGCGGAGTGGCGGCGTTACATGCAGAGCGTCAGTGACTGGGAACACCGCGAATATTTCTCCCTGTTCTGAGTGAACTTCATTGCTGATACCGGTTATCGGGTATCGCACGACCCGACAACTGGGGCATGATTCCCGGACAAGCGGGTGTATTGCTAGGTAAAAGGCGATAATATTCACCTGTACTGCCCGGCTGTACGAATCATGTCGGACCGGGATAGCCTTTTCAATTCACCATTTTTTGAGGAGTACATTCGTGAAGACAATGCATCAACTGATTCGCGGCACCCTGGCGGCCGCGCTGCTGTCGGTTACGGGTCTTGCCCATGCGGACAGTGTAAAGATAGGGTTTGTGACCACCCTGACGACGCCGGCAGGAGTGATCGGCGCGGACATGCAAAACGCGGTCAACCTGGCACTGGAGCACATTGGCCACAAGATGGGGGATCTGGACGTGGACCTGATCATGGAGGACGATGGTTTCAAGCCGGACATCGGCAAGCAGAAGACGGACAAGCTGGTCAAGCAGGACGACGTGGATTTTGTGGCGGGTTTCATTTGGTCCCATGTGCTTCTGGCGTCGATGAAGTCGGCCCTGGACGGGGGCAAGTTCCTGATCAGTGCCAACGCGGGTCCGTCGAAGATTGCCGGTCCGCTGTGCCACGAGAATTTCTTCTCCACCTCCTGGCAAAATGACCAGACGCCGATGGCGATGGGTGAGCACCTGACCCAGCAGGGCGTGAAGTCCCTGTATGTGATGGCGCCGAACTACGCGGCGGGCAAGGACATGGTGGCCGGCGTGGAGTCGACGTTCAAGGGAGAAGTGGTGGGCAAGGACTTCACCAAGTGGGGTGCGGACGCTCAGCTGGATTTTTCCGCGGAACTGGCGAAGGCGAAGGCTTCCGGGGCGGAAGGTATTTTCGTGTTTTACCCGGGCAAGGCGGGAGGCGCCTTTATCAAGCAGTACCAGCAGGCGGGCCTGCAGGATGTGATTCCGCTGTACACGGTGTTCACGGTGGACGCCATTGCTCTTCCGCGGATGCAGGAGGGGAATCTGGCTGGTGTGCTGGGATCGAAGATGACGCAGTTCTGGTCACCTGACCTGGATACGCCGGCGAACCGGAAGTTTGTTTCTGCGTACCTGGAGAAACACGGAAAGTATCCCTCGTTTTACGCGGCGCAGTCCTATGATTCGATCATGCTGATCAAGAGCGCGGTGGAAGCGGTTAGCGGGAACCTTGAGGACAAGGACGGAATCCGCAACGCGCTGATGGCGGCGAATTACGATTCGGTGCGCGGCCCGTACACATACGGCAACAACCACATGCCGATCCAGAATTTCTACCTGCGCGAGGTGGTGGAGGATGCAGAGGGACGGTGGACGACGAAGATCGTGGATACGGTGTTCGAGAACCACCAGGATCCCTATGCCGCCGATTGCAAGCTGTAGTTGCCTGATTCCGGCCCCAATGCCGCTTCGCTTCGTACAAGCGGAGCGGCATTTTCGTTTGGTAACCGGTCAAGACGCCATTCGCAGGATAGACAGTGACCAGGCAAGATTCGGCACGGCCGGTTCGGGATGATGCGGGGATCCGGTCTCCCGGACCATGGCGGGATATCGATCATCCCAGGCAGTCTTTCACGGGACCATTGGTACATGATATCACCGTCGGATGGGGTGATTGTGACCCGGCCCAGATTGCCTATACGGCCAACATTCCCGCCTGGGCCATCGAGGCCATCGAGGCCTGGTATCGGCATTGCGTGGGTGCCGGCTGGTATGAGCTCAACCTTCGGTATGGGATCGGAACCCCCTTCGTTTCCCTCGGGTTCGATTTCAAGTCCCCGGTCACACCGCTGCATGTTCTTGGGATTGACGTGGAAGTGACCCGCATCGGCAATTCCTCCGTATCCCATGCCGTGACTGGAAGGCAGAATGACATGCTGTGCTTTACCGGGCAAACCACCGCTACGTTCGTGGAGGCCGCCGCCATGTCCCCCCTTCGGATTCCACCGAACATCCGCCTCAGTATCGAATCCTACCGGTCCGCCCAGGGCACCTGAGTCTGTGGAGCCCGAATTCTGGCACCAGCGCTGGTCTGAGAACAAAATCGGCTTTCACCAGCAGAAGATCAATTCCCGATTGAGGAAACTCTGGCCGGGTCTCGGTGTCCCCCGTGGCGCGGATGTGTTCGTCCCGCTGTGCGGGAAGTCCCTGGACATGCTCTGGCTGGCGGGACAGGGTTACCGGGTTCTGGGCATCGAGTTGAGTGCGCCGGCCTGCGAGGCGTTCTTTGTCGAGAACGGCATCGCATTCCGGGCTGAAGCCCGGGGGCTATTTACCGGATATACCAGTGAAGCCATCACTTTGTATGCCGGGGATTTCTTTGATCTGTCCGCAGGCGATCTGTCCGCCGTGGAGGGCTTCTACGACCGCGCTGCGCTGATTGCCCTGCCGCAAGCGATGAGGCCTGGCTATGCCGGACACATGATGGACATTCTGCCAGCGGGCTGCCGGGGATTCCTGATCGGCATGACCTACGATGAACAGAAAATGCAGGGGCCGCCGTTTTCGGTGGGCGAGGAGGAGATACGGGAATTGTTTGAGCCGGGCTTTTCGGTGGACCTGGTCTCGGAATCCTCCGGTCCGGAGATTGTCGGCAACCTGCGGGAAAGGGGCCTGGATACGCTGGATGAGAAGGTGTACAGGCTTGCAAGGCTGAACCAGTGGAATACATCCCGGTAACCATGCTGTGGGGGGGTAAACGCCCGGGTGGCAGGTGGAGTCCGACACGAAACCTTCGGCGGGCCCAGCCGGCACTACCATAGGCGGTGTTGGATCTGGGAATCTCGCCAACCGGATGCAGGTTGCCGCCCTGGCAATCCAACGCCGTGCAGGTCAGAACTTCGGGGCCGCGTTCGGAGGAGACCGTTGTTCCGGGCAGTTGCCCCGATCCTCAGACCGGGATTTCCCATGACACTTGTTCTGGCACCGCCTCTTCGATTGCCGTGCGTATCTCTTCCGTTCGATGCTGCAGAACGGAGAGTTTGGAACCTGTGTTTCTACATGGTCAAATACCATGCAAATCTGTTCTCATGAATGCTGCCAGAATCCAGCTTGATTTGTATAGGGACCGGGAATCTGATGGTCATGCTACACTCGAGACAGTGAATACACCGGGAGTGGGATCATGAACACCATCATACGCTACCTGACGATTGCCGTCTTCGGGGGAGGGATAGCCCTGCTTGGCTTTGCCGGTGCAGCAAGCGCTTGCACTCTGGATGAAGGGCAATGGACAATGTTTAAGCCTTACATCTGTGGGGTGAACCAACCGGCAGGCGGGAGCACCCAGAAAGTGACGTGGCAGGTGACGTTCTCCGAACCGGTGAGCGGTGTCAGTTGGCACGACTTTATGACAGACGATACGAACGAAGTGGTCACGCCCGACCTCGTGAGCAACCCTGGCCGCAAGTACGGCTTGGGAACAGTTTGGGAAGAAATCAAGAAGATCAGCAATACGGTGTATGAGATCTCCATGGAGTGGGACTGTACGGCCTCCGACAATGACTGCTCACACAACGAGGACTTTACCCCGACGTATCAAGTCGGGGCCAGGCAGGATCGCTATGATGGTGAAGTGTGGCTGGAATTGCAGTCCGACGCCGCATTCGATGAAATGCACTCGCCGCCTGTGATGAGCCAGACTGAACGGAGCCACGTAAGCATCCCAACGGCCAAGGTCGCTGTCAATTAAACCAACCACCGGTTGTGTCCTGATTTCGGGCGGGAGAGAATCACACCTGCGCAAGCAGTAGGCGCCATCATGAGATTCCTGCTTGCGCAGGAATGGTTCCCCTGCCAATCTCTCTGTGATCGTTCTCACTCTTCGTCTCCCTGCCGCAGGCCGAACAAACCCTCAAGGTTGGCCAAGCCTTCGAACAGCTCGATGCCCTCGTCCCTGCCACCTGTGACCTGAACGCCGCACAGCAGGTGCAGAACGAACGCCAGACCCTGTTCCAATCCATCCAGAGCCACACGCTCACTCACCGGTGGCAAGCGGAATCACACAGACGCACACGCCCCTGTATCTGAATACCCCCAGGCCGGTCTGCCTTTGAAACCCCTACAGAAAAACCCGGACTTGACGCCCTCTCTGTCACAGCGGAATCATCACTCCATGGACCAATAAACGATTCGGCACCTGTACCTTCACAGACTACCCGCTTCACCATCACTTGCGAAAAAGTTTTTATTGATGGTTTCCGCCACTCACGAGATACAGGCCAGGGTCCAGCACCTGGTAATGGAATATGGCGAGTACGTTCCGGTCGAGCTGCTTCTTGCGACGAGTCGACTGTGTTACGACGATTACCGGGCATGGCGCGAAGGCGGCCTTGAAACCCTGGATGACGTGTTGGCGGATCATTCCTGCGTGGTCAGAAAACTGCTTCGGGATGCAGAATTCTGGGCGAGGGAACTGGGTCTGGACCGGAACCTGCAGACATTCATGCCTGGGGGGACAACGCAGGAGCAGTGCTGTCCACATCGGCCGACCCGCAACTGAACGAACTGTTGTGCACCCGGTTCCGGCGTGCCAATGATGGCGGCCAGGCGGACATTTTTCTCGATACTGCTTCCACCAGGGCTCTGAACGAATTGATCCAGTCACTGGTGGCAGGTTGTGCAATCATGGCACGTGATGCTCTTGACCGGCTCTTGCAGGTCGATTCCGGCCACAGGCAGCGGAACAATGCAGGTGCGCTGATCAAGGTGCTGGAGATGTCCTTGCCGGATGGGGCCAGCGATGGATTCGCCTGGCTCGAGAGAATGGAGCGTAAATGGGTCCCCGCTGCATCGGACCTGCTTGGTGTTCGTGCCAGGGATTTTCTGGCCCCGCTTTGGCGGGAAACAGGCAGGGCGATCGAGGCGGAGGAATTCGACCCCGGACGCCCCGCTTGCCATGCTTCCAGGGCGTATCGGGAAGGGCTCGACTGGGAAGGCATGAAACGCTCGGTTCTTGCCGTATCCGGATCCGAAAAGGAGCCGGTCCTGCTTGCCCGGCTTGCGGAGGCCTGCTGGAGAATGCGCGACCGACCCGGGGCCATCGAGGCATGGTTCACGTTGTGTTTTACGGTGCCGCTGGAGTTCGAGAAGCTGATCGAATCTTCCGAATTTCCGGACTGGGCATTGAAGAACGCGTGACACCTTGCCCTGGAACAGGATGTTGAGCAGGACATGGCCCCCCACTGGTTTCCGGCGTGGATGCTGCTCGAAGAGCCCGGCCTCGCCGGAGTACCGGCACCGCGCCCTCCTGTTGATCCACCATCGCGCGCTTTCGAGACTGTCAGGACCCTGCTGGTGCACCCACAGCCAGACGAACGTGGCATGGAACTGCGTGGCGCGCTGCAGGCCATTCATCCGGGGCTGCTGAAACGATTTCTGGAAAAGTAGCGTATCCAGACCCCGGGTCACCGTGCTTGGCACGTCTTCCCGGTACGGGGATATTGAATCGTGCTGTCCCGGGATCATTGCCAGGACATCAAGGCAGGCATTCCGGTCCCGGATGCTACCGCAGCGCAGTCACGAATTCGACAAAACGACGCTCCGGTGAAAACCCGAACAACGTCTTGCCGTTCGGTACGAAATTGGAGTACGGGTTGAAATCGTAATAGCAGGGCCGGCCATCGGCCGGGTCCAGGAAATACTCGACACCCCCAAGGTCGGCCCCCGCCGCCGCCACGACAGCACGCGCGTCCGACAGTATGGAATTCGGGGGAACGAACGACTGGATCCGGTTCTCTTCCTCGGCCGTACGGGAATCAGGATCAATATTGCTGTCGTCACCCTGGACACTGCAACCGTCCGCGGCGCAGTAGTTGAAAGAGGTTTCCGCCACCGGCTGCCTGATCGCATAGAGAAGGGCATCTCCGAGCAGTTCCACCCGATAGACGTATCCGTCCGATGGAGCGTAGCGCTGTATGAGTCCCGTCCCGTCGATGCCGAGGTGGACCTGTCTGTTGCGTATCGCGGTTTCGAGTTCATCGGGGGAATCGTAGCGCTGGATGCCCGCGCCGGATCCGCCGATGTTGGGTTTGACCATCAGCGGAAAGCCGATCCGTTCTGCTGCGTCCCGCACATCCGAATTCCGGTAGATCGCGACTGCTTCGGGGTAATGCAGGCCCAGGCGCTGGAAAATGCCGTTCTGGACGGCTTTCGACGCCCCTGCCTGGTGGGCCCGGGCGCCGTTGACGGTGCGGACTCCCCGGGCTTCGAGGAAGGCAAGGTAGTGCAGGGTGTGGAACACGACATGCGGCGGCCTGTCCGATGACGGCATCACGTTGACGCGGTTGACGGCAAGCTCAAAGGGAATGTCATCCCCGGATACGGAAAAGGAAAGCTCGCCCACATTGACGGGCACCAGGTCGACGTCGGCATCCTCAAATGCGGCAATCAGGGAATCGGACCAGGAAGGGTGCTCGTAGATGAATCCAACTTTCATGGGATGGACCAGTCGATCGGGGACTTGCCGCGCGCTTCCAGCCATTGGTTGGCCCGGGAAAAATGCCGGCATCCGAAGAAACCCCGATGGGCCGCCAGCGGCGAGGGGTGCGGCGCCTTGAGGACCAGGTGGCGCCGCCCATCCACGAACTGACCCTTGCGCTGCGCGTAGCTTCCCCACAGCATGAACACCAGGTCATCCCGGGCCTGCTCCAGGGACTGTACCGCGAAATCGGTAAACTGCTCCCACCCCTTGCCCTGATGGGAACCGGCACGGTGGCGCTCGACGGTGAGGGTGGCATTCAACAGCAGCACGCCCTGATCGGCCCAGTGCTGGAGGCAGCCATGGGCGGGTACCGGAATGCCAAGGTCCTGCCTGAGTTCCTCGAAAATATTGCGCAGGGACGGGGGAAATGGAATGCCCGGCAGCACCGAGAAGGACAGTCCGTGGGCCTGGCCGGGCCCGTGATAGGGATCCTGTCCGAGGATCACGACCTTCACCCGGTCGAAGGGTGTCGAGTTGAAGGCATTGAACCAGTTGCCGCTGTTCGGGTAGATCACCTTGCGGCGGCTTTTCTGCTCCCGCAGGAACTCCTTCAGGGAAACCATGTACGGCTCGCTGAACTGGGGACCCAGGACATCAAGCCAGCCCGGCTCGAGTTGTATGGTCGCAGGACTGTTCATGGATGCGGGTGCAGGCAACGGGTTGCCTATATCCCCAAGTATTGCATTGTAAGGCCCGGGTTTGCCTGCAGTTCGGCGGGGGTTCCGCTCCAGACAACCCTGCCCTTTTCGATGATGTGGTGGTGATCGGCGATCCGGTTGAGTTCCTCGATGTTCTTGTCGATCAGCAGTATGGTCAGCCCGGACTGCTTGAGCAGGTCAAGGCGTTTCCAGATCTCCCGGCGGATCAGGGGTGCCAGTCCCTCCGTGGCCTCGTCCAGGATCAGGAGCAACGGGTTCAGCATCAGGGCACGGCCGATGGCTAGCATCTGCTGTTCACCACCCGAGAGTTGGCTGCCCATGTTGCCGAGCCTGTCTTTGAGGGCGGGAAAGAATTCGAGGACCCGCTCCAGGGTCCAGGGGTCGTCCAGGCCGGCAAAATTGGTGGCGGTGGCCAGCAGGTTCTCGCGCACGTTCAGGTTGGGGAAGACCTGCCTGCCTTCGGGCACCAGTCCGATGCCGTGCTGCGCCACCTGGTATGCGGGCTTCCCGTCGATCCGGTTACCGAGAAACGTGATTTTTCCGCTGCGGCAGGGGACGATACCCAGGATGGAGCCTACCGTGGTGGTCTTGCCCATGCCGTTGCGGCCGATCAGGGTGGTGACCTTCCCCTCCTCCGCCCGCAAGGTCATGCCGAATAGCGCCTGGATTGAACCATAGAACGTCTCCACTCCGGCCAGTTCAAGCATGTTCTTCCCCCAGATAGGCTTTCTGGACTTCCGGGTTGCCGCGGATGTTCGCCACGGTATCGGTGGCGATGATGTGGCCGTTCACCAGGACGGACAGGGTGTCCGCCAGGGTGAAGACGGCATCCATGTCATGCTCGATGAGAAGGATGGTCTTGTCCCCCCGAAGGCCTGAGAGGATGTCAACCATGCGGGCGCTTTCCTCCGTGCCCATGCCGGCCATCGGTTCGTCCAGCAGGAGCATGCGCGGCTTCATTGCGAGCGCCATGGCCACCTCGAGCTGGCGCTGTTCACCGTGGGACACCTCGGCCGCAAGCCGGTGGGCACGGTCACCCAGCCCGACTCGGGTGAGATGGTCCATGGCCAGGTCCCGCATCTCCCGATCCCGGCTCACGGGCCGCCAGAAACGATAGGAATGGCCACTGGTGCCCTGCACCGCGAGCATGACATTCTCCAGCAGGGTCATTGGCATGACCACGCTGGTGATCTGGAACGAGCGGGCGAGCCCCGAATGGGCGCGGCGGGCCGTGGAGTGATGGGTGATGTCCTCGCCATTGAATTCGATCCGCCCGGCACTTGGCCGGAGCTGACCGGACAGTTGCGCGATCAGGGTGGTCTTGCCGGCACCGTTGGGGCCGATGACGGCGTGGATGATGTCCGCCTGCACCTCGAGATTGACGTTGTCCGTGGCGGTGATGCCGCCGAAATTCTTGCAAAGGCCGGTGATCCTGAGCATGGGTTCAGTCATTTTCCGCCCTCCCGCGCTTCGCATCCAGGCGGGTCAGCATGCCATGGATGCCCCCCTTGCCGAACAGGACCAGGGCCACCAGGAGCAGGCCGAAGGGCAGGTGCCAGTATTCCAGCCAGGACTCCCTGAGCAATTTCATGAATTCCGGCAGGTACTGTTCCAGAAGAACGAATGCGCCCGTACCCATCAGCGGGCCGAACAGGGAGCCCGTGCCCCCCATGACCACCATGAAGATGAGTTCCCCGGAGCGGATCCAGCTCATCATCTCCGGACTGATGAAGCTGGTGAAATTCCCGAGCAGCATGCCGGCGATCCCGCAGATCACGCCCGAGATCACGTAGCAGACCAGCCGGTAGCGATAGGTGTTGAAGCCGAGTGACTGCATGCGCTCGTCATTGAACTTGGACCCGACGATCACGCGGCCGAACCTGGCATGAACCAGCCGGTGGACCAGCAGCAGCGCCAACAGCAGCATGCCGAAAATCCAGTAGTACAGCGCCACGGGGCCGTCCATGGTCATGAAGGCCGGAAAATCGCTGCGCAGGTAGATGACCAGGCCGTCGTCGCCGCCGTATTCCTCCATGCTGACGAAGGTGAAGTACACCATCTGGCTGAAGGCCAGGGTGATCATGATGAAGTAAACGCCCTTGGTGCGCAGGCAGATGGCACCGGTAACCAGCGCGAATGCCGCGCTGACCACGATGGTCAGCAGCAGGTGTATCCAGCCGTTGTAGATGTCGTAGTAGGCGGGGATGCCGACGCAGTAGGCCCCGATGCCGATAAACGCGGCGTGGCCGAGGCTGACCATGCCGCCGAAGCCCAGGATCAGGTTGAGGCTGATGGTGGCGATGGCCAGGATCAGTCCCCGGCTGAGAAGGTCGAGCAGAAACGGCTGGTCTGCCCTCAGGATGATCCACGGCGCGGCCGCGAGCAGCAACAGCAGCATGGCGTAGATGCGGCCCGAAACCGATGTCGGCAGCCAGGGCATCCCTAGCGGGCCCCGGCAGGCGGAAACAGGCCCTGCGGACGGAAAGCCAGGACCACGGCCATCAGTATGTACACCAGCATGGAGGACAGTGCCGGTGCGGCGGTTTCGGCGTGATGAACGGACATGAACACCTTCAGCAGGTCATCCAGGTAGGAGCGCCCCAGGGTATCCATGAGGCCGATGATGATGGCGGCGTAGAAGGCGCCCTTGACGGAGCCGATGCCGCCGACGATGACGACGACGAACGCGATGATGATGATCTCGTTGCCCATGCCGATGCTGGCCTCGGTGATGGGGGCGATCAGCATGCCGGCGAAAGCCGACATGGCGGCGCCGATGGCAAACACCACCAGGAACAACCGGTGGATGTTCACCCCCAGCGCCTCCACCATGGTGCGGTTGGACGCACCGGCCCTGATCAGCATGCCGAGCCGGCTCCGGGTCACCATGATGCTGAGTATTCCGGCCACCAGCAGGCCGCCCAGAATGATGACCAGCCGATAGATGGGCAGCACCAGGGTTCCCAGTGTGATCTGGCCGTTGAGGAATTCCGGCAGGGGAATGGCCATACCCGCGGGCCCCCAGATGATGTGCACCAGCGTATCGAAGATCAGGATCAGGCCGAAAGTCACCAGCACGTGGTCCAGATGGTCCTCGCGGTACAGGCGCCGCGCGATCACCCATTCCACGATGGCGCCGACGATGAATGCGCCCACCAGGGCAACCAGGATCCCGGTGAGAAACGAGCCCCCGCGGGCCACTACGGAACCGCAGAAATAGGCGCCGAGCATGTAGAAGGAACCGTGGGAAAGGTTGATGAAATCCATGATCCCGAAGATCAGGGTCAACCCTGATGCCAGGAGGAACAGCAGCAGGCCAAGCTGCAGGCCGTTCATGAATTGGGTCAGAAGGAGGTTCCAGTCCACGGGGCGACTCTGTTGCGTCAGGCGGCGGCCCTGATTGCGGGAAAGGATTCCGGGCGATTCGGTTTCATCGCGGGTGCTCTCTTGTCGTATGGTCTGGTGGCTGCAGGTGCAGGGGCCGGAAATTGGGCAAGGCGTCGCCGTGGATTGTATCCCCGGAAGCGGTCAGTCCGTCTGTCTCAGCCTGAATCGCTGAATTTTCCCCGTGGCTGTCTTCGGCAGGGCGTCGATGAACTCGATGATGCGCGGATACTTGTAGGGCGCCAGTCGGGACTTGACGAATTCCTTCAGTTCCGCTTCGGTGACTTCGTCGCCGTCATTGAGGACGACGCAGGCTTTTGTCTTGATGAGACCATCGTCATCCCTGTGGCCGACCACGGCGGCTTCCAGCACCGCGCCGTGCTGCATCAGCGTGGCCTCGACCTCGAACGGGGAGACATACATGCCGCTGACCCTGAGCATGTCGTCGCCACGGCCGGAATAGGTGTAGGTTCCGTCCGGGCTGCGCACGTATTTATCGCCACTCTTGGTCCAGTCCCCCTGGAACGTGTCCCGGGATTTCTCCCGGTTGTTCCAGTACATCAGCGCCGAGCTCGGTCCGCGGACATAGAGGTCGCCGATCTCGCCGTCGGCCACGATGCTCCCGTCATCCCCCCGCAACTCGATGTCATATCCCGGCACCGGCTTGCCCGTGGTTCCGTACTGGTTGTCGCCCGGGCGATTGGACAGGTAGATATGCAGCATTTCCGTGGAGCCGATGCCGTCCAGGAGTTCGATGCCGAACTGCCTGGTGAACCGCTCACCCAGTTCCGCGGGCAGGGCCTCACCGGCAGAACAGGCCAGCCGCAGGGACACCTCGTCTCTACCCGGCAGGTCCGGGGATGCCAGCATGCCCACGTAACCGGTGGGCGCGCCGAAAAACAGGGTGACTCCCTGCTCGGTCCAGCGCTCGAACACCGCGTCCGGTGTCGGCCGTCCCGCCATCAGGACCACCGAGGCCCCGACGCTCAGCGGAAAGCTGAGCGCATTGCCGAGGCCGTAGGCGAAATACAGCTTCGCGGCAGAGAAACAGACGTCGCTTTCATTGATGCCGAACACACCCTTCCCGTAGAGTTCCGCGGTCCAGTACGGGTTGCCGTGGGTGTGCACGGTGCCCTTGGGGTTGCCGGTGGAGCCGGAGGAATACAGCCAGAAACCAGGTTCGTCGGGGCTGGTTCTTGCGGCCGACGGCAGCCCGTCGGCCCCGGCAAGGATGGCGCCGAGCGCCTGGCAGTCGGGGGGAGGTGGGTCTGAGGCCCCGGAGACGATGACGGGAATGCCGGCGATGCCGGCCCTGTCCATCGCCTCCCGTGCGGTCTCGAGCAGCGCCATGGAGACGATGACACCGCTGGCACGGCAGTTTCCGAGCATGTACGCGTAGTCATCCGCAGTCAGCAGGGTATTGACCGCCACCGGCACGATGCCGGCATACATGGACCCGAGAAAGGCCACCGGCCAGTCATTGCAGTCGTGCATGAGGAGCAGGACCCGTTCCTCCCGACGGATGCCGCAGTCGAGCAGGGACGCGCCCATGCGCCGGATGCCGTCGGCGAGTTCGCCGTATGTCAGGGTGCCCCGGTCATCCGTGTAGGCGATCTTGTCCGGGCGCTCCCGGTTTCGCTCGATCAGGTGTGCGGCGAAATTGAAGACCGGCCCCGGTGCCGGAACGTCGATGGTATCCATTGGCTCTCTCACTCAGATGTCGGACGGCGTGTCCGGTGCAAGGATCATGTCCCGGACTTCCGCTCCAGTCGGAACGTTAGCCGCATTCGGGCCCGCGGGTCAATTCGAAGATGCCCCGTCGGCCACCCGATGTGCCATTCCCCCGGAGTTCCAGGGCGGTCTTGCACAGTACGGCAAGATGAAATATTATGCATTATATTACTGTAAAATCTCCTCTGGTCAGTGTCAAGCAATATAATGCATGTCCCAGCTTCCGCAAAGGGGACGGTGAAGGGTACATCCGAAGAGATCCCGCCCCGGGGGCTACGTGCGGAGACCGAGCGCAATCCCGTGCTGCAGGCCCTCGGCGAGCGGGTGCGCGCCTTGCGGGCCAGGAAGGGCATCTCGCGCAAGGTGCTGTCCCGGATGGCCGGGGTGTCGGAGCGTCATCTTGCCAACCTCGAACTGGGTGAGGGAAATGTCTCGTTCATGGTGCTCCTGCACATCGCCGGGGCGCTGCAATGCTCCATGGCGGAACTGGTCGGGGATTTCACCACCGCTTCGCCGGAATGGCTGCTGATCCGGTCCCTGCTGGAGGGTAAGGACGAGGCGACGCTGCGCCGAATGCGTGTCCTGATCGCCGAAACCCTGGACGCCGCGGCTGCCGCCGGAGACCTGGACAGGAACACCCGGGTTGCATTGATTGGCCTCAGGGGGGCCGGCAAGAGTACGCTGGGTTCCCTGCTGGCGGAGGACCTGGGGTTCCCCTTCGTGGAACTCAGCAGGGAAATCGAAAAATTCGCCGGCTGCAGCATTGAGGAAATCCAGGCACTGTACGGTGGTATTGCCTATCGCCGCTACGAACGCCGCGCCCTGGAGGAAAGTATCCAGATCTACCCGGAAGCCGTCATCGCCACGCCGGGGGGCATCGTCTCGGACCCCGCCACGCTGAATCTCCTGCTGACCCACTGCACCACGGTCTGGCTCCGGGCGCGGCCTGAAGAGCACATGGAGCGGGTCATCGCCCAGGGAGACCTGAGACCCATGGCCGGCAACGACGAGGCCATGGAGGATCTGAAGGGAATCCTGGTCTCCAGGGAGCCGTTCTATTCCCGGGCGCAGTACCGGGTGGACACCAGCGACGTGCCCGTTGAGACGGCCCTTGCCAGGTTGCAGTCCCTGGTCCGTCGGGCACTGAAGGTACCAGGATCGGCCTGAGCATGCATTTTAATTCTTGACGGATCTTCATGATAAGCATTAAAATGCATCTTTCTTCGAGCCGACACATGATCCTGCCTCCGGGAGCGCCCGCGTGAACACTGCCCTTGAACCGGTCGACTACCGCACCGAGCCTTCACGGTACCGCCACTGGAAACTCGCTTTCGATGGTGCCGTGGCTACCCTCGCGGCGGACTTCGACGAGGATGCCGGGCTGCGTCCGGGCTACCGGCTAAAGCTGAACAGTTATGACCTCGGGGTGGATATCGAACTCAACGATGCCCTGAACCGGATCCGCTTCGAGCATCCGGAGGTACGCTCGGTGGTGGTCACAAGCCTGAAGGACAAGGTGTTCTGCTCCGGTGCGAACATCTTCATGCTCGGCTCGAGCAGTCATGCCTGGAAGGTGAATTTCTGCAAGTTCACCAACGAGACCCGCAACGGAATCGAGGATTCCTCCAGGAACAGCGGCCTCAAGTTCATTGCTGCGGTGAATGGCGTCTGCGCCGGCGGCGGTTACGAACTGGCGCTGGCCTGTGACGAGATCATCCTGGTGGATGACCGCTCCAGTGCGGTCAGCCTGCCGGAGGTTCCGCTGCTGGGTGTCTTGCCCGGCACCGGCGGACTCACCCGGGTCACTGACAAGCGGCATGTGCGCCACGACCTCGCGGACGTCTTCTGCACCACGACCGAGGGTGTGCGGGGACAGCGGGCCAAGGACTGGCGTCTTGTGGACGAGATCGCAAAGCCCGCGAGGTTCGGGGAGGTGGTCCGGGCCCGGGCCCAGGCGCTGGCAGGGTTGAGCGACCGCCCCGCGGATGCCTCTGGCATCCACCTGACGCCGCTGGACAGGATCGTGGAGGAAGATGCCCTGCGATACCGCCATGTCACCGTGGAGATCGACCGCGGGGCGCGAACCGCGAAGTTCATCGTCCGGGCGCCTGCAGGGGGATTGCCGGATTCCATCGGGGCCATCGAGGCCGCGGGCGCCGGCTTCTATCCGCTGGCTCTCGCGAGGGAACTGGAGGACGCGGTTCTTTCCATGCGCACCAATGAGCCCGAACTCGGCGTCTGGCTCATGCACACCCGCGGTGATTCCGCGGCCGTTCGCGGGATGGACGACATGCTCATGGAGAACCGGGAACACTGGTTCGTGCGCGAAACCATCGGCTATCTGCGTCGCACTTTCTGTCGTCTGGATGTTTCCTCCCGCAGCCTGTTTGCCCTCATTGACGAGGGCTCCTGCTTTGCGGGCACCTTTCTCGAACTGGCACTGGCCTGCGACCGCAGCTACCACCTGGCTCTGCCGGATGACCGGTCCGCCGCACCGAGAATCACGGTGGACGGTGTGAATGACGGGCTGTACCCGATGGTGACCGGGGAGAGCCGCCTCGGGCGGCGCTTCTATCACGAGGAGGGGGCCCTGTCGGCGGTGCGGGCGAAAGCCGGTCAGCCGCTGGATGCGCAAGAGGCTTTCGGACTCGGGCTCGTGACCAGCAGCCCGGACGACCTCGACTGGGGTGACGAGACCCGTATCGCCGTGGAGGAGCGGGTTTCCATGTCGCCGGATGCGCTCACGGCAATGGAGGCGAATCTCCGCTTCAACGGCCGGGAAACCATGCTGACCCGAATCTTCGGCCGTCTCAGCGCCTGGCAGAACTGGATCTTCCAGAGACCCAACGCGGTGGGTGAGCGCGGGGCGCTCCGGGTGTACGGTTCCGGGGAGAAGACGGCATTCGACTGGAAACGGGTATAACCGGACTCTCCGCATCTGAGGAAAGATCATGTCAGTTATTGACTACAACGAGAAAATTCCAAACAACGTCAATCTCGCCGAGGACCGCGGGCTCAGGCGGGCGCTCGAGCACTGGCAGCCGAACTACCTCGGCTGGTGGTCGGAGATGGGCCCCGAGGGCTCCCTGGATTTCGACGTGTACCTGCGGACCGCGACCAGCGTTGATCCCAAGGGCTGGGCCCAGTTCGACTACGTCAGGATGCCCGACTACCGCTGGGGAATCTTTCTGAATCCCGGCCAGGAGGACCGCAGGATCCACTTCGGTGATCACAAGGGTGAACGCGCCTGGCAGGAGGTTCCCGGTGAATATCGCGCGAACCTGCGCCGCATCATCGTGACCCAGGGTGACACGGAACCGGCCTCGGTGGAGCAGCAACGCCACCTCGGCCTGACCTGCCCGAGCCTGTATGACCTGCGCAACCTGTTCCAGGTCAACGTCGAGGAAGGGCGCCACCTCTGGGCAATGGTCTACCTGCTGCACAAGCACTTCGGCCGCGACGGGCGGGAGGAAGGCGAGGCCCTGCTGGAACGTCGCAGCGGCGAAGAGGACAACCCGCGCATCCTCCAGGCCTTCAATGAAAGGACGCCGGACTGGCTGGCGTTTTTCATGTTTACCTATTTCACCGACCGGGACGGCAAGTTCCAGCTTTGCGCCCTCGCCGAGTCCGCTTTCGATCCCCTGGCACGAACCACCCGGTTCATGCTCACGGAGGAGGCGCACCATATGTTCGTGGGCGAATCCGGCATATCGAGGGTGATCCAGCGCACCTGCCAGGTGATGAGGGAACTCGGCACCGACGATCCCGAAAAGGTCCGCGCCGCCGGGGCGATTGATCTGCAAACCATCCAGAAATACATCAACTTCCACTTCAGTGTCACCATTGACCTGTTCGGCGCCGACGAATCCAGCAACGCCGCCACGTTCTATTCCACCGGTCTCAAGGGCCGGTTCGGGGAGGGCAAGCGGACCGACGACCACGTGCTGAAAGGCGACAGCTACCGGGTGCTGGAAGAGCGCAATGGCAAGCTGTTGGAAAAGGAGGTGCCGATGCTGAACGCCCTCAACGAGGTGCTGCGCGACGACTACATTGCCGACAGTGTCGGCGGCGTGAGTCGTTGGAACAAGGTGATCGAGAAGTCCGGCTTCGATGACCGGCTGATCGTTCCGCACAAGGCATTCAACCGGAAGATCGGCAACCTGGCGAGTGCCAGGGTATCCCCGGACGGCCGCGTGGTTTCCGGCGCCGAGTGGGACCAGGCCGTGGCGGGCTGGCTGCCTTCCCCCGGGGACCGGGCGTTCGTCGCCAGCCTGATGGGCCGTGTGGTGACCCCCGGAAAATTCGCCGGCTGGATTGCCCCGCCGGCGATGGGCGTCAACCGCCTGCCGGTTGATTTCGAGTACGTGCGTTTCAACTGATGCGGGAATCCGGCAATCCCGGAGCGGCGCTGCTGGCATGCCTGCAGCCGCTGACGGGCGCCGCCTGAATCCCGCCGGACACCGCCGATGGAGAACCCGGAGACGATACTGAACCAGCATGTCATCGATCCGGAGATCTGTATCCGGTGCAACACCTGTGAGGACACCTGTCCGGTCGGCGCGGTAACCCACGATGCCAACAACTACGTGGTGGATCCGGAAAAGTGCAATTTCTGCATGGATTGCCTGGCACCCTGTCCCACCGGCTCCATCGACAACTGGCGCCAGGTGCCCCGCGGCCGCCCCTACACGGTCGAGGATCAGTTCAGCTGGGAGGAACTGCCCGGTGAACTGCCGGACATCGGCGGAACCGGACCCGGCGACGGCGACATCGCGCCCGGGAATCCGGATACGGGCATTGCAGTGACCGGGCCCACCCTGGCCGCCGTGGCCGAAGTGGAGGATTTCAGGCCGTCGCGTTTCAATTCGCGGATTCCGCCCTGGTCGTCCGCCCATGCCTATACCAACCTGTACGGACCGGGTTGCGAGCGGGCATATCTCACCGCGATCGTGACGGGCAACGCACGCGTGACCGAGGTTGGCAGAACATACGACACCCATCATATCGTGCTCGATTTCGGCAGCGAGCCCCTTCCCGTGCTTGAGGGCCAATCCATCGGCATCCTGCCGCCGGGCGAAGACCGCCTGGGCAGGCCCCATCATGCCAGGCAGTATTCCGTGGCCAGTGCCCGCAACGGAGAGAGGCCGGGATACAACAACCTGTCCCTGACGATCAAGCGGGTGCTGGAGGATTACGACGGCAACCCGGTACGCGGTGTAGGGTCGAACTACATGTGTGACCTCGAGGTGGGTGACGAGGTCAGGGTAGTGGGCCCCTTCGGGTCCACCTTCCTCATGCCCAACCATCCCCGCTCCGGGATCGTCATGATCTGTACCGGCACAGGCAGCGCACCGATGCGGGCGATGACGGAATGGCGCCGCAGGCTGCGCAGGAAGGGACAGTTCGAGGGGGGCAGGCTGATGCTTTTCTTCGGCGCCCGGACCCCGGAGGACTTGCCGTATTTCGGACCCCTGCAGAACCTGCCCGGGGATTTCATCGACATCCATTTCGCCTTCTCCAGGGTCGCGGACAACCCGAAACGCTACGTGCAGGACGTGATGCGGGAGCGTGCGTCCGATCTCGTGCCGCTGATACGCGACCCGAATACCTTCTTCTATGTTTGCGGCCTGAGGGCCATGGAGGAGGGGGTGGTGATGGCGTTCAGGGACATCGTGGAGCAGGCCGGCGATGACTGGAACACCATCGGCGAAGATCTGCGCCGGCAGGGCCGGCTGCACCTGGAGACCTACTGATGTCCGGACCCCGTGAGACATCCGATTCCGGCACACTGTCGGTCGAGCACAGTGGTGAAGGCGTCTGCCGGATCACGATGTCCCGGCCGGACAGGTACAACGCCTTCGATGAAACCATGATCGACGAACTCGGCCGTGCTTTCCACGGCGCCGTTGCTGACGATACAGTGAGGGTGATCGTGCTGGCAGGGGCGGGGAAGCATTTCAGCGCCGGCGCCGATCTCAACTGGATGGAGCGGGCCAGTCGTGCCGACCGGGCGTGGAATCTGGAGGATGCCAGTCGGTTCGCCGATGTGCTGCATCGAATCGAATCGTCCCCCAAGCCCACCGTGGCCCGGGTCCAGGGGGCAGCCCTTGGCGGTGGTGTGGGCCTCGTCTGCGCCTGCGATATCGCCATCGCTGCGGACAATTCCTCGTTTGCCGTCAGCGAAGCCAGGTTTGGCATCCTGCCAGCGGTGATCGGGCCCTATCTGATCAACGCCGTGGGGCGACGCCAGGCGATGCGCCTTGCTCTTTCCGCCAGCCGCATCCGGGCCGGGGAAGCCCTGTCCATGGGCATGGTGCAGGGATTGGCTCCGCCGGAGGAGCTGGACGAGACCGTGAATATCCTGGTGCGGGACCTGTTGGCGGGAGGGCCCTGTGCGCAGCGGGAAATCAAGGTGTTGTTCCGGAGCCTGCACCAGGGCGAGATAACCGAGGCCGTGCGTGAACTCACCGCCCAGACCATCAGCCGGGTACGCGCCACCGACGAGGCGAAGGAGGGGTTCCGTGCCTTTTTCGAGAAACGCAGGGCAACCTGGGCTCCATGATGGCGGTTGACCTGTCGAAAGCCGCGGTGCTGGTGGCGGGTGCCGGGGCGATGGGCGCCGGCATTGCCCAGGTGGCGGCGCAATCGGGGCATACGGTCATGCTGTTCGACAACCGGGAAGGTGCGGCCGGCGATGCCTTGCGGAACCTCGAAGAGACGCTCCACAAGCTGGCGGACCGGGGCAGGATCGGGCGGCAGGCCGCCGGGGATTCCCTGGCGCGAATCCGGCCCGTTCATCACCTCGGCGATGCCTCGGGAGCTGCCCTTGTGGTCGAGGCGGTGAGCGAGGATCTCAATATCAAGCGCAATCTCTTTGCCGAACTGGAGGACAGGCTCGACGCAAGGGCCGTGCTCGCCACCAACACCTCCTCCCTATCCATCACGGCCATCGCGGCGACCCTGCGAAATCCCGGGCGCCTGGTTGGGATGCACTTCTTCAATCCGGCCCCACGGATGCGGCTGGTAGAGGTGGTGTCGGGTCCCGAGACGGATCCGCAGGTGGCGGATGCGGTATCTGAACTTGCCGGCAGATGGGGCAAGGTGCCGGTGCGCGCTGCCTCTACCCCGGGGTTCATCGTCAACCGGATTGCCCGACCGTTCTACGCCGAGGCACTGGAACTGCTGCAGGAGCGCGCCTGTGATCATGTCACCATTGACGCCTGCCTGCGCGGCGCGGGATTCCGGATGGGGCCCTGCGAACTGATGGACCTCATTGGCCACGACACGAATTTCGCGGTGACCGAGTCGGTTTACCATGCCAACTTCATGGACAGGCGATACAAGCCGTCACTGGTCCAGAAGGCGCTGGTGGAGGGTGGGCGGCTCGGCCGCAAGACCGGGCAAGGCTTCTATCGATACGGCCCGGATGCCTGCACTGCCGATACCGAAGTGCCTGTTCACAGGTTCAGGCCGCCGGAATCGGGCGGCGTCATACTGCATGGCCGGGATTTCGTGGCCGATCTCCTGGGCGAGCGGCTGCGGGAACTTGGCCTGTCATTCGAACAGGTGATCGGGAGCGGGTGGACGGGGATCGAGTCTCCGGACGGTCAGCTCCGGCTGACCGACGGCCTGCCGGCTTCCGCCCTGGGGAGAAACGTGGCCGTTTTCGACCTGCCCATCGCTGGCACCAGGGAGAGCTGTCTCGCGATGGCCTGTTCCTCCCGCGCGGCAGCGGACTGGCATGACAGGAGCGCGGGCTGGTTGGCCGCGGTGGGATTCGTTCCCCGGAAAATCAGTGACACGCCCGGCCTGGTGGTCGCCCGCACGATCGCCATGCTGATCAACGAGGCAGCCGACGCCGTGCAGCAGGGCGTCTGTACCGAATCCGGGGCCGACGATGCCATGAAGCTGGGTGTCAACTATCCGAGAGGGCCATTCGAATGGCTCTCGAGCTGGGGCCTTGAACCGGTGGTCAGCCTGCTGGATCGCCTGGACGCGTACTACCGCGGTGAACGTTATCGGGTGAGCCCCCTTCTTCGCCGGCGCGCCTGGAGCAAACCGGGCCGCGAGGACAGCGGATGCTGATCGACTGCCCCATGACCCGTTCCAACACCAACCAGGCATGCGCCCCATGAACGAGGCATATATCTGCGATGCCGTCCGAACCCCCATCGGCCGTTACGGCGGCGTCCTGTCGCCGATCAGGGCCGATGATCTCGGCGCGGCGCCGATCCGGGCGCTGATGGAGAGAAACGCCGGCGTGGACTGGACCGGCGTGGACGATCTCATCTACGGCTGCGCCAATCAGGCCGGTGAGGACAATCGCAACGTGGGCCGCATGTGCGCCCTGCTGGCCGGATTGCCGGAAACGGTGCCCGCCTCGACTGTCAACCGCCTGTGCGGTTCCGGCATGGACGCCGTGGGCAGTGTGGCCCGGGCCATCCGGTGCGGGGAGGCTGCGCTGACGATTGCCGGGGGGGTGGAAAGCATGAGCCGGGCACCTTTCGTCATGCCCAAGTCGGAGACAGCCTTCGGCCGGAGCAGCGCCATTCATGACACCACCCTTGGCTGGCGCTTCATCAACCCGCTGATGCGGCAGCGGTACGGGGTCGATTCCATGCCCGAGACCGCCGAGAACGTGGCCTGTGAATTCCGGGTCAGCCGAGAGGACCAGGACCGTTTCGCGCTCTGGTCCCAGCAAAAGACCGCCCGGGCAAGGGACCGGGGCTTTTTCCGGGGTGAGATGGTGCAGATTCCGATTCCGCAGCGTCATGGTGACCCGGTACTGGCGGACCGGGACGAGCATCCAAGGGAGACGACCCTGGAAGCGCTTTCGAACCTGAAGCCCATTGTCCGGCAGGACGGGACGGTCACTGCCGGCAATGCCTCCGGCGTCAATGACGGGGCCTGTGCCCTGTTGCTCGCGAACGAGACGGCTGCGGCGAAACAGGGGCTCACGCCGCGTGCCCGCATCCTTGGCATGTCGACTGCCGGCATTGCTCCCCGCATCATGGGTTTTGGCCCAGCACCCGCCAGCAGGAAGGTGTTGGCAATGACCGGCCTGACCCTGGATGAGCTGGACGTGATCGAACTCAACGAGGCCTTCGCGTCGCAGGCACTCGCGGTGATGCGTGATCTCGGTCTTGCGGACGACGATCCGAGGGTGAATCCGAACGGCGGCGCTATCGCGCTTGGCCACCCCCTGGGAGCAAGCGGCGCCCGACTCATTGCCACTGCCGTCAGTCAGCTGGAGGCGGTTCGCGGAAGATATGCCCTGTGCACCATGTGTGTCGGGGTCGGGCAGGGGATTGCACTGGTGATCGAGCGGGTCTCCTGAGCGGGCGGCGGACGCGGACCGCCTTGTCGGACCGGCCTTGCGCCAGGTCATGCCGGTGTCGGGTCAGTGCTGGTGCCCAAAGTCCGTTTTCCCTTGAGCCACCGGGATGGATACGGAACTGTGTACCCATGGCGATCCGCATATCGGCCGGTCACATCCCTGGCGGCCATGGTACGTGGGCGACGGAGTCCAATTTCATCCGGCCCGGGAGCGTTTCAGGAACTGGTCGATGGTGTCCAGGGTTTCACCGGGCTGGTCGAGATGGGGGGCATGGCGGGACTGACCGATGACGCGGGAATCCGGTGAGGACGCCAGGTGCCGCTCCAGCGCCGCGAGTTGGCACAAGGTGCCGTATTGATCATCCTGCCCCTGGATGAACAGTACCGGCACCCGGATGTCCGGCAGGAATTCGGTGAGATCCCAATGCCGGAAATCCGGGTCCAGCCAGACATCATTCCAGCCGCGGAACGCGCAGTCGACATTGCCGCCGTGATATTTTGCCAGGCTGTCACGCAGCGTGCCGGTCTCGTACGCGGCCTTCGCCTCGGCAATGGAATGGATGGAAACCTCCTCCGCGAAGAAATGGGGCGCCATGAGAACGAGCCCGCGCAGCCGCGGGTCCGGTTTGCTGCCGGCATGGATGGCGGCGATGGAGGCGCCGTCGGAATGGCCGATGAGGATGATGGATTCCGCCTCGAGGGATTCCAGCACCTGCGGGAGGACCCGTTCCGCCTCGTGATGCATGTAGGTGAGGGGGCGGGGCAGCGTGCAGGGGTCGGATCGCCCGTAGCCGGTTCTGGAATAGGCGAATACCCAGCACCCGCTGCGATCCGCGAGCAGTTGCGGGAAATCCCGCCAGAGATCGACGCAGCCAAGACCCTCGTGCAGCAGTACCAGCACGGTGTCGGGGTCGCCTCCCTGCGGCCGGATCCACAGTGTTTCCACCTGTCCGTCGGCGGTCTGCAGATAACCTGCGGCCCGCGATACCATCACGAAATGCGTCTGGGGACCCAGATCAGGGAGGCTAGAGATACCACGCGGTCTCTTTGCGGTTCTCCGCAGCGAAGGCCCGGTATTCGTTCAGCTTGCAACTGGTGTATGCGCGCAGGTAGGCTTCACCGAAATAATCGGCGAGGACACTGCTTGTCCTGGTCCGGGCGAAGGCCTTGGCTGGCTCGAAAGGCAGGTCGGGGTCTGCATTCTCACCGGCATTCCCGGTGGCGGCAGCACCTGCTGGAACGCGGCCCGTGATTCCGTGGTGGATCCCTGCGAGCACGGCACCAAGAACCAGGTAGGGATTGGCATCGGCACCCGAGATGCGGTGTTCAATGCGCCGGGCATCGCCATGACTCCTGGGCACCCTGAGGGCCACGGACCGGTTGTCGAAAGCCCAGTCCGATGTGACCGGCACGCACAGGTTGGGCACGAAGCGGCGATAGGAATTGATGTTGGGCGCAAAGACACCCATGCAATCGGCCATGGTGATCCTGAGCCCGCCCAGTGCGTGATACAGGAGATCGCTGCCGCACTCCTGGTCACCGTACCGGCCGCCGCCGTCGAAGGCATTGTTGCCGATCTCGTCCACCAGGCTGACGTGCAGGTGCAGGCCGCTCCCTGATTGCTCGGCCCAGGGCTTTGCCATGAACGTGGCCTGGTAGCCGTGCTTGCGGGCAGTGCTCTTGACCGTACGCTCGAACATGACGCAATGGTCCGCCGCCGCCAGCGGATTGTCGGTGTGCATCAGGTTGATCTCGAATTGGCCCGGGGCATATTCCCCGGATATGGCGCCGGTCTCCATCCCCTGTTCACGGCAGGTCCGGGTGACATCGTCGAGGAAAAGTCCGAACTCCTCCACGTCGTCCATGCTGTAGACCTGGGTGGTGTCGCTGCGTTGGCCGGTGATCGGTCCCACCGGCAACTGGATCTCTCCCTTCGGGGTCCGGGTCAGGTCCAGCAGGTAGAATTCCAGTTCAAAGGCCACCACGGGCTTCAGTTTCAGTTCGCCGAAGCGCTCCAGGACCCGTTTCAGAACGTTGCGGGGTTCATAGTAGTAGGGTTCCCCATCAAGACCCTGAAAGGTGATCATGACCTGCCCGGTGGGCACCCGGGCCCAGGGACAGTTCACCAGTGTGTCCGGGATCGGCATGCCCACCTCATCCGGATCACCATCGGAAAAGCCCATGCCCTCGGGGTCCATGCTGTCGCCGTTCACCCCCAGCAGGAAACTTCCTCCCGGAATCATCATCCCGGAACGGAAAAGCTTCCCGGCCTGGTCCACCGGGTAGCGCTTGCCGCGGAACACACAGGACAGGTCCGGATGGTAGGCGTCCAGGTATCGGGTCTTCGGATACTTGGCCAGGAAGGCCTGGAGGGAGGGGTGGCCGCTCACGAGTTCAGTAACCCCGGGTCATTGTCGTCGTCAGGGCCATTGTAATACAGGAGGTTCAGGTGTACTTCAAGCGGTATTCCCTGCGTGCGATGAATACGCCGCTCGCCACCACGATGGCTGCACCCGCCAGGGAAACCGGATCCAGAATCTCACCGAACAGCAGATATCCGAGCAAGATGGCCCAGACCAGGACGAAATAATTGAACGGCTGCAATATGACGGCGGGCACCAGTTCCAGGGCCTTGATCAGGCACAGGTGTCCGATGATGGCCATGACGCTGATTGTCAGGAGGAGGACGATTTCCATGCCGTTCGGCTGTTTCCAGGCAAACACCGCGAAGACCAGTGAGCCCAGAAATCCGACAACACCGAAATAGAGCAGTGAGGTCTCGAAGGAATCCCGGTGCGACACCTTGCGTGTCAGGATGTTGTAGAGCGCGAACATCAATGCGGCGGTCAGTGCCGCCAGGGACCACGGGTTGAACACACCCAGGCCGGGACGGATGATGATCAGCGTGCCCAGGAACCCGGCGAGTACCGCCAGCCAGCGGCGCCAGCCCACGGCCTCGCCGAGCAACGGCATCGACAACGCGGTGATCAGCAGGGGAAAGCAGGCAAACACCGTATGCATCTCCGCCAGACCCATGTGTTGTATGGTCACGGCGAATACGCAGATTTCCGCGGTGATCAGCAGGGCCCGCGAAATCTGCAACAGCGGGTTTGCGGAACGGAACCAGGAATGGTGTTCGGTGCGTCTGGCAGCGTACACAAGGGCAAACAGGGCGAAGAAGAAGAACCTGACCGTGACGATCTGGAAAACCGAAAGGGTTTCGATCAGGTGTTTGGTAATGGCGTCCTGACCGGCAAAAAAGAACGTCGAGACAATCAGGATGCAGATACCCTTCAGGGTATTGTCCTTTGGTGGCAAGAGCGGAATGGAAGCGGTGCGGTTCAGAAGGAGCGTTGCAGCCGGCTGCCCATGGCATGCCGACGTAGAGCAAGGTCCACCAGACGGTCGATCAGCGCAGCGTAGGGGATGCCGCTTGCTTCCCATAACTTGGGATACATGCTGATGGGGGTGAATCCGGGCAGGGTATTGATTTCATTCAGGTACACCTCCCGTGTCTCACGGTGGACAAAAAAGTCCACCCGGGCAAGGCCGTTGCCGTCAATGGCGCGAAAGGCCTGCACGGACAGTTCCCGGACCCGTTCGCTTGCGTGATCCGGAATTTCAGCCGGGATCAGGGTGCGGGACTTGTCGTCGATGTACTTCGTCCGGTAGTCGTAGAATTCAGCACCGGGGATGATTTCCCCGACCACCGATGCCTCCGGTGACTCGTTGCCGAGGATCGCGCATTCCACCTCCTGGCAGTCCTCCATGGACTGTTCGATCACGACCTTGTTGTCGTACCGGAAGGCGTCCCGGATGCAGGCATCCAGTTCCCCTGGGTCATGTGCCTTGCCGACGCCGACACTGGAGCCGAGGTTTGCCGGCTTGGTGAAAATCGGCAGTCCGAGGTCTTCCATGGCCCGCCTCGTCCATTCCGGTCCGTGATCGTTCCAGGTATTGCGGTGCAGCACCATGGAGGGTGCCTGGGGAATGCCGGCGGCCGCGAATACCTGCTTGGCCAGTGCCTTGTCCATGGCAAGGGCGGAAGCGGCCACGCCGCAGCCGACATAGGGGATCCCCGCCATTTCCAGCACACCCTGGATGGTTCCGTCCTCGCCGAAAGTACCGTGGAGGACGGGAAAGATCACATCAAGATGCGGAACCGGATCCGTCCTCGGCGTCGACGGGGTCAGGTTTCCCTGATGGTGCAGGGCCATGGATACCAGGGCGTCTCCGGCAGATCCCCCCGCCCCGTTCAGAACCCTGACCTCCTTTCCCTGGGTCAGCCTCCCGATCTCCGGTCCGGTATGCCAGTACCCCTGCTTGTCGATGCCGATGAGAACAATGTCGTAACGGTCACGGTCGATGGCGGCGAGCACGGAACGGGCGGAAATGACTGAGACCTCGTGTTCACAGGACCGGCCTCCGAACAGGAGTCCGAGGGTGCGCTTGCTTGTCATGGAAACAGCCTGGGAAATGCAGGTGAAATGTAGCCGTTGCCAGCATCGGGGAATAGACAGACGGATGGCATATCCATGGCGAAGTCAGGGCAGGCGCCATCCGGTCAAGGATGGAAGCCATCATTCGGATCACGGCGAATCATGCCACTACGTGATCGGAAGCGCGCAACATGACCATCGGTCACCGGGAACCGGTGCCGTGGCATCCCGGCAGCCATCCGCCTGATGGCCGGGGCGAGATGTTCCGGGCTGCCCCGACCGGGGGCTGTCCGACGGGTTCTTCGGCCACGGCACGAGTCAGACGGCGAATTGTCGAATGGCGTCGGCGCAGAGCGCCAGCAGGCTGCCGATCCAGGGCAGGATGGCCACGATCAGCAGGATGTTCACCGTCAGCAACGTGCCCATGCCGGTAGAGGCCGGGGCCTTGAGGTCGAGTTCGGGCGATTCGAAATAAGCCAGCCTGATGATGCGCAGATAGTAAAACGCCCCGACTACGGCAAACACCACCGCAACGGCTGCCACCCAGACCAGGCCGGCGTTCACCAATGCCTGGATCACGGAAAACTTGGCGAAGAACCCCGCAGTGGGCGGCACGCCGGCCATGGAGAACATCAGGATCAGCAGCAAGAATGCAGTCCACGGGCTGCGCCTGCTGAGTCCCCTGAGGTCGTCCAGCCGGTCGGATTCGTGCTCCCGGTCGGCCAGATAGAGGATCACGCCGAATGCGGCAAGGCTCATGGTTGCGTAGATGATCACGTAGAACAGGGCGGCACTGTATCCGGCGTCGGTGCCCGCGAGGATGCCGCACAGGAAAAAGCCCATGTGGGAGATGGTGGAATAGGCCAGCATGCGCTTGAGATTGCTCTGCGCGATGGCCACCACGTTACCGGTGACAATGGAGAGCAGGGCGATGATGATCAGCATCTGCTGCCACATGCCGTGCAGGTCCTCGAGTCCCCCGATCAGGAGCCGGGCGGTGATTGCGAACGCGGCAATCTTCGGCGCCGCGCCAACGAAAGCCGTGGTGGAGGTCGGCGCGCCCTGGTACACGTCGGGGACCCACATGTGGAAGGGCACGGCGCCCAGTTTGAATGCCAGTGCAACGACAATGAATACCACTGCCAGCGCCACGACAACGTTGTCGTCGGCGGTTCCGGCGAGGGCGCCGCGGACGGCGCCAAGCTCCAGCGATCCGGTCAGCCCGTATAGGAGGGACATGCCGTACAGCAGTATGCTGGACGCCAGGGCGCCCAGCACGAAATACTTCATCGCGGATTCCACCGCCAGCTTGTCGTCGCGGTAGAACGCGATCATCGCGTAAAGGCACAGGGACATCAGTTCCAGTCCCAGGTACAGCGTGAGCAGGTGATTGGCCGATGCCATCACCATCATGCCCACAACCCCGAACAGCCCCAGGACATAGTATTCCGCATTGTCCAGACCCCGGTCCTGGTTGTAACGCCGGCTGTAGATGAAAACCCCGGCAGTGATCAGGCAGATGGTGATCTTCAGCAGATCCGACATGGGATCGTCAATGAACATGTTGTTGAATCCGGCGACCGGCCCGGTGCTGAAATGCATGGCGATATGAACTGCGGCCAGGATCAGCGTCAGGATGGACAGTGCGAACGCGAGCCGGATGCCCGTCTCCCTGCGCATGTACAGGGGTGCCACCAGGATCAGGCAGGCCATGAAGCCGACGATGATTTCCGGGGTGGCCAGGGTGGCCTTGAGGGTGTGGAGATTCATGGCAGCTTGGAGACGGACACGTGTTGCAGCAGGTTGTCTACGGTGGCGTGCATCACATCGAGTATCGGGTTCGGCCAGACCCCGACCCACAGGACCAGGCCGGTGAGCAGGGACAGGAAGAGGATCTCGCGGCCATTGACATCCTCAAGCGCTGCCACCGCCTCGCTGGTCACCTTGCCGTAGACCACCCGCTTCACCATCCACAGGGTATAGGCGGCACCGAAGACCAGCGTCAGTGCGGCAATAATGGCGTACCACGGATTCACCTGGAAGGAACCCATGATGACGAGAAACTCGCCGACGAAGCCCGAAGTACCGGGCAGGCCGGCATTGGCCATCGCGAACAGGACGGTAAAGGCAGCGAAGATCGGCATCGGTGTCGCGATGCCGCCGTAGGAGGCGATCTCCCGGGAGTGCAGGCGGTCATAGAGCACGCCGACGCAGAGGAACAATGCCCCCGAGATGAATCCGTGGGAGATCATCTGCATCATCGCGCCCTCCACCCCCTGACTGTTGAACACGAACATGCCGAGCGTGACGAATCCCATGTGGGAGATGGAGGAATAGGCGATCAGCTTTTTCATGTCGCCCTGTACCAGCGCCACCAGCGCGATGTACACCACTGCGATCAGCGAGAGCGTAATCATGAACCAGGTCAGTTCGTGGCTGGCATCCGGTGTGATGGGCAGGCTGAAGCGAAGGAACCCGTAGCCGCCCATTTTCAGCATGATGGCCGCGAGGATGACGGAACCGCCGGTGGGCGCCTCGACATGCGCGTCGGGCAGCCAGGTGTGCACCGGGAACATCGGCACTTTCACCGCGAAGGCGGCAAAGAACGCGAGGAAGATCAGGATCTGCGGTGTGAGCCCGAGTGTCAGTTCGTGAAAGTCGAGAATGCTGAAGCTGCCGCCGCTGGCGTTGTACAGGTACAGGAAAGCCACCAGCATCAGCAGTGAACCAAGCAGGGTATAGAGGAAGAACTTGATGGTGGCATAGATCCGGTTCGGCCCGCCCCAGATGCCGATGATGAGAAACATCGGGATCAGCATCGCCTCCCAGAGCACATAGAACAGCACGGCGTCCAGGGCGGAGAATACCCCGATCATGATGCCCTCCATGATCATGAACGCGGCCATGTACTGCGCCACACGCTCCCGGATCACCTCCCAGCCCGCAATCACCACGATGACGGTCAGGGCCGTGGTCAGCAGGATCAGCGGCATGGATATGCCGTCTATACCCAGTGAATAGTGCACGTTGAAGGTGTCGATCCAGATGCCGTGTTCGACGAACTGCATCGCGGCGGTGCCCTTGTCAAAGCCCGCCCAGAGCGAGAGGCTGAGGTAGAAAACCACGACGGAGAAGCCAAGGGCCAGCTTCCGGGCGACCGGCGCGCGTTCGTCACCGCCGGTGCAGAGGATCAGGATACCCGCCAGGATTGGCAGCCAGATCAGGATGCTGAGCAGGTTACTTTGCATGGAGGGAGAAACGGCAATTCATGGATTGTTGTTGGCCCCGGTGTCAACGTGCCCAGACAAAGAACGTCACCAGGAAAAACAGCCCGATAATCATGGCGAAGGCGTAGTGGAAGGTCTTGCCGGTCTGGCTTTCCCGCATCATGCCGGAAAAGAGGCGCACGGTTCTGGCGGAGCCGTTGACAATGATCCCGTCGATGAGACCTGCATCGGCATACTTGTGCAGGAATCTGCCGAAGGCCACGCAGTTGTCGGCGAACAGCTTCTGGTACAGGATGTCGAAACCGTATTTGTTCTCGAGAATGCGGGTCACGGGCGCCAGGGCGGAGGCAATCCGTCCCGGAAGCGCGGTGTCCCTGCAATAGCAGTACCAGGCGAACACGATGCCGGCCAGGGCCAGCCAGAACGGCCAGGCCGTCACGCCGTGAACAATCGAACCGAGGATCAGGTCAAAGCCGGTCCTGCCGAGGTAGGCGTCATGCAGTGCTCCCACCGTGTCGTGTTCGGGCAGCACGAAAACGGAGTCGCCGAAATGGCTGCCGTCGAGTACCGGCCCGAAGAAGAGGAATCCCGTGATCACGGAAAAGACCGCCAGGGCAATCAGCGGCAAGGTGACCACCCGGGGCGACTCGTTCAGATGCTGCCGGACATGCTCATCCGCCCGGTTGATGCCGTGAAAGGTCATGAACAGCAGGCGGAAGGAGTAGAACGCGGTGACGAACACCCCGAGGAGGACCGCCATGTGGGCGTAACCGGAGCCGAAGATGTCGCTGTGATGCGCCGCCTCGATGATGGCGTCCTTGGAGAAAAAGCCGGCGAACGGCGGAATGCCGGCAAGGGCCAGGGAGCCAATCGTGCAGGTGATGTAGGTCACCGGCATGATTGCGCGCAGGCCGCCCATCCTGCGCATGTCCTGCTCGTGGTGCATGGCGATGATGACGGAGCCGGCGGCCAGGAACAGGAGTGCCTTGAAGAATGCATGGGTGCCCAGATGAAAGATGGCCACCTCGTAGGCGGAAGCCCCCAGGGCAACGGTCATGTACCCGAGCTGGGACAGGGTGGAATAGGCCACTACGCGCTTGATGTCGTTCTGCACCAGGCCGACCAGCGCCATGAAGATGGCCGTGGTGGCGCCAATGATGATCACCACGGACAGGGCGGTTTCCGACAGTTCGAACAGCGGGGACATCCGGGCCACCAGAAAGATGCCCGCCGTCACCATCGTGGCGGCGTGGATCAGGGCGGAGATGGGCGTCGGGCCTTCCATGGAATCCGGCAGCCAGACGTGCAGGGGCACCTGGGCGGATTTGCCCATCGCGCCCAGGAACAGCAGCAGGCAGATCACCGTGATCCAGTTCCATTCACCGAACAGGCCGGTCAGGGTCCGGTCCCTGGCACCTTCGGCGGCGGCGAACACGGTGGCGTAATCCAGGGAATTGAACAGGTACAGCACTGCGGCCAGGCCGAGCAGGAAGCCGAAATCACCCACGCGGTTGACAAGGAATGCCTTCATGTTGGCGAAAATAGCAGTGTCCCGCTCGAACCAGAATCCGATCAGCAGATAGGAAACCAGGCCCACCGCCTCCCAGCCGAAAAACAGCTGCAGGAAGTTGTTGGACATCACCAGCATCAGCATGGCGAAGGTGAACAGCGAGATATAGCTGAAGAATCGCTGGTATCCCGGGTCATCATGCATGTACCCGATCGTGTAGATGTGCACCATCAGGGAGATGAAGGTGACCACCACCATCATGGTTGCGGAAAGCTGGTCGATGAGGAAGCCGATCTGCATTTTCACGCCGCCGCTGATGGCCCAGTCGTAGACGGCGCCATTGAACAGGTTCCCGGCACGGACGTCGAAATAGACCACCAGGGAAAGCAGGAAAGCGATGGTAACGCCGCCGATGGTGACGGAGTGGGCGCCGACCCGGCCGATCCGCCGGCCTGCCAGGCCGGCAATGACGGCAGCCAGCAGGCAGACCAGGGGGATGGCGAGATAGACGCTCTTCATGGGATGTGATCAGCCTTTCAGGGAGTCCAGTTCTTCGACATTGATGGTGTGCCGGCTCCGGAACAGCACGATCAGGATCGCCAGGCCGATCGCTGACTCCGCCGCGGCCACGGTGAGGATGAAAAACACGAACACCTGTCCCGCCGTGTCACCGAGATAGTGGGAGAAGGCGACGAAATTCATGTTGACCGCCAGCAGCAGGAGCTCGATGGACATCAGCAGGATGACCACGTTCTTGCGGTTCAGGAAGATGCCGACGACACTGATGCCGAACAGGATCGCCCCGAGAACGAGATAGTGGGAAAGCGGAATCATTCCTCACCTCCGGCGGATGCCCCCCCGGCCGGCGTATCCTGCCGGGGGGCGGACTTCATCCGCACAATGCGCAGTCGATCCTCCTTCCGGGCCCTGATCTGCCTGTTGGGGTCGATGTACTTGCTGTCCGGCCGCTTGCGCATGGTCAGCGCGATGGCGGCGACAATCGCCACCAGCAGGATGATCGCGGCGATCTCGAACGGGTAGACATACTGGGTATAGATCAGCCGGCCGAGTTCCTTGGAGTTGCTGTAATCTGCGGGATGGGCCGCCGGGGCTGCGTAGTCCTCCGCGCTGAATCCGCTGAACATGACGAGGGCGATCTCCAGGATCAGCAGCAGGGCGATGACGCTGCCCACCGGCAGATAGCGGGCGAAACCCGAGCGCAGTACCGCGAGATCGATGTCGAGCATCATGATGACAAACAGAAACAGCACCATGACCGCACCGACATACACCAGAACCAGGACGATGGCCAGGAACTCCGCCTCCAGGGTGATCCAGATGCAGGCCGCGCTGAAGAACGCCAGCACCAGGAAGAGCGCGGATTTGACCGGATTGCGGATGGTCACCACCATGCCGGCGGCGAACACCAGGATCGCGGCGAAGAGGTAGAAGCAGAGCTGGACGAATGTCATCGGAAGGAACGTCGTCTACCGGTAGGGCGCGTCCTGGTGGCGGGCATCGGCGATCTGCTGCTCGTACCGGTCGCCCACCTCCAGGAGCTGCTGCTTGTCGATCAGCCGCTCGCCATTGCGTTCCATGTGGAATTCGTGAATGTCGGTCAGGACAATGGAGTCCACCGGGCAGGCCTCCTCGCAGAACCCGCAGTATATGCACTTGAACAGGTCGATATCGTAGCGTGTGGTGCGGCGCTGGCCGTCTTCCCTTTCCTCGGAATCGATGGTGATTGCGAGTGCGGGACAGACCGCCTCGCAGAGCTTGCAGGCGATACAGCGCTCCTCGCCGTTGGGATAGCGGCGCAGGGCATGGAGCCCGCGGAACCGGGGGGACTTCGGGGTTTTCTCCTCCGGATACATCTGCGTGATCTTGCGGTTGAACAGGCGGCGGCCGGTGACCCCGAGGCCCCTGCGCAGTTCCTTCAGGGAAAATGTCTTGTAGAGATACTTGAGGTCGATGCCCATGATCAGTCTCCTAGCGGAAGAAGTCCGTGAACGGCGTGTAGAACTTGCCGATGCCCACTACGAATATCCAGACCAGCGTCACGGGAATCAGGACTTTCCAGCCCAGGCGCATGATCTGGTCATATCGGTAGCGGGGAAAGGTCGCGCGGAACCAGAGAAACAGGAACGCCACCAGGGAGGTCTTGAGCCCGAACCACATCAGACCCGGCACCCAGTTGAACGGTGCGATGTCCACGGGAGGGAGCCAGCCGCCGAGAAACATGATCACGGTGAGTGCCGCGATCAGGGTCATGTTGGCGTATTCCGCGAGGAAGAAAACAGCGAATGTTATGCCGGAGTATTCCACGTGGAAACCGGCGACGATTTCGGATTCCCCCTCGGCAACGTCGAACGGCGAACGGTTGGTTTCCGCGACCCCGGAAATGAAGTACACGATGAACAGCGGAAACAGCGGCAGCCAGTACCAATGCAGGAAACTGCCCTCCTGGCCAAGAACGATTTCCCGGAGATTCAGACTGCCGGCCACCATCAGTACACCCACCAGGGCAAAGCCCATCGCAATCTCGTAGGCGACGATCTGGGCTGCAGACCGCATTGCGCCAAGGAAAGCGTATTTCGAATTGGATGCCCAGCCGGCGACGATCACGCCGTAGACGCCCATGGAAGTCAGCGCCAGCACGTAGAGCAGGCTGGCATCGATATCTGCCAGCACCAGGTGGTCGGTGAACGGCATGACCGCCCAGGCCGCCAGCGCCGGCCCCAGGGAGAGCGCCGGGGCGAAGAGAAAGAGGTGCCGGTTCGCGCGGCTCGGAACGATGACTTCCTTCATCAGGAGCTTGAGCGCGTCCGCGACGGGCTGGAACCAGCCCCTGGGTCCGACCCGGTTGGGTCCCACCCGAAGCTGCATGTACCCGATCAGCTTGCGCTCGGCAAAGGTGAAATAGGCCACGCACAGCATCAACGGCACCAGGATGGCCACGATCTTGAACATGACCCAGACGAAGATTTGCAGGGGCTCCGGCAGCCACGCGGTCAGGTAGAACACCAGGTCCCGGATCATTCCTGGTCTCCGGCAACGATATGGAACTCGCCGGTCAGTCCGAGTTCCCCCGTCTCACGAAAACCTGCGGGAATGTAGAGGCAGCCCCTGGCAACCCGGGGATCGGCCACGGCCGGCAACGGCACCACGCTGTCGGCGTTTCGTACCATCGTGTTCTGGCCATCTGAAAGGGAAAGGTCGGACAGTGTAGCCGGATGCAGGCGTGCGGCAGGGGGCGGGTTGTCCACGGTCCGCTGCAGCGCGGCGGCCCGTCGCAACGTGGGCTCGCTGCGATACATTGGCATGTCGGCAATCCGCTCGAGACCGGGAGTGTCTGTCCGGTCCGGCTGCGTGAAGCGGGTTTCTCGGCAGCGTGCCGAAGGTGTGAGATCGCCCGGGAGCATCTCGGCCTGCACATCCTCGATGGAAATCTGGCCGAAACCGTCCACCTTGAGGAAATTGCCGAGGACCCGCAGGATTTTCCAGGCTGGACGGGATTCACCCATGGGCTTTGTGGCCACGCTTGCCCGCTGTACGCGGCCTTCGCAGTTGACGAAGGTTCCGGCGGACTCGGTGAACGCGGCCATGGGCAGGAGTACGTCGGCATATTCCAGCGCGGCATCGCTCCGGAATGCACTGATCTGCACCACGAACTCGGCGTGATCCATGGCGCGGCAGGCGGCGGTGCCGTCCAGGGCGTCGAGTTCGGGCTCCGTGCCGAGAAGGATGAATCCGCGGCAGCCCTGTTGCAACATTTCGGCGGCGTTTCTGCCCGGGGTTTCCACCGGTGCATCGTTGGCACCGCGGTGCGGGATACAGCCGCCGATCCAGGCGGCCGCGCTGTTGCCGGGTGCCAGGATCCCCATCCTGGCGCCGGCAGTGTCTGCAATCCACTGGGCGATCGCCCTGAGCCCGGCGGCTTGCGCATGCTGCAGCGCATTGGCACCGATGAGGACCACGCCGGCCTCGCCGGCCTCAAGCAGGGCTCTGGCGGTATCGGCCATCACGCCGGCGTCTGCCAGATCACTGATCGCAGCGGGCAGGGCGACGCCCTTTTGATCCGCGACTGCGCGGGCAACGCCGGCGAGGGTGCCCGCGAACCCGGACGGGGCCACCGTAAGGCTGTCCGCCAGGTCATAGTTCTGCGGATAGCCGATGACATTCACCGCGCTGACCCGGGCGCCATGATCCGTCACTGCCCGCCTGAGGCGCACCGACAACAGGGGCTGCTCCTTGCGCAGGTTCGACCCCACCAGCAATGCCGCCTTGACCGTATCCAGCCCGGTGATGGGCAGTTCCAGGGCAGGGAAGGCGGGCATGATGTCGTCGTCGCTGAAATCCTGCTGCCACAGGCGATGATCCACGTTGTTGCTGCCGAGTTGACGCAGCAGTTTCTGCAGCAGGTACGCCTCTTCCAGGGTGACGGACGGAGAGGCGAGCGCACCGAGGTCGTCGGGGCCGCCGGATTCGATCACGCGGTTCAGGCCCATTGCCGCATGCTCCAGTGCGGTCTGCCAGGGCACTTCCTTCCAGCCGCCGCCGTCCCGTATCATGGGATTGAGCAGGCGCTCATCGCCGTTCACCGCCTCGTAGCTGTAGCGGTCCCGGTCGGCGAGCCAGCATTCGTTGACCGCCTCGTTCTCGAGCGGAAGCACGCGCTCCACGACACCGCGCAGGGTCTGCACCAGGGTATTGGTGCCGACGCAGTCGTGGGGGCTGACCCCGGGATGGTTCAGCAGTTCCCAGGAGCGCGCGGCGAATCGGTAGGGTTTCGAGGTCAGTGCGCCGACCGGGCAAAGATCGATGATGTTGCCCGAGACCTCGGAATCGACCGAGCGGTTGAGGAACGTGCCGATGCGGGTGAATTCTCCGCGCCCCGGGGCACCCATTTCCATCACACCCGCCACTTCTTCCCCGAACCGCACGCAGCGGGTACAGTGGATGCAGCGGGTCATTTCGGTGGAGATGAGAGGGCCGATGTCCGGGTTCGGCACCACGCGCTTGGATTCGTGGTAGCGCGAATCGTCCTTGCCGTAGCCCATCGCCTGGTCCTGCAGCGGGCATTCCCCGCCCTGGTCGCAGACCGGGCAGTCCAGGGGATGGTTGATGAGGAGGAATTCCATGGTGCCCTTCTGGGCTTCCCGTGCCACCTCGCTGCGGGTGTATACCTTCATCCCGTCCATGACCGGCGTGGCGCAGGCGGGCAATGGCTTGGGCGCCCTTTCCACT
The DNA here is from genome assembly GCA_965213885.1 of Candidatus Poriferihabitaceae bacterium. Taxonomy (GTDB): domain Bacteria; phylum Pseudomonadota; class Gammaproteobacteria; order Arenicellales; family Poriferihabitantaceae; genus VYFG01. The sequence goes on from OZ243919.1 coordinate 415,486, forward strand.
TCCACCAGGCACATCCGGCAATTGGCGGCAATGGAAAGCTTTTCGTGGTAGCAGAAGCGGGGGATGTAGATACCGGCGGCATCGGTGGCCTCGATCACCATCTTGCCATCCGCCACCTCGATGGTTCTGCCGTCTACTTCAATGGTTGCCATGGGGTGTGACAGGGAAGTGTCGTATTGGTCTGGTCGTCGATCGACCCATCAGGCGGCCCGGGAGCCGGCAGTGCGGACCTTGGCTTCGAATTCGTGGCGGTAGTGCCGCAGAAAGCTCTGCACCGGCCAGGCGGCGGCATCGCCCAGGGCACAGATGGTCCGTCCCTCGATTCGGTTGGCCACGTCCAGCAACGTGTCGAGATCCTCCATGGTGCCGCGCCCGCGGTTGATCCGGTGGAGGATGCGATACAGCCAGCCGGTGCCCTCGCGGCAGGGTGTACATTGCCCGCAGGATTCCTCATGGTAGAAATACGAGAGCCGCTCCAGCACCTTCACCATATCCGTGGTTTCGTCCATGACGATGACGGAACCGGCCCCTACCGCGGAGCCGGCATCCCGCAGCGAATCGTAGTCCATGTTGCATTCCATGATGAGTTCGGCCGGAAGCACCGGCACCGAGGATCCCCCGGGAATCACGGCCTTCAGTCGGCGGTTCTTCCATACGCCGCCCGCCATGGCCAGGAGGTCCCGGAAGGGTGTACCCATCGGGACCTCGAAATTGCCCGGTTCCTCCACGTGGCCGGTCACCGAGAAGATCTTGGTGCCGCCCGCGTTTTGCACACCGATGTTGCTGAACCATTCCCCGTCCATCCAGTTGCCGTCGGCGCGCAGGATGGCGGGTACCGAGGCAAGGGATTCGGTATTGTTGATCGTGGACGGACATCCATACAGACCGAAGGCTGCAGGGAACGGGGGTTTGAACCGGGGCTGCCCCTTCTTCCCCTCCAGGGCCTCCATGAGGGCGGTTTCCTCACCACAGATATAGGCACCGGCCCCGAGGTGGTTGTGCATGTCGAAAACGAAGCCGGACCCGAATATGTCATCGCCCAGGATGCCGGCTTCACGGGCTTCCCGGATCGCGGCCTCGGTCTGCAGATAGGGTTCCCAGAACTCCCCCCGGATGAAGTTGTAGCCCACGCTGGCGCCCATGACGTAGCCGGCGATGGCCATGCCTTCGATCAGGGCATGGGGGTTGTAACGCAGGATATCCCGGTCCTTGCAGGTGCCGGGCTCGCCCTCGTCGGAATTGCACAGGATGTATTTCTGGCCCGGTGATTTGCGGGGCATGAAGCTCCACTTGATCCCCGGGGGGAACCCGGCACCGCCGCGTCCCCGCAGGTTGGAGGTTTTCAGGCAGTCGATGATGATTGCGGGATCAGTCTGCTCCTCCAGCACCCGCCTGAGTGCGCTGTAACCGCCCCAGCTCCTGTAGGCTTCCAGGGTCCAGGGCTTGTCCACATCCTCCGGTGGATAGCAGACGCCTCCCCGGACTTTCATGGTGTTGTGCTCGAACATGGACACGCTCAGTACCTCGCCAGGATCTCGTCGACCCGTTCCGGGGTCAGGTTTTCGTGGTAGTCCTTGTTGACCTGCATCATCGGTGCACCGGCACAGGCACACAGGCATTCCACCTCCTGCAGGGTGAAGCGGTCGTCCCCGGTGGTCTGTCCCATCCGGATCCCCAGCGTTCCCTCGAGATGCCGCTGTATCTCGTCACAGCCCCGGAGCATGCAGGAGATGTTGGTGCACAGGCGAATCACGTTTTTCCCGACCGGCTTCAGGTGGTACATGGAGTAGAACGTGGCAACCTCGTAGGCGCGTACCGGCGGGACGCCGATCACGCCGGCGACATGCTCGATCATCCCGTCCGACAGCCAGCCGTGTTCGTCCTGGGCGATGCGCAGGGCCGCCAGCAAGGCGGACTGGCGTCGGTCCGGAGGGTACTTTGCGCATTCCTGCTCGATTTCATCCAGGGCGACCTGGCTGAGTACGGGTGGGTCCATGGTGTTCTCAGGGCCGTTCATCAGCGGTCGATCTCCCCGAACACGATGTCCTGGGTGCCGATGATGGCCACCATGTCCGCGAGCATGTGGCCGCGGGACATTTCATCCAGGGCGGCAAGATGGGCAAATCCCGGTGCGCGAATCTTGACCCGGAAAGGTTTGTTGGCGCCGTCGGACACCAGGTAGATCCCGAACTCTCCCTTGGGATGCTCGATGGCGGCATAGGTTTCCCCCGCCGGAACGCAGTAGCCTTCGGTGAAGAGTTTGAAATGGTGGATCAGGGATTCCATGTCTCCCTTCATCTGCTCCCGGGAGGGCGGCGCCAGCTTGTGATCGTCAATCATGACCGGGCCGGGGTTCTCCCTGAGCCAGTCGATGCACTGTCGGATGATCCGGTTGGCCTGCCGCATCTCTTCCACGCGGACCAGGTACCGATCGTAGCTGTCACCGTTGGTGCCCACGGGAATGTCGAATTCAACGCGGTCGTAAGTCTCGTAGGGACGGGTCTTGCGAAGATCCCATTCCACCCCGGAGCCACGCAGCATGGGACCGGTGAATCCCAGGGCCATGGCCCGCTCGGGACTCACGACGCCGATATCCACCGTGCGCTGTTTCCAGATCCGGTTGTCGGACAGCAGGGTCTCGTATTCATCCACGTAACCCGGGAAGCGCCGGGTAAAGGCTTCGATGAAGTCCAGCAGGGAGCCTTCGCGGTCAGCGTTGCGCTGCTTCATTTGCGCATCACTGAAACGATCGCTCCTTGCATACTGCGGCATTCGGTCGGGCAGGTCCCTGTACACGCCGCCGGGGCGGTAGTAGGTGGCATGCATGCGCGCGCCACTGACCGCTTCGTAACAGTCCATGAGATCCTCGCGCTCCCGGAATGCATACAGAAACACGGTCATGGCACCGATGTCCAGGGCGTGGGCACCGAGCCACAAGCAGTGGTTCAGTATCCGGGTGATTTCGTCAAACATGACCCGGATGTACTGGGCACGGATGGGCGGTGTGACACCGAGCAGCTGTTCGATCGCCATCACATAGGCATGCTCGTTGCACATCATGGATACGTAGTCGAGACGGTCCATGTACCCGATGCTCTGGTTATACGGCTTGGATTCCGCCAGTTTTTCCGTGCCCCGGTGCAGCAGACCGATGTGCGGATCACAGCGCTCGATGACCTCACCGTCCATTTCCATGATGATGCGCAGGACGCCATGGGCCGCAGGGTGTTGGGGCCCGAAGTTCATGGTGTAGTTCCGGATCTCGGCCATCAGGCGTTCTCTTCCAGGGCCGGGTTGTCATCAGCCGGACCGAACACGTCCTTGCGAATGGACCGTGGCACCAGGATGCGCGGCTCAATGGTGACGGGCTGGTAGATCACGCGCTCCAGTTCTTCGTCGTAACGCATCTCCACCTGGCCTGACAGGGGAAAATCCTTGCGGAAGGGGTGACCGATAAAGCCATAGTCGGTGAGGATGCGACGCAGGTCGGGATGGCCGTGGAAAATGATGCCGAACAGGTCGAAGGCCTCGCGTTCGAACCAGTCGGCGCAGGGCCAGACGCCGATGACCGAATCGACGTTGGGGTCATCCTCGGGGCACTGTATCCTGAGCCTGAGCCTGTCGTTGCGGGCATAGGAAAGCAGGTGATAGACCACGGCGAAGCGTTCCCCCTCCCAGGGGGTTCCGCCTTCCATGCCGTAGCCGTCGTAATCCATTCCGCACAGGTCCGTCAGCTGTTCGAAACCTGCCTCGTCCCGCAGCAGGCGGCAGACCTCCACGATCCGGCTTCGATCGATGTCCAGCGTCAACTGGCCCCGGTCATGGCTGCTGGAAAGGACGGCATCGCCGAGCAGGGCGTCAACGGAGTCGGACAGTGGTTCAGGGGCGCCGTTCTCCATGGTCTCAGGCAGGCCGGCCCTCCAGGTGACGCTTGGCTTCCAGCAGTTCCCGGCGGCGCGATACGGGTCCCGTTGCCCGGATCTTCTTCTGCAGCTGCAGGATGCCGTAGATCAGCGCTTCGGCCGTGGGAGGACATCCCGGGACGTAGACATCCACCGGCACGATGCGGTCACAGCCGCGCACCACCGAATAGGAATAATGGTAGTAGCCGCCCCCGTTGGCGCAGGAGCCCATGGAAATCACCCACTTGGGTTCCGGCATCTGGTCATAGACCTTGCGCAAGGCGGGCGCCATCTTGTTGGTCAGGGTTCCGGCCACGATCATGACGTCCGATTGGCGGGGGCTCGGCCGGAACAGCATGCCGAAGCGGTCGAGGTCGTAGCGTGCGGCGCCTGCCTGCATCATTTCCACTGCACAGCAGGCAAGACCGAATGACATGGGCCACAGGGAACCGGTGCGGGCCCAGTTGACCAGTTCGTCCAGTTTCGCCGTGGCGAATCCGTGTTCGAGGTTACCTTCTTGCGCCATGTTTCAGTATCGGTTGTGCCGGAAACTCCGGGTTCACTTCCCCCGCCGGCTAAAGTTCCCTGATTGATTGCTGCGGCGGGATGTTCCGGCGGATCATTCCCATTCGAGGGCTCCTTTCATCCACTCGTAGACAAAGCCCACCACGAGAACGGCCAGGAACAGCATCATTGCCCAGAAACCGAAGATCCCGATTTCATCGAGCACGATGGCCCAGGGGAAGAGAAACGCGATTTCCAGATCGAAAATGATGAACAGGATCGCCACCAGGTAGTAGCGAACATCGAACTTCATGCGGGAATCCTCGAAAGCCTCGAACCCGCACTCGTAGGGGGATAACTTGGCATCCTCGGGTTTTCCGGATCCCAGAATGCGGCCCATGCTGACCGCCGCGACGCCTATCACCAGCCCCACCGCGATGAAAAGAAGGATCGGCAGATAATTGGCTAGCAAGGTGGACTCCTGTGTCTGTCCGGGTTGGAATCTGGTGCCCGCGGCAGCATGACATTGTCAGGATGTTCGCCGCCCTGACGAAAACACAATTATACCAAAAGGAATAGATGAACAAAGGGTGGGGAGGAAAAAAGGGGCAACTTACAATCCCAGGCGCACCGCCAGGGGCATCCGGACCGGGCCGGCGACCGGGGCGGCACCCGGCAGGAAAGATCTGCCGGCCCAGGCGATGGCATCCCATCAAGGGTCCGGATCATGTCCGCATGGCCGGCGGCGCAGCTGCTCGTTCTCCGCTGGACCATCGAATGGCTTTGCCATGCTTCACCGCGGCCATGAGCCCGGAAGCGGTTTGTATCGATCCGGTTGGTCATTTCGGGGGTCCCGCAGAATTCCGCCCCACGAATCATGGGACGGGTCCCTCGCCCGGAGCGGGACCGCCTGTCTCAGTCGACCGGATCCTTGGACAGGACGGTCAGTCCGGATTGGGAGGCGTACCAGGCAGCCAGATTGGCGATGTCCTCGTCGGTCAGCGCGGCAGACATCCCTGCCATGATCGGATTCGGGCGCACGCCGGAACGGTATTCATGCAGTACAAGTTCCAGGTAATCCGCATACTGGCCTGCCAGGCGGGGGTTTTCCGGCAGCGGGCTGTTGCCGTCCGGTCCGTGACAGGCAATGCAGAGAGTGTTGGCCTTTTCCTTGCCGGCCTCGGGATCGCCGGCCAGTGCCTGGCCGGAAAACGCCAGGACAAGAGAGGAGCCAGCGAACAGCATGGCGATGGTCTTCATCAGGTCGGGCATGGCTGATCTCCTATTTCGATGCGGCGAAGAACGCGGCGATGTCCTCGATGTCCTGATCCGACAGGCTCCAGGCATTGGCATGCATGGTGGGATGGGGGCGCACCCCGTCCCGGTAGTCCTTGAGCGCGGACACCACATAGGTGGCGTGCTGGCCACCGACCTTGGGAATCCGATACGTCGGATAGACATTTTGCGCGGTTGGCGAGGCATGGCAGCCAAGGCAGGTTTCGGCCTTGCGGCGCCCGGCATCCGCATCGCCTTCCGACAGCGCCGGCTGGACCGTCAGGCCCAGAAGTGCCGAGACAAGTCCGGTTCGAGCGATCATGTTCATAGTATCGATTGGGAAAATATTGGGTAAGCTAACTCCCGGGCACCGCAGCCCGGTTGCCAAGACGGCAAACGGCGTATTCTACTTCCCAACGGGGCAGGGCAACACCCCTTCAGCCGCCATCTGCAACGAATTTACTACGCCCTGCACCAGATGCCTTGATCGGCACCATGGCGGCATGGCCGGAGGCGGGTTCGTGAACGCTCCCTTCAGGGTTTCCCGGAGGGACGGCGCATATGTCTGTCGACCAGGGCATGGAAATGATGCACCGCATGCTCGGAAAACCAGCTGCGGTCCTTGTCGACGAAGAATCTTCCGCGATCGTAGGAAACGGAATGCAGGCCCTTCTGGACGGATTCGACCAGGTCGACGTCCTCCGGGCCCAGCACGTCCCTGAAGTAGCGGTAGATGTCCGAGGAGACGGGGTCCAGTTCCCCGCTTGGCGTGTACACGGTGAATACCTGGCGGGTTTCCTCGGGTGCGAGGGCTTCGAAAACGAAAGTCGCCACCGCGTCGCTTCCGGCGAACCGGGTGAATGACATGTCCGGCCAGACATACAGGGTAACGAACTCGCGTTCCGCGTCGTCCAGGCCGTCGGGAATCCGGTACGCCAGGTTCCGGGGCCGGCAGATGCCGCCTTGCCAGGACCACAGGCGTTCTGTCTCCACGCGGTAGGTGTCCATGTCCACGAGGTCCACGAAGGCCTTGTGGGCGGGATGGCAGTGGTAGCATTCCAGCAGGTTGTCACCGACGTTCTTCCAGTTGCCGGCGACATCGAAGATGACCGATGCGGCCCGGCGGAGCCCGGCCAGGTTGCCGCACAGTGCCTGGAAGCGGTCCATGGCGGATGCGATCTCCGGCAACAGGGGGGAAGCATCGGGGGTGAGGTTGATATAGATGAATCCGGCAATCACTTCCACCTGCACCGGGTCAAGCCTGATCTCGGACCTGGAGAATCCCCGGATGCGCTCGCAATGGGGTGCTGTGCGCAGCTGGCCGTCCATGTCGTAGGCCCAGGCATGGTAGGGGCAGGTGATGAGGGCGGTGCCCAGGTTCCCCTGTTCTTCCCTGACGAGCATGTGCGCACGGTGTTTGCACACATTGTGGAATGCCCGGATGGCTCCGTCCGGCGCCCTCAGCACCATGACGGGCTGGTCCACGAGCCGGTGAGCGAGGTAGTCTCCGACATCGGGTAAATCCGACACGTGGCCGACGCAGCGCCAGTTCCGGCGGAAAATCCGCTGCTTCTCCCGCTCGAACCAATCCCTGTCCCAGTATGTGTACCCGGGCAGGGTGGAAGCCAGTTCCGGGTCGTCCTCGAACGTATATTCAGCAGGATCTGACATACGGAGGGTATGGATTTGGGGGACTTTCCGGCATGCTGGCGGCTCTTGGACGCATTCTGTCACCCGGTCTCACGCGAAGTCAAAGCATGCCGGGAAAAAAATTGTGAAAAAATTAATTTTTTGTAACAAATCTGACTTATACTCCCCCTCGCTACAGTCAATGATCCAGGCATCTTCGGCCGTTCCCTCCGCGTTACTCCTACAAGCTTCCTCTTTCATCAACTGCGGCGTTTTGTTTCTTATCTTTACAGGTTAACTTTCTATGGCTACAGGCACTGTCAAATGGTTCAACGAATCCAAGGGTTATGGGTTCATTTCCCAGGATGGCGGCGGTAAGGACGTCTTCGTTCACTTCCGCTCAATCCAGGGTACCGGTTTCAAGACCCTCAAGGAAGGGCAGAAGGTCACTTTCGATGTTGAGGAAGGTCCCAAGGGACCCCAGGCAACAAACGTCGTTACCTAGGCGGCGTTACACCAGGCAAGATCCTTCCATTCCACCCCCCCGATCCCGTATCGGGGTACAGGCGGTCCCCGCGAAGGCGGGGTTTTTCTTGAGGCGGGTCCGGAACGGATCCGTCGAATCCCCTGTCCTGGTTCCGCCGGATACTCCCGATCCCGTCAGACGGGAAAGGGAGTATCCGGTATGCACATGCTCCTGTTACCCGGTGCCGTGACCGGCAGAATCCGCCCCGGGTTCCCGGGGCTCATCGAGCAGGACCCGCCTCGCGTGGGAAAAGAACTGGCGCCGAATGAGCACCAGAACGACGAATACCGTCGACAGCATGAACATGTAGGGCCCGACGAACCAGCCCAGATAACCGAGGGCGAAAAACAGGCCGCGCATGCCGGCATTGAAATGCCTTCCCGCGATGATGTTCATGTCGGCCAGTTTCTCGGCGGCGGCATGCCTGCGTCCATGGTTGGCCTCGCTGTGCTCGGGCACCGCGCCGATCAGGATCCCGCAGTAGTTGAACAGCCGGTAGGCCCAGCCGAACTTGAAAAACGTGTACGCCAGAATCAGGGTGAGGCACAGGACCTTGATTTCCCATGCCGCCCGGCTGATCTCCGTGGGTAGCGGCAGGTCACGGTAGATCTGCAACGCTGTTTCCGCGGAACCCAGAAGCGCGAAGCAGCCGCCGATGGCGAGGATGGATGTGGAGGTGAAAAACGCGCATCCCTGTTGCAGTCCACTGATGATCTGGGTGTCCACCATCCTCAGTTCCCGCCTGACGAGCACGCGTATCCAGTTCCGCCGTTGTTCCGCCATCAGGCCACTCAATGTCCGTTTCTTCAGGGCAGTGTGCTCCAGCAGGATTTCCAGCAGGGTCCAGACAGCAATGAACAGCATGATCGCGGCAATGTCCGGGAGAGATAGGGCGCTTAGCATGGGATATACGAAGGGAACATTCGGAACGTGTATTCTTATTCTGTCAAATCGCAAGCATACACTGTACTATGGTCCGGCATGCACCATCCCCTCCAAGTGTATCCATGCGGCAATGACGCGCAGCGTCCATGACGGCCGAATGGCGGTTTCTCATGCCGGCGCCCCGGCGGGCGCGGTAATCAGGGCCTCTTGACTCGCGGCGGATTGGCGTAGTCACATCGCGGACATGGAGATCAACCCTGTCATCGTCATGCCGGATGGCGCCGCCACGGTGGATGCCTCGATTCACTGCCACGGGAATGCGGGGACATTCTCCTGAGATGGACGTGCACGGGCCCGGGAACTGGATCAACGGGACGTGTCCCCACGACTGCCCGGACGCCTGCGGCATCCGTACCCGGACGGAACAGGGGCGCGCCGTCGCCTTCGAGGCCCAGCCGGAACATCCGGTCGCGGACGGGTGGCTCTGCGCCAAGGTGAACCCCTATCTTGAGCGTGTCTACCATGCCAATCGGCTGACCACGCCCCTGCGCAGAACGGGTGATCGAGGGTCGGGACAGTGGCAGGCGATCAGTTGGAAGGAAGCCATCGGGGAAATCGCTGAACGCTGGGGAGCCCTGATCACGGACCATGGGCCGGAAAGTATTCTGCCCTACAGCTACAGCGGTACGCTGGGACTGGTGCAGATGACCGTCGCCAGCAGCCGGTTCTGGAATCGCCTGGGGGCCAGCCGCCTGGAGCGGTCCATCTGCATGGCGGGCGCCCGGCACGCCGTGCGCGCCACACTGGGCAAACGCATGAGCCCGCCGTATCACCACGTGCTCGACTCCCGTCTGCTGATTTTCTGGGGTCACAACCCGGTCAGTACCGCGCCCCATCTCATGCCCTTTGTCCGCCGTGCGCGCCGCCAGGGATGCCGGGTCGTGGTGATCGATCCTGTCCGGAGTCGGAGCGCGAGGGGATCGGACCTGCACCTGCGCCCACGCCCGGGCACGGATGGATTGCTGGCGCTGGGCATCGCGAAGATCCTGGTCGAAGACAATCTGGTGGATCGGGGATGGCTCGCCGACCACACCCATGGCTGGCCCGCGTACCGGCGGAAACTTTCGTCCATGGACCTGGAATCCGTGATCTCCAGGACCGGAATTTCCGGCAGGCAACTGCGCTGCCTCGCACACTGGCTGGGCTCTTCACATCCCGCGATGATCCGACTGGGTGATGCCGTAAACCGTCACACCAATGCGGGTCAGACTGTCCGTGCCATTGCCTGCCTGCCCGCACTGGTCGGTCAGTACGGTGTCCGCGGCGGCGGCCTTGGATGTTCCACCGGGGACTGGTTCACCTGGGATGACGAAGCCATCAACCGCTGGGCCGAATGCCCGCCTCCTGGCAGGATGGTGAACATGAACCGCCTGGGCGCCGCATTGTGCGGCGAGGTCGGGGATCCCCCCGTTGGCTCCCTGTTCGTTTTCGGTGCCAACCCCATGGTTTCCGCACCCAACAGCGCCCTGGTGGAAAAAGGGCTCAGGCGAGAGGATCTGTTCACAGTGGTACATGACCTGTTCATGACGGATACGGCCAGATTGGCAGATCTGGTGCTTCCTGCCACATCGCAGCTGGAGCAGGAGGATCTGCACCGGGGTTACGGCCATACGCTGTTGGGTTACAACCACCCGGCGATACCCCCGTTGGGCGAATCCAAAAGCAACTGGGAGACGATGCGGTTGCTTTCCCGGGCCATGGGATTCGGTGAGTCGTGGCTGCACGAATCCCCGGCAACAGTCATCGAGGGGATACTCCAGGCTACGGCGGCCACTGAGCCGCCCCTCCGGGGGATCACGTTGCGACAACTTCGGCAGAACGGGTTTGTCGCTTACGCCGACGGGGACGAAGTACCATTCGCCAACGGGGAATTCGCGACCCCCAGTGGCCGTGTCGAACTGGATTCAACCACCTACTCGGATTGCGGCCTGGACGGGGTGCCGGATGGCGCCACCGCCACGCCCCGGGGAGATGCTCCCCCGGGCTGCGACCCTGCTGACGGGCTGCACCTGCTTTCACCTGCCGCCCACCATTTCGTGAATTCAAGCATGGCCAACCAGGCTGCACTCGTCCGCCGGGAACGCAACGCATCGGTCCTGCTGCATCCGGTAGACGCGGCATTCCGCAGCCTGGAACCGGGTGATCGGGTTTCAGTCTTCAACACCAGGGGGCATTGTTTTCGGACAGTCATCGTCAGCGAAGACACACTGCCTGGCGTGGCAGTGGCGACCAATGGATTCTGGCAGGGTGAGGACGCGATGCAATCGATCAACCGGACAACGCCGGACCACCTGGCGGATGTCGCCGGGCAAAGCACGTTTCACAGTAATCGGGTCTGGGTGATCCGGGCCGAGGTGGGAGTCCGGGAAAAATCGGCAATCTGAAACGGATTCGGCATTGGCTGCGGTCAATGGGCCGTTTCCTGACCAGCAGGCACGTGCAGTGGATCCGGCAAACCCATAGCAGGGGCGACAGTCTCGCCCCTATTGTCGCTGGCGTACCTCGTTGCCATCTGGCCTGTCGCTGTTCGAACGGGTGATTTGCCGGGCGGGTCCGGCAGGCCTGTGGTCTGGGCCGCAGCCGTGGGTACGGGGAACAGCCCGAAAACCCGGAGGAGCTACAGCAGGTAATCCGGGCACTGGAAGCAGGGCCTTGGCGGGGTTCCCGTTGCGGGCATCAGGCAAGGCGCGTCCCGCTCTTTCCCTGACGCTGGTTGACCAGGCTGAGTCCGAGCAGAATCAGGACGACCGCCAACCAGAAAACCGCGCCGTGGGTTTCACCAAATACCAGCCAACCCCAGGCGACCCCGGTCAATGCGATCACGTAATGGCTCATGCTGTAGAACACGGCACCCGCGAGTTCCATGATACGGAAAAACAGGGAATAGGAGATTCCCGCCAGGACTCCGTGAAACAACATCATGGCTTCAGGGGGGCCGAAATCGTGCCAGAGGGGATGAAACTGGCCGCTTGACAGCGATACCGGAAGGAGAAAGGCGATCGCGACGAAATGTGTTCCCGCTGCCAGGTGAAATGGATGCACCCCTCTTAATGGGAACCGACCGACGTAAACGCCCATGATGGCGTAACCCAGCGGACAGAGCATGGCAAACAGGATATGGCCATCCAGCGTCAGCGCCCCATCCACACGCTGCATCGCGATGATCAGGGCGCCGGCAAACCCCAGAAGAATTCCACCCAGTCGCCAGAATTCGACTTTCTCCTGTCGAATCAGCACAACCAGCAGATAAATGAAGATCGGCACAAACGTCAACAAAACCGCCATGGCGCCTGCGGCGATATGACGTACCGCCTCGAAAAACACCGCGTTGGGCAGCGCCGTTCCCACCAGTCCACACACGAGGTAGAACCCGACATCCTTCCGTCGGATGGACGGCAGGCTTCCGGTTTGCCGCAGTCCGAGCACGGTCAGCACCAGCGCCGCCACAAGGGATTGCCAGAATGCATACCCGAACGGATCGATCTGATTGGTCGAGACGAATTTGGATATGCTGGTGGCTCCCCCCCGTAGGGTGCCGAGCAGCAGCAGCAGCGCCAATGCCAGGGAGAAGAACCGGTTCACTTCGGGCTCAGTAAAACTTCAGGTAGCGCTCGCGTTCCCAGTCCGATACATGATTCAGGTAGCTGAACCACTCATCGCGCTTGAACGCAATATAGGTATCCTTCATGAGCTTCCCCATCACCTGCTCCGTCAACGGGTCCGCCTCCAGCGCATCAATGGCTTCCTCCAATGTTCGTGGCAGCATCCGGATCCCGAGGGCGTCCAACTCCGCCTGGCTCTTCAGGTACATGTTGTCCGTGTGGGGCTCGCCGGGATCCAGTCCTTCACGGATACCTTCCAGACCGGCGGCCAGCACCATGGCGCCACCCAGGTAGGGATTGTTGGCAATATCCGCCGAACGCAACTCAACCCGGCCTCCCCCCAGGGGGATGCGCACGGTATCCGTGCGGTTGTTGTTGCCATAGCACTGGAACACGGGCGCCCAGGTAAAGCCCGACATGCTGCCCTCCTTGATCAACCGCTTGTAACTGTTGACTGTCGGGGATACCACTGCACTCAATGCCGGCAGATGACGCAGGATCCCGGCAATGAACCGGTATCCCAATTCACTGATTCCACAGCCCCGAGGGTCATCGTCCGACTCGAACAGGTTGACGCCGGTTTCCAGGTCGGCGAGAGACATGTTGTAGTGGGCGCCGCTGCCTGCGCGGTCACTGAACGGTTTGGGCATGAAGGATGCGAAACAGCCCCTGCGGTTGGCGAGTTCCTGGATCAGCAGGCGGAAGAAAACGAACCGGTCCGCCATTCGGAGTCCCTCCGTGTACATGAAGTCGATTTCAAATTGCCCGTTCCCGTCTTCATGGTCAAAGGAGTAGACATCGTATCCCAGTCCATTGAGCTCGCGGACGATTTCCTCCAGCATGTCAAAACTGTCCAGTGTGGATCGGACATCGTAGGCTGGCTTTGGCATGTCATCCCGAGGGCCGATGGGCGCGTAACCGCCGTTCCCGTCCTCCCTGAGCAGAAAGAACTCGGGCTCGATACCGAAATTGAAGCGATACCCCATGGATTTCGCCTGCGCCAGGATCTTCCTGAAAATGGTCCGATTGCAGGGTTCGAACGGTTTCCCCTCACAGTAGAGATCGCTGGCGAACCATGCCACATCCGGTTGCCAGGGTAACACGATCACCGAATCGGGGTCCGGATGGGGAGAGACCTCCTCGTCGCTGATGTCCTGGGGAACACCGTCCAGGGCGGCGCCGGTACACAACTCCGATCCGCCCATCATGCGCCCCAGGTGTCCGATCGGCACGACCTTGGATTTGGACACTCCATGCATATCGGAATAGGAAGCCAGGGCATAGCGAACACCCCGGGCTTCCAGTGATTGCTGCAGCGCCTTGATGTCGGTGGGGCCGGATGCATTCATGATAGATCCTCTACGATAAGATGTTGATGACGTTTGATGGCGGATTCGAGCAGGGCCGCCAGGCGCTCATGGTCGGGTATCAGGTCGTACTCCACGCACCGGGCAATATCTTCAGCCAGGGTATCCCATTGAATGGCGTCGAGTTCGGTGTTGGTGAACCGTTCCATCACGGCCGGATTGCCCATCTGCAGAACCGGGTTCAGCGTCCGCGGTGCGGTGGCTGCCCGGTGTGCGGCGTCCTCTGAAAGCATCCACTGGAGGAAACTGTCCGCCAGCGGGTGGGGATCCGGAGTCACCAGCGCACAGGTCACCTCGGTAAACACGATCCCGCCCAGGCCATCCACCGGGCCACTTCGGGGCGTCACCGCCCTGATGTGTCCGTGGCCCGCCAGGCGCACCGGCGAGGCGGTATAGGTGCCGCCGGACAGGTAGAAATCGATCTCCCCTTCCATGAGCCTTCGGTTGAGAACGAAGTGGTCTTCGCTCAATAACCTGGCGCCTTCGAACCAGTGTGCGGCCATGGCTTCGAATTTCGTGAATGCTTCCGCGCCCAATGGCCTGAATGGATTCAGCCCGGCTGCAATCGCGAGGTGGAACAGGTTGAAGTCCCGGTACAGCAGGATGCCGTAGCGCTGCTTCATCGCTGGGTCCCGCGCCAGCGAAAAGCCTTCGGCCGTGGCCGTCTCCAGGGATATTCTTCGGGTATTGACCACCAGGTTGAAGGCGCCGAAGCGTTGGGCAACCCCAAGGCGCCTGTCGCCATCCCCGGAGCGCGTCCACGCGGCCAGACGGGTGAAGTCCGGGTGAATGTCCCCGTCCATTCCGCTGAACTGCCCGTCTTGCAGCGGCCGGATCGCACCAAGCGGATCCAGGTATCCCCGAACCCAGGCATTGTTGATATTGAGGAGGTCGGGACGTCCGGATTCTGCCGCGGCGCAGCCGCGTGCGGCCTCGTAGTCCGTCACCAATGGCAGTGCCGAGACACCCGTGCTGTACCTGTCACGAAACGGCGCCAGAAAATCGGGGCGTTCGTACCCCTCCCAGCAATGCAGTCGCAGCGGCCTGTGGTTATCCACGAATCAGGCGCGGTACAACGGCGACTTGGGGCGATCCGGAAGCGCCACCAGCAGCGCGCCAATGAAAATCACCAGCCCGCCGATCCAGGTCCAGGCATCCGGCAGTTCGAGAAAAAACAGATAGCCCAGCAATGCCATCCACACCAGGCGGAGAAAGTCCAGTGGCATGATGAGACTGGTCGCCGCCTCCTTCATTGCCTGGGTGAACAGGATCAGCGACGTAATGTTGATGATGCCCATCGTGGCCAGCAGCACGAACTGTTCGGGATTTGGCCAGACCCAAACGCTGATCGCCATGGGCAGCGACAACGGTATCAACAGGATCGTGATGTAGGCGGTAATCACCGTACTGGAATCTTCCCGTCCCAATA
Organism: Candidatus Poriferihabitaceae bacterium; assembly: GCA_965213885.1. Lineage (GTDB taxonomy): Bacteria > Pseudomonadota > Gammaproteobacteria > Arenicellales > Poriferihabitantaceae > VYFG01. The sequence goes on from OZ243919.1 coordinate 430,665, forward strand.
CCTTGATGACCATCAGGTTGATGGAAAAGAGTATGGTTGAAAGGATCATGAGTACCGTTCCCACGTCGAGGGGAATTCTTCCCGGCCGCAGGACCAGCATCATGCCGGCCATGCCCATGCCCAGAGACAACCAGTTGACCAGTCTGGACCGCTCCTTGAAAAACACCACGGCCATCAGGCTGACCACCACCGGGGCGAAAAAACCGATCGCGGTTGCCTTGGCCAGGGGAATGACCGTGAGGGCATAGTAAAAGCAGGTCAGTGAGGAAACCGAGAACACCGCCCGGACGACATGCAGTCGCAGCTGCCGGGTGTGCAACAACGCCATTCCCTGGCGCATGAACAACGGGGCGAGAACGAACAGACCGAAGAACCCCCGGAAGAAAACCGACTGTGAACTGTGTATTTCGGGAGAAACGTAGCGCACGATCAGGTGTGAAATGGAAAACCCGACAGTGGACAACAGCATCCAGAGCAGTCCGCGACCGGTACCGGGATGAAACAGGTTCAAGCATCCCCCCAGCAATTCCACTCGGCGGCGCCTGGATCACCGGTCATGATCCTATCCGGCCAACGCCTGTTTAAGGTCCGTGAAGTACTCCAGGTTGATACCGCAGCAACCGCCAACCACCTGTACGCCGCGGGAAACCCACTGCCGAGCAATCCCGGGAAATTCCGCCGGCGTCACATTGCTCTGCATGTCATCATCCCGATGCGGCAGGGTGTAATCGGACCGATCGGCCTCTGGATAGGCCGCCAGCGGCCCGGACCAGATGGAGTGCGCCACGGGAATGGCCGCGGCCGTGGCGTCGATGGTACTGTGGAAGATGGCAATGCCGGCCAGGCCCCTGTTCACGAACTCGCCCAGGCCATCCGCGAAAGACGTGGTGGAGCTGTAGCCGATTCTCGGGGTGTCGTCACCCGGGTCCAGTCGACAGCGGAACCCCAGCCAAAGGGGCAATCCGGCACCGGCGCATTCATCCACCATCCAGTGCCGGTGCGCCATGCTGCCGGTTCCCTCCAGCAGCAGGAAATCGACGCCGGCCTCGGCCAGGATCTCCGCCTGTTCACGCAGGTTCCAACGGGCCTGCCCCTCGGTGATTTCAGCCCGCGGGCGTGCATGCCGATGAAGACTGCGAACGGGTTCTCCGCCCACTGTCAGGCCAAATGCAGAAATCGAGCCGGCCAGCGTGACGGTCCGATCGGGCGCAAATCGTTCCCGGGCTTCCATGGCCAGGTTCACCGCACGGTAGTTGAGTTCCCGAGTCAGGTCTCCCAGACCCAATGGCTCCAGATTGTGCCGCGCCGAGGCGTAGGTGTTGGTCGTGATGATGTCTACTCCGCGCTCGAGGTACAGCCTGTGCATCAGGCGCACGGTGTCCGGGTGGGTATGGAGCGCCTTCGCCGCCCAGGCCGTGTTGTCCATCGGTACGGACATCGCCTGCAACTGCGTCCCGATCGCACCATCAAGGAGCGCACTGCCTCCCTGCTGCAGCATTTCGCCGAGTTGTTGATACATAACCAAATGTGATATTTATATTGTTTGAAAACAGCAATTTATCGGTAACAATCCTAGTATAAGAGACCTTCCTGTGAAAGACACCTTATCCCATCCAAGCTGACGCCATGAATTCCCCTAGCCGCATCCGAACCGACATCGACTACGACAGGCCGGGCAAGCAGACTTCGGTATTGCGGCTCGTGCATTCCGATAACGAAACCCCCTGGGGATTCATTCCCGTTCCGGTGGCGGTGATCGCCGGCGGGCGCTTCGACCGGGAAAACACGGTGTTGCTGTCAGCCGGCAATCACGGCAATGAATATGAAGGGCAGGTCATCGTCCGCCGGCTGATTCGCGAACTGGACCCGGAGGCGATGAATGGCCGGGTCATCGTCCTTCCGGCGCTCAACTTTCCCGCGGTGATGGAGCACAGCCGCGTATCCCGTATCGACGGCGTCAACATGAACCGTGCGTTTCCCGGCGACCCGGACGGGACGCCTACGCCCGCCATGGCCCATTACGTGGAGAGCGTTGTGCTGCCGCAATGCACTGCGGCCGCGGACCTGCATTCCGGCGGCGCGGTTTCCGACTTCCTGCCCTGTGCCTATCTTCGTCACGCCGGCGAGGCGGGATTCATGGCGCGCAAGCTGGCCGCCTGTGATGCTTTCGCCGCACCGTGGACCGTGGTGGTGTCCGGCACCGCGGACAACCGGTCGCTGTCCGCGGCCTGTGACCGCAACGGGGTGGTCATGGTGGCCACGGAACTCGCCGGTTCCGCCGGCATCGACCTTGATGCGCTGGAGATCGGATATGCCGCCACCCGCCGATACCTGACCCATTTCGGCATCATCGAGGACAGCCCGCCCGCCGACGCACCCACCCGCTACATACAAACGCCGGAGGCGAGCTGGTTCGTCTGGGCCAGCGCGGACGGAATTTTCGAGCCGGCTGTCCGGCTGGGGGATTCGGTTCATGCCGGACAGCGGGCAGGATGGATTCACCCGTTGAACGACCCGTTCCGGGAGCCGGACGCCATTCACTTCGGGCAGGGCGGCATCATCGCCGCCATTCACACGCCCGCCATGGTCCACCGTGGACAGTACGTCTTCCAGGTTGCGGAGGAGATCGACGCCGCGCGGTTGACATGAGCCTGTCCCCCGCCAAACGGCGTATCGCCGATATCCGGGCCCACATGACCGCTCTGCCCGCCGGGTTTTCCGACGACACCATCAAGCTCTGTTCCAATGAAAGTGCTTTCGGTCCCGCTCCGGGCGTCATCGATGCTGCGCAGAGAGCGGTGCGCCGGATGCAGTTCTACGCCGAGCAGGGAACAGGCGCGCTGCAGCAGGTCATCGCGGGGCGGGAGGACATCGATCCTGAGCGCATCGTTTGCGGACCGGGGTCCGACGAATTGCTGGCCCGCCTGTGCCGCGCCTATCTCGGGGCGGGAGATGAGCTGTTGTACAGCGCCAACGGCTATGCCAAGTTCGGCAACTACGCCCTCGCCAACGATGCCGTACCGGTTCGCGTACCCGATACGGATTTCAGGGTCAGTGTCGACAACCTGCTGGCCAGAGTGACGTCACGAACACGGATGGTGATGGTGGCCAATCCGGACAACCCGACGGGCACCTGGTTGCCGCACGACGAGATCGCCCGGCTGCATGAAGGCCTGCCGGAGTCCGTACTCCTGGTGGTGGACTCCGCCTACGCGGAATACGTGGATGACCCGTGCTATACGGTGCCTTCAGTCCTGGTCGATGATCACGACAACGTGGTCATGACGCGGACGTTCTCGAAAATCCATGGCCTGGCCGGTCTTCGTCTGGGCTGGCTGTACGGTCCTTCAGGCATCGTGGAGACATTACAGCGTATCGGCACCACCTTTCCCATCAGCAATATCGCCCTGGATTGCGGTATCGCGGCCATGGCCGACGGGGAGTACCAGGCTGCAATCAAACAGCGCAACCGGGCGCTGCGGACCGGACTGCAGGATGGCATGCGTTCCCTGGGCCTCGATCCGGTGGAAAGCCAGGCGAATTTCGTACTGATCGGATTTCCCGCAGGCGGCCCCGATGCTGCGGACGCCGCCGAGGCGCTGTGGAAGCGGAACGTCATGGTCAGACGCTTTCCGACCCCCGCCTTCGCCAATCATATTCGCGTCTCTATCGGTACCGAGGAGGAAATGGTACTGTTCCATTCCATCCTGTGTACCTGCCTGGGTGAATCATGCTGAGCGGAAATCGGATTATCGACGCGCTGAAAACGTCCGGTATCCGTTACGTATTGTCCGTACCGGACATCGTCACCAGCGACGGCCTGCTGTGGCCCGTCAGCCGGGATCCGGATTTCAGACTGGTGCGGGTGTGCAAGGAGGATGAGGCGGTATCCATCGCCGCCGGGCTGTCGTTCGGCGGTGTCCGCGCCCTTGTGCTGATACAGAACACGGGATTCATGGATTCCATCAATGCCATCCGGGTCATGGCGGTGGAGTACAACCTGCCGATCTGCCTGATGGTGGGATTGCAGGGCATGGAGCCCGACCGCCTGCCCGCTGAATCCGGAAAATACAGTGTTCGCATCTGCCCGCCCTTGGCGGATGTCATGGATCTCGGGCACCACCTCATCCGGAACGATGATGACATCCCCGTGATTTCGAGGGAAATCGAGCGCGCCTATACCGCGCCCGGGCCGGTTGCATTTTTTATCGGGAGGTCTCCTGCGACATGATGAAGCGGGACGAATGCCTGCAGGCCCTCAGCCGGCACTACACCGACCAGGTGGTGGTCCCGGCTTATCAGGCCGCGTTCGAATGGATGGTGATCTGTCCGTCGGACCTTACCTATCTCACCACCGGCGCCATGGGACAGGCGTCGTCCCATGCCCTGGGGCTGGCCCTGGCGCGTCCCGACAGGGCTGTATGGGTACTGGATGGTGACGGCAGCCTGTTGATGAATCTCGGCTCCCTGGTCACGATCGCCAGCGTGGCGCCGGGAAACCTGCACCACTTTGTCTGTCACAACGGCGTCTACGAGGCGAATGGTTCACACCCGATTCCCGGACAGGGTATCGTGGATTTCCCCGGACTTGCGCGATCCGCGGGATATTCCCATTGTTGCCGTTTCGACGACCTGGACGACTTCCGTTCACGTATCGGGGATGTACTTGGCCTGAATGGACCGGTGTTCATCGAATTGATCGTGGAGCAGGGGGCGGTCTATCCTCAGGATTATGCCCAGTTGCACAGCGCCGAACGAAGGGCGAGCTTTCGCGCCGCATTCGGTCCCCCGGCGTGACGGCGTACCAAGGAAAGTCTACACAGCGATCCCGATTCCGTCGCCTTCCGGTCGTTGCAGTCAGCGCATGGAGGCAGTCGCCGGCAGCCGGCTACCCGTCGTCCCGGGACCGGTCATGGGAATGCATGCACCAACTGGCCGGGGGCGGCTGATGCGTTCGGCCTGGCAGGAGGAAGCGGAGGCCCTGGCCGCGGCCTGACCCGGCGGTTTCAGGCAAACGGGTTCGGTACCGCTTCCGCGTTGTTGATCCACACGCTTTTCACCTGCAGATACTCCCGGATCATCTCCTGACCGTTTTCCCGGCCGATGCCGCTCAGCTTGTAGCCTCCTGCCGGTGACATCATGCTGACGGACCGATAGGTATTGATATAGACGGTCCCGCACTTGAGGTTCGTCGCCATCCGGTGTGCCAGGCGGCTGTTTTCCGTCCATACGCCCGCGGCCAGTCCGAAGGAACTGTCATTGGCCATGGCCACCGCATCGGCTTCATCCGTGAAGGTCGTCATGCCAGCCACCGGCCCGAAGACTTCCTCTCTGGCGATGCGCATGTCCGGGCGGACATTGCGATAGATGGTGGGTTCGACGAACCAGCCCGCTTCGCAGCCCGGGCGGGTGGCGCGATGACCGCCCACAACCAGATCCGCGCCTTCGGCCTGCGCGGAATCGAGGAAGCCCAGGATGGTGTTGAACTGCATTTCATTGGCGATGGGGCCGATCCGGGTCGCCGGGTCGGATGGATCACCCATCGGGAGATCAGCCAACGCGTCGACCAGCCGTTGTTCAAATTCCGGCGCGATATCCCGCTGCACCAGGATTCGCGAACCCGCCACGCAGGTCTGGCCGTTCGACAGGAACAGGCCGGACAGCACCCCGTGTACGGCATTGTCCAGACGGGCATCGGCAAACACGATCTGGGGCGATTTTCCACCAAGCTCCAGGGTCACCGGTTTCAATTGTTCGGCTGCCGCCCGGTTGACAGCACGCCCGCCGTTCACCGAGCCGGTAAAGGTCACCTTGGCCACATCCGGATGGGAAACCAGGGGTTCTCCTGCGCCATCGGCGTATCCCGTCACAACGTTGACCACACCCGGCGGGAATCCGGCCTGTTGCACGAGCTCCATGAACGCCAGCGTGGATGCGGATGCATGCTCGGAGGGCTTGACCACCACGGTGTTCCCCGCGGCCAGGGCGGGCGCGAGCTTCCACAGCATGAGCATGACCGGAGAATTCCAGGGCGTGATCGCAGCGACCACGCCCAGGGGCTCGTAGCGGGTGAAATTGAAGACATCCGGAATATCCAGCGGAATCACCGCCCCTTCGATCTTGTCGGCCAAACCGCCATAGTAATACAGCCATTCCGGCAGATAGCGGAACTGGGGCAGTGCCTCGGCCAGCCGTTTGCCGTTGTCCCTGGCCTCAATCCGGGCGATCTCCTCTCCGTGATCCCGTAGCAGGTCGCCCAGGCGTCTCAAGAACCTCCCCCGGGAGGTGGCGTTCGTGGTAGCCCACTCTCCCTGCTCGAACGCCCGTCTTGCCGCGGCCACCGCGGCATCGACGTCCTTCCGGCCACTATGGGGGATTCGGGCCCAGGGCTTGCCGGTGTATGGTTCGACGCTGTCAAACCATTGGCCGGTCGACGGATCGTGCCAGTCACCGTCAATGAACAGGCGAAATGTCTTCATGTCTGTACCACCTTGTTTGCTTCCTCCCGCCTGCAGTGATCCAGGGCATGTTCGTAGAACAGGCGGCCAAGACGTGAGGTGGGGATATTGGCCCGGGTGATCACCATGATGTCGATAGGCATGGCCGGTTGCAGCGGCCGAAACACCAGCAGGTTGTCATTCATCGAGGTAGGCAGCTCCGGCCCGACGATGGATACCCCCAGGCCCGCACCGACCAGGCCGTAGATCGCGTCAGCGGTTCGGGCCTGGATATCCAGGCGGCAATTGACCCCGTGTTGCTCAAGCATCATCATCGCCTGATAGTGGAACAACGAGTCCCTCGCCAGAGAGATGAACCGTTCGCCGTCCAGGTCCTCCGGGCGGATACTCAGCTTCTCGGTCAGCGGATGCTCTGCCGGCAGCACGCAATAGGCCTGTAGCCTGCAAAGGCGCTCGGCACTCAGTTCCTTTTCGTCAATGGGGCCCGAGGCGATGCAGACATCGTATTGGTCCGTCGTGATGGCCACCAGTGCCTCGCTGCGAGGCAACACCTCCAGCCAGATCCCGACTCCGGAATGGACGGCGGAAAATCCACCCACCAGCTCAGGCAATACCCGGGACGCCAGTCCGGGCATGGTGACGAGGTTCAGTGTTCCGGTGCGGCAATGGCGGATTGCCTCGGCCGTGGACTTGAGATCCTCCAGTCCGACAAAGGCGCGCTTGACCTCCTTGTAAAGGGTCACTCCTTCCTCGGTGGCCACCAGGTTGCGGCCGCTCTTGCGGAACAGGGGAAACCCCACGTTGCGTTCCAGATCCCCCACGAGTCGGCTCACCGCAGGCTGACTGATGGACATGAGCTGCGCGGCGCCAGTCACCGAGCCGGATGCCATGACCGTACGGAAAGCCTCTATCTGGCGAAAATTCATCATGGCATTATACATAACAATTCAACATTCAAGTAGTGATTTAAAATTATATTTGTTATGATTGTCCGAGGTCCCTGAAGTCAATCACCATGTCCAGAGAAACCCGCTGGGTAGACCAGCCCTACCACGGATACCACCTCGCCACACTCCCGGGAGAGGATGAGGAACTGACGCATGTGGAGCCCGGTACGCCGGGTGGTGAATACCTGCGCCGGTTCTGGCACCCCATCGCGATGACCGAACGGATCGGCGAGCGACCGGAAATCCTGTGCATCCTCGGCGAGGAGCTGGTGATCTTCCGCACCCTGAACGGTGAACTCGGCCTGCTGCACAAGCATTGCCTGCACCGCCGGATGTCCCTTGAGTTCGGCAAGATCGAACAGGATGGAATCCGCTGTGCGTACCATGGCTGGAAGTTCGCCGCCAATGGACGTGTCCTGGACAAGCCCGGAGAGCCCAATCCCGGCGGTATCCAGGAACGCAACTGCCTGGGCGCCTATCCGGTACAGGAATACCATGGCCTGGTATTCGCCTACATGGGTCCGCCGGACGAATGCCCCGAATTTCCCTACATGGATTCCATGGAGATCGAGGGCCACGATCTCGTTCCCTATTCCATTCATTCTCCCTGCAACTGGCTGCAGGAAAGTGAAAACTCCATCGACCCGATTCACAGCGTCTTCCTTCACGGGCGCATCAACGGCCCGCAATTTCCGGGGCTGGAGAACTTCGTCAATCTGCCCGTGGTGGTATACCACAAGATTCCGACAGGGTTCGTCTACAGCCATGCGCGACGCCTGGACGACCTGATCTGGATCCGTTTCCATGACCACCTGACACCCAATTTCGCCCAGAACGGCGGCATGTTTCAAAGCTATTCACAGCCCACCTTTTTCGGACGTCCCAGCCTGTCAAAATGGGTTGTGCCCATCGACAACACCAACAGCCGCAAGTTCGGCTGGCGGCATTTTGACGACACCAATGAAGTCCTGCGCAGGGGCGAGCGTGCTGAAGTCGGCTGGGAAAGCGTGGACTTCTATGGCCAGACAGGCCATCGCAGCCGCGATGAAATGCGGAGCAACCCGGGGGATTGGGAGGCATGGACCAGCCAGGGCCCCATCAATATCCACGCCAGGGAATACCTTGGCGCCACCGACCGGGGTGTCGCCATGCTGCGCAGCAAACTGCGCAGGGACATTCGGGCAGTGGCGGCCGGAGAGACTGTGACGCGGCCGGAGGGCACACCGGAAAGGCCGATTCACACCTACGGCGGCGACACCGTGCTCCGTATCTCCCGGCGGCAGGAGGACGAAGACGCCTTTCTGTCGGACATACAGAAACGGGTGGCGGAGATCTACTTCCGCGGTGACGGTTATGAAGGCAGGGACCGGTTGGAATTCCTGCAACGGGAGCTGGCACTGCTGTCCGACTGATGGGTCAGCATCGCGTGGATGTCTATCGGCAGCGGAAGGCGTACAGCGCTGAGGTACAACGCCTGCTGCAGGCGGTGGAATCCGCCATGGAAGGCAGCCGGCACTTCCATCACTGCCCGGGGCCGGATGGGTTCCAGGTCCTGCTGAACGGGTGGTCGGACTATCGTTCGCCCGTGGTGCCGGCGGGAAGCACCGCCACTTCCCCGGGTGACTGATCGCGACATCCGGTCGCTGAGTGTTCCGGACATGGTCCGGTCGCTGGCATCTGGCGAGCTGAGTTCGCTGGCAATCACCTCGGCCTATCTCAATCTTGCCCACAGCAGGAACCCCGAGATCAATTGCTACATCCGGATCGAGTCGGACAGCGCCCTGGCCGCTGCGGAACAGGCGGATGCCGCCCGGCGCCGTGGAAAGGAGGTCCATCCCCTTTGCGGCATGCCGATCGCCATCAAGGACATATTCCATCGCCGCGGCATGCCGGTATCGGCAGGATCCGGCGCCCATGCCGTCGATTCCGGTCCTGACGCGACCGTGGTCCAACGGCTGAAACAGGCGGGCATGCCCGTTCTGGGCACCCTGAATCTGGACGAATTTGCCGCCGGGGGGTCCGGTATCAATGAACACTTTGGTCGATGCCGCAACCCGGTTGGCCGTCATTTCCTTTCGGGCGGATCTTCGTCGGGGGCCGCCGCCGCAGTCGGCGCGCACATGGCGCCACTGACGCTGGGTTCCGATGCCGGCGGGTCCATCCGGTTGCCTGCAGGGTGGTGTGGCGTTACCGGCCTGAAGCCGACCTATGGACAGGTGTCCCGATACGGTGTGATCCCCCGCACCTGGTCGATGGATTGCATCGGCCCCCTGGCGGGTGACGCCGCGAGTTGTGCGCTACTGCTGGAACTCATTGCCGGCGAGGATGGCCGGGACCCCTCGACGCTGCAGGGAAAGCAGTTGTTTACACCCGTGCCCGATGTTCCCGACCGTTCGCTTCGGATCGGGGTGGATCGAAGCATTTCCGAAACCATTGGAAGGCACCAGGGCGTGGCGCTTTCCCGGGTGGAAGCCGTACTCCGGGAAATCGGCCTGGGCATCGTCGAGGCCGTGTTGCCGGATTTCGAACCATGGAACCAGCTTCACCAGGTGGTTGTGAAATGTGAGGGCGCCGCCTATCTGGCTCCGCTGCTGTCATCCGATGAAAACAGGGTGTCGGAATCAGTCCGGCACGTGGTTCGGGAGGGTTATGAGATTCCCGCCGCGGCCTATCTTTCCGCATTGAGACTTCGGCTGCCCGTGTTGCAGAAATTTCTCGAGAACGCCTTTGGAAACGCGGACGCCATCCTGTTGCCCCTGTGCCCGGATGATGTCCCGTCCAGTGATCATCATGACATCCAATGGCTCTTCGCCCGCTCCGCGCGCTTTACCAGGTTCGTGAACTATCTGGGATTGCCTGCGATCGCCTTCCCGGTATGCCGGGATGACAATGGCATGCCCGTATCGGTTCAATTACTGGGCAAACCCAGGGACGAGTTTACGTTGATCGCTCTTGCCAATGCCTTCGAGCGCGCCTCAGGGGGATTTCATACAGGTATGTGATGGGATGTCGTCGAGCGGTCAGCGAAACCCGCACAACGGCCCCGGCGATCCTGCAGACTGTGGACTGGCCAATCTCGAACCGCCTTTCGGTCTTCAGGCCGCGATCGAAGGTTAGAAATATAAGAGGTCTTTTACTGGACAGGGATTAAAACGGGCTCATCACAGATATAGGGGCCATCTACAAGGCCTGCCGTCAAATTGGTTGTCATATATCCCTTTCGATTGTTTCGACCCATCAATCCTATCTCTATTTTTTTAAGAAAGCCGTGGGGATCTTTGGACCTAAAGATTAAACTTGATTCATAACGGTATCCCAACCCCTGATAATCCATCAAAAACCCCTTTGCTGGATCTTTACCGGCTTTGGTTTGAAGAAGCCTTTGGACGATTTGATCCCGACTCTTCGTGGGAGAGACAAGGCTGACCTGATTATAAATCCTCATTCTAAAAGGAGCTTTAAAGGTATAAGCAGGAAGAATGTGGGAACTCAATCCCGGGGTAATCAATTCCACCCCATCAAAATGATCGGGGGCTGAACTGTATAAATGCTTGTCTGTGGCCTCTGTGGATAGTTGCTCTATGATCAGGACTCGATCGATCAATTCTCCATCGGCTTGAACTTCTTGACAAGCGATACGAATCATCTGAAATTCACTTTCCTGAGCGTCCGCCAAGGCTGGATGGACCACACTCGTCAATATGAAAAAAGAAAAATAGAACATATAAATTTTCACACAAACCTCCTCTGTTGAGAATTAGGACACTACACTCGGATGAAGACGGAACACGACATTGCGATAGGTGGAATCAGTCATCTCCCCAATTCTGTCAACTCTGCTTGTCAGCCCCTAGCGTTTCGATCTCGCAGCCCGGCGTTCCAGCCAGTTGAACACGATGACGCACGCGTAGCAGATCACGAAATACATGAGCGCGGTCAGAATCCAGACTTCGAATACCCGAGATGTGGAGACACCAACCTCCACCGCCATGAAAGTCAGCTCCTGGATCGAGATCAGGGATACGATGGAGGAATCCTTGATCAGGGTGATGAACTGGTTGGCCAGCGGCGGCATGATGCGTGAGACGGCCTGCGGCAGAATCACGTAGCGCATCACATCGAACCCGGAAAGCCCCATACTCTTGCCGGCTTCCCATTGCCCCCGGGGAATGGACTGGATGCCGGCACGGACAATTTCTGTGATATAGGCGCCTTCAAAGATACTGAGGCAGATCAGCCCGGCAACGTAGTTGGAGAACAGGGCCGGATCTCCCGCCACCACATAGACAAACCACTGCGCAATCGCCGAATCGCTGCGCGCCAGGTCATCCACTCCCAGAAGGGGCATGAGCTGACTGGACAGAAAAAAGTAGAAGATGAAGATGAAGACCAGCGGTGGGGTGTTACGCACCAGTTCAACATAGGTGCGGGCGATCATGCGCAGGAAGAGGTTGTCGGAAATCCGGCAAAGCCCCATCACCACGCCGATCAGGGCCGAGATCACAATGCCGATCACGGCCAGTCGCATGGTCATGATCAGACCTTCCAGCAAAAGGTTGGTCACCCACCGCCCGGTATCCTCGTCCACATACGCCAGGAACGGCATGACATGGCCCCAGTTCCAGGTGTAGCGAAGCACGGTTTCGACCCGCACCACTACGAAAATCACGAATCCGATCACCGATGCGATGACCAGCAGGTCGATCCATGACCACCGTTTCTTGTTCCGGGGTGTCGCCATCAGGACCGAACCCGCACCCGCCGCTCGAGCCAGGTAACGAATACCGACAGGGTCAGGGTGATCACCAGGTAGATGGCCGCCACCGTGAACCAGATTTCGAAGCTCATGAAGGTATCGGCGATGATATTGCGACCTTCCGTGGTCAGATCCGCCACAGCGATGACACTGACGATGGCGGAGTGTTTGATCAGATTGATGATCTGTCCCGTCAGGGGTGGCAGCATCAGCGGTACTGCCTGGGGCAGGACAATGTACCGATAGGAATCGCGTCGATTGAGGCCCACGGCATCACCGGCCTCCCACTGACCCCGGTCCACCGACTCGATGCCTGAGCGGATGATCTCGGCAACGAAGGAAGCCTCGTAGAATGTCAGGCAGATCACACCGGTCCAGAACCGGTCAACGCCGAAAATGGGCGACAGCACAAAATAGAACAGGTAGAGCTGAACCAGCAGGGGCGTATTGCGCACCACTTCCAGGTAGACCGTCGCCAGCAGTTTTCCGGACCAGGAACTCGACATCCGCAGAAGCGCGGTAATGAGACCGACCAGCAGGGTGAAAATGGTGCACCAGAATGTCATCTCCAGCGTCACCATCAGGCCTTTGGTCAGTTGTCCAGGATACAGCTCTCCCTGGTACTCCTTCCAGAGGTACTCGGGTATGTTGTACCACTGCCACAGGTAGCCCATTTCCCCAGCACCGCGCAGCACCACCCAGATCATGAGAGTCACGAACAACAGGAATTGCAGCGTGGCAATCCATGGCGACTGTTGTGAAAGCCGCCACCAGCGTCTGACTTGGGTGCGGTTCATCGGGGAGGATCAGTGCGACAGGATCTGGCTGAGAAAAAGCTGCGTCCTCTCGCTTTCCGGAGCGGTAAAAAAGACCGAAGGCGGCGCCGACTCAACGATCTCTCCGTGATCCATGAATACCATGGTATCCGCCACGGTCTTGGCAAAACCCATTTCGTGGGTCACGACGATCATGGTCATGCCCTCCTGGGCCAGTTCGATCATGACATCGAGAACCTCCTTGATCATTTCGGGATCCAGCGCGGAGGTGGGCTCATCGAACAGCATGATTCTCGGTTTCATGCAAAGGCTGCGGGCGATGGCCACGCGCTGCTGCTGACCGCCGGACAGCTGGCTCGGATACTTGTTGGCCTGATCCGGAATCCGCACCCTCTCCAGGTACTGCATGGCCACCTCCTCAGCCTCCTTCAGGGACAGCTTTCTCGCCCGCATGGGCGCCAGGGTCAGGTTGCGCAGCACCGTGAGGTGGGGAAACAGGTTGAACTGCTGAAACACCATGCCCACTTCCCTGCGAACCGCAAGGATGTTTCCCATGTCCTCGGTGAGTTCCCTGCCGTCCACCACGATCTGGCCGGAGTCATGTTCCTCCAGCCGGTTGATGCAACGGATCATGGTGGACTTGCCGGAACCCGAAGGTCCGCAGACCACCACCCGCTCCCCCAGTCGGACTTCCATGTTGAGATTCTTCAATGCCTGGAAGTTTCCGAAAAACTTGCTTACATCAGTCAAACGGATCACCGGATCCGGATTTTCTGTCATGGTTGCGGTTCTGTGAAGCCGGGCGTTGCGGGCATTCTAGCATGAAGCTTTTCCGGCATTTTCCCGATCCGATACGGGAATCATGAATAACCGGATGTTATGCAACGAGATGGGAATCAGAGTTTATCCGGGTTGATTTCAGGCCCTACATGCTGTCTATAATGGCATCCTGCGGTGCGGTCCAGACAGACCGCCCAAAATCAGTCACCACCCATCCCGGAGAGTATGATGAGAAAACGAAATCTATTGATGACCATCGCCGCCATGGCGCTTTCGGCCCTGGTGGGCACCCAGGCACTGGCGCAGAACGAACTGGCTGCATCCAGTACGCTCGAGGAAATCAAGAAGCGCAAGGTACTGAAGGTGGGTTTTTCCACTTTCGTGCCGTGGGCGATGCGTAACAGCAAGGGCGAATTTATTGGCTTTGAGATTGAAGTCGCCCGCAAACTCGCGGAAGACAACGGCTGGGAAGTCGAACATATCTCAACCGCCTGGGACGGCATCATTCCCGCGCTGATTGCCGGCAAGTTCGATGTCATCATCGGCGGCATGTCGGCCACGCCGAAGCGCTCCCAGACGGTGAATTTCACCATTCCCTACGCCTATTCCACGATTACGATGTCAGCCAACAAGGAACTGGCCGGTGATTTCAAGACCTTCGAGGATTTCAACCGGCCCGATGTCACGCTGTCGGTTCGTCGGGGAAGTTCCAACGTGGAATGGATGAAAGAGCATTTCCCCAATGCCGAGTTCACCTATTTCGATTCCGACCCGTTGGCATTCCAGGAGGTACTGAACGGCAATGCCCATGGCGTGGTCAGCGCGGAACCCAAGCCGTCTCTATACACACTGGCCAACAGCGAAGTGCTGTTCAAGCCATTCGGTGACCAGAAGTTCAACTTTTATCCTGGCGGCTTCGCGGTCCGCAAAGGGGACCCGGACTTTCTGACCTTCCTCAACACCTGGATCCAGCTTTATACTTCCAATGGCTGGCTTGAAGAACGCAAGAGTTATTGGTTCGAGACGGATGGTTGGTTCGGTGAAGTGGATGACAATCCATTTGTCGTCCAATAGAATCCGCCATGGCGTTCCGATTCGCTGATCCTGTACGGAAAACCCGCGCTTCGCGCGGGTTTTCTTTTGGTGCGCCAGGCATGGCGCGTAGCGCCGTGACTGGCGCTGTTCCGGCACACGTGGTGGTGGCCGGATGACTGGGCGGTGCAAGTCCGCGATCGGCCCGACAAGGGGAACGATTAGCCGAACGGCAAGGGTGTCCATCGCGAGGTGGAATCTGAAGGAAGCCGAAGGCAGCATCCGGCCCGCCGAGTTGGCGAGGGGGTCGGAATCGCGCGGTGTCCGAGATCCCAGGCACGCACGTACGCACTGCACCGGGACCTGGGAGGTCTTCATGCGATCCCGCTGTCGTGGCGGGATCGCTGAGGAAAGGGTAAGTCGTAACCGAAGATGTACGGCATGAAGAAATGAATCAGCTGGACCGGTTCGTCGATCTGAAACGTTATCCGATACACAGGATCAGGCACGGTGCAGGAAGATCCCTGGTATCGGACTGCCGACAGGAGATTTCAAGAAATTCCTTTTGCGCCCTCCCGGGCTTCATCCTGCCGGAGGCGCTTGCCCTGTTGTCCCGGGAAGCGGTGTCAATGGAGAGAATCGCCCGGCGCCTGGACTATCCTGTCACACTCTACAGCTGGATGGACAATTCCGGCTTTCCCGACGACCACCCGAGGTCCGCGCTTCTCAGACGCCGGTGTGGGGCGATTACCGCTGATCAGTTTGCCGGGGATTCGCTGTGCCGGTCACTGTACGAATGCGATGAAATCACGGATTTCGTCAGAAGCCTGCTGGGCTACGATGCGCTGTACCGGTCTGCCGACCCCGCCATTTCCCTGCGAATGAACGTGATGGGGCAGGGGGACACCTTTGACTGGCATTTCGACACGAATGACGGTGCCGTGTCACTGCTCCTGCAATGCGCGGACAGTGGCGGTGTTTTCGAGTACGCACCGCTGATCCGCAGCGAGGAGGATGAAAACTACGCCGCAGTATCGGCCATACTGGACGGCGTCGCAGAGCCCCATCGTGCCGAAATGCCGCCGGGAACATTCATGTTGTTCATGGGAAGGCGCAGTCTGCACCGGGTTTCAGCCGTCGGTGCAACACGCAACCTCAGACACAGCCTTCTGTTCAGCTACGATCGTCAACCTGGCATGGTCTTTCCGGAAGAGACCCGCAGGCGCCTGACGGAACCGTCCTCCACTCCCTACCGCGGCGCATCGGCGTCGGAGTAGCTGCCGCTACTTGACGAGATCAAATGACTCCAGAACGACCGGCAGATCGTCCCGCCATTCTCTTCCCCACACTCCGAGCTGGAGCTTGAAGTAATCCTCGTGAATCCGTGACCAGTATTCCAGACTGCCGTCGCCTTCCCCTTCCCGGGCAGCGAACGCCGCGTCCACCTCGCGGAACGGGCGTTCCTCGACCTTCACCATTTTCAGTACACAGGCAGGCGTCATGTCTTCCCACAGGATGACCCAGTAATCCCCCTCCTTCCGCCTGGGGACGTGATTGATTTCAAAGTCCATGGCCAGATGCGCGGTGGCACGCTTGGTTTCATCGATGGCAAGCTGCGTCACGTGATCACCATAGTCGGCAAATCGCGGATCACCGAATGTGCTGCAATGATATTCTTCAGCGGTAATGCCGAACTTTCGTCTGGCTTCGGCCCAATGGGCTTCCACTTCGGGGGTCTTCTCTCCAATCATGGTGGTTTCTCCGGGTTTTCAATTCAGGTTCAGCGCGGCCTGGACCCACTGCGCATCCCTCAGCAGCGCATGGTCTTCGCCCGGTCTGCCGATCAGCTGGATGCCGAGGGGCAGACCGGTCGGCCCTCTGCCCGCCGGCAGGGTAACCGAGGGGACCTTGAGCAGTGTCCACATGCGGCTGAAGATCGGGTTTCCCGTGGACGACAGGCCCGCGGGGGCTTCGCCGGGCGCGCTGGGCGCCAGCAGAACATCGTAGCGGTCAAACAGCGATGCCAGGCGATTCATAGCTTCGGCTGCCCGGCCCTTCAGGCTTCTGTAGGCGTCATGGGTCACCTCACGGCCCGTCTCGATCAACTCGCGAAACTGCGGACTCAGGAGGTCGGCGTGGGCGTGATATTCATGGGCGCGGGCGCGAGCGGCCTCAAACGACATGATGCCATTGTGACAGTCTGCCAGGTCTTCGAACCCCGGTGGCAGTTCCGCCTCTTCAGTGGGAGACAGGGCGGCCAATGATCCGGCAGCATGGGTCAGAAGACTCTGTGTGGCGTCATCCGCCAACTCCCAATGAGGGGTTTTCACGAAACCGATCCGGGGGCCGTCGCCATCCCCGCGCGGCTCGAGGTCGGCCCGGTCCCCGCACAGGACGGACCGCACCAGCGGAATATCGTCGATCTCCCGACAGATGAACCCCAGGGTATCCAGTGATGGCGCCAGGCCGCAGATGCCTTGCAGATCAAAACTGCCCCAGCTGGCCTTGTAGCCGATCACCCCGCAATAGGCCGCAGGGCGGGTCACCGAAGCGGCGGTCTGGGTGCCGAAGGCGAAAGGCAGCATGCCATCCGCGACGGCAGCGGCGGAGCCCATGGAGGAGCCGCCAGGCGTGTGTTCGGGATTGTGGGGGTTGACCGTGCGCCCGGGAGAGAAATAGGCGAATTCCGTGGTGACGGTCTTGCCGAACAGATTGACGCCCGCGGCGCGGCACAGGGCCACACAGCTGGCATCCCAATGGGGTCTGCGCCCCCGGTAGATCGGCGAGCCCCAGGCAGCGGTGTGCCCCTGCATGTCGATCACATCCTTGACGCCGATCGGGGCACCCCGGAGCGGTCCGGCGTCCGGCATGGCGTCCAACCGCCGTGCGGTCTTAAGCACCTCCTCCTCGTCGAAGCTCTCGAAGGCGCCTACACCGGATTCCCTGGCCTGGATTCGTGAGACAAACGATTCCGCAACCTCGACACAGGAAGCCTGTCCCTCCCGGATGTGCCGCACGATGCGATTGAGACTGAGTTGATTCAGTTCACCTGTCATGATACTGCCGGCAACCTGACAACGGAATCCTCAGAGAGACAAGGCATCCACTGCCTGTTCAAACAATGTCATGGGCTGTTGGAAGATGCCACCGCCCAGCCGCCCGAGTTCGCCCTGGCCGTCGAGAATTCCCAGGCTCACCACCGGGCAATGGCCGGATTCGACGACGCGGCGGGCGCAGAGTCCCACCCGCAATCCGAGTTCGCCGAATTCGGGGTGTACATCCCCAAGCAGGATGGCGGGGAGTGCCAGACCGTTTTGCGGAAGGTAGGCGCCCAGGCCGGCCCTTTGGGCGGGTGCAAAGTTCATGGCCATGGCGCCGAGTCCCAGCGCGTCCACGACCGCGCTGTCACCGATGGCGCCCAATTTACGGCTCGTCGGAACATCGACATCCAGCTTTCCTTCAGGCGGCGCGGCAGGCGCGGTAAACCAGCGCCCGTCAAGGCCAGACACCTGGATGCCTGTTTCCAGACCGTTGGCGCCGGCAGTGGTCACCAGGCTGCTGCCTGCCACACCGCTGGCGGATCTGAACATGCACTTCACTGCCGCCATCCACAGGTTGAGGAAAAAGCTGGGGCCCTGCTGCAGAAATTCGCGCGCCTTGTGGTCCATACGATCACCGCCCATGCCCGAGGTCAACCATTCAGCCAGCAGCCGGGTGGCCTCGATGGTGCGCCCGTGGCAGTCGTCTCCCAACGCAAGGGATTGCCGGGCGATATCGATCAGGTTCAGGGGTGAGCCGACCATGCCGGACAGCTGTTCCGCGAATGGTCCGTTCAGCCAGCGCAGATGCGCCAGGACTGCATCATTGCATAGTCCGAGGCGCATCGCCGGGCCATTCCCGCCATTGATGGGCGCCCATGCCCGGGCATCGGGCAGGTGGGAGTCACGGACGGCATGCAGGAGCATGTCCGCGGATACTACCGAGGCCAGGGGGGTCACCACGCCATGGTCCTGGGCGGGGGCCAGTCGGATTTCCCCCTGGAGTATCCGCTCGCGGGCGTCCTCGAAATCCGCCGCCAATCCCTGGAAGACTGCGGCCACCCGGGCGGAATTCATGATCGGCGCGGTGATCTGCCCTGGTGAGGCGAATGCAGGTCCGGCATGCAGCAACGTTGCACTTGCGCAGCCCACGGCTTCACCGGCCGTGGTCATGCCGATCCATTCGGGTGAGGAGGCGGTCAGCCGCGCAATCGCGGTACGGTCCGCCTGGTTGGGCATCCCGGTCATTCTGTCGCGGGGTCGATCCACGACTCCGAGAAATACAGGAAGGCGCTGGTGGTATCGATACCCGCCTGCACCCGCGGCACCGGCTTTCCGGGCAGCCTGCGGCCGTTCAGGCGGATCTCAGGCTTTCGGCATTCCACCAGCACGTTGTAGGCTTCGTGCTCCTTGCCGCCGGTCAGTTCCACCGGCAATTCCAGTGCCACCGGCTCCCCCAGGTCATCCCAGGTCAATGTCACCTCCAGACCGTCCGCCCGGATCTGCTCACGGTAGCAGGAAGCGGAATCCCCTTCGGGCCAGGCCTGCGTAATCGCCACGTGGGTCAGTCCGGAAAAAGCCGGCGCTTCGGCGAACGCTGCCAGTTTGGCAATGAAGTTCAGCCGCAGGAACTCGGCGAGCGCCCGGTTGTCCGACAACAGCACATTCGCCGCATTCGGCAGACTGGCCGAGCTGCCGGGATTTTCATAGAGCATCAAAACCGTGCCTCTTCCCGCCGGCGACCAGGCGATGCGGAAGAACAGCGCCACTGCGGACAGCGGGCCATCGGGGTCCTCCTTGAGCAGGATGCCGGGGTTCTCGCCGGTCCAGACGACGCGGCCAGGATGGATGGGTGAATCTAGCGGCATGGCAGTAACGTGTAGTCAGGAATGCGGTCGGACCCAGGTTTCGGACACCGCGAGAAAGGCCGTGCTCATCGTGCGGCCGAAAAACTGGCGGTCCGTGACCCTGCCGTCAAAGGATGTGCCGTTGACGGATATGGATGCGTCCCCGGCTTCGAAGAATACGCTGTACATGTCATGTGCCCCGGTGGCGCAGTCCTTCGGCGTCACCTCCACGGCGAACGGTTCGCCCAGCTTGCGCCATTCCATGCAGCACTCGACGCCATCGGCGGACATCAGCTCCCGGTACACCGACTGCATGTCGCCCTCGCAGCGTCTGTTCTTCATGGGAAGCCTGCGCATGCCGTCGATACCCGCCCTTCGCCGGAACGTGGGGAAGCGCCGGATAAAATGTTCCAGCAGGTAGTCCGTCAATGCGTCATTGTCCGTGATGCACAGGTTATTGGCATCCGGAAACCCGGCGGCACTGTCCGGTTGTTCCAGCAACAGCATGGTATGACCGCGGCCATGGGGCGAGAGCGTCACCCGGAAATACACCGCCAGGGACGACCAGTCCCCATCGGGGTCCTGTTTGAGATAGATGCCCGGATTGTCGCCGCACCATTCCACGGTGCCGGGATTGACTGGAGTTCTGTCTGTCATGAGATTCTGGTTGTCGGATCGGTCGATTGTGAATCGGCAGACTGGACGGATTAGTGTGTCAGCAACGTGGAATCGGTCGCCCGCCAGGCGAGCGTCACCTGTGCCCCGGGCTGGACATCGAGTTCCCCCGGGCGATATTCCACGGTCATGGAACTGCCGCCCTCCATGGTCACCGAGGCACTGACCAGGTTGCCGGCGAAATTCCGTGTCGCCACGGTCCCGCCGGCGCGGTTCACGGTGCCATCGATACTGCCGGAACCGCCCGATTCCAGGCGGATCATCTCCGGCCGGATGGCGATCATCACCTTCGATCCCTGAGCCAACTCGCCCTGCGCGGCACAACGGAACTCACCGATGTCCGTGCTCACGGTTGCGACACCATCACCGTGGCCGAGGAGCCGACCGGGCAACGTGTTGATCTGGCCAACGAAGTTCGCTACATAGCGGCTCCTTGGATGGTTGTAGATCTCCTCGGCGCTGCCCATCTGCTCAATCTCACCCAGATTCATCACCACAATGGTGTCGGACATGTTCATCGCCTCGGTCTGGTCGTGGGTGACGTAGACGGTGGTAATGCCGAGCTCCTGCTGGATACGGCGAAGCTCCACCTGCATCGCTTCCCTCAGCTTGAGGTCCAGTGCTCCCAGGGGTTCATCCATCAGCAGCACCCTGGGCGGATAGGCCACTGCACGGGCCACGGCGATCCGCTGCTGCTGCCCGCCACTGACCTCGGATGGATACCGGTCATACACCTCCGGCAACTGGATCAGGTCCAGCAACTCGCCCACCCGCTGACGGATCTGATCCCTGGGATATCTCCTTTCCTGCAGGCCAAAGCCGATGTTATCGCCGATGGTGAGGTGGGGAAACAGGGCGTAGTCCTGGAACACCATACCGATTTCGCGGTGCTGCGGCGCCACCCTTGTTACGTCCTCATCGCCGAGAAGGATTGTGCCCGAGGTCGGTGTCTGGAACCCTGCGATCAACCGCAGGGTCGTGGTCTTGCCACAGCCCGAGGGACCAAGGAGGGTGAGGAATTCACCCTCCCTGACCTCGAGATCCATCGATTTGAGGGCGATAAAGTCCCCGAATTTCTTTACCACCCGAGTGAGGAGTACGCGGGACATGACTGTTCGGGTACGTCAGGTCTCTGTCGGTCCTATTGCGCTACGGAACGGTTCCACTGATCCGTCCAGTCCGGGATATTGGCCTTGGAGTAGTCGATACGAAGTTGCTGCGATATTTCCTCGGAAGTAGTCTGCAGCAATTCGTCCAATACCGGATCCTCGCTCAGTCGGGCGATGGCATCCTTGTTGACCGGCACCACACCGCTCTTGGTGGCGAATTCGAATTGAAATCCGGCGTCCAGGTATTCATTGATGAACCAGTTGGCCGCGGCGGCGTTTTCACTGCTTTTCATGATGCCCAGCCAGCCGTGCTTGTGTACGCCGGTATGCATGTCGTTGATGTACGGATGCACCGTGGTGACATTCGAACCGGCATTCTTGGCACGTACGCACCAACCGGCATGGACCACCGCTGCATAGACATCGCCACTTTGAAACTGTGTGACCACCTCACCCCCCCGGGACCAGAACTTCAGGGCATTCATGCTCTTCACCAGGTCCAGGCCGGGCTGAATGTTGGCTTCATCGCCGCCTGCGGCATGGGCAAATGCACCGAAATTCGCCAGCCCGCCCCCGGAAGTGATGTCGGGAATCGACAGCCTGCCTTCCAGCTTGGGATTGGCCAGGTCGCTGTAGGTCTTCGGTGCGTCGAGGCCCAGTTCGGCGAACTTGTCCTTGTTGTAGCAGATGGTCTCCTGGGTAAACCAGGATCCGATCGTGTCATCGGACACCTGCCAGTCTTCCAGATGGGATTTGTTGGGAATCGCATCCAGGTTGAGCGGCTGGAGGAACTCGGCGCTGCGGAAATCCTGAATCTGCGCGTCCAGTATTTCCATGATGTCAAAGGGCGCCTTGCCCCGACCCGCGATCAACTTGGCCAGATTCGCCTGGGGGCTGCCGGTGACGAACTCGACCTTGCCGCCTTCCGCCTCGAACTTGGGCACGATGACGTTTTCGATATTTTCCTTCCAGGAGCCTCCCCAGGTGCCCACCTTCAGTGTGACACCATCGAACTGGCCGGCCAGCGATGCGCTGGTGGCCAGTATTGAGCCGACACCCAGGGCCATGGCGACGCTGGTTGCTAAGATTGATTTGCGATACTTCATTGGATCCTCCACGTGTAGTGAATGAGATGTTGGTGTGAGTCCATTGGATGGGTTGGCCGGTATGTCATCATCGGCTTCCCGAACGCAGCAGGGCTTCCAGCCCCACCAGTTTCTGCATGCCCAGTAATACGATCAGGCAGAAGAAAATGACCAGGGACGCGGATGCAAGAATGCTGGGATCAAAATCATTCTCGAGTCCGTAGAACAGCTCGACCGGGTAGGTGGTGAACCCCGGCGCTGTCAGAAAGATGGAGATCGGCACGTCACCGAACGACACCATGAAGGAATACAGTGCACCGGCATAGACTCCAGGCATGATCACCGGCAGTGTCACCCGGCGGAATGTTCGCCAGCGCGTGGCTCCCAGACTGAGCGCGGCTTCCTCAAGCCGGTTGTCGAAGCGTTGCAGGATCGCGGTTACCGTGCCAATGACATAGGGCGTGGCGACGAAAAAGTGCCCGAGATAGAGACCGAGGAATGTGCCCTGGGCATAGAGGCCGGTGACGTCGCCCACCAGGAAATAGAGCTGGAGAAAAGCAATGCCCGTGACAATGGCCGGTATCTGCAGCGGGGCGCGGAACAGCGTCGAGATCAGCGATTTCAGCGGCAGGTTGCTGCGTACGATGCCCAGTGCGGCGGGAATGCCCACGAGGCAGGCGCCCAGGGTGGCGGCTCCTCCCAGCAGGAAACTCAGCCCCAGGGCCTGGAACTGCGCCGCGGGAATCTTGAAGTACCACTGGAAAGACGGATCTGTCGGCGGGAATGTAATCGCAGTGTAGTACTCGCCGCCGTGCAGCGAAGCACCGATCACCACGATCATCGGCGACAGCAGGAAGATGTAGGACAGACTGCAATACAGCCAGTGAAACCACTTTCCCCAGGGCAGCCCCCGCTTCGGCAGCGGTCCGGAACGGGCCCGGGGCTGAATCACGGCCATTTCCGACTGCATTTCCCTCATGCGATCACCAGCCTGGCCGCCTTCAGCCGCCGGAGAAGGAAAATGGACAGCAGATTGATCAGGATGACCGATACAAGCAGCACCGCCGCCAGCGTACCTGCCATGGCGTACTTGATCTCCATCATGACCGTTCGCTGGATCAGTACCGGCAGGGTAAAGACCCTGCCGCCGCCCAGCAGCGCCGCCGACGTGAAGGCACCCATGCTCATGTTGAAGATCATCAGCGCGCCGACGGTGATGCCCGGCAGACTCAGCGGCAGCATGATCCGCCAATGCATCCGCCACCGGTTGGCGCCATGAATCTGCGCCGCGTCCTCGTACGACCGGGGAATCGTCTGGATCACGCTGTAGAGCAGCAACACGCCGAATCCGAGGGTGAAGTGCATCAGCCCGACCACCACCCCGGTCTCGTTGCCGATGATGGTATAGGGCCGATCGACAATTCCAACCCCCATGAGAAACCGGTTCAGCCAGCCGTCGGCGGAGAAAATGATGATCAGGCCGAACACCTTGATCACGATGGTGACGAACGTCGCCACCACGACGCCGGCCAGCAGGAACATCGACCAGCGGGACCGCATCCGGGCGATCAGGTAGGCCACGGGGAAGCCCAGCAGAATGGTGAACAGCGTTGACAGCGCCGACGTCTTGATCGTGACCCAGAGCGTATTCAGGTAAAACGAATCGGAAAAGAACTTGAAGTAGTTGCCGAGGCTCATCGCATCTGACAGACGACCAAGTCCCAGGTCCCGGTGGAAACTGCCTTGCAGAAACACATACTGCGAAGCCAGGATGAGCGAGACCGTGATCAGGAATCCCGGTATCAGCAATAGTTCCCAGCGTACTTTCATGGTATGGGCGGACCTGAATACTAGCCGATGAATCTCGGATCCAGAGGAATTTTACTCAGCTCCTTCCGGATATGGTCGGCCCGTTCCCGGCCGCTGTATCGGTCACCGCCGAACACAACGGCCATGACAGCATCCGTTACCTCTTTCATCAGTTGCCCGTCGTCCATGTCATCCCGCGGCGGTATGGGCAACACCGTGTCCTGCACATGAGTCATCCACTCATCCCCGACCCGGGTCAGCGGGGACGGGTCGCCGCCTTCCTGCACGGTACGGATCCCCTTGCGCAACTGTCGCCTGAGCTGAATCAGCCCCGCATCGGTTACGCCCAGGTTTTCCGCCGCATGGGCATTGATCAGGCCCTGGGATACCTGGGCTTCATAATCATTGGGATGCCGCTGGCGATATTCGTAACTTTCGACACCGGTCTGCCCTTCAAAGTCCACGCTCTGCTTGCCGCATTTGGAGCGGTCTCCATGAGTCCCTTCAGGATCGATCCCCGGACCGAAGCTGCGCCAGGCGATGATCATGCAATGCCTGTCATCATGGGGAATGGTCCACTTGGTGATGCTGGCCCTGCGAAAGTGCTTTTCGTCCTTTCCCTCTTCCCAGAAGGCACCCACCTGGCTGAAGGACGGCAAGATCGTTTCCTGGGATCGCACCCAGATCATGTCGTCGATCCGATACGTCAGTGTCGCCCAGATTTTCTCATCCCTGCGATGGAACACCACTTCGGGCATCGTGCCCCAGGTGGATCCGAAATGCACATCCGTTACCCGGGCATGCAGGAAGACCGTATGGTATGGATCCATGGTGTTTTCACAGACCTGCAGCCAGTTGCAGGGATAGTGTATGCAGTACGGCACCAGCTCCACGTCCGGCAACATGGTTGTATCGAAACGGGGGAAATCCGGTTTCCTGTCGGGGGGGCCCATGTAGGCGAACAGCAGGCCATGGTATTCGATGACCGGATAGGCGCCATGCATGACCGAGTCCTTACGCGTACTGCCGGCAGGCTCCCCCGGTGTCTCCAGCACCGTCCCATCCGTTCCGTACAGCCACCCATGGTAGCAGCAACGCAAACCGCACTCCTCAACCACGCCAAATTCGAGAGAGGCGTTACGATGGCTGCAATGCAGATGCAGCAGGCCATAATCACCGTCGCGGGTTCTGAAGGCCACCAGATCTTCCCCGAGGACCCGGATGCGGAGCGGAAGGTCGGTAATCTCGCCGGTCATCACCACCGGGATCCAGAAACGACGGAAGTACTCCCCACACGGCGTGCCCGGCCCGACATGGGTCAGTTCAGCGTCTTCTTCCGGTCGGATGGCCTTGTGATATCCGTCATAGGCCACCATTGGTGTCATTTGATTCATCGCACATTCCCGAATTATTGGATATTCTATGATTGGCCGTCCTTTTCGGCCAATCCGGTTGGCAGGAATAGAATAATCGGATTCGGGCCGAAGTCCCATACAGTAATGTCCGGGTTCCACTCAGGGAAAACCCTGAACCGGGCCGTTTCATCTTTCACCAGGATCTGACGCATAATGCCACTTGGCAAACTTCATCCGGTCTCTTGTCCAATCCACGCAACACACGTCCCGTAACCTTGATCAGCGGCGCTGCCCGGGGCATCGGCAGGGCGTGTGCCGAGCAGCTCGGGCGGGACGGGCATGACATCATCGGGCTGGGCCGCCAGTGCCCGGCGGATGCATTCCCTGGCGAATTCATCGAAGTGGACTTCGCTGACCGCGCAGCCGTTTCCCGAATCTGTCAACAACTGCCCCGGAAAGAGGAGATCAATGGCGTGGTAAACAATGTCGGGGACCCCGGCCCCGAGTTGCTGGAGGAGATCGACCTCATGACGGTGGACCGGGTCCTGGAAGTGAATTTCTACAGCGCCATCCAACTGGTCAGGGCGGTTCTCCCGGGCATGAAGGCCCAGGGTTATGGGCGCATCGTCAATGTCTCCAGCGAACTTGCCCTCGGCTTTTCGACCAGGACCGCCTATGGTGCGGCCAAAGCGGCCATGATCAGCGCCGCCCGGACATGGTCTCTGGAACTGGCGAGATACGGCATTTCAGCCAACTGCGTTGCGCCCGGACCGGTGGATACGGATTTTTTCAACCGGAACAACCCGCCGGGCAGCGATGTCCGGCGGATGAAGGAAAACAGGATCCCCATGGGAAGAATCGCCACAGTGGAGGACATCGCCCGGGCCGTGGCATTCTTCATGGCGCCGGAGAACGGTTACGTCACCGGCCAGACGATGTTCGTCGATGGCGGATCCAGTTTGGGCGCCGCAGGATTGCTCTGAACCCCGACGCGTCGTACCGGAACCGGCCGCGGCGTCTCAATTGGGGAATACTTCCGACACGCTGATTGCATGGTCGTCAGGCCAGAAGATCCGACTGACTTCCTCGTAGTTCGGCAGGGGCCGCTCGGTGGGCCTGGTGTAGACGAAGGAACGCAGCATCAGGCGCCGGTCTGATTCGTACATATGCGTCGGCGTACCACTGTGCAGCATGGCATGATTGTCCCAGATGATCAGTTCACCCGGTGTCCACCGGTGGCGATACACACGGTCCGGATGGCTGGCGATTTCCAGTGCCTGTTGCAGTAGTGCCCTGCCGGTGTCGTCGTCCACGCCGGACAACTGAAGCGGGTCGAAATTGAGATAGTAGACCGTACGGCCGGTCACGGGATGGGTCTGGACCACCCGGTGCCAGACCGACGGCAAGGCCTCCCGCTCAAGGGTCGTCAGGGGAATAAAGGAATCCGGATCCGTCTCGAGCAATGGATCATTGTGTGCGTGAAAGCTGGCGAGGACACTGATGTCCCTGAGGGCGTCCTGCAACTCGGGGGGGGAAGCGTCCCAGGCTTCCGCCGTGCTCAGAAACAGGGTGTCTCCGCCCTTACGGGGAACCTCCACCGCATACAGCAGCGTGGCGGCATTGACATGACAGGCGGCGGACCCGTCGGTATGCCATCCGAATCCTCCCCGGGCAAAGAAGGCCAGAGGCTTTCCGTCATCATCCGCGATGTTACCGACCGTGGACACTTCGGGAACCTCGCGGAAATTGAATTGCTTGCGGGTTTCGATCTTGGGCAGGCCGAAGTAGTGGCTGATGCGGGCCTGATCCTCGGGTGTCAGATTCTGCTGCCGGAACAGCAGCAGCGAATGCCGGTCGTACAACTGGCGGATCTGGTCAAACTGATCCGGTGACAATGGTCTGGACAGATCGACGCCAGCGACCTCCACACCAAAGTTCGGCATCAGGGGATTTACTTCTATTTTCATGGCTGCATTCCCGAGTTCGGGTTTCTGTTTTCCACTAGACCAGCAAGGATCGCGAGTCTGACCACGTCGGCCAGCGATTCCGCGCCCAGCTTCCGCATCAGATTTGCCCGATGCGTCTCGATGGTCTTGGGACTCACGCAGAGCAAACGTGCGGTCTCGCGGTTGGACTTGCCGGTCGCCACCAATGCCATGACTTCCCGTTCCCTGTCGCTGAGACGGGACAGGGATGTCCGCAACATGTTCGCCTCCTCGAGTTCGCTCCGCTTGCGGGCATCGGATTCAATCGCCCCCTGGACCTTGTCGAGAAGCGCCTGGTCACTGCAGGGCTTTTCCAGAAAGTCCAGGGCCCCGAGTTTCATCGCCCGGACCGCTGCCGGCACATCGCCGTGGCCGGTCATGATGATCACCGGTATGTCGATACCCCGGGCGCGAATCAGTTCCTGGGTCTCCAGCCCGCTGTATCCCGGCATCCGCAGGTCCAGCAGAAGACATGCGGGACCGGTGTGATCATAACCGTCCAGGAATTCGGGGGCTGAGGCGTACAGGCGTGTTTTCAGTCCCACCGACTCCATCAGGTAGCACACGCTGTCTCGTACCCCGGCGTCGTCATCGACGATGTAGACAGTTCCCTTCATGCACCATCGATCCGCGCATCGGGCAGATTGAATCGCAATCTGGCACCGGTGGTGAAACCTTCATCCACCCGCAAACGGCCTCCATGGGACTCAACGATGGTCCGGCTGATGGACAGGCCCATGCCCAGACCGGAGTCCTTGGTGGTGACATACGGTTCGAACAGCCTGCAGATAATGGCATCACTGATACCGCATCCATTGTCGGAAACGCTGACCTCGCATCCGTTGCGCGAATCGTGAACCACACTCACCGACAGGCAGCGATCATGTCCCGGCGCCTGTTTCAGGGAGTCGATACTGTTCCGGATCAGGTTGAACAGCACCTGCTCCATCTCGATTCGGTTCACCTGTACAAGGACCGCGGCATTCGGCAGATTCTTGCGCCACTTGATTCCGTTTCGACGCAATGAGGCCTCGGCGAGTTCGAAAACCGCATTCACGATTTCGACCATGTCGTGCTCGTTGACGGATGGCACGGAATCCCGCACGAATTCGCTGACGTGGCTGAGGATGGCTTTTGCCCTATCAGCCTCCCTGGTGGACTTCTCAAGGGCGTCGACCACTTCCGGAAACCGGTCCCGGCAATTTTCCAGGCGCCGGAGAGAGCCCCGGGCATAGTAGGTGATCGCCGTCAGCGGCTGGCTGAGTTCATGCGCCAGGGCGGATGCCATCTCTCCCATGGAAGCGCGGCGCAGAACCGCCGCCATTTGCTCCTGCTGTTGTCTGATCTTTTCTTCAGCCTGCACCCGGTCTGTAATATCGGTTCTGAGACCGACCACACCTCCGGTTCGGGTCCGCCGATCGGTGGCCAGTATCCATCGGCCATCGGAAAGCTGAACTTCCACGGAACCCTGCTGATTCGAGTAATCCGCCATGCGCTCTTCGAGCCACTCATCCACGCGACCGACCGCTTCGCGCACTTCCCCTGCCTCGGCGCTGATGCGCAACAGCTTCCTGAACGATACCCCCGAATTCAGCTGATCCCGGATACTCGGAAACAGATCCATGATACGGGAGTTGGAGGCAACCAGACACCCATCGCTGTCGAACAGCAAGAATCCATCCGTCATCGATTCGAGTGCCTCGTTCAGCCATTCCTGGCTCGCCCGGAGCTGCTCCTCGGTTTCACGTCGTATACGAATCTCTTCCCGGAGTTCTCTGTTGCTGCATTCAAGGGCTTTGGTGGCGCGCTGTATCCGGTCATCCAGCTTCTCATAGGCCTGGCGCAGTTCCCGTTCCGCGCGTTTGCGGATACTGATGTCCCTGACCAGGAAAAAATAGCCCAGGACCCGGCCGTCCTGCACATCAGGAATGTAATTGAGATGCACATCACGGCAGACGCCATCCGGATAGGTGATCGTGCTTTCCTGGCTGACCTCTTTCCCGGAAAGCACCTGTTCCAGCAGGGTTTCCACCGTATGGTAGTGCTCGTCGGAAAAGAGATCCCGCAACGACATGCCGATCAGGTCATCCCGGTCCAGGCAATACCAGGTCTCCAATTGGCGGTTGGCGAAGACGATGCGCTGATTGAGGTCCACATAGCCGGTCATGGCCGGCAGGGCATCGATGATTTGCCCTAACCGGCTGTTCTCTTCCGTAAGCCGGGAGATGTCGACGTCAGGGCTCCCGGGTCGCAATACCGCTCTCCTTTCCCCCGCTTGACGAGCATTGGCAGGCGAAACGGCAGGTGCGTCGCCGATACGATTCAATTCACACCGATCCCGAAAGACAAGATATCCTTGTCAACGATACCATACATCACAGGTCCCATTTCAAAGAACAGAACCTGCCATGAACGATCCCCTGGAATTACCCCGCCCCGCCCCTCATGAGTCGCCGGACCAGCGAATGCAGGCCGCGCTGAATCTGTACCGCAGTATGGTGGATGATCAATCCTGGTCCATCGATATCCACGCACTGTGGCAATACCGCCTCGCACAGGTGCGGAAAATGATCGATGCGTCCGGGTTTGCCGGGGTGGTGCTGTATGACCCGGTCAATATCCGCTACGCCACCGGCACCAGCACCATGCCGGTGTTTTCCCTGCACTTCCGTGACCGCTACTGCTTTATCGGTGCCCATGGGCCGGTGGTGTTTTTCGAAAAGCCGCACTGGCGCCATCTCACCGAGGGCTCCGGTCTGGTCGGCGAAGTGCGTGACCGGATTTCCTGCCGCGGTGCAACGGGCGGCTCGGATATCGACGGAAACATCGCCCGCTGGATCGGTGAAATCGAAGACCTCGTCAACAGCTACGGTGCCGGCGGTCACAGGCTGGCAATGGATCACTGCGAACCGGCGCTGCTGCGGGCACTGGAATCCAGGGGCTATTCGGTTTGCGAAGCCCAGGAACCCATGGAGCGGATTCGGGCCATCAAGTCGACCGAAGAGGTGGACTGCATGCGGGTGGCGCTGGCCGTCACGGAAGTTGGCATGCAAAGAATGCAGGACGCGCTGAGCCCCGGCGTCACGGAGAATTATCTCTGGAGTATTCTGGGCGGCAACAATCTTGAATTCGGCGGCGAGTGGCTTGAATGCCGCCTGCTGACATCGGGTCAACGCACCAATCCCTGGCTGCAGGAGGCATCGGATCGACCCGTGCAGGCCGGGGAGGTGGTCGCCTTCGATACCGACATCATCGGGCCATTCGGATACTGCGCGGATATTTCGCGAACGTTTTTCTGCGAGCCGGGCACGCCGACGGCGCGGCAAAGGGCGATGTATTCACTGGCCAGGGAAGAACTGGCGCACAACACGGACCTGCTGCAACCGGGCAGGACGCTGCGGGAGATTGCGGAACGGTCCT
Source organism: Candidatus Poriferihabitaceae bacterium (assembly GCA_965213885.1). GTDB lineage: Bacteria > Pseudomonadota > Gammaproteobacteria > Arenicellales > Poriferihabitantaceae > VYFG01. The sequence goes on from OZ243919.1 coordinate 461,737, forward strand.
TTGCCGTGCCGGCCGAATACAGGATGAACAGCTACGCCTTCGTCGCCCATGGAGTCGGGCTCTGCGACGAATGGCCGAACTGTTACCAACTCGAAATACTGGAAGACCGGGGAGAGGGTGATATCGTGATCGAACCGGGCATGACCCTTTGTGTGGAAAGCTATATCGGAGAAACCGGCGGTCCGGACGGCATCAAGCTGGAAGAGCAGGTCCTGATCACGGAATCCGGCCCGGTGGCGCTTTCCCGCTTCCCCTTCGAGACGCTTCTTGGCGGCTAGGTGTGCTCCCGGCTTTCATTGAACCAACCCCGCCAGGGAGAGACCAACCAGTACCACCAATGCCGCATTTCTGTACTGCTTCTCCCCCGCCCTGCCGAACATGCGGGCCCCGAGCCAGGTGCCGACCAGATACAACACCGCACCGGGCAATGCAATCAGCAGATCGCCGCTCCCCAATGTTCCCGCGTAGACGGCGATGAATGCGAACCAGATCTGCACCATGAAGGCCCAGGAAACAATCAGGGTTCGTGCCTCCACGTGATTCCAGGGACCCAGCAGAATCGCCGTGACGGTCACCAGCGCAATGTAACTGGCACCGAAAATGATGCCGCTGAAGCTGCCGATGAGCACCATGCCGGCCAGGCCCGGGCGCTTCCGGTATCGCCAGCCCCCCAGCATCATCAGGCTGGTCAACAGGATCGTGATGGCGATTCCCCGGGCCAGGGTCTGTGAATCCATCACCAGCAGCAGCCACTGACCGACCGGCATCAACAGCATGCTCGGGATCACCAGATAGAGGGTCGGTTTCCATTGAATCCGATGAAAGCATGAGCGGAACAGGAAGGTACTGGCGGCGAAATCCACGATCAGCACCTTGCCAACGATCATGATCGGTGGATAGAAGATGGTCAGAATGGCGATGATGAATGCGGGACCGCCGAAACCGGTAAATCCACGCAGCAGCCCGGCGACAAGTGCCACCACGGCGATGACCGCCATTCCCACTTCATCACCTAACATCGCTCTACGGCTACCGCCAATCGTAACGACTGCATGATCACCTACCTTCTGGCCTGGAATCCGCGGCGCGCCCCCTGGCGGGAACGCACCACGTTGCTGCGCTGCCTCGAATCCGGTCAGCCCGCCGTCACTTCCTGGGGCATGCTGTCGAAATCCATCTGTCCAGGTGACAGGGTATTCCTCATCAGGCTGGGGGTTTCGCCCCGGGGAATCATCGCTTCGGGCTCTGCGGTCAGCGGCGCATACCTTACACCACACTGGGACCCGGAGAAACGCAAGCAGGGAAAAAGCAGCCGTTGCGTAGAGATCGCGTTCTCCCGGTTGCTCGATACGGACGCAACCCCGCCTCTGTCCGTGGACGATCTCGACGGATCGCCACTGGATGAGATGCATTGGCGCATCCAGGGCTCGGGAGTCATGATCCCGGCCCATGTTGCCGCAGCGCTGGAATCTCGCTGGGCGGCCCATCTCGAACTCGTCAACGCCGGCTCATCGGCCGACACATAGCAATTCGATATACGTCATCACAGCGGATGACGGGTTTGCGATGCTGTGCTAATTTCGGTGCATGCAGCGGTATTCCATTTTCAGCCTGGCCCGCAATGCCCTGAGCCACCACCGGAACTGGCAGCGCGCCTGGCGCAGCCCCACGCCGAAAGCCCGTTACGATATCATCATCATCGGTGGCGGCGGACATGGACTCGGCGCCGCGCATTACCTTGCCAGGGAGCATGGCATGACCAATATTGCGGTACTGGAGAAAGGCTGGATCGGCGGCGGCAACACCGGCCGCAACACCATGACCGTGCGATCGAATTTTCTCCGCGAGGCCAGCGTTCCGTTTCATGAGCATTCGCTGGATCTCTATCGGCAGCTGAGCCGCGAACTCAATTTCAATGTCATGGCCAATGAGCGCGGGATGATCACCTTCATCCAGAGTTCCGCAGTGAACCGCATCGCCATGCAGATGGCCAACACGATGCATATCTATGGCGCGGATTACCGCGTCATCGGACTCGACGAGGTCAGACGCCGTATCCCGATCTTCGACCCCCCCGAAGACATGCGCATGCCCATTCACGGCGCGGTGTACCAGCCCCGGGCCTCGATGGTGCGGCACGACGCCGTGGCCTGGGGTTTCGCCCGGTCCGCCGACGCCCGCGGGGTGGATATCATCCAGAACTGCGAGGTCATCGACATACTCAGGGAAAACGGCCGGGTAGCCGGTGTCGAAACCACCCGCGGCGTCATTCATGCGGACAAGGTGGGCATGGCGGTGGCGGGCCACGGCAGTGTTGTCGCCGGCATGGCAGGCATCCGGCTGCCCATCGTCACCCAGCCGCTTCAGGCCTGGGTGTCCGAACCCATCAAGCCGGTGCTGGACGAGATCGTGGTGATCCGCAGCTATTTCGGCACCTACCTCATGCAGTCCGACAAGGGGGAGATCGTGGTGGGCCAGGGCTGCGACCCCTATCCGTCCTATGCCCAGCGGGGGACGTTTCCCATCATCGAGGACGCCACCACCGCGATGCTGGAGGTGTTCCCCAGTTTTCGCCGGCTGAAACTGCTGCGCCACTGGGCCGGTATGCTGGACATGGTCTATGACGGCAGCCCGGTCATTTCCCGCACCGACCTGAAGGGATTTTACGTGGATCTTGCCGGGTCCGGCGGGTTCAAGACCACCCCGGCAGCGGCGCGGACGTTCGCCCACCTCATTGCGCGGGATGAACCCCACCCACTAGCAGCGGCCTATGAGTTGAGCCGTTTCAGCAACGGACACCTGATTCCGGAGGGCGGCGTCTCCGCCAATCGATGACATGCTGCTGATTCCCTGCCCGCATTGTGGAGAGCGAAACGAACACGAGTTCGTCTGCGGCGGCGACGCGGCGCGAATGCGGCCACCGTCCCCCGCGGACCTGGATGATGTCGCCTGGCAGGACTACCTGTACAACAACACCAACAACAAGGGCTGGGTCCGGGAACGCTGGTGGCATTTCCGTGGCTGCGAACGCTGGTTCGAAATCGAGCGGCACACGGTGACCCACGCCATCAGGCGGCCGGAAAGTTCCGGAGATGCCGATGGCTGAGCCCATGCGGCTGCCCCGGGGCGGCCTGATCGACCGGAACACCCGGCTGACTTTCACGTTCAACGGCCGGCAATACACGGGATGCCATGGCGACACCCTGGCCTCGGCGTTGCTGGCCAACGGCGTGCGGCTGGTCGGGCGCAGCTTCAAGTATCACCGTCCCCGGGGCGTCATGGGCGCCGGCATCGAGGAAACCAATGCGCTGGTGCAGTTGCTGCACCCGCGGGACGAACCCAATGTACAGGCCACCCGGTTACCCCTGGTCGACGGCCTGGCCGCTCGCAGCATCAACTGCTGGCCCTCGGTGGGTTTCGACCTGGGCGCGGTCAATTCCCTGCTTTCACCGCTGTTCCCCGCCGGGTTCTACTACAAGACCTTCATGTGGCGCCCGTGGAAGGAGTATGCCCGCGTCATCCGCCGCTTCGCAGGCCTCGGAAACAATCCGGTCGCCCGGGATCCGGGGCATTACGAACGACGTTATCACCACTGCGATCTGCTGATCGTCGGATCGGGGCCCGCCGGGCTGGCCGCTGCGCTGGCCGCGGCCGGGGCGGATATCCGCGTCATGCTGGTGGATGACGGCGAACAGCCCGGCGGAAGCCTTCTGAACCTGCCGTGCCCGGTCGACGGCAGGGCAGGGGATGTCTGGGCCCGGGAGGTCGCCGAGCGGCTGGACTCCCTGCCGAACGTTCTCAGGCTGCCCCGGTCGCTGGTTGCCGGTTACTATGACCACAACCTGCTCACCGTGGTGGAGCGCGGTCCGGATACCGCCTGGGTCGCGGAACGGCTGTGGCGGATCCGGGCGGGGCGGGTCATCCTGGCCACCGGCGCGGTTGAGCGCCCCCTGCTTTTTCCGGGCAATGACAGGCCGGGGGTGATGCTCGCCTCCGCCGCCGCGACCTACTGCCACCAATATGGCGTCAGACCGGGTCGTGCGGTAGTGGTTGCCACCAACAACAACGGTGCCTATGCCGCCGCCTTCGCGCTCAGACAGGCCGGCGTGGATATCCCCGTGTTGCTGGACCAGCGCATCACGCCGCCTGAGGCTCTGCTTGCGCGGGCAGGGGAACTCGGCATCCCGGTATTGACCGGCCGGCGGATCACCGGTGTATCCGGCCGGACCGCCCTGTCCGGCGTCAGCTCACAGACAGTCCGGGGCACCCATGCACAACACCATCGCTGCGACGTTCTGTGCACTTCCGGTGGCTGGAATCCATCCGTGCAACTGCATTCCCAGTCCGGGGCCAGACCGCGCTATGACGAATCCATCGCCTGCTTCGTGCCCGGGGAGGCGGTGCAGCAAGAGCGGACAGTCGGCGCCGCCGCGGGAGCGTTTTCCCTGGTGGCCTGTCTGCAGCAGGGCCTGGATGCCGCGAATGAGGCGGTGGCGGCACTGGGACGGAGCGCACCACCGATGCCGGCCTTCAGCGCCGACAGTGAACCTGCACTGGAGATCGAGGCGGACTGGTCCATGGTCCACAGTCCCGCCGGCTCCAAGACCTTCATTGACCTCCAGAATGACGTCACTACGGCGGATATCGACCTGGCGCTGAGGGAGAACTATACCTCGGTGGAACATGTCAAGCGCTATACCACCGCCGGCATGGCAACCGACCAGGGCAAGTCCGGCAACACGCATGTCATCGGCTACCTCGCCGCGCAACTGTCCAGGCCCCCCGGGGATGTGGGCACCACCACGTTCCGCCCCCCGGTGGCGCCGATCAGCTTCGGCGCCGTTGGCGGGTTCGAAACCGGCGAACTGATCATCCCCATCCGCCGAACGCCGCTGACGCCGTGGCATATCCGCGAGGGCGCCCGGATGAATGAGGCCGGCGCCAACTATCGCCGGCCGTTCTGGTACCCGCGTCCGGGCGAAAGCGACGAGGAGGCCATATGGCGTGCAGCCAGAGCGGTGCGCACGGGCGCCGGCATCTACGACGGCTCTCCCCTGGGCAAGTTTGAACTGTTCGGCAGGGACGTGGTGAAACTGCTGGAGCTGGTGTACACCAATCGCTGGCGGAAGCTCGAACCAGGCCAGGGCAAGTTCGGCCTCATGCTGCACGAGGACGGCCGCCTGCTGGATGATGGCGTCACGTTCCGCCTGGATGAGCAGCGCTGGATGATGTCCACAGGAACCGGTACCGCGGACGAGGTCCATGCGCATCTGGAGCGCCTGCTCCAGGTGGAATTTCCCCGCTGGCAGGTCTATGTCACGCCTGTCACCAACCAATGGGCGAACATCTGCGTCTGCGGTCCGAAGGCGCGCGCTGTCCTGACCCGGGCCGGAACGGACATCGATCTCAACCCCGAAAAATTCCCCTTCCTGGCATTACGGTCGGGCCGGGTGGCCGGAGCCGATGCCTGGGTGGCGCGGGTCAGCTATACCGGCGAACTCAGCTTCGAGGTCAACGTCCGTCGTCGGGATGCCCTGCGGGTGTGGGAGGCCTTGATGGAAGCCGGAGAGTCTTATGACATTACCCCCGTGGGCTCCGAGACCAGCGCCGTACTGCGCATCGAGAAGGGGTTCATCTCCGCCGGCAGTGAAGGCGACAATATCACCAACCCCTTCGACGCCGGCATGGGATGGGTGGTCGACATGGACAAGGCGGATTTCATCGGCAGGCGCACCCTTGTCCGCGATCTGGCGAACGACGCCCTTGATCGCCAGCAGGTGGTCGGTCTGCTGCCCGGGGACGCCTCCTTTGTGCCGGCCGAGGGCAGTGCGCTGATTCAGCCGGGCAGCGAATCCCGACCGAATTTTCAGGGACATGTCACCGCCTCGTGCTACAGCCCGAACCTCGAGCGGTCGATTTGCCTGGCCCTGCTGAAGGGTGGACACCGGCGCCTGGGGGAAACCATCGTGATTTCCGGGCTGGAGCGTACCATGGAAGCGGAAATCACCCGGCCGGCGTTCATCGACCCCAGGGGCGAGAGGATGAAAAGTTGAGCGGCTACGATGTTGCGGTGACCGGGGTGGATTGCTGCCTGATCGATATCCGGTCGGACAGGGACGGCTGCTCCGCCCTGGCGGAGGTGCTCGGCATGACACTGCCGGCGAAAACCGGTCACTTGACGACCGACGGCCACAGGCATTTGATGCAACTATCTCCGGATCATTGGCTGTACTCATCCCAGGACGAAGCGGATAGAGCGCTGGCGCCGCGGCTCAACAGGGGATTCAGTGAGTACCATGCGGTCGCCACGCTGGTCACCGATCAGTACGCGGTATTCCGCGTGGAAGGTGAAGGTGTGATGGATGTGCTGTGCCAGGGCATCTCCATGGATCTGTGCCCGGACCGCTTCGGCCCCGGTCATTGCGCCACCTGTGCGTTCGCCCGGGCCCGTGCCGTCCTCCTGCCGCTGGAACCCGGCCGGTGCTACCAGATGTACGTCGAGTCCAGCCTGGGCGAATATGTCGCCGACTGGCTGAACAGGGCGGCCCGCGGCAACGACGCGGCGTGATCGCCCGCCACAGGTACCTCATCGAAGGCCGGGTGCAGGGCGTCGGTTTCCGCTACGCCACGGTCAGGCAGGCGGAACGCCTGGGTCTGACGGGGTGGGTCAGGAACCTGCCGGACGGCCGGGTGGAGGTCGAAGCCCATGGCGACGGCCGGGCGGTGGACACGTTGGAGAATTGGCTGCGGCAGGGTCCCGCACAGGCCGGGGTGACCCGGGTAACCCGCACCGATGCCGGCCCGGCCGACCATGGGTCCTTCCGCGCACGGCGCGACCCGCCCTGACGTCTTCCATGCCCGGATCAGTCCGGTACGCTGTTTCGATGAACGCCCTCCGCGAGAAACAGCCGGGCGGTTTCCGCGGCCTGGTAGCGACATTCCGCCATCGAGTGATCGGAATAAAAGGCATTGTGCGGCGTAATGACCAATCGACCGCGCAACCAGTCCTCATCCCGTCGCCAGGCATCCACCAGAGGATGGGGCACCGGGGGTTCATCGGGCAGGACATCGAGTCCCACCCCGGCCAATTGACCACTTCTCAGTCCGTCCTCGATCATGTCGAGTCCCTGGATCAGGTTTCCCCGCGCGGTATTGACCAGAACAAGACCCGGCTGTGACAGCGCCAGCAACTCCGGCGTGATCATCCCGCGGCTTTCTTCCGTAAGCGGGCAATGCAATGTCACCATGTCGCATTCCGCGAACAGGGACGCCAGGTCCGGCATCCGGGTGATGCCAACGGCCCGGGCGAGACCGTTGCTGATGTACGGATCATAGCCGAGTACACGATAGCCGAACGGCTTCAGCCGGTTGATCACGCTGATGCCGATACGGCCCACGCCCACCACGCCGACGGTACACTGGTTCGAGTGATGCATGGGGCTGAGATGGTTTTCCTGCCAGCTGTTCCGGTAACCCCGTGCGGCCCTGTCGTGCTCGATGATTCTCCGCTGCAGCCCCAGCAGCATGGCCATGGCGGTGTCCGCCACGTCCTCCGGGCCATATTCCGGGTTGTTCGAAAACGCGATTCCAGCCCGGGACAGTGCCTTTCGATCGACCTTGTCGTAGCCGACGCCGTAACGGACGAGAATCCGGCAGTTCCTGAGATGGTCGATGGTGGCCGTGGTGATACGCGGCGTCCAGACCAGGAAAACATCGAGCCGCTGCAGTTCCCCGGAGTCGAACGCCGCTTCGTCCCGGGTGTTGAAATGAACCACCTCGATGTCGCTGCCGAGGGCCGCCATTTCCGGCTTGAATGGCGGTTGGACCAGATGGGTGACGCCAACGACCAGTGATGACGGCATCAGGCTCCCCATTCCTCCACCAGGCCACGGACATACTCGGCAAACGCCGGCTGGTGGTATTCGACGAACACGGGCCAGGAACAGAACGTCCTGGGATCGGTGACCCGATGCGGAAACAGGATGCCGTCAAGGTGGTCCAGTTCGTGTTGCCAGGTCCCGGCCGAATATCCCCTGACTTCGAACGACACGGGTTCGCCCTCCCGATTGTAGCCGCTCACGCCGATCTCCAGGTGCCGGGACACCGTACCGCGCAGGTTGGGTACCGACAGGCAGCCCTCGTTGCCGTCATAGGTTCTGTCCGACAGGAACCGGATTTCCGGGTTGATCAGAACCGTCAGCGGAATCGGCGGCTTGTAGGGGTAGCGGGGATTGTTGCCAACCGCTACCGTGAACAGCCGGTAGGGTATGCCCACCTGGTTGGCGGCGATGCCGGCGCCGTCGGCATGACGCATCGTGTCGATCAGGTCATCCACCCAGCCCTGCACCTCGGGGCTGACAATGGCATCCGGCTCCACCTCCTCGGCACGGGCCGCCAGGACAGGGTGCCCGATCTGCAGAATCTCTCTGATTGCCATGATCGATCCGGTGGGAAGATACGGATGGATTTTGCCTGCTGTCCGGCCGGGACACAATGCGCGTCGCAAAACCGAAGCACCTTGCATTGCCAACAAACCGTGTCAATAATCATTGCATGACAGTCCCCCGACCCCGCCCCCATGATCTTGGCGGCACTCCAGCCGGTTCCGTGGATCAGGCAGACCATGAAATCTCGTTCTGGGAACAGCGCATCGACGCCATGGTGAATCTGATGCGCGCCAGGGGTGTGATATCGGACTGGGCCGAGTTGCGCGCCGGCATCGAAGCCCTGACCCCGGAAGAGTACGCAAGACTCGGATACTATGAACGCTGGGCGGCCTGTGCGGCGGAAATCGCCGTCCGCCGGAAGCTGGTGTCCCGGGAGGAACTGGAGGCCCGGATCCGGCACCTGGCGGCAACGGTGTCATGAGTTTTCATGCAGGGGACATCGTCAGGATATTGCGCCGCGATCTTGCCGGCCATCACCGTGTTCCCGGGTACGTCATGGACCGGGTCGGTATTGTCACCGAAGTGCTCGGGTCGGAAGCATTGCCGGAAGAGGCGGCGCTTGGCCATACCGCGCCGGCCAGGGTGCCGGTCTATCGTGTCCGGCTGGATCAGACGTCGCTCTGGCCGCGCTATGAAGGGCCGCCACATGACACGCTGGAGATCGAGATCCACCAGCACTGGCTCGAACCCGCCGATGATCCCGTTCGGGATCGGCCTGAAGCCTGACGCCTGCCCGGCATGACCCACGACCATTCCCGCTCACCGTCCCGACCGGATCATCCGCCACCCGGGACCTATCACCAGTTTCTGGGCCTGGCGCTGAACGAACTGCTGATTGAGCGTGGCCTGTATTCCAGGGCGGAACTCCATGACATGATCGCGTCCATCGAAATGGTGGATCCTTCCACCCATGGCGCCCGGGTGGTGGCCCGCGCCTGGATCGACGCCGGGTTCAGGCGGCGACTGCTCACGGACGCCAACGCCGCGATAGCGGGCATCGGGCTGGACCCGGGAACGGCGGAGCTGCGGGTGCTGGAGAATACGCCGGCAACCCACCACGTCGTGGTGTGTACGCTTTGCTCCTGCTATCCCCGGGCCCTGCTGGGGCGTCCCCCGGCGTGGTACAAGGCCAGGGAATATCGCGCAAGGGTGGTGCGGGAGCCCCGCACGGTACTGGCGGAATTCGGCCTGTCGCTGACGGAAGAGCAGAGGGTCCGGGTACACGATTCCACCGCCGAGCTGCGCTTTCTCGTACTCCCGGAGCGGCCCGCCGGAACAGGGCACCTGGCGGAACCCGAATTAGCCGGTCTGGTCACCCGGGACGGCATGATCGGCGTGGCAAAAGTGTAGGGAAAACGCCTGCCATGAAGGCGACACCCGCCGGCTCCCTTTCGTGTGGGGGCCTCCGGAGTGCGCCGGGCTACGTCCCCGGCCTTGCCGGGTGGCGGGGCGGCACTGTCACCGCAAAAGGCGCTGCGTATTGAAATGCTTCGTTGTCAGCATGGACCTGCTGATGCGGATGCAGTCCCGGCATCACGTCGCCCGTATGCGACTTCTGGCCGATCGAATCGCTGGAGGCATGCGTCGGTCTGAAGCGGCTGTTACGGTTTGACCCGCGATTTCAGTCTGCGGGACGATAGCGTTTCGGTCCCGACATCATCTCGATGACCAGTTCTTCCTGGCCGAATCCGCCCCTCGGCAACGTCAGGGCTTGTTGCCCGGGATATTTCAGTATCCGCCGTACCTCGGGGTGCAGGTAATAGGCGCCGCAAACGAGAATCACCACCTGCCGACAGTCTTCCGGATATTCCCTGGTGCAGTCATCGAACCAACCTGGCGTCACGGTTTCCGGACACTGCGCCAGCAGCCGCAAGAGCGCCGCTTCCGATCCGGGCCGCAACTTCAGCACCAGTGCCAGCTCCCGCTCTGCCAGTTCCAGGGTTCCCGCGGCCGGCATTTGACCGTTGGCCGGCAGGATCACGTTGCACAGCGCGCTGAATCCGGCTGCCTGGGCCTGCGTCAGGGGGGCCATGGCAATCAAACCGGCGCCCGTTGATTCCGACGCTGGTCGATCAGCCGTTCCGTGGCCCTGAGAGCCAGGGCGGCGATGGTCGCCGCGGGATTCACCGACGAACCGGTCACGAACGTGCTGCCGTCCATCACGTACAGGTTGGGAATATCGTGGCTGCGGTTCCAGCGATCCACAACCGAAGTCGCGGGATCATCTCCCATCCGGCAGGTACCCAGCGCATGCCATCCGGTATCGCCGGCGAGGGCCTGTACTTCCGTATCCGTGGCGCCTGCCTCGAGAAATGATTCCCGGGCGCGTTCCACCATGAATGCCAGCATGTCTCGGGCATTGTCATCCACGCGATAATGCAGCCGGGGGGCCGGATTCCCATGGGCATCCGACAGCGCGCCATCCAACGTGATCCGATTGTCCGGATGGGGGATATCCTCTGCGGTGATTCCCCAGATCGCGGAACGGCCGAGCCAGCGTGATACCCGCTCATGGATGCCGGCACCCCACTTGGGTGCCCCGTCCGTGGGATACAGGGCCGCCATCAGCGGGCCACCGCTGGGCACCAGGTTCCACTTCGCGCCACGAATGAATCCCCGGCGCCGGTCTGTCTCCGCGAACTCGAGGCAGTAGAGGCTCTGACCCCAATGGCCCTGCCAGCTTTGCAGGTCCTCGTCAAAGAACCCCACCACTCTGGCCAGCGGATGCATCATGAGGTTTCTCCCGACCTCGCCGGACCGATTGGCCACACCGTCCTGCCAGCCCGGGCAGGCGGACATCAGCAAAAGCCGCGCACTGCCGATGGCATGGGCGGTCAGGATGACAACCTTCGCGTGGACTTCCCGTTCTACCCCACCGGCGTCGCGGTAGGTCACGCCCTTGGCCAGACCGGCGCTGTCGATCATGATGCGTGATACCCTGGCGCCCGTTCTCAGATCAGCACCCAGGGAAATCGCCTTCGGCCAATGCGTACGGTCGACGGTTCCCTTGGCGCCCTCGTTACAGCCACCTCGGCAGGTGGACCGCTGCACACACGGGCGCCGCCCGTTGTAGGGCCGTGAGGCAATGGCGTTGCTGCCCGGCCACCAATGCCAGCCCAGACGATGATGCGCCGCCGCCGCCTTTTCCCCCCAATCACCGATCGGCAGTGGCGGCATGGGGTATTCCGGCCGGTCCGGATAGGCCGGGTCGCCGGCGATGCCGGACACACCGATGTCACGTTCCACGCGGTCATAGTACGGCGCCAGTTCCCCGTAATCGAACGGCCAGTCCGCCGCCACGCCATCCAGGGAGTGGACCCGGAAATCCGATGGCAGAAAGCGCATCCAGTGGGCGCTGAACAGTACCGTACTGCCGCCCACGCCATTGAACAGCATGGGTCCGATATCCGAGGTGTCGTCGGCGATCGGATAATCGGCAGGATTGCGGCGAATATTCGGGTTGGCATGCCATGGGCCCATGGTGGCGACTTCGAACGTCGGCTTGTCACCGGGGAAGTCTTCCGGATTCTGCCATTCCCCCTGCTCCAGACAGGTGACGCGGATGCCGGCCTGGGCCAACCGCAACGAGGCGATCGCCCCGGACAATCCCGCGCCGATGACCAGAACTTCGGACTCGTCCCGGGCAGCCATCAGCCGTTCCGGCGAAACCCCTCGAGCCAACCGGCGATCGCCGCACGGTTGGCGGCCACTTCATCGCCGATCACGGCATGGCCTTCCAGCGTATCCAGCCAGGCGTCAACCCGGGGGCCAAAGGAAATGGTTGCGCCAAGGTGGGCGAAAATATCCTGACCCATGCGCAGCGTCGCGGGAAAAGCGCAGTCCGCGAGGCAGGGTTCGGCGCCGCCGACATACGGCGCCGGCTCGATGATCTGTTCCAGCTTTTCCAATTGCCGGGAAAAACCGTCCGGCAGGCTCCCTGGACGATCCTCTCCGGGTGTTTCCGGTCCCTGCCTGACCAACGGAAACAGCATCCTGACCGCAGGCTCAACCCGGGTATTGTGAAACTGGGAAATCGCGCGCTGCCTCGCTCGTTGCCGGGGGTCTGCCGCGCGCATCGGCGGATCCGGGTAAACATCCTCCAGATACTCGACGATGGCCTCGGAGTCGAACAGCTTGAAGCCGTCGTGTTCGATCGATGGCATCGTGCCCGGCGGCATGCGGGCCTGGTATTCCGCGCTCGAATAATGGCCCCCGGGAGGCGGTGCCTCCTCGTACCGAATGCGCTTGATGCGCAGAACGATCCGGACCTTGGTGCAATAGGCGCTCAGCGGCAGCGCATAGAGGCGGATCATTCCGGCTTCCCGTAGTAACCCACCGTGTCGCCCTCGGTCGTCACGCCGAGCCCGTTGAGCAGGCGATTGGAGTAATTGAAGTACGCGACGACCTGGTTGATCTCGAGGATTTCACCATCGGTGCAGCCCTCGGCCTTCATGGCATCGAACACGGACCGGTCCATTCCCGCAACGTCCACGGTCAGCCTTTCCGCGTAACGCAGGAAAGCCAGTTCACGGCCGGCAAACTCCCTCTCCGGCTGACGATCGATGAAAGCCTGATGGATCCGGTCGGACCTGGGATCGTCGTTCATCAGGTTGCGGGCATTGGCCCAGTGATGGGTGAAACTGTAGTCGCACCGGTTCAACAGGCTGGTATAGGAAGCCACCACCTCCAGGAACCAGAACGGCAGCACGTTGGCGTCATTGTGCAATACGCTCCGGTACAGCGTCACATGACCTTTCATGGTGGCGGGACGCAGGCTGTGGGCGCGCATGACGTTGTCCACCGTGCCATGGGGCGTCTTCACCAGCTCGTACATCTCCATCAGTTCCCCCTCCGCGGCGTCCGGGGAAACCATCTCGATCCAGGCGCTCATGTCCGTTCCTCACGGTTGCGATATGAAAACGATCGGTCGAAGCGGCCGCGGATGTACTCTCCGCAGGTCACGTCCTCATACAGGGGCGCCTCATTGTCCCCGGTGACCGGACGGATCAGCGTATCCCAGTCCGGGTCCATGGCGATGGCAATGGAATAACGCTCTCCGCCGGACGCATTCACCACCGCGTGAGGAGTCGACTGGAACCGGTCATTGCTCCAGCGGGCCAGGAGATCGCCGACATTGACCACCAGGGTTCCGGGAATCGGATGCGCCGTCAGCCACTCGTTTTGTCTTGACCTGACCCGCAGTCCGCCGCTCATGTCCTGTGCCAGTATGGTCATCGTGCCGTAGTCCGTATGGGGCGATACGCCGAACTGATCGACGCCCATGTCCGGAGGCTGTGGCGGATAGTGGATCAGGGTTCCCCGGGAGATCGGCTGATTGAAGCGCCCGATAAAATAATCCCGATCGATATCGAGGCTGGCCGCAACCGCCCTGAGCAACGCCTTTCCGCAGCGATGGACGGCGTCCATGTAGTCGAGCAGCACATGGCGCATCTCCGGCATGAACGCCGGCCAGCGGTTCGGCGGCATGAATTCGTTGCCTGCCAGGAAGTCGGGATTGTCGGCGGCAAAATCCATTCCCCAGATAAAGCTTTCCTTGAGATCGTCCTTCACCTGCCCCTCCATTCTCGACGCTCCGAAAGGCAGCAGTCCGCGGTGGTACCCCCGAGCCAGCACCCTGGCCTTCTCGGTATCCTCCCGGGAGAAAAAGTCATGGGCCATGTCGAATGCCCGCCGCATCAGGGGTTCATCGATACAATGGCCGGAAACATAAAAGAACCCGACGGCAGTGGCGGCGAGCCGGATCTGTTCGCCTACGCCCATGAAGTCCGGCGAACCACCGAACAGCGGGGCGATGTCGATGACGGGAATTTCCGTGGCATCAATGATGCGAACTTCAGCATAGGTCATGATGGCACCACTTCAATGTTCGGCCTGGGCGGATCCGCCCAAGCGTTCATCCGCGCCCATCCTGCGCTCGAGACGGCGAACCCCGGCCGAAACGATCAGGACCAGCAACAGGTATTGAATGGCAACGAACGTGTAAATCTCCAGTGGGCGGTACTCGGTGACCGCGAGCTCGTTTCCCCGGCGAAGCACCTCGGAGACGCCGATCACGGATACCAGCGAAGTCATCTTGAGCATGATCACCAACTGGTTGCCGATCGCCGGCAGGGCACGTCTGAGCGCCTGGGGGAAAATCACGTAACGCATGGTATCCAGGTAGGTCAACCCGATTGCGTGGGACGCCTCGAACTGGCCCCGTGCGATGGACTGTACGCCGCCGCGGAAAATTTCAGCCATGAACGCCGATCCGTACACGGACAGTGCGAGCATGCCGGCTGGGTAGGGCGACAGCGTGATATCGATCATGATCGGCAGCCCGTAGTACACCCAGAAGATCGACACCAGGGGCGGTATTGAACGGAAGACTTCGACATAGACCCGGTAGAAAAGCCGCAACCAGCGACCCTGGGCGAGGCCGAGCAGGCTCACCAGGAATCCCACCACGTTGGAGATGATGACGCAACAGATCGTGAGGGCGATGGTCCAAGGAATTCCGGACAACAGGAAAGCCAGGTTGATCCGTCCCCGCTTCAACGTAGGGTCGATCACGTACCAGCCCCATTCCTGGGAACTGGCGCAGCCGCCGAGCAGAACCAGGACTGCAAGAACCAGCAGGATTCTGAGGCGGGCCATTCGCGAAGACCACTGACCGGACAAGAGCATCAATACCGTATTGTTATATGGCAAGTACCGGCGAAACCGCGCAGTTTCAAATCATCAGTCTTCATCTTGACACTCGATGACGACTGTGGGTACCGTTCGATTCTAGCGCGATTCAACGGTGCATTGTCCCCTACATGAATGAAAACCAAGACCGGCCGGCAGGGTTCCAGGGGTACCACCTGCCTACCCATGGCGAGCCGGATCCGGAACTCACCCATGTTGATCGGGGCACCCCCTGCGGCGAGTACCTGAGAAGATTCTGGCATCCGGTTTCGCTCTGTTCGGAACTCGGCGACCTGCCCGTCACGGTGGAAATCCTCGGTGAAGCGCTGGTCCTGTTTCGCGACCGGAGCGGTCATCTCGGACTGCTGCACCGGCATTGTGCGCACCGCGGCGCCTCGCTGGAATACGGCATCATCGCCGAGCAGGGCATCATCTGCTGCTATCACGGCTGGCATTACGATACCGACGGCACCCTGCTCCGGGCAGGATCCGAGCCCGTGGACAGTCCTGTCTGCCGGCGCGTGACACAGGGCGCCTACCCGACCCATGAACACAACGGTATCATCTTCGCCTATCTGGGGCCGCCGGAATCGAGGCCGCCTTTTCCGGTCTTCGACACGGAAGACAGGGCGGATACGGAAGCCGTTCCGTTTTCCATCACTACCCCCTGCAACTGGTTGCAGGTATACGAAAACACCCAGGACCCGATTCATGTACTGCACCTGCACGCCCGCTCCAGCGGTGTGCAGTTCGGTGCCGCCTCCGGCGTCGACCAGGAAGTCGACTATCGCAACACGCCCCTCGGCATGATCAACGTGCAGTCCAGGCGCGTTGGCAACATGCTCTGGATTCGCAGTACCGAGTCGATCCTGCCCAACGTCAACCAGACCGGTGCCATCTTCGAGGAAGCGGACTGCGAGAAGTATTTTCAGCGCAGCGCCATCCTGCGCTGGATGGTGCCGGCCAACAACTTCGTTACACGAACCCTGGGCTGGCGCTTTTTCAGCGAAGAACTGGACCCCGATGGCCAGGGGGACCGCCTTCAGGTGGGACTCGAGAAAATCGACTTTGTCGGCCAGACCGAAGTGGAGCGGCCCTACCAGGAACGTCAGCGGCATCCCGGCGACTACGAAGCCCAGGTATCGCAGCGGGCCATCGCAGTGCATGCACTGGAACACCATGGCAGCTCCGACGCCGGCGTCATCCGCCTGCGCCACCTGTTGCGCAGGCGGATCCGCAACCTGTCCGAAGATGCCCCGCCCGGTTATCCGCCAGCCGGCCCGGACGGAATCGCCACCTATATCCAGGACAGTGTCGCCCCCTGGCCGGAAAACGCCAATGGCCTGGATGAACGCCAGCTGTTGCGGCATTCCGGAGACCGTGTGGCCCGCGCAATCATCGAGAGCGCCGAACTCCCCACCGGGCAGCGCAGGCAGCTGATCCGGGAAGCATTCGGTACCGGGGCAACCTGACAGACTGACAATACCATCCATCAACCGGGCCATACTGCCCGACTCCAACCACCCAATAGAGGTACAACCAATGATTGCAAGAAAACTCGTGGCCCTGGCGACCGGCCTGTCGGCACTGCTGCTGTCCACGGCAACCCTGGCTCAGGACCAGTCCATTCTGAACAAGGTGCTGGACAGTGGAACACTGAAAGTGGGCACCACCGGTGATTTCAACCCGATGTCCTTCAAGGATCCGGAAACCAAGGAATACATGGGCCACCAGATCGATGCCGCCAGACAACTGGCCGAGGATATGGGCGTGGAAGTGGAATTCGTTCCCACCGACTGGAAGACGCTGATCAACGGCGTGGTGGCCGGCAAGTACGACATCGTCATGACCGGCACTTCCATGACTGTCACCCGGGCCAAGGCCGCCGGCTACACCATTCCCTGGGGCCGCACCGGTTATCTGCCGTTGACCCGTGGAGAAATCGCCGAGCGATTCAAGTCCTGGGACGATATCAACCAACCCGACGTCACCGTCGGCTACAACCTGGGCACCTCCTTCGCCGACTTCGTCAAGCTGAGACTGCCCAACGCCAAGGTCAGGGAAGTGGAATCTCCGGCCCGTGACTGGCAGGAACTCCTGGCCGGCCGGGTGGACGTGACCATTTCCAGTATCCTGGAGGCCGGCAAGCTTTCCAGCACCCACGAAGCCCTGGCCATTCCATTTCAGCAAGTGGCCAACAGTCTGCCGCTGTCATTCATCGCACCGCAGGCGGATCACGTCTGGCTGGGCTTTCTCAACAACTGGATGCGCATCAAGCACGAGAGCGGTTACTTCCAGTCCCTGAATGAGAAATGGGGCATCCAGGGTCAGGACTGAACCCGACCGGCCTTCCCGGTTCGCCCGGCAACTGACCAGGCGAGCCGGGCATGCATCTGAGCTATGCAACCTGGCCACAGGTACGGGATTACCTGGAAGCACGCGATGGCATCGTCATTCCGCTTGGTTCCACCGAACAGCATGGCCCCGCCGGATATTTCGGAACCGATTCGATCTGCGCGGAGTCCATTGCCGGAAACGCCGCCAGGTCGCGTGACGACATCCTGGTAGCACCGGTGCTGGCGTATGCTCCGGCGCAGTTCAACCTGGGATTCGCCGGCAGCATTTCGCTGCGCAGCACCACCCTGATTGAACTGGTGAAGGATGTCGTACACTCGCTGGCGGCCGGCGGTTTTCGCCGGTTCTATTTTCTCAACGGACATGGCGCGAACATCGCACCCGTGCGCTGCGCGATACACGATCTTTATCATGCGATGAGCACTGGTCAGAATGCGACCGGCAGACTCGACTTCCGCCTTCGCAGCTGGTGGGATCTGCCGGGCGTGGAACCCTTGCGCCGGAGGATGTTCGGTGATCGTGAGGGACTGCATGCCACCCCCAGTGAAATCGCGATTACCCTGGTTGGCAACCGGTTGCCGGACACCCGCGACGCAGCGGCTTTCAGGGCACTCGACCCCGCTGAAATCCGGGAGCATGCAGGCGACAATCACCAGGACGCGAATCGTCATAAGGCGACGTTTCCCGACGGCTGCGTCGGTTCCGATCCCTCCATGGCGAGCAAGGCGCTGGGGGAAGAAATCCTGACCGAGGCCGCCGAGGCCCTGCGCAAAGACTATCTGGAATTCACGTCGGTTTCCGACTTGCCATCGGACGATCAAACGCGCAGTGATGGCGACCATGGATAACCTGACCGCCGGTGCGGACAACCTGCTTCTGCGTTCCGTGGGCATCCGTCCTGGCCAGCGGATGCTCGTGGTGGAGGAACCCGATGACCATACGCTGGTTGAAAGGCGGCTCGCGGACTTCATCGTTCATCGCGCAGGATTCCATGGTGTCACAGCGGCGCGGCGGTCCCCGGCGCTGACTGCGGATCCTGGGGACTTTCCCCGGGACATTCTGCAGCTGATGCAGGGGGTCGACCATACCCTGTTTCTCAGCCGGCTTGGAGACTATTGCCGTTTCACTGACCTCAAGGCGCCCTGCAGCAAGACCATCTGCTACGTACGCAGTCTCGAGATGCTGGGCTCCGCGTTCGCGGGGACGTGCAACCGGCTCTTTCAATCACTCCTGGAGCGGTTTGAATCAGAGCTTTTCGCCGCGCGGGAGTGGCGCGTACGATGCCCGCTTGGCACGGACATCAGGGGCGAGTTTGTCTGGCCGGATCAAGAGAGCGAGGGCAATTTCTCAATGAATCTCTTCCCGGTCACCACGTTCCGGCCGGTCCCCTGCAACACCGCGTATGGCCAGGCCGCATTGTCGCGCTGGCTCATGCCGGGCGGCGCTCCCAAGATCGACAATGCGTACATGGTGCTGGAAGAGACCATCGTGGCCGAGGTATCCGATGGGGAACTCACCGGGTTCACCGGCCCCGTCGAATCCGTGCGTGCGGCGCAGGACCACTATGATCATGTTGCCGGAACCCTCGGCATCAACCGCAATCGGATACATTCCTGGCATGCCGGGCTGAATCCCTTCGCCGGGTTTGATGGCGACCTTGCGACGGACAGGGGACTGTCCGAATGGGAATCCATCTCCTTCGCCAGCCCCAGATATCTTCACTTCCATACCTGCGGCGACGTTCCGCCAGGCGAAATCACCTGGTCGCTGTTCAATCCCACGGTACAGGTCGATGGGCAGACATTCTGGCAGGACGGCCAGTTCCTCTGGCTGCAACGTCCGGAAATCCGTGCGATGCTGGACGCCACACCCGGCGCCCTCTCGCTCCTGGAAACCAGCGCCGATATCGGCATCGGCCGGTGACGGACTGCAGTTACTATCCGCTCGGCGATGTGGCGCTCCAGTCCGGTGAGCGTCTGGTGGATGCCAGGCTCGGCTTCAAAACCTATGGCACGCTGAACGGCAGCGGCGACAACGCGATTCTCCTGCCGACGTTCTATACGGGTACCCACGTGCGCAACGAGGGATTCTTCGGCCCCGGGCGCGCGCTGGACCCCGAACGGCATTTCATCGTCTCCATCAACCTGTTCGGCAACGGGATTTCAACCTCGCCGAGCAATGCCCATCGGGACTGCGCCGGCCACCGTTTTCCCCGGGTTACCTTCTTCGACAATGTGGCCTGCCAGCATCGCCTGTTGACCGAGGGTCTTGGTGTCGAACGCCTCGCCCTGGTGACGGGCTGGTCCATGGCCGGCTGCCAGAGCTACCAGTGGGCTGCGCAATACCCGGACATGGTACGCGCCGCGGTGCCATTTTGCGGATCCGCGCGGACCTCGCCCCACAACCGGGTTTTCCTGGAAGGCGTCAAGGCTGCGCTGCTGGCGGACGCCGAGTTTGCCGGTGGTCGATATACCAGGCCGCCGGAGCGCGGTCTTCGCGCCTTTGGTCGGGTCTATGCCGGATGGGCCTACTCGCAGACATTTTTCCGGGAAGGGTTGTTCCGCCAATTGGGATTCGACACGTACGAGGAACTCCTGCTGGACTGGGAGGAGGATCATCTGAACTGGGATGCCAATGACCTCCTTGCGATGCTGGATACGTGGCAATGTGGAGACATCAGCGCCAATGACCGGTATGGCGGCGACTTCGAGCGTGCGCTGGGCGCCATCAAGGCCAGGCTCATTACCATTCCCTGCAGCGACGACCTGTATTTCCCGCCTGCGGACAATGCACTGGAAGTACCGCATATCCATGCCGGGGAGATGCGTATCCATCACTCTCCATGGGGACACTGCTCCGCATCGCCGGGAAATGATGCGGGTTTCCAGGGTTTGCTGGACCAATGCATCAACGAAGTACTGGACTGACTTCATGAATGCCGTCAATGCCGCCCTACTCGGATTTGGTCGCTGGGGGCGGATACTCCATGAAGCCTCACTGTCCGCGACCCGGATACGGATCAGTCACGTGGTGACCCGATCCCCGGACAAGGTGCGGAATTACTGCACCGCACATGACCTGATTCTGGGCGACGACTTCGATCCAATCCTGAAGGACGGCGGCATCGACGCGGTGATCATCGCCACGCCCCATACCCGGCACTTTCCGCAGTTGTTGCAATGCGCGCATGCCGGCAAACACGTTTACTGCGAAAAGCCCTTTACCCTGTCCGGCGACGATGCCTCGAAGGCACTGGGTGCCCTCGAATCATGCGGCTGCACCGTGGCCATCGGGCACAACCGCCGGTTCGCGCCGAATACGCTGGCGTTGCAGGATCTGCTGGCCGCAGGAGAACTGGGAGATCCGGTCCACATTGAAGGGGTGTTCAACGCCAACATGAATGCGGCGAAGGGAAGGTGGCGCGACAGTGCGGACGAGAGTCCTGCCGGTGGCATGACATCCTTGGGCATCCACGCCCTGGACATGATGATCAACCTGATGGGAAAGATCAGGGAGGTTCGGGCCACAAGCCGGCGCGTTGCCGCAAGCCTGTCCTTCGATGACTACACCGTGGCGGACCTGCTGTTCGCCAACAACGCCGGTGGCCGTCTGACCACACTCACCTCCAGCGCCATGCAGTGGCGAGTCACCTGGTACGGCACCCGTGGCTGGGCGGAGTTGCAGGATCTCGACACCCTCATCGTGCAGCCGGTGGAAGGGGAGCGGACGACAACCCGTTATCCCGGTCATGCATACCCCGGCATGCCGACAATCAGTGCGGCGCTGCAGGCATTCGCCGGCGAAATTCAGGGCGGCGCAGCCTTCCCGGTATCCCCGGCGCAAATCGCCCATAGCACCGCCACCCTGGAAGCCATCATCCATTCCGCGGAGACCCGACAGGCCATGGCGCCTTGCGCATAGCCGGGTATTCGGGATCAGGGGAGGGGGCCTGCCCCGGTGATGGTCAGAACAGTGTTCGGGAAAGCCGGGTCCTGTATTCCGATACCAGTTCCCCCTTGCCGCCGAGCAACTCAAAAATCTTGAGCATGGTCTTTCGGGCGCCATCGTTCTCGAAGGACCGGTCGCGTCGGATGATCTCCAGCAGGTGGTCCATTGCCTGGGCATATTCCCGCCTCGCGACCAGCAACCTGGCCAGGCGGTAGCGCACGTCCAGATTCCCGGGTTCTTCCGCAAGCGCCGCCGCCAGTTCATCCCGATCGGCACCATCACCACCGGTCTGCAGGAACTCCAGGGTCGCCTGGAAAGACCTGTACTCCGGGTTTTCCCTGCCCGCGAGGGAAATGGATTCGGCCATGGCGCCAGCCCCCTCCATGTCACCCTCCTCGCTCAGCCAGGCCATGAACTGCAGCCTGGGGGCATCGTTGTTCGGCATGGAGTCCATCAGCCTGACGAGAAGTTCCTTGGCCGTCTCTGTCATTCCATCCTGGTAGAGATCACGGGCCTCGGCCAAGACCAGATCATGGGAGCTGGACGCATACCGGTCGATCTTTTCCCGGATGTCAGCTTCCGGCAGCGCACCCATGAACTGGTCCACCACTCTTCCCTCCCTGAAGAACAGCACTGTCGGCAGGCTGCGGATACCGAACTGCATCGCCAGTGCCTGCTCACGATCCGTGTCCACCTTGACCAGTTTCAAACTGTCCCGGTATTCCCCCGCCAGCTTTTCCAGCACCGGTGCCAGGGACCGGCAGGGTCCGCACCACGACGCCCAGAAGTCCACCAGGACGAGCCGGTCCCGGGATGCCTCGATGGCATCCTGTTGAAACGTGGCAACTCCGGAATTGATCGATGCCTCATTGCTCATCGCCCGTGCTATGGGGGCGTGGCCAGGGGGTTTCAATCCCTGCTGTCGTGGAATTTCGCTCAAGGACACGTGTGTGCCCGGGTGCCATTGCGCGTCGAGCGCGCCGAGCATCTTTCGATGCCCGTGTTTCCGTGAGCAACCGCTACCGGAGCCGCCTGAACCCGTACTTGTCGGTTCCCTCGGAATGCAGGCATCTGGGGTATGATCGCTTGCAACAACCCCATCCACAAGACAGGTGGCAGTGACAGCCGAAAGCGGTTCAGTGAAGGCGTATCCGTCATTGGTGCGGTGTTTTGTCCCGGACATGATGGCCTGCCACGTCGGTGTTCGCCGGCGCTGCTACGTTCTGATCACGACAGGTCGTATGCTGGTGCGGAAACCTGGGGCATCACCATCCTCAGGCGGGAGCAGAATGGATGGGACGGATTCAATCGGTCCGCGAAAGGGTGGTCCGGCTCAAACCGCCGTTCCGGGCATGCCGGGGCCATGCCCGGCTCACCGAGCCGGATTCGGATTCCGGTGAGGTGCAGGAGGTGTTTCCGGGCACCGACGGGGTTGGCGCCAGCGATGACCCGGTCAGAAAGGTAACCCGCATGCCAGCCCACTTGCCCGGAAAGTCGCTGTTGTTCTGCCTCGCCCTGCTTTGGGCGCCATCCGGCAATACGGACCCCCCGATCATTGACGTGCAGGCCATCAGCGGTACTGCGGAAACGGACGTTGTCCGGCTACTGGGTAAGCCGATTCACTGTGCCGAAACCTACCAGGGGTCCGCCTGCCAGTATGCCGATGGAATCGAAGTGGTCTTCATAGACGGTCGGGCGGACTGGATCCAGTTTGCGCCGGAGGTGGAGATTCCGTTCGAACCTGCGGCGCTGCGCCATATCGGGCTGTTGCCCGCAATGCCGACGGTCCGCAACCCGTTCCGCATGCACTGGGACGGACACCAGGGACTGGCCCTGGTGTCGGTTTATGGTTCCGGGCGCTACGTCGCGCTGTACCAGGTCCACTCGTTTACCACATGGTAGTCGATGGGCCTGCGGGCGCCGGTTGCAACGGGAAAACGGATTTGGCGGAACCGGGTGATGTGCCCGTCCGCCAAATCGTGCAGGCGCCCCGGGCCAGGGCAGCCTTGCAGGGGTGCCCGCAGCGTCACATCATGATGGGGATGCCCCGATCCTCAGCCCAGGTGCTGCCTGAAAAAAGCCGTGGTGCGCTCCCAGGAGAGTGCTGCGTCATCGGCGTCATAGCGGGCATTGGTGGGGTTGGCGAATGCATGATCCGCCTCGTACCAGTGCACCGTCAGACCGGATTTTCCCGCGGCCTGCATCGCCGATTCGAAGCCGCCGACCATGTCCTTGTTGATCCAGCCGTCCTGGGTGGCGAAATGCCCGAGCACGGGGCTTTGCAGGGAGGCGAGGTCCGATGCATCCTTCTTGACGTTACCGTAGTAGATCACGGTGGCGTCCACCGGCACCGCCAGTGAGGCGTTGAGCGACCAGCCACCGCCAAAGCACCATCCCATGGTACCCACCTTGCCGTTGCCGGCTTCATGGGTTCTCAGGTATTCCACCCAGCTGACGAGGGTATCGGTGGCCGCGGCGCCATCGACGCTCTGCATCAGCGCCCGGGCGCCGTCCGGGGTGTCCGCGACCTCGCCGCCGTAGAGGTCCACTGCCAGGGCGATGTAACCCTGATTGGCCAGTTCCGCGGCCACGGACTTGATCTGGTCATTGAGCCCCCACCATTCATGAATGAGCAGGACGGCGGGTGCCTTGTCCGCATCCGGCATGGCCATGGCGGCGGAAACCTCACGGCCGCCAAAGGTCGTGATCGTGATGTTGCCGGTGCCGCCTGCAGCCGCGCGGCTCAGTTCGGGATATGCCAGAACCGTGGCCAGAGGCAGGGAAGCCAGTCCCTTGAGGAAAAGACGACGGTCGGTGTCCGAAACCCTGATCGGCGGCATTTTCCGGTGATTGCCGCAGCCGTTGATATCACACATGGATCATTTCTCCCAATTGGTCAATTGATGATAGTGCAGGGAATACCTCCCGGAAAGGCCATTGCGGGCCAGCCATTGCAGACGCCGGACCAGGAATGCCCCCAGCGGGAAGAAATATATACCATAGCGATGAAATGGATGGGCCATGCAAGGCGGGTACCCGGTACGGATGGAGGCGATCCGGGTGACGTCCGTGACGCCGTCTGGAAGGGGAAGGGATTGATTCTTCGGGAAATTCCGAACCGGAACGGCCCGAATTGGAACAATCCCTGATACCAGCCATCAGACTTCTTGATGTTTTATAATCCGCCCCCTTCGAGAAATTCTCCTTGAACTGAAAGCCCATGACCGACCGAATCAACATCAATGCACTCAGCATTGACAGGAGCCTGCATGACCTCGTGGTCAATGAAATCCTGCCCGGAACCGGAGTGGAGGGGGATCATTTCTGGGCCGGGTTGGAGAGTATCGTGACGGACCTCGGGTCGAAAAACCGCGAACTGCTGGCAATGCGGGATGCGATTCAGGATTCCATGGATGCCTGGCACCGGGACAACCCGGGGGGTGGGCAGTTCGCGGCCTACAAGCAGCATCTGGTGGATATCGGTTACCTTGAAGAGGAAGGAGGCGATTTCCTGGTCAACACCCGTAATGTGGATGAGGAAATCACCAACATCGCAGGACCCCAGCTGGTGGTGCCCGTGGACAATGCCCGCTATGCGCTCAACGCGGCCAATGCACGCTGGAACAGTCTCTACGACGCACTGTACGGCACCGACGTGATCCTGGAGGTTGACGGTTGCAAGCGAACGCCGAAATACAATCCCGTGCGGGGCGCCAGGGTCATTGAATACTCACGGCAGTTTCTCGATACCGCGGTGCCCCTGGCCGTGGGCAGTCACAGCTATGTCACCAGGTACAAGGTGCGCGCGGGCAGACTGGTTGCCATCATGGGAGACGGTACCGAGACCGGGCTGGGCGCCCGGGAGTGCTTCGCCGGTTACCGGGGCGATCCGGAATTACCGGAAGCGATCCTGCTTCGTCACAACAACCTCCATATCGAGATTCTCATCGGCGAAGGCTACTACATCGGGCGCGGTGACCTGGCCGGGATCTATGACATCCAGCTCGAGGCGGCCATCACCACCATCATGGATTGCGAGGACTCCGTGGCTGCGGTGGACGCCGCCGACAAGGTGCGTGTCTACCGCAACTGGGACGGGCTGATGAAGGGCAACCTCACCACCAAGGTGAAGAAGGGGGACCAGGTCATCGACCGGGTCCTGGAGGGTGACCCAGAATACACCGCGCCGGACGGCTCCGGTCTCAAGCTGCACGGGCGAAGTCTGATGTTCGTGCGCCACGTCGGTACGCACATGTACACCGATGCGGTCACCTGCAACGGCGACGAAATTCCCGAAACCTTCCTTGATGCGATGGTCACCGTGGCATCGGCCAAGCACGACCTTCTGGGCAACGGCAGGTTCCGCAACAGCCGCCGGGGCAGTGTCTACATCGTCAAGCCGAAGATGCATGGTCCCGCGGAAGTGGCTGCGGCGGTGGAGCTGTTCGAGCGGGTGGAGGACGTCCTCGGCATCGAGCGCAACGTGCTCAAGATCGGCATCATGGACGAGGAGCGCCGTACAACCGTGAACCTGAAGGAATGCATCCGCCTCGCCAGGGAGCGCGTGATCTTCATCAACACCGGCTTTCTTGACCGCACCGGCGATGAAATCCATACCTGCATGGAGGCAGGTCCGGTATTGCCGAAGAATGACATGAAATCCACGCCCTGGCTGTTGACCTACGAGGACTGGAATGTGGACAAGGGTCTTGCCTGCGGCCTGCCGGGCCATGCCCAGATCGGCAAGGGCATGTGGGCGGCGCCGGACAACATGGCGGCCATGATGGAACAGAAAGTAGGCCATCCCCGGTCCGGTGCCAATACCGCCTGGGTGCCCTCGCCGGTGGCGGCCACCCTGCACGCCATTCATTATCACCAGGTGAATGTACAGGCACGACAGAAGGAGCTGGACAGTGCCCTGAGCGCGGACCTCGACGAGATCCTGACCATACCCGTGATGGGCGATCGCAAGCTGTCGGACGGGGAGATCATGAAGGAGCTGGAGAACAATGCCCAGAGCATACTCGGCTACGTGGTGCGCTGGATCGACCAGGGCGTGGGCTGTTCCAAGGTGCCGGACATCACGGATATCGCCCTGATGGAGGATCGCGCCACCCTGCGGATTTCGAGTCAGCATATTGCCAACTGGCTGCATCACGGCCTTTGTACCCGGGAACAGGTAGTCTCGGTATTCGAGAAGATGGCAGCGGTGGTGGACCGTCAGAACAGCGACGATCCCGATTATATCGACATGGCACCATCTTTCGATGGTCCCGCATACCGCGCCGCCCTGGACCTGGTGTTCAGCGGGCGGGAAGCGGCCAATGGTTACACCGAGTCGGTACTGCACGCCCGTCGCCGGGAAGCCAAGGCGCTGAGAGGAGGATAGCCCGCACCGACGGCATTCGGCGGCGCCAGGGCCGGTTCCGGACATGGATTCGGCCGCCCCGGCAGTATCTCCCGCGCGGTCCGTCGGGTAAACTACGGCTCCGATTATTCCACCCGGGCGCCCGTAGCTCAGCCGGATAGAGCGCTGCCCTCCGGAGGCAGAGGTCAGAGGTTCGAATCCTCTCGGGCGCGCCAGGAACAGGGGCCATTCAACGGTTGCCTTCCCCGCCTGCCTGCCACGGGTGACTGGCTGGTCAGGGGGTGGCAGCTAGAAATACCACTGCAGCGAAAGCAGCGCATAGTCGCTGTCCCTCAGGCCGTAACTGACGTTGTCCGGAGCGACATTGAAGAAGGCCTGTACTTCCAGACCCAGGCGGACGTTGTCGGACATGCGCCTGTTGCCTTCGACACGAAGGCTTTGGGAGTCGTCCTCCAGGTCGATCACGGTTCCTGCCAGTATTTCCGTGCTCTCGGCGTCGGTGAAAGCGAAACGCATTCCCAGGAAGACATCATCCTGAAACAGTACCGTGCCGGGATTGCCGCGGCTGTCGTAATGCACTTCCGCCAGCAGTCCAAGGTCGTACAGGCCATCACTAAGCCCGTAGTAACTGTATTCGAAACCGCCCACTGCGGCGGTGAAGTCGTCACCCGCGGCCTGGTGGCTGAACGTGCGACGGATGGCCTCGAACTTCCACAGCCAGCTTTCAGTGGTGATCTGGAGGTCCAGTCCGAGTTGCCTGATCTGCGGATAAAAGGGACGCAGGCCCCCATCCGTGCCCGGCACGAAGCCGGCCTCCCTTGAGGTGCCCCGGAACCAGGATACGCCATAGTCCACGACATTCCTGTATCCGCTGAGGCGGACTGCAAAATCCACGTGGTCCTGTCCCTTCCCGGATTCATAGAGCGGGGCGCCACTGACGGCAAGCGGCAACGACAACGGGTTGTCGGTGGACAGAAACGCACGTTCACGGAACCCTGGCAAAACGAAGAACGTGAGGGTGCTTTGTCCGATGGAGCGACCGAGGCTGAGCATCGGTTGCCCCAGCTTGTCCTCGCCGTCGATACCCTCGAGATGGTCGGTCTGGTTGATGATGTCGACCAGGTGGCGGGATTCCGCCACGCCCCAGAATACCTTACCGATGCCTGCGAGCAACTCCCAATCGTCCATGACATGCAGGAGGTGCATTTCCCGGATATCTCCATGGCGCCTCTCCGGATCACGGCCGTCCCAGCGGCCAAACGGTACGAACCGCCACAGCGTATTGCCGTTGCCGAAACTCCCCCGGACATCCGGCTCGAGGCTGACGGAGAAGTTGTCATCGTACCGGCCGGGGCCGGCCGGACCCGAGACGAATGCCTGCAGCTCCAGTTCCATGGCAACGCTGAGCGCAACCCCGCCGGCGAATGAGGATGGATGGAATACGAGTATTGACGCGCCCAATAATGTGCGGAATCTGTTGCCCATGGTGATCCCGCGCGCACTGTCCGGCACCATTATCTCAACCGTTTCAGCGCGTTATGTTTGAAATCCTTTTCGTCGAGTTCGGTTTCGAAGTCGTAGTTTTTCCAGATAAGGGTGGTGGATTTCCCGGTCTGGTGGTTGATGACCTCAAACCGATCGGCGCGCCAGTAACCGCCGGGGTACTCGTTGTAACCGACAAAATCCATGGTCTTCAGCAAAGCATCCTTGCGATCGTAGAACTCGATCTTCATCAGCCGGTATTCGGCCTTGTCCACCCAGCTGATATGGCGTGTATAGCCGGAACCCTCGTACCGTGGGTAGCGCTCCAGCTTGTGGCATTCGTATTCTCCGCAGGGTTCGTCGCCGAGGTACTTGTAGGAGAATTTTTCCAATTCCGGTGATCCGATGTCCTCGTAGGCGATTTCGCTGCCCATGAACGGGCCGGACTTGTTCCTGGTGGAGATGCGCTTGACCCGTTTGATGGCGGGCAGGTACAGCCACTGGTCATCGGGCTCGAGACCATGAGCGAATGTCAGCATCGCGGTGCCGGCAACATCCTTGGGTTCCCGGAACAGTGACAGGGACTTGTCGCCGTCGTCGTCCACCTCAAACTGTCGGTTGGTGATCCTGCGCCGGCTCTCCTTGCCGGCCCGGTTTCGCAGGATCATCTCCATGTCGGCGCTGAAATACTTCCAGCCGCTGTCTCGTTCATTCATGGCGACGGCGATTTCCAGGCCGCGTTCTTCCGGGGTTTGCCCGAAGGCAGCAGGTCCGGCCGGCAAGGCGGCGGCAATAAAGAACAGGCACCAAAACTTCTTCATGATCATGATCCGGGGATTTCAGGGGCTGGTTCTCAGGCGGTCGCGGCCGGAAGCACGGATGCACTGCCTGGATACCCGTGTGACCGGGTCGGTGATGACCGAATCCGCCGAACCGGCTGCACTCAACAATCTACCATGATGACCGGCATGACCGCGATACCCATCGACAGACCCGCCATGCAGGAGACAGCCCGCGGCTGGTCTGTCACCGGACACGAGGCAACCAGGATCATCGGCATGCCTGATCTGCGGCTGATTCTCCGGGGTGATGGCTGGTTTCACTGCAGGCCCCCGCACCCCGGCCGACGCCGGGAAATGACTGGCGTCGGATTCTTCCCGGTTCACCTGGACGCGGACGGCTTGCAGTCGACCTGCCGATGCATGCGCATGGGCCGGATGGAAAACAGGGTTCCGTAATGCTAATGTTCGATTTCCAGTTGCCGCCGCCCACTGAAATCAAGAGCAGCCAAAACCTCCATGAATCGAACGGCAGACCATGACATCGAGAATGGGAATGATCTTGAATACCAGGCGAAGATCCTGGAGGAGGTGTCGCGGTCGTTTGCCTTTACCATTCCCCAGCTTCCGTATGCACTGCGGATTGCAGTCGGCAACGCCTATCTCCTTTGCAGGATTGCAGATACGATCGAGGATGAGCCTACCTTGTCGACGGCACAGAAGGATTGGTTTTACAAGTGCTTTATCAATGTCATTGAGGGCCGTGAGGATCCATCGGATTTTTCACGGGATCTCAGTGCGGCCCTTTCGCCAAGATCGACAAAGTACGAACGTGACCTCGTCGCCAACACGGCCAATGTGATCCGGGTAACCTGCAGCCTTCGTCCCACGCAACGCGCAGCGATCCGACGCTGCATCAAGATCATGACCGAAGGCATGGCGCAATTCCAGCGCAAGGCCAGCCTGGAGGGACTGCATGATATCCAGCGCTTCGACCGGTATTGCTATGTGGTGGCCGGAGTGGTCGGTGAAATGCTCACGGAGTTGTTCTGCGAATATTCCGAGGAGATCAATGCCCGGCACGATGACCTGTTCGCGCTGTCCACTTCCTTCGGCCAGGGGCTGCAGATGACCAACATACTCAAGGACATGTGGGATGATCGTGGCCGCGGGGTATGCTGGTTGCCGCGGGATGTCTTTTCCTCCACGGGTATCGAGCTCGGCTCGTTGACCCCGGGTCAGGCGGACCCGGGTTTCATCAGGGGACTGAGTGAACTGGTGGCCATTTCCATACATCATCTGGCGGGGGCGCTCAAGTATATCCTGCTGATTCCTCCCCACGAGACGGGCATCCGCCGTTTTTGCTTGTGGTCACTCGGGATGGCAGTGTTGACACTCCGGCGAATTCACCGGTATCCGGCCTTCAGGAATGGTCAGGAGGTCAAGATTTCGCGGAAAAGCGTCAAGGCGATCGTAGTTGCCTCGAATGCACTGTCGAGGTCTGATTCGGGCTTGAGATTCCTGTTTGCCGCGCTGACCTGTGGTCTCCCGCGCGCGGGACAGGACTATCGTGTCGTAACAGGCTCCTGATCGCCTGCTGATCGACGGGCACGAATCAATCCATGGCCAATGAAAGGCGTTCATCCGCCGGCGACCTGCCTGCCTGACTGACGCACCTGAGCTCCATTCCGGGGCGTGGGGTGGGGGTGGCTCATGGCCAACATGAGGGCATCGCCACCGCCGGCCATTTCTGGGGGAAACGGACCGGTTACCTGTTTGCGATGGGCGGGCGCGGTGTCGCCCCGTCAGGCTCTAGCGTATCCGTTTCAGTGCCGTGCGGGTAAAATCGCCGGCATCGAGGTCCGTGCCGAATTCATAGTTCGACCAGTGTAGCACGGTGCTCTTTCCCGTCAGATGGTTCGTCATCGTGACCGTGCCGGCCCGCCAGAAGCGATCGAGATATTGCTGATAGCCCTCCATGGCCATGGTCTTCAAATGCTCCTCCCTGCGGTCGTAGTACTCGATCTGCATGGTGCGGAGGTGTACCCGGTCGAGCCAGACCACCTGGCGGGAGTAACCCGAATCCTTGCTTAGGGGGGTACGTTCCAGAACGACGCATTCGAGATCGCCGCAGGGCTCTTCCCGCAGGTGCCGGTGGGTGAATTTCTCTACCTCAACGGCGCCCATGTCCTCGTAGGAGAATTCACTACCCATGAAGGAGCCTGACTGTCTCGAGGAGCTGATGCCCTTGACCCGCTTCAGGGCGGGAAGATAGAGCCACTGGTCGTCCGGTTTGTTCTTGTGGGCATGCACGAGAAAGGCAGTTCCCTTGACGTCCCGCGGACGGTCGAACACGAACAGGGTCCGGTCTCCGTCCTCCGCGACCTCGATGACCTTGAGGCGGAGCTCGCGTTTGCTTTCCTGCCCCCGCTTGTTGCGCAGGATCATGTTCAGGTTTGCGGTGAAGTTGCTGAATCCCTTCTGGCGTTCCCGGGCATCGGTCGCGATCCTGAGGCCGGCTTTCTCCGGGCTTTCAGCGAGACCGGCGGACGGTGCAACTGCCAACGTAAGAACGGCAGCAAGTATCCCGTAGAGTACAGGTATCGGATGGGGGAGAGTGACGCGCATTATACGGTTCTTACCTGTTGGCGGTTATCGGCAAAGTGGGGCGAGCAAGAATTCGACAGCGGCCTTGTACAACTGCTTGATCGTGCCATCATATGCACTTTCGCCAAGTCTTCAGCATACATGCTAGCACAATTCCGATTGATATCCAGCCCTGCTTCCACCCTGCTTCCACCCTGCTTCCACACCCTGCTTCCACACCCTGCTTCCACACCCTGCTTCCACACCCTGCTTCCACACCCTGCTTCCACACCCTGCTTCCACACCCTGCTTACTCCCTGTTTCCACTCCCACCGCCTTGCGCTGCTCCTCGTCCAGCCGGGCGGCGAACTCCCCGAACGCGCTCATCTCACGATCGCCCGCCAGCCGCGCCGCAATCATGATCGTCAGGTGGCACGGCTGGCCGTAGCGCCGACTCGCGCCTTGCGGAAATCCTCCGCCTCGTCCAGAAACTCGTACAGACCGCGCAGCTACCCACTACTGAATAGACCAAAGACCAACCTCAGACCCAAAATCATGGGAGGACTTTTGGAAAGTCCTGGGGAATCTGCGGAGTGTGTGGTAGCCTGTCGGGCTTAACCGATCAAGCTGGTTTAAAATAGGACTTATCAATCAGAGTTGACAGAATTGGAGCTTATAGACGCTACTTGACGAATTGGAAGAATCCCGCATGATGCCGGGTAATGAAAACCATTTTACAAAAGTGTATTGTGTGAAATATCCAAGTGTTCTTTTTTCTTTTTTCATATTGACGAGTGTGGTCCATCCAGCCTTGGCGGACGCTCAGGAAAGTGAATTTCAGATGATTCGTATCGCTTGTCAACAAGTTGAAGCCGATGGAGAATTGATCGATCGAGTCCTGATCATAGAGCAACTATCCACAGAGGCCACAGATAGGCATTTAAATAGTTCAGACCCCGATCATTTTGATGGGGTGGAATTGATTACCCCGGGATTGAGTTCCCACATTCTTCCTGCTTATACCTTTAAAGCTCCTTTTAGAATGAGGATTTATAATCAAGTCAGCCTTGTCTCTCCCACGAAGAGTCGGGATCAAATCGTCAAAAAGCTTCTTCAAACCAAAGCCGGTAAAAATCCAGCAAAGGGGTTTTTGATGGATTATCAGGGGTTGGGATACCGTATTCAATCAAGATTTATATTTGAGTCCAAAGATCCCCACGGCTTTCTTAAAGAAATAGAGATAGGATTGATGGGTCGAAACAATCGAAAGGGATATATGACAACCAATTTGACGGCAGGCCTTGTAGATGGCCCCTATATCTGTGATGAGCCCGTTTTAATCCCTGTCCAGTAAAAGAACTTAGCTTTATGTTTGGCCGAGGGTGCCATCATAGCATTTGGCGCGGGGGAAGATAGGATGGTTCCAGACATCGTTCCTACGTGGTCAATTTGGATGGTAGCGGTCTTGTGCGCCGCCGGGACGATCCTATTCTATATGGTGGGGGCGGCGAGATGATAAGGCAGCCATCGCCGCGATCCGCGAGGCGATCCAAGACGAAATTGAAGGATCGGGGCTATCGCGTTGAAAATCTGCGGGAAACCATACAACGCCTTCTGCAGCATGATTTGGGCGAAGGAAACTTGTGTGGAGAACTTCCGAATGGTGCTAATTTAATGGGTCTGGTTGAATCATGGCCTGTTTCGCGTGGCAATTCCCAAGCAGGTGAGCGCAGGAATTTTGTCCGCCGGGTAAGCGGCCAGCGCGGACGCGCGCATTGCACGCGATGACTGACTGTTTACAACTGCAGCTTGACCCGGAGATTTTGCACGGTTGCACGAACAGGAAATCCGGGATTTTCATGAGAGGAGAATTTCCTGGATTGACGGCCATGCATCCCTGGTCCTGCAGACGACGGTTCTGCACCCGGTGATCGTGACCGCTCCAACCGAAATCTAAGGAATATGCTACCCGGAAAGGCACAGTGCCCGACTCAGGAGGAATCGTTCCCCCTGCATGGCGAAGCAGGCGGGAGGGCTCCCGTCCCGCGCCTCTGCAGCGTCATCCCGGCGTTTCTGGGGGCGCTTGTTTCATTGTTGGCGACCATGGCATGCGCCGATGGCGGATTCACCAGCTGGGTCGAGTATTCCGGGCGCCTTTCCACGGAGGCCTGGCACTATCCCGACAGTGCCGCGTATCCGGACCAGCGCTCCCATGCGGGGGGGCTTGCCCTGGAGACAACGGTCTACATGGAGGACGATGACGGCAGAAGCATCACGTTGACGCCCTATCTGCGATACGATGCCGGGGACCCGGAGCGTACCCTTGCCGATGTCCGTGAGGCCTATCTTCTGACGTACGGCGATGTCGGCGACGATGAATGGGAATTGCGTCTGGGTGTCGACCAGGTCTATTGGGGCGTCGTGGAGTCACGTCCGCTGGTGGATATCGTCAACCAGAGCGACATTGCGGGACACCCGAACGAAAAGATCAAGCTGGGTCAGCCCATGGCTCATTTTACCCTGTCGGGCGAATGGGGGGCGCTGGAGTTTTTCGGTATAACATGGCACCGCGAACGCACCTACCCGGGCATCCATGGCCGCCTGCGCACGGAGCAGGTTGTGGACCGGAACCTGGTTTCATACGAATCTGCGGCAAAGGAGTGGCATGTCGATTTCGCCAGTCGGTTCAACGGCCGGTTCGGGCCGTTCGATCTCGGGCTCAGCATGTTCGATGGTACCAACCGGGAGCCCGTCCTGATGCCGACGCTGTCCAGCTCCGGACTCGTCCTCGCGCCGCATTATGAACAGATTCGCCAGTACGGCCTGGACGCCCAGTTCACCACCGGTTCCCTGCTGCTCAAGCTCGAGGCCATCCACCGCACCGGCGCGAAGAGCAGTCGGCTCGATCAGCACTTCAATTTCGAGGAAGAGGATTTCTCGGCCTATGTCGCGGGTGGGGAGTACACATTCAGTTCCGTATGGGACTCGAACGCTGATCTTGTCCTGTTTGCCGAATGGATGCATGACGAACGGGGTCAGTGGGCCACCAATGCATTCGAGAATGACCTGTTCCTGGCCGCGCACCTCGGACTGAACGACGTCCAGAGCACCGAATTCACCGTCAGCGTGCTGGCCTCACTCGAGAACAGCAGTTACATACTTGGTGCCGAGCTCAAGCGCCGTCTCACGGACTATTGGTTCCTCCATCTCGAGGCCTCCACCTACCATGAGGTCGACGAGACGGACGCCGTATACACGGCGCGACGCGACAGCTTCGTGAGGGTGAACCTGGACTACAATTTCTAGCACTGCCCGGGGATGAAGCCCCAGATTGCGACTCACCGCTCGCCGCCGGACGTGCAGGGCCGTACCGGGCCTGCCTTCAGGTGCCGGGAGGCTCAGGCGGGAACGAAAGGAACCGGTCAGCGATCAAACCGGATCAGCAGCGCCGGCAGCAGCAGAAAATCCACCACGATGGCCAGCATGATCACGATCGCCACCAGCAGTCCCAGGTTGGCGTTCAGAAGGAAGGGGGATGTCGAGATGACCATGAATCCCGCGGACAGGGCGACCGAGGTGATCCAAAGGGCAATGCCAACCGTTGAAAACGCGTAACGCACGGATTCGACGGGATCAAGCCCCTGTTCCCGGCGCGCCCTCAGGTATTTGCTCATGAAATGGATGGTGTCATCCACCACGATCCCCAGGGTCATGGTGCCGACAACGGAAAGACCCAGTCCGATCTCCCCGTTCGCAAGCCCCCAGATGCCGAATGCCATGGCTGCGGGGGCGACGTTCGGTATCAGGGTAAGTAACCCGTAACGCAGGGATTTCAGCACGAAGATCAGGAGTGCGGAAATGGCGGTCAGAGCGAGGGCGGTGCCCACCAGCATGCCGAGTGCATTTCGGAAACCGATATACGAGAACATCATCGGGGGGCTTGCACCGGTGGTTCTGATGTCCGGCGTATTGCCGGCCATCCATTCATCCACCCGTCCCTCGAATGCCAGGAGCTCGGTGGTCGAGAGGGTTTCCAGGGTGACGCTGAGCCGCGAGCTTTGCTTGCCGATGTCGATCTGGTTGTTCAGGTCAAGGCCGTAGGGCAGGGACATTTCATAGAGCAGCAGGTATTGCGCGGCCATGTCCCGCTCTTCGGGCAGGCGATACCATTCGGGTTCATCACCGTGCATGCTCCGGTTGATCCGCTTGAAGATGTCGGACAGTGTGCTGACATGGATGACTTCGGGCTGCTCCCGCAGCCATGACGTCAGGCGCGCCACCTGTTCGAGGTATGCCGGGTCGGCAATGCCGCCCGGGACTCCGGCATCCAGGGAGTAGTCGATGAAATACATCCCCGTCAGGTTCTCCACCACGAAATCCGTATCGGTGCGAAACGGGATTCGCTCATCGAAGTACTCCACGAACACGTCGTTCAGCTCATTGCGCGGGATGGCGGCGATGAGGCCGATGATCAGGAGACACATGACGGGCGTCAGCATGCCCCTGCGGCGGATCACCCAATCCGCGAAGAGGGCAATGATTTCGGTGCCGTACTCCCGCTGCTTCCTGCGTGACACCGGCAGCAGCGTGACCAGGGCGGGGAGCGTGGTCACCGAGAACCACCATGCGAACATGACGCCGGCCGCGGAGATGTTGCCCAGATCCCTGAACGGGGGCACTTCGCTGAAATTCAGGGCCAGGAAGCCGATGGCGGTCGTCACCGAGGTCAGGAAAACCGGGCTGAAGTTGATCCGCAGGCTTTCGGCCATGGCTTCCCGCCTGCCCATGCCGGCACGGTACCTCTGCACCCAGGTTGTCAGTACGTGCACGCAGTCGGCCACTGCGAGCGTGAGAATGATGGTCGGGGCGGACATGGACGGCGGCGTCAGCCGGACCCCCGCCCAGCCGGCGACACCCATGGCGCAGGCAACAGACAGGACAATGGTGACCAGCGTGCCGAAGGTGCCGGTCAGCCCCCTGAGCTGAAGGAATACCAGGAGCAGGATAATGCCCAGCGCGACCGGGATCAGGTGGGTGATGTCATGGATCGCGGCTTCCGGGAAAGCCTGGTTCAGCATCATGATGCCGGTGAGATACACCCGGATCTCCGGATAGGCATGCTCGATGTAACCCTTCACGCTGCGGACATGGGCGGCCACTTCGGGCCCCTCCTTCGCCTCGTTCTCGCCCGGCAGTTCCACGGTGACGTTGATGGCCGCGACGTGGGCCTGCGGCGACACCAGCCGGTGCACCAGAGACGGTTCTTTCACGGCGATCCCGCGTATGCGCTCCAGGTCCTCCGGTGTCAGGGACGCGGCATCCTCATAGAGGTCCGAGACGGTCAGTTCGTCACCCTGCGCCACCGTGTGCTGGTAGTTTGACAGTGAATCCACGCGGATAGAGTAGGGGGTATCCCACAACCGGTCGGTGGCGTCGGTTACGGCAGCGAGAAATTCCGGGTTGAAGACCTCGCCGCTTCGCGGTGCCATCACGAACAGCACGTTGTCGTTCTTGACGTAGGTGTCCTGCAGGTTTTCGAAGGCCAGCAGGTGGGGATCGTCGCCGGTGAAGAATGTCCGGTAATCGTTGGTGAAGGAGAGGTACTGTCCGCCGAAAGCGGCACAGGCAGTCACCACCAGGGAGACGGCAAGTGTCAGCAACCGGTGCCGGGTGACGAATTGCCCCCAGGTTTGCGCCAGCTGTTCCATGTTCAGGGATCGTCGTGCCAGGTGGACGCCTCCGTCCGGGAGTGCGGCGACTGTTGCGGGTGGAGCCGGTCGGTCCGTCCAGGCAGGCAATCACGGCATTGAACCGGCGTTCCAGATCCAGAGCCTGCAAGTCCCGGACGGAACTTCATGGATTTCCCCTCCTGCCGGTGGCATGCCGGCCTTTCGACATGTCGAGCGCAAAGCCGTTGTTCGATGTCGGGATCATGCTGGATTCTGCCCGGCGGCCCCGCAGGTGAACGAGCGGATCAGGTCCACCACCGATTGCCCATAGCGCTCCTGTTTGCCGGTGCCGATCCCGTCAATCTCCACAAGGGATCCCACATCAACCGGCTTGCGGGTGGCCAGTTTGGCCAGCGTGGCATCGTGGAAGATCACATAGGGCGGCACGTTCTGGTCCCTGGCCAGGTCAGCACGCAAGCGCCGCAGCGCCTCGAACAGCGCCTGGTCCCCTTCGTCGAGAACGGCGGGCGTCTTCCTGCCGGTGCGTGATTTTCCTTGCGCGGGTTTCTGCTGCACGCGCTGCATGAATCGTGCTTCCTCTCGCAGCAGCGGTCGGCAGGACGGGCTCAACAGGAGGCTGCCGTGCCCGCCGTCGTCCATGGCCAGCATGCCGGTGGCGATCAGTTGCCGGAACAGGTTGCGCCATTGCCTTTCGTCCAGGTCGGTACCGGTACCGAACAGTTCCAGGCGATCGTGGCCATTGCGCTGCATGCGTTCGTCGGCCTTGCCGCGCAACACGCTGATGAGGTAGCCCACGCCGAACCGTTGCCCTGTCCGGTAGACGCAGGACAGTGCCAGTCTTGCGTTCTGCGTGCTGTCGAAAACCTCCGGGGGCCACAGGCAGTTGTCGCAGTTGCCGCAATCCGATTCCATGTCCTCATCGAAATAGGCAAGAAGCGCCTTTCGCCTGCAGGTCGTGATCTCGCACCATCCGAGCAGTGTTCGCAGCTTGTGCTGCATGACCTGCTTGTGGGGTCCGGCTGCGTCCGAGTTTTCCACGAAATTTCCCAGGGTCATGACATCGCCGAGGCTGTAGGACATCCAGGCGGATGCCGGCAGTCCGTCCCGTCCCGCCCGGCCGGTTTCCTGATAATACGCTTCCAGATTCTTCGGCAGGTTGAGATGGGCGACGAAACGCACGTCCGGCTTGTCGATGCCCATGCCAAAGGCAATGGTTGCCACCACGATGATGCCTTCCTCATGCAGGAAGCGGTGCTGGTTGTGGGCACGCTCGGCGTCAGACATGCCGGCATGATAGGGCAGTGCGACACGGCCCCGATCGGTGAGCCAGCGGGCGACCTCCTCCGTACGTCGGCGACTGAGGCAGTAGACGATGCCGGCATCGCCCGGATGCTGGGTTTCGAGAAACCGCCAGAGTTCATCGCGTCCGTTGCGTGCATCCGCCACCCGGTAGCAGATGTTGGGCCGGTCGAAGCTGTGCAGGAATTGGCGCGACTGCTCCAGGTGCAGGTGTTCGATGATCTCCCTGCGAACCCGCCGGTCCGCGGTGGCGGTCAGTGCGATCCGGGGAACGTCGGGAAAACGCTCCGGGAGGCAGTCAAGCTGGCGATACTCCTTGCGGAAGTCATGCCCCCACTGGGAGACGCAATGGGCTTCGTCGATGGCAAACAGGCTGATCCGGTGCCGGTGGAGCAGGCCCAGGGTTTCCGGCATCAGCAGACGCTCCGGAGACAGGTAGAGCAGTTTGAGATCCCCCGTGGAAAGCCGTTGGAGCGTATCCCGGCGCTGCGCGTGGTCCTGGGTTGAATTGAGATAGCCGGCATCAATGCCGAATTGCCGCAATGCCGCCACCTGGTCCTGCATCAGGGCGATGAGCGGGGACACCACCACGGCGGTTCCGCCCATGACCAGGGCGGGCAATTGGTAGCACAGGGACTTGCCGCCGCCCGTAGGCATCAGAACCATGCAATCGCCTCCGGAAACCAGCGTGTCGATGATTTCCTTCTGGTGATGACGGAAGTGGTCGTAACCGAAAACCTCCCTGAGGACCTTCTCCGGACGTTCAGTCAATGCTTGTTGTCTTTTCGGGTTTTCCGGCGGTTGTCGCACCCGGGCCGGAATAGTGGTTTTCAACACGGGAAGATCCCGGGGCCTTGTTATCGGGGTCCAGGCAAGCGGCCGGCGTGACCTGTGGTGGCGTCCGTTCCTCTCCGGGATGGACGGGTTCCTGCCGGGTTATACCACAAGTCTTCCCGCATCTGCCCCGTCCATCCCCGCCCGACTGCGGGCATCTCGAACCTGTGTTGGGGAATCAATCCTTGCCAGCCATCCGGACAGGTGGCACATTCAGCGGCTACCGAATTTACGGCAGTTTGCCGGGCTGCCTCACATTCACCGGCAGCGATTCCATTCCGTCAATTTCCGGGGCCAAGGCATTTCCCGACGTGAGCACCGCCACCAACAACATCAGGGCCGCCGTGCTGGTGATGGCCGGTATGGGCATGATCTCATCCAACGACGCCATCATGAAGCTGTCCAGTGAACAACTCGGGGTCGGCCAGCTCCTGTTTGTCCGGGGGGTCCTGGCGGTGGTGCTATTCTCCCTGTACATCAGGTTGAGCGGCCGGCCGTTCCTGCCTCTGGCCTTCTATTCCCGATGGAACGGTCTGCGCGCAATCTGTGAATGCTGTGCAACGGTGTGTTTCATCACGGGCCTGACGCTGCTGCCCATTGCCACCGCCTCCACCCTGGTCTGGGTGGCGCCGATTCTGTTGACCGTGGCAGCGGCGCTGGTGCTTGGCGAGCGGGTCAGGCCCAGCCGCTGGGCCGCGGTGCTGGCAGGGTTCGCCGGCATACTGCTGGTTACGCGCCCGTTCGACGAGCATTTCACGCCGGCCATGCTGCTCCCGTTGTCGGCCGCGTTGTTCATCACGGTGCGGGACCTGGTTACTCGTCGAATCGACAGCTCGCTGGACTCCCTCCACGTAGTGCTCGCCACCCTCGCCATCGTCACCGTGGCCGGCCTGTGCCTGTCCATCACGGACTGGCGTCCGGTCTCCGCTGAACTGGTGGGCTGGCTGGCTCTCAGCGCATTGCTGCTCGGCGGCGGCTTTCTCAGCCAGATCGTTGCGGTGCGCAGCGGTGAACTGTCGTTCATCGCGCCGTTTTCCTACACGGGAATACTGGTCGCGGTGCTGTATGGCTACCTGATCTGGGACGAGTTGCCGGACGTTCTGACCATTGCGGGCATCACCCTGATCGTTGGTGCAGGCATGTACATACTGGCGGTTGGACGGATCAGCCGTCGCGGCCTTCGATGACCTTCCCCGGGTTCATGATTCCCTTGGGATCAAGCAGTGACTTGACCTGCTGCATCACACGGTATCTGACGGGCGAGGATAGCCCGGACAGCGATGCGCGCTTGTCGGTTCCGATGCCGTGTTCCGCCGAAAACGACCCGCCGACCGTATCCAGGCCGTGATAGACCGCCGAATCCACCGGATGCCTCAACTCCGGCATGGGCTTGCCCGAGGTGATGGTGGCGTGGATATTGCCATCGCCCAGATGTGCGATGAGAAACGTTCTCAAAGCCGGAGAGACGGCCCGGACGCGTTCGAAGAGCCCGTCCACGTACTTCGCAAGGCAATCCAGGGGGACGGAGACGTCGTACCAGAATCCATGGGGCCAGGCGTCGTCCACCACGAAACTGTCTTCACGGATGCGCCACAATCCGCTGCGTTCCCGCTCGCTCTTGGCAATCACCACATCCGCCAGCATGCCGGAGTCGTACAGGGCCATCAGGGCACCTTCGAAGGAATCAGCGCGGTGCCCCGGTTCCGTTGTCGCTTCCAGCAGCACCAGCAATTGTTCCGACCCCGGACGGACCTCTACCGGCAGGTTCACCGATAATTCCCCGGCAACCTCGATGGCGTAGTCCGGCCACATAGCCTCGGCGGACAGCAGCTGCACGTCGGAGTGATCACGCAGGGCCGCGTATCCGGATACCGCCGGGGTCACGCCCGGGAAGACAGCCAGCGCGGTGACTCCGGGAGGATCCCTGGGCAGGAGGGACAGCGACAGGCGGGTGATTACGCCCAGGGTCCCCTCGGATCCGATGAAGAGCTGCCCGATGTCCGGTCCCTCGTTGGCCTTGGTGACGCGCCGCAAGTGGCTGTATACGTTGCCGTCGGGAAGCACCGCCTCCAGGCCGAGAATCCGATGCCGCATGACGCCGTTGCGGAATGCCTCGATGCCGCCCGCATTCGTGGCTGCCATCCCGCCGAGGGTCGCGGAGTCCCGGGCCGACAGGTCGATGCCCGCGGTGAAACCGTGGTCACATGCGGCGGATTCCAGTGCGGCCAGGGTGACCCCGCACTG
Source organism: Candidatus Poriferihabitaceae bacterium (assembly GCA_965213885.1). GTDB lineage: Bacteria > Pseudomonadota > Gammaproteobacteria > Arenicellales > Poriferihabitantaceae > VYFG01. The sequence goes on from OZ243919.1 coordinate 503,459, forward strand.
CACGATCACGGTGCCGCCCAGCGGGTCGATGGATTCGATACGGTTCATGCGGGAGGTGTCGACAATGAGCTGACCGGGCGAAGCGGTGGCGCCGCCGGACAGACCGGTGCGTCCGCCCTGGGTTACCACCGGGATGCCACCCCTGTGGCACAGCGCCAGCAGTGCGCTGACCTGCGCCGTGGTATCGGGGAGCGCCATCATGTCGGCGGAGAGATTCTCCGGGTGAAAGCCGGGATGCCGGTTGGCGAACTCCTCCTTCGTCCGGAATGCGATCCCGGGCAAACGGTCCGGCAGCTGATCCGGGGTGATGCTCATCGGCATGCCAGCGGCCGGGCACGGCTCATCGGACGGAAATTCAGTCGCCGGCCGGGGACTTCCGCCATTGCCCGGATCTTGACACTGCCTCGGAGAATCTTGCCAGCTGACCCTCCCGGTTCGTCCCGGGAAGATAGCGTCGGACCGGGGATTCGCCGTCTCCGAGGCGGACGTTGTCGGCACCCGTCAGCTGGGGCTGTGCCGATGGCGGTGATTTCAGGGAAGGACTTGACCGCCACGCTCCCGCCGTGCGGGACAGGAGTTCATGCTTCCGCATCGTCCGCGGATGAGGACGGAACACGACATTGCGATCGGTGGGATCAGTCATCTCGCCAATTCTGTCAACTCTGCTGTATCAGCCCCTTAGGAATCCAGCAGTGCCCGCCCGAGCTTTCCCGGGCCGAACCGCACGACATCCTCCACGGGCAGGCCGGTTTCGTCCTCGAGCCGTGCGATCCCATCCCGGGCCCTGGCCTCGGACAGGCGGGCGGTGTTGAGTGCAACGCCAACGGTCTTCGCCGGTGTCAGGGCGCCGCAGACACGCGCCAGTTCCTCGTTGAGCCGGATGAACGGTTTCAGCGGGGGAACCCGGATATGATCCGGCTTTCGCAGGTGCGTCATGCCGGCGTGGTGGCAAAGGATCAGGCGATTGGCACAGCTGCCCCGCATCAGGGGCAGCGTGGCGCTGCTGCCGGGATGCAGCAGGGACCCCTGTCCCTCGATGAGAATCACGTCATGTTCAGCGACGTCCATGACCGCGGATTCCACCGCGCCGCAGGCGTGGTCCACCTTGAACGCATCCAGCGGAATGCCATGCCCGGTCACGGTGATGCCGATCTGCCCGGTGGCGACGAACGCCGAGGACACTGTCTGTCTCAGCAGCCAGCGATGAATCTCGAGGCCCGCGGTCATCTTGCCGCAGGCCATGTCGGTTCCCACCATCAGGACGCGCCTGTTGTCGAGGGCAGCGGCGCGCCCCGCGGCGATGGCAGGCGTGAAAACCGGTTGTCTGACGTCCCAGATCCACTGCTGCCCGGGTGACCGGATTTCCCCCCCGAGCTGATCGTTCAGCCGGTCATGGAGCCCGTTGACAATCGACATGCCGAGTTCAAGGGCGCGGCGTAGGTGGGGAAACCATTCCCCGGGCACGCGACCCCCGGAAGGGGCCAGACCCAGCACCAGCACGTCGGCGCCCATCCCCCTGGCCACATCCGGGGTGGCCACGACCGGAAAAGTGTGGGGCAGGTCGCAGGCGTCACAGACCTTTTTTCCGGCATGTGTGGAGTCCACGACACAGATGACCGGGTTCGGGCTGTAACGCATGACGCCGTAGCCCATTTTGCCGTAGTCGCTGCCGAGGCTGCCCTCCATATACACGGCAAGCTTGTGATGTTCCTGCAGCACGTCTACCAGGCGAATTCACGTTTGAAGGCGGCACCGTGACCGGGATTCGCCAGGGGCACTACAACCCCTCCCAGCAGGCGGGTACCGTAGCATGGGTCGGGCTCAAGATTCAGGTGCGAGTCGAGGTCCACGTGGTCGATCAGCCCCGTGAGCGCGGCTGCTGCTGCAATCGACATGGATGATTCCCCCATGCAGCCGATCATGGTATTGAGTCTGTGCTCCTTGGCGGCCGCCATGATCCGAAGAGCACCGGTAATGCCGCCGCACTTCATCAGCTTGATGTTGACCCCGTCCACGCAATGTGCCCATCGGCCGACATCCCCGGCGAAGTGGCAGGACTCGTCGATGAAGATGGGCAGAGGGCGGCCCCGGTACAGTTCGGGCAAACCGTCTTCCTCTTCCTGCTTCAACGGCTGTTCGATATAGTCCGCGCCTCGAACGGCAATCCAGCGCATCATGGTTTTCGCCGCCGCAACGTCCCAGCCGCCGTTGGCGTCCACCCGCAGGCTGGCGTCGTAGGGCCGGGCGCTTTCCGCCGCCTGGGTGTACATGGCCTGATCCGCCTCGATCCCCTCCGGTGATCCGAGCTTGATTTTCAGCGCCCGGATTCCCGTGCCCTCCAGCAGGAGGGGCACGCGCTCCTTGATCACCTCCGGTGGATTGATACCGATGGTGACGGATGTCGGCACCTTTGGCCTCGGAATGCCCAGCATCTGGTACAGCGGCTGGGCGTTTTTCCTGGCGAGCCAGTCCCACAGGGCGATATCCAATGCGGCAAGCGCGCAGGCGGGGACCTGCTGCGCCAGCGCCAGATCATGGATGGCGTCCACGGACAGTGCTTCGAGGTCGTTGGTCGCATTGAAGGACTCCAGCGAAGTCCTGGCCGATTCCACGCTACCTGCCCCCTCGGTACTTCCCGGGGACATTTCACCAAGACCCGTGAAGTCCTGCATGGTGATTGCCAGGAAGAGGTTGTCCGAGCCGGTGCTCACTCCCCTGCTGATGGCCAGGGGGAAGCGTTTCTTCAGGTGAATGGTTCTGTACTGTACCTGCATCAGGCAATCGCTTGAAAATTTGTCTGGTTGATTTCAGCAGTTGTGCCGGTTGCAGCGGTGGGGAACGAATTGCGCAGATGATATGAGACCCCGGAAGTCGTTGCCGGAAGGTATTCGGTACGATTGTCCAGGGGATGTTGGCGGTGCTGGCTGAATCTGTTCTGCTTCACGGGCTGGGGCAACACCTGGGATCAAGCACATACATGGGATCAATCGGATCACAAGACAACGCAATGCCGGTCGGGCACTGTATCGTGAGTGAGACCTGCTGCAGTCCTTCAGCCTGTTCCTGCGGTAGATTCTGCTGGGAATTATTCGGTGCGGCAGGAGCGCCTGAAGTCCGTCCGGTACGGCACTCGCGTGACGAAGACCATGGAATATTAGCGGATTAAGTGGCATGATATGCACAGATCGCTTAATGTACAAGTAATAAACAAAAATTACATGTCGTTGGGCTGGAATCATGATTCCGGTAGTGTCACGCCCATGCAACCAGGATGCATGCAGTGGCGTTTGATTTTCGATTGGTGAAGGCATCAGAGGTCCGGCCTTTTCATTGGTGAAGGGTCGGGTTCAATACCGCAACTGAGATCAAGGCGGAGAGGATCAATGAGAATGACAAGCGAACCCCACACCAAAATGCGATCGCGCCCCGAATGTATTGCGCAATCGGAATGCGCAGCCGGTGGTGCCGGAAATCGCCGCTGGCACGGGATGTGGTCGATCACGCTGGTGGGGAGCGCGGTCGTCCTTGGCGGGATCCTGCACGTGTCGCCTTCCGAGGCCTTCGAATTCGGGAACGGTGAATTCGAAGGCAGCCTCGACACCACAGTCTCCCACGGCATGACCTATCGGGTCGAGAAACGCAACGATGAATTGACTGCGGACGCCAACGGCAATGACGGAAATCTCAACTACGACCGCGGCGTCGTCAGCAACGTGTCCAAGTTCGTCACTGATCTTGACATCAGCCAGGATAACTACGGCCTGTTCGTCCGCACCACGGGATTCCTCGACTTCGAGAACGACAACGGGGAGCGTGCCCGCACCGCGCTGAGCGACGAGGCGAAGGAACTGGTGGGCAGTAACATCGAGGTGCTCGATGCATACGTCACCGCCGGCTACAACTACGGCGACGCGGCCATTGATTTCCGGCTTGGCAAGCATGTGCTGAACTGGGGGGAGAGCACCTTCATCCCGAATGGCATCAACGCCATCAACCCCTTCGACGTGAGCAAACTCAGGCTGCCGGGTTCGGAACTGCGTGAAGCGCTGCTGCCCGTCGGGATGGCGTCGGTGACAGTCGAGCCGAACGACACGCTGTCGGTGACCGGCTTCTGGCAATACGACTGGGAGGAGACCCGGATCGACCCGGTTGGCAGCTACTTTTCGAGCACCGACTACGTGGGGCCGGGGGCAAACAAAGCGGTGATCACCACCATCATGGAGGGTCTCCGGCCCGGGCAACCCACGCTGTGGGACCAAGGATACGGCTTTGGCCCACTGACGCCAGCGATCAATGCCGATCTGACCGCTTACACGATCACCCATCCACAGTCCGGAGCGCCCATCCCGTACCCGCTGCCGAACCAGCCGACTCATGATGAGAATTTCGCAAGCGTGCCGCGCGGCCCGGACAGGACGCCCGAGGACGGGGACCAGTATGGGCTGGCGGTGCGCTATTTTGCCGAGGATCTGAACGATACCGAATTCGGCTTCTACTTCATCAACTATCACAGCAGGCTGCCCACGGTCGCTGCACGGGCCCCTTCGCGGAAAGTCATACAGGATGCTCTTGGCGCGGCAAGCGCGGTAACCGGTGATGGTTCCGCCACGGTTGCCGCCCTGACCGCCCACATCCAACCCCAGGTTGTGGCCAATGCCCAACGCGCCGTCGCTGCCGGATTGATCACTCAGGACCAACTTCCGGGTTTCATCGCAATGCAGGTGGGCGAGCAAGTCTTCGGGCAGGTTTCCGGAATTGCGTCCTCTCTCGCCATTGACCGCTACAGTAGTGCTGGTCGATATTTCCTCGATTATCCCGAGGATCTCCAACTCTTCGGATTGAGCTTCAACACCGTGCTGGGCACTTCAGGCTGGGCACTACAGGGCGAATACTCCCTGCGTCCCGACGCGCCATTGCAAAGAGCCGAGCGGTCAGTAATCACAGACGGGCTGGCACCAATCGGCATTGCCCTGGCACTCTCACAAAGTCCCGAAAGACTATCCGGCTATCTTGAAAACTACCAGCCGTTCGATGTGCCGGGCTACGTCGAGCGCGATGTGAGTCAGCTTCAGGCCACCGCCACTCGGCTGTTCGGACCCACCATGGGTGCAAACGCCCTGGTGTTCGTCGCGGAAGCCGCGGTGATGCATGTGCATGACATGCCTGACAAGCAAAGTGAGCCCCTGGAGAGCCCTGCAGGCGGCATGCTTGCAACCTCCGATGCCGATGCGGATGCCACCTCATGGGGATATCGGATCGCGGCGCGCCTTGACTACTACAACGCGATCGGTGCCATCAACCTGTACCCTTACGTGCAGTTCCTGCATGACGTGAGCGGCAATAGCCCGGCGCCCAGTGGCCCGTTCGTGGAGGGCCGGACCGCGATTACCCTGGGGCTGAAAGCCGATTACCTGAGTCGCTGGCAAGCCAATTTCGGCTACACACAGTACGCCGGCGATGGCAATGAGCTGAGCGACCGTGACTTCATTTCCGCCTCCATCAAGTACTCGTTCTGAGGTATTGGGTCCATGAACGCCATCAAACTCAAGACAACGACCATGCATCGAATCGGTTATCTCCTTTTTCTCGGGTGCGCTCTCGCCTCCTCGGCATCGGCCGAGATTGCCGCAGACCAGGTCGCGCGGCTGGGAGCAGACCTTACTCCCCTCGGCGGAGAGCGGGTCGGGAGCGCCGACGGTACCATCCCGGAATGGACAGGCGGCATCACCGAGCCCCCTGCCGGCTACGTGATTGGCGAGCATCACCCCGACCCCTTCGCCGGAGATAAACCGCTCTTCGTCATCGACACCTCCAACCTGGACGAGTATCGCGACCGGCTCTCGCTCGGGCATCAGCGCATGCTGGAAACCTACCCGGACTTCAATATGCAGGTCTATCCGACCCGGCGAAGCGCCTCTGTCCCGCAACGGATCTACGACGCGACCCGGGACACGGCGGCCACCGCGAAACTCGTGGATGACGGCAACGGCGTGGCCGATGCGGTCATCGGTATTCCGTTCCCGATCCCGAAGAACGGACTCGAGGTCATCTGGAACCACCTGCTCCGCTACCGGGGCGAGTCGGTGTCTTGCGTCATCGGCCAAGCTGCGGTTACCCGTGGCGGTGCCTACACGCTGGTCAAGCAGCACCTGGAGACCGAACTGCGCTACTCGCTTCCGGACATGACCCTGGAAGAACTCGGTAACACAATGATCCTGTTCAAGTCGACGACGCTGGCACCGGCACGACTTGCGGGTGACATCGTCCTGGTGCACGAAACCATGAACCAGTTCCGCGAACCGCGAGACGCCTGGACCTACAATCCGGGCCAGCGCCGGGTGCGGCGTGCCCCAAACATCGCTTACGACAACCCGGGAACTTCCTCCGACGGGTTGCGAACCGCCGACCAGCTCGACATGTTCAACGGTGCAGTGGACCGGTACGATTGGAACCTAGTCGGCAAGCGCGAGATGTACGTTCCGTACAATTCGTATCGGCTGCACAGCGACGATCTCGAGTTCACCGACATCCTCAAGCCCCTGCATGTCAACCCGGAGCTGCTACGCTACGAACTGCACCGGGTGTGGGTGGTGGAAGCGACGCTCAAGGAGGGCGCCTCCCACCTCTACAAGCGACGCACCTTCTACGTCGACGAGGATTCCTGGCAGATCCTGGTTGTGGATATCTATGACAACCGGGACCAATTCTGGCGCGTATCGGAAGCCCACCTGATCAACTACTACGAGAAGCCGCTGGTTTGGCCGACCCTGGAGGTGCATACCGACCTGCAGGCCGGACGTTACCTCGCATTCGGTCTCGACAATGAATTCCAGATGTGCACTTGGGACACCAGCGCGCAGTCCCGGGATTTCACCCCGGCCTCGCTTCGGCGCAAGGGTCGCTGATGCGGCCCTCCGTGCCGGAGCTCTGAGTAATCCGGTCCGCTCCCGGGCACCCTGGCACGGGATTTTTCCTGCTGGATTTCCGGTGCCGTCCGGCTACCAAGGAACCGCAGCCATCTCGCCTGTTCACGGCACGGGGCAGGATTGCATTCCTGACCAGGGGTGTCATCGAAGTGCCATGCAGCCGGGGATAGTGTCGGACCTGTAGAAGGCCGTGAAGCTGGTGTTTGTCCCGGATTATTCCATGCCGGATTGGTGCATGATCTGATATAAAGTGGGACGCTTTTCTTCCGGGCAGCGGTTTTCTCGCAGCCCTTTTCGAGCAGCGATATGCCAGCAGCCGTGACGGCACCCGCAACGGGGCCGAGGCGGTTTCCCCGTGTTCATCCGCCTCAGTGATCACTGTCGTGCGGTTCGGATGAATCAGAAAAAGTGGCCCGCGCGATGACAGTCGCCGGGCTGTGAGCGGTCTGGAGGCTCCACCCAATATCGACAGAAAACGGAACTGATCGTTGAGGCGTATGTCAGTCGGCAATGGTGGCGGGAAGCAACCCTGCCGCGGTGTCTGCGGGGCTTGGGATCGGGGCGCGGATGACCCGAGGGGCAGCGAAAGTGGAAACGGCGCGCGACAGGAGGAGAGTGGGGGAGGAAGGGAATGGGAACGGTAAATGGGCAGGGAAGGGGGTAGGGGAACATCCCATGGCACAGCCCAGTATCAGCGGCGCCCCCCGGTGATCGATTGCACCGCGGTGACCGCGGCGAGATTGAAGATGTCCTCCGTGCTGCAACCCCTGGACAGGTCGTTCACTGGCAACTTGAGTCCCTGCAGCACCGGCCCTGTGGCCTGGACGCCCCCGATTCTCTGCGCAATCTTGTACCCGATATTGGCGGACTGCAGGTCGGGAAAGACGAACACGTTGGCGGGGGCGGGCACGCTGATGCCCGGTGCCTTCCGCTGCAGGATTTCCGGGATGATGGCGGCATCGAACTGCACCTCGGTCATGAGCGCGATGTCCGGTCGTCGCTCGGCGATGAGGGCGCCGGCGGCCCGCACCTTGTCGATGTGATCATGTTCGGCACTGCCCGCCGTGGAAAAACTGAGCAGGGCGACCTTGGGATCGATCCCGGCCAGATTCCGGGCGTGGTCCGCAGTGTCAGCGGCGATGCTTGCCAGTTCCTCCGCATCGGGGTCGATGACCATGGCACAGTCCGCATAGAGGGCCGTACCCTGGATGGCCTGGTGGGGGAGCGCATGCTCCATCAGGAAAAAGCTGGAGACGATCCGGCTGCCGGAATTCATGCCGACCAGCTGCAATGCGCTCCGGACCACTTCCCCGGTGGGATGGGCCGCGCCCGCCACCATGCCGTCGACCATGCCGGCACGGACCATGGCGGCGCCCAGCATCAGGCGGTCCTCGGCCATTTGCCGAGCTTTGTCCAGCGAAACGCTCCTGTGTCGACGCACCTCGTGAATGACGGCTGCGCACCGTTCCCGGTGGTCCCTGTCCGCAGGGTCCACGATGTGTACGCCGGCAAGGTCGATACCGTGGGACGCCGCCTGCTTCTCCAGGCTGTCCCGTGCCCCCACAAGGCTGATGTCGGCGATCCCGTCCTGCCGGAGTGCCGCGCCGGCCTGCATGACGCGCAGATCGTCTCCCTCCGGCAGGACGATATGACGTCGGCATGTGCGGGCCTTGTCGATGATAGTGGACAGTAGGGACATAGCGGGAACCAGGGACTGGCGGAAGATTGTTCCGGTCAATGTGGGCGCCCGATCATAGCAATATCGTCCGTGCGGGTGGAATTGTCCTGCATCATCCGCCAGGATCGGCGCAACGTATCCGGAGGTGAATCGCGGTCAGGGTCATCTCCGTCCGGCTGCACGCGGACGGCCAACTAACCTGCCGGCCGGGAATCGCCCGCCAGCAGGATGTCCCGGGCGATCCGGCGTGCATCGTCCAGGGTTTCAACGATCCGGCCATCCGGCACGTCCTCCAGCACGCCGAGGGTTTCCAGGGCGTATGCCCCGGTGCCGGCAAGACCGACCAGGATGCATTCGGTCTCGGAATTCGCGGCAACATCGAGCAGGTGCTCAATCACCAGCGCGGCGCTGTCGTCGATATAGGTCGCATCGGAAAAGTCGAAGATGACGATTTCATGCTCGCGGATATCCGTGCCGATCACGCCGGCCAGCTTGTGGGAGGATGCGACGGTCAGGGTGCCTCGCAGGGCAACCATTCCGACCCGCGCTGCGTGGGGGTCGGAGCCGGTCAGCGCCTCGTCGCCGGCGAAGAAGGTAATATCCAGCAGCGGTACCGAAATCACGCTGTCGAGCTCCAGCCGCTCGAGCCGCCGGGCATGCACCATGCCACCGGCGATGAGACCGATCGCCACTGCCGTGATGAGGTCCACGAATACCGTGAGGCAGAGCGTCGTCAGCATGACGAACAGGTGGGAATGCTGCATGCGGTGGACCCGGGCAAGGAGGCGCCAGTCGATGATGTCCAGACCAACCTTCATCAACACGCCGGCCAGCGCAGCAAGAGGGATCGGCTCGACGAACCGGCCGAGGCCAAGGACGAGGGCAAGCAACAGCAGGGCGCGCAGCGCGCCCGAAACCGGTGTCGTCCCGCCGGAACGGATGTTCGCCACGGTGCCCATGGGGGAACCGGCGCCGGGCAGCGCACCGATCAGGCCCGCCGCGATGTTCCCGATGCCCTGACCGATCAGTTCCCTGTCCGGGTTGTGACGCTCTGCGGTGATCGAGTCCGCCACCAGGGAGGTCAACAGGCTGTCGACCGAGCCGATCAGGGCGAGAATGATCGCAGGTTCCACTGCATACAACAGGAACTCGGCCGACGGCAATGCCAGTTGCAGTTCCGGTAGGCCTGTCGGTATCGGGCCGATGACATCGATGCCGGTGAGCCAGAATACCCCGAGTGTCGTGCCGGCAGCCAGAGCCGCGAGGGGGCCTGGAACGAACCGGGACAGCCGCCTCGGCCAGAGAAGGCCCACCGCCAGCGTGAACGTTGCAACCAGTAGGGCATCCGTGTTTGCCCCACTCACGGCGGCGGGCAGGGTCCGTAGTGCATCCATGGGTCCGCCCGTCATGACCGGTGCACCGAGAAAGGGCAGTGTCTGCAGCAGCACGATGATGATGCCGATGCCGGACATAAACCCGGACACGACGACATAGGGCGTGTAGGCCACGAACCGGCCGATTCTCGAAAGCCCGAGGAGAATCTGGATCAGCCCCGCCATGATGACCACGGCCAGGGCCTCCGACAGGCTGTCTGCGTAGCTGGTCAGGATGACTGCCATGGCGACGGTCGTCGGTGCTGCCGGTCCAGAGATCTGGGCGCGGGTACCGCCGAACACGGAAGCGAAGAATCCCACCGCGACCGCTCCATACAATCCGGCCGCCGCCCCCATGCCGGAGGCGATTCCGAAACCGAGCGCAATCGGCAGGGCCACCACCGTCGAGGTGATGCCGCCGAAAATGTCCCCCCGCAGAGTTCCGAGGGTGTACTTCATGGATGGTCTGTTGGAGGGATCGCCTGTATTTTCTTCAACATGTCACATCGGTCGGACGGCATGCCCGGTCAGGTGTGCGGTTACAAGTTCCCGGCCGCGTTATCCATTATTCCCGGCGGCATCCGCCCAAGTCTGTCCGTCCGCTGGCGGATGGAATCGTACCAGCCTGTCCAGGCGACCGGCAGTACCCCCATCGGGGGAGGCCGGAGCTCCGATGGCGGGCCTTTGGGGGATTCCGAAAGGAGGAGTGGTCATCCTGGTCCGCAGACGGGTCGGGCTTCCCGGGAGCAGGTGCCCGGCTGTGCCGGATCGACACGGCCGGGCTGCCGGCATCCCCGGAGGTGGTTCAGACGTAGTCCTTGTACTTGGCCAGGTGACGTACCGGCTTGGACAGCGCGTCCCGGCGGAAGGGATCGCCCAGTTCGCGGGTGCACATGACCTCGATGACGGTGGTCCTGCCATCGTTCATCTGAGCGTCAATGGCTTCCTTGAGCGCAGTTCCGACCTGGTCGATCTGGTCGATGCGAACGCCTTGTGCGCCCATGGCCTGCGCAATCATCGAGAAATTCTCGGAGCCTTCCTGGTTCAGTTCTCCCGCGACGAAGCGACGGCCGTAGAAATCCACCTGGTTCTTCTTTTCCGCGCCCCACTGGCGGTTGTGAAACACCACGGCGGTCACCGGGATGCCGTGGCGCACGGCGGTCATGGTTTCCACCATGCTCATGGCCCAGGCACCGTCTCCGGCATAGGCCACCGCCGGCCGATCCGGCGCGGCGCACTTGGCCCCAATCATGGTCGGCAGGGAATAGCCACAGTTGCCGAAACTCATCGGAGCGAGGAAACTGCGACCGCGCTCGAAACGCAGGTAGCTGTTGGCCACGGCGCTGATATTGCCGATGTCGGTGGATACCATCACGTCCTCGGGCATGGCCTTTTCCAGTTCCCGCAGGACCCGCCTGGGACTGAGCCAGTTGCCCGGCTCTTGTTCATGTTCCTGGATCATTTCGAGGCTGTAGTCGTCCTGTTCGTGGAGCCATTCGTTCAACTCCTGCTCCCACGCGGCCTTTTCGTCGGCGGTGGTCCGGGTCCGTTCGTCACGGTTGGCGTCGCAGGCCAGTTCACGGTCCCGGATCCGGGCAAGCAGGGCACGGGCCGACGCCCCGGCATCGCCGCAGATTCCAACGGAAATATTCTTCACCAGACCGAGCATCCTGTGGTCGGCGTCGATCTGGATGATCCGGGCATCTTTCGGCCAGTAGTCGATGCCGTACTGGGGCAGCGTGCCAAAGGGACCGAGCCGCGTGCCGAGGGCAATGACCACATCGGCCCTGTTGATCAGGTTCATGGCCGCCTTGGAGCCATGATAACCCAGGGGGCCTGCCCACTGGGGATGACTGGCGGGGAAGGTGTCGTTGTGCAGGTAGCTGTTCGCCACCGGGCAGGCCAGGCGTTCGGCAAGGGCGACACAGTCCCCGATGGCATCTCCCATCACCACGCCGCCACCGGCCAGGAGGACGGGAAACCTGGCCTTGGCAATCAGTTCGGCGGCCTCGTCCAGGGACCGCTTGCCGCCGGGGCCCCGGTCGACCCGCATCGGCTGCGGGATTTCGACATCAATGTCGCCATAGAAATAGTCCCGCGGAATATTGAGTTGGGTCGGGCCCATTTCGGACATGGCGCGGTCAAAACAGCGCGCGGTGAATTCCGCCATCCGTTTCGGGTTGTTCACATGCCCCTGGTACTTGGTGAACTCCTGGAACATGGGCAGCTGGTTGGCTTCCTGGAAGCCGCCGAGGCCCTGCCCCATGGTACCCGTTTCCGGGGTGACGATGACCACGGGGGAATGCGCCCAGTAGGCGGCGGCAATGGCGGTGACGCAATTACTGATACCGGGTCCGTTCTGGCCGATGCAGACCCCGTGGCGACCGCTCACTCTGGAATAGCCGTCCGCCATGTGCGCCGCGCCCTGTTCGTGGACCACCGGTATCAGGCGGATGCCGGCCGGGGCGAAGATGTCCATGGCGTCCATGAAGGCGGATCCCATGATGCCAAATATTTCGGTGACCCCGTTGGTCGCCAGGGTTTCGACGAATGCCTCGCTGGATGTCATTCTTGCCATGTTGCTACCTCGAGTCTGGATATTGCTGAATGTGGGAAATGAATCTTGAATGCAGGATCAACCCGGATCCTTGCAGTAATACGGACGTGGTGATGATGAAGACCGGATCAGCATGTCGGGTGACGGATTGTCATCAGGCTGCCAGAGCCTCCTCGGCCGGCACGAAATCATAGCCCAGTTCCTCGGCGACCGGTTTGTTGGTCACCTTGCCGGCATGGACGTTGAGGCCGTTTCGAAGATGCGGGTCCGACATCAGCGCTTTCTTGGGACCCAGGTCCGCCAGCTTCAGGGCGAACGGCAGGGTGACGTTGTTGAGCGCGAAAGTGGATGTCCGTGGCACACCGCCTGGCATATTGGCCACGCAGTAGTGTACAACATCGTTGACGGTGTAGGTGGGCTCGGCATGGGTGGTCGGGTGCGAGGTTTCGCAGCAACCGCCCTGGTCGATGGCGACATCCACGATGACGGCGCCGGGCTTCATGCTGGCGACCATTTCCTTCGTGACCAGCTTGGGAGCCCCGGCGCCGGGCACCAGCACACCGCCGATGACAAGGTCAGCTCCGAGTACATGCTGCTCCAGCGTGCCCGCGGTGGAGAACACCGTGTTGGTGGAGCGGCCGAACATCTGCCAGTGGCGGTCGAGTGCGTCGGAATTGTTGTCAAGCACCCATACGTCCGCACCCATGCCAACGGCGATGTGGGTGGCATGGATGCCCACCACGCCGGCGCCCAGGATCACTACCTTCGCGGGATCCACCCCCGGCACACCGCCGAGCAGTATACCGAGGCCCCCGTGGGGATGCTCCAGGCAATATGCCCCGGCCTGGATGGCCATGCGCCCAGCGACCTTGGACATCGGTGCCAGCAGTGGAAGTCCGCCATGGGGGGAGGTGACGGTCTCGTAGGCGATGCAGGTCGCGCCGCTCCCGACGAGGTCCCGGGTCTGGTCCGGGTCCGGCGCCAGGTGCAGGTAGGTGTAGAGAATCTGCCCTTCGCGCAGCATGGCACGCTCCGCGGCCTGGGGTTCCTTGACCTTGACGACCATCTCCGCCCGTTCGAACACCTCGGCGGCAGTACTCACGATCTCCGCGCCGGCGCTACGGTATTCGTCATCGAACCGGCTGATGCCGGCGCCTGCGCCGGTCTCCACCAGCACCCGGTGGCCGTGCTTGACCATCTCCCGCACGCTGGTTGGCCTCATCCCGACGCGGTATTCATGGTTTTTGATTTCTTTGGGTACGCCTACAATCATTTCGGACCTCAATGTGACTGGGCAAACAAGACGATTTCCGGCCGGGCCTTGTGGGCGCTTGCCGGCAGAAGGAAGAAGGTATTGGGTTCCGGGTCCGCGGTGTAGTACCAGAAGGCGCTGCCGCGATAGGCCAGTTCGGCCCGGCTCGCGAACTGTGACGGAAACGGCATTGGCGCATGCCGGCCGGGATACTCCGGACGGACCGTTCCGCCGCTAGCGTGTCTTGATCCGGCCGATGGCCTCGTCCCAACCGGCAACCAGGGACTCTCGCCTTCCCGTATCCATTTCCGGGCTGAACCGGTGCGCCTCGCGCCAATGGGATGCAATCTCGTCGGTGGACTGGAAAACGCCACATTCAAGACCGGCCAGGTAGGCCGCGCCAAGGGCCGTGGTTTCGATGACCACCGGCTTTTCCACAACGGTGTTGAGGATGTCCGCGAGGAACTGCAGCATCCAGTGGTTGGCAACCATGCCGCCATCCACCCGCAGTCTTTCCAGGGGGCGGCCACTGTCCGCGGCCATCGCCTCCACCAGTTCCCGTGACTGGTAGCACACTGCCTCCAGGGCGGTGCGGACGAATTGCGCGATGCCGGTATCGCGGGTGATGCCCAGTACCGCGCCGCGGGCATGGGGGTCCCAGTGGGGGGCGCCGAGACCGGTAAAGGCCGGCACCATGTACAGGCCTTCGTTGCCGGCAGTTGCGCCTACCAGGGCGTCGATCTCGTCCACGTGGCCGATCAGTTTCAGTCCATCCCGCACCCACTGGATCGCGGTGCCGGCATTGAAGATCGACCCCTCCAGGGCGTAGGTCACTTCCCCGTCGAGCCGGTAGCCCACGGTGGTGAGCAGGCGATTCCCGGAGGTCACCGGGACGGTGCCGGTGTTCATGACCATGAAGCAGCCCGTGCCATAGGTGCTTTTCACCATGCCCGGGTGAAAGCAGGCCTGTCCGAACAGGGCACCCTGCTGGTCCCCCACCACGCCCCCAATGGGCAGGGCCGCACCCAGAACGGCGGGGTCGGTGATGCCGTAGTCATCGGCGCTGTCGCGTACGTCGGGCAGCAGGACCCGCGGGATGCCAAAAACGGTGAGCAGGTGGTCGTCCCAGGACTGGTCGTGAATGTTGAACAGCATGGTGCGGCTGGCATTGGTGGCATCCGTGGCGTGGACCCTGCCGCCGGTGAGCTTCCACACGACAAAGGAGTCCACGGTACCGAACGCAAGTTCGCCCCGTTCCGCCCTGGTCCTGGCCCCGGGGACGTGGTCCAGGATCCAGGCGATCTTGGTGGCGGAAAAATAGGCGTCAAGGAGCAGGCCGGTCCGTGCGGTGATCTCCCGGCCATGGCCTTCCTCCCCGATGCGTGCGCACTCGTGCGCCGTCCGCCTGTCCTGCCAGACGATGGCGTTGTAAACGGGCTCCCCGGTGACGCGGTCCCAAACGAGGGTGGTCTCCCGCTGGTTGGTGATGCCGACGGCTGCCACGCAATCTCCGGCCTGCCCGAGGACGTCCCGGGCGGAATCGAGGGTGGTTTCCCAGATGGCCGCGGGATCGTGTTCCACCCAGCCGTCGTCGGGATAGATCTGCGGAAACTCGTACTGGGACGAGGCCAGGGCTGCGCCGTCGGGTGTGAAGACAATGGCACGGGAACTGGTGGTGCCCTGGTCGATGGCGAGGATGTTCCTGTTCATGCTGCGGGTCATGCTGGCGTCTGGTCGGGAATTGTCGAACCTTACCGGTTCGTTGCGCAACCCAAAAGGGTGGGCGGTCTCCCGGGAGATGGCGGCCGCCTCAATGCCGGTACCGGGCAATCGGCACCTTCTCCGTTTTCATCCATATGGTTTTCGTATTGGTTTCTTTGAAAACAGATCGGGAAAAAATCACTTTCACTCGAAAACAAGATTTGTTTCATTTTTCGTTTCTTCGCATGTTAAGCTACCCCCCGTTGAGCGTCAACACAGTGCCGTCCGCCGGTTTTGCGTCGGCCGGTAACACCATTTTCAACTACGAGGAGTCCAACATGAAAATGAAAATCGTGGTCGCCGCTGCCGTGGCGACATGCATGGTCCAGGGTCCCGTCCACGCCGGTTCGGCGGAGGCGGAGATGTGGATCAACGATGAGTTCCAGCCGTCCGTGCTCTCCAAGGAGGAGCAGATGGCAGAGATGGAATGGTTCATCAAGGCCGCCGAGCCGTTCCAGGGCATGGAGATCAACGTGCTCTCCGAAACCATTCCGACTCACGAGTATGAATCCAAGGTGCTGACCAAGGCCTTCGAGGAAATCACCGGCATCAAGGTGAATCACCAGCTGCTGGGCGAAGGCGAGGTCGTTCAGGCGGTGCAGACCCAGATGCAGACCGGGCGCAATCTCTATGACGCCTACATCAACGATTCCGATCTGATTGGCACCCATTCGCGCCTTCAGCTTGCCGTGAACCTATCCGACTGGATCGCGGGAGACGGCGCAGATGTCACCAATCCCGGCCTGGATGTGGATGACTTCATCGGCAAGTCCTTCACCACCGGGCCGGACGGCAAGCTCTACCAGCTTCCCGACCAGCAGTTCGCCAACCTCTACTGGTTCCGCAAGGACTGGTTCGACCGCGAGGACCTGCAGGCCAGGTTCAAGGAAATGTACGGATATGACCTCGGCGTCCCGGTGAACTGGTCCGCCTACGAGGACATCGCCGAATTCTTTACCGATCATGTGAAGGAAATCGACGGTGTCCGGGTATATGGCCACATGGATTACGGCAAGCGCGCGCCGGACCTTGGCTGGCGCATGACCGATGCGTGGCTCTCCATGGCGGGTGCCGGCAGCAAGGGCCTGCCGAACGGCATTCCGGTGGACGAGTGGGGTATCCGCATGGAGGATGGTTCCTGCAACCCTGTCGGCGCCAGTGTTTCCCGGGGTGGCGCGGCCAACGGGCCGGCGGCAGTATATGCCATTCGCAAGTGGGACGAGTGGCTGCGTAAATACGCTCCTCCAGGTGCGGCGAGCTACGACTTCTACCAGTCCCTGCCGGCACTTTCCCAGGGCAACGTGGCGCAGCAGATCTTCTGGTACACCGCGTTCACCGCGTCCATGGTGGCGCCCAGGAGCGACGGCAACAATACCGTGGACGATGCCGGCAATCCGCTCTGGCGGATGGCGCCTTCCCCCCACGGCCCGTACTGGGAGAAAGGCCAGAAGCTGGGCTACCAGGACGCCGGCTCCTGGACCCTGTTCAAGTCCACGCCGGTGGACCGCCGCCAAGCAGCCTGGCTGTACGCCCAGTTCGTGGTTTCGAAGACTGTGGACGTGAAGAAGAGCCACGTGGGCCTCACCTTCATCCGCGACAGTTCCATCAATCATGCATCCTTCTCCGAACGCGCCCCGAAACTCGGCGGCCTGGTCGAGTTCTATCGCTCCCCGGACCGGGTCCGCTGGTCGCCGACCGGCGTCAACGTGCCGGACTATCCGAAGCTGGCCCAGATCTGGTGGCAGCAGATCGGGGACGTGAATTCCGGCGCCTTTACACCCCAGGAGGCCATGGACCGCCTGGCCGGTGAAATGGACCAGGTCATGGCACGGATGCAGGCGGCGGACGAGGCCGCCAACGTATACGGCGGCTGCGGCCCCAGGCTGAACGAGGAGCAGGATCCGCAACACTGGCTGGATCAGCCCGGTTCACCCAAACCCAAGGTCAACGAAAAACCCCAGGGCGAAACCATCGCCTACGAGGACCTGATCAAGGGTTGGCAGTAATCCGCGGGGATGTGGGGCGGGCTGTCTTCGGGCAGCCCGCAATTTTCCTCGAAATCGGGGACAACCCTGGGAACGCCACCATGAAACGGTACCGCAATGACCGACGCGTCGACTGAAGTGCACATCAGCGAAAGGCAGCGGGCGCTGCTGGCCCATATCCGCAGTCACGGCAGCGGTCAGGTGGAATCCCTGGCGACCCAGTTCGAGGTCACGCCGCAGACCATCCGGCGGGACCTGAACATCCTGTGCAACCGTAAATTGCTGCAAAGGGTGCACGGTGGTGCCGTGGCCCCCGACGACACGGCTCCGTACGGTCAGGAACCGGCGAATCTGGACTACGCCACGCGCCTTGTCATCAACATGGATGGCAAGGACCGCATCGGGAAGATGACGGCGCAGATCATACCGAGAGGCGCCTCCATGTTCATCAACATCGGTACCACCACCGAGCGGGTTGCCTACCATCTTACCAAGCACACTGGCCTTCTGGTGATCACCAACAATATCAATATTGCCAACACGCTGCGCCGCTCGAAGGCGATCCGGGTGATGACTGCTGGCGGACTGGTCCGCCATGAGGACGGGGGCATCGTGGGAGATGCCACCGAGGAATTCGTCGACCGCTTCAAGGTGGACTACGCCGTGATCGGTTGCTCCGCCCTCGACGAGGATGGCACTATCCTGGAATTCGATGTGCGCGAGGTCCGGGTGGCCCAGTCAATCATTCGCAACGCCCGTTCCGTGATTCTGGTGGCCGACAGCACGAAATTCCAGCGCAAGGCGCCGGTCCGGCTCGGCAGCCTGGAACAGGTCGATTACTTCGTCAGCGACGAGACGCCGCCACAAGCCGTCCTCGAGTACTGTTCGGCCAACGGTGTGCACGTGGTCGGTGAAGGCCACGCCGACGGCTGAACCTGCCCGTCCCATGGCGATCGAACTTCGCGAGGTTACCCGCAAGGTCCGCGGACAGACCCATATCCACCCTACCAGCCTGCACCTGAGGGAAGGCGGCTTCAATGTGCTGCTGGGGACAACACTGAGCGGCAAGACCACGCTGCTGCGCCTGATGGCCGGGCTGGAGGCGCCTTCCAGCGGGGAAATCTGGTTTGAAGGGCAGAACGTCACTGGCGTGCCCGTGCAGAAGCGCAACGTGTCCATGGTGTACCAGCAGTTCATCAACTATCCGAATTTCACCGTGTTCGACAACATCGCCTCCCCGCTCAAGGTGGCGGGCGTGGACCGCTCCCGCATTCGCCAGCAGGTGGACAAATTTGCCGGCCTGCTGAAGCTCGGGAGCTATCTCAACCGCTATCCACCGGAACTGTCCGGCGGACAGCAGCAGCGCGTTGCCATTGCCCGCGCCCTGGCAAAGAACACGCGCCTGGTATTGCTGGACGAGCCCCTGGCCAATCTTGACTACAAGCTTCGGGAGGAACTGCGCGACGAACTCCCGAAACTGTTCGCCGACAGCGGCGCCACCGTGGTCTACAGCACCACCGAGCCGATGGAGGCGCTGATGCTCGGGGGCTTCACCGCCACCCTTTTCGAGGGCAGCGTGACCCAGTTCGGACCGACCACGGCAGGATACCGGATGCCGGAAAACCTCGCCAGCGCCCGGGTTTTCTCCGATCCCCCCATTAACGTTTCGAAGGTCCGGAAACAGGGTGACCGGTTTTACCTGAGCGGGACGGTCTCCTGGCCGGTGCCTCCCGCCCTGGGTTCCCTGGTGGACCGGGACTACACCATGGGGATACGCCCCCATCATCTGACCCTGCATGCCATGACGGACAATGCGGTGGCCATCGAGGGGCAGGTGAAAGTTGCCGAACTCAGCGGATCGGAAAGTGTGATTCACGTTTCGGTGGAACAGTATGGCTGGGTGTCGGAATCCCATGGCATACACCCCTTCGACAGCGGCGACCGGGCGACCCTGTACCTGCATCCGGACAAGGTGCTCTACTTTGACGGGGACGGCAGCCTGTTCCGGTACTGAGTATGGCCCGCATCGAACTCAGAGGCATCCGCCACAGCTATCCCGCACCCAAGGACGAGGCCCAGGTATGGGCTCTGGAAGAGCTGGACCAGGTCTGGGAGGACGGCGGGGCCTACGCGCTCCTCGGACCGTCCGGGTGCGGCAAGACCACGCTGCTCAATATCATTTCCGGCCTTCTCGCGCCCACGGAGGGCCAGGTGTTCTTTGACGGCCAGGAGGTCACCGGGGTGGGGACGTCGGCGAGGCACATCGCCCAAGTGTTCCAGTTCCCGGTGGTGTACGACACCATGACGGTTTACGATAATCTGGCGTTTCCGCTGCGCAACCGGGGCGTTCCGGCGTCGGAAATCAGGCCTCGTGTCGAGGAGATCGCGCGCATGCTCGACCTGTCCGATACCCTGAAATTGCGGGCATCCGGTCTCACCGCGGACGGCAAGCAGAAAATTTCCCTTGGCAGGGGTCTCGTGCGTTCGGATGTCAACGTGATCATGTTTGACGAACCGCTCACGGTCATCGATCCGCACCTGAAGTGGCAGCTCCGCTCCAAGCTGAAGCAACTCCACCAGCAGGTCGGCACCACCATGATCTACGTCACCCACGACCAGACCGAGGCGCTGACTT
Source organism: Candidatus Poriferihabitaceae bacterium (assembly GCA_965213885.1). GTDB lineage: Bacteria > Pseudomonadota > Gammaproteobacteria > Arenicellales > Poriferihabitantaceae > VYFG01. Next base: position 523,626 of record OZ243919.1, read on the forward strand.
TTGCCGACCGGGTCGTGGTGATGTTCGAGGGCAAGGTGGTCCAGGTGGGAACACCGGAAGAGCTCTTCGGGTGTCCGCAGCACACGTTCGTGGGGCACTTTATCGGCTCCCCGGGCATGAACCTGCTGCCGGCCGAATGCCTGGATGGCCGGCTCCGGTGCCTGGATCACGATTTCGGCCCACTGCCGGAGCGGCCCGGCCAGGAGGGTGGGTATGAACTGGGCGTGCGGCCCGAGTTCGTCCGGTTCGATGAAGGCGGCATTCCCGTCAGGATCAACAAGGTGGACGATCTCGGCAGGCACCTGATCGTGGACGCGGAGGCATCCGGGGAGCGATTCAAGATCATCGTTCCCGAGGGCGGCAATATCCCCTCCGAGCGGCCGGCGGTCATGTTCGACCCGGGACATACCCACTGCTATTTCCGCGGCTGGATGATCGAGCGGCCGGGGGTGGCGGCGTGAACAAGCTGGGCAACCAGAAAGCCTGGTGGCTGGTCATGCCGGTCGTGGTGCTGGTGGCGTTCAACGCCCTGATACCACTGATGACCGTGGTGAACTATTCGGTCCAGGAAACCTTCGGCAACAACCTGTTTTTCTGGCACGGTCTCGGGTGGTTCCAGGAGGTGCTCACCTCGGAACGCTTCCACGCGTCGCTGGCGCGGCAACTGTTGTTCACGTTCACGATCCTGCTGATCGAGGTCCCGCTCGGCATCGCCGTGGCGCTTTGCATGCCTCGCAGGGGGATCTGGGTATCGGTGTGCCTGGTGCTCATGGCGCTGCCGCTCCTGATCCCCTGGAACGTGGTGGGGGCGATGTGGAACATTTTCGCGCTCCCGGACATCGGTCTGCTCGGCAAGGCCGTGAACGGCCTCGGGATCGACTACAACTTCACCCAGCAGCCGGCGTCCGCCTGGGCGACCACCGTGGTGATGGATGTCTGGCACTGGACATCCCTGGTGGTGTTGCTGACCTATGCCGGACTGTGCTCCATCCCGGACGCCTACTACCAGGCCGCGCGCATCGACGGCGCCAGCAGTTGGGCGGTCTTCCGGTTCATCCAGTTGCCCAAGCTCAAGCGGGTCCTGACCATCGCCATACTGCTGCGTTTCATGGACAGCTTCATGATCTATACCGAGCCCTTCGTGTTGACCGGCGGCGGTCCCGGGAACACCACCACGTTCCTGTCCATCGACCTCGTGAAGATCGCCCTCGGCCAATTCGATCTCGGGCCGGCGGCGGCCATGTCGCTGATCTATTTCCTGGTCGTGCTCCTGGTGTGCTGGGTGTTCTACACCCTGATGATGCGGAACGAGGCGCAGTAGGCCATGCAGAACCGTACCGGCAAGGCCCTCGTCACGACGCTGTACATTGTTTTCCTGATGCTGCCCATCTACTGGCTGGTCAGCATGTCGTTCAAGACCACCAACGAGATCCTGGGGGTCTTCTCCCTCTGGCCCAGGGACTTCACCCTGGACAACTACCGCAAGATTTTCACCGATCCCACCTGGTACACGGGTTACCTCAACTCCATCAGCTACGTGGTGATGAACACGGTGATTTCCGTGACGGTGGCGTTGCCGGCAGCCTACGCGTTTTCCCGCTACCGGTTCTTGGGAGACAAACACCTGTTTTTCTGGCTGCTGACCAACCGGATGGCACCGCCGGCGGTATTCGCGCTTCCGTTCTACCAGCTGTACTCCGCCATCGAGTTGTTTGACACCCATATCGGCGTGGCGCTGGCCCACTGCCTGTTCAACATCCCGCTTGCCGTGTGGATCCTGGAAGGATTCATGTCAGGGGTGCCGAAGGAACTGGATGAAACCGCCTACCTGGACGGATATTCGTTCTGGCGGTTTTTTGTCCGCATCTTTCTGCCCACCATCGCGGCGGGTATCGGGGTAGCGATGTTCTTCTGCTTCATGTACTCGTGGGTGGAACTCCTGCTGGCGAAGACCCTCACCGCGGTGGAGGCCAAGCCCATTGCGGCAACCATGACCCGGACCGCCAGCACGTCCGGGTATGAACTGGGTCTGCTGGCCGCTGCCGGGACCCTGACCATCGTTCCGGGGGGCTTCGTGATCTATTTCGTCCGGAACTACATCGCCCGGGGCTTCGCCCTTGGCCGGGTCTAGGGGCGAGGAATTGAGCGACATATTCGACCTGACCTGGATGGCATGGACCTGGCCCACGGGGGTGTTCTTCCTCGTGATCGTGCTGTCCGTGGCCGCCATGGGGGTGTGGGAGGCTTTCCGTCCCGGCGGAGACCCTCGGCGCGGAATATTCGGGCTTGACACCACCCGCGGTGATCGCCTGTTCATCTCGTGGCTTGGGACGGGATTCATTCATCTCGCCTGGCTGGGGCTCGTGGGAACCCCCCTGTGGGCGCCCCTGGTCATTTCCATGGCCTGGTTCTGGTTCGTGTTCGGATGGGTTTGACCGGCGGGCGATCATAGGTGCGGCAGGGAGATGGCTTTACGCAACCAGAGCGTTGATGCGCTTTCCCGGAACCCCCTGGATGTCCTGATCATCGGTGGCGGCATCAACGGGGCCGTGTGCGCAGCGGCGCTGACGACCCGGGGCGCGAGGGTCGGCCTGATTGATGCCAGGGATTTCGCCGGATTCACCAGCCAGCATTCATCCAACCTGATCTGGGGCGGAGTCAAGTACATGGAAAGCTACCAGTTCGGCCTCGTGGCGGAACTCTGCAGGTCGCGCAATGAACTGATGCGGCGGTTCCCCTCGGCCATCCGGGAAATCCGTTTCCTGACTACGATCCCCCGCGGATTCCGTCATCATCCGGTGATGATGTGGGCCGGGTCCTGGTTGTACTGGCTGATCGGGCGGGGCTATACCCGGCCGCCACGCTACCTGCGCGCCGGCACGATCGGGACCGTGGAGCCGGTCATCGACACGAACCACAGTACCGGGGGGGTCGAGTACTCGGATGCCTACCTGTTCGACAACGATGCGCGCTTTGTCTTCGGATTCATCCGTTCGGCACTGGACCAAGGCTGTCTCGCCGCCAACTACGTGGAAGCGGTGGAAATGAAAGGCACGAGAGAGGGGTGGCGTGTCATGGTGAGGGACGGCGTCTCGGGGCGGCCTCTCGAAATCCGCTGCAGGGTTCTGGTCAACGCGGCCGGAGCCTATGTCGACACACTGAACGCGGCCGCGGGGATCGATTCGAAATACCGGCATGTCCTGTCGAAGGGGGTCCACCTGGTGGTCCCCCGAATCGGGGAGAGTGGAAAAGTGCTGGCTTTCTTCGCCGATGACGGCCGGCTGTTCTTCGCCATACCCATGGACAACCGGACCTGCATCGGGACCACCGATACCCGTGTGGGCACGCCCGACACCGTCGTCACTGACCTGGACAGGGATTTTATCCTGTCCAACATCAACTCCAGGATGAACCTGCCGCGGCCGCTGTCGAGGTCCGACATCATCGCTGAGCGATGCGGCGTCCGTCCGCTGGTGGTGCCCAAGGGGGGCGACGTCGCCATGGACTTTCTTCAGCTCTCACGCAGGCATGTGGTGGAAACGGACGGGGAACGCCGGCAGATCAGTATTTTCGGGGGCAAGCTGACGGACTGCGTCAACGTCGGGGAAGAGGTCTGCCGACAGGTCTCCAGGCTTGGTGTGACCCTGTCACGCAACTCATCCCACTGGTGTGTCGAGACCGGGAAAGGGGAGCGGGCAGCTTTCCTTGAGCGGGCCAGGGTGACCGGTTTTGCCGACGATAGCGCCCCGGACACCGGGGAATCACTGGCCGAACGGTTGTGGAGGCGGTACGGCCGGGAAGCCGGGGGAATGCTGGAAACCGTCGTTAAAAACCCGGCACTGGCGGCCCCGGCCATAGCCGGGACGGGACTTCGTCTGTGCGAGATCGATCACCTGCGGGACCGGGAGATGATCGTGACGCTCGCCGATCTCCTGCGGCGGCGCACCAAGCTGGCGCTGCTCTATCGACACGAGGAACTGATGAACATGGAGGGTATGCCGGAATTGTGCGACCGCCTGTTCGGTGGCCAGGGCAGGATGAAGTTCGAAGACTACTTCGGCGAGGTGGAGGCTGCCTGAGGCAGCCGGTCCCTTCAGGGGGGTTGGCATCAGAGGATGGGCGGATCGTGATGTTGGTATACTCGGGTTCCCGGTATGCCGTGTCCGTGCCAGGGAATGGCCGACCGGACCGCGCCTGCGTCCGCCACCACAGTCCGATGCCCTCCAGATGAAAACCAGACTTGACCGCATGCCGGAGTGGCTGTCGCTCAGGGAACACTTCCGGGATGTAGCGGACCGGCGCATCGAAGCGATGTTCCGTCAGGACCCGGACCGGTTCCGGAAGTTTTCCGCGGACGCCGCTGGCATTTTTCTCGATTATTCCAAGCACAACATCGATTCCGGGACCCTGGGGCTTCTGCTGGCACTGGCTCGGGCGTCGGATGTGGAAGGCTGGCGGGAGCGTCAGTTCAGGGGGGAAAGGATCAATGTCACCGAAGACAGGGCGGCCTTGCATACCGCGCTGCGAAGCGCCAGGGATGGCCGCGGGGGCCATGCGCCGGGGCCGGTACGGGAGGAGGTGGCAGCGGTGCTCGAGCGCATCGGGGCGCTGGTCACGGCAGTACGGTCGGGACAGTGGCGTGGCCATACCGGGAAGCCTCTTCGCACCGTGGTGAATATCGGCATCGGCGGTTCGCATCTCGGGCCAGCTCTGGTCTGCAGGGCTCTTTCACGCCAGGACGCGGACGGGCCGGAAATCCGTTTCCTGTCCAATGTCGATGCCGGACATTTCGACGAGGTCACCGGGGACCTGGACCCGGAGGCCACGCTGTTCATCCTGGCGTCAAAATCCTTCTCCACCCCGGAAACCCTGGTCAACGCGGAGTCGGCCCGGCAGTGGCTCGGACTTCGCCCGGGCCGTGATCCGGGTGCGGAGAACCACTTTATCGCCGTAACCGGCCATCGTGAACGGGCACTGGCATTCGGCATTGCGCCGGAGAACATCTATCCCCTGCCCGATTGGGTAGGCGGGCGGTTTTCACTGTGGTCCGCGGTCGGCCTTCCCATCGCACTCGGAATCGGGATGGAGGGATTCCGCTCCCTTCTGCGAGGGGGGCGGGCGATGGACGAACACTTCCTCACGGCACCGCTACAGCATAACCTCCCGGTCCTGATGGCAATGACGGGCATCTGGTGCCGCAATTTCCTCGGCACCTCCTCGCTGGCGGTGGTGCCTTACACGCAGGACCTTGAACTGCTGCCCGTGTTCCTGCAGCAAATGGAGATGGAAAGCAACGGCAAGCGGGTGACGCGGGAGGGTGAGGCGGTGTCCTGGGAGACCTGTCCGGTGGTCTGGGGAGCCGTGGGGACGAACGGACAGCATACCTTCTTCCAGCATCTGCACCAGGGCGTGGAGACGATCCCGGTGGACTTTATCGTCGTGAAGGAAGGCGGACAGGAAAAGGGCGGGACGCAACGGAAGCTGGTTGCCAATGCCGTGGCGCAATCGGCCGCGCTGATGACCGGTCGGGACGGGAAAAGCGTTCGCCGGCTCTTGTCCGGCGGGGGATTGACGGCGGATCAGGTGGATTGGCAGGCGCCGCACCGGGCTTATCCCGGCAACCGGCCGAGCAGCACGATTGTCCTGGATCGCCTGACCCCCGAGTCCCTGGGAGCTCTGATCGCGCTCTATGAGCACAAGGTGTTCGTGCAAGGCGTTGTCTGGCAGGTGTGCTCCTTCGACCAGTGGGGCGTGGAGTTGGGCAAAGAACTGGCGGTTGAGGTTGCCCGGCTGTTGAACGTGGGTGCCGCCGGACCGGAACTGGACGGCTCTACCCGCGGGCTGGTTTCACTGCTGGACAAAGGTGTCGGAGAACCGCCCCGGGGCCCGGGGCCCCCGGTGCGTACTCGGCGACCGGCCCATCATCGAACAGGGAGAAGAGGTCCAACACCTCCGGATGATCGCCAACCATAAAGGGGAGCTCCACTGCCGGACCCCCGGCTTTTCCGGAAAGCCAGGCCGAGTCACTGACAAGATCGAAAGGTGCATGTATCAGCGCTCTGTTGCTGTCCTGTACCGGGTCGAAAAACTGCGAGCGATGCTCTGTGCTGGAGAAGTTCCCGCAATCCTCCCAGTGTGGCGACCCGTTCCAGTCCTGACCAATACAGCAGGCAGGGCCACGCCTTCGGGCCTATCTTCCATAGATAGGACAATGGACAGAATGAAAACTTGATTTCAAACGGATACACTACCAAGATTGAAGTAGAATGGAAAGTAGCAGACGCGATGCTCGACGAGGCGGCCCGGGCAGGAACTGATCATGTGATACAAGTCATACCTTCGCAAGTCCCTCATGGATGGTGCCAGCTTGACCCAGCGAGGCGCTTCGGTGCTGTGTTCGTCATTCTGTGCCTTTGGGCACCACTGTCTATATCCGCCTCTCCTGTGAAGGCAGGTGATCTTCTTGCCTGCGCTGCCACGATTTGCGATCTGACGCTGAAGGACGCGATTGGGCTGGCACTGCAACGTAATCGGCCGCTTCTCAACAGCCAGCTCGACCGGGAGGTGCAGAGATTTTCACTGGACGTGGCCGAGGACCGCTGGACCCCTCAATTTTCCGTCGGCCCCTTCGCTAGCAGTGATCGACAAGACCAAAAGGCCGGAGTAGGCGCCCAGATGAGTCTGCGTGTTCCCACTGGCGGCGCATTCGCGCTCAGATTTGATCAGAACCTGTCCGAGGAGTTCGATGACTCCGGATCGCAGACTCTCAGCTTCTCCCAGCCTCTACTAAAAGGAGCTTGGGCCAATGTCGACGGTGCAACCGTGCGGCGGGCGCAACTTCAAGAGCAGATCAACATCCTGGCCTTCCGTCAGACGGCGGAGGACCTGGTTGTTGCCGTGACCAGGGCATATCGGGCACTGATCGGAGCAGTACGCCAAGTGGAGATTAGTGAGACCTCATTGCAGCGTGCCCGCGAGCAGCTTGAGGCGACCCGCGCGCTGATCAACGCGGGACGTGTAGCACGACGAGAAGCTGGGCGGTCTGAAGCGGCAATCGCGACCAGGGAACTGGCGCTGGTGCGGGCTCGAAACCGTCTGGAGACTGCACAGTTCGACCTGATTAACATACTGGAGCTGGATAGTTCGTTCCGAATTCGTCCGTTGGAGGAATTGATGGTTGAGCGGCAGGATGCTGCCTTTGCACCGGTACTCGAGGACACGCTGCGCCACCGCGCTGATTATCTCCAGGCCGGGTTGCGGGTAGAGATCGCCAGGATCGGATTGGCGGTGGCTCAAAACAATCGGCTGCCGGACCTTGACTTCCGGCTCGAATGGAGCAACGACGATGCTGGACAAACAGACACTATGGTGCGGATGGACGCTACATTTCCCCTGAACGACCGGGTGCCCGAGCTTGAGCACCTCAGGGCTAGTAATGCACTCAGGAAGGCGGAGAGGAGCGTCGTTGAATTGCGTGAGTCGATCGAGGCTGCACTGCGTCAGGCGAACAACAATGTCGAGGTGAATGTTCGTCTGACCGAGCTGGCGCGCGATGGGCGCGTGCTGGCAGAGAGCAATCTGGCAGTAGAGGAGGCGAAGTTCGGTCAGGGCCTGTCGTCCACCTTCGAGGTGGCGGCTTCCGAGGAGGAGTTGGCCCGGGCAGAGCAGGCCGAAGCAGACGCGATACTCGCCTGGCTTGATGCGCTGACACACCTCGACCGTATTTCCGGACGAACGCTGGACCGCTGGGGCATCCAGTTGGAGGTGATCTCGCAATGACCGGTCGTGCCCCGGAAATTTACCGAGCGCTTCTGGAGAGCCTGAGCGACGGGGTGATCGTCATTGATTTCGACGGGTCGATCAGGATGACCAATGCTGCCTTCTGTCGAATGTTCGGGTTCGACTCCGATGAAACAATCGGGCGCTCCTTTGGCGAGCTTTTTGTCGAGTTCGAGGGTTTCGACGAGTTTGTCCAGATTATCTTCGACGCCGTTATCGAACGCGGAGAAATCGCACGGCGCATCACACGGGTTCGCATCGGCGATGAGCCTCGATCCCTGTCCATCACTACCTCCTGTCTGATGTCGGAAGAAGCCTCCCAGAAGAAGCGGGTAGCGATGATCGCCGTGGTCTCCGATATCACGGAGGTCCGGGAGTTGCGCGAGACCGAGCTGCGCCAGGCGACGGTGATCAAGACGCAAATGGGTGATCTCCAGGACGCCTATCGTGAACTTGAGGCCAAGAACGAGACGCTCTCGGCAATGACGAGACGCGTTCGCATGGTGCGTGGCGTCGCGATGGTTTTCGTCCTGATCGTATTCCTCAGTATCGGCGTCTGGTATGTTCGGCCGCTGGATTTATTCAGTGCCACTGCGCTCCACGCACGTCCGGACACCGAAGTTGGCAGCCTGGAAGCGCTGCAGACGGTGACGGTCACACCTCGCGAACTTCGTTCGACCATCGCGCTTCAGGGCCACCTCGCTCCGGGACGGGTCACCGAGATCGTGAGTCCGGTTGACAGCCATGTAAGTGCGGTGCATGCAGTGCCCGGGAATCGGGTGGCAGAAGGTGATCCGCTGATCGATCTCGACACAGGCCAGCTTGTCGAAGATCATCGGCGGGTCCAGGTCGAGCAAATCAAGGCGCGCGACAAGCTTGTCGAAATCGAGAACTGGGAGAACAGTGCTGACATGACGCGCGCACGGCGCGCCTTGCGACGGGCGAAGATCGCGCTCGATGACGCAGAACGGGATCTCGGGAGAACCACTTTTCTTCTGGAGCAGGGACTTGTTCCTGCTTCGCAGCACGAAGATGCGCAGCGGCAGCGGCAGAACCGGATTCTGGATGTCGAGGAGGCCGAGCGGGAGCTGAAGGTGATAAGGGCACGGGGCGGTGACGAGGCGATGCGGGTGGCTCAGCTGGAAGCCAGGACAGCCGAGGATCGCCTTCGCGTACAAGAGAGAAGACTGGACCTGGCGCGCATCAGGGCACCGATCGCTGGGGTTGTCATGGCGGTGGACAGTCCAAGGTCCAAGTCTTTGACGAAGGGTCGCCCAGTGGCACAGGGGGAACAGCTGCTGAGTATTGCGGATCTGGAGCGCCTCTCTGTGGTCACGAGCGTGGACGAGGTGGACATTAGGAAGGTCGGGGCTGGCCAGCAGGCCTGGATCACTGGCCCCGGGTTTCCCGGTCTGAAGATCGAGGGAATCGTGACCCGCGTCTCTTCGCGGTCAGATTCCAGTAGGCGGCGGCGCAACGCACCACAATTCGAGGTTGTCGTCACACTGGACAGGCTGGAGGCAGAGGCTGTTGACCAGTTGCGAGTGGGTATGTCGGCTCATGTCACCATCGTCGTTCATCACCGTCCGGCGGCCCTGCTGGTACCGATCGATGCAATCGAGCAGGGAGATGACAAGGCTTGGCTGCGTGTCATCAACGGGGGGAGTGGTGTCGCAGAGCGGCGCGCGGTCGAGCTGGGTCTCACTACGCTCGACTCGGTCGAAGTGGTGAAGGGTCTCTTACCCGGCGATAAAGTTGTCCTGTCCCGATGATCCGTAACGGGATACTTTGACGGAGGTACCGGAGGGAAATGTTGAAGTTGGCCGGTATTTGCAGGTCCTACCGGGTGGGGCCGGTGATGACCGAGATCCTGCGAGATGTCGATCTGGAGGTCGATGCGGGAGACCTGATATCGATCATGGGGCCATCGGGCAGTGGCAAGACGACGCTCATGAATATTATCGGTCTGCTGGACCGCCCGACCTCGGGTACCTGTCTCCTGGATGGTCGAGATATCTCCGGTCTGCGGGACGACGAACTGTCTGCCCTGCGTAACCGGCATATTGGTTTCGTATTCCAGTCTTTCCACCTGCTGCCACAACTGACCGCACTCGAGAATGTCTACTTGCCGCTGGTGTACCGGGGGACCGGGCGGCTGGAAATGCACCGTCGTGCACAGGCGATTCTGGAACGCGTTGGCATGGGACACCGGATCGGTCACCGACCAGACCAGCTTTCCGGAGGACAAAAACAGAGGGTTGCCATTGCCCGGGCGCTGGTGGGGGAGCCCGCACTGCTTCTTGCCGACGAGCCCACGGGTGCATTGGACACCAGCACGGCCGCTGAGGTGATGGAGTTGCTGCTACGGCTGAATACAGAACAGGGAATCACGATCCTGATCATTACGCATGACCCTTCGGTCGCACGTCAGTGCACGCGGCAGACGCGCATTCGTGACGGCAGGCTCTTCGAGTTGGAAGCCCTGCGTTCCGGCCTCGACCCGCAACAGTCCGGAGACAGTCCGGGCGTCGCAGCGTTGCCTAGGGTGTAATACAGGCTCCTGAAATGGCGTCGCGAACCTTCTCGGTCCTTCTGGCCAATGCCCGCGAGGCGGTCGACAGCTTGCGCAAGGCGGGAATGCGTACGGTACTGGGTTTGGTTGGTGTCATGATTGGCATCTCGTCGGTCATTGCAATGGTCTCGCTGGGCGAGATTGCCAAGGAGCAGGCCCGCAAGCAGTTTGAGGCGCTCGGTACTGACATCGTCGTCGTCCGCAAGGCTGCCGGTACCCACGAAAAAAGGATTGGCCTTGCGGACGCCATGCAATTAATGACAGTCCCGTCAATTCTGGAGGCGGCCCCTAGAATATCGGGGCGTGGAACATTCCGCTTCGCCGGACGGGAGGTCGGACGGGGATCGATTCAGGGTGTCACGCGGTCCTTTGCTAGTGTGAGCAAGTTGACGTTGCAGGAGGGCCGGTTCATTTCGAACCTGGATGTTGACAGGTACTGGTGCGTCATTGGTGCCGAGGTTGCGGAAGCGATGCGCAGGCAGGGAGAGGACCACCTTTTGGGAGCGCTTCTCGAGGCCGATGGGGTTCTGTTCACCGTTGTAGGCGTGCTGGACAGCAAGGCGGAGAGCTATGCGCTGCCGGTCCAGGTGAGCGCAGACAAATCCGTTTTTGTCCCGATAACCACGGCACAGCGGATTGTCTCCGATTCTGGGGTCGAGGTCATCATCGCCCGGTCGGGCCCCGACGCTCATCACGAAGCGGTGGTGGAGGATGTCCAGTCATTTTTCCGCAAACGTTCGCCCGATCTCGGCCTCGATATCGTCACCGCAAAGGAATTGATCGCCCGGATGGAGTCACAAATGGGGATCTTTACCCTGTTGCTGGGTGCAGTGGGCAGCATTTCGCTGATTGTCGGCGGGATTGGGATCATGAACATCATGCTCGTGTCTGTGGCAGAGCGGCGCGCGGAAATCTCCATCCGCCGTGCCTTGGGCGCACGGCAAAGGGACATCAGGAGCCAGTTCCTTATCGAATCCCTCATCCTGACAAGCGTGGGTGGCGTGCTTGGCATTGTGCTTGGGTTGGCGGCAACCTGGGTAATCTGCCGCTTCACCAGCTGGGATTTTCTGATCTCGGGTCTCTCCGTGGTGAGTGGTCTCAGCACGGCGACGGCAGTGGGTCTGTTCTTCGGGTTCCAGCCTGCACATCAAGCCTCGCGGCTTGATCCGATCGCGGGACTTCAAGGCAAGTAGGCGTACGCGCCAGCGACATAACCATGGCGAAGGGATTCACAGTTGCGGGACTGCCTGTGCCATGACTGCCAGGCGAATTGCTGTCAGTCAGGCTCCCGGGGTCGAACCGCCTGTCAAAGGCCATGGAAGGGGTTGTATCCAGAGGCAAAAGGCCAAGCTGCCGCATGATCGGGTTGCATCACCCGACCTCGGTAGATTCCAAGCTCAATCCTCTTGATTGATGTGCAGGGCACCATCCCGTAATGCCCACCTCCTCATGCATTACGGCAAGGCCAATTTGTTCTGTTACTTACACCTTGTAAATTCAACGAGTTACAGTTGCGGCAGATCTCCAGTCGCACACCATAAATAACCAAGAAAAAAAGCCCTGCATCAAGGAGTTGCGCTGATTTACGGTCATTGAGGCAAGTCCAGAACATTCGACTTGTGCATTACGGGCTAAGGTGGTGTATGATCTTGATTATCCAGTATACTTGCATGTGTGAAATGTCAAAGCACGAAGCGGAATTGGATCGTTACGAGACATGACAGTCGCCGTGATTGATGTACCTCAAGACATACGTCGATCCATGTCGCCCTGCCACGAATTACTAAGGGGAATGAGTTCATGAGTAATACGCCCTATGAAATTGCCGTAATGACCCGTGCTTGGCAAGTTGCCCTTGCAGCTGTTGTGCTGAGCGCTGCCCTTGCCACCGCCGGGCCCGTCCGCGCCCAGAACGCCCCGACATATGGCGACTGTGCTGACGCTTGGTACGAGAGCGACGCCTCCGACCATTGCCCGGCTCCCGGCACCCAATTCTGGTTTGACACCCCGAACGGAGAGTGCAGCGTCACGGCCAGGTGCAGGAAGTTGAATGGTGTGCCATCAACCCAGCAAACTGTCACCGGCGATCTGGATGACATGCGCGATCTGGTGAGCTGCGACGGCAAGCTCAAAATCGGCTCTTGCCTCGATGCTACTCAACAAGCCGCCCTGGAGACACAATGCAGGGATGCATGGGATGGCAGCGATGCCAGCCAGAGATGCGGTTCGTCTTACGGATCCCACAGCGTGTCGACCTATCAAGGCGTGCAATGTCATGTCTCGACCTCCTGCGGGACCCTGGCGGTGGGAGCGTCCTTCTACGGATCTTCCAGCGATGTGGGGCAGCTCGATTTCTGTAACAACGAGTTGTCCACCTCTTGCCCAACGGTCGCGAAATGCACGAACGCATGGAATGCGAGTTCGGCCAAACAGACCTGTAACTATTCCGGCGTCTTTGGCACCCAAATCGCAGTGGATTCGGGACAATGCTCCGTAAAGACCCATTGCGAAAGACTGGTTGACGATCCGTTGGGAAAGACCGGGGGAATCATCGCAGTTGAGACCTCGTACAAGGGGGATCTGGGACAGGTGCAAAACCTCAAGAACTGCCACGGTAACCTCAAGTTATCCTGCTGAATTTCCGGTGTTTACGAGGCATGAAAGTCGCCGTTATTGATGTACCTCAAGACATACGTCGATCCATGTCTCCCTGCCACCACTTACTAAGGAGAAACGAGATCATGAGTAGTACACCATATGAAATACCCGTAATGACCCGGGCTTGGCGAGTCGCCCTTGCAGCCATCGTGCTGGCAGGGAGCGTCGTGCTCATCATGCCGCAGGCGGCGCACGCCGTGGACACCGGTGCCACCGAGGGCGAGACGATGGAGTTCACCGTCAAGCTCGGGGCCGCGCCGAACGGCTGGGCAGTGCGCTACAAGTACCAGACGCAAGACGGCGCCGCCGTCAAGGACGAGGATTACGAAGAGACCACCGGCACCGTGACCTTCAACTCAGGGGTCAAGGAGCAAAAGATCGAGGTGGATACGATCGACGACAGCGAGGAAGAAGACCCGGAAGTCTTCAAGCTCAAGCTCTACGACCAGGAGGTCAACGGGCTCTATCGCGACGTCACCGGGTGGGTTACACCGACATCCAGCATCCGGTCCATGCCGGGCAACATGACGTTGAAGGGCCAGATCCAGGATAACGATCAGGCGGTCAAGGCGGGATGCGGGAACGCGGGTCAGTACTGCGATTGAGGCCGCGCGACCGTGCGACGAGCGGGCACGCGATGCCGGTCCCGGCCCGCGCCCGCCGCTGTCCATGGCGGAGAGCAGGGGAGGCGAGTGCTATGAGAACCTCATACAAGGTCCTGCAGAACCTGTCCCCGCCTCGGGTTCTGCGCACACTGGCGCTCGCCCTGTCGGTGCTTGCGGGCGGGCTCCTCGCCGCGCCGGAGGTCTACGCGCAGAATACGAGCGTGGATGCGAGCGCGAATGAAGGCCGGGTGGTGACATTCGTGATCACTGTGACGGGATTCACCACGCGCGACAATGCCGCTCGCTACTCATACCGAACGAAGGACGTCACGGCGGAGGCAGGCAAGGATTACAATTCGCGGACAGCCATGTCACATTTATCCCGAGCAGTTCCAGTGCCGGGATCAACATCGTAACGATCGAAGACGATCTCGATGAAGGTAACGGGACCTTCGAGTTGGAGTTTACGACCGCAAGGTCAAGGACAGTACCCGGGTGACACGACGTGGCGCACGTCTTCTGCCACCTATCCCAGAGCGCAAAAGCTCACCATGACCGGTCGGATTTTCGATCAGTGACTGGGATCAAACACATAGGAGACAAGCGATGAAAACCAATCGAACTTCGACCGGGCACCCGGCGATTGCTTTGGTGGCGGTCGTGCTGGTCACTGCCCTTGCCGCAGCCGGGCCCGCCCGTGCCCAGGACGGCCCGACGCAGACCGAGTGTCTTGACGCGTGGGACGCGAGCGATGCCTCCGAGCATTGCCCATTTTCCAGCAATCAGTTCTGGATGACGGCTTCGAACGAAGAGTGCAGCGTCACGACCAGGTGCCGGAAGTCGGATGGCTGGGCATCGCAGATGCAAACGGTCACCGGCGATCTGGATGACATGCGCGATCTGGTGAGCTGCGACGGCGTGCTCAAAGTCAGCTCCTGCCTCTCCGCTGATCAACAAGCCGCCCTGGCGACAGCCTGCCAGGCGGCGTGGGACGACAGCGATGCCAGCCAGAAGTGCGGTTCGTCCTTCGGATCCCACAGCGTGTTGCTATCAGGCCAGCAGTGTCATGTCTCGACCTCCTGCGGGACCCTGGCGGTGGCAGCGTCCTTCTACGGGTCGCCCGACGATGTGAAACAGCTCGATTATTGCGATGGCGGTCTGTCCACCTCTTGCCCCATCCCCGTAACGGTTGAGAACTGTAAGAGCGCATGGAATGCGAGCGAGGCCAGCGATACCTGTAGCGTTACAGGATATGCCAATACCAGGCCGGTCGCAGTGGATTCGGGACAATGCACCATGAAGGCCAGGTGCAGAAGATGGAGTGCTCTGTTCGTCGGCGAGGTCTCTCCGCGGTATGTCGATTTCAAGGGGAGCGTGGAACAGGTGCAAGTCCTCAAGAACTGCGACGGGTACCTCAAGACCTCCTGCTGAGCTCCCGGTCTTGAGGTTCGCATGACGTCGATCCGGGCGTGGGCCTTTCGGCCCGGTGCCTACGTCCGGACTTGTTTTGAACCCATGTTTCACGCTGGTTACGGCACTGGTGGGAGATTCGCTGGGTGGCCGGCGTGGCGCACAGCACCATAGGCCTTGATCTTTCGGATCAGGGCGATAACCCGCCTTGGGGTAATTCAGCCATGTAAGGATGTCCCAGTTCTTGGGGAGTATTCTTGATCTATCTGCTTGGGCACTGGGATTGCATGTCGTGGCGTCCACCCCGTCGGTGGCGGACAGGGAGTCGTTCTCGGGTACGAGGCAGAGTCCGGCCATCCGGAACGTCTGAAACACTTGCACCCCCTCGAGCATGTAGGCTGTGCTGACCACCCCGACCTCGGCCTGTCCCGAGATGACTGATGCGACGATCTCCTTGATGTGTCGTACACTGATCACGATGCGCAGCTCGGGATGGCTCTCCTGGTGCCGGGCAACGGCACGCGGCAGCGCAGATTCGGCCACCGAAGGGATGACACCGACCGGCAGGTCACCGTTCTGGAGCGAGCGGATCATCCGCGCGGTTTCGCGCAGGTGGTCGATGCTGACGAATACGCTTTCCACGGCCGGGTGCAGCCGCCTTCCCGCCAGGGTAGGCGCCATTGTGCTTCAGCTGAGCGTGAACAGCCTGAAGCCCACGGAATTCAACAGTTCCGTGATGTGCTTGCTGACACTTGGCTCTGACAGGTGCAATACTCAGCGGCCGCTGAGGTGGAGCCGGTCAGGAAGATCGCTTGCAAAACCTTAACGCGCCTCCGGTTCCTGCACGGATTGTTCTGTTGCTGACGGGTTTTGGTATTACGCCAATTACCGTATGATTGGATTCTTGAGACCGCAAGAAGCGATGGTTTTGTCTTCATGGGGGAGTTCTTGCCTCACCACCTCATTTCACCCGATCACATCAGGGCCTACCAGGAAGATGGTGTCGTGCTCATCAGGGGATTGTTCGCTGATCATGTGGAGACCCTGAGGCTGGGGGTGGACAGGAACATGGCCCATCCGGGGGAATATGCTTCCGAGAACCTGCACGAGGGGGAGACGGGCAGGTTCTTCGACGACTACTGCAACTGGACCCGGATTCCCGAATTCGGGACAGTCATCCGCATGTCGGCGGCCGCGGAGGTCGCGGCAGACCTGATGGGATCGGACACGGCACAGCTCTTCCACGACCATGTGCTGGTCAAGGAACCCGGGACCTCCAGGGAGACGCCCTGGCACCAGGACGCACCCTACTACTTTGTTGATGGCGTGCAGACAGTCAGCTTTTGGGTGCCGCTGGATCCCGTGCAGGAGGCGTCCCTGCGTTGCGTCCGGGGCTCCCACCACTGGGCAAAGCCGGTGCTACCGGTCCGGTGGCTGTCGGAAGAGGATTTCTACCCGGATATAAACGCGTACCTTCCCGTGCCCGATCCCGATGCGGAAGGAATGGAGGTGATCGAATACGAAATGGAACCCGGTGACGCGGTCGCGTTCAGCTTCCGGACTGTCCACGGTGCGCGCGGCAACTGCTCGGCCAGGCGCAGAAGAGCGTTCTCCCTGCGCTTCGTCGGTGACGATGCACGGTACGTCGAGCGGCCGGGCCGCACTTCGCCGCCGTTTCCCGGGCATGGAATGAAGCCGGGCGAGCAGCTCCGTGAAGACTGGTTTCCGATCATCTTCAGTCGATGATCTCCTTCCGGGGTCCGGTCTGTGCGAACGGTCGCCCCGACTTCCCGGTTCAGGCCAGTGCACCCCCGCAGCTGCTGCCCGCGCCCGCAGTGCAGCCATAGCAGTGATTGCCCACGGCCACGATACTGCCCTCCAGGGATCCGGGGTCGAGATCCCACAACCGCTTCTTGCCGCTGCCCAACGGTAGCCCGAGCATCTGGTTGAAGTCGCAGTCAAACACGTAGCCCTGCCAGTCAACGCTCAACAGGTGACGGCACATGAGCGGTGACACGGTTGCCGGGTTGAAGTTGTCCGCCAGGAGCTGCATGTAGCTCTCCAGTTGCCCGGTGCGTTTCAGGTAGTGTTCGAACCGGTTGATCGGCAGGTTGGTAATGGTCAGCAGGTTGTTGAACTCGATGCCGAAATCCTCCCTGAGGCGGATTCTGTACTCCTCCTCGAGGCCTGCCTGCGGCGACGGCAGGACCGGGCCCACCGGGTTGTATACGAGGTCGATGACCTTGTCCGCCTCGTGGCCGTACCCAAGCCCGTTGAGCACCTTCAGGCCATCGATGCTCTTGCCGAAAACGCCCTTGCCGCGCTGGCGCTCCACGTTCTCCCGGGAATAGCAGGGCAGGGAGCACACCAAGCGGATATTCCGCGCAGCGTACCATTCGGCGAGGTTCTCCTGGCCCGGCTCGAACAGCACGGTGATGTTGCATCGAGAGGTGATGGCGATACCCCGTGACTGCAGGGCGTCCACGAACCAGCGGAAATGCGGGTTCAGCTCCGGGGCCCCGCCGGTCAGGTCGACCGCCCTGATCCCGTTTCCAGCCGCCCAGGCCACGATCCGCTCCATGGTTTCCCGGTCCATCAGTTCGGTGCGCTTCGGTCCCGCCTCCACGTGGCAGTGCTCGCAAGCCTGGTTGCACAGATAGCCGAGATTGACCTGCAACTCGGCCAGGCGTTCACGGGTCAGGGGAAAGCAGCCATGATCGGCCAGTGTCTGGTTGAACAGATGTCGAACGCGGGTGTCCATGGGGCAAGGAGATGGGCAATGGGGTGGATTATACAGGGACTATAGTGACAATCCGGGATTCGTTCCGACAATGATTGCTGCAGTACCGGTCGGCATCCTTGAAATCCCAGAATTGCAAGGACACGTTATCCCCTCCAGCAATATGAGGGACTTGCGCTGTGGGGTATTTCAGATTCGGGGATGATGGATCGAAAACAGGGGCAACTGTATCATCCATGGCACGGTTTAAATGAAAAATGTCGCCGATGGGCGACTTTCATTACGGTGTCCGTTCGATGATATCAAGCAAGGGTACGAACCTGATCTTCATGGCGGTCAGGATCAAGGTCAGCAGTAATCGGCATCTTTCCGGCACTTGTTCCGGTCCCTACTGCGGTTGAAGCGGATACAGCTCCCGGTCTTGCGCCGCAGATCGTGGAAGGGTGGCGGAATCCGAGTCAGGCATCCGAGACCGGGCCTTCCTTTCCCGGGCCGCCGAGATCAGGGGACGCTGACGGGCACAGGTCACTGACCATGCATGCATGGCACTTGGGTTTCCGCGCCAAGCAGGTGTAGCGGCCATGTAGGATCAGCCAGTGGTGGGCGTCCATCCGGTATTTTTCCGGCACGTTTCCCAGCAGCCCCATCTCGACCTCCAGGACGTTCTTTCCGGGCGCCAGGCCGAGCCGGTTGGAGACACGGAAGATATGGGTGTCCACGGCAATGGTGGGATGCCCGAAAGCGGTGTTGAGGATGACATTCGCGGTCTTCCGGCCGACACCGGGCAACGCCTCCAGCGCGGCCCGGTCCTCGGGAACCCTGCCGTCATGCCGCTCGAGCAGAATGCTGCAGGTCCTGATGATGTTTTCCGCCTTGGTATTGTACAGGCCGATGGTGCGGATGTACTCCTTGAGGCCGTCCACGCCAAGCACGAGAATGCTCCAGGGTGTGTTGGCAACGGGAAAGAGCCGCTTCGTCACCTGGTTGACAGACACATCGGTGGCCTGGGCCGACAGGATCACGGCCACCAGGAGCTCAAAGGGGGTCCCGTAGTACAACTCGGTGGTGGGCTTGGGCAACGCCTTCCTCAGCCTGGCGAACAGCGTCTCGATTTCCGTGGGCTTCATGGGTTCCCGGCGGCCCTGTGCAGTTCCCGTTTCTTCCGGCGGTCCTCGCGCTTTCGCGCCAGAGCGGCCTCGATTTCCCGCTTGAGGATCCTGCGGCGATGGTCGTGACGTTTCGCCTGCTTCCGGGCTTCCTCCTCGGCCTCGCGGTCCAGTTTCTGTTCCACCCTGCGGCGGGCCTTCTGCGTCTGGACCAGGGAGAATGCGGGCCAGAGGCTGGGTGGTTCCGTGGCCCCCGGCGGTGGTGCCGGGACCAGCCTGATGCAGTCGGTGGGACACACCGGGACGCACAGCTTGCACCCCGTGCATTCCCTTTCGATCACCGTGTGCATGCGCTTGCCGGCACCCACGATGCAGTCCACCGGACAGGCCTTGATGCAGAGCCTGCAACCGATGCAGGCCGGCTCTTCGATCACCGCCAGGACCTTCGGCTCCACCACGCCGTTGTCGGGATTGAGCGGCTTGGGCGGCATTCCGGTAAACTCGGCCAGCGCACCGATGGTGACGTCGGCCCCGGGGGGGCACTGGTTGATGTCCGCCTCGCCGGCTGCGATCGCGGTGGCGTACTCCCGGCAGCGCGGATACCCGCACTGGGTGCACTGGGTTTGCGGGAGAAGCCGGTCGATCCGGTCGATGCGGTGTGGATCTGGCGGGGGCAATGGAATTGTTCGTGAACAGCGGGGCGGATCAACGCGGGATGCTAGCCTGTATTCCAGCTGGTCGCAAACCCTTGGAGATGTTCTGTCTGGATGGATATTCGGCCTGAATTCCGGCATCGCCCGTGATCAAGAGCGCCTGTTTCCGGTCACAGTGGGGTCAGTATTGCAACCATTGTCGGGATTTATCCCGGCGCCCGATCAGGATTCTCGCGGGGAACGAGTCGGGTACTGGCAGATTCTGCCAGGAACGGGCAGTTGAAATGGTCGGCGAATGGATGGCGGCGGCCTTGCCGCACCATCGAAACAGGCAAGAGGAGTCATCGCTTCAGGCTTGTACTGCCACCTGCGGGAGAACCCGCACACTGGCGGGGGAATTTCATACTGGGCCATAATCGGGGCTCCAGGGCGAGGCAATTTCTGATACAACACCCGGAGGGACAAACAATCAGCATCCAGGGCCTGATATGCGCCACGAAGCCAGCCTCCGGTTTCCAATCGGACTGTCCTATATGAAGCGCATCTTTGCGACCGCTTCTTTCGTGGCTGCCATTCCCATGTCCTCCGTTCTCGCTGACGTCCGGGATCCGGCCGCCATGATCGAGTGGCCGTATGTAGGCTCCGATCCGGCACATACCAAATTCTCGTCGGCCGGGGAAATCACCGCCGCCCATGTCGACGAACTGGAAATCGTCTGGCAATGGGAGCCGAACGAGATGCCTCTCAAGGAGTACGGCACGCGACCGTTCCCGACCAGGCCATCCCCCTTCAGCAGGCAGGGGGTATCGCTGAAGGACGCGAACGACCTGACACCGGAGGTCCACGCGCTCGCGGTGGAGGAGATGTGGCGCTTCCGCCTGGGCCCGCTGTTCACGCTGCCCAGCCTTCAGGGGACGATGCAGCGTACGGGTGCGAGCGGCGCCGCGAACTGGGGAGGGGCGGCATTCGGCCCCTTGACCGGATTCCTCTACGTGCGAACATGGGAGGGCGCTGACACGAACCGGGTATGCGTGAATACGGGTAACGATCCGGAGGCCGATGCCGAATACAGCAACAATTGTCTCTAAGGGGAGATGCTCGTCATGTATCGGGAAGCCGTGGACACGCGGGAGAGTTCCGGTCCGATGGCGACCGGGGGAGGGCTCGTGTTTCTCGGCGGCGGCGCACCGTATCTGTATGAGTTCGACAAGGCCATGGGCACCGAGGTCTGGCGTGGCGCGACACGACACCTTTTCGAACCAGTGCGGACCCGATGACCTGCTGCAGCCCGTCGGGGCGGCAGTTCGTCGTCATCGCCACCGGCGCCGCGCCCGTCGCCTTCGCGCGACCCGGATAGCCAGGTTCGTGTCGACCGAAGCGGTGTGGAAGAATCGTCGCATGACGGACCCTCGTGCGGACGCGGCGGCAGTGTTCCGCAGACGACAGGGCTGCAACGGCTTCGCGGACCCCTTCGGGTCGCCACCGTGAACATGACGATCAGGGCGCCGGTCCTGTTTTCCGCGACAACCATTCCGGCGCTGTCGGTCGGATTCACCACCGGGCTCGGGTTGCTCGTCGCCCAGATCGCTTTCGGCAGCTTCATCTTTTCCGGTCCGCTGGCCCCGTACTCCTCCCAGGGAATCGGCCTGGTGCTGTTCGGCAATTTCGCCGCCTGCCTGGTCATTGCCCTCCTGGGCGGCTTTCGCGGTGCGATTGCGGGGCTGTCCCCGGCACTGGTCATCGTGATGGCCACAGTCGGACTCACCTTGGAGGCCGAGGGGGAAGCCCTGTTCGTCACCACGGCGGCAACCCTCATGCTCGGGGCGATCATGACCGGCATGTGCTGTCTTGCGATCGGACATTTCCGGCTCTCCAACCTGGTGCGGTTCATCCCCTATCCGGTTTCGGGGGGATTCGTGGCCGGTATCGGGGGGGCGGTGTGCCTGGCCGCCATGTCCCTGATGGGGGCGGACCCGGACTGGCGGGCGATTCCCGCGCTATTCGAGCCCCGGGCACTCTGGAAGTGGGGCCCGGGCATGTTGTATGGCGTCATCCTGTACCTCGCAATGAAACGGTGGAATTTTCCGCTCATCCTGCCGGTGAGCGTGGTGGTCTTTGTGGGTGCCTACCATTTCGTCCTTGCCGCCCTGGACATCTCCGGCAGCGAGGCGAGGGCGGCGGGGCTGCTGCTGACGAGCACTGCGGGCGGCGGGCTATGGCCGGCCCTCGGGCCTTCCGACCTGGTGCACGTGGACTGGGCCGCGATGGCCATGCAGGTTCCGGCCATCGTGACGCTGATGCTGGTTGCGCTCATCTGCGTCATCATGAATATCGCGGGCCTGGAGATGGCCGTGAACCACGAACTGGACTGGAACCGCGAATTCAGGGCGACGGGACTTGCGAGCGTGATCGCCGGTCTGGGCGGCTGCACGGTGGCAACCCTGATCGTGCCCGCCTCGCTCCGCAGCAAGCTGTTCGGCGCCGCTACGCGCCTGACCGGCGTCATCGCGGCCCTTGTCATCGGGGGAGCACTGCTCCTGGGAGACGGGGTTCTGGAACTTGTCCCGGTACCACTAGTAGGGGGCATCCTGGTCTTTGCCGGCAGCGGCATGCTGGACCAGGGTCTCCTGAGAACCCGCAAGCGGCTGCCCTGGACGGAATACAGCATCATCCTGCTGATCTTCTTCGTGATCCTCGCCTTCGGGCTGTTCGAGGGCGTGGGTATCGGGATGGTGGCAACCCTCGTGTTCTTCGCCGTGCGTCTCAGCCGCACGGATGTGATCGAGACATGGTTCACCGCACGCGAACGACGCAGCAGCAAGATCCGGACCGTTCCGGACCGCGCCATACTGTCAGAGAGGGGCGATCGGGTGCATGTATACCAACTGCACGGTTACATCTTCTTCGGCAGCGTCGATCCGTTGATCGACCGCCTGAGGAGGCTCCTGGACGGAGCCGAGCGTCCGGATTGCCTGGTACTGGACTTCCATGCCGTTACCGGCTTCGACTTCTCTGCCGTGAACGTCCTTTGCAGGTACCTCAACAGTGCGAACGCGGCGGGGATGCTGGTGGTCCTGAGCGCGCTGCCGGAGCAATTGAGAAACGGACTGGTCAGAAACCTCCCGCCCGGTGAAATTGACCTATTGCGCATCGAACCCGACGCAGAGCGTGCCCTGGAGCACTGCGAGGAGGCCGTCATCGCGGCATGGAAAAGGGAGGCCAGCACCATAGACGAGCGGCGTACCTTCTTGCTGGACCGCGTCTCGGACGACCTCGAACACTACCTGGAGCGTCAGATCCATTTCGAAGATCTGGTGGACGAGCTGCAGGGCCGGCTGGATTTCCGCCACTACGACATCGGCGGTGTCCTCTTGGGGCCGGATGTGACAAACGAAGTGCACTTGCTCGTTACCGGCCGGGCATCGGCCTGTGATCCCTTGGGCATGCGTGTCCGCCAGTACGGTCCGGGCGACGCCGTCTGGCCGGCCGGGCCGGAAGAAGGCGAAATCCTGTCGGTGATTGCGGATGAACCCTGCAGGACAATGGCGCTGACGCCATCAGTCCTGGGCTGGCTGGAACAGCAGGAGGAGCGTCTTGCCCTCAGGCTGTACCGGTACCTGCTTGCCGGGCGCATCCCGGACGGGCTGAAGGGCGACCGGTAGCGGACGGGTGCCGCCTGCAGCATGATGCGGCAGCTGCATCCGCCCGGCATCATCTTCTGCGCCATGCGGTGCGTTTCTGCCGGTGGGCGGTTGAATGTGAAGGGCCTTCGGCAGCCTGTGAACGGGCCCGTGGCCGGGTATTGATTGCCGCGTCGATACCAACGGCGGACTTTCCCTATAATCTGCGCTCCATTACCCTGAAGGTGTCTGAGTGAACTATCCGGAAAAATTCGCCCGAATCGCGGAAAAGACCAGTTTCCGTCTGCTGGACATGGATGCCCGGACGTTTCTCGGGGAGATGGCGAACCGGTATCGATTCACCCTGCAGGAACTGCAGCTCGTCAGCGATATGGCGCTGGACCGGCTACGCTGGAAGGAGGTGCCGCTGCAGGAGGACTGGCCGCAGGCAGACAACAAGAGCGCACTCATGAGGGCCCTCGTGCGGCGCCACGGTGAGGTCCGGGACGGCGAGAAGAGCTATGCGGCGTTTACCGGTGCCGACAAGCCGCGTACCGTAAAGCCCGAGATCAGGGTCACGCCGAAGCCGAAACTTGGACTGGGCCGCTGCCCGGTGGCGTCCGAACGGACCCGCTGCTGCAACCTGCTGACCCTGGACGCAGTGGAGAAATGCGGGTTTGACTGTTCCTATTGCAGCATCCAGTCGTTTTACCACGGCAACGCCGTGACCTTCGACGGTACCTTTCCGGAGAAGCTGGCGGCGCTCAACCTGGACCCCGACCGGACCTACCATATCGGCACCGGGCAGTCCTCCGATTCCCTGATGTGGGGCAACCACAACGGCGTGCTCGGGGCGCTGGCCCGGTTCGCCCGGAGCCACCCCAACGTGCTGCTCGAACTGAAGACGAAATCCCGCAATATCGGCTGGCTGCTGGAAAACGGTTTCCCGCCGAATATCCTCACGACCTGGTCGCTCAATCCCCAAGCCATCATTGACCACGAGGAGCACCTGACCGCCTCCCTGGCGCAACGCCTGGATGCCGCCGCGAACATCGCCGCGAAGGGAAGACTGGTGGGATTCCACTTCCACCCCATTGTCCATTATGACCGCTGGCGGGAGGACTACGGCGCCATCTGCCAGGATCTCGTTGCCAGGTTCGCGCCGGAGCAGGTCGCCATGGTTTCACTGGGAACACTGACCTTCACCCGGTCGGTCATGAAGACCATCCGTCGACGCCCCTTGGCCAGCAAGATCCTGCAGATGCCCATGGAGGAGGCCGCGGGCAAGTTTTCCTATCCGCCTGCGGTCAAGACCGAGCTGTTCCGCCACGTCCACGAAGCCCTTTCCCCTTGGCACGACCGGGTCTTTTTCTATCTCTGCATGGAGGGGCAGGACCTGTGGAATCCGGTGTTCGGCCATGAATATCCATCCAACGAGGTGTTCGAGGTGGCGATGAAGGAAGCCTATTTCGCCAAGGTTGCCGCCCTGACATGACCGGGACCGTGGGTCGGGGAGGTGATGCAGGCCCTCCCGGCTCCCAGTGGCGTGGTTGCGGCGGGAGGATGCAGGGAGGGTGCGCGGCTGCCGCCGGGCAGCGTCGGGGTGCAGACGGCCTTTCCCGCGATACGCGCGCCGGATGATTCCCGCGCTTCCGTGCCAGGTCGTTCGAGCGGGTTCAGTCCCGGGCAGACACATCCCATATTCCAGAATAAACCCGATTGCGGAGTGAATCCCCGCGCCCTTCTGTTATCCTCGGCACGGCGGTAGAATTCGCTGCCGTACCGCAATCCAGCGAGGATCAGTCCCCTTCATGAAACAGCGCATCGCGTCCCTGGTCGCCCGGTCCGTAGAGGCACTCAAGGGGACGGTTCCGTTGCCGGATGGGGCGGAGGATCGCGTCCAGGTTGACCGCACCCGGGACCCCGCTCACGGAGACTATGCCAGCAACATTGCCCTGGTGATGGCAAAGCCGGCGGGGATGAATCCGCGGGACCTGGCGGCGCGGGTGGTGGCAGGGCTGCCGGACTGCGGCCTGGTGGAGAAGGTGGACGTCGCGGGGCCCGGTTTCATCAATTTCACCATCGCCAGGGATGCGTGGCTGGAACTGATCGGGCAGGTGCGTTCCCTGGGCGGGCGCTACGGCTGCAGTGATGCAGGCGGCAACCGCCGGATCATGGTGGAATATGTTTCCGCCAACCCCACGGGGCCGCTCCACGTCGGTCACGGGCGCGGGGCCGCCTACGGGGATTCCCTGGTGCGGGTCCTGCGCGCGGCCGGCTACGATGCCCGAAGCGAATACTACATCAACGATGCCGGGCGGCAGATGGATATCCTGGCGCTCAGTGTTTGGCTGCGATATCTGGAGCTGCACGGAGAGCGCATCGGGTTCCCCGACGGCGGATACCGGGGAGACTATGTCAGGGACATCGCCCGGAATCTGGCAGGTGAGGTCGGCGACGTGCTGGTGCACTCGTCGGCGTCGCTGTTCGAGAACCTGCCGGACGAAGCCGACCCGGCCATGGACGCCATGGTGACGCGCTGCCGCTCCCTGCTGGGGGACTCCGGGTTCAAAACGGTGTTCGATCTTGCCTGCTGGGCCATGGTGAAGGACATCCGCCAGGACCTCTGCGAGTTCGGCGTTGCGTTCGACCGCTGGTTCTCCGAGCGCAGCCTGGTGACCGGCGGTGCCATGGACCAGGCGATCCGGGTGCTCGAGACCAACGGCCATGTCTACGAGAAGGACGGTGCCAAGTGGTTCCGTGCAACGGATTTCGGCGACGAGAAGGACCGCGTGGTGGTCAGGGCCAACGGCGCTCATACCTATTTCGCCACGGATCTCGCCTACCACTTTGACAAGGGCGAGCGGGGTTTCGACCGAATCCTGGACATCTTCGGGGCGGATCATCACGGCTACGTCAACCGGATCAGGGCTTCCTTCGAGGCGCTCGGACATCCAAGGGAGAAGCTGGATATCCTGCTGGTGCAGTTTGCCGTGCTCTATCGCGGTGGAGAGAAGGTATCCATGTCCACCAGGGAAGGGGAGTTCGTGACACTGCGGGAGCTACGCGGGGAGGTGGGCAACGACGCAGCGCGTTTCTTCTACGCGCTGAGGCGTCCGGAGCAGCACATGGACTTCGACCTGGATCTCGCGAAGTCACAGTCTGCGGACAACCCGGTCTATTACATCCAGTATGCCCACGCGAGGATCTGCAGCGTGTTCCGGCAGCTCCGTGAGCGTGGCATGGAGACCCCGGAGACCGCTTCGCCGGACTACGGTCATCTCGTGGAAGACCGCGAGCTGGAACTGTTGCGCACCCTGTCGAGATACCCCGAGGTGGTAGCCTCCGCGGCCGCTTCGCTGGAACCCCACCAGGTTGCCTACTACCTGCGAGACCTCGCCACCGATTTCCATACCTACTACAATGCACATCCGTTCCTTGCAAGCGAGAACGATCTGCGCCTGGCCAGACTGGGCCTGATCGATGCCACCCGGCAGGTCATCGCCAACGGGCTTGACCTCCTCGGTGTCAGCGCGCCGGAATCAATGTAGATGGGTAGCGGCAGTACGAGATCAATGGCCCAGGCGAAAAAGAAAAGGGACAGGTCGACCTCGGCCAGGCAAAAGGGGGGCGGGACCCTCTTGTCCGGGGTGTTTTCCGGCAGTGCCGGTATGCTGTTCACGGGCATCGTAATCGGTTCACTCGGCACTACGCTCTGGCACGGATGGCGGGACGGGGACAGCGAGGTCGGATCCGGAATCCGGCGCATGATGGAGGATTCCAGCGAGCGTTCCGCCGGCGCCGGATCCGTCGAGCCCGCCCCCGCCCCCAAGCCAGAGCCGCAGAAGACCAATTACGACTTCTTCACCGTCCTGCCCGAGATCGAGGTGGTGGTGTCCGAAGGCGAGCACACACCGCCCGAGGCGGAATCCCGGGAGCAGGCACCTTCCGAAGCGGCAACCGCCGAGACGGCATCCGCCGGACCGGAACCCTCCGGAACCGAACCTGCCCGACTGGCATCCTCCGATCCGGCCCCCGCCCAGCCGGCAGTGACGCCGGAAAAGCCCACGGCCCCCGTCCGGGAAGCGAAACCGGAGCCGGTCAGCACCTACATGCTGCAGGCCGGCTCCTTCAGTCGTCCCTCTGCAGCGGACAAGCAAAAGGCCAGGATTGCACTGCTCGGGCTGAGCGCAGGCATCCAGAAGGTCACGATCCAGGGCCGCGGTGATTTCTACCGGGTCCGGCTTGGACCCTTTCCCAGCTATTCCCGCATGGAGGCGGCGGACAAGAGGCTTAAAGGGGAGGGAATCTCGGCCATACGGCTCAAGGTTTCACGTCCGAACCGGGGCGCCTGAATTCCACACGGGCGACATGTCAAGGACCCTGCGGATCGCCACCCGGAAAAGCCAGCTCGCCCTCTGGCAGGCGCACCATGTCAGGGACCGGCTGCAGTCCTGCCACGAGGGGCTCGAAGTGGAGATCGTGGAACTGGTGTCCGAGGGGGACCGGACCCTGGACATCCCCCTTTCCAGGGTGGGCGGCAAGGGATTGTTCCTGAAGGAGCTGGAACAGGCCATCCTCGGCGGGGACTGCGACATCGCGGTGCATTCGATGAAGGATGTCACCGTGACCCTGCCCGATGGACTGGCGATCGCCGCGATCTGCCCCAGGGAGGACCCCCGGGATGCGCTGGTTTCCAACCGCCACGAATCACTGGAATCCCTCCCGCTGGGGGCCGTGGTCGGCACCTGCAGCCTTCGGCGGGGATGCCAGCTCCGCGCGGCGTTCCCGCAACTCGAGGTGCGCAACCTCCGGGGCAACGTCAACACCCGGCTTTCCCGGCTGGACCGGGGTGATTACGACGCGCTGATCCTGGCGGCCGCGGGCCTGATCCGGCTCCGGTTCCGGCAGCGGATCCGCACCTGCCTCGACACGGACATGATGCTGCCGGCAGTGGGGCAGGGCGCCGTGGGAATCGAGTGCCGCGAGGACGACACCGAAATACTTGCCCTGCTCGAACCGCTCGGGGATGCCGACACCACGCTCAGGGTCCGCGCCGAACGCGCCGTCAACGAAGGCCTGGGCGGGGGCTGCCATGTGCCCGTGGCAGCCTATGCGGAAATCAACGGAGACGCCATGCGCGTGCGCGGCCTGGTGGGGCAGCCCGACGGCTCCCGGCTGCTGCGGGCCGAGGCCAGGGGCAGTCCCACCGACGCAGTATCCCTGGGCTGCGAGGTCGCGGACGGACTACTGGGGCAGGGTGCGGGGGAGATTCTCGCTGAAGTCTATGACGGCGGGCCCGCTTGAAGGCGCAAGTGTCCTGATCACCCGGCCCGGGGGCCGGGGTGCCGACCTGGCGCAAAAAATCACCGGCGCAGGCGGCGAGGCGATCTGCTTTCCGGTCCTTGTGATCGACCTGCTCCCTTCGGACGCCATGCTGAGCCCCGCAGGGCTGGCGCTCGACCGCTTCGCCCTTGCGGTCTTCATCAGCGTTTACTCGGTGAGGGCCATGGCGGCCACGCTGACCGCTTCCGGCCACTTTCCCCGGAACGTGGAAGTCGCTGCGATCGGCACGGCGACCGCAAGCGCGCTGGAGAATCTGGGCATTCCCGCCCGGCACCTGCCCCGGGACAGCCATGACAGCGAAGGACTCCTGCGGGCGCTTGCCGCGTTGTCCGTCTCGGGCCGTGATGTGGTGATCTACAGTGGGGATGCCGGGCGGGACGCACTGGCGGAAGGCCTCCGGGAGCGGGGTGCCAGGGTGCACCAGCTTGCCTGCTACCGGCGCCGGCCCAACCCGTCCCCGCCGGTGGAGCGCCTGTCGCAATGGCTTGGCCGGCCCCGGGGTGTCCTGCTGGTGACCAGCGTTGCCATACTGGATGCCCTGCTTGGTCACGTCCCCGCCCGGGGTAGCCAGGCGCTGTTCGGCCGGCCGGTGGTCACCCTGAGTGACCGCATAGCGGCGGCCTGCCGCGCGGCCGGGTTTCACGGGCCGGTCCTGACGACTGAAGGCACTGGTTCCGGGGCGATCCTGGCGGCACTGACGACGCTTCACGGAGCAGGAAGTCAGGGCCGGGATTGAGTATCCCCGTGACATTCGTCCGGTCGGTGGTGGCCGGTCCGAAAAGTGAATACAATCGAATCCCGGCTAGAGACACCGGCTGAAGATGCCGGCTAAACCAACCTGGAGCCCCGCAAAGGGACAGACAATTGGCAGACAGTAAGAATGAGGCAGGGAGCAGCACCACCCCTGCGGATGGCGATCAACCCGCCGAGATGACCACAACCTCCACGGGCTCCGACGAGGGGAATACCGGGACGGCGGGTTCAACCCAGAGCACGTCGGCGACGCGGCCCGGACCGGGCAATGGACCCGCCTGGGGAGCGGCGGTGCTCAGCGTGCTCGCGCTGGCTGCAGCCGGGTACGCCTGGTACCAGACCGCGGTGAATGCCCGGCTGGCCGGCGGCGAGCAGGACAGCCGAATCAGTATCATCGAGGAGCGTCTCGGCGAAGTCGCCGAAACCCAGGCCGGCGTCGACGGCCTGGTGGAGCAGATCCGCCAGCAGGTGACCGACAGCCAGGCGGGCATCGCGGAGCAGGTCAGCCAGGTGAGGCAACTGGCGGGCACTTCGGAGTCCGTCCTCCTCGGGCAGATCAGCGAGATCAAGCAGCAGCAGGCCGCCAGTGAAAGCCAGCTGATCGAGCAGGTCCGGACATTGCGCGCCGAGGCGGAAACCGGACGCAGGCAGGTGGAAGCAAACCTGTTGGAGTCTCGGGATCGGCTTGCAGCGCGCAACGACGAATTTCGCCGGGAATTCGATGCTCTGGTGTCCTCCATCGGTGAACTCCAGGCGGAAATCGGCACGAGCACCGAACGCTGGGGCCTTCGTCAGGCGGAGCACCTGCTGGTGGTCGCCAACCAGCGCGCCCTCTTGGGGGAAGATGCCCAGGGTGCCCGTACGGCACTCGAGCTCGCCGACCGGCAGCTGGGCCGTTCCTCCGATCCGTCGCTGTTACCGGTGCGAGAGGCCTTGAGTGCCGAGATCGCGGCGCTTGAGGGCATCCGGCCGCCTGATTATGCCGGGGTCACTCATGCGTTGTCCGCGCTCTCGCGCACCCTGGAGGACCTGCCGATGCGCGGCATTACGCCCCAGGCCGGTCCATCCGCACGCGTACAATCTACTGCCGCAGGTGGCGATGGGCAGGAAAACACCGAAACCGGGGCCGGCGAGCGGATCCTGAACATCGGCAGGACGTTCCTTGCGGACCTCGGCGACCTGGTGCAGGTGGAAAAGGACGGGGAGCCGCTGGTGCCGCCTCTGTCCCCGGAAATCCGCCAGATGATCGTGGAGCGCGGCAAGCTCATCCTGGAAGGCGCCCAGGTCGCGATGATGCGACAGCAGCCCGACATCTACCTGGACCGGCTGGAGGCGGCGGAACAATGGATCCACGAAAGATACGACGACAGCCATGACCGGACACTGCACTGGCTCGAGCAGCTGTCCCGCCTCAAGTCCGCCAATCCGAAAACAGACATCCCCGACATCTCCACCTCCCTCGGCATCCTGCGCGACCTCATGAGCGGGGGAGCCTGACGCCGTGAAACTCCTCATCGCCATCATTCTTGCCCTTGGATTCGCCATCGGCCTCGGGATGTACGCCATGGAGGACCCGGGGTACGTGATCCTCTCCCGGGAGCCGTACATGGTGCGGATGCCGATGGCATTGCTGGTTCTCCTGCTGCTTGCCCTGTTCGCGCTTTTGTATCTGTTGCTCAACTTCATCGTGGGACTGGTACGGGCACCGAAACGGATCCGACAATGGCGCACCGGCAAGAAGGAGATCGGCGCACAGCAGGTGACCATGAAGGGATTCGCCAACCTGATCGAGGGTGACTGGCGGGAAGCGGAAGGGCACCTCCTTTCCAGCCTGGAGCACAACAAGGCCTCGCTGATGAATTACCTGGGTGCGGCGTATGCCGCCCAGCAACAGGGGCTTATTGACCGCCGCAACAAGCACATCGAGACCGCCCTGAAAGCCCATCCCAGGCAGGAACTGGCCATCAAGCTGACCCAGGCCAGGATGCAGATGCAGTCAGGAGAATGGGGCAATGCCCGGGATCAGCTGGAACACGTTCGTCTGGCAGCACCGCGCAATCCGGCCGCCGCGCGCCTTCTGGCGGATGCCTACCGCCATCTGGGGGATTGGCCGTCCCTGGTCAAGCTCCTGCCCACGCTCAGGAAGCTGAAGGTCTTTCCGGAGGAGGAACTGGAGCGCCGCGAGGCGCAGTCGCTTGCCCGGCATCTGGAGGCCCCGGCGTTGCTCCAGGGCAGCGGCTCACGGGTGGAACAAACCTACAAGGCGCTGCCGAAAAGGAACCGTGAGGACCCGGCGGCGGTGGCCGGTTATGCCCGCCAGCTGATACGGAGTGGAGAGGATGGCCGGGCCGAGACGGTATTGCGAAGGACGCTGAACCGCGGGTGGAACGGGGATCTGATCAGGCTCTACGGTACCCTGGAGACGCGAAACGTCACCGACCAGATCAGCCTGCTGAAGTTCTGGGGCAAGGGGCGCGAGGAGGACCCTGACCTGATGCTGTCCCTGGCCAGGTTGTACTGGCGTGACAACCAGCTGGATCAGGCCAGGGAGCTGATGACTCAGGTGGTGTCTGAAACGGGGGACGCCGAGGCGGTTGCTGCACTCGGGGACCTGCTCGAGCAGATGGGTGAATCCGAAATCGCCCTGGCTACCTACCGGCAGGGCTTCAAGGTTCTGGCGGGGGGCGGGGACGCCCGGCAGGAACCTGCTGGCAGCCTGGTCCCGATTGGCACTGCCCAGGGTGCCGAGGACACCCGTGATATCATGCCTACCGTCTCCGACCGGTAGGGCCCTTCACGTCTGTCCTATTGCAAAGCCCGGCGGAACACCTGCAGGACCCGGCAGTCGGAATGACCCGGGGTTCCGATAACGGCCGCAATCAGTCATTGTATGTGCTTGGAAACCCGTCGGAAAATCGGTAGAAAATTACCTTGCCATCGGCACTGTCGGCACCTTGCGATCCATCCGATCCCGGGTCGCCGTTTTGCCGGCCGCAGGAATCCCCCGGGCTTGGCATCCATGAGCAATCCGGCAGCCGGGAGCCTTTTCAGGTCTGCGAATTTCATGTCATTGATCCCGGAGTCGTCGGTGGGTTGTACAGACGCAATTGCCTACAAGAAAAGAGCAATGTTGTTCTTCAGCACCGCACCTTACCCGGCAAATGACGTGCGTTACCCGATTTTACAAGAAGGTCAAGGTCGCGCCAGGATCCAGACAGGGCGAATTCGTCCTCTCTAAGAATTTCTGCCGGCCATCCTCGACAGCTGCTGGGACGAGGGCCGCTGCCGCATCCGAACTGGAGTCGGCCCCGAAAACACCACCCGCCTCAGGCGCTTCGCCATCGGCATCATACGCGCCAAATCCCCCTGCGTCGCCGCCGTCGTGCGCAGACTCAACCGCAAGCCACACCTCGTCTTCGTCGATCTGAAAATGACGGAAAATACCCTCAACACCACAAAATTCGAGACTTCCAGCGCGAGAACGAATTAGCCGTGACACCTCAAACGCCTCGTCCTGCATTTACAGGAACTCTGGCCTCCCCTTGCCGATTCCCCCCATTCAGGCGGCGGCAGGAGCGGGGCATGGTCCCAATGGTCCCAATGGCCCATGCTCCTGCATCGGCTCTTCGGGTAGAATATTACCCTGAATAGCGGTGGATCCGCCGGCGGACAATGGCGGGCGGAATCCGAGACTGACAGGAACCCGGGGAAAGGGCATCCCCCGACCCGGCCATCATACTCCCAGAGGCCTACCTTGCTGGAATCCTACGAAAAACACGTCGCCGAGCGCGCCAAACTCGGCATCGTTCCCAAACCCCTCGACCCGGAACAGACCTCCGCGCTGGTGGAATTGCTGAAGGCACCGCCCCCGGGACGGGAGGACATGCTTCTTGACCTGATCCGCAACCGGGTTCCCGCGGGGGTTGACCAGGCGGCCTACATCAAGGCGGCCTTCCTGGCCGCCGTCCTCAGGGGCGAGGCCGAATCGCCGCTGGTGGACCGGGAACTGGCGGTGGACATGCTCGGCGAGATGCACGGCGGCTACAACATCGCCCCACTGGTCGAGGCACTGGATGACGAGGTAACCGCCGACGAGGCGGCGGCGGCCCTGTCCCGCACGCTGCTGATGTTCGACGCCTTCTACGACGTCAAGGAGAAGGCCGACGCGGGGAACCCCCACGCCGGGAAGGTTCTCCGGTCCTGGGCCGATGCGGAATGGTTCCTGAACGCCCCCGAGGTGGCGGAGAAGATCACCGTCACGGTTTTCAAGGTCCGCGGGGAGACCAACACCGACGACCTCTCCCCCGCGCCGGACGCCTGGTCGAGGCCCGACATCCCCCTGCACGCGCTGGCGATGCTGAAGAACCCGCGCGACGGGCTCACCGACAGGCCGCTGGAGAAGCTGGCGGAGCTGAAGGAAGGGGGCCACCCCGTGGCCTACGTGGGTGACGTGGTGGGCACGGGCTCATCGCGCAAGTCGGCGACCAATTCCGTCCTGTGGTATACCGGGGAGGATGTGCCGGGCATTCCCAACAAGCGTTCCGGGGGCTACTGCTTCGGTGGCAAGATTGCGCCCATCTTCTTCAACACCATGGAGGATTCCGGTGCCCTGCCCATCGAGATGGATGTGTCTGGGATGGAGATGGGAGACGTGATCGATGTCTATCCCTACGAGGGCAGGGTCTGCCGTCACGGCACCGACGAGGAAATCAGCACCTTCAGTCTCAAGACCGCCGTCCTGCTGGATGAGGTTCGCGCGGGCGGGCGGATCAACCTGATCATCGGGCGCGGGCTGACCGTCCGGGCCCGGGAAGCCCTGAGTCTGCCGGAAAGCGATGTCTTCCGGAAGCCAGACCCGCCCAGGGACACCGGCAGGGGATACACCCTGGCGCAGAAGATGGTGGGCCAGGCCTGCGGCCTTCCGGGGGTGCGCCCCGGGCAGTACTGCGAGCCCCGCATGACCACCGTAGGTTCCCAGGACACCACCGGTCCCATGACCCGGGACGAACTCAAGGATCTCGCCTGCCTGGGCTTCCAGGCGGACCTGGTGATGCAGTCGTTCTGCCATACCTCGGCCTACCCGAAGCCGGTGGACGTCCAGACTCATCACAGCCTGCCCGACTTCATGATGGATCGGGGTGGTGTTTCGCTCAAACCGGGGGACGGCATCATCCATTCCTGGATGAACCGGATGCTGATGCCGGACACCGTGGGCACCGGCGGCGACTCCCATACCCGGTTCCCCATCGGCATCTCCTTCCCGGCGGGCTCGGGCCTGGTTGCCTTCGCGGCGGCCACCGGCGTGATGCCGCTGGACATGCCGGAATCGGTGCTGGTCCGTTTCACCGGCACCATGCAACCGGGCATCACCCTTAGGGACCTCGTGCACGCCATCCCGTACACGGCGATCCAGAAGGGTCTGCTCACGGTGGCGAAGCAGGACAAGAAGAACGTCTTTTCCGGGCGGGTTCTGGAGATCGAGGGATTGCCGGACCTGAAGATCGAGCAGGCGTTCGAGATCGCCGATGCGTCCGCGGAGCGCTCGGCGTCCGGCTGCACCATCAAGCTGAACCGGGAACCCATCATTGAGTACATCCAGTCCAACATCGTGATGCTGCGCTGGATGATCAGCGAGGGGTATGGTGACCGGCGCACCATCGACCGGCGGATTGCCGCCATGAAGGCGTGGCTGGACAGCCCGAAACTGATGGAGGCGGACCCCGACGCGGAGTACGTCGAGGTGATCGAGATCAACCTCGACGGGATCACCGAGCCGATCTTGTGCGCACCCAACGACCCGGACGATGCCCGACTGCTGTCCGAGGTGGCGGGGGACCGGGTGGACGAGGTGTTCATCGGCTCCTGCATGACCAACATTGGCCACTTCCGCGCAGCCGGCAAGCTGCTGGACAAGATGGGCCGGGTGATCCCGACCCGGATGTGGATTGTTCCACCTACCAAGATGGACCAGGCACAGCTCGTGGAGGAGGGCTGGTACGCGGTCTACGCAAAGGCGGGTGCGCGGGTAGAGCCGCCCGGCTGCTCCCTGTGCATGGGCAACCAGGCCCGGGTGGCGGACAACGCCACCGTCGTATCCACCTCGACGCGGAATTTCCCCAACCGGCTCGGCAAGGATGCCAACGTATACCTCGCCTCGTCCGAACTGTCCGCCGTGGCGGGAGTGATCGGGCGGCTGCCCACGGTGGACGAGTACATGGAGGTGGCGGCCGAACTCAACACCATGGCGGCGGAAGTGTACCGCTACCTGAACTTCAACGAGATCGACCACTATCAGCGCGCGGCGAATTCGGTGGTGCCCGACCAGCAATTCGCACACTGATCCCTGGCCGGCGGCTCACCCGGGGGCCGTGCCGACCCGTCCATCCCGGGGAACGTCCGGCCCCCCCGGCGTGCCAAACCGATATAATACGCCCGCCCCCGGCCGGGTTACGGCCATCCATCGCCATCATCATCCTTGAAGCCCACCTACCACTCAGCCGCTGATTTCGGTTTCGATCGGCACCGGATCAGCCGCGCCGCGCTGGACGTTGTCCGGGGTCTGCAGGATGCTGGTTTCGACGGCTATCTCGTGGGGGGCTGTGTCCGTGACCTGCTGCTCGGCATGCAGCCGAAGGACTTCGATGTCACCACGGACGCTACTCCGGAGGAGGTCCGGGGGATCTTCCGCCGTGCCCGGATCATCGGCCGGCGGTTCCGTTTGGTGCACGTGCGTTTCGGGCGGGAAGTCGTCGAAGTGGCCACCTACCGGGCGAACCCGGCCGCCGCCCGGGAATCGTGGCTGCCCTGGAAGAAGGGCAGGCGCAGCGATGCGCCGAAAACCACCGAGGAGGGCCGGCTCCTGGACGACAACGTTTACGGCAGCATGGAGGACGATGCGCTCCGCCGGGATTTTACCGTCAATGCGCTTTACTATGATCCGCTGGAGGAACGGATCATGGACTTCCTGGGGGGCGTCGGGGACATCGGTGCGCGCCGCCTGTCCCTGATCGGGAAGCCAGCCGAGCGCTTTGCCGAGGATCCGGTGCGGATGCTCCGGGTGTTGCGGTTCAAGGCGAAGCTTGGTCTGGAACCGGATCGGGGACTGATGAAGTCGGTGGTCAATCAACGCCCACTGCTTGCCGGCGTGCCGTCGGCACGACTCTTCGACGAGGTGCTGAAACTGTTTCACCATTCCCACGGCGTGGCAAGCTGGCAGGAGTTGCGAACTGCCGGGTTTGCCGGGATCCTGTTTCCCCAGACGGTTTCGGTACTCGACGCGCCCGGGGGCGAACTCTGGGAGACCCTGATCCTGAAGGCGCTTGAAAACACCGACCGGCGGACCAGCCGGAACAAGCCGGTGATTCCCGCGTTTCTCTATGCGGTCCTCCTGTGGCGCCCCTTCCGGAGCGGGCTGGAGGGCATGACAGGGGGCAGGGTCAGCCACAACGAGCGGATCTGGCAGGCCGGTGACCGGGTATTCGCCGAACAGTGCCGCCAGGTTTCGGTTCCGCGGCGGGTCAGCAGCCAGGCTATCGAGATCTGGCAGATGCAGGATAACCTGGAACTACGGCACCCCCGCAGCATCGAGCCGATGCTGGAGAACAGGCGTTTCCGCGCGGCCTATGATTTCCTGGTGCTGCGGGCCGCCATCGGTGAGGTCCCCGAGGAAGTCGTGACCTGGTGGACCCGGATCCAGGACCAAGGGTCCCGGGATCGGCAGAAGATGATCCAGCAGCTGCCCGCATCCGCCCCGGGTGCCGGAAGGAAGAGCCGCAGGCGGCGTCCCCGCAGGAGGCCAGCGACAAGGCAAGCGTCCGGTCAGGGGGCCGGCTGATGGCACAGTTCTTCCAGGTTCACCCCTCTAACCCCCAGGGGCGCCTGATCCGCCAGTCCGTCACGATCCTGCGCCAGGGGGGCATCATCGCCTATCCCACCGATTCAAGCTATGCGCTCGGATGCGCCATCGGCAACAAGGCCGCTATGGGCAGGATCCGTCACATTCGCCGAGTGGAGGACGATCACAATTTTACCCTGGTCTGCCGCGATCTTTCCGAGGTGTCGCTGTACGCAAGGGTCGACAACGAGATCTACCGGCTGCTCAAGCGCTTTACTCCCGGGCCCTATACCTTTATCCTCCCGGCCACCCGGGAAGTGCCCCGTCGCCTGCAGCATCCCAGGCGTCGTACAATCGGCCTCAGGATCCCGGATTTCCCAATCGTGACGGAGCTTTTGGCGAAACTCGATGAACCGCTGATGAGTTCCACCCTGATCCTTCCGGGCGCGGCGCTGCCGATGAACGACGCGCAGGAGATCAGGGAGACGCTCGAACACGCCATCGACACGATCATCGATGGCGGGCCCTGTGACCTCGAACCCACCACTGTGGTTGACCTGACCAGCGGCTTGCCGGAGGTGCTTCGCCGCGGCAAGGGCGACCCCGCCCCGTTCGAAGGCCGGGCATGACCGCAGGCGCCGTCCAGAACCGCTGCCGCATCCGAACCCGCAACCCGTACCGTCTGCCGACGACATGAGCGAAGATTCACAGGACTCCCGGAGCAACCGGCGCGTGCTCTCCGGCATGCGTCCCACCGGAAAGCTGCACCTCGGTCACTACCATGGTGTCCTGCGCAACTGGGTGCGGATGCAGGAAGACTACAGCTGTTTCTATTTCGTCGCCGACTGGCACGCCCTGACCACCCATTACGATGACCCCGAGACCATGGACCGCCATGTCTGGGACATGGTGATCGACTGGCTGGCCGCGGGAGTGGACCCGGGAAAGGCCACGCTGTTCATCCAGTCCCACGTGCCCGAACATGCGGAACTGCACCTCCTGCTTTCCATGGTGACGCCCCTCGGATGGCTGGAGCGTGTGCCCAGCTTCAAGGACCAGCAGGAACGACTGCGGGAGAAGGACCTTGCCACCTATGGGTTCCTCGGCTATCCGCTGCTGCAGTCCGCCGATATCCTGATGTACCGCGCCGCCCATGTGCCGGTGGGGGAGGACCAGGTGCCCCACGTGGAACTGACCCGGGAAATCGCCCGCCGCTTTAACCATTTCTTCGGCCGCAGTCCCGCATTCGAGGAGCAGATGGCTGCGGCGATCCGGCAGATGGGCAAGAAGACCGCGAAGACCTACCGGAGCCTGCGCCAGGCCTTTACCGAGCAGGGCGACCGGGAGGCCCTGGAGCAGGCAAGGGCCCTGGTGGAGGACCAGCAGAACCTCGACCGGTCCCGGAAGGACGGCCTTCTGGGATACCTCGAGGGCCGGGGCATCACCCTGCTGCCGGAGCCGGCGGCGCTGCTGACCGAGTCGGCGAAGATGCCGGGCCTGGACGGGCAGAAGATGTCCAAGTCCTATGACAACGCCATCTATCTGCGGGACGACCCGTCTCGGGTGGAGCAGGCCATCCGCGTGATGCCCACGGACCCGGCCCGGGTGCGGCTTACAGATCCGGGGGAGCCGGAGAAGTGCCCCGTCTGGGAATTCCACAAGGTCTACAGCAGCCAGGACACCAGGGACTGGGTAGAGGACGGCTGCCGCAAGGCAGCTTTCGGCTGCCTCGAGTGCAAGAAACCGCTGATCGGGAGTGTCCTCGAGGAGCAGTCGGCCGTACGTGAACGGGCGCTTCCCTACGAGAAAAATCCCGACCTCGTGCGGGAGGTGATTGCCGATGGTGACCGCCGGGCCCGGGCCGAGGCCTGCGAAACCATGAAAATTGTGCGAGAATCGGTGGGTACGGTCTACCGCTGATGCCGTCGCCCGTTTATCGAGCCCAGAATACATGAATCATCCTGGACCCGGTTCCGACGAGACATCCGCCCCGGAACCGCTGGTGATCGAACCGGCGAACAACGCGGCGGCAGGAGAGACTCCCCCCCCGATCCTGGTCAACGGCAAGCTGCTCAAGGAACTGCCGGACGACCTTTTCATACCCCCTGAAGCGCTGGAGGTGTTCCTCGAGACCTTCCAGGGGCCGCTCGATCTCCTTTTGTACCTGATCCGCAAGCAGAACCTGAATATCCTCGACATCCCGGTGTCGCTGATCACCCGCCAGTACATGGAGTACGTGGAGCTCATGCGGCATTTCCGGCTGGACCTGGCGGCGGAGTACCTGGTGATGGCGGCCACGCTGGCGGAAGTCAAGTCAAGGATGCTGCTGCCGAGAACCGACTTCGAGGAGGACGACGAAGGGGAGGACCCGCGGGTGGCCCTGATCAGGCGCCTGCAGGAATACGAACGGTTCAGCGGAGCCGCCAGGGAGATCGAGGAACGGCCGCGCCTGGAACGGGACCTCTATCTCGTTTCGGCGGACTTCGAGGATCCGGCGTCGGTGAAGGTGGAGCCCCGGGCATCCCTGACGGACCTGGTCGTGGCTTTCCGCAATGTCATCGAGCGCTCGGTGCACAACCGCCATTACGGCGTCGGGCACGAGAAACTCACCGTGCGGGAGAAGATGACCCTGATCCTGGACAGGCTCCAGCGCGATCGCTTCCTCCGGTTCGAGGATCTGTTCGATCCGGACGAGGGTCGCCTCGGCATGGTGATCTGCTTCATGGCGATCCTGGAAATGTGCCGGGACAACGTCCTGGTGCTGGTGCAGAACGAACCATTCGCCCCCATCCATCTCAAGCGGGTGGAGTCCGGACCCGCGGCGGAGCCGGACAGGGCGGCCTGACCGATGCCGGACGACCTGAAGAATATCGTCGAGGCGGTCCTGCTGGCGGCAGACGGCCCGGTGAGCGTGGCCCGGATCCAGGGGCTGTTCGATGAATCCGCGAGACCCGAGGCCGCCCGGGTCCACGCAGCTCTCGAGGCTCTCCGGGAGGAGTGCCGCAACCGCGGCGTGGAACTGAAGAAGATCGGCAGCGGGTACCGCTACCACACGCGGGAAAAGTATGCCGAGTACCTTCGGAGGCTGCACGCGGTGAGACCGCCCAGGATGTCCCGGGCGCTCCTGGAGACGCTGGCCATCATCGCTTACCGGCAGCCGGCGAGCCGCGGCGACATCGAGGAGGTGCGCGGCGTGGCGGTCAGCGCGGACATCATCCAGCGCCTCGTCGAACGGGGGTGGATCAAGCAGGTTGGGGTCCGTGACGTCCCCGGGCACCCGGCGCTGTTCGGCACCACCCAGGATTTTCTTTCCTATTTCAATCTCGGCTCCCTGAAGGAACTGCCCGATCTCGCGGAACAAAGGGACCTCATGACGATCGTGGGGGAAATGGAGGTGTCGCTGCCGCAGGAGGTGCTGGTGGCCCTGGAGGCGTCCGCGGATGCGGACGCCGGGGGGGTGCCGGAAGCGGAGCAGGGCGCTGACGGGGCCGGGCCGGAACGAAGCGGTGAGACGACCGCACCGGCGCAAGCGGAGACAAACATATCTCCGGCGGAAGCCGCTGACGGGGGACTGGAGGATGGCGCCGTCGTGTCCAGTGCCCCCGGCGGATGACGCCCCCGGGCAGGCGGAACAACCGCGGCGGTACAGGGCGCGGTACCTCCTATCATTCATCCAGGGCTTCTTCCGGGGCGGTTGCCGGCCCGGTGATTGAACGTTCCGGCGGAATACGCCTGCAGAAATACCTGTCCGATCTGGGGCTCGGATCACGTAGGCAGGTGGAGTCATGGATCGAAGAAGGCCGGATCCGGGTGGATGGACGGGCGGCGGAACTTGGCCAGAAGGTCAGCGACCGCTCGCGCATACTGCTGGACGGCAAGCCGGTTTCACGTCGCCCGCCCGCCGCCAGGGACATCAGGGTGATTGCCTACAACAAGCCCGAGGGGGAGATCTGCAGCCGCGACGATCCGGCGGGGCGCCCCACGGTATTCCGCAACCTGCCGAGGCTCCGCAAGGCCCGCTGGGTGGCCGTGGGCAGACTGGATATCAATACCCGGGGACTGCTCCTGTTCACCACGGACGGCGACCTGGCGAATCGGCTGATGCATCCCGACACGGGCCTGGAGCGGGAGTACCTGTGCCGGGTGTTCGGGGACGTGGGCGACGCCGCGATAGACACCCTCAGAAGGGGGGTGGAGCTGGACGGCGAGCGGATCGGGTTTCACAGTATCGCGAGGCAGCGGGGGGAGGGCCGCAACACCTGGTTCCGTGTCGTGGTCACCGAGGGACGATACCGGGAGGTCCGGAGGCTGTGGGAGTCCGTCGGCTGCCGGGTCAGCCGCCTTGTCCGGGTACGTTACGGACCGGTCAGGCTGCCCCGCGGGGTGCCGACGGGGGGCTGGGCCGAGCTGGGTGCGGCCGAGGTCGGCGGGATCGTCAGGACCGCACAGTCCGTACCGTCGTCACGGGGCGGGCCGGTCGACCGCGCCCCGGCCCGCGGATACCGGGGCCGGAAAAAACCGGGGGCCTGACCG
Source organism: Candidatus Poriferihabitaceae bacterium (assembly GCA_965213885.1). Classification (GTDB taxonomy): domain Bacteria; phylum Pseudomonadota; class Gammaproteobacteria; order Arenicellales; family Poriferihabitantaceae; genus VYFG01. The sequence continues at coordinate 565,235 of OZ243919.1, forward strand.
GTACGTGGACCGGGGAGAAGGCTACGGGGTGGTGAGGGCCCGCAGGCGGTTGTTCAGGCGGCGCTTCAGGCGTGCGGCCCGGTTGGGATGGTGCAGTCCCTTGGATGCGGCCCGGTCGATATGGGCCGAGGTTTCACGGTAGGTGGCCCTGGCCTGGTCGACATCGTTGGCGTTGATCAGCTTGAGCAGCTTCTTGATCGACGTGCGCAGCGCCGAGCGCTGGCTCATGTTGTGGTTGCGCCGCCGGATGTTCTGGCGGGCGCGCTTTCGTGCTTGTGGTGAATTTGCCAAGATCGGGTTCCTGAAAAAAATGGTTCGCATGCCTTCCGGTGCCGCCGGTCCTGCGTCGGACCGGCAGGTACGCGGGGATTCCCGGACTGCCGTAACGGGACTATAATGCGCCGCCCTGTATCCGCCGCGTCCGATCCCGTCCCGCCAGGTCCGATCCCGTCCCGCCGGGTCCTGGATGGTTCCGGGGCCCGAAAGACAGGGGGCTGCGGGGGACGCCGGAATATCGTCAATTTCGGGCCTGAAGTCAAGACTACTGACTGGGAGCTGACCGAGCTGAACCGAGTTGAACCGGACTGAACGGAGGGCGCTTCCGGTTCCCGAAAAACCAGAGATTACCTGTATGTCCGGCAACCTCATCAAGTCCACCTCCGTAGTCGGGTCCATGACCCTGCTGTCGCGGATCAGTGGCCTGATACGGGACGTGGTGCTGGCCAATATCCTCGGTGACCGCGCGGCGGCGGACGTTTTCTTCGTCGCCTTCCGGATTCCCAACTTCTTTCGCCGGATGACCGCGGAAGGTGCGTTTGCGGCGGCGTTCGTCCCGGTGTTCACGGATTTTCGCGAGAATCATGACAGGGACCAGGGAAAGCGGTTTCTGGAACTCACCCTGGGACGGTTCGCTCTCGTGCTGGCACTGTTCTCCCTGGCCGGAATCGCCGGCGCCCCGTGGCTGGTCAAGGCCATCGCCTGGGGATTTTCGGGGGATCCCGTAAAGTTCGCATTGACCGTCGAGGCCACGCGCGTCACGTTCCCCTACCTGTTCTTCATCTCCCTGGTGGCCATGGCGGGAGCCATGCTCAATTCCTGCGGCCGGTTCGCCGGCCCCGCCGCCACGCCCATCCTGCTCAATGTCTGTCTCATCCTGGCGGCATGGCAGCTGGTGGATGTGATGGACAGCGGTCCACTGGCCCTGGCGATAGGCGTGCTGGTCGCCGGGATTGTCCAGCTCCTGTTCCAGGCGCCTTTCCTGAAGAAAGAGGGACTGCTCGTGAAGCCGAGACTCCGGAGAAACTCCGGTGACCGGGTGGCGGCCGACGGTGCCGGACAGGTGTTCCGCCTCATGCTTCCGGCCATCTTCGGGGTCTCCGTGGCCCAGCTCAACGTGCTCATCAACACCCTGCTGGCATCGTTCCTCGTGACGGGCAGCATTTCCTGGCTCTACTATTCCGACCGCCTGATGGAGTTTCCCGTGGGCGTGTTCGGCATCGCGCTCGGCACGGTAATCCTGCCCGGCCTGTCGCGCCAGCATGCCGCCGATGCCCCGGAGCGGTTTTCCCGCACTCTGGACTGGGGCATGCGCTGGGTGTTCCTGGTCTGCGTGCCGGCCACCGTTGCCCTGATCGTGCTGGCGGTGCCACTGATCAGCACGATCTTCTATCACGGCGATTTCACCCGCAACGGGGTCGGCATGTCGGCGCTCAGCCTGGTGGCGTACAGCCTCGGCCTGGTGCCCATCGTCCTGGTCAAGGTGCTGGCCCCGGGATACTTTGCCCGCAAGGACACCAGGACACCGGTCCGCATCGGGGTCATTGCCGTGGCGGTCAATATCGTCGCCAGCCTCGCCCTGTTCAGCACGATGCACCATGTCGGCCTGGCCGGGGCGACCTCGATTGCTGCCGTGGTGAACGCGGGCTTGCTATACTCCGGCCTGCGTCGTTCCGGGGTGCTTCATCTGGAGCCGGAATGGCCGTTTCTGCTGGTGCGGGTTGTCGGGGCCAGCGCCGTGATGGGTCTGTTGCTCTATATGGGGATGGGGAATTCCGGGTGGTGGCTCGACAGTCCGATACCGGAACGCATCTCCCGCCTGGCATGGCTGGTTCCGGCGGGATTCGTGACCTATTTCATTGCTCTTGTCGTGTCCGGCGTACCATTGAAGTCCCTGCTTTCGGGGAGGGAAACCGAATGAGACTTGTCCGTAGCGCCGCCGCTGCCGGCCTTGCCGGTCGGGGCTGCGTGCTGACCATCGGCAATTTCGATGCGGTTCATCTCGGCCATCGCAGGATTCTGGCGAACCTGCGCTCGCACGGGGACCGTCTGGGGTTGCCGGCCGTGGTGATGACGTTCGACCCCCATCCCCAGGAATATTTCCGTGGCGAGCAGAGATATCCCCGGCTTACGAACCTGACGACCCGCTACTTTGCCCTCGCAGAATGTGGAATAGACATCATGCTGAGCCTTCGTTTTGATGACCGCCTTGCGTCCACGGAAGCCACGGCCTTCGTCAGGGAGATCCTGGTGGAGGCGCTGGCGGTCCGTTATCTCCTGGTTGGCGATGATTTTCGCTTCGGGCGTGGCCGCCAGGGTAATTTCGACCTGTTGTCCGCCCTGGCGGACGAGGGGGGGTATGGCCTTGAGCGAACGGAAACGCTGAGCATGCACGGGGAGCGCATCAGCAGCACCAGAGTACGGAAACTGCTGGAGTCCGGCGGCCTTGAAGCCGCCGCTGAACTGCTGGGGCGACCCTATGCCCTGGCCGGCCGGGTCATACGGGGGCAGCAACTCGGCAGGCAGTGGGGGTTCCCGACCCTGAATGTCCCGATCAACCACAAACCGGCATTGACCGGGGTTTTCGCGGTGCGCGTGCGTGGCCTTGGCAAAGGGTCGCTGCCCGGGGTGGCGAACCTGGGCACCCGACCCACCGTGGGGGGGCTGCGGACGCTGCTGGAGGTTCACCTGTTCGATTTTAAGGGCGAGGTATACGGCAGCCGGGTGTGCGTGGAGTTCGCGGAAAAGATTCGCCCTGAACGGAAATTCGACGGCTTCGAAGCCCTGAAGGCGCAGATCCTGAAGGACTGTATCCGGGCCCGGGAAATCATGGGGCTTGCATGAGCGCCGCGGTCCGCTACGTGGCATTCCTCTTGCCGGCGCTCCTGGTGCTGGCAGGGGACCAGGTGACCAAGTCCCTGGCTTACGATCAGCTGCTGGACGGTTCGTCGGTGGACATCCTGCCGGTTTTCAGCCTGGAACTGGTCTTCAACAAGGGTGCCGCATTCGGCTTCCTCCATGATGCCGGAGGATGGCAGCATTACCTGTTTGTCGGGCTGGCATCGGTGGTTTCACTGGTCCTGCTTGTCTGGATCTGGCGGGAACGGGACAGGAACCGATGGCTCGCCATCGGACTTTCGTTGGTGCTGGGCGGGGCCATCGGCAACCTGGCCGACCGCATCACGAATGGCTACGTGATCGATTTTATCCTGTTGCATTATGGGGGTTGGTTGTTTCCCGCGTTCAATGTGGCTGATGTAGCCATTACGATAGGCGCCATCATGATGGTGCTGGACAGTTTGCCGTTTTTCCGCAGATAAGTCACACTCCGGCTATGAAAGTCTTACTCGCCAATCCGCGCGGCTTCTGCGCCGGCGTGGACCGTGCCATCGAGATCGTCGAACGGGCATTGCAAAAGTACGGGGCCCCCATCTACGTACGTCACGAGGTGATCCACAACCGCTTCGTGGTGAACAGTCTGCGCCGCAAGGGTGCGGTGTTCGTTGAGGACCTCGAGGAGGTGCCGGAGGATTCCATCGTCATATTCAGTGCCCACGGTGTTTCCCGGAAGGTGAGGGAGGAAGCGAAGCACCGCGGGCTCAGTGTGCTCGACGCGACCTGCCCGCTCGTCACGAAGGTGCACGTTGAGGTGGCCCAGAATGTCAAGCAGGAGCACGAGGTCATTCTCATCGGGCATGCGGGCCACCCCGAGGTGGAGGGCACCATGGGACAGGCCGAAGGGGAAATTCTCCTGGTGGAAACTGTCGAGGATGTCGAAAAGCTGGAAGTCCGTGATTCGACCCGGCTGGCCTACGTCACCCAGACCACGCTTTCCATGGATGACACGGCACGCATCATCGATGCCCTGCGCCGGCGTTTCCCGCGGATCAAGGGGCCACGCAAGGATGATATCTGCTACGCCACCCAGAACCGTCAGGACGCCGTCAAGCAGATGGTGGATCAATGCGACGTGGTGTTCGTCGTGGGTTCTCAGAACAGTTCCAACTCGAACCGGCTGCGGGAAATCGCTGCCGTGCGGAACGTTCCGGCCTATCTCGTGGATGGACCGGAGGAAATCCGGGACGAATGGTTAACGGACGTGCAGTGCATCGGCGTCACCGCAGGCGCCTCGGCGCCCGAGTCACTGGTGCAGCGGGTGGTGGAAAAACTGAATCGGCACGACCTGTCGATACAGGAACTGCCAGGACCAAGCGAGGATATTTCGTTCTCGCTGCCGGTGCAGCTGAAAAGGGGCTGAACCCGTATCGGGAGGGACTGGAAATTGACACCCGGTCATGCCTGGGACAGGTGGCGATACACACACGACGGATCCATTGAGCAGTACCCCCAATGCGAATACAAAGGCGTATTGTCGATTGGCAGGATGTGATGACGGGTGATGGGGTACGAAAGCTGCATGACCAGCAGGGAGCAATCAGTGGATTCCGTTCCCTGGAAGGGTACTTGTGTTCGGAGTGTGAACCGTTGTGACCGTAGCGTGCGAAAGGGCGGATTTGACTGTCTCCAGGCAACGAGGAATGATGCGCTTTCGAAATTGTGCACTGTCTGACGATTGCCAACAAAGCCGCCCGATTCTGGTTTGGGCCGTTGCTCTCCTGTTGCTGCTTTGCGCGAATTCGGTCAGTTTTGCGGACTCCCACGAGTCCCGGGAGTACCACTCCGAGAAACATTCCTTTCGTCTTGTCCCGGTCGGCGGACCGTTCGATCAGGCGTGGGGTATGGCGTTTCTCCCCGACGGACGTATTCTGGTGACCGAACTGGACGGCAATCTCCGGATTCTGCAGCCCGGGAAGAAGCCGTCGGACCCGCTTCCCGGACTGCCGCGGATCGAAGTCCATGGTCAGGGCGGGTTGATGGATGTCGTCCTCGATCCGGACTTCGAAACCAACCGGCAGCTCTATCTGAGCCACATCTGGGACTCTGTGGAGGGCAAGACAACCGCAGTCAGCATGGCCCGGCTGGAAGGCGACCGGCTTCACGGATTCAGGGTTGTCTTTGTCGGCCGTGCAGGAAGCGGCTCGGGTCGGCATTTCGGCTCGCGGTTGCGATTCGCCCCGGACGGCAAACTGTTCGTCACCATCGGCGACCGGGGTCATCGGCCCAATGCCCAGGATCTGGGCACCCATGCCGGTACCATCCTCAGACTCAATCCTGACGGTACGGTCCCGGCCGACAATCCGTTCGTCGACCTCGGGGGGGCGCTACCCGAAATATGGTCCTACGGTCACCGCAACCCGCAGGGCCTTGCCGTGGATTCTAAGACCGGCAGGCTTTGGTCGCAGGAACATGGGCCACGGGGCGGCGATGAGGTCAACCTGATCGGGCGTGGTCGGAACTACGGATGGCCGACGATCACCTACGGCCGAAACTATAGCGGCACCCGGATCACCGACGAGACCGCACGGGCCGGCATGGAGCAGCCTGTCACTTACTGGGTGCCGTCAATTGCCCCCTCGGGGTTGACGGTCTATCGTGGCGACATGTTTCCCCGGTGGAATGGAAACCTGTTTGTCGGTGCGCTGCGTTCCCGACTGCTTGTCCGACTGGAGCTTGACGGGGGGCAGGTGATTCATGAAGAGCGTCTCCTGACCGATTTCGGTAACCGGATACGAGACGTCCGCACCGGCCCCGACGGCTTGATTTACCTGCTTTTGGATGAAAGCGGCGCCGCCGTCTGGCGTTTGGAGCCAAGCTAAAGGCAATCCGTTTGGGACTGATGTCGATTAATTGACATGGCCAACACCCCGATCATGTAGACGCTTCATCGAACACCTGATGTTGCAATCTTGACGTCCAGCCGCCCCAGGTTCCGGTGCTTCTATCGCCCTGTTTCGGAGGACCGTATCGGGTTCGGTGCATATAATCCAAACCCGCACTTTCTCCCCATGCCGGAATAGCTCAGTCGGTAGAGCAACTGATTCGTAATCAGTAGGCAGTAGTTTAAAATACGGGGTACCAAGTGCAGCATTCTCGAATTTTGACCGTGTGAATCTATAAAGCACAATGTGTGGCCGTCGGTAATCGTAAATTTAGCTAAGGTGGGATTGCATTACAACGGGATATTAAAGCGATTTCTGAAGTATCGGGCACGGAACTCAGGGGCATTCATTCTGATGGACCCGGAGCGGAGATCGTTCAATCATGTCCAGTTTCCAGGGACGGCCATCATGATTGGCCGGGCGGTTTGATTGCGCATGTTCTGGAGTCATGTGCCTATGCTCTCCGGATGCGCAAAGGCGTTCTACTGCCGATCGGCGCAAGTCCGGAAGTAAGGAAAACAAAGGCTGACCTGTACACCTATGCGGTATTCACCGCAACCCTTCTGCACAGTATCGGTATCACAATGGATACCCAAGTCATCAGATTGTTGGACTGGCGTCGTAGATATCTTTGCGACTGGCATCCGTTGCTGGAAGACATGGGCGCATATCCAAGGGCCAGATACATGGAGGTAAAGTTCCGGGAAGAACCCGTCAAGGGCCATGGCGGCATGTCGGCGTTGATGTGCGTAAACCGGATCCTGCCAAAGATAGGCGTCTGCTGGATAAGGGATGACCCGGTTGTGTACGATGAATTCATGAAAGCATTTTTGACAACCCTTCCGGTCCGATCCACGATCTGATGATCAAGGGCTATCGGGCTTCCGAGGAGCGGGCTATGGGACATTCCATGAGGCCCATTGGCGAACAAACGAAACCGGACAGTACGAATAACCGGGAGGATGAAACGGCTTCGGCGGGTTGGGTACAGAATCCAACCGGGCGAAGGGAACGGCCGTTTTTTCCTGATCCAAAGGATCGTTTCATGCAACAGTTCCCTGTATTTCTGCGCCCCAGTATCCTACAAACATATTGGACATACCTTGGCTCTATTGCCGGTATTCCGGGTCCACTTCAGTGTTCGACTCAACCTTATGATTTGAGCCGATTGTTCTCGGGATCGTAGACGTGAGGGTTATGACGAACGGCTTTGCGATCCTGTCCCAACACACGGACTGCACACTGCTCCTCCATGTGCAAGCTGTTATGTCTGACATAACCCAGCACGAGGTTTTTGCCGGTACGGTAGCCATGGGTTGCAGATGTGACATAGCCAACGCAGACGCCGTCTTTCAGGATCGCGTCGGAGGGAAGCGGTTCCGGGCTTTCGTCTGTGATCTCTAGTCCAATCCAGTCCCATTCCGGTGTGCTGTCAGCTTGCACCGCAACCGCGGCGCGTCCGATGAAATCGCCCTTGGCCATGTTAGCAAAGCGCCGAAGGCCCGCGTCAAACAAAGTGTATTCCGTGCCGAAATCCGCGCCCCAGCCGTGATAACCCTTTTCGATCCGCATGGCATTGAGGGCGTAGGATCCGAATTGGCATCCACCGAGGGCCCGTACACCCGGCATGATCGTGTCGTACACCTGTGCCAGGTGGTTTGAGGCGAGGTGCAGCTCCCACCCCAACTCGCCCACATAGGACACGCGCATGGCCGTCACAGGTACGCCTGCAATGGTTATCTCGGCCACAGAGAGCCAGGGCGCGGCAACGGCAGAAAGGTCGGCACCCGTCAGCGCCTGCAGAACTTCGCGCGACTTTGGCCCCATGATCATTAGCGCCGCGTCATGGGCGTAGCCGCGCGTGAGCGTCACGCCTTCAGGGGGCAGGTGGGCCGAGAGCCAGTCGAAATCGCGCAGGTCGGCCAGTGTAGGGCCACAGAGCAGGAATCGGTCTTCCGCCAACCGCGCAACGGTAGCTTCGGACCAGATGCGGCCTTTGGGGGTGAGCATATAGCTTAGCCGCACGCGCCCGAATTTAGGCAGGCCGCCGCAGACCATTTGAGACAGATATGCAGCGGCCCCCGGACCGCGCAGGTCGTACTTGGTGAAACCGCCGTGGTCCATGACGCCAACGCTATCTGCAACGGTCCGGCATTCGGCGGCAACGGCATCCTGCCAGGGCTCGTGGTGGAAGGACAGGTCGGCGTCGCCTGCGTCTTGGATAGTATCGGTCTGGAACCAAAAGGCACGCTCCCATCCCGCAATCTGCCCCATGACAGCGCCTTGAGCGAAAAGCGTGTCATAGAGTGGCGTTTGCTGCACCGGGCGGCCACGTTGCATGTTCCGGTGCGGGAAGTTGATCGCGTATTGCAGGTCATAATGCTGGGACGCGCGTGCATGAGCGTATTCGGGTGTAGCCCAGTCGCCAAAGCGGCGCGGATCCCAAGCGGAGAGATCCCATTCGGTTTCGCCCTCGGTAATCCATTCGGCCATGGCCTTGCCAATGGCAGCAGAGTGCGTGATGCCGATCTGTACGCCGGTGGCGTGATAGAAGTTTGGCGCCCCTGCGGCTGGGCCAACCAGCGGCAGCGCGTCGGGGGCATAGGCAATAGGGCCGTTGACAAAGCGTTGCGCGCCTGCCTCGCCCAGCAAGGGCACATGGGCCATGGTCGCCTCAAGCACGTCGAGAATATCCTCGACACTGTCAGGGAAAAGTTGGTGCGCGAAGTCGTCGGGCGGCCCGTCCTTTTCCCATGCAGGTCGTCCATCGTGGGCGTAAGAGCCAACCAGGAAAGCGTTGCGCTCGCGCCGCAGATAAAAACGAATGTCCGGGTCGCGCACCAGCGGAAACAACTCCGGATGATCTTCCAGAGCCTTGATCGGTTCGGTGACAAGGTACTGGTGTTCCAGCGTGACCACGGGTGCCTTCAGACCGGCCATCTCGGCGATCTTGGCGCCGTAAAAGCCGCCCGCGTTGATCACCACTTCGGCCTGGACGGTGCCCTTCGCGCAGGTCACTTCCCATTCGCCCGACGGCAGCCGGATGATCTTGGAGACGGGCGCAAAGCGCTCAACCTGCGCGCCCAGATCGCGCGCGCCCTTGGCCAACGCCTGGGTCAGCTGGCTGGGATCGATGTCGCCCTCGTAAGGGTCCAGGATACCGCCCAGTACGGTCTGGTCCGGGTGCCAGAACGGGTGCATCTCGTCCATCTCGGAGGGGCTCAGCATCCTCAGATCGTAGCCCGCGCTGGTGGAGACGCCGCACAGGTGGCGAAACAGATCCATCCTCGCCTCTGTGTGGGCGGGCCAGAAGGCTTGCGTGTGGCGGTACGTGATCGCGCTGTCCACCTTGTTGGCGAGGTCCTTGTACATGGACCAGGCATAATTGCCCGCGCGCATCCCCAGCCAGGAGGTCGCATAGGTCGGAATGTTGCCCGCCGCGTGCCATGTACTGCCCGAGGTCAGCTCGTTGCGTTCCAGCAGCAAGGTGTCTGTGACCCCTGCAAGCGCGAGGTGGTAGAGGATCGAAGTGCCGACTGCCCCTCCGCCGATAACGACAACGCGTGCGTTATCTTTCATGTCTCAGAGTCCTTCGGGCAAGCGGATATCAAACGCCGACCGGATCGCTGCTTCACGGTCTGGTGGCAGGTGGGTCGGAGGGGCTTCCAGCAATGTTTTGGTACGGTCGATGGCGACATCCCAGATCGTGCGCGCTCCGGCGTCTTGCCAATCCGAGATGCTCTGCCGGTTGCCCAGGCTGGGGTAAGTGTATTCGGTCTTCATTAACTCCAGCGTTTGCATCTCGCCCAGATAGTGGCCCGCACCGGTGGCCACCGCCTCAATCCGGTCCAGATCGATGCTTGTCTCGTTCAACTCAATACCCCGCACGGCGCGTAGGATTGCGCCGCACATATCATCGTCGATCACCAACGCCTCGCACGAGGCGGCCATGATAGAGCCGAGCATGCCGACACATAAGTTGATCATGTCGGCCCCGGCCTGTGCCGATAGCGCGACCGTATAGCCCTTTTCATAGCCAGCCTGCGCGTCGGGCGTTTTGGCGTCGGTCATCCCGGCAGATGCGGTGGAGGGCAGGCCCAGATGCAAGAGTAATTGCGCGGCCGCGGCAGCAGCCACGGCAGCCTCGCCCGACCCGCCGGTCATGGCCCCCGTGCGCAAATCAGAGATGAAGGGCATGAAGGCGAAGATACATGGATACCCCGGCGCGATCACATCGACAATCATCAGACCGGCCAGAGTCTCGGCCAGACCTTGCGCCAGCGCACCTGCCAGCGTAACCGGGCTGGTGGCACCGGCTTGTGCGGCTGTGCAGATTTGCAAAGGCATCCGGTGCGCCATGGCGCGCTGCATGATCTCGACCCCTTCCGGCGCATAGCGCAGCGGCGAGACCGCATGCACAATCACGCCGAAACAGAAGGGCTGCGCCTGGAACCCGCCCTCGCGCCCAAGCGCCATATCGAACATTGACACGATAGGGTCGATATGTGCGGCAGAGTCGAAACTGATCCCGATGGGCTTAGCGCAGGCCTTGAGGCAGGCGAACCCGGTATTGAGATCCAGTGCAAGGGGCTGGTCCATGTCGCGGGCGATGACAGGTCGCAAACCATAGCTGATGTTGGGCAATTGCCCGACCAGCAGCATCAGATCATAAAGATCCGACAATTGCGCCCCGCGAAAATTGCCAGTGGCGCTGTCCAGAATCTCTGTGGCCGCACCACCCGTGCCGATATGGACGCGACCGCCGCCGATGGTCAAACCAAGGTTCTCGACAAACCCCGGCAGGTTCACGCTGCGCGCTGCGCGTGCGATCGCCGTTTCGACCATGGCCTGCGAAAAGCAGATCCGACCATCGGCGCGCCTTGTGGCGCCTGCGGCCACCATGCGTCCTGCCAGATCATCGGGGCATTCGCCGATACCGGTCGCGGACAGCATGTCCATTGCTGCCTGAACAATCCGCGCCAGACCAGATTCGTCCAATGGGCGATACCGCCCGCCAATTGGTGGCAAAGTCACCCCCTGCGGTGCGGTGTTCGCTTGCGACCGAGCTCTTGATCTGCGTGCCATGGAGAATGTCTCACAAAGTTTCGGGCTTTGGATTAGAAATGCCCAAAATGCATGAACTCAATTTAAAAATTCGGGTGTAATAGCTCCGCAGTTTTCACTCAACAGCGCCCGCCGCTTAAGTTACCGAAGACTCCAATAGACTCGTGATACACGGTTGCTAATCCAAAGGTGACCGGCTTTGGCAGATTCCATTTTGACCGAGACAGCGCCAGCAGACATACGCGCCGCTTGGGGCGCTGGACAGAGCCCACATCCGGGGCCGCGCTTGGCCGCATGCAGGTCAATCTTGCAATATTACCATGCAAAAACGCCGATGATTTTCAGCGTTCTTGCGACACCAATCCTAAACCATGCTCATTGCTGGCGGTCTCCAAACCGGGGGACCCGCACTTTCCCATACTGGGCGCCGACATTCGAGGTAATCGCCCCGCCGGTGAATTCGGCCTCGATCCGACGGCGTTTGAGGGTTGGAAATGCAATCGGTTGGGAGGTACAATCTGTCACGGGTGGGGTCCTCTGTAATTCTCTTTAACTAATTGAATTATATTATAAAATTAGACCTCACCCGCTTTTTTTTGCATTATTCGGGCTGATGTTCTCGCTCTCGCTGGGATTTGATCCGGTGGGGTACGGGATCGTCATGATGATCCTGATTGAGACGGCGCTGATCACACCGCACCATCGGCCTGAACCTATACGTTGTGCAGGGTGTGCGGTGCGGCGGCCGAATGACGGATGTCATGCTGGGCGCCTTACCAATTGTGGCGGCGATGGCAGCAATGATCGCGGTTCTGGCACGATTCCCGGGGTTGGCGCTTTGGTTGCCTGAGTTGTTGATGCGATGATGAATGACGGAGAACAGAAATGAGCAAAATCGCCTTTATCGGGCTGGGGACGATGGGCGGTCCCATGGCGCGGGTGCTTCAGACCGCCGGCCATGACGTTGTCGGTATGGATGCCAGCGCAGGCGTTCTTGCAGCGTTCGAGGGAGCGCAGGAACCCAGCTCCGAGGCACTTGAAGACGCAGAAGTCATCGTGACTATGCTGCCCGAGGGGCGGCATGTGGCGCAGGTTCACGAGGAGATCATCCGCCTCGCTGCGGCACCCGGCACATTGCTGATTGATTGCTCGACCATCGACGTGGACACGGCGCGAGATCTGGCTGCCAAGGCGGCGGAGCAAGGGCTGTACATGCTGGATGCACCCGTATCAGGGGGTCCAGTGGGCGCGGAAAGCGGCAGCTTGAGCTTCATGGTTGGCGGGCCGGATGATGCCTTTGAAGCGGCCTCGCCGGTCCTGAACGCGATGGGCGCCAAGATTACCCATTTCGGACCGGCGGGATCGGGGCAGGCGGCAAAGGCTTGCCACAACATGATTTGCGGCATCACCGCAGTGGCGGTGATGGAAGGCTTCGCGCTCGCCGATGCACTGGGTCTGGACCTGCACAAGTTCTACGCCCTTTGCGCTGGGGCTGCTGCCCAAAGCTGGACACTGGAAAATCGCTGCCCGATTCCTGGAGTCGTGCCAGCCGCGCCGTCCTCCAATGGCTTTGCGCCAGGATTTGCCGCTGCGCTGATGGCCAAGGATCTGCGGCTTGCGCAGGCAGCGGCAGGGTCCACCGGTCAGCCTACCCCATTCGGTGCTGAGGCCGCACGGGCCTTTACAGCCTTTGCCGAGCAGGATGGCGGCCTCGATTTCTCTGCGATTTACAAAACACTCCGGGCGCTGCCCGCCCATAAATAGGATCAAACCATGGCCCTTCTTGACTACACATTGCCCACCGACGGGTTGGCGGGATCTTTCATCGATGGAAAATGGCATTGGCCTGCGAGCGGTGACACTCTGCCCGTTGAAAACCCATCGCGTCGCGATGTGATCTGCCGGATCGGGCGCGGTACAGCGGTGGAAATCGACCTCGCCGTGGCAGCTGCCAAAAAGGCGCGCCATGCCTGGGCCGCGCGTCCGGCATCCGAGCGTGGTGCAATGCTAACCGAACTAGGCAACCGGCTGAGCGTCCATGCGGAAGAGGTCGCGCGGATATTAGCGGCGGAGTCCGGCAATGCTATCCGCACGCAATCGCGCGGTGAGGCAGCCGGGGCTGCGGGCGTGCTGAAGTACTATGGCGGTGTCGCGGTAGAGCAAAAGGGTGAAACGCTGCCGCTAGGGCCGGGCATTTTCTCCTACGCCACTCGTGAACCTTTGGGCGTGGTTGGCGCGATTATCCCTTGGAATTCGCCGCTGCAACTCGGTGCGGTCAAGATATCCATGGCGCTGGCGACCGGCAATTGCCTTATCCTGAAACCTGCTGAGGATGCACCTTTGGCTGTGCTGAGGCTGGTGGAACTGGCGGCGGATATCTTTCCGCCGGGTGTATTGAACGTGGTCACAGGGCTTGGCGAAGAAGCAGGTGCAGCGCTGGCCAACCATCCGGGCATCTCCAAGGTCTCGTTCACCGGCTCGTCGGAAGTGGGCAAGCTGGTCGCGCACTCCGCGGCAGACCGGATCGCCAATGTCACACTGGAATTGGGCGGCAAAAGTCCCTGCATCATTTTCCCCGACGCCTGCACACCGGACCGGATCGATACCACAGCGCAGGGCGTGGTCAACGCAATGCGATTTGCGCGGCAGGGTCAAAGCTGCACCGCCGGGTCGCGTCTGTTTGTGCATAAATCCATTTGGGACGACCTGATGCCGCGCGTGGCCGAGAAGGCCGCTGCGATGAAGGTTGGCGATGCGCTGGATGAAGACAGCGATATCGGCGCGGTGGTCAACGCCGAACGCTATAGTGAGATCTGTGCCTATGTGGCGGAGGCCGAAGGGCAGGGCGCAACCTTTCTGACTGGCGCGACTCCAACTGAGACCGACGCAGGCTTTCACCCTGTACCCACGATTCTGACAGGTCTCGACAATTCCTGGCGGATTGCGCGCGAAGAGGTGTTCGGCCCTGTGTTGGTCGCAATCCAATGGGAGGACGAAGCAGAGATGATCGTGCAGGCCAACGACACGCACTATGGGTTAGCGGCGTTCATATTTACCCATGACATGAGCACGATTATCCGCATGAGCCGCGCGGTCGAGGCAGGCTGGGTGCAGGTCAATCAGGGTGGCGGGCAGATACCGGGCATGTCTTACGGCGGCATCAAACAGTCTGGCATTGGGTCGGAGTATTCCATTGAAGGGGCACTGGAGGCCTATACGTTCCGCAAATGCGTGACCGTGGCGCTCTGATCATGGACCATGATCGGTTTGGCAATCCCCTTGATCCATCCGTGGGCTTTGCCCGCGGCAGGCATCTGACCGGCAGTGCGGCAGAAATCCGGCGGCTGCGTCATGCGCAATCTGTGGCGGCTGGGGTCGTGGGTGAAAAAGGCATCGACGCCATTGGTATCTTTACCGGCAACCCACGGTATTTCCCGCTGAAGCCCGAAGACCTTGAGGTCTATTGCGAGGAATGGGTTGGGCCGGGACTGTTCGCAAGTGAATTGACCGAGGCGGCTACCGCGCATTTCGGCGGCGGTGAGACTGTGGCGGTCACCAATCGAACGAGTGCAGGCATCGTGGCAGCGATGCTTGCGCTTTCCGACGGGTGCCCGGTGATCTCGGTCGTGCCGGACGGGGACCGCAGCCATGCTTCGGTGGTGCGCGGGTGCAAACTGGCGGGAGTGGCGCTGGTCGAACTGCCTGGCAGCACAGACCCCGTGTTGGCCATCGAAGAACACCACCCGGCTCTTTTGGTGATTACCACTGTCACAAGCACGCTGGCCCGCCTGCCTGACGATCAGACCCGCCGTGCCATCACAGCGGGCAAATCTGCCGGCTCGACCGTGTTCATGGACGAGGCCTACGGCGCCCGCTTGCGACCGGTGCTGCACGGCGGCGCAAAAAGCCTGACAATGGGGGCAGATTTCGCCATTACCAATGCCGACAAAGCGGGGCTATCGGGGCCGCGCGCAGGCATCCTCTGCGGCAATGCAGGGTCAGTGCTGGCGACCTTGGCCAAGGCATCCGAATTGGGTCAAGAAGCGCGCGCGCCGATTGCGGCAGGCGCGATGCGGTCCTTGCAGGAATTTGAACCGGAAGATCTGAGGACTGAGGCACGTGATGGGCGCTCGATCGCTGATGCATTGACCGATGCATGGGGGGCGGAGGTCGTGCAGCGCTCGGATCTTGGGCCGATGCTGGATGAGCAGGACGTGTTGGCGCGGGTGCTGCACATGGCAGGTCGGGAGCGCGCGGGCATTGTCCCTGCGGAAGCGACGGCAGCTATGGGCATGATCCTCTTGCGTGACAACGGCGTGTTGACCGTCAATACTCACGGCGTGCCCGGGGGGCGCGTATCGCTTCGGCTGAAACCGACCGCAGGTGCGCTGGACGCCGTGGGTGGTGCCGGCGGCTTGGTCCGCGCACTGGACCGGGCTGCCGGGATGGTGGCGGAACGGCTCGATGATCCCGACTGGTTTGACGCCATCCTCTTTGGAGCGGCATCATGAGCGATTTTGGGAAGTACGATGAACGGCTCGACCGGCTGGTGAACCTTGATATCGGGAACCGGGGGATTGAGCCGCTTTATGAGGCGTCGCGCAGCCTGGCGGGAGGCGCTTTGGCGGGGGCGGCAGCAGATGCGTTGCTGGCGATGCCCATGGGTGGCACAGCCATTGTGACGACCGGATCGGTCTCGCGCGCCTGGCTGTCGCCGCAGCTTGGTGAGAATGACGGACCGTCAGGTGCGGCGGCGATCGTGCGGGCGTTGTGGTTTGCACGCAGGGCCACGACGGTGCTTGTCATAGAGGAAACGTTGATCCCGCCGATGGCTGCCGTTTTGCGCGCGGCGGGGATGGCCGTCGTTGATCATGCAACCGCGCAGCAGGCCAGTACTGATGGGTCCATGGCGGCCGTGGTGCTGGAGCCCTATCCGGTGGATAACGCCGCAGGGCAGGCCGCGGCGGGCGAGATGTTGGACCGGTTCGCGCCAGATGTGATGTTCTCGACCGAAAGGGTCGGGCGCAACGTAAACGGTATCTACTACAATATGCGCGGGCGCGACTATGGCATGGGGCGTGCGCGGATCGACATGCTGTTTGACGAAGGGATGAAGCGCGGCGTTCCTGTACTGGCCGTAGGCGACGGTGGCAACGAGATCGGCATGGGGCTCGTCGCAGAGGCAGTGAAAGACGCCGTACCCTTTGGCGCGCCGGGCGATTGCCCGTGTGGTGGCGGCATCGGCGCAGTGAGCGGCGCGGATGTGCTGGTGACCGCAGCAGTCTCAAACTGGGGCTGTACCGCGATCTGCGCGGCTATGGCTCTGCGCGTCTCGGACCTGAGATTGATCCACACCCCGACGATGGAAGCGCGTTTGCTGGAAGTGATGACGGCAAACGGGCTAATCAATTCTGCAGACGGGATCATCGATCCGCATGTGGACGGCATCCGGGATACCACACATGTTGCAGTGGCAGAGATGGCAGAAGCCATTGTCCGAAAAGTGCTTTCCTGACCTCACACCCCTTCACGCCCTGACGGGCCACTACACACGATCGCGGAGGTCTCGGCCTTCCTGCAAGCCATGCGCGAGACTGTCGACGGGCAAGGCGGTTAGGCCCGCCCTCGCACCTCGTCCCAGACATCGTCAAGCGCTGCTTTGAGGATGGCGGTCGCCTCAGCGATCTCCTCCTCTGAGATGATCAGCGGTGGCATAAAGCTGATCCTGTCCGGGGGAATGGAGCGTAGATAGAGCCCGCGCGCATGGGCACGGTCCTGTACCATGGTACCGACCTTGACGGCAGGGTCCCAAAGTCTTCTTGTGGCCTTGTCCTGCACCAGTTGAATGCCGCAAAATAGCCCGATACCGCGCACGTCGCCCACCAGCGGATGATCCAGCAATGCTTCGCAGCCCGCAAGGAAGGGTTGCGACACTCGCTGCACATGGCCGACAAGATCAATGTCGTCGTAGATCGACAGCGCCTCAAGCGCCACCGCGGCCCCCACCGGGTGGCCCGCATAGGTGAAGCCATGGCCCAGAACACCGGCCTCATCGGAGTTTTTCATCAGATCGTCGAAAAGATCCTGGCGAAACATTATCGCCGACATCGGGAAAAACGCGGCCGTCAGCGCTTTGGCGCAGGTGGTGCTGTTTGGCGTCAAATCAAAGGCCTGTGCGCCCCAGTAATGTCCGGTACGGCCAAAGCCGGTGACGGTTTCATCAACATGGAAATGGATATCGTATTTTCGAATGACCGCCTGCATGGCCTGCCAGTAGCCTTCGGGTGGGCGGATCGCGCCCCCGCCGGACTGCATCGGCTCGGCAAAGAAAGCTGCGATGGTGTCGGGACCGGCAGCAAGCACGGTCTGTTCGAACTCTGCTGCCATACGCGCTGAGAATTCCTCTTCGGTTTCATCGTCAGCTGCATGAAGATAGACGTTCGGTGTCGAGAGCTTCAGAAAGTCATCCATCGGAAGCCCGAAATTGGCATGCATATGCGGCTGCCCCGACAGCGCCACTGCAGCGACCGTATTGCCATAATACCCCCGCCAGCGCGAGATCATGCGGCGACGCTGCGGCTGACCCCGGGCGATGTTGCGCGCCCAGATGAACTTGATCATCGAATCGTTGGCTTCCGACCCCGAACACTGGAACATCGCCTTCTCAAAGGGTACTGCCGCGCGGGAGGTCAGTGCCTTCGCAAGTTCCGCCACCTTGCGGTGCGAGCGGCCGTAGAAGGTTGGCGCAAAGGGCAGCTCCTGCATCTGTTCCATCGCCGCCTGCGCGAGTCGGTCATTGTGATATCCCAGTGACACGCAGCCAAGGCCGGAAAATCCGTCAATGATGCTATCCCCCTCGTCGGTTTCGAACCTGGCGCCCTGTCCGCGTATCACCATGGCACTTGGGCCGTCATCTTGATGGCTGCGCAGGTTTGTCTGTCCGTGCACATGGTGAAGCCGGTCAAGGGTTCGAGGCGAATTCAGTCCGGTCGGAGTGTTCATAGCTGGTCCTCTTGGGGAAGTGTTGTCGGAGCTTCCAACATCTTTCACTGATGTCAATTTGCAGCTAATGAGGCCACGTTATGATCACCTAATGAGGCCACTCTTTTCGGTGGTTTCCGGTCTCGATCAGTGTGGTGATTTTACCCCGACTGAAGTGGCGTCACCAACCCAAACTGCCGGTGTATATTCAGCGGCTTTACTCTGTTGTTTTTCATGCAAATTCACAGGGCTCTCACGGTCGCATACTGAGCGGGCCTTGGTCGGTCATTCATGTTTCGTCCCCGCAGTCGTCGTCCAGGTCTGAGTGGTTTCCTTTTCCCGGACTGATCTCTCGCCTAGGTCTTCGGGAAAGAAACTCGGACGGCCGAAAGGGGTACTCGGTGTATCACGCCTCGACGGCAAGGAAGATGAAATCCGCCGGTTCCTCAGCATTGGGGTCTTGAAGAGCGCCATAGCTAGGATCACCTGAGTGTCCAGGCAGACGCTCTATCACTTCATCGCCACCCGGGGACTCAAGGCCGATACGTAACCAAGCTAAAGAAGTGGAAATCACTATAAACCTGTCAAATATAAATAAGCGTGGTTTTACCGACGCCGCCCTTCGTGTTGGTGATGATCATGATGGTCAGGGGGTTGTGGAAAACGGGTTCGCCGATCCTGGCCGCGGAGCTCGAGGCTCCGGACCAGGGGGCGCGTGACGATCATGAGAATGCTGCTGGTGTGACGGCGGGCCGGGATGTGTCGGCCATTCGGGTGGTTTGCCCGGGAGTTGAAGTGTGAGGGTGCGACGCAGGTGCCGCATGCACACGATCCGGACCGTGCGATGATTGGATGGGGCAGGGAGATCTGCCCCAGTATGAACGGAACCTGGGAAGGTTCCGGTGCTTCTATTTTACTGTTACGATGGACCATATCGGGTTCGGTGCATATAATCCAAACCCGCACTTTCTCCCCATGCCGGAATAGCTCAGTCGGTAGAGCAACTGATTCGTAATCAGTAGGTCGGAGGTTCGATTCCTCTTTCCGGCACCATTTATATTATTGATAATAAAGTTAAAAATAAAAATCTTTATCTTCTATGCTTGCATTTGAAATAATTCTGGGAATCTATTGGGAATCATTTGAAATACAATCCCAGCGTATCAATGGCCGCCAGGGTCGATCTTTGAAGGGCGATCACAGGTCATTTCTTAACTGCCGTTTTATACTTTGGCTCTTCCCCAAATCGAGTGGGTAGATTCATTGTCTGACGGACTCGGGATGTAAGTTCAGCCCACCCAGGTGGAAGTAGATCTCATTGGCAAACCGCTGTTTGTTACGGAACCCGCGGCTGCGAATCTTGACCATACGGATCTTGCTGTTGATGCCTTCCGCAGGACCGTTGGTGACCTTCAGGACAACGGCATTGAGAATGCCCCACAGGTGATTCCTGATCGTCCTTGCAGCCTGCTTGACCGGCTCCAGGCGGCAGCGCACCGCCCAGGACAGCCACCGCTTCCAACCCTTTTCCGCCCAGGTCCTGCTGGTATCGTGCCAAAGGGACATGGTCATCTCCCGGATCGCCCAGGCCCGGGCAGTCTTGAGCGTGTTGTCACGCAGCACCCGGAACCGTGACTTCTGCCGGCGGGTCATGTTGGCCGGGTTCGTCAGCCAGTCGTACTTGCTCCCCTTGAGATCCTCGTAGCCCTCCTTCATCAGGGTCCGGTGCTCCTGGCGCCGGATCCTGTCCACCGCATCCCCCAGATATTTCGCCACAGGGAACTGGTCAAAGGTGATCTTCTCCTCGCCCCCGGGAACCTGCTCCAGGGTCCCATCTCGGATCAAAGGCTGCAGAATGAATTCGGTCTTCTATACCTGTCGTGTAAGAACATGGGCCTTCCGAGTGCGAAGGCATGATCTCGTCCGAAAGCCGGATGCGGGAAATCCGCACGTCCGGTTTGATGAGCAGGGGTGTGGAAACGTGGCTATGGTGGAGAATCGAACCCACCCACCCGCTTAACCGAAAGGGCGGGAACTGGAATAGCCTTCACCTGTGGTGCGCGCGCCACCCCTTGATTCTACCAAGTGGATTTCGTGTTTCGTCGCGGCGGAAAGGCGCATTGTTCCTTGCGGGGTGCGAATCCCTACCCGGAAACCGTTGTTTCCGGCTGCAGGCGGGCAGGGCAAATTGCGGAATCGGAACCAAAACATTCGTCAGGCATATGCCCGCGCTAGGGTTGCCATGCATGATCAGGCGCGATGCCTCCATTCCCGGGGATCATAGGCTTGGGCCAAACCCCACATGCCCAGGCCCTTTTTCCGGGACCATCTTTCTGCGGACCGGTACTGTCCTCCGTATGCGGCAATGGCGAATCCCTTGAGCACGAGCCACTTGTTGATATCCTCGCCATCGCAAAATACCGTGCCGATAACCCGGCCGTGCCGGTCATGGCCATGTGTCAGAACCTTCACGTCCCTGCCCCCAATCTTCCGGATCAGGGCAGATTTGACCTGTTTGCCGTGATTGAACCACTTGCCGTCCGAACCCAGGGCCAACTGATCGTGCTCCGGTGCGTCCAGTCCGGCCATGCGGATGACGTAACCGCCCACCTTCAGTCCGTCCCCATCGGTGATGAACGCAGCCCCGGAAATCCTGCCGGGGATTTTCCCTGGAGCCCTGCGGGTGGTTTTCCCGGCCTTTCCTTTGCAGGCCGCACCGGAAACCAGTATGAGGATGGCGAGTGCGAGCAAGGCGAACGGGAGCAGGATTTCCATCGGTATTCAAGCCCAAAGGGACTTGGAAATTCTCAAGACCGGTGAATTTACCGCCTGAATGAAGGTGAATACAAACCTCTTTTAGGGCAAGGGTGTCCACCCGGAACCACCATCCCGCCGGGGCACGGGGGCGGAGAGCATTCGACAGAATGGATATTGTCCAGTTTCCAGCGGTGCAATCGTTGTCTTCGGGACTGCCCGTGCCTCGGTCTGCCATGTGTCATACCTGAAAACCCGCTCCTCCAATGAGGTCATCGAGACGTTCCGGTGTTCATTTCCATTGGCAATGTTCATTGTTAGTGGTGCCAACACCAGAAGAAATTCCGCCTATGAATGATGGCGGTCACGACGATTCAGGGCAACAATCACCGCTGGTTATAATTGTCATATCGATTAATCGTTGCTCCAACGGTTATCTTTCCCGCACCCTTCTATCGCACACTCAAATGATTTGAGGCGCATACAGTGCGATTCCGGGCGAGTGTATTACAGTGCCATCTAATCTAATGGAATTAGATGAAAGTCACGCTTATGGAATGGCAATTGACGTTGGAACTCACGATACATTTTATATTCTTGCTCCTTCTCATACACCCAATCGCCTATATTCTCGCCATATTCCTCGCGATTGTTGAGCAAGTGAAAATATGCGTCAATGGCGAGACCTCCCAAGAAGTCTGACGTACCAAATGCCACAGGGTCATGAGAATCGCACTCACCTCGAAGTCTCGGCATGGGAGTTTCGCTAGGTTTTTATTCTTTCCACTCGCGCACTGCAGGAAATACATTGGCATACCTTCACGTTCGTCCATAAAGTCACGATAACATACTAAGTCGAGGCCACCATCTTTATCATTGTGTCCGATCCACTCTACCAAATCCGAAGCTCCCTTTGTATTTAAGCAAATTCATCAACGAATACCTGAAGGCTAACGCTGCCTACTGTTGAGATCCCCGCTTCATCGGATTTTGGACAAAAAAATATTTCAGGAACTACCGAATCTGCCCCGTCCGGACCTTAAGAGCGTCCAGTGTTACGGGGCAGCACCTCGTTTCGCCATTGGTCGAGTTGAACCGGTTCCATGAGACTCCATTCGCGTCATATGCGCTGACAGGATGGGACGTTCAGGTCGCTATCAGTTTGATGCTGTAGTTCGACAGCACGTCGGTTAACTCAGGGTGCTCAGGTAGCATTCCGGTCTCAGGCGAATCGAGCTTCGCGATCCCCCGATCGAAAACTGCGTAGACATCACCTCCCGTCAGCCGGGAGGAAAAAAGCAATCCGTCTACGTCCTTATGCTCTGAATAGAGAGCACGTGCCAGCGCACGACCGGCCGCGTGGCTGCGCGCATTGACCGTATCCGTTGGAGCGCCGAGCCGAACGCAGCCATCTTTTCGAAGATCCAGCAAGTTTAGCTTTGCCCGAGGATTCGTCGCGATTAGCGCCCATGCTCTTTCTGTGACCTCCTTGAGCAGGACCTCGCGCTGGTTCTTGCGTGTGAATCGATCCCGTACAATCGTCTCAATGAACGCAGTGGCGAAATCAGGCGACGCGTAGAGAACCGTGAAGCCGTTCACCTTTGAGCAAAAACGTGAGTCACCTGGTGTCACGCCAAGCGGGGTTTCAAGATAGCGACGGGGGATGATCCGAGAACTCGCGGGCAACTTCGCTTTGGTGAGGACATCGTCGACGCGCTCACGGGAATAAGCGCCCTGCGTCACGTGATGGCCGTGCCGAAGCTGGGAGCAGCATCCACCACCTCTTCAACCTCACCGGCCTTCAGCTTATCTATAGGACGCGTAACCTTTTTCGCAAATGGCCACTCTTCCGAGATGAAAGCCCAGGTAAGCTCGGGATCGCCAATGATTTCAAGAAGTTGCTCAATGCCCGGCACAACCTTGCCCGGCCCGAGAATTTGTTCTCCCGGTATCGTCAGGCCACGTTTGGTCGATTTCCAGCCGAGCAAGATTTTCTTCTCGATCCAGTCGTAGACCGTCGTTCGGGATACCTCGAGACGGGCGGCTGCTTCCGAGACGCCGAGCATCTCCGCGTCGTGCGACCGTGTGATTACAAACGGCTTGAGGTTTTCAGGGACGTCATCGATTTGCCTCCCAACCTCATACTGGGTGGCTGCGGCCTCCAGTGCGGCGGCCACGGCCATTCGTGCCTCTTTCGGGTGGTGACGGACGAAATTCGTCGCGTTTCGAGAGAGCCCGTGGAGACCCTCGACGTAAAACTCTGCGGCTGACTTTGTCATCTTGGTCGCTCCGGCTGTCTATCCTTTCATTCTCACCAGATCATATAGGAAGAATGTTCAGTTTGTCCAGTATGTAGGGTTTCTAGCCCGCGAATCAACGTGGTGGGTCGAGCGTTGGAATCTGCTTGCATGGTGTAAAGTGGTGCAGGTAACGTCACTAAATGGCTAGACCCCGTGGAAACCGTAAAACGGCTCGGCTCTCTATCAATATAGATGCTCGTGATTACGCCATTCTGACCGAGATCGCCCGGAAGGAAGATGTCTCTGTCGCCTGGGTAGTTTGCCGCGTCGTCAGCGAGATCGTTCGGTCCCATCAGGAGGGAGCCACCGAGCCCGAGTTGCCACTGGCCCCAAATGTTGTTCCTGTTTCAAAGACTGGCCAGCCATGACCCAGGCAGTCAGTCAGCTCCCGCAGCACGAGGGTGAAAACGACATCGTACTGTTGCTCGACGCCTTTGTGAGGTAGATCGGCATTAGGCGGACCCAACCGGTATCCGTCTTCGTCGGTGCTGGCGCCTCCATCAACCGCTGCTACGGTACTTCGACAGTGTCTCGGCTGTATCCTCCGGACGGATTGCCCGGGTAATGGGATTATGGAATTCGGTCGTCATCTGAATGCGTTTGCCCGGGGCAGTTCCCTTGCAGGATCATCCGGGCAGTATCACTGGCGGATTATATCTCGATGGACACCGCCTCCGGCGACAGCGCCGGTGGGTATGCACGGCGATGATCCGGACACCGGTATTCCGAAGGGTTTCCTGTCATTCGATCCTTGCGTATTCGACAGGGACTCCAGTGACGCCAACGGGTGGACAGTCACGAATGGGCCGCAGGTAATTTTCGAAGCCAGGCACTTTCCGGGAGAATCCGTGAATGCCGTATCAAAGTGGAGCATCACGGGCTCCGGCAGGGAATTGCAGGTATGGGCAGCCAGCGGTGCGTCCGGTGCTCCGGGACTTTGCCGGAGAGCGGCAATGCGGCTACAGTTCCTCCCCGGCCCGGGATTCGGCCCATCTCAGGCGCAGGTTGGCCCCGATCCGCGCCAACGGCTCCGGGGGCAAACGCCGGGGATCGGCCGCGGCGAGCATCCTGTCGAGGGCCGGCGACCGACGGCCTGTTGCCAGGTCGGCGGCAAGCATCCCGGCCAGGGTTCCCTTCGTGGTGCCGAGCCCGTTCTGGCAGCATGCCGAGAACAGGCCCTGATCCAGCTCACGGACGACCTGGACGTTGTTGAGGCTGAGACAGAGGCGTCCTCCCCATCGATACTGCATCCGAACCTCGTCCAGCATCGGGAAGCGGGCCTGGAACGCCCTATCATGATCCCTGGCGACCCTCGTAATGCGCGCTGTGTCCACCTCCATGGACGGGTCAAAGGTGAACCGGTTGCGCACCACGATGCGATCGCCGCCGGTCCCTGATATCCGCCGAACTGTCGTGCCCATCGGATCTGCCGGCGTGACGCCCCAGGCAGTTCCGCCGCCAAGCTGGCGGACTTCATCCGGTGCAAGGGCGCGGGTCATGGAGGCATAGGTAAAGACGTGCATGAGCCTTCCGGCGGCAAAACCGAAGCTGTTGAGGTGCCCGTTCACGGCAAGGATCACACGCGGCGCCGTCACCCTGCCCGCCGGGGTCGTGGCCACCCAGTCTCCCCGGCGTTCGAGGCGCGTCACCGGGCTTTGTTCGTGGAGACCGACCCCCTTCGCACACAAGCTCCCGGCAATGCCCCGAACGAACCGGGCGGGCTGGATCATCGCCGTTCCCGGGGTGTGGAGCCCGCCCCGATAGTAGTCGATCCCGGTGAGCTCCCGCATCTGGACGGCATCGAGCATTTCGTAGCTCTCCCCCATGGGCGCCAGGTGCGCGGCATAGTCCCAGTTGAGCCGCTCACCCTTTTCCGTGGCCGAGGCGTTGATCCTGCCGGAAACCGTGAAAGCCTCGTCGGGCAGGTTGCACTCCTCCGCTATTCCCCGCGCAAAGTCGATGGCGATGCGGTTGTCCCTGGTTTGTGCGATATCCGAATCGAGGGAGCCGCTGTAATCGTTGGATGCCAGGTCGTGGGGCAGGTCGATCATGAACCCGGAGTTCCGCCCGGCCGGGCCATCGGCCACCCTCGTTGCATCGAGTACGGTGATGCGGTCGCCCGCACAGGACTGGGAAAGCCGGTGGGCCGCGGCGAGCCCGGCGAAACCCGCGCCGATCACCAGCCAGTCGGACGTCTGCGCACCTTCCAGCGGCACGGCCGGTTCCGGCTCCGGCAGCAGGCGGTTCCACCCGGCGGGCCCCGGGTCCCTGGGCAGGCGCCTTACATTGATACCGGCCATGCGGGCCATGGCTTCAATGGGTCTGGTTCAGGGCATCGGCCGCGGGGATTTCGCGCTCCCGTCTGGCGATAAAGTCCCTGAGCGCCTCGTCGACTCCGTCGTCCAGTTCGGGCTCCTCGTAGCCGGCGAGCAGTTCGCGGGCGTAGCGAAGGGCGCGTTCGGTGGTGGCGACGGAGCCGTCGGCCTGCCACTGCTCGATGGAGTTGTTGTCGAAGAGCTCCGGCATGAAGAAGGCGCGCTGGAAATTTTCCAGGGTGTGGGCATGGCCCAGGTAGTGCCCCCCGGGACCGATCTCGGCAATGGCGGCGAGCCCTTCCTCGAAATCGTCCCAGCGGATGCCTTCGGCCATGCGGTAGGCCATGGCGCATTGCTCGGCATCGACGACAAACTTGGCCATCGAGCAGTGCATGCCGGCTTCGTTCCAGCCGGCTGAATGCCAGATGTAGTTGGCCCCGGCGAAGAGGGTGGCCTGCAGCGTAGCGGCGCTCTCGTAGCCTGCCTGTGCATCCAGGAGCTTGGCACCGCCGAGGGCCCCGGATGTGCGCCACGGCACGCCGTAGAACCGGGCCATCTGGCCGATCATGAAGTTCATCAGGCTGATTTCGGGGGTGCCGGCCATCGGCGCCCCCGACTTCATCGACACGGTCGACAGGTAATGTCCGTAGATGGCGGGACATCCGCGCCGCACCACCTGGGTGTAGGCCAGCGCCGAGAGTGCCTCGGCGTTGAGCTGCGCGACGGCCGGTGCCACCGAGGCCGGCGTATTGGCTCCGCCGAGGACGAAAGGCGAACAAAGGACGGGCTGGTTGCGGCGGCAGAAGGCCCGCATCGCGCCGAGCATGATCTCGTCCCACACGAGCGGCGAGTTGCCGTTGCAGTTGCCGGTCACGACCGGGTGCGTCTCCATGAACTCGGCGCCGAACAGTATCGCGCACATCGCCACCACGTCCTCGGCGTTTTTCGGGCTCGTGGTCATGCCCATGAACGTCTTGTCGGAGTGCTTCATCGAGGAATAGGTGATCCGCAGGTGGCGTTGGCTGATCGGATGATCGTAGGGCTCGACGATGTGATGGGCGCTGGAATGGAGCGCCGGCAGCATGTGCGACAGCCTGTGGAAGTTGGCGAGGTCATCCAGAGTGGGGTTGCGGCGGACATCCTCCAGATCCCGCAGGTAGGGTGCGCCCGTCATCGGCACGAAGATCGAGTGGTCCGTGCCGAAGGGCAGGTTGTTGGCCGGATTCCGCGCGTGGTAGGTAAAGGTTTCGGGGATGCCGGCGATCAGTTCGCGCACGAGCCCCCGGTCGAGGTGAACCGTTTCATCCACCACTTCCGCCCCGGCGCCGCGCCAGTCCTCCAACGCAACGGGGTCGCGGAAGACAACGCCGACGTTTTCCAGGATGTCCATCGAGGCGGCGTCGATCCGCAGGATCTCTTCCTCATCCATGGGTTCCACCAGCGGAAGGCGCCGCTCCAGCGCGGGTAGCATCGTGGCGTCACGGGTCCGGCGGACGGCCTTGCGGGCGTCGCGCCCGCGGCGGGCGGGCTTCTCGAGCGCGGTCACCCGACGGCGTCCCCGTCCCCGGGGTCGGTCAGATCGATCCAGATCGTCTTGAATTCGGTGTACTGGTCATGGGCATGGACACCGTTGTCCCGACCGCCGAACCCCGACTGCCCGTAGCCGCCGAAGGGCGTGGAGATGTCTCCCTCTCCGTAACAGTTCACGGTGACCGTGCCGGCGCGGATTTCCCGTGCGGCCCGGACCGCTGTGCGCGCATTGGCGGTGAAGACACTGGCGGCGAGTCCGTAGGCGGTGTCGTTGGCAATCTCGATGGCCTCCTCCGTCGAGGCGACCCCGATCACGCCCAGGACCGGCCCGAAGACTTCTTCCCGGGCAAGCGGATCGTCCCTTTCGACGTCATAGACCCTGGGCGTGACGAAAGGGCCGTCCGGGGCGTCGCCATCGCGCAGGTAACCGCTCACCTTGGCGCAATGCGCTTCGTCGATCAGGGCGCCGAGGTGGTTGGCCGGATCGAGCGGATCCCCCGTCCTCCAGTCGCGCAGGCGAGCCTCGATCCGCTCCATCAGCGGCGCCTTGACTGCATTGTGGACGATCAGTCTCGAGGCTGCGGAGCAGTTCTCTCCCATGTTCCAGAACGCGGCATTGACAACGTGGGATGCAACGTGATCGAGGTCCTCGGCGTCCTCAAGGACAATCGCCGGATTCTTCCCGCCGCATTCGAGGACAACCTTCTTGAGGTTGGAGTCCGCGGCGTACCGGAGGAAGCGGCGTCCGGTCTCCGTCGAGCCGGTGAACGTGACCATGTCCACGTCCATGTGACGGCCCAGGGGTTCCCCGGTGGTGGGGCCGTCGCCCGGGAGCACCTGCAGCACCCCGCGGGGCACCCCGGCCGAGTGCGCCAGCTCGGCGACGCGAAGGGCGGTGAGCGGGGTCTGCTCCGCGGGCTTGACGATCACGGAACAGCCGGCGGCCAGTGCCGGGCCGATCTTCCAGGCGAGCATGAGGAGGGGGAAGTTCCACGGAAGGACGGCAGCGACGACGCCCACCGGTTCGCGCACGATGATCGAGATCGCGTCGTCTCCCGATGGACCGGCCTGGTCGTAGATCTTGTCGACGGCCTCTGCATGCCACTTGATCGCGTGGATCGTCTCGGGGATGTCGATGGTCTCGCAGTCCCGGATCGGCTTGCCGGAATCGAGGCTTTCCATCACCGCAAGCTCGCGCCGGTTGCGGGTGATGAGCTTGCACAGCCGGATGAGGACGTCCTTGCGCCCGGATGGGTGCAGGCGCGACCAGTGCCCCTGCTCGAACGCCTCGCGTGCCTTCCGGACGGCCAGGTCGACGTCCCCGGTGCCTGCGGATGCGACGGTGGCGAGTATCTCTCCGGTGGCGGGGTTCACGGTCGGCATGGCGGCGCCGGCGCCAGCATGATACCTGCCGTCGATGAACGGTGCGGCGGGCAGGTCGAGTCCGGCGGCGATGGCGGCGTACTCCGCCCGGGTCAGCAGTGCCTTCATTTCGAGCCCCTCTCAATGGCGTCTATGGTCTTGTTCATGGTGCGGATGACCTCCTCCAGTTCCCGCCTGTCGTCCTTGTTGAGCGGCTGGAGCGGACGGCGGGGCGGGCCGGCATTGATCCCGCGCATCGTCAGACCATGCTTGATGCACTGGACAAACTTGCCCCCCTGCTCGAGTACGCGCATCAGCGGCAGCATCGCCGTCATGATGGCCCGGCCCTTGGTGAAATCGCCCTCCCGGACGCAGGCGCGGTGCAGCGCGATATGCGCCTCAGGGGCGAAATTGGAGCCTGCGCAGACCCAGCTGCGTGCGCCCCAGGCGAAGAATTCGAGCGCCTGGTCGTCCATCCCGCAGGACAGCGCAATATGGGGGTAGTCGCGTGCCAGCATGTGCAGACGGTTCGGATCCCCCGAGCTTTCCTTGATGGCGCAGAAATTGGGCGAACGGCCGAGCCGGTCGAGGCATTCCTCGTCCATGTTCACGCCCATGCGGCCCGGGTAGTTGTAGAGCATGACCGGCAGGTTCGCTGCCCGGTCGATCGCCAGTGCGTGCAGCGCGATCTCGCGGCCGGTGGGGCATGCATAGGGCGGTGTCGCCACCAGGAGCGCGTCCGCCCCGATTCCCTTCGCCGCCCCGGCATAGAGAATGCTGTCCTCGGTGCGCATCGCGCCCGTGCCGACGATCAGCGGCAGGCGGTCACCCGCCAGCGCCCTGACGCGTCCCATGAGGTCGATCCGCTCCTCTGGGCCCTGGGCGTAGTACTCACCCGTTGTGCCCGCGACGATGATGCCGTGGACCCCCGCGCCGATCAGGTGCTCGACGGTCTCGGCGAGCGCCGCTTCGTTCAGGGTGAAGTCGTCATGGTAGGGGGTGACGAGCGGTGTGTAGATGCCGTCAAATCGCATGGCGCCGGTCCTTCATGGAGATCACATCGACCGGGAGCGGGTCCGGCCGCACGAAACGCTCGATGCGGTCGCGGGACAGGTCCCAGTGCTGCAGCGTGAGGTCGATGGCGAGGCCCGACTCCTGTGCCTCGATGGCCAGGATCATGGCATCGTGCTGCTCGGCGGCCTTCAGGATCAGGACATTCTCCGCCGGTGCGGCAGGGCGGTAGAAGGTCTGGCCCAGCCGGGTGTGGTCGATCAGCAGGCGGTCGAGGCAGGCCATCAGGTAGGGATTGTGCGCCATCTGCCCGATGATCTCGTGGAACCGGTGGTTGCACAGCACCGCGGCCGTGGGGTCCGTGCTGCGAATGGCCCCGATGAAGTCCTTCTGCGTGGCCTTGAGCTCCCGGATCTGACCGGGTTTCCGGTTCTCCGCCGCGAGCCGCGCGATATTGGCGTAGACCATGGGCGCCGTCTGGAAGAAGGTCCGCATGGTGGCGATGTCCATCGAGGCGACCTTCGCCCCGCGGTTGGCCTGCAGCTCGACATAGCCTTCCCCCGCGAGCCGCTGCAGCACTTCCCGAAGGGGTGTGCGGGAGATGCCGTAGGCACCGGAAAGGGAAACCTCGTCGAGGTGTGTCCCCGGCTCGAGTTCGAGGGCGAGAATTTTCCGCTTCAGGTCCCGGAAGCAATGGTCGTTCGATACCCTGGGCATTTTTCCATTCTCCGCAGGTTTATTGCAGCATGGTTTTACGAAGGGGTGTCCAGCTCGACCGGGTCTTGGCGGGTCATGGGCCGATCACCAGAGCGTCGTTGCCCGCGGTCGTCGATGATGGGTGCTTGCGATCGAACCCCCTGCATGGGCCGCTTGGCAACATGAGATCAAGAGACATAATGTATACTTTATGTATAATTTGTCAATGATTTCCAGCGGATCCATGCGGGGCCGCAACCCCGGAACCGATTGCTGTCTTCCCGTGTGCTATCATTTCGGCATGAATCCGGATTCAAGGAATTCTGATCCGCCGCGATCCGGCATTCTACGACACTGGCGTAACTGAAATGACCATGCAGGGAGGCGAACGCCTGGACTCCGGCCTGTTGGCGGATAAGACGATTCGGGACCTGCCGGGTCCCCGGGGACTGCCCCTTGTCGGCAACCTGCACCAGGTCCGCTTTGACCGCCTGCATCTGCAGCTGGAGAGGTGGGCGGAACGGTACGGCGACATGTTCGTTGTCCGCTACGGACCGGTCCGGGGCCTGGTGATTTCGGATCGCGAGGCCGTACAGCGCATGCTCGTCGACCGTCCCGACGGATTCCGGCGTCCCTCCATGATCGAAATGTCTGCCTCCGACATGCGCCTCAAGGGGGTTTTCGCGGCCGAGGGCGAGGATTGGCGCCGCCAGCGCCGCATTGTCGCGGGCGCCCTGAGCCGCACCAGGCTGAAGACCCTTTTCCCGAAGATGCAGGTGATGGTCGGGCGGCTCAAGCGGCACTGGGAGTCGGCTGCGGACAGGCAGGAGCCCGTGGACCTGTGCCGCGACCTGATGCGTTTCACCGTCGATGTCACCATGCAGGTTGCCTTCGGCATCGATGCCAATACCCTGGAGACCGAGGGCCCGGTGATCCAGCGGCACCTGGACAAGGTCTTTCCTGTGCTGAACCGGCGGGTCAATTCCTTCTTTCCCTACTGGCGCATCCTCCGCCTGCCGTCGGACCGCGCAATGGATCGTGCACTGGCTGCCCTGGAGCGGGAGGTGGAGGACATGGTGCAGGCCACCCGGGAGCGGA
Organism: Candidatus Poriferihabitaceae bacterium; assembly: GCA_965213885.1. Classification (GTDB taxonomy): domain Bacteria; phylum Pseudomonadota; class Gammaproteobacteria; order Arenicellales; family Poriferihabitantaceae; genus VYFG01. The sequence goes on from OZ243919.1 coordinate 596,402, forward strand.
TGGCGGCGGACCCGGACCGGATGCAGGCACCGGAGAACTTCCTCGAATCCATCCTGGTCGCGCTCGAAGAGGAGGGATCCGGGTTCTCGGATGAGGAGGTGTTCGCCAACGCGGGCACGTTGCTCCTTGCGGGCGAGGACACAACGGCGAACAGCATCGCCTGGGCCGTGCACTACCTGACCGGCTGCCCGGAACATTTCCGCCGGGCCAGGGGCGAGGTCGATGCCCTGGTCGCACCCGGCCGGATCATCGGGAACCCGGAACAGGCCGGCAGGCTTCCCTTTGTCGATGCGTTCTGCAACGAGGTGATGCGCCTGAAGCCCGTCGCGCCGCTCCAGATACTCCAGACGGTTTCGGAGATGGACATACACGGCTGCCGGGTACCGAAGGGGACGCTGGTCACCATCCTCGCCCGCCGCATGGCGACCCGCAACGAGAATTTCGGCGATGGGAGCGACTTCGATCCCGACCGCTGGCTCGTGCCGCCCGGGGAGAGACACCGGCCCCATGAACGCCAAGCCTTCATTCCCTTCGGGGCCGGCCCGCGCATATGCCCCGGGAGGAGCCTGGCACTGCTCGAGATCCGCATGGTCCTGGCGATGCTGTGCCGCAATTTCGACCTGGAACCGGCAGTGGGCCCGGACGAAGTCGGAGAGCGCATGGCCTTCACGATGTGCCCGGTCAACCTGTCCGTGATCCTGAAAAGAAGGGCGGAGGCCTGAACCGCCCGGGGCCTTACCCCTGCCCGCCTGCGGGCAGCATCACCGTCGCGCGCAATCCCCCCGCCCCGCGATTCTCCAGCAGGATGTCGCCGCCATGGCCCCGGACGATGCTGCGTGCAATGGCAAGGCCGAGCCCCGTGCCCCCGGTATCCGGGCTCCTCGATGCCTCGAGCCGGACGAAAGGCTCGAACACCCGCTCGAGCTCCGATTCCGGAATGCCCGGCCCCACGTCCTCAATGACGATGCGGACCCGGGCGCCGTCCGGAACGATCCGGACCGATGTCCGGCCCCCGTACCTGCACGCGTTCTCCAGCAAGTTGCGGAGTGCGCGGCGGAGCGCGACCGTCCGGCAGGGAACCAGGATCCGGCCACTGTCGGCCATCGCGATTTCATGGCCGAGATCCGCGAGGTCGGTGGCCACGCTGTCGACCAGCGCGTGGAGGTCCACCGTACGGGTGCCTTCCCGCTGCATGTCCTCGCGGATGAACGCGAGCGTGTCCTCCGTCATCCGCCGCATCTCGTCCAGGGCGGCAATGATCTTCGCCCGGGTGTCCTCGTTTTCGATCATCTCCGCGTGCAGGCGCAGGCTCGTGATCGGGGTTCGCAGGTCGTGGGAAACCGCCGCGAGCATCGCGGTGCGGTCGCGCACGAAACGGTCGAGCCGTTCGCGCATGACGTTGAAGGCGCGCACCGTGTCCCGGATCTCCAGGGGGCCGGCTTCGGGTAGATCCTCCACCGCCTCGCCGCGGCCGAGCTTCCCGGCCGCGGCGGCCAGACTGCGCATGGGTTTCGCGATCCGGCGACCTGTCAGCACCGCCACGATGGCGATGCCGAGCGCGGACAGCATGAACGACAGCAAGAACGTGGAACCCCAGGGCGGCGCCCCGGGGGGTGGGCCGACCTCGACGTTCAGCCAACGCCCGTCATTCAGCGCCGCGGAAGCCGAGAACCACAGGGGCCGGCGGAATCGCGGGCCGTGATCGTGATCCCCGTCATTCCTGTCGTCGCGGTGCCGATGCCGGCTCCACATCGGCGCCACCCTCACCCGGTCCCGGTCCGTCTCGAGCGCCACGGAGAGCCGGGCGGCGATGGTGTTGGCCCGTACCCCGGCTCCGTTGCGGCCGACCAGGGGCGTGTCCGTCAGAGAATACCTTGAGATATCGGTGCTTGCCGCGACCACGACGGCCCCGTGAAGCGCCGGCGGCGTGTCCCGCAAGAGCCGCGCTACGGTGGCTGTGCGGAGGATGACATTGTCCTGGTGCGCATGGCGCACCGCCTCGATGCGTTCCCGGGTGAACAGGACCATGGCAACGCCCTGGGCAATGGCCAGGGCGATCAGCAGCAGCAGTGTGAGCCGTCCCGCCAGGCTTTTCGGCGCCAGCCTCACTCCCGTTCCACCTTGCCAGTGAACCGGTAGCCGCCGCCCCACACCGTGGTGAGCAGTTCCGGGTTGCCCGGGTCACGCTCAATCTTGCGGCGAAGCCGGCTGACCTGGTTGTCGACGGCGCGGTCGTAGGGCACGGCGCGCCGTCCCCGGGTCAGGTCGAGAAGCTGGTCCCGGGAAAGCACCATCCCCGGACGCTCCAGCAGCGCCGCCAGGAGCCGGAACTCCCCCGTGGACAGCGGTGTCACCACCCCCGCATCGTCCACCAACTCGCGCCTGTCGGTGTGGAGCGACCAGCGGTCGAACCGCCACGTGACGGCGGAGACCGGCTCGCGTTCGGGCGGCAGGCTCTGCGCGCGCCGGATCACCGCCTTGATCCGAGCCAGCAGCTCCCGGGGATTGAACGGCTTGGTGACGTAGTCGTCGGCCCCGACCTCGAGCCCCACGATCCGGTCGGTATCCTCGGCCATGGCAGTCAGCAGGATGACGGGGATGCGCGTCGTCTCGCGCAGGTGCCGGCAGAACTCGAGGCCGTCCTCGCCCGGCATCATGATGTCTAGGACGACGAGGTCCACCACCGCGGCGCGAAGCGCGTGCCGGGCTGCCGCGGAGCTCTCCACCGCGGTCACGCGCATCTCGTGGCGCTCCAGGTACCGCGCCAGGGGCTCGCGGATCTCGCGGTGATCGTCGACCACGAGTACATGTGGCGATGCATCCATGGGTGCCAGCTTACGCGTCCCCTCGCAACATGCAAGGGAAAATTGTATCAGGATGTATCAGACCGTCCCCCGGGTACCGGCCGGGACAAACCGGGGTCTTCCATGACATGATTCTGTGACATTCCTTTCCTATATTACCCCGCTACATCCACTACCATTGAATGAGTAAACCCATGAAAACCAGAACCAAGGTACTGATCGTCTCCGGCATCGCCGTGTCCCTGCTTGCCGGTGCGGGTTACGCGTATAACCGTCACGGTGACGGCCATCACGGCAAGGGCCACTTCAAGCTGCTCGCGATGGAAATGTTCGATTCCGTCGACGCCGACGGCGACGGCAAGCTCACCCAGGCGGAGATTGACCAGGTGCGGAACGACCGTCACGCGAAGTACGACGCCAACGGTGACGGCAACCTCGGTCTCGAGGAGTTTGCCGGCCTGTGGCAGGAGACCACGCGCCCGCTCACCGTGCGGGTATTCCAGGTCCTCGACAGGGACGGCGACGCCATCATCACGCGCGCAGAGTACGACCGCCCGCTCGCGAGCATCGTTGAGCGGCTGGACCGCGACGATGACGGGGCCCTGTCGATGAACGACCGGCGGCGCGGCCGCCGTCACGGGCACGAGCACGATTGACACTGCGGCAGGATTCAGCCTCCGGAACTCCTGCCGATATTCCGGGCATCCGTCCGGCACGGCCGGCGCGAGGTTGTTCAGGACGGAATCCTGCAACCACGCGACCCGTACCGGATGGGCGGTCTTGGCCGCCGGAATGTCAGGTCAGATAACGCGACAGCACCAGCAGCCATCCTGACGCCAGGAGGAACATCACCAGGGTGTAGGGCCAGTTCCACGAGGCCGATTTCCAGCTCGGAATCCCGTATCGCCCCTGGAAGATGAGCTGCGTGCCAGACAGATAGCTGCTGCCGGTGCCCAGGTTCCAGGCGGTCAGGTAGACGATGGCCAGCAGGGACGGGTTGGGGTTGAGGGCCATCACCATGGGCGTGAGGCTGGAGACCAGGATGATTGGATGGATTCCCACCAGCGCTGCGACAAGCATCAGGCCGAGCAACTGGGTGGCGGTCACGCCGTCGAACCGGGTGAATGGCGACGTGATCAGCCCGGAGTCGATCATGGCGGCCATCCCCACGGCGAAGACGCCGGCGGACAGGAACAGGGACAGTTCCCCGACCATTCTCGGCAGGTAGGTGAGGGTATGGTCTTTCATCCGGGATGCCATGGCGCCGGGACCGTGCCTGACCCACAGCATGAGGGCGCTCACCACCAGTGCGCAGACGGCGATCAGGGCCAGTATGGATATGCCGGGGAAGACCTGCGCGGATGCGGCCACGAGCAGAAGCAGTATCGCGGGCACGAGCAGTGCCTCCGTTTCCATGGGATAACCCACGAACCCGGCCATCCGGTCCGGGTATCGCCACCGTGCCTCGAGGTACACCACGGCGACGCACAGCAGCGAGTATGGCAGGCAGGCCAGCATGATCAGGTCGAGGCGCGCGTCGTCGACATAGGTGAGGATCGCCGCCATGGCGCCGAAGAAGGGCGACCAGTTGGACATGCTGCAGAATACCCGGATGACGGACTGCGTGGTGAAGCGGTCCAGCGGCCTTTCCCGATGGATGCGGTCCGCGATCAGAACCGGGGCGGAAATATTGATCACGGAACTGAACACGCCGATGCTGGCGAGCGTCTGCAGGTAGGCGCGCCTGCCCACGGGCAGGCGGCGGACTTCGCCTGGCCGGGGCAATGCCACCAGGCGAAGAAAGCCGACGGCCGCGATCATGCTGAGCAGGCCGGTGTTGGTGCTGATGGCCAGCAACGGGTCGATGGTGGTGCCCCGGCCATGGGCGAGCAGGATCATCGCGAGCCCGGCTCCGAGAAGAATCCCGACCTGGACCCGGAGGAGGATGGTGGCCCGCCTGATCAGCATCAGTGTCGCGAACCATGCGGAAAATCCGGCAAGCCACCTGAGCGGGCTGGAAAACGGCCACGGGGCCAGGTTGTCCAGGATCGTTAGAAGGACCATGGCCAGGATCAGCAGGCCGGCCATGCCCTGCACGGTGCTGCCCACCGCCGGATTTGCCCGGTTGTTCATGACGGTGGACGGGTTGCGGTCGGGTCCTGGGCGGATTCAGCGCGTGACGGGTGGGGTATGAGCTGCCGGCATCAGATTGCCGTCCAGTGGAAACGGTCGGCAGTGGCCGGTCTTGCCCATGACACCACGGAGCATACCAGTATTTTTTCCCGATGGCCGCTCGGCTTTTTCTGAATCATTCAGGGGTACGCCATCCCAATGAATGATGTCACGAAAAAGTTCGTCGATCCTCGCCCAATCGACGAGGTCCGCCTTGAATGGGAGATCGGACTCACCAAGCTCCTCCACCAGCGCTGATCTGATGCCCACTGTCAATGGTTCATCCCCAAGGACAGCCAGATCAAGGTCGGAATACTCCTTCGTGGTCCGAGTGGCACGTGACCTAAAGACCACTACCTCATGATCCGGGATGTGCTTCCCTGAAATTTTCCCCGATCAGCGCCAAATCATCCGTTCGAAGATCAACGCGCATTACGGAATCGTTCATGCCAGGCGATTCCGCAATTTGTCACGCAGGTAGGTCGCTTCCTCAAGGAAGCGTGGAATACCGTCAACGACCTCGATGGCAACATCTTCGTTGTATGCATGGCTCGTCCTTGAGCGCATTTCCCGGAAGCGGCGCCAATCCGGCCATCTTCCCAAAAGCAGTCCCTGTTCATTCGCCGTGCGGATTATGTCCTGAAACGTCATCTCATCGAATTGCTCCGGATTCGTCGAGACATATTCGAGATAGCGTTTCAGTACCTTGTGCCCGAGTTCGTAGGTGAATTCGAAGCGCTTAACCTACCCATCGCGAATTTGTATGTCGCTTGTGTCCATTCGATAGCGTGTGAGCCCTTCTTCGAGTCTTTTGATTGCACGTTCAAAGGGCATGATGCTGGGCGGTTTAGGTTCGCCAGTCTTTTCTTGCTCAGACATTGTTTCAGCCCGGAATACCACGCACATTCTATGATTATCGGCAGGAGCCTGATGTTGGCTGTCAGCTATCCGGTTACAGCAATCGATAGATACTCGCCCGACTCATCCCGTATTTCTCCATCAAATCCCTGACCCGAACGTCGGCGGCACGCTCGCATCGCAACTCGTCGACCTGGTCATCGATCAGTTTCGGAGGAGGGCCGTGCTGACGCCGCAGCGCTCTGCAGTCTGGCCGATGGCGAGATAGGTCGGCGGCTGGCTCATGTCGGGCAGTGTCGTGACGGGCTTGACTTCAAGTTTACTTCAAGTTTTATGATTGCGATACGATCAACGTCGGTGGATCAACATGACAGCGGATCAATTTCATATGGACAACCGGCAGGATACCTGGCGACGCGTGGCCGGGCGTTCGGAGCTTCCGCCCGGCGGCACGAAAATGGTGCGGGTGGACGGGCGGCAAGTGGCCCTGTTCGAGCATGCGGGCGGGGTGTACGCCTGCAGCAACCTGTGTCCCCACGAGGGGTATCCGCTGTCAGAGGGGACCGTTTCCGGGCAGTGCACCCTGACCTGCAATTGGCACAATTGGAAGTTTAACCTGAAGACCGGTGAAAACCTGTACGGCGGCGACCGGCTCACGACCTACCCGGTGGAGGTCCGCGATTCCGGGATCTGGATCGATTTCTCGGACCCGCCGTTCGAGACCGTCCATGTGCGCGTGATCGAGAGCCTGCGCCATGCCTTCGATGACGAGTCGTACGACCGCATTGCCCGGGAAATCGCCCGCCTCATCCGGATCGGGGGCGATCCGCTGGAGCCGCTCCGGCATGCGGTTGCCTGGTCCTGGGAGAGGCTCGAGTTCGGTTGGTCCCATGCCTATGCCGGCATGGCGGACTGGCTTGCCCTCTACCGGGAGTTCGGGGACGACGCCGAATCCGCTCTGGTCACCCTGGTGGAACCGGTGGCCCACACGGCCAGGGACGTGCTGAGAGAAGGGACCTACCCCTATGACGGCGACGTGCTGCCCTGGGAGGAGCCGGCTTTCCTCGAGGCGGTGGAGGCCGAGGACCAGGGTGCCGCCGTCGCCATGGTCCGCGGCGGGCTCCGTGATGGCCTCGGGTTCGGGGACTTCGAGCGCGGGCTGTCGGCGGCAGCCCTGGCACACTACAACGATTTCGGGCATTCGCTGATCTACGTCTCCAAGGTCGGGGACCTGATCTCGGAACTGGGCGGTGAGGTGGCCGAACCGCTGCTCCTCAGCCTGGTCCGCTCCATCGTGTTCGCGGCCCGGGAGGACCTGATACCGGAATTCCGCCATTACCGCGGCGCGTTGGATGCCTGGGGCGACGTGGAACGGAAGGATGTCCCCGGGGCCGGCGACTTTTCGGGGCTCGGTATCCAGTCGTCCCTGGATCTGGCCCTGGCCGGCAGCCGCGGTCCTTCCGGGGAACTGTACCGTTCACTGTTGCTCGCCAATGCCTCGAACATGCTCAGGTTCGATCTCTCCCGGCAGCAGAAGACCCGGGTCAGCATTTCCGGGAACGTCAACTGGCTGGATTTCACCCATGCCATCACTTTTGCCAACGCAGCGAGGAAACAGTGCAGCCGGTATCCGGAGCTGTGGCCAAGCGGCCTTCTGCAGATGGCCTGCTTCCATGGCCGCAACAGCGCGTTCACCACGGACGTCGACCCCGGGGACTGGACCAGCGGGGACCCCGGCCGGGATATCGTGGAGGCGATCGACACCGTCATGGATCACGGGCAGGCCGAACCCATTGTCTCGGTGCACCTGCTGAAGACCACGCTGGCCGTGCGCGAAGAAATCCGGCACCTGCCGTCCGATCAGGCGGTTCTTCTGACTGCAGCCCTGCGGCGGTTCCTCCGGTCACCCCTGAAACGCCGCCAGACACGCCGGACGGCCTGGCAGTCCCTGCAGTTCGTCGCCCGGGAGTTCGGGAATCGCCAGGACCAGGCCTGACACCCCGACTGGTCCCGCCTAGCGCTCCTGTTCCACCCGGAACGGATGGGAGGGGTAGGCCCCGAGGATGCGGACCTTGGTGGAGAAGAAGTGCAGTTCCTCCAGCGCCCTGGCGACCGGGGGCTCATCGGGGTGCCCCTCGATATCGACGTAGAACTGGGTGGCGGTGAAGCGGCCCTCGAGTTGGTAGCTCTCCAGCTTGGTCATGTTGACGCCGTTGGTGGCGAAACCGCCCATGGCCTTGTAGAGAGCCGCCGGCAGGTTCCTGACGCTGAACACGAAGGTCGTGATGACGGGCAGGTCCGCGCCCGTCGAGGGGGCAGTCCAGGAGCGCTCGCGTGACAGGATGATGAAGCGGGTCACGTTTCCCTCGGCGTCCTCGATATCACGGCTGATGATCTCCAGCCCGTGCAGTTCCGCCGCCAGCGCCGGGGAAATCGCGGCCATCGTGTGGTTGTCCTGCTCCGCCACCTCCCGCGCCGCGCCGGCCGTGTCGCTCGATACCATTGGTTCCCATCCGTGCTCGCGAATGATCCGGCGACACTGGCCGAGCGCATGGATGTGACTCTGCACGGACCGGATATCGGCAAGCCGGGTGCCGGGCCTGGCCATCAGCTGGAAGTGGATCGGCATGAAGTACTCCCCGACGATGTGGAGGTGGGACTCCGGAAGGATGTGATGGATATCCGCCACCCTGCCGGCAATGGTATTCTCGATGGGGATCATGGCCAGGTCCGACTCACCCTCGCTCACCGCGTTGAATGCGTCCTCGAACGTGCGGCAGGGGTGTGGCTCCATGTCCGGGTACATATCCCTGCAGGCCATGTCGGAGTTTGCCCCGTATTCTCCCTGGAAGGCGATGCGGTTGGTCGGTGCTGGTGTGGCCATCGGCGGTATGCTGTGATCGGCGAGTGCGGGATAGTATCAATTTCAGCGGTCGGCACAACCGCTCCCGGGTTCTTTCCATGCCACAGAGGGCATGACCCCAGCCATTCACGGATCCTTCCATGCCCAACGAATCCCTGATTGCGCGGCGTCGGGCCTCCATGGGGCCGGTCTACCGCCTGTTCTATGACGAGCCGGTGCATATTGTCCGGGGGGAGGGTGTCTGGCTCTGGGACGCCGAAGGCAACCGCTACCTGGACTGCTACAACAACGTGGCTTCCGTGGGCCACTGTCATGCCGGCGTGGTGGAGGCGGTTCACCGGCAGATGCAGCTACTGAACACCCACACCCGCTACCTGCACGAAAACGTGGTGCTGCTGGCGGAGCGCCTCGGCGCCCTGCTGCCGGGGGATCTCGGCAACTGCATGTTCGTGTGCACGGGTACCGAGGCCAACGACCTGGCGGTGCAGATCGCCCGGGCGGTCACGGGCCGCCGGGGCATCATCGTCACGGAGGCGTCCTACCACGGCAATTCCACCCTGATGAGAAAGCTGTCCACCGAGGGCTGTCCCGCAGCCGAACGCCCCGACTGGTTGGCGGTCGTGGAGCCGCCGGATTTCTACCGGGGGCCCTACCGGGAGGAAGATCCCGGCGCCGCGGCGTGCTACGTGGACGAACTGGACCGCGCCATTCGGCAGCTCGGCAACGCTGGCTTCGGTACCGCTGCCCTGATGCTGGACACCATCTGGGATGCTCCCGGTCCGCTCGCACCCCCGCTGGAGTACGTGCGCGCCATCTGCGAACTGGTCCACGAGGCGGGCGGCCTCGTGATCGCCGACGAGGTTCAGGCCGGCCACTGCCGCACGGGCAGGTGGTGGGGCATCGACCACTACGGCATCCGGCCAGACATCGTGACCATGGGCAAGCCGTCCGGCAACGGACATCCCCTCGGGGTCACCGTCACCACGCCGGACATCGCCGCCGAATTCGCCGACACGGGGACCTATTTCAACACCTTCGGTGGCAACCCGGTTTCCGCGGCGGCGGGGCTCGCGGTGCTGGAAGCGATGGAGCAAGGGAACCTGGCGGAGAATGCCGCCGTCACGGGCGCCCACCTTCGCGGGCGGCTCGAGGACCTGGCTGCCTCGGACCTGCGGATCGGCAGCGTGAAGGGGCGGGGGCTCTTCCTCGGACTGGACCTCGTCGAGGACCCGGCGAGCCGGAGGCCCCTGTCCCGGGAAACCATGCGCCGGTTGACCTCCCGCCTGGTGCGCGAGGGCATCCTGGCAGGCGCCACCGGTCGCCACGGCAACGTGCTGAAGCTTCGCCCGCCCCTGGTTTTCCGTGCCGAGCACGCCGACCTCGCGGTCGCCGCGATCGGGAAGGTGCTGCGGGAGGACTGAACCGGGCCGGCGGGCTTTCGGAGCATCCGGTGGAAACCGCGTGCCGGCCAGCCAGCGGTCATCAGTTTTCTGCATCTCCGGGAATGATGTCCGCGGCCTTTTCCCCCAGCATGATGACGGGCGCGTTCGTGTTGCCGGACGTGACCGTGGGAAAGACCGACGCATCGGCGATGCGAAGACCGCGCAGTCCGTGGACCCGCAGCCGGTGGTCGACCACCGACCGGGACGGGTCCGGGCCCATGATGCAGGTGCTGGTGGGATGGAACACCGTGTCCGCTCGCGCCCGGATGTCCGCCAGCAGTTCCTCGTCGCCGGCTGTTCCGGGGCCCGGCCGGTACTCGCGTTCGATCACCTCCCGGAGCGGAGACGTGCCGGCAAGACGCCTGAGGAACCTGACCCCCTCGAGCATCTCCTCGAGGTCCTCCGGTTCGGACAGGTAGTTCGGCTCGATCCGGACGGGCGCCAGCGGGTCAGTGGAGGTGATGCCGAGCCGTCCCCGACTGGCGGGGCGGCACTGGCTGACCCCGGAATGGAAGGCCGCGAACGGGTCCGGCCGCATCAGCGGGCGGATGCCCGGCGGCGCCTCAGTGTAGGTCAGGGCGCAGAAATAGAGCTGCAGGTTCGGCCTCGGGCGCGCCGGGTCGCTGCGGAAAAAGCCGCCCGCCTGATTGACCCCGATGGAAAGCTGGCCGCGGCGGAGTAACACGTACCTCGCGCCCTCTATGAGTTTGCCCCACCAGGGGGAAAGCCGGTTGTTGATGGTGGGAACCCTGGAACGGTAGTAATGGGTGACGGTGAGGTGGTCCTGCAGGTTCCGGCCTACCGCCTCGTTGACCTGGACTGGCGTGATGCGATGCTCCCTCAGCAGTGCCTCGGGTCCGACCCCGGACAGCTGCAGTAATTGCGGCGTGTTGATCGCGCCGCCGCACAGGACGACTTCCCGACCGGCCACCGCGTTGCGGATCCTGCCCCGGTGAAGGAACTCGACACCGGTGGCTCTCGTCCCGTCGAACAGCACCCGGGTCGCATGGGCACGGGTGAGGACGGTGACATTGGGTCTTTTCATCGCCGGGCGGAGGTACGCGCGGGCTGTTGACATGCGCCGCCCGCCCCGGGCCGTGATCTGGTACAGGCCCACGCCCTCCTGATCCGCCCCGTTGAAGTCGGGATTGGTATTCAGGCCGCAGGCCACAGCCGCGTCGATGAAGTGCCGGTTGAGGGGGTGGTAGCTGTCGCTGACGTCGTCCACGTACAGCGGCCCCGAATCGCCACGCCACCGGTCGCCCCCCCGGGCATTGGTTTCAGCGCGCCGGAAATAGGGCAGTACATCGTCCCAGCCCCAGCCCGGGTTTCCCATGGCGAGCCAGTCGTCGAAGTCGGCGTGCTGTCCGCGGATGTACACCATGGCGTTGATGGAACTGGACCCTCCCAGCACCTTGCCCCTCGGCCAGTAGCTCCGCCGGCCCCCCAGACCCTCTTCCGGCTCAGTGGTGTACATCCAGTTGACCGACGGGTCGTGGAAGGTCTTGCCGTAGCCGATGGGCGCCTGGATCCAGAACCGGCGGTCGGTGCCCCCCGCCTCCAGCACGAGCACGCTGAAACGGCCGTTCTCGGACAGGCGGCTGGCAAGAACGCAGCCAGCCGACCCGGCGCCGACAATCAGGAAATCGAACTGCATCAGGCTGGAGAAGATTTTTTCCGAGTTGACAACAATTACCCTGCGGACACAAGAACAAAACAGGGCAAAACGCATTCAGTCAGCCATTGAACCGGTGAGACAGGTCGGATCGGGCTGGAACAAGAGAGGACATGCGGACTGTAGTGCGAGATGTTGGCATGGATTGGTTGTTCGGTGGCATTGCAGGGATGGTTCATGAGAAGACGAGCGGGACGGGTGAGGGCCGGCATTGGGCGCATGGCGCGTTTTGTCATGAACGCGATGCTGGCGTCCGGCGGCTACCCGTGGACCGTCATTCGGGTCGAGGATCGTGATGGCTATCTGGTGAGGCTTGAAATCGCCAGTATCGATCAGGATATCGGGCCGTTCACAACGCTTGTGGTGGACGGGTGGTGTGGTCACTGGTCCGCAGCGCCAGGATCGCCCAATGTTCAAACGATTCCACAGGCTGAAAGAACGGATGCCGTCGCCGACGGAAGCGACAGCGCATTCGCGGAGTCCACCCGGTAAGGGGGCCTGCGTGACATGTTCTGCCGGCGCCCCGGGGACACCTGCGGAGTACGACACCGGAAGGTTCATAACTTGCTGAATATCAATCAATATTGTACCAGTATCGCGCGGAACGGAATCAAACGTTTCCGGATGAGGCAGGAGCCGGTTCCGGATCTCCATGCGCCGGCAGGGACGGGGAGCCGGGTGCCTGAAATCCCCCGATTCACTGTGCTATAGTGCGCCAGCGTCACGTTCCGCCGTCATCCGGCGGGCCGGTGCATGCATCCATTTCCATAACACCAAATCCAAATCATTTAGAGGAGCTTTACAGAATGCAACCAAGAAAACTGTTGATTAGCGCAGCGGTTTGCCTCTCCTTGACCGGGACGGCGGCTACTGCGGACGAGGTCACCATCGCCTCATGGGGGGGATCCTACCAGGAGGCCCAGAGCAAGGCCCTGTTCATGCCGGTGGCCAAGGCGCTCGGCATCACGGTCAAGGAGGAGACCTACAAGGGGATCGGCCAGGTGCGGACCAAGGTCGCGGCCGAGTCCGTGCCGTGGGACATCATCGATACCGGATCCGGTGGCGGCGCCCGCGGCTGCACCGAGAACATCCTCATACCCCTTGACTACAACCTGATCGACACGTCCGACTTCGTTCCGGACACCCAGCTGTCCTGCTGTGTCGGCACCATCGTGTTCGCCACGGTGATGGCCTGGAACACGGAGACCTACGGAGACAATGGCCCGCAGAGCTGGGCTGACTTCTGGGACGTGGAGAAGTTTCCGGGCACCCGCGCCATCCGCGGCAAGATGCACGGCATGCTGGAGCCGGCGCTGATGGCCGACGGCGTCCCCGCGGACGAAGTCTACCAGGTGCTGGACAGTGAGGGGGGGATCAAGCGGGCGCTGGACAAGATCCGTGAGCTCAAGCCCCACGTGGCGGTCTGGTGGGGCTCCGGCGCCCAGCACGCCCAGCTCATGAAGGACGGCGAGGTGGACATGACCACCGGTTGGAACGGCCGTTTCGACGTGGCCATTTCGGACGGCGCCAAGACCAAGTACACCTACAACCAGGGCTTGCAGGACTATGACTGCTTCGGCATTCCCAAGGGGGCACCGAATCCGGACCTGGCCATGAAGGTGATCGCCGAGATGAGCAAGCCGGAATACCAGGCCGACATCCCGCAGTACATCACCTACGGTCCCACCAACACCAAAGCCTACGAGACCGGCAAGATCAATGACGAGCTTGCCATGAACCTGCCTTCCCACCCGGACAATGCCGCCAAGCTGCTGCCCATCAACCAGGAATGGTATGCCAAGTGGGAGAAGGTCGGGTCCGAGATGTACACCGACATGATGACGGAGTAGGGATCCGCCCGGACGGGACAGCCCTGCCTGACCGGGCCTGTTCCATCCACCCGGATACCGGAATGCCCCCTGGGGCATTCCGGTGCATTCCTTTCGGCTTCGTGCGCGCTTAGCATCAGTCAGCCTATGGCCAATCCGACCGCGGCAACCAGGGCGCTGCCCATTCACATCCGCCAGGTCACCAAGACCTATGGCGAAGTGCACGCCCTCGACCATGTCGATCTTGAGGTGCAAAGCGGGGAGTTCCTCACCCTGCTTGGGCCTTCCGGCTCCGGCAAGACCACACTCCTGATGGTATTGGCGGGATTCACCCGCCCGGACTTCGGCAGCGTGTGCTTCGGAGAGCGGGAAGTCATACGGATGCCGCCGCACAGGCGGAACGTGGGCATGGTGTTCCAGAACTATGCACTGTTCCCGCACATGACGGTGGCCGGAAACATCGCCTTCCCTCTGAAGATGCGGGGCGTGGACGGGGACGAAGTTGGCCGGCGCGTCGAAAGCGCGCTTGCGACCGTGCAGCTCGACGGGTTCGCCGAGCGGCGCATCGACCAGCTGTCCGGCGGACAGAAGCAGCGGGTGGCGCTCGCCAGGGCCATCGTCTTCGAGCCGCGCATCCTGCTGATGGACGAACCGCTGTCGGCACTGGACAAGAAGCTCCGGGACCACATGCAGATCGAGCTTCGGCACCTGCACGAGAAGCTCGGCATGACCACGGTCTATGTCACCCATGACCAGCGCGAGGCGCTGACCATGTCGGACCGGATCGCGGTCATCAACCACGGACGCCTGATCCAGTGTGACGCCCCGCGCACCATCTACGACCATCCCGCTTCGCCGTTCGTGGCCAACTTCATCGGCGAATCCACGCTCCTGCCCGTGGAGGAGGTGGACGGCGAGACGATGCTGTACGGACAGCCTGTCAGACACTCGGGACAGCAGTCCGGTGGCGGTTTCCTCATGCTCCGCCCGGAACGGCTGACGGTCTTGTCGGACGGTCACCACCCGGACTACAACGTGTTTCCGGGCACCGTGCACGAGGTGGTCTACCAGGGGGAGAGTTTCGTTGCCTACGTGACGCTGCATGACGGCACGGAGGTATCCATGCGCGGCATCAGCCAGCGCGAGTCCATGGCTTCGGTGCCTGACCGGGGCAGGGAGGTTCGCCTCGGGCTCCACCGGGACGAGACGGTGCTGATTCCCGACACGGGAGACGGGGGAGAGGTGCATGAAGACGGTGCCTGAACGCAATGGCTGACGCTCCGGGTACGGGCCTCCATGCCCGCGAGCTTCGTCGGGACGAGGCCAGGGAACGGCTGGCGATGTTCGGCCTGTCCCTGCCGGCCATCCTGCTGGTCGTCGCCATCATCATCATTCCCGTGGGATGGCTGTTCTGGCTATCGCTGTTCAACGACGAGGGGATGCTCTCGCCCAGCAACTACACCCGGATGCTGGAGAGCAAGTCCTATACCCGGATTTTCATGACCACCTTCAAGGTCAGCGTCCTGACCACCGGCATCTGCGTGCTGATCGGCTACCCCTTTGCCTATTGCCTCGCGCAGCTGCCGAAGCGTTGGGCGGCGATCGGCCTGTACGCGGTGCTGCTGCCGTTCTGGACCTCGCTCCTGGTACGCACCTATGCCTGGCTGGTGGTGCTCCAGCGCAAGGGACTGGTCAACCAGTGGGGCATCGAACTCGGCCTGTGGGAGCAGCCGCTGAGACTGGTGCACAACCTGAACGGCACCCTGGTGGGCATGGTGCACATCATGCTGCCCTTCCTGGTGCTGCCGCTG
Source organism: Candidatus Poriferihabitaceae bacterium (assembly GCA_965213885.1). Taxonomy (GTDB): domain Bacteria; phylum Pseudomonadota; class Gammaproteobacteria; order Arenicellales; family Poriferihabitantaceae; genus VYFG01. The sequence goes on from OZ243919.1 coordinate 611,856, forward strand.
TACGGCTCCATGCGGGCGATCAGCTTCGACTACATCAAGGCCGCGTCCAACCTGGGGGCGAGCCCGACGCGTGCGTTCTGGTCGGTGTTCTTTCCCCTGTCATTGCCCGGCCTCTTTGCCGGCATGGTCGTGGTGTTCGTCCTTTGCCTCGGTTTCTTCGTCACCCCGGCAGTGCTCGGCGGCGGCAGGGTGGTCATGGTGTCGATGAAGATCGAAACCCTGATCGACCTCTTTTTCAATTTCGGGACCGCCAGTGCACTCGGCGTGGTGCTGCTGGTGCTGACCCTGGGGGTCCTGTTCCTGGCGCACCGGCTGCTCCACCTGGACCGGGTGCTCGGGGGAGGGCAGAGCCCATGAACTGGCTGTCCAGGCCCGCCTCCGACATCCAGGTCACCCACGGTGGCCGGCTGTGGCTGTACGTGGCGGCCGGGCTGATCACGATGTTCCTGGTGATCCCGACCCTGATCGTGATCCCGATGTCCTTCTCGAACTCCCAGTACCTCGAGTTTCCGCCCCGGGCCTGGTCGGTGCGATGGTATGACAACTACTTCGGCTCTACCGAGTGGATGACCGCCACCTGGGTGTCGGTCAAGGCCGCGTTCCTGACCGTGCTGGTCACCACGCCCGTTGCCACCATGGCGGCTTACGGGCTCTACGTTTCCAACTTCAGGGCCACCCGGTTCGTCTTCGTCCTGCTGATCACGCCCATGATGGTCCCGGTGATCCTGATTGCCATCGGCGTGTTCTTCGCCTACGCCAAGCTGAAGCTCAACAACACCATGCTCGGGCTGGTGCTGGCCCATACCGTGCTCGCCCTGCCGATGTGCCTGATCGTGGTGAGTGCGGGCCTGCGGAGCTATGACATGAACCAGGAGCGGGTGGCGAGGAGCCTGGGCGCCTCCCGCCTGAAGGCCTTCCTGGTGATCACCCTGCCGCAGATCCGGTTTTCCGTGGTGAGCGGTGCACTGCTCGCGTTCGTCGTGTCCTTTGACGAGGTGATCGTGGCGCTCTTCATCAGCGGCGGAGACATGTCCACGATCACCCGCAGCATGTTCCTGGCACTCCGGGACCAGATCGATCCCACGATCGCGTCGATTTCCACCGTGCTCATCCTGATCACCACCGCGGCCCTGGTGCTGGCTCAGATGTTCGGCAAGTCCGATTCCGGGTGAGGCCACCGCCCGCTCAGCCGGACAGTGCGCCCGTGATGGCCTTCAGTTCGAGGTATTCCGTCAGACCCCAGCGGCCCTTTTCCCGCCCGTTGCCGGACTGCTTGTAGCCACCGAACGGTGTGTCGGAATTTCCACCGACATAGTTCACGGCGACCTGCCCCGCGCGTAGCCGGCACGCCACCCGGCGGGCCCGCCCGATGTCACCGGAACTGACGTATCCCGCGAGCCCGTACACGGTGTCGTTGGCTATGGCCACGGCATGATCCTCGTCGCGATAGCCGATCAGCGTGATCACCGGGCCGAAGATCTCCTCCCGGGCGATCCGCATCTCGTTCCCGACGTTCGTGAATACCGTGGGCCTGACATAATAGCCGCGCGCCAGGTGTCCGGGCAGGCCCGGTCCGCCGGCAACCAGGGTGGCGCCTTCGTCCATGCCGGCGCGGATCAGTTCCTGGATCTTCGTCCACTGCCGCTGGTTGACCACCGGGCCGAGGTGCTCCCCCTCCCGGGTAGGATCGTCCACGTGAAGACTTTCCGCCGTTTCCCGGGCGACGGCTGTTGCGCGGTCCAGGTCTCCTTCCGGCACCAGCATGCGGGAGGGGGCGTTGCAGGACTGGCCGCTGTTGCCCATGCAGTGCCGGACACCCCGGGCCACCGTGGCGGGGATGTCGGCATCGTCGAGAATGATATTGGCGGACTTGCCACCCAGTTCCTGGGTGACCCGTTTGACCGTGAGCGCCGCAGCCCTGGCCACGGCGATGCCGGCCCTCGTGGAGCCGGTGATGGACATCATGTCGATGCCTGGATGGGCGGACATGGCCTCGCCCACCTCCGGTCCGTAGCCGTTGACCAGGTTGAACACCCCCGCCGGCACCCCGGCGCGGTCCAGTACCTCGGCGAAAATCATGGCGTTGACCGGGGCTTCCTCGCTGGGCTTCAGCACCATGGTGCAACCTGCGGCCAGGGCCGGCATGACCTTTGCCGCAACCTGGTTCATGGGCCAGTTCCAGGGCGTGATCATTCCGCAGACGCCGATGGGCTCATGGCGAAGAACCATTCCATCCTCCACGGTCTCGAAGGCAAAGCTCCCGAGAGCCCTGATCGCGCTTCGGATGTGGTCCTCGCCGAGCTTCACCTGGCTCGCCCGGGAAAGCGTGATGGGTGCGCCCATCTCCGCCGTGACGGACGCGGCGATCTCTTCGCGCCGACGCCGGTATTCGGCAAGGATGTTCTCCAACAGCTCCAGGCGGGTTTGGACAGGCAGCGCGGCAAAGGGCTCGAAAGCGCGGCGTGCGGCGGACACCGCGCGGTCCACATCCTCGCCGCCGCCGCCGCCGATGGTGGTGAACACCTCCTCGGTGGCGGGATTGATGACGTCGATGGCGCCGGACGCCAGGGGCGCGGTCCATTCCCCGTCGATGTAGAACTGGCGGTGGTCGATCATGTGACTACGGTTACGGGACCCCGGGCGCGGACCGTCAGCGGTCGAATGCCGGGATTACCTCGGAGCAGAAGAGCTCAAGGGACCGCTTCTGTTCCCTGAGGCCAAGGCCCATGCTGGCGTAGTAGATGAATTCGTCCACCCCCAGGGCCTCGTAGCGTTTCAGCTTTTCGATGACCTCGTCCGGGGTGCCGAACATCAGGTTCCTCCATAGCATTTCCGGGTTGTACTCGTCGCGGTTGTCCAGTTCATCGAAGGGAATCGGCCTCGGGAAACCGTTCTCCACGTCCCCCAGGTTCTTGAACAGGTTCTCGAACTGGCTGAGCTGGCGTTGTGCCGCACGCACGGGAACCTCCCAGTCTTCCGGGCGGTCGTAGATCGCGGTATGGCGCATCATGGCGAACACCGGGCGGGTCTTGCCGGGGTTGGCGGCCAACGCTTCGTCCAGGCGCCCCTTGTAGGCCTCCGCTTCCGAGAAATCCCGGGTCAGGGGCCAGGATGTGATGTTGCAGCCGTTCCTGACCGCGTAATCGAAGGTAATCGGCGCCCGGGCCGCCACCCAGATGGGCGGATGCGGTTTCTGCAGCGGCTTGGGGACCGAGGTGGACAGGGGGAACTGCCAGAATTCGCCGTCATGCCGGTAGTCGCCCTGCCACAGTTTTTTCACCGCCGGCAGGATTTCATGCATGTAGCGCCAGCCATCGGTCTGCTTGAGCCCCGGCCTCATGCGGTCGAACTCCCGCTGGTAGGCGCCGGAACCGATGCCGAACTCCAGGCGGCCTCCGCTGACCAGGTCGGTGAAGGCGGCCTCCCCGGCCAGCCGGATCGGATGCCAGTAGGGTGCTACCGCGACGGCGGTGCCGAGGCGGACGCGCTCGGTGTGCTGGGCCCACCAGGTCAGGATCTGGAACGGGTTCGGTGCGATCGTCATCTCGAGCGCATGGTGTTCCGCCGCCCAGACGATGCTGAAGCCTCCCCGGTCGGCCATCCTCACCATTTCGAGGGTGTGCTGCGCGACCTCCTCCATGGTCATGCTGTCGTCCATTCGTTCGAGATTGATGGCAAGCTGGAATTTCATCGGTCAGTTCTGGTTCTTGCCGTTCCGTTCGGCAAGGTGGGTTCAATGGGTGGCGGTTCTTCTCCCCCGGGAGTGTTCACCGATTTCACTGTGGTTGCAAGTGACAGCCGTAATCCGCGACAACCTGTGCGGCCCTCATGGTCCCGGCCAGTCAACGCAGCCTCGTGCTCACAGCGTACGGCGGAGAAACTCGAGCACCGGGACGGTGAAGGCTTCCGGCGATTCCACCAGGGCCATGTGCCGAAGGTCGGAAACAATCCTTGTCTCCGCCCCCGGAATCCCGGCAGCGATGGACTCGGCCATGGCCGGCGTACTGCCACTGTCGTATTCTGCCGTCATCACCAGGCAGGGGCGGGTGATGGGGTCGGCGGGCCGGATCAGTTCCCGGACCCCGCAGGCGAGCACCTCGCGGCAGCGTGCGTAACTGTCCGGGTGGTTGGCGAGAACCCGGGCCCGGATGTCATCGACCACCGACGGATTCCGCAACTGGAATTCGCGGGTGAACCAGCGGTCGATGGTCGCATCCAGATTGGCCCCGGGGCCTTCGGCGGCACTGTCCTTGGCCCGTTCCTCCACCTGTCTTTGCGCCTCCGGGCTTCTTTCGTGGGGCGAGTTCAGGATCACCAGTGCCAGCACCCGTTCAGGGTAGTCCATGGTGAAGCGGCGGTTGATCATGCCGCCCAGGGAAAACCCCACCAGTGCGGCGTCCGCAATCTGCAGCTCGTCCAGCAGGTTCCTCAGCTGTCGCGCGAAGAGCGCAAGGCTCGGCTTTTCCGGAAGCGGGCTTGCCCCGTGGCCATAGAGGTCGTATCGCAGGACCCGGTACCTCTTGCCGAATGCGGGCGCGTGCCGTTGCCAGGTGTGATGGGTGAGGCCAAGACCGTGGATCAGGGCGACGACCGGTGCGCCCGGGATACCGTCCAGCGCATAGGCCGTTCCGTCTCTGGCGCGTTTCACTGGATCTGCCGGGCCGGGATTACTCGCGGTAGGTCGGGTCGCTCCGGTCCAGTATCTCCTTCAGGTGGGCGTAGTGCGCATCCGCCGCGCCGGTGTAGCTGTCCCAGCCAGCGGCGGTCCTTTCCGCCAGCCGGTCATCCATGATCGCCAGCGGCTGTCCCGTGGAGTATGCCAGCACCATGGTTTTCGCCGCGCGTTCCAGGTAGTACATGGTTTCGAATGCCCGGGCCACGGTTTCGCCGACCGTGAGAACGCCGTGGTTGCCCATGATCATGGCATCGTATTCCCCCAGCGCCCCGGCGATTCTGCGGCCTTCCTCCTCATGGTCGGCGATCCCACCGAACGCAAGGTCGATGGCCGTGCGGTTGAAGAAGCGGGCCGTGTTCTGGTCGATGGGTTTTAGAGCGGGGTCCTTCAGCCCGCAAAGCGCTGTGGCGTAGGGCGGGTGGCAGTGGATCAGGACCCTGGCACGGGGAACCGAAGCGTGCACGGCGCCGTGAATGCACCAAGCACTCGGATCCGGTGCGGCATCGCAGGACATCACCGCGGGGTTTTCGGCATCGAGTTTCAGAAGGTCGCTTGCCCGCACGGCGGAAAAGTGTTTCCAGCGGGGATTCAGCAGGAAGGTCTTGCCGTCATCGCTGATCGCGGCGCTGAAATGATTGGCCACGGATTCGTGCCAGTCGAAATGGGCCGCCAGGCGGAAGGCGGCGGCGAGATCAACCCGCAGATCCCATTCCCTCGTGTCGTGCTCGCTGCCCGCCAGGTAGCTGGTAACCGTGGTCATGATCGAACCTCGGGAAACGTGGTGGATGCGGATGGTAGTGCCGCGGTGTCATGCCGAAGGCATGAATTGCGACAGATTCTACAGCAATCCCGCAGCCGGCCGGTTTCCCGGATGCCCCCGGACTACGGCGGATCGTAGCGGCCATCTTCCGGCCTGCCACCGCCGGACGCTTGAATTCGGCCTCCGTGATTCGATACATTCAACGCGAAGTCCACCTGGATGCGTTCCCTGGCCGTGTCCTTTGGCGCCGACATGGCCGTGGGCCGTGTTGCCTGCCGGTGGGAGTGGAGGTTCCGAGTGGTGCTGCCCGGTCAAATGGAGTCCTGACCTTGAGCCTGATCCTGCTTTTTCTGCTGTTTGCCCTGACCGCCCTGGTGTACGCCATGGCCGGTTTCGGCGGCGGGTCCACCTACAGCGCACTGCTGGTCCTGAACGGCGCCGATCACCGGATCGTTCCCCTGGTGGCCCTGATCTGCAACCTGATCGTGGTCAGCGGCGGCGTGTTCCATCATGTGCGCGCCGGCAACCTGAAGACGGGCATGATCCTTCCGTTTGCCCTGACTTCCGTGCCCATGGCCCTGGTGGGCGGCAGCCTGGCGGTCTCCGAGCAGGTTTTCCGGCTCGTGCTGGGCAGCGCCCTCGTGCTGGGCGGCCTGATGATGCTGAAGCCGGTTGCCGGGGAGCGGGACCGGCCACCCGAAAATCGGGTGGACTGGCGGGTCGCCACGCCCATCGGCGCCGTGCTCGGGCTGCTGGCCGGGGTCACCGGGATCGGCGGCGGCATCTACCTCGCACCGGTCATGCACCTGGCCGGCTGGGCAGAGAGCAGGGTCATCGCCGCCACCTCCAGCGCATTCATCCTGGTCAATTCCCTGGCCGCGCTGGCCGGACATCTGGGCAAGTGGCCCGAGACCACCCAGGCGGGGCTGGCCGCCTTCCTCTGGCTCCCCCTGGCGGTGTTGCTGGGCGGCCAGGCCGGCAGCATCCTCGGAGTGGGACGCTATGGTGACAGGCTGGTGCGGTGGATCACCATGGTGCTGGTGTTCTATGTCGGAATCCGGTTGTTGCTGGAAGGCCGCTGACGGTCGTCCCCGCGTGGCGGAAGACGGGGTTGCCGGCGGCCGGGGCGGTCCCTGGGCGGCCCGGACCGGACCGGCTGTGCGGGCAGGGAACGGGGTCCTCACCCCGCCGGGACATCCCGGGCAGACCGTTTTGCCATGACCGCGTAATAGGCCACCGGAATGATGACCAGGGTCAGCGCGGTGGAAACCAGGATGCCGGAAATCAGCGCGACCGCGAGGCCGGAAAAGATCGGGTCGTCCAGGATGAAGAACGCCCCCACCATGGCGGCAAGCCCCGTCAGCACGATGGGCTTGGCCCGCACCGAGGCCGAGCGCACGACCGCGTCCTTGAACGGCACCCCGGATGCCACCTCCCGGTTGATGAAATCCACCAGGAGGATGGAATTGCGCACGATGATGCCCGCCAGGGCAATCATGCCGATCATGGAGGTGGCGGTAAACTGTGCCCCGAGGAGCGCATGCCCCGGCATGACGCCGATCACCGTGAGCGGGATCGGCGCCATGATGACCAGCGGCGTGATGTAGCTGCGGAACTGGGCCACCACCAGGAGGTAGATCATCAGCAGCCCCACCGAGTAGGCCATCCCCATGTCGCGGAAGGTCTCGTAGGTCACCTGCCATTCACCGTCCCACTTGACGGCGGGCTCGTAGGGGTCGGGAGGCTGGGAGAACAGCCACTGGGAGATGCCGGTTTCCCGCTTCAGGCGGGAGAAGATTCCGAACATCCCGTACAGCGGTGAATCCGTGTCGCCCGCCATGTCCCCGGTCACGTAGACCACGGGCAGGAGATCCTTGTGGTGAATGCTGTACGCACGCGCCGAATCCTCCACACGGACCATTTCAGACAGCGGTACCAGGGTCTCCTCATCGCCTCTGATCCTGAGGGACAGGAGCTGGTTCAGGTCAGCCTTGTCCGCTTCGGCGTACTCGAGCCGCACGGGGACCGCGTACTTGTCGTGCTCGCCATGCATGTAGACCACGTCCTCTCCGCCGAGCACCGTGGCCAGGGCCGTTGCGATCCGGGCCTGGGTAACGCCGAATCGGGCGGCCCTTGCCCGGTCGACCACCAGCACCCGCTTGTCGCCGGGATGCTCCACCGAGGAGTCGACGTCCACGATGTCTGGCGTGGCATTGAAGATCCCGCGGACTGTCTTCGCCGCGTGGATCTGGGCCGGGTAATCGAGACCGTAGATTTCCGCCACCAGGGGGGCGTGCACCGGCGGTCCCGGCGGCACCTCGACAATCCTGGCGTCACCCCGGTGGCGTCGCGCGATTTCATGGATCGGTCCGCGCACGGCGCCCGCGATCTCGTGGCTGTCCCGGTCCCGCCTGTCCTTGTCTATCAGGTTGACCTGTATATCCCCCAGGTGCGCGCCGCCGCGCAGATAGTACTGGCGGACCAGCCCGTTGAAACTGATGGGTCCGGAGGTGCCGGCGTACACCTGGTAGTCGCGCACTTCCGGGATCCCGCCGAGGTAACGTCCCATCTCGCCCAGGACCCGCGCGGTCTGCTCCAGGCTGGTTCCCTCGGGCATGTCGAGAACCACCTGGAATTCCGACTTGTTGTCGAAAGGCAGCATTTTCAGCACCACCAGCCGGACGCCGGCCAGTGACAGCGACAGGGCGATGAGGAGCAGGATGCCGGCAAGCAGCAGCCAGCGGTTGCGCCGCCCCGTGCGCGCGGCGAGAAAGGGGCCCATGATCCGGGAAAACAGTGCGTGGAGCCGCGGGGAGGCTTCGCCGTTCGCGGCGCCGGGCACGGGCCCGTGGCGGACCCGGCCCAGCATGCGGTAGCTCAGCCACGGGGTGAAGACGAATGCCACCACGAGCGAGATCAGCATGCCCATGGACGCGTTGACGGGGATGGGACTCATGTAGGGTCCCATCAGCCCGGAGATGAAAGCCATGGGAAGCAGGGCCGCGATCACGGTGAATGTCGCGAGGATGGTCGGGCCGCCGACCTCGTCCACCGCCGCCGGAATGGCCTTGAGCAGGTCCTTCACGCCCATCGCAAGATGGCGGTGTATGTTCTCGACCACCACGATGGCGTCATCCATCAGGATGCCGATGGAGAAGATCAGCGCGAACAGCGACACCCGGTTCAGGGTGAATCCCCAGGCCCAGGACGCGAACAGCGTGGCGGCAAGCGTGATTACCACGGCAGCGCCCACAATGACCGCCTCGCGCCAGCCCAGGAACAGCCAGACGAGCAGGATGACCGAGGCGGTGGCAAAGACCAGCTTGGTGATGAGCTGCATGGCCTTGTCGGTTGCAGTGGCGCCGTAGTCCCGCGTGACCAGGGTGCGCACCCCGTCGGGGATGTGGGTGTCCTGGAGCTGTTCGATCCTCCGGAAGACGCCCCTGGCGATGTCCGCGGCATTCTGTCCTGGCTGCTTGGCCACCACGATGGTGACCGCGGGGCTGTCCTCCGCGGGCCGGTCGCGGTCGGCTGCCGCCCCGAGCCCCGAGCCGGTCCAGACGTAGCTTTCGGGCGTGTCCGGGCCTTTGCGGATGGTGGCCACGTCGCGCAGGTAGACCGGGCTGTCGCGGTTGAGGCCGACCACGAGGTTGCCGAGTTCCGAGGGGTCGCTGAGGAAGGTGCCGGCCTGGACCAGGATCTCCCGGTTGTCCCGGGTGACGGGAAGGTTGTCCCGGATCTGGTTCGCTGACCTGAGCGTGCGGCGGATGTCGTCGATGGTGATGAAGTGCCCCGGCAGGGCCTGGGGATCGAGTTCCACGTTGACAACCTGCCTGGGTGCCCCGATGGTGTAGATGTCCCGGGTGCCCGGCACGCGCTTCAACTGGGTTTCGATGGCATGGGCGATCTGTCCCAGTTCATAGGCGCCCCGGGTCCGGTCCGGTGACCACAGCGTGATCGCGACAATGGGGACATCATCGATGCCCATGGGCTTGATGACGGGCTGCATGACCCCGAGCCCCCGGGGCAGCCAGTCCATGTTGCTGAATACCTGGTCGTAGAGCCGTACGATGGCGTCGGTGCGGTTCTCGCCGACCTCGAACTGGACCGTGAGCACCGCAAGTCCGGGGGTGGAGCTCGAATAGACATGTTCCACGCCCCGGATTTCCGACAGCACCTGCTCCGCCGGGGTGGCTACCAGGCTTTCCACCTCCCGGGGGGCGGCGCCCGGAAAGGGGATGAACACGTTGGCGAAGGTGACGTTGATCTGGGGCTCTTCCTCCCTCGGCGTCACCAGAACCGCGAACAGTCCGAGCAACAGCCCGAGCAGGGCCAGCAGCGGCGTGATCTCCGTGTTCTGGAACGTGCGCGCGATGGAGCCGGAAAGGCCGGTGTCCCGGTCAGTTCGCATCGCCGCCGGTTCCGGTTTTCAGCGCGGCGACTGCCGCCGCCGGGTCCAGGATCACCCGCTCGCCCGCCTCGAGTCCGGACAGGATGGTCGTGCGGCCGTTGCCCAGCGTCCTGCCCGGCCGGATGTGGCGGAAGCTGATGCCGCCATCCTGGTCCAGTACGTAGATTCCGGTCACCTCGGAACGAGCAACCACCGCCTGGGACGGGACGGTGAGGACCCTGGCCAGGCCGGTCACGAAGGCGGCCTTGACGTACATGCCCGGGAAGAGCCCGTCCTGGCCGGGCGGGAGGTCGATCCGGGTGTTGAAACTGCCGCTGCCGGCATCCGCCACGGGGAAGACGGTCACCTTCCGTGCCGCGACCCATTCACCGTTCGGCAGTTCCACGCTGGCGCTGCGGTGTTCCCGCACGAGGTGAACGATGCTCTGGGGGATTTTCACCGCCACACGGAGTTCATCCAGGGAAATTCCGCTCATCAGGGCCGTGCCTGGCCGGGCGATTTCCCCGACCTGGACATGACGCTGCGTGACGATGCCGCTGTAGGGCGCCCTGATGCGGGTGTATGCCAACTGCTGGTTGGCCTGGCTTACCCTGGCTTCGGCAGCCGCCAGCGCCGCCCGGGTGGTTTTCCGTGTTGCCGATATCCGGTCCATGTCCTGGCGAGAGACGAGCTGACGATCGAACAGGTCCCGGATCCGCCCGTACTCCGCCTCGGCTTCAGCCAGCCTGGCGCGGGCCGCCTGCAGGCTGGCCGACGCCTGGTCCATGCCGGCTTTCTGTTCGGTGTTCCTGAGGATGACGATGACCTCACCCTTGTCGACGTGATCGTCGACGTCGAACAGGACTGCCTCCACCTGGGCTCCGGTCTGGGCGGCGACGGTGGACTGGTGCACCGCTTCCACCACGCCATCGAGCCCGAAATGGTGCGCCATTTCAGAGACGGTGGCGGGCAGGGTCTCCAGGGACTGCGCCGGGACGCTCCCCAGTACCGCCAGGGCGATGACGGCGCGCGTCAGGGATTTCATGGGCGCATCCTATATATTAGATACAACTAATATATAGGATGCGCATGACCAGGAAAATACCGCTTTGGGGGGGTGGGTGTATCTCCCGACGAGGACCGACCTGGTCCGTGGAGCCTGGATATCAGTGCCCCGCCTTTCCGCCGGAGTCATTCCGGGAGTTGTTCCGCTTGAGAAGTTTGCCGATGATGTACGTCGTTCTCGGGATGTAGGTGTAGTGCGTGCGGAAGGAAACGGTGGGCCGAGCGGACATTCGGATCACGCTGAATGCCAGCAACAGGGCATGGGCGATGGCAATGAAGACGAACAGTGCCGGTGCGCCGAACCGTTCCACCAGGCTGGAGGTCACCAGCGGACTTGCGATGGCCCCGATACCGTAGAGGAATATGAGCGAGGCATTGACCCCCACCATTTCCTCCGCTTTCGCGAAATCGTTGGCATGGGCCGCGGAAACCGAGAATATGGGAAAGGTCGCCATGCCGAAGAGTGCGGCGCCGACGTAGATCAGGTAGGGCGAGGTGGTATTCGCCCAGGCGATTCCGGTGCAGATGAAAAGGCTCAGCACCGACAACCCGATCAGTACCCGGCGCCGGTCGTACTTGTCGGCGACCAGGCCGACGGGGAACTGGGCCAGGGCACCGCCCAGCATCACGGTTGCGAGAAAGTACCCGAGCTCCGTCTGGCTCAGCCCCACCTCCTGCCCGTAGATGGGGCCGACCATGCGAAACGAGGCGGTGGTGACTCCGGCGACGATGGCGCCCGCGGCGCCCAGGGGGGACACCCGGAACATGTGCAGGGGCCGGAGCCTGGGGCGTTTCGGTACGCTGGGCTCGATGGAGGTGGTCAGGGTGACCGGTAACAGGCACAGGCAGCAGAGGATCGCCAGCAGGTTGTAGGATATGTAGGAGGACGGCTCCAGCAGTCCGATCATGAGCTGGGCCGCGGATGCGGAGACGATGTCCACCACCCGGTAGACGCCCATGATCCTGCCGCGGGTCTGGTTGGTCAGGGCGGCCTGCAGCCAGGATTCGATCGCCGTGTAGCAACCCGCCACGCACAGCCCGGTCATGATCCGCATGCCCGACCAGGCCAGGGGGTCGATGAACAGCGGATGGGCCACGGCGCCGATGGCGCCGAACGACGCGAAGATCGTGAAGGTCCGTATGTGGCCGATGGTTCCGATCAGCCTCGGCGCCTGCCAGCATCCGATGAAGAATCCCAGGAAATGGGATGACCCGAGCATGCCGACCTCAGTGCGGGTGAAACCCTGCTGCAGGCCGGAGAGCGCGTCAAGCGGGGAAAGTGCCCCTGAACTCAGTTGCAGCAGGGCAACGGACAGGAACAGGGCGGCGAAGGACAGCAGCAGGCGCATTGGCGGCGGATTATGGAGAAAAATCCACCGGAAAAGTCAAAAAAAACCCCGGAAGGATTCCGGGGTCGCATTCAGGGAAGGAAACTGTCCGCAGGGGTAATCGGGCCGGCCCTCATCCTCCTGCAGGCTACTCGGATTCCGCCGGGGCCGCGCTCTCCGCGGTTTCATCCGGCGCCTGGGCGGTGCCCGGCATCCCGAAGTTCATCCTGTTGAGCATCGGCTGTATGGATTGCGGATTCATCAGCCAGTTGATCCGCGGGGTGTACCAGTTGGGGTTCGCCAGCGAGGTGATCGGCTGGTAGAAGACGGGGTTCATCATCGCGGTCATCCAACGGGTATAGTGGCCCGGATCCATGAACTGCATCATCGGCTGGTACATGGCGGGGTTCATCGGCGCCATCATCCATGACAGGTACATGTTCGGATTCATGAAGCGCATCATCACCCGGGTCATCTTGCTGAAATCGGTCATGCCGTTCATCCACGTCTCCCACATCACCGGCTCGGTGGCGCACCTGGTCATGACGTGGATCGTGCGCGGATCGTTGACCACGGACATGAGTCGGGCGAGCCTGGCCGGGTCGGAAATCGTGTCCGCCATGACTTCCATGTCGGTGAATGCCCTGAGGTACGGACGGATCTGCTCGAATCGCTCGTCGTCGGCATTCTGGCAGTCGCCGTAGTACTGCTTGGCGAGCTCGAACTTGTGGCCGGCATCATCAGTGCCGTCCGACTGCGCCGATGCCGGGAGGGCGGGCCACAGACAGAAGACGGCAGCCGCCATCAACGACCTGAGACAGGTCAATGATTTCCGGGGACGGGGGCTGTTGGATTTCATGGTTTCCTCGCGATAGATCTGGTTGTCCATGCCGCCGTCGGAACGCCGATGGGAGTGACGCGGTCCCCGAACCGTGCGGCGTACGGACCTGAATGAAATGCCATTACCATGACGCGAAGCGAAATGCATTGGTATATTCCTGTATGCATATTTCGTGGATAGCGGGGACAAGCCGATCTGCCCGGATTGAGTACCCCCACGGGATAGGAACCGGAACCATCGCCAACTGTCATGTATACCCTGATTCTGCTGACGCTCATCACCGTGTGTTACGCCGCCTACAACCTGCTGGTGAAAGTGTCCGGCAGCCACGCGGGCGTTGCCGCGCCGATCTTCGCGACCATCGGCCTGCAACTGGCGGCGCTGTCGGTGTCCGTGGTTTACCTGGCAGTGCTGGTCCGGCAGGGAGTCGCGGTGGCCCTGCCTCCACGGGCGCTGATGTTCGGTGTTGCCGCCGGCTGCTGCATTGGCGCGGCGGAGGTGATGTACTTCTACCTCTTCAGGGGGTTCGCGGGCGAGCCCGGCATGCCCGCGGGTGTGGCGATCCCGGTGATCGTGGGCGGCACCGTCGTGATCGCCATGCTGTTGGCCCGGGTCGTTTTCGGAGAGACCTTCGCTCCCATCCAGTGGGCGGGGGTCACGCTGACGCTGGCGGGTATGCTGCTTCTCGCGCTGGGCGCACGCCAGTGAATGCCCCGGTTGGTGGAATCTGCGCGTCCGGCGACGGAGAGGGCAGGTCGTCACAGCCGGCATTGCATCGAACGGGGGGCGCAATCACATTGTGCATTCAGGATCTTGACGGATCGGTTCGCCGCCCCGCATGGGGTGCATGTTTCCAGGGATGAAACGGGCCGCGGGCTGCTTTCGGACCGGTGTTACGCACGACAGGACAATCCGGCGGCAGCGCGGGCGTCCGCCGGAGCCGGCCGATGGCATCCTGGAATCTTCGGCAACCGGGGTCACGGGACCCCGCGTTTCAGGGGATATGGGGATGATCACCAGGAAACGAATAAACCGGGGGCCCACTGTGTGCACAACGGTATGGATCAACCGAATTTCCGGTTCCCGGGTTGAATAGGGACCTTTGAGACCCTATAATTATGCAAAAATTATGGCAAAAACAATGTTTCTTGTCATAACGCCGCTGAATCAAGTGGAATTGCACTAATTTAGTGCAATTCCATCCGGACCTGCGAGAGAATCATCATGAAAACAATACCTTTGCAAGTCCTCCCGGCAGTGGTCCTTTCCATCGTCCTGGCACTGCCCGTATTTGCCGCCGGATCCATTCAGACTAAGGAGCCGGAGTTCGCGGCCGCCTCGCCGGGCCAGGAGCTCGGGTGCCTCGCGATGAACATCTACCACGAAGGTCGCGGCGAACCCATCCAGGGGCGTGAAGCCATCGCCTCGGTGACGATGAACCGGGTGCGCAGCGACAGGTACCCCGACACGGTGTGCGCAGTGGTCTGGCAACGAAAGCAGTTCAGCTGGACCAGAACCGCCCCCCGGCACCACGTGATCACCGATTTCAAGGCGTGGCGGGAAGCCCTGGAAATCGCCAGGCTGTTCATCAGCGGCCCCATGATCACCACGGTGGGCAATGCTACCCACTACCATGCGATCTCCGTCCACCCGTATTGGCAGGACAATACCAAGCTGGTGGCGCAACGGGGGAGACACTACTTCTACGCATTGTAGGATAATAGGCGCTTTCCAACGCGCCGATTCGGCCAGCCAGGCCGGACACCGATTCCACCGTGCCACTGATCGCGGTCTGCCAGACCAATTCATCCGACGACATCATCCGGAACCTGGAGTCCACTTCCGACCTGGCCCGGGAAGCGGCGTCCAGCGGCGCCCTGGCGATGTTCCTGCCGGAATGCTTCGCCCTGATGCAGGCCAGCCGGAAACAGCTCCGGGAATCCGCCGAGACGCCGGGGAAGGGCGCCATCCAGGATCACATGGCCTCCCTGGCAAGGGAGACCGGGATGTTGCTGTTCGCGGGCTCCCTGCCGGTCCGCAGTGACGATCCGGGACGGGTCTTCAACACCTCCATGGTTTTCGGCCCTGACGGGAGCCGGACCGGGCGCTACGACAAGATCCACCTGTTCGATGTCTCCCTGGAAAGCGGTGAGCAGTTCCTGGAATCCGCCTATACCATGCCGGGAGAACAGCCCGTCGTGGTGGATTCGGAACTGGGCAGAATCGGCCTTAGCGTCTGCTACGACCTCAGGTTTCCCGAACTGTACCGGGAACTGGTATCGCTCGGCGCGGAAATCCTGCTGGTTCCGTCCGCCTTTTCACCCACCACCGGTCCGGCGCACTGGGAACCGCTGCTGCGTGCGCGGGCCATCGAGAATTTCTGCTGGGTGATCGCCGCCGCCCAGACCGGCCGGCATCCGAGCGGCCGCTCCACCTGGGGCCACAGCATGGTGGTGAACCCCTGGGGCCGGGTGGTGGCGGAAATAAAACAGGAACCCGGCCTTTTATTGGCGGAAATCGACCGCACTGAAAACACCAGGGCAAGACGCCAGTTGCCGAGCCTGGATCACCGGCGGCTCCGGCCGGCCGGATAAACGGGCGCTGTCACGCGCACCCAGTCAACTTCGAGGACCATGACTGAACTCATACAACTCGCACAACAGTCGTTGTGGCAGCCCACGGGGCTGGTCGAACAGGATATTTCCCGGACACTCGGGCGGATCATGGTGCCGGGCGTGGACTATGCGGACCTGTACTTCCAGTACACGCGCCATGAATCCTGGTCTCTGGATGAGGGCACGGTGAAATCCGGCAACTACAACATCGATCAGGGAGTCGGGGTCCGGGCGGTGGCCGGGGAAAAGACCGGATTCGCCTATTCGGACGAGATCACTGGGCCGGCGCTGACCGACGCGGCCGGGGCGGCCCGCGCCATCGCCACGGGGAGCAGCCGGTCCGGTGCCGTGGCCGTCCGCCGCAAGGACGGGCTCACGCCGCTGTACCAGTCGCTGGATCCGCTGGATACGCTGACGGAATCCGAAAAGGTGGACCTTCTGCGCAACACGGAACAGTTCGCCAGGCAACAGGACCCCCGGGTCATGCAGGTCATGGTGAGTCTGGCGGGTGTGCATGATACCGTGCTGGTGGCCCGCTCGGACGGTGTCATGGCGGCGGATGTGCGGCCACTGGTACGGCTCAATGTCACCGTGGTCGTCGAGCAGGACGGCCGCCGGGAGCGGGGTGCGGCCGGCGGCGGCGGCCGGTTCGGGATGGGCTGGTTCCTGGAATCGGACCGGGCGGCACAATACGCCCGGATGGCGGTACGCCAGGCACTGGTGAACCTGGAGGCCAGGGATGCGCCCGCGGGCGACATGACCGTGGTGCTGGGTCCCGGGTGGCCGGGCATCCTGCTGCACGAGGCCATCGGCCATGGTCTCGAAGGGGACTTCAACCGCAAGGGGACGTCCGCGTTCAGTGGACGCATCGGCGAGCGGGTCGCGTCCGAACAATGCACCGTGGTGGACGACGGGACCATCCCGGACCGACGCGGGTCGATGACCATCGACGACGAGGGCGAGCCGGGGCAGAACACGGTCCTGATCGAAAACGGCATCCTGAAGGAATACATGCAGGACCAGATGAACGCCCGCCTGATGGGCATGCGGCCCACCGGCAACGGCCGTCGGGAGTCCTATGCGCATCTGCCGATGCCGCGGATGACCAACACCTACATGCTGGCGGGAAAACACGACCCCGGCGAGATCATCGCCTCGGTGGACAATGGAATCTACGCGGTGAATTTCGACGGCGGGCAGGTCGACATCACTTCGGGCAAATTCGTGTTTTCCGCCTCGGAGGCCTACCTCATCGAAAACGGCAGGGTCACCTCGCCGATCAAGGGGGTCACACTGATCGGGAATGGCCCCGAGGTACTCACCCGGGTGTCCATGGTCGGTCATGACCTCGAACTGGACACCGGCGTCGGCACCTGCGGCAAGGAAGGGCAAAGCGTGCCGGTCGGCGTGGGCCAGCCCACCATGCGGATCGACAGGCTGACCGTCGGCGGAGTGGCGGTCTCATGAACGACCTCGCCGTCCAGGATCTGCCGGAAGCCTGGCATCCCGTCCCCGCCGACGACCAGGAGCGCCAACTCCTGGATGTGGCCGAATCGGCCCTTTCGAAGGCTGGACAAATGGGTACCAGCGCGGCAGAGGTCGCCCTCAGCCACAGCAGCGGCATTTCGGTCACCGTGCGCAACGGGGAGGTGGAAACGGTGCAGCACAACCGTGACAAGAGCCTCGGAGTCACGGTGTATTTCGGGCACCGCAGCGGTCATGCAAGCACCACCGACTTCTCCCGGGACGCGGTAGCCGCCTGCGTGGAGGCCGCCGGCAGGATCGCCCGGTACACCGAGGAGGATCCGTTCAGCGGCCTGGCGGAACCGGAACTGCTGGCCAGGGAGATGTCGGACCTGGACCTCTACCATCCCTGGGAGGTGGACATGGATACGGCCATTGACATCGCGCGCCGCTGCGAGCAGGCCACGCTGTCGGCCGATGACCGCATCAACAACAGCGAGGGCGGCAGCCTGTCGAGCCACCATGGCGCCGAACTCTATGCCAACAGCACGGGCTTCCACGGCCTTTCGCGGTCCAGCGACCACAGCATCAGCTGCTGCGCGATCGCGGGTAGCGGGGATGCCATGCAGCGGGACTACTGGTACGACAGGCAACGTGACCGGCGCAAGCTGATGGATCCCGAGGAAGTGGGCGCGGAAACCGCGCGGCGGATCCTCAGGCGGCTGGGCGCCCGCCAGCCGGGCACCATGAGCTGTCCGGTGGTGTTCGAAGCGCCGGCGGCTTCGAGTCTGCTGTCCCATCTTGCCGGCGCCATCAGCGGGGCCGCCCTGTATCGCAAGACCTCCTTTCTCACCGACAGCCTGGGGACACGGCTGTTCAAGCCGTTCGTCCGGATTCACGAGCAACCCCTTCTGCCCGGGGCCGCGGGCAGTGCGTGCTTCGACGGCGAAGGCGTGGCCACCCGTACCCGGGACGTTGTCAGGGAAGGGGTTCTCGGCAGCTATCTTCTCGACAGCTATTCCGCCAGGAAACTTGGCCTGGAATCCACGGGCAATGCTGGCGGCGTGCACAATTTCTCCCTCGAACCCACTGCCGGGGGCGGCCTTGAGACGTTGCTGGCGCAGATGGATCACGGCCTGCTGGTCACGGAGTTGATCGGCTTCGGCGTCAACCAGGTGACCGGCGACTATTCCCGCGGTGCCTTCGGATTTCTGGTGGAGGGCGGTGAAATCGTTGCCCCGGTGCAGGAGATGACGATTGCCGGCAATCTGCGGGACATGTTCCTGGCACTGGAGGCTGTCGGGTCGGACATGGATACCCGCCGTAACCTGCGGACCGGCTCGATCCTGATCGGCAACATGACCGTGGCCGGCGGATAAGCGCGCCCTTCGGGCAAACGGCAGGTCCGGGGCTACAGTCGCAGCAGGAACGGTTCCAGTTCGGTCAGCGCACGGAGGTAGACTGAGCGCTTGAACTGCACGATCTGGTGTACCGGCCGCCAGTAGTCCACCCAGGTCCAGTAGTCGAACTCGGGATTCTCCGATGTGTCGAGGCGCACGCTGGTTTCCTCTGCCAGCAGGCGGAACAGGAACCACCGCTGTTTCTGGCCCCTGAATCCCCTGTGGCGCCGGAAGTAGTGCGGCTTGGGCGCGTAGGGCACTTCGTAGCGCAGCCACTTGTCGGTGGCACCGAGCAGTTCGACATCGGCGGGTTCCAGGCCGACTTCCTCGAAGAGTTCCCGGTAGGCCGCGTCCATGGGGGACTCCCGTGGCTCGATGCCTCCCTGGGGAAACTGCCAGCCGTCATGCCGGGCCCTTCTTGCCCAAAGCACCTGATTATGGTCGTTGCAGACGATGATGCCCACGTTCTTCCGGTATCCGTTCCTGTCCAGTCGATCTTTGTTATTCTGTTGTGCCATGCAGGTATCCTATGGCGGGCGATAAAATATTACAAGGAGGTGACATCCGGGGCGTTGCATGCGGGGAATGGCCCATGGCATGCCCTGCAGGGCACGGCCCTGCGTGCGGCCCGGCCATCCCTAGCCGGTTGCGGGCCGCTGCCTGCGGGCGCAGTGCTCCCGGGCGAATTCGAGAAATTCCTCCATCGCCCGCAGGCGGAATTTCTGCCGCTGGTAGACGATGGAAAAGGTGCGCCTGATCGGTGGGGACAGCGGAACCGCAGCCAAGGACCCCAGGATCAGTTCCTTCTCCAGGGTGGCCACCGACAGGATCGAGACCCCCAGTCCGGCGGTCACCGCGCTCTTGATGGATTCCGGGCTGCCGAATTCCATGATGATATTGATGGCGTCCTGGTCCACCTCGCGCTTGGCGAGATAGTTCTCCACCACCTCCCGGGTGCCGGAGCCTTCTTCCCGGCTGATGAACGGATACTCCAGGACCTCCCTGACATTGGCCTTCCTGAGGCCGCCCAGTGGATGGTCCACCGGGCAGATGGTGACCAGCTCGTCATTCCAGATTCCCTCCTTGACGAGGTTCTTGTTGCTCACCGGCCCTTCGACAATACCGATGTCGATGCCATTGTTCTCCACGAGGTGGATGATGCCGTTGGTGTTGGCCACGTGAAGCCGGACCCGGACATCGGGGTAGTTTTTCTGGAAGCTGCCGATGGTGTCGGGAATAAAGTATTCCCCGATGGTGGTGCTGGCGCCGATGAGCAGGGGACCCTGGACATCGCCGGTCAATGTGCGCACCTCGTTGTCCATCTCGCTGTTCAGGGAAATGATGCGGTCGGCATACCCCTTGACGAGTTCGCCCGCCTCGGTGAGCGTGATGCGGTTGTGGGTCCGGTCAAACAGACGCGTGTTGAAATATTCCTCGAGCTGTCGGATCTGGAACGTCACCGCCGGCTGGGTCATGTGCAGCGCCTCCGCGGCCTTGGTGAAACTCAAGAGCCGGGCGACGGTGGCGAAAACCTGCAGTCTGCGGTCAGCCATCGGCGCTCCCCCGAAATGGGTCCAGAAAGAGGGGGATCGCGCCGGCCCGGACGGAATCGCAGTACGGTATCCTAGGGGGCATCCCGGCCGCAACGGCCGGGCTTCCGCAGGCAGGATCCGGGACGTCGTCCCGCCAGGAGAGGGGCCTGCCGGTCGGGGGCCCCGGGACAGCCGGGCCCGGAAAGTGTGCTGTCTCGGGGATCGGGATTCGCATCTTGAGGATGTGTTCCTGCTGGGTAGGCGCAGACCAGGGGGCAGGGATCCGGATCCGCGGGTGGCTGGAGAACCATGAATACCCTGAAAGACAGGAATAGTAACGCACCGGACCGTCCCTTGCCAGCAACCGGCGTCCCGGCGGGTGTCCCGGCTCCGCGCCACCTTGCGGCAGCCGGGGGATGTGTCCGCGGGCCATCCGGCCGTCCCGTTCCGGCTCCCCGGGTCGCCGCAGGTCGGCGGAAGGAGTCCGCAGAGGTTGATTTTTCCCGTTCAGGTGGCATTATTACCCTAGTTTCCGCAACCGGGAGGTCGCCGCATTCGGTGCCGGCGGTCCGAGGTTGCGTATCCATGACATTCACGAGGTATTCATCCAATGGCAAGACTTGCTCAAGCTGTGATCCGAACCGATCGTCGCGGTATCGAAATCAACAGGGTCCTGAAGAATACATACATGCTGCTGGCGATGACGCTCCTGTTCAGCGCCGCTGCAGCGGGTGTGGCCATGGCGATGAACATGCCTCATCTCGGCATCATTCCCACGCTGATCGGCTATTTCGCCCTGCTGTTTCTGACCCAGAAGTTCCGGAATTCGTCCCTCGGAATCCTGTGTGTCTTCCTGTTCACCGGCTTCATGGGCCTGACCCTCGGGCCGATACTGAACGTATACATCAACAACGTCGGCAACGGACCCCAGTTGGTGATGATGGCCCTGGGCGGTACCGGGGTGATCTTCCTCGGCCTGTCCGCCTACGCGCTGGTGACCCGCAAGGATTTCAGTTTCCTTGGCGGTATGCTGTTCATGGGAATCCTGGTGGCCTTCATCGCCGGCCTGGTGGCGATCCTGTTCTCCATTCCGGCGTTGTCCCTGGCCGTTTCGGCCATGTTCATCCTGCTGATGTCCGGGCTGATCCTGTTCCAGACCAGCGCGATCATCCATGGCGGTGAAACCAACTACATCATGGCCACGGTGACGCTCTACCTCACCATCTATAACCTGTTCCTCAGCCTGCTGCACATTTTCGGCATCTTCAGCGACGACTAGGCGATCTTCCGCTCCGGAGCGGCCTTGCCCGCTCCCCCGAAGGCCCGTGACCCCGGTCGTGGGCCTTTTGCCTGGCGGGTCCAGGCCGGGGCGGACGCCCCGGGCGCGCTTCGGATAGAATCCGGGAGTATCCTCCTGCCGGATTGAGACGATGAAAGCCATGATTCTTGCTGCCGGGAAGGGCACCAGGGTCCGGCCGCTCACCTACGAACTGCCCAAGCCGATGATCCCCGTCATCGGCAAACCGGTGATGGAATACCTCATCGAGCAGCTTGCCCGTCACGGATTCACCGATATCATGGTGAACGTAAGCCATCTGCCCGAATCCATCGAGACCTATTTCGGCGACGGCAGGCGCTGGGGCGTCAATATCGGCTATTCCTTCGAGGGCTACATCGAGGACGGCGAACTGATCGGGGAGCCCCTCGGGTCGGCCGGGGGCATCAAGCGAATCCAGGAGTTCGGCGGTTTCTTCGACGACACCTTCCTGGTGGTATGCGGGGATGCCATCATCGACCTGGACCTGACTGCGGCGCTGCGCAAGCACTGGCAGTCCGGGGCAAGGGCGAGCATCGTGGTGAAACGGGTTTCCAGGGAGTCGCTGCCCAATTACGGGGTCGTGGTCTGCGACGAGCGCGGATTCGTCGCGTCGTTTCAGGAAAAGCCCCGCGTGGGCGAAGCCAGATCCACCCTGGTCAACACGGGAATCTACCTGTTCGAGCCGGAAATCATCGAACGGATTCCAGGCGGAACCGTGTACGATATCGGCGGGCAGCTGCTGCCGTCCCTGATCGAGGACGGGGTCGCATTCGGCGCCATCGAACTGCCGTTCCATTGGGTGGATATCGGCCGCATCAGCGACTACTGGGAGGCCAACCAGCAGCTGATGCGCGGCACCCTGCGGGGCATCGAGATGCCGGGCAGGGAAGTCCTTCCCCAGGTCTGGACAGGGCTCAATGTCAACGTGGACTGGGATAACGTTCTCATCGAGGGACCGGTCTACATCGGGGCCAACTCCCGGATCGAGGGTGGATGCGAAATCCAGGGGCCGAGCTGGATCTCCCATGGCTGCCATCTGGAGTCGGGTGCGAAAGTCCAGCGCAGCATGCTGTTCGAGCATACCCTGATGCGGAGCCATGGCGCGGTTTTCGAGGTCGTGGTTTTCGGACGCTACTGTGTCGACAAGGAGGGGCGGCCGGTCTCCGGGCGCGAACCCGGTCTTGACTGGGTGGGCGATGCGAGGGACCGGCGCATCCAGGAGGCGGTTGGTTCCTGATTCGGTTGCGGGCACTTTAAATTCCAGCCCCAAACCCCCATGAAAACCCTCGATTTGGGTATAATCCGCGGTCGTCCATGACCTGGCTTCCGTGATTTCCAGGGATACCGAACGATGCCATTCTACGAGTACCAGTGCCAGTCCTGCGACCACCGGATCGAAGTACTGCAGAAAATCAACGATGCGCCGCTGGTTAGTTGCCCGGATTGCAACGAGCCCGCGCTGAAGAAACTGATCTCCGCCGCCGGCTTTCGCCTCAAGGGCACCGGCTGGTACGAAACGGACTTCAAGAACAGCGGCAGCAAGCCCGCCAAGGACGAAACCGGTCCGGACGGCGGCGGGAAGAAGCCCGCCGGCGACACGGCAGGGAAAACGGGATCCGGGAAGTCCGATAAGACGAAGTCCGGTTCCCCGGACCAGAGCAAGGCTGCCTGACGGTTCCGGTCGCAGCGGAAATCGTTCACGAGTACTGACCGGGCGTCCCCGGGCCTGCAGGCGCCGGGCGCGGAAGCAGTCCAAACCAATCATCACCTCCCCATGCGCACACACCTTTGCGGCCGGGTCGCCGAATCAGACATTGACCAGATCACCGTCCTCAACGGCTGGGTGCTCAGCCGGCGGGACCACGGCGGCGTCATCTTCATCGATCTCCGGGACCGGTCAGGATGTGTGCAGGTGGTAGCGGATCCGGACTGCCCGGAACCGTTCGCCGTGGCCGAGGATGCACGCAATGAATTCGTCCTCGAGGTGACCGGCCGGGTGCGCAGGCGGCCGACAGGAACGGACAATCCCGATTTGCCCACCGGCACGGTGGAGGTGTTGGCCGATTCCATCCGGGTACTGGCGACATCGGAAGCGCTGCCGTTCCAGGTGGATGACGACGAGATCAGTGAATCTGTCCGGCTGAAGTACCGCTTTCTCGACCTGCGCCGGGCGACGATGCAGAGCAACATCCGGTTGCGTCACCGCATCGTCAGCGAACTGCGCCGGTTCCTCAACGAGCGGGAATTCGTGGACATCGAGACCCCGATGCTGACCCGCTCAACCCCGGAAGGCGCCCGGGACTACCTCGTGCCCAGCCGCACCCATCCCGGGGAGTTTTTCGCCTTGCCGCAATCACCGCAACTGTTCAAGCAACTCCTCATGGTGGCTGGGTTCGAACGCTACTACCAGGTGGCCCGGTGCTTCCGAGACGAGGATCTGCGCGCGGACCGCCAGCCGGAATTCACCCAGCTCGACGTGGAGGTATCCTTCACGGACGAGGACGGGATCATCACCCTGATGGAGACCATGATCAGGGAACTGTTTCACGGCATTCTGGAGGTGGAATTGCCGGATCCCGTGCCGAGGATGAGCTACCGGGAGGCCGTGTCGCGCTACGGCACTGACCGCCCGGATCTTCGCGTGGACATGGAATTGACCGAGATCACGGACCTCATGGGCGACGTGGAGTTCAAGGTGTTCTCGGGGCCCGCCCGGGATCCGGACGGCCGGGTGGCGGCGATGCGGGTGCCGGGGGGCGGCAGCCTGTCCCGGGCCAGGATCGATGAATACACCGGATTCGTCGGGCAGTACGGGGCAAGGGGGCTCGCATACATCAGGGTCGACGATACGAATACGGGAAGGGACGGGCTCAAGTCGCCGATCCTCAAGTTCCTGCCGGACGGGGTATTGGCCGAGATCATGGAGCGGTGTGGCGCGAACCCGGGGGATGTCATTTTCTTCGGTGCGGACACCGCCCGGGTCGTCAACGACGCCCTGGGCGCGCTCAGGTTGCGCATCGGACGGGATCTCGGAATGGTGCAGCCGGGCTGGAAGCCGCTCTGGGTGGTGGATTTTCCGCTGGTGGAGTGGAATCCGGAAGCAAAACGCTGGGATTCCCTGCATCATCCGTTCACCGCGCCAAGGGATTCCGACGAGCACCTGCTGGAAAGCGATCCCGGCAAGGTGCTCTCCCGCGCCTATGACCTGGTGCTGAACGGTACTGAACTCGGGGGAGGATCCATTCGCATCCATCGTTCCGACCTGCAGCGGAAGGTCCTCGGCGTGCTGGGGATCGACGGGCAGGAGGCGCGTCGGAAGTTCGGCTTCCTGCTGGATGGGCTCCGATACGGCGCGCCCCCCCACGGCGGCATCGCATTCGGCATCGACCGGCTCGTGGCGATGATGGGTGGAGAGGATTCCATTCGTGACGTGATCGCCTTCCCCAAGACCCAGAAAGCGTCCTGCCTCCTCACCGAGGCCCCGGGCGAGGTGGATGCCCGGCAACTTAGGGAACTGGCCCTCACGGTGCGAAAACCCCGCGCCGGGTAGGTACCCGGCGCAGGATGCCGGCAGCGGTCGGCGGTCCGGTCCCGCAGGGGGTCTTGAATATGCTAAACTCCGGGCCGAATTTTCGGCCTTCGGAACACGCTCCGGGGGCGAATCCCCTTCCATCCAGGTATACCCGTTTCCCCCATGGCAGGTCACAGCAAATGGGCCAACATCAAGTTCCGTAAAGCTGCACAGGACGCCAAGCGGGGCAAGATATTCACCAAGATCATCAAGGAGATCACCGTGGCCGCCCGTATCGGCGGCAGTGATCCTGACGCCAATCCCAGGTTGCGCGCGGCCATCGACAAGGCGTTGGCTGCAAACATGACCCGGGACACCATCGACCGCGCAACCAAACGCGGTGCCGGCGAACTGGACGGAGTGGATTACGAGGATATCCGCTACGAGGGTTACGGCCCCGGCGGCGTCGCCGTACTGGTGGAAACCTCTACCGACAACCGCAACCGTACCGTGAGCGAGGTTCGGCACGCATTCAGCAAGCACGGAGGCAACCTGGGCACCGACGGTTCGGTGGTGTACCTGTTCAGCAAGGTCGGCTCCATCGTGTTTTCGGACGGTGAAGATGAGGAGCGGATCATGGAGATCGCGCTGGAAGCCGGCGCCGAGGATATCGAAAGCCAGGATGGTATCACCGAGGTCACCACCTCTCCGGAAGACCTGCACCAGGTTGAACAGGCCTTTCGCGATTCCGGCATGGTGCCCGAGATGGCGGAGGTCATCCAGCGGCCGACTACCGAGACCGAGATTTCCGGCGGGGACACGGAAAAGATCATCAGACTGGTCGGTGCGCTGGAGGAACTGGATGATGTACAGGACGTGTTCACCAACGCCAGTTTTGTTGAAGCCTGATGCGAGTGCTGGGAATCGACCCGGGTTCCCGAGTCACCGGTCTTGGCATTGTGGAATCCAGTAATCAGAGTCTCATTGCCCTGTACAGCGAAAACCTGCGCCTTGGTGACGGACCCCTGCCGGACCGGCTGGGTGCAATCTACCGCCGGGTGGCTGACCTGGTTGTGGAGTACTCCCTGAGCATGGTGGCCGTGGAGCAGGTGTTTGTTGCCAACAATGCCCGTTCCGCGCTGGTTCTCGGGCAGGCCCGCGGCAGTGCCATCTGTTCCGCTGTGAACGGGGGCTGCGGCGTGGTGGAATACAGCGCGCTGCAGATCAAGCGTGCGGTGGTGGGATCCGGCGGTGCCACCAAGGACCAGGTGCAGCACATGGTGCGCATCCTGTTGGGGCTTCGTGCCTCTCCGGGCAAGGATGCTGCCGATGCGCTGGCCTGCGCGATCTGCCATGTTCACACCACCGAGGTGAACAGCCGGCTGAAGCAGGGGATAGTGCAATGATCGGATTCTTGCGGGGGACCCTGTTGCAGAAAATGCCCCCCTTCCTGGTACTGGACGTGGGCGGTGTAGGATACGAGTTGGAGGCTCCCATGACCACGTTCTACGATCTGCCGGACGAGCAGGAGGAGGTTTCCCTGTTTACCCACCTGCTGGTGCGGGAGGATGCTCATCTCCTGTTCGGTTTCTCCGACCCTTCCCAGAGGGGACTGTTCAGGAATCTGCTCAAGGTCAGCGGCGTGGGGCCCAGGGTTGGACTTGCCATCCTGTCTACCTTGACCGTCGGCCAGTTTGTCCAGTGTGTACGCCGTCAGGACGCCAGATCGCTGACGGTCGTGCCGGGAATCGGTCAGAAGACCGCCGAGCGGATGCTTCTCGACCTGCGTGACCGGATCGATCTGGATATTCTGGAGGAGGCGGGCGGCGGGGATTCTCCGACCGGGAAGTCCGTGCATAACCCGGTTGATGACGCCGTGGGTGCCCTGGTAGCGTTGGGCTACCGTACCTCCGACGCAAACCGGGCAGTCCGTGCGGTAGAGGAGCAGTGTGATGGTCGTGAAGACCTGATCAGGCTTGCCCTCAAGGCGCTCAGCAACAGATAGTAGCCAGGAACATGAACAAGGCCAATCCCCTGTTGTCCCCCGATACCAGCGCCGATTCACCGCAGGAGCAGATGCTGGACCGCAGTCTTCGCCCTACCCGGCTTGATGACTTCATCGGTCAGCCGCGCACGAGGGAGCAGCTGGAAATCTTCATCCATGCCGCCCGTAAACGCGGCGAGGCGCTGGATCACGTGCTGGTCTTCGGTCCCCCGGGGCTGGGGAAAACCACTCTGGCCAACATTGTCGCGAGGGAGATGGAAGCCCGGCTTCGCCAGACATCCGGACCGGTGCTGGAGAAGGCAGGAGATCTGGCGGCGATACTCACCAACCTCGAACCCAATGATGTGCTGTTCATTGATGAAATCCATCGCATGAGCCCCGCCATCGAGGAGATCCTGTATCCCGCCATGGAGGACTACCGGCTCGACATCATGATCGGCGAGGGTCCCGCAGCGCGATCCATCAAGCTGGATCTGCCGGCGTTTACCCTGGTGGGCGCCACCACCAGGGCCGGATTGCTGACCTCACCGCTGAGGGACCGTTTCGGTATTGTCCACAGACTCCAGTTCTACACCATCGAGGAGCTGGGGCGTATCGTCGAACGCTCGGCGCAGCTCCTCGGGCTGTCGTTCGACAACGGCGGCGTGCAGGCCGTGGCGGCCCGTTCGCGCGGCACCCCGAGAATCGCGAACCGGCTGCTCAGGCGGGTTCGCGATTATGCCGAGGTCCGTTCGGATGGGTTCGTCAACCGGGAAGTCGCGGATGCCGCACTGGACATGCTGGAAGTGGACCGGTACGGTCTTGACTCCCTGGATCGCAGCATGCTGCTGGCCATCATGACCAAGTTCGACGGTGGCCCGGTGGGTATCGACAGCATCTCTGCGGCCATCGGCGAGGAACGTGACACGATTGAGGACGTGGTGGAACCCTACCTGATCCAGCAGGGATTCCTCATGCGGACCTCCCGGGGCCGAATGGCGACAAGCACTGCCTGGCGCCACCTGGGTATTGAGATGCCCGGAGACGTCGCTGGTCGGCAGCAGCAACTGGTACCGGATGGGGGTGACGGAAAATGACCGGCATCCCGCGTCATTCAGCAACGGTTCATCCGACGGCTATACATTGCAACGTGGGGTGGTAGAAATGGCCACTGAGCCCGTCTTTTCACTGCCGGTAACAATCAATTATGAGGATACCGATGCTGCAGGCGTGGTGTATTACGCCAACTACCTTGCCTACATGGAACGGGCCCGCAACGCCTGCCTGCGCGCGGCGGGTCTGCCGCTGACCGTCATCAGGGATGAGCACAACGCAGTGTTCGTGGTTACCGAAGCCCGACTGCGCTACCGCAAGCCGGCGATACTTGATGACATGATCAGCGTGACCCTGGAAGTGGATGAAATGCGCGGCGCCTCGGTGACCTTCATCCATCGCGTCCTTCGCGGTGAAGACCTGCTCGTGGAAGGGCAGGTCCGCCTGGGTATTCTCAGTGGCGACACTTTCTCACCGTGCAGAATACCCGACATCGTCTGGCAAGTCCTGGTCAGGCACCGGATACAATAGGCCGCCGATCCCGGACATTCATCCGCCGGAGTCCCAATACCCCGATCAAGGCAACCCCGAGAAACAAAATGCCTATCAATATACCCGTCAACCCGGATGGAGGACTGTCCATACTTCACCTGGTCCTCGGCGCCAGCTGGTTGGTACAGGCCGTGATGCTGATCCTCTTTCTTGCCTCCGTGATATCGTGGTTCATGATCGATCGCAAGCGCAGTTCCTACAATCGGTACATGCGCATTGCCGACACCTTCGAGGACGAGTTCTGGTCGGGCGGGGAAATGAGCCGGATCCACCAGAAATGGAGTAATGAGGGTGTCAGCGAGGGCATCGTCAACATTTTCATTGCAGGGTACCGGGAATACAACCGGCTGGTACAGAAGACCCATGTGAACCGCACGGAAATGGTGGATGGCGTACATCGCTCCATGCGGGTGGCGCTGAGCCGGGAAGTTGATCATCTGGAAACCAACCTGTCCTTCCTCGCCACCGTCGGCTCGATCAGTCCGTATATCGGCCTGTTCGGCACCGTCTGGGGGATCATGAATTCCTTCATGCAACTGGGCATCCAGCAGCAGGTTACCATCGCCACGGTGGCGCCGGGCATCGCCGAGGCGCTGATCGCGACGGCCATGGGCCTGTTCGCGGCCATACCGGCGGTCGTGGCGTACAACCGGTTCGCCCATATTGCGGAAAAGCTGACCACCCGTTACGAAGTGTTCATGGAGGAGTTCGTCAGTATCGTCAATCGCCAGGACATTTCGCACAAGGTCCAATGAGCCAGACACGCTACGGTCGCAAGAAACGTCTCATGGGTGAGATCAACGTGGTGCCGTATATCGATGTCATGCTGGTCTTGCTGGTGATCTTCATGATCACTGCCCCATTGCTCAGCACGGGGGTCAAGGTGGATTTGCCGGAATCGGCAGCGGAGGTCTTTCCCAGCGACGAGGAAGAACCGTTCGTGGTGACCGTGGATTTTGAAGGCAACCTGTATATCAACGATAACGAGGAGCCTGTGCGGAATCCAGAGGATGCGACCCGGCAAGTCAGGGCTGTGCTGACGCGAAATCCGGATCTGCCATTCCTGGTGAGGGGGGACGCCAAGGCGAACTATGGTTACGTGGTGGAAGCCATGGTGCTCTTGCAGAAAGCCGGGGTGGAGTCTGTTGGGCTGGTGACCGAGATGCCGGGAACTTGATCAGAGAAAGACTGCGAAGGATTGGATCCTGGACCAGGGCTGCCCTGTTTACCCTGTTCATTCATGGCGTAATCATCTATCTCATTTTTTTTGGCCTCGGTATCCATCAGGAAAGGCTTGAAGCCGAGGGCAGGCCCGTGCAGGCGGTCGTGGTGAATCAGCAGGATCTGGACAGGAACAGGGAAGAAGAGAAACGCAAACTGGAGGAATTGGAACGCAAACGCAAGGAAGAGGAGCAGCGTCTGGCCGAGGAGCAGAAGCGCGAGGAGGAGGCACGCAAGCGACGGGAATCCATACTCAGCAACTGTGAGAAGCTGGTTCTGGAAGAGGAAATGTCAGGGGAGGTGAATCACGACCTCGACGGGCTTTGCGAGAGAGAGCGGCAGGCGTTGAAGGAGCAGCGCGCCGAGGAAGAGCGGCAAAGGCAGGAAGAGGAACGCAGACGCCAGGAAGAAGAGCAGAAGCAAAAGGAGGAGGCCGAGAGAAAACGCAAGACCGAGGAAGAGCAGAAGCAAAAGGAGGAGGCTGAGAGAAAGCGCAAGGTCGAGGAGGAGTGGAAGCAAAAGGAGGAAGCCGAGAGAAAGCGCAAGGCCGAGGAGGAGCGGAAGCAAAAGGAGGAAGCCGAGAGAAAACGCAAGGCCGAGGAGGAGCGGAAGCAAAAGGAGGAAGCCGAGAGAAAGCGCAAGGCCGAGGAGGAGCGGAAGCAAAAGGAGGAGGCCGAGAGAAAGCGCAAGGCCGAGGAAGAGCGGAAGCGCAAGGAGGAGGCCGAACGCCTACTGGCCGAGCAGAAGTTGAAAGAGCAGCTTGCCGCGGAGCACGAGGCCCGTCTAGCGGCTCAAACGGAGAAAGACGCGGCCAATGCCCTGTCCGCCGCGGCAGGCCGGATTCGCTCCTCCATCGAAGAAAACTGGCGCCGCCCGGGGGACGTTCGCGGACTGAAGGTGGTGATCAAACTGCGGGTGGGCCGCAACGGGGAAGTGCAGAATGCCCGCATTGTCGAGAGCAGCGGGGACACTCGATTCGACGAATCCGCAGAATTGGCGGTCAAGAAGGCCTCGCCTTTGCCAATTCCGAAAGAACCGGAGTATTATGACCACATCAAAGAGTTTCGTATTGAATTCAACCCGGATGAGTAAGATTTTCAGAATTGTGTCTCAGTTCGATGGCAGGTCTGCCCTTGTACTGGTGTTGCTGCTACTTGTGCCCTGCAGGGCAACAGCGGAGTTTACCATCGAGGTCAAGAAAGGGGTGGAGGCCGGTATTCCGATCGCGGTCGTGCCCTTCGGACTTCAGGGCGTCGATGGCCTGGAGCATTTGCCGGCAGACATCA
Organism: Candidatus Poriferihabitaceae bacterium; assembly: GCA_965213885.1. Lineage (GTDB taxonomy): Bacteria > Pseudomonadota > Gammaproteobacteria > Arenicellales > Poriferihabitantaceae > VYFG01. Next base: position 642,851 of record OZ243919.1, read on the forward strand.
TCCAGTCCGATCTGGGAATCAGCGGCAAGTTCGACCCCATTTCGCGGGAGACCTTTCTCAGCCAGCCGACGGACCTGAAATCGTTGCAGTACAAGGACTGGCGTCTGATCAAGGCCGAGGTCCTGGTGGTGGGAAAGGTGATCAACATCGGCAACGGGCAGTACGAGGTGCGTTTTCGCCTGATTGACGTTTTTCGCGAACGGCAACTGGTGGGACAGAAGTTCCTGGTACCGATAAACCAAATCCGGAAGGTGTCGCACCAGATCAGCGATCTTATTTTCCAGCATTTCACTGGGAAGCCCGGCGCTTTTGACACAAAGATTGCCTATGTGCATGTTGAGGGTGAGGATCCGAACCAGATATTCAAGCTGCAGATTGCAGACTCCGACGGCCACAACCCGAAGACAGTACTCCAGTCATCGGAACCCATACTGTCCCCGGCGTGGTCTCCAGACGGGAACTGGATCAGTTATGTCTCTTTTGAAAAGAAACACTCCGTGATTTACGTGCAGAATGTCTGGAGTGGTGAACGGGAGCTCATATCCGCATTCCAGGGCATCAACAGTGCGCCGTCCTGGTCGCCCGACGGGCGGCGCCTCGCCATCACCCTGTCGAAGGATGGTAACCCCGATATATATATCTATAGCCTGGACAACGGCAGCCTGCGGCGTATGACCAGCCATCCGTCCATCGATACCGAGGCCTCGTTTTCTCCGGACGGCAGGATGCTGGTGTTCGCCTCGGGACGTGCCGGCCCCCCTCAGTTGTATGAGATGTCCGTGGCGGGCGGAGAACCGCGAAGACTCACGACCGGGCTGTACAACGCCGGACCTTCCTATTCGCCGGACGGGAAAAGCATCGTCCTGATCACGGATCAGGGAAACGGTTTTCGAGTTGGGATATACTCGAACGAGGATCGAACCGGAACTGTAAGAGAGTTGACCGATACCACGCAGGATGAATCCCCAGCCTTCGCTCCCAACGGTGAAATGATCATCTATGCCACCCAACAGGGTGGTAAAAGCCTGCTGGCCGTGGTGTCTACGGACGGCTTGGTAAAGAAATCCCTGCGATTCCAGCAGGGTTCCGTCAGAGAACCAGTGTGGTCCCCCTTTAACCGCAAACTGTAGAGGCAAATATGCGCAACTTACTTTCCTATCTCCTGCTCGCCTGTGTGGGTGTGATACTTTCAGGCTGTGGCGGACGTGCACCCGTGGATACCGTGGACGAGTATACCGAGATTGAGGTAGTGGATGGCACGGCCGGAGCCAGCACTGCGGGAATTCCCGAGGATGATACGGAGCCGGTTGTCAGTGGACTTGGTGGTGAAGCCGCCGGAGAACAGGCCGATGAGGCGACCCTCATCGACGAGGGCGGCGACAGCAGTTTGCTGGACAAGCGAATTGTGTATTTTGAATACAACAGCAGCCTTTTGACCCTGGAGGCCGAGACCGTGGTGCAGGCTCATGCCCAGCACCTGGCTTCCAATCCCGGCATTCAGATTATTCTGGAAGGACACGCGGATGAACGGGGGACCCGGGAATACAACTTGGCACTGGGAGAAGACCGCGCCAAATCCGTGGCCAATATCCTGGAAGTCCGGGGAGTGAGTCCAAGCCAGATACAAATTGTGTCCTATGGCGAGGAACGACCGGTGGCGCTGGGGAGCGACGAGGCCGCGTGGGCCCTTAACCGGCGGGTGGAGATACTCTACCAGTAATCCGGGCATGGACGGACGTCGTATAGGATCAACACCTGTCGACGGCCCGCCAGTCAAGTCGTATTGCCAGCGGGCAACCGGGCCTGGATGGACCTAGCGGATCATGCGGAAGGGTACGGCTTTGATCGTGGAATTGACACATACATGCAGCCTATGGCCTGGTAGTCCATGGGCCTGAAGATGCGAGGCAGGAACATGTCAATATTCAACCCGTCAGACTGTGCAGGATGGCGAATAACAGTTGTATCTTCCTTGTCAGCGGCAATGATCCTCATGAAGTGGGGGACTTCCCCCATCCTCGCCGCGGAGCCTGTGTTGGTGGAATCCCAGGTGAAGGTGGCGCAAGTGCAGCAACAGTCGGTTCAACCGGTGCCGCAGCCGAACTTCGAGATGATCCGGGCGCTGTATGAACTCACCGCCCTCAAGGAGGAACTGAAAGTTCTCCGGAACCGGGTGGAGGAGATGCACTTCAAGCAGGAGATCGCCTCGCGGCGGCAACAGGATTTCATCCTGGACATGGACCGCCGCTTGACCGACCTTGAACAGAACCAACAGGATTTCCTGGCTCGCCTGGAAGCATTGGCATCAATTACGTTGCCCCCCTCGGAAGAAGCCCTGACCGAAGGCGAGGCCATAGAGGATGGCACAACCGATGTGGTCACAGGTGCCGAGGGGGCTGTGGCTGAGCAGACGCTCCCGGGTGAGGCATCTGAAGATGATGACGGCCAGGCCGGCGGTACGGATTCCGTCGACACCGTGGCCGTTTCCAGCGCTCGCCCAGAACCGGACGCTACCCCTGTCGGCAGTGTTTCCCTGAACGAACAGGATGCCTACGACACCGCGTTCGAGGCGCTCAAACAGAGCAGGTACCAGGATGCCATAGAGCAGTTCCAGGCCCTCGTGAACACCTGGCCCGAAAGCCAGTTGGCCGATGATTCCCTGTACTGGATGTCCGAGGCGTACTACGTTACCAGGGAATTCGAGGCGGCACTGAATGGCTTTCGTACACTTGTCCAACGGCACCCGGGAAGTTCCCGTGTGCCGGAAGCAATGCTCAAGGTGGGTTACATTCAGTACGACATCGGCGCCTACGATGAGGCGGCGAACACCTTCGAGAATATCCTGGAGCGGTTTCCCGGGCACCAGGTGACGGTTTCCGCATCGATCCGTCTGCGGCGGATCAAGCAGACAATCCAGTAATGTTGAATTGATTCCGTGCTACCGGACGATTTCGGTCGGCTGATTCCAGATGGATTGTGTAGTGTACTTGTTCAATCCGTCTCCCCGTATATCCCCCAATCCACAGTACCCACGGTTGCCGTTGTCGTCCTTCCCCGTCCGCTCGAACCGGTGTCCGTCCACCTCGATCCCCGTGGCGTCGATGAACAACGGAACGGATCCCTTCGTTTCCACCTCATGGGCGATGATGGGCGCCACCCGCCTTCACCGCCCAAATTCAGTGAGATCCCTTATCCCCCAAGGGATGTGGGCAGATTCAGGGTGTACGGCTTATGGCAACATCTGCACCGGGACTGGGATCGACATTGAGCAGTTCAAAGGCCTTTCGCTGTAGCGGCGTGGCCTCGGCCAGCAGGATCAGCGGCCGGTTGGGTTGAGCCGGCATCACTACCTCGTTGAGGGTCAGCGTAGCCAGGTGATCCAACAGGGTATCAAGACTCGACACCCCGAGGCCGTCCTCGGTTCTTTTGCTCGCGGCCTTGCGTTTGGCCGAGTCGGAGACCCGCGCCCTTTCGACCGGCGAGGCACCGTGTTCCCGAACCTGATCGGGCTGTTCATCCTCGAACAACAACGGCGCCAGTTTGCGACGCAGATGCCACTGCACATACAGGGCCAGCAGACACAGGAACACATGAGCCCGCACCCGGGTCGGATGGTACACATAGAGGGGACGAACCTCCAGATGTCCGGTCTTGAGGTTGCGAAAGGCCCGTTCGACCCGGCCGAGGCGCTTGTAGGCCCACACCGCGTCCTCGGCCGACAGCGCCTCGGCGTCGAGGTTGGTACGCACCACATAGAGGCCGTCCAACCTTGCCTCGGCCTCGATCCGGTCCGTTCGACGGGTAAAGGTCAGGTCATCGTCCGTGATCGTGATCTCGAAGTGCTTCTCCACCTTCCGGTGGTTGGCTTCCCGCCCGACCCGCCGGGCAATCGCCACCGCACCGCGTAACCGCGACCCCTTGCGACGGACGATCTGCTGGATGTGCAACAGGATGGACTCGGTGGCCTCGAGCAACGCCTCGCGCTTGCGTGCCCGCTCTGCGCGCAACCTTGAATTGAGACACACAAGCAGCCGTTCACCGGAAAAGTCCGGATGCACGATCTCGGCCACGGTGTCGTCCACCAGGACCTGCGGCTCCACCGCCGCCTTGCCATCGGACCGGGCCACCAGCTTACGCAGGTCCGTGGTCTTGAGCGCCGAGACCCAGTCGAGCCCCGCGGGGATCAGGTCCTGTTGAATCCGCGCCGTGGTCAACATCCCCCGATCCCCGACCAGTGCCACCCGATCGATCCCGAAGCGACGCTGTATTTTCTGGACCTGTTGCGCTACCGTGGTCGGGTCCGCGGTGTTGCCCTCAAAGACCTCGATCGCCAGCGGACAACCGTCGGCACTGCACAACAGCCCATACACAATCTGTGGTTTGCCGCGCTTGCCGTCCCGGTTGTACCCATAGGCGGCCAGCGGACAGTGAGTCCCCTCCAGGTAACTTGATGAGACGTCATACAGGATCAGTGTCCCGGCGGTCAGATGTCGTCGTGTCAGGCTCTGTTCAATCCATGGTTGACGCCCGGCCAGCCAGTCGAGCATCGCCAGCATCTCGTTGCCGTGGACCGGACCGGTCCCAAGCAGCGCGCCGAGACTGTGGGAAGCACTGGGTGGAGACAGCGTCCGGGCACCCGCGAGCTTGGACCCGGGTGACAGAAGACGCGAGACCACCCCCGCGAGGGCCAATGTCCGATGCCGCGAGGCCTGCCGATGCAACAGCCGGGTCAGGCCGATCTGGTGACAGACGCCCAGCACCGCCGCCACATGGCCATGGGGCAAGGCCCGGCGCAGACGGAACAGGTCACCGAGTTCCTGATGCACCACCGCCTCCTGGAGCACGGCGCGCAACGCCTCGACCAACTCCGGGGGCCAGCGGGAGAGATTGGCGAGTGTCCTGCGGCGGATGCGTTTGCCTTCCCGACAGGCCTGGCGGAACAGGATGGCGGGTTTGTCGGTCTGGTTGGGGACGATATCGATGTGGTAGGACACGGATTATGTTATGGCAACATAGAGACAGGCACCAAAACCCATGAAACCGGAATAATCCGCTTTACTTCAAGGACTTGCAGAAGGAAAATGGGGGGAAGAGGCTGTGAAGTTCAGGTTAAATCATGAGCCGCACTTCAACGACACCCGGATCATCCTGGCACTGCCGCCGTGAAAACCCGAACCGTTCACAGACCTTGAGCATCCGAGTATTTGCCCGCAGTACTCCGCCGAAGATCTCCCTGAGTCCACGCGCCTTTCCATAGGCGATGATACGGTCCATCAGAAGCGAACCCAAGCCACGTCCGGTCATGTCGCTGCGAACCATGATCGCAAATTCGGCTCGGGCGTCGCCTGGAACCGTGATGAGGTGCACAACAGCATGCACCGCCGCTTTTCCGGATGGTCCAGGCTCCGCCAGCACGAGAGCTATTTCCCGGTCGTAGTCGACCCGAGTCATTCGTGCAACCGTTGGCTGGGACAATTCCTTCTTCGGGCTGAAGAACCGCAGCTGTACAGCATCTTCTGAGAGGTGGGCAAACAGGTCCCGAAACGCGGGCCCATCCTCCGGTCGGACGGGGCGCAGCAGCAACGTGGTGCCGTCCTCAAGACGAATATACTCCTCCAGTTTCCCGGGGTAAGGACGATACGAAACCCGGTCCTCAGCGGATCCTTTCGTGTGTCGCATCCGTGCCCGGCCGGCACATTCCAGGGTACGGGCATCGGGAGTATACGAAGCCAACAGATCGATGGTCGCAGCGTTCGGGGCTTCGTGCGTGTCTTGCGCTTTTGCAATATTCCTGTGAATGAAACTTTCATAGTGGACACCAGGTTTTCCATTTCCTGAATCATCTGCTCGTTTAGAGGCCCTTCCATCGTCTCCATCAGCATCGGAAGTCTTCATGCCTGCGCTGGCCAGAGTGCAGGCTTCTTTGAAGAATCTTGCATTGAACTCAAGAAAATTCCTGGTATCCGCAACCACTCTGGCAGTGAATTCCCTGGCCATGCCCTGGTGCCTTGCTGCATAATCAATCAGGCCATCGGCACCGCCTACTCCCAGTGAGGCGTCCAGGTTGTCCAGCCCCATCCTTGTGTATGCCCGAGAACAGGTGATTTGCATGTTGATGGCTTCCTTGGTGTTCCTGATCACCAGCCTGTTGAGTGCAACAATCGGCGCCACATAGTTTTCTGACTGGTTGTTTCCATTTGCTGTTTCCATGGTCAATCTCCTGTTGAAAAGGATGTCAATATCAAGGCATTGTGCAGCGCAGCATAGCTCAGTTGTTTGTGCGGCGCAACATGATTGTTTCCGAATAAATTTCCAGGCTTCGAAGATTGAGATAAATCAGCCCATGCCTGTTCCAGCAACATGAAAACCCCAAGGAACCACATCACCCGCTTGTAGCTTGCAGTGGAACTTCTGTTTCCCGCTTGGAACCGGCTTGCGGAGGAAACCATGCGCATGCTCTCCCGGATTGCCCCAATTGTGTTGAACACATGCCTGCCGAATTTATTGCATTGCACAAATAAATTGGTTATGCTGCGTCGCACAATACACTTTGAGTATTCATCATTACATTTCAGGTATGTGATTTATCATGGAAATATTTATCGAAAACAAACAGCTGGAAGATGCAAAGGCCACGGCGATGGCGTTCAACAAGTTGATGATCCAGAATGCCGAGAGGGTCTTCAACTTGCAGGTCACCAGCTTCAATGTCTATGCAAAGTTTTGTCTGGACAGCTTCAATGCGGGTCTTGAAGTACGCGACATGGATGATTTCAATGCCTATGTCGAACAACAAATTGATATTGGCAAGGAAATCTCCGACCTGTGGATCGCCGACATCAATGTCTTCGGGGATTTGTCCTCCAAATTCTTTGATGATGCCTGCAATCTGACAGATACCAACTGCTTGGTTGCCTCAGAATCTGCGAGGGTTGCCATAAAATCCCCGAAGGCTGCCATGAGTCCCACGAGGACTACGCCTGAACCGGTGAAGTCTGCAGAGAAGCCAGCGAGGATTGCCGCAAAATCCCCGAAGGCTGCCATGAGTCCCACGAGGACCATGTCAGAACCGGTGAAGAGTACAAAGAAGCCAGCGAGGATTGCCGCAAAACCCTCGAAGGCCGCCATGAGTCCCACGAGGACCATGTCTGAACCGGTGAAGAGTACAAAGAAGCCAGCGAGGATTGCCGCAAAACCCTCGAAGGCCGCCGCCAAACCAACGAAGACTAGCCCGGATAATGCGTAAGGAGACGTAAGGTGGAAGCCAGTTTCAGCGGCGGCGACATCACCAGCAACGGCGGAGTCCAGCTGCTCTCCCTGGGGCACACGAACATCACCACCACGGTGGGCTATATCGAGCCCGGCTGTCCACCCAGCGCGCCCTGATCGGGGGCATTGAGGGGCTGGACGACTTCTGAGGTCAGGTCTTTCCGGTCCATGGGGGGCGCCGGCGATTGCCCTCGGGCACGGTTTTCCCCTGTTTTCCACGGGCGGAGCAGCCACCAGGCATGCGAAGCCGGTGGGAAACGTGGGGGAAACATCTTTGCTCATGACGTGACATTGTTGTATGGTGTGCATCGTGAAGATCAAGCACAGGGCATTGCGGCGATTCTGGCGTTCAGCAGGCAGCGAAAGGCGAGGGATTCCGTCAGAGCAGGCGGGCAGACTTGCCCCCGTATCCTGTCCCGGTTGAACATGGCGGAGCGACCGGCAGATCTCACCGATCCCGGCTTTCGGTTGCATCCACTGACGGGCGACCTTGCCGGGTACTGGAGTATCCGGGTCACTCACAACTGGCGAGTGGTTTTCCGTTTTGAGGAGGACGAGGCCGTGGATATTGACTTCATGGACTATCACTAGAGGGCAGTACAGATGAGCAAACCAGACAGATCAATCGAAATTCCCTGCCATCCCGGGGAGTGCCTGCGGGATTCCGTGGAAGCCAGTGGGGAACCAGTTACACGCATAGCGGAACGCATCGGAATTGACCGAAGTAACCTGTATCGGCTGCTGGAAGGTCGCATAGCCATGTCAGCAAGGGTGGCCATTGCATTGGAGTCGATGGGTTGGAGTACTGCGGAACATTGGCTGCGTCTGCAAAATGCCTACGACCTCGCCAAGGTGCGGAGGGAACTGGCGGCATAGCCGTTGTGGCGCCGGCAGGCAGTTCTTGTCCGGTTCCCGGGCCCCGGTTTTCCACACTTTTCCACGGGCGGAGCAGCGCCCCACGCATGCGGAGCCGGTGGGAAAGATGTGGGAAACACGGATCCCGAAGACTCCAATTCATTCTGTCCTCCACCCGAAACGTGACATGAAAAAATCAGAGGCATATACCAGATTCATCAGCATGAGACCCGACCGCGTTGAGGCGGAGGAATGGTTGCAGACCATCCGCGAGGAAGAGGCGAAGGTCCTGTCCAGGCTGCATCAGGAATTGATCCAGCGGATGGTCGACAAGGCCAGCGCGAACATCACGTCAACACTGGAAATGCCGGATCCGGAAACGGAGGAACAGGACAGGATCGTCGAGGATGAAGGTACCTACCGGATCCAGTTCACCGATGGATCGGCACTGGTGATCGGTTCGGAGGTGAATGGGTTCTATATCACGCTGGGCATCCATTCCTCGCGTGTGCCCGATGACGATGAGTTTCAAGGCTTCCGGTTCATCGAAGAGGAAAATGGCCTCGATGGGCAGCACCTCCCGATGGCTTCTTTCAACTGAACGGGAAGCCTGATATTCTTTCATGCAATGGGACGCAGCACCTCAAGCTGCACCCTGCACATGTCAGCACCCTCGCATGTGCGGCCTTCGGGCCTGGTGCTACTACTCAATCCAGGGCTTCGTCCCTACAGCCCGCATGGGGAGATATCCCCTGGCGGGCCGGTCTTTCTCCTCATGTTCATTTCAATTCTTGACCTGAGGAAGTTACAATGAAGACCGATGCAATTACGGGTGCTTTAAGTACCCTTGAAGAAGTGGGTATTCCCGAGAAGCAGAGAATGGCAACCGTCAAGGCAATCGCCCAGATGCAGCAGCCGTTGTTTGACGCCATCGGGAAACTGGAATCCAAAGTCGACACTGTTGAATCCAGCGTAACCGACCTCCGGGTCGAGATGGCCAGGCGTGACGCCCGATTGGCGAAACGCGATACCTGGCTGATTGTCACCGGAATTGGCATCGCACTTTCTACTGTCGTGATGCTGATTCGGCTACAGAGCTTCGTCCCGGCGTGAGCCCGCTCTCAATCCGGCCCCTCATTCGAGGGGCCATTTCCCTTATACGAACCTGGGGGATCCGGAAGATCGAGGACCCGGATTGAATCCGGTCAGCTTCCTCCCATCAGTTCGAGATTGTCTGTCGGAGCCAGGTCCGCCTCCAGCCCGAGCTTTACTTTCGGTACCAGCCACCCGGTGACGATCGTCATATCCTTTTTCTTATCATCGGGGTCGCGGACCCTGGCCTTCCAGCAATCATTGCCTTTCTGACCGGTGTTTTTCACATGAATGCCAAGGGACGCAAAATCCCGCTGCACAGCATTCCAGTCCATGGAATTTTCAGAGGCATACTTCACGAATATAGTCGGGTGCACCAGGAAGATGCCCTTGTCGATTACATGGAACAGGTTTCCATCCTGACTTGACTCCGTGCGGACTCTGTAATGACCTTTTGCACCCAGGTCGTGAAACCGTCTGGGGATTCTGGCCTGGAAACCGGATCCTGATTCATCACCGGCTGTTTTTTTACATGTCCATTGGTGACATTGGCCTTCTGGGAATTTACTTTCGACTTCGGCTTGTCATGACGGTCCTTCGTCCGGGCTTGCTGCATTGTTCCGGATTCCTGGTTTTTCCGCCGGCCGGCGGTTGTCGATGTACGGGACTGTCCAGTGCCATTCGTGCCTGCCGACTGCCTGTCTTTCCTTTCCTTGCGGACCGGAACTCCCTGTTTTGCGACGTCATTCGATGCCGGTTTACGACGGCCAGGCTCGCGTGCCGTCTCAGCGCCAAAGTAGGGCGTACCCATCACTGGCTCCGCTCTGGTGATTGACGCCCGGCTACCCTTGACGGCCAGATCATGGATCGGCCCTCCAGGGCGGTCCGCAAACGCCTGCAGGAATTCTCCCAGCACCTCCGGATCGCTCTCGATCCATTGCAGCCCGTCAGCCGGCAATATCCTTGCTGCATACATCAGAGACAGCGACCGACTGGTTCCAACGTGTTCTCGTCTGAATTCAATCTTCATGTATCTGGCCTTCGGGAATGAGTCGATATCGTTGGCCAGCGGACTCCATTCTCCCAAGTTGCTTCGGCCCCTGCTGAATAGCGTGATCCTCTGCCGGTGCAGCAACGCGCCGATTTCGCCGAGTAGTGAAGCGGCAAAGACCGCGTATGTGTACAGGTCCGCTTTCGTCTTCCGCTCTTCCGGAGATCCGCTGATCGGCAGGTTCACGCCTTTCCGGAGTCTTAGCGCATAGTCGCATGACTCCAGGATATGGGTGAGCAGGCCGCCCGGCCAGGCGTGTTAATCAGTCTCGGTAGCCGGGCAGGACTGTACCAGCCCGGCAACCCGGTCCATGGGAAACCGGTACAATTTCCTGAACGGTTCATCCGCGATGCCTGCTGATTGCCAGATCGACTTGACGGATTTCCGATTGTCGCTCAGGAGTTTTTTGGGTTTCTCTACGCTTATCAGCGGGGACCCGATCGGAGAACGTGTATTTGAATTCGTGATAAACCTATTGAATTTCAATATCATCGTTTGGTACAGTTTGTTATTACAGTGTTCGCATACGGACGAAATATTTGTAATAGAGGCTCCCTGGCCGCCTCATGGCGGACAGTCTGATTGTTGAGAACTTTGGGAAGGTCGCTGGAAGATTCCAATGACCTTAAAATCTGGATCCTCTGCTCATTCTAGAACCAGTTATTGAACTGGTGGGGCGTGCAGGATTCGAACCTGCGACCAATTGATTAAAAGTCAACTGCTCTACCGACTGAGCTAACGCCCCGATAATTACACTGCGGATTGTATCCCGGATATTTCCAAGAACCCGCCGCGCCGATAGTGAATGGTGGGATATCACAGAACCGTCGGACCGAAGTGGCCACGGGAAGCGCGATTATCCCGATCTCCCCCCCGGGTGTCAAACACTGTACCTCCACCCGCTTCGGATATCCGGTGCGCCACCCTGCAGCCGGGTGGACATCATCCTTTCATACTGTCCGTTCCCGACGCGGGACGTGGTGTTCCCGGGCCGCTCCCGGTAGTGGCGGTAAATTCGAAAACAATTGCCGAAACCTTCGTGATCCATCGCTTACCGATCATCGCAAACAGGCTCGAGGATTCCCTGCCGCCGTTGTCCGTTTCCCATATCGAGATAGCGACCGGCCATACCGCGTGCGACGCAAAGAAGAAATAAGTCACTCCACGGTGCATGATAGAGTCCATTGTCCAGGCCTACCGCATCCTTTCCCCGGCAATCATTCCGCCGGGATTCGATCACGGCGGCCCTGGGCTTGTTGTTGTGATATGAAATGCGTTGCAATTCCCCGGCAGTCATCACTTGCATTGCCGGGTTTTGCAACACGGTGCTGACATCGATACCCGGGCTCCGGAAGCCCACGATACCGGCAGCTATTGGTGAATGAAACTTGAGCGGCGGACGCTGTACCGCAGGCAGGAGAACGAACATGAGAATACTGGCAATCATCGTCCTGGCATTCGCCCTTGGTGCCTGCGGCGTCAAGTCCAACATGACCGAAGAAGACGGAGGTATTCGCTTCGAACGGAACTCGGAGTTCCGGGGCCCATGGCTTCGGGTATACCTGAGCCTTCAGGACGGCCGCGAGGTGTCCGTCAACACGGAAGACGATGCAGTCTCGACCGAGTCCGAACCGAGCCCGATTCCAGGGCACCAGGCACGCAACTGGTTCTTGGTCAGGGAAGAGCCGGAGGGCACGTCATACGTCTATGCCTTGGCGAGTTGGGACGGCGACGACCCGACGGACTACCTGATGGGCGGATGGTGGGCCCAGTTCAATGGCGAACACCCACCGGACCTGACTTACGGGAACCTGGAAGAATATGCGATTCTGGACGGTCCGGAGATTGATCCGTCGGTGCTGCCGGAGTTGCCGGACGCCGGGACCGCCACATACATCGGCCCGGCCGGCGGCATCTACTGGTATGCGCCTGGAGAGACCCTGGAGGAGGAACACTTCGTCCTGGACGGCTGGGAGGCGACGGTGTCGCTCATGGCGGACTTCGGGTCCGGAACGGTGAGCGGTTGCGTGGGATGCATCGGCGACTTCGTCACGCGGACTGCCGTGGTCCCGGCCTTGCGCGGGGATGTGCAGGCGGATATCGCCGACTATGAACTGCATCTTTCCGCGCATCCCTGGAGGGAGGATGGGACATTCGACGGGGGCGACGCGGAGATTCGGCATCCGTCACGCCAGGTTGCGGATACCGAAGGCGGCTGGGGCGCCAGCCTGTCGAACAGGATGGACGCGGACGGCAACTCCAGGCTCATTGCCGGGTTCGGCAGCGCCTCGTTCGAGGAGGAGGACGGAACCTACGGGGGTTTCTTCGGCTCCTTCGTGGGGTTGAGCGAGGCTGTCCTGGAATCGGATTCGCCCTGAAGGCCATGATTCCAGGGAGACACGGTACGCCTGCACCGGGAGCTGGCGGGACACCGTGTCTCTGGGCAGACAGGCCCGGACAACCGGCGTGACGCCCGCCCGATGGGTTCCGATCCTGGCCGCGATCCTGGCCGTGCTGCCGGCAGGGGCTTCAGAAAAAGCCGGCGATTTGGAAAAATGGCGGCTCTGGAACGATTGCCGACCGGTGTCCATCCGGGTGGAGCCGCTACTGGAAGACGCGAAGGGTGCCGGGCTGACCGAGGAAAATCTTCGGGCGACGGTCGAAAGCCGCTTGCGGAGAGCGGGGGTCTACGGGGAGGAAGCTGATGCGCATGCCTACGTGCGGGTTTCCGTGGTGGGGGAGGCCTTCAGCGTCCGCGTCCTGTTCCGCCCCAGGGTGTACCGACCGGGACTCGGTTCGGCCTTCGTGGCGACTTGGGGCGAGCCGGCGACGGGTCTTCACGGCCATGACATCGGCCATGTTCTCGAACAGGTAGTGGAACGGGCCGACCGCTTCGCCGATAAATACCTCAGGGTCAACGCCGAAGCCTGCGACTGACAGGGGCGAACCGTATCGGAACATGGACTGCCGGAGTCTACCGGCACAGACCAATTTCCCGGGCCTTGTCCGCAAATGGGATCGATCCGGCATTCCCCGTCATCCACCGGCGGGCGGCGGTATTTTCAACGGCCTGCATGACCAACATGAACTGCATCCTCGGGGTTTTCAAGGCTCCCGATGTGGCGACCGCGTTGAAATACACCATCCATCCTCGCGCCATGTCCGGTCCACGAAGCGCCAGTGCATTGCACCCCGGACAGCCGAGATGGTGCATCTCCGGAGTCACCACGAGGTATTCCAGCCTCGACCGGCAGGGATCATCCACGGATCGGCGTATTTCATTTTCCACGGCCGTCCCAGCATGGGCGTTCCCGTTCAGGACCGCAAAGCCGAAGAGCGCAACAAGACGTTTGGTCGTCATCCGGTCATCACCACGGCAAGGACGGGGGCGGGCGATTGATGTTTTCCATTGATGCGTTCGGCAGCCGATTCTCGCAGGTTCCGCCAACGGCAGATGATCGCAAGTGCGAAAAGGGGCTGTGTAAGATCACGGGTCAAGGTCGGAACCTGACCTGCAGGGCGCCCACGAACTGCCCTTCGGGCTGCGCCTCGAATTCCTTCCCGAGCCAGGCAAGGCCGTAGAATACGTCGAACTTCCTGCCGGTATGATGAATGCCGGCCCGGAGGCGAAGCCGCGTGGAAGTCGGTTCGTAGCCCAGGGTTTCCGGCAGGAAGAGGCTTTCCCCGATCCAGGCGATATCCACGCCCGCCACGAAACGCAGGCCGGACTCGGGGGGGAATCCATAGGGCATCCGGTGCCCGGTGGCCACCGAGCGCATCGCGAGTCCGCCGGAACCGGGCCCGGTTTCCAGGTCGACGCCGATCCGGACAAGATCCTCCACGCCCGCACGGACCTCGGCAAAGGGCCGTGTACTCCATCCTCCCCGGTGCAGGAGCCGGCCGATTTCCGCGCTCAGTTCCAGACGCACCGAATTCTCGATCTGGAAGTCCGGCGCGTTCGGGGTGACAAACCCGAGGATCTTGTGGAGCCGGGTCTGGAAATCATACAGCCCCGTCTGGGGACCGGTCATCACCAGATCGCCTCCCACCCTCACGTCCGCATCCCCCATGTCCGCATGACTGTGCACCCCGAAGGCGAGGACGCCCGCGTGCCGCCGGTCGTCCGGAACCGGGTTGCCGATGTCGGCGGGCATCAGCACATCCGAACGGAAGCGGTATTCCAGCAGTCTCCCCAGCCGTGACGGTGGCCTTTCCCATCTTCCTGCGCCCCCAAGCACGCCAACCTCGACCGACGAACTGCGCCAGCGGTCGTGCCAATCGCCCAGGGAGTCGTTGGATATCACATACGCAACACCCGGAAGGGAAGCATCCCAGGCGAACGCCGCCGGATGCGGGAAACCCAGGGCAAGGATGGACAGCGCTCCGGCGGACAGGAACATCCGTCGGACCGGCCCCCGGTTGCCCACATTCACCCCCAGCATTCCTCCAGGGCCTGCGCGGCGGACAGGGAGGGGATGCCCGGAACCGGACGGTCCGTCACCAGGGCCACGCCGGTGTCATGGAAATCACGGCCGGGGGGATTTTCAGGTCGTATTCCCGTCCGGATGAATGTGGCCATGATCTCGACTCCGCGCCGGGCCATTTCCTCGGGAAACTGCATGGCTGTGGCGTCGAGTTCCCCAGCCGCGATGCGCCTGACACCCTCACAGCCGCCGTCGATGGAGACCAAGAACACATCCCCGTCCCGGCCGGATTCCCGGAGCGCCGCCTGGGCGCCGGCCGCCGCAGGTTCGTTGATCGTGTAGACCACGTCGATACGGGGGTTCTTGCGCACCAGTGCAGCCATGGCGGCACTGCCGCCCGCTTCCGTGCCCCGGGTCACCCCACTGCCGGCGATGCGGGCATCGTCCTCGTCTCCCATCCTGCCGGGATCCCGGATATCGATGCCGAACCCATGCAGAAATCCCTGGTTGCGCAGGACATCCACCGTAACCGGGAGATCGTACCCGTCCAACGTGACGATCCTTGCGGACTTCGCCGATTCCCCCATGCTCGCCCTGACCCACATCCCCACCAGTTCCCCGGCCCGGAAATTGTCGGTGGCGAAGGTCGCGTCGGCAATATCCGCCGGATCAAACGGGGTGTCGAGTGCGATGACCGCAAGCCCGGCCTTCCGCGCGGCCCTGACCGCACCGGCCAGGGCCGCCGGGTCCGAAGGCGTGATGAGAATGCCCTTCGCCCCGGCGGAGACCAGGTCATGAACCGCCTCGACCTGGGTTGCCGAGCCGTCGTCATATCGCCCGGTCCGGGTGCGAAGCCGGATGCCGATTTCATCGACCCTCCCGTGCGCGGCCTCCTTCATCCTCACGAAAAAGGGATTTTCTTCCGTCTTCAGGATCAGGCCGACCAAGGGGTTGTCGGCCATTGCGGGGCCGGCAAGCAGGGTCAGGAACACCATCGCGGGCGCCAGCAGGCGGGATACGGGAACCAACGCGGAAAATCCGGCAGCAGTCATTTGAACGGGCAGTATCGGCATTTCGGAAACAGTCAACAGGAAGCGGGAGTGTATCGGATCATGCAGGGCGGGGGGCTTCCGGAACCCACAATTACATTGCTGCAATCCACACTCACGAGGAATGGCAGCAGCAGTTGTCCATTGCGGAGCGATCGTTGTTCTTGCATTGCGCCAGGCAAAGTCCAGAAGTGGAGGAAGCTATGACATAGCAGAAACCATTTAACGCAGTCCAGCAGGTTCGACTCCTGCCCGGTAAAGGTGCAGCCCACCAGCCGGGAACGCCAACGGCGCGGGCCTCGATCATGCGTGCAGCGCCCTCACGTGCCGATCCACAGCCGTCCAGTCGCGCCCCGCCTGCGCAAGCTCGTAGCTCGCCTGCATCCGCATCCAGTGATCGGCCGTGCCCCAGCCGATGTCCTCCAGCGCCATGGTTGCCGACACCCCCGACTTGCCGTTCAGCAGGCGTGACAGCGTTCCTCGCTCGCAGCCGAGACGCGCCGCCGTTTCGGTCACGTTCCAGCCCACATCGTCCATGCTCTCGCGGATCAGTTCGCCCAGGTGCGGCGGGTTCCGCATCGAGCCGACGCGCTCGCTTGCAATGTCGTTCATGGTCAGCACTCCCCTTCAGTCAGTGGTAGTCGATCAGGTCCACGTCCACGGCTTCCCCATCCTCGAAGCGGAACACCACGCGCCAGTTGCCGGAGACACGAAGACTCCACTGGCCCGCGCGGTCGCCCTTCAGGGGATGCAGCCGGAAGCCTGGCGCTTCGCGGATGCGCCGCCTCTTGCAGCCGGAACAGGATGCGCTTCAGCCGTGGCACCAGACCCGCAGGCACCCGCGCGGCGGTTCGGGAACCCTTCTCGCAGGTGCGCGGCGGGCGCTGCCGCTCAAGCGCCGCTCGGGCTAACTGCCGGATGCATAACAGCTTTCATCGCCCGACGGTTGGAGCAGGCAGGAAGCGCGATAGCGACGCCCTTCGGCGCGTGGTTTTCACACCCCATTGCAGGAGTGTGCCGCAGCACACTCTGGCCCAGGTACATTCAGCCGACTACCGCCTCGGACCCAGATTCGTTTGCGTCACACCTACACTGTTCCTTCGTGATTTCCGTCCGGTCCCGGATGGTCCGACGCGTGTTGGGAAAGATGGAAGTTTCAGGGAAACAGCCAGTTGCCGATAGTGCAAGACCGGCAACTGTCCGCATCCAGCATTTCCGGTCAGGAAGCCATATCCTTGAGACTCTTCAGCGGCAGAATCTTGACCTTGCGGCTTGCCGGCTTGGCGGCGATATCCATGGTCTCGCCGGGACGGAAGGGATTCGGGACGCCTTTGCGTGCCTTGCTGGCGGGCTTTTTGACCACCGAAATCTTGAACATGCCCGGCAGCTTGAATAGACCGCAGGAACGGGGTTTCACATGGGCCTGGATCAGGTTGCCGAGGCCGTTCAATACACTGGTGACATCCTTGCGGGAAAGGCCGGTACTGTCTGCGATGGTATTGATTATTTGAGCTTTTGTGAGAGGTGTTTGATATGTTTTCCGCATATTGATGATATCGTTTGGTTGAAGCGGGATGATGGGTAACTGAATGACCGGAGGATTGTAATATAACTTTACTCCGCTGGCACTCTGGAATGGCTCCATGTGGCCCATCGAGGTGCGGTACAGAACCCGTTGCCCATGTTTCGTGTCCGTTCCCTCCCAATTCGCGCAATACGGTCTTTCCGGCTTTCCCATGTCGTTGACAATCCGTTCTGGCCATCATTATCATCGAAATTCCCCTGTGGCAGGCAGTAGGTCCAGTTAGGACGTCGGAGAATCCCGTTTCGCCGCCGGACGGGTACCAGCCGGGGTTTCATCCAGGGCAGGTACTTCGATTCTGTATCCCGAACACGAATCTCAGACATCTTGAAACAGTTTCCATCCAACCGCGTCGTCCGCCGGCTTTGTCGGCATGCTGCCGATGACACCGTGCCGACGCCGGATCGTCACTGATGCCCGGCCTTTCTGATCTGCGCGAACTGCGCAATGCGTTCGGTACCTTCATGACCGGGGTCACGGTGGTCACCACAAGAGAGCAGGGGGGCATTCCCCGGGGGTTCACAGCGAATTCCTTCTCCTCGGTTTCCCTGGATCCCGCCATGCTCTCGATCTGCATCGGAAAATCAGCTGAAAGCATCGAGGTGTTTCGCCAGGCCGATGGATTCGCGATCAATATCCTGAGTGAGAATCAGGCCGGGACATCCAGCCTCTTCGCTTCCAAACGGCCCGACAAGTTCGACATCACATCCTGGCATGACGGACCGCTCGGCCATCCGGTGCTGGAAGGAGTCTGCGCCTGGTTCGACTGCAAGGTGGTACAGCAGGTTGATGCCGGTGATCACATCATCGTGATCGGCCGGGTACATGCGTATGACTACAATGAACAAAACGGGCTTGGCTATGTGCGTGGCGGATACGTCACCCTCGGGTTGGAGCAGGCAGCGGTGACCGCTGCGGGGCATGCCTCGCGCATCGTCGTGGGAGCCCTCGTTTCCTTTAACGGGCGACTGCTCCTGCGCCGCCCGGAAAACAGCGGCGGCCTGCAGCCGGTGGCAAGTGGCTTGTGTCAGCAATACGGCAGCATTGCAAAGCTCAAGGCGATCCTGGACGACCTTGGCATCGGTGCGACGATCACGTCGCTCTATGCGGTATTCGAGGATGAAGGCACCGGCCGACAGTTCATCTACTATCGTGTGAATGCGGATCGGGAGGGCTCCTGTTCGGGGGATTTCTACCGGCCGCCGGAAATCCCCTGGGACGCGGTGGAAAATGATGCCATCCGGGTCATGCTGAAGCGGTATATCGATGAATCCAGGGACATGCGTTACGGCGTATATTTCGGCAATCAGCGAACCGGCACAGTGGTTCACCACGACGGAAATTAATTCGTCAGGACTGGAGAGGCCCCGTGAAAAGATACCAGCAGTACATTGACGGCGAATGGTGTGACGCATCCGACGGTCAGACGATGACGAGCGTCAATCCATCCAACGAGGAGCCCTGGGCCGAGTTTCCCGCTGCCAGCGAGGCGGACGTGAACCGTGCCGTTGATTCTGCCCGGCGCGCCCTTTACGAAGGACCCTGGAGCAACATCACCGCAACGCAGCGGGGAAAACTGATTTCACGGCTGGCAGCGCTGGTACGCGAAAAGGCCCTGTACCTCGGCGAAATCGAAACCACCGACAGCGGCAAGCTGGCCCGGGAAACCCGCGCGCAAACCGCCTATGTGGGGGACTATTACGACTATTTCGCAGGCCTGGCGGACAAGATCGAGGGCAAGACACTGCCCATCGACAAGCCGGACATGCATGTGTTCACCACCCGGGTACCAATTGGTGTGGTGGCGGCGGTGGTGCCGTGGAACGCGCAGATGTTCCTGGCCGCGACCAAGCTCGGTCCCGCCCTGGCGGCGGGGAATACCGTGGTGCTCAAGGCCTCCGAGGTGGCGCCCGCAACCATGTTCGAATTTGCCCGGGCGATCGAGGAGGCGGGATTCCCCCCCGGGGTCGTCAACGTCATCAGTGGCACGGGTGAGCCCTGTGGCCGTGCCCTCACTTCCCATCCCGGCATTTCCCGGGTGGCATTCACGGGAGGCCCCGAGACCGCCGCCAGGGTCGTTGCGAACACGGCCAACAACTTTGCCGTGGTTTCCCTCGAACTGGGAGGCAAATCGCCCATCCTGGTGTTCGATGACGCTGACATTGAGGGGGCGGTCAACGGCATCATCGCGGGCAATTTCGGGGCGTCCGGCCAGAGCTGTGTCGCCGGATCACGGGTGTTCATCCAGTCGGGAATCTACAACGAGGTCCTGGCGGAACTGGAGAATCGGGCCCGGCAGATCGTGATCGGAGACCCGCTTGACGATGCCACGCAGATGGGGCCACTGGCCACCCGGATGCAGATCGAAAGGATCACGGCGGCCATGTCGGAGGTGGCTTCCCAGGGCGCTTCCATCCGCTTCGGCGGTGGCAGGCCGAAGGGGCTTCCGAGGGGGTATTATTTTATCCCCACCATCGTCGAGTGCCCGAACCAGGAGGTGACCACCATGCGCGAGGAAATGTTCGGCCCGGTGATGAGCGCCCTGAGGTTCGACACCGAGGAGGAAGGGGTCGCCCTGGCGAATGACACCCGCTTCGGACTGGGCGCCGGTGTGTTCACGGAAAATGTAGCCCGAGCCCATCGTGTCAACGCCGGAATACGCTCCGGAATCGTCTGGGTGAACACCTATCGTGCCATTTCTCCCATTGCGCCCTTCGGCGGATTCGGCATGAGCGGATACGGTCGTGAGGCGGGAGTGGATGCAATCGAGGACTACACCCGCAGCAAGACCACTTGGATCAATATTGCCAGTGAGCCCATGTCCAACCCGTTCGTCATGCGTTGAAGATTACCGGCCCCGGTGACGGCGGACCCTCAAACGGTACCGCGATACGCACTACAATCCAGTCCGACAAGCCGCTCTCATATCACCGTCCATGCTGATCACCCCGGAGATTCACGACGAGGACGTACTGGAAACTGCCGTACGCCATGCCAGGTCACGTCAGGTTGTGTTGCCCAAGCTGGCCGAACTGGCCGTTCCAGGCACGATCGAGTCAAGGTTGCGAACGGCGCTCGGCAGCGTTGCAATGAATGCGGCCTCCCCCTTGAACCTTTTCCGGATTCATTGGTTCAATGACCATGACGGCGGTTTCAGGGAAACACCGGCCTGGCTGGAACTGCCTCCGGCCCTGACGGGCGTTGCGGCACGCATCGTTGTGGTGCTCGGGAACGCCTTCCCCATGATCGCGGCCCACAAGGTTCTGGCAGCCTATGCTTGCCTGGTGACGAGGCTGGTGAGCGGGCGCTTCGATCCGGAGAATGACCGTGCCATCTGGCCGTCCACCGGAAATTACTGTCGCGGAGGGATCGCCATTTCCCGCATACTCGGTTGCCGCGGCGTGGCGGTACTTCCGGAGATGATGAGTCGGGAACGTTTTGCCTGGCTGGAGCAATGGGCGCTGTATCCCGACGAGGACATCGTCCGTACAACCGGGTCGGAGAGCAATGTCAAGGAAATCTATGACGCTTGTGACGAACTGTCCATGGACCCGTCGAACGTGGTGCTGAACCAGTTCGACGAGTTCGCCAACTATCTTTGTCACCGAACCATATCCGGGCCGGCGCTGGGGTTACTTTTCGAGGCGGTGGCAGAACCCGGGGACCGATTGCAGGCATTCATCGCCGGCACCGGTTCCGCCGGCACAATGGCTGCAGGCGATTACCTGAAACAGCATTACGGGGCCGCTATCGTGGCCACGGAGCCCCTTGAATGCCCTACCATGCAGATCAACGGCTATGGAGAACACGGAATCCAGGGTATCGGGGACAAGCACATTCCGCTGATCCATAATGTGACGAACATGGACTATGTGGTGGGCATATCCGACACCGGGCCGGATCTTCTGAATGTCCTTTTCAACACCGACGTCGGGCGGCGGTATCTCGTCCGGCGCACCGGTTCGGATGGAGGCGTAATACAGGCGCTGGGTCATGTGGGATTGTCCGGTATTGCCAATATCCAGTCAGCCATCAAGTTGGCCCGATATCACGACCTGAACGAAAGGGCGGTGCTGCTCTGCGTCGCGACGGATGGGGCGGCGATGTATGCCAGCGAGCTGGAACAGGCGATACAGCGCCGTCTCAGGGGCCGGTTCGACACCGTGGAGGCCGCGGAAGTTTTCGGCCGCTGCCTTGCCGGATGTGAGCCGGCCCACGTGATGGAACTCACCAGCCGCGAGCGCGAAAGGATATTCAATCTCGGTTACTACACCTGGGTGGAGCAGCGGGGAGTGGGCGTGGACGACTTCAATCTCCGCCGCCAGCCAGAATTCTGGAACGGCGTGGCAGGGCAGCTTGGAGCATGGGATGATCTCATCAGCATGTTCAATGCCAGGGTGGCAGCCTGATCCGGCTTGCAGCCGCCGACATTGCCCTGATCACTTGGCCGGCCCGGGCCGGCGATGAAACCGGACGCATGGCCTGCGCCGGGCAGACGGCCTCCCTGGGATGCGGGTCAACGCTCGGGAATCAGCCCGCGCGGGGCGAATCGCATGACCAGAAGGAGAATGGTCCCCATCAGGATAAGACGCGTATAGGCCGCACCGGCGATCAGGTGATTCTTGAGCCAGTACCCGTCCTGCATGAACAGCGTGATGGTCTGCATGAACCAGTTGCCGAGCGGTTCCGCCTCGATCCAGAGGAACCAGATCACGAAACCGCCCAGCACCGCCCCCCAGTTGTTGCCGGACCCGCCGATGATGACCATCACCCAGATGAGGAAGGTGAAGCGCATGGGTATGTAGCTGGTCGGGGTAAGCTGGCCGTCCAGTGTAGTCAGCATGGCACCCGCGACACCGCAGACCGCGCATCCGAGGACGAAGACCTGGAGGTGCCTGGCCTTGACATCCTTGCCCATGGCGCTGGCGGCGTCACGATTGTCACGTATGGCACGCATCATGCGGCCCCAGGGTGATTTCAGCGCCCGCTCCGACAGCCACAGGATGATGGCGAGAACGAGAACGAACAGTGCCGCGTAGCACAGCTTGACCACGATGCTGGCGGCGGAATCCACCTCCGCCCCCAGCCCGCCGGCAAGGGTGACAAACCCTTCCGAGGCCATCAGGTCCACCTCGTAGGGTACCGGTCTTGGCAGGCCGGTAACGTTCTTGACGCCCCTCGTCAGCCATTCCTCGTATTTCATGACAGCGAGAATGATCTCGGAAATACCCAGGGTTGCGATGGCCAGATAATCCGACCGAAGGCCCAGGGTGATCCTGCCGATCAGCCAGCCGGCACCAGCCGCGATCAGTCCCCCGACAACCCAGGACAGGGTGATGGGCAGGTTGAGGCCGCCAAGGTAGCCGGAGAATGCCGGATTAATCGCTTCGATTCGATCGACCGCCGGGGTGTACACCAGGCGGATGAGGATCATGCCTGCGAGGATGACCAGCAGCATGGCCCAGAACCGGAACGCCTTCGGGGTCTTCCGGCGCACGAAGATGACAGCCAGAACGGTAATCAGCAGGCCGAGCAGCGAAAGGCCGATACCGGCGCCGCCGGCGGACCAGGCCTCTTTCACCGGCGGCATGGAGATGAGAACGGCTGCCAGGCCGCCAAGGGCGGTGAAACCCATGACACCCACGTTGAACAGGCCCGCGTAGCCCCACTGGATATTGACGCCGAGGGACATGATGGCCGAAATCAGGCACAGATTGAGTATGCCGAAAGCCACATTCCAGCTCTGGCCGAAACCCACCGACAGGAGAAGCAGGAGGAAAATACCGAAATACAGCGCCCCGCGTCTGTTCATATCACCTTCCCCCGGATGATCCCGGTGGGTCTGACCAGCAGCACTGCCACCAGGATGATGAAGGACACCGCAAACTTGTAGTCCGTGGACAGGAACTGCATCAGGCTGTCGGGCACCCAGCCCTCCGGACCGAGATAAGCCAGGAATTTCTTGTATGCATAGGTCAAGGTGACTTCGGAATAAGCCACCAGGAATCCGCCCAGGATGGCACCCACCGGCTGGCCCACGCCCCCCAGGATGGCGGAGGCAAAGATCGGCAACAGGATCTGCTGGAAGATGAACGGCTTGTAGGTCTTGTCCAGGCCGTACAGCGTACCCGCTATGGTGGCCAGGGCCGCGGTGATGATCCAGGCGATGCGCACCACCCTGTCCGGGTCGATGCCGGATAACAAAGCCAGGTCCTCGTTGTCGGAATACGCCCTCATGGCCTTTCCGGAGCGGGTTTTCTGAAGGAACCAGAACAGCAGTGCCATGACCAACAGGGCCACAACGATGGTGATGACCTGGGTCTGACGGATGGCGAGACCCTCCCTGAGACCGGTCATCTCCCTGAATTCCCGTGCGGTGATGATGAAACGGGCGCCGTCGGCGAAGCTCTGGTCATCCGGCCCGATGATCACCCGGATCAGACCGGCCATGACAAACATGACGCCCACGGAGGCAATGGAAAAGACGATGGGATCCGATTTTTTCAGCCGGTAGAACCGGAACACGTAACGGTCGGTCAGCAGCGCCATGATCGTCGCAGCGACGATTCCGACAGGCAGCGCCAGCAGGGCCGTGGGCAGCGGTCCGAGGCCAATTCCCATGTCCTGCAGGGCCCACGTGAAGAGGATGACCGCCATGGCGCCGAACGCCATCAGTTCTCCGTGGGCAAAATTGGCAAAACGGAGGATGCCGTAGATCAGGGTGACGCCGAGGGCCCCCAGGGCAAGCTGTGCTCCGTAGGCCGTGGCGGGCACGAAGACAAAATTGGCGAACAGGACCAGTGCGTTCAGAATGTCCATTCAGCCCCCGAGGAACGAGCGCCGGACTTCCGGATTTGCCAGTAGGGCACTGCCGCTGTCCGTGTAGCGGTTTTCACCATTCACAAGCACAAAGCCGCGGTCCGCGATTTCCAGGGCTTGGCGGGCGTTCTGCTCAACCATCAGTATGGCGATGCCGCTCCTGGCGACTTCCAGTATGCGATCGAACAGCTCGTCCATGACAATCGGGGAAACTCCCGCCGTGGGTTCGTCCAGCATCAGCAGCCTGGGTTGCGTCATCAGCGCCCGGCCCACGGCCACCTGCTGGCGTTGACCGCCCGAGAGTTCACCGGCGGGCTGGTGACGCTTTTCTTTGAGGATGGGGAACAGCTCGAAGACCTGCGCCATGGTTTCGCCAAAGTCATCGTTCCGGATGAACGCGCCCATTTCCAGATTTTCCTGCACCGTCATGGTGACGAAGATGTTGCGCACCTGGGGGACGAGCCCCATGCCGAGGTTGACCCGTTCCTGCGGGGGCATGTGCGTGATCTCCTTTCCGTCGAGCATCACGGATCCTTCCCGCAGGTTCAGCATTCCGAACACTGCCTTCATGGCGGTGGACTTACCGGCACCGTTGGGCCCTACCACGACGGCGATTTCACCTCTTTCCACGGTGATGGTGCAGTTCCGTATGATGTCAGTGCCGCTCCCGTACCCGCCGGTCATGCCACTGGCATCGAGGAAGCTCATGCCTCGTCCCTTGCCCTGTGCTTGCGTCCGGTGCCGAGATAGGCTTCGATGACTTCCTCGTTCGCCTTGATTTCATCAATCGTCCCCTGGGCCAGCAGCTTTCCCTCGGCCATGCAGATCACCGGATCGCACATGCGTCCGATGAAATCCATGTCGTGCTCGATCATGCAGAAGGTGTAACCGCGTTCCTCGTGAAGCCGCTTGATGGAGGTGCCGATGGTCTTGAGCAGGGTGCGGTTGACACCGGCGCCGACTTCGTCGAGAAACACGATCTTCGCATCCACCATCATTGTGCGTCCGAGTTCCAGAAGCTTCTTCTGGCCGCCGGACAGGTTGCCGGCCAGTTCGTTTTCCAGGTGGGTTATTTCCAGGAACTCGATGACCTCCCTTGCCTGTCGCCGAATCCGATCCTCGAAATCCAGCACTTTGCGGCCATGAAACCAGGCCTGCCAGAGACGCTCTCCCGGCTGGTCGCCCGGAACCACCATGAGGTTTTCAAGTACCGTCAGCGTGGAGAACTCATGGGCAATCTGGAATGTACGCAGAAGGCCCTTGGCAAAAAGTTGGTGCGGCTCGAGGCCGGTAACATCCTCGTTATCCAGGATTACCGTGCCGGAGGTGGGTTCCAGGACCCCGGCGATGACGTTGAACAGCGTGGTTTTGCCTGCGCCGTTGGGTCCGATCAGGCCGGTGATGGCGTTTCCTTCAATGGTCAGCGAGGTCCCGTCCACGGCGCGTATGCCGCCGAAATGCATGTGCAGATCCGAGACCGTGATCATGCCCGGAAATCAATGGATATCCGGTCGCCGGGAGGGCGGATAGTCCTGCTGGGTCTTTCTTGGGAACATAAGGAAACGGCCGGGACCATGGTCCCGGCCGCCTCGGCTATCATCGAATTGGGCGCTTGTTTCTAGTGGTAGGCAACGGTCCCGAACTTGCCGCCCTTGATTTCCACCTCGCGGTAGTTGCCCGCCGCCTCGCCGGGGCCGATCAGTTCCACCGCAGTGCCGCCGACATAGTCGACATCGCCCCCGTCGGCCAGGATCCTGAGCGCCTTGGCCAACTCACCCGGGAAGATTTCCTCCCCCGGGGCATTGGCGACCTTCCCGATGTGATCCTTGAAGTCCGCGCTGTTCGCGGAACCCGCAGACTGCATCGCCAGCAGGATCAGGGCGGAGGCGTCATAGGCTTCCGGGACATAGGGATCGGTGCCGTTGAAGCCCTTGTCGCTGGTGAGGTCCCCCAGCATGGCAGCCCCGGGGCTGTCGGTGCCGGGTACGGTACCGAAGGAGCCGTTGAGGGCGTCGCCGAAGTGGTCGGTGAGGGAGTCACCCACCATGCCGTCCGGCAGCATGAAGGTTTCGAAGGCGCCGCTGTCCAGGGCAGCCTGGATCATGCCCTTGCCCCCCTGGTCCAGATACCCGGCCACCACCAGCACCTCGCCGCCGGCCGCCGCCAGCGCACCCACCTCCGCGGAATAGTCCGCCTTGCCGTCCTCGTGGGCCGCCACCGCCGTGACAGATCCCCCGGAGGCTTCATAGGCCGCCTGGAAGGCGTCCGCCAGCCCCTTGCCGTAGTCGTTGTTGGTGTAGGTCACCGCCACCGACTTCACCCCCCGGCTGTGCAGGACCCGGGCCATGATCTCTCCCTGGCGGGCGTCGGAGGGCGCGGTGCGGAAAAACAGGCCGTTGTCCTCGATGGTGGACAGGGCCGGGGAAGTGGCCGACGGCGAGACCATCACGATGCCGTTGGCTATGGCAACGTTGTTCAGCACCGCGGTGGTGGCGCCGGAGCAGGTCGCGCCGTTGATGGCGGCGACGCCCTCGGAGGTGACCAGGCGCTCGGCGGCGGCGGTGGCGGCCGCGGCGTCGATGCAGGTGCTGTCACCACGGACGGAAACTACGGTCCTGCCGCCCAGGAACAGCCCGCTGTCGGAGGCTTCCTGGATGGCGAGTTCGCCTCCCATGGCCATCGGTGACACCAGGGATTCGGTTGGACCCGTGAAACCCTGCAGCATGCCGATCCTGACCTCCTCGGCGGCGGCGGTGGCGGTAGCAGCCGCAAGGACTACTGACGCAATGATTCGTTTGTTCAGTTTCTTCATGGGGAGATTTCTTTCAGTAGAAATTACAATTGAATGTTCGGGAACATACACCCGAAGTGGTCCTAAACTGTACCAAATTCACAGTGGTTCCGAAAGTGTGAGAGAGGGGGAGTGAGTGGGCTTATCCGGATAATCGGAAGGTTACCCGGAACCCCGTTTGAGGGCGCGGATCAGGCTGCGTGCGGGATGGATCGCATGTACCAGGGACGCCTGCAGCGGCAACGGCCCACCGCAGATCAGCGACGCAAGCAACTCGCCGCCGAGAGCGGCGTTGGTCATGCCCCGGGACCCCCATGCGGCGGATATGTAAAGGCCGGGGGGATACACCGGATCGGCCATTGAGGGCTGATAGTTTCTTCTCAGCATATGTGAATATTCCATCTCCAGGCGATCCGGGTTCGGCAGTGCCCCGACCAGTGGGAGGCGGTTTTCACTGGACATGCGCACGGCGCAGTGGGCGGTGGAGACCGACCGGCCGACAGTCCCGGCTCCAGCCAGTAACCCGGGAAGGGACCTTCCCAGGTTCACCAGGTTCTCCGCATCCGCCACCGGGGTCGCGACGGCCTTGCCATGGCCACGCCGATAGGTGGAACCGGCCAGGTGCGGGCCACCGGTCCCCGGGAGCAGGTAGCCGTCATGGCGGATGACGCAGGCCGGCTGCCCTCGCAGCATCCCGGCATCAATGAATGTGCTCTGCCCCAAAACCGGCGTAAAGGGCAGCCAGCGGGTCTGCGGCCAGTCCATGGACTGGCCGGTGGCGAACACAAGGATGGGGGCTGTGTGCAGTACCTTGTCGTTCCCATCCAGTACCTGCCAGTCGGTACCGTCGTGTCCCACCTCGCAAGCGGCGCTGTCGGCTCGAAGTGAAATGTTCGGATGCGAGAGCAGGCGGTGTATCCATTTTTCCGGATGGATCCAGCCCGCCTCAGGATAAAACAGCCCCGGGAAACCGCATTCGACGGCACTGATGGCATTCGCCTGTTCCTCACTCACAGGGTGTACCAGCCACGCCGGAAAGGGCCTTGAGGCGATCCGCCCGGCGCGTTGTCGGCGTTCATCGGTCATGCATAACTCAAGAACGCCGCAGCGATGATGGAACGCGCGCTCAGGGTCCAGCGTGCACAGGTGGTGCAGCAGGTAAACATAGCTTTGCAGCGAATACTGCTCCTCCCTGGACGGCCGGGTGGTCAGGAGCGGCGAAAAGGCCGCCGCAGGACTGCCGCTCGCCTCCATCGACGGCTTCGCGTGGCGTTCCAGAACGGTAACCGACCAGTCCATTGCCGCCAGGTGGTGGGCCGCCTGGGCGCCCGCGATCCCGGCGCCGATCACGACCGCATCCTTCCCTGAGGTTGTTACAGGTGGTGGCCGGAACCAGGGTTCCCTCGGGCGGTAGGCCGACACGGCCTCCATGACCCCGACCAGCATTTCCCGCTTGGGACCGTACCCCGGGATTTTGTGGACGAGGAATCCCTGGGCGGCCAGTCCCCGGCGTACCTGCCCGGCCACGGTGAACGTGGCGAATGTCGTCCCCGGGTGACTCAGCCGCCCGACTTGCTGCAGGACCTGTTCGCTCCACATTCCGGGGTTCGTTGCCGGTGCGAAGCCATCCAGGTACCAGTAGTCCACCTCCGCGACCAGTTCCCGAAGTGATTCGGCTGCGTCGCCGTGGCACAGGGTAAGCGTGACGCGACCCCCGTCCAGGACGCACCGGTGAAACCCGGGGAGGGTGCCGGGCCAGGCATCGCACAGTTTCCGGGACAATGGATACAGTTCAGGAAACAGCGCATGGCAGGCCTTGAGAGTCGTCGCCTCAAGAGGGTGTTTCTCCACCGAGACGAAATGCAGTCTGGAACCTGCCGGTGCGTGCCGATTCCAGCATTGCCAGGTGGCAAGGAAGCTGAGGCCGGTGCCGAAACCGGTTTCGGCGATGGTGCATGCATGGTGTTCTCCCCACCGGTCCGGCAGTTTGTTTCCGGCCAGGAACACGTGCCGGGTCTCGGCGAGGCCGTCCTCACGGGAAAAATAAACATCCCGGTACCGTGGGGAGTAGGGGGTGTTGTCGGAAAATTCGATTTCCAAGGGCTGCCGGCGCCGGAACGGGGCCTTTACTTGGGTTGCGGTTTTGACTGATTGTAGTCACTCACGGGGCGATGGCATCCGAAAGTGCCTTGTTCATCGGGGCTTGTCGGAATCGCGCCCGATTCGGCGCCCGGTGTAAGGCCGGGCCGGGGTAGTCCGCTCCCGGCCCACCAGCAACTCCAGCTTCCCGTGGCGGTCCAGTTTCCGGATGTCATGCTCGCGTCGGCTTGCGGTCGCGCGGCTATCCGCTTCCTCGGACCAGGCCAGTCTGACCGGCCTGCGGCTGCGGGTGTAGCGTGCGCCCCTGTCGGAAGTGTTGTGTTCCCGGATCCTGCGTTCGATATCCGTGGTGATTCCGGTATAAAGCGTGTCATCGGAGCAGCGGAGAATGTAGACGTACCAGTTCTGCTGCATTCTTTCGCGTTCTGTGTGCAGGCCGAAATCATAGCGCAATCGGGTGGTGGATACTGCCGAATCGGCACCGCGTGAACCATGCCGGCCCTCTCGCCCCCGCCCCCTGCATCATCGTCAAGGTCGAGGGAGCCTCCTGGGCGATCCGGATCCCGGATGCTTGAGGAAGTGCCGGCAACCGGCATCATGCGCCACTGCCTGACCGGCGGGTAGCCGATCCGGACGTGTCCGACCGATCCCAGGTCACCTCTTCCTCGGACATCGGTGCACTTCAGCACGTTCCGACGTCACTCCCCGGAGATGCCGACAGTCCACTGCGGGTAACGCTCGACCCGGGGGTTGGCAAGTTATGGGGAGTCAGCCGGGGCGGAGCGGAAGCCGGCACTTGCGGCAGAGATATTCCGCCATTCCACGCACCATCCGGTTGTGCCGGATCCCCGAGACCTTGTGGGTTGCGCAGCCGCAGACATAGTCAAAATACCGCATGCGGCGACCTGGCAGGTCGGCGATATCCTCCGGGCGATAATCGGCCGTCGCTCTTGGCGGAGCCCCGAAGTCGTGCATGACCGCCCGCCATTCAGGACCGTGCGGGCGGACCGCGCCGGAGTGGTGGCGCCGGCTGATCACGTAATGCGCCACCTCGTGGGGCACGGTTTCCGCCAGGTTTTCCTCGAACCACCGGGCAAATATCCAGGGGTTGTAACGTATCTCTGCCTGGCCATGGCGGATACGGAACATGCCCGCGGCCCGGCCTTTCAGGTTGAAACGTACCGGCAGCAGTGGCAGGGTCATGTCAAACAGGGAGGCGGCCCGCTGTATCAGCATGTTGGTGTGGTCGATGACCTGTCGTTCCTGATATCGGCTCAGCCCGGCCGGTGCCGGGCGGGTGGTGGCGTTTGGAGCTGTCAAGTTGTTTTCCATACAATACCCGCCTTTCATTTTAACCCCACCGGAAACCCCGCCGCATGGCAGAATTCATTCCTGGACAGCGATGGATCAACGATGCCCAGTTGCACATGGGCCTCGGCACCGTACTCGGCACCGACCTGCGCACCGTGACTGTCCTTTTCATGGCCACCGGCGAAACCTTCGTTTACGCCAAGGAATCGGTTCCCCTGACCCGGGTCCGTTTTGCGCCCGGCGACCATATCGTCACTCAGGAGGGGATGTCCATGGAGGTGGAGGGCGTGGCGGAGAGGGAGGCTCTCATCATCTACAGTGCACGGGATGCGAATGGTCACCTGCACGAGGTCGAGGAAAGCCGTCTCGACAACCAGATCCAGCTCAACCGCCCTACCGAGAGACTGTTCAACGGTCTGGTAGACCGGGATCCCTGGTTCGAACTGCGCTACCAGACCAGGTTGCTGTCCACCGCCATGGCAACGGATCCGTTACGGGGACTGATCGGCGGGCGCGTCAGCCTCATTCCGCACCAGCTCTACATCGCCAACGAAGTATCGAACCGCCATGCGCCCCGGGTGCTGCTGGCGGACGAGGTTGGACTCGGCAAGACCATCGAGGCCGGCATGATCATTCATCACCAGCTGGTCACCGAGAGGGTGGGGCGTGTTCTCATCGTGGTACCGGAAAGCCTGGTGCACCAGTGGCTGGTTGAAATGCTGCGCCGTTTCAACCTTCACTTCCACATCTTCGATGCCGAGCGGATCGAATCATTGACCGTCGGCGGCGAATCCGGTGACGGGGGTAATGCCGACGATGCCCCGGAGCAAAACCCCTTTCACAGTGCACAACTGGTGCTGTGCAGCCTGGAGTTTCTCTGCTCCGACCCGAAGACCTACAGGCAATGCTGTGCGGCCGGTTGGGACATGCTGGTGATGGACGAGGTACATCACCTGGAATGGTCCGAAGATAATCCGGGATTCGAATACCAGCTGATCGAGAACCTTGCACGGGGTATTCCCGGGATCCTGCTGCTCACGGCCACGCCGGAACAGCTTGGACGCTCCAGCCATTTCGCCCGGCTCAGGCTGTTGGACCCGCACAGGTTTCCGGACTTCGGGCAGTTTCTGGCCGAGGAGGAGGACTACGAGCCCGTAGCGAAGGCGGTGGATGCGATGCTCACGACGGATGGCGGGGTTGGTGCAGGCGCCCTGGAAGAGATGCGACGCAGGCTGGGTGCGGATTTTTCAGGCGATATCGAGTGCATCGGCAAATCATCCACGGACCCGGAAACACGCCGCGAGGCGCGGGACAGGGTGCTGGGTGCCCTGGTTGATCGCCATGGAACGGGCCGCGTCCTGTTCCGTAACACCCGTTCCGCAGTGCACGGATTTCCGGGAAGGGAGGTTCATCATTATCCGTTGCCGCTCCCGGACGCCTACGCGGAGGCGCTCATCCGGATTGCCGGAAGCGTGCTGTCGGAAATGCAGCTGTTGTTGTGCCCGGAACTCCTGTACCAGGCCATCACGGAGTCGGCCGACTGGACCGGCGTGGACCCCCGGGCGGAGACCCTGGCGGATATCCTGCAAAGGCACCGCAGGGAGAAGATACTCGTCATTGCCGCCAGCGCGGATACCGCCCTGGATCTTGCCGAATGGCTGCGGGTGACAAAAGGGATCGGCGCGGCCGTGTTTCACGAGGGAATGAGTCTTCTTGAGCGTGACCGTGCGGCGGCCTGGTTCGCCGACCGGGAGACGGGTACGGGTGCCCATGTGCTGATCTGTTCGGAGATCGGCAGCGAGGGGCGGAATTTCCAGTTTGCCCATCATCTCGTCCTGTTCGACCTGCCGTTGAATCCCGACCTGCTGGAGCAGCGGATCGGTCGTCTTGACCGTATCGGCCAGACCAGGACCATCCATCTGCACGTGATGTTCATGCGGGATACCGCCCAGGAGGTCATGTACTACTGGTACCACGAGGGGCTGAATGCCTTTGCCCGCACCTGTCCCGTGGGTCACGCAGTGTTTGCCCGGATGCGGGAGGAAATCATCCGGGTGCTGCATGAACCGGCACGCCGATACCAGGACCTGGTGGCGGAGAGCGCAGCCCACTACCGGGAACTCACTGAGGCCCTGCAAAAGGGCAGGGACCGGTTGCTGGAAT
The DNA here is from genome assembly GCA_965213885.1 of Candidatus Poriferihabitaceae bacterium. Classification (GTDB taxonomy): domain Bacteria; phylum Pseudomonadota; class Gammaproteobacteria; order Arenicellales; family Poriferihabitantaceae; genus VYFG01. Next base: position 675,357 of record OZ243919.1, read on the forward strand.
ACAATTCCTGCCGTCCGGGGGTTGCGGAGCACCTGTGTCAGCTCTCCCGGTCCCATGATCGCAACAGCACCCTGCAGGACTACATGGAGACCGTGTTCGACTGTTTCGGAGTGGATCACGATTTCCATTCCGAGGGATGCTATGCAATCAATCCCGGGGCGCACACGACCCTGCCCCTGCCAACGCTGCCGGACGAGGGTATGACCGTCACCTACGACCGGTCCATCGCACTCAGTTTCGAGGATGTGCACTACCTCACATGGGACCACCCCCTGGTGACCGATGCCATGGACCTGATTCTTGGCGGCGAGCTCGGCAACACCTCGGTGATCGCGGTACCCCTGGAGGGCGTGGAACAGGGGGTGATCCTGCTCGAAGCGATATTCGTGCTTGAATCCGCGTCAAGCGAAACCTTGCGGAGCAACCGTTATCTTCCTCCCACCACCATCCGGACACTGATCGACCAGCACGGGAAGCGACATGACCGCTTGCCGAGCCATCGTACCCTGGAACGTCCCGGCAGACGGCTGCAACCGGAACTCGTACGTAAGATACTCTCGACACGGCACAAGTTGCTCAGAAAGATGGTGGCAGCCAGTGAAAAGCTCGCCGGTCACCTGGCTCCCGAATTACTTGCCCGGGCGGTGGAAAACGGACGCGCCGTGCTGTCGCGGGAAATCGAGCGGCTCGAAGCGCTTACTTCCGTCAATCCGAATGTCCGCCAAGAGGAAATGGACCACCTGCACCGCCAGCTTGCCGACCTCACCGCCCGGCTGGAGTCGTCCTCACTCCGTTTCGACGCCCTCCGGGTGATCGTGGCCACCTGATCCATGACCAGGGAGGACCCGGTTCGCGCATTCCTGGCCCTGACGCCGGATGACATGCTCGATGCAGTGGAGGCGCTGGGCATTCCCTGCGACGGACGTTTCCTCGTGCTGAACAGTTACGAGAACCGGGTGTACCGTGTGGGCGTGGAGGATGGGTCGCCAGTGGTGACCAAGTTCTACCGTCCGGAGCGATGGACCGACGAGGCGATTCTGGAAGAGCATCGCTTTACCCGTGAACTCGAGGACCAGGAGATACCGGTCGTCGCGCCGCTGCGGGCAGGTGACGGCCGGACATTGCACCATTCGGGGCCATTCCGATTCAGCGTCTACCCGTACCAGGGTGGCCGTACCATGGAGCCGGACAACCCGCAACACCTGGAAATGCTTGGTCGGTTCATCGGCCGTATCCACGCGATCGGGTCCAGGGCGCCCTACCGGCACCGTCCTGCCATCGACGTGGAAGGCTTTCTCCGCCAACCGGGTGACTTCCTGTTGGCGGAAGGCTACATTCCCCCGTACCTGGAGAGCCGGTGGCTGGCCTCGCTCGACATGCTGTGTGATATTGCCGACAATGCCATTGCCAGGGTGGGTAGCCTGCCGGGGATCAGGCTGCATGGAGACATGCATCACGGCAACATCCTGTGGACGGAACGGGGACCCCATATCGTGGATTTCGATGATGCTCGTACGGGGCCGGCCATCCAGGATATGTGGATGTTTCTTTCCGGGGACGGCGACTACCTGAAGGCAAGGCTGCAGGACCTGCTCCGGGGATATGACCTGTTCCATGATTTCAACCATGCCGAAATACGCCTGGTGGAAGTGATGCGCACGCTGCGCCTGGTGTATCATGCCGGCTGGCTTGCCTCACGCTGGCGTGACCCCGCGTTTCCCCGATCCTTTCCATGGTTCGATGCCGGACGATACTGGGAACAGCTGATGGGGGATCTCGACGACCAGGCGTCGAGGATGCAGAAAGCGTTCGCATGATTTCCCGCCATCGGTCCCTGACAATGAATGCATCCCGACCCGGACCCGGCTGATGAGTGACACACTGCCACAGATTCGCGGCTTCCTGGAGAATTGCGGACTGGCCTTCGAGGTCTGGGACTGTGATCCTGACCTGGCGGATACCGTGCAGTTCTGCGCCCATTACGGTGTGCCGGCGGAGAATTCCGTGAATTCCATCCTGGTACGGTCAAAAACCGGTGATCGCAAGCATGCCCTTTGCGTGTTGCTTGCCACGCACCTGCTGGATGTCAATCACACCGTGCGAAAGAAACTCGGTGCGCGCAGGGTTTCCTTCGCCGATGCAAAGGAAACCGGGGAAATCACCGGCATGGAAATCGGCGGCGTGACCCCTATCGGATTACCGCCGGAACTGCCGGTCTGGGTGGATGCCGCGGTCATGCAGCGTGAATACATCATCCTCGGCGGCGGAAACCGTTCGTCCAAGCTCAAGGTGCCGCCGGAGCTGGTCCTCCGGTTGCCTGCGGTGGAGATTGTCACGGGTCTCGCCAGGCTGCGTTCATGAGAGTGTCGGCGGATTTCCTGCCGCATTCCGGCCCGGCAGCTGGAATGCGCTAAGCGGATAGTTCGACCTCACCGCCAGGGGTGGCGATGCGGGCCACAAGCCGGGCTGCAGCCGGGTCGCACACTCCCTCGACAACGACTTCGGTATCGGCACCGATGGCTGCAAGCATTCCCTGCAGCCACTCGGGATAGGGATAGTACAGGGTCAGGGACTTGAGCCGGCAACCCAGGTCCGGCATGCGTGACGCTGGATGGAACTCCATCTGCCACTGGATGCACAGCGGGAAGAACCCGCCAGCGACCAGGCGTCCGTCATCCGGCAGGGCGACCTTCCAGCGAAGGTCGTCCCTCCGGGCCTCCAGGATCCCCCCGATGACGACCTGGCTCGATGCCAGCAGGGCTTCCAGGCCATTCGTGTTGACCGCCCAGGTGAGCAGCCGCGGAGAATCCGTGAGGCCGCGGATTACCGACGGGTCATCCAGGCCGAACCACCGGGGCCTGGCGGGTGGTGTCATCGCGGGGTTGACCGCGATGATTTCAAGATACACGCCGTCCCCAAGGGCCATCACCCGGTTGTGTGTGCCCATCATCTCGTGGCGTCCGCCGGGGGGTACCCGGACACCGAGCCCGCTTTCCACGAAGTCCGCACCCTCGTCCAGGGAGCGAGCGGCAACGATGAGATGGTCAAGCCGGGTCCGGGACGGTTTCATCCTTCCAGCTGTTCGGCAAGATCGAGGAAATCCGCGGCCACGTAGGCATACTCGTTTTCCGCCACGAGATCGGATTTCTGGTCTGGCCCGTATTCCGTCGGACGGGGCACGAAAGCAGTGGCAAGCCCGAGGGCTCCGGCGGCGACGAGATCACCATTGTGGGCCGCCACCATGCAGCACTGCTCCGGCGCGAAGCCGAGCATCCTGACCGATTCCAGGTACGCCCCGGGCTGCGGCTTGTAGTGTCGGGTCACCTCGGCGCCGAGCACCATGTCCCAGGGCAGGGAGGAAAACCTGGCCATGTTCACGATCAGGGCAACGTTGCCGTTGGAGCAGGTGGCGATGACCCGGGTCTCCTTCATCCTCGCAAGTCCCGCCGCCACGTCGGGCCAGGGCCTGAGACGGTGCCAGACCCGGTTCAGCCGGTCCCGCGCCGGTTCATCCAGGTGATCCAGGCCGAATTCCGGAAGCAGCGTGTCCAGGCTTTCTCGGTGCAGTACGTCGAGAATGGTCCAGGGTCGCTCGCCGGTGCGCACCCTGTCCATGGCAGGCTGGTACATGCCGCGCCAGCGATCAGCAAACACTTCCCAGTCTATATCGATGCCCAGGTTCCGGTTCATGGACAGACCTTCCCCGACAATCGAGGAGCGCCAGTCCACGACGGTACCGAAGACATCAAACAGCAGTGCGCGAATGTCGGGCTTGGCCACGAGGGAATTGCAGGAGAGGGGTTTCCGGGAATTCGCGCCCGGTGGCTACCGGGTATCGGCGCCTTCGAGCAGGTTACCCAGCGAATCCATGATCAGGGCCAGATCTTCCGGTCTCGACACCCTGTGCCCGGCATCTTTCAGCAGGACCAGGCGGACGTCGTCGTGGGACAGTTGCCGCATGATCCGCAGGCTGGATTCCCAGGGAACATCCGGATCGTCCAGGCTGTGCAGCAACCGCACGGGACAGTGGATGCGGATGGCACCGTCAAGCAGCAGATGCCGACGGCCTTCTTCCACGAGCTGGCGGGTGATGATATGGAACTCATCGTCGTAATCGGAAGGCAGCTCGATCCTCCCCGCGTCCATCAGTTCGGCCTGTTTCGCCGGGGACAGTTCGTTCCACAGGAGTTCATCCGTAAAATCCGGGGCGCTTGCAATCCCCACCAGCCCCGTCACCCGCACCGGGCGGGCCAGCGCCGCAAGCAGCATGATCCACCCGCCCATGGAAGATCCCACCAGGATCACCGGCCCCTCGGTGAGGCCATCGATCACCGACAGGGTATCCCCCAGCCATTGGCCGATGGTGCCGTCCTCGAATTCCCCGCCGGACTCGCCGTGTCCGGAATAGTCAAACCTGGCGAAACCCTGGCCCCGTTCCCGACACCAGGTTTCCAGTGCCATGGCCTTGGTGCCCGCCATGTCCGACATGAACCCGCCGCAGAAGATCACGGTGGGCTGGCGGCCTTCAACGACGTTGGCGTGAATTTCGTGGGAACCTGAGCGTATGGTGCGGTGCATGGTGCCTGTCAATGCGGGGAAACGGTATTCTGCCGGTTTCTGCTGCGGAATTGTACTCTGCCCGCGATAGCCGGGTGCGATCACCTACCGTTCGGCGGCTCCCGTCGGCAGCTGCGGAACCGGGGCCGACCGGGCCGTGAACCCCATCCGGCGTGCCGGGGCGTTGGGCCGGGGTTACCGTCCCGCCACCAGGATCCGTCGGGGATATTCGGTCAGGAAGTCGCAGCCGTCCTCGGTGACCACCACGGAATCTCCGATGCGTCCCCCGAGCCTGCCATCCACAGAAATGCCGCCGTCCACGGCAAAGGTCATCCCGGGCTGAAGGACGGTCCTGTCGCCGGCCTTGAGTTCCGGCGACTCCAGGTATGCCATGCCGATGGAACGCCCCGTACGGTACCCGGTCTCGAACCCGCGCTCCCGGTAGACCTCGTCGGCGGCCGCGGCGACGGATTCCGCGGTTACTCCCGGACGGATTGCGTTGATGGCTGCCTGCTGGGCATCGATGGCGGCTGTTTGCACCTCCGCCGCCCGGTCCGAGAGCTCGCCGACGAAGAACACGCGATCGAAGCCGAGCTTGTATTGCTTGAACTGAGCCATGTTGCAGAAGCAGAAATACACCGGATCACCCCGCTCGAGCTTCCTCACGCCGGCGCGGCGGTGCACCATGGAGGTGTTGCGGCCGGACTGCATGATCTGCAGGTTATGGATCATGGGGGAGATGAACGCCTCCCAACCCCGGTCCGTGAGGAAACCGGCCGCCTTGCGTGTGCCGGCCTCGATGACTGCCAGGGCGGCCTCGAATTCCGGCTTGCCTTCCGCAAGGGCGTCTTCCGCCGCCGCCATCATGGCCCCGGCAATCTCGCCGGCCTGGCGCATGATGGCGATCTCCTCCCTGGACTTGATCATCCGCATGGAGCCGAGCAGGGGCGAGATGTCCTCTGGTACCAGTCCGGGGTACACTGCGTCCAGGTGGTTGCGCACCATCGCCGGAATGGCCGCGGCCTCGATACCGACGCGGCCGGGTCTCGGGCCAAGCGCCCCGGACAGGACGCTTTCCCAGCGACCGGTACCGGCGTCCTCCCAGGTGAGTACGTTCTCGACCCAGGTCATTGCGGACACCATTTCACTTTCCATGAGCGGGGTGATGACCGCGGGCGGTTCGTGCGGACGAACCAACAGGAAAGTGGGCCGACCGAATTCCACCGACAGGTAGCCCCAGAATCCCGCCAGGTAGGCGATGGAGCTTTCGTCTGTGACAATGGCGACGTCGATGCCGCCTTCCCCGAGGCGGCGCTGGAATTCGGAGGTTCTGAGACGGGCCTGTTCGAGCATGATCGTTCCCTTGGCTAGGGCAATTCGAAACCGGATGCCCTGCCTTGCAGTTTCCCAAGCGGGCCGCGTCCGGTGCCGGCGGCGTTACAGTTCATTGCGTTTGACCCATTCTGACAGACCGATTCCCCCCAGGACAAGGCCCAGTGAGACCGCATGATAACCCTGGAAATGTTCTCCCAGGTACAGTACCGCGATCAGGGCGGCAAAGACGGGGACCAGGTTGAAGAAGATGCCGGCGCGTCCGGCGCCGATGATGGCCACCCCCTTGATGAACAACACCTGGGCGAGAAACGAGGGCAGCAGGGTGACCAGTACCACCAGCACCCAGCCCCGGGACGTGGGCCACTGCAGCTTGCCAAGCCAGGCTTCGAACAGCGGCAGGGGCAGGGCGGCGACCAGGGCGCCGATGGCGAACATGGTGAACAGTGCGAGGTGGTCCACCGCCGGGCAGCGCCGCAGCATGAGGGAATAGCCGGCGTAGAGGACGGTCGCCACGATCATCAGCAGGTCCCCCGGCTGGAACGCCAGTGCGGAGAGCCGGGCAAACTCGCCCCCGACCGTGGCGATGACGACACCGACCATGGTGATCGAGATGCCGATAACCTGCATCAGGCGTATGGGGGCCTGCAACAGGAACACCGCCCCGATCAGGACGAACATCGGGGTGGCGCCCTGCAGGATACCCATGTTGAGTGCACTGGTGGTATGGGCGGCGACGTAGAAAAGGGCATTGAATGTAGTCAGGCCCATGACGCCCATAGTCAACAGGAACGGCCAGTGCCGGCGCAGCACGGGCCATTCCCGGACAAGGCGTCGACGGAAGAAAACCAGCAGCAGGGTCACCGTGCCAACCCACCTGAGCAACACCATCATCATTGGCGAAATTTCCCCCACGGCCAGCTTGCCGAAATTGGCGTTCATGCCGAAACACAGGGTCGTGACCACGAGGAAGAAATAGGCGTGGTAATTCCGGTTGCCGGTCAAGGTGTTGGTCCAGTGTGGCGGTTGGGGACGTTGCGCCGTCAGACGGCAGGGGTGACCTGGCGCCTGATGGTTGATCCGTCTCCCGGGCCATGTGTTGCCGGGGTCACGGTGCCATCGGAAATGTCATTCGATGGACCGGCCGGCTCCTTCCGGCAGGGGCAGGTTCCTGTGCGCCTCCTCATATGCGGAAAGCTTCGACCGGACAGGTTCATCCGGTTCGCAGGATTTGCGCAACGACAGGTTGACATGAATGAGCAGATGCTCGCCGGTGGCGGCGAGCCGGCCGTCCTCGGTTTCGAGACGATGAAAGACGCGCAGCTTCTTGCCGGAACCCTGGAGCACCTGGGTCGTCACCCGGATACCCTCCCCGGCATGGAGTTCATCGAGGTGCCGTATATGGGTTTCCACGGTAAAGAAACTGAGCCCGCCGTCGATGTAGTCCTGGTCCGCACCGACCAGCGCCATGATCCTGTCGTTGGCCTGGGAGAACACCTCCAGGTAGTGTGCCTCGTTCATGTGCCCGTTGTAGTCAAGCCAGCTCTGGGGAACCTGGCGACGGAACAATTCGAGGGGTTCCGGTGCCACCGGCCCCTCGGGAACCAGGCTGCGGTCATGTTCGTTCAACGTGGCGCCGGCACCCCAGTCGGTGCGCTTGAGTGCCCGCATCATGCCCACGAGGTTGTTGTCCCGGACCCGTTCCATTTCCCTTGGCGTCATGCCGCCGGACTGCAGGTCGCACTGGTCCGCGATGGTATCGATCAGGGTATCGGTCAGTTCCGGCACGTCCGTCAACTTGGTCCAGGGCCATTTCAGCGCCGGTCCGAACTGGGCCATGAAATGCCGCATGCCGCCTTCGCCTCCGGCCAGCCAGAATGTCTGGAAGCTGCCCATCTGCGCCCAGCGAAGACCACAGCCGAAACGGATGGAATCGTCGATTTCCCGCGTCGTGGCGACGCCGTCGTTGACCAGCCAGAGCGCTTCGCGCCACAGCGCCTCCTGCAGCCTGTCGTTCACGTGGCCGTCAATTTCCCTGCGGATGAGCAGCGGATACATGCCGACACGCCGCATCAGTTCCACCCCCCGGTCCCGTATCGCCCCGTCGGTGCACGGTGACGGCACGACCTCCACGAGCGGCAGCAGATAGACCGGATTGAACGGATGCACCACCAGGATCTGCTCCGGTCGGACAGCGCCCTCGCAGAGTTCCGACGGCTTGAAGCCAGAGGTGGAGGAGGCCAATACCGCATCCGCCGGGGCATGGGCCTGGATATCGCGGTACACGGCGCGCTTGATGTCGAGCCGTTCCGGCACGCTCTCCTGGATCCACCGGGCGCCGCCGACGGCATCGGCGATATCCGCGACGAGATCCAGCCTGCCCTCCGCCGGCAGGGCGTAGTCGTACAGGGACGGCAGGCTCCTGCGGGCGTTGGTTAGCACCTCGCCGATCTTGCGCTCCGCTTCGGGATCGGGGTCATAGACCGCCACGTCCCATCCGTTCAGCAGAAACCGAGCGGTCCAGCCACCGCCGATGACGCCGCCGCCGATGACGGCCGCCTTCATGGCTTCCCTCATCGCGGCGCATGCTTGGTGAGTTGCAGCTTCTCCCTGACTTCCCCGGGGCCGATCACCCTCGCGCCCATGTTCTCCACAATGCGCCGTGCCTTCTCCACCAGCTGGGCGTTGGTGGCGAGTACGCCCCGTTCCAGGTAGAGGTTGTCCTCGAGCCCGACACGCACGTTTCCGCCGGCCAGGGCTGCAGCGGCGACATAGGGCATCTCGTTGCGGCTGATGGAGAAGGCGGAGAACACCCAGTCGTCGGGAACGTTGTTCACCATGGCCAGGAAGGTGTTGAGATCGTCCGGCGCTCCCCAAGGTATACCCATGCACAGCTGGACCATGACAGGCGCATCGATCAGTCCTTCACGGACAAGTTGCCTGGCGAACCACAGGTGTCCGGTCTCGAAGGCTTCGATCTCCACCCGCACGCCGAGTTCCTGCATCAGTCCGGCCATGTGCCGGAGCATGCCGGGAGTATTGACCATGATGTAGTCCGCCTCGGCGAAGTTCATGGTGCCGCAGTCCAGGGTGCAGATCTCCGGGCGGCACTCGGCAACGTGGGCCACGCGTTCCTCGGCGCTGGCCATGTCGGTGCCGGCGCCCGGAGGCAGGGGGCGGTCCACGCTTCCCAGCACCAGGTCTCCGCCCATGCCGGCGGTGAGATTCACCACCACGTCCACCTCCGAATCCCGGATGCGCTCGGTCACTTCCCGGAACTGCCCGACATCACGGCTGGGCTGGCCGGTCTCCGGATCCCGGACATGGCAATGCACGATGGCGGCCCCGGCGCGCGCGGCCTCGATGGCGGCTTCGGCAATCTGCCTGGGGCTGCGTGGCACATGCTCGGACTTGTCCTGGGTGCTGCCGGAACCGGTGACGGCGCAGGTGATGAAGACTTCTCGGTTCATTGCTAGGGGCATGTGCGACTCCGTGATGATTTCGGTGGATGATCGGGAAGTGGAAGTATATGAGATTGGCCCGAATTCGTCGCAGCGTCGGGGCGACCCGCCCCTGCGCGGCCAGTTCCGGCCGTGAAAGTGGAATTCCCGGTGCAGGCAACCGGTTCTCAGGGACGCGCGGCGTACCCGAGCGACTTGTCCACCCGGTTCTGCAGCGGCTGTTTGCTGCAGAACCTCTCAAGGTGGGCAATGAACTGGCGTACCATGTCTTCCTCGAAGTCGTGAAAGTCCCCGGAGATGTGGGGCGACACGAACAGGTTGGGGGTATCCCACAAGGGGCTGTCGGCGGGCAGGGGTTCCATGCAAAAGACGTCCAGCATGGCCCCGGCGATGGCGCCTGTCTCAAGCGCCTCCCTGAGCGCCTCCTCGTCCTGGGCATCGCCGCGGCCGATGTTGACGAAGCGCGCCCCGGGCCGCATGGCCGAAAAGAAGTCCCGGCCGAAGATTCCCCTGGTCTCTGCCGTGGAAGGCAGCACGCCAATGATCCAGTCCGCGTTCCCGGCCAGTGCCTTCAGTTCACCGAATCCATGGATGCGGCCGAAAACGGGGTCGTGATCCCGGGCGTCGCGACCGATGCCCTGGACTCGGAGTCCTGCAGCCCTCAGCAACGTCCCCACCGCGTGTCCGATGCTGCCGACCCCGACCACCAGGACACGCTGGTTTTCCAGGAGGTCGGAACGGCGAGACCTCCAGGTATGCCCTTGTTGCAGGTCCCATGATTTGCGGAATCCCTTGGCCTCGGCCAGCAGGTAGCCGAGTACGGTTTCCGCCATGGCCCTGTCGAAGATGCCGCGGGCATTGGTGACCTGCACATCGCTGTCCACAAGAGCCGGGAACAGCAGCGAGTCGACGCCCGCACGGCACCAGTGAATCCAGCGCAGGCTGTCGGCGCGGGCCCAGTGGGTTTCCAGGTCAGGCCCGCGAGAGTCCCAGCCCAGAAGGATCTCGGTCCCGCCCAAGGCAGCGCACAGGGCATCCCCGTCCGGAGCGAAATGGATATCCACCCGGGGAGGGAGGGCGTCCAGCCCGGGAATGTCGGACATCGAGGCGGCGCCGCTGATCAATAGTTTCATGTGACTTCAGTCCGCCGGGGTCCGGAGCGGTGCGGGTTCCGTTCCAGCGCAGGGCTGGTTCAGGGCTGCAGGTCTGTCAGACACCGAGCGCCTCCCGGCCCACGTTTTCGGTGCCGAATAACCGAATGTAGCGTTCGACTTCCTCCTGCGGCCCCGATGCCTTGAACAGGTTGTCGGACAGTTTCACCGTGGGCCTGCCGTTGGCCCTGGTCACCTTGCAGACCAGGGAGATTGCGCGGAGCTGCTCGTTCGCGGTGGGTGTGCAGTCGCGAAAATCGTTGGTCAGGTGGGTGCCCCAACCGAAACCGAGCCTGACCCTGCCGTGAAAGTGGTGGTAGGTCCGCTCGATGGAATCCACGTCAAGGCCATCCGAAAAGATCAGCAGCTTTTCCCTCGGGTCCTGTCCCCGCTCCTGCCACCAGCGGATGAGTTCTTCACCACCCTCGACGGGGTCCTTCGAATCGATCCGACAACCGCTCCAGCCGCAGATCCATTCGGGGGCGTTGCGCAGGAAATGGGTGGTGCCGAACGTGTCGGGCAGGACGATCAGCAGGTTGCCGTCGTAGGTTCTCTGCCAGCTTTGCAGTACCGAATACGGCGATTGCAGCAGGTCCTTGTCGTTGTCCGCCAGGGTGGCCTGGACCATGGGCAGTTCGTGGGCGTTGGTGCCGATGGCATCCAGGTCCAGTTCCATGGCCATCAGAACGTTGCTGGTGCCGATGAAAGAATCCCCCAGGCCTTCCTGCATGGCCGCGATGCACCAGCGTTGCCAGAGGAAGCCGTGTCGCCGACGTGTGCCGAAATCGGCAATCCGGAGCTCGGGCAGGGCTTTCAGCCGCACCACCTTCTCCCACAGCTTCGCTTTCGCGCGGGCATAGAGGACATCCAGCTCGAACCGCCCGACGGATGAAAGCGCCGCACGTGCGCGCAGTTCGCTGATGATCGAAAGGGAAGGGATTTCCCATAGCGTGACATCGGCCCAGGGGCCGCTGAAATCGATGTGATACTGGCCGTCCTCCACCCGCAGGTCGTATTCCGGCAGCGTGTATTCCATGAACCAGTTGAGAAACTCCTCGGAGAACAGGCGCTTTTTGCCGTAGAACGTGTTTCCCGCCAACCAGATATATTCCTTGTTGGTGAGCCTGACCGTGCGGGCATGGTCCAGTTGTGCGATGAGCTCACCCCGATCCACCTCATCGGCGATCCGCACCGACGGGTTGCGGTTGATCACGGAAAAGGTCACTGGGACATCCCTGAACTCCTTCCAGATCGTCTGCAGCATCAAGAGCTTGTAGATATCCGTGTCCAGGATGCTACGGACGATGGGATCAAGTTTGAAGGTGTGATTGTAGACCCGCTTCGCGATGTCGGTCATGTGTGGCTGCATCGGGCTGCGTGGTGGGCCAGGCAAGGGCGGGAAGGGATAAGGAGCGTGGAAGTATACCGCAACGGACATGACATCCCGGGGAGTCGACCAGGACTATACAGTTGTGGCCCGGTCCGGGTGCGCAACGTCCTGACGACCGTCAACGACCAGACCACCGGCAGGACCTGGTACCAGCTCACCGACCTGTCCGGGGCATCCGATTGCCCCGTTGTGAACATCGGAATTGGCGGGAACCGGAGGTGGAAGACGCGCTGCGATCCGGAGTCCCGTGCCGGGGACTACCTCCGGGCCTGCGGGCCATGGCAGTCGCAGATCTATACAACGTCCGAAGAGACCTGCGGCGTCGAGTACTGCCTGGCCACGCCCCTGTCCTTCAATCTGGTCCGCGGCCGCGGGCACCTGGCCTCCGTACCTGGTTCGCAGGGATGTCCCGACCCGGACACCGCCAGCTTCGCCGACATCGATTTCACCACTTACCGGTGCCGATATATCCAGCCCGGGGTCAACAACCACTGGACACCCCGCTGAGTCCGGCCAGAGGCTTGAGCGAGCCTCCATCCGCTTCCCCACGCCAGAGGTATGACACATGAATCGACTGTCCGCATCCCTGTCCGTCCTTGCCGCCCTGATTGCACTCTGGCGGGAGCGAAAGTGAAGGTATTCGGGGAGTGGTATCATTACAGTGAGAGGAAGTTCCCATGACCGAACCTGAATCAGGCGAGATGAAACGCCGCAAACTCCCCATCGGAATCCAGTCCTTCCGGACCATCCGGGAGAGGAACTGCTACTACGTCGACAAAACCCCCCTCATCCGGAATCTGGTCGATCAGGGCGACTACTATTTCCTGTCCCGTCCCCGCCGGTTCGGCAAGAGTCTTCTGGTGGACACCCTGCGGTCCCTGTTCGAGGGCAGTGAGGAACTGTTCCAGGGGCTGGACATTCACGGACAGTGGGACTGGTCGGAAACACATCCGGTGGTGCGGCTCAGTTTTGACGGAAAATACAACGAGCCTGAAGATGTCGAACGAAGCATTCTCAACCAGCTTGTCTGGATAGAAGAAGAAGGGCAACTGGAACCGTCGGATCCGGCCTCGACCGGTCCGGAACGGCTGCAGGACATCCTTCGCCGCTTGCATCGCACCACCGGCCGGCAGGTGGTGGTTCTGGTGGATGAATACGACAAGCCGATCCTGGACGTGCTGGAGGACCCGGATCTCGCGAAGGCGAACCGGGACTACCTGCGGGGGTTCTACGGGATCATCAAGGGCAGCGCCGAGCACGTCCGGTTCGTCCTGGTCACCGGGGTGAGCATGTTCTCCAAGGTAAGCCTGTTTTCGGGTCTCAACAACCTGAAGGACATCAGTCTGGACCCGAGGTACGCCACGATCTGCGGATACACGGATGCAGACCTCGACGCGGTCTTCGCCCCGGAGTTGCCGGGGCTGGATCGCTCGGAGATCCGCCGCTGGTACAACGGGTACCACTGGCTGGGGGAGGAGAAAGTCTATAATCCCTTCGATGTTCTGCTGCTGTTCGATGGTCGGGAATTCCGGCCCTGGTGGTTCGAGACCGGTTCACCAGAATTCCTGTTCCGGGTGTTGATGGAGAAGGAGGTCAGTCCGATGGAACTGGAGAACCGGATGGCTGATGACCAACTGATCTCGAAGTTCGATGTGGAGGATATCGGAGTGGACGCACTGCTGTTCCAGACCGGGTATCTGACCATTACAGAAAAGGAATGGGATGGCGCCCAGACTTTCTATACCCTCGACTATCCCAACTTCGAAGTCCGCCAGAGCCTGAACCAGGGACTGCTGAGCTATCTGGGCCGGCAGGGGAAGGAGGTATCGGACCGAGGCAAGGAATTCGGCCGCCTGCTGGTGGCCAATGACTTCGATGGATTCGCGGATCATCTTCGATCATTCTTCGCTGGCATACCGTACCAATGGCACAGCAGCGGCGACCTTGCCCGTTACGAGGCCTGGTATGGTGGCATGCTGTATGCCTGTTTCCGGACCATTGGTGTTGACCTGCGGGTGGAGGATGTCTCCAGCCGGGGCCGTGCGGACATGGTGGTGTTTCATGGAGGTCAGGTGTTCGTGCTGGAGTTCAAGATGGCGGAGGGCGAAGGGGATACGGAAGAAGCACTGGGCCGTGCCATGGCCCAGATGCGGGCGCGTGGATATGGGGAGAAGTACCGGAGTCGCCGTGAGCCGATACACCTGATTGGCCTGGCCTTCGGCGGAGGCGAGCGCAATCTTGTCGGAGTTCGTGCCGAATCAGTCAGCTGAATGGATTGGGTCCCGTCAGGGACCGGATCAGATAAGACCTGATTCCCCACATCGCTCCAGGCAAGAACGAACGGATCTCCTCCACCGCCTGCAATCGTTGGTTGTGTAATTTAAAGACCATGCCCGATGATCCCAAAATCGCCGCCTTCAGGCTTCACATTGGACAAGGCTACGCATGGTCCCGTAGCCGGATTTATGGCAAAATTTTGGCCTGTTGGCGGGATTCTGTTGAGCCGTACAGGGTTCTCCCGCGATGATGACAGTCTGCTTTCAGATGCATGGGAGGTCTGACATGAGGCATGAAAGAGTTTCGTTCCGGGTACGGTGTACTTCCCGTATTCTCTGTTTTCTTCATTCATTCCGCCGTTCTGCCGAGGCGTCCTATTGTGTTCCGGTGCCGACCTTGGGGTTGACAGGGAAGGATGAGGGACAGAGCATGATCGCCGGATCGCCGGATCGCCGGATCGCCGGATCGCCGGATCGCCGGATCGCCGGATCGCCGGATCGCCGGATCGCCGGATCGCCGGATCGCCGGATCGCCGGATCGCCGGATCGCCGGATCGCCGGATCGCCGGATCGCCGGATCGCCGGATCGCCGGATCGCCGATCCCAACCTGCGTATGCATCACGCCGGATCGCCGGATCGCCGGATCGCCGGATCGCCGGATCGCCGGATCGCCGGATCGCCGGATCGCCGGATCGCCGGATCGCCCAACCTGCGTATGCATCACGGGATCGCTCTCGCCCGCTAGCCTCCCCGCCTGAACCTTCCGCATCCGCCGGCAGGCGTTCCGATACTCGCCAGCCCGCTTCTTCCTCCGACAGCTTCGATCTTTCTCCCGCCCGCGCCGCAGCGGGTTCCCGTGCTGCCACCCGCCGTCTGCGGCGTGGCCTGTTTTCAGCCCTGCTGTGCCTGCCGCTTTTGCTCGGCTTCGCCGCGGGCGCGCAGGCGCAGGTGCTTGCCAGCAATATCGGTCAGGCGGACGGTGGCACGGTGACGTTCCTGCGCGACCACGCCATGCCATTCTCACCCGGGTTCAATCCCGGGGGCTACCGGCTGGAGAGCGTTGACATCGAGTTCGCATCGGCAACAAGCTCGAGCGCCTTTGACAGCAATGTCCTTGCGGTCGAAATCCGGCGCGGTGACGCCCACCTCAGGGTTGGCGAGTTTGTTGGCCGCCTGACCAACCCACAGGGCACGTCATTTGCTGCTGACCGGCGCATCAGGTTCACGGCGCCGGGTGGCGGCATTGACCTTGAGCCGAGGGACGGACCGACGGACGGACGCGTATACTTTCTCGTGCTTGATGTGGCCGGCCAGCGCGACGCGGATTTCGCAAAGATTCGGATCACGACCTCAATCGCCGATGATGCGGGCGGTGCCGCCGATTTCGGCATCGGCAATGGCTTTAATTGGCGGACGGCTGGCGACAATACCTCCGCCGGCTGGGCATGGGCAGGAGCTCAGGCCCTGAAGATCCGCCTCAACGGCACGGTAAAGGCCCCGCCGGCCCCGCCCGGCCTGGAGTTCAGCACGACGCACCTGACCTGGAACGAGAGTCAGGGCTGCGGCGAGTTCGAATACTACGATCCATCCGGCAACAAGATCGAAAAGAGGGAAGGAGAATCTGCCCAACAACTCCGGGAGCGCGCCCGGAAAGTCACCGCGCCCTGGCAGACGGGCATGCATTCAACCCCTGGGGCAAGCATGGAGCTTCCCGCCAGCGCCCCCGGGCCGAAGTACAAGGTCAGGCTGACGACGAAGCCGTCGGAGACGGTGAAGGTCAATATCCATGACCCCAACGACCTCATCTGGTGGGGCAACAACACCCACCGGACGCTGAGCCGCGTCTTTGTCGGCCCCGACAGGGGGGCGAGCCGGCACAACCGTCGGGACAGCCAACTCGGGCCGACGCTGACCTTCACGCCGTCCAACTGGAACCAGTGGCAAACGGTCAAGGCCAAGGTGGCCTGCACCGATCATTTCCCGGATGCGGTGCCCCTCAAGCACTTCATCCAGGGGGAGCAGGGCGATTTCGACGGCGCCAAGCGCCGCGTCAACTACGGCGAACTCGACCAGAGCTGGACGGTCTGGGTCCGCGTCAAAGAGGCAGCGCCGCCGGTGGAGATCGAGGCGGAGAGCAAGGTGTCGGGCCTGCCCCCGGCGGGCGAGACGATCACCCTGGCCGAGGGAGCGACCAGGGATTTCAAGATCACGATCGGCGAGGCGATGCTGCCCATTGGCAGCAGCGGGAGAGTCGATGTCCATCTCTTTGCCGAGCCGGTCGGCAATGTGATCAGGGCGACGAGACGGGACGGGCAACCTCTCGTTGACGGCGTCCTCATGGACACCATGACCTTCACGAATTCCAGCCGCGAACAGTGGGTGCGTCTGGAAGCGGTCGGCGGCGGCGATACCAGGCTTGTGGTCTCGGCGGAGCGTGACTTCACCTGGGCCCATGAAACCCGTCGTCACTGGTCGCCGGAATGGCCGGTCACGGTCACGGTCGAGTACGCCGGCATTTGCGGGCGCACGAAGGCGGTGCGCGACGCCATTCTCGGCATGATTCCCGGCGTCAGCAACTGCGCCGACGTGACCCCCGAACACCTGGCGGGCATCAGCGGCGACTTCCAAAACAACTTCCTGAATTTGATCAGTAAGGGGTTGAGCAGCCTGAAGGCAGGCGATTTCGACGGGCTCACCAATCTGAAGCGCCTGCGGCTGACCCGAAACAGCCTTTCAACGCTGCCGGCGGGCATCTTCGACGACCTCACGGGATTGCTGGCTCTGGACCTGAATTTCAACCAGCTGACGGCGCTGCGGCCAGGCGTCTTTGACCGTCTTACAAAGCTCAAGTATCTGTATCTGAATAAAAACAGCCTCGCTGTGCTGCCGGATGGCGTGTTCCGGAACAATCTGGCGTTGGCGACACATCGGTTGGACGGCAACACCGGCGCAAACTTCACCCCGACGGCGAATGCCGGCACCGATCAGACGGTGGCCACCGGCGCTGAGGTCACCCTCTCGAGCACCGCCACCGGGCCCTGGGCCGAAAACGACATTGCCTGGCACTGGCGGCAGGTGGACGGCCCGTACTCGGACGAGGTCGTCCAGGAAGGCGTGCAGAGGGACGGTCAAACTGCCACCTTCACCGCCCCGGCCACAGCCACGGTCATGCATTTCAGGCTGGCCGCGATACCAAAGGTGCTGGTCGAATCACGTCCAAACGTGAGCGGCGTCACGCCACCGCCACCGCCGATCAGGGAGCGCGGCATCCTCGACGGCTTTGCCTGGGTCACCATCACCGTCGAAGGCGGCCAGGGCTCGCCCCAGCAGGCTGAGCGCGCGCAAGCCGTCTCGGCCGAGGAACCTTCCTGCGTCTCCGACGCCCTGCTTGCCGACGCCCAGCTGGCTGCGACCGAGACCTGGCGGACGTCGCCGGGCCATGTCGAGCGCTGGAGCCGGGTGCTTGCCGCCTTCGGGGAGAGCAACGGCTACAGCAGCAACCCGATGACCATCGCCGAGGCGCAGGCACAGGCGAATCGCGGCCTCAAGCGCTGGGCGCCGGTGGCGTCGGCGCTCGAATGCCTGGCGAACCCGCCGCAGGAAGAGCCGCAGCAAGAAGAGGAAGAGACGGTCACACCCACCACCCCCGAACTCAGCCTCCGGGCGGGGTCCGCCGTGGACGAGGGCGGCCCTGCCACCTTCACCCTCACCGCCGATCCCGCGCCTTCTGCCGACCTCACGGTCACCTGGACCGTCGCCCAGTCCGGCGAGTATCTGGATACCCCCGGCGCGGGCAGCCGGACGGTGACGCTGACAGCAGGGGATACCAGCACCGCACTCTCCGTGGCCACGGTGGATGATGATGCGGACGAGGCCGACGGTTCGGTGTCCGTCACCCTGGGTACGGGCACGGGCTACACGATAGTCACGGGCAAGAGCAGCGCCGCGGTGGCGGTGCGCGACAATGACGAGCCAGTGATCAGCATTGTGGCCGGTACGGGTGTGACGGAAGGCAGCCCGGCCTCCTTTACGCTGACAGCCAGCCCGGTGCCGGCGGCACCGCTCGATGTGACCTTGAGCGTTGCCCAGAGCGGCGACTTCGCCGCTTCGGGCGAGATGGGATCGCGGACGGTCACCGTCCCGGTCACGGGCAGCGTGGACGTGGAAGTCGCCACGGTGGACGACGGCGCGGACGAGCCGGACGGCTCCGTCACCGCCACCCTGGGCACGGGCACCGGCTACACACTGGCCGCCGCCCCGGACAATGCGGCCACGGTGGCGGTGTCCGACAATGATGCGGCATCGTCGGGTCCGACCCTCTCCATCGCCGATGCGAGCTTCAAGGAAGACCAGGGCACGGTGCACTTCACCGTGACGCTGAGCGAGCCGGTGGACCACCGCGTCACCGTCCATTACGCAACGCGGAGCTCGTCTCCAATCTCGGCCAGGGCGGGCCAGGACTACTTCGAGTGGAAGCGCGCCTGGGGGGCGGAGCTCTGGATCCCCGCCGGAAGCACGAAAGGACGGATCGCCGCCTACATCTACAACGACAGCCATGACGAGGATCCGGAGACCTTCGAGATGGTGCTGTTCGACGCAAGTGACGGGGTGACGATTGCGGACGGGATTGCGGTCGGCACCATCGTCAACGACGACCCGATGCCGGCGGCGTGGCTGTCGCGGTTCGGCCGGACGGTGGCGGAGCAGGCACTGGACGGGATCTCGGGCCGGCTGTCGGCCCCGCGCACGGCGGGCACCGAAGGCACGTTCGGGGGCATTTCCCTGCAGCCCCGGGATTCCGGTGATGGGGACTCGGGTCAGTCGGGTCATTCGGATCAGTCTGATCCATTCAATCAATCCGACCCATTCAGCCCATTCAATCAATCCGGCCCGATCCCCCCTGGCTTCGGCATCGAGGGGATTGACACGAATGAAGGAGTCGACGGCATGGCGCCCCCTGGCATCCGGACCATGACGCTGCAGGAACTGCTGCTGGGCAGTCATTTCACGGCGACGGGCCCCGGGGATTCCTCGGGGGGCAGCCTGGCACTGTGGGGCCGTGCGGCGCACTCGAGCTTCGATGGCAGGGAGGGGACGTTCTCACTGGACGGAGAGGCGACCACGGCGCTGCTGGGGACCGACTATGCGCGGGGCAAGTGGCTGGTGGGCCTGGCGCTGCTGCAGAGCGGCGGGGAAGGCGGTTACCGGGATACGGAGACCGGGTCCCGCGCCGCGTCGCAGCTCTGTACGGATGCCGATCATGACATGGACCCGCAGACGAGGGAGGTCCTGTGCGGCGGTGCGGTCCGGGAGGGCGATGGAACGGTGGAGTCGTCGCTGACGGCGGCGGTTCCCTATGGCGCGATCCGGATATCGGAGAGGCTGAAGCTCTGGGGCGCGCTGGGTTACGGCACGGGCGAAGTGACCCTCGAGCCGGAGGTGGGCGGCTTGCTTCGCTCCGACCTCACCTGGACGATGGCGTCGGCGGGCCTTCGGGGGGATGTGATTGCACCGCCGGCACAGGGATCCGGTCCGGCCCTGGTGATCACCTCGGATGCACTGTGGTCGCGGACGGAGTCGGACCGGACCAGCGAACTGGCAGCGTCGGACTCTGATGTAACCCGCCTGCGACTCGGTCTGGAGGGCAGCTGGCGCATCGCCACCGAGGGCGGAGGTCATGTCACGCCGAAGGTGGAGCTGGGCCTGCGCCGTGACGGCGGGGATGCGGAGAGTGGATCGGGGGTGGAGGTTGGCGGGGGCATTGCCTGGGTGGACCCGAGTCTCGGACTGTCGCTGGACCTGTCGGGCCGTACGCTGATCACGCATGAGGCGGATGATCTCGAGGACCGTGGGTTTGCGGCTTCGCTTGCCTTCGATCCGGACCCGGCCTCGGAGCGCGGCCTGTCGCTTGCGCTTCGTCAGGAGATGGGCGGACAGGCCGAGGGTGGGCTTGATGCGCTGTTCCGGGCCGATCCGCTGGAGGACCGCACGGGCAGCGGCGAGACTGCCGCCCGCTGGACGGTGGAGGCGGCCTATGGCTTCCCGGCACTGGGGGGCCGTTTCACGGGGAGTCCCCATGCGGGGTTCGGGTTCATGGGAGACGGGCGTGACGTGACGGTTGGTTGGCGGCTGTCGCGGGTATCGTCGGGCGTTCCGGACCTGTCCTTTGGCGTGCGGGCGACGCGGCGGGAGAGCATGGGGACCGCCCCGGTGCATGGGGTGGGATTCGAGATGACCGTGCGGTGGTGAGTGCCGCCGGACTGTCCGAACCCGGTGCATCGCGGTGCCCGGCAGGGCTACTGCAGTCTGCCGGTGGGAAAATCCCTGGCGGAGGCCATATCGCCGATGCCATGGCCTGCGCGAAGGCCGAACCCCATCCCGGGAAAGCCCTTGCGCCGGAAAGATTCCTGATGGCCATGCCTCTCATGTTGCCGGATCAGGTTTCACGAAATCAAATTCTTTAGGATAGTTCTGGGGAGTCGGCCGGCATCCGCCTGATAAATCGGACCGCGGATATCCCGGCGTGCGGTCCCCGGGAGGTGGTGTCACTTCCCCTTCAGGTCGGTCTGTCCCGCCGGACTGCAATTTCCCGGAGATACTCAATGCAGTTGAACGCGGCGGCAACGCGGTCGCGGTCCCCGGCTGCCGGCCTGGTGATGGACAAATCACCGGCGCCAATCCGGAGCGGAAATCCGGACAGGGGGCATGTCTGACAGGGCCCATGAAGACCCCAACCGAAACGGAATGTGAATATACTAGCCGGGTTGGCACCGGGTCGGCATACGGTGAGCAATCCCCGCTGGGCTATAATGGTTTTGCGGTGTTGGGAGGTGTTCCCGTCAGTCGGTGCAAACCATCTTCCGGACGAGTAATTCAACGGCAATATCCGCATCAATGCTATCGGCAAGCGATTTTTTGTACCGTCACCAGGACGTAGCAGCCATATCGGGGTTGCCCTGCGAAGGAGCCTCTTCGGGAGATCCCGCGGTCTGTAATCGGAGGACGGGCGGGTGATTGAATTTCTCCGGATCAACCTTGACCTACTGATTTTCTCGATTCTGGGGCTGATGAGTTTTCTCATGGTCTGGTTCTCGGTGGAGCGTTTTCTATACCTTCGCCGGGTGGACACGGATTGCTTTGACAACGAGCAGGAACTGAACGTCGACCTGACGCGTCACCTGACCCTCATCTCCACCATTGGGGCCAATGCGCCCTATATCGGTCTTCTGGGTACCGTGGCGGGCATCCTGATCACGTTTTACGATATCGGCACCGCCGGCGGCAGCATGGAAGTGGGCACGGTACTGGTGGGTCTTGCACTGGCTCTCAAGGCCACCGCGATGGGGTTGCTCGTGGCCATTCCCGCCATCTGGTCCTACAACGGACTGCTCAGGAAGGTCGAGGTTCTGACGGCGCTTTGGCGGGTCAGGAGAGGGAATCAATGAAGCGGGCGGACAGCATCAACGTGGTTCCGCTGATCGATATCATGCTGGTGCTGCTGGCCATCGTGCTGACCACGGCATCATTCATCCACTATGGCCACATTGATGTGGACCTGCCGCGGGCCGACATGCCTGTCGCCGGTAGCGTCTCCGACGCTACGGTGATCGTCGTGGATCGAGATGGTAACCTTTACCTGGATGAGCGCCCGGTTGGTCTTGAGGGTCTCGGGAGACACCTGGATACGCTGCAGGTGACGGATTCCGTGGTGCTGAAAGTGGACCGGGATGCCGCATTCGGGGAATTCGCGGGTATTGTCGGGCAGCTCAGGACGAGGTCGCTCAACCGGCTCTCGATCCTGGTTGATCCCGCGAATTGACTGTCCCGGTATCCGTCGGCCAGGCTGTTTCTTGCTGACGTCCCGGATGCGCCCGGTCCTGGCCGGATTCCTGACTTCCCTGCTGCTGCACGGCGCCATCCTTGGCGGCGTGGTGCATCTCCATCGTGCATGGTCACCGGCCGCCGGGGAATCGTCCCTGCCGCTCGAGCTTTCCATGTTTGTCCCGCTGTCCGGGGAGGACTCCGCCGGTACGGAGGCGATCGACGAGGCGTCTTCAGCCATGACTCACGGGCCCGATCTCGAGTCCAACTCCGATCCGGATTCATCGCCTGAACTGGATTCATCGCCTGAACCGGAACCACAGCCGGAACCTGGCCCCGGGCCTGCACCCCCACCCGGACCGGAGCCCGAATCCGCAACGAATCCGGCACCGAAACCGATACCCGGTCCGGAACCGGAACCGGAGCCGGAACCGGCACAACCAGGGAAGCCGGAAACCCGTCCAGGACCAGCGTCCAGGCTGGAACCGAGGGCGGTGGACTCAGGGGGCGTAAAATCCCTGCCCCCGTCTCATCCCGGGGATTCGTCGGAACGCACTCCAGGAGCCGCTCCCCTGTCCGGGGGGGCGGTTGCAGGGGAAGAGACCAGGCAGCCCGCCCCGGCGGAGAGCGTGATATCGGAGGCGCTGTCGGCGGCAGAGTCCGACTATGAAAAACATGTGCGGGCACGCATTGAGGCCAACAAGTTCTATCCCCGCCGTGCCAAGAGGCTGCGCCGTGAAGGAACGGTTGGAGTGGATTTCTCTATCCATGCGGACGGCACCTATTCCCGGGTCTCGGTCGGGGAAAGCTCCGGGACCGGGATGCTGGATGATGCGGCGCTGGAGGCGGTCAACAAGGTGGGTCAGTTCAGGCCAATCCCGAAAATCATCAATCGAGATTCCTGGGAATTCAGGGTCGTGCTGGTTTTCGAGTTGGAATAGCCCGGCACGCACCCTCCCGGTGGTGCTGACCGTGTATCGGCCCTTGTGCTATCTTGCCCGGCGTGTTTTGGCGATTTTATGTTAGCCTCCGCGGATTTCATCTTCAGTGATTCCTTGCCACAGGCCATGTCGATCAATCTGACACCGGAGGAGTTCGGGCATATCCGCCAGGGTTATCATGCCGATCCCGCCCGTTCCCTTTCACTGCTGGCCGATGCCTACACCGCGCCCTGCTGGTACGATGTTGATCTCACGGCCATCCTCTCCACCAGCTGGCAATGGGTTTGCCATGCAGAGAGGCTTCGTGAACCGGGCGCATGGCTGACGATCGAGATTGCCGGTAACCCTCTGGTGGTTGTGCGGGATCGGGAAGGTGAACTGCGTGCCTTCTACAATGTCTGCAAGCACAGGGCGATGCGACTGCTGGAGGGGTCAGGAAAGACCAACCTGATCACCTGTCCATACCACGGCTGGTCCTATGACCTCGCAGGAAACCTGGCGAGAGCGCCGGAAACCGATCATGTGATCGGATTCGATCGACGGGAGATTTGCCTGGATTCCGTGCAGGTGGAGGAATTCTGCGAGTTCGTCTTTGTCAACCTCGACCCGTGCGCGGTTTCCCTTACCCGGCAAAGCGGCAGCTTGGCCGATGAAATGGGGCGATATGCCCCGGATCTGGGTCGGTTGACCCATGCCCACCGACTCAATTACGACATCCGTTCGAACTGGAAGAACGTGGTGGATAATTTTCTTGAGTGCTATCACTGCCCGGTTGCCCACAAGGACTTCTGCACCCTGGTGGACATGGATACCTACAGGGTCACCACCCACGGCATCTACTCCAGCCACATGGCGGAGGCGGGCAAGTCCTCGAACAGCGCCTATTCCGTGGAAGAGGCGACGGTCCGGGACCATGCGGTCTGGTGGCTGTGGCCGAATACCTGCTTCATGCGCTACCCGGGTCGCGGAAACATGATTGTCATGCAGATCATCCCCGCCGGCCCGGAACGTACCTTGGAGACCTACGATTTTTTCCTGGAGACGGCCGAGCCGAACGCGGATGAATTGGAAGCCATCGCCTATCTCGATACCGTGCTGCAGGCGGAAGATATCTGGCTGGTGGAAAACATCCAGAAGGGCATGGGGACATCGGCGTTCAGGCAGGGCCGGATCGTGTTCGATCCCACCGGCTCCGGAAGGTCCGAGCATGCGGTGCACCATTTCCATGGCCTGGTACTGGACGCCTACGCCCGAATGGTGACGGCGTGAGCGGCTTGCTGCAGGGCAGGACCGCACTGGTCACCGGCGGTGCCGGCGGCATCGGAACCGCCATTTGCACCCGCTTTGTCCGGGAAGGCGCCGAAGTGGTGGCCCTGGACATTTCACCCGGTCCAGAATCGTTGCGGGGCGCCGAGCAGGTGCGGTGCGACATCACCTGTGAGCATCAGGTCATGGACATGGCCACCGGACTTTCCCGACGATGGTCGAGGCTGGACATCCTGGTGAATGCAGCAGGGATCGAGATCGAGAAAACCATCGAGAACACCACGCTGGAAGAATGGAACCGGATTTTCGCCATTAACGTGACGGGCATGTTCCTGGTGTCGAAGCATGTCCTGCCGCTGCTGCGCAGATCCGACTGCGCCAGCATCGTCAATTTCGGTTCCTATGACGGCTTCATCGCCGATCCCGGACTTGCCGCCTACTGCGCCACCAAGGGTGCCGTGCATGCGCTCACCAGGGCGATGGCCTGCGACCATGGTCCGGAGGGTATCCGGGTGAATGCGGTGTGTCCAGGATACGTGGATACACCGATGCTCCAGAGCTTTTTCGGGGACGGTGGCGATATCGAGTCCTTGCAGCAGGCGGTGCGTGACGTGCACCCCACGAAAACCTACGGCAGGCCGGAGGATATCGCCAACCTGGTGAACTGGCTGGTATCCGACGAGGCGAGGTATGCATCCGGGCAGCTTTGGATCATGGATGGCGGACTCTCCGCCCAAGTCCAGCAGATGCGGCTGTGACCGGGGGCGTCCTTGACGGCAAGACCGCATTGGTCACCGGCGGTCGCCAGGGAATCGGCCGGGGGATCGTCGACGCCTTTCTGGCCTCGGGTGCCCATGTGATGACCTGCGGAAGGGAAGGCCGGCCGAAGGATCTGCCGCGGGAAGTGGCCTGGTCCTCGACCGACGTTTCCCGCAGGGATTCTGTGGACCGACTGGCAGGGGAGGTCGAAAGGGAACTCGGGCCATTGTCGATTCTGGTGAACAACGCAGGGGTGCAGATCACCAGGACCGTGACGGAGACCACGGACGCGGACTGGGATCGACTGATGGGTGTGAATGCCCGGGGCGTGTTCCTGGTTTGCCGGGCCATGATCCCGCGGATGTCTGCCGGCGGTTCCATCATCAATATCGGATCCATCTCCGGCCGGACCGCCGATCCCGGTCTGGCCCTCTACAATGCCTCCAAGAGCTTCGTCCATGGGTTGACCCGCTCGATTGCCGTGGACCATGGACCGGCCGTACGCTGCAACGCCATCTGTCCCGGCTGGATCATGACGGGCATGGCGGATGAGGCGTTTTCGGTAGCGGACGATCCCGAGGCCGCAACCCGCGATGCCCTGGCACGTCATCCGGTACGGCGGTTCGGGCAACCGTCGGACATCGCGGCCATGGCCGTCTGGCTCGCATCCGAGCAGTCCGCGTTTGCTACCGGGCAGTGCTACGTGGTGGACGGCGGTCTCACGGCGGCCTCGCCGTTGAATCCGGGGCTGTTCTGACGCGGAGAGATACGCGGCGAATCAGGGTGCCGGGAGATAGCGCGGCGCATCCCAGCTTACGGCCCGCTACCCTGCGATGAGCAGTCCATCGACCACGTGCAGTCCGTCGGCATTCACGATGACGGGATTGATGTCCATCTCCGAGAGGACATCCGCCAGACTGCCCGCCAGTACGGAAAAACGTACCAGCAGGTCGTCCAGCACGGCTTGGCCGGGGCAGGCATCCCCGAGCGCGTCCAGCAGGCCTGGATGGATGGCCAGGCTGCGCCACATCTCCCGCGCTTCCGGATGTCCGAGGGGTGCAAGTCCGAATGAGCGGTCACCCAGCCGTTCCACCTGTGTGCCACCGGCCGCTGCCATGACCAGGGGGCCGAACTGGGCGTCCCGTTTCATGCCGAGGGCGATCTCGACGCCCTCGCCGGCCTGTCGCATCACCAGGGTAGCGGGTCCCAGCCGACCGGACAGGGCATCGTAGGCAAGAGACAGTTCCCTGGGGGTATGCAGGTGCGTAGCAACGCCACCGGCATCGGATTTGTGCATCACGCCCGGTGCGGCGGTTTTCAGTACCACGGGGTAGCCCAGTGCCTCCGCCGCGGCCAGTACGGCCTGGAGGTCATTTGCTGCCTGGTGGGGAATCACCGGAAATCCGAAGTCGGCCAGCAGGGCAAGGCAGACGCTTTCGGCTCTTGGGCCGTCCCGCCGCAATGCCTCGCGCCAATGCCGCAGCAGGTCCGGGTCAGGCACCCATGGACCCCCGGACGATGCCGGACCGGGGGCCCTGCCGGCGCCGTAGCGGACCAGGTTCCGTATTCCCCTGAGAGCAAGGTCAATGCCGTTCAGGCAGGCGACTCCCCGATGACACAGGTCCGCCGCGGTTTGCTGCATGCGACTGAACCCCAGGCTGTTGACGGCGATGACCGGCTTGTCTCGGTAACCGTGCAGTGTTTCGAGGGAGCGGAAGAGTCCCGGGTAATGCGAAAACCCGTCGCGAAACTCGAATTCATAGGTCAGGAGTCCCGTGGCGGGATCATCCAGCAGAGCCTTGCCGCACTCGACAAAGACCGTCTCCGAGTCTTGTCCCAGGGCGCCCATTGCGTCCAGCGGGTTGTCCGCGACCAGCCCCGTATCCAGGTGCCGCGACATCCGCCTCGCCGTCGCGGCCGAGATGTCCGCAAACTCCACCCCGTGGTCCACGGCCAGATCGATCATCAGCTCCCGCATGCCCCCGGAATCAAGGATTGATGCGATGGCACGGGTAGTCGGCCGGCACTCCAGGGCGAACAGCAGCGCCGTCACGATCAACTCGTCCGCATCCCTGACAAGAAGGGCGTTGTGACGTCTGCAAAGGGCGGTGAACGCGTCGTGATCGCCGACAATGGCGCCGGAATGGCTGAGGGCAAGGGCGGCGCTCTTGTGCGTTCTGCCGAGCTTGGCGATGACCACCGGTATGTCCAGGGCCCCGGCCTTTTCCAATGCATCGACGAAGCCCGGCACATCCCGCACGGTTTCAAGAAACAATGCGACGACCCGCGTGGATGTCCGATCCAGGACATGATGCATGTAATCCGCTGCGGTGCCGTTGGTTTCCTGGCCGCTCGAGATGACATAGTTGAAGCAGAATCGCGCGTCGTTATTCGCCAGGTAGGTCATGGCGGACCCGGAGTGGCTGATCAGGGCGATATGTCCCGCGGGCCGTTCGGCCGGCCGGTCAAAGCTGACGAACACTCCGTGTTCATAGTTGTAGAACCCCATGGAATTGCCGCCGCATACCGGGATGCCCACGGCCGTGGCCTTATTCCGGAGACGCTCCGCCAGTGCCGGGGTGCCGTCCATCGGGAGATGATTGGCGGCGTAGACCAGGATGCCCCCCACGCCCAGTCCGAGCGCCTGCTCGAAACTGGCTTCCAGGGGCAGGCCGCTGATCGCGTAAACCACGAGGTCCGGCACCGACGGCAGGGAGGCGAGATCGGGATGGCACGGCAGGTCGAACAGTGTTGCATGACGGGGGTTGACCAGGTGCAGTGTCCCGCGATATCCGCTTTCCCGGATCTGCATGATGGTGTTTGCGGCGATGCTGTCGGGGCGGGCGGATGCGCCCACCACGGCGATGGAACCCGGCGACAACAGCCGTTCCAGTCGAAGCGGCCCGGAAGCAGTCTCCGCATGCATGCCACCGGCCTCAGGAAACGGTCTGGCCCGGCGCCCGGCCTGCCGCAAGCCTGTTCCGGTACAGGCTCTCCCGCCATGCGGTAAGGATTCCCGCAGTGCCGATCAATGCCATCCCGGTGATTGCATTCATCGTGGGCCACGTGTCGAACAGGGCCTTGCCCCAGAAGACGGCGAAGAGCAGGTAGCTGAAATCAAGCGGTGCGAGCCAGCTACTGTCGGCGGTCTGGTAGGCCCTGCTCAGGCAGAGATTACCGGAAAAGTTGAGTACCGATGTCAGGATGGCGAAGATCACCACGATCCAGGTAAGCATCGGCCAGCCGATGGCCACGAACGGTGCATCCTGTCGCAGTTCATCAGACAGGGGAAACAGGGTCAGCACCAGGCTCCCCAGCGCCCCGGATACCAGGAAGGCCACCGCCACCGAGAACACCATCGCCAGGGTGTTTTCCCGTCGGCAGGCGCGGCGAATCGTGAGAATGTTGACTGCGTAAAAGAACCCCGCCAGGATGGGGAGGCACTGCATCGTCGAGAACCCGTCCTCCCAGGGAGACAGCACCAGCCCTGCGCCGACTGCGCCCAGTGCAAGGGCAAAGAGGCGCCAGGGTCCCACCTGCTCTCCGAGTACCGGGCCTGCCAGCAGGGACACGAACAGCGGATAGGTATACAGCCCCGTTGCCATCTGTGTCATGGTCAGGAACGGTGCGGCGGAAAAAAAGCAGAACATGCAGAGCATCATGAGCATGGCGCGAAGGTACACCACGGCAGGTCGCTTGGGCTTCAGCAGGTATAGCCCGCCGCCGGCGATGGCCAGAACGATGGCGAAGACCAGGTTGCCGGCCGCCCTGAGCGCCTGGAACTGCCAGAACGAAGTCTGCACCGAGATCAGCTTGACCAGCCCATCCTGCAATGCCAGGACAAATACCCCCGAGAACAGCAGCAGCAGTGCCGTGAGCGGCCGGTCGCTGGTCGGACCGCCGATGAGCGAGCGCATTCGTCAGATACGGCTCCGGGCCGGTTGCGCCGGGGGCCGGCTCTCCCGCCGGTTTCCCGTGACTTGGGGCAGGCTGCCTCTTGCATCGGTACAGGCGGGTGGACAGAACTCTGTACTCACTTCAAAATTTTTCTTGATGGATTCGTGGCCTTTGCCGGATGTCGCTTCTTCGCGTTTGCCGGGGGTCCGGACTTCGAGTGTCCCCGGGTATCTGGGGCCGGCACACTGCGTCGGCGGAAACACCGGGCTGGTTCTGTTTGCAGATACGGCGCGGCATCATAGCGTCCTGCTGTGCAGCGGCAAAGGTCTTGTGTGGGGTTTGTCGCGGATTCGTCCGGAGTTGTCCGGCTACGGGCATTCTGGGCATGGTGCGTCAGGACGGCACTCCCCGAATACCCCATCGGGTGAATGCCTGCGGCGGAGTTCCCAGGTGCCAGGGGGTACACGGGATGTCAGGCCGGATGCGAAGGCATGGTGATTCGGGCATGCTGGCAATTTCCCGAAGGAATGGCAGAATGCTACCAGATGGGAACCGGCGGTGCGGCAGAACGTTCGGGCGGGTGCCTGCTGTTGCGCCATGCCCGGTTGATGCCCGCCAAATTCCGGCTTGCCCGCCTGACCGTCCAGAAAACTGGTATCCAAACAGCATGCTCTTTCAATGATTCCGTTCAACCCGGAAACCCGGTTGCATCCCCTGAGCAGTCACATCGCCGACCGCAGGCGGCGCCTGATCCGGGTCGGGCGTCCGATGGCCTACCTGTACGACCGGGTGCATGCGGAATTGGCATCCCGCATCGGACAGACCGGTGGGTGGGGGGGCCAGGCGCTTTATATCGGGTTTCACGGCAATGCTCCAACGCTGCCGGAAACCGGCTGCCGGCGGCTGTCCCTGCTGGAAGGGGACGATGTGTCCGGACTTGCACCGGGCTTCGACCTGGTCGTGGTCAACCTGCAGCTGGCCTGGCTGGAGCACGGGTTCTGGTTCGAATTCTTCCGGGGTCTGCTGCGTCCGGGCGGACGCATCTGTTTCAGCAGCCTTGGTCCGGACACACTGGCCGAACTCGATGAGGCCTGGTGGAAGGTGGACGCCATGCCGCATGTCCATCCGTTCGTTGACATGCACCACCTGGGGGATGCCCTGGTCCGGTCCGGCTTTCACCGCACCATCCTCGATGCGGACTGGATGGGCGTGGAATACGAGGATGTGGACCTGCTGATGGAGGATCTTCGCCGCGAGGGATTCCACAATGTTGCACCCGGGAGGCGAAGGGCGCTGACCGGGCGCGGACGTCTGCAGGACCTTCGGGCCTGCTTCCGGGTCGGTTCTCCCGTCCGGATGACTTTCGAACTGGTGTACGGTTACGCGGAAGTTCCGGAGACTGCGGAAGGCGGCGTGCGGGTGGCGCCCCCGACCTTTCACGGCGGGGTATAGGCCGGTTCAGGGTTTCAGTGCCGGGGCGTTGAGCGGAATGCCGGAGTTCATGATGGCCTGGTAGAGTTCGAGGCCGATATAGGTTTCACTCTGGGCCTTAAGGGGCGCCGCGCCCGCCAGTGCATTGCAATAGGCATACTGCCGATGCAGTGTTCCCATGGGTTCGCCACCCTGGCTCCAGCGGATACTGTAGACAGGATAGCCCATGCCATGGCCAAGGGCCGCGCTCAGCACATGGCCCCGCAGCCGGTTTCCCGCATTGTGGACATGGCAGTTGGCACAGGACAGGTTCATCTGGCCCCTCTTGGCCCAGAAATACTGCCGCCCGACGGCATAGAGTCGGCGGACCTCTTCCTCGCGGTAGTCCACATCCAGGGGCTGTCCCCGCCACGGATCCTTGAAGGCCGCGACCAGTCGGGCTATTTCACTGTCCATGGCATCCAGGGGCGGTTCGCCATTGTGGCTTCGGCACTGGTTGATGTCGCCGGCGACGGTATGGACCACGTCATCGAAAAAGTAGGGATAGGCAATGGGTGGGGGCTTGCCGGAGAAACAGTCACGCAAGGACAACCCGCTGGACATCGGCGCATCCCAGGCCGCCTTGCCTGCCTCGACCTCGTCCAGGTGGGGGGGCGCTGCAAGCAGGAGGTCGCGGTTAACCCGCTGCCTGGAATATTGCGGGAGTGCGGCCACGCCGTCACGGTAGGAGTCCAGGGGCACGCCCGGGAACCTGGAGAGAAAGAAGGCCTGGAACTGTCGGATGTCGTCCCGGATTTCCTCCACCGAGGGAACGGAGTCCGCTGCAGCAGGCAACGAAACCGTGAGCAGGTTGGCTGTGACGATGAGAACGGATATCGTCTTCAGACCACGCGGCCACCGTGTTCGTGCCGACGTTTTGCGGTGGAGGGAAATTTCCATGCTCAGTCCGCCTCACCGTCGAATATCCGGCTGAATTCACCGGTCCGGCCCAGAAGGTCCTGCCAGTCGACGCCGATGATGTCACCGCTCTCCAGGGCGCTGAAATGTGTGCCGGCGGCCGGGTCCCTGGACACGTTCCGGCCCAACAGGAGTTGCGCGTGGACTTCCCCGTTGCGACGGAACGTGACCCTGGTCAGGTAGCGTTCATCGGACATCACGTGTGGAATCCGACAGATAACGTCGTATCCGCTGTCCGATTCGCGGATAAAGATTCTTTCCGCAACGGGCGCCCGGCTCATTGCGCCACCTCGCGCCATGCGCCGACAATCTGAACCCGTCGTTCCGACCTCCCAAGCTGCCCGTCACGCAGGGCATAGCACACGAGACGGCCACTTCGCTGCAACCGTGCATGGCCGATCATCACCGCGCGCCGGTCCTGGATCAGATCCATGGCCATGATCAACGGCTCGTTGTTGGCATCCGTCAGAAGGGCGATCTTTTCAACGCCGGGAACGGAGACCCGAAACGGGACGAGTTCACCGTGGAGCACCTCGAGCGACGTCTCGATTTCTATTGAGGCGTCATCAGAGGCTTCACGCACACCGAAAAAGGATTCGAGGACATCCCCGAACTCCCCAGCGGCGAATTCCGGTCGCGGGTCCTGCGCGGCATTGGCCCGCCGGAACAGGGTCCCTGCACCGAGAAACAGGGCAGCGACCATGCGAACTCCCGACAGGAGCAGCTGGCGCCGGTTTTCCAGTGGCTCGTTCATGATCCCGGGTCAAAGGGTGAGAAGGAACTTCAGTATGCGGTCAATCTCTTCCGCATCCAGCAATTCGTGTCGCAGATATGGCGGCATGGAAGTGTCCGGGTTCAGCGCCGGCGCATCGGCGATTTGCCTGCGCAGGACCTCGATGTCGGGGAAGCGGGGCTGCATTGCCACCAGGGGCGGCGCGATGTTCCCTGAAACCGGCAGGGTCTCCGGCCAGGGATTGACATTCAGCAGGTGGCAGGCAATGCAGTTGCCCTTGTCGCGGTCGATGGACAGGCACCAGCCCGCCTTGATCATGTTGGTCGGGGGGATGCTGCGACACTGGAGTTCGTCGGGCCAGACCGCGACATCCTGCGCCGCTGCCGATGCAGGCAACGTGCCGATGCCAAGGACGCCGATGACGGCGGCGACTTTCCGGAAGACCTGATACACGCCAAGCATTCTGACTGCGGGATATTGAATTGTACCTACAGGAACTTCCGGGAAATAGAAATTGATGCTGGCAATTCCATGGCATTCGACAGCGTCATCAGTACCTCTCCCGGAGCTTCCAGTCCGCCGCCTCGCGTTCGAGTTCCTCGATGCGCGCCATGATGGCCTGGGTGAGATACTGGCTTTCGTCGTTGTTTTCCCGCAAGGCAAGCTTCAGCGAAGACAATGCCGCTCCGAAGCGGCCGAGGACCACATGGTACTCCGCATCCGCCTGGTGGGCCTCTGCCAGCAGACCCAGGGCCACGTTGGCCCGGGACAGCAGTGGATAGAGTTCGTACTCACCCGGGTGGCGGCGAAGCTGAAAACGAGTGAACTTTTTCGCCGCTTCGGCGTTGCCCGCCTCAAGGAGGGTCTCGAGGTAGGCATAGCGGAGATAGCCGGATTCCGGGTACTTCTCAACCAGTTTGCCATAGGCAAGGGAGGCGGCAGCCGGGTTTCCCGACCGCCGGGTGATTTCCGCCCTGGCGGCCTGCACCTGGGGCGTGTCGGGCAGGTGACCGATGACCTCATCCGCAAGTGCCGTGGCTGCATCCAACTGGCGCGCTTCCATCAGCGCCAGGACGAGGCCGTACTGCCAGGCCAGGCGCTGGATGCCCCGGGACTGCTTGATCCGGTCTTCCAGAATCTGCAGGGTGTCGGCCTGGGGGTCACCGTACAGCGCCTGCACCCGCGCCCGTGCCAGGTGGAAGTCGAGGCTGCTTTCATGCTGGACCCGGGGATATACACTGATCCTGGCCTCGGATTCGGCCATCCGGGTGTAGGACAACGGGTGGGTTCGAAGAAACTCCGGTACGGCCTTGTCCGACACGAAGTTGAACCGCTGCAGTTTCGCAAAGAAATCGGACATGGCGCGGGGGTTGTAACCGCTCTTTGCCATCAGGTCGATCCCGATGGCATCCGCTTCACGTTCAAATTCCCGGCTGTAGGCAAGCTGGTTGGACAGCAGCGTCGCATTGGCCAGCGTCACACCCGCCACGCCGGCCTGCCCCCCCACCAGGATCGAGGCGAGGATCGCCGCCGTGGTGGGAATCTTGCTGGCCTGTGACCGGGCGATCATGCGGGGCAGGTGACGCTGGGAAAGGTGGGCGATCTCGTGGCCTACGACGGAAGCCAGTTCGCTCTCGTTTCCGGTGGTGAGCAGCAGGCCGCTGTTGAAGGTGATATACCCGCCCGGCACCGCAAAGGCATTGAGTTCGTTTTCCCTGATGAGATTGAGTTTGGGGGTAATGCCGCCCAGGTTCGCCTTGCTGCCGATCTGTTTGCCCAGGTTGTTCAGGTAGTGGCGCAGTTCATGGTCGGGGATGTAGTTGTCCATCGCCGTCAGCTCGCGCAGGAAACGCCTGCCGATCATCCGCTCGTCATCCGGGTCCAGGTACCGGGTTGCAGCCTCACCGAGCTCGGGTAACGTGCTGCCCTGGGCGTGGACGGACGATGGCGCCGGCAACAGCATCATCATGGCAAACAGGGTAATCCCGCACAGGAATCCGGCGGGCGGCGGGGAAAGGGATCGCGGCATGGTTCCGGGAATCATAACGGGTCGGGTATTACGGCGTGCTTACAGTTTTGTAATATCGACATCTGTACTGTTCGTGGGCCGTCTCCCGGTTACTTGGGCGGCAGGTTTTCTGCGATTCTAGTGATTTGTTACCGTAAAATGTATGAAGCAAATGAAACAATATTTTGGCACCATCGTCACCCCGGATACCCTGAAGACGTATCTCGCCGGGCAGGACGGCGATCCGACCTGGGTGGTCGTGGACTGCCGATTCAACCTGATGCAGCTGCAGCTGGGCCGGGAGGAATACCTTGCCGGCCACATCCCCGGGGCTTTCTACGCCCATCTCGATGCGGATCTTGCATCTCCGGTGACGCCCGGCAGCGGCAGACACCCGTTGCCAGACCGGGATGCCTTTGCCCGACTTGCCGGGTCCTGGGGCGTTGGACCCGATACCCAGGTCGTGGTGTATGACCAGGGAGCTGGCGCAATTGCGGCGAGGCTCTGGTGGCTGCTGCGCTGGATCGGCCATGATCGGACGGCGCTGCTGGAGGGCGGATACGCAGCCTGGCTGGCCGCCGGCGGCGCAACTGATACGGAGGTGCCGGCACGTATCGGACAAGCCCCTCCTGCGGGGAGCCAGGGGGAACATGCCCCCTGGATCGGCACGGAGGAGCTGGCGGAGGTCCTTGACAGGGTGCGGCTCATCGACGCCCGGGATACCACGCGGTTCCGCGGCGAGTCGGAGCCAATCGACACCGTTGCGGGTCACATCCCCGGCGCCATCAGCCGGCCGTTCAGCGATAACCTGGACGGGGACGGCCGGTTCTATGACGCGGAAACGCTGAGGCGGCAGTTCCAGTCACTGCCGGGAATGGCCGACATCGCCGAAGGCGCCGCCGGGGTGGTGAACATGTGCGGAAGCGGGGTCACCGCCTGTCACAACATCCTTGCCATGGAAATCGCCGGACTGGGTGGTTCCACGCTGTATGCCGGGTCCTGGAGCGAGTGGATCCGGGATCCGTCGAGGGCCGTGGAAACCGGGGAATAATACCTTGCCCATGGCCATGCCGCTGTGCCGGACAGTCCCGGGACGGCATCAGAGTTCTTCCACGCCCCGATCTCCCCCGAGTAACAGCAGGTCCGCACCACGGCGGGCAAAGAGGCCTACCGTCACGACCCCGGGGATCTGGTTGATCCTGCTTTCCATCGCCACGGGGTCCAGTATGTCCAGGTTGTGCACATTCAGGATGACATTGCGATTGTCGGTAAGGAAATCGCTGCGCCAGACCGGTTCTCCGCCCAGCTGCACCAGTTCCCTGGCTACCATGCTCCGGGCCATCGGGATGACTTCCACCGGCAACGGAAAGGCTCCCAGCCGTTCTACCAGCTTGCTGCTGTCGGCAATGCAGACGAAGGTTTCCGAGGCTTCGGCCACGATCTTTTCCCTGGTGAGCGCACCGCCGCCGCCCTTGATCAGGTGGCGGTGCCGGGTGGCTTCATCGGCACCGTCAACGTAGATGCGCAAGCGGCCGACATCGTTCAGTTCCAGTACCTCGATGCCGTGGGAATTCAACCTGGCGGCACTGGCCTCGGAACTGGACACGGCTCCGTCAATCCGCCCCCTGATCCGGGCCAGTCCGTCGATGAACAGGTTGGCGGTGGATCCCGTTCCCACTCCGACGACGTCGCCGCTGCGGATATATTCCAGCGCCGCATCCGCGGCCATCTTTTTTGCGTGATCCGGGGACATCGGTACGCTGGAGTCCCTAGAACAGGGACGCGCTCAACTGGTTTACCG
The DNA here is from genome assembly GCA_965213885.1 of Candidatus Poriferihabitaceae bacterium. GTDB lineage: Bacteria > Pseudomonadota > Gammaproteobacteria > Arenicellales > Poriferihabitantaceae > VYFG01. The sequence continues at coordinate 711,139 of OZ243919.1, forward strand.
CGCTGAGCATGTCCGGGTCGTCGCTCAGGGTTTCCGAGATGGCGCTCCGGCAAGCCACCTTGGGTTCGATACCGGTATGCATCAGCTTGCCGGCGTGCACCAGCAGCCGGGTGCTGGCGCCTTCCTCGAGTCCGCTGCCCTTGAGGTTGCGCGTCATGCCGGCAAATTTCACGAGTTGCGAGGCGATGTTCCGGTCGAGGCCCGACTCCCGGGCTACAATTTCTGTTTCCAGCCCTGCATCAGGGTAGTCAAACTCAATGGAAACAAATCGTTGGCGGGTACTTTGCTTGAGATCCTTCAGGATACTCTGGTAGCCGGGGTTGTAGGAAATTGCAAGGCAGAACTCGTCCGGAGCCCGAAGCAGTTCGCCGGTTTTCTCGACCGGAAGCGCCCTGCGGTCATCTGCCAGGGGATGTATCACCACGGTGGTATCCTTGCGTGCCTCCACGATTTCGTCCAGGTAGCATATTCCGCCGCTCCGCAGGGCCCGTGTAAGGGGCCCGTCCGACCAGCGTGTTTCGCCCCCCACGATCAGGTAGCGCCCCACCAGATCCGCGGCCGTCAGGTCGTCATGGCAGGAAACGGTGACCAGGGGACGTTGGAGCCGCCAGGCCATGTGCTCCATGAACCGGGTCTTGCCGCATCCGGTGGGTCCCTTCAGCAGTACCGGAATGTTGTTCGCGTAGGATGCCTCGAACAGGGTAATCTCGTCCTGTTGCGGGGCGTAATAGGGTTCGTCAGCGATCAGGTATTCGTCTATGTGGATATCGATACTCATGGCCAGCTTTGATGCTCCAGGGGGGGAGTGTATCAAGTTTGGTTGATTCTCTGCGGTTTCGTGCCGTCGGGATCCGGGGCTTGCCTGTCCCGGCGACATAGCCGGGTCCGTCCCTGTATCCGGGGGGAGGGCATGCCTGCTGGCCTTCAGTGACGGGCATCCACCCGGCAGGTTGCCCCGGACTTGATGATTCCTTCCGTGTCCGGCGCTGCGTTCACGCCGAAGAATATCTCCCCATCCCGCTCGCGGTAGCTGGACAGGGTATGGATGGGCTCCGGGCCGGAGAGCACGCCGGACTCGGGATCCACCGTCGGCACCGAGCAGCGGGCACAGGGTGCAACCACTCGAAGCGGAATGTCACCGACAACAATCCTCCGCCAACGGTCCTCGGCAAACGGTGGGCATCCGTCGATCACGAGATTGGGCCGGAACCTCCGCATGCTCACCGGCTGCTCAAGTCTCCCATTCAGGTCATCCAGGGACGCCTGCGTGGTGATCAGCAGGGGAAAGCCGTCCGCGTAACGTGTATGGTCGCCGGGTTGTGATACGGACGGATCGCAGGGGCGGGTGTCCGCCGCAGGAAACGCGATCAGGCGGCAGGAGTCCCCGATGGCCTGGCTCAGCCACCCGGCGGTCTCCTCGCCGAGGTCGATGCCGGAAACTTCGCTGCCCCATACACTGGAGAAAACCTTCCGCATGGAGGCCCTGGTTTGCGGAACGCGGTGGGGCTGCATGCCGAATGATTCCAGTACCAGTGTGTCGCCGTCGATAGCGGTTTCCACAAGGGCCATCTGGGGATGCGTCCGCTGGGTCATCATCCGGCCATCCGGTGCCACCACCATCCACTGCCGGTCAAATGCCAGCCCGGCGGTCCCGAGATGCGACGACCCGAGGGTAACGCCGCGCAGGGATTTCACCGGGTAGACATGGATTTCCGAGACGGATAGGGACATGGTTCAGGTCTTTGGTAACCGGCGCCCAAGGATACAGGTATGTGGTACTCTCCGCCATGATGAAACAGGCCCGTGAAGCACTCGACATTCTGGTCGACCTGATCCGGTTCGATACCACTAGTCGACGCTCCAATCTCGAGTTGATCGACTATGTCCGCGCGTTTCTCGAGCGGCGGGACATCCCCCACGATCTCACCTGGAACGAAGACCGCAGCAAGGCCAATCTCTTCGCGACGCTCGGGGAGGAGCGTGCTCCCGGCATCGTTCTTTCCGGGCACACGGACGTGGTGCCCGTGGACGGCCAGGAATGGTTGTCGGATCCCTTCGAGCCCGAGGTCCGGAACGGCAGGCTGTACGGGCGGGGAAGTTGCGATATGAAAGGATTCATCGCAGTGTGCCTCGCCAAGGCTGACGACATCCTGGAAGCGGACCTGCCGCTGCCGGTACATTTCGCCTTCTCCTATGATGAGGAAGTGGGCTGCGTTGGCGTCCGGGGGCTGATAGCGGATCTGAAAAAGCGTGCGGTTCTGCCCAGGGCCTGCATCATCGGGGAACCCACCGACATGTCCGTGATCCGGGCGCACAAGGGCATGCTGTTCAAGCGCTGTACCGTGCATGGCCGATCGGCGCATTCCTCCCTGGTGCACCGGGGGGTCAACGCGGTGGCTCGGGCGGCCAGGGCCATTGCGCATATTGAGGAAATCGGCGAGCGCATACGCCGTGAAGGTCCGTTCGACGATCAGTTCGACCCGCCGCATACCACCCTTCACTGCGGCGTCATTCACGGTGGTACCGCCAACAACATCATTCCCGACCGATGCCAGTTCGATTTCGAGATCCGCAACCTGCCCGACCAGCCCCCACTCCCGCTGTTCGAGGAGGTGACCGACTATACGCGTGAGCTGGAACGGGAGATGCACGCCGTTGACGAGGCCACCGGATTCGAATGGCAGACGCTGGCGGAATTTCCGGGAATGAACACCTCGCCGGAAGAACCCGTGGTTGAAATGGTCTCGCGGTTGCTGGACGACTACAGGATGCCGGGCAAGGTCAGTTACGGTACTGAGGGAGGCCACTTCCAGTCGGCGGACATTCCCACCGTGATCTGTGGCCCGGGCAGTATCGAACAGGCTCACAAGCCAGACGAATTCGTCGAACTTGCGCAACTGGACAGGTGCGGGGCGTTGATCGACGCGCTCCTACGGGATATGGGCCCTCCCGGGGCACCATGACAATCTACCTGGGCCTCGGGTCCAACCAGGGTGAGCGGGTCGATCGGCTGGAGCAGGCGATCGCCCGGCTGCAGAATGCCGGGTTCAGCGTGACGCGGATATCTCCCGTGGTCGAATCCCCTGCGATGCTCCCGCCCGGGGCGGATCCGTCCTGGGATCGACCCTACCTCAATATCGTGGTTGCCGGGGAGGCCCGCTGGACCCCGCGCCAGGCACTTGATGCCATCAAGACCATTGAGCGTGATGCCGGCCGGGAACCCGGCCCGCGCTGGTCTCCCCGTCCGCTTGACATCGACATCCTGCTTTGGGGAGACGAACGGATCCAGGAGCCCGGCCTGGTGATTCCGCACCCCGGAATCGGAACCCGCGACTTCGTCATCACGCCGCTTTTGCACATCGCGCCCGGCCTGGTGCTCCCGGGGGCCGGCCGGACCGTGTTTGATCTATCTCTGGGCCGGCGCAATATTCCGCTGTGGATGGGCATTCTCAATATCACGCCGGATTCCTTTTCCGACGGAGGAAGTTGGGAGGACCGGGACCGGCTTGCGGACTGGATCGACCGGATGATTGCCGCAAATGTCCAGATCATCGATGTGGGCGCGGAATCCACCCGGCCCAATGCCGGGGAAATTCCGCTGGAGGAGGAGTGGCGCAGGCTGCAACCGGTGCTGGATCTGCTGAAGGAGCGCCTCGCTGGCAGAAGGGTGCGCCCCCTGGTTTCACTCGACAGCAGACACCCGGAGATCATCTCGAGAGGCCTTGCCCATGATATTGACTTGATCAATGACGTCACCGGGCTGGATGATCCCGCCATGGCCGCAGTAGTGCGGGACAGCGATTGCGACGTGGTGGCCATGCATGCCATGACCGTTCCGGTGAACCCTGCAGTACTGCTGCCCGATACGGAATCCGCGGTGGTACAGCTGCTTCGCTGGATCGAGGAGAAGAAATCCGTCTGGGACCGCATGGGGATCAGTCCCGGCCGCATGATTTTCGATCCCGGGATCGGCTTTGGCAAGAGCTCCATCCAGGCATGCGAACTCATGGCCCATGTGCGGGAACTGCGTGGAGCGGGCCTCCGGGTGCTGATCGGCCACTCCCGGAAATCGTTCATGGCGGCATTCAGCGACCGCATCGCCAGGCAGCGGGACCTGGAGACCCTGGGGATCTCCCTCGCGCTCGCGGACCAGGGAACGGATATTCTCCGGGTGCACCATCCCATGATTCACCAGCGGGCGTACCGGGCCTGGTGCCATGTCACCGGACGCTGAATCTGTCCGCCTTGCCGGCAGAGTCAATGGAACATCACTTCCGCCGACAGGGTGAACGCGGGAATGGCGGCATCGAACATGCAACCTTCGTCGTCCTGCATCTGGTAGCTTCCCATCATGGAGCCCACCGGTGTGGTCAGGATGGCGCCGCTGGTGTATTCGTAGTGATCCCCTGGCTGGAGGTGCGGATGTTCGCCGACCACTCCGGGCCCCCTTACTTCGCGTGTTTCGCCATCTGCGTCCGTGATCACCCAGTGTCGGCTCAGCAGTCGGGCGGGTATATTCCCGGTGTTTTCCATGCGCACGGTGTATGCGAACACGTACTGGTTGGCTTCCGGGTCGGACTGCTCTCTCAGGTACTGCGGCGTGACGCTCACGCTGATCTGCTGAATGGTTGGCATCGGCTGTCGGCTTCGTCTTGTCCCGGAAATGGCAGCTGCCGGGAGCTTTCGGATTGATGAATTATAATCTTTACCGGGCAGGCCATGGGCATGCCGGATACTGTCGGGGGAGTGGGATTTCGATGCATCTGAAGCAGCATGCGCTTTCCCGACCGGAGCCTCCCCGGGGAGGATGACAACATGGGCATCCCGAAAGGAGCGGACCTGTGAGATCCCTGCACGACGACTTTGGTGTGGAAATCCATGGCATTGACCTACGGGATGCGGCCGCGCACTACCCGCGGATCCGCAAGGAATTCGAAGAGCATTCCTTGCTGTTGTTCCGGAACCAGTGTCTGGATGACGAGGCGCATCTTGCCCTGGGGCGCCTGTTTGGCGTGATCGAAATCAGGGAGAAGAATCCCCAGGAACACGAGGCGCGGATGTCGATGGTGTCGAACCTGCAGGACGGCGAATGCGTGCTGTCCGAAAAGAGCCCCCGGTTCATGCACCTGAAAGCGAATCAGCTCTGGCACACCGACAGCACTTTCCTGCCGGCGCCGGCGCTGGCCAACATCCTTGCCGCCCGAACGCTGCCGACATCCGGCGGTGAAACGGAATTCGTTTCGACCCGTGCGGCATGGCGTGATCTCCCCGAATCCACCCGGAGACGGGTACGCAAACTCGTTTTGCGCCATCGCTACTCGCATTCACGCGGGATCATCTCGCCGGCTGCAGCCGTCCTTGACGTGGTCACCATGTGGCCCGAAACGGCGTGGCGGGCTGTCTGGCCCAATCCCGTCAACAGGGCCGAGGCCCTCTACATCGCCTCCCATGCCTTCGGTGTCGTCGGTATGGGCGAGCGGGAAGGTCGGGAACTGATCGATGAACTGCTTGCATTCACGACGCAGCCGGGCCGGATCTACAGCCACCGGTGGTCCCATGGTGACGTGATCGTCTGGGACGAGCGTGCGACCATGCATCGGGGCCGTCCCTGGCCCTATGGCGAGGAGCGCACGTTGGCCAGTATCTGCGTGACGGCAAGCGAGGCGGACGGGCTCGGGTCGGTCCGTCCCGTTGCGGCCGGGTGACCGCTCTTGGCCGGTCTCACACCCATCCGGCGAATGGCCATCAACGCCCCGCCGGGCGATGGCCCCTTGCGGGTGATTGATCGGGAACGCGGGAATAGGGCGTCGCCGGCACCAGGCAACCCGCACGCTGGCCGCCCGGGGGATGAGCCCGCCTTCCGGTTGCACCCAGGTATCGGAGAAATGGCTTGAGCACCCTACCCGGAAGTGATATGTTTTCGTTCCTGAAGCCTGAATTTCCGGGTTGCCGTGAAGCTGTCGGGGCAGCCTGCCGTCTAAACCCAATAACGCCATACAGGAGAACATAATGCAACGATCCCTTTCCATCGACCCGGACAAGTGTACCGGTTGCCTGCAGTGTGAAATGGCCTGCTCCTTTGAAAACGAGGGTGTGTTCAATCCGGCCAAGTCCCGCATCAAGGTCTTCACCTTTCACGAGGAGGGCCGGTTTGTTCCCTACACCTGCACCCAGTGCGACGAGGCCTGGTGTATGCAGGCCTGCCCGGTGGACGCCATCAAGATGAACTTCCAGACCGGCGCCATGGAGGTCAGCGAGCAGGTGTGCGTAGGCTGCAAGGTTTGCACCATTGCCTGTCCGTTCGGTACGGTGAACTACAACAGAGATACCGGCAAGGTCATCAAATGCGATCTGTGCGGCGGTGATCCGGCCTGCGCTACAGCCTGTCCCACACAGGCGATCACCTACGTGGATTCCGATGCCACCGGGCTCGAGAAGATGCGTGCCTGGGCCGGCAAGACCGACAACGCGCAACACACCGCAAACTAAGGCAGGAGGTTAGTCACATGGCATGGGCAAAAAAGGTTCTGCGCGTCAACCTCAATGACGGCAACATCAGCAGCGAACCCCTCAACATGGAGTGGGCGGCGCAGTATATCGGACAACGCGGCCTGGCGACCCGCTACCTCGTGGAAGAGACCGATCCGACGTGTGATCCGCTGGGCCCGGACAACAGGCTGATCATGGCGACCGGCCCGCTCACCGGCACGGCGGCCTCCACGGGGGGGCGTTATTCCGTGATCACCAAGAGCCCGCTCACGGGCGCGGTGGCCTGTTCCAATTCCGGCGGCTTTTTCGGCGCCGAACTGAAATCCGCGGGCTGGGACATGATCATCCTCGAAGGCAGGTCACCGAATCCGGTGTGGCTCAACATCGTGGATGAAAGAGCGGAGTTGTGCTCCGCCGAGGGTATCTGGGGCCAGTCTGTTTGGGAGGCCGACAAGGCCATCCACCGGATCACCGGTGATCCCCAGACGCGTGTCGCGGCCATTGGTCGTTCCGCCGAGGCCGGGTGTCTGTACTCGGCGGTGATCAATGATCTCCACCGTGCGGCGGGCCGTTCCGGCGTGGGCACCGTGATGGCTTCCAAGAACGTCAAGGCCGTGGCGGTCCGGGGCACCCGCGGCGTCGGTAACATCAAGGATCCCAAGCGCTTCATGCAAAGCGTGGCGGAGCAGAAGGTGGTGCTGGCGGAAAACGCGGTGACCGGGCAGGGCCTGCCGGCCCTGGGAACCCAGGTACTGATGAACGTCATCAACGAGATCGGTGCGCTGCCCACCAACAACATGCAACAGACGCAGTTTGAGGGCGCACACAATATCTCCGGTGAGGCCATGCTGGAGCCACGCAAGAGCGACGGCAAGCCGAACCTGACCACCAATGCGGCCTGCTTCGGCTGCACCATCGCCTGCGGGCGGATCTCCACCATCGACCCGACCCATTACACCATCCAGGACAAGCCCCAGTACCAGCATAATTCCGGGGGCCTGGAATACGAGGCGGCCTGGGCCATGGGGGCGGACACCGGGGTAGATGACCTGGATGCCGTCACCTTTGCGAATTTCGTTTGCAACGAGGACGGCATGGATCCGATTTCCTTCGGCGCCACCGTGGCAGCAGCCATGGAACTGTTCGAGACGGGTGCCATCACAACCGAGGAAACCGGGGGTATGGAACTTCGGTTCGGCTCCGCCGAGGCGCTGACCTGGTGTGCGGAAAAGACCGGTACGGGAGATGGATTTGGCAAGGATCTTGGTCTCGGCTCCAGGAGGCTGTGCGAGAAATACGGCCACCCGGAATTCTCCATGACCGTGAAGGGCCAGGAGTTCCCGGCATACGATCCCCGCGGTATCCAGGGCATGGGACTCACCTATGCCACATCGAACCGTGGTGCCTGCCACCTGCGTAGCTACACCGTTGCATCGGAGGTGCTGGGGATTCCGGAGAAGACTGACCCGGCGGTCACGGATGGCAAGGCCGGACTGGTCAAGGCTTTCCAGGACGCCACGGCCGCTGTGGATTCCATGGGTCTTTGCGTGTTCACCACCTTTGCCTGGTCCCTGGACAACATGGCACCCCAGATGGATGCCGCCTGTGAGGGAGACTGGACCGTGGAACGGTTGCTGGAGGCCGGTGAACGGATCTGGAACCTGGAGCGCGACTACAACATGAAGGCAGGCCTGACCGGATCGGACGACAACCTCCCGGAGCGCCTCCTCAAGGAAGCCTCCAAGGCCGCGCCCACCGAGGGGCAGGTCTGCAACCTGCACGAGATGCTGCCCGAGTATTACCAGCTTCGCGGCTGGACCGATGACGGCCAGCTTACTGACGAAGTCCGGCAGAAATTCTCGCTTCCGGGATGAAGTACCTGGTGATAGGCGCAGGGCCCGCCGGCGTCGTGGCGGCGGAAACCCTGCGCAAACTGGACAAGACCTCGGAAATCACCATACTGGGTGACGAGCCGGAGCCGCCATACTCCCGCATGGCGATCCCCTACCTGCTCATCGATCACATCGATGAGCAGGGAACCTACCTGAGGAAGGACGACGGATATTTCGCTTCGCGCAATATCGACCACGTGATCGGTCGAGCGGCTTCTCTGGACGCCGGCGCGAAAACCGTCAAGACGGACGGTGGCGACGTGCTGTCGTACGAGAAAGTCCTGATTGCGACCGGGGCAAGACCGATCAAGCCACCCGTGAAGGGGATCGATCACGAAAAGGTGACGGCCTGCTGGACCCTGGAGGATTCACGACGCATATCCGCCGGCATCCGCAAGGGCGCGCCGGTGGTGCTGATCGGCGCGGGCTTTATCGGCTGTATCATCCTTGAAGCACTGGTATCTGCCGGGGCGAACCTCACGGTGATCGAGATGGGAAACCGCATGGTTCCCCGGATGCTGGATGAAAAATGCGGCTCGCTGCTCGAGAAATGGTGCCAGGGCAAGGGTGTCACGGTCCTGACCAGCACGATGGTGAGCGAGATCGAATCCTGTGGTGAGCATGTGGCGGTAAAAACCAACGACGGCAAGTCCATCGATGCGGAGCTGGTGATCTCGGCGGCCGGGGTCAAGCCCAACGCGGACTTTCTTGAAGGCAGCGGGGTCAGGCTGGTGGATGGCGGTGTCGAGGTGGACAATTACCTGCAATCCTCTGAACCGGGCATCTTCGCGGCCGGCGATGTGGCCTGCAGCAAGGATTTCTCCACGGGCGACTTCGGAATCCAGGCCATCCAGCCCACAGCGGTGGATCATGCCCGGATCGCAGCCAACAACATGGTGAATCATTGCTCTGTGGAGCACCAGGGAAGCATCAACATGAACGTGCTCGATACCATGGGGCTCATTTCCGCGTCCTACGGGCTCTGGCAGGGTGTGGAAGGAGGGGACTCCACCGAATTGCTGGACGCGGACAACTATCATTACATCCGCCTGCAGTTCGATGGAGATCAACTGGTGGGAGCCAATACCCTGGGAATGACACAGCACATCGGCGTATTGCGCGGACTGATCCAGGGACGTTTTCACCTGGGACCATGGAAGGACCGTCTCCTGCAGAACCCACAGCAGGTAATGGAAGCCTATCTCGCGGTGGCCCAGGGCGCTTGACGGGCGTCCTGGGTTTATTGATTCCACCGGGGCATTTCGGCTGCGGGTACGTTCATGAAGGTCGAACTCAAGCTCTTCGCAACCCTGATGCCCTACCTGCCGCCGCAAGCGGTCAAGAACGCGGTGACCGTTGAGGTGGAGCCTGGCTGCACCATGAACCAACTGGTCAGCCGCTACAGGGTTCCCCGGGAGGAGGTGCACCTGGTGCTTCTGAACGGGCATTTTGTCAACGAGGGTGGCCGGGACGCCCCGTTGAAGGAAGGCGATACACTGGCAATTTGGCCACCGGTCGCGGGAGGATGAGTGGCCCCGGCCCCGGGCCGGATTTCTCCTGGCAGGCGCAGATGGGATATACCCGGCATGAACTGATTCGTGGATTGCCGAGGGCGGTTGCACCCTTCCGCATTCTGGATCCTTCAGCAAACCCGGTTGAAATCGTCCTGGATAGCCGCATAGTGAGGTTTTATACGGGCCAGGCGGGATTCCGGGCGATTGCATCCATGCGTATCCCCGTCATACCGGTCAAGCTGGAATTTTTTGGCTTCAGCAATGACCAGTATGATGCCTTTATGCACCGTTTTCGATCCTATATGCAAAAGGGAGGCGGTTGATGGCGATCACGCTGAAACTTTTCTCCAGCCTGATGGAGTATCTTCCTTCCGGTAGCGAAGGCAATACGGTTATAGTACGCGATCCAGGTTCTCTGTCTTGCAACCAGTTGATCGATCGCTACGGGATTCCTCGGGACGTGGTTCAGGTGACCATGGTGAACGGTCAGTACCTGTCGCCGGAGCATCGGGATCAGCCGTTGTCCGACGGGGACACGGTCTCGGTGTGGCCTTCCATCCAGGGTGGATGAGCCATCGGTTACCATCCGGCCGACAAGGCGATAATTTCGAGGTCATCTACAAGTGAGCAACGCGCCAAATACCATTGCCGATCAACTTGGACGCCCGATACGCGACCTGCGGATCTCCGTAACCGACCGATGCAATTTCCGTTGCGGTTACTGCATGCCAAGGGATGTTTTCGGCAAGGGCTACCAGTTTCTGAAGCAAAGCCAACTGCTCACTTTCGAAGAGGTCACCCGCCTGGTACGCCTGTTTGCCCGGTTCGGTGTACGCAAGATTCGTTTGACTGGCGGAGAACCCCTGCTTCGGCGCGAGATCGAGATGCTGGTGGGGATGTTGTCCGGATTGGACGGAATCGATGATGTTGCCATGACCACCAATGCCTCATTGCTGACCGTGGAACGAACCCATGCACTGAAAGAGGCGGGCCTGGACCGGATCAATATCAGCCTGGACGCACTGGATCCCGATGTGTATGCCCGTATCAACGAGGTCAACACGCCAATCGAGGATGTGTTGGACGGGATTGGGAACGCGTTGTCCGCCGGTTTCAAGGCAGTAAAGATCAACATGGTGGTACAAAAGGGTGTCAACGAGGAAGAGATCCTTCCGATGGTGGAAAGATTCCGTCACAGCGGTGCCATTCTCCGGTTCATCGAGTTCATGGATGTGGGTAACCATAACCAGTGGGCCCTGGACCGTGTCTACACTGCACGGGAAATCGTGGCGTTGATCAATGGCAATTACCCGTTGGATTCCATGGATCCCAACTATCAGGGTGAGGTGGCAAAGCGCTGGCGTTTCCGGGATGGCGGTGGTGAGATCGGGGTGATTTCATCCATCAGTCAACCGTTTTGCCGTGGCTGTTCGAGGGCCCGGCTTTCCGCGGTCGGCGAACTGTTCACCTGCCTGTTTGCCACCTCCGGATTCGATCTGAGGAGTCTGCTTCGCACCGTTCATGATGACGAGACGATTGCCGGTCAGATTGCGGAAATATGGCGCGATCGCGGCGACCGCTACTCCGAGGAAAGGCTGTCCCCTGGCCGTAATGTGTCCCCGGACTCACGGTCAGCCAAGGTGGAAATGTCCTACATCGGTGGATAGCCGGTAGCGCGAATGCCCCACGATTTCCTGATACCCGAATCGACCGTTTCGCCACTTTGCTGCCGACGCGGAACCGGAACAGTAAAAAGCCCCGGAGACCGGGGCTTTCACTAGCCGAACTACCGCAAGACGGTCTCAGCTCAGTTTGAATGGCAGGCGTATTCTACGCCCCGCCATTTTGCTCAGTTTATTTTTTTTTTGACACCTTTCTCTGGGCTTTCTTTCTGGCTGGCTTCTTTCCGGTTGATTTCTTTCTGGTGGCCTTCTTGGCGATCTTCTTCTTGCCGGCGGTTTTCTTGGCGGCCTTTTTCTTTCCGGTTGATTTCTTTCTGGTGGCCTTCTTGGCGATCTTCTTCTTGCCGGCGGTTTTCTTGGCGGCCTTTTTCTTTCCGGTTGATTTCTTCCTGGTGGCCTTCTTGGCGATCTTCTTCTTGCCGGCGGTTTTCTTGGCGGCCTTTTTCTTTCCGGTTGATTTCTTTCTGGTGGCCTTCTTGGCGATCTTCTTCTTGCCGGCGGTTTTCTTGGCGACTTTTTTCTTTCCGGTTGATTTCTTTCTGGTGGCCTTCTTGGCGATCTTCTTCTTGCCGGCGGTTTTCTTGGCGGCCTTTTTCTTTCCGGTTGATTTCTTTCTGGTGGCCTTCTTGGTGACCTTCTTCTTGCCGGCGGTTTTCTTGGCGACTTTTTTCTTTCCGGTTGATTTCTTCCTGGTCACTTTCTTGGCGATCTTCTTCTTGCTGATTTTTTTCTTGGCCACCTTCTTGTGGGTTACCTTGGGAACGACTTTCTTCTTGCTGGCTTTCCTTTTCGTCACCTTCTTTCGGGCGGGTTTAGAAGCCACCTTCTTGGAGGCTGCTTTCTTTCTCGTGGACGGCGCCTTCTTTTTTGCCATAGGAGTCTACCTCTCGGTCATTCGGGGAAATATGTTCAGCAACGGTTGTCCGGACCTGAAGATGTCGGGTGTGTTCTGCAGCAGATATAATTCAATGTGCCAAGAGAAGACATCTGCTCTTCTAAGCGCAGCCAACCCCTCATAGACAGTGACCGTAGAGTATCTCAGTATTAATGTCAACATGGTTATTAATGTCAACATGATTGAATCTTTTTGCATTCATGCAAGCTGAATGGACAGTAGGTATGGAATATAAATCGGGTATTGAGCAAACGTAACGGGTGCATTCCTTGCAATTGAAGAACGTATTGGTGTGCTCATTGTCCTGATCGTCGCGCTTCGCTGGAAATGATGGAGAACCTCATTCGTAATCCGATCAAATTGCACGTTACCACATTGCAGGCTTGAAGGACTTGCACGATTCCTGGTGTCTGTACGCTCATCCATCCCTCATCTGCCGGTCATGGAGTGCCCCGGACACATCACGGTTCGTGACTGTGTCGCAAACAGGTAGCGACGCGGTTGCCTTCCCATGCCCGAGATACGAAGCAAAGTCTGATCGTGGTGATTCCATGAACCTCCATCACCGGAAGCCTCCGTCCAGCAACGGATGCTGAAAGTGCGTCTGCCGTTGTCTCATGGACATCGTTGATCAAGGGCACATGCCCTATGTCAAACTGCGGTCCTGAAGGTGTGGCCGGAAGCGTCGCCAGCCCTTGTGCTCGCCGTGTCGCGTTCCACACTCCCTCATTGGCGCCATCATCCTAACCCCGGGGGAATGGAACAGCGAACCCTGAAAAACCGCATTCAGGTCTACGGTCGTACATCGGATGCGTTAGAATCCGTATTTCACCAGCTCATTCCCCTGGTCCGTCTTGATCCATCAGAAAAACCAGTACCACCGGCAGGAGCTGCTCGAATGCGGTTATGGTCGGCTCTTCGGGCCGGGTAATGCACAGCTGCCGCTTCCCAACATGCTGATGTTCGACCGTATCACCGAAATCAATGACGATGGAGGGGAATACGGCAAGGGGATTGTGATCGCGGAACTGGATATCACGCCTGACCTGTGGTTCTTTGAGTGCCATTTCCGCGGTGACCCGGTCATGCCCGGGTGCCTCGGCCTGGACGCCCTGTGGCAACTCGTGGGATTCTCGCTCGGATGGCGCGGTGGCGAAGGGCATGGGCGCGCACTGGGTGCGGGAGAGATCAAGTTTACCGGCCAGATTACGCCCGGATCACAAAAAGTGATTTATCACATCGAATTCAAGCGGGTGATCATGCGCCGCCTGATCATGGGCATCGCGGATGGCAGGGTGGAGGTGGACGGCCAACAGGTATATTTCTGCAAGGACTTGAGGGTGGGGTTGTTCAAGAATACGGAATCTTTCTGATGCATCCTCACCGCATTCGGTATCCTGTCAATGCCGATCGTTGCCTATAATTCCATTCCCGATACATGACTGCAGCATCTTTCAAGAGGTAGAAATGAAACGGGTGGTCATCACGGGTTATGGCATCGTGTCAAGCCTGGGTAACAACTGCAGTGAAGTGTTCGAGAGCCTGCGTACAGGACGCTCCGGAATTGTCGCAGCACCCGAATACGAGGAACTGGGTATGCGCAGCCGTATCCATGGCGCCATCAATCTTGACCCGTCCAAGTGCATTGATCGCAAGCTCTACCGTTTCATGGGAGATGCCGCATCTTACTCCTATGTCGCCATGCAAGAGGCGATCGCGCATTCTGGCCTGAGTGAAGACAGGGTCAGTAGTGAACGCACGGGGCTTCTGCTTGGCACCGGGGGCGCATCGCCGTCGAATATCGTCCTGGCGGCGGACATCCTGCGTGAGAAAGGGGTAAGGCGGGTTGGCCCCTACATGGTTACCAAGACCATGGCCAGTACGGTCCCTGCCTGCGTGGGTACTGCCTTCAAGATCAGGGGCATCTCCTACTCGATCAGTTCCGCCTGCGCCACCAGCGCCCATTGTATCGGTCACGGCAGCGAACTCATACAGCTTGGCAAGCAGGATATCGTGTTCGCCGGCGGCGGGGAGGAGTTGCATTGGTCGCTGTCGGTACTGTTCGATGGCATGGGAGCGATGTCGTCCCGTTTCAACGATACCCCGGAACTGGCTTCCCGCCCCTACGACCAGGACCGCGACGGTTTCGTGATTTCCGGCGGTGCCGGTGTGGTGGTTCTCGAAGACCTGGATCATGCCAGGGCCAGGGATGCGGAAATCCTGGCGGAACTCGTGGGTTACGGAGCCACCTCCGATGGGTATGACATGGTTCAGCCTTCCGGAGTCGGGGCAGCCCAATGCATGCGCCAGGCAACAGAAGGTCTGGACAGGCCGGTCCAGTACATCAATGCCCATGGCACCAGCACCCCGGTTGGTGACAGCAGGGAACTGGAAGCGGTCAGGGAGGTATTCAAGGATCACATCCCCCGGGTCTCGTCGACCAAGTCCATCAGCGGGCATGCCTTGGGTGCGGCGGGTGTCAATGAGTCGATTTACACGCTGCTCATGATGGAGAACGGGTTTATATCCGCGTCGGAAAACATCTTCAACCTCGATCCTGATGCCGAGGGTCTGCCCATCGTGCGGGAACGCGTGGACGACATAGAACTGGAGACGGCCATGAGCAACAGCTTTGGTTTCGGCGGCACCAACTGTTCACTGGTGTTCCAGCGCTGGCACGATTGAGTGTCACGGGTATAGGGAGCGCTTTGACCACAGGATCCGGAATCTCCGCAGCTGACCGGAGGCGCGTAATCTTGTGGCTCTACCTTTGCTCCGGCATGGTTTTTGCCATGGTGGTACTGGGCGGGGCAGTGCGCTTGACCGGCTCCGGACTTTCCATGGTGGACTGGAAGCCGTTGATGGGTGTCCTGCCACCGCTGAACCAGGTGGCATGGGAAGAAGCGTTCGCCCGGTACCGGGACTATCCGGAGTATCAACTGGTGAACAGGGGTATGACGCTCGAATCATTCCGGTTTATCTTCTACATGGAGTACCTTCACCGCCTTGTCGGCCGTCTGGTTGGCGTGGTTTTTTTCCTTCCGTTCGTATACTGGCTGATACGCGGTACATTGCCCGCCTGGACAAAACCTCGGTTGTGGACGGCACTGGCTCTCGGCGGAGCCCAGGGCCTGCTGGGCTGGTACATGGTCATGAGCGGTCTTGTGGACAACCCCCATGTCAGCCAGTACCGGCTCACTGCCCACCTGCTCCTCGCCGTGTTCATCTTCGCCTGGCTGCTGGCGCTGGTGTTGCGACTGCAGGGGGTGTCGGGAACTGTGCCGCTTGCCTACGACCGGCTGCGCCGGTTCCGCAGGCTGGCAGGCACGGTGACCGTTCTCGT
Source organism: Candidatus Poriferihabitaceae bacterium (assembly GCA_965213885.1). GTDB lineage: Bacteria > Pseudomonadota > Gammaproteobacteria > Arenicellales > Poriferihabitantaceae > VYFG01. The sequence goes on from OZ243919.1 coordinate 726,954, forward strand.
ATTTATCATGATTGCCACCGGCGGGTTCATGGCGGGCACCAAGGCGGGATTCATATTCAATACCTGGCCCATGATGGGGAATCACTGGATGCCGGACCAGGTCTGGGCGTTGGTACCCTGGTGGCGGAACCTGGTCGACAATCCCCTGGGGATCCAGTTCGTCCACCGCTGGCTTGCCCTGGTCGTGCTGGTGGCGGTGGTCGCCTTCGGGATATTGGTTGCACGCCATGCCCGGGACCGGGTGACGGCGGGTCTGGGAATTCTGCTGGTCGCCATGGTGGTCGCCCAGGTGGGCCTGGGTATCGCGACACTGGTGAACAGGATCCCCCTGGTGCTCGGTATCGTCCACCAGGGTGGCGCGCTGTTGCTGCTGGCCCTGTTGATCGCCTTGTGGAGCCGATTCAGAGTTGACTGCCCGACCACGACATGACAGGGCGGCTTTCGGGGTGCGGAGGGCGAGCGGTATTGGCCAGCGGCAGAATCAGGTGCCGGTAACCGGCGCCCCTGCTGCTGATGGCTGTATACACCGGTATCCGGGATGACCGCCGAAACCGGTTCTGATGGGGGCGCGTCAGGACGTCACCACTGGCAGCATCTTTCTTTCCAGCACGGGAGGTAATTCACCATGGCGCGGATCGCGGTAGGCGGATGGCAGCATGAAACCAACACCTTTGCCACCATCAAGGCTGATTACGCCGCCTTCCAAAGAGCGGATGAATGGCCACCCTTGGCAACGGGCATGGACCTGCTGCGTCAGGTGCATGGTGTACATCTGCCGATCACGGGTGCTTTGGCACAGCTCGATCGGGGCAATCACGAGATCGTGCCGCTGCTCTGGTGTTCAGCAACACCGTCAGCCCATGTCACCGAGAATGCCTACGAGCGCATCGCTGCGATGCTGATTGAGGCGATCCGGGGTGCCCTGCCCCTGGATGGACTGTACCTTGATCTCCACGGGGCCATGGTTTGCGAACACCTGGAAGATGGGGAAGGGGAGTTGCTGCGACGTGTCCGGGAGGTCGTTGGACGAGACCTTCCCATCGCGGTGAGTCTGGACTTGCATGCCAACATCACGCCGGAAATGGTGAAGCATGCGGATGTTCTCGATGTCTTCCGGACATATCCCCACGTGGACATGGGTGAAACGGGTGCCAGGGCTGCAATGATGCTCGGGAGAATCATTGCCGAGGGCACGAAACTCCATGCCGCATACCGTCAGACCGCGTTTCTGATTGCATTGAACTGGGGGTGCACCGACAACGAACCTTGCCGCAGTATCTACCGGCGGATTCCGGAAGTGATCGCGGGGGACGTGTTATCCGCCTCGTTCGCAAGCGGGTTTCATTTATCCGACATATACCACGTGGGGCCGGCAGTGGTGGCCTATGCACGCACTCCGGAGGCGGCTGCAAGGGCTGCGGATGACATCGCCGGTCTCGTGGAATCACTGGAGGGCCGGTTTGGAGAGAAGATCTGGACCGCTGCAGACGGTGTTGCACAGGCCCTGAAGATGCAGCGCAACGGTGCCGGCACCGTGGTCCTCGCGGACACCCAGGACAATCCCGGGGGTGGAGGGTCCGGGGATACCACCGGTCTCCTCGAGGCATTGGTGGCCGGCGGTGCCGCTGGCGCGGTTCTGGGGGTGCTTTCCGATCCCGCTGCGGCCGCCGCCGCGGCCGCTGCGGGAGTGGGTGCGGAGATCGAGATCGCCCTGGGCGGCCGTTCGGGACTGCCCGGTCAGTCCCCGTACCACTGCCGCCTGATGGTGCTTTCCCTGGCGGATGGCAATTTCACTGCCACCGGACCGATGTATCGTGGTGCCCGCATGGTCCTTGGGCGCTGCGCACTGCTCGAGACCCGCGGTGTCAGGGTGATCGTGTCCTCAAAGCCGATTCAGGCCGCGGACCAATCCATCTTCCGTCACCTTGGCATCGAGCCGGCCGACGAACCGATACTCGCACTGAAAAGTTCGGTTCACTTCCGCAACGACTTCGCCGACCTTGCGGATGCGATCCTGGTGGTGGAGGCGCCGGGGGCGGTGCATGCGGATCCGGCGAAGCTGTGCTATCGGCACAAGCGTGAGGGGGTGCGTCTGCTCAGACGCTGAACGGTGCAGGGAAGGCGGGTGTCGCAACGGCGTATTCCTTTGCATCGCCCGCAGTCCTATCATCAAGCCCCCGCGACAACCCTGGAACCGGTCTGGCGATGCGAACCAAGGAAAACCACCGAACCAGGAACATACTGGTCATCATGGCGGATCAGCTGACCGCCAGGGCACTGGGCTGCTATGGAAATGATGACGTCATCAGTCCCCATATCGATAGGATGGCGGAAAACGGCGTGATCTTTGATGCGGCCTATTCCAGCAGCCCGTTGTGTACGCCGGGGCGCTATGCCCTGATGACGGGGCAGCATGTCTCCCGCTGCGGCGGCTATGACAATGCTTCCTACCTGCCCGCCACCATGCCGACGTTCGCCCACTACCTGCGGATCATGGGCTACTACACCTGCCTGTCGGGAAAGATGCACTTCGTCGGCCCGGACCAGCTCCATGGTTTCGAGGACCGGGTGACTACGGATATCTATCCGTCGGACTTCGGCTGGGTGCCGGACTGGACCGCCGGAGAATCACGTGTTGATCTTTGGTACCACAACATGTCCAGCGTGAAGCAGGCCGGCGTGGCTGCGATCACCAACCAGTTCACCTACGACGATGAAGTGGGAAACGCGGCATTGCGGGTCATCTACGATCACGCCAGGGGCGAGGATCACCGGCCCCTGTGTCTCGTTGCCAGCTTCATCCATCCCCACGACCCCTATGCCACCCGGCAGAAATACTGGGATCTGTATGAAGGGGTTCCCATTGCACCGCCAGCGGTGCCAAGACCGCCGGCGCAGCTCCAGGACGCGCATGGCCGAAGGCTGGAGAAGGCGATTGCATTGGATGCCGTCGACCTTTCGAAAGAGGAAATCATTGCCGCCAGGCGCGCCTACTATGGCAACGTGACCTATTTCGACGAGTGGGTCGGGCGGCTGGCGGACGCGCTGGCGGAATGTGGCATGGCCGAGGACACCACGATTGTCGTCACCTCGGACCACGGGGACATGCTGGGGGAACACGGTCTCTGGTACAAGATGTCATTTCGGGAGTGGTCGGCACGCATTCCGCTGATCATCCATCGCCCGGGCCGGTTCACTCCGCGCCGGATACCCCAGGCGGTTTCCCAGGTGGACGTGCTGCCCACGCTGTTGGATATTGCGACTGAAAACACCGGCAGATCAAGGCCGGACCCCATTGATCCCCTCGACGGGCGCAGCCTGGTTCCGCTGGCGGACGGGGATGTGGTCGGGGACCCGGACCTGGCCATTGCCGAGTACCTGGCCGAGGGCACCACCGAGCCGATGCTCATGATCCGTTCCGGGGGGCTGAAATACACCCGGTGCCCGGGTGATCCGGAACAGCTGTTCGATGTGGACCAGGACAGCGAGGAGGAGGTCGATCTGGCTTCGAGCCCTGCCATGGCCGGTGAACTGGAACGGCTGCGTGGCATCGCACAGGCTCACTGGGACCCCACCGAAATTCGGAACCAGGTGATCGCGGATCAGGCCCGCCGCCGCGCGGTACATGCCGCCCTTTGCATCGGCCGGTACCAGAGTTGGGACTATCAGCCCCGCAGGGATGCTTCCAAGGAATACACGCGCAGCCACCTTGATCTTACGCGATTCGATTTCACCTCGCGCTACCCGAGACCACCCGCGTTTGATCCGCGCCGGAAATAACGTCCGTCAGATCCAGTAGGCTGTGCGGGTCATCACCCGTGACGCCAGCCTCATCAAGCCACGCACCGGCCGGGGCAGGGGGGCCGCGCCGGCCTTCTTGGCCGTGGCGGCATGCGCCGCCTCGTCGTTCTGCATTTTCGCCACCACCTCGCGACTGCGGATATCGGCCTGCGGCAACACTGCCAAATGGTTCTCAAGGTGATCCACGACCTGTCTTTCGGTTTCCTGGAGAAACCCCAGGTTCCATTTGTCCCCCGCGATCCCGGCAGTGACGCCGATGGCGAAGGCGCCGGCAAACCACAGTGGATTCAGCAGGCTTTGGCGGGAGTCCAGCTCCTTGAGGCGCTGTTCACACCAGGCCAGGTGATCGATTTCTTCTGCCGCGGCGGTCTTCATGCGAGCACGGGTCTCCGCACTCCGGGCGGTCAGGGCCTGACTTTGGTAGAGAGCCTGGGCACAGACCTCGCCCACGTGGTTGACCCGCATGTAGGCTCCCGAGCGGTGGCGGTCAACCGCGTCCAGATCAGCCTCCTTCGCCTCGGAGGGGAAGGGTCTCGAGGCCCGCGCGGGGCCGCTGATGACCAGCAGTGCGTTTCCGGCACCTGCCAGCAGGTGGTCGATCCTGTCCAATTGACGGATGGGGTGCATCCCGTAATTATAGCGCTCCCTGCACGCCCTGGTATGCTGCCGCAGTGCTCGGAATTCCGGTCGGGATCAGGCTACAATCCCCGGACCCAACATGGATGCAGAAAAAATGCCCGAATCCTATTACCGGCACCATGTGTTCTTCTGCCAGAACCGGCGGGAGGACGGCCGGCGGTGCTGCGCCGAGTTCGATTCCGAATCCATGCGGACCTATGCCAAGAATCGCCTGAAGGAACTGGGTCATCACGGACCAGGCAAGGTCCGGATCAATCAGGCAGGGTGCCTGGACCGCTGCGAGGAAGGTCCGGTCGTGGTGGTCTACCCCGAGGAAACCTGGTACACCTACGTTGATCGGGAAGACATCGATGAAATCATCGAGCAACACCTGATCAACAACCGGGTAGTGGACAGGCTACGGATCTAGCTCGGGGCGGGTGCGCGGCTCCTGACCGGCCACCAAGCTGAACGAAAATTCAGTTTGTTTTCAGGATAGGTTCATCTGACTTCTGATAATGTTCCCCGTACCTCATGAATCTTCGGTGATTCCTCCTTATGGTGGTTATTATGGCGCAACTCCCGTACGGGGCTGCGCCATTTTTTCATGAGGGCGACATGCCCAGGCCACCCTCGGCTTCCGCCCCCCGGTGTTGATGCGTGAGCCTCCGGGGATTCGTTGGCGGAGAATCGGTGAAATACCGGAAATCGCCCTGAACCGGCCTTGTATCGAGCCGGTTGCTAAAGTATCATTCGCCGTCCGTTTTTTACCCCGCCTCCGGGTAGTCACGGGCCTGAATCCAATACTGTTCCATCCGATCCGATGAAGACGTTTTCCGCAAAACCCCAAGAGGTCAAGCGCGACTGGTACCTTGTCGACGCAACCGACAAGGTGCTGGGCAGGCTGGCGGCCGAAGTGGCCCATCGACTGCGCGGCAAGCACAAGCCGGAATTTACCCCCCATGTGGATACTGGTGACTACATCATTGTCATCAACGCCGAGAAGGTCGCCGTAACCGGGAACAAGGCCAATGCCAAGGTCTACCACCGTCACACCGGATATCCGGGTGGCATCAAATCCATCGTCTACAAGGACATGCTGGAGCGTCACCCCACCCGTGTGATTGAAATGGCGGTCAAGGGTATGTTGCCCAAGAACAAGCTGGGACGGGCGATGTTTTCCAAGCTGCGGGTTTACGCCGGCGGGGAGCATGCACATGCCGCCCAGCAGCCAAAACCCCTGGAAATCTGAGAATCATGCCACAAGCACAGCAAACCTATCAGGGAACCGGCCGACGCAAGTCCTCCACCGCACGGGTCTACATGCGGCGCGGCAGCGGCCAGATCCTGGTCAACAACAGGCCCCTTGACGAATACTTCGGCCGGGAAACCGCCCGGATGATCGTTCGCCAGCCACTGGAACTGGTGGAAATGGTTGACAAGATGGATTTCCGAGTGACGGTCTCCGGGGGCGGAAACAGCGGGCAGGCCGGGGCGATCCGGCATGGCATTACCCGCGCCCTGTTGGCCTATGACGAGGAAATGCGCCCCGCACTTCGCCAGGCCGGCTTCGTTACCCGGGATGCGCGGGAAGTGGAGCGCAAGAAAGTCGGGCTGCACAAAGGTCGCAAGCGTCCGCAATATTCCAAGCGGTAATTCCCATTACCGGGTTCCGTGCCGGGGAGGCAGCCACCGGTTGCCTTTCTTCCTGTCCCCCGGGATGGCCATTCGTATTCCTGCCGGAACGCCGACCGGCTCCACGCCGGTGAATCCGCACTAGCGTACCCGAAAACCAGGGGTCGCCCCTTCGTCGGGCGACAACAGGAACAGTTCCGACTCACCGGATCCGGCGGCCAGGACCATGCCCTCGGATACCCCGAAGCGCATTTTCCGCGGTGCCAGGTTGGCCACCATGACCACGTGGCGTCCCACCAGCATTTCCGGGTCATAAGCGGATTGAATGCCCGCAAACACGTTACGCCTCTCGCTGCCGAGGTCCAGGACAAGACGTAATAGCTTATTGGAGTTCTCCACCCTTTCCGCGGCTTCGATGCGGGCCACACGAAGATCGACCCTGGCGAAGTCATCCAGGGTGATTTCCGGGGCCAACGGATCATCCGCCAGGGGACCGGACGCACGTCTTTCCATGGTTTTCTGAATCGCCAGGGTTTCCTCGATCATGGCATCAACCTGTTTTTCCTCCACTCTTGTGAGCAGTGGTGTGAAGCGGTTGATGGAATGATCCAGCAAGGGCTCACGGGGTGATTCCCAGGTCAGGGAGTCGATATTGAGGAAGTCCTCGGCCCGTTCCGCGGTGACCGGCAACACCGGCTTCAACAGCGTAACCAGCAGCCGGAACAGGTTGAGACCCTGGGTACAGATCTCCTGAACCTCGGCATGCCTAGCCTCATCCTTGATCAGGACCCATGGCTTGGCCGCATCGATGTACTGGTTGGCCTTGTCTGCGAGCGCCATGACATCCCGCATCGCCTTACTGTAACGGCGTCTTTCGTAGTCGTCGGCAACACTGTCCAAGGCAGCGACAAAGGTGCTGTACATCTCGGGCTCCGGCAAGGTTGTCGCCAGTCGGCCACCGAACTCCTTGCCGATAAACCGGGCACAGCGGCTGGCAATGTTGACCAGCTTGCCCACCAGATCCGAGTTCACCCGTACCCGGAAATCCTCCAGATTCAGGTCGATGTCATCAATGTTGTTGTCAAGCTTGGCGGCGAAGTAGTAGCGCAGGTATTCCGGGTTGAGATGTCTGGCGTAGGTCTCCGCCATGATGAAGGTTCCCCGTGATTTGGACATTTTCTGGCCATTCACGGTGAGAAAGCCATGGCACCATACCGCGGTTGGCGGACGGAATCCCGCCCCTTTCAGTTCCGCGGGCCAGAACAGGGTATGGAACCTGGCGATGTCCTTGCCGATGAAATGAATCATCTCCGCTTCGCTGTCGGGGCTGAGAAATTCGTCGAAGTTGATCCCTTCACGGTCACACAGGTTGCGGAAGCTGGCGAGGTATCCGATGGGTGCGTCCAGCCAGACATAGAAGTACTTGTCCCTTTCCCCGGGAATTTCAAAACCCCAGTAGGGGGCGTTGCGCGAAATGTCCCATTGGAACAGTTCCTCGTCGAAGAGCTCCTTTTGCTTGTTGGCAATTTCCACCTGTGTGCGGCCCTCGTCGAACCATTGCCGGAGAAAGTCCCGGAAATTCTCCACCTTGAAAAACAGCTGCTCCGAATCCCGCTCCACCGGCTTGGAACCGGATACCATGGAATAGGGATTGATGAGTTCGGTGGGGTCGTAGGTGCTGCCGCACACCTCGCAGTTGTCTCCATGCTGGTCATCGGCATTGCATTGCGGGCAGGTGCCCCTGACAAACCGGTCCGGCAGGAACATGTTCCTTTCCGGGTCGTAGAGCTGCTTGATGGTGCGCCTGGCGATGTGGCCGGCGGCGTCCAGGCGACGGTAGATCAGTTCCGACAGGGCCCGGTTCTCATCGGAATGGGTGCTGTGGAAATTATCGAAGGCAACCAGGAATGTGGCGAAATCACGGGAATGTTCCCCATGCACACGATCGATCAGATCCTGCGGACTGACTCCGTCAGCCTCCGCCCGAAGCATGATCGGCGTACCGTGGGCATCGTCCGCGCAGACATACCAGCATTCGTTGCCTTGTAACTTCTGGAACCGGACCCAGATATCGGTCTGGATGTACTCCACCAGGTGCCCGAGATGGATCGGGCCGTTGGCATAGGGCAGTGCGCTGGTGACCAGCAGTTTTCTGGGCTTGGGAGGCATGCGCGGGTGACCGGGAATCGGACGTGGTTATGCCGGACAGGCGGTTTCGGTGGAAAGGCCGGGTATTATACTCGCTGGCTTGCAGTTACAATCATCGGCCTCGGGATTCCCGTGGATGCCACACAAACGGCTGTTGCAGGGGTGCCCGTGGGCGAGTTGGCGAACAGGGCCACCGGAAAACGGCCCGGGAAGTATAGGCGGGCATCCCCGTGGTCGGTTCCGTTTTCGGGATCAAGATTCGATCCAGACTAGAAACTAAGGTAATTCATCATGTCTACGATGACACGCGACGATGTCGAAACCTGCCTGAAAAAGGTGATCGACCCCCATACCGGGATGGACCTGGTCTCGGCAAAAAGTGTCGGTGAAATCTCGGTTGAAGGAGACACTCCCCGGGTAGAGGTCGTGCTCGGTTATCCCGCCAGAAGCTTCGAGCCGGAGATGGCGAAAATGGTGCGGGAGTCGATTCCCGGTGCCGAGGTCAATGTGACATCCAACATGGTGGCGCACCAGGTGCAGGAGGGTGTGAAGCCACTGGAAGGCGTGAAGAATATCATCGCGGTTGCCTCCGGTAAGGGCGGGGTGGGGAAATCCACGCTGGCGGTCAATCTTGCGCTGGCGCTTTCCGCGGAAGGTGCCAGTGTGGGGGTGCTGGACGCCGATATCTACGGTCCCAGCCAACCCCGCATGCTGGGAATCGCGGGCAAGCCCACCTCCAGGGACGGCAAGACCCTGGAACCCATGAAAGGCTACGACCTCCAGGCCATGTCCATCGGTTTCCTGGTGGATGAGGAGTCGCCCATGATCTGGCGGGGACCCATGGTGACCCAGGCCCTGGAGCAGTTGCTCAAGGATACCCGCTGGGACGACCTGGATTACCTGGTGGTGGATATGCCGCCTGGTACCGGTGACATTCAGCTTACCCTGGCGCAGAAAGTGCCCGTGTCCGGTTCGGTGATCGTCACCACGCCACAGGACATCGCCCTGCTGGATGCCCGCAAGGCCTACAAGATGTTCGAGAAGGTGGAAATCCCGGTGCTGGGCGTGGTGGAAAACATGAGCACCCATATCTGCAGCAAATGCGGCCACGAGGAACATATTTTCGGTGCCGGCGGTGGTGCAGCCATGGCCAGGGACTACGACACGGTCCTTCTGGGAGATGTTCCCCTGGATGTCAGTATCAGGGAAGGCGCCGATGGCGGCCACCCCACGGTGGTGTCGGATCCCGACGGCCCGATTTCCGCCAGGTACAAATCCATCGCACGGAACACGGCAGCCAGGCTGGCCCTGCGCAAGAAGGACTACAGCGCCAAGTTCCCCAATATCGTCATCCAGCAAAACTGATGGCAATCAAATCCGACCGGTGGATCCGTGACATGGCGGAGACTGCCGGCATGATCGAGCCGTTCGAGTCCCGGCAGGTTCGCAATCGCAACGGCCAACAGGTCATCTCCTGGGGAACTTCCAGTTACGGCTACGATATTCGCTGTTCCGACGAGTTCAAGATCTTCACCAACATCAATTCCGCAGTGGTCGACCCCAAGGCCTTCGATGCCAGCAGCTTCGTGGACTTCACCGGCGATGTCTGCATCATTCCGCCAAATTCCTTTGCCCTGGCCCGGACGGTGGAGTATTTCCGCATACCGCGCAACGTGCTCACCATCTGTCTCGGCAAGAGCACGTATGCCCGCTGCGGGATCATCGTCAATGTGACGCCGCTCGAACCGGAATGGGAAGGTTACGTTACCCTGGAATTCTCCAATACCACGCCCTTGCCCGCGAAAATCTATGCAAACGAGGGGGTTGCCCAGGTGCTGTTCTTCGAGTCTGATGAAGTCTGCGAGGTGTCCTACCGGGACCGGGGCGGGAAGTACCAGGGACAGACCGGGGTGACGCTGCCCAAGGCCTGACCGGGCAGGTCCAGGAATTCCCGTATCGTATCTGGCTGCCCTGTCGAATCCTGGGCCGGCAAGCAAGCCTTTTCCCTGGAATCGCTCCGGATCACTGAAATCCGCATTGATCCTGTTTCAGACGTAAGGAAAGAGGAATACCGGAATCATCCGGGACAGGAACAATGCACGCTGAAACACACTGTCCCGGTCGCCCGGAAATGATCCGGCCTTGCAATCGAAAGAGGCTCCGGAATCAGGGGGATGGACCAATCTGGTGTCACAAAACATCCGTAGAGGTCAATAGTCATTGACCTCGTAGTGTTCGCCAAGGAGTTCCCCCACCACCGCGAGATAATGCTCCAGATCCGGGGTCTTCCTCCCTTGCACCTTGCCGCCATCATCGAATCGGCGCACCTTCAAGATGGTGTCAAGCAATGGATTTGCCGAAAACCGTACGACTTCCCCGGAGCTCATGGGGCCGCCCTGTAGTGCCAGGGTACGCACGGAGGCTTCTGTCAACGTGGAAAAATAGGTCGGCTCGACGGCACAGAGATAACGCTTGGCATCCACGTGCCAGCGCACGGGTTCCGTGACTGTCGGCGGAAACCAGCGCTTCAGGAAGCGTTCCCCGGCAACCTCGTGCAGGTTGTCCACACCGATATCGATGTAATCATCACCGAATTCACCGGTGTAGTGACCGATGTCATGCAAAAGGGCGGCAACTATCACGGTCCTGTCTTCGCCGGCCTTTTCGGCGATCCAGGCGGTTTGCAGCATGTGCTCGGTCATGCTCACCGGCTCGCCGAGATAGGATTCATCGCCCCGACGTCTGAAGATGTCCCGGATGAAGCCGGTGATTTCATCGGGGCTTCGGATGTCGGCTGTCCGGGTCATTTGGGTGATGGGGGCATGTGCCCGGCTGCTTCTGCCTGAGCCAGAGCAAACCCGGCAATCCGCAGTTGAGCGGTATTGGCAACCGTGAATGCCCGGTGGGGTTCGGTCAGGGTTTCTCTGGTCATTGAGGTGAATCCCGAATAGGGCGTGCTGACGGGGTGCCGGACGTGTACTGTATGGCTGAATGGCGCGATTGACAAGGCCGGATCCGGCGGGGGTGAATCCGGTTTATGCCGCGCGCCGTCGCCTGAGAAGGGCAAGAGTGCTGCGCAGGCCGTCGAGATCCGCGTAGGCGCCCTGCAGCCAGCGCAGTCCGGTCTCCGTGTACCCCTTGCGTCCGTGAAGGACGCGGGTGTTGTCGACCACGAACAGCTCCCCGGGTTCCAGCCGGAAGTTCACGTTGACTTCCGGTCGACGGGTGATTTCCACGAGGTGGCGGTACGCTGCGTAGAAGTCCGGCACGAGATCGAATGGAACACTGGTCAGGGACTGGAACGAACGGCTGTTGATCCGTACCTGGATCAGTTGTCCATCCTGGGAGACTTCCAGCATTGGACGGTGGGCGGCGAGATCGCTCCGGCGATCGCCGCTGTACCGGAAGGTGACGTTGTACCGGCTCAGCAAAGTGAAATGGACCGGGCTCTCCTGCCTGAGGATTTCGGCCACCCGGAACCCATCCACAACGCTTGATTCGCCCCCGGCCGCATTGTTTTCGAGACAGTGCAGGAATTGTAGCGTCGGTACCGGGTCGCGGTAGGGGTTGTCGGTATGCGGATCAAGCCCCACCCTTGTATAGGCCATGTTGACCGGATCCGGTTCGGAGCGGACTTCAAAGAGTCGTCCGTAGTTGGTTTCCCGCACGTAACCGAACAACGCGATGACATCAAGGAGTGCGCCCGTCACGGATGGTACGTCCCGCAGGCGGGCGAAACCCAGTGTCTCGATCCACTGGAGCCATTTCTCCAGAACCTCATGATCCTCCACAACCCGGGGAAAGGATTCGATGACACTGTTCGCATCCAGGTCGCCGCCCCAGGTTGCCCGATCCTCCGGACTGAGTGTTTCACTGGCAGGCCGGTCGTAGTCATGACGGCGCAGCCAGTCAAGGTCGAGCCAGGTCAGGGTGCCGTCGTCAAACGCAATCTCGAGCCGGGAACCATTGAGTGATACCCCCCCGATGCAAAGACCGGCGGGTATGTCCGTTGCCGACAGCCGTTTTTGGCCGTTGCCCGGATCACGGCTTGCCGCATCCTGACCGTGGTCCCGCAGCCAGACGGCGTGGTAGCGAGAGGATTTTCCGTCGGGCCAGACCACGGTGATGAATGACCCGTCAGTGCCCAGTTGGAGAGTCGGGGCAAGGGACATGACGCCAGAAGGTGGTCCCACTGAAGAAACTGGCGCAGAGTATATTCAGGAATCCCGGTGAGGTAAGCGGGACTACGCGATCCAGGACGGTTTTGTCGCTTCCTCGAGGGCATCCACCTCGCTGATGCCGATATCCCTGCGCTGTCGCACCGACAGTTCCCGCAGCTGTCGGCGTTGCCGATGGCGCTGAAACCAGGTCTTCACCAGCCCGCCAAAGCGGCATAGCGGACGGTAGAAAATGTCCGGTTCCACTGCCGACACAGAGTCAGCAGCCGCAGCGGTCATCATTGACCCTGATGAATTCAGATAATGTGAAATAATACTGACCGATCATGAAAGTGTCATTCGTTTAGACAAATCATTTTCTTTTCTGGTAATTTACCGATCTGCATGAATCGAAACATACGATGATCTCTCATTAATTGAATTATCTGTATTAATCCGGGTCCATCATGAGAACTCCGCCGCTGGGCAGCTTGAAGACCTTTCGCACCGCTGCCAATTCACTGTCATTCACCCGTGCCGCCGAGGAGTTGCATGTGACCCAGGCAGCGGTCAGCCACCAGATCAAGGCCCTCGAAGAGGCCCTCGGCGTTCGCCTGTTCGAGCGTGGCAACCGGAGCCTTGCGCTGACCGAGGCAGGTAACCGGTTCCTGCCCTACGTGGACCAGATGTTCCTGTTGCTGGAGCAGGGCCTGCGCCAGCTCCGCCGGGGCGCCAACGATTCCACGCTCACCGTATCCCTGCTGCCGTCTTTCGCCTCCCGGTGGCTGGTGCCGCGCCTCGGGTTGTTCCTGAAGGCGCATCCGGAAGTGGACTTCCGGCTCGCGCCGTCCAGGGAGCTGACCGATTTCCGGACCGAGGATATCGATCTCGCCATCCGCTACGGTCCCGGCAACTATCCCGGGCTCACCAGCATCTTCCTCATGGACGAGGAGATTTTCCCGGTATGCAGTCCCGCGGTCATGGACGGGCTGCACGCCTTGCATGCCCCCGGCGATCTGAAGCATCACGTCCTGATCCATGATGAGGGTCACAGCGACTGGCGCAAGTGGCTGGCGGCGGCGGGTGTGCACGATGTTGCACCGGACAAGGGGCCGGTATACACGGATTCGGCCATGGCGGTCCAGTCAGCCATGGAGGGGGACGGGGTTGCGCTGGGCCGCAGCCGGCTGGTACGGGACGATATTGCCAGGAGGCGGCTGGTGGTGCCGTTCGGGATATCCCAGCCCTCTGGGTATTCCTATTTCATTGTCTACCCGCAGGAACGGCGCCCGACGGACGCCATGGCCGCGTTCGTGGCGTGGGTGCAACAGCAGGTTGTGGAAGACGATGCCAAGTTCGGGGATACTCGCTAGATGCCTAATGGACTTGCCAAATCCATGAATCGGCGGCCCAGGACCGATACCCGAGCCCGCTATCCGGCCCCGGATAGCGTCGGGGGCCACGCGTCCGGTCGAATCATCTGGTCCGGTTGTTCTGGGGGCGGTCACCCGGGGCGGTCTCTCGCGGTCCGGGGTGGGGTGCGGTCGTGAATCACGCCGATCTGGTGGAGGACGCCGGGAAATACGGACTGGTCCTGCGGGGTGGCTTCACGCCGAAGCGCGAAGACAGTGTGCCTGCAGTGCGCATCGGAGCGCCCACAAAAACACTGGTGCTGCTTGGCAACGCCGGGTCGTCGATGTGGCAATCGTTCGTGGATTCCCCGGAATTCGCCGACGGGGCGGAAGATCCCCTGAACCGCTGGAGCGAACGCATCGGCAATGCTCTTGCATCGCAGTGGGACGGGAAGGCGCTGTTTCCCTTCGGCGGCCCCCCCTACCACCCGTTCATCCGCTGGGCGCGGAAGGCCGAGGGATTGAGGGAGTCGGCGCTTGGCATGTTGATGCATCCGGAGTATGGGCTATGGCATGCCTACCGGCTCGCCGTTGCGCTGCCGGTGGATGTGGCCGGGGCCGGTGCGGACCTGCCGGTGCGGCACGCCTGCGATCATTGCCGGGACCGGCCCTGTTTGCAGGTCTGCCCGGTGGGGGCATTTGATGGAGAGCGCTATGATGTCGTGTCCTGTTTTCGCTATCTGGAGGCGCACCCGGAATCTTCCTGCCGCAAGACCTGCCTGGCGCGGAATGCCTGCCCCCAAGGCACGGACTACCGGTACGAGGGCGACCATGCGGCTTTTCACATGGAGAAGTTCTACAGCGCCCTGTCACGGGGCGGATTGACTGACCCCCGAATCTAGCAGGCAGGTCAATCACGCCGAAGTTGCCGCGAACAGAGTACGGCACGCGCTCCCGATTCCATTAGAATTCGCGTCTTTCCCCTGCGCTTTGCCCATGACCTTCCAACTCGGCATCGATACCGGTGGCACCTATACCGACGCGGTACTGGTGAACGAACACCGGCAGGTTGTCGCCAAGAACAAGAGCCTGACTACGGCCTATGACCTGGCTGCGGGTATCGGCAATGCCATCTCAAGTCTGCCCGGGGAGATGCTGGCATCGGTGAACCTGGTATCGCTGTCCACCACGTTGTCCACCAATTCCGTGGTGGAGGGTCGGGGTGCCCCGGTGTCGATATTGCTTCCGGGTTACAACGAATCCCAGGTGGTGAAGAGCGGCATCTACGAAATCCTCGACCGGGGCCTGGTGAACCTGCTTGAGGGGGGGCACAACGCGATGGGGGCCGAGCAGGCAACCCTGGACCTGACGCGTGCCCGGGAGGTCATCCTGGCCCAGGCGGAAATGGTGTCCGCGTTCGCCGTGTCCTCGATGTTCGGGACGCGCAACACCGCACACGAAATCGCCCTCAGGGACATGATTATCGAGCTCACGGGCAAACCGGTGGCGTGCGGGCACGAACTGGCCTCGTCCCTCGGTGCTCCCCGCCGGGCGCTGACGGCGGCACTCAACGCGCGCATGATTCTCCATATTCAGCGCCTGATCAACTCGGTGGAGGAGATTCTTGAAAGCAAATCCATCCATGCGCCACTGATGATCGTCAAGGGAGACGGATCCCTGGTGAATGCAAAGACCGCCCTGCTGCAGCCGGTGGCCACGGTACTGTCCGGCCCGGCTGCCAGCGTGGTCGGCGCCTGTGCCCTGAGCGGGCTCAGGGATGGCATTGTGGTGGATATCGGTGGCACCACCACGGACATTGCCGTCGTGACTGACGGTCAGCCGGAGCTCTGTGCGGACGGCGCGCGGATCGGTGACTGGCAGCCCATGGTGGAGGCGCTTCGGGTGTTCTCCATCGGCCTTGGCGGCGACAGTGAGATTCGTTTCAGGAACGGGCTTTCCATCTCCCAGCGGCGAGTGGTGCCCATGAGCCTGCTGGCGTACGAATACCCCGAGGTGATGCCCCGGCTTGAGCGGCAATGGTCCGCGTCTCCGAGTCCACGCAACAACCGCTTCGCCTTGCGGTTGCAGCACAACGAAGTGCTGGTCGCCCAGCTTGGCGAAGCCGAGGTTGCCGCCTGGGAGATGCTCCGGGAAGGACCGGTGGATATCTTTGAACTGGGAGATCGCAACCGTGGAATCATGCGGGCCATCGCCCGTCTGGAGCGGTTGGGTCTTGCGATCTACAGTGGTTTCACCCCATCCGACGCCACTCACGTTCTCGGGATGAGCGACCACTGGAACCGCGACGCGGCGGAGCTTGGTGCCCGGATCTGGGCCCGACAGATGCGCCATCTGTACGGTTGCGGGAACTGGACCATCGGCGACCCGGTCGGACCGAGCCGGCAGGTATTCGACCTGGTGGTTCGGGAAATCAGCGAGAAACTGATCGAGGCGGGCCTCAACCAGCATGGTGAACTGGTGGACTCAAGATCCCGCGGCCTCACCAGGCTGTTGGCGGAAATCGTCCTGGCACAGGGCGAAGCGAAACGAGACAAGCCCCTGTTCGAACTCACATTCGCGCGCAATTACCCGGTCATCGCGGTGGGAGGGCCGGCGGCCGACTATTTTCCCGAGGTTGCGCGAATGCTCGACGTGGAATTGGAACTGCCCGAGCATGCGGACACTGCCAACGCGATCGGCGCAGTCATGGGTGCAGTGGTGCAGATGTCCCACATCACGGTAACGCAGCCGGAATTCGGTGTTTTCCTGCTGTTCCACCGTGACCGGCCGATGCGCTTCGACAATCTCGAGGCGGCCCTGTGCCGGGCAAGGGAGCTTGCACGGGCCGAGGCCGAATGCCTGGCGCGTTCCGCGGGGGCCGATGTCGTGGAAACCCGGATACGCGAGGACGCGACCCACGTGAAGCATGACATCGACGGCGAATTCTTCGTCGGTACCACGGTGACGGCCATCGCAACCGGCCGTCCCGGCAACCGTGAACCAGTTCCAGGGTAGCGGACAAGGTTCCAACCAGTCTGGCATTGGACGGATGTTTGGTCTATGCTGATCCACGGTCCAAACATCACCTGATCGGGGGAAATTCTTCATGGCATATGCAATTCGCGCCATCCGGCCAGGGGGCGTCGATGTCCTGGAACGGGTTGATTTCGAACCCGGGGCGCCCGGAGCCGGCGAGGTCCGGGTCCGCCACGGCGCCATCGGGGTCAATTTCATCGACATCTACATCCGCACCGGCTCGTATCCCTGGCCGGTGCAGGAAAAACTGGTGCTTGGCTGTGAGGCCGCCGGGGTGGTGGATGCAGTCGGGGACGGCGTTACCGGATTCGCCGAGGGTGACCGGATTGCCTATGTCCTGCCAAACGGCGCCTACAGTACCCACCGGAGCATCAGCGTTTCCCATGCGGTCCACCTGCCGGATCACATCGACGATCGCACCGCCGCCGCCTGCATGCTGAAAGGCCTCACCTGTTACTACCTGCTGCACGACAGTTTCAGGGTGGAAGCGGGTCACAGGGTGCTGTTTCATGCCGCCGCCGGCGGTGTGGGACTGATCGCCGGCCAGTGGCTGGCAGCCAAGGGTGCGACGGCCATCGGCACGGCGGGCAGCGACAGCAAGTGCGAACTCGCGCTCCGGAACGGGTACGCCGATGTGATCAACTACAACACCGGCGATTTCGTGGCTGGTGTGCAGGCCGTTACGGAAGGCGGGATGATGGATGTGGTGTACGATTCCGTGGGTGCGGCCACCTGGCCGGGATCACGGGACTGCCTCAGGCGACACGGCACCCTGGTGGCCTTCGGTCAGTCCTCGGGCCCGGTGGAAGGGTTCAATTTTGCTGACCTGGCGGTGGGATCGCTGTACCTGACCCGGCCCACCCTGTTTCATTTCGCCTCGGACCGTGGTTGGCTGGAGAGCGCCTCAGCTGCACTGTTTGACATGATCGGGAGCGGGCGCATCCAAATCGCCGTCAACCAGACGTATCCGCTTGCGGAGGCCGGCAGGGCCCACGAGGCCCTGGAGGGGCGGGAAACCACGGGCTGCACCCTGTTGCTTCCCTGAGCGCAGGTGAGCCGGCGGTGCCGCCGCGGCCGGGCGTCAGGCGGCGAGCGCCCGGTCGAGGAATTCCAGCCGGTCCTGGCCCCAGAAAATCTCGCCGTCTACCACATAGGTAGGCGATCCGAACACGTCGGCGGCGTGTGCCTCGGCGGTCACGGCGGTGAACTGTTCGCCCAAGGCATCGGTTTCGGCCGTAGCCAGGAGTCCGACGCCGTCCAGTCCGCAGTGGTCGGCGAGCATCGCCAGAGTACCGGGGTCGGCGACATTCCTCTGCTCGGCCCAAACTGCGGTCAGCACGGCATCGCTGAGTGCCCCGGCATCAAGGCCCAGGTTGCCCGCCGCCAGCACCATCCTGGATGCCAGCGTGGCGTCGGCAGGGAAGTGGGCAGGCTCGAGGTTCATCGGTACACCGAGAAATGACGACCAGCGTTTCAGCTCGTCCATACGGTATCGCAGGCGTGCGGGATGCCGTTTCGGCAACGGTGTGCCGCCCATGTCCAGGAAGGTGGACATGACGTCGATGGGCTTGTAGTTCACCATTGCGCCATGGCGTCCGACGATCTCATTGAATCGCCCGATGGCGAGATAGCTCCAGGGCGAGATCACGAAGTGATAATAATCAATGGTTTTGGGCATGAAGGGACAGGGAGGTTGATAGGCCGGTGCCGGATTGTACGCCACCCGGATGGTTTCAGGGGGTCGTCCGGATCGGTCCCCTCATTGAATTTTGAGCCGGTCTTGGGTTAAATCCGACCAACTCTCCCGTACAGCCATGCAGTCCGCCAACCGCAAGAAACCGTCACCGCTCGTCGAGATTCTGGTCAACGTGATCATCCCGGCGGTGATCCTGATGAAATTCAGCACCCCCGAGCGACTGGGCACGGTGAACGCGCTGATCCTGGCGCTGTCTTTTCCGATCCTGTACGGCGGCTGGGACCTGGTCCGCAACCGCCACGTGAATTACATTGCCATATTGGGGCTGGTGAGTGTTTTCCTGACTGGCGGCATTGGACTTCTCAAGCTGGACGTCAAGTGGCTGGCGGTCAAGGAGGCGCTCATCCCGGCCCTGATCGGGCTCGCCGTAGTGATTACCGGGTTCACCCGTTCCCCCCTGGTCAAGAAACTGATTTTTAATCCGCTGGTCATGGCGACGGAAACAATCCAGCAAAAACTGGACTATGAGCACAGCACTGAACTCTTCGACAGGAAGCTGCGCTTCGCCAATCACTGCCTGGCCGGGACGTTCGCCTTTTCATCGGTCATGAACTACGTGCTGGCCAAGGTCATCGTGACCAGCGAGACCGGTACCGTAGCCTTCAACGAGGAACTGGGAAAGATGACCTTTCTCAGCTATCCGATGATCGCCATTCCCTCCATGATCATGCTGTTTGGCATCATGTGGTACGTGATTCGAACCATCAGACGATTGACCGGCCTTGAACTCAAGGACATCTTTCACCGGGAGGATGGATAGGTATCCATGATCTACCTGCTGCGACATGCCGAAACCCAATGGAATTACGAGCTGCGCAAGCAGGGACTGGACGATTCCCCACTGACGCGAACCGGCGAATGGCAGGCCCGGACCTACGCCGAAGTGTTGCAGGACCTGATCCCGCAGTCCGAGATCAGGCATGGACGGGTGCTGTTGTATGCCAGCCCGCTCGGCAGGGCGCGGTCAACAGCACAGTACCTGATCGATATCCTTGGAATTCCCGGGGAATGCGTGCATTGCGAACCGCGCCTGATCGAATTCGATTACGGTGACTGGTCCGGGCTCACCAACGATGAAATCGAGGGCCGCTATCCCGGCGCACTGGCGGCGCGGGAATACGACAAATGGAATTACACGGTTCCGAACGGCGAGTCCTATGCCGACGTGGAGACGAAGGTTGACCAGTGGATGGATGAACTGCCCCGGGACAAGGTGGTGATTGTTGTGACCCACAACGTTGTCAGTCGGGTGATCCGCAGGCGGTTCCTCGACCAGCCCCGGCCGGAGGCGGGACGCTTGGAGCATCCCCAGCACCTGATATTCCGGCTGCGCGACCGATCTATCGACGAGATCGACATTCGGGCACTTCAGTGAGAAGCAGGCGAGCCCTCGCCAGTGAGCACTGATCAGGGTTGGCTCCGGGCCATGGTTTCCGCAGTCCGCCATCACCAGTGGCTCGTCCGTTTCGGGGCGATGATAAACGGCTGCCGGTTCCCTGTCGGCTCCCGTACCTGACAGCCCGCGGCGGCTTCCGAACCGGCCCGCTCAAGAGTCTCGGAATGGGACCTGGAGCAGTTTCATTGTGGCATGATGTGATCTGGCACCGGGCAAAACGGGCATCCGCCGAGGTGCCGTCATGCGTCAAGACCGCTCTTGATGAGCGCACTGCCCTGGATGGGTTGTTCCTCCAGGTTTTCTCCGGGACCGGCCCGGTCCACCACGATGAAATCCCGCCTTTGCCCGGTGACGATCTGGAAATGGTGCCAGGTGCTGCGAAAGAAATTCACTCCCTGGCGGCCGTTGGTCCGGAAAAGAACCAGGTCCTCGGCGGATACGGTGTCTCCCTGCGGCGCCACCAGTACGAGAAACGAATCCTGGTCCAGCGGCAGGAAAGCCTGACTGCCGACCGGATGACGCTCCATGATCACCACCCTGTGCGGCAGCGGCAGCGGGTCCGTGCGGAACACATTCACGCTGGGATGGCCGCCTTCGGCGTCACAGTCGATGGTAAAGAGATCGTGGTAGCGCGTGGTAAGCCCCCGGTTGATGGGGATTTGCCTGGCGCCTTCAAGTTCAATGACCTCGCCGAACGTCGAGAAGGCGCTGCGGGTCAGCGGTACCGGCTCCAGGATCCTCATATCATCTCCACGGTGCCGAACAGTCGCAAACGGCTGATTCCGCCGTCCGGAACAATGTTCATGCGCACGTGGGAGATTGCGCCGATGTCCGCCACCGACTTCTCGAAGTGATGCACCTGGTCGGCCTCCAGTTTCGATGACGGCAGAAGAACCGGCCAGTCCTCGCTCCGCCGAGGCAGGCTAGCTACCGTGGCGGCACGAACCATGGCCCCCCGGATCTCGCAGCGGTCCGGGTAGTTGCCCTTGAAGTAGGCGGTGTCGATCTCGATCTGGTGAATGCGTCCCGGACGGGCCAGGGCGATGATGACCCAGTCATGGCCGGGCTCCCGGCGCCGGCGGGTTTCCCAGCCGTCTCCCATATTGAGCCCCCGTCCGGGGGACAGCAGGTTGCGTATATGGCCGTAATGCTGATCGTTGCAGGTCAGCGCCACGCCGCCGTTCAGGGCCGCAGCCAGATCCACCAGTTCCTCCTCACCGATGGCCGCCCAGTCCACCCTGGGTTCGGCATAGACCCGCAGGCGGGCGATTCCACCGTCCGGATGGATGGAGAGACGAACATGGGTGAAGACGTCGGCGTTATTGATCTTGAAGGCATGCGCGCTGTTGCCCTGGAGGTCGTGCCGGGCGAGGATCTCCACCCATTGGTCATTGTCACCGGGCTCACCGCTTTCGTGGTAACACGCCTCCACCGAGGCGGCGGGAGCATAGTTCCCGGTGAAATGGGTGGTCAGGATCTCGATGCCGTGAATTACCCCGGGCCGCGCCAGGCGGACGATGCACCAGTCGTTACCCGGTCCGCGCTTGCGCCGTGATTCCCATCCGTCCATCCATTTGCCGTTATCGTCGTACTTTCCTTCCTTCCACACCGGGGGCCTGTCTTTCAGCATGCGATGCATGGGCGCGAAGAAATCATCGCTGCAGGCCACCGCTGCAGCCCCCAGGCGGGCGGAGGCAAGATTGACCCAGTGCTGGGAAAAATCAGTCCGGTTGTCGTTCATGATCTGTCAGGTCCGGGAAAGTGTTGGATCCAGTGCTTGGCGATATCGATACGACGGCACAGCCAGACACGGTCATGGGCCAGGATGTGGTCGAGAAATCTCGCCAGCGCCACGGCGCGCCCGGGGCGTCCCGCAAGGCGGCAGTGAAGCCCCACGGACATCATCCTTGGTGCCGTCTCTCCTTCTGCGTACAGAATATCGAACGTGTCTTTCAGGTAGGTGAAAAACTGGTCGCCGCTGTTGAATCCCTGGGCAGTGGCAAAACGCATGTCGTTGGCATCCAGAGTATACGGTACGATGAGCAGCGGTTTCGCATGGTCCCCGATCCAGTACGGCAATTCGTCGGCATAGCTGTCGGCACTGTAGATGAATCCCCCATGCTCGGCGGTGATGCGATGGGTATTGGGGCTGGTGCGGCCGAGGTAGAACCCTTCCGGCGCCTTGCCGGTGACCCGGGAATGGATGTCCACCGCGCGTTCCAGGTGCCGGATTTCCTCAGTCTCCGGCATGAACTGGTAGTCGATCCAGCGCCAGCCGTGGCTGGCGATTTCCCATCCGGCCGCCAGCATGGCTTCCACCGCAGGCGGGTTGCGCTCCAGGGCCATGGCGACACCGAACACGGTGACCGGAATGCGGCGGTCGGTGAACAGGCGGTGCAGGCGCCAGAAGCCGGCCCGTGAACCGAATTCGTAAATTGATTCCATGTTGGCATGACGGATGCCCGGGTATGGCTGGGCGCCGACGATTTCGGAGAGAAAGGCCTCCGAGGCCGGGTCGCCATGCAGGATGCTGTTCTCGCCTCCTTCCTCGTAGTTGACCACGAACTGGACCGCTACTCGGGCATTGTCCGGCCAGCGGGGATGGGGCGGATGATCCCCGTAGCCGATCATGTCACGCGGATAGGGGGGGGTCACTGCGCGTTCTCCTGGAGCTGCACCCAGCGCCCGAGGACGGTGCGCTCCTCGTCCAGCATGCCGGTGAGATTGCCGAGCGGCATGGTCTTCGTCATGACGGTGACCTGGTTGATGGCATCCCGGTGAATGCGGATCTTGTCCAGGGTATCGAGTTCGATGCCCTTGGGTGCGGTGGCGAAGCCGGGATACGTGGGGCTGGCGGCATGGCAGCCGGCGCAGTGGGTGGTGACTATGGTGCTTGCCTCGGCGTCGCTCACGAGTATCCCGCTCTGGCCGGCCGGACGCGGCGCGGTCAGCCACATCAGGCCCACCATGGCGAGGAACGCCACGGGCAGGATCCAGGCCAGGCGGTTGCCAAGGTGGCGCACATTGAAGTAATGGCGCACCGCAATGCTCACCAGCGCCAGCAGGACCAGCACCAGCCAGTTCAGACTGTGTCCGTAGGTGCTGGGGAAGTGGCTGCTGATCATGGTGAACAGGACCGGCAGGGTGAAGTAGTTGTTGTGACGGGATCGCAGCAGGCCGTTCCTGCCATGCCCCGGATCCGTCGGCCGGCTTTCTTTCAGTGCCGACACCAACTCCCGCTGCGCCGGGATAATGACGAAAAACACGTTGGCCACCATCACCGTGCCGATGGCTGCGCCCACGTGGATGTAGGCGGCGCGGCCGCTCAGCAACTGGGTCAGGATGAAGGCCAGCAGTGCGAACCATCCGAACACCATGGCCGTCAGCAGCCCCGGTCTTTCCCTGGACACCCTGCAGAGCCCGTCATAGACGAACCATGATACAACCAGTGAGGCTATCCCCGTCGCGATCCCCTGCCAGGGTTCCAGCGCCCTGACGGACGGGTCGATGAGCCAGGCGCGGGCGTTGAAATAGTAGATGAGGACGAGCAGGGCAATACCGGAAAGCCAGGTGGCATAGGCTTCCCACTTGAACCAGTGCAACGAGGAAGGCAGTCTATCCGGCCCGGTGGAGAATTTCTTCAGGTAGTAGAAACCGCCGCCATGCACTGCCCAGAGGTTTCCGTCAATGCCTTCATCCTGGGGCGGTTCGCGGTCGAGATTGTTTTCAAGCCAGTTGAAGTAGAAGGACGCGCCGATCCAGGCTATGCCCACGATGAAATGGATCCACCGCAGCAGCAGGTTCAGCCATTCGTGGGCGTGGACTTCCATCAGGTGCTGTGGTCGTGGCTGACAGGTGTCAGTCCGCAGATCCGGAGCACCATGGTCACCAGGGATTCCGCCAGGCGGTCATGGTCATGCCGCGTCAGACGGTTCTTGCGGTAGATGGATTTGACCTGGGTGCCGGACTCGGCGTAGTGCTGCGTAGTGGCCCAGATGACGAAAATCAGGTGGAAGGGGTCCACGGGGAGAATGCGCCCCTGCCGAATCCAGTTCTCTATCTCCGTTGCCAGGTGTTCGGTCCAGACCCGGGTTTCCCGTTTCAGGTGTTCACTGAGATGCTGCCATCCGCCCAGCATCTCCTGGGCGAAGATTCGGGTGGCGGCGGGATAGAGCCGGGTCAGTTCCACCTTCATGCGGATATAGCTCTCAAGGACGGTGGCGGGGTCGGCATCGGCGTCGATGGGAGCCAGTGCGGCATTCCACAGTTCCACCACGTTGGACAACACCGCGTCATAGAGCGTGGTCTTGCTGGCGAAATAGTAGTGCACATTGGCCTTGGGCACTCCGGCGAGGTCCGCGATTCGCTGGATGCGGGCACCCCCGTAGCCATATTTCTCGAATTCCGCCTCCGCCGCCCGAAGTATCTGGTCACGGCGGCGGCTGCCAAGCGGTGTGATCTTGCGTCCCGATGCGGTCATGTCCAGGGCCGGGTCAGGCGGTGGGGTGGAACGGCTTGCCGATACAGGCCGGAGCATTGCGCTTGATCTTGTTTTGGTCCCGGGAAATGAGCACCAGCACAAGGATAGTGGCGAGATAGGGCAGCATGGACATCACCTGGGAGGGGATGCCCACCCCGAACGCCTGGGCATGGAGCTGCAGGATGGTGATGCCGCCGAAGAGATACGCCCCCACCAGCACCCGCCAGGGTCGCCAGGTGGCAAATACCACCAGTGCCAGGGCGATCCAGCCCCGACCCGCGCTCATGTTCTCGATCCAAAGCGGTGAGTAGGCGAGGGAAAGGTAGGCACCCGCGATTCCTGCCATGGCGCCGCCGAACAGGATGGCGAAAAACCGGATTCTGAGGACGGAATAGCCGATGGCATGGGCGGCATCGTGGGAATCGCCCACGGCACGCAGGACCAGGCCGGGCCGGGTACGGCCGAGGAACCAGACCACCGCTAAGACCACGACGAAGGATCCGTAGACCAGGATATCGTGGTTGAACAGCAGCGGACCGATCAGCGGAATGTCCGACAGGAGCGGAACGGCGAGTTTGGGCAGACCTTCATAGGCCACCCCCACAAGGCTCTGCCCCCAAAGGGCGCTGAGGCCGATGCCGAAAATGGTCAGGGCGAGGCCGGTGGCCACCTGGCTGGACTGCAGTCCCAGCACCAGTACGCCGAAGATGGCGGCCATCCCGGCCCCCGCGAGGATGCCTGCCAGGATCCCGAGAAAGACACTGTCGGTATGGTGCACCGTGGCGAATGCCACCACCGCGCCCACCAGCATCATCCCCTCCACACCCAGATTGAGCACCCCGGATTTTTCCGTCACCATCTCGCCGATGGCGGCGAACAGGAGCGGTGTGGCCGCAGTGATGATCGTCAACAGGGTAGGGATCAGGATTTCCATCAGGACTCCCGGACCGCGACGGATGTAGCCGGCCGGATGCGGTAGTGGATCAGCACGTCACAGGCAAGCAGGAAAAACAGCAGCATGCCCTGGAACACTCCGGTGACCGCAAGGGGCAGGTTGAGGGTGATCTGGGCGGATTCGCCGCCGAGATAGCTGAGCGCCACCAGGTGGCCCGCCAGCAGGACACCCACCGGGTGCAGGCGTCCGACGAAGGCGACGATGATGGCGGTAAAGCCATAGCCGGGGGAAATGGAAGGTTGGAGCAGGCCGATGGGTCCCGCTACTTCCACCAGTCCGGCAAGTCCCGCGGCCCCACCGCTCAGCATCAGGGTGAACCAGATGACCCGGTTGATGCTGAAACCGGCGTAACGGCCTGCCGCCGGCGCTTCACCGATGACCTTGACCTGGAATCCGATGATGGTGTGCGCCATGAGCACCCAGGCACCCGCCCCCGCCGCCAGGGCCAGCAGCCAGCCGAAGTGCAGCCGGGTGCCATCCAGGATCATCGGCAGCGTGGCAGAATCGTTGAACACCCGGGACTCGGGAAAATTGAAGCCATCCGGGTCCCGCCAGGGGCCGTGAACGAGGTAGCTGAGGAACAGGGTAGCGACGTAGGTCAGCATCAGGCTGACCAGGATCTCGTTGGCGTTGAATCGGGTGCGCAGGAAGGCCGGGATCGCGGCCCAGGCCATGCCTCCGAGAATGCCGCAAATGATCATCAGCGGCAGGATCCAGAAACCCTCGGTATCATGGAGCCACAGGGCGATGCCGCCGCCGCAGATGGCACCCAGGGTCAGCTGGCCCTCGGCGCCGATGTTCCAGACCCCGGCGCGAAAACCGACGGACAGCGCCATCGCGATCAGCACCAGCGGTGTGGCCTTCACTCCAAGTTCGCCCCAGCCGTAGAGGGAGGTGAGCGGCTCGATGAAAAAGGCATACAGTGCCTCGCTGGGATTCGCGCCCATGAACATGAACAGGACGATGCCCGACAGGAGGGTCAAGGCCAGCGCGATCAGCGGCGACAGGAGTGTCATGGTCCGGGACGCCTCGGGGCGTTTGACCAGTTTAATCAGCATGGCCCAACTCCGCGGCGTGTTCGAGAGATTCTGCTCCGGCCATGAGCAGGCCGATCTGTTCCATGGTGACCCCGTCCACCGGGTAGGTCCTGGATACGGCCCCGGCACAGATGGCGGCGATGCGATCGCTGATCTGCATGAGTTCGTCAAGATCCTGGGATATCACCAGTACCGCGGTGCCCGCGGCAGCAAGATCCCGCAGGGCGTCATGGATGGCGCGGGCGGCCCCGGCGTCCACCCCCCAGGTAGGCTGGGATACCACCAGGAGTTCCGGGTTCTGGCGAATCTCCCGCCCGACGATGAACTTCTGCAGGTTGCCCCCGGACAGACTCTCCGCAGGCGCCTGAGCACCGTTGGCCTTGACTCGGAACCGATCAATGATTTCGTCGGTGAACCGGTCACAGGCACCGCGGTTGATGAAGCCACCGGAGAGCAGCCCGAGACGGAGGAAGGACGTCAGGAGGCTGTTCTCGGACAGGCTCAAACTGGGCACCGCGCCGTGGCCGAGGCGTTCCTCGGGAATGGACGAAAGGCCCATCAGTCGCCGTACATTGGGACCCCGGTTGCCGCAGGGTTTTCCGTCAATCCGGACCTGCCCGGCTTCCACCGTGACTTCCCCGCTGATTGCCTGGCGGAATTCATCCTGTCCGTTGCCGGCGACTCCCGCGATACCGAGGATTTCCCCGGCGCGCACCTCGAGGCTGATGTCCCTGAGCGGGATGCCGAATTCGTTCGCTGACGAGACGTCGAGACGGTCCAGGGCCAGGCGGACCTCTCCGGGAGTGTGTGCTTTCGGTTCGGGCTCTGCTGCCAGTGCCGCGCCCATCATCTTTGCCGCGAGTGTGTGCGGTGTTTCGTGCTCGACCGCCACCGAATCCACCACCCGCCCTCCGCGCAGGATGGTCGCGTGGCTGCACAGCGCCTTGATTTCGTCGAGCTTGTGGCTGATGTAGAGAATCGCCATGCCCTCGGCGGCGAGCTGGCGCAGGGTTTCGAACAGCTTCTCCACTTCCTGCGGGGTCAGTACCGAGGTCGGCTCGTCCATGACCAGGAGCCCCGGATTCTGCAACAGGCAGCGGATGATCTCGATGCGCTGACGTTCCCCCACGGACAGGGTGTAGACGTATCGGTCTGGATCCAGCGGCAGACCGTAGTGCTTGGAAATCTCGGTGATTTCCCTGCGCAGTTCGGCACTGTTCTCCCGTTTGTCCATGCCGAGCACGATATTCTCGAACACCGTCAGGGAA
Source organism: Candidatus Poriferihabitaceae bacterium (assembly GCA_965213885.1). Classification (GTDB taxonomy): domain Bacteria; phylum Pseudomonadota; class Gammaproteobacteria; order Arenicellales; family Poriferihabitantaceae; genus VYFG01. The sequence continues at coordinate 754,593 of OZ243919.1, forward strand.
TCAAACAGCGAGAAATGCTGGAATACCATGGCAATGCCCAGGCTGCGGGCATAGGCCGGGCTGGTGATCGAAACCCGCTGGCCCTTCCAGAAGATGTCCCCGGCATCGGGTTTCAGGATGCCGTAGATCATTTTCACCAGGGTGGACTTGCCAGCCCCGTTCTCGCCGAGGAGGGCATGAATCTCACCCGATCCCAAGGTAAGGTGCACGTCGTCGTTGGCAAGCACGCCGGGGAACGACCGTGACATACCACGAAGCGCAAGCAGGTGATCGGACGGTGTATCCTCGTTGATTCCGGTCATGACGGGCTGTTGAAAAAGCTGACCAAATAGTCAGAACTCTGCAAGTGTAGGTAAAATCCGGCCGGATTTCAACGGCGGGTTGAAACCGTTTTGACCCAGCCTGGTATTGTCCCTTTTTGTATTCAGGGGGTGATGGCGAGGGGGACGATCTCGACGAGTCATCAGGCACTTGGCCCAGCGTCTTTTGCCCTCCCTGATGAGGCGGACTTCGTCAACAAGGTGCTTGAGGCGGTATTGATGCGTTCGGCGAGCTGTCTTCACTTCCAGTGCATCCTGGATGCGCCGAATGGCGATGCCCTCCGGATGGGCGGGCACCACCGCTTCAATGGCCTGCAATTCCAGCTCAGCTATGGGCCTTGCCATCTCACTCTATCCTGCGCATAGACGATATACGCAATTTAACCACTTCTATGCGCAACTTTTTATCATATGCACAATCATCATTGCACATAGAAGGATTTGGTTGCGTTCAGGCGAATGGTTGCGCATGGGAACAATGCGCAGCATGCCGGGCGATCGGCTGATCCAGCCCAGAGAAACGGATGACAGTTCCTTCGTCAATCCCATCATGCCGCACTCTGGTATTGACACTGCTGCTGTTGACGGATGCGGATCCGAAAACCATCACAACCTATTGAAAAGAATAATGTATTCGAGGGTCTTGTTGATTCCGGATTGCAGCCGAATGGGAGCAATACCAAATTGGGCTGACATGACGCGTTGAAGCCGTATCGGTGGCAATGCTCCATCCCGAACGGGAGACGGGGCGGACATGCTATTCACGGTGCGGGCGACTTTCCTGTCCGGTCGGTCGCATGACCGGGATCTGGCGGTTATCCTGCAGCATGTTTACGGGGTGGCGCAAACATCGTTTCCATCTCGCGGCGGACCCGCATTGCCTGCATCCCGGACGGCGCCTCGACATCGTTCCAGGTGAGCGGCGTGTCGCGCGAAACCGCGTTCTTCAACGTAACCTCGTTGGCAAGGCCGATCGGCAGGCCGCCAGCTGCAAGGCTGTCGGCAGCGGGCATCAGCCGGCCGTAGACCGTGTAGCCGCCTTCGCCGTCGAGGCGATCGCCGGGCTCCAGGTCCCGCTTGGCGGCTGCGACCACGTCGCCGCGGAAACCGTCGGCCTGGCCTGTGGGCTCGCCGCGCAGGGCGGCGGAAGCAACCGAGATGCCGAGCTCCAGCCCGATCAGGTGGTAGGGTTTCCAGAGCGCGGAGTAACGGCCGGTCGCATCGGTCAGAAGCCCGTACTCCCGGAAACAGGTTCTGACATAGGCGCTCGGCGCCTCGAATGTCACGAACACGCCCCAGCGCAGGTCGCCGGTGACATGCCGGCCGTCTCTCTCCTCCGAAGAGATCACCTCGACCTGACCCTTGTGGTGCAGTGCCCCCCCTTCGGACTGCGGGCGCATGACGTGAGGCAGGTCATGCACGCCACAGGGCGGGAAGGAGAGTCCGGCCGGCGCCGGTGTCAGCCCGGTGGCATTGGCCACGGCGGCCATCTCGATGGCCGACTTGGTCCCGTCGAGGAAGGAATTGAACATCTGCGCGTTCATGCCGCCCGCCCGGGCCTCCTCCGGTGTGAGCCCGTAATGCTGCCAGACATCGTCGGGCGTGACGTGGTGATAGCCGTCGAGATACTTTGTGCCTTTTCCGGCGGCAACCACTTCGAAACCCGAGGCGCGCGCCCAGTCGACCTGCTCGGCGATCAGCGCCGGCTGGTCGCCGTAGGCCATCGAGTAGACCACGCCTGCCCGGCGTGCCCGTTCGGCGAGCAGGGGGCCCGCCAGCGCATCGGCCTCGACATTGACCATGATGATGTGCCTGCCATGCTCGATCGCGGACAGCGCATGCGCAATGCCGGCGGCCGGATTGCCGGTTGCATCGATCACCACGTCGAGCCCGTCGGCTGCAATCAGTGCCATCGGGTCGTCGGTGACATGGGTCGTACCGGCCCTTCGGGCCGCGTCGAAGCCGTCGGCTGAAGTGTCGTAGCCGCCGACCCGTGCGCAGGCGGCGTGCGCGCGGTCCGGGTCCAGATCGGCAAGGGACATCAGGTGAATGCCAGGCGTGCGTGTGGCCTGGGATAGATACATGGTGCCGAACTTGCCGGCGCCGACCAACCCGACTCGGACCGGGTTTCCGGCCTCGGAACGGTCAAGCAGCATTCGATACAGGTTCATGCGGATACCAATTCGGTGTGCGGGTCCAGACCATCATCGTCCGCCAGGGCGACATCGTCGTCCCAGCCGGACGCAAGATAAACCGAATGAAAGGGCCTGTCGAGTATGGGTTCCGATGGCTTCCGATCCGGCCGGGTTGATACCGGAATCTGCACGGCGCAGCGGGACGGTTGCCCTGGTTCTGGGGAATGTCCGCAATCTGTCGCCCCGGTCCGGTCAGCGGGTCAATCCCGCGTATGCCCTGAAAGGAGGTGGCAGGCAGCTGCGGCGGGCTACCTCGAATGGTCCTACCCGAGACCCAGTGCAGCATTGACGAGGATGTAGATTCCGAGCCCCAGCACGGCAAGGAAGAAAACCCGGCGGAAACGGGCCTCGGACAGACGCCGGCGTACCGACTGCCCGAGCGCCATGCCGAGGAAGGCCGGCAGCAGGGCGGCAGTCGAGGTGAGGCCGAGTTCCCCGTCGAGCAGGCCGTGACCCCGGAGCGAGAGGGCCAGGGCTACAGTCGAGACGGTGAACAGCATCCCCATTGCCTGCACCAGTGCATCCCGGTCGAGGCCGATCGCCTGCAGATAGAGCACGCCCGGCACGACGAAAGAACCGGTCATCCCGGTGAGAATGCCGTTCATTGTGCCGAAGGCCGGTCCGGCCCAGGTCTGCCAGTGTGCCGGGACCGAGATCCCCACCCCCGCGAGGCCCTGCACGGCATAGGCCGCGAGAAGAATACCGAGGAGGCCGGAAAGCAGTGCGAGATCAGCGCTGACGAGCGCTGCCGCGCCGATCCAGATGGTAACGGCCGCGGCGGCAAGAAACGGCCAGAGCCGGCGAACCAGCATCCGGCCGTTGCCGCCGACCACTGCCTGCAGGAGATTGGTGGCAAGGGACGGCACAACCATCAGCGCCATGGCAGTGGTGAGGTCAAAAGCGGCCGTCAAAAGACCGAGGCTCACGGTCGGGAGCCCCAGTCCAACCACTCCCTTTACCGCGCCCGCGAGAAGGAAAACGGAAAAGATCAGTGCGATGGAGCCGGGTTCTGGCATGGCAAAGATTGTCAGCCGGAATGTCGGAACCGCTGCAACGACGTACTGGTCATGAACAGGATTGGGGTTGCCCCGTACCCCGCCTGCAATACCGGTTCCGGCAGGGGTGCCAAGCGGGAAACAAGAACGGTCATTCTGTACAAGGGAGCCCGTGCCCGTGGGCTGATTCGTTTGCGCCCATGCTATGTGCTCCCGTAACTTCCCGTACGGGGCCATGGGTCTTTCCGGGACTCAAAAGTACATCGGCAATGACCATCGCTCATTCGGTACTGGGTTCAAGGATGTGAATATACAGATTATGCGATGCTGAGTTCCGTGTAGCGGGCCAAAACATCATAATCCCTGTCAAGATGCAGTACCGGCACATCGGCGCGGATCGCGATTGCAGCGATCAGGCAGTCAACCGGTCGACGTACAGTTTCACCTTCCCGGCGGCAGCGACGGAACAATGTTGCGGCTTCCTCGTAGTGTACGGGGTCTGTAGGAAGAACGACTGCCCGAGCCAGCAGGCGACGGAGTAGATTGAGATGGCCATCATCACGCGCCCCGGCGAGCACTTCCATCCGGACCGCATCGCAGATTGCGATCTCGCCATCAAGTTCGATGTCAACGCGACGGCAGACGGCCGAACCGGTGTCACGAAGGAATTCGATCCAGGCCGAGGTGTCGATCAGGATCACGTCGTGCGGCTGCTGCGCATCTCTTCCAGGGTTCCCTCCCAGCCCGAACCCCGAAGGCGTCTGGCTTCTTCGGGTCCCAGGGGCTCAGCAGCGAGAGAACGCAAGGCAAGATTGACCGCCTCGCGCTTGGTATTCAGCCGGTAGCGGCGCATGACCTCGGCGCAGGCATCATCATCAATATCGATATTGGTGCGCGACATACACCAATAATACACCATACTTCGGAGACAAGTGTGGTTCGCCGCCCAGCCGATGCCGGGAAATTCACACCTGCGGCATGTGCGTCATCAATTGCGGAGCGTCCTGACCGGCACTGTTGTGCCGGTTACGGTCATTTCCGGATTGGCATACGGCGACCGGTCATTTCACTGCAGACGAGACGGAAACTGGAGTCTGGATACAATTGCGTGAGTGAAACACATGTCACGGAAAGGAAGTACACTTCGGGGCCTTTCACGACCGGATTCAATCATGCAACCGTCAAATCGCCGCATCTGGTTAAGGAACCCGCTGGCTGTCCTTTCGGATGTCCCTGCGGACGGGGGTTTGGTGGTGGAAGGTGCGGTCATTTCTGAAGTGCTCGCGGCCGGGGAATCGCCCGCGGGGCCGGTGGACGAATCCATTGATGCGTCGGACTCGGTTGTACTGCCCGGGTTGATCAACACCCACCATCACTACTACCAGACCCTTACCAGGGCCTGCCCCCAGGCTTTGGACAAGGCGCTGTTCCCCTGGCTGAAAAGCCTGTACCCGATCTGGGCCGGTCTCGACCTTGAGATGGTGGAGGTGGCCACGGAACTGGCCTGCGCGGAACTCCTGCTGTCGGGCTGCACCACCAGCGCGGACCATCATTACCTCTTCCCTTCCGCTGCCGAATCCGCCATCGATGCCCAGGTCATGGCCGTGCGGCGGATCGGGCAGCGCGCGGTGCTCACGCGGGGCTCCATGAGTCTCGGTGAGGACAAGGGGGGACTGCCGCCCGTGTCAGTGGTCCAGGACCAGGACGAGATCCTGGCGGATTCGGCGCGACTGGTGGATCGGTACCATGACCCTGCGCCCGGTTCGATGCTGCAGATCGCGCTTGCGCCCTGTTCGCCTTTCAGCGTGTCGCGGGAACTGATGATCGGGACGGCGACGCTGGCCCGGGACCGGGGCGTCCGGCTGCATACCCACCTTGCCGAAACGGAAGACGAGAACACCTATTGCGAGCGCGAGTACGGCATGCGGCCGCTGCACTACTTGGAATCCGTGGAATGGCTGGCGGATGATGTCTGGCTGGCCCACGGGATTCACTTCAACGAGATGGAGATCGGCATGCTGGGAGAGGCGGGGATGAGTGTGACCCATTGCCCGAGTTCGAACATGCTGCTGGGTTCCGGACAGTGCCGCACCCTGGAACTGGAGCGCGCGGGTTGCCGGTTGGGTCTGGGGGTGGACGGCTCCGCCTCCAACGACAGCTCCAACATGGTACAGGAGGTCAGACAGGCTCTGCTGTTGCAGCGATTGCGCTATGGCGCGGCATCGGTGAGTCATCTGGACGCTCTGCGCTGGGCGACCAGTGGTTCCGCCGGTTGCCTTGGCAGGACCGATATCGGGGCGATCACACCCGGCATGCAGGCGGACCTTGCCCTGTTTCGGCTGGATGAACCGAATTTTTCGGGTGCGGGGGATCCGTTAGCGGCGCTGGTGCTGTGCGGCGCCTGCAAAGCACACGACGTGATGGTTGCCGGAACCTGGCGGGTGCGGGCCGGGGAAATTCCCGGTCTTGACCTGGGCGCGCTGAAGGCACGCCACGGGGAGTTGGCGCGTAGTCTGCAGGGGCTTGGCTGAGCGGCTGCCGGCCCGCCCCGGAGATGGCATCTTTCGCGGGACGCTGCCCGTCAGCTGTCGTCCGGGTGCCCGAATTCGCAGAAAACGCCGCCGACAAATTCCACTCCCTCGGCAAACGGGTCGCCCGGTTCGGTCCTGGCTTCGACCCTCGCCCGGTAATCCTCTGCGGAGTCCCGGGGCAGGTAGCCGACATGACGTACCTTTTCGTTGCTGAAGAACCGTTCGCGGTTGTCCGAGATGCCGTAGACCACGCAGTGGCCGATGCGCTCGGCCACAAGGCACCTCTCAACCAGCTGTACCAGGTCACGGAAACTCATCCAGGTCGACAGGTGACGCCGATCCGAGGGTTCCGGAAAGCAGGAATTGATGCGCAGCAGGGCCGACTCGATGCCGAACTTGTGGAAGTACATTGAGGCGAGATCCTCGACGAAGCACTTGGACACACCGTAGAGCGAATCCGGGCGGTGTGGCGTGTCTGTGTCCGCGCCTTCCTCCCGCCGCACGTATCCGACCGCATGGATGGAGCTGGCATAGACGATCCGCCTGATGCCGTGCCGGCGGGCCGCCTCGTATACGTGGTAGCCGCCCTTGATGGAGGACTCGAGGACTTCCGCCCAGGGTTTTTCCGTCGGGGCCGCCCCGAAATGCACGATGGCGTCGCAGCCCTCGACAATCCGCATGATGGCATCGAAGTCACCGAGTTCGGCGGGCATGATCTCCTCGTGGGGGGCGGCCTTGCCCATGTCCGCACGGTCAGTCAGCCGGAGCGTGGTGGCGAGCGGCGCCAGGCCCTCGCGCAGGACCCGGCCCAGGTTGCCGGCGGCGCCGGTGACCAGCAATCGGTTGAATCGGGGCATGGCAGGTAACCGGACAGGTTCGGTTGTTGGTGAGCGCCGGATTCTGCGGGGTTATCACGACGGAGTCAAAGTGCAGTCTGCCGAAGAAACGGGTACGACGTGGACTTGCCTCTGCCAGGTCCGGTTCAACAGGCCGGGATGATCCTGGTCCGCCCGGAAGCGGCGTTGCACGCGACGCCGGGCGTCTGCTAGAATTCTGACCAAATAGTCAGGATTTTTTCCAGGGTGATCCGGTTTCTGCTCAACGACCAGGAAATTGCGCTTTCGGATTTCGAGGCCCAGACCACCGTGCTTGGCTGGCTCAGGGAGGATCGTGGTCTTTGCGGCACCAAGGAGGGGTGCGCCTCCGGTGATTGCGGCGCCTGCACCGTGGTGGTGGCCGAGCCGGCGGGGGAGGGACTCGCGTACCACTCGATCAACAGCTGTATCACCTTTCTCGGTGCTCTCCATGGCCGGCAGCTGATCGCCGTGGAACACCTTTCCGACGGTGAGACGCTGCACCCGGTGCAGCAGGCCATGGTGGATCACCATGGATCCCAGTGCGGTTTCTGCACACCGGGGTTCGTCATGTCACTGTTCGCGCTTGGCAAGCAGTCCCTGCCCGCCGGCGGTCAAGGGCACCTGGAAGCCATCCATGAACATCTTGGCGGTAACCTGTGCCGTTGCACCGGGTATCGCCCCATCATCGACGCCGCGCTGGCATCGACCGCGGCCAGGATGACGGACCGGTTTGACCGCCGGTCCTGCCGGATCCGCGCGGCCCTGGACGGGATCCGGTCGGCAGACGGCGTCGGGGGAAATGGCGGGCAAATGCCCGGTTCCCCGGGATTCCTGATCCCCCGGGACCTGGAAGAACTCTCGCGGGTGTGCCTGGAATACCCGGATGCGAGGTTGCTCGGCGGGGGTACCGATCTCGCGCTCGAGGCGACCCAGGCGCTGGGGACCCTGGACAGGATCATTCTTCTTGAACGGGTAACGGAACTCCGGCAGGTGACCGAAAGCGGGGGGCAGGTGACCGTGGGCGCCGCGGTTTCCCTGACCCGTTGCCTGGAACTGTTCTCCGGGCACTATCCGTCGGTCGCCGACCTCCTTTTGCGCTTCGGCTCGCGCCAGGTCCGCAACCTGGGCACCCTGGGGGGCAATATCGCGAATGCCTCGCCCATCGGGGACCTGCCGCCGGTCCTGTTGGCCCTGGGGGCCGAGATCATCCTGCAACGAGGCGACGACCAGCGGACATTGCCGCCGGAAGATTTTTTCCTTGACTACCGGGTGACCGCGCTCGGGCGGGGGGAGTTCGTGCACAGCGTTTCCATGCCGCTGCCGGGGCCCCGGCAGTTCTTTCGCGTCTACAAGATCAGCAAGCGGATCGATGACGATATCTCCGCGGTCTGTCTCGCCGTGAACCTGGAGTTGGAAGGAGAAGGACAGGATGCCGTGATCCGCAGCGCACGCATCGGCGTCGGCGGCATGGCGGCCATTCCCAGGCGCGCCCCGGCCTGCGAGGCGGCGATGACCGGGAAACCGTTCGATGAATCCACCGCGGCTGTGGCTGCGGATGCCATTGCCGGCGAATTCAGCCCCATCGACGATGCCCGGGCCAGCGCTGCCTACCGCACGACGGTGGCGGGCAACCTGTTCCGCCGCTGCCTGCTGGAGTACCGGGGGTCCGAATTCCCCCTCATGGTGACCGATGTCCATTGAGAGAATCCGGCTGGTCGGCCAGGCCCTTGCCCATGACAGCGCCCGCGGGCATGTCTCCGGGTCGGCGGTTTATGTCGATGACATGGTGCCGAGGGAGGGCCAGCTCCATGCATGCGTGGGCGGCAGCGCCATCACCCGGGGACGGGTGATATCCATGCGTCTGGCCCCGGTGCGTGCGGCACCCGGGGTGGTGGACGTGATCACGGCAGACGATGTGCCCGGCAAGCTGGATATCGGCCCGGTTTTTCCCGGTGACCCCCTGCTGGTTGCCGATGAGATCGAATTCCGGGGCCAGCCGCTGTTCGCCGTCCTGGCGACCAGTCACGAGCTTGCACGCCGGGCGGTCCGCCTCGCCGAAATCGAGTACGAGGAAATGGAGCCGGTGCTGGATCTTGAACGGGCCATCGCCGACGAGTACTACGTGCGCCCGCCGCACCGGATGCGGCGGGGGAATGCCGTGGCCGTGCTCGAGGGGGCGGCCAGGCGGTTTCACGGCGAACTCAGGGTGGGCGGCCAGGAACATTTCTATCTCGAGGGGCAGGCCTCTGTCGCGATTCCGGAAGAGGAGGGCGGCATGACCATACACACCTCCACGCAGAATCCCAGCGAGGCCCAGAAACTGGCGGCGGATGTGCTCGGCATACCCATGCACAAGGTCAACGTCGTCACACGTCGAATGGGCGGGGGATTCGGCGGCAAGGAAACCCATGGCTCGCCTTGGTCCTGCATTGCGGCGGTGTTCGCCCTTCGCAATGGCTGCGCCGTCTCCTGCAGGCTGTCACGTCGGGACGACATGGTCATGACCGGCAAGCGCCACAATTTTCTGAACCGCTACGACGTCTGCCACGACGGGCATGGCCGGCTGGAAGCCATCCACTACCGCCTTGCCGCACAGTGCGGAAACTCGCCGGACCTGTCCGACGCCATCGTGGACCGGGCGATGTTCCACTGCGACAATGCCTATTTCATTCCGGATGTGCTGATCGACGGGCTGCGCTGCAAGACCCATACCGTTTCCGCCACGGCCTTTCGCGGATTCGGCGGACCCCAGGGTATGATCGCCATGGAGGCGATCATGGATGAAATCGCCTTCCGGGTGGGCAGGGACCCCCTGGATGTGCGGCGGATGAACCTCTATGACACCAGGGACCGCAACGTCACACCCTATCACCAGCGGATCGATTCCTTCTCGGTTCCGCGCATCCTGGACCAGCTCGAGGCCGAATCCGACTACCGGGTCCGCAGGGAGCAGGTCCGTGCATTCAATCGCCGGAGCCCGGTGCTGAAGAAAGGCATCGCAATGACTCCGGTGAAGTTCGGCATTTCCTTCACCGTGTCCCACCTCAACCAGGCCGGGGCCCTGGTCCATGTTTATACCGACGGAAGCATTCACCTGAACCACGGCGGTACCGAGATGGGGCAGGGACTGATGACGAAGGTGCGGCAGGTCGTGGCGGAAGAATTCCGGGTCAGCCCGGACCGCATCGCGGTTACCGCCACCCGCACGGACAAGGTGCCCAACACCTCGCCCACCGCGGCGTCGTCCGGTACCGACATCAACGGCATGGCGGCACTGGACGCGGCGCGCACCATCCGCCGGAGGATGGTGTCGTTCCTTTCGGAAAAATACGGTACCGAAGAATCGGAAATCGCATTCCTGGATGACCGGGTGCATGTGGGGGGACTGACTCTGGGATTCGGAGAGGTTGCGAAGGAGGCCTGGCTCGGCCGGGTCTCCCTGTCCGCGACGGGCTTCTACCGTACCCCGAAGATTCACTACGACCGGCGGCAGGCGTCCGGGCGGCCGTTCTACTACTACGCCAATGGCGCCGCTGTGTCGGAAGTGGTCATCGACACCCTGACCGGGGAGTCCCGGCTGCTGCGCGTGGACATCCTCCACGATGTCGGGCGGTCCATCAACCCGGCTATCGATATCGGCCAGATCGAGGGCGGCTTCATCCAGGGCTTCGGCTGGCTCACCTGCGAGGAACTGAAATGGGACCGGGAGGGCCGGCTCCTCACCGACGGGCCGGCCACCTACAAGATCCCTGCCGTCTCCGATACGCCGCCGGTCTTCAATACCCGGCTGCTGACCGAGGCGGAGAACAGCGAGGAGACCGTTTTTCGTTCCAAGGCGGTGGGAGAGCCTCCACTGATGCTGGCCATCTCCGCCTGGTGCGCAATCCGGGATGCCGTGGCGGCGGCGGGCGACTACGGGACTTTCCCGGATCTGCACGCGCCGGCCACCCCGGAGGAAATCCTGCGTGCGGTGGACGGTGTGCGGGAGCCGGCGTCATGAACTGGGTGGAGGCAATTGCGCGACTGACCGCCGGCAACCAGGGTTTCGTGGTGGTCACGGTGCTGGAGACCCGAGGTTCCGCCCCCCGGGACCGGCAGTCCAAGATGGTGGTCACCGGGGACGCAAGCCACGATACCATCGGGGGCGGCAATCTGGAATTCAGCGCCATTGAACAGGCAAGGAGGCTGTTGTCACGGGGACAGCCCGGCAACGAGCGACAGGTGTACACCCTGGGCGAGGATCTTTCGCAGTGTTGCGGTGGGCGGGCAGAACTCCTCTACGAATGCTTTCCCGCCTGTGATTTCCTCGTTGCGCTTTTCGGTGCAGGCCATGTTGGCAGGGCCCTGGTGCGAATCCTGGTGGGCCTTCCATGCCGGGTCACCTGGTTCGACAGCCGGGAAGATGTCCTGTCCTCCTCGATGACGGAATCCGGCATGCCCGGCAACGTCATCAGCCGGTTTATGGACAATCCGCATTGCGCGGTGGACGGGCTGCCTCCGGGCACCTGGTGCCTGGTCATGACCCACAGCCATGAAATCGATTTCGAACTCGTGGAGGCCATGCTGTCGCGCAACGACTTTCCCTACTGCGGTCTGATTGGATCCAGATCCAAGTCCGTTAGTTTTCGCAAGCGATTGTCACGAAAGGGATTTTCCGAAGCAGAACTCGCACGGCTCACTTCGCCCATCGGTGTCGATCTCGGCGGCGGCAAGCTGCCAATGGAGGTGGCGGTTTCGGTGGCCGCCCAGTTGCTTGGTCAGTACCGGGCAGGATCCCGCATACATAGCGGTCTTTCCGCGGTATCCTAGCCAGGCATACTCCGCCTCGAGTTCGCGCGACCGACGAATACCAGTCACCCCGAGCGTCCCGTGGAGCCTGTGCCCAGAGGGCTATCCCCTCAATTTGCAACTGGTCCGAATATCACCGGGTAGGGCACATCAGGTGGACTGGCCTATGGGAAACTCAAAGGGAATAACTTGAATTGACTCCAGAAATACCACGACATCCCGTATGGTATTCCAGGCCTCATCAAAGGCAATCGACTTCGAAAGAGTTGGATCGTTCTCGTAGGAAGATCGGGTGGTATCAAGGTCCTCTTCGAATGACTGAAGCCCCAAGCAGTCAACCAGACGGGACGCACATGCGACTTCAAACTCCTTGCCAGCGGCAGTCCAGAATTCGTGGTCATGTAGAGACCTTTTCGATGAATTCTGGCAATGTCGAATACATCCTTTACCCGAACGGCCTCCCCGGGTTTGGCAACCTTGGTGCGGTATGCGGGCAAAGAACTGAGAAACGCCCGAAGCTTCTCGCCGGTGATTCGTTCCAGGGTATAGGCCCAAACGGTCGCTTCGTTTTGTCTCAGGGGAGCAATGGAGTTTTGCCTTAGTGCCTCGGGTGCGGCGATGTCCAGCGTTATCGATGGCAAGCCCAGAACGCCGGAACGTGTGTGGTCGATAATCGAAATTCGTACATCGTATGCATCCCAACCTCTCGGATGCAATCGAGAAGGTCTCGGTTTTACATGAATTTTCTGAAGAGAATACATTACCGGAGATTGGCTCTGGAAGTATCGAGAGATTGCAAGTTGGAGTTCGCGTTCAAGTATCGCCTGTTGGGTCGTGCGATCTGGCGTCGATTGAACAAAGCCTTGCAGGAGATTGCTGTCGATGTCCAGTGAACGTCTCCCGGGTTCCTGAAGACGTTCGTTCAGTACGTGTGCCCCTTTGAATACAAGCACAGGTTGGAGGGGGACATGCGTCAATAGGGATTCAAGAATCTCAATTTGTACTTCTTCTTTCCAATCTACTGCACCAGCACGATTCACTGGCTACGGGACCTCAAGACCCCAGCCATGGTTCGGGTGACTGAATTCATACCCTGGAAGAAGGGAAATCATTGCGGCTGTTTGGTCCTTGCTGAGTTGAGTACGTATGCGATAAAGGTAGCGTCGCAATTCAGCGTCGAGTTTGTGTTGTAGATGATCGTGTAGCATGTAACCTACACGACGGGTCAGTCGCTGGTCCTTGATTGTTCTCAAATGATTCAAGATACGCTTCTGGTCGAGTTCGCCTGCCGCATTGCCCCACGCTTCAAATACGACAGATGGACCTCCGCAACTCAATGGGCGATCAAGGGTGTCGAGTAGTGTTTGTTCGTAGGTGGTTATGGAAAATACCGTCTTGTCCGAGTAGTAGCGTTTCTGGATACCAGGTACCCGTGCACTTTCGCGATTCGTAATATAGTAAGGAATTCCGTGATAGAGAAATTGTTGCCTACCGAGGCGATTTCGCTTTTTTGGCGCGCCCGTTGAAGGGATTCTGTGTATGGGTGAAATGGATGGAGCCTTGCGAGGTCGGGACGAAGATTTGGTTATTCGGGCAATGTGGTGATGTGTCGGGATTTGTGTCGAGAGATTATGAAACTGGACTGCGGTGAAGTAACAAACGGTGCCCTGGGGCACCATCGCCTGAAGGAGTTCGATAGAATCCAGTTCGGGAGTAGACCCATTCAGTCCGATGGAGAAGAATTGTGCAGGTGATTTGTTGTTGGCCGAGTCAATATGAGATACCCGATGTACGAGTCCGCTCCTGAGGAGGAACTCCAAGAGCGCCTGTCCGGAGATGCGCTTGGTGCCCGGGTGGGAGTGCCGGTCCCGGATCTCTACGAGTTCCCGAATCAGGGCGGCCTTGGAGATGCAACGAACGGTGGGGTACTTCGAGGAAGGTGAACCGAAGGTCCTGGAGAACTCTGCCAGGATGTTCGAATAATGATCGTCCTGAGTTGCTGTTCTTAGGGTAGTCTCACCCACAGGAAACTCCCTGAAGCTAGGCTCTTGGGCCCAAGAGCCTAGCTTCAGGGAGTTCAATTGTCAAGACAGAAATGAAACCGGGATTTCCGTGTCCTGTCAAGTAATTCATTGCCTGACGCCTTCGGATCAAGGAAAAGTCTGCACTACATGCAAAATGCAGGGGGTCCGACCAATTCAGGGGATTACATGCCGAACATCCCCAATATCTGGTCGGATTCCGGGTGAATTGCGAAAGTCGGGCCGGGATCCTGCCTCATGGAATCGGGCAGGCCATAATATCTAGTCCCGCCTGTGGGCGGTCTCTCCCAGTATCCGGGTCTCCCTGACGGCGCGGTCATCCCCCAGCATCTGCAGCACGAACAGTCGTTCCATGAGGCTTGCGGAACTGCGGATGCGACGGTCGATCAGCGGCGTGGCACGGTAGTCGAGCACGATGAAATCCGCCTCCTTGCCGGGTTCGAAATTGCCAATATACGGGTGAAGATCCAGCATGCGGGCACCTCCCAGAGTGGCCAGGTAAAGCGACTCGAAGGGTGACAGGTTGTAATCCTGTAGCTGCTGCACCTTGTAGGCCTCGTTGATCACCCTCAGCAGGGAGAAGCTGTCACCGCCACCGACGTCCGTGCCGAGCCCGGTATGGACGCGGTTTTTCCGGGCCTTGCGGTAATCGAACAGCCCGCTGCCGATGAACAGGTTCGACAGCGGGCAGTGGGCAATGCCGGAGCCCGCATCCGCGAGCTGTCGCCATTCACTGTCGTCCAGGTGGATTCCGTGGGCGAATACCGAGCGCCGGCCGAGCAGGCCGTGTCGTTCATAGACATCCAGGTAGCCGGAAGCATCGGGGAACAGTTCCGACACCCAGCGGCATTCCTCGGTGCTTTCCGCGAGGTGGGTATGCAGGTGTACACCGGGGTGTTCGGCGAGCAGGCGGCCCGCCATGTCGAGCTGCTCCGGACTGGAGGTGGGTGCGAAACGTGGCGTCACGGCATATCCCAGCCTGTCCACGCCGTGCCAGCGTTCGATCAGCGACTTGCTGTCGCGGTAACCCGTGCTTGCCGTGTCGCGGAGATACGCCGGTGCATTCCGGTCCATCAGGACCTTGCCGCAGATCATGCGCAGGTTGCGCAGGCGGGCTGCCGTGAAGAATGCCGACACCGACTGCGGATGCACGGTACCGAATACCAGAGCGGTGGTGGTGCCGTTGCGCAGGAGTTCGTCGAGAAAGAACGAGGCGGTGCTCTCGGCGTGGGCGATGTCCTCGAATTTCCTCTCCGCCGGGAAGGTATGGGTATTCAGCCAGTCCAGAAGCCGGGTGCCATAGGCCGCGATGACGTCGCATTGGGGGTAGTGAACATGGGTATCCACAAGTCCGGGGACCAGGAGGGCGTCCCGGTGGTGCAGGATGTCCGCGTCCGGCGGCAGCGTCCCCCTGAGGACGTCGAATGACCCCACGTTCGCCACGAGGCCGTCCTCGACCAGCAACAGTCCGTCGGGGAAATGGACGACGGCCTCATGCCCCGCGATGCCGGGGTCATCGAGAAAGTGCAGGATTTCCCCTCGATGGGCGGTTAGGGTCATGGCGGAATTATAGAGAAAAAAACTTGACCATATAGTCAAATTTTCTCATAATCCGATGACTCCGACCGGATATCGCCGATGGATATCGAAACCTTCAACGGCCTTGGACATGCCGAGGCGGCTGATGTCATGCAGCGTTGCTGCACCGCATCGCAATGGGTGGAGCGAATGGTGGGGAGCAGGCCGTATCCCGGCATTGCCGAAATGCTGACAAAGGCCAGGGAGCACTGGTCCGGGATGACTGAGGCGGACTGGCTCGAGGCCTTCGAAGGCCATCCCCGGATCGGGGATCCTGAGTCCCTGAAGGCGAAGTACCGGGCCACCCTGGTCACCGCAAGCGGGGAACAGTCCTCGGTCCGCCAGGCGGACGAGGCAACCCTCGCCGCACTGGCCGAGGGCAACCAGGCCTATTTCGAGCGCTTCGGTTTCATCTTCATTATTTTCGCAAGCGGCAAGAGCGCCCCGGAAATGCTGGCACACTTGCGTAGCCGTCTCGGCAACAGCCGCCAGGCGGAACTTGCCATCGCCGCCGGGGAGCAGTGGAAAATCACCCAGCGACGTCTCGACGAGTTGTTCGCTTTCACCCGCAGTCATGCTGCCTGAACTGGATTCCTGGACGCCATGAGCCAGATCACCACGCATATACTCGACCTGTCCCTCGGGGCGCCCGCCCGGGGCGTGGCGGCGGTACTGTACCGGGGGACGGGAGCGGACAGGGCCGAACTCGGGCAGGGAGTCACCGACGCGGACGGACGAATCTCCCGGTGGCTCGGCGACGAGACATTGCCGGGTGGAACCTACAGTATCAACTTCGCTTCCGGCCGTTATTTTTCGGACCGGGGCGTGGACACGTTCTATCCCCACGTGGAGATTGTCTTTGGCGTAACGGAGGGCGGGGCGCATTACCATGTCCCCCTGCTCCTCAGTCCCTGGGGCTACTCCACGTACCGCGGAAGCTGAAATGGCTGAAACGGCTGGCAATGCTGAAAGGGGACATGCTTCATCAGGGTTCTGAGCCATGCAGGCAACAGCATGATTTCTCGGCGCTGTGTTCAGGGCGAGTCCCGGGGATTTTGCTAGAATCTCCACACTGATACTGCCAGACGAAAACCGAGAGAATCCAATCCGAAAAACCGTTAACCGATCTTCAGAGATAATCATCATGCAGAAAAGAACACTGATCAGGGCTCTTGCGGGAGCCGCACTGTCCGCCTCCCTGGCCATGGGTGCCGCCCAGGCCGAGGACGTCAAGGCGGGATTTGTCTACGTCGGCCCGGTAGGTGACCATGGCTGGACCTACCGTCACGACAAGGGCCGATTGCAAGTGGAAGAGGAACTCGGCGTCGAGACCTCATTCGTGGAAAGCGTTGCCGAGGGAGCGGATGCCGAACGCGTCATTCGCAAGCTCGCCACCAGCGGCCACAACATCATCTTCACGACTTCATTCGGCTACATGAATCCCACCTTGAAGGTGGCGAAGCAGTTTCCCGACGTGAAGTTCGAACATGCCACCGGGTACAAGCGCCACGACAATCTCAGCACCTACTCGGGCCGCTTCTATGAAGGCCGTACGGTCATCGGCGCCATTGCCGGCCACATGACCAAGACCGGCGTGATCGGATACATCGCTTCATTTCCGATCCCGGAGGTCATCCGCGGCATCAATGCGTTCACCCTGGCGCTGCGCAAGGTGAATCCCGACGCGGTGGTGAAGGTGGTGTGGGTCAACACCTGGTATGACCCGGGCAAGGAAGGGGATGCCGCCAAGGCGCTGATCGACCAGGGTGCCGATATCATCACCCAGCACACCGATTCCCCGGCGCCGTTGCAGGTGGCGGAACAGCGCGGGGTCTATGCGTTCGGCCAGGCCTCCGACATGAAGGCCTTCGCCCCCAATGCCCAGTTGACCTCCATCGTGGACGACTGGGGTCCATACTACGTAAGCCGGGTCAAGGCGTTGATGGACGGCGCTTGGGAGAGCATCGACACCTGGGACGGCATAGACCCCGGCATGGTGGTCATGGCGCCCTACGGTGACGCAGTGCCGGAGAACGTGCGGGCGGTCGCGGACGAGATCATCGCGGGGATCAAGGACGGCAGCGTCAATCCCTTCCAGGGGCCCATCAAGAACCAGGCAGGTGAGCAGGTGATCGGCGAAGGCGAAGCGCTTGGCGATGACGTGCTGCTCGGCATGAACTACTATGTCGAGGGCGTGCAGGGCGAAATTCCGCAGTAACCTTCCGGACCTGTACCGGTAAAGAAAAAAGCCTCCCCGGAGGCTTTTTTCACTGATGGCCCCGCGGCCTGACGGTTCGCCCGGTGGATTCAGCCCTGATTGCTGCCGTCCCAGGGCTGCTCAGCAGTTGCCCGGGCCTGGCTGATGGCTGCCAGGAACCCGTCCCAGTCCTCCGGGGATACCAGCACACGCCGGCCCCCTCGACTGGTGATGCACAGGCGGTCGAATGACAGTTCGGGCCCGGACCGCAGGCTGCGGGTGGGGTGAACCGATTCGATCTCTTCGAGCCGGATCCACCAGGAAAACGGCCCGCAGCGGATATCGAGCCGGTCGAGCGAAGCACCCAGAACGGAAGCCCGACGCCCGTCAGGATGATGACCAGGGCGAACCACTTGCCACCGCCCGGCATCACCAGCGCCCGGTAGGCGGTAATCAAGCTGATCACGGTGAGCGTGATCAGGGCCCTGACCAGCCAGTTGTCCACCCTGGACCCGAAGCGCTGCTCCGCCATCACCCGGGACCATCCGGCTCTGTTCAGACGAGTTCCGCCTCGGCCCGGACCGCCAGTGCGCCGTCGGGGTCGGCGACCCACAGCCGGCAGACGTCTTCCTCTCTCACCAGGTGCATGGTGAACGGACGGCCCGCGAACAGCGGGCCCATGGCCCGGAATCGGAAATGCCTGATTTTTTCCTGTCCGACTTCATCCACCAGCAGGTCCAGCAGCAGGGTGGCCGTCAGCGGGCCGTGGACGACCAGGCCCGGATAGCCCTCGACATCGCGGCAGTAGTCGATGTCGTAATGGATGCGATGGCCGTTGAAGGTCAGGGCTGAATACCGGAAGAGCAGCAGGGGCGACGGGTCAATTTCGCGCCGGACACCGGACCTGGTATCTGCCTGCGGCGGAGGGGGAGATTCTAACCCGGGCTTTGGATCCTCCCGGTATACGATGTCGTGTTCCTCGTCGAGCAGGACCTTGTCTCCACGGCGGTAGATATGGGAGACAGTGACGAAACAAAGCGGGCCCGACCGGCCGCTTTTCTCCCGGATGCCGCGGATCACGGATTCCCGGGAGATGGTATCGCCCAGCCGGAGCGGTTGATGAAAATTCAGCCTCGAACCTGCCCACATGCGTCGCGGCAGGGAAACCGGGGGAAGGAATCCACCGCGCACGGCATGGCCGTCGCGACCGGTTTCCGAAAGCCTGGCACCATCGATGAAATACAACCAGTGCCAGGCGGGCGGCAGCGGGTCTCCCTCACCCAGTGTGGGCTCCCGGTCCATGGTCTGCTGCATGAAGCGTGCCGGCTTCGGTTCGATCCGTTCCTCCGTGATCCGGCGGCGGCCGATCCACCGTGACAGGCCTCCGGCAGGTTCTTCGCGGTTGATGACGGATTCAGTCATGTCGGAACTCCTCGCGTATGGAACGGGTGTGTTCGCCTGCAGCAGGCACCCGGGCGGCGGCTGCTGCTCCCACCGGTCTGGTCGGAAACAGGATTTCGTCGCCGCCGGAACTGGTTCCCCGGCGGCGTGTCAGGGCGGGGTGGCCCGAGAAATCAGCCACCGAATTGACCGCGCCGTAGGCGATCTCCGCGATCTCCAGTCGATTCACGAGGTCCTCCCGGGAGAGGGACCGGGTCACCGAAAAGATGCGTTGATCCAGTGTAGCGCGGTTGGCAACCCGCCGGTCGTTGTCGCGGAAGGCCTCGTCGCCGGCCATCTTCGGCATCCGGAGGACGTGTTCGCAGAACCGCGTCCATTCCCGCCCGTTCTGGATGGAGATGATCACCAGCTCACCGTCGCTGGACGGGTAGGCGCCGTAAGGGGCGATGGTGGGGTGATTGAGTCCCGTCCGCCCGGGCGCCCTGCCGGCATAGTCGTGATGCAGCAGGGGCACCGTCATCCAGTCCGCGGCGACACCGAACAGCGATACCTCCACTGCCGATCCCCTGCCGGTCCGCTCCCGTTCAAGCAGTGCTTCCAGGATGCCCGCGTGGGCGGTCATGCCGGCACCGATATCACAGATGGATACGCCGATACGGCCGAGTTCGTTTTTTCCGCCGGAGATGCTGATCAGACCGGATTCACCCTGCACCAGCAGGTCATAGGCCTTCAGGTCCCGGCCTCCCGGATCGTTGCCGTAACCGGATATGTCGCAGGTGATCAGGCGCGGATACCGCTCACGAAGGGTTGCCAGGTCGAAACCCGACCGGGCGAGTGCCCCCGGCGCGAGATTCTGAATCAGGACATCCGCACGTCCGATGATTCTCCCCAGCAGTTCCGCATCCGGCGGGTTCTTGAAATCCAGCTCCAGGGACTCCTTGCCCTGGTTCAGCCAGAAAAAATAGGAACTGTCCCCGCCAGCCACGCCGTCGTAGGCCCGGGCGAAATCCCCGCCAGGGCGCTCCACCTTGATGACCCGGGCACCGGCTTCCCGGAGCCTCGCGCTGCACAACGGTGCGGCGACGGCCTGCTCCACCGAGACCACCAGGAGGCTTTTGAGCGCGTCGCCCATCTTCCGCCCGGTTCCTTATTCGCTGACCGGAACCACGTAGTTCAGGCCAAGCCGGCCCCCGTCCGGATACACGGTCTGACCGGTCACGTAGCTGGAATAGGAGCTGGCAAGAAACACCGCCACTCTGGCCACTTCGTCAGGCTCCCCTGCCCGCAACATGGGAGTGCGCGACATGACCTCGGCTCTTTTCCGGGGGTTGTCCGCGATGGTCCGGAACAGCTCGGTATTGATGGAGCCCGGCCCGATCCCGTTGACCCGGATCTTTTCCGGAGCCAGGCGGACAGCCAGTACCTTGGTCCACTGGTTCACGCCGCCCTTGGCGATGACGTAGGGTGCAATTGCGGGGATCGTCAGGATTGCGTTGACCGAGGACATGTTGATGATCGTGCCGCGTGAATCCTCCGGATCGGGTTCCTGGTCCACCATCAGCCTGGCCGCAGCCTGTCCGGTCAGGAAAACGCCCTTGAGATTGATGTCGATGACACGGTCGAAGTCCGCTTCCTCCAGTTCAAGGATGTCCGCCGCATGCACGATGCCGGCATTGGCGATGACCGTGTCCACGCGCCCATAACGGTCCCGGGCGTATTCGAACAGGGCCTCGACTTCCGGCTTGCAGCGGACATCACAGTGGCGGTAGACGGCATTTTCACCAAGAGAGGCCGCGGCGGCCTCTCCCGCCTCGTCGTCGATATCGGAGAGCACGACGCATGCACCCTCCTCGACGAATCTCCTGGCGCAGGCGAGGCCGATTCCCCGGGCGGCGCCCGTGATGACGGCGTGCTTGTTGTTCAGCATGATCGGACTGGTTTTCGCAGGGCTAGGGGTGATTCAGCATGTCCCGAAGGATACCGCGAAATTCGGCGTGGTCACCATCACGGGAAACGATCGGTGAAACTGTCCGCCTTCACCGCCAGGTGCCCTGTTAGAGCTGCAGGACGTCGGTACCGATCGGGCAGGTGATGCCGAGCTGGCTGGCGAACATGGCAGCAAACCGGTTCCAGACCGGAATCTGGCTCTGGATGCGGCAACCCATGCCCATCATGGCGTCAAAGCAGCCATTGGTCTGTTGCGCGAGACCGGCATATTCCAGCATGTGCTCCTGCCCCGGCACTTCCTCCTGTGCATGAGTCACGGGCTCGGGGGGGGTGAATGCGATGGATGACTGTTCAGGGTCGACGTTCGCCGATTCGAACACGGATGGAGACAGCGACAGGGCCATTGCTGCCATGATGTAGATCAGGGATTTCATTGTTGTAGTCGTTCCTGAATATTGGTGTTTTGTCGCGCCGCCGGATCCGGTGTTTGATTGTGCCCACCATCCCGTATGGCGATCGGCCACGGCAGAAACCACGCTGCATTGTAGCAAATCTCCGGGGACCGATCGTGCCGGGTTGACCGTCAGGGGCGTGGCGGGACGCCTGTTCCGGGCCTTATTCCACCCGGATTTCTATGATGGAGGGAACCGTGGCCTCCAGCGCGGCGAGAAAAGCCGGCATGAATTCCTCGGTCCGGTGCACGACATATCCACGGCCCCCGTAGGCCTCGGCCAGTTGGGCGAAATCCGGGTTCGTGAGGTCCGAGCCGACGACACGTCCGGGATAGTGCCGTTCCTGGTGGTTGCGGATGGTGCCGAGGCGGTTGTTGTTGATGACCAGGAACACCACGGGCAACCCGTATTTCACCGCGGTCGCGAACTCCTGGCCGTTCATGAGAAAACAGCCGTCGCCATTGAAGGACACGACCGGAACTTCCGGCCTGAACAGCTTCGCCGCCACCGCGGCGGGAACGCTGTACCCCATGGTGCCATTGGTGGAACCCAGCTGTGTGCCCGACTGCCTGTACTGGTAGAAACGCTGACCCCAGGAGGTGTAGCTGCCGGCGCCCACGGTGATCACGGCTTCTGCCGGCAGGGTTTTGCGGATCTGGGCACAGATCGTATCCATGCGCACCGCCTGACCCTCGCTCACCGGTTCATCCACCCATCGCTGGTAACGCTCGTGCAGCGACTTGATCATCATGCGACGGCCGGCATCGCGTACGGAAACATGCTGCATGGCAGACAGGAAGGCCAGGCTGGTGCTGGTAACGGCGAGTTCGGCATGAAACACCGCGTTCATTACCTCGGCGCCCGGGTGAACATGCACCAGCCGCTGGCCGGTGAAACCGGTCGGCGGGTGAATGATTTCATAGCCCTGGGTGGTCATTTCGCCGAGTCTTGGACCAACGACCAGCACCAGGTCGGCGGTAGGAAGGTACTGCTGCAGGACCGGCGACACCATGAGTCCCAGTTCGCCGATGTAGTTGGTATGGGTATTGTCGAAGGCGTCCTGACGCCGGAATGCGGTGGCCACGGGAATCTGGTGCCGGTCCGCGACCCGGGTCAACAGTGCCTGCGTATCCTGGTTCCAACTGCTGTCCCCGCAGATGATCAGTGGTCGTTCCGATTTACCCAGAAGGTCGACAACCCGGTCGATCGCGGCGGGTGAGGGCGCCGCGGAGAACCGGGACTGGGCATGGGGGTTCGACAGGGGAATGTCGGGAACATCCACCTCGTCCCGGAGCATGTCCTCGTACAGTACCACGATCACCGGGCCCGGCCGGCCGCCCGTGGCACATTGCCACGCATGGTTCAATTGCTCCGGGATCCGGCGGGCGTCGTCGATGCTGATGACCTGCTTGGCGATCCCGTCGAATGCCCGGTGATAGTCCAGTTCCTGGAAAGCCTCCCGGCCCCGGAAGCCTCGGGGGACCTGACCGACAAAACAGATCACGGGTGTGGAATCCTGGTATGCCGTGTGTATGCCCACCATGGCATTGGTTGCTCCGGGCCCCCGGGAGACGAAACAGACGCCGGGTTGGCCGGTCAGTTTGCCCCAGGCTTCGGCCATATAGGCGGCGCCGCCCTCCTGTCTGCAGGTGATCAGGCGAAAGTTGCCGTGGTGCTCGTACATGGCATCCAGTGCGGCGAGAAAGCTTTCCCCCGCTACGCAGAACGCGGTGTTCGCGCCCAGACCGAGCAAGCCGTCGATGAGAATCCTGCCACCGCTGCGCATGTTGAATCCCGACGTTCAGTATGGAACTGATTATACGCATGTGCCGTCCCTGCAGATACGAACGCTCCCTGGTCCCGTCCGCCGGCCCTGCATTGGCCGGGCGGTTACGGAAATCACGCCCCATCCGGCAACCGGGGCGTTCCGGTTCCGTCCATTGCCGGGATGGCCGGAAGAAAACAGGATCCGCAAGTCTCCGGATTGACTTTGTCCGCTGCCGGGCTGCATGCTCCACCAGTCCGTCATACCGACCGCCTGTCACCATGCCCACTATCCGGGATCCCCTGCTGAGTCCCCTGACGATCCGTGGCAAGCGGTTCCGGAATCGCATCATGTCCACCAGTCACGCCTGCGGCCTGGAGGAGGACGGCGGTATGCCTGCGGAACGCTACCAGGTCTATCACGAGGCGAAGGCCCGGGGTGGTATCGGACTCACCATGTTCGGCGGCTCTGCCTACGTATCGCCGGATTCCACCTGGTCGTCGGGGCAGCTCAACATGTCCTCGGACCGTATCATTCCCTACCTGGCGCAATTCTCCCGGCGGGTGCACGAGGCCGGCGCGGCGATCATGATCCAGTTGACGCACCTCGGGCGGCGCGGGGAATCCCTGAGCCAGAACTGGTTGCCCACCCTGGCGCCCTCGGTGGTGCGGGAGACCGGGCACCGGAGTTTTCCCCGGGAAATGGACAGGCACGACATCGCGCGCATTGTCAGGGCCTTTGGTGACGCGGCCTGGCGTGCCAGGGAGGGCGGCCTGGAAGGCCTGGAGACCATGATCGGCGGACACCTGATCGGTCAGTTCCTCTCGCCGGTCACCAACCGGCGGACGGACGGCTACGGCGGTTCCGAGGAGAACCGCTGCCGTTTCGGTCTCGAAGTGCACGAGGAGATCCGCCGCCGGGTGGGAGAAGACTTCATCGTCGGCATGCGGTTCCCCATCGACGAAACCCTGAAGGAGGGGCTGAGTTTCGAGGAATGCGTATCCATGGCGCTGCGCTTCCAGGCATCCGGGCTGATGGACTACTTCAATGTCAACTACGGCCGCATCGACACCGAACTGGCGCTGGTCACCGATTGCATGCCGGGCATGGCCTCGCCCATCGCGCCCTGGCTCGAGAAGGCGGGCGCATTCAGGCGTGAAGTGGGTCTGCCGGTGTTTCACGCCGCGCGGATCACGGACATCGCAACCGCCCGCTATGCCATCCGTGAGGGGCTGCTTGACATGGTTGCCATGACACGGGGACACATTGCCGATCCGGAGATCGTCAACAAACTGATCCGGGGTGAGGAGGAGCGCATCCGGCCCTGCGTCGGGATGACCCACTGCATGGGGGATACCCGTCCCACCTGTGCGCACAATGCCGCTACCGGTCGGGAACAGCGATGGCCCCAGGTCATCGGCAGGGCGCGGACGCCGGGCCGCAGATGCGTGGTGGTGGGTGGTGGCCCTGCAGGCCTGGAAGCCGCCCGGGTGCTCGGCAGCCGGGGCCATGACGTGATCCTGTTCGAGGCGGCGGATGATCTTGGTGGACAGCTTCGGATGGCCGGCAGAGCGAGCTGGCGGGGAGATGTCGGCGGCGTCATCGACTGGCGGCGGAACGAACTCGGGCACCTTGGCGTCGACGTGCGTCTCAACACCTACGCAGAGGCGGTGGACATCAGGGCGGAAAACCCGGAAATCGTGATCATTGCAACCGGCGGGGTGCCGGATCTCGAATGGCTGTCCGGCCATGAACTGGTCACCCCGGCCTGGGATGTGCTCAGCGGTACGGCCCCGCCAAAGGACGAAGCGGTGATCTATGACGGTACCGGGCGGCATCCCGCGTTGACGGCGGCGGAGGTCTGCTGGGATGCCGGCAGGGAACTGAAACTGGTGCTGCTGGACGATCGGCCCGGGGTGGAACTGCCCTACGGGGAGAGAGTGATCTGGAAACGGGAGTTTGCCCGTAAGGGGATCGTGCCGATCCTGGAGCGACGGCTCACCGGCGTGGAGCGGGACGGTGACAGGCTGCTGGCTCATTTTCACCATGAACTGACCGGAGAGCCGATGACACTGTCGGCGATGCAGGTCGTGGTGGAGCATGGCACGGTTCCTGCCGACGGGCTATTCCGGACACTCCGGGGCGACTCGGTCAATGATGGGGTAGCCGACCTCGATGCGCTGCTGGCGGGCAAGCCCCAGCCCCATTCCTGCGGTGAGGGCGGATTTGCCCTGTACCGGATCGGCGATGCCGAATCCAGTCGCAACCTTGCGGCGGGGATTTTCGATGCCCTCAGGTTGTGTTCGGTGATGTGACGGGCCGGATCAGTACCGCCGCGCGGAAGGGTGGAGGACAGCGCGGTCGGACCGGCGCGTGTGCCGGGAATTCAGGCCTCCGGTCCGGGGGATTCCGTTGACAACAGTATCCCGGCCACCATCAGATCCAGGTGGCCGCCGCCGCCGTTCTTGTATGCGGTGATCTCCTCGCCCGATCGCCTGCCGGGATGTTTCCCGCGGGCAAGATCGAAGAGGTCGGCCTGTATGTCCCCCCTGGACAGTGTACCCTCTGCGAACGCCGTGACCAGTTCCCCCGAGTCCTCGAGCGCGCTCCAGGGGGCGTCCACAAACACCGATGAGCGGCGAATGGCCTCCCCGTCGCATTCCCGCATGTCGGTGCGGAAGCTGCCCACCAGGTCGAGGTGTGTGCCCGGCTTCAGCCACTTTCCCAGGATCAGCGGCTCCTTCGCCATGGTGGCACAGGTGATCAGGTCCGCCTCACGGGCGGCGGCCTCGAGATCCTGGACGGCGGTAATTTCGGTGCCGGGAAGGTCAAGGTTTCGGACCATGCCCTCGGCCCGGGCCGGGGTGCGGTTCCAGACGGATACCCGGCGGATGGCGGGGCGAACCGCCAGATGGGCCATGGCCAGGTGTGGGGCCAGTGCGCCGGCACCAACCACCAGCAGGTTTTCGCAGTCCTTGCGAGCCAGGAAATGACTGCCGGCGGCGGAGTCGGCCGCGGTCTTGCGCAGCGTCAGCGCGGTACCGTCCACCACTGCTCCGGGTTTGCCGTTGCTGCCGTCGAACAGTACGAATACGGCCTGGACCGACGGCAGTCCGCTGCCGTTGCACTCGTTGTGCGGAAAGACCGTCACCAGCTTTGCCCCGAGCGCATGTCCGCGCTGCCAGGCCGGCAGGCTGAGGAAAATATCCTCGCCTCCACCGGCGTTCGGCTGCGTCTGTAGCAGGCTTTGAGAGAGGTCCACGTCGCGATCATGCGCGTCGATCAGGGCCGGAACCAGCGATATGTAGGGTAATGCCTCGTGAACTTGGCTGCTGTCGAAGAAGCGCATGCTGGATACCGTTCAGAAACCGTGTGACGACCATGCTGCTGTCCCGGGCATGGGCCGTGATGCCCGGCCCGGAGAAGAATACGCCTTTTCCAGGCCTGAGCATAGCTGGAATCGGTACGTCAGCTGCCCACCAGATTTCCTGGGTGAAGACATCATCCGCAGCAAGGGTGAACACTGTCGGAAACTATGGGGCCTTGCAAAATGCTGCCCCGGAGGCAACCAAGCGGTTACAATCAGGAATACGGGATCAGGTTGATCATCTCGGATCAGGCCGGTTATTGTTGTCGGTGAAATCGGAATGTATGCCCCATGGGTTTTTTCAGTTAAATCAATTATATTGGCTTTGTTTGTTCCGTAATTTGTCTGGTACCTCTGAATCCACAATAGGATTTTTTCTGGATTTTCCATAGATCAGGTTTTCCATTGAACCAAGCAACCATTCCCATGGCATCCACCGCGACGTTCGATATTGATCGAATCCGGCGTGACTTTCCCATCCTGTCCCGGGAGGTCAACGGCTGTCCGCTGGTCTATCTCGACAATGGCGCAACCTCGCAAAAACCCCGTTCGGTAATCGACACCATCGAGCGCTACTACAAAGATGAGAACGCCAACATTCACCGCGGTGTGCATCACCTGAGCCAGGTCGCCACCCAGGCCTACGAGGATGCACGGGAAACCATTGCCCGGTGGATCAATGCGCCGGCGAGCCGGCAGGTACTGTTTACCCGCGGCACCACCGAAGCCATCAACCTGGTGGCCTCCAGTTGGGGCCGCGACGTGCTCTTCCCGGGCGACGAGATGGTGATTTCCACCATGGAGCACCATTCCAACATTGTTCCCTGGCAGATGGTCTGCGAGGAGCGGTGTGCGAAGCTGAAAGTGATCCCCATGTTCGGGAACGGCGAACTGGACATGGATGCCTTCGAGGGGCTGCTGACCGAGCGCACCCGGCTGGTGTCGGTGGCTCACGTGTCCAATACGCTGGGCACGATCAACCCGGTGCGGGAGATCATCGGCCGGGCCCATGAGGCCGGGGCGCTGGTGCTGCTCGACGGCGCCCAGGCGCTTCCCCACATGCGGGTCGACGTGCAGGAACTAGGCGCCGATTTCTACGCGTTTTCGGGGCACAAGGTATTCGGGCCCACCGGTGTCGGCATTCTCTACGGGCGCGAGGAACTGCTGGATTCCATGCCGCCCTACCAGGGCGGTGGAGACATGATCGAGAGGGTGACTTTCGAGCGGACCACCTACAATACGCTGCCTCACAAGTTCGAGGCCGGTACGCCGAACATTGTCGGGGGCATTGGCCTCGCAGCGGCCATCGACTATGTCTCGGCTCTTGACCAGGCGGCACTCAGGGCCCATGAACAGGGTCTGCTCGACTATGCCACGTCAGCGCTTTGCGACATTCCCGGGCTCGGCATTGTCGGCACCGCGGCCGCCAAGGCCAGCGTGATTTCCTTCAACCTGGATGGGCAGCATCCGTTTGACGTCGGTACGCTGCTGGATCAGCAGGGTGTGGCGGTTCGCACGGGGCATCATTGCACCCAGCCGCTGATGGATTACTACGGCATCCCGGGCACGGTTCGGGCATCCTTCGCGTTCTACAACAGCCACGCAGATGTGGATGCGCTGGTCAATGCCCTCCGGCGCGCGGCGGACATGCTGGGCTGATGAGCGGGACCATCAACACCATCCAGGACGAGGTGGTGGAGGAATTCGGTGTTTTCGATCGGTGGATGGACAAATATGAATACCTGATCGACCTCGGCCGGAAACTGCCGCTGATCAATGCGGCGTACAAGGACAGCGCGCACCTGATACCCGGCTGCCAGAGCCAGGTCTGGCTCCATTCTGAGCTTGAGGGCGGACGCGTCCGGTTCACCGCGGACAGCGACGCCATCATCACCAAGGGCATCATTGCGCTCCTGGTCCGGGTGCTGTCAGACCAGAAACCAGGCGATATAGCCGCAGCGGACCTTTACTTCATCGACCGCATCGGTCTCAGGGAACACCTGTCGCCCACCCGGTCCAACGGACTGGTCAACATGGTCAACCGGATGCGGGCCATTGGAGAGGAATACGCCCGGTTGAACTGAGCCGCCCGGGCGATTGTCCGGGATTCGCTATCACCGGGCTGGAGAATCTGGTCCGTGACGGATGTCCCGCGACCGCCGGGCGGGAACCGGTGCCGATTCAAGTTTGAATCCGGTGCGGGACAATCGGATGCTACTGATCCGCGGTAGTGACTGACTGGGCCAGGCGCACAAGCCGGATGAACTCGTTCCGGTAGCCGAAAGGATCGTCCCCACGCGCGCCCTGTGCCAGTGCGATGACATCGTCGTAACCATATTCACCGGTGTAACGTCCCCCGTGCAGGAGTTCGCCGAAGGCGGCAACTGCCGCGGCAAAGCGCACATCACGGGGTGCATCTTCCACGGTACCGAATGCGTCGGCGACGGTCACCGGCCTGGTGATCAGTGTACTCGTCCGGGCGTCGGGTTGCTTGTAGCGGATTTTCAGGAAGGCGATTTCGCCACTGAATTCGGTGCCTGGCTCCGCTCCGGTTTTCTGGTAGCGAAGGGGGGGGATCCGTCCCCCGTCCGTATCCGCCAGTATCACCTCGTAGATGGCGGTCACCGCATGCCCCGCACCGATTTCTCCGGCATCGACCTTGTCGTTGCGAAAATCCTCGCGTGCAAGCATGCGGGTCTCGTAGCCGATCAGTCGATACTCCCGGACCGCCGCGGGATTGAACTCCACCTGTATCTTCACGTCCTTCGCGATGGTCACGAGTGTGGAGGTCACTTCCTCGAGGAGTACCTTGCGTGCCTCCGACAGGGAATCAATATAGGCGGCATTGCCGTTGCCGCTCTGGGCAAGGTGCTGCATCAGGTCGTCGTTGTAGTTGCCCATCCCGAAACCGAGTACCGAGAGGGACACACCGCCCACGCGCTTGCGCGAGATGAAGTCCTCCAGCTCCTCGACGTCGGTCATGCCCACGTTGAAATCCCCATCCGTGGCGAGGATCACCCGGTTGACACCGTCCTCGACCATATGCTGCTCGGCCAGGAGGTAGGCCTGTCGGATTCCCTCTTCGCCTGCGGTGGAGCCACCGGCCCAGAGACGCTCCAGGCTGGCCAGAATCGTCTTCCGGTCAGAGACCGGGGTCGGCTCCAGCACCACATCGGCCGACCCGGCATATGTCACGATCGCGACCCGGTCATCCGGTGCCAGGGCAGTCAGCAGGAGCTCGAAGGAACGGATCAGAAGCGGCAGCTTGTTCGGCTCGTCCATGGAACCCGAGGTGTCGATGAGAAACACCAGGTTCGCACGAGGCGCGGCGCTTCGGTCGAACTCGTATCCCTTGATCCCAATGTGCATCAGCCGTGCCGACTCGCTCCAGGGTGCCGGTATCAGGGAGACATGTGTCGCGAATGGCGGGTCACGCGTCTCGGGCGGAGCGTAATCGTAGGTGAAGTAGTTGATGAGTTCCTCGGTTCGCACGGAGTCCCTGTCCGGTGGCAGATAGCCGTGGTTCAGCGAGGCTCTGAGGAAGGCGTACGAGGCGGTGTCCACGTCAATCGAGAAGGTCGAAACCGGGTCCTCGGCGACCAGCTTGACGGGATTGGGGGAGAACTCCGTGAAACGGTCCTCGCCCTGAGCGTAGGAATGACGGGGTGGGGCCGGTCTGGATTCCAACCCCGACAACATCATCAGGCCCCCTGACAACCCCCCTGACGGGAAGCTCTTGGGAGTTTGGCCGCCCGACAGGGACGGTGGCCGGATTGTGCTGTCTGCGATCCTGGCCTGCGCTGCGGCCCCTGCCTCGGTATTTCGGGTCCGGGCTGCATCCGCCGCGGTCCTGGTTTCGGCCTCGGCGAGCCGGTCCGGGACTGCTGCAGGCGGGTACTGATGTGGCCGGTAAGGCAATTTCTGGGTCACCTGAAGCTGATAGGCGATCAGTCCGGTAACCGCCACGACGACGGCACTGCCAACAAACGCGAGTGAGGGGCGTGACAGGGGCATGGCAAGTCTCCGTATCCGTTGTGCGAATGCGCCAGGCTCCGGCGCTCTCCCCCTGTGACGGATTTCGTCGTCGATTCCTTGGTGATGACGGCTGAACGCAGCCTTCGCTTCGGAGATTGTCCGCTCGCGCACCGGTGCCGGTGCCCGCGGCGTCGTTGCATGAAGCACCGACTCCAGTTTTTCGAGTTCGTCACTCATCAGGCTGTTTCCTCTTCTGCGGCCATGGCACGAAGTCGTTTGCGTACCTCGTGCATCCGCCATGACACCGTCGTTTCCGAAATACCGAGCACCTCCCCTGCCTCCGCGTGGCGCAAACCCTCCCCGAGTACCAGGAACACGGTGGTTCTCAGTTCTTCCGACAGCTGGTCCAGGGCCTCGCGCAGCCAGATCGATTCGAACATGCCGGCACCCCGATCGGCACGGGATAGGGAGTTGAGCTCGGCAAATCCCCGCTCGCCGCGTTGACGTGCGGTCCTGCGACGCAGGGCATCATGGGCGGCATTGACCACGACCCGGTAGAGCCACGTGGTGAACCGGCTCTCTCCGCGGAAGGATGCGAGTTTGGTCGGCAACGCCACACAGACTTCCTGTGCGAGGTCCGCCGCCGCGTCCGCTTCTCCAAGCACACGGGCACCGACCCGATAGATCCGGTCATAGTGGCGATCAAGCAGTTCCGCAAACGCATCCGGATCGCCCGTGGCGGCCTTGCGGGCCAACCAACTGTCGTTGTTGTCATCCATGCGAACACATCATTGTTCATCCCGGAGTG
Organism: Candidatus Poriferihabitaceae bacterium; assembly: GCA_965213885.1. Taxonomy (GTDB): domain Bacteria; phylum Pseudomonadota; class Gammaproteobacteria; order Arenicellales; family Poriferihabitantaceae; genus VYFG01. Next base: position 785,811 of record OZ243919.1, read on the forward strand.
CTTTTCCCGTTTGACGCATGCCGCACGGGAATCCTTGGGGTACCCTGCAGAGAGGGAAGGCGGGTAGCGGAGTCATGGTAGCGGGCTCCTGCAGGTTTTGCCGCTGCAAAAGCGCCGTTTTCCGGTGGGAGAGCCCATATGCGCGTCTCCGCCCGCACAAACTCCGCAAATCCGGAACGAATCATGCCTGCGGCCTCCGCCTGCCGGGAAATCCGGAGTTTGGCTTGTTTGCTGGGATTACCGTCGGTGGAATCCCGATTCTCCCGGCTGAAGTCAGTTTTTTCCGGACACCGTCGAGGCTGCCGCAACTCCCCGGACCAACCGCACGAGATGGTCCGGACTGGATCCAAATGGCGCTATGGCCCGGACAGCCCCCTGGTGATCCAGTACGTAAACATTGGCCGGGTGTTCCATGGTGTAGCTGGACCCCTGTTCGATCCGCCGGTAGGAGACGTTGTACAAGTCCGCCACTGTCCGGATTTCCTCCTCGGTGCCGGTCAGCCCGATAAGGTTCGGATGAAAGAAGGTGACGTAGGAGGCCAGCCGCTCCACGGTATCCCGCGAGGGGTCGATGGTAATGAAAAGGCCGGTTACCTGACTATCGGGGAACGCATGGAGGGCGCGCCCGATGTTCGACAGTTCCATGGGACAGACATCGGGACAACTGGTGAACCCGAAGTACATCAGAACAGTCTTTCCCTGCAGCTTGTCCGATACGAAACGGCTTCCATCATGCGCCGTCAGCGTGAACTCTCCCCCGGCGGAGGGAGGGGATTCGGCCCCGGCATCGACCGCTCCTGTCAGAAGCACAACCAGCAGAACCAGAAACAGCGGCCCGGGGAGGCAGATGGAACCCGGGCAGGAATCGGACCGGGCAATCATGGGTTTCGGCCGGAACTCTGAGCGGGATCGCCCACCGGCGCGGCGAATGCATCGAGCACCAGCGTATCCACGTTGTCGCCCGTCAGGGCATGCAGGAAGGCAACCAGATCTTCCTGTTCGCCGGCATCCAGACCCAGCGGCCGGATCAGCGGGCTGAGGAGTTCGTGGGCCACGCCACCCCGGTTATAGAAGGCAACGACCTCTTCCAGGGTGCTGAACTGGCCGTTGTGCATGTAGGGCGCGGTCAGCGCGACATTGCGCAGGGTGGGCGTGCGGAATTTCCAGCGGTCCGCCGGATCTTCGGTAATCTCGTAGAGCCCGACATCCCCGGGAGGTTTTTCGCCCACGGAGGCCATTACTTCCGGAGCCACATCCAGAAAGACGCCGGGCGCCAGAGTGATGCGGCTCGCCTTGAAGGCATCGCCGATGGAATTCTCGTATCCCAGGCCGGCGTTGTGCAGCCGGTGATCCGTAAACAGCGCGTGATCCCTGTTGACGAGATGGCAGCTTGAGCATCCGGCCTTGCCGGTGAACAGGCTGAAGCCGCGCCGGGCGTCGGCGTCGAGCGCTGCTTCATCCTTGCCATAGAACCAGCGATCGAACGGTGAGTTGGCCGACAGCAGGGTTCGCTCATAGCTGGCAATCGCCATGCCCAGGGTTTCCATACCGATGGGCTTTCCGTCGAAGGCCCTTTCGAACATGCCGTCGTAGTCCGGAAATGACCGGATCTTGCCGAGCAGGTAGCCCACCGACGGATTCGCCATCTCGTTGCGGGCCAGGAACGGTGCCCAGATCTGCTGCTCCAGGTTTTCCTCGCGCCCGTCGTGAAACAGTTTTTCCATGTAGGCGATGTTGTACAGCGTGGGGGCATTGCGGCGTACCGAGCGCCCCTCGACGCCCACTGCGGTGGCCATTTCGTTGTTGGAAAATCCCTGCTCCGGGATGTGGCACATGGCGCAGGAAAAGGTGTCGTTGATCGACAGGCGTCGGTCGTAGAACAGTTTCTTGCCGAGTTCGATCTTTTCCCGGGACAATGGGTTGTCCGTAGGCTGCGGGATGGGTGGCAGGCCGAGGGGAGGGGATCTGGCGAGCCCGAGGAGGTCGAGATCCATTCCCTTTCGATTGGTGAGGGCCAGGCTGTCCGTTTCATAATCCCCGGATTCGTAGCCTTCCTTGTCATCACCGGGGCGCGACAGGACACTGCCTGCCTGGGCCATCACCGGGACGGGCTCTTTCCTGTCCGTCTCAAGGAGCAGTGAGCGTATGTCGTTCAGCAGCAGGTCGGCATGCAGGAAGGACACGCTGTAGATATTGCGGATTCTCCGGTCGGGGTCGATCAGGAAAACCTTGAGAAGATGGGAGATATCCAGGGTTTCTCCCGTTTTCGCATCGACCAGTTTCTGCATGTCCTGGCCATAGGCGCCGAGAAGCGGCTTGAGTGTTTCCAGGGAATCCGTCGTGACGAAATCCCAGTCGCCCCTGGTGCCCGCAAAGCGGAAGTTGTTGCCGTAGAGCTGCATGACTTCGGGCGTGTCGCGGTCGGGGTCCAGGCTCAGGCTGACAAGGCGCAGGCCGGCTTCCAGTTCCGGGTCATCCTGCATTGTCGATTTCAGCCGGTTGAACACGTAGGAGGACAGCGGGCATCCGTTGATGTCGCTGCACCGGCTGAACATGAAGTTCAGCAGAACGATGCGGCCGTCATAGAGGTCGTGCAGGCGTATGGGCTGGTTTTGTTCGTTGAGGATCCGGCCATCCCTTGCTTTTCCCAGCGGCGGAAGGTCGTAGCTGCCGGGGGCCGGCAGATCGTATTCCAACGGGCCATAGCCGAGTGCGAGCACGCCGCTGCCTGCATCTGCATGGGCCATGTGCGCGGGCAGGAACAGCAAGAGCACGCCCCACATGGCGGCGCGCATTGCCCGGATTCGCCCGGAAGTGATCCAAGCCATCGGTGGACTTCCGAAAACCAGGGGGACTGAACCACGGGCGCACCGGCACATTTTGCCGGTGCGCCCGTGAGGACTCAATCGATGGAAACCAGGCGGGTGCCGGATTCTGCAGGGTTGTTGGCTGCGAACAGGGAGTAGGCGTTGAATCGCATCTGGTGGGACCGGCCCAGCTTTTCCTTGTAGAAGTCAATCTCGAACTGTTTGACCAGTTCAGTACCGTCCCAGTGGTAGGCGCGGAAATACTGGTCGTCATCCTCACCCTTCTTGTCCCAGTTGGCCAGCAAAGAACCGGTGAAGTACTGGCGCTTTCCGTCCCAGCTGCCCGAAACCATGTTGACCTGTTTCCCGATCACTTTCTCGTAGACCTGCTTGGGATTGTGCGGGTCGGACAGATCGAAGAAACGTGTTTTTCCGTCCATGAAGGTGTTGACAAAAAACCCGGAATCATCGGAAAGGATCGAGAAGTCCACCGGCAGGGGCACCTTGGAGGGGTCGCCGATGTCGGCAACGGCCTTGGCATGCCACTCACCCGCCTCATCCTCGTAGATCATCCAGACCTTGGACGTCAGGGCTGTGGTGGTCAGGCACCAGTTGTGATCCGGCTGCCAGGCGCAGCGGAGTTCCAGCGGGGCACCGGGTACGTCCAGCACCTTTCTGGGTGTGCGGGTATGCATATCCCATACCACGACGGTGTTGCCGAACCGTTTCATGGCCTCGGCGTCGCTCAGCATCTTGCCGAAATCCATCATGTAGTTGGACCAGCCGGTGAAGGAGGACGTGACCATGAGGTTCTTTCTGGGCAGAACACGTACGTCGTAACCGTAGCCATCAGCGTAATTCCCGCCCTTCTGCGCCCCGCGGAGGTCCTCATCGGTAGGCATCCAGTGGGTTGCAATGTATTCGCCGGTATTGGTGTACTCGACCATGCCGGTCCGGCCGCCATGATCCTTGTTGTTGGACAGTCCGGTGACCATCATGCGGCCGGGCATCGCATACATCGTGTGGGGACCGACAACCCCTCCGCTGGCCGACACGAAGTCCTCGATGGTCTTGAACAGGATGGGCTTTGCCGGGTCGGTGTGCACATCGAAAATGAAAATCTTGTTGGTGTCCAGGCCGCCGGCCCAGAGATAGCGCCGGTCATCGGTGAATCCCGAATGATGCGCCTCGTTGCGTCCGCCGACTGACAGGGAATCGATCACGGTGCCATAGTTCGCAGAGGCCGGGTTCACATCGATCGTGACCAGCTTGTCCTGCCCGTCACCGAGGCCTTCCACGCCCAGGGTCCACACATAGACAAAATCTTCCTGGCCAGTGATCTTGGCCATGTAGGGCGACATGCAGGTTTCATCCGCAAACGCAGTCGACGCTGGCAAGCCCAGTGAAACCCCCACGCCGAATACTGCTCCGAGGACCAGCATTCGCGAGTTTTTGACCATCTTTAATGTCTTCATCGTTTTCCCCTAGGTGTCAAGAAATAAATCACATTGCGCACGCAACGGCGGGGATATTGAAATACTTATATGGTTATGTCAAGGATTAGACCAACTTCATCCGCCCAGGAAGGCTGAAAGCCATGCATAGCAAGGGGATGGGAGGGATTCAGGGTGTCATGCTTATGGCAACACCGGGATCGGGGTCGACGCCGAGCAGTTCGAAGGCCCGTTGCTGCAAAGGGGTTGGCTGACTGAGCAGTGCAAACGGCCGGCTGGGCTGCGCGGGCAATACCACCTCGTTGAGGGTCAGGGAGCCCAGATGCCCCATCAGGGTGTCGAAGCTGGACAGCGCCATTTCCCGCACGGCGCGCATGGGGAGCCTGGTGAAGGCCCAGAAGGATGCTGGCCGCCCGATCTGCCCGGTCCGCCCGGAGCGCATCCTGATCCGACCGCGACCCATGACCACTGGCCAGGTTTGCAACGATCGCTCACAGGGTTTCCACGTCCGTGGCGCCGCATTTCCGGATATTCACCGGAACCGCTCCGTCCAGAAGTTCGAAGAGCCTGAACTGCTGCGCAGTCTGCGCCTGTACCGAGGCCCCGCCAAAGGCCCGCCAAGTCCACTCCAGATCCGTGAACCCGAATGTCACTGTCGGGGGCGAATCATCCGGTGCTTTCTCCGGTTTTCCGGCCCCGTTGCCGTCGTCGCACGATGTGCCGAGATACATGCCGGGATGAAGGTGCTTGACGCGGTGGGAACCTTGGATTTATTATTTGCTAACTGTCTGTAATTAATTAGCCCCGAGCTTATATTCATTGCCTGACACATCGATCCAGACCGCGGCTGCCGTTCGCCGATTGAACCGGAAGAACGTTCTCACCGAAATCTATCACCAGACCCTGGTGTCCAGGACCGGTCTGGCCGCGTGCACGGGACTGACTGGGACGGGTATTTCCCGGATCATCCGGGAGCTGATCGAGGCGGGCCTGGTCGAGGAGGGCTCCCGTCTTCCGAGGCGGGGTTTGCCCGGCAGGCGGGAAACCGAACTCACCATCAGCGGCGAGGTGGCGCATGTGGTTGCCGTAAGCCTTCTTGTGGACAGCAGAAGCATCGTGCTTGCGGATGTGCTTGGCGTGGTCAAGGACCGGGTAAATCTGGACATCCCCTTTACCGAGCCCCAGGATCGTGTCATCGACCGCATCGGCGATCTGGTGCTGGGATTGATAGAGCGCAACAACCTGAAAAAGGCGCAGGTCATCGGGATTGCTCTTGCATTGGCCGGCAGGATTAAACCCCTGGAGGGCGTTTTGGTGGAGTCACGAATCTATCAATGGAAGGACCTGCCGGTCGTCGATCTCCTTCAGTCCAGGGTCGGAATACCAGTTGCCGTGGAGAACCTGAACAACGTGATCAACCTGGCCGAGTCCCACTTCGGTCAGTCGCAGGGATTTGACAACGTACTCGCAGTCCGAGTCGGCACCGGATATGTCGGCGCCAGCCTGATGCTGGATGGAAGGCTGGTGCGGGGACGATGGTCAGCTGCCGGTCTGATCCATCACGTACCGGTGAATGCCAATCAAATTTCCTGTGAATGTGGTCGCCGGGGCTGCATGAACACCGTTTCATCGGGATTCGGAATTCTGGCTCGGATGAAAAACCGCAAGCGGGTCAGTTTCACTCCGGGCGATCCGCCCGACAGCAATGAACAGGTCGTTGCGATCCTCAAGTCGGCCGACCAGGGAAACAAGCGTTCGAGAAGACTGCTCAGAGAGGGCGGGGAGGTGCTCGGGCTCTACGTGGCCCAGATCGCCGAGGCAGTCAGCCCCGATTCCGTGGTGATCGCCGGGAAGGTCGGGCGCTCACCCTGCTATATGGAGGGATTCACCAGCGCCTGGAATCGTTTTTCCTCCGAGGAGAACCGGGCCTCTGTCCGGATCGTACATTCCTTCAAGACGGTGATCGAGGCGACGGTGGATTTTGCCATTGACCGGTTTCTGCTTTCCATGGAGATCGACCTCGATCCACTCAAACGGATCTGTTCGCTGGCTGAGGAGCGCGCCGCATGAACAGGCCGAACATACTCCTCGTGATGGTTGATCAGATGACGGTCCGCGCCATGAGCGTCTACGGCAACCGGGTTTCCAGGATGCCCAACCTGGAGAGGCTGGCGACGCAAGGCGTGGTGTTCGACCAGGCATATTGCGCATCGCCCTTATGCGCTCCCGCACGATACTCGCTCCTGACCGGGAAGGAGTCCGCCCGTATTGGCGCCTTTGACAATGCCAGTGAGTTTCCCGCAAGCACACCGACGATCGCGCATTACCTGCGCGACAACGGATACTGGACGATTCTGTGTGGCAAGATGCACTTCATCGGCCCCGACCAGCTTCATGGCTTCAATGAGCGCATTACCACGGATGTCTATCCTTCCACGTACGCCTGGGTGCCGCACTGGGACAGGGGCGCTGGCTATATCAGTTCGGGCGTGACCTGTGCCTCGATTCTGGAGGCTGGGCCCTGCATTCGGTCGATGCAGATGGATTACGACGACGAGGTGGAATACCGGGGTGTCCAGAAGCTCTACGACCTGGTCCGGTCCCCCGACCGGCGGCCCTTTTTCCTCACGGTCTCCTTTACCCACCCGCATCACCCCTTCACGATTTCGCAGGAGTACTGGGACCGTTATGCGGACGAGGACATTGACATGCCGGCGATTGGGCCCCTGCCGTTTGATCAGCTGGATTATCACAGCCGGGGACTGTACTTTGCCCATGGCCGCCACCTCCACGAGGTAACCGAAGGCCATACGAGGAATGCCAGGCACGCCTATTACGGCATGCTGTCGTACCTGGACGACAAGATCGGCCGACTGCTCGAGGTGCTGGATATCACGGGCCTTGCCGACGATACCCTGGTGATATTCACCTCGGATCACGGCGAGATGCTCGGCGAGCGCGGCATGTGGCACAAGCACCATTTCTTCGAGCCGTCGGTCCGCGTTCCCCTGATCTTGCGACTGCCTGGCCGGGACGCGCCAACGAGAGTCTACGAACCGGTCTCGCACATTGATCTGGCACCGACCCTGCTGGACATGCTGGGGTCGGCTGAGGCTTCACGGAAGATGGACGGCCGGAGTCTGCTTCCGGCTTTGGAGGGCGGTGTGGCGGAGGCCCACCCGGTGTTCGCGGATTATCTCGCCATCGGACCCTGCGTTCCCTGCCGGATGGTGCGACGTGGTGACTACAAGTACCTGTACACGCACGGACATGATGAGCAGTTGTTCGATCTGTCCCGGGACCCCCTCGAGGAGAACAACATCGCAGATGAACCAGGCAGCGAGGGCATCAGGACGGATCTGAAAAAGGCCTTGTTCCATGCATGGAATCCAGGGGAGGTGGACCGCAGGGTGAGGATCAGCCAGCGGCGCCGCATTGCCATCAACCGTTCGTCCGGGGCGCAGCCCGCATGGGATTTTGTTTATCGCAAGGGTGACGACAGGCGCTTCGTGCGCAATAGTGAGGTTGACGTCACCAAGGGGAAATACCGGTTGCCCCAGATTGAATCGGTGCCGCCAAACCGGCCTGTGCTGACCGGGGACCAGATCGACGAAGCGATGAGAACGGGAATGCTGCCATGACTACCCCGGCACGCCCCAATATCCTGTTGATCATGGCCGACCAGCTTGCCGGGCCCGCACTGGCCCTGGATGGTACCGGATATGCCAAGGCGCCCAATCTGCAACGCCTGGCGGACGGGGGCGCGGTATTTGAAAACGCATACTGCAATTTTCCGATCTGCGCTCCATCCCGGTCATCCATGCTGTCCGGGTTGCTGCCACACGGGATCGGACAGTATGACAACTCCAGCGAATTCCCTGCCGGCATTCCGACGGTCGCCCATTACCTGCAACAGCTGGGTTACCGTACCGTCCTGTGCGGCAAGATGCATTTTGTCGGGCCGGACCAGTTGCATGGTTACGAGGCACGTCTGACCACCGAGATCTACCCGTCCAATTTTGCCTGGACCGTGGACTGGTCCCAGGGGTGCCGGTACCGACCGACCAACCTGACCATGGCGCCGGTGATGGAGGCGGGCAGGTGCGTCCGGTCCCTGCAGATCGACTACGACGATGAGGTCGAATTCGCCGGCGTACAGGGGTTGTACGATCTGGCCCGGGATCAGAGCGGCGCCCCCTTCTTCCTGACGGTCTCGTTCACGCATCCGCATTCACCCTATGTCACCACCGGGGAATACTGGGACCGGTACGGGCATGAAGAGATTCCGATGCCGTTGGTGGACGAGATACCCCTGGACGAGAAGGATCATCTCAGCAGGAACCTCCATTTCTGCCAGGGACGCGATGAGTACCGGGTGAGCGAGGACCAGATCCGCAACGCCCGCCATGCCTATTTCGGAATGATCTCCTATGTGGACGACAAGGTCGGCCGGCTGCTCGGTGTACTGAGGGAAACAGGGCTGGACGACAATACCATCGTCGTCTTCACCGCTGATCATGGCGACATGATGGGTGAGCGGGGCATGTGGTACAAGCAGCACTTCTTCGAATGGGCCTTGAGGGTGCCGCTGATCGTGAGTTGGCCCGGCAAGTTCGTCCCTGCCCGGAACGGCTGCGAGGTTTCCCTGGTTGACCTGCTGCCCACGTTCCTGGACATGGCCACCGGAGGACGGGGTTGCGACGACGTGGTGGAATCCGACGGCCACAGCCTGTTCCCGATCATCGCGAACCGGCAGGTCGATCGAGACCATCCGGTCATCTCGGAATTTTCGGCTGACGGATCCACCGGGCCAAGCCGGATGGTTCTCAGGAACCGGCTCAAGTACATGTACCTCGAAGGCATGGAGGAGCTGCTGTTCGATCTGGAGGCGGATCCCCTGGAGTTGCGTAACCTGGTCGGCGACCCGGAATTCGCAACGCAGTTGGCCGGCCTTCGGGAACTGGCCATGAAGGGATGGGACCCCGACAGACTGCGCGTGCAGATCGCGGAGAATCAGGCCCAACGCCTGTTCATTCATCATGTGACCGGGGGAGAACCGGCCTATGTGTATACGCTCAGCGGCGACGACAGCCGCAAGTACGTCAGGAATGCCGGCGCTGCCGACACCAAGGCGCGGGCAAGATTCCCCTATGTCGAACCGTCGCTGCCATCCGCGCTTTCAGACCATTAGACAGTCATGCTGAGAAACAGTCGAACATACCTGATTGTTTCGGTCGTTTGCATCGTTTTGTTCGCGATCAACCTGGTGGTGGGGAAAATGGAGGTTTCCTCCAGGCTTGACACGAACATTCATCTCGACGGTGTGCCGGAGTTCTTGCTGCTCCTTGTATCCGTCATGTTCTTTGTTATCAGTACGCTGCTGAAGGAGCGGGCGGAAGCTAACAATACACACTGAAACCTGAGGAGGCTTAGACCATGAAGATTAAAAGATCTGTTGATACACCGGCAAACGAGGAACGGCGCCGGCTTTTCGAGCTGAGCGCAAAGTACGGATTCTCCGCCGCCATGGTGGCAGGTGCCGCCGGAGTGCTCGCGTCCCCCGAGGCCGCCGCGCAGACCGCGAAAGAAGAGACGGAACGCAAGAATGCGGCGGACTACACCATGACTTTTGCGACCGCATACATTGTCGGCGTTTCCCGGGCGTACCCGATCATGCAGCTTGACTTCAAGGAGAACATCCAGAACATGACCGATGGAAAGGTGTATGTGAACCTGGCCCCCGGGAAGAAGCTGGGTGCGGGCGGTGCCCTGGCGAAGAAAGTGCAAAGCGGCGTGATACAGGTCGCCCAGCACTCGGTTTCCAATTTTGCCCCGTTCGCGCCCGAGGCCGACCTGATCAACATGCCCTACATGTGCGCACGCAACCAGGAAGTAGTCAACCTGGTCACGTCGGATGTCTGGAAATCGGTAGTGGATCCCAAGATCAATGCCTCCGGGTTCAAGGCCCTGTGGTACACGTCGACTTCCGCTCGGACCTTTGCGGTCAGGAAGGGAATGGATCCGATCCTGGTGCCGGAGGATCTCAAGGGCGTGAAGTTCCGGGTGCCGGGCTCGAAAATGCTCCAGCAGTTCTACCGTCTGCTGGGCGCCAACCCGACGCCGGTTGCCTGGGGCGAAACGCCGTCGGCAATCAAGCAGGGTGTGGCCGACGCCCTCGACCCGGTATTGTCGGGGCTGTACATCTTCGGCTTCGGGGACATCCTGTCCCATGTCACCCTGGCGCAGTCGGTGCATGGCCTGCAGGTGTTCAGCTGCAACCTCGAATGGTTCAATGGCCTGCCGGGAGACGTCCAGGCGGGGATCGAATTTGCGAGCGACGTGACCTTCCGCCAGAATCTGGCCAAGGTGCCGGCGGCTTTTGCCTATGCCTCTTCCGAGATGCGCAAGGCGGGGGTCCAGATCCACGAACTGGGCGACGATCAGATCGCGCCTTTCAGGGAGCTGGCCGGCCATCAACGGCCTGAATGGGATGAGTGGAAGGTCAAGCTGGCCGGCTCGATGGCCAATTTCGACCAGATGCTGGAAGCGTCACAGACCCAGGGAAATTATTTCGTGCATAACGTCTAGGGCCTGACCCGGGCGGCCGGCGCGGCGCTTGCAGCTGAACCGGTCGCCCGGCGCCCGGCCCGGATCGGGGCAGGCTCGCCAATGTGCTGACATGAAGGCTTTGATCGAAGAATTTGACAGGAACGGGGAACGCTGGCTTTTGCTGGTGTTCTATGCGTTCGTGGTGTCGGTGATCTTTGTCGAGGTGGTGCGGCGCTTCGTGTTCCAGTACTCCTCCATCTGGGGCGAGGAGACAGCACGGTACGCGTTCATCTACCTCGTCTGGATCGGAGCCGCCGCCGCAATCAAGGACCGTGCCCATATCAGGATCGATATCATTTTCAAGTTCCTGCCTTCCAGGGGCGTTGCGATCCTGTACCTGCTTGGGGATATCGTTACCCTGATTTTCGCCTGCGCCGCGTTGTACTGGTCCCTGGAGTCCGTGGGTACCTCACTGCGTTTCGGCGCCGCCACCCACGGGCTGCGGATCAACCAGGCATGGTTCTCGTTCGCCGTCCCGTTCGGCTTCTCGTTGATACTCATTCGGCTGGTCCAGTCGATTCGACGGGACCTGGGCGACATCCGCTCCGGACGGCCCCCGTTTACCGGGCGCAAGCTTTTCGGGTGATCGGCCGTGTATAACCTCTACCAACAACCGGCGGTTGCCTACGAGTTCGGTTGGAATGTCGGCGGCCCCCTGCTGCTCATCGTGATCCTGCTCATGCTCGGAATCCCAATGTGGGTTGCCATGGGGATCGGCGTGATCGCGATGCTGCACTACACGCAGGTGCTTCCGCTCCACCTGCTTGGAGAAAGCCTCTTCGAGGGCATGGACGCGTTTGCCTTGATTGCCGTGCCGCTGTTCATTCTGACCGGGGATGTTCTGGTTCGTACCGGCCTGTCCAACAAGTTGCTGAATATCGCGGAGGCAACGGCCGGGGGATTCCGTTCGGGATTCGGCTCGTCGACCGTGCTCGGCTGCGGTTTTTTCTCCTGCATCTCCGGCTCCGACGCGGCCGGCTGTGCCGCACTCGGACGCATGACCATCCACCGGCTGGTGGAGGCCGGTTATCCGCGTCCCTATGCAGCGGCGCTGGTTGCCTCGGGTTCCTGTACGGGAATCCTGATTCCGCCGTCCATTGCCTATATCGTGATCGGCCTGATACTCGGCATCTCGGCATCGACGCTGTTCATTGCGGCGATCGTTCCGGGCGTCATCGTGTTGATATCGATCATGATCACCAACATACTGGTCAATCGGTTCAGGGGCTACGAAAGTTCGAACCGGCGGTTTTCGATCCAGCACTGGCTGCAGACCATGTGGGATGGTCGCTACGCGCTCCTGGTGCCGTTCATCATCCTTGGAGGGATCTATTCCGGAATTTTCACGCCCACGGAAGCAGCGGCAGTCACGGTGGTGCTGATCATCATCATCGGGTTGGTGCAGGGTACCCTGAAGCTGAACGATTTTCCGGAAATGCTGGTCAGTTCGGCGAAGGTCAACGGGGTCATTCTCCCGACGGTCGCCCTGTCCCTGCCGTTGGCCGAAGCCCTGGGTGCCCTGTCCGTACCGCAGTACTTCATCGAGCAGGTCCTGTCCGTCACGGAGAACTACAGCTATATCCTGCTGCTGATCATCGGGATATTGATCTTCGCAGGCTGCGTCATGGAGGCGGTACCGAATATTGTACTGATTGCCCCCGTCCTGTACCCGCTGTCACAGCAGATCGGCATGGACCAGGTGCATTTCTGCATATTGATGGTCACCTCCCTGGGTATCGGGTTCATCACCCCGCCGATCGGTCTGAACCTGTTTGTGATATCCGGGGTCACGGGAGAATCCATACTCGACGTCGCGAAATACGTGTTCCCGTATGTGTTTGCCATGCTCTGCGTGGCGATACTGGTGGCCTTCGTGCCGCAGGTCTCCCTCGTGCTCCTGGAGCGCTAGGTACCGACAGGGCATGTATGGTTTCGGGTCCTGGACCGGGAGGCGTGTCAACCCGTCGCTTGGAAGCTGTCTTTTCAGTTTCGTCCTGATCGCGGACACCCATGTCGATCGTGAAAACCAGCCATCTTCTTCTCCGTTTCCGGTCAACGCGCTATCCAATGCGAGAACCCGATATTGCGTGGAGGACATCAGGAGACTCGGGGTGGAGATGGGGCCGCTTGCGCCACGGTTTGTACTGCATCTGGGAGACTTGATTCATCCCGTCCCCTCCATGCCCTCCTATGCGGCGGCGGCGGCGGAATTCCAAGAGATCGTTGCAGATCTGGGCATACCCCTTCACGTCCTTCCCGGCAATCATGACGTTGGCGACAAACCGGTGGACTGGGCTCCGGCCGGCGTTGTGCGTGAGGCATTCCTGGCGAAATGGGAGGAACATTTCGGAGATCATTATCAGGCGTTCAGTGACCAGGGCATCCGCTTCATCCTGATCAATGCACAGATCATCAACTCCGGGCTGGAACTCGAGGGCAGGCAGCGTGCATGGCTCGAGCGGGAATTGGAGGGCAGTGCCAACGGACGCATCATGCTTTTCCTGCACTATCCGCCGTACCTGTGCTTTCCGGACGAGGATGAGAGTTACGACAACCTCGCCGAACCCGGACGTTCCTGGATACTGGGCTTGGCAGAAAAGTACCGGTTCGAGGCCCTGTTCGCAGGGCATGTGCATCACTTCTGGTATCACCGCCACGCTTCGACGGACTGCTATCTACTGCCGTCCACCTCGTTCACCCGCCAAGACTACAGCGAGATGTTTCGAAGCGCGCCAACACCCGAAATGCAGGATGGCCGCAACGACATAGACAAGGTGGGCTACTTCGTCGTGCTTGTCTATGAGAACGGCCATGTCTGCCACTTTCGGAGCACGAGGGGAGCCTTGATTGACAAGGGAGGACGCCGGAATCCAATACGGCATGTTCCGAGGGTTGTTCCGCTTCATCCCCGCGAAGTCACGCGGTCGCCGGTGGGTTTTGACATGCGCCATCCCTGGGCCGAACTGGTCGACATCGCGCCTTCCGGTGCCCTGGATGAGTTTCGCCGCAAACGTGTGCGAAACGATTATCCACTGTTGGCCCTGTGGAAGATGGGTGTTGGATTGATCCGCGTTCCCGTGGAGGATCTGGAGGACGACCTGGTGGTGGCCCGGATGCAGGCCCTGCGGGATTCCGGCCATGAGTTCGTGGCGATCAGTCAGGGGATTCCGTCCTCCGGGGCATGCGCACGCATGGTCATGCACAGGGAACTGGTGAAACGCTGGGAGGTGTCGTTGCCGTCAGCCATGGTCGCCGGGCTTTCGGGAGCCATACGGGAACTGAAGTCGAATGCCGGATTTCCCATCTACCTGTCCAAGCTTCGCATGAAGTCCGATGTAGTACGGGACGGTGAGCCCTACTTTCACCAGATCAGTCACGGTTTCAGAATCACGGATGAGGATGAAATCAATGCCCTGATGTCGGGGGGCAATCTGGAAGGGCTCTTCGACGGTGCCGTGTTCCGGGTAACGCGGTCCGACCGGGTGAGTGAGACGATTACTGGAATTGTGGATGCCTGCGGGAGGATGGGAGTGCGGGGTTCCATCACGATGTGTATGGCGGACCGGAACCCGGCACAGCATCGCCGTGATGACCTGGACAATGCTCGTCACATCGCCGAGGGGGTGTTTTCGGCAGCGGGACGGGAGGAGGTCGAGTTGTTCATCGACACGTTCATGGACCTGGACCGGGGCCATGGGGTTCGCAACGGGGTGATCGATCGCATGTGCAATCCACGACCGGCGATGACCGTTGTGCAAAATCTTTGCGCCATCATGGCCTCGTTTAGTGGCAGTGCATGCCGGGTTGATCGAGGAATGCTGAACGATGGCCGGTGGGTGTCCAGGAGGCAGGACGGCGAGATGCATTTATTGGTCCTGCCAAACTCCCCGTCGAACCGTCTGGCTGTCGAGGGCCCGGTTCACGGGATCATGGACGGATACCGGGAAGCGGTGGATCTCGTTACCGGAACGGCCAGGCCGGTCGAGGCCAGGGGCGGGATTGAGGGTGGCGTGCTGGATTTCGAGAGCAGCGTGTCCGGGCCCCTGCTCGTCGGCTTCTCTCCGGGCGGCCGGATGAATGCGCCATGACGTCCCCGGCGCGACCCGTTTCGCCTAGTCGGCGGAATTCGCGTTGACGTTCCGGAAGAAGAGCAGCCAGGCTGTTTCCACCACACCGGCCACGGTGATGAACGTTACCCCGATGACCTGCCGAAGGCCGAATGGCTCTCCGGCCCAGATCGCCGCGGTGATCACGCCCACGCTGATCTCGGCCATGAACAGGATTCCCACGATGCCGGGATTGAGCCTGGTCGGGGCGAAGACCGTGGCCACCGCGGCGGGAACAATGATGATCAGTGTAAAGGGTATCAGCCAAAGCATGACCTTTCCAATCAGCGACCAGTCCGCAGGGGCAGGCGCTCCCTGGCTGGTGGCAAGCCAGGCAAGGGTCGAGGTGATCAGGAAGGCCCAGACGATGAACACGGCTCCGTAGGTGGTTGCCTTTTCCTGCCGGTCCATCAGGAGCATCAGCGCGGTTCCCGCCCAGATCAGGCCGGCGGACAGCGACATCCAGTCGCCGACGTTGCGGGGCAGGGGGAATGCCATGCCCTTGCCGAGGATCACCCACATGCCGGCGAATCCCAGGATCATGGACCACCAGCGGGCGGGGGTAATGGGGTCGGCAATGATCCAGCGCGCCAGGAGAAATCCCCAGATCGGCATCAGGTAGAACAGAACGATGACATTCACCACTTCGGTATAGACATAGGCGGACGCGTAGAACGCGTACCCGAGGCCATTGCCGAAACAGATGACGTGGAAGCGAAGGCGGCCGGGAAATATGCGTTTCCGGTCATGCCAGATCAGGGGCAGGACGATGAGCACGGACGCCAGGTTGAAGATCGTGGTGGCCCACAACCCCGGAAAACCGGCGTCTACCAGCATCCGGATAGGTATCCAGTAGATGCCGAACACCAGGCCCGCGTACACAGCGGCCAGCTTGGCCAGGGTCTGTTCATCAGGGCGTTTCAGCATGGGCCGATTTGACTGGTAGCGGACCTGGGGGTCAAGGAGGCAGATGGCATACCGCTTTTCGGGTAGGGACCTGGCGCTGTTCACGTCCGCACGCCCCGCCCCTGCAGTGCCGCCCGGTCAGAACGCGCCCAGCTCCCGGATCGCTTCACAGGTCCGGAGAAAACTGTCCCCGATATCCGCGCTCATGTGGCGACCGCGCAGGTAGCCGTGCACCAGGCCCCTTTCCACGATGCAGGTGGCCTTGACGCCGGCGTTGTCCAGCCGGCGCACGTATTCGACCGCATCGTCCCGTATGGGGTCGTGCTCTGCCGCGAAGGCCGTGCAGGCAGGCAGGTCCGAGAAATCCGGGTGTGCAAGGGGGAAGTAGGTCGGGTCGTGTATTTCCGGTTCCCCCGCACTGCGCAGGGCCTGATAGTTCCAGATGTCCTGACGGGACAGGCCGGGGGCATCCGCCTTTTCGTCATAGGATGGAAGGCCAAGCGTTTCCCCGCCAAGCCAGGGGTAGATCAGTACCTGGCCCACTGGCTGCCTCTCGCTGCCGTGCTGGGCCACGCACACCGCCGCCGCCAGGGTGCCGCCGGCGGAATCCCCAACCACCACGGTATGGCCGTGGTCCATTGCCAGGAAGACATCCAGAGCGTCCTCGAACGGTGCCGGGTGCACGAACTCCGGTGCCAGTCGGTAGTCCGCCGCGACGACCCGGTAGCCGGTCGCATGGGCGATGTCCGCACAGATCGAGTGATGGCTGTCGAGGTTACCCACCACGAATCCGCCGCCGTGATAATAGATGACCGTCACCGGGGAGTGATGCTGCGGGTTTTCATAGATGCGGATGGGTATGAGGCCGTTTCGGCCGGGGATGTTGTGGTTGGTGGCCGCCACATCGTCATCGACAGGCGACTCGAATTCCGCGCACATGGCGAGATAGCGGCGCCGGTTTTCTTCCACGTCGAGTGCACCGCTGTCCTCCGGATAGCTGGCCGCTACCCTGTCCAGGTAGGCGATCACTTCCGGTTTCATGGGGTACTTGGAGAGATCGTAGGGCATGGCGGGGGGAAGAAGGGGCTTTCCCGTTAGGATACCCCGAATTCTCCGGTCCGTGGGCCCGCATACCGGCCCCGACGGTGCGTGGGTCATGGTCCTCTTGCAGTGACGATCGGTCCGGCAGGGAACCCGGGTTGCCCGGGGCGGACCCTATTCCACCACCGGGTAGTAGGGGCGGCCCCAGTCTTCGTCCGGGTTGTCCATCATGACATCAATGAAAACGGGTACCAGGAAGGTCAGGATGGCGGCACCGTCACGTACCTGGCTGCGGTTGACACTGCTGTTCCAGGTCGCCCCGCCATGGATGATCTGGTTGCGCAGGACGTAGAGCCTGTCGAACACGAGATTCAGGACCTCGACGGTGTTGTGCGTCTTCAGGGCCAGTATGAATCGCCGCTCCGCGGACCGGAACATTTTCTCCCACTCATCGTATCCGCTGATCCCGTTGTGGTGCTTCCAGAACGGACTGAACACGTAGCGATTGTCCAGGAGCACCCGGATGGGTCCCGAGAAATTGTCCCAGATGGCGTCGTACACTCGTTGGCCGGTGTCGAGAGTCACAATCTTGTGGAAAAACCCGGTGAACTCGGTCCGCGCCTCGGACATGGTGTTGTAGACCTCCTCTTCATCCGCATAGGCCGCGTTGAAACCGATCCACAGGAAGATGAACCGTCCGTCGTCATCGGTTGCCTCCTCGGCCCGCCCGATCCAGCTGATCGAGCGGTGCACACGCAGTCCCATCGTTTGCGGAAAGTCGTCGCGCAATTCCCGCTGCTTGATCTTCAGGGTTGCATGCGTCAGGGCTGTTGGCGTCAGTTCTTCCAGCATCGTTCGAAACTCAAGCTTCCGCGTGGGGACCTTGGGGGTCGGGGCGCCGAGGGTTTCACCATACGCCCGAGCGACCCGCCGGTGCAACCCCCGAACAGATTCCCTGTAGCAACAGATTCCCCCGAACAGATTCGACCGCCGCAAGCAGATTGTCGGCATGGCCGGGGCTTGCCGAAAACAGCCCGCCGTCAGGGACCGGTCGGGTCTGGAGCGCCCGTCATGGCATGGTGCCGGGGTTTCAGACGGTCACACCGGCATACAGATCGGCAAAGCTGGCGGCGATGGCCTGCTCGAAAAAGACCACATCCTCCATCTGGATGCAAAGCGGCGGGCAGATGCGCAGCACGTTCCGGTAGGCACCGGACTTGGACGCCACCAGGCCGTGCTTGCGGGTGAGCTGGAACAGTTGGTGCATCTCCTCCGTGGCCGGTTCCTTCGTTGCTCGGTCCTTGACCAGTTCCGCCGCCATCATGAGGCCCCGGCCCCGGACATTGCCGATGAGGTCGTACTTCTGCTCCATATCCTTCAGCACCTGCAGCATGGCGGCGCCCACCGCCCTGGCATTGCCGACAAGCCCGCATTCGTCGATGACGCGCAGCACCGCCCTGCCGGCCGAGCAGGATACCGGGTTGGCTCCGTAGGTGTTGAAATAGAACTTGTCCGCCATGGCTTCGGCGATGTCGCGTTTTGCCACCACCGCACCCAACGGGAATCCGTTGCCGATGCCCTTGGCCAGCACCACGATATCCGGAACGACGCCGTCACGTTCGAATGCCCAGTATCCCTCCCCGGTACGGCCGAAACCCGACTGGACCTCGTCCACGATGCACAGGCCCCCGGCAGCACGTACCCGTTCGAAGGCGCCCACGAGGTAGCCGTCCGGCGCGGGTACGATACCGCCGTAACCCTGGATCGGTTCGAAGAACATGCCGGCGATGCGGCCGCTGGTGCCGTAGTGAATGGCCCGGTCGATATCGTCGAGATAGGGCTCGACCCCCTCACCATGGATGCCCCGGTACTGGTCGGGGTTGGGGGCGAACTGGATGCCGCCAAGCAGGGGCACCGGGTGGCGGAAATTGCTGATCCCGGTTACGGACTGGGCACCCAGGGTGGGACCGTGATAGGCGTTGGTCAGCGAAAGTACATCGCCCGTGCGGGTGTGGGAACGGGCCAGCAGGAGCGCGAAATCGATTGCCTCGGCACCCGAATTGGTGAAATGGACTACCCATTCCTCCCCTTGCGGGAACTTGGCGGCCAGTTCCTCGGCGAGATGGGCAGGTACCGGGTGAAAGAACATGGTGGTGCAGTGCTGGATCTGTGCGGCCTGCGCCTGCACGGCCCGGGTGACCGCCGGGTTGTTGTAGCCGATGCTGACGCAGAGATTCTGGCTCAGGCAGTCGAGATACTGGTTGCCCTGTTCATCCCAGAGGTACTGGTCCTGGCCGCGCTGGAAAATGAGCGGGGTCCTGTAGGGGACGAAGGCACGCTGTGAGGCGGCGTAATACCGCTCCCGGCGGGCGACGATGGCGTCGGTGTTCCAGTCCACGGGCAGGGTGAAATGATCCGGATCGCCCTCGATCCGATCGGAGATTCGCGTAGTGGTTTTCATGGTCGGTTCGGGTCCGGTGTTGGGTGGCCCAGGCAGCCGTCGATGTACCGGTCGCACAGCGACCGGGCGGATTTTCTGTTCAGTCTGTCCTTGCCGGTGGCGAGACTGTTCCACAGGCCGTCGTCGAGAATATACAGGCCTACGGCGCATTTCCGGGCGTCGATCCGGATTCCGCGTTCCCGGGCGGCGCCTTCGAAGAGTTCCCGTACGATGGCGGTAACGCGGCGGCTGGTACGCCGGATGGGGCGGGCGAATTCGGGGTGGTGCCGGCTTGCGTTGGTGAATGCCTGCCAGGCCGCCGCCATTTCCCAGCGGTAGGTGGGGGGCATGAACGAGGAATGCGCCACCCGCCGGAGCCTCGCCTCGGCCATGAGTCCGGTGTCCGTCGCGATGGCGGACTTGATGGCAATGGATTGTCGGTACCATTCCTCCAGGGCAGCGAGGAGGAGCGCCTCCTTGCCGTCGAAGTAATGGGCGATCAGGCCGCGGGAGGCCCCGGCCTCGGCACAGATTCGTTCCACGGTGGCACCGTGGATGTCATGCCGGGCCACGGCCCGGATAGCGGCATCCAGCAGGCTGCGTCGGCGGTACTCGCGGTTCTCCGCCCGGGTCCGCCGCCCCGCCCCGGCGGCGGGTCCGCGAAGATTTTGATTCATCGATCAGGGGTTTCGCGCCACAGACGCGGATAAAAATATTGGACGATCATCATAATTATGAGTATTATCCAATAAATCGTTGCCTGCTACAATCCTGTTTCCGGATGTCCGATACCACCAAGCCTGCATGCCCGCCCGCCGGGGGTTCGATCCCGTCCGCAGGTGCCGGTGCCGGGCCGGGACGCAGGGCGGGACGCCGGCAACGGGTGGCGGCACGCAGGGACGCCCGCCCCGTGCGGGTCCCCCATATCTGCCGCCGCATCGCGACCTACGATGTCCTTTCCGAGGAGGGGCTCTGCCTGATCGAACGGAACGCCGACACGATCCTGCGCGATGTGGGCATGGAGGTGCGGAACGACTCCGAGGCGCTGCGTCTTTACCAGGAGGCGGGGGCGGATGTGCGGGGTACCCGGGTGCGGTTCGAGCCCGGATTCTGCCGGCAGATCATCAGGGATTCGGCGCCCCGTGAATTTGTCCAGCATGCACGGAACCCCGACAACAACGTGGTCATCGGGGGGAACAACACCGTGCTTGCGCCGTCATGGGGGCCCCCGTTCGTGCATGACCTCGACCGCGGTCGGCGCTACGCCAAGCTCGAGGATTTCCACGAACTGGTGAAGATTCACCAGACCATCCCCTGGCTGCATCACTCCGGCGGGATCGTCTGCGAGCCGGTGGACATCCCCACCAACAAGCGACACCTCGACATGCTGTTCGGGCACTTCCGGTACTCGGACCGGGCCTGTTTCGGCGCGCTCATCGGCGAGGAGCGGGCAAGGGACTCGGTAGCCATGGCGAAGGTGGTGTTCGGCGAAGAATTCGTCGAGCAGCACTGCGTGCTCTATTCAGTGGCCAATACCAACGCGCCGCTGGTGCTGGATTCGGCCATGTCCGGCGCCCTTCGAACCTATGCCGCCCACAATCAGGCGGTGGCCTGCACGCCCTGGACCCTGTCCGGGGCCATGAGCCCCTGCACGGTGGCAGGGACTCTGGCCCAGGTCCTGGCGGAGGCCATGGCGGTGTGCGCACTGACTCAGCTCGTACGGCCCGGCGCGCCCTGCCTCATGGGCAGTTTTGCCACTGCCATTTCCATGCAGTCCGGCGCACCCACATTCGGCACTCCGGAAGCCGCCAAGCTGGTGCTGGCGTCCGGACAGCTCGCCCGCCGCCTGGGCCTGCCCCTGCATACCGTGGGCGCGCTGTCGGCCTCCAAGCTGCCCGATGCCCAGGCGGAGCAGGAGGCGGTGATGGGTCTCATCATGGCGGTGCTTGCCGGGGCGAACTTCATCAACCACGCCACCGGCTGGCTGGAGGGCGGACTGGTGACCGGTTACGAGAAAACCATGATCGATGCCGACCTCTGCGGCAAGCTCGTCGATTTCTGCAAGGGCGTGGACCTGTCCGACGAGGCCCAGGCCCTGGAGGCGATCCAGGAAACCGGGCCCGGCGCCCACTTCCTGTCGAATCCCCACACCCTGCGCAATTTTGACAGCGCCTTCTACCGTTCCAGCGTGGCGGACAACAATGCCTTCGAGCAGTGGCAGGCGGATGGCGCCCTGGATGCGGCCAGCCGTGCCAACCGGCTCTGGAAACAGGCCCTCGAGGAATACCGTGAGCCCGCTATGGAACCCGCCGTCCTCGATGGCCTGTTGGAATTCGTGGCCCGGCGCAAGGCCCGGGTGCCGGATCAGTGGCATTGAGCCGGTGATGGTTGACGGGCCGCCTCCGCGCCGGCGGGTAGTCCCGGTGCCCCGGCTGACCGGTTCCCAGGGGGGCGGGCCGAATGGTTGACGGCCGGACCGTCGTGGTCGGTGGCGGCGCTATCGGGCTCAGTGTTGCCTACCACCTTGGCAGGGCAGGGGTCGATGATGTCCTGCTGGTGGAACGCAACCGGCTCGGCAGTGGCACCTCGTGGCATGCCGCGGGCATCGTCGGGCCGCTCAGGGCAACCCGGAACCTGACCGAACTCGCCCGTTACGGCATCGGTCTCTTTCGCCGCCTGGAGGATGAAACCGGGCAGGCCACGGGCTATCGCCAGACCGGGGGTTATTGGCTGGCGCAGACTGACGCCCGCCTGGTGGAACTGAAACGCCTGGCCTGTCTGGGACAGATGCATGAACTGGATGCCCGTGTCGTTGCGCCGCGGGAGGTGGGGGGGCACATTGCCCACCTGGATGTCGGGGGGTTGAGTGGCGCGCTCTGGGTCGCCGAGGACGGCCAGGTCAACCCGGTGGACCTTTGCATGGCCTACGCGCGCGGCGCCCGCAATCACGGCGTGGAGGTCCGCGAACAGGCCGGTGTCATCGGCATGGTCCGGCGCGGTGACCGGGTGGTGGCGATTACGCTTTCCGACGGGGAGGAGATTCCCGTCTGTGCGGTGGTCAACTGCGCAGGCCTCTGGGCCAGGGAACTGGCCGCCCTGGTGGATGTGGATGTGCCGCTCAGGGCGGTGGAGCACATGTACATCGTCACCCGGCCGGTCACCGGGCTGCCGGACCCCTGCCCGGTGGTCCGCGACCTCGACAGCGGCGTCTACCTGAAGGGCGATGCCGGCAGGCTGGTGCTCGGCATGTTCGAGCGGAATGCCCGTGTCTGGGATCCCTCCAGTGTGGATTCCGGGGTGGATTTCCTGGAATTCCCGGAGGACTGGGACCACGCCGAACCCATGCTGGAGGCGGGTATCCGACGGGTGCCGGTGATGGCGGAGCTAGGCATCTCCCGGTTCATGAACGGGCCGGAAAGTTTTACCCCGGACACCCGGCAGATCATGGGACGAGCGCCGGGCCTTGCCAACTTCTACGTTGCCGCGGGATTCAATTCAATCGGCATCATGTCTTCCGCCGGGGTGGGACGGGCCATGGCGCAGTGGGTGGTCTGCGACCGTCCGGACCGGGAGCTGTGGTCGGTGGACATCCGGCGCTTCCTGCCCGGCGACAACGACCCGGATTTTCTCGATGCCCGTATCCCGGAGTCCGTTCACGGCCAGTTCGACGTTCACTGGCCCTACCGGCAGCATTGCACCGGGCGGGACCGGGTACGCAGCCCCTGGCATGCCGAGCTGGCCGCCTGCGGGGCCGTGTTCGGCGCTCCCACGGGCTGGGAGCGGCCGCTGTGGTTTGCGCGGGGAGAGGATGAGAAGGGTTTCCGCTACAGTTACGGTCCCCAGTGCTGGTGGCCGGCAGCCGGGCGCGAGGCCAGCCGGTTGATGACATCGGGAGCGGTGTTCGAACTGTCTCCGTTCAGCAAGTTCCTGGTGGAGGGGGGCGGCGCCCTGGAATCCCTGCAGCGCATTTGCACGAACCGCATTGATGTTGCCCCGGGGCGAATGGTGTACAGCCTGTGGCTGAACGAGGATGGCGGTATCGAGGGTGACTGCACGCTGACCCGGACTGCTCCGGAGGCCTGGCTGGTGATGACCGGGGCCGCCACCCGGGTGAAGGATTATCATCATCTGCGCGAGCGGCTGCCCGCAGGAGTCATGGTGATCGATGTGACCGAGGCGCATGCCGTCCTGGGGGTGATGGGGCCAGCCAGCGGTGCACTGCTCGCGGCGCTGTGTTGCGTGGATACCGGCCTGGCCGCATTCCCCTTCGCAACGTCCCGGCAGGTTACCGTCGGTGGCGCGGAAATCCGGGCCAGTCGGATCAGCTATGTCGGCGAGCGGGGCTGGGAACTGATGATCCCGGTGGAGCAGGCCGAGTCCGTACTGGATGCGGTCATGGAGGAGATGGAGCCCAGGTCCATGGGTTTCGCAGGCCATTTCTGTCTCGACAGCTGCCGCCTGGAAAAGGGCCACGTTCACTGGGGGCATGACGTCGGCCCCGATGACGACCCCCTGGAGGCCGGGCTGATGTTCGCGGTGCGGATGAGAGGCGGATTCGATTTCATCGGCAAGGCAGCGCTGGCATCGAAGGTAGGGACGCCGCCGAAAACGGCAAGGCGCCTGTTCGAGGTGCTGGCGCCGGAGCCGCCGCTGCTGCTTCATGACGAGCCCATCTTCCGCGGGGAAGCACCGGTGGGACAGACTACGTCCGGCGGCATCGGCTTTCGTACCGGCAAGGCGCTTTGTATGGGCTATGTTGCTGCGGACGACGACGGGTCGGACCAGGGCAGGTGGGCCGTCGAGGTCGCCGGCGAACGGTTTCCCCTGCGTATGCTCGAACGGGCCCCCTACGATCCGGCAGGCAGCAGGATGCGGACATGAGGAATCACGCGCGGGTTGCCATCGTCGGCGGCGGCATCTACGGCTGCGGCCTGCTCCTGCAGCTGGTGGAGAAGGGCTGGCGTGACGTGATCCTGATCGAGAAGTCCGAACTGACCGCCGGGTCCACCTGGCACGCGGCCGGATTCTGCACCCACTACAGCTTCAGCCCGACCCATCTTTACATGCGCCGGTTCAGCACCGATCTCTATCGCCGTCTGGAGGAGGAGGGTGCGGAGCCCACGGGCTATCATCGCTGCGCCGGCCTCCGAGTGACCCACGACCCGGACCGAATGGATGAATTCCGTCACGGAATCTCCGTCGGCCGGCAGGCAGGTATCGACTTCGAGCTGATCGGACCTTCCGAAATCACCAGGCTCTTTCCGCTCATGGGCGTCGACGGGCTGCTCGGTGCCCTCTATGAACCCACCGATGGCTACGTCGACCCGGCCCAGGCCACCCAGGCCATGGCGCGGCTGGCGCGGGCGGGCGGCGCCCGTATTCTCCGGCAGAGCCCGGTGGAGACCATCGACCGGACACCGTCCGGTGAATGGCGCCTCGGGACACCAGAGCACGAGATCATTGCCGAGCATGTGGTTATCGCAGCCGGCTTCTGGGCCAACGAGGTGGGCAGGCTACTCGGCCTCGACCTGCCGGTCACCCCCATGCTGCATCAGTATATTGTCACCGAGGATCATCCGGATATCGCCGCCTGCCCGGTGGACAGCATTCCCCTGGTGCGTCATCATGACTTTCAGTGGTACACCCGCCGGGAACGGGATGGCCTGATACTCGGCGCCTACGAGGAGACGCCCCGGACCTGGTCCGTGGACGGGGTGCCCGGGCATTTCGGCATGGAACTGTTCGATCCTGAACTCGAGCGGGTGGCTCACCTGATGGCGGATGCCATGGAACGGATCCCAGCGCTGAACGAGGCGGGAATCCGGACCACCGTGCACGGCCCCGTCAGTTATTGCGCCGACGGCCAGCCGCTGATCGGCCCGGCGCCGGGATTGCGAAATGCCTGGCTTGCCTGCGGCAGCGGTTTCGGTATCGGCGAAGGCGCAGGTGCGGGCCGGTTGCTGGCGGAATGGATGGTCGAGGGGCAGCCGCCCCTGCACATGGGCATCTTCGACCCCAGACGCTTCGGCGATTATGCCGGTCGCGACTATCGTGTCGACAAGGCGGTGGAGGTTTTCGCGTTGCAGTTCGCAACCCATTACCCGCTGGAGGAACGGCCCGCCGGTCGTCCCGCCAAGAAAACGCCTGTCTACGGTCGGCTGCAACAGGCGGGCGCCCGGTTCGGCTGTGTCTACGGCTGGGAGCGGGCAAACTGGTTTGCCGCCGGCGATGAGCAGCACACCCTCAGCTTCCGTCGCACCGAATGGTTCGATGCCGTGGCGCGGGAAGTGAAGGCGGTGTCGGAACACGCTGGTGTGATCGATGCATCCGGGTTTGGCAAGCTGCGTGTCAGTGGCACGGATGCCACCGCGTTTCTCGACCGGCTGTCCGCCAACCGGCTGCCGGGCAGGGGAGGCGAGATCCGCCTTTGCCATTGCCTCAATCCGAAGGGTTCGGTGGAGTGCGAATTCACCGTCACGCGCCTGGAGGATGGCGCGTACTACCTGGTGTACGCGGCCGCCGCGGAGTCGCACCACCTGGACTGGCTTCGCTGCCACCTCCCGGAGAGCGCTGATGTCGCCATTGAAAACATCACCAGTTCCCGAGGCGTTCTCGGGCTCGCGGGCCCTGCCTCGCGGGACATCCTGTCGGGATTGACCGGTACCTGCCTGGACAACGGGTCATTTCCGTGGCTGTCCGCGCAATCCATCAGGGTGGCGGGGAAAGACGTGTTGGCCATGCGCGTCAGCTACACCGGCGAACTCGGCTGGGAGTTGCATCACGACATCGACGACCAGGTTGTCCTGTACGACGCCCTGAAGGGGTTGACGGAAATCCCACCGCCCGTGGATTTCGGGTTTTATGCCATGAACAGCATGCGCATGGAAAAGGCATACAGGGCCTGGGGCGGCGAACTCACTGTAGAGAATACCGCCTGGGAACTTGGCCTGGAGCGGTTCGTTGTCCTTGAAGGGCGTGATTTTATCGGCCGGGATGCGCTGGTAAATCAACAAAGGGATGGTGTCCGGCACCGCCTTCTTTACGCGGAAGTGGACACCGTCGACACCGACATCATCGGCGGTGAAGCCGTATTCCTGGAAGGCGAACGGATCGGCGTCGCGGTTTCCGGCTCCTACGGGCACCGGATCGGACGGAATCTGTCATTCCTGCTGCTCCCGTCCGATGCGGCCAAACGGGAAGGCTCCCTTGCCGTCGAGGTGCTGGGGCGTATGTGCCCCGCGAATTTGGTGAGCGTACCCGCCTACGACCCCGGGAACATGCTGCCCCGGGGGTGATTGCAAGACGAATTCATCCCCTCCAGGAATTTCCGCCGAAACAAAAATTTAGGTCCAAGAGTATGAGAACTCCTGTGGTGGCAGGGTAAAGCTGTCGTTGTTTGGGTGGGAGCGTTGTACTGGCACGCACTTGGTCTGCTGGGCGAAATGACGTGTGGTTGCGCGACGATGGCAGTACGCTGGTCGCTGCCGAACCCGTATCGAATGGTGTGCCTGATCAACTGCACACATTCACGGTCCATGCCATTGAATCGGTTGCATGGAGTGTTGATCGCATTCCCAGTCAGGTCTTATGGGTACTATGCCTCCTTGATGTGCCCGGCCCTTGTGGCGGTCTGCATGGACAAAGGAACGTCACTCGACTTCAGGTGGAGATCCCGCTGCGGGAAGGGGATTTCGATTCCGTGCTCGTGGAACAGGTCCCAGACACGGAGCAGAACTTCGCTGATGACATTGGACCGCCCCTCGGACGGGTCATCGATCCAGAGCCGGATTTCCAGGTTGACCGAACTGTCGCCAAAACCCATCAGCAGACATCGCGGGGCCGGGCTGGACAGCACCCGTGGAACGCCGGCGGAGGCCTCGCGGCACAGTTCAATCGCGAGATGCAAATCGGACTTGTAGGCAATGCCCACCGGAATGTTGAGCCGGACAGCCTTGTCGCTGTGTGACCAGTTCTCCACCCGCTGGGTAATCAGTTCCTCGTTCGGGATGAGGTATTCGACTCCGTCGCGGGTCCGTATCGACGCGTAGCGCGCGCCGAGGGACGCGACCCAGCCATAGGTGCCGCCGACCGCGATGACATCGTTCGGCTTGATCGATTTGTCCATCAGCAGCAGGAGACCGCTGACCAGGTTGGACACGACTTTCTGCAACCCAATGCCGAGACCGATCCCAAGAGCGCCGCCGAACACGGTGAGGGCGGTGAGGTCGATTCCCAGGCCGCCGATTGTGATCAGGAATGCCAGGATGATCAGGACGATCTTGATGATTTTCGTGATCAGCACCTGGACCGACGGTGTCAGGTCTTTCGACTGCCCGATACGTCGCTCGAGCACGGTGGACACCATTGCAAAGATCCAAAGGAGCAGACCGAGGATCAGGGCCGCCTTGGCCAGGGAGAGGATTGAAATCCGGACTTCCCCGAAGGTCATGCCGACGCCGTCGAGTAGTGTCACTGCGGCATCGAACAGCCCCAGTGCCGCCAGCGCGGCGACACTCCACGCGGTCCAGGCCACGATCTGGGACAGCAAATCGTTCCGGATGATCCCGGAGGCCAGGCGGATGGCCACCCAGGCCCCGGCGAGAATTGCCGCAGTCTGGGTCAGGTAATGACCGAACAGGGCGGACTGCATCCCTGCTTCGGCCACGATCCACAGAAAAGCCAGGACCACGATCGGTGTGGATAGCCCGGCGAGGCGGAGAAGAACCCCCTGGACCTCGACGCGCTTGGTCTGGTTCTCCGACAAATTCCCGATGACACGTCTGAGTCGGGGTCCGAGCAGCCGGGCGGCCGCCAGTGACAGCAGGATCAGCACGGCCTGAATCGCATTGTCGACGACCAGCACATGGCTGTCGATCCAGCTTTCCAGGGTGGCGCGGATTTCGGAAAAATCCAGCATGTGGGTGAATTCGTTCATTGGACCGGCTCCTGGCGCTAAATCTGGTGCTGGAAATTGAGGATGACGTACAAGGCTAAGGCAGCATGGGTATCTGCATGGCCGGGTCGATCATCCTGGTGACCAGCGGATTGAATCGGCGAATACCCATAGCCTCCCGGCCAATCCCCGGCCTGGGGCCTGATCGCGCTGTTGTGGGAAATCTGCACCCGCAATCTTGATTGCACGGCATTTTCTCAGAGTTCTTTCCGGGAATTTGTATCATCCTATTTATCGAGGATGGCCATTTTGCAGTCAATACCCTATTGCGTTACTGCTGATGACAAATTGCCGTGGCCGACCTGTCCGCAGGAAATTACCGAAGACGAGGCAAGACCCGGCCAAGTGCTCAAGCGCAGCCCGGCGGGCGCGGAGCTACTGGTGACGATCCAGCTTGACGCGGTGGTGGCTCATGAAAAACACGGCAGTCGGTGATGCTGTTTCCGAGATCAGAACTGCACAGTCACCCGCCTATTGTCTTATGCCTTTACCAGTCCCCCTGTCAATCAATTCGCCGCAGATATCCGATTCGCTAACTTCCGGACATATGGATGACTTTTCGGGCCACAGAAATGGCAATCGTGGCATTGTGGTGAACATAACCGCTTCCGGCTCATGGAAGTCATACGATGAGAGGGCTTTCAGGTCGGCCCGAGGCCACCTTCACCGCCGCCAGGTTCCGATTCTCCGCGCTGAACGCCACGCCGATCAGATGGATCGGCTCCCCCCGGTCCCGGTATTTCTCGGCGTATCCCTTCGCCTGTATCTGATCGATTGCCGATTGGGCCGCTGCATCACCGTCCCCCTCCCCCCCGGCCATCTTGAACTCGAACACGAACACCTGACCGCCGTGGAGCACCACCATGTCCGCACGGCCCCTGCCGGAAGAGTCCTCCACCCGAAGGTCCAGGTCGATGGTTCGAAAGCAGGCGTACAGCATCCCGGCGTACCAGGCCTCGTAGCGGGCCGGACTGTTGGCACCCTGCCACTGGTAGGGTATGCCAGCGAAGAATGATCGAAGATGATCCGCGAACCCGTCGAAGTCATTGGCCACCAGTAGACGGCCGAGTGCCTTGCCCCGGTCCGACACCTCCTTGCCCTGCCGGCCCAGATAACCCAACAAGCCCTGGTTCAGGCTCTGGCGGACTTCGAGATTGGGATAATCAAGGGTATAGAACGTCTGGGCACCGTCCTGCTCCATCTCCGTAATGGTCAGGTATCCGGTCTGGAGCAACAGTGCATCGATGCTGATGTTCTCGACATCGAAAGTGGAAACCAACTCCTCATCGGAAACCCGGTTCTCCAGTTCCATCGGGCTGACCTCCCGCTCCATCATCATCCGGAACAGGAAGGTGGGAGAACCGGTCTCGAACCAGTGGGGCTTGAACCGACGTTTCCGGAACAGCAGCAGGAGGTCGAACGGGTTGTAGAGCTTCTCGTCGCCGAGCCAGTGATAGCCGTTGTACCACTCCCGGATCCGGTCCCGGTCGAGCCCGGGAAGTTCCGGAGCGAAGACCGTGTCGAGGTCCCTGTCCGTATATCCGCAGATGGTGGCGAACTCCGGGTCGAGGCTGATGTTGTCCAGGTTGTTGAGACCGGGAAAGAGACTCACCCGGGAGAACATGCTGACCCCGGTGACGAAGACGAAGCGGACGTCCCGGGCGCTGTCCTTGATGATGCCGTAGAAGCCTCTGAGGTAGTCCCGATTGGCCTTGGCCAGTTCGGGGTTGTCGATGACGTCCAGGATCGGCTTGTCGTATTCGTCCACCAGGACGACTGCCTGCCGGCCGGTGGTCCGATGGAGACGGTCCAGGAGTGTCCGGAGCCGCCTGGGGGCCGTGACCGTTGATTGCGTCGGCTCGAGGCCGGCCTGACGTTCGGCGATTTCCAGTTGATCGAGAATGTCTCCGTCGATGTCGTGGGGATTGTCGTACTTGCCGCCGAAGCTCAGCCGCACCACCGGGTGCTTGATAGACCAGTCCCAATG
This sequence comes from Candidatus Poriferihabitaceae bacterium, assembly GCA_965213885.1. Classification (GTDB taxonomy): domain Bacteria; phylum Pseudomonadota; class Gammaproteobacteria; order Arenicellales; family Poriferihabitantaceae; genus VYFG01. Next base: position 816,114 of record OZ243919.1, read on the forward strand.
CGCATGGATGTCGAGGCCCTGGAACAGGGGCTCGTTGCCCTCGAACAGTTCCCGCAGGGTATCGACCAGAAGGCTCTTGCCGAACCTCCGCGGCCGGGAGAGGAAATAATACCGCCCCTGGTTGATCAGCCGCCGGATATGGGGGGTCTTGTCAACGTAGTAACAATCCTGTTCCCGGATCGTGCGGAAGTCCTGGATGCCGATCGGGAGCTGGCGGTGGTGCATTACCCATGTTCCTTGGGGTGGGGATGCGGGAAATCATGCCATCCAATGCAATCGCGCGCAAGCGTGGCCCTTGGATGAAGTAAATCCGGTTGCGATATGGTTACGGATTTTGTGTGAACAATAATTAATTGTTGTAACTACTCAGGCCCTGCGGCCGAGGATTGTTGGTTTGCGGCCATTCACCCTTTTGTGGGTACGGGCCTTGCATGGTGCTTTGTGAAGAGATGGACGGCATCACCGGCAAGGGCGATCTGGACGGCGACGAGGGGGTAGTCTCCGGGAGTCGCCATTGAGCGGAGGTCACTCGAGATTCGGCACCAGGCCTGTGCGTGGAACGATGTCATGCACATGGCAAATCACCGGGAATTGGGGGCAGTTACTATAAGATTATGAATTTACTATAGAATTTATGTAGTCCCTTGACGTATCCTGGCATCCGCCGGAAAACATCAAAATGGTGCCGAAGGAGGGACTCGAACCCTCACGCCGTGAAGCACAGCCCCCTCAAGACTGCGTGTCTACCAGTTCCACCACTTCGGCGATTTTTCCTTGTCGGATTATACCCTTGTCCGCGTAAATCGATGAATCAGTTGCTGTCCGGTGCAGCGGGGATGTCAGATTCTTCCTGGGGGGTTGCCAGTTCATTGGCGCTGTCTGTCGAGGGGACGTCGCTGTCCGACGGGGTTTCCGCCTGCTCCAGCACGGATCCTTCCAGAACGCTGCGGGGACCGGCCTGCTTCGAGTAATAGAGCGCCAGGGTTATGCTGGTGGCAAAAAACAGGGTGATCAGTATCGAAGTGGTACGGCTGAGGAAGTTGGCGGAACCCCTTGCCCCGAAGAGGCTCTGGGAGGAACCGCCGCCTCCGCCGAAGGCCGCCCCGGCATCAGCTCCCTTTCCCTGTTGCAACAGGACCAGGACCACGATTGCCACGGCAATGATCAGGTGAACGGCAAGCAGCAGGTTGGAAAACATGAATGGTATATGGAATGTTTGTCAGCCGGAATCCGGTACCGCCCTGTCGGCGGCTGCCCGGCAGATGGCAAGAAAGTCGTCTTCGGTCAGGGAAGCGCCACCGATGAGTCCGCCGTCGATATCCGGCTGACCCAGGAGGTCGGCGGCATTGTCCGGTTTCATGCTTCCCCCGTACAGTATACGACAACGGGCGGCAATATCGACATCGTGGGCTGCAAGCCTCCGGCGGATCAGCGAATGAACCTCCTGGGCCTGGGCCGGGGTTGCGGTGAGGCCGGTGCCGATGGCCCAGACGGGTTCGTAGGCGATGACGCCCCTGAGGAATGCTCCGATGCCGCATTGCCCGATGATCGAATCCAGTTGGCCGAGCACCACTGCATCGGTGCGACAGTTTTCACGTTGCTCCCGGGACTCGCCCACACAGACGATGGGCACGAGGTCACGGGACAGGGCGGCATTTACCTTGGCCGCGATCCGCGCGTCGTTTTCACCAAAAAGAACGCGTCTCTCGGAATGCCCAAGGATCGTGTGACTGCCGCCGGCATCCCGTACCATGTCGGCGGAAACCTGCCCGGTATATGCCCCCTGTTCATGTTCATCGATATCCTGGGCGCCGGTAGCGATGATACTGCCGCTTACCGCTTCACTGACCCGGTGGAGCAGCGTCGAAGGCGGGCAAAGGAGCACGTCGATGCCCGCCAGGGGTGCGACGCCCGACACCAGGTCGCGGCAGAGCCCGAGGGCCATGGGCTGGTTCCCGTTCATCTTCCAGTTGCCGGCGATCAGGGGTTTGCGCATTCCCTTGGGGCGGTCAAAAAGGGGCTGGATGGTACCCGCTGGCCGCATCGAAATCAAACGGCTCGGGCGGCCTTCCGTTCATGACCTGGCAGCATGGGCCGTCCCCCCTGGCATCGGTTCAGTCGACGGGCTATCTGGACAGGCAGCGGAAGAACCAGATGGACAGCAGGGCCAGCATGACGAACACCAGTACCGTACCCTGCCAGCCCATCCAGCGATACATGACCAGGGGTAGCCAGGAGCCCAGTGTTCCGCTCAGGTAGTAGACCGACACGTAAATACCGTTGACCACGCCCTTGTGCTCACTGGCGGTGTGGTTGAGATAACCGGACAGGGTGGCATGAATCAGGAACATGCCCGCGGCAAGCACCAGCATCAGTACAAACAGCAACGTCATGTTCGGCACCAGGAACAGCACCAGGGTGCACAAGATGGTACCGGCACCGATCATCAGGACGATCTGTTCGCCGTGAAACCATGCGACGAGGCGGTTGCTCGAAAGAGCCACAGGTATACCGATCATGTAGCCGATGTAGGCCAGCGAAATGACGAAACTGCCGGTGCCTGGACGGATGTCTTCGATGCGGAACGGCAGCATGGCGAGGATGCCGGTGAAGCAGAAGAAAATCGTGAACAGCGCGAGATAGGACCAGGCATAGTTGGGCACCCGCAATACCCGCCCGACCGCCCTGGCATCGAGACGGTCGAAATTGAGCCTGGCATCCGCTCTCAGCCGCCTGCAGAACCACGCCGGGAGTAGCAGCGAGAGCCCTAGAACGAGGAAAACCCATTGCCATCCCACGGTGGAGGCCAGGAAGCCGGACAGTACCCGGCCGCCGAATCCTCCGGCAATGGTGGCTGCGATATACATACCCATGACGGCGCGTATCCGTCCGGGAAGCGCCATGCTGGCGGCGTAGGTCATGGCGGCGGTGAACAGGGCCGGCAGCAAAAGGCCCTGGAGGAAGCGCAGTGCCAGCAGTTGCCAGAATTCGCTGGCGAAAAACAGTGCCAGCTGGCCGAGAGAAATCAGGGAGAGGGCGGCGAGCAGCATGGTGCGCGCAGGCACCGCCTGGAGAAAGTAGCCGTAGAGAACCGGTGCAATGCCCAGGGGCAGGAGCACCACCGTGATCATCAGCGCCGCGCTGGTGATGGGAATGTCGAAGTCCCTGGCCAATTGCGGCAGGATGGGCTGGGGTGTGTACAGGGTACAGAAGACGAGGAAGGTCGTCGCGAGTACGATCCCGAGCTGACCGCGGGTCATGGATGGCGGGTGTCCGGGGGCCTAGAAGTCAATTTCGGTCCAGAGAGGCAGGTGATCCGAACCGGTGGCAGCGGTATCGATGCGGCAGCTTCGCACCTGTTGCCGGATGGAGGGGCTCACGAAGCAGTAGTCGAGGATTGCAGGGACATCGCGTATGTCGCTGGTATGGCCTTCAGCCCGGTCATTGCCCGCCGCAACCCAGGCATCGACGAAGCCATCCTCGGGGGTGATCCTGCCGCCGTAGTCGCTTCTGGGTCCGGCGATCCGGTCGTATTCCGGCGAATCCGGCTGGCAGTTGAAATCACCCATCAGGATGGCAGGGTAGGGCACGGACTGGTCGTGGACGCCGGCTTCATAGGGAATTCCGGACAGATTTCCGCACATGGCGGCACCTTCGTGCACGGCGCTTCGGTGGATATCGATCAGGCGGTCTACCTGGGGCAGCCGGCTGGCGGAAGAGAGATGGCACAGATGTACCGAGTAGATCCTGAGACGGGTGTCGCCGCAATCGATAGTGGCCTCCACGGTACTGCGCTGGATGCTGAGGGCGTCGACGCTGCCCATCTTCGGCAAGAGGTGATGGCGGCTTCTCAGAATGGGATGCCGGCTCAGCACCAGGTTGCCGAACTGGCGCCGGCGCGCCTCGTCCGGGCGGCTCCCGCCGACGTGAATGTCCACCCCGGGTCCGTAGGACCAGAAGTACGCGGGCAGGTGCTCCGCCAGCAGCACGACCTGGTCGATCATGCCGGTATGGGGCCAGTAGCGGTCCACTTCCTGGAGCGCGATCACATCGGCGCCGGCCACTTCCCGCGCGATCCGCGCAAGGTCCACCCCCCCGTCCCGGCCCGTGCCGTACTGGATGTTATAGGAAACGAAACGCATCAGACCAACAGGCGTCGCCGGTAAAGCGACTGGTAGAACGGCTCCGCTGCGTCCGCGATCCTGCGAAGGGCCGGTTCGAGATCGGATTTCGTTTCCCGATAGGGCTCGAACGAGGTGGATTTCCACACTGAGTCATACCAGTATTTTCCCCATACCCCGTCGCTGTCCCTCCGCCCCGGTTGCCAGGCGATCATTGCGTCGAGATAGGGGATGCCGAGTTGTTCGCACATGGCTTTCAACATGGGCACTGGATTCATCAGGAAGTCCCTGCTGTCGATCACCATTGGCGGGGTGGTTGCGGTTCCGGCCACGTAATCGTAGAGCTCGGCCTGCTGGCGGAATCCAACGTCCTCGACCGTGATATCGGGACGGACGCGGCTGTAGGAGGCGACGACCTGGTCCGGGCGCCGGATCAGGAAGCAGTTGACGAGGCCACGCATCCAGTCCCTGCCCATGTCCGGGAGCAGGTGCATGGTCATGTGTTTCTGGTAGAAGACCGGGGATCTCCCGGGCGGATCTTCGAGGCAGCGACCGGCGATCGCTTCCCAGTCCATCCCCTGGTCCGCGATGACTTCCTCGGCCCCGGGATGTGGGATGCCGGTCCTGTGGAGGTAGTGACCATAGAAGGGCTCGTCCCAGACTTCGGTGTCGGGCCGGTTTTCGAAGGCGCGCATCATCGCGGTGGAGATGTTGCGCGGACCAGACCACATGGCGACCCGCAGGGTCATGATTCGCTTTCGATCAGTTCCAGGTACAGCTGCTGCAGCCGTTCCACGAGGGGGCCGCGCTGGCCGTCGCCGATGACGCGGCCGTCCACTTCCGATACCGGCGTGACGCCCGCGAAGGTGCCGGTGACAAAGCTTTCCTCGGCCCCGTAGACGTCGGTGAGGCTGAAATTCCTCTCGCTGACGGGAATGCCGTGATCGCGGCAGATCCGGATGATGTTGCCCCGGGTGATGCCGCCCAGGCAGTAGTCTCCGCTCGATGTCCAGACCTCCCCGTTGCGGACGATGAAGAAATGGGTGGAGTTGCAGGTGGCAACGAAGCCATGGGGATCCAGCATCAATGCCTCGTCCGCTCCGGCCTTGGCTGCCTGGATGCAGGCGGCGATGCAGTTCAGCTTGGAATGGCTGTTGAGCTTGGGGTCCTGGACATCCGGGTATCCCCGGCGGACATGGACGGTAAAGAGCCGGATACCACGGGTCAGCGTTTCCGGCAGGGCGGTTTTGTATTCCGGGATGATCACGATGGTGGGCGGCGAGATCGTGACCCTGGGATCCTGGTAGGGTGTTGCCTTGACGCCACGGGTGACCATGAGGCGGATATGCACGTCGTCGGTCATGTCATTTGCCCGCAGGCAATCGCGGAGCCGCCGTTCCAGTTCTTCCGTTGACACGACCATCTCCATGTCGATGGTCTTGGCACCCTCGTACAGCCTTTTCAGGTGCTGATCCAGGAAGGCAATCCTCCCGTTGTGGACACGGAGTCCTTCCCAGATCCCGTCACCGAGCACAAACCCGCTGTCAAAGACCGAGACCTTAGCCTGGTCCCGGGGATACAGCTCTCCGTTGATATCGATCAGGATGGACGCATTGCGCGGATCGTCCTGGTAATCGTGGGTCCCCTTCATGGCGGTAGTGACGGAACAGTTGGTTTCGGGGAGCGCAATCATAACAACCCGGATGGTGGAAGTCCTACGCGCCAACGTCTGCAACGGCCGGCATCCGGGCGATTTTCTTCATTCCGGCACCCTGTGACCATGGCGACGCGTGATCACGATCAGGATACAGCTCCCGGAATGACCATCCGGCGAGGTCCTTAGTCATCAACGTTGGGTTATGTGTGAATGGCCGAAAATGAAAAATTCCTTGGCCCCAGGTCCCGAGTAGTTATCCGGCGACAACAGGTCCGGGCAAGCATCTGGCCAGAGCCAGAGTCAGTCAGAGTCAGTGGAGGAGATGTACTCCGCATGGTATGATGTACGGCAACCGGCGGGGCCCGCCGGCACTGCACCGGGTAATGGAAAACCTGCGTCATTACATCGTACTCGTGGGGGTGAAGAGACCATGGCCTTGACCAATCCAAAACTCGGGACGCCCGAGCAGCTTCGAGACCCGAACTACACACCATCGCCTGCATCGGCCATTCCGCTCGGCATCCAGCATGTGTTGGCGATGTTCATCAGCAACGTGACACCCGCGATCATCATTGCAGGTGCGGCGGGATTCGGCTTCGGCTCGAATTCGCCGGAATTCCCGAACCTCATCTACATGATCCAGATGTCGATGCTGTTCGCGGGCGTTGCGACATTGATCCAGACAATCGGGTTCGGGCCGGTTGGAGCGCGGTTGCCGATCGTGCAGGGCACGAGCTTTGCGTTCATACCGATCATGATTCCGCTGGTTGCAGGCAAGGGGGTCGATGCCATGGCCGCGGTCATGGGCGGGGTGCTCGTCGGTGGCCTGTTTCACACCTGCCTTGCCCCGTTTATCGGCCGTATCCGGTTTGCGTTGCCGCCGTTGGTGACCGGTCTCGTTGTCATGATGATCGGGCTGGCGTTGCTCAAGGTCGGGATTCAATATGCCGCCGGCGGCGTACCCGCGATCGGGAAGCCTGAATACGGCAGCCTGCTGAACTGGTCCGTGGCACTCGTCGTGATCGTGGTGACACTGGGGCTGAAGTTCTTCACTCGCGGCATGGCCTCTGTGGCCGCCGTGCTGCTCGGGCTCATCGCCGGTTACCTCGTAGCCTTGGCACTGGGCATGGTGAACTTCGATGCCGTCGGACGGGCTGCTGTTTTCGCGTTGCCGAATCCGTTGCATTTCGGTATCGAGTTTTCCGCTGCCGCCATTATCGGCTTTTGCCTGATGGCGTTCATTTCCGCCATCGAGACGGTTGGCGACGTGTCCGGAATCACCAAGGGCGGTGCCGGCCGGGAGGCGACGGATGATGAAATCAAGGGCGCGACGTTTGCCGACGGACTCGGTACGGCAGTTTCGGGCCTGTTCGGCGCGCTGCCGAACACCTCGTTCTCGCAAAACGTCGGCCTGATCGCGATCACCGGGGTGATGAGCCGGCACGTCGTGACATACGGCGCCATCCTGCTGGTGGTTGCGGGCTTTGTGCCCAAGGTGGGGGCACTGGTGTCAACCATTCCGATCGAGGTGCTCGGTGGCGGTGTCATCGTGATGTTCGGCATGGTGGTTTCCGCGGGCATCAACATGCTCTCGGACGTCAGCTGGAACCGGCGCAACATGGTGATATTTGCGGTCTCCGTGTCGATCGGATTCGGCCTGCAGCTCGAGCCTGGCGCACTGCAGCACCTGCCGGGCACTGCAAAGGTTCTGCTGACTTCGGGGCTCCTGCCCGCCGCCATCATCGCGATCATCCTGAACCTGGTGTTGCCCGAGGAACTCGTCGGCGAGTCCGAGGATTCCTGATCCGAGGCCATCTCCACCGCCCGCGTACCTGATGCAGGCCCTCCTTCGGTGGGGGTCTGATTCCGAGGCCCTATTGCCGGAAAACCAGTAATTTCAACTCCCTGTCCTGAACCGATATCAAGCCGAGATCGATCAGTTTACGCAAGTCCCTGTCCCGTGTTTTACGGGTCAGTTTCTCGTACATCCCCGTATACCAAGGCTGCGTCTGGATCATTCGGAGCGCGTGGTCGGTTCCCCTTGGCAGCAGGTTGTTGATGATCATGAACTGGCGTTCGTTGATTGTCCTTTCCCGGTAGCAGGACGAAACATAATTCTCGTACAGGACGAATCCGAGTAGCTGATTTACCCGGGAATGCAAAGAAAAGAATACCTCCCTGAGGCGTATCAGGAAAAATTCCACGAACGGCGTGTTCGCCACTTTTCGATCTTTCCCTTCGAGTGTTCGTGATGTATTGAATGCCAGGAAATACCCGTCGATGTGTTCCAGGTAAGCCCTTGCCAGCGCATAGTGTGCAAACGCCATTCCCGAGCTTTTGAGCAGCAGTGCCTCGATGACTCTTCCAACCCGCCCGTTACTGTCAAAAAACGGATGTATCCGTTCGAAATAGGAATGTGCCAGTGGGGCCCTGATCAGGGGGTGCTGCTCAAGCATGTAGTCGCTGTTGATCCACTGGATGAAGTGCCGCATCAGCATCCGGATGTCTTCCAGGCACTGGGGAGGTGTATCGACGCCGCCATGGTCGGAATCGCCGACGACAGTCTTCGCCTGCTTGGTATTGTCGCGATATCTGCCGGGCATATTCGATGGATGGGTGAGCCCGCCGGTGATCATCCCATGCAGTTCGATGATGATTTCCTCGCTCAGCAGAAACGAAAGCCCACGGCGGCCCTCGACTACATTGTCCGTATTCTGGATGAGCCAATCGACATGTTCGTATGCCCGTTTCAGGTTCACCACCCGACGTTCCTTTTCGGTGGTGATCTCTTCGACCTGGGGGTCATGACTGAAGATTTCACTGATTTCCATTTCTGACATTGTTCCACCCTCGATCGTGTTGGTTCCAAATACGCTGGAGACCAAGACCTCCCGCTCCAAATCCATGGCGATTTGCGGCAGCAGCGGTACCGACGCAAACATGGCGTGGTTGTCCTCCACTCTCTCGATGAGTGGTGTAATGACGGACCTGTCCAACCCGACCTGGAAATGGAAAATCCCGGATCGATGGGTTTCCACAACCATGTCCTCGATTGTATTAGAGAAAATGTCCAATTGTTTTTTCATATTATATTAATATAAATAATAAGTTAAAATTATTTTGACTCAAGTATTATAAATTATATGTCCAAAATAATGTCTCAAATAAAGGTGAGGAAAATTACCCCCGATGCATGTAACCTACGCGGGAGATTGTTCCGGGTATCTCAAGTTGGTAATCTCGCGACCGTCGTTCAGGGTCTCCCCGAACTACGTGGCCTCTACGGCACGGGGCACGGTCAGCATGAACCGATGTCCGGCCTGACGGCGTGACACGCGCGGCTCGCCGCCGGTGCGGTCTTGACCTTGGCGGTGATCCTGTTTGAGACGCACGAGGCGACTATCGGCACGTCATGACGGGCGTGTTTGCGGCGGGAAAGGGGACAGATGCGATACAACACGTGTTTCTTCCGCTGATACGGGATCTGAAAATGTTAGAAACCACACCCGATTGGACAGTCCGTGAGTGGCTCAATTCCGACAGGCCGCTCTCATTACAGGATTTTCCGGGAAAGATCGTCGTAATCGAGGCTTTCCAGATGCTTTGCCCGGGGTGCGTCAGTCACGGGTTGCCCCTGGCGCAGAAAATCCGGGATACGTTCAGTGCCGACGAGGTCGCGGTGATCGGCCTTCATACCGTTTTCGAACACCACGAAGTCCAGGGAAGCAAATCGGCACTGGAGGCTTTCCTGCACGAGTACCGATACCGATTCCCCGTCGGGATCGACCTGCGCAATGAAGGAGAGCGGATACCCGTTACCATGAGAGACTATGAAATGCAGGGTACTCCCACTTTCGTACTCATTGACAGGAAGGGTCAGCGCAGAAGACAGTATTTTGGTATGGTCAACGAGTTGGTCATCGGCTCAGAGATCGGTCGGTTGATGGCAGAACAGCTGTAGAATCCGTATTTCTCCCGGCGAACCGGAACATCACCTTGCAGCGGTGTCGGCCGTCAATCATTCCGAGAAAGACAGCAAAATGAGTACCCCAGTCGGCATGGTTCGGATGCCGGGAAAAAACAGCGCGAAGACCGGGGCGGTTCCGGGAGCCCTGCCCGGGAGCGAGGCCCGGCCGATGGCCCCGGGGGACCGGAAAATCACCATCTGTCCAGAACCATGAAAACGCAGAATCCAGGCATACGATTTCTGGTGGACGCCCTGTCGACCGGCGAGATGACCGCTACCGCGCTGGTCGGGGAAAGGTACAACCGGGCGCTGGAAGCCGAGGGCGTATTCATCATGCTTGATGACCGGGTTGCGGACCTGGCGCGGGAGGTCGACAGGCGCCGCGCCGCAGGGCAGGCCGGACCGCTCGAGGGTGTCCCGGTGACGCTCAAGGACCTTTTCAACGTCCGGGGCCAAAGGACGCTGGCCGGTTCCAGGGTACTGCAGGATTCCGCGCCGGTCGAATCCGAGGATGCGGCGGTCGTCTCCCACCTGCGGGCGGCGGGGATGCTGTTCCTCGGGCGAGCCAACATGAGCGAGTTTGCTTTCAGCGGCATGGGTCTGAATCCGCACCATCCGCCGCTTTTCTCGGTATGGGATCGTGAGACCGGTCGCCTGCCCGGTGGATCTTCTTCCGGCAGTGCCGTCAGCGTGGCGCTAGGCATCGTGCCGGGCACCCTGGGTTCCGACACTGCCGGCTCCTGCAGGATTCCCGCGGCGTTCAATGGCATCGTGGGCGTCAAGCCAAGCTTCGGGCGTCTCTCCCTGGAAGGCGTCTATCCGCTTTCCCCCACCTCCGATGCGCCCGGCCCCCTGGGTGTGGATGTGGATACCTGCTTCATCCTGGATCACCTGATGTCGGGTGCATTCGACGGAAGCCTGCCGACGCTGGTGCCCTCTCAGCCGGAACGCACGAGGCTGATGGTTCCCGACGGCGTGGCCCTGGCCGGACTGGATCCTGAGGTGGAGCAGGCATTTTCCTTCGCCCTCGACCGTCTGGCGGCGGACGGGATCGCGATCGAGCGCCAGGCGATGTCTGTCATCGACGACAGCATCCGGATGTTTCTCGAGCGGCCGGTGGTGCCGTTCGAGGTTTGGCGGGACCACGCGGAAAGACTGGAGAGCCGCGGCGATGAGTACGACCCCTTTGTGCGCAAGCGGATGGGCGGCGGGCGCAGCGTGAGCCTTGAGGACCAGGAATGCCGTTACCGTGATAAGGCATGCCTTGTCCGGCGTTTGGATGCCGCCTTCAAGGAGAAGTCGGTGTCCGCACTGGTCTATCCCACGGCAGTCTGCATACCCCCGGCGGTGTCGGAGACGCGGGATCCGGACAGGATCGGCGACGTCAACCTGCGTTGCCTTCGAAACGCTGCTTCGGTGAATTATTTTGACGGATGCGCCCTCAGCCTGCCCTGTCACCGGGATGGTGAAGCCCCGGTGGGACTGATGCTGGCCATGCCCCGCGGTCATGACCGTGAACTTTTCCGTCTGGCGGCGTTGGTCGAGAACCTCCTCAAGCCTGTGCGGACCGGGCAGTCCCGGGTCCCGCAGTCAAAGCCAGCGGGAAGCCTCAACTGAAAGCCGCCGGATTGCAGGGAGATTCCCTGTGACTGCCAGCCTGGAGGCAACCTGTTGTCCTTATCCGATCTGTGGGAAAATCCACTCCTCTCGACAGGGCAGGGGCAGACCACGATGCGAGATGACAACCACGAACACGAACCCTCCCATCACCCGGTTTCGCCCGGGGATATCGAACGCCGGGTAAGCGACCTTGAGGCCCTGCTGCTGGAAAAGGGGCTTGTGGACGTCCAGGCCATGGACCGGCTGGTGGATACCTACACGAACAGGGTGGGGCCGCGGAATGGCGCCAGGGTGGTGGCCCGGGCCTGGAGCGATCCCGACTACAAGGCACGACTCATGGCGGACGCCACCGGTGCCATCCGGGAGATGGGTTACACGGGCCGTCAGGGAGAGCATATGGTGGTGGTGGAAAACACCGATGAAGTGCACAACATGGTGGTCTGCACGCTCTGTTCGTGCTACCCGTGGCCGGTGCTGGGGTTGCCGCCCGCCTGGTACAAGTCCTCCGAGTACCGGGCACGGGCGGTAAGTGAGCCAAGGGCGGTGCTGGCGGAGTTCGGGGTTGACCTGGATCCAGGCGTCGAAATCCGCGTGTGGGATTCCACCGCAGAAATCCGTTACCTCGTGCTGCCGCGCCGTCCCGGGGGGACGGAGCACCTGTCGACCGGGGAGCTGGCTGCACTGGTGCACCGCGACGCCATGATCGGCACCGCGCTCGTGGAGGCGCCCTGATGGACGGCGCCCATGATCTCGGCGGGATGCATGGTTTCGGCACCATCGACCGCAGCCAGGAGGCCCATTTCCCGCATGCCTGGGAGGAACGCGTATTCCGCCTGACCCTGGCCTGCGGAATGCTGGGAAAGTGGAACCTGGACATGTCCCGGTCGGCCCGGGAGCGGATGGAGCCCGCGCATTACCTTGGCAGCAGCTATTACGAACACTGGCTGCACGGGCTCGAATCGCTGCTGGTGGAGATCGGACTGGTGACTCCCGAGGAGCTGTCGAGCGGCCGTTCCGGGGAAGGCAGGGTCTTCGATCCCGTCCCCGGGTACCGGGTGCAGGAGATCCTGGAACAGGGAGGGCCGACGCTGATGGAGGCGCAGGGTCCGGGGCGGTATCGCGTCGGCGACCGGGTTCGTATCGTCAACGAACATCCCCGTAACCATACCCGGATGCCGCGGTATATTCGGGGACGCTCCGGGGAGGTCATGTCCTGCCACGGGGCACATGTGTTCCCGGACGAGCATGCCACGTCCGGCAAGAGGATCCCCCATCACCTGTACGGTGTCCGCTTTACGGGCGATGAACTCTGGGGGGCGGGTTTCGCGGAAGAGGGTGCAGTGATCTACGTGGATGTCTTCGAGCCCTATATCGTCGGAAATGACGATTGAGGACCCTGCAGGGTATCCGGCGGACCCGGCTGTTCCGTCAGCCGGCCGGCAGGCGGAATCCCGGACCGAATCGATGGTCGGACTGCACCCGTCCCAGCCACAGGAGTGCGGGGAGCCCGTTTTTGATGCGCCGTGGCAGGCGCGCACGTTTGCCATGGCCGTGAACCTTCACGCGACGGGCCTCTTTACCTGGCAGGAATGGTCGGACCGGCTTGCGCGTCGGATTGCCGTGCGGGAGCGCCGCCGGCCGATCGCCGGCAGCGACGACTACTACCGGGTATGGCAGGATACCCTGGAGGCACTGGTAGCGGAGCGGGCCGGCAAATGATCGTGGATGGCCAGGAAATCGAGTGCGTCACGTTCGATCTGGATGACACTCTGTGGCTGTGCTTCCCGGTGATCCTCAAGGCTGAGTCCGTCTTCTATGACTGGCTCGGGTTGCACTATCCGCGGATCGCCGCAACCTTCACGTTCGATGGCCTGATCGACCATCGACGGGACTTTTTCTGCGGACTTCCCGGGATGGCGCATGATGTCACCTGGCTCAGGATGCGCTGGCTGGAACAACTAGCGGATGAATTCGCCTGCCCCCGCGGACACCTGGTAAAGGAGGGTTTCGATATCTTTCTCGCGGCACGCAATGACATCGAGTTGTACGACGGCGCCCACGAAATCCTCCAGCTCGCCAGCGAACGGTATACCTGCGGTACCATCACCAACGGCAACGCGGACGTTGCGCGCATCGGCATCGACCACTATTTTGATTTCAGTATCACCGCCTCCGGCGTCGGCGCCGCCAAGCCGGATCCTGCGATCTTTCTCGCGGCCTCGCAGGCCGCGGGCATGCCGCCGGAAAAATTCCTGCACATCGGCGACGATCCCGAGCGCGATATCCGGGGTGCCGCCAATGTCCAGATGAAAACCCTCTGGATCAACCCGGACGGGAATCCCTGGGAAGGACCGGGAGGGCCGGATATGGAGCTTCGAAGCATCAATGAACTGGCCGACCTGCTGGTTCACTGACGGAATTCCGGCCGCACGGGGCCCGTGCCATGGCGGCGACATTGTCCGGTTCCGGGAACTGGACCCGTAAACCACTCCACTCCACCTGCCACGTTACGTCATGAACAAAACGCTTCCCTGGCACCAGCAGGCAACTCGGCGGATCGACCGGGCGGCCGTCGCGCGCGCGGAGGAACGCCAGCGCATGCTGACAAAGCCCCCGGGTTCCCTGGGAGCGCTGGAGCGCCTGGCGGTGCGGGCTTGCGGATGGATGGGGGATGCACCGGCGGTCAATCGCCCCGCCGTGGCGGTGTTCGCCGCTGACCATGGCATTGCGGCCGAGGGCGTGTCGGCCTTCCCCCAGGCCGTGACCGGAGAGATGGTGCGGAACTTTGCCTCGGGCGGCGCCGCCATCAGCGTGCTCGCCGGGTCACTGGGGGCCATGCTGGAGGTGGTCCATCTGGGGACGGTCAATGATCCGGGCCCGCTGCCCGGCGTGGTCCGGGCGTATATCGCGCCCGAAACCGCAAATTTTCTCCGCGGCCCGGCCATGACGGAGGACCAGCTGGAGCAGGCGCTTGCGGCGGGCAGAATGGCGGTGGAACGCTTCGTTGGCCGGGGCGCGGACATGCTCGCCTGCGGTGAGATGGGGATCGGCAACACCACCTCGGCCACGGCCCTGGCCTGCGTCTTTCTTGGACTGCATCCAAAGGGCGTGGCGGGTCCCGGAACCGGTCTGGATGCCGCTGGGGTTCAAGCGAAGGCACGGGTGGTGGCAGGGGCTCTGGACTATCACCGGGAGGGGCTTGCGGATCCATTGTCGGTCTTGCAGCGGCTGGGCGGTTTCGAGATCGCCGCGCTCGTCGGCGCCTACATCGCCGCCGCCCAGTCAGGACTGCCGGTCCTGGTGGATGGGTTCATCGCGTCCGCGGCGGCTCTTGCAGCAGTCAGGATCCGGCCATCGTCGGGCGAATGGATGCAGCTTGCCCATCTTTCCGCGGAGCCGGGCCATGCACCGCTCCAGGCAGCTCTCGCACGGGAAACCGGGAGTCCACCGCTGCTCGACCTCGGGATGCGGCTGGGTGAGGGCAGCGGTGCCGCATTGGCCATTCCCCTGGTGAGACTTGCCCTCGACTTGCACCGGGAGATGGCCACTTTCGCCGAAGCCGGCGTCTCCGGGGCCGACAGCCAGTGAGTTCTGCAGGCCATATCGATCTTTTGCGACACGGCCGCACCCTGAAGGAGGGTGTCTTCCGGGGCAGGCTGGATGACCCCTTGAGTCCCGAGGGTCACGCACAGATGGTCGCCTCGGTGGACGGGCACCGGTGGTCCAGGGTCATTGCATCCCCCCTCATCCGCTGCCGGCGGTTCGGTGAACATCTTGCCCGGGAAAGAGGGATAGAACTGGCAGTTGACGAGCGCCTGGCGGAATATGATTTCGGCAAATGGGAGGGCAGGAACATCCAGTCGGTACTGGAGTCGGAGGGGAATTCCGTGCAACGGTTCTTCGCCGACCCCTACGCCTTCACGCCGCCCGGCGGCGAGGATTTCCGTTGTTTCAACGAGCGGGTGCTGGGTGCCTGGCGGGATCTGTCGGAGGATCTGGCACCCGGCACCGGTGAAACCGGTGATAACATCCTGATCATCACCCACGGCGGTGTCATTCTCAGTATCCTTGCCTTCGTGCTGGACCGGGAGGGACTGCACATGCGAATCAATGTTCCACATGCCTGTATCAGCCGAATTGCCCGGGCCTGGGAAGACCAGCCCCAGCGCCTGCTGTTTCATGGCGTAGGGCCCATCCGGGATGCCTGACATGCGCCTGGATTCGCTCCCGCCGGCCCTGTTTTCCCTCTGGCGTTCATTCCGGGTGGCCCTTGGTCTCATGACCCTGCTGCCTGCGGGGGACCTGCTTGATGCGACACAGGCGGAAAGAAGGCAGTCACTGTATCTCCTGCCGTTGATCGGGCTGGTGATCGGCATCCTGCTCTGGTTCGCCTGGTTCGCGCTTCCCCAATCCCCATGGCTGGCTGCAATGGTGGTGCTCGTGATCTGGGTGGTACTGACCGGCGCCCTTCATCTGGATGGTTTGGCCGACAGCGTGGACGCATGGATGGGTGGACACAGGGACCCGAATCGGACGCTGTACATACTGCGCGATCCCACCTGCGGCCCGATGGCGATCGTGGCCCTGATCCTGGCTCTCGGCCTGAAACTCGTTTCGCTGGGCACCCTGTTCCAGGCGGGTGCGGCGGTGTTCCTGCCAGCGGTTCCCGTGATCGGACGCATTGCCATCATCATCCTGTACGGGACCACGCCCTATGTGCGTCCCGGCGGCCTCGGGGACTCCCTGCGCCCCGAGGCCCGGGACCGTTATTGGCTGTTTTCAAGCCTGGCGGGCAGCATTGTCGTGACGGTATTTTTCCTCGGTATCGTCCTGGTGCCGGCGCTGGTTGCGGCGGCGGTGGCGTTTTTTCTGGTCCGCTGGGCAGCCATGGAGCGGTTGCGGGGATTTACCGGAGATGTGGCAGGCGCCATGATCGAGCTCGTGGAGGCCGCCTCGCTGCTTGTCGTTGCCCTGATTGTCGTCATGTGATTCAGGAATTCCGGCAGTTCGGCAACCGGTTCATCGAAGAGCATGCTCCGATCCATTGCAAATCCCGCCCCCGGGCTTGGAACAGATTTCCTTCCTGTCGTTTGGATCAATGGGTTTCTTCAGGGCTGTTGCTTATTGCCCGGTCGAATAGGGGTTTAGAAACTGCCTTCCCCAGAACAGTTTCCTGTCTACTTCGCTCAATTCGGCTTCGTCGCATACTGAGTCCCAATTCTTTTCGATGGATTCGGTCAAATTGCTGAAGATAGCGCGTGCATCGTCTTGCGAAAGCAGGAAATGACTCGCCGCTTCCAGGCAGGTACTGAACTGGCTCATATTGTTGTTGCCCGATATCAGCATGGCCTGAGATGCCTCATTGCCTGTACGCCCCTGAGGGCAGATGTCATAGGCTGGCGTCAAGGCCAAGGAATGACCGTTCCAGAAGGCAGCATGGTTACGGGCATGGTCGTCGGTGTTGCCGCATAGAATGTTGAAAGCCAGCCGAGAAAACAGCTCTTTCAACGTATCCCTTGGATCAGTGAAACGGTGGCGAATGATTTCTGCCAGCGTTTCATAGCTGGCATATCGCGCCATCATGTCATCCAGCCCAAGTAGCGTCAGTGCGGACACCATGGCCTTGCGTGACCAGCTCCCATCTTTAGGCTGACGGTCAAAGCGCTCGATTAGGAGTACGTCTTTGTTCGCAGCTTTGACCAGTTTTGTTGGCGCGACATTCAGTCCGGCAAGTTGCGCCAGCCGCATGGCGATGAATTCGGCCTTGACCACGCTATAGAGGTCGGTACTGGATGAGAACTTGGCGACGTATTTTTTTTCCTGATCTTGGATCAAGGCTTTGGGACGCGCACCGCCGATGGAGCTGCCATGGAACAAAGCCTGATCCAGTTCGAGTGTGAGCGGAATGCCTTTCTCGACACGTTCAGCGGATTCAATCAATGTTTCCATGCTGACGTTGTTGGCGGCACGCGGCACATACTCGGTCGGTGAACGCTGAAAATCCAGTGCACCGATCCGGTCGGAACCGGACTCCAGCAAGTAGGTCAGTTCGTCTAACTCGGCTGTATCAGTGTCAGCACCCTTGAGTCCCAGCTTCTTGTTGATCATCACACGCCGGCCCCACGCATCGGGAGCAGCGTCCCGAATACATCCGGGCATGGTAAATCCTTCCGGCAGTGGCAACGCTCCGGCCTGCAATGGCAACTCGGGCTCGTAGATCGGAATTGCAGAGGGTTGATCGCCGATGCGCCCCAGATAGCTCTTACCATAGTTGAACAGAACATTGCCGTTGTCCGCTTCCAGCCGTCCGGCTACCACTGGCGTGGTTTCGTCGGGCAGCCAAATCCAAACAAAGGCTTCTTTGTCGTGTTTAGAAGTCATCGTGTACCGCCCTGGATTTCCTGCGAACGGACTTCGGCAACAGCACGAGTTTGTCCTTGGTCTGGCTCAGGTGTTTGGACAGAGTTCTCTCATCGGCCTCAAACAGCCTGACCCCGACAATGATGGCCACTTCGAACACGGCACCGATTTCGCACTTGAGATCGCCTTTTTCAATACGTTGCAGGAGTCCTCTGGAAATGCTCGCACGGTCTGCCACTTCCTGCATGGTCAACTTGCGTTCCTTTCGCGCTGTACGGATTAATCCACCGAGCAATGCGATTGCATCGCGGCTATAGCGGGAGTAAGTGCGTGTAATTGATCTTGGCATCGTTCAAAAATGATCTGTATATAGCTCATCACACTGCTTTATGAGCTTCATATGAATCAAAGTAGTAGTTATTGATGCTGCTGTCAAGGTAAAGAACGATCTTTATATAGATCGTAAAGCACTTTCGTGAACTATATATAGACCATTATTGGTGGATAGGATTTGCCGTCTCCATGCTCAGAGCGATCTTCTGAAGCCATTTGAGCTTTTGCCTAAGGCCATGACCATTCCCGTAACGGGATGGTCATGGCGGTATCCCATCAGCGCCTGTAGCTTGTCAGGAGTTTCGACGGCGGCCAGGCGATCTTCGAAACTGCGGCGGAGGCTGTTGACAGTATGGTTTTCGCTCGGAAGTAGGTCGTGATTCCGAAGATACTGATGCAGGTTGGCCGAAAGCCGGTCTGGCTTGCGGTAGTACCGATCAAGGCCGTTGCCCAATTCCCTGAAGGCACAGAGCGAAGCTCCAACCAGAGAAATCCGTCTCTTGCTGTAGTGGTTATTGATTTACTTGGTTTCGTCAGGCCTGGCCATGGCGTTGCTTCCCTCGGCCCATCCAGCCGGCCGGTACATGTATTACTTGGATTGAAGGCGGTAATATTTTTTCAAGAAAAGCAACATGTTAGATCATTTCAATTCGGGGACTTCAGCTTAAGCTTTCAGCAGTTGACCGCCGTCGACCGCCACATCAATCCCGGTAATGTAACCTGCGCCTTCGGAGAGCAGGAACATGGCGACATTGGCCATATCCTTCGGAGTGCCAAGCCGCTTGATTGGTATTTTCTCCGCAACCCGATTCTGCACATCCTCGGTATCCCAGCGGGCCTGCATTGGCGTCAGCGTCGGCCCCGGGCAGATCACGTTCGACCGGATGCCGTCTGCCGCAAGCTGCATCGCCAATGACCGTGAAAAAGCACTCACTGCCGCCTTTGAGGTCGCATAGGCGTCCTGTGGAACCGGGTCGCCGCGCATCCACTGGTTGGTCGAGAAATGCACCATGGCACCGGTATCGGGTGACGCTTTCATCAGGGGAGTACAGGCCCGCGCTGTGTACACCATGGACTTGAGGTTGATGTCGAAGACCCGGTCCCATACGTCAAGGTCCATTTCAAACACCGACTTGTCCCGGTCGAACCACAGAACGCCGGCCACGTTGCACAGGTAGTCCAGTCGGCCGGTGCGATCATAGGCGTCCCGGGCGAACCCGTTGACGAAAGCCTCGTCCGTGAGGTCGCCCTGGACGAAGACAACGTTGTCCAGTCCGGCCAGGGATTGAGGGCACGGTTTGAGATCAACTGCAGTCACCCGGCAACCGGATGCTGCCATGGCAAGGGCAATCTGCCCGCCCATGCCGCCGCCGGCACCGGTCACGACAGCGGAGCGGCCGGAAAAGTCAAACTGGATCATTCTTATGCACCCTGCTCTTTCGGAGACATGTTTCTTAAGTTCCGTTGGGTATTGCCGCTTCGGGAAATACCGTTTGATTCCTGCCCGGTGATCCAGGCCCGGCAATCCGGCCCGCACCGAACCTGATGGCGCCATGAGTCGGCCGGTTGCCGGGCCGGATCATGTTGTCACCTTTTTCAGATGGAAGGATTTCGGTTTGGTCAGGTTGTGGTACCCGATGAATGACAGCCCGCCGCCACGTCCCGTGTTCTTGCAGCCGGTCCAGCACAATGCCGGATCGAGATAGTCGCAGCGGTTCATGAACACCGTGCCCGTCTCGATCTGTCTGCCGATTTCAGCCGCCTTTCCCGCATCCCTCGTCCAGATCGAGCAGGTCAGGCCAAACTCGCTGTCGTTCATCAGCGCAATGGCCTCTTCATCCGACGATACCTTCATGATGCCCACCACGGGCCCGAAGCTCTCGTCCATCATGATCCGCATGTCGTGGGTGACGTCAGTCAGGATCTGTGGCGAAAGATAGGTCCCGCCATCATCTTCCGCAAAGGTTTCGATATGGGCTTTCGCACCGGCCTCCACCGCCTCGGCGATCTGTGCTCGAACTTCGTTGGCAAAGCGCACGTTCGCCATCGGTCCGATGGTGGTTTCCTCGTCCAGGGGATCTCCCAGCCGGTAGCCGTTCACGATCCCGACTGCCTTTTCCACAAACGCATCAAACAGGTTTTCGTGGACATAGATTCGCTCGATGCCGCAGCAGCACTGGCCCGAGTTGAACATGGCCCCGTCGATCAACGTTTCCGCCGCCGCGTCTAGATCAGCATCGGCTCGTACGTATCCCGGGTCCTTGCCGCCCAGTTCCGTGCCCACCCCGGTGAAGGTGCCCGCAGCCGCCTTTTCCATGGTCGCGCCGGCGCCCACCGAGCCGGTGAAGTTCACGAAGCCGAAATGGTTGGCGGCGATCAGGCCGGTGGTGGTGTCGTGGTCGAGATAGATATTCCGGAAGACATCCGCCGGTACCCCGGCCTTCCGGAAGGCCTGCTCCATGCGTTCGCCCGCCAGCAGCGTCTGGGTGGACATTTTGAGCATGACGGCACTGCCGGCAATCAACGCGGGTGCCACCGTGTTGATCGCGGTCATGTAGGGATAGTTCCAGGGAGCCACGACCAGGATCAGCTCATGCGGCACGCGCTCGATCCAGCGCTCGAATTCGGTACTGTCCTCGATCCTGGCGGGCGCCAGCGCCTCGGCTGCGATCGATGCCATGTATTCCCCACGTTCCCTGTAGCCGCGGAATTCACCGCCATAGCGTACCGGGCGGCCCATCATGTGGGCCAGTTCGGTCACGAGTATCCCGTCGCCCATATTGCCGAGCGCGTCGATACCGGCAACAACCAGGTCGGCCCGCTCCTGCAGGGAACGCGCGACCCAGGCCTTCTGGGCGGCCTTGGCGTGTGCCACCGCGGTCTCGGCCTCGGCCAGGCCGACTGTTTCCCGCTCGGCAAAGACCGAGCCGTCAACGGGTGAGATGCAGGTCAGTACACGGTTCATATCATCCTCCAGGTTTCGTGCAGTAGTCCGGGGCGGTATCTGGAATCTGTCTGTCGGTCAGGCTTTCTCGAAGCCCCGTGCAATTTCGTAGTCGGTGACGACCCGGTCGAACTCCTCCAGTTCCCATTCGGCGGCACGGACATAATGGTCCACCACCTCGTCGCCGAGCGCGGCGCGCAGCATGGCAGAACCCGTCAGTGTCTCGCGGGCATCGCGCAGGTTCCCGGGGATCGAGCCGTTGTCGTCGCCGGCATAGACATCTCCGACCGCGGGCGGCGCCAGCGCCAGCTCCTCCTCGATCCCGCGGATTCCGGCAGCCAGTTGCGCGGCCAGGGCCAGGTGGGGATTCATGTCCGAGCCGCCGATCCGGCATTCGATCCGTACACTCCTGGTGTTCGCGCCGCATAGACGGAAGCCCGCGGTGCGGTTGTCCACCGACCAGATGATCCTGGTGGGCGCAAAGCTGCCTTTCACGAACCGCTTGTAGCTGTTCACATAGGGTGCCAGGAAATAGGTGTAGTCGGAGGCGTATTTCACCAGGCCCGCCACGTACTGCCTCATCAGCCGGCTCATGCCCAGGGGATCACCCTCGTCAAAGAACGCGGGCTTTCCGTCCTGCCACAGCGACTGGTGTACATGGCTCGATGAGCCCAGGTCATCATGGTTCCACTTGGCGATAAAGGTGGCGGCCCGCCCGTTCTGCCAGGCGATCTCCTTGACCGCATGCTTGGCGATGGTGTGGTAGTCCGCCGTGTCCATCGCCGGGGCGTACTTGATGTTCAGCTCTTCCTGGCCGACCCCGGCCTCGCCCTTGGTGTTCTCCACTGGGATGCCCGCGGCCCACAGATGGTTGCGGACCGGGCGCATCACATGCTCTTCCTTGGTGGTCTGCAGGATGTGATAGTCCTCGTTGTATCCGGAAAACGGCTTCAGATTGCGGTAACCGCCGGCGCGCAGTTCGTCAAGATTCTTCTCGAACAGGACAAATTCAAGCTCGGTGGCCATCATCGGGACATAGCCCATCCCGGCCAGCCGCGCCACCTGCGTTTTCAATACCGCACGCGGGGAATGCGCCACCTCTTCATGGGTATGGCGATCCAGGATATCGCACAGCACCATCACCGTGCCCTCCAGCCAGGGCATGGGTCGAAGCGTGTCGAGGTCGGGTTTCATGACGTAGTCGCCGTATCCCGCCTCCCAGCTGGTCGAGGCATAGCCGTCGGGCGTCGCCATATCCAGGTCCGTGGCCAGCAGGTAGTTGCAGCAATGGGTCTCCTCATGGACGCTTTCCAGAAAATTGGCAACGTGGAAGCGCTTGCCCATCAATCGCCCCTGCATGTCCACCAGGCAGACCAGGACGGTATCGATGGAACCGTCCTGGAATGTGGATTTCAATTCTTCGATCGTCATCCTGCCTGTCATCTCAATACTCCGGTCAATGACGGTGAAATGATGGTCCGGGGCGGGTCCGAAAACCCCGCGCCGGTCCGTCTCTGCATCCAATGATAGCGATGGGTTGAATCTCCCGCTCGCCCCTGCCGAATGCTCCGCACCCTTACACTGTTTTCGGACGATGTCATTCTCCCTTTCCGGGTCGGCTCGATCGTTGAATGGTTTCATGAACCCTCCAACCCAAACGCTACCCCTTGCAAATTCACTCCTTCCGATAGACAGGAATCAGCATGTCCATGCAATCAGAAACGCACGCATGACCTTTGAGCAGAAATGGCTGTGGGCTAGTTGAAGAGCTGGAAAAACCGATCAAAAAGGTCCGGTGGCGCGGCCTGGTGCGGCACTGAGAGGATGTCATCGCACAGGCGCCCTGCCTCCTTACCGTCAAGACCGCCGAACCGCATCAGGTCGAGCGCCTTGGCGCGCATCTCGTCCGGGCCGAGCGAAAGCCCCGGATCGCCCCTGCAGTCGCGTCGCTCCGCTTGCAGGATATCGCCCTGCATGGTGGTCACCGATACCGAAGCACCCCAGGCATCCGGGTAGCGGGCACGAAAAGGGTCCCTGGCCTGCACCGAGGTCACGCCACACAACTCCAGACTGCGGACGCGGGCGTCGGGGCCGAACGAGTCGAGTCCGACGCAACCATCGAGGATTGCCGTGGCGGCAGTATGCTGCAGTGAGAACTTGGCCTGGTATTCGGTTTTGGGCGCGGGACAGTCGCAAAGATCGAGCGCTGCCTGGTAGGTTTGTATTTCTACGGTACTGATCGCAGCGCCATGAAGCAGGTCATGGAGTTCCAGTGCGCAGTCGATCACGGGGTGGGTATGTCTGCAGGATGGCCAGGGCTTGATCGAAGTCTGCGCGAGCTGCCATGTCGCACCGTCTTCTTCGAGAATTCGTTCGGGTACAGGGTCGGAACAGGTCCCGGCAAAGAACCCCTTTTCACCCTCGAGTATGGCTGCAGGTCCGGTGAATCCGTGGGCGGCGAGTTCCGCCGCGAGCATCCCGGATTCGGCGGCGCGGCCGGCATGTAGGTGCTTGCTCATCGCATCCTCTTCGAGAAATTGCCAGAGTCCGCTGGCCTGGGTGCCGGCATTGCCGAGCGCATCCCGGGTCTGCGCGTCATCAAGGCCCAGCAGGGTGGCTGCGGCCATTGCCGAGCCAAACGGGCCGCAGGTCGCGGTGTTGTGCCAGATCCGGTAGTGTGCGGGGCCAACGCCTGACCCGATACGGCACATGGCTTCGTAGCCTGAGAGCATCGCGTGCAGCAGGTCCCTGCCGCTGGCGGAGCATGGTCGGGCAAGCGCCAGGGTGACCGGCGTCACCACGCATCCCGGGTGTGTCACCGATGCGCGGTGGAGGTCGTCGGTTTCGGTGATATGGGAAAGGGCACCCATCAGCAGCACGTCGCGCTTGCGGTCCCGCGGGAAATGCGTGGCCCAATCGCACAGTAGCCTGCCGACCGGAGTCGCGCTGCCGGCGCATGCCGAGGCCACTGTGTCCAGCAGGCAGAGCGAAGCCAACTCCAGGTCGTTTCCCCGGACCGGCTTGCTCCGGACCAGCGTGATCAGATCCGCGGTCAGACTCATGCGTTTACCCCCTTTCCCGACAGGGCTGAATACATCAATTGTGCCGATGGAAGTCAACCCGGATCGGTGTCCGGTATCGTTCCATGGAGGAATCGAAGCCTGTCCGCCGGGGACGGTGGGATGGAGACCATGGATGGCGGCCAATCGCCGTTCAGCGGATCCTCCTGATCCTGGGGCGGGTTTTCCCTCAGTCTCCGGACCCGGAACCGCTTCCCGGGGTTCCCGTCGAGTAGCGGGACACACACGTGCTGTCCGTGCGGCAGCTGCGCAAGACGTACATCTATTTGGTGGACGCTGGAATGCAGTTCCCCGGAGAGTGCCATTTCGGGGGGCCGTTGCCCACAGGGTGTCGTCCGTGAGCACCAGTACCCGGTTCGCGCAGGCAAGGGCATGATCGGGGTTGCGGGTGGGCAGCACGATAGGAGGCGGCCTCGGAGAGCTTTCGCACCTGTTGCAGCCCCCGCACCTGGTTACCGAATTGACATCCTCCCCGGCCTGAAGGTCGGAGATTCCTACGGCGCTCAGGCACGAATTGGAGCCGCCCCCGAGTCGCTTCCGGCGGGTTCCTGTTGCTGGTAAATTACCGCACCGCGCAAGCGCTTTGTAGGTGACACTGCACGTCAACCTTGTAACCCACGATACCTGAGGCAGACCTCTATCTCCAACCCAAGGATTCCTGCCTCATGGAATCGGGCAGGCCATAATGTCTGGAATGAGTGTCGGTACTGTTCTGTTACGCAAGATCGGGCTCATTATTTTCCCGCTCATTGAGAAGTTGTGTACTGGATCCGAGCAACAACAGTACAGGGCGTGCAAGAATTCCAGGTTGTGGGACGCTGTTCCGGCAGTACTTGGACGTCAGTATCGTGGCGTGTTCGCAGTAGGAGTGTTGGAGGGCTTGACTGGGGAAAGGATTCCGCACTACCTTTCAGCGTCCCATGAAATGAGATCCTGATGAACGATTCGACCGACGACACACGCCCCTTCCGCTTCTTTGATAACCGGGAGAAGTACCTTCTGTTCGTCACCACCTGCAGCGAGAAGTGGGCGATCGGCGAGCGCATTGGCGCTGATCTCAGCAAGATTGACCCCGAGCCCCCCGCACTAAGGATGTTCGACGCGGGTACCGGTGACGGTACCGTGATGGCCAGTGTACTGCGTCAGCTTCACGGCCGCTTTCCCACAGTGCCGTTTCTCGTCGTCGGCAAGGAAATCAGTCTCGAGGATGTGAGACTCACCCTCGACAAGCTTCCCGATCGGTTCTCCGAGCATCCCCAGACCGTCGTGGTGCTGACCAACATGCACTACCGCGAGGCTCCATGGCTGTGTCCGACCGATCCGGAGGCGCGCAAGCTCGTCAAATGGAGCGAGGTCATCCTCGAGGGCCATACCGCGCATGACTTCGATCGGCAGATTGCCAGTCTCCACCAGACCCTGGCCGATGGGTGGAAGGTTCGCACGAGCCCGAAAACGGGCAACCCGGTCTACGTCGAGCCAACCGTACTCGTACTCTACCGCTCGGATCAGAGGTTTGCGCTCGATTCGGTGATTCCCCGGTTTGACGAGCCCCCGGGAGGCTATGATCTGGTGATCGCGGCGCAGCCGTATCGCGCCCGCCATCCCGCCGAACTCAAGGTCCGACATGTGCTTCAGCCGCTCGCCGCCTCGCTGGCGAAAGGGGGGCGCATGATCACGATCCAGTCGACGGGTCAGGATCCGGGCATGGAGATCATCCGGAAGATCTGGCCTGGCGAGGAGCCGTTCCAGACCCCGGGGCCGATGCTCATGCAGGAACTGCGCTCCCGGTTCGAGGTGGATTTCCCGGATCGCGAATACAGCATCGACAATGAACTGAGCAGTTTCTTCCGCTTTTCCCTGCACGTGATGCCGAACGAGGTCACCGAGAATATCGGCACCTCCACGCGGCTGGCGGCGTGGAACGCCGCGGTATACGTTGCCCAGATCGACGATGAACGCATTACGGACGCCATGTCCGATGGCGCCTACCTGGAAGCGACTGCTGATGTCATCGGACGCCATGGCGGCCTGTGGTTCGTTGACGAGTCGTTCACGGTCGTGCGGCGCAAGTGAGCAGGCAGGGAGTTTCAGTGAACTGAACGGTTCCCGGGATCCGGTGCCGGGCAGGCGCTTGTCCGTCCGGCAGGCGGTAACCGCGGGCGACAGATCAGGCAAGGAGCGCCTTGGAAAGATTCGATTACATCGTGATCGGAGCGGGTTTCTCGGGCGGTCTGCTTGCAATGCGTCTTGCGGAAACTCCGTCCAACCGGGTCTGTGACTGAAGGCGCACGGACCGTGAGCCCTGGCCCATTCGAATGCCCGCGGCCTCGCGCAACAACTCTATGGGCGGGCCGTGCAACCGGTGTTTCGAAACGGAGCCCGATCCCTTGATGAACCGTCGCAGAGTGTTCCAGCCAAGGGGCAAGGTGATCGACGGCTCCTCTTCGCTGAGCGGCATGGCAATTCTTCGTAATCGTTTTGCCGGGGACAACATGGTCGAGGGGTACCGGAAGAATGGTCCGGTGGGGGTAGCCCGATGCGATTTCGGGGAGGATTCAGAGGCTGGTAAGAGCGAAGAGCGGATGCTGAGGCGACGGGAAATCAGCGATGTGATTGAGCAACTCCTGGTCCGTATCAACCTGGAGGAGACATCGTATGGCAACCTGCCTTGACACAGTCACAGTTGCGCCACGAACATGGCCGCCTGCTGACGGAAACGCCTGATCAGGAGCCACGCGGACCCTGCCATGGCAACTGCCATGCCGGCCCAGATGCCTGGCCCCCCAAAGTTCAGGAAGAAGCCCAGAACCAGCGCCGTGGGAAGTCCAATTCCCCAACTCATGGATACGGCGATCACCATCGGCATTGCCGTATCCTTGAGTCCCTGCAGCACGCCGCGTGCCGTGATCTGCACGGCGTCGACAATCATGAAGCACGCCGCCACGCCGAGCAGGAGTACCGCCAGGTCGAGCGCTGCGGTATTGGCCGGCATGTCCGGATCCAGGATCAGACCCGCCACCCACCGCCCGCCAAACCAGAATATGACAGCCGGTACCAGCATGGTGATTCCCGCCAGCGCCGTTGCAGCCCATCCTGCGCGCGTGACGCCAATCGCGTCGCGTGCACCGGCCGAACGTCCGACTTGCACGGCTCCCGCCTGGGCCAGTCCAATCGGAATCATGAAGACGAGGGCGTAGCATTGTGCGGTCACCGCATGGGCTGCCAGTGCATCGACGCCGAGCAGGCCCATCATCAGGGTCGTCATGAAGAACAGGCCCATCTCGGCAATCTCGGTGATTGCGATCGGGCTGCCGATCCTGACCACTTCGCTCATCAGGGGCCACTCGATTTTCCGCAGGTTGCCGAGAAGGCGGTAGCGGCGGAACTGCCGGTCGTTCAGGACGAAGCCAAAGAGCGCGAAGAACATGAACCAGTTGACCACGATGCTCGCTACGCCGGCGCCCTCAAGCCCCATCTCGGGTGCGCCGAAATTGCCAAACATCAACGCGTAGTCCAGCAGTGCGTTCAGCGCGATGCCGACAATCGAAACGACGTATACCGCCTTTGGGCGGGTATGGGCGGCCAGAAACTCCGTGAGGACAGCGAACCACAGAGTCGGAAGAAGACCCCAGAGCAGATAACGGAGATAGGACTGGCCGTAGCCGGCGATGAACGGCTCCTGGCCGAGGAGCACGAGAATCGGGCCGGACCACCAGGCGGCGATGGAGATCGGGATTGTCAGCAACAGTGCAAGCCATGCAGCGTTGCGTACCACGGGCCGTATGTGCCGGGATCGGCGGGCGCCCAGGTGCTGGGCCATGATCGGCGTGGCGCCGCTCAGGACGCCCATCGCGAATGCGCCGAGGACCCAGTAGAAGTCGCGCGCCAGCGAGCCCGCGGCGAGGGCCTCGGTGCCGATCCATCCCATCATGACAACATCGGTCAGCATGATGGCCATGTACGACAGGTGGGTCAGGGCGAGGGGCGCCGCGAGAACAACGACTGCCCGGGTTTCACCCAGCCAGGATTGGATGGCGGACGATGAATGCAGGTTCATGGATCAGGAGCGATACACATTCCAGGGACCGATCGGATCTTTCACGACACGGGAACCATGTTGGCATTACAGGTTTCCGGGCGCGTCGGGATATCCAAGTCAGGGGATTCAGCCGCACCGGTATGCCCGGTTATGATCTGACGGTAGTACCTGCTGCACCATGTGGCGCCGAAGGGTCCGATTGCCGTAGCAGGGTGTCCGGATCGGTTCGCCAGGTACCGGTGGACTACGTCAGGATGGGGTTCGAAAATATCATGTTCCTAAGTGCGGGACGCAATTCACGAAATGGAGGGATATTCATTTGGCAATCGGCCGCCATGGGACGGCCGCGTCCGTTCATGGCGGGCACCGGACATACAGGCTGCTGACGGAAAGATTACTCAAAGCAGTTGGTGACCCTTGGAAAAACAACCGATCCGATCGATCCACAGGCTGGCTTGCCGCCAGCGCCTTGCCGATTCCAGAGAGCAACATAAGGGACATACTATGAACAGACTGATCCGCTATTTTGTCTTTTGCATTCTTGGCATATCAAGTGTTGCCCAGGCCGCGCCCGTACTCAAGACGGAACAGCTTGCTGAAAATGTCTTCGTGCTGGTTGGTCCGACGACCAACCGCGACTCACAAAACCTGGGAAACAATGCCAACTTCGGCGTTGTCGTCACCAGTGAGGGTGTCGTGCTCATCGACCCGGGCGCTACCCGTAAAGGCGCACGGATGATTCACGAAGCGATCCGTGCGATCACTGACAAACCCGTCAGGGTGGTCATCAATACCGGAGGTCAGGACCATCGTTGGCTTGGCAACGGCTACTTCAAGGAGTTGGGCGCGTACATCGTGGCGAACGAAAAGGCGGTTGTCGACCAGAAGGACCGCATGCGGGATCAATTGATCAGTCTAACCGATCTTGTCGGCAGCGACGGAGTGGAAGGTACCGAGCCCGTGTACGCTGACGAGACCTTTGCGGATCGGAAAGTCATGACGGCCGGAGATACGAGCCTGGAGATCCATCACGCAGGCCATGCCCATACCCCCGGCGACAGCTTCGTGTGGCTGCCCGGCACCCGGATCATGTTCACCGGAGACATCGTCTACATGGACCGCATGCTGGGAATCGGTCCGCAGTCTGCCCACCGCAGCTGGATCACCGCGTTTGAGGCCATGGCAGCGAAACAGCCGAGGATCGTGGTCGGCGGGCACGGGATGCCTGCAGACCTGGACAGGGCCAGGGCTGACAGCTATGAATACCTGATCTTCCTGCGGGGAGCCGTCCGGACGTTTATGGACAGCGGGCGCGGTATCGAGGAGATTGGCACGATCGACCAGTCCCGCTTCAGCTACCTGGAAAATTTCGATTCACTGAGGGGTCGCAACGCACAGCGCGTGTTCGAAGAACTGGAATGGGAGTAAACTACTTCCGTCATCCATGCATCGCCGCCATCGGCGGTAATGTCTGTTCCAGCTACTTTATCTTCGGCAAGGTGGAATCCACGAACCGGCTGAGGTTGCGTGTGATCTTGAGATTCTTCGGGCCGAACTGCTGCCCGATCCGTATTTCGAGGATGTGCCATCGATGCAGCCAAAGAATCGCAAGACGGCTGTCGCATTTCACGCCAAAGATGATCTTCCCGACACCCGCAGGGAAGTTTTCAAGCTGCTACAGAAAAAACCCCTACGCTTCTATGCAGTGGTCCGTATTCAGCGTGATCTGGCGACTTAGGTACAGCAACAGAACAAACGGGATGCAACGTTCCGCCATCGCCGGGACGAACACTACGACCTGCTCGTGAAGCAACTCTTTCGCAAGTTGTACCACATGGCGGACGACGTCCATATCTGTTTTGCCAAGCGTAGCAACAAGTCCAGGAGCGTCGCATTTCGCACTGCGCTGGAAGAGGCTGCCAGGGCATTTGAACGCAGTTTCGGGTTCGCTCACCCAGCCAGGAACAATATCGTTGCAAGTACGCCACCTGAATGTGTGGGGCTACAGGTCGCTGAACACTGCCTGTGGGTGTTGCAACGGTTCTACGAGCGCCAGGAAGGTTTCTGGACCTGATTTGGCCGCAGATTGGCGAGGTTCACGACTTGGATCTGGTGGAGGACGGCAAGCGGGGTGTCCTCTACACAAAAAGAAAACCGCTCAATCCAGCGGCTTTCAAGGAATAGTGAGAGTGAGGCCGAGGATATGGGGTTTGCGGATCGCAATCTGCAAGCCACACGGCATGGAGCCGAATTCTGTCCTTGGCCACGGATAGCTGATGGATGTATTCGTGGTGACTTTTTCAAGACTGTCCGTTTCCAACGGAGCCTGACGCGGGAAAAATGCCCCGATGGGTGCCTGGGGTGAAATCCGGCACCTCCGGCAACAGGAGATCCAGGAAACCAGCCTGTACGCCATCCTTCCGGGGTAAAGGCATTCCACGGTCCTCCGAATACCGTTCCTTTACTAAGGAAGTTACCTACAGCGCAATTCCCTCGCCCGATGTCGGTTGCGTTGCGGATTCATACGTTCAGCAGCAGGTGCTCGCGTTCCCAGGCGCTGATTACGTTGAGAAAGGTATCGTACTCGTGGTGCTTGATGCTGGCGTACAGCCTGACGAAACGCTCGCCCAGGATCTTTCCAAGGGGCTCGCAGTCCAGCAGTTCATCTACCGCCTCCCTCAGGGTATGGGGCAGCTGGCTTTCGGCGCCGTAGGCGTTTGTACTGACCGGCGGCGACGGTTTGATTTGTTCCACCATGCCGAGATAGCCGCAGGCCAGCGATGCTGCCAGCGCGAGGTAGGGGTTCACGTCCGCTCCGGCAATCCTGTTTTCCACCCTCCGTGCCTGGGGCGTGGATACCGGTACCCTGAGACCCGCGGTGCGATTGTCGTAACCCCAAGCGGTGTTGATGGGCGTTCCCCATTTATCCGGGGCCAGGCGCCGGTACGAGTTGACGTTGGGCGCGATCAGCGCCATTGCGGCCGGCAGGTATTTCTGTATTCCGCCGATATGCCAGCGAAACAGCCTGCTCTCGTTGTCCCGCGTGTTGGAAAAGACGTTCCGCCCGGTACCGACGTCCACCACGCTCTGATGCACGTGCATGGCGCTTCCCGGTTCACCCTCCATGGGAGCCGCCATGAAAGTGGCGTAGATCTTGTGGCGCATGGCCACTTCCCTGAGTCCGCGCTTGAACAGGAACACCTGGTCCGCAAGGTCCATGGGGTTGCCGTGCAGAAGATTGATTTCCATCTGTGCGGCGCCGGATTCATGGATCAGGGTTTCGATTCCGATCTCCTGGATCTCGCAATAGTCGTAGAGATCCTCGAAAAGCGGGTCAAACTCGTTGACGGCATCCACGCTGAAAGCCTGGCGCCCGCTTTCCGCCCGCCCCGACCGTCCCACCGGGGGTTCCAGGGGGTAGTCCGGATCGGTGTTGGGCTTGACCAGGTAGAATTCCACCTCCGGCGCCACCACCGGGTTCCATCCCCGGGCCTCGTACAGGTCCAGCACCCTGCGCAGTACCTGGCGCGGGGCGATGTCGACCGGGGAGTCGTCAAGATAGAAGCAGTCGTGAATGATCACCGCGCTCGGATCCTCGGCGAACGGTACCTGGCGCACCGTACCGGGATCGGGCTTCAGGAAGATGTCGCCGTCGGTGTCGCCGAGGACATCCCACTGTGTCGGGTAGTTGCCGTCCACCGTCTGCGCGAAAATGGTTTCCGGCAGCCGCAATCCGACATCGTCCTGGTATTTCTTCGCCGGCAGGATCTTGCCCTTGGCGACGCCGGCCATGTCCGGCACCACCGCCTCGATCTCCTCGATGTTGTTTTCGTCCAGCCAGTTGCGCAACTGGCTCGGAAGCTCGGTCGGGACGGGTCGCCTGGAGCGCTTTTTTCGTGTCATGTCGGCTGTGAAGTGATCGGGCGAAAGGCTATGATAATCGCTTTCGCCACCAATCTGTGAAAGCCATGTCCATATCAGCAGGGGCTGTCCGTTGAACCGGCAGGATCGTGAAACCGCCCGATCCTGGTATGAAACCACCCGCCGGTACCAGATCGACGCCGGCAGGGTCAAAGGTGAACTGCGGGCGGACGTGGCGGTGATCGGCGGCGGACTGACCGGTGCCTCGGCGGCGCTGTGCCTGGCGGAACGCGGGGTGAGCGTGGCGCTCCTGGAATCCAGGCATTTCGGCTGGGGGGCGTCGGGCCGTAGCGGGGGGCAGATCATCTCCGGCTATTCCTGCGACCAGAAAGTGCTGGAAAAGCTCGCCGGCATGGAGACTGCCCGGGAACTCTGGGACCACAGTCTGGCGGCCCTGGAATACACCCGCGAACGGGTCCGGCGCCACGGCATCGACTGCGATCTGAGGAGTGGCTATCTTCACGTGGGCGTCAAGCAAAGGCATGCCAGGGAACTGGCCGAATGGGCCGGGCACCTGGACAGGGTCTACGGCTACCCGGCCCTTGGCTACCATACCGGAGAGGATCTTCGGTCTCAGCTTCGCTCAGAACTGTACCTGGCCGGTGTTTCCGATTCCCTGAGCGGCCACCTGCACCCGTTGAACTACACCCTCGGGATGGTGAAGGCGGCAGGGGATGCCGGCGTGGCGCTGTATGAGGATGCTGCCGTGAACAGGGTGGCGTCCGGCTCCGGCGGTGCGAGCGTGGTGGAGACGGACGGGGGTCGTATTCGCTGTGAAAGCGTGGTCTATGCCTGCAATGCGTACCTGGACCGGCTGCACCCTGGCCTGAGGCATCTCATCATGCCGGTGGGCACCTATATCATCGCCACCGAACCCTTGGGGGAGCAGGCGGCGGGCGACCTGATCCCCGGGGACGCCGCGGTGGCGGATACCAATTTTGTGCTCGACTACTATCGCCTGTCCGCGGACACCCGCCTGCTGTTCGGCGGCCGGGTGAGCTATTCCACCCTGGAACCCATCCGTCTCAAGGAATCCCTCAAAAGACGCATGCTGAGGGTGTTCCCCCAGCTTGCCGGAACCCGTGTCGAGTTTTCCTGGGGGGGATTCGTCGCCATCACCCGCAACCGGGCACCACACATCGGCTGCCTGCCGGGCAACGCCTTTCATGCCCAGGGGTATTCCGGACATGGCATGGCGCTGGCGGGCTACGCCGGGTCCCTGCTGGCGGATGCGGTGATGGGAGAACGGGATAAACTCGCCTGTTTCGAACGCATCCCGCACAAGGCCTTTCCCGGCGGCCCGATCATGCGCAAGCCTGCGCTGGTGGCCGCCATGGCCTATCATCGGCTGCTGGACAGACTGTAGCGAAACAGACCGCCATCGACATGTTGAACCCCAAAGACGAATCAGGCGTGCCGGAGCACCCGGCCAGGGTTTCGGGCCGATGGATCGCGGTCCTGACCATGTTGCTGCTTTCGGCCGGCACCGTGGCCGAGGAGCCGACCATCCCCTCCAGCCTGGTCGACATTGCCGGACAGATCCGGACCCTGGAGGCACGCCTTGACGGTACTCGGGGAGAGGAAAGGGAATCGATCCGCCAGCGGCTCTGGACCCAGCAGCGACTTTACCGGGAAGAATCCTGGCAATATGTGGACGCGCTGGATCCGGAGGCTGTCGATGACAGGGACACGGGCGCCGGGATACTGGCGGAAATCTCGGCGATGCTCGTACGGGAACTGGATGCCGGCGAAGGGCGCATCGGTGAACTCAAGGAACTCGCGGACTCTTCGGACGAGGCTGTTGCGACGCAGGCGAGGGAGGATCTTCGCCTCGCCGAGTCCCGTCGAATGGACCTGCTGGAGGCCATGGTGGCCAATATCCCCCGGATGGACCGTTTCGGGCTCCCTTCCGGAGAAGATGCCGCCAGGGCCAGGACGCTCCTGCGCAGCCGGGCACAACTGCTGAGCGGCCAGATCGAACTGCAGAGCCTCCGCCTGGACGACATCGTCGCCTCGATGGAGGGGCTCGACCCGGACTCTTCGGATCATGCCGACGCAAGACAGCAACGGATCGCCATCGATGCGGCAGTGGTGCGGACTGGGGAGCGGCTTTCTGCAGTGGCGAACCTGCTGGAGCGTCTCGGGGTCGATGTCGCGGAATATCGTCAGACCGCGTTCATGGCCACCGGCGACCTGTCGGCGGAGATACTTGACCGGCAGGTAGTGGGATCGGTGCTTGCGCGCTGGCTTGCGGAACTGAGGACCGGGTTCCTCCGTCACGGCCCGGATATCCTGACCCGCCTGGTGGTGGTGGTCATCATCCTGGTGGTGTTCTGGCTGCTCGCCCGGGTGGTGCGTGCGATGGTGCGGCGCGGGCTGGACAACCTGACCGGCGAGATGTCGACCCTGGCGCGCGATTTCCTCGTGGGGCTTTCCGCCAAGGCGGTACTGATCACCGGCATCCTGGTGGCCCTGTCCCAGTTCGGCCTGCAGATCGGCCCACTGCTGGCCGGACTCGGAATTGTCGGCTTTATCGTCGGGTTCGCCCTGCAGGACACGCTTTCCAACTTCGCGTCCGGCATCATGATCCTGATCTACCGGCCTTTCGATGTCGGGGACTACGTGGAGGCCGCCGGCGTGGCAGGAGAGGTCAAGCACATGAACCTCGTCAGCACCACGGTCCACACACCGCAGAATCACCGCCTGGTCATCCCCAACAACCGGATCTGGGGCAACATCATCCGCAACATCACTTCCCAGGACATGCGACGCGTGGACCTGTCGGTGGGCGTCAGCTACGAAGATGACATTGAACGGGTGGAGGCGCTTCTGTCGGAAATCGTGTCCGCCGAGGATCGTGTGAAATCCGAGCCGGAGCCCACCATCCGGCTGCACAACCTGGGCGAGTCGGCGGTGGAATTCACCGTTCGGGTCTGGGTGGACAGCGTCGATTACATGGGCGTGTTCTGGGAACTGACTCGCCGGATCAAGATCCGGTTCGACGAGGAGGGCATCAGTTTCCCCTATCCCCAGCGGACAGTTCACCTGGTCTCCGCAAGCGGGAATGATGAGCGCGGCTGATCCGCCGGCGGCGCGGACCGTCATGGCGGGGCCGGGGGACGCGGGCCAGCGCATCGACAATTTTCTCGCAAGGCACCTGAAGGGGGTGCCGAAAACCCGCATCTACCGTGCGCTCAGGAAGGGTGAGGTCCGGGTGAACGGTCACAGGACCCGGCCGCACTACCACCTGGTGGACGGCGACCGGGTAAGGATTCCTCCGATTCGCTACCGCGTCGCCGGCGAACCGCCGGTGGTACCGGTGAAATTGCTGGATCAGGTGCCGGTGCTGTTCGAGGATGACCATATACTGGTGGTGGACAAGCCCGCGGGACTGGCGGTGCATGGCGGCAGCGGGATGGAATTCGGCCTGGTGGAGGCATTCAGGCAACTTCGCCCGGACCTGGATTTCCTGGAACTGGTGCATCGCCTGGACCGTGAAACCTCCGGCTGTCTCATGCTGGCCCTCGGCCGGCCCGCGCTGGTCGCGCTGCAGCGGCAACTGGCAGAGCGCAGGGGCATCCGCAAGCATTACCTGGCGCTGGTGAAGGGCGTGCCGCCCGCAGAGGACGCCGTAACCGTCGACCGGCCGCTTCGGCAGGTCCGCGGGCGGGACGGACGAAAACAGGTGGTGGTCGATGCAGGGGGGCAGCAGGCGAAGACAGTGTTCAGGATCCGCCAGGCGTTTGCCGATACGGCGCTGATGGAGGCGGAACTGCTTAGCGGCCGCATGCACCAGGCACGCGTTCATGCGGCCGAGATTGGCCATCCCATTGCCGGCGATCGCCTGTACGGCGACGACGAATTCAATGCACGCATGCAGGGGTTTGGTCTCGGCCGGCTGTTCCTGCATGCCGAGCGGTTGCGTATCCACCATCCCGAAGGCGGGCTTCAGCAAGATTTTTTTTCTCCCTTGCCCGTTCCGCTCGAATCGGTTCTGGCGGTGCTTTGATCCCCGCCGTTCCGTCGCGTTCGGGGGCCCGGATCACCGTGCTAAAATCCGCCCAACTTGAAATGACCTCCCTTCGTGTCAGCAGTCAGCAGTAAACGCTTACAGCCAAAGAATCGGCCGGCCGGGTCGGCGCTCGGGAGACTGCTCCGGGAGATCGGGCTCTTGGGGCTGCTGGCCTTCGCGGTCTATCTCCTGTTGTGCCTGGTATCGTGGACTCCCACGGACCCTGGGCCGAGCCATACCGGGGGCAGCGGCGATGTCAGCAATCTGGGCGGTAGGGTGGGTGCCTGGTTCGCGGACGGGATGTTCCATCTCTTCGGAAACATGGCCTACCTGTTCCTGATACTGGTAGTGACCCTCGTCTGGCGCCTTTTCCGCCAGCGGTCGGCCACGGGCCGCGTCAACCTGTCTTCTTTTCTGCTGCCCTCCGCCGGCTTCATTCTCGCCATGATGGGCGCCACCGCCCTGGAGCAGCTGTATTACCCGGTTCCCGATGCCGAGGCGGTGCATGCGGCCGGCGGCATCCTTGGGCATTACTCGGCTGGCGCCCTGTCGGCCACCTTCGGAATTGTCGGCGTGACCATGATCATGCTCGCCCTCCTGATCACCGGCATTACCCTGGTGACCCATATTTCCTGGTTCCGGCTCATGGACCGGATCGGCTACGGGACGTTTGCCCTGGTGGCATGGGTCGGCTCCAGGAAGGAAGTCCGCGAGGATCGGCGGGAGGGCGTCAAGCAGAAGCGCAAGCGCGAGAAAACCGTCAAGGAGATCCGCACCGCCGCAGAGAGGTCCCCCCCGCGGATCGAGCCCAGAATCCAGACGCCGGCGAAACCGGAGCCGTCCGGCAAGGAGCGCCAGGCCAACCTGTTTACGGGGCTCGAGGGGGGAGAGCTACCGACGCTGTCCCTGCTCGAGACGCCCGCAGAGGACGGCAGCGGATATTCCCGGGACGCGCTGGAATCCATGTCCCAGGTACTGGTCAAGAAACTCAAGGACTTCAACGTCGACGTGACGGTGGACGCGGTGCAGCCGGGACCCGTGATCACCCGCTTCGAAATCCAGCCGGCTGCCGGTATCAAGGCGAGTCAGATCGTGGGTCTTTCCCGCGACCTTGCCAGGTCTCTCACGGTGGACAGCGTGCGTGTGGTGGAGAACATTTCCGGCAAGAGCACCATGGGCATCGAGGTGCCCAACCAGAACAGGGAAATCGTACGGCTGGTGGAGGGTCTGGCTTCGCCGGCGTTCGAGAAAAGCGCCTCTCCGCTGACCCTGGTCCTTGGCAAGGACATCTCGGGCAACGCGGTGATCACCGACCTCATGAAAATGCCCCACGTGCTGATTGCCGGCACCACCGGCTCCGGCAAATCGGTCTGCATCAACGCCCTGATCCTGAGCCTCGTCTACAAGGCCACGCCGGACCAGATCCGCCTCATCATGGTGGATCCCAAGTTTCTCGAGCTGTCGGTGTATGACGGCATCCCACACCTGCTGGCCCCGGTCGTGACCGACATGAACAAGGCGGCAAATTCGCTTCGCTGGTGCATCACGGAGATGGACCGGCGCTTTCGGATGATGGCGGAGATCGGGGTCCGGAACATCGCCGGCTACAACAGGAAGGTGGCGGACGCCAACAAGGCGGGTGAGCCGATTGTCGATGCCACTGTCGAGCAGGCAGAGGGCGAGCCCCCGGCCTACCTGGAGCGGTTGCCGTACATCGTTGTCATCGTCGACGAGCTCGCCGATCTGATGATGGTGGCCGGCAAGAAGATCGAGGAGATCATCATTCGCATCGCCCAGCGTGCCCGTGCCGCGGGCATCCACCTGGTGCTCGCCACCCAGCGACCGTCCGTGGACGTGGTCACGGGGCTCATCAAGGCCAATGTGCCGACGCGGATCGCATTCCAGGTGTCCAGCCGCGCGGATTCGCGCACGGTGCTCGATCAGATGGGTGCCGAGTCCCTGCTGGGCCAGGGCGACATGCTGTTTCTGCCCCCGGGCACCGGGTTTACCCAGCGGGTGCACGGTTCCTTTGTCTCCGACGAGGAGGTGGCCAGGGTGGTCAAGGAACTGAAGGAATCCGGCCCCCCGGTCTATCTGGAGGAAGTCACCCTGGGAGGGGCAGACGGCGTCGGCGGCGGGGCGTTCGGCGAACCGGATGACGATGGCGAGTCGGATCCGCTGTACGACGAGGCCGTGCGATTCGTCACCCAGAGCCGCAAGGCTTCGATTTCTTCGATCCAGCGGGCCCTCAGGGTGGGCTACAACCGGGCCGCGCGCATGATTGAGACCATGGAGGAGGCCGGTGTCGTCTCGGCGGCGGACAACGGTAAGCGGGAGGTGCTGGCACCAGAGCCGCCGGCGGACTGAACCCGGTGGCCTGCGGGCATGACCGGGCCTCCGCCGTTGGCTATTCGAAACATGCTCAGGCGGCCAGCCGTCATCGGATCGTGGTCACTGTATCCCGAAACCATGGATCTCCCGACGCCAGCCATCATCCCAAACCGACGGCAGGTATCGCTGGCTGCATGTCTGAAGGGGAAGAACCAGGACCATTCAAAAGTCAGTGCAGGCATCGGCTCGTCTGAGCCCCCGAGACGCCAGTTTGAAGGCTCATCGGAACCGCCCAGCGCCTCTCGGGCAGCCGGGTGAATCCCCGTGTCCGACCCGCCGCATGGGGCGGACCTCAACGTCACGGAGCAATCACTCTTCGAAAAGGCGCCTGGTATCTCACCATGACGCCTTGTGATCAGAGTTACACTTGAATAGACCCAAACCTGAATCAGGGGCTGAATGATGGGACGGGACTTTTGAGACGCCCTGACATGCATGCCATTTCACTGCAGGACATGTACTACAATTTCGGGTTGATTCAACAAACCCTGAGAGTGACCCCGGCAATGGAAGTCGGTGCGGCTGATCACGTCCGGACCCCGGATGGAATCGCCGCCCTTGCACCCGTATCCACGTCAATTCCAAGTGCACACGGGAAACGGGAGTTTTCTGTCCGGGCCACCATCCAGACAAACCGATGAGGGAATCTT
Organism: Candidatus Poriferihabitaceae bacterium; assembly: GCA_965213885.1. GTDB lineage: Bacteria > Pseudomonadota > Gammaproteobacteria > Arenicellales > Poriferihabitantaceae > VYFG01. Next base: position 855,209 of record OZ243919.1, read on the forward strand.
TGAAAACAGCCATGCACATGTCAATGATGCGAATCCTGCCGGGTCTTGCCCTTTTGGCCTGGAGCGGACTAGCGCCGGCCAGCCCAGGACTGGACGCGCTCAAGTACTTCCTGGAAGAAGTCCGGACCTTCGAGGCAGCATTCGGACAGGAGGTCCTTGACGAGTCCATGCAGAGTCTGGACGGCGGCCGGGGAAGGGTGTGGATCAAGCGTCCGGGGCTGTTCCGCTGGAACTATGATCCGCCGGATGCCCAGGAGATCGTCGGAGACGGTGATCTGGTATGGGTGTACGACATCGACCTCGAACAGGTCACCGTGCGCAACCAGAGCGAGGCGCTTGGTAACACGCCCGCACTGCTGCTTTCCGGCGGGGAGGACATGGAAAAGAACTACACCATCATCGACATCGGCACCCAGGGCCGGTTCGACTGGGTCAACCTGATTCCGCTGGACGAGGACAGCAGCTTTACCGAGGTGCGTATCGGTTTCGAGGACAACCGGCTCCGCCTCATGGAACTGATCGACACCCTTGGCCAGCGCACCCGGATGAGTTTCGTGGATCTGAAGGAAAACGGACCCATTGACGACAGGGTCTTCGATTTCCTGCCTCCGGTCGGAGTGGACGTCATTGATGACACGGCGAGCTGAAGCCGGGGCCTGAACCCGTGTAGCCGGGCCATGACCGTACCGTCAGGGACCGAACAGGCCGCGGCCATGGTGCCGCTTGCCGAGCGCATGCGGCCCCGCAGCCTGGACCAGGTGGTGGGCCAGACCCACCTGCTGGGAAAGGGCAGGCCGCTTCGCCGTGTACTGGAGGGCGGGCAGTTGCATTCCATGGTCCTTTGGGGCCCGCCCGGCAGCGGCAAGACCACCCTGGCGAGAATGCTGGCGGAGCACGGCGGGGCGGAAATGGTGACCCTCTCTGCGGTCACGAGTGGGGTGCAGGACATCCGGAATGCGGTCTCGCGGGCCGGGGATGTCCGTGAGAAGGGCGGGCAGGTGCTCCTGTTCGTGGACGAGGTCCACCGCTTCAACAAGTCGCAGCAGGACGCCTTCTTGCCCCACATCGAGAGCGGCCTCATCGTGCTCGTGGGAGCCACCACGGAAAACCCGGCCTTCGAACTCAACAATGCGCTCCTGTCCCGGTGCCGCATCTACCTGCTGAATACCATGGAGGAGCCCGATCTCGAGATCCTGGTGCGCCGGGCGTTGTCCGACTGCGTCCATGGTCTGGGTGACCTGGGTCTTGGTATTGCGGACGACGCGGTCACCTTCCTGGCCGCGGCATCGGGCGGAGATGCCCGCAGGGCACTCGGTTTTCTGGAAACCGCGGCGGACCTGGCGGCGGACGAGGCGCAGGATCCTGTAGAGGGTCTGACTCTGGACCTGGTCCGGCGTGTGGTGACCGAGCGGTCGGTACGGTTCGACAAGCGCGGCGACCATTTCTACGACCAGATCTCCGCGCTTCACAAGTCCGTCCGTGGCTCCAACCCGGATGCCGCGGCCTACTGGCTCGAGAGGATGCTGAGGGGGGGATGCGATCCCCATTATGTCCTTCGCCGGATGGTCCGCATGGCCAGCGAGGACGTGGGCAATGCCGATCCCCGCGCCCTGGCGGTCACTCTGGATGCATGGGAGAGCTTCGACCGTCTCGGCACCCCGGAGGGGGAGCTTGCGATCACCCAGGCTGCGGTCTACCTTGCCGTCTGCGCCAAGAGCAACGCGGTCTACCGGGCGCACCATCTGGCCCGCAAGGCGGTCACGGACCATCCGGACGAACCAGTCCCGCTGCATATCCGGAACGCGCCCACGGGGCTTGCGAAACAGCTTGGTCACGGCCGTGGCTATCGCTACGACCACAACGAGGAGGATGCCTTCGCCGCCGGCCAGACCTACTTCCCGGAAGGCATGGGGGAACCCGAGTTCTATCATCCCGCAGACACGGGTCTCGAGGTGCGAATCGGCCAGAAGCTTGCCGACCTGAGGCGGCGTCACCGGCTCGCCCGCAAGGCATGAACCTGCCGACCGCAGTAGCTCTCATCGCCGTCGCCGCAGGGGGCGCCATCGGTTCGGTGCTGCGGTTCCTGACGGGCGGTTGGGTTGCCAGGCGGATGATGGCGGGGCACCCGGAGATGGCCTTCCCGATGGCGACCATGCTGGTCAACGTAGCGGGTTCCTTCCTGATCGGTCTTCTGATTGCCTGGATGGACCACTTTGTGCGTGATCCGGCCCTCCGGGACGGCCTTCGCGCCTTTCTCATTGTCGGAGTGCTCGGCGGATTTACCACCTTCTCGACGTTTTCCCTGGAAACCGTCCAACTGATCGAATACGGGTTATGGGGCAAGGCATTGTTGAATATAATCGCCTCGGCGACGCTGTGCGTGGCCGCCGCATTCGCCGGTCTCGCCTTCATGCGCTGGCTGGTATGATCTTCAAACGCTCATTTGCCCGATACCTCAATCCATGCTGGATCCGCAGTTCCTAAGACAGAACACCGAAAGCGTCGCGGCGCGATTGCTGCACCGCGGTTATACCCTGGACGTCGAGCAGTTCACGTCGCTCGAGTCACGGCGCAGGATACTGCAGTCCGACGTCGAGGCGCTCCAGGCGAAGCGCAATACCGCTTCCAGGGAAATCGGCGCGGCCAAGTCCCGGGGAGAGGATCCCCAATCCATCCTGGAGTCCGTGGCGGACCTCGGCGAGCGCATCAAGGCGGGACAGGCGGAACTCGGCGAGGTCCAGGATGCCCTGCACGCAATCCATGCCGACATTCCCAACCTTGCCCACGAATCCGTTCCGGAAGGGCCCGACGAGGAACACAACGTGGAGGTCAGGCGATGGGGGACGCAGCGGGAGTTCGACTTCGAGCCGAGGGATCACGTGGATGTGGGCGAGGCACTCGGTATGATGGACTACGAGGCCGCAGCCAAGCTGTCCGGCGCACGTTTCGTCACCATGCAGGACGGGATCGCGCGCATGCACCGCGCCCTGGCCCAGTTCATGCTGGACCTGCATATCCGGGAGCACGGCTATACCGAAACCTACGTGCCTTTCCTGGTCCAACCGGAGGCCCTCTTCGGCACCGGGCAGTTGCCGAAGTTCGACGATGACCAGTTCAGCACCCGGGACGACCCGCCGTACTACCTGGTTCCCACCGCGGAGGTGCCGCTGACCAACCTGGTGGCCAACACAATCCTGGAGGCCGACCAGCTGCCCATGCTCCGGGTTGCGCACACGCCCTGTTTCCGCCGGGAGGCGGGTTCCTACGGTCGTGATACCCGGGGCATGATCCGGCAGCACCAGTTCGAGAAGGTGGAATTGGTGCACATCAGCCACCCGGACCACTCCTACGAGGAACTCGAGCGTCTCACTGCCAACGCGGAGACCGTGCTGCGGCGGCTGGAACTGCCCTATCGGGTGATTACGTTGTGCACCGGCGACATGGGATTCGGCGCAGCCAAGACCTACGACATCGAGGTATGGCTGCCGAGCCAGAAACAGTTCCGGGAAATCTCCTCGTGCAGCAACTGCGAGGCGTTCCAGGCCCGCCGCATGAAGGCGAGGTTCCGCAACCCGGACACCGGCAAGCCGGAACCGCTGCATACCCTGAACGGCTCCGGCGTGGCCGTGGGACGGGCTCTGGTGGCGGTACTCGAGAATTGCCAGAACGTGGATGGCAGCGTGACGGTACCCGAGGCGCTGCGACCCTACATGGGCGGCGAAACCGCCATTTCACGTTGAATTGATTTAACTTACACTCGTTAATCATTGATTACAGGAATAAATCTCCCGGTGCGGAGATCGGATTTTGCGGTGCGGAATCCGATCGGGAGGACAGGGACGGACAGGATGGCCGGGTATCCCGGGTGGTGCCTGTCCCGGGATTGTCGGGTCGGAGTCGCCCTTTTGTCGTGGACATTGCTGGCCCGGGACGGAACACTGTAGCCGGCACAGTCCAGGAGGCCCTTCAATGATCGTACGCAAACTGAGACTGCAACGGGGCTGGTCCCAGGAGCAGCTGGCCGAGATAAGCGGTCTCAACGTCCGGACCATCCAGCGCATCGAAAGGGGGCAAGTCCCCGGTCTCGAGTCATTGAAGTCCCTGGCGGCCGTGTTCGAAGTCCCGGTAACCGAACTCAGGCAGGAGGAAGACATCATGACCGAAGCGAAGACACCGACCCGCATCTCCGACGAGGAGGAAAGGGTCATCGAGTACGTGCGCGACCTCAAGGGGTTCTATTCCCACCTGACGAGCTACGTGCTGGTGATGCTGGTTCTTTTCGTGGTCAATCTCGTCTTCACACCCGGCTACATCTGGGCGTTCTGGGCAGCCTTCGGGTGGGGTATCGGCATCCTGGTGCATGGGCTGAACGTGTTCGAAGTGATCAGCTGGCTCGGGCCTGACTGGGAGAGGCGCCAGGTCGAGAAACGGCTCGGCCGGAAGCTGTAACGCGGACAGCTGGGGAGCCCGGGGTGAGCATGATGAACAGTGGCAATCCGGATGGACGGATCCGATGACGACTGAGGGGAGGCCGGGCGACGGCATGATCGTGACCGGCGGCAGTTCGGGCATCGGGCTTGCGCTGGTGGAACGGCTGGTGGGGGAGGGACACCGCGTCACCTGCATTGCCAGGCGCCCCTGCCCCGTACCCGGGGCCGGTTCCATCCGGTGCGACCTGTCGGACGATGGGGCCATCGAGCTCTGCTTGCCCGCCCTGTCCGAACTGCCTGTGCCCAGCGGCATCATCTTCTGTCACGGACAGGGAGATTTCGGGGCACTGGAGCAGTTCAGCGCCGGCAGGATCCGGCGCCTCGTGGATCTCCATATCGTTGCCACCCTCCTGCTGTGTCGCCACTTCCTGCCCCGCATGAAACGCCTTGGCAGTGGTACCCTGGTGTTCCTCGGGTCCGATGCGGCGCTCCGGGGGACGTCGAGGGGGGCGGTGTACTGTGCCACCAAGTTCGCCCTTCGGGGCGCCGCCCAGGCGCTCCGGGAAGAGTGCGGCGCAAGCGGCGTCCGCGTCGGTATCGTCAATCCCGGCATGGTGGACACGCCGTTCTACGACTCTCTGGACTTTGCTCCCGGCGAACACGCGGACAATCATCTGGACGCCGCCGACGTGGTGGACGCGGTCCTGCTGATGCTGGGGGCGCCGGCGGGTTCCGTGATCGACGAAATCAACCTCTCGCCGTTGAAAAAGGTGATCCGGCGGACCTGATCCGGTCCGAAGCCCGTCAAACCCCGCGACGCCGGCGGTTATAATCGGTGGACACCTCTCTGACTGACACCGCATGACGATCCGAATCGCCGTGTCCGGGGCCGCCGGACGGATGGGTCAGGCCATCATCCGCCTGATTGCCGAAGACGATGCGCTCGAACTGGCCTCGGCGCTGGAGCACGGCCAGAGCCAGGCTCTGACCCGCGATGCCGGCACCGTGGCAGGGATCGCCCGACTGGGGGTCCCGGTCGCCCCCGCCCCGGAGAGCGGGTTCGACGTCATGGTGGAGTTCACCGCCCCCGATGCCACCATGGAGCACCTGGCCTTCTGCCGCGAGCATGGCCACGCCATCATGATCGGTACCACGGGCCTGGATGACCGCCAGCGCGGCGAGGTCAGGGATGCCGGCAGGGACATTCCGGTGGTTCTTGCAGCCAACACCAGTGTCGGGATCAACCTGTGCGCGGCGCTTCTCGAGACCGCCGGCCAGGTGCTGGGCGACCACATGGATGTTGAGGTGGTCGAGGCCCATCACCGCCACAAGGTGGACGCTCCTTCCGGTACGGCACTGTTGCTGGGTGAGACCGTGGCACGGACGCTTGGCAGGGATCTCAACGCCGACGGGGTGTTCGCCAGGGAAGGCCACACCGGTCCGAGGCCAGCGGGCAGCATCGGCTTTTCCACCATCCGGGGTGGCGATATTGCCGGAGAGCACACGGTGATGTTTATCGGTGACAGCGAGCGCATCGAGATCACCCACCGGGCCACGGACCGGCGCATTTTCGCAAGGGGGGCCCTGCGTGCGGCAAGGTGGCTCGCGGGCCGTGCGGCGGGCTTCTACGACATGCGTGACGTACTGGAACTTCGTTGAATTGTGACCGCACCGGCGTTACAATCCGGCCGTCCAGAAAGAGCGGCCAGGGGCTAGCAAGATCACCAGCACCAAGATCATCGAAAGGGGGAAGCCGAATGCGGTTTCTCCCTTTTTTTAGGTGCACAGCATGCACTTGGCAAGAACTGAACGATCCTCCCGGGAGAGTGATTTGAATCAAAGCGCGTTGTTGGTGCTTGAGGACGGAACCGTGTTCAACGGCCGTTCCATCGGCGCAAATGGAGCCAGCGTAGGGGAGGTGGTGTTCAATACCGCCATGACCGGTTACCAGGAAATTCTCACCGATCCTTCCTATGCCAGCCAGATTGTCACCCTGACGTATCCCCACATCGGCAACGTGGGCACCAATGATGAGGACGAGGAATCCTCCCGGGTGTTCAGTGCCGGGCTGGTGGTGCGTAGCCTGCCGGTATCCCACAGCAGCTGGCGGTCGCGGGAGTCCCTGCCGGAGTACCTTGCGGCCCGGAACGTGGTGGCGATCAGCGATATCGACACCCGTCGGCTGACCCGGATCCTGCGCACCAGGGGGGCCCTGGCCGGTTGCATTGCCGCCGGCGACGATGCCGACCCGGATACCTGCCTGGCCAACGCGCGGGCATTTCCCGGACTCGGCGGCATGGATCTCGCAAGAGTCGTCACCACGCGGTCCACCTACCGCTGGAACCGTGGAGAAGCGGACGGAGAATGGACCCTCCCCGGCGGCCATGGGCGGGCGCCGGAGTCGCGTTTCCGGGTCGTGGCCTGTGATTACGGCGTCAAGCGCAATATCCTCCGCCTGCTGGCGGAGCGGGGCTGCGACGTCACCGTGGTGCCCGCGAAAACCGGGGCCGAGGAAATTCTCGGGCACGGGCCCGACGGCGTGTTTCTCTCCAACGGTCCCGGCGACCCCGAGCCCTGCGACTACGCGATCCGGGCCATCCGTGAGATTGTCCTTCGGAACATCCCGGTGTTCGGCATCTGCCTCGGGCACCAACTGTTGGCGCTTGCGAGCGGCGCACGTACCGGGAAGATGAAGTTCGGCCACCACGGCGCCAACCATCCGGTACAGGACCTCGGGACCGGCAGGGTGCTGATTACCAGCCAGAACCACGGCTTCACCGTTGAGGAGGAATCGTTGCCGGACAATGCGCGGGTGACCCACCGGTCGCTTTTTGACGGCACGGTGCAGGGCATCGAGTTGCTGGATCACCCCGCCTACTCGTTTCAGGGCCATCCGGAGGCGAGCCCGGGACCCCGGGACATCCACAGCCTGTTCGACCGGTTCATCGGGATGATGTCGTCCGCCCGGGGTGATGCGCAATGAGCGGCAGACAGGACATCCGGTCGGTCCTGATCATCGGTGCAGGGCCCATCATCATCGGCCAGGCCTGCGAGTTCGACTATTCCGGCGTGCAGGCCTGCAAGGCGCTGAAGGAGGAGGGCTACCGGGTCGTCCTGGTGAATTCCAACCCGGCCACCATCATGACGGACCCGGACTTTGCCGACGCCACCTACATCGAGCCGATCCACTGGCGCACCCTTGAGAAGGTCATCGAGGCGGAGAAGCCGGATGCCATACTCCCCACCATGGGCGGGCAGACCGGGCTGAACTGCGCCCTGGACCTCCATCGCCTGGGTATCCTTGAAAAGCATGGTGTGGAGATGATCGGCGCCACCCGCGACGCCATCGACAAGGCGGAGGACCGGGAACAGTTCCGCAACGCCATGCACCGCATCGGTCTCGAGACCGTGCGCGGTGAAGTCGCCCACGACCTCGATCAGGCCCGCGAAATCCTGGAAACGGTGGGATTCCCCGCCATCATCCGCCCGTCCTTCACGCTGGGCGGATCGGGTGGCGGCATCGCCTACAACCACGAGGAATTCGACGAGATCTGCCTGCGAGGGCTCGACGCCTCGCCCACCGACGAACTCCTGATCGAGGAAAGCATTCTCGGCTGGAAGGAATTCGAAATGGAGGTGGTGCGGGACCGGGCGGACAACTGCATCATCATCTGCTCGATCGAGAATTTCGACCCCATGGGCGTGCATACCGGCGATTCGATTACGGTGGCGCCGGCCCAGACGCTGACTGACAAGGAATACCAGATCATGCGCGATGCCAGCATCGCTGTCCTGCGGGAGATCGGCGTGGATACCGGTGGCTCGAACGTGCAGTTCGCCATCAACCCGGAGGACGGGCACATCATCATCATCGAGATGAACCCCAGGGTTTCAAGATCTTCGGCGCTGGCGTCCAAGGCTACCGGGTTTCCCATCGCCAAGGTGGCGGCCAAGCTGGCGGTGGGCTTCACGCTGGATGAACTGAAAAACGAAATCACCGGCGGCCTCACGCCGGCGTCGTTCGAACCCACCATCGATTACGTGGTGACCAAGATTCCCAGGTTCGACTTCGAGAAGTTTCCCCAGGCGGACGCCACCCTGACCACCCAGATGAAGTCCGTGGGCGAGGTGATGGCCATCGGCCGGACCTTCCAGGAGTCGTTCCAGAAGGCCCTTCGCGGACTCGAGATCGGCAGTGACGGGCTCGACGGGATGAACCTGGATGAGACGGGCGAAGCGCTTCAGGACCTCCTGTCCGCCAGGCTCCGGGTACCCGGTGCGAAGCGGGTATGGTACATGGCGGAGGCCTTTCGCAGCGGCATGCCGCTTGGGGAGGTGCAGCAGCTCACCAGGATCGATCCCTGGTTCCTGGCGGAGTTCGAGGACCTGGTCCGCACCGAAAACGTCATCCGCGGCCTTGCCCTCGGGGACATCGAGCCGGCGAGTCTCCGCGGCTGGAAACGGCAGGGGTTTTCCGACCGGCGGCTGGCCCGTCTCCTTTCGACCACGGAGCAGGCTGTACGGGATTTCCGTTATCGGCACCGGATCCATCCCGTGTTCAAACGGGTGGATTCCTGCGCTGCGGAATTCGACACCTCCACGGCCTACCTGTATTCGAGTTACGACGAGGAGTGCGAGGCTGCGCCCACCGACCGGACCAAGATCATGGTGCTTGGCGGCGGGCCGAACCGTATCGGCCAGGGCATCGAGTTCGACTATTGCTGCGTCCATGCCTCCATGGCGCTGCGCGAGGACGGCTACGAGACCATCATGGTCAACTGCAACCCGGAGACCGTGTCGACCGATTACGACACCTCGGACCGGCTGTACTTCGAGCCACTGACGCTGGAGGATGTCCTCGAGGTGATCCGGGTGGAAAATCCCGCCGGCGTGATCGTGCAGTACGGCGGGCAGACACCGCTCAAGCTGGCTCGGGGGTTGAAGGAGGCGGGGGCGCCCATCATCGGCACCTCCCCGGAATCCATCCACCGCGCCGAGGACCGGGAGTATTTCCAGAAACTGATCGAGAACCTTGAGTTCCTGCAGCCGCCAAACCGGACGGCCAGCACGCCGGAGCAGGCGCTTGAGCGCGCCGGGGATATCGGCTATCCGCTGGTGGTGCGGCCTTCCTACGTGCTCGGTGGCCGTGCCATGGAGGTGGTGCACAATCCCGAGGACCTGAATGCCTATATGACTTCCGCGCTCAGCGTGTCTTTCGACTCCCCGGTGCTGCTGGATCGTTTCCTGAACGATGCCACGGAGGTGGACGTGGATGCGGTCAGCGACGGCAAGGAGGTCATGATCGGCGGCATCATGGAGCACATCGAGGAAGCAGGCGTGCACTCCGGCGATTCCGCCTGTTCGCTGCCGCCGTTCAGTCTCGGTGAACCGCTGCAGGAGGAACTGACCCGGCAGACCCGGGCCATGGCACTGGCGCTGGACGTGGTGGGTCTGATGAATGTCCAGTACGCGGTCAAGGATAGCGACATCTACGTGCTGGAGGTGAATCCCAGGGCGTCGAGGACAGTCCCGTTCGTGTCGAAGGCGACCGCAAGGCCCCTGGCGAAGATTGCGGCCCGTTGCATGGTAGGCCGGACGCTGCAAGAGCAGGATCTGGGCGAGGGCTGGGTGCCGGACCATTTTTCGGTAAAGGAAGCCGTGTTTCCCTTTATCAAGTTTCCCGGTGTGGACACGGTGCTCGGGCCGGAAATGAAAAGTACCGGCGAGGTCATGGGGGTGGGGCGGACTTTCGGCGAGGCCTTTGACAAGGCCACCCAGGGAGCCGGCCATATGATCCCCCGTGAAGGAACTGTGCTGATCAGTGTGCGCAAGGAAGACCAGGAGGGAGTGATCCCCGTGGCGCGGTATCTTGCCGATGTGGGTCTCAGGATCGTTGCCACGGACGGGACCTCGAAGGTGATCTCCGCCGCGGGCATCCCCGTGACGCGGGTGAACAAGGTGATCGAGGGCCGGCCTCACGTGGTTGACCGGATCAAGAACGACGATTTCGTGCTGATCCTCAACACCACTTCCGGCAAGCAAAGCTTCAGGGATTCCTATACAATACGTCGGGAAGCCTTGCTCCACAAGGTCACCTACTTCACAACCATGGCAGGTGCAAGGGCCGCCGTGGAAGCGCACAGGGCCGCAAGCCGCGTATCCGTAAACAGGCTGCAGTCTCTTCACCAGGGCGACCAACCGAATTGATCCGGCCGGTCACGGGGCACGTGACGGACCTGGAAACGATCCCGGACAGAAGTCATGAACACCGAGAGAACCATATTGACCAGGGCAGGGGCGGAAAGGCTGCGCGCGGAACTGAAAACCCTGAAGAGCGTGGACCGCCCGAAGATCATTGCCGCGATCGCGGAAGCGAGATCCCACGGGGACCTGACCGAAAACGCAGAATACGCGGCTGCCAAGGAGCAGCAGGGGTTCATCGAGGGCCGGATCGCCGAACTGGAGGGCAACCTCGCCATCGCCGAGATCATCGATTCGAAAGACATTGTCGCCACCGGCAAGGTGGTATTCGGTGCGCACGTCAAGCTCTACGATATCGACCAGGACGTGGTGGTCAGCTACCAGCTTGTGGGTAATCTCGAGGCCGATCCGGACCAGGGCCTGATTTCCATCGGCTCCCCCATCGGCAAGGCGCTGCTGGGAAAGTCCGAAGGGGACGAAATGGTGTTTGCTGCACCCGGCGGCAAGCGGACCTACGAGGTGCTGGAGATCAGGTACGGATAATCCGTGCCCGGTGGCTCCGGACCCACCGCCCGAGGGACTGTCTCACAGGAGTCCACCCAATGTCATTTCCTTTCCGTATGATCAGGTCGGAATTTTCTTGTGCCCGTGACGCCGTTGTCTGACGGGGGCAGATTTTTTCATACATCCCGGAAAGTCCCCAATCCCCTGCTGCCGAACGAGGACTGACCACGCTGGCCGATCCCGGCCTCTTCGCCCTGGCCACTTGGGTTACAGTGGCACCTTGCATTCCACCAGTGAATCGGTCACGCCCAGCCGCCAGTTTCGAGCTGGAAAGGTCCGTTTACAGGTGCTATTATCGGACCTGTTAACAGGGCTTGAGGATCCGAGCATGAACGTCAAGTTCTCCGAGGACATCGTTCCGCTAACCGACCTGAAGGTGAACCCCGGCCGCGTCGTCAAGCATGCGACAGACGCACACCGTCCGGTGCTGCTCACCAGCCGCGGGCGCGGTGTGGCCGTCGTGCAGTCGGTGACCGACTACGAGGTGGCCGAGGAGGAGCGGGCGTTCATGCGCGCGGTCGTCGCCGGTCTCGCCGACCTCGAGGCCGGCCGAGAGCTGTCTCTTGCAGAGGCCAAGGCTCGGCTCGGCTTGAAGTAGGTGCATGGCGAAGGTCGCCATCCGGATCGCCGAGTTCGCACTCGCCGATCTAGCAGAATTGCGTGCCTGGTACACGGAACAAGGCGTGCCGGATGTGGGCGTGCGCCTGATCGACGAAATCGTCGTGAGTATCGAGGCGTTGGCCGATCATCCCGATATAGGCCGGATCGTCCCGGAGTTCCATCAGCCCGCTCTCCGAGAGCTGATCCGGCCGCCATTTCGCATTGTCTATCGCCGTGACCCGAAGCACGTGCGCATCGTCCGGGTTTGGCGAAGCGAGCGCCTGCTCGAAGTGCCGGACGAAGACTTGCCCTGAATAGGGGTTTTCGCGGATTATTACACTGTAATCATCATCCGCCGGCCGTCCGAAGCCGTCTCGTACTCCCGAATCAGCTGTCCACAGAGTCCACAGGCCCTGCCCGCCACTCGTGGATGGTCAAGGAATGGTACCGCCTGCCCGGGGGCATCCGGCTCCATACACCGGACCAGACCTCACGACTGGGCCGCTATTTCGCGTATTGCATGATTCCAAGGAGGCAGCCGGACAACATTCTGCAAGGAGTCCCCTTGAATGGCAAAGCTGGGATAGAATGATTCGTGGGTGGAATGGGACCGTTGAACCTGATGCAGATGTTTGAAGAATTCGCCACACATGATATCCAGTGCAAGGATGCCTTGATCCATTGCCGTTCGGGCGGCAGGGGGGCACCGCTACTCCTGCTGCATGGATTCCCGCAAACACATGTTCACTGGCATCGTCTGGCACCGCTGCTGATGGATGAATTCACCCTGGTGATCCCCGATCTTCGCGGATACGGCGCAAGCATCGGTCCCGACCCTGACCCGGAGCACATCAACTATTCCAAGCGGGAAATGGCCAGGGACATGGTCCATGTCATGGGCGAATTCGGTTATGGCGAATTCAGCATCGTCAGCCACGACAGGGGGGCAAGGGTTGCCTACCGGCTTGCACTGGATCACCCGGAACGGGTAATCCGCCTGGTCAGCATGGATACGGTTCCGACTCTGGACATCTGGGAATCCTGGAACATGGCCGGGTCCCTCAACTGGTTCCACTGGCCGCTTCTGGCCCAGCCGGCGCCCCTGCCGGAGTTGATGATGGGAGCGGATCCTGATTTCCTTGTGATGCACTTGCTGGACCGGTGGGCCGCAGGGCCCGGCGTGCTGGACCCCCTTGCGGTCGAAGAGTACAAAATTGCATTTCGCAGGCCGAGCGTTCGCCAGGCGATGGCGGAGGATTACCGAGCCGGCGCCACTGTCGATCTTGCGCATGACCGCGAGGAACGTGATGCGAACCGCAAGCTGCAATGCCCGGTATTTGCGCCGCGTGGGTTTCTTCATACGCCGACCCCCTTACGGCCCATATGGGAACGATGGGCCGAAGATGTCACCGAGGTTGCCCTGGAGTGTGGTCATTTCCTTGCCGAGGAACTGCCCGGGGAGAGTGCCCGGGCCATCCGGGCATTTTTGACGCCCGATCAGGGCAGACGCCGTTCGTAATCGCTGTCCGGGTCCCCGAAGGAGAAACGGATTCCACGGGGGTGTGGCTTCCCTGGCGGGCCACAGCCCCCGGGATTCGACAGCGCTTCGTCATGGTGCCGGTCAATCAGGTACTCTGGCTGCCGACACATAAAACGTTGTATGAACTCGATGCCTTTGACACGTGTGCGCAGCGGGCTGATGGGAGGCGCATCAGTGTGATATTCCTATATTGATTAGCAGCCCCGCTGCCCGCCGGTATGTGCCCGACCGCCCGAATCAGTTGCTGTGAACGTCCGGTTCGTAGTCCTTGACCGCCAGCAGGGCCGCTGCACCGATCATCAGGACTCCGCAGGCGCGGTTGATCAGGCCGCAGGCATGTGACCGGATACGGGCTGCGGCACCTACGGCAAGCCAGCCCCAGGCCAGCAGGAGGATGCCATCGACCAGCAGGTAGGTGCCGCCAAGAATGGCAAGCTGTGGAAGCGAGGATGCTCCGGGATTGATGAAATGCGGAAACAGTGCCGCGAAGAACATGACCGCGAAGGGGTTGGCGCTGGATGTGATGAAGCCCTGGCGGTACCGCCTGAACGGCGATCCGGCATGATCGGCTTCAGCATTCCCGTCCCGTGGTCCGGACAGGAAAAGCCGCAGTCCGATCCAGGCGAGATAGGCCACACCCAGCCATTTCACGACCAGGAACGCCTCGGCCGATACCGCGACCACGGCGGCAACCCCGAATGCCGCGGCGGTCATCTGCAGCGCGTTCGCTGTCAGGTCGCCGGCGATTGTCCAGCCGCTCTTTCTCAGCCCGTGTCGTGCGCTGTTGGCAATGATGAGGAGTTGACTCGTGTCCGGCGGGGTTGCAAAGAACACGCCAAGGGCTGCCAGATAGAGCAGATAGGTTTCGATGGTCATGGGCGTCCCCGATCCGATCAAACTGTACATTAGCCTGTTTGCACGACAATATCGATCAGATATAGGTAATACTTTACATATATACTTCCAAATATTGGCAAGTATATAATCCATATTCTCTATATTTATGTAAAATAATACATATATGGCGCAGTTTACTGACGCTGCAACCACCGCGATCCGGATGGTCGTGGAGGCCGACGAGAACCTGGTCGAGATCGTACTGCTGTCTCTCGAGGTCAGCCTGTCGGCAGTGGGGATCGCCGCGGTGATCGGCATGCCGCTCGGCGCCTGGCTGACCATGTACCGGTTCCCGGGCAGGCGCGTGGTCATCGCGCTGCTCAACAGCTTCATGGGCATGCCTCCCGTGGTACTCGGCCTGGCAGTCTATCTGCTGCTTTCCCGGGCCGGGCCCCTGGGACAGTACGGGCTCCTGTTTACCCCCCAGGCCATGGTATTCGCCCAGACCCTGCTGGTGCTGCCGATCATTGCTGCCCTCACGCGCCAGACGCTTGACGACCTGCACCGGGATTACGACGAGCAGTTCCGGTCCTATCGCATCGGGCCGCTGCCGGGCACGTTCATCCTGATCCGCGAGGGCCGCTACAGCCTGGTCACGGCTCTGTTGGCCGGTTTCGGACGCGCCAGCGCCGAAGTCGGCGCCGTCATGATCGTCGGCGGCAATATCAATCACGTAACCCGCGTCATGACCACCACCATCGCCATGGAAACCAGCAAGGGTGATTTCAGCCTGGCGCTGGGCCTCGGGATCGTGCTCCTGGCCATCGTGATCGCCATCAACGCGCTGGTGCTGCTGCTGCAGTCCAGGGAGAAGCTGGCCTGATGGACAAGCGCAACCTGAAGCTGGTGCCCGGTCGGAATCCGGTGGGTGGTCCGATCCCCGCCCTTGGCACGGACCACGTTGCCGGGTCTTCCATGTCCTCCGCGATGCCCGGCACGTCCCGGGCCGCGGCGGTCCTGCCCCTGGAACTGGTGGACGTGGGCCTTGTCTCCGGGGACGTCACGCTCCTGAAGGAGATCAACCTGGCCTTCGACGGAGACAGGGCCAGCGTGATCCTGGGCCCCAACGGTGCCGGCAAGACACTGCTGCTGCGGATCTGCCACGGACTTTTGTTGCCCACCAGCGGGAACGTGCGCTGGCGGAATCCGGGCCTGGCCAAGCATCCCGCCTCCCAGGGCATGGTCTTCCAGAAGCCGGTGGTGCTGCGCCGAAGCGTGGAGGACAACATCCGTTTCGCCCTCAAGGCCTGCCGTATCGAACGTGCGCTGCATTCCGTACGCCTTTCCCATGGCCTGGAGGCATCCGGGCTGGGCCCCCTGGCGGGGCGGAGGGCCATGCACCTGTCCGGAGGGGAGCGTCAGCGCCTGTCGCTGGCGCGCTGCCTTGCCGTGCAACACCGGGTGCTGTTTCTCGACGAGCCGACAGCCCACCTCGATCCAGCCGCCACCCGCCGGGTGGAGGAGATGATCTCCCTGATCCGTGAAGACGGAACCCGGGTGATCATGGTGACCCATGATATCGGCCAGGCGAGGCGGCTTGCCGACGAAATCGTGTTCATGCACCGCGGGGAGGTCCTGGAAAGCGGACCGGCCTCGGATTTCTTTAACCGTCCGGGGACGGCGGAGGCTTCAGCCTACCTGAGAGGGGAACTGATCTGGTGAAGGGATGATCCAACCATTGAAATCCAACTGCCATCAATCCGCTGTCCCGTGAACAAACCGTGTGCAAGTATCTGCAGGGCCGCAGCCGTCATCGTCCTTTCGGTGACAGGCGCATGCGCATCGGCACAGGAACGGTTCATCACCGTTGCCTCCACCACCTCGACGGAAAATTCGGGGCTGTTTGACGTCCTCCTGCCCAGGTTCCGGGAACAGAGCGGCATCGGGGTCCGGGTCGTGGCCGTGGGCACCGGCAAGGCCATCCGGATGGCCAGCGGCGGCGACGCGGATGTTCTGTTTGTCCACCACAGACCATCGGAGGAGAAATTTGTCGCCGAGGGGCACGGTGTCGAGCGCCTTGACGTGATGTACAACGATTTCGTGATCGTGGGTCCGGATGCGGATCCGGCCGGTGTCGCGGGTCAAGGCGTGTCGGAGGCTCTCAGGGGCATCGCTGCCGCTGGTGCCGTTTTTGCTTCGCGCGGCGATGCAAGCGGCACACACTGGAAGGAACGTGCACTCTGGAAGGCTGCGGGGGTGGAACCAGACGGGGCGTGGTACCGGGAGACCGGTTCCGGCATGGGCGCCACCCTGAACGTGGCCAGCGGCATCGGCGGTTATGCCCTCACCGACCGCGCCACCTGGCTGAAGTTCTCCAACAAGGGCGACCTGAAAGTCCTGGTGGAAGGAGAACCGGTGCTGTTCAACCAGTACGGCGTCGTCCTGGTCAGTCCTGTAAGGCATGCCCATGTCAAGGCGGCCGACGGGCAGGCCTTCATCGACTGGCTCACCTCTGACCCGGGGCAGGAAGCCATCGACGCCTACCGCCTGGAGGGGCAGCAGGCATTCTTTGCCAATGCCGCGCCCCGATGAGGTCTGCTGCCAAAGACGCCGGAGATCGGACAGACAATGCCGTTTCAACTGAAACTTGACGTGAGTTGGTGCCTGGGTGCGGATGAATCCCTGCCGGTCCCCGACCTTCTGTTCGAACTGCTCCAGCAGATCGACCGCTGCGGCAGCATCAGTGCCGCCGCCAGGCACTGCAACATCTCCTACCGCAATGCCTGGAACCTGATGAACCAGTGGCGCGACCGACTGGGTGCACCGCTGATTATCCCGCGTCAGGGCCAGGGGGCGAGACTGGACGAAATGGGCAGGAAACTGTTGTGGGCCAAGGACTATGCCCGGGAACAGTCCCGGGCTCCGTTACAGTCGGCGGCAGAACTGATCTGCCGGGAACTGGAGGTCGTGTCGGGCGGCCCGGCACCGCGGTCGCAATCCCTCAGGGTCTACGCCAGCCACTGTCTCAGTCACCCGATCCTGTCCGACATCCTGGCGCGGGAGTTCCAGGTAGAGTCTCGGATCACCCATGGCGGAAGTGCACGCTGCCTGCAGCATCTCAGGACCGGGGATTGCAATGCCGCAGGGTTTCATCTTGCCGATGGCGTGCTTGCGGAGGGGTTCATCCGCCATTATCTCCGGTTCTTTAGACCCGCGGACTGCCGGGTGATTCACGCCGTACGGCGGCGTCAGGGCCTGATCGTGAAGCCCGGCAACCCCCGCAACATCACCGGCGTGGAGGACCTTGCCAGGGATGATGTCCGCTTCGTGAACCGGCAGGCGAATTCCGGCACCCGGATGCTGCTGGACCTGCTGCTGGAGGGCCGGTCCATCGACAATGCCCGCATCCAGGGATACGATCACATCGAGTTCACCCACTCTGCCGTCAGTGAGCTGGTGGCCGGTGATTCGGTGGACGTGGGCATCGGCATGGAAACCGCTGCCGTGGCCCATGACCTGGACTTCATCCCGCTGGCTTCGGAAGTGTACTTCTACGCGGTCAGACGCCGGGAATGGCAGCATCCGTCCGTCAGGGCACTGCGCGACCTGCTGGCAGGAGAACAATGGCGGGAGGCCGTTTCAGCCATGGACGGGTTCGATGTCACGGACGCCGGAAGAAGCCTGGATGCGGAGGAACTGGTTCTTCATGGCTTGCCGGGTCGAAATGCCTGAGTACGTCCCGACGCGGTCATTCATTCGCGCCGGCGGCACAACCAGAATCCCAGCAGGCAGACGAGCAGCAGGAATCCCGCGCCGCCGGTCCATCCCAGGCCGGTTCCCGCCGCCATGCCAAGACCCACGGGACCGAAGACCTGGCCGAGTCCAGCCCCCTGGAAGATCATGCCGGTGGTCATGGGGACGGATTCCGCCGAGGGCGCGATGGTGCCGATATGGGCGAACACGGCGCCCGGGAGCATTCCGCCGAGAAAGGTGAATATCCACGCGGCGGCGAATTCCCCCGCGAGCGGTACCAGCCCCGAGAAGACGAGCGCCGCGGAGGTGCCGCCCCCCAGTAGCGCCCAGCGCATCAGCCGTTCAAGGGTCATTCCCCTGCCGACGAGATATCCGGCGGTGATGTTTCCCACGATGTTGCCGATCACCACCAGGGATGTGAGGTAGGTGGCTGGCTCCAGTTCCAAGCCCCGGTGCCCGGACCAGTAGGTGGGCAGGAATGCCGTAACCGCTGCAAAGAGCGCGGAATAGCAGGCGAAGGCCCCACTCACCAGGAGCGGCCTTGCCAGGTCCCGGCGGCCGGGCCGTTTCCCGGCAGCCTTTCGGGGCTTTTCTTCCGGCGACCCCGTCAGGGCGAAGAAACAGATTGCGACAAGCAGTGAAACCAGGGCACTCAGCCACCAGAGTCCCCGCCAGCCGGACACATCGAGGATCGCGGGTGAGGCCAGCAGCATCAGGCTCATGGCGGCGGGTATGAAGGCCGCCCAGATGCCCAGCGCCACGGCGCGCAGACGGGGCGGACAGACCCGGTTGATCAGGCCGGGCATGGTGACGGCCACGAGCAGGAA
Organism: Candidatus Poriferihabitaceae bacterium; assembly: GCA_965213885.1. Lineage (GTDB taxonomy): Bacteria > Pseudomonadota > Gammaproteobacteria > Arenicellales > Poriferihabitantaceae > VYFG01. The sequence goes on from OZ243919.1 coordinate 873,961, forward strand.
ACCGAATCCCTCGAGGACCCGGGATGCAAGCAGCAGGGGGAACCCGGGGGTGAGGGTTCCCATGACGGCCCCGGCCGCGGTGGCGGCAAGGCCCACAGCGCCGGCGAGGCGGGCCCCGGCCCGGCGGGCCAGGATTCCAAGCGTGATGCCGAACAGGGCGGAGAGGATGCTGAAACTGGACACCACCAGCCCGGACTGGAGCAGGTCCAGGGAAAACTCCGCCTGGACCACGGGCAGGGCGCCCGGAATCTTCCCCATGTGGAACGCGGCGGCGAGTCCGCTTCCGATGGCGACTGCAACCACGAGCAGCGCCCTTGAATCGGTCGGAAGGGATGAACGGGCGGCGGTCACTCGGCTGTTCCTGGTCGCGTCGGTCTGAAGGAGAGTTCCCCGTCCGGGTCTGCCGGGCGGGGCCCATGGCGCCCCCGAGCAGGATAGATGCATCCCCGCCCGGATGGCCCGGATGGCCCGGATGTCCCCGGACCGGCCTGCGGCCGGGTGCCGGCAATGCCGGAACCATAGCATACGGCCCGGACGCCGGAACCGGTTATTCCCGGTTATTCCCGGCTGTTCCCGGCAATTCCAGGATATTCCCGGCGCTCATGAATCCGCTGGTGCGGCCGGGTCGTGGTGCTTGCGTCCCGGGTTCCCGTTGACCGGGCCGTCCTGGCCTGCGTATCCCGGCAAGGTCCGCGGCAGGGATCTTTATCAGACTGATAAGAGACATCGGTTGCCGGCTCATCGATTTGTAATCGGGGGTGTTCGTTTCCGTTACTAACATGATTTTATGGAGCTCAGTCTTTTTCTCAGGATCTCGACCAAGCAGGAACGCGCCGAGGTTGCTGCCCGCTGCAACGGCTCGGTGGGCTACCTTTACCAGATCGCCGGTGGGCACCGCTTTGCCAGTCCCCTGATGGCAATCAGTATCGAGGGGTATACCTGCCTGATAGCCAGCCGGAGCAATGGCCGACTGGCGACGGTGCCCCGGTCCAGCATGGTCCGCCATCCGGAAATATTCCAGGGGTTTGATCCTCCACCCGATATCCGGGCGAAGGACGGCGTCCGGGGGGACGGGGCCAGCGAAGACCATGAAAGGCTTTTCCGTCATGCCCGGACCGTCTGAAAAGCCGGGCGGGTCGGGGCAGTACGGTCTCAAGCCGTCCCTGGTTCGGGTGAGGGTTCACCGGATCCGCTGTCATGAACGCAGTCCCAGGCAACAGCCGAATCCCGAATACGATCGCATCAGGACATCCGTTCAGACCCTTGGCCTGGACCGGCCCCTGGTGGTTACCCGGGAGCCGGGCACCAGAGACTATCTGCTCCACGGCAGCGGCAGCACCCGGCTTCGGATCCTGAAGGAGCTTTTCGAGGAGACGGGGGAGGAGCGGTTCCGCTGGGCGGACTGCATTGTCCGGCCCTGGGAGGGGGAGTCCGGTGTCCTCCTGTCCTACCTGAGGGACAACGAACTGCGCGCCGGCCTCACCTTCATCGAGCGTGCCCTGGCCGTCTGCGATGCGAAGGCGTTCCTGGAACGGGAGTGCGGCGCCGGGGACCTGCCGCCGCATCAACTGGAAGCTCTGTTCCGGGACAGGGGGCTCGATCTCGGCGGGGCCATGATCTCCGGGATGATGCATACCGTGGGGGTTCTCTGGCCCGTGATGCCCCAAGCCCTGTCCGCCGGCTTGGGACAGGCCAAAGTCGAGGCAATCCGTGACCTGGAGCGGGCCGCAGGGAAGGTCTGGGCCCGCCAGGGGCTGGACGGTGGCGCGGCCGGAAATGGAACCGGCCAAACCGTTTTCGGCATGGTGTTCGCCGAACTGTGCCGCCGCCTTGACTGTCCGGAATGGGACATCCAGCCGCTCCGTGATGCGTTGGAACGGGAAATCGCCAACGAAGCGGACAGGGTGCGGGCGGAGATTCACCTGGAACTGGAAGCAGAGCTTTCCGCCTGGCTGTTTCCTCGTTCACCTCCCTGCAGTCATTCCCGGCATTCGGGAGATGGCGGCGATACCCAACGTCCCGGCCCGGAGCGGCCGCAACCGGATCAGACCCCCCGTCGGGAATGAGCAGGAGCAAAGAAGCCGATCTCGTCCTTGCGGTTCTCGTGTACGCCATCCGGAGTCTTGCCGAAGGGGACCTGGAGGCCCTTCGCGAGATGGATTTCGGGCCGATGGAACTGAAGGCCCTGGAGGACATCGAACTGTCGGATCTTCATCGCGCCGATACCCTTCGGGCGCATTGCCTGAAGATCACGCTCAATCGGGATGTCTTCCTGCCAATGCTGAACCGCCTCCATACCCTGCAGAAGATCGAGAGGATGAAGCGCATGCTGCTGACCGCGGATGCTCCGCTGGACATGATGAGCCGTCTATTCGGGATGAGTCAACGAAATTACTCCCGCTGGCGCCGCACACTGGTGGTGGAAGGTGCCACGGGGCGGCCACCTGTACCGGATGAGGACAAATCCAACAGGCTCTGGGAAGCCGTTCAGGAGAGGTTGGCCGAAAGGGAAAGAAAGGTCCTGTCACCGGGGGACTTTCTCGATCTGACGGAGGAGACCGGACTCGGTCTTCGGGTAATCTGGAGGCTGGTGAAGCGCTGGGAGAAATGGGGGAGGGAAGAGACCCCGCGATCGAACGGGGAGCATCCGTCCAGGGGCAGAAAGGCCTTGTCATCCGCCGAATACCTGGCAATGAAGGACGTCTAGCCTGGGGGCGAGTATGGCAAGACCACGGTGTGGGTGTTCCGGGCATCCAACAGCTTGCGCTGGAGGAACGGTTGAATGCCAGGCAGGCCGAAAACCAGGCCTCCCATGACCGTTCGTGGGTGGATTGTGCCCGGCGGGATACGGAGGCAGCCGAACGTGATGCAGCAAGGTAAGCGGTCATTCTGAGGCGTTATTCCCCTCATCTCCATCATGGATACACTTGATCGGTTTTGCCCGGGCCGAGGCCAGTTTCCCGGAACCGACACGTGGGAGCGGAGCCGTTCCCCCAGCCAAACCGGCATGCGCTCCCTGGAACCCGGCCCGCGTCAGTGGCCGTGCCGGCCGATCAACTCAGAGCGCTGTCCCTGGTCCTGGCCAGATCGCTCTTCAGCGCCTGACCCGCCGCCTCCGGCTCGGCATCCAGTGCCGATTCGAATGGTCGCCGTGTGTGTGCCCAACAATTCGCGTGGGTCACCCCATCCATCATCTCCGCATACCGGGCATAGCCGTCGTACCCGTCCGACAGCAGCGTACCCCGGAACCGGTCCCCCAGGATCTCCCGCACATGGGCGTGCTTCCAGCTGTCCGTGTACCGGAACACTACCTCGTCGTTCTCCCCGTAGATGGGCCACAGCTGACCCTGGCGCATCTTGCCACGGGCCTTCCGGCCCGCCTTGATCGGGGTCTCGTCCATCGCCAGCACCCGGGGTCCGAGGTCAATCCGGGCAATGGCGGCAGTTCGATCAGCGGACCGGCATGACTGTCATCCGGCGTTTCGGTGCGAAGCCTCTTGCGCCAGCGGCAGAAGTTGCTGAGGGTCAGGCCACGCTCGGCGCAGAAGCTCCGTTGCGTGGTGTCACTGGCCTCGAATTCCGACAGCAGGCGGGACCACTCCGTGCGGCTGCGGTGGATGCGCTTGCGGCGTTGCGATTGTGCCATCGTGGGTCTCCGGGTTCATGAAAGGGAGACGCACAATATCCACGGGGGATGACGGGCGAAAGAACGCCGTCGAATGATCGCTAACGCTGCACCTGCGCTTTCTGATCGCGCGTCAGGTTGAGTGCCTCCTCCTCTTGCGGGCTGCCCGCCATGGCAGGCAGCCCAAGCATAACCAGAAGCGCCACGATCAGTCGGTGCATCATTTTTTCTCCGTATTCCCGTGGACTTCTGCTTCCCCATCGATCTTTGCGTTCCCATGGATCCGTGCATCCCCATAGACCTTTACGTTCCCAGAGATGCTTGCATTGCCGTAGACTTTTGCGTTCCCCAGGACCTTTGCTTCCCCGTAGACCTTCGCATTCCCATAGACCTGTGCTTTTTCCAAGACCAGTGCATACTCGAAGACTTCTGCGTTCCCAGAGATCCTTGCATACCCAAAGATTATTACTTCCCCGGAGACTTTTGCATTCTCGGAGACTTCTGTGTATTCAGAGACTATTGCATTCCCGGAGACTTCTGCGTTCCCCAGGACCTTTGCTTTCCCGGAGACTTCTGTGGTCCCCAGGACCTTTGCGTTATCCAGGACCTTTGCAGGCCCACAAACTATGGCATCAGGACCAATATAAGCAGTTTCCGCCACTTCTGCCGTATCCGTAACAAAGCCTCCGCCATTCGGGTGAGGCTTGCCTTCAACACCTTTGTCGCCTATATATTTGATGCACTCAGCCGCCATGACAGGGACAGGCAGACCAAAAGCACAGCCCAGAATCAACATGATGAATAAAGGCATAACTGCGCTTCGGCCGGCTTCGCTCTGTGCCATCATCCCCTCCATCACCACGTGAATGAACGCTTTTCGGACAAGTACCAGCAGAAATCCTACCACGTCCGTCTTCAAATTTGAGACTTGTCCAATGAGAAGTGAGCCTGAAGAGCGGTCGTATTTCCAACGGGAAATGAGCCTGAAGGCGGCGATTTTGGGATCATCGGAGCATGATCTTGAAATTACACAGCCAGCGATTGCAGACGGTGGAGGAGATCTGTGCGTTCCTGTCCGGAGCGACCACCTTCGACTTTGAACCCCAGTCCCGGGAAGAGGCCTACTCGTGGGTCCGGGACAGCCTGCGGCAACTCCGCTACTCTTCGCTCGGCAAGGCCGACCGGGGGCGGTCAGGGAGTACCTGCAGAAGGTTACGGGCCTGTCCCGGGCCCAGGTCACGCGGCTGCTCCGGCAGTACCGGGAGACCGGCGGAATTCGGGATCGCCGCGGCCGGCCGGCCAAGCCGTTCCCCCGGCGTTACACCGAGGAGGACGCGATCGCCCTGGCGAAGATGGACAACCTGCACGGGGGCCTGTCCGGGCCGGCCACCCGGAAGCTCTGCGAGCGTGCCTGGGAGTTGGATGGAGATGCCGCCTACACGCGTCTGGCGACCATCTCCAACGGGCACCTGTACAATCTGCGCAAGACCCGCTGCTACCGGAACCGGCGACGGCGCTTGGACAAGACGCGGCCGACCCGGGTGCGAATTGGCGAGCGGCGCAAGCCGGATGCCGGGGGCCGCCCCGGGTTCCTGCGCATCGACACGGTGCACCAGGGGGACCTGGACGGCGCCAAGGGGGTGTATCACATCAACGCGGTGGACGAGGTGACCCAGTGGCAAGTGGCGGTCAGCGTGGAGAAAATCTCCGAGAGCTACCTCCTGCCGGCGCTGGAGAAACTCCTGGAGGCCTTCCCCTTCGTGATCCTCGGCTTCCATTCCGACAATGGATCGGAGTACATCAACAGGCGGGTGGCCGGGCTGCTGGAGAAGCTCCGCATCGAGCAGACCAAAAGCCGGCCGGGGAAGAGCAACGACAACGCTCTGGTGGAAGGCAAGAACGGCTCTGTCATCCGCAAGCACCTGGGCTACGAGCACATCTCCCAGCGCTTCGCGGGGCCGGTCAACGAGTTCCTCCTGGGCGTGCTGACACCCTACCTGAACTACCACCGGCCCTGCCTGTTCGCCGAGGAGCGGATCGACCCGAAGGGCAAGCGTACCCGGCACTATCCATACCGCCTCGTCATGACCCCCTGGGAGAAGCTCCGTTCTCTCCCGGACGCAGGGCAATACCTCAAGCCCGGGACCACGGTGGAGCGGCTGGATGCAATCTCCAGGGAGGTCAGCGATCATGAGGCCGCCGGGCGGGTCAAAGAGGCTCGGGGCAAACTGTTCAACACAACCCAAAATCACGCCGCCTGAAGGCCCACAGACATGACCATGGCTTGCGATTGCGACCCTGTTGTTTGCGACTCGCGCGCCCCGAATGCGGGGCATCTGACGGGAGAGGCTCCGAGGAGCTACAGCAGCAGATCAGTCCTCCGTAGCAGAGCCTGGAAAGACGTCTGATAGACGAAGGAAAAGCACTCCCGTTCAGGCTCACTTCTCAATTGGAAAAGACTATTTGAGGATTTTGTGGTGCGCCGTGGAAAGGTAAGCGGTCATTCTGAGGTGTTATTCCCCTCATCTCCATCATGGATACACTTGATCGGTTTTGCCCGGGCCGAGGCCAGTTTCCCGGAACCGACACGTGGGAGCGGAGCCGTTCCCCCAGCCAAACCGGCATGCGCTCCCTGGAACCCGGCCCGCGTCAGTGGCCGTGCCGGCCGATCAACTCAGAGCGCTGTCCCTGGTCCTGGCCAGATCGCTCTTCAGCGGGTTGGCCCCGAACTTCTCCTTCCAGATGCGGGGGGTAAGCTCGATCACATCCTTCGCCGGGTGCTCCCCAACCCGCTGCAACACATCCACCAGGTACGTGCCAGGATCGATCCCCTGCAGCCGGCAGGTCACCAGCAGACTCTGGATGACGGCCACCCGCTTCGCTCCGACCTCCGTCCAGCAAAAGAGCCAGTTCTTCCGGCCCATCGCAATCGGGCGTACTTGCCGTTCAAGATGATTGGAATCGATCGCCACGTCCGGGTCCGACAGGAACACCTGAAGAGGACCCTTCCGCCCCATTGCATACTTCAACGCCTTCGACAGCGGGTTCGTCGGTACCAGGTCGGGGCGACGGTACTGGCCCTCGCACCATTCCCAGAATACCTTCATCACCGGAAGGCTGTGCCGGGTCCGGTATGTCAGCTTGTCCTCCCCGGTCAGTCCCCGTTTCCGGATCTCCGCCTCATGAGCATACAGAAGCCCGATCAGCTTCAGCGCCTGACCCGCCGCCTCCGGCTCGGCATCCAGTGCCGATTCGAATGGTCGCCGTGTGTGTGCCCAACAATTGGCGTGGGTCACCCCGTCCATCATCTCCGCATACCGGGCATAGCCGTCGTACCCGTCCGACAGCAGCGTACCCCGGAACCGGTCCCCCAGAATCTCCCGCACATGGGCGTGCTTCCGGCTGTCCGTGTACCGGAACACTACCTCGTCGTTCTCCCCGTAGATGGGCCACAGCTGACCCTGACGCATCCTGTCACGGGCCTTCCGGCCGGCCTTGATCGGGGTCTCGTCCATCGCCAGCACCCGGTTGAGGAGAAGGGCCTGGTACTGGGCATCCGTGATCGGCGCCAGCAGATCGATAGCCTGGCCCGCCTGGACCGTCAGCGTGCTCCGCGCCAGCGTGATTCCATGATCCAGCAGCCGCTGGTGCTGGCGGTACAGCGGAAGGTGATCGGTAAACTTGTCCACCAGCATCCCCGCCAGGAAGCTCCCCTCCAGCACGTTCGCGGGGGCCGGGGCCGTGATCACCCTGGCCGGCTTTCCGCCTTCCGGCCTTTCCGGGTCCGGCTTCTCCTTGATTACCGGACGAACGTATCGCAGAACCACGTAGCTCGCCGGATGCTGCGCCAGTCGGCAGGTCACCTTCTCACCCACCACCTCACGGCGATCCTCGGGAATCGCCTCCGCCTCCGGCGCAAGGGGCAACAGGATGGTCTCCACCGGGACCGTGTCGTCGAACCGAAGCCCGGAGTCGTTGATGGTGTTATCCCTCGACTTGCTGCGCTTCTTCCGCTCGTAGGTGATGGTTTCCGTCTCCGGCGCAGGGGATGCCGGCAACTGCCCGCCAAGCAATGCCAGCAGGTCTTCCTGACTCTGTCCCTCCGGGAGAATCCGCCTCTCCGACTTCGATCCGAACAGCTGGCGGTTGAACCAGGCCACCCGCTCCTTCCGCTGCGCGAGCTCCTCTTTCAGGGCCCGATTCTCAGCCCGCAGCGCGGCATTGATATCGGATTCACAGAGGGCGGGAGTGGCCTGCAACATGGCGCGGAATGATACCATCCGCACCCCCGTTCAAGAGACTCCAGAATGCCGGTAGCGCTTGTGCCGGCGGACATCTCCAGGAGATATCCCCTCCAGGATCAGCTTCAGTCCGGTCCAGTCCAGGGAGACCTTGTCACGGCCATCGGCACGGTACTGGAAACGGCCCTGCTCCAGTCGCTTCGACCAGATGCAGTAGCCGCTGCGGTCGAAGTAGAGAATCTTGATCAGCGTCCTCTTGCGGTTGATGAAGACGAACAGGTGACCGCTCAGCGGATCCTCACGCAGCGCGTTCTTCACCAGCGCCGACAACCCATCGAAAGACTTCCGCATGTCCGTGGAGCGGGCATACAGCCACACCCGCACCCGGGATTCGGGAAAGAACATGCCGGCTACTTCAGCCGCAGCACGATCCCGCCTCCGAGGTCCAGTTCCGCCCGCCAGTCCCCGGGGTCCGAGGTCAATCCGGGCAATGGCGGCAGTTCGATCAGCGGACCGGCATGACTGTCATCCGGCGTTTCGGTGCGAAGCCTCTTGCGCCAGCGGCAGAAGTTGCTGAGGGTCAGGCCACGCTCGGCGCAGAAGCTCCATTGCGTGGTGTCACTGGCCTCGAATTCCGACAGCAGGCGGGACCACTCCGTGCGGCTGCGGTGGATGCGCTTGCGGCGTTGCGATTGTGCCATCGTGGGTCTCCGGGTTCATGAAAGGGAGACGCACAATATCCACGGGGGATGACGGGCGAAAGAACGCCGTCGAATGATCGCTAACGCTGCAAGGACGCTGGGGAAGCTCGGAGTAATCGTCGCAGTCGTGTTCCTGGTGATCTATTTCACCTGGTTTCAGGGCTGATTCTTCCTGATCCGGCACTTGCCGGGGAAGTGACCGGAATGTGCCCGTTGCCCCGGTGCGCGACCAGCACCGTTGAGGGCGGGGGAGGATGTGGGCCGCGCCTTCGCCATTGGTCCGGCATAGACTTGCGAGGTTGACGGCTCGAATGACAATACCGGGCCAGTGAACCCTGGCGGCACCTGTGCTCCAGCCCAACCAACGAAACCTCAGTCACTGCCGAATAATGGTATGTCCCGAATATGGGTTGGAACTAACCAGTCGTGAACGCGAGCTTGAGGGAACCTGCGATCTTGGCAAGCCGCTTGTCTCCCGTCCATATTTGAGTGCCGGATAGAAGCTTAGCGGAAGCCAGGAGATGCACATCAACGTAGCCGATTCCCCTGCCCATCAAGCTACGGTGGTAGATGAAAATCATCACTTCCCCATGGCTCGCCTCCGGGACCCCGGGAAGGTTATTCAAGAGCTTCAGCAATTGGTCACGATTTTGCAAGTTGCCGCATGCCAGTTCGCCAATCACCATTGGGTGTATACACACCCTGTCCTGTGTCAGCAATATTTTGAGAGTCTCATTTCCATGGCGCAGATGATCGATCCAGATCGAGGTGTCAACCAGAATCATGTATCGTCCAAGCTTGGCCTGCGTCTGGAAACCGAATCAAGTTTGGGCTCACTCCCTCCCAAAGCAGCCAAGCGGCGTGCGCTTTCCCGCTCAATCAGAGCTTTCAGGCTTTCCCTTAACAAGGCAGATTTCTCTTTCACTCCCGTTAAAGCTACAGCTTGTTCAAACAACTGGTCGTCTATCGTCAGAGTAGTTCGCATATCGAGCAATTTGCGGCATCAAATATTGCATCAATATACATCAATTTAGTCGCCAATGACAAACAAGATGATTGATCGGATTCATGTCGCAATTGGCACATGCATGGATACTGCCGTCACTTGCAGTTCATCCGAACGTGGTTCCGTATCTGGCATTGCAATTTCGACTACACCGCCACCCTCTCCAGTACCTGTCCAGGTCGTCTTCCGGTAGGCTTTCCGTCCTGCCAGACAATCTCACCCCCCACAATGACCGTATGTATCCCCTCCGCCGGTACCTTGGAACTTTCAAAAGTAGCCGAGTCGATGATGGTCTTGGGATCAAAAATCACCAGATCCGCAATTGCCCCTTCCCGAATGACTCCCCGGTCCTTCAACCCAAACACCTTCGCCGGCACACTGGTCATCCGTCGCACCGCCTCTTCCAAAGTGAAAAGCCCCAAGTCGCGGCAATAGTGCCCAAGCACCCGCGGAAACGTCCCCCACAACCGCGGATGGGGCACCTCATCATGAGGTAGCCCATCGGACCCGATCATGGCATCCGGAAACTGCAACACCCGCTGCAGATCACCCTCGTGCATCTGAAAATATATGGCCCCGGCCGGCTGCAGCTTGTCAGCCGTATCAAACAGGTCCATACCCCATTCCTCAGCAATTTCCGACAATTCCCTGCCGTTGACTTCGGGATGGGACTTCGACCAGGTCACGATGATCCGCTCCGTCCGCTCAATATAGTGGGCCAGCAAAACCGTGGAACTGGCAATATAGGGGTACACATCCAGGTTTAGACTCTGAACCTGTTGCGCTTCCTTTATTCGTTGAAGCGTTTCCAGAGTCCTGCCCCAATTCGCCTTGCCACTGGCCTTGTGATGGGAAATGACCACTGGTACATCGGCCTCTTTGCCAATCCTGATCGTCTCCTCTACGGATTGAAGTACCGCATCGTCCTCATTACGCATGTGAGTGGTGTGTATGCCGTTGTGGGCCTTTAATCGTGAAACCAGGGCAATCACCTCCTCCGTGGGTGCATGGGCAGCAGGCGGGTAGGCAAGGCCGGTGCTCATGCCGATTGCACCGGCAGTCATGGAGGCATCCAGTAATTCTCCCATTCGTTCAATCTCGGAAGAAGTGGCTGGCCTTTCCAGGTCATCCATAGTTGCAGCCCGCAGGGTCGAGTGTCCCACCTGCATGGCGAGATTGATGGCGGGCGGAAATCTCTCCACGGCATCCCGATACTCAAGCATCGTCGAATATCTGAAGTCGTTGCCATCACCCAGAAGATTTAACGGGGGAGGCGGTTCGATTCCGTACAGAGGAGCCAGGCTTACGCCACAGTTTCCCGTGATCACTGTCGTGACCCCCTGGCTTACCTTGGGCTTCATGGCCGGGTCGGACATCACCAGCCGGTCATCGTGGGTGTGGGCATCAATAAATCCCGGAGCCACCACCAGATGTTCTGCATTGATCGTGTCGGCGGTGTCGGGGTTCTCCAATTGTTCCAATGGGCGAATCCGAGACCCGACTATCGCGATCGTTCGGGTGGTTCTGCAGGGGCTAAATCCATCAATAACCGATCCGTTACGAATAATACATTCATCCATACATTGGCCCGGGGTTGTTGATTTGCATTGAAAACGACCCGGGTACTGCACTGAAATTGACCACCCGGATGAGCCGCATTATGGCTCGATGCATCTAATCCTGCCAGCCAATCTCCCTGGTCGTGCGGGTGGTTGGATGAATCGGTAACTGTCATCGCCGAACACAGTGGCCCACTTCCAGAATTCCAGGTCGGTTGAGATCATTATGCTGGTGCGTATATGTAACGCGAAGGAAAAAAATCCCCAGGATAGACCGTCGACACTATCGCAACACGAAAGCCTGCCAGTATACCTGTCGATGCAAAGCAACGAAACAGACAGCAATGGCAACCGTCCAGCCGATGGCCTACAAGGATGATGGGTGTATTCAACACTTCGGCAGATTGTGCACCTGTCTGCCATATGCGGGGTTCTCAACCCCCATGCGCCACCAGTACCGAACCCGGGTTCGGACTCATCGTCGCCGAGGTTTCCCCAGAGTCCAGGCAAAGGACAGGTGATACTCATGGTCAAATGCGCAATACATCATTTGGCCCAGGAAATAACCCGGGGCGGGACTTCAGTTTGAAGGTGCGATGTGCCAGGAGGCCGGGCACAATCTGGTGAGGGGAAAGGAAGGACGGGAATGTCCCAATACCATGACGGCCCGAAACGGTCTGTCCCAACTGGATTCGCTGTCCGCAGAAGGAAATCGTTCAAATATTGCGGATCCTTTGGATCTTGTCCCCGGTATGGACGCGGCCGGACTTCACAACCTTCGCATTGATGCCCCGAAGGCAGAGCTGCTTCCCGCGCCGGGAGTTCACGAACTTCATCGCTTCCACCCCGAACCGGGTGGCGAATTTCTTGCAACCGAGATGCGGGACCGCGGTCACCTCGATGATCGCTGAACCCATGGCCAGTCGGGTGCCGGCGGGAAGGTTCTCCTTGGTGAGATCCAGATCAACAAAGAACTGGTCCCCCGCAAGCGCCCATCGGTCTTCGGACCCGGCCACCAGCGAGATCACCCGTGAGTTCATCAGATTGAGTTGCATCTCCAGATGTGCCGAGCCGTCATCGGTCTTCCCACTCCCTCGCGAACGCCAGTTGTCGCCGACGAGACCGTAGACAACGTCCAACTCGCCCGCTTCCACCACTTCCCGCTCGTCCGTACTCGGTCGGCGAACGATCATTCTGACGTCCCCTTCATCCTTGGGGGAAAACAGAATGTCCGGCAGTCCCGCTTCGAGTTCGTCTGCGTCCGGTAAATACAATGTCCTGTTCATGATTTGCTGTTCGTTTGCGTTCGGTGGAGCCGTGATCTTTAGTTCATCAGTTCGCACAGTTACCTGGAGTACATGGGTGATATACCGGACTGGCTGGTATTCTCCATCCCAGTCCACCCTCTCATCACGGCTCTACCGAAAGGATACCGTAGTAGTACGCTTTCGGTTCGCACGGTTTCGTCTTTCAGGCTGATCCGGTAGGTGTTATGCAAAACAATTCGAGAAGCGGGTCTGAGTGAGTCGAATCCTCGATCTTTCCACACTACTCTTCCACGGGCAACTGACTTGTCACCAGAAGAGACTTGCGCTGTGGAGAGGCAGATCCGAAAACGATGAATCCGAGGAAGATGACATCAAGCTTGTCGAAGCGTGAGAAGATCCCGCGGAAGCCCTTGAGCCGCCGGCACAGACGCTCTACCTCGTTGCACCGCTTGTAGAGTTCCTTGTCGTACTCCCAGGGAGCGACACGGTTGCTCTTTGGTGGAACCACGGGAATGAAACCGAAGTCGAGTGCCCGCCGGCGAGTGGCATCGTCTTCGTATGCCCGATCCATGATCAGCGCCGGGTGGTTCGAGGGGTCCCCCAGTCGGCTCAGGAGCTTTCGTCCCTCCGGGGCAGCATGGGCGTTTCCGGGGGAGAGCGCGAAGGCAGCCGCTGTTCGAGCATCCGCGGCAACCATATGAAGCTTGGTGTTCCAGCCGCCACGGGACTTGCCGATGGATTGCGGCCCGTTTTTTCGGACACCCGTGCCGTCGGGATGTACCTTGACACTGGTGCTGTCGAGACCAAACGCCTCGACTTTGATTCGAACAATCTGGTCTCGCTGCAGTTGTTCGAACACACGGTCCAGAACGCCGTTCTTCGACCATCGGTTCATTCGCGTGTAGATCGTGTGCCAATTGCCGAACCGCTCCGGCAGACCACGCCACTTGCAGCCGTGCTCTGCCACATACAGGATGCCGTTGAGCACTTGCAGATTCGAAAGACTGACATTGCCCTGCTGCTTCGGAAGTGGCGCCGCAATACGGTCGTATTGAGCTATTGTGAGTTTCACCCCTTTGCTTCTCCCATCGATTACAGTACAAAGCGACGGAAGGTGGGTTTAACATATTCATATCAAATAGTGTTAACGCGCTCTAAACTGTTGTTCCGGCGGAAATCCTTGAGGGAGGACGAATTCGCCCTGAGTCGGTGGGACTGGGCCAAGAGCTACCAGCAGAACGGGCGGGCTACGTGGCTGGCCGGGGCGAGGTGAGAGGGCACAACGGAGTGCCTGCATTCCCGTAGATTTACGATGATGTGGATGACGCTCGGGAGATTCTCGCAATCACAGTTACCGCAGAAAACAATGCCAGGAAAGGAATCGGTGATCTGAAACTACGTATCCCTGCAGCAGTGTTTCTGACAGAATCCAACCCGCGTCTGGGCACATTCCTGCGGCCAGTGCTGATTCATCGTACTTGAGATACCGACACGCCATGTATGATTCCAGATACGACTGCCTGTTCGATCCGATTGAGATCGGCCCTGTAACGGCCAGGAACCGTTTCTACCAGGTCCCCCACTGTTCCGGCATGGGCTGGAAGCGTCCGCAGATGCTCGCCGCCATGCGGGGCATGAAGGCCGAGGGAGGGTGGGGTGTTGTCTGCACCGAGTATTGCTCTGTCCATACCACCTCTGACGACGGTGGATACCCGTTCGCCCGCCTTTGGAATAACGACGACATCCGCGACAATGCCCTGATGACGGAGGCAGTGCATGCACACGGCGCGCTTGCCGGGGTCGAACTTTGGCTCGGCGGAAGCTTCATCGCAAACCTGGATACCCGCGAACCCCCGCTCGGCATCATCAGCCGGCCAACATCGAATACCGACGTCTACCACCCGGGGCAGAGCCGGAGGATCGACCGGTCCGACATCACCGGACTTCGGCGGTGGCAGGCCGCCGCCGCCCGGCGCGCGGTCGAGGCGGGTTTTGATATCGTGTACGTCTACGCCACCCATGGTTACCTGGTCTCCGAGTTCCTGAATCCCGATACCAACAACCGCGTCGACGAATACGGCGGTTCGCTGGAAAACCGGTACCGGATCGTCCATGAACTCATCAATGTGACCCGTGAGGCGGTAGCCGGCAAGGCCGCAGTTGCCGTGCGCATCTCTGTCGATCTGACCGATCCGGAGAGTTACGACGCCTTCGGCGCCATGGCCGATCTGCCCGATCTCTGGGACCTGACCGTCACGGACTACAGTATCGAGATGGGTTCTTCCCGATACACTGGGGAGGCAGGCCTACAGGAGCATGTAAGAAAGGCGAAGTCGATGACGACGAAGCCGGTCGTGGCCGTGGGCCGTTTCACCTCCCCGGACACCATGGCCAGGGTCGTGCGTGAGGGTATCCAGGATCTCATCGGCGCTGCCAGACCGTCGATCGCCGACCCCTTCCTGCCGAGGAAGATCAGGGAGGGGAGGATCGAGGACATTCGCGAGTGCATCGGCTGCAACATCTGCTACGCGCACAACTCGCTCGGTGTGCCGATCCGCTGCACCCAGAACCCGACCATGGGCGAGGAGCATCGCCGCGGATGGCACCCGGAGCGTGTGCCCCGGGTATCGGCCCCCGGTCAGGAACGGGTTCTGGTCGTCGGGGCCGGTCCGGCTGGTCTGGAAGCAGCCAGGGTCCTTGGCGAACGCGGCTACCAGGTGATGCTGACGGAGGCGACGCGGGACCTGGGTGGCCGCGTGGTGCGAGAGAGCCGCCTGCCGGGCCTGAACGAATGGATCCGGGTCCGCGACTGGCGTGTGGGGCAGATCGACAAGCTGCCGAATGTCGAGGTCTTTCGGGAAAGTCCCGTGAATATTGACGACATTCTCGAAGTCTGCGCAGACCATGTGTTCCTGGGCACCGGGGCGAAATGGACCATCGACGGTGTGGGTCGTGCCCGGAACCTGCCGTTTGTCGTCGATGCGGGGGCAGTCGTCGTGAGCGCCGACACCGTACTTGCCGGAGAGGAGACACCATCCGGAAACGTGCTGGTTTTCGATGACGACCACTACTACCTGGGTCCGGTCATCTCTCTGGCGCTTCGGTCACGGGGCCATTCAGTGACGCTGGTCACCCCGGCGGGCCGTGCCGGGCAGTGGAGTGACTACACCAACGAGCAGCATGACTCCGTTCGCGCCCTGCTCGACGCTGGAGTCCGGATCATCACCAACCTGTCAGTTGACAGGATCGCGCCGGGAGGCGTCACCGCTTCCTGTGTGTTCTCGGGTCGCCAGGAAGATATCGAGGCGGACTGGATACTGCCGTTGACTCGCCGGGAGCCGGATGACTCCTTGTGCTGCGGGCTTCAGGCCGCGATTTTGGAAGGACACCTGAAAGCACCCCGGACGGTAACCCGGGTCGGCGACTGTCTTGCGCCGGGCATCATCGCCGCCGCCGTCTACGGCGCTTACCGGGCGGCGGTGGAACTGAATCCCCTTTCGGGCACCGGCTGTTCCGGCTGACCGGCTTCGGGTCCCTGGCCGGCGGGTCATCGGACGCCGGATTGCCATGCGTGCGGGAGAAGGTGCCAGGAAAAGGCGGATACTTCGGCCAGGGATTCCCCGTCGGGGGATGTTCCGGCTGCAGGTCAGGGTTTGTACCTTTCCGGATGCCCTGTGCCGTGGAGACGGCTGCCCGCATCCCCTCCGTTATCAGCCGGTGGATCGGGCCATCCGGTGCGTCCGAAAATGCACCCAGGAAATCGGCGTAGACTTCCGGGTCGTCCCTGATCCAGCCGAAGCCGTCCTGCGGGAGGATTCGGCTGACATACATCAAAGATGTGATCCTCCCGGGCCTGTTGATGGGATTGGGACGAAACCGCACCTTCATGTATCTTGCACGGGGGCGCCCTCGGCCGATGTCGTCCAGCAGCGGATTCCATTGGCACAGGTACCGACCCCGACGGTCGAAAAGAGCGATCCTCAGGGAGTCCATGACGGGTCCGATTTCGCTCAGGAGCGTCGCCGCGAAGACGGCATAGGTATAGAGAGCCGCTTTCTTCGATGCCTGCTCAGGCATGGAGCCGATCGGCAGGATCATCCCCTTGCGGAGCCTGAGGGCGAAGGCGCAGGATGAAAGTATGTGGGCAATCAGTCCGCCGGTCCAGGCATGATGGCCGGCCGGCGTGGCCGGGCAGGACTGAACGAGTTCCGCGGTACGGGTGATGGGGTATCGGTAAAGACTCTCGAACAGGCTGTCCTGGATGCCGGCGGACTGCCAGATGGAATTGGTGGAAGACTGGTTGTTCGTCAGGATTTTCCTTGCCCCCAGCACGGGCAGCAACTGCCCATCGTGCGCATGGGGCGGCAGGAAAAACGAAAGGATCCCGTTTGGCCGTGGTTGCGCCATGGGGCAGAAACGATCCGGAAGTTCACGATTGCCGGTGTTTATGACCGGCAGGATGCTGGAATTCAACCGGAAACCGGGACATTCCGAGAATCGGTTTCAGCTTGACTGGGCCCGGTTCTTTCCATCCACCGACGACATAGAAGTACATCTTGATGTCGAGGCGGTTTTGGAAGAACGAAAGTTCCTGGACCCGCCCGATCCATGAATCCTTGACGAACCCCCGCTTTACCGTTTGCGGCTAGCTGTACGCCGCCAGGATGGTGAAGAGGGTGGCGAACACCGTTCCCCCCGCTACTGCGTAAATCGAGGAGCGGTAGAACCAATCGCGAGGCATCCCGGTGAGTTCAAAAGCCCATACGATCACCAAGAGCACATAGACAAGCAGACCGTTCAGCCGGTACTGGCGGGGTTCTCCAGTATCCGCATGTTCGGGCATCTGTTGATGCATCCTGCTGCTTGCAGGTCCTTCGCATGTAGCGGTTGAACAGTTCGATGTGGTGAGGGAAACTGCTGATCGGTGAGGCGCCGATGCACAATTCAGCCTCGGTGTTTCCTACGACACGGCTGATGGAGTGTCTGAGGACGATACCGCAGCCGTTCTCTGATACTGCAAGGCCGCCGACCAGGGGCATGCCGGGGTGCATTCCATCTTGGCGTGAAGCGCCACACCGGCGAAGCCGTGCCAAACGATGCCGAGCATGTACTCTGGTACCGTATGGCTGCAGAACAGGGAGATGCCGGCGCGCAGTTTGCCCTGGGTTCCGTGTACGTCAATGGCGGGGGCGTGCCCAGGGACGAAGCCATGGCCGTGCACTGGTACCGTTTGGCGGCGGCAGGCATCCGGTGATGAAGGCGTGTCCGAGAACCACGTTGAGACCTACGCTTGGTTTATCCTTGCCGCTGCCCACATCCTTCCGGCGAGGGGCAGTCACCGATACCGTCCATGATCCAGGCAATGCTCCCGGCTTGCTGGTCGTATTCCGGCATGGATGCAATCCGCAGGGCCATCGTCCCGGAGCCGCCGAGGACTTCCCCGCCTGGGGTAATGGCACGAAGGTCCGGGGAATAACCAGGTGGTCAACATCTCGGTCCTGCCCCGGGCAACACAAGCACGACAAGGGACACCGGTACGATACACTTCATCTTCCGGACCGTTCGCACTTGGCGGATCAGGCGGTTGACACCGTGTTCGCACCGGGCATGTGTATCCCGGCGCGGCACCATCCATCGAGCCGGTTGACTATAATTACACCCGGCGAGCCCGGCGCCTCTTTCGGGGGCCAGCAACACGCCGGGAAACGGCGGAGGAACATGGGAAATTTCCGGCACCAGATTTCAAGACTATTGGTCATGCTGATCACCGCCTCGTTACCGGCGGTGGGTCAGACTTGTGTGGAATCCACCGCCGGAACCATTTCCATGCAAAAAGGATGGATCCGTCTTGCCAACGATACCGGCCGGATACTGCCTCTGGAGGTTCTGGTTGCCGATGACGCCTTCGAGCGGGCGAGCGGGTTCCAGCACATCTGTCCGGAAGTGATCGGACGGACCCTGATCCTTTTTCTGTACGCTCGCGAGGTCCGGGCGAGCTTTCACATGCAGAACGTGCACGCACCCCTTGACATCGCGTTCTTCGACTCCGCCGGAAGGGTTGTCGGAGTGCGGCTGATGGAAACCTATACCGACGACAGCCGCCCGTTGTATGGTCCCGGTGGACCGTTCCGGTTCGCCCTTGAGGCCCCCGCGGGGTTTTTCGCAGAACGGGGGATCAGCACCGGGGGCAGCCGGCTGATCCTGCAATGACACGGTATCCGGATAATGGCCATCACTGTGGTCATTGGATTCCTACATCCCCGGAATTGCGGGAATTTCGCGGGAAATGGCATAGTTTCATCGGTTCCCCGTATTGATTCTCCGTAAGAGATGACCAATATTCGCAACAGACAGCCAGGTTTTTCCAAGGGAAAACCAGTTTCCACCGGATGGTCGGTGCCGTATCGACCAGGGACGTGTACAGACGGTTGATTTACACTCTACGTTCGATGTTTCAGGATCCAAGCAAAGACCAGGTGCTGGCATTCGCAGGGATGCTCCAGGCCGCGAGCTTGGTGCACCAGCTGGCTACCCGGGATTCCCATGACGAGTCCGCGCTGCGCAGTTCCGCCCTGAGTGTACTGCGAATCGATACGGACTCCGTCGAGGAGATCTACGGGGACAGGGATGATCTGTTGCTGGGCTGCCAGGCCGTTGCGCAGATGCTTGGCAGGCGATCGGGCCTGATACCGCGGCAGCTGTTCCAGTATTCCGTCGCGATGCACCAACTTGCGGTCAGGATTCCGGGGATGTCCCACGTATCCGGAATCATCCGGGGCGGCCTTGAGGATCTCAACAGGGAATTCCTGGGCCAGGGCGAATTTCCGGAGGACGATGAGGCCCAGGTGGAGCATCTCTACGAGTCCCTGGCCGGCCTGTATGCCCGTTCTGTCAGTACCCTGACACCGAGAATCATGGTCCAGGGGAGCCAGCAAAGGCTTGCAAGCCCCGCAACCGTAAATCGTGTCCGCACCGCGCTTTTCGCCGGCATCCGCTCGGCGTTCCTTTGGCACCAGCTGGGTGGAAGGCGCTGGCACCTCCTGTTCCAGCGCCGCAAGTACCAGTTCATGGCGTCCAGGTACAGCAGAACCTGACCGGATCGGCTGGCGGGTCCGCTATGGCCGCAGGAATTTCAGGCTGACGGCGATTTCCGGGCCGATTGTCTTCCGCTGATACGGACCTTCCGTCCTGTGGGATAATGCCGGCCCCTGCCCCTGCCCACCGAACAAACCATTGTCATGATCGCCTATTTCCTGCTGCTGATCCTGCTTGGTATCGCCTTCGTAGTGCGGGCAATGTCGATGCGGACCTGGCTGGCGGTCACTGCTCTGGTCATGCTGCTCACGGGTGTGACGGGCCTCACCAACGGACCGCTGTCGCTGCTGACCGCCCTGGTCATGGGAGCGGTGCTGATGCTGTTCTACTTCCTCCCGGATCTCAGGCGCCGCTGGCTGATCCGACCACTGTTCGACTGGCTGGGGCCGTTCGTTCCGGAGATATCGCCCACTGAGCAGGAGACCATCGATGCCGGGACGGCGGGGTGGGAGGCGGAATTGTTCGCTGGCCGCCCGGACTGGGAGGGGCTGATGGGTTCTCCCGGTCCCAGGCTCAACCAGGCCGAACGGGAATTCATCGAAGGCCCGGTGGAGGAACTCTGCGCCATGAGCGATGACCGGGAAATCTGCCATCGCCTCAACGATCTGCCACCAGAGGTGTGGCTGTGCATCAGGGACCGGGGTTTCCTCGGTCTCAATACGCCGCAAGAGTATGGTGGACTCGGATTCTCCCCCCATGCCCAGTCCTGTATCGTGCAGAAGCTCTCCACCCGCAGTATCGCCGTGGCGGCCACGGTCCTGATGCGGAACTCGCTGGGGCCCGCCAGTCTGCTGCGTCGCTACGGCACCGTGGCGCAGAAGGAACAACACCTGCCACTACTGGCGCGCGGGGAGGAGGTTTCCGGGTTCTGCCTGTATGGGATGGGCCCTGGTGCCGCCGGAATGCCCGGCAGCGGCATCGTGTGCAGCGGAACCTGCAACGGAGCGGAAATGCTGGGATTCAGGGTCAACTGGGCAAGCAGCCAGATCTCCCTCGGTCCGGCGGCCACCTTGCTTGGACTGGCATTCCGGACCTATGACCCGGACGGTCTCCTGGGTGATGCCCTTGATCTCGGAATCACCTGTGTGCTGATCCCCGCTGATACCGGGGGGGTTGCCATGGACAGTCGCCGCCGGGTCCCCGGCTCTGCGTTTCAGTGCGGCCCTGTCAGCGGCGAGGGTGTGTTCGTTCCCATGGAGTGGGTGATCGGCGGTCCGGAGCGGGTGGGGCAGGGAAGGCGCATGCTGATGGAGACTTTCGCATCCACAGGCGGCGTGTTCTTGCCCGCCGTGGCGGGCGGAGCCGCCAAGTTCGCCGCCCGTGCCTCCGGCGCCCATACGCTGATCTGCGAGCAGTTCGGCCACGGGAACGGCCGGTTCCGGGACTCCGGGGAGGTGTTGGCAAGAATCGGCGGGCTCACCTATTTACTCGATTCGGGGCGGCTCATGTTGGCCGCCTCCCTTGGCAGGGGCGAGCGGTCCGCTGCCCTGTCCACCATCGTCAGGCAGCAGTGCGTGGATCTGTCGCGGGAGGTGGTCGATCATGCCGTGGACCTCCGCGGAGGACGGGCGGCCTGCACGGGTGCTGGCGATTACTTCACCCTTGCGGGACAACTGGTTTCCGTCGCCGCGGCGATGGAGGGTGCCGAGACCCTGAACTGCGGCATGACCCCATTCGCCCAGGCTGTGATGCGAGGTCATCCCTGTCTGTCAGAGGAGGTCAGGGCTATCCATGACCCGGACCGCGAGGCGGGTCTCAGGGCATTTGACGCGGCGTTCTGTGGGCATCTGACCGGCTCTATTGAAAACAAGATCCGGACGTTCGTATACGGCCTGAGCCGCGGCCTGCTGGCCCGGGGCACCGGGGACGCACGGATACTCCGGTACAGCCGTCAGGTGGATTACCTGGGAGCCGCCTTTGCCTGGGTGGCGGACATGGCCCTGGCCGTACTCTCCGGTGACCTGAAACGACGCGAAATGCTGTCCGGTCTGTTTGCCGACGCCCTTGGCAGCCTCTATCTCGCCGCCGCGACGATCAAGCGATACCGGGACAACGGCGAGGACGAGAACGAGGCGCCGCTGATGGAATGGGCCTGCCAGGTGGCGCTATACCGGGCACAGGGGGCCCTGGACGGCGTCCTCGGCAACTTCCCCCTGCGCTACCTGGGCCCTGTACTTCGCATCGCGGTTTTTCCGACAGGCCGTTATCTGCGGCTGCCGGATGAACGTCTGAACCAGGAAGTGGCCGAGATCCTGCGGGCGCCGGGCCCGGTGCGTGACCGTCTCACAGAAGATGTCTACCTGCCGGACGAATCCGGCGAAGCCATGGCGCAGCTTGAGGCTGCCATGGAACTGTGTATCGAATGCACGGACCTCATGAACCGACTCGGCAATTCCGACATTGCACCCGGAGCGGGCAGGCCGTGGAGCCATTGGCTGGACGGACGGATCGCTGCGGGGGATGTCACGGACAGGGAAGCCAACCTGCTGCGAAGGACCCTTGAAGCGGTTTCGACGGTAATCGCGCCGGATGACGGTCCGGCATACTCGGTGGTCAGGCAGTCCGTTTCCGGGAGTGGGGATCCAGGGAAAGGATAAACGGGAAAAAGGCACGTAATGAGAAGAAGGATAAGGAACAACCTTCACGGCCGCCAGATTTCTGGCCTTCGAACTGAATGATACGTCAACAGGGTGTGCCGGCGTGCCACTGGTCTTTGCACAACGTTACGATGTCATCTGGTTCGGAATCCTGATGATCGTTCTCATCGAGATGGCGCTGATCTTGCCCCCTGTCGGTCTGAACCCCATCTGTCGTGCAGGGAGCACGCGAGGGTGGAAATGTGCGAAGAGATGCTCGGCGTCGTTCCCTGTGTGATCGCGATGCTGCCGATGGTCGCGGCGCTGATTGCCTTCCCGGACATCGCGCTCTTCCTTCCTGCCGCGTTGCGTTCGCTGAACCATACGGTCCGCGATACTCGCCTGACAGGAGCAGGGCAGAAGGTGGATCAGTGTCCGGGAAACCGTCGAGCCCGATACTGCCCGCTATCGTCGAGTTCGAACATGTCCGGTATCTGGGGGTGGTGAAGGGGTTCGTCCCGGTCATCGGGCAGCAGGTTCTGCTCCGAGACGTAGGCGATGTACGCCGTCTGGTCGTTTTCCGCGAAAAGATGGTAGAACGGCTGGTCTTTTCGGGGGCGAACATCCTCGGGAATGGACTGGTACCATTCCTCGGTGTTGTTGAATTCCGGGTCGACATCGAATATGACGCCGCGGAAATCAAAGAGTCTGTGCTTGACCACCTGGCCGATCTGGAATTTTGCGTTGCGGATCATGTACACGGGATCAGTTAGACGTACCTGATGTTAACAGTTTGCAGGGCGGTGCAATACCTCCACCAAAGGAGAGGGACTTGCGCTGTGGGGTTTTTCAGATCCGGGGCTGGTGGATCGAAGACAGGGGCAACTGTATCATCCATGACACGATTTCGAAGGATCGCGTGATCGGAGTGATTCGGCTTCGTTTCCGGCGGCTTTCCGGTGGTTCGAGGCAGGAAACCGACCGTTCGTGAACGGGCAGGCGATGGGAGGCCCCGGTCAGCCGAAGGCCAGTCGGAAACCGCGTGGAATCGATCGGGCCTGCCCGGCATCCGCCAGCGGGAACGGCCGGACCAGGG
The DNA here is from genome assembly GCA_965213885.1 of Candidatus Poriferihabitaceae bacterium. Lineage (GTDB taxonomy): Bacteria > Pseudomonadota > Gammaproteobacteria > Arenicellales > Poriferihabitantaceae > VYFG01. The sequence goes on from OZ243919.1 coordinate 897,128, forward strand.
AGCGCATCTGTTCTTTCAATCCCTCGAGTCCTGGATCAGGACCGGATCACCAGGCGGCCCGGTGGGATGGGTTGCATGGGGTGGTCACCAACGTGCGGGGCATTGCCGGGGTCTCTGGCAGGTGTAAATAACGAATAGGCCGAATGAAGTGCCTGGCTGAAAATTGTGATCCATTCATATCGATGCGTTCGGGCATTTTACCGTCGAAGTCAGGACCGTTCCTTTACTCAGGAATTGATCTACAGCGCAATTCCCTCAAAGGATTCCTCCGGGCCGGAAGATGGCCGGGATTCATCCATCCGCATAGGCCAGAGGTTCCGCGAAGTTCATTGATTTTCCGGTTCCCGGTGTCCGGAGATCCGCAGCGGCAGTGAGGGAGGTTGGTGATTGGACAGGCGGTCCGGGAACGGTCGCAATGCGACGGAAATCCGATGCCTGAGCGATATTGCCAAGCCCCACCGCCGCTGTCAGACTCCGGCTCTTCTGGAACCCGGCTCAGGGACCGCTGAAGGGCCGTACATGCACCGACCATGAAAATACCACCCATGATGAAACTGGACCGTTTTCCCAGGGCGGCACTATGCCACCGCCCCACGCCGCTTGAACCGATGCCGAGACTGAGCGAACATCTCGGCGGCCCCAGCCTCTGGATCAAGCGCGACGACTGCACGGGACTGGCGACCGGCGGCAACAAGACCCGCAAGCTGGAGTTCCTGGTCGGCGAGGCCCTGCAGCAGGGCGCAGACCTGTTGGTCACCCAGGGCGCGGTGCAGTCCAATCACGTCCGCCAGACTGCCGCTGCGGCCTGCCGCGTCGGCCTCGGCTGCCATGCGCTGCTCGAGCACAGGGTACAGGACGCCGGCGAGGAGTACGATCAGTCCGGCAACGTCTTCCTCGATCGGCTGTTCGGCGCGTCGGTGGAGTTCCGCGGGCCGGGGCTGGACATGAATGCGGAAGCCGAGCGGACGGCGGAACGCCTCAGGGCGGATGGCCGCCGTCCCTATTTCATCCCGGGTGGAGGCTCCAACCCCGTCGGCGCGCTGGGATACGCCGACTGTGCCGGGGAATTGGTGGCGGATGCCCAGCTGGACAAGATTGACTGGATCGTGATGGCCACGGGCAGCACCGGCACCCAGGCAGGGCTGCTTGCGGGGCTGCACGCCATGGATGCCCGGGTGCCGGTGCTCGGAGTCAGCGTGCGCCAGCAGGCCGAAGCCCAGATCGACGCGGTCCACAACCTGGCGCTGAGAACCTGCGAGAAGCTCGGCGCAGACCCGCTGCCCCGGGAGCGCGTGCTGGTGGACGATACCAAGGTGGGCGCCGGGTACGGGATCCCCGCCGAATCCACACTCGAGGCGATCGAACTGGCGGCCAGGCTGGAGGGCCTCCTGCTGGACCCGGTCTATTCGGGCAAGGGCTTCGCGGGTCTGGTCGATCGCGTCCGGCGGGGTGATTTTGCCGCGGACGATACGATCGTGTTCCTGCATACCGGGGGAGCCGCCGCGCTGTTCGCCTACCGGGAGGCCCTCGCCCCCATCACCGGGTCCGGAACCTGAAGTCAGGCCGGCGGCGCGGCATCCTCAGGAAACCCGCCGACCCTGGCCGTGGAGGCCCGTTCGACGACATGGCCTTCCAGCTTTCTTGAAACAAGCGGTACGCCGTCGTCCAGGTGCCCCACGAGGGCGGCGGCAGCCTCGTGCCCCATCTCATCGACCGGAAGGTGCATAGTGGTCAAGGGTGGGGACAGCCAGCGTGCCCAGTCCAGATTGTCAAATCCCATGATGGACAGGACGTCTGGTATCCGGTAGCCCCTGCGGAGCGCCTCGAAGTAGACCCCCTGTGCCTGCACGTCGCTCAGGCAGAGAACTGCGGTGCAGTTCACCCCGCCCAGATTGAGTCTTCCAAGCGCCTCGCAACCGCCCCGGACGGACATCTCGGATTCCACCAGCAGGGCGTCCGGCAGTACGGACCGGATTCCCCGGATCCGGAGCCTGGTTCTGTCGTTGTTGCGCCTTGGGCCGTGCACCACCCCGATCCGTTCGTGACCGAGTTCCTTCAGGTAACCGGCGGCGGTGGCGGCAAGCGAGTAGTTGTCATACCCAATCGTGGGGAGATGGGCGGAGTCCGGGGCAAAGATGCTGGTGCAAAGCAGCGGAATCTTCCTTTGGGCGCACATGTCGAGAAGCCCGTCATGATGATCCAGTCCCGAAACCACGATCCCCTCGGCACCCATCCTGACCAGTTCGCTGCAGCGCTCCAGCTCCACCTGGACGTCGTTGCCGGTGGTGGCAAGAACCAGGGCATACCCATGCTGCTTGAGCCCCCGCTCAAGGGAGGCGATGAAACGCGCGAAGATGGAATGCTCGATCCCGGGAATGGCCGCCCCAACGATCCGGGTCCTGCGGGTGGCCAGCGCCCGCGCGGCGGGATGGGGGTGATAGCCGAGACGGTCCGCGACACTTTCGATGAGTTCCCTGGTCTTCGCCCTCACCGTGTCCGGACGGTTGAAAACCCGCGACACCGTGGCGATGGAAAACCCCGTTCGTCTGGCGATTTCTCGGATGCTGCTCATCGGCCCTGGTAACAGTCGGTGATTCTTCCGTAAAAAGAGCCTTGAAAGTAACACACGAATGGGAGGGACTTGCATCATGTAACCGGTTACATCTATAGTCGGCGCGACAGTGACCAGGAGACAGAAGTGAATCATCCGGTCTACCGGCCGCCCGCCAGCGGCATGCTGGCGGGACATACGCGGTTCCCGGGATACCCGGCCCCGGATGCGTTCCCGGCACGCATGCTGGCGCCCGGGGGGTCCCTTTGGCTGGATCTGGAGGCAGGGGACCTGGTCCGGATGGTCGGAACCGGCAGTGGCCGGGCGGACGGCGTGGAATTCTTTGTGGCGGTTCTCGACCGCCGGGGCCATGAGGTCCCCGACAAACTCGGCATCCCGGCACCGGGCATGGATGGGCAGGAAGAACTCCGGAGTGGGGCGCCGGACTGGTCCGGGGTCGACGCCAGGGAAATCATCCGGCGCCTTGCCGCCTGCGGATGCCGCCCCGGGGATCTTCGCTATGCCGCCGTGCGGGTACCGCCGGAAGGTCTGGTGATGTCCGCCGAAGGGCAGATCACCGGCGTTTTCCTCTACCCGGAATCCGGCAGCACCCTGGTCCGGGCAAGGTCCCGCGGCCCGTTGGAAATCCGGGTCAGCCGGCAGCGGGAGACATCCGTCGAGGCCCCCTTTCTGGGTGATCCGCGCGAGGAAATCCTGGTCGGGCGAGGCACCGCGGTGGCCTACGGGATCGGGAAGGACGAGATGGTCCAGGTGATTGATCTGGAGGGCAAGCAGTGTTCCGACTTCATGGCCATGAATGCCCGGGCACTGGAAAGCGGCGCGGAATGGCACATCGATTCCACGGTGACACGCTCGCTGGTGGGAGGCGCCTGGCCCGTTCCCGGCCTGTTCGACAAGTTCTACGACCAGCAGATGAACCCCCTGTTGGTCCTGGAACAGGACACCGTCGGGCGCCATGATACGTTTGCCCTGGCCTGCACCGCGCGGGGATACGAGAACAGGGGCTTCCCCGGACACGCCAACTGTTCGGACAACATCTCCGAAGCCTTTGCACCCTACGGCATCCGACCCCGCAGGGCGTGGCCTGCGATCAATTTCTTTTTCAACTCCTGGATCCTGCCATCGGACAGCCGCATCCGCACCGACGAGGCATGGTCGAGGGCAGGAGATTTCGTCGCGATGCGTGCGCTGACGGACCTGGTCTGTGTATCCACGGCCTGTCCGGACGACGTCGACCCGATCAACGGCTGGAACCCCACGGATATCCTGGTCAGGATCTATCCGGCGGGGGCGGCATCCCGAAAATCCGTGGCCTACCGGTCCGAGCCCCATGCAAGGCCCATGCTGACCCGGGAGTCCCCGTTCCATTCCCGCACCAGTCGACTGACCGACCAGTTCGAGGTGGCCAGGGACCTGTGGGTTCCCCGCTGTTTCGACGCCACCGGCGCCGTCGGCGAGTACTGGGCCTGCCGCGATGCGGCAACCCTCCAGGACATGTCCGGCCTCAGGAAGCTCGACATCACCGGGCCCGACGCGGAGTCCCTGCTGCACCTGGCCCTGACGCGCGATGTCCGCCGCCTGTCGGTGAACCGCGGGCTGTACGCGCTCCTTTGTGACGAGCGCGGCGCGGTGATCGATGACGGGACGCTGTTCCGTCTCGCCCCGGACGTGTTCCGCTGGTGCTGCGGTCTGGACGACAGCGCGGTCCACCTGCGCCAGGTCGCCGCGGAGAACAACCTGTCCGTGTGGATCACGGACCTGTCGCACTCGCTTTGCAACCTGGCGGTGCAGGGACCGCGGAGTCAGGAAATCCTGTCCCCCCTGATCCACACCCAGGGACGCCAGCCGGCATTCGACCGGCTGCGCTGGTTCGGATTCACCGTCGGACGACTGCACGACCGCGAGGGGCCGGCGCTGATGGTGACCCGTACCGGCTTCACCGGTGAGAAGGGCTACGAGGTGTTCTGCGACGCCGGCTCTGCGCCGGCGGTCTGGGACGGGGTCATGGAGGTCGGCGTGCCCATGGGGATGAGACCCATGGGTTCGGAAGCCCTCGAGATGCTTCGGGTGGAGGCCGGGCTCATGGCATCCGGCGGGGAATTCAGCGGTCCGGAAACACCGGACGAATGCGGCCTTGCGTTCGCGGTGGACGCGGCCAAGGAAAACTTCATCGGCAGGGAGCCTGTCCTGCGGAACATGGCAGCCCCGCGAAGGAAACTGGTGGGCCTAGTCTCCCGGTCCAGCGAAACCGGCGCACGCGGGGATCCGGTGTACATCGGCCGGCGGCGCGTCGGCGAGATCACCAGCGCTGTGCGGTCACCGTCGAGCGGCCAATCCATTGCCATGGCACGCGTGGTCGCGGATGCGCTGGACAGTGACGGAGAACTGGAAATCGGCCGTCTCGACGGCCACATGAAACGCATCCCGGTCACGGTGACCGGCCTGCCGTTCCGGGACCCCGGAAGGGAGAGGCCGCGTGCATGAACCTGAACAGGATGTCCGCATGGCGGACATCGTTTCCAATCACCAACCACGAGGAATCGTATGATGAAACCAAAATTTACTCCAACCCTACTGGCTGCCGGCATGCTGGCAGTTTCCGGCATGGCCGGTGCCGCGGAAAGCGTGAATATCGGCACCCCGGCCTGGACCGGCGCACAGGCGATCGCCAATCTGATCAAGGTGGTCGTGGAAGAAAAGATCGGCGGCACGGCGGAACTGGTTCCCGGCTCCAACGCCACGATCTTCCAGGCGATGGACCAGGGCAAGGGCGATATCGATGTGCATCCCGATGTCTGGCTGCCCAACCAGGAAAACTTCACCAAGGAATACGTTGACGGCAAGGGAACGGTGGCGCTGAGCCAGAATGCCTACCAGGGGAAACAGAATTTCTGTGTCGCTAAGGCATTTTCCGAGGAGCACAACGTCACTTCGATCTTTGACCTGGCCCGTCCGGAGGTTGCCGCGCTGATGGACGGAGACGGTAATGGCAAGGGGGATATCTGGATCGGCGCGCCGGGCTGGGCCTCCGCCAACGTGAACGAGGTCAAGGTCCGCGATTATGGGCTGATGGACTTCATGGAACCGATACGCGCGGAGCAGAGCGTGATGGTGGCCGAGGTGGGAGATCGCATCAACAAGGGTGTCGGCTACGCATTTTATTGCTATGCACCCCATGCAATCTGGTATATGTATGACGTGGTCACCTTGGAGGAGCCTCCATTCGACCCGGAGAAATACGTCATGGTACAGCCGAAAGAAGATCCGGACTGGTTCGAGAAATCCAGGGTCATGAGCGAGGACGCGCTGAAGTCAGTCCAGGTCGCCTATTCCAGATCCCTGGAGTCCCGTTCCCCGATCATCGCCGAATTCCTCGCCAACATGTCCCTTGATACCGCGACGGTGAGTTACTTCGCGTTCGAGATCGCCGGCAACGGTCGGGACGCAGCAGAGGTGGCACAGGAATGGGTGGCCGAGAACAGCGAGCGGGTGGACGGCTGGCTGGGACTGTGATTTTCCCCTGTTACAACTGAAAATCTCCAATTTGTGCCCACTTCTTAACCTTCTTGTGTTTGTTGAATCATTGGGCATGAAGCGCCGGTCATTCCGGCGCTTCCATCTTTTTCAATATGGACCGGGAGATATCTGAATCGGGGGCTGCTGACGCTGGCGCCATCCGGGCCGAAGGCGTCTGGAAGATCTTTGGCGACCAATGGAAGGCTGCCCTGACCGGTATCCGGGACAGCGGATACTCGAAAGCGGAAGTACTGGAGAAGTACAACTGCGTGGTTGGTGTGGCGGACGTCAGCTTCGAGGTGGAGCGCGGCGAGATCTTCTGCATCATGGGACTTTCTGGGAGCGGCAAGTCGACCCTGGTGAGACACATCAACCGGCTCCTTGAGCCATCCGCCGGGCGCATCGTGGTCGGTGGCCAAGACGTGATGGAAATGGAGGAAACCGCGTTGCGCCGGTTCCGAAATGAACACATTGCCATGGTTTTCCAGAATTTCGCGCTGATGCCCCATCGCTCGGTGCTGGACAACATCGCACTGCCGCTGGAAATCCGCGGAATCGGAAAGAACCGCCGCATGGAGGTAGCGGAAAGGACCCTGGAGATGGTGGAACTCAGCGGCTGGGGCAACAAGTTCGCCCACGAGCTGTCCGGCGGCATGCAGCAGCGCGTGGGCCTTGCCCGGGCAATCGCTGCGGATCCCGAGATCCTGCTGATGGACGAACCTTTCAGCGCGCTGGATCCGCTCATCCGGCGCCAGCTCCAGACCGAGTTCATGGCACTGGCGTCCGAGATGAAAAAGACCACGGTATTCATCACCCACGATCTTGACGAGGCGGTGCGCATCGGTCATCGAATCGCTATCATGCGCGACGGCCGGGTGGTGCAGGTCGGCCAGCCGGCGGAGATCGTGATGCATCCCGCGGACGATTATGTAGCGGATTTCGTTGCCGGCATTTCACGGCTCAAGGTGGTGCGGGCGGCGACGGTCATGCGGCCGCTGGCGGAATTCGAGGCGGTGCACGGCCCCTTGCCGGGCGGGGCCCCGGAGTTTCTGCTCGATGACAACCTGAGCGTGCTCATCCGTGCTGCCATCGACAACGACCTGCCCATCCGCATCAATGACGACGCCGGCAAGGCCCGAGGCGTCATTACAAGGTCCGACCTTTTGACAACGGTAATCGAGGGGACAGAAACATCATGATCCAGTTATCGGACGAACGGCAATCGGTGCCGGCAGTGCCCTCTGGCGAGTTGCGCGAGGATCAGGCGGACCTGGTCCGTGAGTTTGTCGGCACCGGGCGGGAATACTATCAGCGCGTCTTTCACAAGCTCGGCAGCCAGTCCGGGCTCCAGTGGAGCTTTAATCTGGTCGCGGCGCTACTCGGGCCGGTCTGGTACGGCATGCGCGGTATCTGGAACTGGTGCATGCCGTTTGCGGTTCTGGAGACGATCTGCTTCATCCAGATCGCCCGGGGGCTTTTCGGGGATCTCGCAGCACAGGCCAGGAACCGTATGGAGAGCGTGCAGGGCACGTTGGATTTCCGTCGACAGCAGCTGGAAACCGCCATCGAAAACGAAGCGCCCAACGTGGACGTCTTCAAGCGGGCCATCGAGTCGCTGGAATCCGGCATCCTCGAACTGCAGCAGGACGTGATCCGGATTGAGGAGAGCGCGATCACCGTGGCCTTGACGGGGCTTGGTCTGCTGGTATTCATCAAGCTGGTGGAGGGACTGCTTGCCAACACCATTCTGGAGCGCCGGTTCTCCGACTGGCTCTGCGACCGGAACGTGGCCCACGGAATCAGCAGCCTGCGCATGGGATTGAGCGGGTTTTTCTTCGTCGTCGTCGTGGTCGCCTGCGTGATGCACTACAGCTTTCCTGGTCGGTTTGTGCTGCTGATGGAGTTTCCCACCAATCCCGAGTACCGCCTCACCGCCATCGACTGGGTCAAGCAGTTCTTCACCTGGACCGTGCTCAAGGGGGAGTGGTTCTTCGACGTCATCACGCTGGGAATCCGGATCTTGCTCGACGCCCTAGAGGTGGTGTTCGTGGATACGCCGTGGATCGTGATCGCCAGTTTCATCGTGCTCCTCACCTGGCTGTCGGCCGGCCCGCGAACCGCGGTATGGGCCGGGGCGTTCCTCGCCTACATGGGGTTTCTCGGTTTCTGGGAGAAGGCCATGACCACGCTGGCCCTGCTCGGGACGGCGGCACTCATCAGCATCTCCATTGGCATTCCCGTGGGCATGTTCTGCGCCAGAAGGCCGAAGGTGTATGCCGTCCTTCGCCCGATCATGGACTTCATGCAGACCATGCCGGCCTTCGTGTTCATGATTCCCGTGATTGCGTTCTTCGGCACGGGAAAGCCCGCCGCCATCGTCACCACCATGATCTTCGGGGGCACCCCTGTGGTACGCCTCACGGTACTGGGTCTGCGTGGAGTGCCGGAGCATATCCGCGAGGCCGCCATCGCCTACGGCGCGTCGAAATGGTACCTCCTCAGAAAGGTGGATTTGCCCCTGGCGGCGCCTTCCATACTGGCCGGTGTGAACCAGACCATCATGCTGAGCCTTGCCATGGTGGTGGTGGCGTCCCTGATCGGGGCCAAGGGCCTTGGCGAGGACGTGCTGGAAGCATTGCAGTATGCCTCGGTGGGGCAGGGAATCCTGGCCGGTTTCTCGATCCTCTTTTGTGCCATGATCCTGGATCAGATCGTGCAGGGCCGGCGCAAGGGGCAGTAGTTCCCGGTCGCTGCCGGCGGATCAGCGGTTGCGACATCCGGGAAGCAGGTTTGTAGCCCGTCGACAGTCCTGCCACGCCGGTTGTCACGGGCTTGGCAGTAACGCAGTTCGGAGTGAAGGTAAGCACGCATTATCATGTATGTATTCCGGCGTAAGCAAATTGAATGCGGGAAGAAAAAACAATCTGAGCATATGAACGAAGCTGTGTCGTAGGATTTCTTCATATATGTTCGCTACACTGTATGCCTGCTCAGCTCTGGTTGTTGCTGTCAGATGGACCATCATCTGATATGTGACAGTCGCAGAAAAACCGACTGTAACAGTATTGCGTTTATCTCCTGAACCGGTCATGCAATGGCCATTGGCGGACTCGTTATTTCTTGCGGCGCACGAACGCTGCGGTGTCTTCCTTCCTGGTTTCGAATCCGCCCGAATCACGAACCAGCCTGCTGAGGTTGGAACATCCGTAGGTTCTCGGATCGAAATCGGGATGTGCTCCCTGGATGCGGCTGCCGATGATGCCGAGATTCACCCAGCCGTCTTCGTCCGGATCCCCGATCGCCTTGGAAATGAGCGGCACGGCCTCCCTGGGCCGCAGCTTCACCTGACCGCCGGAACTGCCGGCGGCCTCCCCGACGGGTATCTCCGGGGAGGGTGTGAGGAGATTCTCCAGGTAGGTGAACCGAGTGCAGGCATTCCTGAATGACTCGGGGGTTTTCTTCTCGCCGAAGCCGTAGACGGCGAGGCCATCCTCCCGCAGGCGCTGGGCCAGCCGGGTGAAGTCGGAATCCGAGCTGACCAGGCAGAATCCGTCGAGCCGTCCCTTGTACATTAGGTCCATGGCGTCGATGACCAGCGCGATGTCGGAAGCGTTCTTGCCGGTCGTGTTGGTCCGCTGCTGGTGTTGCAGGATGGCAAGGTACTGGATGGCCTTGTTCCAGCCCGCAAGGCGGGTGCCGGAGAAATCCCCGTAGATCCTCCGGACATTGGCGTTGCCGAGGGTGACGATCTCCTCGAAGATGGCCTTGGCATACTGCGAACTGGTATTGTCCGCGTCGATCAGGACCGCGAGGCTGTCGTTTTCCGTGGTTGGTGGCATGGCTGTGCTGAATGATATCGGTTATTCATCTCCCGGCACACCGTAGGACGGCGCGGCCGCCGGGTCGACCGCCCGGACAAGATAGTCGTTCATCTGCGGCTCGTACAGTTCCCAGAGGCGCCGGAGCGCGGGCACGGCATCCTCGTCTACCCAGTCGACCCGCAGGTCCACCAGGGGGAAGGGCTGCACATGGGCCACGAGCAGCGCCGCGGAATGGACCTCCCCTGCCTCGCCGCCCGCTGCCAGACCGGCCTCCAGGGCATGCAGCAACCGGTTCGCGAGGTGAAGCCCGGCATTCCCGCCGAAGCTGGTGGTCATGGCAGCGGGCACACTGGTGTTGGCAAGCAGGTTGCCCGCCGCATAACAGTCCACGCCGGCACTTTCGCCGTGGGTACCGAGGATTTGCTCCCCGGTCCAGGCTGCGGTCTGACCCAGGCGGTCCACCACGGTCAGTTGCCGCCAGTCAAGATTTTTCCTTTCTGCGATTACGTTCTCGAGGGCTTCCCTGGCGCCCAATCCCGATTCCAGGGCATCCAGCAGCACCGGGCCAAGATTCGGATCGGTGACGTTCTGGGTCGCGACGGCACCAACATCGGCCCGGACATGGGGGCAGCGGGCGCCCACGCAGATGCTGGAAGTGGTGATTGCCGCACCGAACATGCCGCTCCTGCCGCATCGCCCGACGATGGAAAAGGTCATGCCGGATCCCCGTCCGGGATCACGGCGGTAGCCTCGATCTCCATCAGCCATTCCGGCCTCGCCAGACCATTGACAATGAGTCCGGTGGAAACCGGATAGATCCCCTTCAGCCATTTGCCGATCGCCTGGTAGACATCGTCACGGTAGGCGCGGTCGGTGATGTAGACCTGGATGCGGCAGATCTGGGACAGGTCTGACCCCGCCTCCTCGAGAAGCTGCTTGACATTCCGCATCGCGCGATCGGCCTGGTCGTAGGCGCTCATGCTCCCGATGCTCTCAAAGGAGTCGACATCCTGGCCCACCTGGCCACGCACAAAAACCAGGGTGCCGCGCGCCTTGACCACCTGACAGAGGTCGTTGTCGAGCTTCTGGTTGGGGTAGGTGTCCCGGGTATTGAATTTACGGTACCGCTGATGAACTTCTGGCATGGCCATTGTACTGGGATAAACGGAGAATGCCGAAGGCTAGCCCGGTTCATGGCCTTGTCAAGGGCCAGGGAATCCTCCCTCGGGCAAGAGCCGCCCCCTCGTTCCCGGTTCCCCGGAGACGGCCGGGCCGGGATACCCCGGCTATCCGAACGTCCGTTGATGGGATTCCACGGTCCCCGCCAGCAGGCGGTCCAGCGAGAGCATGCCCGCGCCGTGGATCACGAGGTAGACCAGCAGGAACATCCAGAGCGCCCTCTGGTCCAGGATCGCGGCGCTGGACAGGTTGTCGAACCAGGAACCGATGGTCTTGTCGTCGACGCCGTGAAAGGCGATGTCGACGTAGCTCTGGACCAGCACGAATCCGATCATGCCGAGAGCCGCGAGGCGCGTGAACAGGCCCATCACGATCAGGATCGGCAGGATGATTTCACTGTAGGTGCCGAGCATGACGATGAAGCCCCAGGGAATGAACGGCACCTGGGAGGCGTCGAAATCGTACTGCTCGATCACCGAGGGCAGTATCTGGAAGTAGGCGACGTCCTGGATCATGAGCAGGCCGAATAAGCCGTCTCCCGTCTTGGTCATGGCGGAATTGAGGAAATACATCAGCAGGACCGCCGCGAACACCAGCCGGGCCAGTGCCCCGGGAAGCCAGGAGGAGGTATGGCGTTCCAGGGAAGAGAAAAAGCGTACGAACCGGGCGGTAATTGATAGGGTCATGATAGGGTTCCCCTTTGATCAGGTGGGATCTTGTTCACGGCGGCAGGGGCGATCCCCGCCACCGTCCCGTACCGGAAGAGTAGCACCAGTTGTGCTGACAGATCGAGATCCGGCTCCCGCGACATGGCACGCTCCGCGGCCTCCCCGAGCGCGGCTCCCCGGGCCAGGCTCCGGATGAAGGCGTGGCTGCCGCTGTCCAGGCGGTGGGTGACGACCTCGGCACCCGGCCGGACGACCAGCAGACGCTCGGGGCGTTTCATGTCGATCTCCGCCTGCCCGTCGTCCGACTGGCAGTCCTGCCAGACGGAAAGCACGGGCCAGCGTGATTCCAGCGTTCTTGCGGAAGGATGCAGGATCAGCCGGGTGCCGGGCAGCTCCGGTTCGGGGATTCCGGACAGGAGCCGGATCTCTGCCGGGGCCGCGTCCCTGGCATTGAGTGCGGAAATCCTGCACCACTCGAGCCGCGCCACGTCGCCCAGGTAGGGGTACCGGCCGGCGGCGGGCAATTCATCGAGAAGGTCACCGAACCGTTCGCCGTACAGGAGCAGCACCGGTGTCCGGGGCGGATGCCTGCGGACGTATTCCATGGCCGCCGCACGAAAGAACTCCTCGCCCACCAGTTTCCGCACCGTCGGGAAGGTCATCTCCAGCGCCCCGGCCAGCCCTGCGAGGTGATTGTTGCGGTAGACGTCGAAGCGGCGCCCCGCACCCGCGTCCCCGCGCCCGGAGATGCCGCCGGGCGGCTCCGGGTCTGGCCGCATGATCGCAGCAGCGAAGACGTCCTGCAGGTCAGCCAGAGACGGCATGCCGTACCCTGGTGCCGACTTGCTCCATGCGCCGGTCCGCCAGCTCCGCCTGGCGAACCAGCACCCGCCATTCGGGTATCCGCGCATCCCATTCGATCAGGGTCGGCACGGGGCCGGTTTTGTGGACCGTATGCTCGTACAGTTTCCACACCGCGTCACAGACTTCCCGGTCATGGGTGTCGATCAGGAGCGGCCGGTCGTCGGTATCGGTTTCCACGGCATGTCCGGCGAGATGGATCTCCCCTACGCGGTCCAGGGGGAAGGCATCCAGGTAGGACTCTGCGCAGTCCCCCAGGTTGGTGGCGGACACGTAGACGTTGTTGACGTCCAGTAACAGGCCGCATCCGCTGCGGCGGGAGAGTTCCGCAAGGAATGCCGTTTCCGGATACTCGTCCCGGTCGAACCGGAGGTAGGAAGAGGGGTTTTCCAGGAGGATTTGCCGGCCGAGGCGGTTCTGCACCAGGTCCACGTGATCCGAGACCCGTCCGAGCGTCTCGTCGTCATAGGGCAGCGGCAGCAGGTCGTTAAGGAACAGGCCCTCATGGGTGGACCAGGCGAGGTGTTCACTGACTGCCGCGGGTTCGAAGCGTCGTACGACCCGGCAAAGACGCTCGAGGTGGTCAGGGTCCGGGCCCGCGGCGGAGCCGATGGAGAGCCCGACGCCGTGAATGGACAGCGGGACCCTGGCGCGCGCCCGGTCCAGCCACCGATGGACGGGCCCGCCGTCGCCCATGTAGTTCTCCGCATGCACTTCGAACCAGGCCGGAACCCGTTCCGGTGCCAGGGCCTGCTCGTAGTGCTCCGCCTTCAGGCAGACACCCGCGTTCGATGGCAGTCCGGTGTTCATGTCCGGGTACGGGATACGGGAGGTCGGCGGCGATCAGGGACCGCACCGGGAGGCAATGATGCCGGGGAAATCCAGGCCGGGTGTCACGGCGCAGCCTGTTCAGGCGCGCGCCGTGGCGTTCCCGCAATGGATCAACCGGCCGGCAGGTCGCGGTCCAGCGCGGTCAGGGAGCCCACGCGGTCACCGGGCAGTTCGTACTTCGGATTGTCCTCCTCGACCCCGTATTTCTCGCACTCCCCCTTGGGTACCGCTGACCAGGCGTTGCCCTGGTAATCCACCGTGGAAGTGCCCGCGCAGGTGGTGCCGGCACCGGCACCGCAGCCGTTTTTACCGGCCAGCGCGATGCCGAAGCATTTTTCCTTGCTCTGGGCGGAAGCCGGCAGCGGTGCGAGGGCCGAGGATACCGCTAGGGCCACGGCACCTGCCAACATGGTACCTGATACGACAGAGATTTTCTTGGACATGATTCGTCTCCTGAAATGATATGAACGGGTATGTGGATACTAACCTGAAGTTCCATTATTTTGAGTAGGGACAACAGGTTCGCGAAGAAGTTCTCCGCAGGCAGGACAGGTATCGGAAAGAAGCAGTCTCCCGGCGGGCAGGGCCGGGCGGGATTCGTTCAGCCGGCTCCGTTCAGGTTGGTCGCCTTGGATGCGCCCGCCTCCACCTTGTCGATGCAGCGCACCACCAGCTTGTTGAGCTCGTCGGGGTCCAGGGTAGTGATGTTGGACAGCCGGGAGTGGTGTATCAGTGCGGACAGGGCGGCGCCCATCTCGGATGCGGCGACCGCGGCCTTGTAGCCGTCCTTCATGACATCGATGAAGTAGGGATAGAACAGGTGGCCGGTGATCCTGGCGTCCCCCCGGCCGACGCCGTATTTTCCGCCGTAGTCCGGGTTGACGTTGGGATCGCCGAAATCCCCGGCGGTCTTCTTGGATTCCTCCTCGTCCAGGGGCAGGTGGATGAGGTACTGCTTGTTCTGGTACTGGTAGCAGGTCAGGGACCCCCCGGTGGAGAACCCCAGCGCGAAGGTCATGCTGGGGTCCATGTGAGGATTGTGGTTGCGGGTAAAGCGGTTGGTGATCTGCCTCAGGACCTCGTCGGAATACTCATCCGGATAGATTTCGGTGCCGAATTTCTCCAGCAGTTCATCATCGTTGCAGCAGACGATGACGTCGTTGTTGCCGATCCTCGGCTTGATGGTGTCGAAGCCGATGCCCGTGGGAATGATGATCTGCGGACCGAGATAGCTGTTGAGATAGCCGGGCGTCAGAATCGGGATGTCCTGGTCGGTCTTGAATCGGGCCTTGATTTCCGCATCCAGCGTATCGATGGGCGGATGCGGGGACACCAACAGGTAGGTCCGGTCATGGGCGTTGCCGTTGTAGCATTCCCTTGGTCCCCAGATGTGGGTATGGATCTGGACGATGTTGATGTCGTTGAAGACGTGCCTGTCGATTTCCTGCTGGGCGATGGAGGCGCGGTCGTCCGGCAGGAGGATCTTGAACTGGATATTCTGCTCGGTGGCGGCATAAAGGGCCACCAGGCCGAGAAAGGCATTCATGGTGTTGCCGCCGGAGCAGGGCGCCTCTACGTTCTCCCTGGAAATGAAGTATTCCGGATGTTCCTCGTTGTCGAGGATCAGGCGGAAGCCGTCCTTGTCCTTGGTGACTTCCTGCAGGGGAATCTTGTTGTAGCGGAACTTGGGTATATCGACGAAATACTTGACGTAGTAGTCGTTGACGGGCACGCCGATACCGCGCATTCTGCGTATGGGTCCGTTCATGATGTACCGCGGTCGTGTTGGATGAAGGGCATGCCGACAGTGTAGTGGCAAACCGCCCCGGCGCGCTGCAAAATGTTTTTATGTCGTCATCAACGGGCAGGGTGGGGGCCGGCAGGACCGGGGAACGCCCCGGAAGGATTCAGTCCCCGGCCGGGGAGGGGGCTTCGGGGGTTATCTGCTCCATGAAGTAGCACAGGCAGTCGTGGCGGACCGCCGCCGGGTTCATGGTGTACATGGCGGGGACGAGCGGTCTCCGGGTGACGATGTGGTCGCCTTCCCGGTGGAGGTAATGCCAGGTGACATCCTCGTGATCCGGGTTGTCGACCCGCGGTGCGATGCCCTCCTTCGAGACCGCGAAGAGCGATCCCTCGGGCAGTTCCCGGAAATTCACCGCCTCGGTGCAGGAAAGTACCAGGGACGATTCCCCGGGTGTGCCCCCGAAGGAAAAGTCCACCCCGTCCGGCACATACACCCGTCCGAGCGACCGGTAGAGGGCCAGCGGGGCCGTGTCCGGCGCCGGCAGGCCGGGCAGGGCCAGGAGTTGTTCGAGGTAGGACAGCGCATGCTCCTCGCAGCTCGGATCCCCCACGGGCCCCAGTTCCAGGGTGACCGCAGGGCAGCGGCCGCGGAAAGCCCGGGCGAGGGTGGTGGACGGCTCGACGACATATACCGCCTTGTCGGAAAACAGGCTAGCCAGGCCGAGGCATTCGGGGTCGAGCTCGGACACGAGGCTGTAGTGCGGGTTCATGCCGGTATTGTTGTGCAGGTCCACCACGGCGTGCAGGTTGTACCTCCCGAGGGCGTCCATGACCGAGGCGCTGAGCCGGGCCTCGTCCCCGGTGGCCTTGCGCCAGATGCGGTTGAAGTCCTGCTGGTGGGGCAGTTTGCGGACACCCGAGGCGGCGGCGGCAACGTTACCGATGAACAGGATCAGGCTGCGCGCGGGGACGGGATGCCTCGCAAGCAGCCTCCTGACGCCGTTCCAGCCGCTGGTCTCGTTGCCGTGCAGGAGCACGGAAACGAACAGCGGCGGCTCCTGTCTCCCCTGGATGTGGACCATCGACGGCCCGCCGAGAGCCGCCTCGAGTTCGGTGGCGTCACGCTCCAGCAGGCCCCCGGGAAAGGCTTCCAGAATCCGGACTTCCACGGTCAAAGCGGCCAACTGTGCACGGGCTTCCCGGATTCCTGGTGCGCCAGGTACGTCAGGGTGAGGCCGTTGAGATCGGGCCCGTTGAGGCCGACCCACCTGCGCTGCCAGGTGGCGCCGTTCTGCGACGTGTCCACCCGGTCGGCGATGATTCCCAGATACTCGCCGATCTCGGCGTTCGGGATATCCCGGCTTTCCAGCCCGCGCCTGGCCAGCGGCAGGAGCTCGTCCAGGATCAATGGGCGCATCGCGCATGCCCGCTCCCCCCCGGCGTCCGCCCACAGGATGCGGGCGTTGAGCCCGTAGCGTGCGGCGGTATAGAAATTGTCTCGCGCCTGGTCGAAGGTCAGCAATTCCTCCACCGGCCGGTCCCAGGTCCTGAGACCGTAGATCAGGCCGAAGTAGAAGGCGGCGTTGGCGATGCAGTCCCGGATGGTCGGCCCTGCCGGTACCACGCGATGTTCGATGCGCAGGTGCACCTGGCCATCGTGGTCGAAACCGATCAGCGGACGGTTCCAACGCCACACGGTGCCGTTGTGGAAGCGTACGTGGTTGAACTTGTCGGGCGGCGTGTTCTGCAGGGCAGGGAGCAGTATGGGGTGCTCCCGCCGGTTGCGTTCGAAGATCTCCAGCAGGGAATCACGGACATAATCGTGACCAAAGCTCACCCTGGGCGGATAGCGCTCACCCGCGTCCACAGCCTGTTCAAACAGCGGTATCCGCGTCTCGTCCCACAGCGCATGGCCGAACAGGAAGGGGGAGTTGGCGCTGGCGGCCACCATGGGGGCCGAAACCGCCAGGCTGGCGTTGAAGTCCCGCTTGGTGTTTTCCGGGCGGCACTGCAGATGAATCTGGAAGGACGTGGCGGCGGCTTCCATCATCACGTCCGCATGGACCAGGGACAGGTCCTGGTCGCCCCCGATCTCGATGGTGAACGGCAGGCCGTCGCGCATGGCCAGCAGCCGGTCGTTGAGGGAGTGGTACCGCACCATGTGGGACATGTAGTCGGAATTGAGGAGGTCCTCGGTGATGGTAGGCAGTATGCCGATGCTGGCAATGTGGAGATCCATCGCCCTTGCCGCGCCGACGCAGCCGCTCCAGGTGGCCGATAGCTCGTCGTGCAGCCGGCTGAACACGCGGCCCGACAGCGAGGAGGCGCTGCCGTTCAGCTCCACGTTGAAGGTGGCGAGTTCGGGCACCACCAGGGGATCGTTGAGTGTAGCGAGAAAGTCGTCGTTGCGCGGCGCGGGGTTGCCGGCCGGGTCCACCAGCCAGGCTTCCAGCTCAAAGCCCGCCATGTTGCCGCGGTGGCTGAATTCGTGCCGCTCGAAATATTCGTGCAGTAGCGCGGTCTCGGCTTCCAGGCGTTCACGGAAGCCGCTGAAATGCTCGGCGTCGAAGTAGCGGCTGGAGATCTCGTCGCCCATGGAATGCCTACCTGCCCGGATGGCGGTATGATCGGGTCGGGTGATTCTACCGCCTTCGCGGCCGAAATAAGCAATCGCGCGGACCGGGCGGCGGTGCCGGTTTTCGCCCGGTATCGGTGGTATGATGATCCGTGCCGCATACCAGTGTTTCCCATGAACCCTCTGCGACCTTTCCGGAGACCGGGTGGTATCACCCGCCGACTGGCCCGCGTGGTGGTGCTGCAGCTGTTCTTCATCAGCGTGATCACCGCCCTCGGCGTGATCGTCGCGGCGCAGGTGGTGAACGGGGTGCTGATGCGTACTGCCCTGGAGAGGGAGGCGGCCTACTTCTGGGAACAATACCGGGAAGACCCGTTCCACCCCCTGCCGAATACGGACAATCTGGTCGGCTATCTCCACGAGCCGGACGCCAATCATCCCGTGCCGGATTACCTGCTGGAGCGGGAGGAGGGATTCGGTCAGACCGAACTCGAGGGCAGGGAGGTGCTGATGCTGGTGGACCTGAAGGCGATCAACGGCCAGATCGTCACGCTCTACCTGATTTTCGATGTCGAGAGCGTGTCCGAGCTTTCGTTCTATTTCGGCGTGGTGCCCCTCATTCTGGTGCTGATCGTGATCTACCTGTCCGCCTGGGTGGCCTTCCGGCATTCACGCCAGGCGATCTCTCCGCTGGTTTCCCTGGCGGGGCACCTGCGCCGGTTCCATTCCGACCAGCAGCCCGAGGTGTCACTGGACATCCAGCGTCTCAAGACCAAGGACCCCGAAGACGAAATCAACATCCTGGTGGACTCTCTCAACGCCTTCACCGGAGAAATAAACGAACTGATACAGCGGGAGCGCCGCTTCACGAGGGACGTCAGCCATGAGCTTCGCACGCCCCTATCCGTCATTCAGGGGTCCGCGGAACTGCTGACATCGTCGGAGGAACTGGACCGGGCCCAGAGGAAGACCGTGCAGCGGGTCCTGCGGACCGCCCGAGACATGAATGCCCTGGTGGAGGCCCTGCTGCTGCTGGCTCGGGGCAGGCTGGAGGAATCCGAGTGCGAACAGGTCTCCATCAACGAGGTGGTGGGTGACCAGCTGGAACAGCTCAGGCTGACCCACAACCCCGATGACCGCCTGGTGGTGCAGGTGATCTACCGCCGCGTGGTGACGGTGACCGCCACCCGGCAACTGGTGGACGCGATCTGCGGCAACCTGTTGCGCAACGCGTTCAACTATACCCGGGAAGGCGACATCACGGTATTGCTGGACAGGGAATTCCTGGAGGTGAGCAACCGGGGAACGGTGGCCCGGCCCCCATCGGAGGACCAGTTGTTCGAACCCTTCGTCCGCGGCAGCGACAGCGGCGAGGTGGAAGGTCATGGCGTCGGACTCGATATTGTGCGGCGCCTGTGTGAACTCTACGACTGGAGCGTGGCCGGCCGGTACTCCCGCGGACGCGGCATGGTCTTTACCGTCCTGTTCGGGGCTGCGGACAAGGACCGGTAACCGCCGGGCACGCCGGTCAGGGCGGCGGACAACCGCTGTCGGTCGCTCAGGTCAGGTCCAGCCGGAAGCCGACGCCCTTCACGGTCCGGATCATGGTGGCGTCATCGGGCTCGAAAGGCTTGTCCAGGGCCTTCCTCAGGATATAGACGTGACTTCTGAGGGCGTCGCTGTCCGGGATGTCATCTCCCCACAATTCGTGTTCGATGGCTTCCCGACTCACCACCGCGGGTGCCTCCCGCAGGAGGATGCGCAGGATCCTGAAGCCGGTGGGGGACAGGTCCAGCGGTCGGCCCCGGCGGGCCACCTCCCGGCTACGCGTGTCCACCATCAGGTCCCCGGCGATGATTCGCGTACTGGCGGTTTCGCCACGCTTCCGGCTTACCAGGGCGTTCACCCGTGCCTTGAGCTCCTCGATCACGAACGGTTTCACCAGGTAATCGTCCGCCCCGTGCTCGAAACCGGTCAGCTTGTCCTCGATCCTGTCCCGGGCGGTCAGCATCAGTACCGGGGTGTCGATGCCGTGATCGTTGCGAAGGCGCCTGCAGACCGTGAGTCCATCGATGCCCGGCAGCATCAGGTCCAGCACGATGCAGTCGAACACCTGTTCCGTGGCAAGCCTGAGGGCTTCCGGCCCGTTGGCGGCATAGTCCATGGTGAAACCGGCGGTTTCCAGCGCCATCGAGATGGTTTCTGCGAGGTCCCTGTGGTCCTCTACCAACAGGACGGATCCCTTCATCGGTACGTGTTCCTGGTGAAAATTTTCGGGTAAGCATGCGCTCTGAAGGTATTCTATCGGTTCTCTTGCGGCGGGTGCCACCCATTCCATGCCCGGTGAGCGGCCCCCGGGATCGTGGCGGCGGGCACGCCGCAAGGGGGCGGCCGCAAACGCAATATCCGGCCACAGTCTGCCTGCCGATGCGCTGAAACCCTTCAACCGGCATGCGAGCCGGTTGTGCATCAGTTCGATCACGCTGGCGGAGCGGATGCATGGCGTGGAGAAGAGCGCAAGGCCGAATCATCACCGCGGGCAGGTCGAGGATTTCGTTTCTCGGATGGCGGTGCTGGAATACGGCAGCAGGGCGGCGCCCCACTACGGTGATATTCTCGCGGGACTCAAGCGCCGGGGCATGATGATCGGGATCAACGACCTGTACATTGCGGGACATGCCAGGAGCGAGGGGATGACACTGGTTACCCATCACCTGAAAGAGTTTCGGCGCGTGGAAGGGCCTCTTCTGGAAAACTGGGTCTGATTCCACTCATGAACTTCTGCTTTGCTTCACCGTTGTATTGGTTAGATGGTGCGGAGCTATTCAGGTTTGGATACCAACAATTGGGAGCCCTTGAGGTGTCCAGTCCGAAGGTTTGAAGGCTCGACCGTCTTTTCCCGAGTCCGGTCAGTATCCATCCAGTATCGATCACGACCACGCAGGCGTAGCTGCGAATGCCCGGATCGGGACGTGGAACGGTCGTATGGAACCCCTGGGGCTGGCGGGACATGCTTGGGCGACATGATCCATCAAGTATACTTGTCCTCCCGAAACCGGAACCCGGCCCCGTGGAAAACTCCGATCCCTCGCGCTACGTGGCGGAAAACGCCCTGGAACTGGCCATCGGGCGGCAGGTGCGGGCATACCGAACGCGGCAGGGCATGACCGTGGCGGATCTGGCCCGCGGCTCCGGCCTGTCGCCGGGCATGCTTTCCAAGGTGGAAAACGGCCTGACCTCCCCCTCTCTGGCCACGCTCAACGGAATCGCCGCCGCGCTCCACGTGCCGGTCACCGCGCTGTTCCGTCTCTACGAGGAGACCCTGGAGGCCACGTTCGTGCCGTCGGGGGAGGGACTCACCATCGAGCGCCAGGGAACCCGTGCGGGCCACCAGTACCAGCTGCTCGGCCATTCCAGCGGGCAGTCTCCCATGGTGGAGCCCTACCTGGTGACGCTGACCGACGAATCCGAGATCTTCCCCCTGTTCCAGCATGAGGGCGTGGAATTCATCCACCTGCTGGAGGGGGAGATGATCTACCGCCATGCCAGCCGGACCTATGCCATGAAACCCGGCGACTCCCTGTATTTCGACGCCGATGCTCCCCATGGCCCGGAACAACTGCAGACACTGCCGATCCGGATGCTCGCGGTGATCGTGGGGCGGCACGGGACGGAAACGGAATAATTCATGAAATTAAACTAAATTTCATGTCAGTTGATTCGCCGGGTCCCCGGTGCTACCATCCGTGACCCATCCATTTTCCTGACAGACAGCAGCCATGTGCGGAATCGTCGGGCTTTACTACAAGAACCCGGACCTGGAGGGGCACCTTGGCGGGATGCTCTCCGACATGCTGATCCAGATGACCGACCGCGGCCCGGACAGCGCAGGTGTGGCCCTGTACCACGAGCCCGCCCCTGCGGGATCGGTGAAGATCACCCTGCAGGCACCGGATGACGTCGACTGGGGCGTCGTTTCCGACGAACTCCGGGACGGACCCGGATCCCGGTCCACGCTGACCCCGCTGGCCAACCACGCGGTGGTGGTGGCCGAAACCGACGGGGAGGCCGGCACCGACCGGATCGCCGCCTGGCTGGATGAACGCTTCGGGGACATCCGTGTCACCAGCGTGGGCAGTGCCATCGAGATCTACAAGGAAAAGGGTTTTCCCGCCCGGGTCATCGACAAGTTCGCCCTCCGGGGAATGGCCGGCACCCATGCCCTTGGCCATACCCGCATGGCCACCGAAAGCGCGGTGACCACGGAGCACTCCCACCCGTTTTCCACCGGCAGGGACCTCTGCCTGGTGCACAATGGCTCCCTTTCCAACCACAACCGCTGGCGGGAGAAACTCCGCTACGAGGGCATCCGTTTCCAGACCGACAACGACAGCGAGGTGGCGGCGGGCTACCTGACCTGGCGGCTGGGCCAGGGCGCCGGTCTGAACGAGGCCCTCGAAGCCGCCATCGCCGACCTGGACGGCTTCTACACCTTCGCCATCGGCACCCGCGAAGGCTTCGCCGTGCTGCGCGATCCCATCGCCTGCAAGCCGGCAGTGCTGGCGGAGACCGAGGACTGGGTAGCGATGTCCTCGGAGTACCGCGCCATTGCCCAGCTCCCGGGCAGCGAGCACGCACGGATCTGGGAGCCTGACCCGGCCACCATCTACAGCTGGGAGAGGAACTGACATGCCGTCATTCGACCTCAAGGATGCCGGCGTCAGGGAACTCAACGCCTACCTGCACCGGGACGAATCCGCCGGCCAGGCCGTGACAGTGGAACATTCCGGTGGCAAGCACAACGTCGCTGCCGGTGCGATGCACGATACCCGGGTCGACATCCACGGCCATGTGGGGTACTACTGCGCCGGCATGAACGATCGCGCCCAGGTCACGGTACACGGCAACGCGGGCCCCGGCCTGGCGGAGAACATGATGGGCGGGGAAGTGCGCGTCCGGGGCAATGCCTCCCAGTATTGCGGCGCTACCGCCCACGGCGGCCTGCTCGTGGTGGAAGGCGATGCGGCGGCCCGCTGCGGCATCTCCATGAAGGGCGTCAATATCGTCGTCGGGGGGTCTATCGGGCACATGAGCGCGTTCATGGCGCAAAGCGGCATCCTGGTGGTCTGCGGCGACGCGGGGGACTCCCTGGGCGACTCCATCTACGAGGCCCGAATCTATGTCCGCGGACGGGTCTCGGGACTCGGGGCTGACTGCATCGAAAAGGAACTCGGCGACGGGCATGCCGCGGAACTCGCGGCCCTGCTGGAACGGGCGGGAATGGATTCCGACCCCTCCGGATTCCGCCGCTACGGCTCCGCCCGGCAGCTCTACAATTTCAGGATTGACAACGTCAGCGCGTATTGAGGTCTGCACCCATGACAAACAAGATCGATCCCAGCTGGCTGCGCGAATCCGCTGCGTTCAGCCGCCCGGTCATCCGCGAGATCCAGCGTGCGGCGCGGGAGGGCATCTACGATATCCGGGGCGGCGGCGCCAAGCGGACCATTCCGACTTTCGACGATCTGCTGTTTCTCGGCGCCAGCGTGTCGCGCTACCCCCTGGAGGGGTATCGCGAGAAGTGCGACACCGGGGTGACCCTGGGGACCAGGTTCGCGAAGAAGCCGCTTGCACTCAGCATTCCCATCACCATCGCCGGCATGAGCTTCGGGGCGCTCTCGGCCCAGGCCAAGGAGGCCCTGGGACGCGGCGCCTCCGAGGTAGGCACCAGCACCACCACGGGCGATGGCGGGATGACCCCGGAGGAGCGGGGACAGTCCAGGCACCTGGTCTACCAGTACCTGCCGTCCCGCTACGGCATGAATCCCGTGGACCTCAGAAAGGCCGACGCCATCGAGGTGGTGGTGGGCCAGGGCGCCAAGCCCGGCGGCGGTGGGATGCTGCTCGGGCAGAAGATCAGCGACCGGGTGGCCGGGATGCGCAACCTCCCGAAGGGCATCGACCAGAGAAGCGCCTGCCGCCACCCCGACTGGACCGGACCGGACGACCTGGAAATCAAGATCCTGGAACTGCGCGAGATCACCGACCGGCAGGTGCCGGTGTTTGTCAAGGTGGGCGCCACGCGGACCTTTTTCGACGTGCAGCTGGCGGTCAAGGCCGGCGCCGATGTCGTGGTGGTGGACGGGATGCAGGGCGGCACTGCGGCCACCCAGGACGTTTTCATCGAGCATGTCGGCATCCCCACGCTGCCCGCCACCCGCCTGGCCGTGGACGCGCTCAAGGATCTCGGCATGCACCGTGAGGTGCAGCTCATCGTGTCCGGCGGCATCCGTTCCGGTGCGGATGTGGCCAAGGCGCTCGCCCTCGGAGCCGACGCCGTGTCCATCGGCACCGCGGCGCTGATCGCCATGGGAGACAATGCGCCGGAGTACGAGGACGAGTACAACCGGATCGGCACCAGTGCAGGCTACTACGACGACTGGCAGGAGGGTCGCGACCCGACCGGCATCTCCACCCAGGACGAGAACCTCGGCAGGCGGCTGGACCCGGTCAAGGCCGGCCACCGCGTGGCGAATTACCTGCGCGTGCTGACCCTGGAGCTGCAGACCCTGGCACGGGCCGCCGGCAAGACCGACGTCCACAACCTGGAACCCGAGGACCTGGTGGCCCTGACCGTGGAGGCGGCGGCCATGGCGCGGATTCCGCTGGCGGGGACCGACTGGATACCCGGGCAGGGCGGGTTCTGATGGCTATCCCCGCAGCGTCCCGCCTTTCGGTCGCTGGCCGCCTTCGCACCGGATCGGGTGTCCATGCACGGTTTTCCCCCGGGGAGAATCTTTGCCATAATCTTTTCAGATTCCCACAACATACCCACACCATCAGGCAGGAGTGACACCATGGCCACCAATCTCGCTACCGTTGCGAAACAGAAGAAAATCGAATATTTCCTGATCAGCTTCGTCGACCTGTTCGGTGTGCTGCGTTCCAAGCTGGTGCCGGCCCGGGCGATCGGCGACATGCAGAAGGAGGGTGCGGGATTTGCCGGATTCGCCGCCTGGCTCGACATGACCCCGGCGGACAGCGACATGTTCGCGGTGCCGGATCCCGACAGCCTGATCCAATTGCCCTGGAAGAAGGAGGTGGGCTGGCTCGCCGGCGACCTCTACATGGACGGCAAGGCGGTGGAGGCCTCTCCCCGCGTGGCGCTGAAACGCCAGATAGAAAAGGCGGCGAAGAAGGGCTACCGGCTCAAAACCGGCGTGGAATGCGAGTATTTTCTGGTCAACGCCGACGGCACCGAGATCTCCGACCCCCGGGACATCCAGTCCAAGCCCTGCTACGACCAGTCCGCGCTGATGCGGCGCTACGACGTCATCACCCAGATCTGCGATGCCATGATCGAGCTTGGCTGGGGACCCTACCAGAACGACCACGAGGACGCCAACGGTCAGTTCGAGATGAACTGGGAATACGATGACTGCCTGAAAACCGCCGACCGGCACGTGTTCTTCAAGTACATGGTCCGGCAGATCGCGGAGAACAACGGTCTTCGCGCCACCTTCATGCCCAAGCCCTTCACCAACCTGACCGGCAACGGCTGCCATGCCCATGTCTCGCTGTGGAACAGGGACGGAAAGAAGAACCTGTTCGAGAAGAAAACCGACGAGATGGGCCTGTCTGCCCTTGCGTACCATTTCCTCGGGGGCATCATGCACAACGTCGAGGGACTCACATCCATCTTCAACCCCACGGTGAACAGCTACAAACGCATCAACGCCCCGCGCACCCTGTCCGGCGCCACCTGGTCGCCCAACGCGGTCAGCTACGGGGGCAACAACCGGACCCACATGGTCAGGATTCCCGATACCGGCCGATTCGAGCTCCGCCTGATGGACGGCGCCGCGAACCCCTACCTCCTGCAGGCCGGAATCCTCGCCGCCGGGCTCGACGGCGTTGCCAACAAGCGTGATCCGGGCAAGCGGCTCGACATCAACATGTACGAGGAGGGCAACAAGGTGCGGGGTCTCAAGAAGCTGCCGCTGAACCTGCTTGACGCCATCCGGGCAACGCAGAATGCCAAGCCGCTGCGCGAAGCGCTGGGCGAGGAACTGATGGATGCCTACTGCAAGCTGAAGCTGGAACAGTGGAATGACTTCACCCGGTCCATCACGCAGTGGGAGCGGGACAACACCCTGGATTGCTGAGGGGGCCGCAAGGCAATACCACGCGCCCGCCGCACCCCTGCGGTGCGGCTCGCAAACACCCGGAGATCCAATCCGCACCCGGCCTGACCCGGGTACGGTAGCCCCGTACTCACCTCCAGGCGGTCTTCCATGGCGGTACATTCGGGTATCTGCCTGCCAGGAACCCCGGCAGGATTCCCCTGGCCAGCCGCATCTCAGAACAGACCGCGCAGCACCGAAACGACCCGGTCCACTTCTCCTGTCGTGTTGTAGTGGGCGAAGCTGATCCGCAGGACGCCATCGTCCGGATCCCCGATGCCGATGTTCTCCAGCAGCCGCCTGGCATAGAAATGCCCGTGCCCGGCGGCGATGTCCGATCTGCCGAGCGCTTCCGATATCGTGGACGACGGCAGGCGGTCGCAGAACAGCGCGATATTCGCCTCCCGCCCTTCCATGCATGTCCGCCCCAGTATGTGGAGAGGCAGATCCGAAATGCCGTCGAGCAGCCTCTGGCAGAGGGTAGTCTCATGGGCATGCATCAACGAGGATATCGCCTGGGTGCGGGTGTACAGGCTGCCCCGGTCGTGGCCGTAGTGGTGGCTGTGGGATGCCGAAAAATAGTCGCCGAGTCCCGCCAGGGCGGCGATGGAGGCGTGGTCCGGCCCGGCAGCGTCGAGGCGCTTCTCCGGGTACCCGATATTGAAGTAATGGCACTGCGGATCCAGCGCCCCGGCGAAATCCGGTGAGACGTACATGATGCCGAGGTGCGGGGCGTAGGTCTTGTAGGTGCTGAAACAGTAGGCGTCGGGTTCAAGCGAGGGGATGTCCGGCCAGGAGTGGGGCGCAATGGACACACCGTCAAGGACGACCCGTACTCCCAGGGGGCGCGCCAGGCGGATCACGTCCTCCACGGGGTTGACGGTGCCGACGACGTTGGAGCCGTGTGTCATGCACAGGATCCTGACTGACCCGTCCAGCAGGGAAGGTAACCGCTCGAGCCGGAGTTCCCCGTCTCCGTCCACTTCCCAGGTGCGCAACTCGGCGCCGTTGCGCCGGCAGAGCCGCTCCCAGGCGCCGATATTGGCCTCGTGGTCCTGGCCCGTGACGATCACAGCGCTGCCCGGGGACACCAGGCCGGCGGCGGCCAGGGCCAGGGTGTTGATGTTCTGGGTGGTGGACGGACCGATGGTGACGGTGCCGGCGTCGACCCCGAGCAGATCCGCCATGACCCGGCGCCCCAGGTCCATCTGTTCCCCGGCCGCGTGGCAGATTCCGCTGGCTCCGTAGGGCTGCACCTTGTTTTCGGTGTAGAACCGGAAGTAGCGTTCAAGCACCTGGCCCACCACGTAACTGCCGCCGGCGTTCTCGAAAAAGGCGGTTCTGGCGGGCAGGGGCTGCTGGAAGGCCGGGAAGCAGCTGCGGACGAATTCGACGTCGAGTACGGTCATGGCTGGCGGAAAATCGGACTACCGGGCGGAGTCTGTGGAAATCGGCTGTTGGTGTCAATCCGAACCGGTCGTGGCGGGCACCGTGACCGCCATCGGCTTGTGCCTGGCATCCAGGCTTCGACAACATCCTTCCCATGGGGAATTCCCGGGAGTCATCCGGATGCCGGTGAACTCGGGATCTGCCGGTTACCCGTTTACGGCCCGGATGATTTACAATCCCGGGCGAGAGGCCGCAACGTCTATGGCGGTGAAGACCGGTCTCCCTGGTGGCGATAGGTTGTGAACCCGGTCAGGTCCGGAAGGAAGCAGCCGTAGCAGCCGAGTCGGGTGCCAGGGTCAGGCTGGTCGGAGCCGCCACCTCTCGGAGAGGCTGCAATACCACACCCTTCAGATGCCGGACCCCTGTTTCCCGCCTGAAATCAACCGCTTCGGAACCCTGGACGACCCCATCGCCATTTCGCCAACTCCATGAGTTACCAGGCCCTGGCAAGAAAATGGCGACCGCAGACCTTCGCCGAAGTGATCGGACAGGAACATGTCGTGTCCGCCCTGGCCAATGCGCTGGAGTCCGGACGCGTGCACCACGCCTACCTGTTCACGGGCACCCGCGGCGTCGGCAAGACCACCTTGGCCCGGATCCTCGCCAAGGCGCTCAACTGCGAGACCGGCATCACCTCCGCACCCTGCGGAAAATGCACCGCCTGCGCCGGCATCACCCAGGGCAGCTACGTCGACCTGATCGAGGTGGATGCCGCTTCCCGGACCAGGGTGGAGGACACCCGGGAGATCCTCGAGAACGTCCAGTACGCCCCGACCGTGGGACGCTCCAAGATTTACCTCATCGACGAGGTGCACATGCTCTCCGGCCACAGCTTCAACGCGCTCCTGAAAACCCTGGAGGAGCCGCCGGGCCACGTCAAGTTCCTCCTCGCCACCACGGATCCGCAGAAACTGCCGCCCACCATCCTGTCGCGCTGCATCCAGTTCAACCTGAGGGCCATGGACATCCGGCAGCTCCAGGATCACCTCAGTTACATTCTCGAGGCGGAGGGTATCCCCTTCGATGCCGAGGGCCTGCAGGTGCTGGCACGTTCGGCGGACGGCAGCGTGCGTGACGCCCTGAGTCTGCTGGACCAGGCCATCTCCCACGGCAACGGCGAAGTGCGGACGGACCGGGTGCGCGTCATGCTGGGCATGATCGACGAGCAGTTCACCCTGGACCTGCTCAGGGCCGTGGCGGCCCGCGACGGGGCGGCGGTGCTGGCGACGGTGGCCGGGATGGCCGGCCGCGCGGTGGATTTCCGGGCTGCGATGGACGATGTGCTCTGCGCCCTGCACAACGCGGCGCTCCACCAGGTGAATCCCGAGGCCCTGGCCTGGAAGGGAGCGGACCCCGGGCCGGCAGCGGAACTGGCCGCCCTGGCGGACCCCGAACTGCTGCAGCTGCTCTATCAGGTCGCCCTGGTGGGCAAGCGTGACCTCGCCCTGGCGCCGGACCCGCGCTCGGGCTTCGAGATGGCGCTGCTCAGGATGGCGGTCTTCCAGCCCCGGGACGGGGCGCCGGAGGATTCCGGGGCAGCGGGGGACACCCCGGATTCCGGCCGGCCCCGGCAGGACGGGAGCCGGGAAGAGCCGAAAGGGAAGGCCGGGACCGCCATGCCGGGTCAGGGCGCCAACGGCAACGGAAGGGACAGCGATCCGGTTGCCGAACGCGATACCGGCCCTGGCGGCCCTGTTGCCGTCCACGGAAACACGGCCCCCCCCGACCCGAGAGCCGCGCAGGCGGTGCAGGGCATGGGCCCCGGCACGGGGGAGGCAATCCCGGCAAATGACCCGATGCCGCCGGCCTTCGGCGGCGACATCGGCACGGCCGACGGCTGGGCCGCCTTCGCCGACGTCAGCGACCTGGACGGGATCACCCGGGAACTGGTGATGAACATGATGCCGGTCAGGCTCGAGGGCGACACCCTGGAACTGATGCTGGACGACGCGTCGCGGAACCTGCTCAGGGACGGGCGGGTGGAGAAGATCCGGGAACGGTGCAGTGCGTACCTGGGCCGGACGCTGCGGCTCGAGGTGAGAGCCGGCTCCCTGGAGGAGATTCCCGGGGAATCTCCGGCCAGGCGCAGGGAATGGGAGAACCGGGAACGCCGGGCCAGGGCCGAGAAGACGTTTCGCGACGATCCCAACGTGCGTGAACTGATGGACCGTTTCGATGCGGAGGTGGTGCCGGATTCCGTCCGTCCACCCCTGGAATGAACCCTGTCGGGAACGGCCAGGCCGCGGCCTGCCGCCATTCCCGATCACCTTGGAATGTACCGGGAGAACTACCGATGAAAGATCAACTCGGCAACCTGATGAAACAGGCGCAGGCAATGCAGGAGAACATGCACAAAGCCCAGGCCGAACTGGCCGATACCGAAGTGACGGGGCAGTCCGGCGCCGGCATGGTGGAGATCGTGATGACCTGCCGTCATGACGTGCGCAAGGTGACCATCGACCCCGCCCTGATGTCCGACGACAGGGAGGTGCTGGAGGACCTGGTCGCCGCGGCGCTGAACGATGCCGTCCGCAAGGTGGAGAAAACGGCCCAGGACAAGCTGGGAGGCCTGACATCGGGACTCAACATCCCCGGCCTGAAGCTGCCGTTCTGAGGGGGGCCGGGCCGTGGCCGATCCGCGCTCTGTCGAGGTCCTGAAGGAGGCCCTTCAGCGCCTGCCCGGCGTGGGACCGAAATCCGCCCAGCGGATGGCGTTTCACCTGCTCGAGCGGGACCGGGACGGGGCCCGCCAGATCGGCGAGGCCATCCGCCATGCGCTCAGCAAGGTCAATCATTGCCGCCGCTGCAACAATTTCAGCGAAACCGAGCTGTGCCCGATCTGCGATTCTCCCCGCCGGGACGCAGCCCGCGTGTGCGTGGTGGAAACGCCGGCAGATCTGGAAGCCATTGAGCAGACAGGGATCTACCAGGGGTCCTATTTCGTCCTCATGGGCAGCCTGTCTCCGCTTGACGACGTCGGTCCGAACCAACTCGGGGTGGACCGGCTGATGGCGCTGGTAGCGGAACAGCCGGTGGAGGAACTCATCCTGGCGACCAACCTCACCGCGGAGGGGCAGGCCACCGCGGACTTCCTGATCGACCTGATGGCGTCCGTCGACGTCCCGGTGACGCGTCTCGCCCGCGGGCTGCCCATGGGTGGCGAACTGGAATACATGGACCCCGGCACCCTGAACCAGGCTTTCGAGGGCAGGAAACCGGTCCGGGACTGATGGGGGATCCGCCGGCCGGGATGCAGCGCTACGCCGCCTGCGTCGAGTATTGCGGAGTGCGCTATGCCGGCTGGCAGCGGCAGAAGCACGCGCCGTCCGTGCAGGAGGCGGTGGAGCGGGCCATCAGCCGGGTGGCGGACTATCGGGTTGGCGTGGTTGCCGCGGGAAGGACGGATGCCGGCGTCCACGGCAGCGGCCAGATTCTCCATTTCGACACACCCAACCTCCGGGAGGAAGTGAGCTGGCTGCGCGGCGTCAACACCTGGCTTCCCGACGACATCAGCCTGCTCTGGACCAGGGCGGTGGGCCGGGAATTCCACGCCCGTCACAAGGCCCTGGAACGGCACTACCGCTACGTCATCCTGAATCGGGAGGTCAGCCCCTCCTATCTCCACGGCCGGGTGACCTGGTTCCGCTGGCCCCTGGATGTCGAGGCCATGCGCGAGGCGGCGAAGAGCCTGCTGGGCACCCATGACTTCAGTGCCTTTCGCGCCGCGGGCTGCCAGTCGCGAAACCCGGTGAAGGAATTGCGCCGGCTGGATATCGGACATGCCGGGCACTGGGTCTGGTTCGATGTCTCCGCCGACGGCTTCCTGCACCACATGGTGCGCAATCTGGTGGGAGTCCTCTGCACCATCGGCCAGGGCGAGGCGGCGCCCGGCTGGGCGGGGGAGGTCCTTGCATCACGGGACCGGAAACAAGGAGGGGTCACCTTTCCGCCGAACGGGCTGTATTTTGCCGGGGTGGGCTATGACCCCGCCTGGGGATTGCCCCCGCCGCCGCCGGAGTGCCGATTTTGGTAGAATTCGCTCCCCCTTTTCCGGCAGGTGCAGCGTGAACCCATCCCTACGCACCCGAATCAAGATCTGCGGCATGACGGGCCCGGATGCGGCCAGTTGCGCCGCGGCGGCAGGCGCGGATGCGGTGGGCCTGATCTTCCACGAACCGAGCCACCGCCACCTGACCCTGGAACAGGCGGCGGCGGTCCGGTTGTCGCTGCCGCCCATGGTGGACAGCGTGGCGGTGGTGGTGAATCCTGATCCCGACTACGTGCGCGCCATCATGGACAGGGTAGGGCCGTCCATGCTGCAGTTCCACGGTGAGGAACCCGACGAGTTCTGTGCCGGCTTCGGGCTGCCGTACCTGAAGACCATCCGGGTTTCAGGGCAAAGCGATCCGGCGTCCCGGGAACGGGACTATCCCCGCTGCCACGGCATTCTGCTGGACACCTTCGTCCCGGACAAGTATGGTGGCAGCGGGCTTCGTTTCGACTGGAGCATGGCCGGCCACGGCGGGACCAAGCCGGTGTTCCTGGCGGGCGGCCTGGATGTGGACAATGTCCGGGAAGCCCTGGACACGGTCCGTCCCTACGGGGTCGATGTCAGCACCAGCCTGGAAACCGGTGGGATCAAGGACCCGGACAAGATCTACGCGTTCTGTCGTCGGGTCCAGGCTCTGGACTGTGGGTAAATTATATTCATATTTTGATTGAATAAAAATAAATAACTATATGAGTTGGCTGGATAAAATTATTCCTCCAAAGATCCAGACCCGAACCGGCCTCGGCAAGCGCGGGGTGCCGGAAGGGCTGTGGAGCAAGTGCGTGTCCTGCCAGGCGGTGCTGTACCGGGAAGAACTGAGTCTCAGCCTCCAGGTCTGCCCCAAGTGCGGACATCACATGCGGCTGGGCGGCCTGGAGCGCCTGGAGTCGTTCCTCGACGCCGACAGCCTCGAACCCATCGGTGAGGACGTGGAGCCCAAGGACATACTCAAGTTCCGGGACCAGAAACGCTATCGTGACCGGCTTGCCGAGGCCCGCAAGTCAAACCGGACCAGCGAGGCGATTGTCGGAGCGCACGGCACCCTCAAGGGCGCCCCGGTGGCGGCCCTGGCCTTCGATTTCTTCTTTCTCGGCGGTTCCATGGGGTCCGTGGTGGGAGAGCGATTCGTGCGTGCTGCGGATCACAGCCTGGAGCACCGGGTGCCGCTGGTCTGTTTTTCCGCCTCCGGCGGTGCGCGCATGCAGGAGGCCCTGTATTCCCTGATGCAGATGGCCAAGACCACCGCCGCCATCGCCCGCAACCGGCGCGCGGGCATTCCCTTCGTCTCCGTGCTGACCGATCCCACCATGGGCGGGGTGTCCGCCAGCCTTGCCATGCTGGGGGATATCATTATCGCCGAGCCCAATGCCCTGGTGGGGTTTGCGGGTCCCCGGGTGATCGAACAGACCGTGCGCCAGACCTTGCCGGACGGCTTCCAGCGGGCGGAGTTCCTGCTGGAACACGGCGCCATCGACATGATCGTAGACCGCCGCCGGATGCGCGACGAGATCTCCGGCCTTCTGGACAAGTTCGGGTTCGGCGGCGGACGGGTGGCCGGCGACGGGGCGGACCGGTCCGTGCCGGATGCGAAGATCATCGAGGCGGAAATCGTCGACGAGAACCTGTCCCGGGGGACCGGGCCGGAGGCGGATCCCCCGAAGCCCGGGGATTCCTCCTGAGTTGGGTGCCTTCCTGTCGTTCGGCCTTGACGAGTGGCTGGACCATATCCAGCGCCAGCACTGGCGAACCATCGACCTGAAGCTCGACCGGGTCTCCAGGGTCTGGCAGAGGCTCGGGGGCTCCCGCCCGCCCTTCGTCATCACCGTGGCCGGCACCAACGGCAAGGGATCCTGCGTGGCCATGCTGGAATCCGTCTTGCGCCGTGCCGGAAACCGCACCGGCAGCTACACCTCCCCGCACCTCGTCCGCTACAACGAGCGCATCCGAGTCGATGGACAGCCCGCCTCCGACGCCGAGATCGTCGATGCGTTCCGACGCATACAGGCGGTCTGCGGCGACGTCGGACTTACCTATTTCGAGTACGGCACCCTCTGTGCACTGCTGGTTTTCCGGGCGCATTCCGTAGACGTGGCGATCCTCGAGACCGGCATGGGGGGGCGTCTGGATGCGGTGAACATGATCGACAACGACCTCGCCCTGATCACTTCGGTGGGCCTGGACCACATGCAGTGGCTGGGATCGGACCGGGAACAGATCGGGAGGGAGAAGGCCGGCGTGATCAAACCCGGCGCATTCGTGGTGAGTACCGACCCGGCGCCCCCCGCCGCCATCGCCGCCACTGCGGCGGACCTCGGGGCGCTGCTGTTGCAGGCCGGGAAGCAGTATGGAATCGAACCCGGGCCGGACGGGAAAACCTGCCGCTGGCGCAGTGAACACCCGGCAGTGCCGGAAAGCTGGCGCCGGCTGACGGGCCTGCCGCTGCCACTGCCCGGCCACTGGCAGTCGCATAACCTGGGCGGGACGGTCGCCGCGCTGGCGCTGACGTCGGGTTCCACCGGAGTGGAACCCGGTCACCTGGTCCCGGGGCTGTCCTCGGTCCGGTTGCCGGGACGTTGCGAGATCGTCAACCACAAGCCCCTGACCATCATCGACGTGGCCCATAACGCGGACTCCGCCTCGGGCCTTGCGCGGTTCCTGGACGCCAATCCCGTGCCCGGGGAAACCCACGGGGTTTTCGGTGTGCTGGCCGACAAGGCGCTCCCGGACGTGCTGGGCGACCTCGGGGAACGGGTGAACCGCTGGCACCTGGCCGGTATCGACGAAGAACGGGGGCAGTCCGGTGAGGCGCTGGCCCGGAAGATGCGGCTGCTGTTCCCGGACATGGAGGCGGAGACCTACCGGAATGCAGTCCAGGCCTTCCGGGGCGCCCGCGCGAATGCCCGCCCGGCCGACCGGGTGGTGGCCTTTGGTTCATTCCACGTAGTCGGTGATATAATCGGCTCTTTCGAACGGACCAGCGTTCCGCAGTAGCTACACGGCCCCTGCGCCAACCCCGTCAGCCGGATTGCCACGTCTCCATGACTGCACCCCAGATCCCCAGCGCCTGAGTTCGCCCAACGTTCGATTCCCCACGCCCGTCGATGCTTAAATCCGCCAAGGGAGCAGAACCCGAATACGAACTGAAGCACCGCCTCGTCGGAGCGATCATACTGGTTGCCGCCGCGGTCCTGGTGATCCCCGCACTTCTGTCGGGGCCGGGCCTGGAAGGGCGTGACAATCTCCAGAACCCTGCCGGGGAGGCCTCTTCCGAGTCGCGAATCGTTCCGCTGGATCTCGGCGAGATCCAGCCCGCCTCCGGAGAGGGCGGCGACGATGGACTCCCACTCGCGAGCGTGGAGGACAAGCAGCCGGTGCGACTGGACCTGACAGAAAAGAATACGGACGGGATCACGCAGACCGAATCCCGGGCCGAGCCGGACCAGGCCGAGGCTGTGCCGGATGAACCTGCCCGGCCCGCGCTGGTGATGACGCGGATTCCGGACAGTCCCGGGGAGCAGATTGAGGTCGCGGCGAAGACAGACGCGCAGGGCCAGGAGCGTTGGGTCGTGCGCGTGGGTACCTTCTCGAAGCCGGTCAATGCGGACAGGACGGCCGCGCTCCTGGCCGAAAACGGGTACGAACCGAACAAGACATCCGTGTCCACCTCCCAGGGCAGTTCCACCCGCGTCTGGCTCGGCCCCTATGACAAGCGCAAAACGGCGGATGAGGTCAGCAACCGCCTGAAGGACCTGGTGGGCGAGAAAGGATACGTCATCAGGGACAGCACCTGACCCCGCCGCGATTGCCCAGCATGAGCCCGGTCGACATCGTCATCCTCGTCATTCTCTCGATTTCCACCCTGATCGGTGTCTTTCGCGGGTTCATCCGGGAAGTGCTCTCCCTGGCCTCCTGGATCGTCGCGCTGTACGTGGCCTGGCTGTTCGCCGCCCAGGGCGCGGTCTATCTCGAACCCCACATCAGCCAGCCGGCGCTGCGCGTCGCAGCCGCGTTTGCCGGCGTTTTCGTGATGATGCTCATCGCCGCCTCCATCCTGAGCTACCTGGTCTACAGACTGTTGTACATCTCCGGCATCAGCGGTATGGACCGCTCCTTGGGGGCGGTTTTCGGAATCGCCCGGGGAGTGGTGCTGGTGGCGGCGGTCATCCTGGCCGCGGTGTACATGGATTTTGCCGCCCAGCCCTGGTGGCAGGGCTCGAAGCTAGTGGTATATTTCACTCCGGTGACGGATTTCCTGCTGTCCCTGATGCCGCCGGATGCGGTGGAGAACTTCCGGCCGGCAGTCACCTGACCCGCCCCGGCGCCCCAACGACCGCGATGGAGACATGACATGTGTGGAATCGTCGGCATACTCGATCGCCAGCGAGTCAATCAACAGATCTATGACGGCCTGACCGTCGTCCAGCACCGTGGACAGGATGCCGCCGGCATCATGACCAGCGACGGCAACCGGGTGTTCCTGCGCAAGGACAACGGGCTGGTGCGGGACGTCTTTCATACCCGCCACATGGTGCAGCTGGTCGGCAACATGGGTATCGGCCATGCCCGCTATCCCACTGCGGGCTGCGATTCCCGGGCCGAGGCACAGCCGTTCTACGTGAACTCCCCGTTCGGTATCGCACTGGCGCACAACGGCAACCTCACCAATGCCGACCAGCTGAGGGAGGAACTGTTCCGCCAGGAGTTGCGCCAGATCAACACCTCTTCCGATTCGGAAATCCTGCTCAACGTTTTTGCCCATGAACTGCGGGGCAGCATCGCCAAGAGCCAGATCGAGGTCGGGCCCCGGGAGGTCTTCAACGCAGTGCGGGGCGTGATGCGGCGCTGCCGGGGAGCCTACGCCGTGATTGCCATGATCGTGGGCGTGGGTATCGTTGCGTTTCGCGACCCCCACGGCATCCGCCCGCTGATTCACGGTACCCATTCCGATGCCGGCGGCACCGCGCACATGTTTGCATCGGAGAGCGTGGCCCTGGACGTGATCGGCTACGAGCGGGTACGCGACCTGAAGCCGGGGGAAGCCATGCTGGTGGATATGCAGGGCGCCCTCCACCAGGCCAGTTGCTACGACAAGGCCCGCTACAGCACCTGCATCTTCGAATACGTGTACCTGGCGCGGCCCGACTCCATCCTCGACAACGTCTCGGTGTACCAGTCGCGGATGGAGATGGGCAAACGGTTGGGGCGGAAGCTGATCCGCAAGTGGCCGGACCACGATATCGATGTCATCATCCCGGTTCCGGACACCAGCCGCACCGCCGCACTTGAGGTGGCCAAGGATCTCAGGGTGTCCTACCGGGAGGGCTTCATCAAGAACCGCTACATCTCCCGGACCTTCATCATGCCGGGGCAGGCCGAGCGCAATAAATCCGTACGCCAGAAACTGAACGCAATCGAGGCAGAGTTCGCGGGCAAGAACGTGCTGCTGGTTGACGATTCCATCGTCCGCGGCACCACGTCTTCCCAGATCATCGAACTCGCCCGGGAAGCGGGAGCGAAGAAGGTCTATTTCGCCTCCGCTGCGCCGCCTGTGCGCTATCCCAACGTCTATGGCATCGACATGCCGTCGTCCGGCGAACTGGTGGCGCACAACCGCAGCATCGACGAGGTCTGTGCCATCATCGGGGCGGACCGGCTGATCTACCAGGACCTCGAGGACATGGTGGCATCGGTACGGCAGTTCAACACGGAACTGAAGGACTTCGATACCTCGTGTTTCAGCGGCAACTATGTGACCGGGGACATCACCCCCGCCTATCTGGCGCTGGTGGACGGCGCACGCAACGACGACGCCAAGTCCACTGACCGGGGTGAACTGGACCTCTCGGAACTCAGCGACGTCCAGGCCATCCCGGCGTAACCGGCCCGGAATCCGGCGCAGGGCGTTCGGGCTGCGTATGCGGATTCCCGGTCACCCGGGTTGCCGTCGCTGGTCGGGCGGGGCGGACCGGAAAAAGCCGGCCGCCGCGAGGTGCCGACCGGTCGCCGGGTTGCCGGGCGTGATACTGAGCCGGTCCAGGGCGACCAGCAGCGTTGCGAGGTTGCTGGTAACCACCGGCTTGCCGAGACGTGCCTCGATCTCGGGGATGGCCTCGGTGGCACGATAATCGGTGCAGGAAATGACGATCGCCTGCGCCGCCTCGTGGTCCGCCGAGAGTGCGACCTCGACTATTTCCCCGGGCCGGGTGTCGCCGACCGCCTCGTTGCTCATCGGCGCGGATGCATCAACCCGGTGCACGCAGTCCAGGCCGAAGGATCCGAGAAAACCGATCGCCAGGTCGTTCAGGGTGGGCACATAGGGAGAGGTGAAGGCGAAACGACTGATTCCGAGGGCCAGCAGTACCTCCACCAGCGCCGAGGCCGCGGTCACCGCCGGCACCCCGGCGATTCTCTCGATGCCACTGCGAAATGTCCGGTCGTATTGCGGCCCCTGGGCAAGCGTCGCCGAGGTGCATCCGTAGACGATGACATCGGCACGGCAGAGCATGAGGCTCTCGATCACGTCATCCGCCGGCGTGTCCGAGTATTGCCGCATCTGGTCCTCGTCCGGGATGCGGTGCACATCGTACCCGCCGGCCCGCGCAAAGTGGAGCGATACA
The DNA here is from genome assembly GCA_965213885.1 of Candidatus Poriferihabitaceae bacterium. Taxonomy (GTDB): domain Bacteria; phylum Pseudomonadota; class Gammaproteobacteria; order Arenicellales; family Poriferihabitantaceae; genus VYFG01. Next base: position 935,197 of record OZ243919.1, read on the forward strand.
CCCGGCGGCGCCAGCATCCACAGGTCGGGCTCGAGATTGGTGTTGGTGACCGGCACCACGACACCGATCCGCGCCAGTCCCCGGCTCGGGTATCGGGCATCCGGCATCATGCAGCGCCCCGGACGGTCCGTCTTCTTTGTTCGGCGGTTGCGGCCTCGTCGATACTGCCACTATCGGTGACCACGACGCCGTAGGTCTCCCTTGCCGCCCGCGGTGACACCAGGCCGAGGCGCACATCGTGCGCCACCGCGAGGGGATCGCGTTCGAACGGCTCGCCGTAGCCGCCGCCGCCCGGGGTCTCCCAGTACAACAGGTCGTCCGCGGGAATCAGTTGCTCGCCCTTGCCCTTGAGGGTCGGTCCGGAACGTAGCGTGATGCGTCCGGGGGCACCTTCCCGCCCGCCGTCGCGGCCGCGGGCAGGATACTTCGTGCGCTCGACGCCGGCGAACAGGAGGATGGGAGCCCGCTCGCTGCTCTCGAGCTCGATCAGTTGGCCAAGCCCGCCGCGGAACCTGCCGGCGCCACCGCTGTCGCGGATCAGTTCGCGCCTGCGGATGCGAACGGGCGTGGTGCTTTCGGCGACCTCGACCGGGGTACCCCACAGCCCGCTCGGGTAGGCGGTTGCCGACAATCCGTCCCTGGTTGGCCGTGCTCCCGTGCCTCCCGAATGGCACAGTTCGGTGGCGAAGGCGGTGGCCTCGCCGGTCCCGTACCGGGTCGCAGAGACGCTGCGCAGCGGCAGGTCGTACAGGCACGAGGCCCCTTCCGCCGGCGCGGTCCCGGGCATCGCCCCATGGAGGCAGCCGAGCATCAGGTCGCCCACCATCTGACCGATGCAGTGGCGCATCGCCACCGGCGCCGGGTACTGCGCATTGAGGATGCAGTCCCTGGGCGCATCGAACACAAACGGGTCCAGGGAACCGGCATTGTTGGGAATCCCGGCGCCGATCAGGCAGCGCATGGCGAACACCGCGTAGGCCTCGGTGTACTTGATCGGTACGTTGATGCCGCGCGCCGAGTGACCCGAGGTGCCGCTGAAATCGGTGACGATCCGCCTGCCGGAGACGGTCATGCGCGCCTTCAGCCTGATCTCGAAGTCGTAGCCGTCGGTCATCAGCTCGTTTTCGTAGACGCCGTCCGGAATTAGTGCGATCGCGGCCTCGGTGGCGCATCTGGATGTATCGAGGATATGTGCGGCGAGTGCCTCGATCCCGTCGATACCGAACTCGCCCAGCATCTCGTCAAATCGCGCCGCGGCGACGTCGCAGCAGGCGATCAGGGCATACAGATCTCCCTCGTTGGCAACCGGTGAGCGGGAATTCGCCTTCATGATTTCCATCACCAGGGAATTGACCTGGCCGCCCCCGACCAGTTTCAGCGGAGGCAGGCACAGCCCCTCGTCGAAGACATCGCTGCCGTCAGGCCCCATGCCGAGGCCTCCGAGGTCGTACAGGTGCGAGGTGCAGGCGCTGAACGCGACCGGACTGCCCCGGTGGAAGATCGGTGCGAACATGACCACGTCGTTCAGGTGCCCGGAACCGATCCAGGGATCGTTGGTCATGTACACGTCGCCGGGCTGCATCGTATCGGGAGGGAAGTACGGCAGCATCTTCGAAACCGCTGCCGCCATGGTGTTGACATGACCGGGCGTACCGGTCACCGCCTGGGCCAGCATGCGTCCCCGGATGTCGAAGATGCCCGCGGAAATATCGCCGCACTCACGCACGATGGGACTGAATGCGGTGCGCATCAGCACCTGTGCCTGTTCCTCGACGATCGCCAGCAGGCGGTCCCACATCACCTGCAGGTCAATCGCCGAGTGCCGCGGGACAGTCGCTGCCGCGGGGCCGGCGCGCGCCCCCCGGTGTGTCATCACGATATTGCCGGCGGTGTCGACACGCGCGATGAACGGGGCGGAGACGAAGGTGGTGGTCTGTGGCTCGACAATCAGGGCGGGGCCCCTGACCGCATCGCCGGGCCGGAGGCGACCGCGCCCGAAGACCCCGGCCCTGATGCGCGCACCGGTCTTGCCGATGAAAAGCTCACGGTGGTCGGTGGCGGTGATGCGGCGGGATTCACCCCCGTCCGCAATGACCTGCGTCAGCGGAACCTGATTGCTCACGGTGACCGACCAGTTCATGATCTCGATCCGCATCCTCGGAACCGCGCGCGCAAAGAGGCGGGCGTACTCGGATTCGAAACGCCCGGTCAGCGTCGGCAGGCTGTGCTCGCCGAGGTCGCCGTCGGGGATTCCGACCTCGATCTCGTGGCCCTGTCCGGCGTACCGCATGAAGGCGATGCGCCGGATCACGAGGCTCTCGCCCGTCGCCCCGGCGGAGACGACCTCCCGCGCTTCCCGCTCGAGGTCCCGCAACAGCCGGTTGATTTCGTCGAACGGGAAAGAGTCGATGCGTACGTGGCAACTGCGTACGATTTCATAGGCCACCGGGGCGTGCAGGAACCCCACCGCGGAACCGACGCCGGGACTCGGCGGCACGATGATTTCACCGATGCCGAGCTTTTCCGCGACCCGGGTCGCGTGCAGCGCGCCGTTGCCGCCGAAGGCGACCATGGTGCACTGTCCGAGGTTCTTGCCCTGTTCCACGGCGTGAATCCGCGCCGCGTTGGCCATCGCCTCGTCGACGGTTTTCGAGATGCCGTCGGCGCCGGCGTTCACCGTGGTGTCGAGTGGCTTCGCGACGGCGTCGTCAATCGCGGCCCGTGCCAGCTCGGGACGCAGTTCAAGCCGCCCTTCGGCGAAATCCGCAGGGTCCAGGTAACCGGCCACCAGGTCGGAATCGGTGACCGTGGGCGCTGTACCGCCGCGGCCGTAACAGGCCGGGCCCGGGACAGATGACGCGCTGTTCGGCCCGACCCGAAGGCGGCCGAGTGAATCCACCGTCGCAATGGAACCTCCGCCGGCGCCGATCTCGATCATCTCGATCACCGGGATGCGCGCCGGAATGCCGCTGCCCTTGAGATACCGGTCCGCGCGGTCGATTTCAAAATTGCGTGAACTGCGCGGCCGGGCATTCTCGATCAGGCACACCTTGGCGGTGGTGCCGCCCATGTCGAAGGACAGCACGTCGGCGATATTCCGCTGCGCGGCGACGCGTGCGGCGAGGATGGCGCCCCCGCTCGGACCGGACTCGACCAGCCGGACCGGGAATCGTATCGCGGTCTCCGGCGTGGTGATCCCGCCGCCGGAGGTGATCACGAACAGGGGGCAGTCGAATCCCTGCCCGGTCAGCGCGGTTTCAAGCTCACCCAGGTAGGACGCCATCAGCGGCTTGACATAGGCGTTGCATACCGTCGTGCAAAGGCGATCGAATTCCCGCAACTCCGGCGACACCTCCGCCGACAGTGATACCGGCAGACCGGGCAGACGTTCGCCCAGCCGCTCACGCACACGATGCTCGTGTGCCGGGTTCTTGTAGCTGTGCAGAAGGCAAACGGCCACGCTCTCGACACCGGCTTTAAGCAGTCTTTCGATGGCGTCTGCCACCGAGGCCTCGTCCAGCGCCTCGATGACTTCACCGGCGGCATTGATGCGCTCGCGCACTCCGAACACGCGGTCACGCGGCACGATGCGGTCGGGCTGTCCGATGTTGATGTCGTATTGGTCGTAGCGCCGCTCGTAGCCGATCTCGAGGATATCGCGAAACCCGTCCGTGGTGATGACGCCGACCCTTGCACCGCGTCGCTCGATCAGTGCGTTGGTGGCAAGCGTGGTGCCGTGAATGACCGAACGGAAGTCGGCGGGGTCCAGGGTGGCGGCATCCAGGGCGTAGCCGATGCCTTCGAGTACTCCGGCCACCGGGCGTTCGGGAGTGGTCAGGGCCTTGGCGGTATGGATCCGTTCGCCGGCCGACAGGGCGATATCGGTGAATGTCCCGCCCACATCCACTCCCATGCGCCAGCATTTTCCGGTTTGCATGCCAATGTCATCCGGCTCGTGTTTTTCGGGGTTTTTCTGCATTCGGAACCGTTTGTGGGTGATGCGTCAACGTTCAGACGCGCGCAAGTAATACCGCAAGTGCAACGAATCAGTGAAAGGAACGGTCATGTCATTTGGCACCCTGCCAATGGTATGAATAAGCTCCACTTTCGGCAATACCCGAATCGATGTCACGCTGACCGATGTCGATCGATTCCCCGGCAATCCGGATCAGTATTCTCCCGATCGGACCACCTCATGGAATCGACAGCACCGCATTCGCCTCCGGACTGTGCGCCAACGGGGCCACGGATGTCCTGATATCGATGATGGTCTTGTGGATCCGGTTACGGCACGACGCCCGGCAGCATCACGTCGCGGCCTGGAGGCTCGTGCTGCAGACCGGCGTTTGTGCCGGCCTGTCCCTGGCTTTGCCCCTGCTGATCGGCACCACGACCACACCATCGCTGCCGACGGAATTTCCCGCTTGCCGGGCAGGAACTGATTCCGTGCTATGCGGGTCCACTTGTTGCCCGGATTCCCGGCAGTCGCCTTCGGGAGGCGGTCGATCAGGCAATCCCTGCACCAGTGATTTCATTCAAATCGAGGGGTTCCATGTTCGCCGTAACCACGAAGGCGAATGCAATAATAATATGGAAAATCAAAGAAATGTCACTCAGATAGAGGGTCAGGGACTGTCACTCCGGGAGCATGCCCCGAAACCAGGGTTGCCCCTCCAAACCATGACATCTAGCGTTGCAGGGCGAGTTGGCCGTTGTCGTAGTAGAGCGCGCTTTTCTGTTCGTACCAGTCCCCGAGCACATAACGGCGCGCCAGTTCCCCGTCGATCTCGAACTCGTGTGCCGCGGGCTTGTGGGTGTGACCGTGGATCAGGATACGTACGTCATGCTCGCGCATCAGCGCTTCCACGGCATCCTGGTTCACGTCCATGATTTCCATGGGCTTCTCCCGTTTTTCCCGCTCGCTCCTGCAGCGCATGGCATCCGCGGTTTCCATGCGCCGCTCAAGGGGCTGCCCGAGGAATGCCAGCTTCCATTTTCCCGACAGCATCTGCCGGCGGGAGGCCTGGTGCTCCACATCGTCGGTGCATAGCGCATCGCCGTGGGTAAGCAGTATCCTGAGGCCATCCGGCGTGATGACCACCGGGTCCGGCAGCAGCCGGCATCCGGTGCGTTTGGCGAACGCATTTCCGATCAGGAAATCCCTGTTGCCGTGCAGGAGAAAAACCTCCACACCGGTGTCAACGGTGCGGCGGATGGCCGACTCCACGTCCAGATGGCCGAGCGCTTCAGCGCCGTCATCCCCGACCCAGTACTCGAACAGGTCCCCCAGTATGTAGAGCCGGGTGATGTAACGGTGGACATCGGTGATGAACCGCTCGAACAGGCCCTTGGATTCGGGCCTTTCCGCGGTGAGATGGAGATCGGAAATGAACGCGATGGTCATGAGCTGCCGGGGGTTGGGCGACGGGATCACAGGAAAGCGGGAAAAAACTATTGTACCATCCGCCTCCCGACAGCCAGGCTTGCTGCCATCGCCCAGGTCACCACCGATGACAACGGACCCACAGACCGTCACCCTCTACGATACCTATACCCGGGATACCCGGGCATTCGAACCCCTGGAACCCGGCAAGGTGAGGATGTATTGCTGCGGGCCGACGGTGTACGACTATGCCCATATCGGCAATCTCCGCACCTATGTGTTCGAGGATCTCTTGAGGCGGACGCTGGCCATGGCGGGATACGAGGTGCGTCATGTGATGAACATCACGGACGTGGGCCATCTCACCTCGGACGCCGACACCGGCGAGGACAAGATGGAGAAGGGCGCCGCCCGCACGGGACTGACTGCCTGGGAAATCGCCGAACGCTATACCGGGGCATTTCAGGGCGACCTGGCGGCACTCAACATCCTGGAACCACATGTCTGGTGCCGGGCCACGAACCATATCGCCGAACAGATCGCCGATATCCTGGAAATCGAACGCAAGGGATACACCTACGTCACCAGCGACGGGGTGTATTTCGATACCGGGAAGCTGCAGAACTACGGCTACCTGGCGCGCCTGGACGTGCAGGGACTCAATGCCGGATCCCGGGTGGACCTCGGGGAGAAACGGCTCGCCACGGACTTCGCGCTGTGGAAATTCAGCCCGCCGGACCGGCAGCGCCAGATGGAATGGGACAGCCCCTGGGGCAGGGGGTTTCCCGGCTGGCATATCGAGTGCTCCGCCATGTCGGTGAAGTATCTCGGTGAACTGTTCGACATTCACTGCGGCGGCAAGGACCATATCCCGGTGCATCACAGCAATGAAATCGCCCAGAGTGAGATAGCGCACGGAACCCGCCTGGCCAATTACTGGCTCCACGGGTATTTTCTCGAACTGGACAAGGAAAGGATGTCCAAGTCAAGCGGGGAATTCCTGCGCATGCAGTCCCTCATCGATCGTGGATACGATCCGTTGGCGTACCGCTATCTTTGCCTGACGGCACACTATCGCAGCGACCTCAGGTTCACCTGGGAGAGCCTGGACAGCGCCACCGTGGCACTGGGACGCTTGCGCCAGTTGGTTTACGAAGGCGAGGACGGCGGGACACCGGATACCGGGTGGCTGGCGGATTTCCAGGCGGAAATGAGACAGGACCTGAACAGTCCAAGGGCGCTGGCGGTGGTCTGGGGATTGGCGAAGGCGGATGTTCCCGGGGCGGTTCGCCGCCGGACGATCCTGGCCATGGACGAGGTTCTCGGACTCGACCTCGCCAACTGGTCGCCCTTGGATGAGGCGGTGCCCGGTGAGGTCCTTGCGCTGCTGGCCGATCGTGATTCGGCCAGGGCGGAACGGAACTGGGCACTCGCGGATCAACTGCGGAACCGGATTCAGGCCATGGGTTACGAGGTCGAGGATGGGCTCGGGGGCTCCCGGGCAAAACGGCGCTGATCCCGGGAAATGCCATGGAATTGTCATTGTCTACCCGTTGTTAATCGTCGGGCGGATGGGATAGAATCCGGCGCCTGATGCGGGGTGGAGCAGTCTGGCAGCTCGTCGGGCTCATAACCCGAAGGTCGTAGGTTCGAATCCTGCCCCCGCTACCACTGAGACCGACATTCCCCTTGCGGGAGTGTCGGTCGTTTCTTTCCGGCTGCCGCTTTCGGCACATTCGAGGATGGTGCCGAGGTTGCCATGCAGCGCAGCGTGCAACTGGTCGCACTTCGCGTCGGGGGTGAGCACGATGCGCTCGACCAACCCCCTTATGGCCTCTGCCGCCCCGTCGCGGTCGCGCGGGCCGGCCAGTGCCTCGGTGAGCCACTCCACCTTGCGCCGGTAGATGTCCGCGATCTTCGGGTGGATGTCGGGCATGTTGGCCAGGACGGAGGATAGTCGCTCCCCGATCACGTCCTGCCGGGCTTCCAGCTCGTGCATGCGGTCCATCATGCCCCGCGCATAGCCGCCGTCCTCGATCATCGCGACCATGGCCTTGATCTTCTTCTCGATGTCGACAAGCCCCCTCCGGTCCGTCGCGCCCGATGCGCGGCGCTCGCGGCTGAGCCGGTTGGCCTGGGCCGCGCGCGTGGCCATGATGGACGTGGCGTATTTCTCGGAGATTTCCCCCTGCCGGGCCTTCGCCGCCTGCCGCAGTTCGTCGTCCACGATGCGAAGCTCGGGAACCTCGGCGACGATCCATTCCTCGGGCGGGTTGATCCGCGCGACCCGCTTGCCGGTGTCCGGGTTCTTCATGAAGCGCTGGCGGTTCCATACCAGGCGGTCGATATAGAGCTCGTTGTTGATCAGCCCCGTACCGCACTTGGCATGACCGCGCAGGACGGAGTCGGTCCAGAGCCTGCCCTTGGGGCCGGGGATGCCGTCCTCGTTGAGACGCCGCGCGATCGCGCGCGGGCTGGGGCCCCGGACCGGCTCGCCGGCTTCGTCATGCAGCTTCACCACGTCGTAGCCGTAGCAGATGCCGCCGCCCGATTTACCGGCCTCGACCCGGCCCCGCAGGCCCCGGCGGGTCTTCGCCGCGAGGTCCTTCAGGAACAGCGCGTTCATGGTGCCATTGAGGCCGACATGCAGCTCGTCGATCTCGCCTTCCGCGAGCGTGACGATCATCACGCCCGCGAAGCGCAAATGCTTGTAAAGGGTCGCAACGTCGGCCTGGTCGCGGCTCACCCGGTCGAGCGCCTCGGCGACCACGACCTCGAACAGGCCCTGCCGCGCACCCTCCAGCAGCCCCTGGATGCCGGGGCGCAGGATCACGCTGTCGTCGGATATGGCCGCGTCGCGGTAGGCGCCGGCGATCATCCAGCCCTCGCGTTCCGCGTGCTCGCGGCAGACCTGGAACTGGTCCTCGATGGAAGCGTCCCGCTGCTGGTCGGACGAATAGCGGGCATAGAGCGCACAGCGCAGGGCGATGATCTCCGGTCTCCTATCGGTCGTGCGCCTCCTTCTCCGGCGCATTGCCGTTGGTGACTTCCGGCCCGACCTTCGAGCCTGGGTTGTCGTTCGCGTCAATGCGGGAAAATCGCTTCCGTTCCCGGCCGTTTCCGTCTCGCTGCATCGCTTCCGCCTTCCCGGATTCGGTGACCCTGGAAGGGAGTGAACCTGCGGGCAAGCCTTATCAAACGGTGCAATAGAGGATTTCCTTCACGGAATCAAATACTTGCCCGCATCAGGCACACCCTGGCACGCTGTGGCCGCGCCTGGCTGTGACGAAAAAATTCGCGTTCATCGCATTTCCGCGTAATCAGCCAGCGTCACCACGGTCTCGCCGTGCTCAGTCGGCGCAACGGCCGCTACGAATCGTCGGTCCGCCGTCACCACCGTCGCGCCGATGCGGTGCGCGAGCGCGAGATACATGCAGTCGTAAACCGGGTGGTCGAGCGACAGCGCCAGACGAACCGCGTCCGCGCTGACAGTCTCATCGTCGTTCCAGCGCAGCGGCATATCGGTCATCCAGGCAAGGGCGGCGCCTGCATCGGCGCGCTCCATCTCGCCCACCCGAGCCTTGCGCCACAGCGCATTGGCAACCTCGGAAACCATCAGGCGCGGCGCGTGCAACTCCTCGCCGCTCGCCGCCAGTTCCCGCGCGGAATCGGAATCGGGCTCGTCGACCAGCAACTTGACCGCCACGCTCGCATCGACCACGAAGCGCATCAGAAGTCGTCGCGATGACCGTGGTCGCGGTCCTCGCGGATCAGCACTTCCGCCGGGGTCTGCTTGCGGCCCCTGGTCTTCTCCCGCAGCCGATCCGACGCCTCCAGGAAGCGGGCGCGTTTCGCCGCCATGTCGTCGTGGGCGGCGCATTCCAGGACGTGGCGCACCTCGCCCTCCAGGGAGCGGTTGTTCGACGAGGCGCGCCGCTTGAGGCGGTCCACCACGTCATCGTCGAGTTGTCTCACGTTGATCGTCGCCATCGGCTTGTCTCCAAGACTGCTATCATAATGATAGCGTTCCGTCGCGGTCCATGCAAGCCCCGCCGCAACAGCCCCCGCCGCAAGGACCCCCGCCGCAAGGACATCGGGCGACATTTGCGGCCACGGGCGAACAGCGACGGACGCACGTATATTCGGTACTTATTCCACGCATCGCAAGCGCCCATCTTGCCGGGATGGACAGGCACGAATCCCATGAATCCATCCCTGCCGGAGCGCCTGTGCGATGGTAGCGTCCATCGGCAAGATCGCCTCGCCGTCGCAGGGCGTTGGGAATTTCGAGAAGGACGGCTACTACGCCAGGGACGACGGGGCGCATCGCGAGGCCAGCGCCTGGGTGGGCCGGGCCGCCTCGCCGGTGGCGAAGGCCGTGGTCTCCGAGCTGGCCCAGCGGAAGATCAGCCGCCAAACCACGGCCGAGGGAATGGCGCTGTCCAGCTTCGACACCCTGATGGGGCATCTGGGATCCCTGACCCTCAACGAGGTGGTGTTGCCCGCGCAGCCCAACTGGCCGTTTACATTGCTCAGTCAGCCAACCCCCTTGCAGCAACGGGCCTTCGAACTGCTCGGCGTGACCCCGATCCCGGTGTTGCCATAAGCATGACACCCTGAATCTCTCCAATCTCCTTGCTATGCATGGCTTTCAGCCTTCCCGGGTGGATGAAGTTCATTGTCGACATAAACGGAGAAGGCGCGGCGTCCGCGGCCAAGAAAATTGGCCGGGAAACCGGAGTGACAGCCTGTTGGCAGTTTGTTGAAGTTGCGGACCGGTGGGCTTGCAGTGACGCGTATCAGCAGATTCTCAAAACTCTCGGAAGGCCGAAAAAACGTGTCAACAATGCGGGTATCATGGTCCGCCGAAAGGGCAGGCTTTAAGACATCCCGCCGGAAGACCTCGACGCGATGATTGCAAACCATGTCGGCGGCACGCTCAATTGGTCGCGCCTGGTCATCCCCGAAATGCGCCAAGCCGGGTTCGGACGCATCGAAAATAGTTTCCTCATGCAATACCGTTACGGCAGTTCCTTGTCGCCTCTGCAATGTTACCGCAAGGAAGGCCATTCGGGGCGTGACAGAGTCTCTTGGCTTGGAAACTGCACGGGCGAGGATTACCGTGAATGCCGTTGCGCCAGGCTACATGCTCACTGGCGAGTTGGAGCGGCGGTCGGAGGCGGGATTTCTCGATTTTGATGGGATTGCTGACCGAACCCCGATCGGGCGATGGGGGCACTCCGAGGAAATTGCGAACGCCATATCCTTATCTGGCGTCTGAAAACGCGGCATATATTACCGGTGCAACACTGGTGGTGGATGACGGTTTCACTACAAGGGCTGATGCCGGAGAAAACCTCGAAACCTTCGCTGAATAAATTACCGCTCTACTCAAACACCACGGATCCCTGAGAGGTGCGAAATTCAGACCTCCGCACGCCGTCTTTTGAACGCGCCATAGAACGGCATGAGCAAAAGAACGAGCGTCAGGATCAGGAAGGTGAGCGACAAGGGCCGCGTGAAGATCGGAGTAATATCTCCAGCAGTCGCGCTCAGCCCGCTGCGCAGCTTGACTTCTGCCAATGGCGCCAGAATGAACCCGATGATGAAAGGTCCAAGCGGGATGCCCACACGTTCCATGAAGAACCCTATGACACCGAAGGCGAGCATCACCCAGACATCCAACATCGTATTATCAAGCGCGAAGGCCCCGACGATGCAGAAGGTCAGCACAACCGGCAACAGGTAGGCGCGCGGCAGATACATCAGTTGCGACATGCGCCCCGCAAAGGATGCCATGAAGACAAACATCATGATGTTTGCCAGCAGACAGGCGGCAATCATCGCCCAGACGATTTCGGCATTGTTGATGAAAAGGTACGGCCCTGGTTGAATCGAATGGATCATCAGGGCGGCAATCAGGAAGACGTCGATAACGCTGCCGGGAATTCCCATGGCGATGAGCGGGATCAACGCCCCCCCGACGGTGGCGTTATTGGCAGCCTCGGAGGCGACAATGCCGTCATCATGTCCTGTACCGAACTTTTCCGGCTCACGCGACGTGTTCTTCGCCGCGGTATAAGACACAACCGACCCGATATTGGCTCCCACGCCGGGCAGGATGCCGACCACCGTACCAATCGCGGATGACCGGATGAAATTGATGGCCTGCTTGCGATAGTCGCTCAGCTTCAGGATGATACTGTCGTCGACCAGATCGACGCGTTTGAACTTGCGATCAATTTCCAGAACATCCTTCAGGATCTGGCTGACCACGAACGCACCCAACAGGACAGGCATCAGTTTCAACCCACCATTCAACATGTACCAGTCCCAGGTCATGCGGGGCTGCCCGGAGGAGGGATCAATTCCGGGTATGGACACCAGAACGCCGAAGGCACCTGCGAGCAGACCCTTCAGCATGGAGCCCTGACTGACGGCGGCAATAAGCACCAGCGCGGACAGGATCAGCGTAAAGTACTCGAACGGACCAAACCCGGTTGCCCATACGGAAATGGGCTTGGACATAGTGGCAAGAACGACCCAGGAAAACAGCCCACCGACAAAGGACGCGGCAATCCCCAGACCAAGTGCACGCCCCGGCCGCCCGGAGCGCGCCATCGGATAGCCGTCAAATGTCGTCATGACGGCAGCAGCGGTGCCCGGCATTCGTAGAAGTGACGCGGAAATCAGTCCGCCCGCGACAGAGCCTACATACATCCCAATGATCAGCGACACCGCAGTCAGCGCGTCCATGTAGTAAGTCAACGGCAAGGTTAGGGCGATCAGCATAGAGCCCGACAGGCCAGGTATCGCTCCGATTGTTACGCCCAGAAACGTTCCGAACAGAACAAAGAAGAAAGGCCAGGGCGATGTCATGGACAGGAACCCGTTGAGGAGTGACTCAATCACCGCGCAGCCCCCTCCTCACCACCAAGTCGGCAGATCGACCACAAAGACCTGTGTGAACATATATTCGCAGCCGAAGCCGACAGGTATACCAAGCGCCAGACCCACCCAAGCGCCCCGGACCCGGTTTTGGTTAAGCAGTACCACAAGCGCGAAAACAAATACCGTCGTCAAGATACTGAACCCGACTACCCGCGATGCGAGAACGACGACGTAAATTACGGTCATAATCACAACACCGACGCCTGCGCCGATGCGCTCAATGACAGCATCATCCGCTTCCACAGGTTCAGCCGCGGGCGATTCCTTGGATGGTAAAATCACCCTTACCAGCATCGCCAAGCCCAGCACGAACAGGATCGCGGCTGTCCAGCGCGGCACCGGGGCCGATCCAAGTGGATCGATCAGCCCCGGTGGAAGATCCCGCACTTCAATGAATACCGCGACAGCGAAGCACATGAATGCAATCGCGATAACACTCTCCAGGGTCTTGCTGGATTCCATGGTCAACAATCCAGTAAGCCCGAAGCCCCCGCGTTATTTCTCCAGCTTGATATTGGCGAGAGGCCCCTCGAGGTTGTTCCACATTCCAACCAGATAGTCCTGGAATTCCTGGCCCCGCAGGAACGTGGGCAGGAAACCCTTGCTCTCGTAGAGTTTCTTCACCCCTTGAGAGTCTGCTGCGACTTCCAGGGCGTCGGCCATACCGTCAATGGCTTCTTGCGGTGTGCCTTTCGGCGCAAGCCACCAGAAATCCGGGCAGAAGTTCACCTTGTATCCCTGCTCGGTGGCCGTGGGGACCGAGGGAATCTGGGGATCGCGTTCGGTTCCGGTGTAGGCGATCGGCCTCAATGGCGCGTCCGCTGCCAGATTACCATCCGGGCCCACACTATTGTTGATGATTTCAAGCGTGGTTTGGGTGCCGACGTCAATGTGGCCTCCCACAAGCGCCGGAAAGACCTTTGTGCCCCCGCCGGTTTGCACATGGCGGAATTTGGCCTTCGGGTCCGAGCTTTCCAGCAGGATCATCGTTATGTGGTTCTGACCACCAATATTGACACCGGCAAGCACGGGGTCACCGCCATCGCGCGCATCATTCATGAGGTCTTCCAGCGTCATATATTTTGACCCCGCATTGACTGAGATCATGTTGCAGAAACGCCCTGTCAGGGCGACCGGCTCAAAGTCACGCCATCCGAACTTGATTGCGCCCATGGCCTCGGCACCCATGAGAGCAATCTGGATGAGCAGGAACTCATACCCATCCGGCTCTGCTTCCATGACGCGACGGGATCCGACAGAGAAGTGGCCGCCAACATTCAGGACCTTCATGGGCTGATCCAGCAGCTTGGCCTCACTGATTGCTTTCTCGAAGGTGCGCGGAATTGTATCTGCAGTGCCGCCGGCTCCGAACGGAACTATGATCTTAATCGGTTTTTCCGGCCAGTCAGCCCAAGCCGAGCCTGCAAAGGCAAAGGCAAAGGACGCTGCCACAAGCGCGGCGCAAAGTTTTTTGGTACATGTCATGTAGAAATCCTCCCGGGAATATTTTGCGTTGAATTCGACATCACCGCGCCGTGTGGCCCTCTCATGAACATGGAGATCATCGTTGGTAGTCACGGATTTGTCACCCCCGTTCCACTGTGAGGTGCAACACCGGATAAGTCGCCTGAGTGCTTGAAGGAGAGCGGATTGCGGCGGGCCAGGTGATGGTCAACAATCTCTGTTTGCTACAACGGAGGATTGTCGATGCCTGTTGGCTACCACCACCTGACCCATTGCGAACGATGCCAGATCAACACCCTGCTGCATAGGGGCCTGTCGCAACGGGAGATTGCCCACGATCTCGGACGGGACCCCGGGACGATCTCCCGGGAGATGTCGCGCAACCGGGGGCAGCGGGGCTACCGGCCCAAGCAGGCCCATGGCAAGGCGACGTCCCGGCGCCATGAAGCCTCGGCGGTACCGCGCAAGATGACGCCAGAGCGCTGGGAGGCGGTGGAGGAACGGCTGCGGGAAGGATGGAGCCCGGAACAGATTGCGGGCCGGTATCGGCAGCGGGGCGAGGTGATGGCGGGGAAGGAGTGGATCTACCAGCATGTACGGGCAGACCGACGGACGGGAGGCACCCTGTACCGGCACCTGCGTCGCCGTGGCAAGAAGCCGAACTGGCGCGGTGGGCGGCATGCCGGACGCGGTCACATACCCGGCCGGGTGGACATTGGCGAGCGTCCCTGGGTGGTGGAGGAGAAGTCCCGGATCGGGGACTGGGAGCTCGATACGATCATCGGAGCGAGGCACCGGGGCGCTCTGGTGTCGTCGGTGGACCGGGGTTCGAAGTTTACCTTCCTGGAGCGGGTCGAGGTGAAGACCGCGGCGGCGGTGACCACGGCGCTCACCCGGCGCATGGGGCCGATTCGAGACCGGGTTCACACTCTCACGGCGGACAACGGCAAGGAGTTTGCGGGGCACCGGGAGATTTCGGATGCGCTGGGAGCGGGCTTCTACTTCGCCACTCCCTACCATTCCTGGGAGCGGGGACTGAACGAACACACCAACGGCCTGGTGCGCCAGTACTTCCCGAAGGGGACGGACTTCCGCCAGGTGACGCAGGCGCAGGTCCGGGCGGTGGAAGATCGGCTCAATCACCGACCCCGGAAGGTGCTGGGGTATCGCACGCCTGCGGAGGTCTTCGCCGGGGCGCTGGTCCCACCCTGAAGGGGGCGACATCGCCGGTCCGGAACTCCTGTGACCAACGGGAGGGGCCCCGCTCGGCCGGAAGGCACCGGGCAGGCCCTTGCGTTGGAAAATAGCCTCTGTCAGGATCCCCGGAGTCGAGATTGACGCCATTTCCGGCCGGAATGGGCGCCAGGGGCGCTGATTTTTTCCGCCGCCGCCGCGATCCCTCCATTCGGGCTACGCCCTCATTCCGGGATCGCGGCGACTGATGCACTTCGGAGTGGAAGCGGGGTCAGATAAAGAATATTGATGGATAACATTAATACCATCAAGTACGTACAATAATGTAAGTATGGTAATCATGCAACCATGGATGAACCCGTTATGCCGGCGCCAACGATTCTGTATATCTGATAGACGAAAATGGTGAGTAAAATCAGACGATATTGATAATGAAATCGGCGAAAAAGCGTTTACAAAGATATGTGATTTTCAACCAACTCTCGGATACCAATCAGCCTATCTATACAACGTATCTGCCGTTCTTGGTTGACCATAATAATCTCGATAAGGTGAAAGCGGTTTATACGGTAAACGGCCATACCAAAATATCTAATGATATTGAGAACAATTGGATTAAGCGCTTTGAAGTTTTGCGAGCTGATTAAGCAGTAAAGCCTCAAGAGCAAGGTACCCTTGAAGCCAGCTCGTTCTGAATATTCTCTATGGATGCCAGTGCGTTTCTACGCTGATGAGTATCCGGCGCACTTCTGGCAAGCTCGTTAAACGCCCCTCTTAAATATGTGTGCAGCTCGTTTTCATTTTTCGCTGCCAGTTCAAATCGTGTAATCAGTTTCATTGTTCCCTCCTGTTGTTGGAGACCGCGACCATCGCAGCCTTTCGTGTGGCCGCTTGTGCGCAGGAGGTCATGACTTGCACCTATGGTTGAAACATATGGAGAAGCGTGTCCGCACAGGATCGGAACGCTTGCTGGTCTATGGCTTGCTGATGCACAAAATAGGTCCTCGAAGTGGCCGCAGGTTGCGGCTGGAGCAGACGGAGCGCTACCGATGATCGGTACGCATTGGATGGCAGACTCGAAAGCGAGACGGTTCCATGAATTTGAGAGAAGAATTCGTTCACCTTTCAGGTAAGCGTGAAATTTGATAAAGCGTTGAGGGGCATTGCATCCCAAGGATCATTGCTTGTCCCCTCAAAAGGCTCTGGCGGCGGTTGCTGCCTCTGCGGCTTCAGCCTCATTCCTTCCATTCAGGTCTCCCGCATCCAGCGAATGGCCGCCACGGCATCATGCAGGCTTTGGAGCACTTCCTCGTTGACGGGTAGGGAACCGGGATTCGCTGCCTTGGCGAGCTGGTTGATATTGCTGGCGATACGGAGTTTCCTCAGATCGCCAAGCAGCTTGGCCAGCAATTTTTTATCCTGAATGCGAGGCTTTCGGGAGGGCGGAGGCCGAACGCCATTTTGCAATATGCCGGCCTTGATGACCTGCCCCAAAGGCTGGCCATCGGCCAGTGTTGTCAGTTCGGCTCGTGCCTGTTCGGTCAGGCGAACGCAGAACGGTGCCGGATTGGTTTTCTTGGAGGGAGTGCGCTTTCTAGCCATTTTTTCCGTCCTCCCATTGATGAATGGGATGCTTTTTCGGTACAATTCCGCCCTTGATAGGCGTTGGCTCCCTCCAAGCAAGATAGTAACGCGCTTCACGGTGGCGGCTTGGAGGCTATGTCGTAGGCAGTTACCAGTGGTAGATACCGTTGGCAGCCAGCCCCCGCTACCATTTTTCCGTCAGGTAGGAATGCGACCCCGCAAATGCGGGGTTTTGTTTTTCCGGGCGGCGGGTTTGGTGTACCACGGGAATTCCCGGGAAAGTGTGCACGAAATGCAGAGGATGGGCCGATGGCCCATTTTTTGTGGGCCCGCGAATTGCAGTATGAGAGACAACGAGGCATGCGATGCAGAACCTGGGCGGGCTGAGAACCCTGCTGGAACCCTCGGTCGAGGCGCTGGGCTACGAACTCCTCCATCTGGAGTTTGCCGGCCGGGGCGGGAGCATCCTCAGGCTGTATATCGATGCACCCGGCGGCATCGAACTGGATGACTGCGAAACCGTGAGCAAGCAGGTGAGCGTGGTGCTGGATGTCGAGGACCCGGTGAAGAACGCCTACACGCTGGAGGTGTCCTCGCCGGGGCTGGACCGCCCGCTGGTGAAGCCGGAACATTTCCGGAAGTTTGCCGGGGAGCGGGTCCGCATCGTGATGCAAGCTCACATACTGGGCCGGCGGCGTTTTACCGGCACGCTGGTTGCCGCAGACGGCACGGTGGCCGAAGTGGAGGTGGACGGTGAGGTATACCGTCTGCCTTACGACGAGATGGAATCAGCGCGCATCGAGCCGTTGTTCGATGCGCCCATGGGCGGCAGGCGGCGAAAGTGCTGAGTGTCGCCGGCATGTGTTTGGATACCGTGCGGTCTGACCGCCACGGGATTGTTTGAATTTTGATGCATTGAACTGTCATGGCGATCACCAATAATGAAATCCTGCTGATGGCTGAAGTGGTGTCACGGGAAAAGAATCTCGACAAGGAGATCATTTTCATGGCCATTGAGGCTGCACTCGCCACCGCAACCCGGAAATGGCATGCCGGGGAGATCGACGCCCGGGTCAGCATACATCGGGACACCGGTGACTATGACACCTTCCGCGTATGGGAGGTCATTCCAGATGACGATGAAATTTCCTTTCCGGACGCACAGATCGCCCTGTCCGAAGCCCGGGAAAGCAGCGATGACGTGGAGGTGGGCGACCTGATTGAGGAGCCCATGGACAAGGTGGAATTTGGCCGCATCGCTGCTCAGGCTGCCAAGCAGGTCATCATGCAGAAGGTTCGTGAGGCGGAACGCCAGCAGATCGCTGAACGCTATGCGGACCGCGTGGAAATGCTGGTGTCGGGCACTGTCAAGCGCATGGAACGGGGCAGCGCGATCATCGATCTCGGTGATGCCGAGGCCATGCTGTCCAAGAACGGGATGATTCCCCGCGAGGGGTTGCGCCCCGGCGACCGGATTCGGGCACTGCTGGAAAAGATTGACGACGAGGCGAGGGGGCCGCAGCTGATCCTCAGTCGGCTGTCCCCGCAATACCTGATCGAACTGTTCCGGCTCGAAGTGCCGGAAGTCAGCGAGGGGATCATCGAAATTATCGGAGCCGCAAGGGATCCGGGCTCCCGATCCAAGATTTCGGTGCGTTCCAATGATCGCAACGTGGACCCGGTGGGCGCCTGTGTGGGTATCAGGGGTTCCCGGGTGCAGAGCGTGTCGAACGAGATTGCTGGTGAACGGGTGGACATCATCGTCTGGTCGGATGATGCCGCGGAATTTGTGATCCAGGCCCTTGCCCCGGCGGAAGTGGATTCCATCCTGGTGGACGAGGAAACCAGGCAGATGGACGTGGTGGTCACCGAGGAAAACCTGTCCCGCGCAATCGGTCGCGGCGGTCAGAATGTCCGCCTGGCGTCGGAGTTGACCGGCTGGGAAATCAACCTGATGACCGACAAGGATGCGGTGGAAAAACAGGAACGCGAGCACCGTGAACTGGTGACGCATTTCATGGGTGAGCTCGATATCGATGAAAACGTGGCGACCATCCTTGTTCAGGAGGGATTCACCACCCTGGAGGAAATTGCCTACGTTCCCAAACAGGAGGTGCTCGACATCGAGGAATTCGATGAGGCGGTCGTCGACGAGCTGCGCAATCGCGCCCAGGACACGCTGCTGACCAGCGCCATTGCGTCCCAGGAGTTGAAAGCGCCCAGCGAGGACCTCCTGGCCATGGAGGGGATGGACGAATCCACTGCAAGGGCGCTGGCCAACGGTGGAATCCGGACGATGGAAGAGCTGGCGGAATGCGCAGTGGACGAGGTGCTCGAAGTCGTGGAAATAGCCCCGGAACGTGCCAGCAGCCTGATCATGACGGCACGTGCTCCCTGGTTTGAATAGCTCAATGAGCAATACCCGGCGGTAGAATTGCCCAAGTCCGCGCCCAGACCGTGATATCACAAGGTTCAACATGTCAGAAGTAACCATCAGCAGTTTCGCCTCGCAGATCGGAATTTCGATCGACAAGTTGCTGGAACAACTGGGACAGGCCGGAATTTCGGGTAAGACCGCTGAAGACCTCCTGGAGGACAGCGAGAAAATACGTCTTTTGCAGTTTCTCAAGGGCGAGGCGACAAGAGAGGAGCCTGGCCGTTCCCGGATCACGCTGAAGCGGAACGAAGAAAACCGGGGAACCCCAACCCGGTCAGGACAGATCCGCCAAACCGGCCAAGCCCGCCAAGCCCGCGGTGCAGCCAAGGGCCCGAACCGGGCAGCGCGAAAAGAAGGAGGAAACCGACCACCGCGGCAAGAAGGGTCGCAAGGGAAAGCAATCCCCCGGCGAGCGCGAGGAACTGCATGCATCCAAGCGCCGCAGGGAGCGCCCACGTCGCCCCCTCGGACGCAAGCCTGGCAATATCTCCTCATCGGTGGCCGACCAGCACGGTTTCGCCAAGCCTACCGCGCCGGTTGTGCGTGAAGTCAGGGTGCCCGAAACTGTCACCGTGGGGGAACTGGCCCAGGCCATGTCGGTGAAGGCGGCGGAGGTCATCAAGATCATGATGAGCATGGGCTCCATGGTGACGATCAATCAGGTGCTGGACCAGGATACGGCTTTGCTGCTGGTGGAGGAAATGGGCCACAGGGGAGTAGCCGCATCCATGGATGATCCGGAGGCGGTGCTGTCCGTGCCGGAAACCGAGGATGCTGAACTTCTGCCCCGGGCCCCCGTGGTCACCGTAATGGGCCATGTCGATCACGGCAAGACCTCCCTTCTCGACTACCTGCGAAAGACCAAGATTGCATCCGGCGAGGCCGGCGGCATCACCCAGCATATCGGTGCCTACAAGGTAAACCTGAATGGCAACGAAATCTGTCTGCTCGATACTCCGGGTCACGAGGCGTTCTCCGCCATGCGCGCCCGCGGCGCCAACGCGACGGACCTGGTCATTCTGGTGGTCGCGGCGGATGATGGAGTGAAACCGCAAACCGTGGAGGCGATCCGCCACGCCAAGGCGGCGGAAGTGCCCATTATCGTGGCCGTCAACAAGATCGATCGCGAGGAGGCCGATCCCGATCGGGTCAAGCAGGAACTGGCCAACCACGAGATCATTCCGGAGGAATGGGGTGGCGACACGCTGGTGAACAACGTCTCGGCGCTGACCGGGGAGGGTGTTCCCGAATTGCTGGAGTCCGTATTGCTGCAGGCTGAAGTGGCAGATCTGAAGGCCCGTGCCAATGGACCCGCTACGGGTATCGTTGTGGAGGCCCGCCTCGACAAGGGGCGCGGCCCAGTGGCCACTGTGCTCATACAGGAAGGCACACTGAAGAAGGGTGATGTGATTCTGGCGGGACGGGAGTCCGGACGGGTACGGGTGCTGCTCGACGAAGGGGGCAACCCGGTCAACACAGCGAGTCCTTCCACACCGGTGGAAATCCACGGGCTCGGGGGTGTGCCGGCAGCCGGTGACGACCTGATCGTGGTGGCCGACGAACGCAAGGCGCGGGAAGTGGCGCTTCATCGTCAGGGCAAGTTCAAGGAGATTCGGCTGGCACAGCAACAAAAGGCCAAGCTGGAGAGCATGTTCAAGGATATGGAGGAGGGTGAGACCCTGACTTTGAACCTCGTTGTAAAGGCCGACGTGCATGGTTCCGTGGAGGCCCTGACGGATGCCCTGGAAAAGCTCAGCACCAATGCCATCAACGTCAAGGTGGTGCATGGCATGGTGGGGGGTATCAATGAATCCGATGTCAACCTGGCCATTGCCTCCGGTGCCATCATCATCGCCTTCAACGTCCGTGCAGATGCGGCCGCCCGGAAACTCATCGAATCCGAAGAAGTGGATGTTCGTTACCATAACGTGATCTACGACGTGGTGGACCTGGTGACAAACTCGATGAGCGGTATGCTCTCGCCGATCCTGCAGGAGGAGCATGTCGGCCTGGCAGAAGTACGGGACGTCTTCCGTGCGCCGAAGATCGGTTCCATCGCGGGATGCTACGTGCTGGAGGGCACCGTCAAGCGCAACCTGCCCGTGCGAGTCCTGCGTGAGAATATCGTGATCTTCGAGGGCGCCATCGATTCGTTGCGCCGGTTCAAGGATGACGTGCAGGAAGTCAAGAACGGTTTTGAGTGCGGCATCGGGATCCGCAACTACAACGACATCAAGGTGGGGGACCAGATCGAGGTCTTCCATATGGTGGAAAAGGCGCCGACTCTCTAGAAATCCGGGTGCCATGTTTGAAATCGACCGAACCCGTCGGGTGTCGGAGGTCCTGCGCCGTGAGTTGGCCATGCTCATCGCCCGGGAGATCAATGACACCCGAATCCGCGCTATTTCAATCAACCGCGTTCGGGTATCCAGGGATCTGAAACACGCGACAGTCTACTTCTCGAGCCTTGGCCGGGTGTCCGGGCACACTGGGGGGAAGCCCGGTGAAAAGGGTGGCGCAGGCTTCGAGAAAATCCTCAACCGGGCATCCGGATTCCTGCGGCGCCGGCTCAGCCAGAATGCCGAGCTTCGGGTCACGCCGACGCTGCGATTCGAGTATGATGACAGCATCCAGAAAGGTGTGGAAATGTCCAGCCTCATCGATCGGCTAAACCAGAATCCCGGAGATGGGTAAGACAAGGCAGGGGTTTCCTGTGGATGGAATGCTGCTGCTGGACAAGCCCGAGGGGCTCTCGTCCAATCAGGCATTGCAGCAGGCAAAAAAGCTCCTGAATGCACGAAAAGCGGGTCACACCGGCAGCCTGGATCCAGTGGCGACTGGATTACTGCTGTTGTGCTTTGGTGAAACCACCAAGATTTCCAGCCTGTTTCTGGCAGCCGACAAGAGTTATCGGGTCGGCATCCGGCTGGGCATCACCACCGATTCCGGTGACAGCACTGGAGAGATCGTCGCCGAAACGCCGGTGCGGGTGGGAGAATCCCGGCTCGCGGAAGTTCTGGACACTTATCGCGGCAAAACCCTCCAGACGCCGCCTATGTACTCGGCGCTTAAGAAGGACGGCCGACCGCTCTACAAACTTGCCCGCAAGGGCATCACGGTGGAGCGGGAGCCGCGCCCGGTGACAGTGTACAGCCTGGAGCAGGAGAAATTCTGTGGCACGTTGCTGACATTGTCGGTGCGCTGCTCGCGGGGATTCTATATCCGCTCCTTGGCCGAGGATATCGGTAGGGATCTTGGCTGCGGAGGGCACGTGGAGCAACTGCGCCGCACCAGGGTTGGGGCATTCTCCATCGACCAGGCGGTGACCCTGGATCAGCTGGATAGCATTCCCACACCAAGGAGCCGCATGGCAATGCTACTACCGACGGACCGTGGCCTTGCCCACTTGCCGGAGCTGTCCCTGTCGGAAAGCCTCGCACGGTATGTGAGACTGGGGCGCAGTGTCCGTGTGGCCGCCGGCCTGGCTCCGGGGCTGGTGCGCCTGTACGTGGATTCGGGTGGTTTTCTGGGTCTTGGCGAGGTCACACAGGATCAGAGGGTGCAGCCCAAGCGCCTGTTTGGTCGGTTTTGAGCGCCATACCCACCAGTCGGGCTCAAGGAGACGCAGTGAATCCTCTTCGACTTCATGAAGAAAGTTCCACGAAGTTTTGAGTCTGGAGATAAAGGGCGTGGTTCGAGTCCTCCTGTTGGTGTTGTGGCCCGATGAAGTGCGCCGCGATCACTACGAGGTTACCCCCTTTTCGTCGGCGCATTGATAATTTTTCGCCCCACCGGACTTGACCGTATCAGGGCTGCAGATTAGTATTCGCGCCCTCATTCCCCTGTAGCTCAGTTGGTAGAGCAGTTGACTGTTAATCAATTGGTCCGTGGTTCGAGTCCGCGCAGGGGAGCCACCTAAAATTCAGGCCGTGATATCCGCGGCCTGAATCCCACCCAACACTCTTCAGAAGCTGATTGATGCCGGGGCCATCCTGCGTCGGTGCGGGCATCTGACCCGCATCACGTGCGGCTAAAACGCGGCGCAGACGGTTTCGACCGTGCGCAGCACGGATTGCTGGTTGAAGGCGTGTTTATAGGCGTCCGCGATCTCCGCAGTGCGTTGCACCGCATCCGCGCCGGGCACGGCGAGGACGATCAGCAGCTTGGCCCCCTCACGGCCGATAGAGCCCGTGGCGTCGCGCCACTGCCCGCGGGCATCGACAACGGTCAGGCCGTCGGGAAAGCGGGGCGTGACCTCGGCGGCGAGGAAGTCGCTCCATTCTTCGCCGGACACCGCCCCGCCCCCCGGCTTGCCGCGCCCGAAGAACATCCGGTATTCCACAAAACTCTCGAACCCGGGTGGGCAGGGCTCGGTTTCGGCCCGCAATGGCGCCGCAGACAGGAACGTCAGGGCGGCGAGGACAAGAACGGCCCGCATGACGGAAGTCGATATGGTCATTGCCTTCCTCGGCTGGGTATTTTCCCGTAACGGCAATGGTAGCAAAGGTTCCAGCCGAAAGTCATTGCCTAATCCACCGTCCCGGTGTGCATGCTGGCGGGTCGCCTCGGCTCGCCGTCTCGGGGCCTTGACCGCTGGGGCGTAACAAAGGGCATTAATACAGATTGCATGGAACCAATTGACCTGCAAGTATGTACACAGGAAGAACAACTGACTGGTAAAATTTATTCATGCCAGAGAGCCGTCCAGACATCACCGGGATATCACCGGTCTATGACCTGCAGAGTGAGTTTGATCCTGCAGGCGATCAGCCCGAAGCCATCGACTGCCTGGTGGAGGGGCTGAACGACGGGGAGGCCTACCAGACGCTGTTGGGCGTCACCGGTTCAGGAAAGACTTTCACCATGGCCAACATCATTACGCGCACCGGACGCCCCGCGCTGATCATGGCCCACAACAAGACCCTGGCGGCCCAACTCTACTCTGAGATGCGGGATTTCTTTCCCCGTAATGCTGTGGAGTATTTCGTCTCCTACTACGACTATTACCAGCCTGAAGCCTACGTTCCCAGTTCCGACACCTACATCGAGAAGGACGCCTCGGTGAATGACCATATCGACCAGATGCGTTTGTCCGCCACCAAGGCATTGCTCGAACGGCGTGATGTCATCATCGTTGCCACCGTTTCCGCGATATACGGTCTCGGCGACCCCAAGTCCTATCACGGCATGATCCTGCACCTGAAAAGGGGTGATTCGATCAATCAGCGAGCCATACTCAAGAGGTTGGCCGAGATGCAGTACACGCGCAATGACCTTGAATTGCGGCGTGGTACGTTCCGTGTTCGTGGCGATGTGATCGATGTCTATCCCTCCGAGTCCGAGCGTCTCGCAATTCGCATCGAGTTGTTCGGTGACGAGGTTGATGCACTGTCACGCTTTGATCCATTAACCGGCAACTCGGAAGGAAGCCTGACACGGGTCACTGTCTATCCGAAAAGCCATTATGTAACCGGCAGACAGACCATCCTTGACGTCGTGGACGATATCATCGAGGAACTCCGCCAGCGCCTGGAGGTGCTTCGCGGCGCAGGCAAACTGGTGGAGGCGCAGAGGCTGGAACAAAGGGTCCGCTACGACGTGGAGATGATGCGCGAACTCGGTTATTGCACCGGGATCGAGAACTATTCACGCTACCTGTCCGGACGCGAGCCGGGGGAGCCGCCCCCCACGCTGATCGACTACCTGCCTGCGGATGCCATTGTCTTCATCGACGAGAGCCACGCCACAATTCCCCAGATCGGGGCGATGTACAACGGCGATCGCTCACGCAAGGAAACTCTGGTGGAATACGGGTTCAGGCTACCGTCGGCACTGGATAACCGCCCGCTGCGATTCGATGAATTCGAACTCATGGTTGGACAGGTGATCTTCGTCTCTGCCACGCCGGGCCCATACGAGGGGCGGCACGCATCGGAGGTGGTGGAGCAGTTGGTGCGCCCCACCGGCCTTCTGGACCCGGAAGTGGAGGTGCGGCCGGTTATCAGCCAAGTGGATGATCTGCTGTCCGAAATCAGACAGCGCGCCAGCCAGGGCAGCCGGGTTTTGGTGACCACGTTGACCAAGCGGATGGCGGAAGATCTGACGGAGTATTTCCACGAGCATCAGGTTCGGGTCCGCTACCTGCATTCCGATATCGACACCGTGGAACGTGTGGAGATCATCCGTGATCTGCGCAAGGGGACGTTCGACGTACTGGTGGGCATCAATCTCCTTCGGGAGGGCCTGGATATACCGGAAGTTTCCCTGGTGGCCATTCTCGATGCGGACAAGGAGGGATTCCTCCGATCGGAGCGATCACTCATCCAGACCATCGGCCGGGCCGCGCGCAACGCCCAGGGCAGGGTGATCTTGTACGCCGATTCCGTCACACCATCCATGCGGGTGGCCATGGACGAAACCGCACGACGGCGCGACAGGCAGGCAGGGTTCAACAGTGAGCACGGCATCACACCGCGCTCCATCGTCAAGCCGGTGAAGGACATCATCGAGGGCGTCACTGCCAATGATTCGGCATGGAACGATCTCCCGGACCGGAGGACCGCAGCCGAGGGCGGTGAAGAATACTTCCGCATGACGCCGAAAGAGCTGGGCAGATTGCTGTCCAGGCTGGAGAAAGAAATGTACGCCCATGCGAAGAACCTCGAATTCGAGCACGCAGCCCAGGTGCGTGACCGCATTGCGCAAATCCGGGACGGTCGTTTCGTGGGCGTGGAAGCCGGCTGAACGCCAGGCGCATACGGGTTCAGGGTCCGGTCACTCCGTCACCGCGGAGTGTGCCAGGCATGCCGGATGCGCTGACCGGGGGATTTCAGGTTAATCCGAAGCCCTCCTCCCGCAGCATCCCGAGCAGACGGATCACAGGCAGGCCGATGATTGCGTTGGGGTCGTCGCTGCGAACCCGGCGGAGCAGGGATATTCCCGTCCCCTCGACCTTCAGGCTGCCACAGCAGTCATAGGGCGCATCCGTCGCCAGGTAGCGTTCTATTTCGTCATCGGTCAATTCACGGCATTCCACTTCCACATGCTCCACTGCGGACTGCATGCGGCCAGTGGCGGCATTCAGCACAGCGATGCCGCAGTGGAGCACGGTCATGGCGCCTGAAGCCGCCCGGAGCTGCCCGAGAGCATCGTCATGACCCGCCGGTTTGCCGATGATGCGACCATGCAATACAGCTACCTGGTCCGAACCGATCACCAGGCCCTCGGAAAATCTCCCGGCAACGGCGGCGGCCTTGGCCTGCGACAGGCGGCGGACCAGATCATCCGGCGCCTCTCCGGGGAAAGCCGATTCATCGATATCGGGAGAGAGGCAATGGAACCCAATACCCAGCCGTTCCAGAGCGGCACGCCGGTAGGGAGAAGAAGAAGCGAGAATGACTGGTTGTCTGTCGACCATTTTGCGTGTTGAATCGGGCCCGGTCCCCATTTCCGGCCCTTTCCACCCGTCCTTAACCGTAACCGATCTTCAGGCTGATCATACGTCCGGGCATCAGCGCAAAGCCCCCGGCAATCAAAAGTCCGGCCATCGTTCCGATCATGGCATGGGCGTGTAAGCGTACGTGCCCGGTCCGGATACCCCAAAGGGCAAGCGCCAGGCTGGCAAGAGTGAACACCGTCAATCCGTGAATCCAACTGAAATCACCCTGATCCAGTTCACGGATCCAGAACGATGGCAGGGTTACGGCGAGCATGGCGGCGATCCAGTAACGGCCGACCAGCTTGTGGCGGCGCGTGCCCTTGGTTGCCAGCAGGTTCCACAGTCCCATGGCCGCCGCTGCCAGTGCGGTGGTGAGATGTGAAGACACGACCACTTCGGCATTCACCGGCAATCCATCGTCAGATACGTTCCAGCCCATTTTCCGCCATTCTCAGATACAGCAAATCTCCCTGGCGCCGGAGTTCTCCGGTGACCCTCACCGCTTCCCCGGCCAGTTTCCCCGACAGCGCCGAGGCGGAAGATCCGTCCGGTTGTACCAGGATATAACCGTATTTCCGGTCATCCGAGGCTTTCGCCACCAGCATGGCCGGTATGCCGCCGAGGAGGCAGACTTCCGCACAAGACTTGTGGATCGCGCCGGCACCGGGTTTCATCACGCCGAGAAAACACTTGGAATCCACGATTTCGCCCTCAAGGGCGATCTTCCCCAGGGATTCAACCCCCAGGCGGTTCGTAATGAGGTCCGCCTTGATTGCGTCGGTGGAGGCGAAATTGTCCCCGGAGGAGACCTCCAGCATTGTCCAGCCGCCCCGCCTGATGGTCGTACCCGTTACATCGACCGCCTTGCCGTCCAGGTCGTTGGCCATGCCGGCTGCGGTGAATTTCCCCTGCCTGACCAGGAGTACGGACTCGATCCGGGCCGGGTCTTCGGGATGGATCCGGTGCAGTACGGGATAGGGGTTGACTTGCAGCACGCCCGACATCGTTGTGCCGGTGCCCACCGCCCAGACGGCCGGCGCCCCCGGCTTCTGCTGCGTGCCAAGCCAGTATCCGAGCAGGGCACAGCCGACAACCAGCGCCAGGACCAGCGGCCAGTAGAACCTTGCCAGGGATGGCGGGGTCGGCAGGTAGCCGACGAAAAACGGAGGTTCCGGTTTGCTCATACTGCAACACTCCTATCCATCGGTTTGGCCGACAGCGCCCTCCGGTACTTCGAGAACCGGTCTCGGTGTGCCTGCCGGTAACGGTTCGGCGTTGACGAACAGGCTGCCGGCCTCGAGCTTCAGGTGATAGGTCCGAATCCTTTCCGTGAAGGGCGGCGGGGAACAGCCGTCTTCCGGCCGATACTGGTAACCATGCCAGGGGCAAGTGATGTATCCGTCGATCACCCGACCTTCACCCAGGGGACCGTTTTGATGCTGGCAGACATTCGATACGGCACACAGTCGGTTGCCGTTGTAGCGGAATACGGCGATGCGCTCATCCGTATCGATGTCGATCGTGATGGCGCGGTTGTCCGGGATGTCCAGGTAGTTCCCTATGGGGATCCATTGGCTTCCGTCGCGGCTGGCCTGTCTGTCCGCTCCTGAACGGGTGAATGCTGCCGTAAGATGCAGGCCACCGACCAGCCCCACGCTGATCATGACCATCCAGGGCATCAGCCCGGTGGCATCCTGTTGCAGCGCGCCGAAGACGATGTGCAGGACAATAAGGGCATAGGCCAGGTACACGCACAGGTGAATGGCTTTCCAGAGCGGTCCGCCCAAGGTCGTATTCCAGTAGTCATGGCTTGTCGCGGCCAGAACAAACAGGCACATCAGGGCAACGGCACCGAGCGCCTCGAAGGGTATGTCCATGACGGCGCGGTAGTCCCCACCTGAGGTAAAGACCGAAACCAGCGGATTCACCGGACCGAAGCTGTGGTACCAGTAGATCGCCAGCAATCCATGAACCAGAGCAACGATGAACATGGAAACGCCGAAATGCCGGCGGTTGTACAGGAGTGGGAGGAAGCGGCGATCGATGCGCGCCAGGGGGCCGATGCACAGAATCAGGGTCAGCATGACAAAGGCGCAGGTTGAGGTCGCACGAATCAGCAGGGTGAGCAGGGGCAGGGCCTGGTCCCCTCGGTAGAGCGTGTTGGTGACTATTATGAAAGCGGCAATATAGAGCAGTATGCCTGCCCAGAGGCACAGATCGTAGACCTGCTTGCGACGGTTCCAGTTGACGGGTACGTAACCTTGACTCATGGATGGTCTGGCATGGTTGCCGGATCAGGGAATCGGGCCCTTGGTGGACTGCTGGGGTGGTGCATCATTGCGTGGATAAATGTCCCTATCCGGGTTGCTCATGATCAGGATCAGAAGGAGTAGCGCCGGGGTGAGAAACAGCCAGGCCAACCTGTGAATCCTGCGGTGTGGCCGGATCATGGACGGGATCCAATCCACTTTTTCAGCAGATACGGCCAAAGAATAATCGAGGCCGGCGTCCAGAGCAGCCGCGTCAGCATCGAGGTTCCACGGGCCCCCGGCTCCAGGGCAGCGTATCCCCGGAGAAAAAAACCCACACCGAAGAGGAGCCCGGCAAGGCAGTAAATTCCCAATATGCTCAGCAGGATCATTCCGGGGCGATCGTGGGATTCCGGTCAGGAAAGTAAGGGACTGATCAAGCAGCGTTGACGACCGAAGCCACCAACTTCAGGTTCATCCATGGACGGTTCGTCGCAGTGGCCAACGCCAACACCAACGTTCCTCGCCGTCCAGTTGCCCCATTCCCGAGGCCCGGGATCTTCCATGCGGCGTTCATGTCCGCATTGGCCTCATGGCCGCAGGCCACGCATCGGTACTCGGATTGCGATCTGCAACTGCATTCATGCTTCCGCATCGTCCGCGGATGAGGACGGAACACGACATTGCGATCGGTGGGATCATTCATCTCGCCCATTCTGTCAACTCGGCTGTATCAGTCCCGAAACTAACGCATTTCCTTGGGAAATGCACATCCCTGGCATTCCGGATTGTCGATCATCATTCCCCTGTAATAGAGTTCTTGCTGGCAATTGAATTCTCATTGGAAGGCGTTCGTTGACGCAGTGATGGAGGTGGCGATGGCACCGAGCGAAGTCGGCAGAACGGGGAATTGGTATCGTTATTCTCATCATCGTCACCCTTCGACCGAACGTCTTCAGACACAGGGGGCTGTCATGCGTCTATTCATCATGTTGATTCTAGGCTGTGCCTTCGGTCTGCCTGTCATCGCGGATGATGGACCTTGCGGAGACGGTGTAAACGGCAAGCCTCACCCGTATGGTGGGAGCTTTGTCGCGGACACGGCTTATATCGGTCCTGATGCCAAAGTGTGTGGGCGTGCAAAGGTCCTGGGGAACGCAGAAGTCTCCGATGAGGCAATAATCTCTGAAAAATCACACGTCTCCGGGAATGCAAAGATTTCCGGACATACAATCATCTTTGGGTATGCAAGAGTCCATGGGGAAGCAAAGGTCTACGGCAATGCGAAGGTATACGGGAGAGCAGAAGTCCGTGAAGGGGAGGTTTACGGGAACACAAATGTTTCCGGGAGTTGAATCGCGTCGGCAAGCCCCCCCGAAACGCCGTTCCAGCTTGAACTTGCGAGGAAAAGAATGACGAGCTGACTGATCGTGGCGCTGCTGGTTATGCTTGCGCTTCCTGCCATGGCGGGCAGTCCGCAAGAGGAGGCCGCACTTAACCTGACCCGCGATCAGAAAGCGGCGGTGCAGCGCGGCCTCAAGTTCATGGGACATTGGGAGGCTGTGGGAACCACCGACGGCGTATTCGGTCCCCGCACGATGGCAGCCATAGCGGCGTGGCAAAAGGCGCGAGGCGACCTGGTGTTATATCCCACATTAAATCGGCCAGGATGAGGGAATTTATCCCGGAAAAAATCGGGACGGATTGGTGCAGGAATTGGAATAAAGCGGGAAGGTTTTTTCTTCAGGTAGCCTGTTTGCGGTAGCCATTCAGGGCGTTTTCAGGCAGCCGGGATGTGGTAGTTTCCGACGTTGAGGGAACGCACCGCGCCTGATGCGCCAACGTCGTCATGGAATCCGTAACCAATACAACCCTCCGGACAGGTAACTATGCAGAAGCAAAACCAAGAGAGCCTTGACTGGTTCAAGATCGCCGAGATGGACGAGCTACCGGAAGGCCGCGTGAAGACCGTGACCGCCGGCGCCAGGTCCATGGCCCTGACACATTTTAACGGCAAGTACACCGCAATGGACAACAGGTGTCCCCACCAGGGAGGCCCCCTTGGCGAGGGCTCCATCGAGGTGGGCAAGGACGGCAGATGCTGGCTGCGCTGCCCCTGGCATGGCTGGGACTTCGACCCGGAAACCGGCAAGCCGCCGGGCGGTCACGAGGATACAGGCCAGCGGCTCTACCCGGTGGAAATCCGCGACGACGGTATTTACCTGGGACTGGAACGGGAGCCGGAGAGGGCGCTCACCGTGTCGGACATCATGGCCGAGACGATGGTGAACTGGGGGGTGAGATCCGTTTTCGGCATGGTCGGACATTCCAACCTGGGACTTGCCGAGGCGCTCCGGGTGCAGGAAACCCGGGGAAACCTGTCCTATTACGGTATCCGCCACGAGGGCGCCGCCGCGTTTGCGTGCGCCGGCTACGCCAAGGCGTCCGGGAAGCCCGCGGCATGCCTCACCATTGCCGGACCCGGTGCCACCAACCTACTTACGGGGCTCTGGGACTGCAAGGTGGACCGCGCACCCGCCCTGGCCCTCACGGGACAGGTGGACATCCAGGTTCTCGGCCCGGGCGCATTCCAGGACATCGACCTTTCTTCCGCGTTCGAGGCGGTGGCGGATTTCAGTGAACCGGTGCTGCATTCCAGCAGGCATGTCGAACTGATGAACCTGGCCTGCAAGCATGCCATCGTTAACAGGACCCCGACCCACCTGATCTTTCCGGATGACGTGCAGACCGTCCCTGCCAGGGAGGGGGCCATGGCCGGACGTCCCGATGGCCGGTTGGGCGATGATCGGATCACCCCGTCGGCCGAAGCCATGGAGAAGATGGTGGAGATGATCCGCACCCATGGACGTCCCATCATCATCGTGGGTTACGGCGCCAGGTACGCGATGGACAGTGTCACCTCCCTTGCCCAGCTGCTCCGCGCGCCGGTATTGACCACCTTCAAGGCGAAGGGCCAGATCTCCGACCACCACCCCCTTGCCGCCGGGGTTCTCGGGCGTTCGGGCACTCCGATCGCGAGTTGGTTCATGAACGAGTGCGACCTGATCATCGCCCTTGGCACCTCGTTTTCAAACCATACCGGCATTACGCCCAAGCGGCCGATCATCCAGGTGGACTTCGACCGGATGGCGCTGGGAAAATTCCACCCGGTTGCACACCCGGTCTGGGGCGAGATCGACACCACCCTGCGCCTGCTGATGGACGCACTGGGCGACCGCACGGAGACCGTGGACCAGACCGGGGAGGTGGCGGAACGCTGGCAGATCTGGCGCCAGGAGAAACAGCGCCGCATGGCGGACAACCGCGGCAAGGGAATCAATTCGGCGTCGGTCTTCGACAGCATGAGCAGGTTGACGCCTGCCAACGCGATCATCCCGGTGGATGTCGGCAACAACACCTACTCGTTCGGACGCTACTTCGAATGCCAGGGACAGTCGGTCCTGATGTCGGGATACCTGGGGTCCATCGGATTCTCCTTTCCCGCCGCCATCGGGGCCTGGGCGGCCACGAGAGACCACGGGGAATTGGAAGGGCGGCCGGTGGTGTCGGTGAGCGGGGATGGCGGATTCGGCCAGTATCTGGCGGAATTCACCACTGCGGTGAAATACGACATGAACATCACCCATATCCTGCTCAACAACTCGGAGCTGGGCAAGATCAGCAAGGAGCAGCGGGCCGGGGAGTGGCAGGTGTGGCAGACGTCCCTGCACAATCCCAATTTCTCGATCTACGCAAGGAACTGCGGCGGTTTCGGCAAGCGGGTGAACGACCCGGCAGAACTGGACGATGCCATCCGGGCGGCGCTGGAACACCGTGGACCGGCCCTGGTCGAGGTACTGACGGATGTCGAGCTGATCTGAGGATCAATTCCGGCAGATCGCCTCGATCACCTTCTGCGACAGCTTGTGGGACGGTCCTTCCCAGGCCGGAGACATGTTGGAGCCGGCGAAGGCCGCTGACCGGCGTCCCTGCTGCAGCCTCTCCAGCAGGGCCACGTCCTCCAGGTTCAGTTCGTCCCACATGGTCACGAGCTCCTCCCTGGCGGCTGCGTACCGTTCCTGGTTCCGGGCCTCGTCACCAACCACGAAGAAGTGCAGTTCCTCCAGGGTCTTGTCCGACGCAACCGGGAAGGTGCCCAGGACCACGAACTGGTCGGCATACACCTCGACATAAAAGTTGGGGAAGGCCGCAAACCACATGCCCCGGCGGCGATCCACATCTGACAGGCCCGGATAGTGGGGCAGGGCACCGCCGCGTCCGGGGGTCAGTCCGGACGCGACGTAGTCGTTATAGAAGACCTGCTCCGTCCACTCCCCCTGCCAGCGCACCGACATGGGTGCATGCTCGAGCAGCCGCGGGTGGGCGGCGAACACGTGATAGCCTTCCATGTAGTTCTCCAGCACCAGCTTCCAGTTGCTCTGCACGGTGTAGCACTTCTTCCCGATCCAGCGGATCCGGGAGAAGTCATAGGCCCCCGTCCGCCCGAAGATCGGTGCCAGCCAGTCCGTCAACACTTGCGCGTTGCCGGACAGGTTCACGAAATGGCATCCGTTCCAGCTGTCCGACCGGATCCGGAGCAGATTCAGCCGATCATCCCCACCGTCACCGAAAGTGTCCGTCTCGTCAGCGCCCTGAAAGTGCGGCCGGGAACGGATCGTTCCGTCCAGTCGGTAACTCCAGGCGTGATACGGGCAGGTGATCAGGGGGCGTGAGCAGGATTCGGCGACGAGCAGTGTGCCGCGGTGCCGGCAGACGTTGTGAAACGCGCGTACATCCCCATCCGTCCCCCGGACCATGATGATCGGCATTCCGCCGACATCCAGGGGTTTGATCGACCCCGCCTCCGGCAGTTCGCCGTCCGTCGCGGCAAAGACCCAGTGACGGGCGAAAATCCGCTCCTGCTCCAGTTTCATCCACCCCGGCGAGTGATAGGCCGGGCCGGGCAGGCCGGAAATCCGGTCAATGGGCGACAGGGCCTGCCGGACGCCGGATTCGCCGATGATCTCCCTGACCCGCCGGCAGGCTTCGGGGTCCATGTCCGGATTCGGCGGGTCCTCGGGAAGATTCATGAAAGGGAGGTCGCTGGTTCAGTACCGGCAGTATAGCCGGGGGCCCCGGCATGTGACTCCATCGGGGCGACGGGAAATTCCCTGCATCGCATCCGCAGCGCCCGGGCGTGGTTTCCGTTTCAGGTGCAGGCTTGATTCCCTAAGCGGTAGCACGACGGATGGCCTCTCGCGGATGAAGAACAGGGACGGATGATGACCGCGCGCCATCTGGTGGCGTGATCGACGTGTCTTCGGAGTGTCTTCGGAGCCAGGTCCCTGATTTCGGCGTGATACCATTCCACGTGGATTCGATGACAATATTTGGAGATGGCCAGGAACGACCCCTACGATATTCTGTTCGAGCCGATCCGGATTGGCCCGGTAACGGCACGGAACCGCTTCTACCAGGTTCCCCATTGCTGTGGCCTCGGCCATATAAAGCCCCGGGGGCATGCGGCAATGCGGGCGATGAAGGCTGCCGGCGGATGGGCCGTGGTCAGTACCGAGGAGACAGAGATTCATCCGACTTCGGACCTCTCCCCTTTCGCCGAGCAGCGCATCTGGGATGAACGGGACCTCCCCGCACTGCGCCTGATGACGGATGGCGTGCACGAGCATGGTGCACTGGCCGCAATCGAACTGGCACACAACGGGTTCCACGCGGCCAACCTGTACACCAGGATGCCATCCCTGGCACCGGTGTCCATGAGCATCGACACGCTCTATCCGAAACAGGCCAGGGCCATGGACAAGAGGGACATCGACAATCTCAGGCTTTGGCACCGCCGGGCGGTCCGGCTTGCGAAGCAGGCCGGCTTCGACATCGTCTATGTCTACGCCGGCCACCACATGTCGACGGCACATCACTTCCTCAACCCGGTGTACAACCAGCGCAGCGATGAATACGGCGGCTCCCTGGAAAACCGCGTGCGACTGACCTTGGAACTTCTCAACGAGGCCCAGGAGGAGGCTGCAGGGGAATGCGCCGTGGCCTTCCGCTTCGCGGTGGATGACATGGCGGGCCCTGACGGCATGCAGGCCGAGGAGGAGGGTCGCGCGGTGGTGGAAATGCTGGCGGAATTGCCCGATCTTTGGGATGTCAACGTGGCGGGCTGGGAAAATGATTCGGTAACGTCCCGCTTTGAACCCGGCGAGGGCGCCCAGGAACCCTATACTTCCTTCGTCAAGCAGGTGACTTCCAAGCCTGTAGTGGGGGTAGGACGCTATACCTCGCCGGATCACATGGCTGCGCTGGTCAGGAAAGGCGTGCTCGACTTCATCGGCGCGGCCCGCCCCTCCATCTCCGACCCGTTCCTGCCCGAGAAAATCCGTGAACGGCGATTCGAGGATATTCGTGAATGCATCGGCTGCAACATCTGTGTCTCCAGCGACAGCCACGGAGTGCCCATTCGCTGTACCCAGAATCCCACCATGGGTGAGGAGTGGCGGCGTCAATGGCACCCGGAAAGGATTCCCCCGGTCCGGAAACCAGCCCGGGTGCTGGTGGTCGGAGCGGGGCCCGCCGGTCTGGAATGTGCGCTGCAGCTGGCGAACCGCAACTGCGAAGTGACCCTGGCGGAAGCCGGGGTTCAGCTGGGCGGCCGGGTGCTGTCCGAATCCGCCCTTCCGGGACTCTCGGCCTGGAAGCGGGTACGGGACTTCAGGGCCGGGAAGCTGGAACAGATGGCCAATGCCGAGATCTACCTCGAAAGTCCGATGGATGCGGAGGTCGTCATCGAGCTTGGTACCCCCCATGTGTTCCTGGCGACGGGCGCCACCTGGCGGCGGGATGGTGTCGGGCGCACGTCGAGGAAACCCCTGATGGTCGACGGTTCCATCACAATCCTGACGCCGGACGTTATTTTCTCGGGTCGGTATCCTTCCGCGGGTCCCATAGTGATCTACGATGACGACCAGTGCTATCTCGCCGGAGTGCTTGCGGAACTGCTCGCGGAGCAGACCGGTGACGTGACGTTCATCACCCCCGCCGGAGTAGTGTCCCCGTGGACCAGCTATACCCTGGAACAGGAGCGGGTGCAACGGAGGCTGGTCTCGCTGGGTGTCAACATCCTGACCAGCCGCAGCCTGTCGGGCGGGACAGACGGCAAGGTGATGTCGTCGTGCCTGTTCGGCGGCAAGAATCTGCAGCATGAATGCGCCACCCTGGTCCTGGTCACAGAAAGAGTGCCCGACGAGGACCTCGCCGTTTCCCTGCGAAAGAAAATCGCGGATGGCGCCGGGGAAATTGAAACCCTGCGGGTGATCGGTGACGCCCTCGCTCCCGGGCTCATTGCCGATGCCGTCTACTCGGGCCATCTGGCTGCGCGGGACTTCCAGCGCGACCCTGACGAGATTGAGCGCGAACTGTATCTTCGGGAGATCCCCGTCCTCTAGAACTGACCGCACACCACTCGTATGAATTCACCGAACCGTAGATCCGCCACCGCCCGCCGGGAGGGTGGCCGCAAGGCCCGCCGAATCAAGCGCGAGGCCGATACCCGCTCGCCCGCGATCTGGCCGGGCATCGCCGGCGGCAGTTACCGTCCGTTAAGTGACCCGGACATGGACCGGGTTCACCATGCCGCTCTGGAGATTCTGGAGACAGTGGGGATCGGCGATCCCATTCCTGAATTACTGGACGAGGTGCTGAACAAGGGCTGCGACCTGAACGAGTATGGACGACTATGTTTTCCGAGGGCCATGGTGGAAGATATCATTGCCAATGCCTCACGCAGTTTCGTGGTGCATGCCCGTGGATCACGCAAGGGGCGCGACGACATGGAGTGCAGCGGTTCCCGGGTGTACTACGCTACTTCCGGCTCCGCTGTGACAACATTCGACGCCAGGTCGCGCACTTACCGGGCCTCGACCCTCAGGGACATCTACGACTTCACCCGCCTGACCGACAAGCTCGACAATATCCACATGGTGGGTGATACCGTGGTGCCCACGGATGTCCCCGATGACTTCGAGCATGATATCAACGTGCCCTACGCGATGATTCTGGGTACGGAAAAGCCGCTTTGCTTTGCTTTCCGGAAGGCCTCGAGCGTACGCCCCGCCATTGAACTGTTCGACATGGTCCTGGGCGGGGAAGGGCGGTTCGCCAGGGAGCCATTCGCCATCTTCGGCGGCTGTCCCATCGTGTCGCCGCTCCGCTTCGGTCGCTCCAACCTGGAAGTGATGATGGAGGCGAGCCGCCTGGGGCTCACGAGCGACCTCGCGGTGGCGCCCCAGAGCGGTGCCACGGCGCCCGCGCCCCTGGCCGGCATCCTGGCCCAGGTCATTGCCGAAACCCTGGCCTGCCTGGCGGTAGTGAACCTGATCCGCCCCGGCTGCCCCATGGCCTTCGCCGCGTGGCCCTTCATCACCGATCTCCGGACCGGCTCCTTCACCGGTGGGAGCGGCGAGGAGGCCTTGCTCTCCGCCGCCGCGGTGCAGATGGGTCGTTACTATGACCTCCCCAATTCCGTGGCTGCGGGCATGACGGATTCCAAGGTGCCGGACGTGCAGCACGGTTTCGAAAAGGGCGTGACCCTGGCCCTGGCCTCCATGGCAGGCG
The DNA here is from genome assembly GCA_965213885.1 of Candidatus Poriferihabitaceae bacterium. Taxonomy (GTDB): domain Bacteria; phylum Pseudomonadota; class Gammaproteobacteria; order Arenicellales; family Poriferihabitantaceae; genus VYFG01. The sequence continues at coordinate 972,528 of OZ243919.1, forward strand.
CCAACCGCATCTGCGAAGCTGCCGGCATGATGGGCAGTCTCATGGGCTGCAGTTTCGAATCCCTGGTCATCGATAACGAGATTCTGGGTATGGTGCTGCGCGCCACGCGCGGCATTGAGGTCAGTGATGAGACCCTGTCCATCGACGTCATCCGTGAATCCGTGATCGACCCTGGCCATTTTCTCGGTCACGGCCAGACCATGGAATACATGGAGACGGAATACCTCTATCCCGAGCCGGGGCTGGTGTCGCGGGATACGGCGGATGCCTGGGAACAACAGGGATCAACGGACTTGTTTGAAAGGAGCCAGGCCATGACACAGGAGATTCTGAACGAACATGTTCCGCGGTATGTCGAGGTGGGTACGGATGCGCGAATCCGGGATAAATACCCGATACGCCTTTCACCCTGAATCATCGGTCCCATGGCCTGTAGGGACGGACCGTCCGGTGAGCGACAAGTCTAGACCTGCATGGTGTTGGACATTCTAATTTATTCTCAAATCAGGAAGCGGGAGGCGCCCGGATCGACCCAATAAGCAGCGGCTTTCACCACGCGAACTGGAACGGTCTCCATGTCGGAGATTCTTCAATGTCGGAGATTCTTCCTTGTGGATTGCACCAGCGTACTACACAATACCTGAACCGAATCTGGTGGAAGTCGAGTGCGCTTGGAAGTATCCCCATACCCGGAATTGTTTTGGACATCAGGCAGTAGGGTAGTACCGATTCAGGTAGTTGCAGGGATCGTCGAGCCGTTCACCAGCACCCCCGACAGCGATGTGAACACCAAGCAGCACTGCCGAAGTTCCCACCGGATTGGACCGCAGCAAAGTCCGCACCCTGGTGGAAAATGTCATCACGCCTGGGTTCATCGACAAGGAGGTAAAATAAATGGAACGCACCAATGCATCCAATCGTTGCCGGACCATCCGTATTGGAAACCGCAATGCATGGGCAGATCGTGTTCTTGAAATGAACCGTTCGATACCAATAGCAGTCTTGAAGACCGGAATGCATGGTGATCCAGGGTTTGCCTATTCCTCAGCGGGTCAACCCGACTTTCGTGCAGCGTTCCTCAATCTCGACTTTTGGCCTTGTCCTGCAGGGCAGGAAGCTGGACACGGACAATGACCCGCCGCCAACTTCCCATCGGCATCCAGTCCTTCCGGAGAATCCGGGAACAGGATTGTTACTACGTTGACAAGACCCCCCATATCCGGCGGCTGGTTGACACGGGAGACTTCTACTTCCTGTCGCGGCCGCGGAGGTTCGGCAAGAGCCTTCTGGTGGATACCCTGCGGGAACTGTTCGAGGGCAACGAGCCCCTGTTCCGGGGCCTCGACATCCATGCGCACTGGGACTGGTCCATCCGGCATCCGGTGGTGCGGCTGAGCTTCGACGGAAAATACGACAAACCGGATGATATTGATGGCGATATCGTCGATCAGTTGGATATCGCCGAACGTCAGGCTGGCCTTGAGCCAACACAATCGTCAGTGCCTGCGCCCAGACGGCTGAGGATACTTCTGGATCGCTTGCACCACATTACCGGTCAGCAAGCGGTGGTACTGATCGACGAATACGACAAGCCAATCCTGGACGTCATCGACAATCCCGAAATGGCCAAGGCCAACCGGGACTACCTGAGGGGCTTCTACGGCATCATCAAGGGCAGTGCCCGGGACGTCCGCTTCGTCTTCGTCACCGGGGTTAGCATGTTCTCCCGGGTGAGTCTCTTTTCGGGTCTCAACAACCTCCGGAACATCAGTCTCGATCCCAATTACGCCACCATCTGCGGATATACCGACAGGGACCTGGGCGCGGTCTTCGCCCCGGAACTCCCCGGGCTCGACCGGGACGAGATCCGGAAGTGGTACAACGGCTACCACTGGCTCGGCGACGAGAAGCTCTACAACCCGTTCGATCTCCTGCTGCTGTTCGAGACCGGCTCCCCCACCTTCCTGTTCCGGATGATGATGGAGCGGGAGGTCAGTCCGATGGAACTGGAGAACCGTGTCTCTGATGAGGAACTGGTCTCGACCTTCGATGTCGAGAACATCACCGTCGATGCGCTGCTGTTCCAGACCGGATACCTGACGATCACCGCAGAGGAAAGGCGGGGCCCGAGAACCCTGTACACATTGGACTATCCCAACTTCGAGGTGCAGCAGAGCCTGAACGACGGGCTCCTGGGATACGTCACCGGGAAAATTGACGAGACCGCTGATCAGGGCGACGAACTCGGCCGCCTGCTGGTGGCCAATGACTTCGATGGATTCGCGGATCATCTTCGCTCATTCTTCGCCGGTATTCCCTGTCAGTGGCAGGGCGCCAACAGTCCGGCCCGCTACGAGGCCTGGTACGCCGGGATGCTGTACGCCTGTTTCCGGACCATCGGCCTGGACCTTCGGGTGGAGGATTCCTCGGGCCGGGGCCGGGCGGACATGGTGGTGCTCCATGGCCGGCAGGTGTTCGTGTTCGTGTTCAAGATGGCCGGGGGGGAAGGCGGCGGTGATTCGGCGGCCCAATCGGCAATCGATCCGATACCGGCGAAGGGATACGCCGAGAAATACCGGGACCGGGGGGAGCCGGTCCATCTGATCGGCGTGGCGTTCAGCGCGGAGAAGCGGAATCTGGCAGCCGTAAAGGTGGCTCCAGCCTGATTTCCAGTCCTGGATGGAATCATTCACCCTTCGCAACACCTACTCGATCAGAATATTGTTATGGGTATCCATAAAGGGCAAGGACTGATAGATGTTCGGTGTTTCCCAATTGATCCCGGGACAGAACATGCCGTGAAGGAAAATGGTCACTGGCCTGCCCACTAACAAATTATTCAAGAAACAATCCGTATCCACTAGATATCGTTCTCAAATTCAGACCCTGGCAGAGTGCCGGGGAAATGAGGCTTGCATCCCGATGGAAGAGACAATCTCCTTAGGCAGCGATAGATCGAGGGGCATCAACCGGTCGGACTCCGGCAGGTTATATCATCTCCTGGCTGCAATGGTGAGGGCGGCCAATGAAGGGTGCCGGTCGTGACGGATGGCGCCGTGACGGGTTACCGGTTCCTTTCGTGGCTCGCCGTCGCGTCGTTGCTGGTTGCGGCCGAGGGAGCCACAGACTCTGGCCAGGCCGGGAATCCGGCGCCGCCTGCGGCCCACTCGTTGTTGCTGGACGTTGCTCGTGCGGGGGGGCGGCTGATTGCCGTCGGTGAGCGCGGTCACATCCTGATCTCCGACGATGAGGCTGTCAGCTGGCGGCAGGCGGACTCGCCGACCAGCGCCATGCTGACGGCGGTCCACATGCACGACGCAGGGCTCGGGTGGGCAGTGGGCCATGATGCGGTTATCCTGCGCACCCGCGACGGTGGCGAGAACTGGGAACGGGTGCACCATGCACCGGAGGAGGAACTCCCGCTCCTTGACGTCTGGTTTGCGGATGCCCGAAACGGGTTGGCCGTCGGCGCCTACGGCTATTTCCTTGCAACGAACGACGGTGGCGATATCTGGATGCAGCAGGCGGTGAGTGAGGAGGACGACTACCACCTGAACGCACTGGCAGCGGCGGAAGGGGGCCGTCTCTACATCGGCGCGGAGTCCGGCGTTGCCTATCGCTCCGATGATGGCGGGGGGAGTTGGCGTGCACTCACGACGCCCTATACCGGTTCCTGGTTCGGCGCGGCGGCGCTGTCGGCAGACACGGTGTTGCTCGCAGGTCTCCGGGGCCACATGTTCCGTTCCGAGGACGGCGGCGGGACGTGGGCCCAGGTGCCGACGGAAACGACCGCCACGCTCACCAGCATCCGGCAGCTGCCGCCAGGCGATTTTCTTGTCACCGGACACGATGGCGTGCTGCTGGAGGGGATCGACGGGGGCCGGCGTGTCTCTCTCAGCCATCTTGCCGGGCGACTCGGCATCACGAGCGTCATGGCGCTTTCGGGGGGGGACTTGCTTGTGATCGGCGAATTCGGTGTCCGGCGTCTGTCCGGGAGCCGGCAGGCTACCGGTGGCTGAGTTGGCCCGCATCCGGATTATCCACCGGCCTCGACCCGGTAGGGAACCCCGGGGTTGATCGCATGACGGCTTGGCTCGAACAGGTGCTGTTCGCCAGGAGGCGTCTCGTGCTCGCGCTGTTCGCGGTCATATCGCTCGCCATGGCCTGGTCCGCCCTGAACCTGCGGGTCGACGCCGGCTTCACGAAGCTTGCCCCGCTTGAACATCCCTACATGCAGACATTCCTGGAGCATCGGGCGGAGTTCGGCGGTGCTGACCGGATCGTGCTTGCGCTCACGGCCCGCAACGGGGACATTTTCACGCCTGGCTTCTTCGCCGCGCTCCGTCATGCCACCGACGCCATGTTCTTCCTTCCCGGTGTCGACCGTACCCAGGTCTTTTCGATCCTGACGCCGAATGTGCGTTTTCTCGAGGTCGTCGAGGACGGGGTAATTGGCGGCAATGTTCTGCCGGTGGATTTCCAGCCGGACGTGGATGGCTTCGCACAGGTGCGTGAGAATATCATCAAGTCCGGAATTGTGGGTCGCCTGGTCGCCAACGACTTCAGCGGTGCCATCATCACCGCAAGGCTGCAGGAATTCCATCCCGGAACCGGGGCGCGGCTCGACTATATCGAGGTCGCGCACCAGCTGGAAAAGATCCGGCAGGAGACACTTGCCGCCACGGAGGCTCCGGTCGATGCGCACATCATCGGTTTCGCCAAGATGGTCGGCGACATCGCGGCGGGTGCAGGGGAAGTTGCCCTGTTCTTCGGGATTTCCTTTCTGATCACGGCTCTGCTCGTATACGCCTACACGCGTGCACTGCGCCCGGCGATCGCGCTTCTCGGATGTTCCCTGCTTGCCGTGATTTGGCAGTTGGGACTGCTCAACCTGCTGGGATACGGGATCGATCCGATGTCGATCCTTGTGCCGTTCCTCATCTTTGCCATCGGCGTCAGCCATGGCGTCCAGGTTGTCAGCGCGGCGCACGGCGAGGCGTCCGGGGGGGCGTCCGAAATCGATGCCGCGCGAGCGAGCTTCCGCCGTCTCGTCCTGCCGGGGGTCGCGGCCCTGGCCTCGGATGCCGCGGGCTTCGTTACGATCTCCTTCATCAACGTGCAGGTCATACAGGAGATCGCGGTCGCGGCCGGCCTTGGCGTCGCCGCCATCATCCTGACCAATCTGGCCCTGCTGCCGGTGCTGTTGTCCTATGGCAGGGGAGCCGGAGCACACCGGCCGCAGGGAGAATTGCCGCATCCGGTGCGCTCGGTCCTGGCGCGGGCAGCCCGGCCGAAGACCGCCGCCGTGACCATCTGTGCCTGGACCGCGCTCACTGCTGCCGGCGCGTGGTTTGCGGCCGATGTCAGGATCGGCGACGAGCACCGCGGAGTTCCGGAACTGCGACCGGGTTCGGTCTACAACATCGATGCGTTGGTCATCGGCGAACGGTTCAGCATTGGTGTGGACGTGCTGACCGTGATCGCCGAAACGATGCCGGAGGGCTGCATCGACTATGATGCGATGCGCAGGCTTGACGATTTCGAATGGACCATGCGCAATGTGGGGGGTGTCCAGTCGGTTTCCGGGCTCGCGGGGACCGCACGACACCTGAGCGCTGCCTGGAACGAAGGCAACCTCAAGTGGCAGACCCTCCCGCGGAACCGCTACAGTCTGGTGCAGTCGGTTTCCCCTGTTCCCACGAGCAGTGGCCTGCTGAATACCGATTGCAGCGTCATGCCGGTCTATATCTACACACTCGATCACAAGGCGGAAACCATCGAGCGTATCGTTCGCGCTGTGAAGACATACGACGCCGAAAACAGTGGCGGGCCGGTTTCCTTTCGACTCGCCGCCGGCAACGTGGGTGTCATGGCGGCTACGAACGAGGAGGTGGAAGCGGCGCAGTTTCCGATCGTCGGCTATGTCTACGCGGCTGTCATCCTGCTGTGCCTGGTCGCCTTCCGTTCGCTGCGGGCGGTAGTGTGCATCGTCCTGCCACTGGCCGCGGTGTCGGTGCTTGCCTATGCGCTCATGGCAATTCTCGAGATCGGACTGAAGGTCTCCACCCTGCCGGTGGTTGCGCTCGGCGTCGGTGTGGGCGTCGATTACGGAATCTATGTCTACAGCAGGATGCATGGTCATCTTCGGGACGGCATGAGCTTCGACAAGGCCTTCGAGCGTACCCTTGCCACCGCGGGGGCCGGCGTCATGCTGACCGGTCTCACGCTCGCGGCCGGCGTGGCGACATGGATCGCCGCCCCGCTTCAGTTCCAGGCCGACATGGGCACGATCCTGATGTTCATGTTCCTGGTGAACATGGCTGGTGCCGTGATCCTGCTGCCTGCGCTCGGCGCATGGCTGTTCAGGCGGCGCCCGGACCCGCCGGAGTGAACCGGGAATACCGGTTCCCCGGCGCCTTCACGGGTACAGGCGACGGGAATGCCCCGGGGCAGTCGGTGCTCCGCCACCGTGATCGTGTTTCTCTGTTTTCCGCGTTGAAGTACGACGAGGAGTAATTCCAACCCAACTCCACCTGATGCTTGCATGATGAACAACCCGTTCAAGACAGAATTTGTGACTCCGCAGGACAAGGAAGAATGGCGCGTGCTGTTCGATGGATACGCCGATTTCTATCAAGTTGGTATGACCGATGAAATCGCGGATGAAACCTTCCGCTGGCTGCTGGATCCCGGCCATGTTCTCGAGGGGCTCATCACGAGGGACGCTGGGGGCAGGGTAGTGGGTATCGCCCATGTCCGTGCCTGTCCACGCCCTCTGGGCGGTTGCGAGGTGGGATTCCTGGATGACCTGTTCGTGGTCCCGGATGCCCGGGGCAGCGGTGCTGCGGATGCGATATTCGGGAGTCTCGAGAACCTGGCAAGGAAACGCGGCTGGACGACCCTCCGCTGGCTTACCCAGCATTTCAATGATCGGGGGCGGCGCTTCTATGACCGCTACACCGATGGACCCAGCGACTTCATCCTGTACCAGTGGGGTCTGGAATGAACGCGCAGGAGACGGGTATTCGGATTGCGTCCGATGCGACACGGCGTAGAGGCTGGATCTGGAAACCCGGCTGACAGCGGTTTTGCCACTATTTGGAGTGAAACAGTGCGGATCATTCTTCAGGGCAATGCCTGGTGAGGAAATCCGCAGACTCCACGCGACACCTGACGTCTATGTGGCCGAGTATCTTGCCGATGGTTCCAAGGCCGATTTCATCCGGTTGCTTCTGTTCACCGGATGCTGGCGTGGAGAGATTCAGGGCCTGCGGATGGTGTGAGGTGGATGAGGTTGTCCTTGATATCGCAGACAGCAGGACCGGGTTCCGGGCGGTGTTTCTCGACCCGGATGCCAGGGCCATGATCAAACACCAACCCAGGAAGGACCGTCCATGGGTTTCCGTCGCCCCGCAACAGGAAATACACCGTGCCGGGGATTATACCGGTGGCGTACTCTGGAGGATGGTACGGAAACGGGTCGGAATTGAGGGTGTGCGACTGCATGACCTTCGTCTCAGCGTTGCCTCCTGTGCTGATGGGAGTTCTGCTTCCAGGTGCTGAACAACACGTACCCTCCTCCCCGATGGTGACGGAGCGATCGCATTTGACTCCGTGATCGTCATTGCGGTGCAGTGAGAACCGCTGCGCAATCTGCTACTGGATCGAGATAGGCGGGGATAGACCATTTCCTTCTGTGCGGCCTTGAGCAGTGCCGCAACGAGTTCAGCCTGATGACGTTGGGGTACAACTTCAAGCGGGTGATGAACAAGCTGGCTGCGGATGCGGTCAGGGAGCATTGGCTTCAAAACAGCGGACTCGGGCGATTGGTGTTATTTCCAGGGAAGCCATGTTTTCCAATAATGGTATGGCCCGTATATGGATTGGGAAGAACTTCCTGCCCGGGAAACAGGAGTGGGATCAGTCCATCCACCAGTGTGTTCCCCTGGCCGTGGTCACGTACTCCGGCCAGCGGAAATCCACCGGCGGGGGATAGTCGCAGAGCGGTCCCTGCCAGTGCTCGCCATGGCAGCCGCCGCCGGTGCGCCGGCTGAATTCCGCCCCCGCGGCTTCCAGCAGGCCCGGCTTCGTGAGCAGATCCACGACGGTGAGACCGATCGTCTTGGCCGCGCATTCGATCATCGGATCGATGGCTTCCCGGATGCCGCCCAGGGCGTTCATCACCCAGTCGGGATATTGATATCCGGGCTCCGGGGATGCCAGCGTGGGCCGGGCGACGTAGAGGCGCACCGTGGGTGCGTGCCAACAATATTCGGTGTAGTCGTCGGAGGTGAAATGTTCCTGCCAGGCGGGAAGCCGCGTGCGCAGCTCGACTTCCGCATCCCAGGGGTCGATCAGGGATTCCGTGATGTCTAGATACGGCCTGTCCATGGGTTCGATGCCCAGGTTCCGCTGGATTTCACGGGCAATGTGAACCGCCTTGCCGCGGTTGAATACCGGGGCCCCCACGGTCTCGAGATTGCGGTAGGTTGCCTTCGCAAGCACATGATTGGCAAGGCCGGGTCTGGATTTTGAAACCCAATGGCGCTCCCAGGAGCAGTGGCTGAGCCGGGCGGCGGCCTGGGCGTTGGCATCCAGCATCCGGCGTACCCGTTCCGCCAAGTTGACGTCCGGAACCCGGACGATGTACTGGATCTGTGCGAGTCGTGCGGGCAGGTTGTCCGCGGTGGCCTGGCCCGCGGTGAGGATACATTCGTTCATGGACCAGCCGCAGCCGGCGGAGATCATGTGCTCGCGAAGGTTCTTGGACGTCTGGTACATCATCACCAGGGCGTCGTTGGCACCTGGGGCACGAGCGGAGGCATGGGCCGCAGGGATTGGCGAGTCCGTCACGCCGTCGCCGAGCCAGGTTTCCGGCTGTTCGCAGCGGAAGCTGTAGATCATGGCGTAGGCCGCGCCGCAGTGCGTGTCCCAACGGACCGTGTTGCAGAGCGGCGGCATGTAAAACGGATGGAAGCTGATGGCGGCATCCAGGTTGTCGTAGTAGCCCGCGGCGGCGTGAATGGGTTTGGAGCCCCGTACCTTTTCCGCCGGTTCGCCAAGAAATTTCAGGGTGCCGGGTATCCGGTGGCTCTCCATCGATTTCTTGGCGGCAAGGAAACCGCCGAGACTGGAGATTCCCAGTGCGGAATGCGGGTCCGTGTGCCCTCCCGCATGCACCGTGAGTCCGTCCCTCGGGCGTTCCCGAGTATCGGCTGCCTGGCAGTTGCCAGGCACGGCATCGTACTCGGCGTAGCCTCCGATGACGGGTCCGTTACCGTTGCGCCAGGTGGCACAGAAGGCGGTCGGCATGCCGCCGCTGCCTTCCTCGACCGTAAAGCCCTCATCGCGCAGCCGCTCCACGTACCAGTTCGCGGAACGGTATTCGCGCCAGGCGGTTTCGCCGAAATCAAAGATCACCTGGTGCCAGTCGGAAAGTTCGGCCAGATGTGTATCGACCCAGTCCAGAACCTCGTTTCCAGTGGTTGTCGTCTTCATTACGATCATTCGGGTTTCGGGTGCCAATTCCTCCCCGGTGGATGCAGTGAACTGCGGGAAAGGTGGCCTTGAAATGGACGAAGGCGGACGCCATGGCGCGAGACTAACTCATTGTGGGGAACCGTGTCGTCGCATTCGCTCCTGGATGGTGCCGGGAGGAATCCGGAGTGCCCGCCACCGCCAGGAGCGGATGATGCGGTATCTGTGCAGATGTCGCGTACCCGCAACTCTTGCCTGCTCCGGGAGCATGTCCCCGGCACCGAATTCCCGCCCATCAGACCGGATATTGATCTTTCACTGTCAGTGAGCTTCGCCCCGTAGGGGAAACAGCACTGCCGTTCATGTCTCACGGGATGATCCCGGCAAAGTCCGGGTTCAGGATCAGTTCTACTTGGAACCTGCGTCACGGATAAGCGCTGCCAGCCTGAAGAATCCATGCACCATCTTGCTGTAGGGCAGAAGCAGGAAGAAGGCGAGGACCGAGCCGAGATGGAGTCCCAGCAAGACCGTCAGGACTCCTGTACCCAGGTGGCCAAGTCCGTATAACACCAATCCACTCAGGGCAACCACGCTCAGCAGGAGAACGAAGGCCATTTCTCCGCCCCAAATACGTGGATTGCCGGGAGCCCTGTCGGCCCGCAACTTGAGGGAGACCATCCAGATGCCCCCCATGCTCAACGTGATCCCGCCGCTGATACCGAATAGTTTCGGAAGGGACAGGACGGGATAGGGGGCGGGGTTGTCGAAGAAATAATGCAGGATCGCCCCGCTTGATGTCGAGGCAAAACAGAGAAGGAAGCCGTACAGAACCAGCTGGTGGGCATACCGCCGTGACGGGGAAAAACGATCCTGATCCTCGAAATTGCATCCCTCACCATGACCGGCGGCAAGGTTTTTCATTCTGGCCGCCGAGCCGAACGCAGCGGCGACATGCGCAAGGGTGATCCTGCCGCCGCCCGTCCTCCGCCAGTAGCGGCGCAACGAAACTGCGATACTCGCCAGGGGCAGTACAAAGGCCGGTGTAAAGATCGCGACCATCACCTCGTGGGGGATGACGCTGTAGAACCCGACACCATGCGGGGAAGGGGAATACAACATGAGAACGAAGACAAGGGTGCAGGCAAGCAGCAGCAACAGGGCGATCCCGGTTCCGCTGCGGTGGAAGCATCTGGCGAATGCCTGCGGCCATGCGTACCTTACCCAACTGTCCTGGCGCAATTCCGCGAACGCTTTCGGAAGGTTGAGATCGAACTCGTGCGGAGCGGTATATTGGCATGCATAGTAGCAACCTCGGCAGTCATGACACAGATTCGCAAGATGGACCAGGTCTCCTTCCTCGAATTTCCTGAGTTCCTGGAGCGCCGGAAAAACAGCACAGAATCCTTCGCAATAGCGGCATGCATTGCAGATTTCCGTCTGACGGCGCACTTCCTGCACAAGGCTACCTGGCATAGGCTGCAGCCTCCCTGCCCGCGATCCTGCCGAACACGGTTCCAACGGTCATGCCGAATCCCGCAAGATAGCCCTTTCCCAGTATCGAGCCGGCCATGGTTTCGCCTGCCGCCCACAGGTTCTCGATCTTGCCATTGCTGGACGAGCATCGGGCATGTTCATCGATTTTCAATCCAAGATAGGTAAAGGTAACGCCGGTACGCAGGGTATAGCCGTAAAACGGCGGCGTCGAGACCGGTCTCGCCCAGTTGCTCTTCGGCGGGTCAATGCCCCGAGTGGAGACACCATCGAGTGTAGCAGGATCGAAATTCCGGCCATCATCGCAGGCGGCGTTGAAATCATTGACAGTATCCACCAGGGCATCTGCCGGCAATGCCATCTTCTCTGCGAGGGATTCCAGGCTCGCCGACTCAAGAGGCGGGAATGCCGAAGGTATGTACAGATCAATTGACTTGCTGTCGAATATCGCATAACTGATCTGGTCGGGCTGTTCCGCCACCAGGCGTCCCCAGATGGCGTAGCGCTTTGGCCAGACATCCTCACCCTCATCGTAGAATCGTTTGCCGTGGCCGTTCACAACGATCGAGAAGGGGATACAGTCCAGACGGGTCACGATTCCGCCATCATACCTCGGTGCGCGACCGTCAATCGCCACCGCATGGCATTGCGTGGGATCGCCGATGGTCTCGACGCCCTGGCTGATCAGGTCCGACAGGACTTCACCGCGATTATAGGGACTGCCGCGCACCAGAAAATTCCCCGCGGCGGCCCCCCAGGCCCGTGACAGCCATTCGAGATTGGCCTGAAATCCGCCGGAAGCGACGACAACGGACCGGGTTGAAAGTGAAAACTGCTCCTCTTTATACCGGAAATCAATTCTCGAAATCCGCGCTTCCGACAGTTCGAGATGGGTTGCCTTGGCGTTGTAAAGGACATCGATGCCAAGCGCCTTTGCGGTGCGGTAGTAGGCGTTTACAAGGGCCTTACCGCCACCCATGAAAAACGCATTGGTTCTGGAAAGCGAAAGGGTTCCCGACAGGGCTGATTGAAAACGGACGCCATGCGCCTCCATCCAGGGAAGACAGGCTTCAGAGGACTGGATGGCAAGTCGCGCAAGTCTGTCGTCGGTTTCCCCCTCGGTCACTTCAAGCAGATCCGCGAAATACTCCGGTTCGAGATATTCACCGGCAAGCGGGCCAAGTGGCCCCTGATGCATGCAGCGGAAATTGCGGGTATGACGGGAATTGCCTCCACGGTACGGTTCGGGTGCGGCCTCCAGGATGAGAACGGATACGCCCGATTCCGCTGCAGTGATCGCAGCGCACAGCCCTGCATTGCCACCGCCAATCACCACCAGGTCGTAGTTTCTGCACCACGGTTTGTTCATTTTCCTGCATCCGTTGTCTTACCGCCCCGATCCGGTTACACGGTCCGGATGCGGCGGGAAGGTGGAATGTGCACGAAATCCGGTTTCAGCAGCAACCCCCTTGCCTCGTCTACAGGCGCCTTGCGCCGATCAGAAGTCCGAATTTTCCCGGCGGGTCACATCGGCCGGTACTGCTCCGGGCGTGACAGGGGGTGCACGCTGGCGATCGCTTGAAATCGAATTGCCTGAATGCACCTTTGCTAGAATCGCTGCACGGGCGATGACCGCTCGTGAGGACAGGGTCGGTATCCGGATGGGATGGAACAGGTATCGGTACTGGCGTAAGGCAAATCGTACTCCGGTGCAATCGGATGAAAAATTCATTATACGGCCCATGATCCGGCGATATATCTCACGGGAACGGCTGTACACAATCGTCTACGGAATATCCGGAACCGCCTGTTTCTGGTACCTTGATCTCCCCCTCCCGTTTCTGTTCGGACCCATGGCGGCTTCGCTTGTTGTCGCGCTCATGGGCGGAAAGCCGGCGAGTTTCGGGCGCATCTCCATTTTTGCACGTACGATTCTGGGTGTGGCCGTTGGCGCGTCCATCACGCCGGAGGTCATGGGAAACCTGCCTGCCATTGCCAAATCCGTGGCCCTTGTTCCCATCTACCTCGGTCTCGTTGGCGGACTGGGATACGCCTATTTCCGGCATTTCCATCAATTCGACCCGCCAACAGCCTATTTTTCGGCCATGCCCGGCGGTCTCCAGGACATGATCATTTTCGGCGAAGAGGCGGGTGGCAACCCGAGGACACTTTCCCTGATCCATGCAACTCGCGTTCTGGTCATTGTCACGATCGCCCCGATCCTGCTCACCGAGGCCTACGGGGCTGTCCTCGGCCATCCGATCGGAAGTCCGGTCCTGGAACTCCCATGGCATGAGCTTGTCCTGATGCTTGTCGCAGCCTTGTCCGGATGGAAGGTTGCGGAGCGGCTGGGGCTCTTCGGAGCGTCGATTCTGGGTCCGTTGATTGCGGCAGCGTTTTTGTCGCTTGGCGGTTTTCTTCATTCCAGGCCCCCGGCAGAGGCCATTCTCTTCTGTCAGTTTTTCATTGGTGCGGGAATCGGAGTGCATTATGTGGGCGTCACCCTGCGCGAACTGCGGCAGGTTGTGAGTGCCGCCACATTGTATGTCCTCCTGCTGTCGGTGGTGGCCGCGATATTCGCCGGGGTTGCAACCAATTTCGGCGTTGCGGAACCCGTGGAGACTTTCCTGGCTTTTGTGCCTGCCGGGCAGGCGGAAATCGCGATACTGGCGATTGTGGTGGGAGCGGACCTTGGCTTTGTGGTCACGCACCACCTGGTCCGGATCACTCTCGTGATCCTGGGGGCGCCGCTGGTCGCCGGCCGTATCAGGGGCGCCAGACCCCGGGATTGATCATGTGAATCGGCGCGCCGTCGCTGTAGGCATTGATCTGATCGAAAATATCCGAGAACTGGAGGTTGTATTCATCTTCCGTGACATATCCGATATGGGGCGTTGCAATGAGATTCGGATGGTTGAGCAGCGGATCATCACCGTCGAGCAGCGGCTCCCGGTCAAAGACGTCAATTGCCGCCATACCCGGCCTGCCGTGGTCGAGAGCGGCCAGTAGCGCGCCTTTCTGGATCAGGCCTGCCCGCGAGGTATTGACGAGAAGCGAGCCGGGCGACATGCAGGAGAGATCCTCGGATGTAATGATGGACCTGGTTGCGGGCTTCAGACGGATATGCAGGGAGATGACGTCGCAGGTCCGGAAGAATTCCTGCCTGCTCGAGGCGACGGCCTGACCGTCGGCCGTGGCTCTTTTTCGTCCTTCATCGGAACTCCACCAAAGCACATCCATGCCGAAGGTGCGGGCATATCCGGCAACCACCCTGGCGATACGGCCGTATCCGTACAGCCCGATGCGTCTTCCGCGCAGTGACTTACCCACCCCGCTTTGCCACTTTCCCGCCTTGAGCGAAGCCATTTGCAGGGGAAGCTGGCGGAAGGCGGCCAGTATGAGCGCCCACGTGAGTTCTGCCGCTGCATAGGAGGGTGTATCGGAATGCATGTTGGAACTGATCAGTACATCGTGATCAGTGCATGCCTCCACATCAATATGCGGGTACACACTGCGCTGCGAGATCAGCCTCAAGCCCGGCAGAAGCGCAAGCAGTGCACGAGTAATCCTGGTGCGTTCGCGAAAGAGAACCAGGGCTTCGGCGCCCCTGAGTCGCGAAGCCAGTATGACTGCATCCTCGACGTGATCATTCCAGATGGTCACATCATGCCCCTTCAGCTTCGCGAAGCAGGGCAGGGAACGCAGCGTGTCAAACCAATCGTCAAGAATATGGACGTTCATCACCGGCTTTCGCAACAGCAAGATTGCAGGAGGACAGGAGCAGGGGCATCAGGATTCTGGATGACCACCGTCCGGTATCGCTTTTCTATCCGGACCAGATTCCACGCGGAACAAAGACATTGCCATCGGCAAGTTTTCGGGCAGTGCGGACCAGGCCCACGGAATGAAGCTCAAAACTGTTGCCGATCGAGTAGTCCACGACAACTTCCATGGTGCCGGAAGCGTGTTCAAGGATGAGCGTTGCCGGACTTTCCTCGGGGCGATTCAGGATACCGTCGGCGACGCTGCCGGGGGCAAGGGCACAGGCGGCAAGGCACTGGGCGCCCGTGACTGCCATCGAGGGATGGGTTTTCCACGGCATGAAGTAACGCACCGAGATCGAGCCACCCGCGCTCGCCGTGGCGACCAGGCCGAATTTCGGTGTGACCGACTGCGTCACATCCCCCATGCCCATGCGTCTCCCGCCTTCAACGCGTATGGTTTCCATCCGCGAGAAAAACGCGGTGTCCGCGTCGAGTTCCCGGGAGGATTCATCACCCCTGACGCCGAGATCGGAGGCCCTTGCAATCACGAGCGGCATGGCAACGTCCATACAAGTGACTTCAATTCCGCAGATCTCATCGCGCAGGTTGCCGGTCGGCAATGTTTTCCCCGTCGAGGAGCCCGCCACGTCCATGAACTTCAGGGTGATCGGTGCCGCCGTTCCCGGCACTCCGTCAATCCGGGTCGAGCCGTCATAGCGGACCCGTCCTCCGGGTGTTTCCACTTGGGCAAGTACACGCGCACCCGTGTTGACGGCACGAACCTTGACCTCGGTCAGGTCTTTCGCCGGTTCGACGAGCCCCATTTCAATCGCGACGGGGCCCACCCCGGACAGGATGTTCCCGCAGGTCGGTTTGTAGTCCACCAGACGATCTTCCACGGAGACCTGGGCGAAGAAGTAATCCACATCCGCCCATTCGTCGTTGGAGAGTGAGAGCATGGCAACCTTGGTCGTTACCGCGGTCCCCCCGCCAATGCCATCAATATTCAGTGGGTGACCGGACCCGACAACGGCAATGAGAACCTCTGCCAGTTCATCCGGATCCTCCGGCAGGTCCTCGCGCCGGAAATAGGGTCCGCGCGAGGTTCCGCCGCGCATGAAGAGGAAGGGTATCGGGGTCTGCCTCAATTCAGATTTCCGTGGATCGGCACTGTCGGCATTTCGCTGAATGCTTGCCTGTCAGTCACTCTCAGGGGGCAGGGGCGCCGGATACGATCCTATCCGAGGGGCCAGGGCAGGTCGACAAACCCCTGCAGCAATCCGGGAGGGAAATCGCGGTTCAGGGTATATGCCATGATACACATGAGGCCTATGCCTGCAACTGTCAGAACCAGCGTCCTTGCCCAGGAGGCGCCTGCCCGGATACGGAAAAACGCGATCAGAAAACCCGTCAGCGCCAGGATAAAGCCGACTAGCCCCGTCGCGATGATGAGACTGGCGAACCACGCCAGGGTGGACCATAATCCATAGGGTGCCTCGGCTTCTTCACCCGCAACCTCCTTGTCCGCGAAGATGGCATCGCCTTCCTGCCGGCGGATCATCAGGACGAACAGGGCAAGGCAGCAAAGAAGGGAGAATCCGCCAACCACGAGCGGAATGATCTTGTCGGTTATGTTGAAGTCATCGATGGCATTGGCATTGACCAATGCCACGATCAGGTAGGCGGAGATCGCCAGGAGGAAGATAATCGGCGCACGCTTGGTACCTGCCTGGACCTCACCTTCTGCCATGATTGCCTTGGCCTGACGGATACCCAGCACGACGGACACCACCGTAATGATGACCAGCACGATCACGATCGGGCTGAAGACATACGCCATGCCCGCTTCCAGGCTTTCGCGAAAGCGGAAGCTGGCGATCTGAAAGGCCTGGTTGGTGAATTTCTCTACCGGATTGGAAAGCACAAAGCCGATCAGGAAGGCCGGACGGGACCAGTCAAACCGGCGCAGGAAAATTCCGATCAGCCCGATCAGGAACAGTGCCAGCAGATCCTCGAAATTCTGGCCGGACTGGAAAGCTGCAAAGCTGATCAGGATAAAGAGGAACGGGGCAAGGTAGGTAAACCGGATGGTCGTGATCCTGGCGATCCCGCCCGATGCCGCGATACAGAGCACCGTACCGATCACGTTGGCAAGTGCCAGCAGCCAGACAATCGAATACGTGATGTCAAGGTTGTTCTTCAGCATGCCCGGACCCACCTCGATATCGCCCGATCCAAGGAGCGCAACGGCTCCGATGAAGATGGCCATGGAACCGGAACCCGGTATGCCGAACAGAAGGGTCGGCACAAGGCCGCCGCCTTCCTTGGCATTGTTCGAGCTTTCGGGCCCGATGATTCCACGAACCTCTCCCTTGCCGAACCCGGCTTTGTCCTTGGTGGTTTGAACCGAGTGGCCATAGGCGATCCAGTCAACCACTGAACCGCCAAGGCCGGGAATCACCCCGATCACCACGCCGATAATCGAGCAACGCACGGAAAGCCAGATATTGGCGAACCAGTCGCGGATCCCTTCAAACCAGCCCGCTCCCAGACTTGCCCCCTTGGCGATGGAACGGTCCTGGCGCAGCAGCGAGACGATCTCGGGGACCGCGAAAATCCCAAGACCGACGATCACAAGCTTCAGTCCATCGGCCAGGTAGGGGATGTCATAGCTCGCCATGCGCAGGCTACCGCCCGCATCAGCCTCACCGATCGTGCCGATCATGATGCCCAACCCTGCCGCGGCAAGCCCCTTGAGCGGAATGCGGCCGGCAAGGACGGCCACCATGCTCAGGCCGAGCAGTGTGATCATCAGCATTTCGGGCAGTCCGAAGGCGAGCACGATGGGGCGCGCCATCAGGATGAAAAGCGTCAGGAAGCTCGCCCCGATCAGGCCGCCGAACAGGGAGGATGAAAACGCGGCCGAGAGGGCGCGCGCCGCCTCACCCTTCTTGGCCATGGGAAAGCCGTCCAGAACGGTGGCCTGCGACGCCGAACTGCCGGGGATCCCCATCAGAACCGATGCGAAGGTATCCGACGTGGGCACAACCGCCACCATGCCGATCATCAGCGCCAGACCCAGAATCGGGTCCATGCCGAACATGAAGGGAAGAAGGAGGGACAGGCCGGCGATACCGCCCAGTCCCGGGAATACGCCGACGGCCAGTCCCATCACGACGCCGAGCGCCAGATAGGCCAGGACAGCGGGCTGCAGGATCAGGGACCATGCTTCCCCGAACGCGGGCAAAGCGACCGAAAAGATTTCCATGACCTGATCCTACACCCTGGGAGCCGGCGAGTGGAATGCTCCCCCCGCAAAGAGGGGAGCGAGATCAGTCAGTCAAGGGTTACGCCGTAGTCTTCCTTGAGCCAGTTCACCACATAGGCCTTGGCGCTGTCGGGAACGCTTGTTGCAGTGCCGAGTGCAGCTTTTGCGCCTCCTCCGATGAAGACGTCATACTTACCGATGCGCTTGCTGGAGATTTCAGCGAAATCGGCACGTTTGGTCACCGCTCCAAAGGCAGTTGCATAGGCATCCACGATCTCCTGTGGTGTTCCGGTCGGCAGAAAGGCGATCTTTTGCACAGGGAAACCGGAGACGAAGAAAGCCTTCCACGCATCCCAGGCCTCGCCGGAAGTCTCACAGCCCTCGGTGGCATCGCAGACCTCCTTGAAGGTCGGGATATCGGGAAAAGTCGGATCACGGACAATGGAGCCATCGGCCGCCAGCGCTCCCCAGGTCATCATGGGAACGGCATTTCCAGCCTCGACGAGATCGGTCGAGCCCTTCAGGTAGCCAGAAGTGGTTTGGTAATCGATATTGGCTTCGCCGCGTTCGAACATCAGGCGGCCATCGCCGCGGCCCTTGATGCCGAACACCGGTTCAACATTCATGCCAAGCAGTTTCCAGGCAAGCAGCGGAACCAGGTCGAGGCGTGTCGCACCCTGGCTGCCATAGATGAAGTTCGTCCCTTTGAGTGCGTTGGCTGATCCGTCAAACTTCGCACCATCCTCGGCATTCAGATAGGCAACTCCGCCGGTGCCCGAGGCCATGACCGGAATCCAGTCGTTGTATTCATAGCGTACGCGGGGGTCGCCCAACAGATAGGGGAACTGTGTCGACCCGGACGTTCCGAAAAGCAGGGTGCCGTCCTTGTGCTTTTGCTTCTGGAACCAGTTCGCTCCCTTGGTGGAGCCTGCGCCCGGCATGAATTTAACGACCACGGTAGGTTGGCCGGGCAGCGCCTCGGAAAGCAGGGGCGCGAAGAAATTCGCCCATTTTGCCGACCCCCCCGTTTCGGAGAACGGGATAATCCATTCGATCGTTTCATCGTGGAAATCGACTTGGGCGGAAGCCGGCGCCACGAGACCTGCAGTAATAAACAGACTGAGTGCGATGCTGCGTGCGAGATTGGTCATTCTCATCGTTATCTCCAATTTTCTGGTGCTCTAATCAACAGACATAAATTGATACTTGCAGAACAAGCAGGGAAAATATTTCTTGACAACAGGATGCCAAAAAAAAGACCGGGCCACCCCGGAATCATATCAATGACCGGAAAATACCGACCAGAGTGTCAAATTAGATACCTTCCGGGGTCGTTAGTCAACTCTGAGGGACTTGCGCTGTAGGGTTTTTCAGATCCGGGGCTGGTGGATCGAAGACAGGGGCAACTGTATCATCCATGACACGGTTTCGAAGGATCGCATGATCCGGGGCGATTCGGTTTCGTTTCCAGCGGTTTCCGGTGGTTCGAGGCAGGAAACCGACCGTTCGTGAACCGGCAGGCGATGGGAGGCCCCGGTCAGCCGGAGAACTCGTGGAATCGATCGGGCCTGCCCGGCATCCGCCAGCGGGAACGGCCGGACCAGGGAGCGCATCTGTTCTTTCAATCCCTCGAGTCCTGGATCAGGACCGGATCATCAGGCGGCCCGGTGGGATGGGTTGCATGGGGTGGTCACCAACGTGTGGGGCATTGCCGGGGTCTCTGGCAGGTGTAAATAACGAATAGGCTGAATGAAATGCCTGGCTGAAAATTGTGATCCATTCATATCGATGCGTTCGGGCATTTTACCGTCGAAGTCAGGACCGTTCCTTTACTCAGGAATTGATCTACAGCGCAATTCCCCCGTCATGACGCATTGAGGGTGTCAATTGGAGCGACGTCCATACACGCTCCAGGGCATTGTCCCTGAACCGTCCCGTGTTGTACCCGGCAGCACGGTCCGGGCCCGCATGTACTGAGGATGCGTATTCAACCGGGCCCCCGGCACAATACGAAGCGGTGAGGCGGCTGCCACCATTTCCGGGTGGCGAGACGGGCGCTCCAGATACTCCTTTGATGCGTCATCCGCTCAGGTGTATGCCACCAGCGCCACGAAAACGGCAAGACCGGCGCTGACACCAGTCAGCACTTGCCGGCCGAGCAGGAAGAAGACCGTCAGGCCCACCGCCATGCCCGTCAGACGGATCCACAGGCCCACTTCGGCGAGGGGACCTACCGGCAGCAGGACCATGCGGGCGATGAGCCCCGCCAGCATGGCGTAGGAAACGCATGTGACCCATTGGAAGAAATCGCTTTCCGGGTTTACCCGTCGGGAGAGCAGAACTCCCAGCAGGCGCCACAGGTAGGTGGCACCAATGGCACCGATGACCACCAGCCAGAGCAGGGTGTGCTCACTCACGCGGAATTCCGGGTGCGGTGAATCCAGAACGCCAGTGTGCCGCCGACGAGGCCGGTGGCGAGCAGTCCCCACTCGGGAGACAGCCAGTGAAACACAGGTCCCAGGGGCGCGCCGATCAGCATGGCGCCGATCGCCGGACCCAGACGGGTTCCCGCAAGCAGCACCGCGAAAAACAGGGGATTGAGGAAGATCAGTCCCAGGGCGGCCGGCGGTGCCATTGCATCGACACCGTAGTACCCGATCAGCGTACCGAGCAGTCCCGCACTCATGCAGATACCGGAAAAGGCGACAAAGTAGCGGGGCCGCTGGCTCATGGCGATTTCAGGGAACCGGTTCAGGCCCGCCGCCCAGGAATTGATCGACAGCAGTTGTACCAGGGCGTACATCCAGCCATAGCGCCGGACGCCGCCGCGCATGAGCGGGATAAAGGATACCGCCATGGGAAAGAATCGGGCATTCGCCAGGGATACGGCCAGAATCACGAACACTGCGGAGACCCCGGCGGCATGCATTTCGGCCAGGGCCAGCTGGCCCGGCAATCCCCAGATCCCGGCGGTGGTGCCTAGGGCCATGCCGAGGTTGAATCCGCTCTCCCTGGCCAGGGACCCGAACCCGGTCATGCCGGCGAGCAGCATGATGGCCGGGAAGCCGAACGCGTCCCTGGCAGCCTGCCGGCAGACTTGTCCGGGGGAATCGATCACGCGGTCATTCCGGGGGTTACCTCGTAACCCGGAACCTCGGGCTCGTCGTCGGCGATTTCCGCCGGAAATCCGGGTGCGAGAACCCGGGTGCCGATCTGTTCCTCCAGCCGGCGGATGATGTTCGGCGAAAATTCCCTGGAACCGTAACGCGTCTCCCCGTCCCTGAAGATGTCCACCAGCAGGGGTGCCAGCTCCAGGTCCAGGCCGGAACGCTTCGCGATTTCATGGAAAATCCCGATGTCCTTGCTGACCAGGTCCATGGTGAAGTTGATGTCGCGGCTGCCGTTCAGTATCACCTGGCTCTCGGTTTCATGGACGAAGGAATTGCCGGACGAGATACGGATCGCCTCGTAGGTGGTGTTCAGATCCATTCCGGCCATCCTGGACGTGGCCAGCGCCTCGCACAGACTGACAAGATTCGCCGTTGCCAGGTAGTTGGTCACCACCTTCAGGACCGAGGCGGACCCGAGTCCGCCGGTATGCAGGATGCGTCGACCCATGATGGTCAGTACCGGCAGCATGCGCTCGAACACCGGGCGCTCGCAGCCCGCGAAAATTGCGATATTGCCGGTGGCGGCGCGGTGGCATCCCCCGGAAACGGGGCAGTCCACAGGATCGGCCCCGGTAGCGCGGACCGTTTCGCCGAGACGAAGCACTTCAGCCTGGTCTGTCGTGCTCATTTCGGCCCAGATCTTGCCCGGTCCCAGCCCGGCAATGGCGCCATCGCCGGCCTCGAGGACCGCGGCGCTGGCAGCCGGGCTCGGCAGGCAGGTAATGAGAATGTCCACGCTTTTCGCCATGGCCAGCGGGCTGTCCCCCCACCTGGCGCCCCGCTCGAGAAAAGGTCGCGCGGCCTCCCTGTTGAGGTCGCGCACGGTGAGGTCGATGCCGTTTCGCAAGAGGCTGCCTGCAAGTTTGCCGCCAACATTGCCAAGGCCGATAAATCCAACGCTGGTCATCAGGTGATTCCTGTAGTGGTTCGAGGATGAGGAACACCACCGGCAAGGGCCGGCGGCGCTGGGATTATAGTGACAGCGGCGACAACTCCCAAACCCGATTTTCAGGCGGGTTCATGCCGGGGGACCTGACGCGGTTCCGGCGGCGCGCCCGGCAAGGACCTTACGGGCTTCGGCGTTCCGCCTTCTGGTATGATGAAACTCCCCGGTCCTGTCGACACCGAAAAACATCTTGTCCCGATTCACCGGGCGCTCACTCTATCACCGTCCCCGATGACCCTGCTGATTGATATTCGCCAGCCTGACTGGCTCACGGAACATGCACTCAAGGACCGACTGGCGCCGCAACTGCCCGGCGTCGAAATACTGCTCTCGGACCCCGGCCCGAAGGCGGCCGAGGTCACCATGCTGGCAACAGTGAGGCTGTATGCCGGCGTGGCGACCTCACTGCCCAACTTGCGACTCGTGCAGAAGCTCGGGGCCGGGGTTGACGGTATCGTGCGGGATCCGGACCTGTCGCCGGAGGTCCGGGTATGCCGCCTGAAACCCCTGGCCCCGGCGGTGGAAATCTCGGAGTACTTCCTGGCCCATGTCCTCGGCCGGCAGCAGCATATCGCCAGGTACCGGGATCAGGCGGCATGCCGGGAATGGCGGCAGCATCCGCCGCGACAGAGCGTCGGGACCACGGTGACGGTGCTGGGACTCGGACATATCGGGTCCATGGTCGCGGACTTTTTTGCGCGGCTGGATTTCCGGGTACTGGGCTGGAGCCGCTCTCCCAAGGATCTGCCCGGCGTCGAATGCCATCATGGCGAAGATGCGCTGGATGCCGTGCTGGGACAGTCGGATTATGTCGTCTGCGTGTTGCCGTCCACCCCGCGAACCGTGAATCTCTTCGATGCGGACCGGATCGCCAGGATCAAACCGGGAGCAGTGCTGATGAATGCCGGGCGGGGAGATCTCGTGTCGATGGATGCCCTGATCGCGGCCCTGGACGCGGGTCACCTCGCCGGAGCCGTGCTGGACGTGTTCCCGCAGGAACCCCTGCCGGCCGAAAGCCCGCTGTGGACGCATCCCGGCGTCACGGTGACGCCCCATGTTTCCGGCTGGCACCTGGATGAAGGCTTCGACGATGTGGCCGAAAACTACCGACGGCTCACGGCAGGAAAACCGCTGCTGCACGAGGTGGACCGTCTGGCAGGATACTGACCGGCATCACTCCTTGCGCCTCCAGCGGCGGGAAACAGGCAGTGCCTGACCTGCCGCAATGGTGCGCCGGTCATGGAGCGCCGGTTCCCTCGAGTTCCCGAAGGACATGCTCCGCGAAGCCGTGTCCCGCTTCGGCATAGAGATTGAATGTCACGCAGCCCAGGCTTTCGAGTTCAGCCTTGTGATCCGGGTAGCGGGAAATCACCGCCAGGACACCACGGAAGTCAGAGCGTTTTGCCATGTCGACGACATAGAGATTTTCGCGGTGGTTGGACAGGCTGACCAGCAGCATGCGCCGCTTCGCCAGGCTGGCATCCACCCAGAAGTCATAGTCACTTGCGTCACCGGGGATGCAACGGTAGCCCTCCCCGGCAAGCTTTTTGGCCTTGTCCAGGTTTTCCTCCACTCCGACTACGACGTCGCCGTACCGTTCACGGAGTGTCTTGTACGCGCCGACACCAACGCGGCCCATACCGAGAACCACGATCTCGGCGTTGCCGAGGCCGAGGAGCTGTTCCCGCTCCAGCCGCTCCCTGCGCTCGAAACGGTGCAGGGGCGTGGAAAAGCGGCTGTACAGATCGTGCACCCTGGTATTGAAGGGTGTCGCGATGAAGAGCGACAGCGCCATGGCCAGGGCAAGGGTGGTCAGCCATTCCGGTGACAGCATGCCCGTTCCCACGGCGATGGCACCCACGATGAGACCGAATTCCGAGTAGTTGAACAGGGAAAACCCGGCCACGAAAGCGGTACGGGCGCGCAGTCCGAATCCGACCAAGAGAACATAATAGATCAGTGGCCGGAGAAAGATGAGCAGCGAAAGCGCCAGGGCCACCAGCAGCATCTCCGGCGACGGCAGGCCGAAGAACCCGATCTGCAGGAAAAAACCGATCAGGAACAGGTCCTTGAGGGAAAGCAGACTCTTGTACAGTTCTTTCGATTTCTCCGCAGGTCCCAGCAATACGCCGAGCAGCAAGGCGCCGAGACCGCCCTTCAGATGGACCAGTTCGAACAGTTCGTATGCCCCGATGGCGCTCGCAACCCCGAACAGCACCAGCAGTTCGCCATGGCCCGCCCGCTTCAGCAGGGAGGTGAGCACGGGTCTCAGAAACGGCAGCACCAACAGCCCCAGAGCCCAGGGGCTTGGCATCCTGTCCGCCGTCAGGACCAGGAAACAGACCGCAAACAGGTCCTGGATGACGAGTATGCCGATGGCAATGTCGGCGTGGAGTGCTGCGCCCTCCCCGCGTTCCTCAATGATCTTTACCGCGAACACTGTGCTTGAAAACGACAGTGCGAAGGCCAGTGTCCATACGGCCGCCCGGGACTCCAGTACGAGTGCCGGAATGAGAAATCCGGCCAGAAGGATCACCGGCACGGTCAGCACGACCGCGATCAGCATGTGGGCAGTGGCGGTACCCCAGACCTGGACCTGCGCCAGTTCCCGCAGGTTCAGCTTGAGGCCGATGGTGAACAGAAGCAGGGTGATGCCGAGGTCCGCCAGCGGACGGATCGTCTCGATGTCGCCCACGTTGGCCTCGTGCGCGGCGAATCCGGCCAGCAGGAATCCCAACAGGGGAGGATAGCCAAGGCGGCGGAACATCAGTCCGGCCAGGAATGCGATGAGCAGCAATACCGCGTTCATGGCCGGTATTCCAGGGCAGGAGGGTGAAACCGATCTGTCTGCAAGGCCGGTGAGGGGAGAGTGGTCAACTCAGGGGCGGCGCGCCGCCTTCGGCCGTGCGCCTTTCGATGAATGCGTCCAGTGCTTCCAGGCGGGCTTCGTCCCGCCTGGGTGCCTCGAAGGTGTCAAGCAGGCCCTGCCAGATGGCCGTGGCTCTCTGGTCGGCGGTCAGGCTGCCGTTTTCCAGCCATTGCCCGTAATTGGAGTGGTCCGCGACAAGCGGGTCGTAGAAGGCGCTGCGGTAACGTTCCATGGTGTGCCTGGTCGCGAAGAAGTGTCCCCCGGGGGCCACGTCGGCAATGGCATCGAACGCCATTTCCGCGTCGTTCACGGGGGTCCGGGTACAGAGTTCAGCAAAGGTCTGCACCATTTCAAGATCGGTGATCATTTTCTCGTAACCGAAGGTCAGGCCGCCCTCCAGCCAGCCCGCGCTGTGCATCACCGCGGTGGCGCCGGCCAGCACGGCCGCCCAGCCGCTCAGCTCGGTTTCGTGGGCCCCCTGTGCATCGGCCACATTGGCGCCGCTGCCGGCCGAGGAGCGCCAGGGCAACCCGACCCGCCGTGCCAGCTGACCCGAACCCAGGGTGGCCTTGATGTGCTCGGGCGTGCCGAACGTGGGGGCACCCGACTTCATGTCCACGTTGGAAGCGAAGTTGCCGTAGAGCACTGGGGCGCCCGGATTGGTCACCTGGCTGAGAGTGATTCCGGCAAGCGCCTCGGCGTGCTGGAGGCTGAGCGCGCCCGCCACGGTGATCGGAGCCATGGCGCCGAGCAGGCAGAACGGAGTGATCATGCAGATCTGGTTGTTCAGGGCGAAGTCGATGATTCCCTGGGCCATGGGATTGTCGATCTGCCGTGGCGAGTTGGTGTTCACTACCGTGGTGGACCGGGGGGCGGAACGGAATTCCTCTTCGCTCAGGCCATGCAGGATGCGGATCATTTCGAAGGCGTCCGCCACCTGTCTGCGTCCGCGGCAGAATATCCATGGGGCCTTGTCGCCCACGGTCAACTGTACCCGGACTGTCTGGTAGTGGCGCAGGTGAACCGGCACATCCTGGGGCTCGAGGGATGCCCCCTGCATCTGCAGGACATCGAAGCACTGCGTGAGCTTCATCAGTTCAATGAATGATTCCAGGTCGCCCGGACGGCGACCGCGCGTGCGGTCGTACACGTTCGGACATCCTGCCCCTGCCTTGAAGGACAGCCGGCCCGGCGCCATCAGGAGATCCTTGCCCGGATGGACCCCCTTCAGGGTGAACGAGACCGGGGCCGAGGACAGTGCCTGTTCGACGATGTCGCAACCGATACGCACCATCCAGCTGTCATCATCCACCAGTGCCCCGGCCGCTTTCAGCCGGTCCCTGGCCTCGGGCAACAGGATGCGGATGCCGAGTTCCTGCAGGACGCGCAGGGCATTCAAGTGAAGGGACTCCACCTCGTCCTCGGTGAACACCGCCTGCGGAACGAAGGGATTGGCAAGGTTGTGATAGTCGACGGCACGCGGCGCCCCAGCGTCCTCGACCCTTCCCCGGCGACCCTGTCGGCCGCCACCCTGATGTCTCGGTCTGGTACTCATGCGGTATGCAAGATCAGTGGTTCAGACCCGGAGGCGCTTGCCTTCGGGATCATAGGGTGATGGTGCAATGACCGCTGCGTCGCATTCAATACCGACGATGTGGGTCGTAAGCCGGGTCCCGGGTTCGGCGAAAGACGGCTCAACCAGGGCCATGGCAAGGCTTTTTCCGATGGTATGCCCATACCCTCCGGACGTGATGAAACCCACCTGCTCACCATCGCACCAGACCGGTTCATAACCGGTGGCATCGGCATCCGTCGAATCCACGGTCAGTGTCACCAGTCGACTGGCTGCAGTGTTGCCCTGCTGTTCCTGAAAGGCGGCGTCGCGGCCGATGAATTTCCCCTTGTCGAAGGCGATCCAGCGGTCCAGGCCGGTTTCTCCCGGGGTGTAGCTCTGGGTGAACTCCTTGGACCAGATGCCGAAACTCTTTTCCAGACGCAGCGAATTGAGCGCGTAGTTACCCACCTCGCGCATGCCATGCCCCGCGCCTGCGGACAGGAGTGTCTCGCGCAGGGTGATGTGATCCGACGCCCGGCAGTTGATCTCGTAGCCGAGTTCCCCCATCACCGACATGCGCGACACCCGCCCACGCACCAGTCCCACGTCCATGACGGTGCATCCCAGAAAGGGGAGGGCAGACACGTCCTGGTGGGTCAGCGATGCAAGAACCTCACGGGAGTTGGGCCCGGACAGGGAGAAACCGCACCAGTCATCGGAGAGATCCCGCACTGCGACCCGCTCCTCTTCGTCGATATGATCGTGGAACCAGCGCATGTGCCACTGGCGCAGGTAATAGGATCCCATGATCCACCAGGTGCCGTCGCCCCAGTTGATCACAGTGAGGTCACCCTTCAGGCGGCCGCTGGGGGCCAGCATCGGCGCCAATCGAGAGCGGCCAGGCGCCGGAAGTTTGCTGGCCATCAGATTGTCCAGCCAGGTCCGGGCATCGGCTCCGGTGACCTCGTAGCGGGAAAAGCCGGTGATGTCGAGCAGGCCGACCGCCTCGCGCACGGTCCGGCATTCCTCCGCAACGACGGAAAAGGCATTGGAGCGCTTCAGCGTGGGAGTCTCCTCGAATCCCACGGGTCCGAACATGAGCGGGACCTCCAGCCCCCAGGATTCTCCCCACAGTGCACCGGCCTGGCTCATGGCTGTATGGGCCGGCGCCTTTTTCAGCGGTCTTCCGGCCGGCAACTGCTCGTTGGGATAGGTCATGACGAATCGCCGGGAGTAGAACTGGCCAGTGGTCTGGCGGATGTATTCCCGGTTAGACGCGAATTCACCGTAGCGGGCGATGTCCATGGGCCATGCGTCGGCCTCGGTTTCTCCATGGATCATCCATTCGGCCAGGGTCTTGCCGACACCGCCTCCCTGGAGAAAACCCGCCATCACGGCGCAGGCAAGCCAGTAGTTTTTCATTCCGGGCACCGGCCCCACCAGCGGATTGCCGTCCGGTGAAAATGTGAATGCGCCGTTAACCCAGTTCTTGATGCCCACCTTCTGCAGGACCGGATAGCGATGGAATGCCATTTGCAGCTCGTCGGAAATCCGGTCGATGTCTTCCTGCAAGAGTTCGATGCCGTAGTCCCAGGGTGCGCCGTCGATCTGCCAGTGTTGGTGATTGATCTCGTAGATGCCGATCAATACGCCCTGCTGGTCCTGGCGCATGTAGGTGAATCCCTCAAGATCCACGGTCATGGGAACCTCGAAATCCAGTGCCGCCACCTCGGGTATGGACTCGGTGACAAGATAGTGATGGCTCAGGGGAGAGAGCGGCAGGTCCAGGCCAACCATGCGTCCGACCTGCTTGGCCCAGAGGCCGCCGGCATTCACCACGTGCTCGGCATGGATGACGCCTTTCTCGGTGGTCAGGTCCCAACTGTGGTCCTGGCGCTGTTTGAGTTCCAGCACCCGGTTGTGCTCGATGACCGTGGCGCCGCGTTTCCTTGCCGCTCCGGCATAGGCATGGACCGTGCCGGTGGTGTCGACGTATCCTTCCCGGTCCGCCCACAGTCCGCCGATGATGCCGTCCACGTCCATGATGGGACACTTCTCCTTGACCTCTGCCGGGGTCATCAGGTGACAGTCCTTGATGCCGATGGTCTGGAACACACGGTAGGCTGATCGCAGCCATTCCCAGCGCTCCGGTGCGGAAGCCACGGTGATGCCGCCGGTCATATGCAGGCCGATGGACTGACCTGACTCCTTTTCGATTTCGGAAAGAAGATCAATGGTATAGGCCTGCAGGGCGGCCATGTTGGGGTCGGCATTGAGGGCATGAACGCCCCCGGCGGCGTGCCAGGAGGAACCGGCGGTGAGTACCGAACGTTCGATCAGGCAGACATCGTTCCAGCCAGATTTCGCCAGGTGGTAGAGGACAGATGCGCCAACGACACCACCGCCAATGACGGCAACACGGTAGTGCTGCATAAGATTCTCCGGTATTGTGATCGGATGCAGGGATGCTATCGCCGGGCAACACCACTGGCAATAGCGAATAGGCCCGAATATCCGGAAAGAGTCCGGACTGATGAATCCGCCAGGGCCATTCTTCGCGGCACTGCGGGTTGCCTGCCGTCGCTGGAGTCCATTGGAGCATCATTCCGGTTGCGTGGATGGTGTGAATGATGCACCGCCCCGGCCCCGGCAGCGTGGTAGCGGGGAGGACATGTGGTCAGTGCGGCTCCCGTTCTGGCTCAGGCGTCGCCGTAAGGCGAAAGGGCGCGCCAGTTGAACTGACGCCGTGCCGCCCGGATCACCCGGCGTTGGCGTGTGAATTTTTGTGCAAGCGCGGCCGGCGCCGGGGACGGGCCGCCGAATGCGGCCAGGATCTCCCGTTCGCTGCAGGCCCCCTTTTCACCGCCGACAAACCATGCGCCCCCCTGACGGCAGAGCCGGTCGAGTCCCCGGTAGTATTGATGCGTGCACTTGCGGGCAAACGAAATGGCATGCTCGAATGCGTCACGATTGTCGCTGGCAAGGGTCAACCGGTTGTGCGGATCCACGCCCCAGGGATTCATGTGCCCGTAGACAAGCACCTGGCCGTCGACATCCGGGATGCTCTCGAAGTACGCTGCAAGTGACTCGACATACTCGCGGTTGATGCGCCAGAGTGCGAGCGCCTGGTCACCGGTGTGTTCCGGGTCGAGACGAATCGTCGCATCGGTGTGGCCCTTGAAGGCATATCTTCCGTGCGGTGCCTGGGTGCGGGCGGCATATGGAATACTCTCCCGCAGTGCGCGCATTTCCGCCGGATCCCTGAATACTTCCGAGTGTTCCAGGTCGATTCCCGCGATGGTCGGGCGATCTTCTTCGCCGTCATCCAGCAGGTCCATGAGAAAGGCATCCGCGTCCCCTTCGGTGCAGCCGTTCACGAAGACAAGACCATCGCAGCCCGCTGCACGGCATCTGGCCGCCAGCGACGCGGCACGGCGGCTGACCGTATTGTCAGCACCCTGCGCCAGCATCGGCTCCATGGACTCCAGCGTGACATGCTCAATGCCGAGGATCAGGTCGGAGTCTTCTCGCCGGTTCACCAGACCGTCATCGGCCCCGTCGAGAAAGCACCATGGCGCCAGCCGTTCGAGCAGGGCGGCCAGGGATGCCGGTTCCGAGTCCACCGGCAGGGCAAAGGCGATTTCTGCGGACGGCAGCCGGGAATAGCGGCAACGCACTGCACCGACGATTCCGGTCCAGCCGTAGGTGGCGGCGTGATCGGCGAGTTCCTCTCCCTCCAGCTGGCGGGTGCGCCCGCCGTCGAACAGCGCCGCGGCGGTGACGCTGTCGGAGAAATAACGACGTTGCGGGCCCATGCCGCCGGTCATGAAGGTAGCGCCCACCTGGGCATAGGCACAGCTGGTGAGGTCCGCTCCCAGTACCCGGTAGCCCGGGCCCAGCAATTCCGCCAGCGCCTGATTGAGTTGATCCAGCGAAACCGCGGCGCCGGCGAAGATCTGGTCACGAGCCGGGCAGACCACGATGTCGTCCAATGCCAGCGCAGTGACGTCGGCGTCCTCGGCAAGAATCGGTCCGGGATTGGGTGACGGCTCGATGGACAGGCCGACAACGGTGCTGCCTGCCGGCGGCGTCACCTGAAAGATCCCGCCGCCGCCGGACCGCGCGGACATCGGCAACAGCAATGTGCCGTCGCCGTGATGTTCCAGGATCGCCCCAACGGACTCCCCCAGGTCATCCCGGCCGTCAAGGGCATAGGCTGCATCCAGGACGATGCGGTTGTTCTCGCCATCCACGAAATCGGGCTGGAGGGGGCTGAGTTCTGGAGACAAGGCGGAAATGCTGGAACGGAAGGCCGGGTCCGCATCATAACCCAGCGCCCGTGCAGACACAGTCGGTCGTGATGGAAAAAGGCAAGGTAATGGATCGTTCCGGCTCTACCGGGGACGGACGAGGGCGAAACAGAAATCGTGACCCTGCTCCCGGAAATATGTTTCAGAAACGACAATTTCCGAAATTGATTTCCGCGTGACCGGCGAAAAATGGTATCGGCCACGGTTTTCCTGTACTCTTTGGTCGGAAGTACCTATCCGGAATAATGACGATCTGACGTCTGCGCGGTGCTTGCTGTGGAATTGACCATGTATCCGCAAATCCCTCTCCAAAGGGTTCGCACGTTTGCAACATCTCCAGGTTGCTTGTGCTGGCCATCCCCTGCGGCAGCACGGCCGGTTCCGTTAGATTTCACGTCATTTCCCCTTGCCGGTAGCGTACGCGGGATGGATTCCCCCAATGACGAACTCGCCCACTCCCGCCCACATTTCCCGCACGCCGCATTTTCAGTTGCCGCTGCATGTACAGGAGATTCAATATGAAGTTCAACATCGTGATGGTTGTTTCCATGGCGCTCTGTGCCGCCATCGGGCTCTGGGGGGTGTTCGACCCCGACGCGATGACGGCGGCAGCCCAGTCGCTGGTCAACTACTCCCTGACCGCGCTCGACTGGTTCTACCTGCTGCTGTGCACGTTCTTCGTCGTGTTCATGGTGGTCATCGGCTTTTCGAAGTACGGCGAGATCAAGCTCGGCGGTGATGATGAGGTGCCGGAATTCAGCACCGGTTCCTGGGTCGCGATGCTGTTTGCGGCGGGGATGGGTTCCGGGCTGCTGTTCTGGGGAGTCGCCGAACCCATCTACCACTTCATGTCACCACCCGGCATGGAGGGTGAAACCCCGGCTGCGGCCCGGCAGTCATTTGTCATCACGAATTTCCACTGGGGATTCCACGCATGGTCGATTTACGGCTGTTGCGCGCTTGTGATCGCCTACGCCACATTCAGGCTGGGCCTGCCGTCGATGATTTCGACGCCGATCCTCGTCGGGTTCAAGAATATCTTGGGACACAGGACACTGAAGAGTATCGGTTCCACCGCGGATATACTCGCCGTGGTTGCGGTGATCTTCGGACTGGCCGGTTCGCTTGCGATGGGCACCCTGATGGTCCGATCGGGGATGAGCTCCGTGTTCGGCACCGACAGCAGTTCCAACACGATCAGCTTCGCCATACTCGCCGCGCTGACGGTGTGTTTCCTCCTGTCCGCGTCCACCGGTGTGGACAAAGGCATCAAGATTCTCAGCAACATCAACATGATCGTCGCGATCGTGATCCTGCTGGTGGTGCTCTTCGGCGGTCCCACCGCCTATCTGTTCCAGGTCTTCGTCAATTCCATCGGCGACTACCTGATCCAGTTCATTCCCATATCGTTCAAGATCTACAGCTACCAGCCGCCGGCGTCGTGGAACTGGTTTCATGGCTGGACCCTGACCTATCTTATCTGGTGGCTTGCTTGGGGCCCCTTTGTCGGTATCTTCATCGCCCGGATCAGCCGGGGCCGGACTATCCGCGAGTTCGTGATCTTCGTTGTCGGGGTGCCCACGATCGTATCGATGCTCTGGTTTGCCGCGTTCGGCGGTGCCGCCATCCACATCGAGCTCTTCGGCGGGGGCGGCCTGGCCGATAAGGTGTTCGCGGACGTCTCTGCGGCGCTGTTCGCCTTTTTTGAATACTTCCCGGCGACAGCCGTACTGAACTTCCTGACGGTCTGCCTGATCTTCATCTTCCTCGTCACCAGCGCCGATTCGGGAACGTTCGTGATCAGCATGATGACGAGCCAGGGGAACCTGAATCCCCCGGTACGGGTGAAGCTGACCTGGGGGCTGATCATCTCCGCCATCACGGTGGGAACCCTGGCTACGGGCAGTGTCTCCGTCGCCAAGGCGATGGCGATTACCGGTGCCATCCCGTTCACCGTGATCGTCATACTCCAGATGGCGGGATTCGTTCGCCTGATTCGGGAGGATCCGAAGGTGCGAAAACCGGACACGGTAGTGCGGGATGTGGGCGATGATGCCCCTGAACGCGCTTCAGCGTGAGGAGGCCTGTCATGTCAAAGAAAATACTGTTGTTGATAACTGCCGCGGCGTTCGGGGTGCTCCTCGCCGGCTGCGCGGAGCAGAAGCAGAAGCTGCGGGTCGGTTCCAAGCCGTTTACCGAGAGCATGGTCCTTGCCGAGATGATCTCGCAATTGGCGGAGAACGCCGGAATCCCGGTGGAGCGTCATATTCCCTACGGAACAACCATTCAGGTGATGGAGGCGACCAAGCAGGGGGTGATTGACATCTATCCCGAGTACAACGGAACAGGACTGATCTATCTCGGCCAGGCGCCAACGAGCGATGGCGACGAATCAACCAGGATCGTGCGGGAACTGTTCAGTCCGCTGGGCATCAAGATGGCCGGGAGGTTCGGATTCTCGAACGACTATGCCATTGTGACGACGAGTGAGTGGGCGGAGGAACATGGTGTCGACTCCATCAGCGATCTGGCCAGCCTTGAACTGCCCCTGGCCTTTGCGGTGGATACCGACTTCACACAAAGGCCCGCCGACGGCCTGCCGCATATGTTACGCCACTACGGCATCACCGGAAGTTCCACTTTAGCGTTCCCGCTCGGAACGGAGGGCAGGGACCAGATCGTCTCGGCCCTGCTGGACGGGTCTGCCAATGTTGCCGAACTGTTCGTCACCGACGGACAGATCGCCGAGTACAACCTTGTCCTGCTGGAAGATGACCAGAGGTTTTTCCCGGTGTATGAGGCGGCTCCGCTGGTTCGCTCGGATGCCCTGGATACTTTCCCCGGGCTGTCGACGGTTCTTGAACAGCTGTCCGGTGCCATCACCGCCCAGGACATGCAGCAAATGAACAAGACCGTGGATCTCGATGCCCAGACCCCGGCGAGCGTTGCGTCGGCATTCCTTGCGGACAAGGGGCTGCTGCCAGAAGGCACTGCCTCGACGAGCGTGGAGCGCCTGTTCGTGGTCGGTGATCCCGGCCTGTCCCGGAGCAGTGAGACGGCAAGGGCGCTACGGGCCATCCGCGCCGGCTTCCCGGGCAGGGATATCGAATTGCTCAATTCGCCGGATCCCATGACCGCGTTGGCCGATGGCGAGGCGCAGGTGGCGATCGTCGGTACGGAGGCCTTCTACACTCCCGGCGATTCCGGGCCCATGGCCAGGGGCAATTCACGGGCTTTCGCCGTGCTGGGTCACAAGAGCGGCCACCTGTTCGCGCGCAGTATCGGCGCCACCAGCGACCTTCCCAGCATGCAGAGGATCGCCACCGACCAGGCAGGCAGCGGTTCCGCCGTGGTCCTTGAGATGATCCTGGGTTCACTGGGACGCTCGGATGTGGAAGTCGTGCATGAACAAAAGAGCCTGACCGAACAGGTGGACGGACTCCGCAACGGCGATTATGATGGCGTGTTCAGGTTGGCGGCGCAGGGCGATCGCGATGTCGCCAGTGCCATGCAGGCAGGGGGGGTGCATCTGCTTAGCCTCGTTGAATGGTCGCAGGGTGGACATACTGCCCGCTACAGTTTCATTCGCCCGACGACCATACCCTCCGGGACGTATCCGTCGCAGTTCCTTCCCGTTTCGAGTGTGAGCACGCAATATGTTCTTGCCAGCCCCGTGGAGACGCAGCAGGAAACGGGTGAAGTAGGGCCCGGAACCGCAGGCGTTTCCCATGCGGTTCCGGTCAGCGCCGACGCCGTGGCGGCCATTCGCATGGCACTGG
This sequence comes from Candidatus Poriferihabitaceae bacterium, assembly GCA_965213885.1. GTDB lineage: Bacteria > Pseudomonadota > Gammaproteobacteria > Arenicellales > Poriferihabitantaceae > VYFG01. The sequence goes on from OZ243919.1 coordinate 1,007,157, forward strand.
GTACTGTCGAGGCTGTTGATCCCGCAGTTCCGGTGCATTCCGCACTCGTGCCATCCGTCGAGGTGGTCGACAAGTCCCTGCCGTTCAGACTCGACGTCTCAATCATCAACATTCTGATTATCTTGTTCACGGTATGGGTTCTCTATGTCTGCTACCTGCCCAGCCCAAGAACATTTACGATGCCCGACGACGACCAGTCAAATAGTGGCATAAAGGAGAGCTGACGATGACAAATTATCTTGTTCCGATCGACCTGGCCGAAGAAGGGTTCTCAGAGAAAGTGATTGGCACTGCGGTACAAATGGCCACCGGCGTGGAAGATGCCCAAATCTACCTGATGACCGTGATTCCTGGCATACCGGCCGGGATCGATGTGCGCTATGCGATTCGGGGAGAGATGCAAGGCTCCGCGAACTATCCGCTCCAGGAATGGAAGGAGGAGATGTCGAAGCGCCTCGGCGAGTTTGCGGCGGATCACGTGCCGCAGTCGATGCGTGCAGGCACCGTAGTCCGAAATGGCACGGTGTATCGGGAGATCGTGGAAGTCGCCAAGGATCTTGAAATCGAGCAGATTGTCATGGGCGCCAATAGCCCGACGCTCACCGATTTCCTGTTGGGTCCGAACTCGGCCCGGGTGGCCCGCCATGCGGGCTGCACGGTTACCGTGGTGCGGGGGAAGTAACGACCCCCGCGCCTGTCCGCATTTGGCAGGTTTTCCTCCGGCGTACCCGCTGCTGCGGGCTCCCTGCGGGGACGTAACCTGCCACCGGCTTGCGCCCGGCAGTGACTTCCCGTCCGATTCGTACCAGAGTACGCAATGGCATGCGGGCGCCTCTCCCCCACTTTCATTTTGCGCCACCGGGCCAACGATGCCCACAAGGCTGCCCGGATAATCCGTTCATGCCGGAATCGACCCCGGCAACAGTCCAATATTCCTGACCGGGAGGGACAAGATGCACTGGATCACCGTCTTGGCTGTATTGAGCGCTGTTGTCGCCCCTTTGGGCAGTGTTACGGCGGATGTCACCCTCGAGTTTCTCGGTGCCAGCAGCACGCCCCTTTCCAATCCCCACGACCTGAAGCTGTCTCCGGATGGCCGCCACCTTCTGGTGTCCGACGTGGGCAATGACCGGATTGCCATTCTAGACCCGGAAACGCTCACATTCCTTGCCGCGTTCGGAGACGACCACCAGGCGGGCACCCATGACGTTGATTTTGATGCCGACGGCCGTGTCTACGTTGCGGACACGCACAACAACCGCGTGACCGTGTACGAGATGACCGGTACCCGTGCCGTCCTGGTGGGGGAACTGGAAGAGGGCGTACGCGGTCCTGAAGGCGTGCTTGCGCATCCCAATGGGCGCATCTATGTTGCCGGAGCCTGGTCGAACAACCTGGTGGTGTACGAGAACGGCGTGGTCGTGGACGAGAAGGAAGGCCTGTCGTCGCCCCACGATGTCGAACTGGCCCCGGACGGCAACCTCTGGCTGTCCGATGCCGGCAACCACCGCATGCTGCTCCTGTCCCCTGGACTGGACATCCTGGCGGTGTGGCGGGGCGAGCCCTATGGATTCAACGGAGTGCGCTACCAGGACGTGCTGGATGATGGAACAGTCATCGCGGCGGACAAGTACAGCCACAGTGTGAAGTTCATTTCCGCGAACGGGCAGTTGCTCCATGTGCTTGGCAATGGCAGGCCCGGCAAGGGACCGGGAGTATTGACCACGCCGGAAGGCGTGGAGGTGATGGGTGACATCCTCTGGCTGTCCGATTCCGGGAACGACCGGGTGGTGAAATACCGGTTCACCCTGAAACCCTAGCAGCAGCCGGCTGTCGTCGGATCCTCTGCCCTCTGGCCCGACTCCAAGCGGGCGCACTGTGCGTCCACCACTGCCCATGCGGTCATGTTGACGATGCGACGAACGGTGACCGAGGGGGTGAGGATATGCGCCGGCTTGGCGGTACCGAGAAGTACCGGGCCGATGGCCACATTGTTGCCCGCCGCGGTCTTCAGCAGGTTGTAGGCGATATTCGCGGCGTCGAGCCCGGGCAGCACCAGCAGGTTGGCGTCGCCCTTCAGGGTGGAGCGGGGCATGATGCGACGGCGTGTCTCCGGATCCAGCGCGGCGTCACCGTGCATTTCCCCGTCGATTTCAAGATCGGGAGCCCGTTCCCGTATCAGGACCAGTGCCTGGCGCAGCTTTACCGCGTCGGGATGGCCGGAGGTGCCGAAACTGGAATGCGATACCAGGGCCACCTTGGGCTGGATGCCGAAACGGCGCAGTTCTTCCACCGCCATCAGGGTGATTTCCGCAAGCGCATCCGGACCCGGATCCTGGTTGACGTGGGTATCCACCAGAGTGACCTGGCGATCCGGCAACATCAGGGTGTTCATGGCGCCGTAAGCCGTTGCGCCGGGCCTGTGCCCGATCACCTCGTCGATATACTGGAGATGCATGGGGAAAGTACCGAACGTGCCGCACAGGAGGGCGTCGGCATGGTCCTGGCGCAGCAGCATGCTGCCGATGAGGGTCAGGCGCCGGCGCATCTCGATCTTGGCAAGCTGTTCCGTCACCCCCTTGCGCTCGGTCAGGCGATGGTACTCCTGCCAGTAACCCCTGTAGCGGTCGTCCCATTCCGGGTTGACGATTTCAAAATCGGCACCCGGACGCATACGCAGGCCATAACGCTCGATCCGCCTTTCAATGACTGCCGGTCGGCCGATGAGAATCGGCTGCGCCAGTTTTTCGTCCAGCACCACCTGGACGGCACGCAGGACCTTTTCCTCCTCGCCTTCCGCGTAGACGACGCGCTTGTCGGCATCGCGGCGGGCCGCGGCGAAGATGGGTTTCATGAAGTTACCGGAGTGGTAGACGAACTGCTCCAGCTGACCCCGGTAACTGTCGAAATTCTCGATGGGACGACTGGCCACGCCGCTGTCCATGGCGGCCTGTGCCACGGCAGGGGCGATTCGAGAAATCAGCCGCGGATCGAAGGGTTTGGGAATGAGATACTCCGGGCCGAACGCCTCCCCCGCGGTTCCATAGGCTGCGGATACCACTTCGGAATGCTCCTCCCGGGCCAGTTCCGCGACGGCATTGACCGCGGCGACCTCCATTTCCCGGCTGATGCTGGTGGCGCCGGCGTCCAGGGCGCCGCGGAAAATGAACGGAAAACACAACACGTTGTTGACCTGGTTGGGGTAGTCCGTTCGCCCGGTGGCGATGATGGCGTCATCACGCACGGACCTGACATCTTCCGGCAGGATCTCTGGATCGGGGTTGGCAAGGGCAAAAACCACCGGCTGGTCCGCCATCCGGGCAACCATCTCCCTTTTCAGGACACCGCCCGCGGACAGGCCGAGGAAGATATCCGCGCCCCCGATCACGTCCGCCAGGCTGCGGGCGTCGGTCTCCCTGGCGTACTTCTCCTTGGCCTCGTCCATGAGTTCCGTTCTCCCCGCGTACACCACGCCGGCGATATCACTCACCCAGATGTGCCCGAGCGGCATGCCGAGTTCCACCAGGAGGTCCAGGCATGCCAGCGCCGCGGCGCCGGCACCACTGACCACCATCTTGACTTCGCCGATGTCCTTTCCGACCACCCGGAGCGCATTCAGCATCGCCGCCGCCACCACGATCGCGGTGCCATGCTGGTCATCGTGGAATACCGGGATGTTGAGGCGTCGGCGCAACTCCCGTTCGACGCGGAAACAGTCCGGTGCCTTGATGTCCTCGAGATTGATGCCGCCGAACGTGTGTTCCAGTGCGGCGATGATTTCCACGAGTCGCTCCGGGTCGGCCTCGTCGATTTCGAGATCGAAGACGTCGATGCCGGCGAACTTCTTGAACAGCACCGCCTTGCCCTCCATGACCGGCTTGGCGGCCAGTGGGCCGATGTCTCCCAGGCCGAGAACCGCGCTGCCGTTGGTGACCACCGCGACGAGATTGCCCCTGGCCGTGTAGCGGAACGCGGTAGCTGGATCGGATGCGATTTCCTCGCAGGCGGCAGCCACTCCGGGGGAATAGGCCAGGGTGAGGTCTCGCTGGTTCGAGAGACTCTTGGTCGGGGTAACGGAAATCTTTCCCGGTGCGCCGGACTCATGGTAGTCCAGGGCAGACTTGCGGAAGTGTGAGTCCATGGAATTCTGGGATAGTTTCGAACAGCCATTATCCCCGAAGTGTGGCCCATGGTCATCACGGAAAGTTCGGGAGTTCGATTCGATCACCGGCCGACCCGGAAACTCCGGAACCGCCAACCTTCGAGGCTGGTGGCGGATCCCTGTCTTGCCGACCCGGGACGTGCAGGTTCCACAGAATCGACCTTGGCACTATTGCCCGGGTTCACGGCGATTCCCTACACTCCAGGGCCAGACCCTTTTCTGGATGCAACCATGCCAGTTTCCGTACCGACCGGGCTGTCCCCCCTCGACAGTATCCTCCCCGACGAGCCGCTCCTGATGATGGGGGCGGGGCCGGTTCCCATACCGCACCGGGTGGCGCAGGCGAATTCCATCGTCATCAACCACCTCGGCGATACCATGTCCCAGGTCATTGAGCAGGTGAAGTCGATGTCCCGGTATGTCTTCCAGACCGAGTCGTCCCGCATCATGGGCGTGGCGGGCCCGGGTTCCGCGGCCATGGAGATGGCCGTGGTCAACATCGTCCGTCCGGGCACGAAGGTTCTTGGTATCTGTAACGGGTTCTTCAGCAACCGGTTGGTGGAAATGGCGGAACGTGTGGACGCGGCAGTGATCCGCCTGCAGGTTGCGGACGGCGTGACCGCTGATCCGGACGAGGTCCGCGAGGCCATATCGAAACACCGGCCGGCGGTTGTCACCCTGGTTCAGGGGGAAACCTCGAACACGGTCCTGAATCGCCACCTGCCGGAAATCTGCCGGCTGGCCCGGGAGCATGACTGTCTCGTGATCGTGGATGCGGTCTGTACCCTGAGCACGATGCCGTTCGAGATGGACCATTGGGGGGTGGATGCCGTCATCACCGGTGGCCAGAAGGGGTTGGCTTCGATACCCGGAGTTTCCCTGGTTGCCTTCTCGGAACGCGCTTGGGACCATATCAGGGCACGGGAAGACCGGCTGCGTCACTGGTGCCTGGATGCGAAACTGGCGAACAAGTTCTGGAACGAGAAAGCCTATCACTACACCGCCCCGGTATCCGGGGTCCTGGCCTTGCATGAAGCGCTCAGGCTGATTTGCCGGGAAACCCTGGAAGCACGTTTCGACCGGCACCTGCGTTGCTCCACCGCGCTCCAGTCGGGCATCGAAAGCATGGGGCTGTCGCTCTATACCAGCCCCCTGGACCGGCTCAATTCCGTTGTCGGGATCAACGTGCCAGAAGGCGTGGAAGCCCGCCGTCTGCTGGCCCACATGTCCGGCGTGCACCGGGTGGAGATTTCGGGGTCATTCGGACTTGACATCATCCGCATCGGTCAGATGGGGGAACAGAGTCGCTCGCATCACATTTTCCGGACCCTGCATGCGCTAGGTGCGAGCCTGTACGCACTGGGGGTTCCGGTGGACATTCCGGCCGGCGTGGCCGCCCTGGAGAGCACCCTCGACGCCTACATTTTCGACGGGCCCGGCTGACCGGCCCTTCCCGGACTTCTCCGGTGCGTCACCACCAGGCACCGGCGTTGACCTGTATATCCTCCATGGTGAGTCCGGCGGCGGCATCGGAACAGCAGAAAGCCACCAGGGCGCCAATCTCCTCCGGCTGCACCAGACGGTCCTGCGGATTGCTTTTTGCCATCTCCCGGACGATTTCCTCGTAGCTCTTGCCGGATGACTGCGCCATGGTCCGGGCGCTTCGCTGCAGCATCTCCGTTTCCACCCAGGTGGGACTGACCGCCACGCAGGTGACTCCATGGGGGCCGCCCTCCATGGCCACGGCCCGGGTCAGACCCACGAGTCCCGTCTTGGAAGCGCAGTAGGCGGCATGGGTAGGCTGCGCGCTACGCGCTGCGGTAGAAGCGATATTGACAATCCGTCCCCAGCCGCGCCGCTTCATGGAGGGAATACAGGCCCGTATCATGCGGAAAGGCCCGCTCAGGTTGGTGTCGATCACATGTTCCCAGTCGGAATCGGGATGATCCTCCACGACCTGATGGGTCGATACGCCGGCACAGTTCACCAGGATATCCGGCTCGCCGAGGGCCGTGCGGACCTGCTCCAGGAAACTCTCGATGGACTGGACGGACGTGACGTCCAGCGGCGCTGCGAGTCCGTTGTCACCCATCGTGAGCCGGGCGTCCCGGTCAGCCTCGAAATCTCCCGCTTGGCGGGATCCCACGGCAACCCGGGCACCGGTTTCCACCAGGGCCCTGGCGATGGCGAGGCCGATACCCCGGAGACCGCCCGTGACGACGGCGATGCGTTGGCTGGACATGATCGGGTGGCGGAAATGATGGTCCGAAAGAATAACAGAGTCGGGGTCTGCTGTCCCCCAAGTCCCGGTCCGCCCCTGTCCTGGGATACACTTCCGGCCTTGTATTCCACCAGCCGAACCGACTCCTGTTATGAACAATCCGAACAAGCCAGCCGTCAGCTTCGACACCGATGCCATCCTGGCCCAGGATGACCACCTGATCCACTCCTTTGCCAACCTGGACGGCATCAGGGCCCGACAGGCGCGCACGGTGATTGCACGCGCGGAGGGTCCGTATGTGTACGATGCAGGTGGGCGACGCTATATCGACGGGATCGGCGGACTCTGGTGCGTGAACATCGGGCACGGGCGGCAGGAGGTCGCGGACGCCGTTGCGGACCAGTTGAGGAGCCTGGACTACTATTCCACGTTCTACAACCTGACCCATCCGCTGGCGGCGGAACTGTCGGAGAAGATCACCAGTCTTGCGCCGGGTTCGCTGAACCGGGTGTATTTCGGCAACTCGGGGTCGGTGGCCAATGACAGCGCCGTGCGGATGCTGCACCGATACTTCAACCGCAGGGGCGAGCCGTCCCGCAGGAAAATCCTGTCACGGATCGGTGCCTATCACGGCTCCACCCATCTCGCCATCGCCCTGACTACCCCACAGTACCGGGAGGGCTGGCATTCCGCTGATGACCTGGTGGAGTTCCTGTCCTCACCGTACCCGTATCGCCGGCCGGAAAACATGGACGTGGCGGAGTTCTGCGACTTTCTCGTCGACGAGATGCGCGAGCGCATCGAGCGGGTCGGGGCGGAAAACATTGCCGGGTTCATTGCCGAACCGATCCTGGGGGCCGGCGGGGTGATCGTGCCGCCGCCCGGGTATCACCAACGCACATGGGAGTTGTGTGGCGAGTACGGCATCAAGATGATTTCCGACGAGGTGGTCACGGCGTTCGGCAGGCTCGGGCACATGTTCGCCTCCAAGGAGGTATACGGCATCGAGCCGGATATCATCTGCACCGCCAAGGGGCTGACTTCCGGCTATCAGCCGATGTCGGCTACCATCGTCTCGGACGATATTTTCGAGATGCTGTCACAGCCCGGCGACATGTTTCTTCACGGCATGACCTATTCGGGGCACCCGGCCTGTTGCGCCGCAGCGCTGGCCAACATCGAGATCATCGAACGCGAGGACATCTGCGGCCATGTGCAATCGGTAGGGCTCGAATTCCAGCAGGACCTGAAGGCACTGGAGCGGCACGACATCGTCGGTGAGGTGCGCGGCAGCCACTTCATGATGGGCATCGAGTTCGTTCGCGACAAGACTTCGAAGCAGCCTTTCGATACCAAGGACAACATCGGGGGGCTGGTGGCAGGACATGCCCAGGACCGTGGACTGATCGTACGTCCCCTGGGTAGCATGGCGGTGCTTTCTCCCTGCCTGACGTTGTCCCGGGAAGAGGTCGGGCAGGTGATCGGAATCCTTGACGAAAGCATCGCCGGGGCCATGGCAGATCTGTAGGGTATGATAATACTAATATCTATAATCAAGCAGGCATATCACCATGCCAGAGGCCCCCAATCGCTCGGCAATATCCAGCCCGATATCGTGATTGGCGCGAACAACGCGGACGCGCGAGACTCCTTGTGCAAGTGATTCCAACTCCCGACCGTCGCCCTCGTAGGGTACGTAAATTGCCGTAAAATCCAACCCGTCCATCGGGTCGCTCGCATTGTGCAACAATCATCCTTCCCCAACCATTTCAGCCAGTCCGGTGGCAACAACAGGCCCTGGTTCGGCCGGCGGGGTCAAATCCTCGTTGGCATCCCGTCATCCCCGACAACAATCCACTGCGTGAATTGTTACATGCGCGTTCCTACCGCGCAGACTCCCGGGATCCTGCGATCACCAGAGTGGCGTCGTTCCCCGCGAGCAGTTGGCAGAACGCGTCCGGTGGCCTGCTGTCGGTAACGAAGGTATCGATGTCCGCCACATCGCAGACCTTCACCAGGGCGCGGCGGCTGAACTTGGTGTGGTCCGCCACGACCGTCACCGAGGCGGCCTGCCGGATGACGGCTCGGGAGAATTCCGCCTCGTCCAGGCCGAAATCCAGCAGTTCGCTGTTCGCATTGATACCTCCAATGGACAGGATGGCATGGCGTACGTTGAAGCGGCGGATAAAATCAATGGCCTGCGGCCCGAACGTGGCCAGTTGGTCACTGCCGACCTCCCCACCGGCAAGATACACCTTGTTACTTCTCTGGCGCGCCAGGATGCGGCCGATTTCCGTGGAATTCGTGACCACCTGAAGACTGCTCTTCCTGGAGAGCGCCATGGCGACATAGGCGGTGGTGGAGCCGGTGTCCAGCATCATCGTGTCGCCGTCATCCACCCGCTCGGCCACGGCCGCGGCAATGGCCTGCTTGGCTGCCCGGTTTGCCCCCATGCGCCGCTCCATCGGCGCTTCCCGAAGGCGGTCTGGCATGACGATGCCTCCATGAACCTTCTCCACCTGTCCCCGGTCCACCAGGGGGCGGACATGCCGGCGCACGGTTTCGTCGGATACCCCGAGCTGTTCCGCAAGTTCGGCGATGGAACATGACCCCCTAAGGGTCACCAGACGGAAGATCTCGGTCTCATGTCTTGAAAGTTGCTTCATGGTTTCACGCTCTGGAATTCATCCGGCATGGCTATGCCCGGTGCGTCGCCAGCCAGACCGGTTAGGTGAATACACGATGTTAATTCAACATAAATCCACAAATAAAGATAAAATATGTGGAAATTTATTGAAAATATCGAGAAACTGGCGTTATATTTGCCGTACAGGACATGACCGTACCAACAGTGTCATCCGAACTATCTTGAGTGCATATCCATACCCGAAGGAGGAACACCATGCCAAAAACACGTTATCGTTTCCCCGCTTCGCTGGTGGTCGGCGCCGCCATGCTCGCGGGCAGTTCCGCCCAGGCGGCGGTCGAATCCACCGATCCCATCATCCTCACCCTGCATGACTGGACCGGGCAGTACATCACCACCACCATCATGGGCAGGGTGCTGCAGGAGATGGGCTACAACGTCAAGTACCAGCAGGCCGACTACCTGGCCCAGTTTGCCGGGCTTGAATCCGGCGACCTGCATGTCGCCATGGAGATGTGGGAAACCACGGGCAAGGACGCCATGGAAAAGAGCCTGGCCACCGGGAGCACGGTGGACCTCGGCGAAACCGGGATGCAGGCCATCGAGGAGTGGTGGTATCCCATTTACATGAAGGAAAAATGTCCGGGACTGCCGGACTGGAAGGCGCTGAACGATTGTGCGGAGGCGTTCTCCACCGCGGAAACGGCGCCGAAGGGAAGGTATCTCGGCGGACCCGTCACCTGGGGTGGATACGATGACGAACGTGCCGAGGCCCTGGAACTGGACTACGAGGTGGTGCATGCGGGCACGGATGCGGCATTGTTCGCGGAACTGGAGTCAGCCTACCAGCGCAAGGCTCCCTGGCTCGGCTGGGTCTACACGCCGCACTGGGCCCCGATCAAGTTCCAGGGAGAGTTCGTGGAATTTCCACCGTACAGCGACGAATGCTACAGCGACAAGTCCGTGGGCATGAACCCGGACATGGCATATGACTGCGGCAAGCCCCGCGGCTGGATCAAGAAGGTGGGCTGGAAGGGCGGTGAGGAGAAATGGCCCTGCGCCTACAGCGCCATACGCGCGTTCACCATCGACAATCTGGCCATGGGAACCATGGTGGGCGAGGTGGATCTCGACGGCCAGTCCGTGGAAGATGTGGTCGAGGCCTGGCTGGGCGCAAACAAGGATACCTGGACTGCATGGACCCAGTGCAACTGATGCTGCGCGGCACCGGCTGATTCGGCCGTTGCCGCGGGAGGTTCCCCCGGGGTCGGATCAGGTCTGAAGCGATCCCGGGGTTTCTGATCCCCGGGTGATGCACGGGGCGCCCATTGCCCTTCCGGGAGTGCCTGATTGCCATGGGTCCCAGGCACCATATACACTGCTCCGGTTCCCGGGAAAACCCGCCAGAAACTCCTTTACACAGCCATGCCATGACCGGAACCTCGACCATGGGGGCTACCGAGCTCCCGACACCGGGCGGTTATCGCGTACCCTGGGTCTGGGGGGGCTTTCTGGCAGGGTCGCTGATGGTCGCCTGGTTCGGCGAGTACTGGTCCTGGGCGGTGAACTATCCCAGGGACTGGGTCGTCCCGCTACGGTACTGGATCAGCGACTTCATGGAATGGCTGATCAAGGACCTGGACTTCGGCCTGTTCACGTTCAAGGAGATGACGCGATCGATCGCATGGTTGCTGGAGTGGCCGCTGGCGTTCGCCAGCCGTCTCCTGGTCACGGGATTTTCCTTTTCCGATAATCCAAACGCCGAGGCGGTGCTCCATCCCTTGCCCTGGATTGCGGTGATCGCCGCGTTCACCATCTTCGGCCACTGGATCAGAGACTGGAAACTGGCGCTGCTGGCCGGCACCTGCATGACCTACCTGGCCGTCTTCGGCCGCTGGGAAAGTGCCATGGTAACCCTGAGTGCCATCCTGATCGCGGTGCCGCTCGGCGTCATCGGCGGATTGCTGATCGGCATCCAGGCCCATCGTTCCGTCTGGTTCGGCCGGGCCATCGAACCGGTGCTCGATCTGATGCAGACGACCCCGGTATTTGCCTATCTCGTTCCGGTCCTGTTCCTGTTCGGTTTCGGTCCGGTGGCTGCCATGATCGCGACCATGATCTACGCCACGCCCCCCATGGTCCGGATCACCATGCTGGCCCTGTCCCAGGTGCCCACCGAGTCTATCGAATCCGGCCTCATGTCGGGCTGCACCCCCCGCCAGCTTCTGTGGAAGGTAATGATTCCGTCGGCCTCACCGGGACTGATGGTGGGTGTCAACCAGGTCATCATGTTGTCGCTCAACATGGTGATCATCGCATCCATGATCGGCGCGGGGGGGCTCGGCTTCGACGTACTTTCGTCCCTGAAACGCCTGGCAATCGGTTCCGGGCTGGAGGCGGGCGTTGCCATCACCCTGCTGGCCATTGTCCTTGACCGTCTCAGCCAGGCTTTTGCACGCCGGGGGCTGGATATCCAAAGGGGGAGGGGGGAAAGCTGGGTCAAGCGCCATCCCCACCTGACTGCGGCCGCCGCCGTCGTGGTGCTTGCATGGGCCATCTCGACATATCTGCCGTCTGTCAGGAGCTATCCCGAAGGCTGGACCATTACCACCAGCGGCTTCTGGGAGGAACTGGTGAAATGGATCAACGTCAACTATTTTGATCAGCTCGAAGCATTCAAGACCTTTCTCCTGCTCAACATCCTGATTCCGGTGAAGCGTTTCATGCTGGCAACCCCCTGGGTGGTGATGGTGGCCTTCGTAGCGTTGCTGGGCTACCGCCTGGGAGGCTGGAGACTGGCGCTGCTGACGGGCTCGCTTGCCTTGTTCATCGCATTCACCGGCGGTTGGAAGAAGGGCATGGTGACGGTTTATCTGTGCGGCCTGTCGGTCGTGTTCGCAGCCATGATCGGCATACCCATCGGTATCTGGTCGGCGCGCAACGAGCGGGTTCACCGCGTGATCCAGGTGTGCATCGATACCCTGCAGACGCTGCCGTCCTTCGTCTATCTCATCCCCGTGGTCATGCTGTTCCGGGTCGGCGATTTCGCCGCGATGCTGGCCATCGTGGCCTATGCCGTAGCGCCTGCCATCCGCTACACGGATCACGGCATCCGCCAGGTCCCGATCCAACTGGTGGAAGTCGCCAAGTCCGTCGGATGCACCCGCGGGCAGATCCTGCGCAAGGTGCAGTTGCCGGTGGCGCTGCCGGAGATCATGCTGGGCATCAACCAGACCATCATGATGGCCTTGTCCATGCTCGTCATCACCGCCCTGGTGGGCACCCGGGAACTCGGCCAGGAAGTCTATATCGCACTGACCAAGGCGGATACGGGACGTGGCCTGGTGGCCGGCGTATCCGTGGCCGCCATCGCCATCATTTCCGACCGTCTCATCAAGGCCTGGGTAGCCAGGCGGCGAGCCGCCCTGGGCCTTGCGGACAACTGAAACCAACCTCACCCATATCCATCCACTCATGACCACCACCATCGATCTAGTCAGGCGGCTCGCACTCTGGGACGGGCCGGTGGAGCCCCAGCCCGTTTCGGGCGGCATCACCAATGCAAACTTCGTCGTCCATTCCGGTGACCGCAGGTACTTCGTGCGCGCCGGAGACGATATTCCGATACACGGAATCCTGCGCTTCAATGAACTCGCGGCAAGCCGTGCCGCCCATGCCGCCGGATTGTCCCCGGCGGTGATCCATCACGAACCCGGCGTACTGGTACTGGAATTCATCGAGGGCAGGACGTTCACGGAAGAGGATGTTCGCGAGGCAGGCAACCTGGAACGCATCCTGCCGCTGGTCAGGACCTGCCACCGGGAGGTGCCGAGGCATCTGCGCGGGCCCGCGTTGATCTTCTGGGTGTTCCACGTGGTGCGGGACTACGCGGCGACCCTGGAAGCCGGCGACAGCAGGATGAAAGGCCGGCTGTCCGAGCTGCTCAACATCGCGGAGAGACTGGAAGGGGCGGTAGGTCCCGTGGACATCGTGTTCGGACACAATGACCTGCTTGCGGCGAATTTCATTGATGACGGGGAACGCCTGTGGCTGATTGATTTCGACTACGCGGGCTTCAACAGCCCGCTGTTCGACCTCGGTGGTCTGGCTTCCAACAATGGCCTGGACGAGGCACAGGAACGCTGGCTGCTCGAATCGTATTTCGAGAAGGAACTGGATGAACGTCTGTGGGTCGCCTACCGTGCCATGAAGTGTGCTTCCCTGCTGCGGGAAAGCATGTGGAGCATGGTGTCGGAGATCCATTCCACCCTGGATTTCGATTACCGGGCCTATACCGAAGAAAACCTCGCCCGGTTCGACAGCGCCGTACGGGAGTTCGAGGCGCTGCGAGCGTGAGCGCATTGCCCGACAGGGCCCACGTGGTGGTGGTGGGCGGCGGCATCATGGGCTGTTCCACCGCCTATCACCTGGCCGGGCTGGGAGTCGGCGACGTGGTCCTGCTGGAGCGTCATCAGATATCCAGCGGCAGCACCTGGCACGCCGCGGGTCTGGTGGGGCAGTTGCGCAACCAGGCCGGCATCACCCAACTCCTCGGGCATTCGGTGGAACTGTACGAAAGACTGGAACGGGAAACCGACCAGGCAACCGGTTGGAAAATGAACGGAGGATTGCGGTTGGCGTGTAATCCGGAGAGGATGACGGAGATCAAGCGCCAGGCCACGACCGCCAAGAGCTTCGGTCTGGATATGCGGATTCTGACGCCCCGGGAGGCGCAGGCGTTGTGGCCGGTGATGGATATCAGCGACGTGGTGGGGGCGGCATACCTGCCCACCGATGGCCAGGCGAATCCCGGCGACATCAACCGGGCACTGGCCCGGGGAGCAAGGCGACAGGGCGCGAGAATCATCGAAGGCTGCGGCGTCACCGGGGTGCGGGTGGAGGAGGGCAGGGTAACGGGGCTGGATACCGTGCTGGGCAGGATCGGAACCGGTATCGTGGTCAACTGCTGCGGCCAGTGGGCAAGGGAATTCGGAGCCCTTGCCGGTGTCAACGTGCCCCTGGTCTCGGTGCAGCACCAGTACCTCCTGACCGAGCCCGTTGCCGGCGTCACACCGGACCTGCCGACCCTCAGGGATCCGGACCGGCTAACCTACTACAAGGAGGAGGTGGGGGGACTCGTGATCGGGGGATACGAGCCCAACCCCATCGCCTGGGCGCAAGATGGCCTGCCTGCGGATTTCAGCTTCACCCTGCTGGATGCCGACTGGGATCATTTTGAGCCGATGATGGCCTTGGCCCTGCCCAGACTGCCAGCCCTGCGCGATGTCGGCGTCAAGCAACTGGTCAACGGTCCCGAGAGCTTTACCCCGGACGGGAACTTCATCCTCGGCGAGGCGCCGGAACTGCGGGGCTATTTTGTCGGTGCCGGCTTCAACGCCTTCGGCATCGCCTCCGGAGGCGGTGCGGGCAAGGCGCTGGCGGAATGGATCGTCGCCGGCGAGCCGCCCTATGATCTGTGGGCCGTGGATATCCGCCGTTTCGGTGCCGTACATCGCGACCGCAAATGGGTCCAGGCAAGAACGCTGGAACTCTACGGCAAGCATTACAGCATCGCCTGGCCGTCCGAGGAGCACAGCAGTGCCCGGGGCGCCAGCCACTCGCCGATGTACGCCACCTTGAAGCGGAAGGGGGCCTGCTTCGGAGAGAAGATGGGATGGGAGAGGCCCAACTGGTTTGCCCCTGCGGGGGTGAAACCGGAGGATCGCTATTCCTTTGAACGATCCAACTGGTTCGACCACGTGGGCGAGGAACACCGCGCCGTGCGCGAACGCGTGGCGGTCCTTGACCAGACGTCATTCGCAAAATTCGAAGTCCACGGGCCGGACGCCGCCCGGGCACTCAACCGCATCTGCGCTGCGGACATTGACTGCACGCCCATGCGGCTGCGTTATACACAGATGCTGAACAGCCGCGGTGGGATTGAATGTGATCTCACCGTGACGCGTCTTGCGTCGGACCGTTATTACATCGTGACGGGGACCGGGTTCATCACCCATGACCGGCACTGGATCGAAAGCCACTTCCGGTCCGGTGAATCTGTCCGGCTTGAGGATGTCAGCGACCGATTTGCTGTCCTGTCCCTCATGGGTCCCCGATCCCGGGCGGTGCTCGAGACCATTGCAGAGGGATCATTCGACAACGCGGAATTTCCGTTTGGCTGCGCGCGTCACACCACGATACAGGGAATGACGTTGCTGGCGATCCGGGTCACCTACGTGGGTGAACTCGGCTGGGAACTGCATTGCCGGCGCGAGGATGCGCCCACCGTGTACCGGGCATTGATGGGGGCCGGCGAGGCGCACGGGATCACTGATGCGGGCTACCGCGCAATCGAGACGCTGCGCCTGGAGAAGGCCTACCGAGCATGGGGAACCGATTTGACGCCGGATCATACGCCCCTTGAGGCGGGTCTCGGTTTTGCCGTGAAGCTGCAGTCCCCGGTGGATTTCGTGGGGCGCAAGGCACTCGAGGAGCAACTGTCGGGGCCGCTTGCCAAACGGCTGATGGGGTTTTCCGTGGACGTCCCGGATACCGTCCTGATCGGTCGGGAGACGATCTACCGGGACGGCGAACGGGTGGGGTGGCTGACCAGCGGCGGATACGGATACACCGTGGGCCGTGCCATTGGTCTCGGCTACGTCCGCAACCCGGACGGTGTGGAAGACGGTTGGCTCGCCTGCGGCAGCTACGAACTCGAGGTCGCCGCCCGGCGCGTTCCGGCCAGACTCCATCGCCAGGCGCTCTATGACCCGGAGATGACGCGGGTCCGTGCTTGAACCGGTTTCATCCCGCCCCGCCTGTCCGTTGGAAAGCGGGGCGGAAGCCGGCGCCCGGCGGGTGCGACTCCAGCGCCGGTACCGTGAGCCGACCAGCGGCATGTGCGCTGGTTCCGGCGGGTTCTTGTCGGGGGATCGGCAGCCCGGATCAATCCTGGTTGTGATTTCCGTGCACAGTGCCCGTGGGAAGGTTCGACGGACCGGGGTGCGCATGCCGGAGAAGATTGTCCATCCTCGGGGTTGCGGTTCACACGCCGGCGGTCATGGATCCGCCGCGGCAAACCCGGAGCCGGCCTTTTCGTATTCCCTGCGCGGCGGAGCGAATACATCCATCACCACCAGTCCGTCGGGTCCGGACTCCATGGTATGGGGAACGCCGCCCGGGGTCCGCCAGAAATCTCCGCGGCCCACTTCTACCGCATTTTCCCCCTGGTAACGGATGCCGGATCCACCCAGGCAGAATCCCCACTGCTCCTGTGGATGATGGTGCAGTCTGCCCTTGCAATTGGGCTCGAACCGGACCACCGATAGCATGGCATGCTCACCCGGGTACACGGTGGTGGTGATCCCCGGCGCCAACTCTCTGTGAATACCGCCATCAGGCTCCTCAAGGTTGAAAAAGTGTTCCGGGCGCATGGTCGGGATGTGTGGATCGGGCAATCCGCCTGTATAACATACCGGCGAAGGGCGGACATCCTGGTATATCGCCCTGCCGGCTGATTCGCCGGGGAGGGGCGCCGTACTTACTGCAGCGACTCCTGCTCCAGAGAAAGGTAAACGCTGTAGGCATTGCGCCGATTGGCCTCGAGAAAGGCCGGGTATTCGTAGAAGTCGCCCCAGTCCACTGCCTCGTAGGCTTCGTCGAACGGCGTCCAGTCCTCCACTGCCTCGCGCATGGCGTTCCGGACGAACATGAGGTACTTCCGGGTGAATTCGATGGTCTCTTCGGGATTTTCACCGGGGCTGCCATGGCCGGGAATGATGGCCTTGACCCCGGAGTTCGACAGGTCCTTCAGAATGTTCAGCCAGGCCGCGGAATTCACGGACCCGAGCAGGGGAATCCGGTCGCGGAAGATGACGTCACCGGACAACAGTACACGGTCGGTCTCGACAAACAGCGCAAGGTCGCCATCCGAATGGGCGCTTCCCAGGTTTACCGCGCGGAAATCCACGTCCCCCAGAGTGAATGTTTCAACCTCCTCGAGGTAGCGGTCGGGCAACGCCAGCCGGGTGTCCTCGCCGACCCATGGACTCAGGCTGGTCCGGCGTTCCACCAGCCGGGTCCACCAGGTTTCCCCGGAGAGGTAGTGTACGGCGCCATCCGGCGCAATGATCTCGACGTCCAGTTCGTCAAACACCTGTGCACCGTACATGTGATCGGCGTGGTAATGGCTGATGTAGAGCAGCCTGACCGGTTCGTCGGTGACGGAGCGGATGGTATCCAGCAGCATGGCGCCCAGAGCCGGCGTTCCCAACGCATCGAAGACCACCACGCCGTTGCCGGTGACCACGAATGCCGCATTCGATGTGAAGCCGGCATTGAACGTTGCGGTGCCGGCAGCACCCTCAACATAGTAGACATGATCCGAAATGCGGACAGGCTCCATGGAGACCGGGACGGGCGGATAATCCGCGGCGTGGGCCTGCAGGACAAGCAGCCCGTATAGCAGGACTGTGGCGTGAATCCCTTTCAAATTGAATTGCCAGTTCAGGTGGTGATGAAGCGCTCGATGAGTTCTACTGGGACGGCCCCCGCCTGCTTGGCGGCGAGATTCCCTTTGGAACTGTATATGAGAAATGAGGGTGTCCCGACCCAGGGTGTCCCGGTTGCGGCCCTGTAGAACTCCGCCACCTGGGCCGGTTCGCCGATGAGGTTCGGATAGTCCACGTCGTGCCGGCTGACGAATGCGCGCGCCTCTTCGAGTTTGGCTCTGCCATCCAGGGAAATATCAAGGACGGACGCATCGTGGTCGTTGTGGGCGAAATGAACATCCCGGTAGGCATGGGCCTCCCGGTTTCAGACGGGGCAGTCCGAGGCCCATATCAACACGACCAGCCACTGCCCCGGTGCCCGGAATTCTTCCGGTGACGCCGGGGAGAGGTCATCCAGTTTGCCGGAAGTCCGTGGCCAGTGCAGGCGGTTGTACCAGCAGTACCAGGCAGGCGGGCAGCAGTCCGTGTATACGCCGGGCGGCACCTGTCATGGTCGTGCGGAAAACAGGGAAAAAGGCCGCCGGAAACCGGCGGCCCGGCCATCGGTGACGAATATCGTCGAGGATCTCAGGGTTTGATATAGGAATAACCAAGAGCCTGCAGCTTGGCGACTTCCGCCACACCGCTGGGGACGATGTCCTCCTCGGAGACGTCATAAAGGTCCGTGGTGTAGTCCACCTTGCGACCCTTGACGGTGTTGTTGCAGACCTGGAAGGCAACCCCCTGGTCCTTGAGGCCGGTGATCTTGGCAGCCATTACCTCGTTGGCATTGGCATGCTTGAACTTGCCGAGCTTCTCCAGCGAATCCGGATCAAGCAGAAGCGCCAGTCCATTGCCATGCAGGACCACTTTCAGGTCCAGGTTCTCCGCACCCACAGCGTTGATATGGTTCTGGATGTTCCTGAGCGCCCCTGCCTGGGCTTTCGGGTTGTCGTAGTTGATGTGGTAGACGACTTTCTGTTTCTCATAGCCGGATTCCGCGCCCATGGCCGCGGTGACCCAGAAAAGCGAGGCCATCGCCGCGCCCAGCGCAATCTTGACAATGGTGTTCATGGATTTTCCTCTATCGGTGTGGTCGGACATCGCATTGTATGCCTGCGTCCGGCTGTTGGCCATTAGGGGAATCCCGTATCCGGGCGGGTGGCTTCGGAAGTCTCCAGCCACATGCGGACCAGTGCCGACAGCGAATCCGCTCCGGATTTGGACATGACCCTGCCCCGGTGGACCTCCACGGTCTTTTCGCTGATTCCCAGCCGGTCTGCGATGGCCTTGTTGGTCAGACCTTCCACGATCAACTCCAGTACCTCTCTTTCCCGCGGGGTAAGCGCATCCAGAGCGACCCGTGCCCTGCGGGAGCGCGCCACTTTCCTGGTACGCTCCCGGTTACGGTCCAGTGCGGCGCCAACGGCAGAAAGCAGTTCCCGGTCGGGATACGGTTTCTCGAGGAAATCGAATGCCCCGGACTTCATCGCGCGAATGGCCATGGTGACATCGGCATGCCCGGTGAGCACGATGACCGGCAGGGC
Source organism: Candidatus Poriferihabitaceae bacterium (assembly GCA_965213885.1). Classification (GTDB taxonomy): domain Bacteria; phylum Pseudomonadota; class Gammaproteobacteria; order Arenicellales; family Poriferihabitantaceae; genus VYFG01. Next base: position 1,026,223 of record OZ243919.1, read on the forward strand.
ATTGCTGCGGGCCAGAAGGACTTCCAGGAGCGACAGACCGTCCATCCCCGGCATACGTACATCCAGCATGATGCACCCCCTCCAGTCCGGGCTCCAGGCATCCAGGAACGCTTCCGAGGAAGGATACGCGCGGGTCCCGATTCCCTCGGTGTGCAAAAGCCAGCACAGGGATTCCCGTGCCGGTGCATCGTCGTCGACGATGTAGACGACTTCCCCGTTTTCCCCGGTCAGCAAATCATGCTCCGATCGCCCTTGCCGCTTCCGGCCGTCCCGGCAGGGTGAAGCTCACCTCGGTTCCGCCATCGTCCATGCGCCTGACCTTGAGGGCGCCCCCGTGGGCCTCCACGATGGAACGGCTGATCGACAGACCCATGCCCATTCCACCGGGCTTGGTCGTATAGAACGGGTGAAGGACACATTCCAGTGCGCCTTCCTGAATGCCGCTGCCGTTATCCGACACGCTCAGGTGGATTTCGCCGTCGACGTCCGCAAGATGGATGCCGACCCGCCGATCGATCGACGGTCTGTCGGCCAGGGCATCCATGGCGTTCAGCAGCAGGTTGATAATGACCTGCTCGACCTGGATATGATCGGCATGTACCCGGTCGTCGGCCAGGTCTCCATCCATGGATACCCTCACGCCAAGCTGCCGCAGCCGGCCGCCGAGCATCTCCAGGGCATTTCCGACGCAGCCGGACAGTGAGAACGTTTCGCTGCGCAGATCCCCATACCGCAGAAATTCCCGCAGTCTGCGGATGATTTCCGCGGCGCGATGGGCATCGTTGCCGATGAGGCCGATGGCGCGTTCCAGCTCTTCCGCTGCGCCGGGGTCGCGTCGGATCAGCCTTGAACAGCCATTGGCGTAGTTGATGATCGCGGTGAGCGGCTGGTTGAGTTCATGGGCGATACCCGCGGCCATTTCTCCCATACTGCTCAGGCGCGTGACATGGGCCAGCTGGAGCTGGTGCTCTTCCGCCAAGCGGCTGATTTCGCGTTTTTCCAGGGCGCTGCCCACCCACCCGGCCATCAGCATCAGGATATCGACATCCACATCGGAAAATTTTCGTTCCCGCGGCGTCGGGTCCGAAAAAACGAGGCAGGCGGTCATCTGTCCCTCCCTGGTCACGGGGGCTGCGAGTACGGCCCCTCGCGGCGCGTCCTGATCCGACCTTCGGACATCGGCCAGCGCCACGAACCCACGCTCCTGCCGCAGACGGGACAGCACGAGTGCGTGCAGGGTACGGGAGGATGCCGCGGTCCGCCGCCAGTCGGATTCGAATGGCGCGAGGGTCGTGTCCGGCGCCTCCGGATCCACGGGGACAAGGCAACCGGTGGCCAGCCGGAAATAGCGGCAGCCTTCGTTGATCAGCTTGTCGATCTGCGCCTCGAGGGTGTCCCTGGATGCCGCGAATACTTCATGCAGTCGGCGCAACGTGGCTTCACTGCGGCGCAGGGATTCATTGGCTTCCGCGAGTGCGGCGGTGCGCCGGGATACCCGGCGTTCCAGGCTGTCCCTGTGTGCCTGCAGCAGTTTTTCGGTCCGGCGCCGCTGGTCCACTTCCCGGCGGAGCCTGGACTCCGACAGCTTGATCCGCCGGTTGGCGCGTCCAACCAGCAGGGATACCAGCAGGGCAGCCGCCAGCATGGCGGCTCCGAGCAGGATCCACAGCTTGTACTCCCGCCACACCTTGTCGAGCCCCGGCTTGGCCAGATCGCTGTAGGGTCCGATCTCCAGTTGGCGGAAGAGCGCATGCACCGATCCGTAGTCGAGGGGGATGGTCCATCTGGCGCCGGCCTTGCGGGCCGCCTCGCTGTCAACCGGCAACCCAAGGAGCGCGACTGCCACTTCCTGTGCCAGGTGATCGGGAGTGCTGCGGGTCTTGGCGAACGGCCATTCGGGATACAGGCGGGTGCTGAGGGGGAATGGAAAGGCGGTATCCTTGCGCTGCCCCAGTACTCGGACCTTCCCGAGGTCCACCAGGCCCTCTGTAGCCATCCGGTGCAATGTTCGGGAACGGACGGTGCCGGCATCCGCTTCACCGGCCAGGACGGCATGCACGATGTCGTCCTGGGGAAATCCAACGAATTCCAGGGAACCCAGATCAAGGAACGGGTCAATCTCGTGGTCCAGCATCTCTTGCCACGCCATCTGGAAACCGCCGAATGCCTCCCGGCTGACTGCCATGAAAGAATGTCCCGCGAGATCCCGAATGCCCCGGATCTCCGGGTGGTTCGCGCGGGTGAAGATCGCGGCACCGAAGCGGGTGTAGTCCTTTCCCTGGTGGTGAACCTTGAGCGTGGCCAGCCTGGATACACCGAAATTCGACTCCAGCACCACGTAGTGCCCGGTGTTGGTCAGAACGAAATCCAGTGATCCCGATGCCACTGCATCGGACATGCGCGTGAGGTCGAGCGGGACGATGACAAAACGGTGTCCAGGAATCTGCCGGGTCAGGTACTCCGCGGTGGCTGACCATCGCCCCAGCGCCGCGTCATGCCCACGAAATGCGAGCACCCCGATCTTCAGGTCATCGGCCTCGGCAATGGCTGTCCATGCCAGCATGAGGATCGCGACGGCGCTTCTGGCCAAGTGGTGGAATCCGTTCGCTTCAGGGGCCGACCCGGGTCGGGAGAAGGGGAAGGTCGGAAGCGCCAACCAGCAAAGGACCGGGAACACTGGCTGCATCGAACTGGGCTCAGGGCGGGCTAGATGGTGGGACGGACCCTTTTCGCTCCCTGGAACAGCAATTCCCGTATCGCGTCCGTGGCCTTGCCGTGATGGGCCACGGTGATCGGGTCAAGATCATGGCGGGGTCTGGGCGACAGTTCGAAATAGCCGAACCGGTCCTTCCCCCGTACCAGTGAGGCGCAGTCCCAGGATGCCTTCATCTGCCGTGAACCGGCGGGCATGTAGTGGAAGGACAGGCCGATTCGCCGATCATTTGTACGATTAGGCCCGGAGGCATGTGCGATGCCGATGTTGTGCAGGGACATCTCACCGGTTTGCAGCGGCATGTGCACCGCCCGGGACTCGTCCACCCCGATGATTTCCTGTCCCCTGGTGAGCATGTTGTCGTCGTGGTACAGGTCCTGGTGGGGCAGGGGTTCTCCGCTGTGGGAACCCGGCAGTACACGCATGCAGCCGCTTTCCCGGGATGCCGTGGACAAGGCCAACCAGGTCGTGACCAGCCCGGAAGTGTCCAATCCCCAGTACTGGCTGTCCTGGTGCCAGGAGACATACTGGTCGGAGTTCCCTTCCTTGATCCAGAACCACGAGTTCCAGCAGAGTATGTCCGGGCCGATCAGGTCCTCCACACAATCGAGAATCGTATCGTTTCGCATCAAATCGTCCACCCACCTGAACAACAGATGGGGCTTGGTGCGAAGGGGGCCTTGCACCGGATGGCCGAGTTCTGCTTCATAGGCCTCGAGCCTGCCCCGGTAGCCCCGGGAATCAGCTTCATCGAGTATCCTTACCGGAAACAGGTAACCGTGTTCCCGGTATGCGGCCACCTGTCCGGCAGCCAGGACTGCGGGTGCGGCATTGTTTGCGACAGCCATCGTCTGGTAATGATTCGGGGTAACCTGATGGGCGCCATGTTACACCATGGCCAAGTCTGGCCTCCATGAATTTCGAGTAAATTCTGTGGTTTGCTCTCATGCAGATGTACGAATCCGGAGGTGCGGAACAGACTTCCGGACCGGTTTCCGACATCGATCTGTACCGAATGTGATGAGCTTGCCACACCGGTCCCGGCCTCACCCACCGAGACTCAACGCCTTTTCCGCCTCAGCGTGCTCAAAGGCATCCTCATATCCGCGGACGTCGTCGCCGGACAATCCCTCCTTGCGAAGGCTCCGCTTCCAATTGTCAGCGATGATCCTGGACATCTCCACCGCATGCCGCCTGGCGGCTTCCGACTTGTCATCGAAAAATTCGCACACCTCAAGGCCCAGTTCGAGCGACGCTTCAAGCGCCCCGCCCTGGATGATGCCGGTTTCGAGAACACGTTGCCGAGATGGAGATGGATTGATGTCGAAGGCTGGAGACAGGCGCCACCGGTCGCCACCGGCAAGTTCTCGCACCTCTTCTTCCATGCCGACCAGGTCCCGTTCAAATCGTTGCGCAAGGGTCCGCAGGTGCAATTTAAACCCTTGTGCGATGGCGCCCCAGAGAGGATTCGAACCTCCGACCTGCCGCTTAGGAGGCGGCTGCTCTATCCGACTGAGCTACCGGGGCGTGATGGGGACAATGATTCTAACTGATTCACCTCTGTCAAGTGTGGTCAGGCGCCCGATATAATGTCTTGGTACATTCGGCCGGAGCTTGTCGGTAGCGCCTGGGGCCGGAGAAGGCAGGGAGTCTTATACTCCACCCGGTGTCAACGGTGGAGCGAGTAACCACTACATCACAATTTCATGGGAGGGTGACACTTTCAATGGGTCAGGAAACAGTCCCTATCGCCCTGATCAAGGGAGATGGAATCGGTGTCGATGTCTGCGAAGCGGCATTGCGGGTGATTGATGCCACCGGTGACGTGTGCGGCAATTCACTGCTGTCCTATCGGGAAATCGAGGCCGGGGCAAACTACTATCGCAGTACCGGCCAGGACATTGAGCCCGGCGGAGAGGCAGCGGCAGGGGAATGTGCGGCGATCTTTCTCGGGGCGATCGGGCTGCCGTCAGTCCGCCATGCGGACGGCACCGAGATATCACCGCATCTTCGCCTGCGTGATCGCTACCAACTGTATGCCGGTGTGCGGCCGGTCAGGGCTTATCCCAACATTCCCAGGCGGCTATCCGACCCCCGTGCGGCCGATATCGATCTGGTTATCCTCAGAGAGTCGACTGAAGGTCTTTTCTATTCCGCTGCGGTGCATGGACGGAGCCGGTTCTTCGGTAGCGAGGCGGTGGAGGATACGCTGCGGATCACGCGTGCGACGACGGAAAAACTGCACCGGTTCGGGTTTCGTCTGGCCGACAAGCGCAAACAGGAGGGGCGTCCCGGGCTGTTGACCTGCGTCGACAAGGCCAACGTATTCGCGTCCATGGCATTTTTCCGCGGCATATTCGACGAGGTTGCCGGGGAATATCCCGGGGTGACCCGGGAGTACAACTATGTCGACGCACAGGCGCTGGACCTGGTGCGAAGGCCATGGGAATTCGATGTCCTGGTGACCGAAAACATGTTCGGCGACATTCTTTCCGACCTGGCGGGGGGGCTCGTCGGTGGCATGGGCATGGCCGCCTGCGCGGAAATCGGCGATACGATCGGAATGTTCCAACCGGCCCATGGCAGCGCCCCCGATATCATGGACCAGGACAGGGCCAACCCGCTTGCCGCGATCCTGAGCGGCGCCATGATGCTGGACTACCTGGGAGAAACGCTGGCGGATGGGTCCCTGGCCGAGGCTGCCTGCATGATCCGGGATGCCGTTCGGCGGGGATTCGACGAGAACCGCCTGCGTCCGGTGGAATTCGGGGGGGAGATGGGAACGGGTAAAATGACGGATGAAGTGGTCTCCCTGCTGAAGGCACTGTGACCGTGGGGGAATCCTGCAAGGCCCGCACGGGCCCGGGAGAGTCCCGATGAGTGTCCTGCTCGGCGCCATTTCGGACGACTTCACCGGTGCGACGGATCTCGCCGGCACGCTCCTGCGGAACGGCATGAAGACGGTGCAGGTGAATGGTGTGCCCGATGACGACATGCCCATGGGGGATGCCGAGGCCGTGGTGGTGGCGCTCAAGAGCAGGACCGCCCCGGTACGCCGGGCGGTCGAAGAATCGTTGACGGCCCTTCGGTGGCTCCGGCGGCTCGGTGCCGAGCAGTTCTTCTTCAAATACTGTTCGACATTTGATTCGACAGCTGCCGGGAATATCGGACCTGTTGCGGATGCGCTGGTGGACGAACTCGGCGCCCCGTTCACCATCGTCTGTCCGGCCTTCCCGACGAACCACCGTACCGTGTACATGGGGCACCTGTTCGTCGGCGACCAGCTGTTGAGCGAATCATCCATGAAGGACCACCCCCTGACACCCATGGAGGACTCGGACCTGGTCCGGCTGATGGGCGCCCAGTCACGGCACCACGTCGGCCTGGTGCCCTATCCGTTTGTCCGGTCAGGCTGTGGTGATATCGCTTCGGCCTATGAGGGGCTGGTCTCGCAGCATTGCCGGTACGGGGTGGTTGACGCAGTCGTGGATGACGATCTGGACGCCATTGGCCTGTCCGTCGCCGATCATCTTCTGGTCACTGGCGGATCCGCTGTCGCCCGGGGCTTGCCCGAGAACTTCCGGCGCTGCGGGCGGCTCGGCGAAAGTGTGCATCCACCGCTTCCCACTGCCACCGGCAAGCGGATCGTGCTGGCGGGAAGCTGCTCGGAACAGACCCGGGAACAGATCCAGTACGTGATGGGCCGGTGGCCGTCCAGGAAAGTCGAAATCGGAGATATCCATGCTCGCGATGACTGCGTGGAGGAAGTGGTCTCCTGGGTTGCCGAGCAGGGCCCGGATTTTCCGGTGCTTCTTTACACGTCTTCCGATCCACGCGAGGTCCGGGAGAACCAGCGCGTCCATGGCCGGGTGCTGGCCGGGGCGTGGTTCGAGGGAGTCATGGGGGCTGTGGCGGGACGCGTGGTGGAACTCGGCTTCCGTCAGATCGTGGTTGCCGGCGGGGAGACCGCGGGGGCCGTGGTCAAGGCGCTGGAGATTCGCGCAATGCGCATCTGCGCCGAAATCGACCCGGGCGTGCCGTGGACGGAAACCCTCGGCAGCCCGCCGATCGCTCTCGCGCTGAAATCCGGCAATTTCGGCGGAGCGGATTTCTTCGAAAAATCATTCTCCCTGCTGCCATGAACGAAACCGCACTGCGCGACAGGATCGCGAATACCGTCCGATCCCTGTTTGGGCGCAGGCCCACATTCGGCGCCGGCGGCAACCTCAACGTATGCCTTAATGACGGTTGGCTGATGACGCCAACTGGCCATTGTGTGGGTGATATCGATCCGGAAAATAATCTCCCGGCCTGACGGACGGGGGCTACGAATCTCCGGGGACTGGGCCACCAAGGAATCCTGTCGGCACCTGATCATGTATCGGCATCGGCCCGCGGCGGGAAAGGTGGCTCACCTGCATTCCACGCATTCCGAGGCGGTCAGCTGTCTCCGACGACATCGATCCGGATGATGTACTGTCCCCGATCACCGCCTATCACATCCTGCGGGTGGGCGGGCTGCTGCCGCTGGTTCCCTACGACCCGTCGGGCGATCCCGGACTCGCGGAGGCCGTCGCGGCTTTCGCCACCCTGGAGGATTCGGTCTGTGCACTACCGACCTTTGAGTCCCGGCCGGAATAACCATTTTCCGGCTGTCACGGAAGACACTGCCACACGTGGAGTGTCGCAGGCGGTTTCAAGCCGATCAGGCGCCGTTCTGACGACGGAAATAATCCGCCAGGAATTCGTCGAAGGATATCGAGTCGGCTGCCTCCACCGCTTCCTGCCGCTCCAGCGAGGCCTTCGCTTCCCGGCGATAGTGGCACAGGGTGTCCGCATGAATCTTCCAATCCTTGAAATAGCGCTCGTGTTCTTCCGCCTGGTGCATCGCGAATGTGAAAAAGCTCTCGAAGCCCCGCTCCATGGAATCCATGATGCGTGCGGATGGCGTCTGTGAAGGATCACCGATTCGCTCACGTTGGGTCGACAGCGTGTTGCGGTAGTGGTCGCCCCCGCAGACTCCATCCAGGATTGCGGCCAGATCCGCCATGTCCTCAAGGAGCGCCCGGGCGGCCCTGTCGAAGGGGATCTCCCGGTCGCCGAATTGCAGGACCAGCTCGGGGTCGCGGCCCTCCATGACTACCCGGTGGCGGTTTTCGGTCGCCTCCCTGCGTTCCCGCTCGCTCAGGGGGGCATCGCCGCTGAACAGACAGTACAGCAGAAACAGGTCAAAGAAACGGACAGTCCCCGAGCAGATGCCGATCGGGACGAACGGATCCAGGTCAAGGCTTCGCACCTCCACGTACTGGACGCCCCGGTCGCGCAGGGCGCTGGACGGACTTTCTCCGGAATGGGCGACCTGCTTGGGCCGGATCACGGCGTAGAACTCGTTTTCGATCTGCAGGATGTTGGGGTTGAGTTGCTGGTAGGCACCGTCCCTGACAGGCGGAATCTCCTCGTAGGGCGCCCAGGGGGTCTGGATGGCACGGCGTAGCGTGGCCACGTATTTGTCCAGGTTGTTGTAGCAGATCTCAAGCGTGGACTGGACATCGTCGCTGTAACCCAGCCCGCTCAGGCGCAGGGAAGTGGCATGGGGCGCATAGAAACTGTGTTCCTTGAATTCGGCGAGATTGTGCTTGCGCCCCTTGAGGAAGGTCTTGCAGACCGCCGGCGATGCGCCGAACAGGTAGCACACCAGCCAGGAATGCCGCAGAAAATTGCGCGTCAGTGCAAAGTAACTGGCGGAGCGCCCCCGGATCAAGCGGTCCGGGTCGTCAGTAGACAGGTAATCCTCCCAGAATGGCTCCGGCAGGGAAAAGTTGTAGTGAATGCCCGCGATGGTCTGCATGAGCCGGCCGTAGCGGTGTCCCAGACCGCGCCGGTAGGCTTCCTTCATCCTGGCGATATTGGAACTGCCATAACGGGCTATGGGGATCGCCTGCTCACCCAGAACGACGCAGGGCATACTGTTGACCCACAGTTTTTCATCGCCCAGATTCTGGTAGGTGTAGTGGTGGATATCGGTCAGTTCCCGAAGGAGGTGGTCGATATCCGTGTGGATGGGCGTGACGAACTCCAGCAGCGCCTCGGAGTAGTCCGTCGTGATGGAGTGATGGGTCAGCGCGGACCCCAGCGCCCGGGGATGAGGGGTCTGGGCCAGCATGCCATCCGGGTTGACCCGCAGGCTTTCCTTTTCGATCCCCCGCCTCAGTTGACGGAAATGGACATCCAGGCCGTCGACGGCAATGGCGGACAGTGCCTGGTCAAGAGTCGAGGTCACAAGACTACTTCAGGTCGGGGATGCGGAGATTGACCTTTCGTGCAGCAAAATGCAACACCTTCAGGGGGGAAATTACCGCTCCAGATCATTCGCCGGTCTGCGGAAATCCCGCCAATTTATCCGCTGCCGGATGGTATGATCCAAAAGCCATGAGCAAGCAGTTATTTGCCGGCCGTGAATTCTCCGTAGCCCCCATGATGGACATCACGGATCGACACTGCCGCGTTTTCCTGCGGCTGCTTTCCCGCCGTGTCCGGCTTTATACACAGATGATGGTCACGGGTTCCATTCTTCACGGGGACCGTGAACGCTTCCTGGGTTTCGATGACAGCGAACATCCCGTTGCCATACAGCTGGGTGGCTCCGATCCGAGAGAACTGGCCCGTTGCGCCAGGCTGGCGGAGGCACGGGGCTATGATGAGGTCAACCTCAATGTCGGATGCCCGAGTCACCGTGTTCGAAAAGGACTCTTCGGCGCCTGCCTGATGGCGAAACCGGAACTGGTGGCCGACTGCATGGCAATGATGACAAGGGCGGTTTCCATTCCCGTCACCGTCAAGACCAGGATCGGCATCGACGACCGGGACAGTTACGATGCGTTGTCCTACTTCATCCGCGTCAACGCCGATGCCGGCTGCGAGCATTTCATCATCCACGCCCGCATAGCCTGGCTGAAGGGGCTGAGTCCGAAGGAAAACCGCACCATCCCTCCGCTCAGGTACGACACCGTCTACAGGCTGAAGGAGGATTTCCCGAAGCTGCGGTTTACCCTGAATGGCGGGGTCACCGATCTGGACCAGGCCAGGGAGCATCTCGGGAAAGTGGACGGGGTGATGATGGGAAGGCAGGCCTACCTGGACCCGTGGCTGCTGGCGGAAGTGGATGGGTCCCTGTTCGGTGAAGGCTGGTCCGGCAGGCCAAGGTCCCGCCTCGATGTCGTTGCCCGCTACCTGCCGTATATTGAGCGCGAGCTGTCCCGTGGCGTCCATCTGCGTCACATGACACGACACATGCTACAGCTGTTCTACGGTGAGCCCGGCGCGAAGTCCTGGCGGCGTCACCTGTCGGAGTACGGTCCGCGGCGGGGTGCCGGGACCGAAGTGATCGAACAGGCACTGCGGTACGTCGAAGACGCCGGCGGGGACGATGGCGCAACCGTGGCCGGCCTGCCCGCGAAAGTTCCGGATACCGCACGACACCTGCAGACCGCCTGATAAACGGGACAACCGTTGAAACCGCTATTGAGGATGAAATCGATCAAGAGGACGGCCTGGGTACTGATGGCATTGGTGGTGCTCGCGGTCGGCACCGTGCTGGTGGTGATCCAGTTGGTGGACCCCAATGACTATAAGCCGCAGATCTCGATGCTGGTGGAAGAAAAAACCGGCCGGAAACTCGACCTTGCCGGTGATCTGCAGCTGACCTTCTTTCCCTGGGTCGGTGTTGAAACAGGCCCCCTGGAACTGTCGAACGCCGACGGATTCGGCGATGTCCCCATGATCAGTGCGGACAATGCCCGCATCAAGGTGAAGCTGCTTCCGCTGGTCAAACGTCGGGTGGAGGTGGGTACCGTGGTGCTGGATACCCCGGTGGTGCAGTTGCTGACCGCGGCTGACGGGCGCACCAACTGGGACGACCTGATGGGCCTGGTCGGAGAGTACGGTGCGGACAGCAATGAACGGGAAGCCGCGGCACTTGCGGGACTGGCGGTGCAGGGGGTGTCGGTCACGGACGGGCGGATCATCTGGCGTAATGCAGCCGCGGGTGACGAGTTGATCCTTTCGGATCTCGCCCTGTCCACTGGAATGCTGGTGCCGGGCGAGCCACTGGATGTCACCCTGTCCCTGGATGCGACGGGAAACCTGCTGCCGGCACCGGGGCGCCTGGAAATGGAAACCACCGTCACACTGAGTGAGAACATGGCGTCTGTGTCCCTGGCGGATACCGGGCTGATCCTTTCGACGGATACAGGCAGGGCGGAACTCGGTGTGCAGAAGGTGTCCTATGCCCTGGAGGCGGGCCTGGCAGCGGTCAATGGAGTGATTGCTGATGTGGAGGTCGGCGGAGTTGCATCGCAGTTGGTCATGCCATCGGTAAACCTGAATCTTTCCGACGAGACACTGGCGCTGCCGTCGCTTGAACTGACACAGGAGGATACCAGGCTGACGGCATCGTTCAGTATCACCGGCTCGCTTTCGCCGGAATTCGAAGGTGACTTCAGCATCCGGAGCGGGGATGTCGGTCACCTGCTGCGCAGCAATGGACTTGATAGAGTGGAACTTCCGGCAACGTACACTGACGTCGAGGGGGCCGTGGCATTTGCGTTCGCAGACCATGAGCTCCAACTGCGGTACTTGAGAGTTGCGGCACAGGTGGACGGTCTGCCCACTCAAATGGAAATCGATGAGCTGAAGTACAACCTGAGAAGCGAGGCCCTGGCATTGCCAACAATCCGGGTGCAGCAGAAGGATTTCAGGCTGGACGCAAGCCTGACGGGTGAAAGCCTGGTATCCGACCCGTCGGCCCGCAAGCTGGCAGGACGTGTCGACCTGGCCGTGAACGATGTGGGGAATCTTGTTGCCCGGAACGGCTTGCAGAAGATGCTGACGCTTCCGGAAATCCCGCTTTCGGAGATTCGACTGGTCGGCGGCGCCAGTCTTGACGGCGGCGCAGTTGCGGCAAATTCCGTGGTGGCTGAATTTGTTTACCGGGGGCATGAAACCCGTGTGGACATCTCCACCCTTGTGCACGATCCGGACAGCGGGAAACTGGATCTTGCGGGTTTCAGGATTCAGCAGGACGGCTTCGACCTGAACGGACGCATGACGGGGGGCAGGGTATTCGATGGTGTGGCTGTGATGGATGCCAGTGGATACCTGGAGGTCATGGCTGACGGCCTGGCAGACTTTCTTGGGCGAAACGCACTGCTGGATGAAATCCCTCCTGCGATCCCGGAATCCACGCATGCGAAGCTTGAATTCACGATCGGAAACAACAGTCTCGATGTCAGTGGACTGGAGGCGGAACTGGACGGCATGCGGGTTCAGGGAACCATGGGCCTGCAGAACCTTTCCTCACCGGGGTATACATTTGATCTGCAGGCGGATCGGCTGGATCTTGATGCCCTGCTTGGCGCAACGGACAACATCGCGGGACAGGAAGCTTCCGCCGGCGAACAACTGCTCCTGCCCCTGGCGCCGCTGCGCGGACTAGACGCCGATGGTCGTGTACGGATCGGAACACTGGTTGCCTCCGTCATGACCCTTGAAGATGTCGATGTGCGTGTACGCTCTTCAAGGGACATATTCAGACTCGCTCCGGTGACAGCCAATCTCTTCGGTGGAACCGTCGAGGCGCAGCTTGTCTACGACGTATCCACGGATGTGCCCGCCCTGGAATTGAGCGGACAGACCAGGCGACTGGACGTGGGCAGCCTGCTCCATTCCCTGGACATCACCGGGAAGGTCGAAGGCACCGGTAATCTGGACCTGGCGCTTTCGGGGCGTGGAGTCGACGTCGATCAACTGGTCCGGTCCCTGGATGGCCGCATCTCCTTCCGCCTGCACAACGGCGCACTCAAGGGCTACGACCTCCAGGCTGCTTTGCTGGAACTTGAGTCCCTGGCGGCCCGCCTGGAAGGCGGGGAGGCCACCGCCCGCGTGAAGCCGGAAGCGGAAACCAGATTCGCCGAACTGGCCGGCAGTTTCCGGGTCGCCAACGGCGTGTTCCGCAACGACGACTTCGCCCTGAAGGCGCCTCTGTTCCGCATCGAGGGCCGGGGTGAGTTGAATCTGCCCGGGGACATGATCGACTACAGTGTTGACGTCAATATTGTCGACACCGTGGAAGGTCAGGACGGCGCAGCCCTCGGGGATCTGAAAGGCGCGCGCATTCCGCTCAGGATTCGAGGGCCGCTCGCCGAGCCCGGCTTTACCCTGGATCTTGCCTCGTTGGTGCAGGAACGGGCGAAGAAGGAACTGAAAAGAAAGCTGCTGGAGAAAGTCGGGATTCCCCTGCAGAAGCTGACCCAGGAGGAGCCGGAGAATGCCGCCCGGGACAAGGGGCAGGAGACGACTGCCACAAACGGGTCGGTTGAAGAGCCGGAACAGGACCTGGAGAATCTGATCAGGAAGAAGCTTGAGGAAGGCAAGGAAAAACTGAAAAAAAACCTGCTGAAGGGACTTGGATTCTGAACGGACGATGCCAGACTCAGAGCGGGTAAGAAAATTATGTCAGGTCAACTCATTTTACTGCCTGGTAGTATTCGATCCAATGCATTTCTCCCGGTATGCCGCAGATCCCTTCAGGACAGACGGCCGGAAACCCGTGCGGCCAGGCGGAACCCCATGACCGCCCGGTACCAACCCGGCCGGGATGATGCCGATATCCGCCTCCGCGGATATCAGGGAAGATGCGCCGGGAGCCCGGTGTCTAGCAACGATCTCCTGATGCGGCATGCAATGAAACATTTTCCGGAAAGGCCCGGGGTCACTGCCCCGAGGATCTCGGAGTCCGCATGATTTCATCCGGAGCGATGCCGCAGTGGCTCCAGGCCTCGGAAGTGATCCGGATTGAGGTCTTCCTGGCGGGATTCATCCTGATTGGCGTCCTCGAGCGGCTCTTGCCGAACCGGACGCATCAATGGCGGGGCAGGGCGTCCGGCAACATCGGGCTTCAGCTGGTGAACGCCCTGGTGCAACTGGCAATGCTGCTGGCTGCACCGCTTACCCTGTCCGCGTTCGCGCTCATCGCCCTGTTCAGCCAGTTCGGGCTTCTCAACAACCTTCAGATGGGGCTTTGGACGAAGATCGTCATTGCCTGGCTGGTACTGGATCTGGCGTCCTACTGGTGGCATCGCGCCTGGCACGGTATCCCGCTGCTATGGCGGTTCCACCGGATCCACCACCTTGATCCGGCACTGGATGTCCTGACCACCTTCCGGACCCATCCCGTGGAAACCGCGTTGACGATCCTGTTCAAGGGCGGCATTGTCTTCCTGCTGGGGGTTCCGTTGCTCGGTGTGATCCTGTATGAACTGGTGGTTGCCGTCATGGCACTCTGGATTCACGGCAATGTACGCATCCGCCCCGGAGCCGACCGGTTCCTGGCGCTGTTGCTGATCACCCCGGGGCTGCACCGCGTTCACCACAGCGCCCTGAAATCGGAATATTCCCGGAACTTCGGGCTGGTTCTGTCCCTTTGGGATCGAATATTCGGAACGTACAAGGCCTCCTACCCGGAAACGGCGTCCGGTCCGGGAATCGCTTCGGAGGATACGGCCGCTGCCATGACTCTTTCAGGAATGTTATTGTTGCCGTTCAGAAAAACTTCCTGACTGCAGGATCATCATGACCATCGATCGCAAACTGCTGGAAATCCTGGTCTGTCCGGTTACCAAGCAACCGGTCTCGGTATTGCCTGCCGGCAAACTCGAGCTCCTGAACCATGCAATCGAAGGGGGGGGCGTTCGAAATCATGGTGGAGACCAGGTAACGGAGATGCTCCGTGAAGCCTTGGTCACGAGGAACGGCAGCAAGGTATATCCCGTGGTCGACGGCATACCCGTGATGCTCGAGGACGAGAGCATCGATACCGTCCAGTTGGGGGACTGGTAGCGGTTCGGAAGATGCCGGCCCGGCCCGCTGCCGCCAATGTGCCGCGGGCTGCCGGGCGCCCCGGGGGTGCGGCACCGGAACCAGGGGTTTCCGAACAGGGGTTTTGAGCCGTCGGACACCCCGCCATGCCATGCCGTATCGTTGATCACGCACCGGACGGGGCGATGCGGGCCGGTCTCGACCAACGCAGAGATACGGAACTTTCGTGCTGGAAATGACTCCCCCACCAGGCAGATGCTTCGCAGCGAATCCAGGACCGCGCCAGTCGGAACGAGCGGCGTGTCCCACTGAACCGCGGGATCCGGAATCGCCGTAACCCGCCTACAGTCATGAGCGCCATACTGACACCTGACCATCTCGTGTGGACCACCCCTTCGCCGGTCGGCATGGTGAAAGTCGATGGCGGCCATGTCGACGTGGCGTGGCAGGACGGCAAGACCCGCCGGTTTCATCCCATGTGGCTGCGTTACAACTGCGCCTGCGGGCAATGCCTCAACCAGGGCACCTCAGGAACAGCTCCTGGATATCCGTGACGTGCCCCTTGACATCGTCGCCCGGGATGCCCGCATCGACAACGACGGTGCGGGCAGCGTCTCGTTCAGTGACGGACACCAAAGCCGGTTTCACCCCGGATGGCTCTGGACGCATGCCTGCGAATACCGGGCCCTCGCCCCCTCAAGCGGACCTTCTGGACCGTGGAACACCTTGCCGAACCGCCAACCTTCGACGGTCCGGCAGGCACGTCCAGTGACGAATTGCTGGCCGAAGCACTCGCCACTTTTGAACGTCACGGTATCGTGCGACTGCGGTATCTCCCGACGGGCCCGGGGGTGGCGGGCCCTGACCGCCGCACCCGTGAACATCCGGTAACGGATTCGCGGGGTCAGTTCCGCTTGCGCAACCCGACACCCCGCATCAGTTTGCGGTGGCGCTTGCTGGTCAGGCGGTCATGCGCGTATTCCGCCTGCTTCATCTGGCTGCCGATGTCATTGTCCTTGTCGGGCCTGCGCTGGACGTAATTGCCGTCCGGGAGCATGTCCCATGCGTTTCGCTGGTCATCGAGCAGGGTGTCGAGGATCAGTCGGAGTTCCTTCTTGAGCGGCTTCGTGACGATGTCCGTGACCACCTCCACGCGGCTTTCCAGGTTCCGGGTCATCAGGTCAGCCGAACCGATGAGGTACTCTTCCCGGCCACCGTTGCGGAAGTAGAAGATCCGGCTGTGCTCCAGGAACCGGCCCACGATGCTGATCACGTTGATGTTGTCCGATACGCCAGGCAGGCCGGGACGCAGGCGGCAGGAGTCGCGGACAATCAGTTCCACGCGCACCCCTGCGCCGGATGCGCGGTAAAGGGCCCGGACAATGTCCCGGTCCTCGAGCGCGTTGGTTTTCATCTGGATCAGCCCGGGGCTTTTTTCGCTGTGCAGTTCGATTTCGCGGTCGATCTTGGCGATGAGCGCCTTTTTCAGGTGCTTGGGGGCGGGCAGTATCCGGCGGTAGTGGCGTTTGGGGGTATAGCCGGTGGTCAGGTAGTTGAACAGTTCGGTGACGTCGTGGCCGATATCCTCCTCGCAGGTGAGGATCCCGATATCCGTGTAGACGCGTGCGGTACCGCCGTGGTAATTGCCGGTCCCGATGTGGACATAACGGCGCAGGCCTGAAAAATCCTGGCGGACCACCAGGATGACCTTGTTGTGGGTTTTCAGGCCAACCACGCCGTAGGTCACGTGGATGCCGGCCTGCTCCATCCGCTCCGACCACCGGATATTGGCCGCCTCGTCGAACTTGGCTTTCAGTTCCACCACCACGGCAACCTGCTTGCCGTTCTGCGCGGCGCCGATCAGCAGGTCAACGATCCGAGTTTCCTCGTCGGTGCGATACAGGGACATCTTGATGGCACGGACCTTGGGATCCCGGGAAGCCTCCCCGAGGAAACGCACCACGGACTGTGCGAAGGATTCATAGGGATGCTGCAGGAGCAGCGACTCCGCTTCGCGAATGATGTAGAAAATACTGCGCTGGGTGTCCTGCAGACGGTAATGGACCACGGGATGGTGCGGCGGATCGTGCAACTCCGGCACCGCCAGGGAGGCAAGCTGAAACAGGTTTCGCTGCGCCATCAGGGTGGTGGTCTCGAACACGTCCGTTTCGCCGTTCAGTCCGAGCTCCGCGGCGAGAAGACTCTTTCGCACCTCGTTCATGCCCTCGCTGACCACCACCCGCACGATGGGTGCGATACGGCGGTCCCTGAGCTCGGATTCAATCAGTTCCAGCAGGTCGTTGACACCGGACTCGACCCGCTCGGCGGCGGCATTGCGGGCGACAAAGAAAAAGTCATGGGCAATGATCGTGACTTCCGGGAAAAGGATGTCCAGGTTATGGGCGATGACCTCCTCGAGCGGAACATAGTGATGGCGGTCGGAGATCTGGAGAAATCTCGGCACGCCGACACCGATGGGCACTTTCACCCGCGCAAGATTGAGGTCCTTGTCGCCCGCCCCCTGGTTCGGGTCGCCCAGTATGGTGACTAGGATGTTGAGGGACAGATTGGAAATGAACGGGAACGGGTGTGCCGGATCCACCACCTGGGGGGTGATCAGGGGAAAGATGTTGTCCAGGTAATACTCCCGAATCTGCTCCTTTTCCAGGGAATCCAGGTCGAGATACCGCCTGATCCGAATCTCATAGTGGCTGAGATCCTCAAGCAGTTTCGGCAATTGCCGGTCCCGTTCCGCCTCGATTTCCCGGACCAGTGCCCAGCATTTGTCCAGCTGGGTCTGCGGCGTGGCGCCATCCACGGTCAGTTCGCTCACCCCGGCGGCAACCTGCAGCTTGAGTCCGCCGATCCGTTTCATGAAGAATTCGTCGAGGTTGGACGCAAAGATCGCGAAGAACTTCAGCCGTTCCAGGAGCGGCGTTCTCGGATCGATGCCCTCGTGGAGCACGCGGCGATTGAACTGCAGCCAGGTGAGTTCGCGGTTGAGATAGAGGGAAGGGTCGTCCAGGGAAACCGGGGGGCTGTCGCTTTCCCGTCCGCAGGCCGTCATTTTCCTGCGAGCCACCCGGCGAACGGCGTCATCCTCCCCGCGGGTGACAGTGTTCACCTGCGGGTCTTTGGTCTCTTTGAGGGCCATTGTGTCGCTGGGCGCATTCACGGGAGTGATCAATCCGGGGCAATGAAGAATCTGGATTTCGATTGTAACCCAATGATATGACAGATTTGTGAGGAACAGGGAAATGCCTTGTGAGGGTTTAGCTATTGAAATCAATTCGATATTAAGCGATATTAAGGATGTTTCAACTCTTGGGCATTCGCGCCAGCGATGAACGACATACCCGGGTCGAGTTTCGGCCTGAACATCTACAACCCATTGCCGCATGCAGCAGTTGCTGTCAGAACTTGGTCAGTACTGGGCCTCCGTGATCGGATTTTTCACGTTCGACACGGCCCTCTTGTCAGAACCGGACATGATCGTCCGGCTCTGCGTACAGCTGTTGCTGCTCGCCGGATCCGCGTTCTTCTCGAGTTCTGAGACCGCTCTTTTTTCGCTGTCGCGGCTGGATCTGCAGCAGCTTCGGCGGGAACGGAATCCCCGCGCCGAAACCATCCATGAACTGCTGGATCAGCCCCGAAGGCTGATCATTTCGATACTTTCCGGCAACGAACTGGTCAATATCGCAGCATCCGTGAACATGGCGGGAATCCTCGTGGTGTTGTACGGAGGGGAGGATGCAGGCTGGATCAACCTGATTGTCATGGTACCGCTGCTGCTCCTGATCGGCGAGGTGACGCCCAAGACCGTCGCCGTTTCGAACCCGGTGCGATACAGCGCGCGCATCGTGGCGGTGCCGATGAAGCTGTGGGTTCATCTGATCTCGCCGGTGATCTGGGTCATCCGGGAAATCGCGGACCGGATCACCACCTGGATGGTGGGAGAGGCCAAGACCGCCGACAACATTCTTCAGGTGGACGAATTCCTGACCCTCGTGGAACAGGTTTCGAAAGAGGGCGTGCTCGACGCCACCGAGCGGGCGCTGATCTACAACCTGCTGGACGCCGGTGAGACGGAAATCGTAGAGGTGATGACGCCCCGCACCCAGATGGCGTTCATCAACCACGACATGCCCTTTACCGAGGTGGTGGAGAAATTCATCGCCTACCGTCATCCGAGGGTCCCGGTATTCAAGACCCACCGCGACAATCTCGTGGGCTTTCTCCATGCCGAGGACATCCTGCGGCTGGTGCTGGACGACAAGGATATTGACAGGATGTCCATCGAGGAGGTGATGCATCCGCCGGTGGTGGTTCCGTTGACCAAGAAGGTGGATGAGATGTTCGATTTTTTCCAGCAGCACAAGGTTCGCGCCGCAGCCTGCCTGAATGAATTCGGCGGGGTTGACGGGTTCATCACCATGCGCGGCGTGCTGAGCTATATTTTCGGCGACATCAGCGGCGGCACGCCCGCCACGGCAAAGTTCTATACCGAGAAGGACATCAACGTGTACGACGTACCCGGGGAGATGCGGTTGACGGATTTCGATGACCTGACCAATTTCGGCATCCTGGATCCCCGAATGACCACCATCGGCGGGGTGGCCTTCCGTCATCTGGACCGGTTGCCCAGGGTGGGTGACCGGGTGACGTTCGACGATATCCAGATCGAAGTGCTGGAGATGAACGAACACAGGATCGCCAGGGTGCGCGTCGCCCAGGGGGTTGATCTCGACGACCTGATCGATGACAGCAGCGTCCATGTGACCGAACAGGAGGATCTCAAGGACAAGACGCTGGATCGTCCTGATGCGGAGGAGGTCGAGGAGGGAATCGATGAGGAACTCGAGATCATCGGAGAAGAGGAGGCGGACCAGTTCGATGACAACGGGGATGCATTCGAGGCCCCGCGTACGGGGACCGAGCCATGACCGTCATTCTAGTCGTTCTGCTGATCGTCTTCCTGCTACTTCTGAAGGGTTTCTTCTCCGGCTCGGAAATCGCCCTGGTCAACTGTGACAAGGTGAAACTCAACGCCCGCGCCAACCAGGGCGACAAGGGGGCCAGGAAGGTACTGCACCTGTACAAGACGCCGGAGATCATGCTGGGAACTACGCTCGTCGGCACCAATATCGCCACCGTGGCCCTGACGACCCTGGCGACCATCCTGTTCATCAACCTGTTCGGGGACACTGGGGAATTCTGGGCGTTCGCGGTGTTCACCCCCTTGCTGTTGATTCTGGGGGAGATTGTCCCGAAGAGCATCTACCAGCAGAAATCCGACCGGATCGCACCGATCGCCATTTATCCGCTCCGGCTGTTTTCTATCATCTTCTATCCGGTGATCTTCCTGTTTTCCCGGATCGCGCGCCTGTTCGCGCGGGTCTTTGGCGGCGGTAAGGTGGAGCAGAACGTGTTCATGACACGGGAGCAAATCCGGTCCGTGGTGGAGATGACGGAATTGACCTCGGAACTGGATGCGTTCGACCGCAGCCGGATCAAGCGGGTCATCCGCTTTGGGGAAACCACGGTGGGAGAGGCAATGATTCCCATCAGCGAGGTCACCGCCATCGAACGGAACCGGAACATCCTCAGGGCCATGGCATCGGTCCGCCGGTACGGTTTCAACCGGTTGCCCGTGTTCGACGGCAACATCAGCAACATCATCGGCATCGTCACCCTGACGACCTGGGACCTCATGGACAAGTCTCTGCCCAGGAAGCAGCTCTCGGAACTGATCCAGCCGGCCCACTATGTGCTCCCGTTCCAAACGATCGATCAGTTGCTGCCGGTCCTCAGGAAACGGAACGATCACATGGCCGTGGTGGTGGACGAATTCGGTTCCGCCATCGGCATCATCACCATGGAGGACATTGTCGAGGAAGTAGTGGGAGACATTGACGTCGGGTACGATTTCGAGGAATACATGCCGCGCCGGCGCCATATCTTCGAGAAACTCGACGACGGTGTCTATCTGCTGGATTCACGGATGTCCGTATCCGATGTGAACGACATCCTGGAGATCAATCTCAACACCAAGAGCAGCCACACCATCGGCGGTCTCGTCATGGCGCATCTCGGGCGGATTCCGGAGCAGGGCGAAGACATCGTGGAGCAGGGGTACAGATTCGTGGTGGAAACCACAACGGACCGCGCGGTGCAGAAGCTCCGGGTCGAACCCGTGGCCTGAGCCGGAGGCGCCTGGCGTTGCTCGAACAGGAACTGAAATTCACCGTGGCGGACCGGTCTGTCCTCGATGCGGTGCTGTCTTCATCCCGCATACGGAGCCGGATCATCGGCAATCCGGATACGCCGGCGGAAAACTTCCGCGGGATCTACTACGATACCCCGGACCTGGCATTGCAGGAGAAGCAGTGTTCGTTGCGGGCACGCAGGGAGGGAGCCCGGTTTCGCGCCGCCCTGAAGATGCCCGGAACCATTGTCGATGGCCTGTCCAGCCGGGAGGAATTCGAGATCGACATCCGGGACTGGCCCACGGCTGTGAAGGATTTCCCGGACGTGTCCTTCCGGTCCCGGGTTGCCGCGATCATACCGGCAGGCAGCAGGTTGATACCGAGAATCGAGGTGGATATGCTGCGACGGGTTGTTCACCTAGCTTCGGGGGAAAGCCGGATTGAGCTGGTACTGGATGAAGGTGAGATTCTCGGCGGCGGCCGTTCAGTGTCACTGTGCGAGGTGGAACTCGAATTGATCCGGGGCGAGGTGTCGGATGTACTGGCCCTGGGCAAGCTCCTTGAGGACCGGTTTCCGCTGACGCGCTCCACCCTGAGCAAGCATGAAATCGGCCTGCAGCTGTGCGGGGAGGCTGATGCAGCTGGATGAAAACACGGGGATTCTTTGCGGAGCTTCCTGGGTTCCGTCACCCAACTGCGATGACCGGCCGCCGGGAATCACGGTGGATACCCTGGTCATTCACGCCATCAGTCTTCCACCGGACAGTTTCGGCGGCGGACACGTTGCCCGGCTGTTCACCAATCGCCTGGATCCGGACGCCCATCCCTTTTTCGCGGGAATCTGCGACCTCCGGGTGTCCGCGCACTTTTTCATCGACCGCCAGGGGACGCTCGCACAGTTCGTCCCGGCGGGGAAAAGGGCATGGCATGCCGGAGAGTCCAGGTTTCGCGGCCGCGATGCGGTGAATGATTTTTCCATCGGCATCGAACTGGAAGGATGCGACAGCCGGCCCTTCGAGGATGTTCAGTACACGGTTCTGACGGTACTGGCAAGGGCGCTCATGATCGCATTTCCTGCCCTGACGACTGACCGGATCACGGGCCACAGCGATATTGCGCCGGAACGGAAAACCGACCCCGGCCCCGGTTTCGACTGGCGCCGTTTCCTGGGGGAGCTCCGGGACTGACCGTCAGCGCCGCCGCTCCAGGAGCCACTTCCGGACCGGGGTAAAGATCAGTTCGATGGCGACCTGTCTTGCCGCCGGGCACCACGATGGTATAGCGCCGGGACACGCACGAACCCTGGATCATGGACAGCAGCCAGGGGAAGTCGGTACCGAATTTCCCCACGTCCCGAAACCGGATCACCATGAAACTTTCATCCAGGGCGGGGATGTCCCGGGCGATAAACGGATTTGATGTATCCACCGTGGCCACACGCTGGAAGTTGATGTCGGTGCGCGAGAACTGTGGCGTGATGTATCTGACGTAATCCGGCCTCCGTCGCAGGATCGTGGCCAGGCTGTCCTCGATGTCATGCCCCGGGACGAACCGGTCACGGTGCATTCTCTGGACCCATTCCAGGTTTACGATGGGCACCATGCCCACGCCGAGGTCCACGTGCGGGGCCACGTCGTGGCGATCGCTCTTCACCAGACGTGTAGCCCCTCGTAGTAGAGGAGATTCGTATCCGGGCGGATATCCTCATAGAATTCACCGGACCGGAGATTCATGTCGAAGCGCTGGCTCTGATACCGGGCCTCGTGGTCGTCATGCCGGTAGTACCGGTATCGCCCCAAACCGTCTTTCCCATAACATTCAAACAGTTGTTCCAGTACACCGAAGTCGTTTCCCTCGGGTCGGAAGTGACTGATATGGCCGCCTTTCTCCTTTGTCTCCTGCTTCAGGATCTGCTTGAACTCCTCACGCGTATGAAGGTGGAAGCAGTCTCCGCTGATGGACGCAGCGCGGAAGTTCTCGCGGCGAAAGATGTGTTCAAATGCCTGTTTCACCGTGGTGGTGCCGGCACCAGTGGATCCGGTGATGGCCAGGGTGGGGTGTTTGCGTGACATGGTTTCGTATCGACTGCGTTTAGCGAACGAGTCCTGCGGAGTAGGGTGCGATACCCAAAAGGGTGTAATACAACCTATAAGATCATTCTGATATATTACGCCAATCAGAATAAATCCTGCTTATTATCAGAAATTGTAATGTCTTTGCATATCACCATGCGACAGTTGCAGGTTTTCGAGTCCGTGGCGCGGCACCTGAGTTTCACCAGGGCTGCGGAAGAACTGCACCTGACACAGCCCGCGGTATCCATGCAGGTCAAGCAACTCGAGGCCATGATCGAATTGCCGCTGTTCGAGCAGATCGGCAAGAAGGTGCATCTCACGGAGGCAGGACGGACCATGGTGCGGCACAGCCGCACGATGATGACGCATCTGGAGGAAATCGCCCGGGACATCGACAGTCTCAAGGGCGTCGAGGACGGGCACCTCCGGATCTGCATCGCCTCCACGGTGAATTATTTCGCCACGCGGTTGCTGTCGCGCTTCTGTGAGCGATACAGCAAGGTGCAGATCAGTCTGGATGTGATCAACCGGGAGGAACTGATCCGCCGGCTGGAAGTCAACGAGCCGGACATGGTGCTGATGGGGCAGCCGCCGGAAAACCTGGATGTGAAGGCCACTCCGTTCAAGGAGAACCCCCTGATCCTGATTGCCAATCCCCAGCATCCGCTCGCGAAGAAGATGAATATCGGAATCGGGAAGCTGGACGAGGAGACGTTCGTGATGCGGGAGCCCGGTTCTGGAACACGCTCCGCCATGATGCGGCTGTTCGAGGAGCATAACGTGAGACCGGGTCACAGCATACAGCTTTCCAGCAACGAGACCATCAAGCAAAGCGTGGAAGCTGGGTTGGGTCTTGCGGTGGTGTCGGCCCATACGGTGGAACTGGAACTGCAAGCCGGCCGGCTGGTGTCCCTGGATGTGGAGCATTTCCCGCTGATGCGGCAATGGTACGTCTGCTACCGTCGCGGAAAGCGGCTGACCCCCACTGCTCAGGTGTTCCTGGAATTCGTCATCAGGGAGGGTCGCAGTATCTAGCGACGCACGACGGCTCCCGCCGGACCGGCAGGGACGGAATTTCCTTGACTAATCCCGGACGCTGCCTTATAAATTCCGCCCTTCGATTCTCCCCCCTTGGCCAGGTAGCTCAGTCGGTAGAGCAGGGGACTGAAAATCCCCGTGTCGGCAGTTCGATTCTGTCCCTGGCCACCATTAAATCAAATAGTTATACCGTATCGTCGGAACTGGTGGTCACAGATCGGCCACATCAATCCCGCAGTCGATTCCAAAATCTCCAAGGCCTCACCGTGCCTGAAGGTTCCAGGGAAGCGCTTCCCGAATTTGGAGCCCGGTCACATTTCCGGTGGAACACCTCACCGTCAAAGGTATCCGTCGCCCACGGAGACCGACTGTTCAGACGTTCGGCAGTGACGGGCGGGAAGGTCGCGTTCAGCGCTGGAAATCCCCGTGTCGGCAGTACGATACGATCCCCGGCAGCCATGGGGCGCAGTTGAAGAACTCCATGACGCGATCCCTCGAACGGTCCCGTGAGAACGCAAAACAGCCGCCTCCATCGCAACATGGGGATCCTCCCCTCGCGCAATCCTCACCCGGCCCCGCGTAGAACACGGCCTGGATTCTCATCCGTTCGCACCCCTGCTTTAACCACGGGATGACCGTTGACCAGCACATGCGCGATCCCGGTAGCATAACGGCGCGGTTCCTTGACCGTGAACCGGCTTGAAACCTGTTCCGCATCAAATACCACGATGTCGGCGTGCGCTCCATTTTTCAGTGTGCCCCGATCGGAAATCTGGAGACGACTTGCCGGGACCGATGTGAGCTTCCGAATGGCTTCGCTCAGCGAAATTACGCCCCGATCCCGAACGTAGGTCCCCAGGAATCGCGCGGCCCAGCCGTACCCGCTCAACGACCCAATGTGGTGTTCCAAGGGGCCATCGGGGGAGAGGGCCAGCGTGTCGGAAATGACAGCGCATTGATCCTGTTGCAAGCACAGGTGTATGTCATCGTCAGAGAAACTGTGGGAAGTCCAGAGCAGGTGCTGCAGTCCCTCGCCTTCCTCGCGGAGCAGGTCCAGCACAGCGTCGTAGGGATCGACGCTTCGGCTGCGCCCGATCTCGGCAAGCGTCGCGCCCACCAGATCCGGATTGGCATCGGAATACAGAATCCTGATGTCGTCCCAGTGACCAGCAGTGACCAAACGCCAGTGAGGGGTTGGATTATTTTTCATTCTTTCCCGTTCTGCGGGATCCGATAGGCGGTCCAGCAACTTCGACACCCCGCCCTCCTGGGACCACCGGGGTAGAATTGAGGAGACCCGCGCATGGGCCCAGTCGTGCGGGATGACGTCGAACGCAACATCAACGTCATGGAGACGTGCGGCCTCGATCAACTCCAGGGTGTGCTCCATTGCGTAACCCGGGGCACCGAATTTCGGCTGGATGTGTGATATCTGGAGTTTCGCACCGGCTGCTCTGGCCGTTGCAATCGCCTCGCTGAACGCAAGATCGTAATAGATGTCCCGATTACGCACATGGGTCGCATACAGACCATCGTGCCGTGCGGCCACCTCGCAGATCGGTGTGAGGTGTTCGATGCTGGAAAGTATCCCTGGCCAATACTCCAAGCCGGTAGACAATCCGATGGCACCTTGCTCGAAAGCCTCTTCCGCGAGTGTCGACATTCGGCTCAACTCTTCGGCATCGGGCGGGCGCAGGGCATCCCCGAGAACTGCTCGTTGAATCGTGCCGTGACCTACGCATGCGGCAACATTCACTCCCAGGGAAGTCGCCTCGAGACGTTCCAGATAGTCACCGAAGGTACGCCATCCCAGCTTGACGCAGCCCTCGATATAACCGATGGCCCCCGTTTCGATATTTCTGTCACATGTCACTGGGGCACAGCTATAGCCGCATTGTCCCACTACCTCGGTAGTGACGCCCTGGTGTACCTGGCTTTCGGCGTGACCGTCCACGAGCAGCGTGAAGTCTGAATGGGTGTGAAGGTCGATGAATCCTGGCGCGACTGCCAACCCCGAAACACCCAGCCTCTCGGTAGCCGTTGTATCTGCAAGGTCTCCAATCGCCTGAATGGTCCCACCGGCTACGCCGATGTCGGCCACATAGGGCGGCTGCCCGGTTCCATCGTAGACTGTCCCACCTTCAAGAACTATATCGAGCATGGCTGTTTCAATACCGTGAGTGATAAGGAATGGATTCGGCATTGAGCCTGTCAGGCAGTACACGAATCACTGTCGAAAAAATCAATACCTGTATCATCTGGTCAATGCTTGATACACAGGCAATGGTCCACCTTAACGCAAGAGTTTCAAAATACCAAGGGAGTATCGGATGGGAGTATCGGATGGTGGAACCGTCCAACCCGGGGGTCTGATCGCGCAATCCCAGGCGGAGATCTTCGGTAAACAATAATGGAATCTTCCCGGTATCGTATGGGTGGCCAGCCTGTGGGACATGAGAGGCCAAGACTGATCTGCGGGGAATCTTCAACGCCATCGTCCTGCAGGCCAGCAACGCCCCGGCAGAGAGCCTCAACAGCCAGTTCAAGGCGGTCAGGGTGCGTGGTCGCAGTCTCCGCAACCAGGAAACGATTCAGGAACGCGATCTAATTTTTTCCCTGGCACTCAATCGCTATTCCGGCGGAGTGACTGGAACGGGTCTACCCGCACAAGTCCGAGAGAGTCAATATGGAGGTCATTGGATACACATCCATACTCTCTTCCCCTGATGGCCGACGGCAATATTTCATGAATTCATCGATCCGTGCTGATTCCGTCATGATTAATCAAATCTGTCCCCTAAATACGCATGAACTGTCACTTTTCTTGGGGTGGGCAATGTGAAAATATTGAACTCTTGCTACAACCACTTGTGTTGATCAGGAGGGTAAGAAAGTGAAAAGCATTATTCGTATATTATGTGCGGCCATTGCGTTGCTCGCACTAACCCCGGGTTTTGCCGAACCCAAAAGAGGGGGGGATTTGGTGCATGTTTACAGTCAGTTCCCGCCACACTTCAATTCCGGCATCAAATCGGGTGCAACGCTCTATGCCGGGGCTTCCAATATTTTCGTGGGCTTGGTGGAAATCAATGAAAATTTTGAAGCAGAGCCCTATCTCGCAAAAAGCTGGGAGATATCAGACGACGGATTGACGTATACGTTCTACTTGGAAGAAGGCACGGAATTTCACGACGGTACACCGGTAACCTCAAAGGACGTGGCTTTCTCGTTGGGTGTATCAAAGGAAAACCATCCCTTCGGTCCATCCATGTTCGGTGCCGTTGACCGAGTGGAAACGCCTGACGACCATACTGTTGTAATACAGCTGAAGAACCCGCATCCGGCCCTGCTGTACTCCGTGTGCATACCGCTCTTGCCGATTCTTCCGGAGCATGTTTACGGTCCTGACAACGGTCCGATTCGAGATAATCCTGCCAATATCCAGGCAATCGGATCAGGTCCCTTCAAGGTAGCTGAATATGTTCCCGGCAAGAGCTATATCCTGGAACGTTACGACAATTTCATGCGTCCGGGGCAGCCCTATCTCGATCGTTACATTGGCATAAAGAACAGTAGTGCCAGTGGATCCGTAATCGCCTTGAGCCAGGGACAAGCCCATGGTTGGTCATTCGTTGGGGATCCCCACACGGTCGACAGGCTGAAGAAGGAGGAGAACCTTCATGTCACCTCGCAAGGTTACCAGGGTATCGGTGAAACCGCTTTCATTGAATTCAACCTGCGCAAGGAATACACGGGTGATCACAAGGTCCGTCAGGCGATCGCGTATGCCATCGATGATGATTTCATTACCCAGAAAATGCATCTGGGAGTGACCAGCAAAGCGACCGGGCCCATCCACTCATCCAGCCCGTTTTACACCGATGAGGTCAATCAGTACGCAGTTGACATCGAGAAGGCGAACCAGCTATTGGATGAGGCGGGTTATCCGCGCCAAGACGACGGTATGCGCTTTTCGCTCAATCTGACGTACCAGCCAGGCGTGGACTGGGAGCAGAAGAATATTGCTGAGTACATGAAGCCGCAGCTCAAGAAAATCGGAATTGACATCAATCTGATACCGCCGGCTGATTTCCAGGACTGGTATCAGTCCATTGCAGCCTGGGATCACGACATGACGG
This sequence comes from Candidatus Poriferihabitaceae bacterium, assembly GCA_965213885.1. GTDB lineage: Bacteria > Pseudomonadota > Gammaproteobacteria > Arenicellales > Poriferihabitantaceae > VYFG01. The sequence continues at coordinate 1,054,268 of OZ243919.1, forward strand.
CAAACAACAACTTCAGTTGGAGTGATCCGGTGATCGGAGTTTACCGTATGGTGTTGTCAACCAATATCAAGAACCGGGTCTGGACAAATACCTCCGGATATATCAATGAGGAGGTCGACAGGCTCCTGCATGCTGCTGCCGTTGAAACTGATATGAACAAACGCAGGGATTTGTACGTTGAATTCCAGAAGATTCTGGCACAGGATCTGCCCGTCTATTTCACGATTCAAAGCAATTTCCATAGTGCCTACAACAATGAGTTGATGAACACCCCAACCGGGATCTACGGTGCAATTGGCGCCATGCATAGTGTCTACTGGAAAAACGGAAAAGCCCCCTAAAGGCGAATTCGATTCTCACTGTGCCGGAAATTTTTCCGCCAGAAACAGCCGGGCGCACACTGGAATCCGGCTTGTTGCGACAGACCGCTACGGTTGGATTCCGCAAAGCCGCCTTTATGTGAGTCGGTCTTTGTACTGATAAGATGAATTGGTCGTTGTCGGCGGACCTCTCGGTCCGCCCTTCGACTGTCCCAGGCCTTTGTTGTGAACGGGTTTTCATACCCCTCCAGGGTTTTGTGGGATGGATACACCAGTCTCGGTTAAGGGATGGAAACGAGAGGTAGTCCCAGTGTCGTTTGTGAAATTCACCGAGAGAATTGCCCCATTCAATCGGTTGGCGGTAGACGCTTGGACGACGGTGTCGTCCTTCGGGCATCGTACTTGGTTGATTGGATGCCAGAGTAGGGTGGAGCCGGGCCGGAGTTGACGCGATACAAGCACTCGGCGGGTTGCTCCACGCGATCGGAAACCCCGCCTGATTTACGGCAACCACGGCCCGGTACTCGTGTCCGCGAAGGTTCGGGCACAGAGGATTCAAAGACATGTCGATCCACATTACACTCGGGCTAGATCCGGCTGCAAAACCGGTACGGGAAGATCCGGCCAGTCAGCGGGGTACTTCCTTGAGGTGTCGATTTTTCAAATTCCGAAGTTGTTATGGTCTAATTAGGCAAGGTGCCTTGCATAACAAGGGGCGGGCTTCCGTACGAATCATTGTGACTGGCAAACCGCAGTTTTAATGCCTGTTCTTGTCATCTTCTGAAATCGGTAAGTGCCGAGGGATTACTTTCTGTCCGGTCTTCGTCTTCGAATGAGGTAACAATCCTTGAAAACAATCCTTGTCGGCCTGAACCGGACAATCTACTCCCTGGTGCTGTTGCTCGCCGTTATCGTCCTGAATTTTGTCCTGGTCCACATCGCCCCTGGCGACGCGGTGACGGCAATGATCGGTGATATGGGCGGCGCAACCCCGGAACTGGTGGCCGAGCTTCGGGCGGACTATGGGCTTGATCAGAGTCTCTTTACACAGCTTCATACCCATGTCTGGAAAATGATGCGTGGTGATTTTGGTATTTCGTTCACCCACCGGGTGCCCGTGAGAGATTTGATTCTGGATCATCTGCCGGCCACCATTCTGCTGGTAACAACCGCGTTTTTCCTTGCCATCATAACCGGCACCATCCTGGGAATCATTGCGGCTCAAAAACCGAAAAGCTTGGTCAGCCATGTGGTCACTGTTCTCTCCCTGTCGGGCTTTTCAGCACCGATATTCTGGACCGGTTTAATGCTGTTGATCGGCTTCGCCTATTTGCTGCCGCTGTTTCCGGCTTCCGGAATGAGGACACCCGGATTTCAGGGTACGGGCCTGGAAGCGTTTGTTGATGTTCTCAAGCATCTCATCCTCCCGGCGGTGACCCTGGCCAGCGTATATATAGCGGTATATAGCAGATTGGCCAGGGCCAGTATGCTGGACGTACTGGGATCTGATTACATCAGGACCGCTCGGTCAAAGGGCCTGTCCCGGCGGGTCGTCGTGTACAAACATGCCTTGAAGAACGGAATCCTGCCGGTAGTTACCATGGCCGGACTTCAGTTTTCACAGTTGATTGCCGGGGCTGTTGTGGTGGAAACCGTGTTCAGTTGGCCCGGGATCGGACAACTGGCCTTCAACGCAATTCTGCGCCGGGATCATCCACTCCTTCTGGGGATCCTTTTTTTCTCCACTCTCATGGTGGTGGTAGCAAACCTGATCACCGACTTTTCGTATCGAGTTCTGGATCCCCGAATCAAGTAGGCATATGAACGACAGGGAAAAATTGAATGCAGCAGTTCGGCCGGATCGCCCCATTGCCGATCTGTGGCATCTGTTTTTTGCCAACAAAGCGGCAGTTCTCGGCTTGGCGTTATGGCTCATCGTAGTATTCACGGCGATTTTCGGGCTGACGATCCATCCCGGTGATCCCTTTGCGATGGTCGGGGCTCCAATGACGCCTCCGGGTGAGGAATTTCTACTGGGAACAGACTATCTTGGTCGGGACGTCCTGACCGGCATCATACACGGGGCTTCCATCACTCTGGCCATCGGTTTTTCCGCGACTATCTGCACGGCCTTGATCGGGGTAATCATCGGTGTACTGGCCGGCTACTACGGCCGCTGGGTCGACAACCTGCTGATGCGCGTGACCGAATTCTTTCAGGTGTTGCCTCCCATGTTGTTTGTCATGGTGCTGATTTCCCTGTTTACCCCCAGCATCTACCTGATTGTCCTGGCAATCGCCATCGTAAGCTGGACAGGCATGGCACGATTGACGCGGGCGGAATTCTTGAAGATCAAGGAAATGGAATACGTCAAGGCGGAACGGGCCATGGGAGCCAGAAACGCGAGCATCATGGCGAAAGTGATACTCCCCAACGCGCTGCCCCCCCTGATCGTTGCCATTGCCCTGAATGTCGGCACTGCGATTCTGTTTGAAGCGGCTCTGAGTTTTCTCGGATTGGGAGATCCCAACGCCTATAGTTGGGGATACATGATTGGTTCTTCCAGGGAATACATCTGGGATTCCTGGTGGACAATTACGTTCCCGGGATTTGCAATTTTCCTGACCGTACTGGGTGTCAGCCTGGTTGGCGACGGCCTGAACGATGCTCTGAATCCCAAATTGAGAGAACTATGAAGCAGGAACCGTTACTGCAGGTCAATGGATTGTGTGTGGATTTCTCCACCAAGGCCGGCCGTGTCCGGGTGCTGAATCAACTGAACCTCCACCTTTTACCGGGCGAGGCGCTGGGAATCGTCGGTGAAAGTGGCTGCGGGAAAAGTATGACAGCTCTGTCGATCATGCGCCTGGTGCCTGTACCGCCGGGTAATATCACCGCCGGCCGGATATTGTTGAATGGCACCGATATTCTGCAGTTGACGGAAAGCGAGATGGAGGATGTCCGGGGTAACGAGATTTCCATGGTTTTCCAGGAGCCCATGACATCGCTGAATCCGGTTTTCACAATCGGCACTCAGGTATCCGAAAATATCCGACGGCATCAGTCGACAACCTCCGCACAGTCAAAGGAGAAAACCCTGCAGATGCTCGAAGCTGTCGGCATCCCGGCTCCCGAACAGAGGATCAACCAATATCCACATGAACTCTCTGGCGGTATGCGTCAGCGTGTCATGATAGCCATGGCGCTTTCCTGTCAGCCCAGCGTACTGATCGCCGATGAACCAACGACCGCTCTGGACGTTACGATCCAGGCGCAGATATTTGAACTGCTAAGGCACATTCAAGAAGAAATGGGGACTGCGGTGATACTAATTACCCATGACATGAGCGTCATCGCCGAATTTGCCGACCGCGTGGCAGTCATGTATGCAGGCCGCAAGATAGAGGAGGGGCTGGTGAGGGACATTATTGACAATCCCCGTCATCCCTACACGCAGGGCCTTATCAACTGCGTGCCGGTTCTCAAGAAGGATCCCGGGCCTGTACGGGTAGAACTCAACGAAATTCCGGGTGTTGTGCCCAATATGGCGCAATTGGGAACCGGCTGTTCATTCGCCCCTCGCTGTCACAAGGTCATTGATCGATGCCATGAGGAAATCCCGCCCGAAGAACCGGTTGGCGAGAACCATTACGCCAGCTGCTGGCGGGTTGGGGAGGCCGTATGAAATCCGAGATTTCCCTGAAGGTTGATGATCTCCGAACTTATTTCAAGGTTCGCAGACCCCACCTGCTTGCGGAGCAGCCAACCGTGTACGCAGTGGATGGCGTGAGCTTTGAAATCGAGTCGGGTAAGACTCTCGGCCTGGTTGGAGAAAGCGGCTGCGGAAAATCGACAACCGCTTTCTCTGTACTTCGTCTGGTTGAGCCAACTTCCGGTTCGGTGGTTCTCAAGGGGGTCGATGTCTGCCGGCTGAATGAGAATGCCCTGCGGAATTATCGCCGCCATATGCAGATCATTTTTCAGGATCCCTATTCCTCCATGAACCCTCGAACAACCGCGGGCGAAATCATCAGGGCTCCCCTGAAAATCCTCAAAATCGGGACACCAAGAGAACAGCACGAGAGGGTGGCGGAACTGCTCAGTCTGGTGGGATTGCGTCCTGAACAAAAGAATCTTTTTCCACACCAGTTTTCGGGCGGCCAACGACAACGAATCTGTGTTGCCCGTGCACTGGCTCCGAATCCTGACTTTATCGTCTGCGACGAACCTGTTTCCGCCCTGGACGTCGCGATTCAGTCACAAATACTCAATCTGTTAGCGCGACTGCAGAGGGAGTTCGGCCTGACCTATCTGTTTATTTCTCATGATATGGCAGTTGTTCAGCATATATGCGACGAAATCGCTGTCATGTATCTGGGCAGAATCGTAGAGAGGGCGGATCGCCGATCACTCTTCCTGGATGTAAAACACCCTTATACCAAGGCGTTGCTGTCGGCTGTCCCGACAATGGGCAGGGTAACTGAACGTTCATCCACCCCCATTAGAGGAGATGTGCCTAGCCCCATGAATCCTCCGTCAGGCTGCCATTTCCATACACGATGTCGTTTTGCAGAGAAGCGCTGCAGTGTGGAGAAGCCCGTTTTACGGGAAGTTGTCCCCAATCATTGGGTTGCCTGCCATCTAGTCTGAACCCCGGAGCACTGGGTTCGATTGATACGCTCGGGAATGGTTTGGGTGAAAATTGAGATCAAAAGCCCGGGATTCAACGCCTGCCGTTTCTAGCGCAGACTGCCCACAAAGGCCCGCAGGTCATCGATAAAAAGTTCCGGTTCTTCCATCGCCCCGAAATGGCCGCCGCGGGGCATCTCCGTCCACCGGTGTACATTGTAGAGCCGTTCAACATAACTGCGGGGTGGCCAGGCCAGTATTTCCTTCGGAAACAGGGCGCATCCGGTTGGCACTTCCACCCGTTTCCCTTCCGGTGACAGGGTGCGCCCCCCTTCCTCGCGTCGACCGTAGTAGATCCACGAAGCCGTGTTGAAGGTTCGGGTCACTACATAGACCATGATGTTGGTAAGCAACTCGTCTTTGGTATGTGCGCTTTCAATGTCATCCCCATCGATATCCGACCATGAATTGAATTTTTCGATAATCCACGCGGCGACACCAACCGGGCTATCCATCATTGCATAACTCAAGGTTTGCGGTCGGGTGGCCTGCTGGATTCGGTACCCGTTCTCGATTTCCTGTTCCCGTTCAAATTTTTCCGCCCAGGCCTCTTCCTCCGCGCCCTGTGGGCCGGCCGGATGTCGCATGGTCAATATGCTGATATGAATTGCCCTGCAAGCCGGGTGTTCCAGACCCAGCCAGGACGAGATGGCGCCGCCCCAATCCCCTCCCTGTGCAACGTAGCTGTCGTAACCCAGTATCCCGGTCATCAGGGTGTTGAGGACATCCGCCATTTTACGCGGGCCATAGGGTCGTGGAGGACGGCCAGAGAAACCAAAACCCGGCAACGAGGGCGCTACAACGGTGAATGCGTCTTCTATTTTCCCGCCATGTCGTTCAGGATGCGCGAGTGGATCGATGATCTCCATAAACTCGACGATCGACCCCGGCCAGCCGTGACTGATGATCAACGGAGTCGGCGAAGGACCACTGCCGATTTTGTGAATAAAGTGAATGTCGATGCCATCGACCTGCGCCACGAACTGTGGAAAATTGTTGATCGCAGCCTCCTGTTTTCGCCAGTCGAATTCGCTAATCCAGTATGTCGCGATCTCCTGCATGTAATCCAGATTGGTGCCGTATTTCCAGCCTCCGTCGTCCGGCATCTCGTGCCATGGGTAAGCCGCGACTTTCGCACGGATGTTGTCCAGAGTCTCGTTGGGAACGAAAACCTTGAATGGCTGAGGGGTGGTCATGACATGAAGCCGTAAAGCATAAATTATCTTCAATTAACGCAAAAATCTGTCGGCATCGTCGAGAGACAGATTGAAGTTTTTTGGAGGACAGAATCTGCCGGCGACACTGGGTATTCCATCACCACTTTCGGGCTGGAGCACAGGTTGCCCGGCGCAGGATACCCTGTAAGCGTCTGGAATACCTGTTTTGATCAACGCGGGACGCCTGGCAACGGGAATTACGGGAAGGTCCTTTCAACCAGAAAATAAGATTGCCGTCCTCGTCAAACGGTGTTTCGTTTTAGATCTGGCGCTTGACTTCTTCTGAAATAATTCGAATTCCTTCCTCAAGCTTTTTCAGGGGCACAAACGCAAATCCAAGCCTGAAACTTCGCTGATCTTTTTTCAGGCTGAATCTTTCCCCGATATCGATCAGGACACCCCGTTCACGAAGTCGCTCGCCGAGTTCTGTGGAGTTGAAACCCTTTGGCCCGGTCAGCCAAAAACAGGTGCCGCCCTTGGTCGGTGCTTTTTCAAGCATCCCCAGGTGCTCGTTGATCGCATCATTCATGACATGCCATCGCCGCTTGTAACGCCGCTCGATGTTCCGTAAATGAGAATCGTAATAGCCGAGCTGAAAAAAAAGCGCCACTACTTCCTGCACAATCGTCGGCGCATGGCGCATGATCACGCCCCTGACTATCCTGGCCTGCCGGATAATGTCCCGATGAGCTACCATGAAACCCAGACGTAGCCCGGGGGACAGGGTCTTTGAAAGGCTGCCAACATAGATCACGCGACCGTTCTTGTCCAGTGATCTTAAGGACTGCGACCGATTGTTGAAAAAGTTCATTTCGGCCTCGTAGTCATCCTCGATGATCAAAAATTCCTTGCGACTGCCGCTTCAAGCAAATTCTTCCGACGTTGATTCGACATGGTCACCATAGTGGGAAACTGGTGGCTGGGAGTGGTGAAAACCAGCTGGCAGTTATCGGGAATCCGCGACACGATCAAGCCATGTTTGTCAACAGGTACCCCGACAACCTTATTTCCGGCAAGCTGAAACGCATTGCGGCCATAGGAGAATCCCGGATCTTCGATGGCAATGGGTTTCTTCTTGTGAGCAAACGTCGCGCCAATGATATAGAGCGCATTCTGGGCCCCGAGGGTAATCAACACCTCGTCTTTGTTTATGTAAATACCGCGAGTGCTCAACAGGCGTTGTCGCAATTGCTGCAACAAGTGCGGGCTGTCGCTTTCGACAGAGTCGTCTCTCCATGCGGGCATCTTTGTTCGCCTCAATGCAAGTCGGGTGCACTCGCGCCAGCTTTCAACCGGAAACAGGTCAGGGTCAATCTGGTTGTAAATGAAGGGAAATGAATAGCTTTTCCAGTTCAGCGGGTTGTCGACTGGCACTAATCCCAGGGGTTTGAGCTTGACTGGTGCAGGAATATCAGTGAGATCTTCGCGATGACCGTGCAGATCCACTTCCTGCCCCTGTTCACGGGCAATCGGATTTACGAAGTAACCGGATCGATTCTTTGCGACCAGCAATCCGAGGTCCATCAGGCGATTGTAGGCGGAAAAAACCGTGTTCCTGGATACCCCAAGCTGTTCGGCCAATTCGCGACAGGAGGGCAACCGCTTTTCCGTCGATAGTGCTTGGCTGGTAATTGCGGAACTCAGCATCTCGCATATCTGATCGCGCAATCCCAGGCTTGATTCTTCCGGCAATACGAACATTGGGGTTATTGAATCCATAACTTTTCCTCCATCAATTGATGTCTATCGGTTCATTTTCTCCGAATTCGAATCTTTCCCGATTTTGTCACTGTTGATTGCAACTGCCCCCTAGGTTCTGACAGTGAATCTTTGTTGCAAATTGTAGCCATGTAGTAGGAGCCAGGCGACCACCTTATCTTCACTCAGCGAACGCGCTGGTCCTGAAGTCCCAATCGTGTTGAGCACTGATCAGTTGCCAGCCCGAATTATAGAGATTCTGGACAACGGTGTGAGAAGAGACAAATCTCTGGGTCAGTTTCATGACTTGAACCGTCACATTACTCGCTTCCTGAATCTGCTCTCCTCGTATGATAGTTCCGCCCGATTGTGTCCAAACTGAGTTGTACCGTGGACGGATACCGGCATTACTTCCCCATCTGAGATCCTGTAATTATGCAGCCTATCCGTTACTATTTTCCTTGGGCCGTCTCCACGGTTTCGGGGCGGGCAGCAGTGTCCAACTCGGAAAAAGAACTGAAAATCCCCATGTACATAGTTCAAAAGGGCCCTCACGCAAACCATGAATTCCATCATCCAGGATGACCAGTTGTACAAACAGTTCGTGGACAACGACAGCTTCCGGCGTTGGATGACCGATAATGGATTCGTCTTGGCTGAACGGTCGGGCGCTTATCCAGAGCGCATGCCACCAGAGTCCAAAGAAGATGCAAGGTGGCTTCCGGCCAGATGCAGACAATGACGACGGATTTTAGCGCCTGTCTGAACAACAGGTGCCTGGGATCGAAGGCCCTGCCCATACAATCGCTTCGAGTACACCTCGATCCGCGGGCTGAACTGCTGCAGTGTCATCATCACCCGGTTGGAGATGTCGCCGTAGAGCGGATAGTTGGAGGAAAAGATCGCCACGCCATGCCGGCGCAACCGGTGCTCGATCTTGAAAAAAGGCTCCAGGTCCCGGAAACCGAGCGCCTTGGCTTCCCCGGAGCGCGCCACGACGAACCCGTCGTTGTTGGACAGGACCACCACGGGCTTCCCCCGCAGGTCGGGGCGGAAGATCTGCTCGCAGCTCGCGTAGAAGCTGTTGCAGTCAACGAGGGCGAACATGGCGGTGTGAGCGGATCGAGTGGATCACGACGCCTTCGATGAGCAGGTCCGCATCCTCGCCGACCGGGATCGGCGGATAGGCGTTGTTTGCGGACAGCAGGCGGCATCGTTTCCGGTCGAGTATCTTGCAGGTCATCTCCCCGTCGATGACCGCCACGACGACGCTCCCGTGTTCCGGTTCCACGGCCCGGTCCACGATCAGGAGGTCGCCGTCGAAGATGCCCGCATCCTGCATGGACGCGCCCGAGACCCTGCAGTAGAAGGTCGCGGCGGGATGACTGATGAGGTGCTCGTTCAGGTCGAGCTTCCCGTCCATGTAGTCGTCCGCGGGGCTGGGAAACCCCGCCGGCACGGCGCCGGGGAAATGGGGAATCCGGTAGGATGTCCCGGAGAAATGCTCTCCCAGATATTTCAGTGCATCACTTCGACCCGTTCAGAACAAACAAACACCACAATCCCAAGCCAACTTGGCGTTGTACGAAGAGGCGACGACCCGGCAACCCCAGGTACCCGGGCAAGTCGAACGCTCATGAAAATCGGTTGAAACCGGTGTCAGGTATTGGATACAGTTGGCATGAGGGTTGGATGTTTCCCCACAATGCAATTTATTCACCAGATGATACCAGCGCCTCCGGATGACTCCGGCCCCTTCTCCAGTGATGCTGCCGGCCCTGCGAAAGGCGAATCCTCCTTGCAGTGATTGCAAAGTATTCGATCAACGTGATTCGAACAAGACAGTTTGCTATGAATGACATCCAGTGGATCAGGAATAACGGTTCCGGTCCCGGAAACCAGCCACCGGGACTGCCTCCGGTTCCCGTTGCAGGCAGCTCATCCGCCCTTCGTCGGTTGCAAACAGGGGGCAGGGCATGACCGCGGGCGACACCGACCTGCGGCAGGGAATCCGGTACGAGGCGGACGAGAAACCGCCGCCGATGCTTTCGTTCGGTCTCGGTCTCCAACTCGCAATCCTTATCCTGGGCGGCATCGTGCTCACGCCGGCAATCGTCGTGCGGGCCGCGGGCGGTACCGAGGACTTCCTGAGTTGGGCCGTCTTTGCGGCGGTCATGATCAGCGGCGCGACAACGGTCCTGCAGGCTGTCCGTCTCGGCCGGTTGGGGGCGGGCTATGTCCTCGCCATGGGTACGTCAGGGGCCTTCATCGCGATCTGCGTGTCGGCGATCGCCAAGGGCGGTCCTGCGATGCTCGCGACCCTCGTCTTCGTCTCCGCGCTGTTCCAGTTCGCGCTCGCCGCCCGCCTGTCGCTGTTTCGCCGGATCCTGACACCAACCGTTGCGGGAACGGTCATCATGCTGATCCCCGTCACCGTCATGCCGATCATCTTCGGGTTGCTGAAGGATGTGCCCGAGGGAAGTGCCGCATCGGCTGCTCCGGTGAGTGCGTTGCTGACATTGCTTGTCATCTCCGGCATCGCGCTTCGGGCAACGGGCGCGCTGCGCCTGTGGGCGCCCGTCATCGGTGTCGTTGCAGGCGCCGTCACAGCCGGGTATTACGGCATCTATGATACGGGCCTGGTGGCGGAGGCTTCCTGGATCGGCCTGCCGCAAGGCTCGTGGCCCGGCCTCGACCTCGATTTCGGCCCGGTCTTCTGGGCGTTGCTTCCGGGGTTCGTTTTCGTGACGCTGGTCGGTGCCATCGAAACCATCGGCGATTCGGTTGCCATTCAGCGGGTTTCGTGGCGCCAGCCCCGGGCGGTGGATTTCCGGGCCGTACAGGGCGCGGTGGCAGCGGACGGGATGGGTAACCTGCTGTCCGGTCTTGCCGCCACAGTGCCGAACACGACCTACTCGACGGCCGTGTCGGTGACTGAACTCACCGGGGTGGCTGCCCGCCGTGTCGGGATCGCGCTTGGAGCAGTGGTCGTTGTCGTCGCGTTCAATCCAAAGGCGCTTGCGATGGTGCTCGCAATTCCGGGACCGGTGGTGGCGGCGTACATCACGGTGCTGCTGGCCATGCTTTTCGTGCTCGGGATGAAGATCGTGGTCCAGGACGGAATCGACTACCGCAAGGGGCTGATTGCCGGCATTTCCTTCTGGGCCGGCGTGGGATTCCAGAATGGACAGATTTTCCCCGAGTATTTTTCCGGTTTCGCCGGCGGGCTGCTCGAGAACGGAATGACGGCGGGCGGCCTCGTGGCGATCGTCATGACCCTGTTTCTGGAATTGACCGCACCCCGTCGCCGCCGGCTCCAGGTTCCGTTCGACATATCCGAACTGCCCAGGATCAGGGAGTTTCTCGCGGCGTTCTCATCCCGCAGCGGCTGGGGTGACGAGATGACCCAGCGTCTTGAAGCCACCGCCGAGGAGACGCTGCTGACGTTGCTGCGGCATGGAGAAGAAGAAGAGGCGGGGGATATGCAGCGGCGCCTGTTGCTCACCGCTCACAAGGAGACCAGCAGCGCGATTCTGGAGTTCATCGCCGCTCCCGGTGAGGAAAACCTCCAGGACCGGATCGCGCTGCTCGGCGAAAGGGCGGAGGAAACCCATGCCGAACGCGAGATATCGCTTCGGCTGCTGCGGCACCTTGCTTCCTCCGTCCATCATCAGCAGTACCATGACACGGACATCGTGACCATTCATGTGGAATCCCAGGCGATACGCTGAGCTCTCGCCGGTTTTGTGTATGCAGGACCGGCAGGTAAACGGCGGAATCCGGCAAGTAGGGCAGGCCACGGCGGCATGGACTGTCAGTCCAGATCTCGGCAGGTTCCGGTAACCGGAACGGGTCCATTGTCCGGTGGACGGATTCAGTGAACGAGGTAGTCCGGCCATTTTGAAATCCCGCCGGGCCTTTTCGTCAACGGCAATCCATTACTTCACCTGGCGCCTCTCGCGCCAGAAGATCAGCAACCCACCGCCGACGATCAGGAAGACCCCGGGGATCAGTCGTTCAAACGGGGCTTCGCCGAAGACCACCCAGCCGATCACGAAGGAGAACGGGATTCCGAAATATTCAAACGGGGAAAGATTGCTCGGCAGGGTCAACCGGTATGCGGCGATCAGCGAGAAGACCGCCATTCCCCGACAAGTCCCATGAGCACCATCCACATCCAGTCCTCTGCGCTGGCTACCGTGACGTAGGAGTCGGTGGCAAGCATCAGCAGGAAAGTGAACACCAGGGCGCTGAGCGTGGTGTGGAAATTGATGACTGCCGTGGTGCTTGCGTCGTCGAACAGCCGGACAAGCACACTCGCCAAGCCGTAGCAGAAGGCGGCACAGATCGGCAGGAGGGAGACCCACTGGAAAATGTCCCCCCGGGGGTGCATGACCAGGATGATACCCGCGAAACCGATGATGACCGCAACCCAGCGGACGGTGCCAACATGGTGATGCAGGATGGGTACGGACAGCGCCGTGATGAACAGGGGGCCGGCAAAGGCGAGCGTGGATGCAGTGGCAAACTCCATCAGGGTCAGGGACAGGTAGAGACAATACTGCGCGCAGGCGATGGAAGCGCCCCGCAGCACGGCGAGCGGCCACTGGCGCAAACGGAAGCGCGCCGAGCCCCGGAGCCCGGTTCTGGCAAGGTAGATCAGCAACACGCCGGGAATGAGTCCGAAAATGTTGCGGTACATGGCAATCTGGGGAATCCCGTAGCGGTCGCCGAGAAACTTGATGATGGCGCCCTGGATGTCGAACAGCAGGATGGCGACCAGGATGATCAGCACGGCCCGGGGGAAGCCGGCATCACGCATGTTCAGGCGAAGCGGTCAAGGATTGCACGGACCCTGGGCAGCCACCCGTCACCGAAGAGATTGAGATGATTGAGCAGGTGATAGAGATTGTACAGTGGCACCCGTTCATCAAATCCCGGCGCAAGAGGGCGGACTTCGTTGTAGGCGGCATAGAGGGGTGGAGCCATGGTACCAAACAGGCGGGTCATCGCCAGGTCCGCTTCTCCCCAGCCGTGATGGGCTGCGGGGTCGATCAGGGCGGGACCGTGCGCGCTGAAATGGATGTTCCCGCTCCAGAGGTCGCCGTGCACCAGCGATGGCTGCTGGGCAGGAATCCACCGCTGCAGGTTGTCCGCCAGCCACTCGAGACGCCGGTGGTCACGGGAAGGCAGCAGGTCGGCATCGTGGGCCCGGCGCCCCTGGGCTTCGAGCCTGCTGTGCGCGAAAAAGACATGGCCGTCCGTGTGCCGGGTATTGTCCTGGGGGGTCAGCCCGCAGTAATTGTCCCGCTGAAATCCGAATTCCGCCGCGGTTCGCGAATGCAAGCCGGCCAACTGCCTGCCAAGCTGCTCGGCATCGTCCGGTCCATGCTCCGAAGGGGGCAGCCATTCCATCAGGATGAAGGAAGATCCGCAACCGACCACCTCGGGCACACGCACCTCGCCGCTGGCGTCGAGGGCGTCGATTCCATCCCGCTCTGCAAAGAAGAAGTCAGCCGGTGCGCCGTTGCGGGTCTTCAGGCACCAGCTATGGCCGCCGCGTTCCACCTGGTAAACACGGCATGTGCTGCCGCCGGGTATCGGTGTCAGCCGGTCAGCAGGACCACCGAGGACGGTCTCGACGGCATCGGGGATTTCATGCATTTTTCTCCCCGGCAAGAATCTGGAGAATCCTGACCACGACCACGGCCGACAGCACCAGCAGGCCGAACGGATACACGAACCAGCCTGCAGCCCAGGCACCGAGGGTGAGGGCGAGCAACGACAGAATCAACGCGAGGGGCCAGTCCATGGGCGGATTCTAGCGCCCATGGGCGGGAAGTGTGCGGCTTGCAGACAGCCCATTCGGGCGAAACTCCGGCCGACAGACTTAATTTTAACCCGCCGAAATCCACCGACCTTGTGGATTTTCTGTGCCGTCGCCCCCATCACTTGGGGTGCGTTGTGGCATAATACCGCGCCTGTTATCGGAGTCCAACCGGTAAAGCACAAATTTTTCAATAATTAACCTGTATTTTCAGGGAAATATCATGAACTTTTTCATCCAAGATGCATGGGCCCAGTCGGGCTCCGGTGGCACTGGCGGACTGATTGGTATTTTGCCGCTCGTCCTCATGTTCGTTATCTTCTATTTCCTCCTCATCCGCCCGCAGCAGAAAAAGGCCAAGGAGCACCGCAACATGGTGGCGGACCTTTCCAAGGGCGACGAGGTGGTAACCAATGGCGGCGTGCTGGGCCGGATCACCGGTGTCGAGGAAAATTTTGTCACGGTGGATGTGGCGGACGGGTTGGAGTTGCGGGTGCAGCGCTTCGCCATCGCACAGATGATGCCCCAGGGTACTATCAAGTCGAAGCGGGCCGACAAGCCCAGGAAGTCCGGCAAGTCGGGAAAATCCGGCAAGTCCGACAGGCCTGAACAGGCGGAACAGTCCGACGGATCGGAGCAGCCGGTGCAGTCAGACCAGTAATCCCGTACCGTCCTGTACGGCCCGGTCAGCAACTAACAGGTAGATAGCGAATCAGAATACCCATGCTGAATAAGACACCCTGGTGGAAGTATATTGTGGTTGCGCTGGTGATGGTGTGCGGGATGTATTACGCCCTGCCGAACATCTTCGGCAACGATCCCGGTATGACCATCCGCGGATCGCGCGGTCTGTCGCTGAACCAGGGGGCCCTGGAACGGGTGCAGGGAATTCTCAATGCCGCCGAAATCAGGCCCCTGTCACTGATACAAGATGACCGCGGCATCCGGGTCCGTTTTGCCAGCAGTGAGGACCAGCTCATCGCCCGGGACGCCATGGCGCGGAATCTCGGAGACCAGTACAGCTCGGCGCTGACTCTGGTGTCCGGTGCGCCGGACTGGCTGCTGAATTCCGGAGCGCATCCGATGTACCTCGGCCTCGACCTGCGCGGCGGTGTGCATTTCCTTCTGGAGGTGGATATGGAAACCGCCATCGACAACGCCCGGGAGCGGTACGAGGATGACATTCGCCTGGTTCTGCGGGAGGGCAAGCTGCGCTATCGCGGGTTGCGCATTACCGGAGGCGGCGCGGTGGAGGTCACCATGCGCAACGCCGATCAGCGCGATGAGGCCGTCAGACTGGTGGAAAGGGAACTGGGGGAACTCGACCTGGAGACGGACGAGGTCCGGCCCGACGTGTTTCGCGCCGACCTCAGCCAGACCCAGATCGACGAGATCCGCAGGTTCTCGCTGGAACAGAACATGACCGCCCTGCGCAATCGCATTGACCAGCTTGGGGTCGCGGAACCGGTGGTGCAGCAGCAGGGCGACAACCGGATCGTGATTCAGTTGCCCGGCGTGCAGGACACCGAACGCGCCAAGCGGATCCTCGGCAGGGCCGCCACCCTGGAAATGCGGATGGTGGACGAAAAGAACACGGCGGAAGCCGAGCGGAGCGGACAGTCTCCGGCGGGCGCGCGACTGTACAGGTTCCGTGACGGCCGGCGTATCCTGCTCAAGCGGAGCATCATCTATTCCGGCGACAACATCGTCGATGCTGCGGCGAGCATCGAATCCCAGACCGGGTCGCCCATCGTCAGCATCACCCTGGACGCCGAGGGTGCGCGCAAGAACAGTCGCATCACCGCAGATAACATCGGCAACCGCATGGCGGTGGTATACGTGGAAAACACCTCGGAGACGGAGAAGGATGCCGAGGGCAACGTGGTGCTGGGCGACAACGGTGTGCCAAGGCGGGTGAGCCGCAAACTCGAGGAGGTGATCACCGCGCCGGTGATCCGTGACCAGCTCGGCAAGCGTTTCCAGATTGAGGGCATCGACAGTGTGGATGAGGCGCGGGACCTGGCGTTGATGCTGCGTTCCGGTTCCCTCGCGGCGCCGGTTGAGATTATCGAGGAGCGAACCGTGGGCCCGAGCCTGGGCAAGGCGAATATCGACCAGGGGTTCCTGTCCGTGGTGGTGGGATTCGTCGTGGTGCTGATTTTCATGCTGGTCTACTACCGCCTGTTCGGCCTGGCGGCGAACATCGCGCTGACCACAAACCTTGTACTCATGGTTGCAGTGCTGTCCTTTTTCCAGGCAACGCTGACGTTACCGGGGGTCGCCGGCATCGTGCTGACGGTGGGCATGGCGGTGGACGCCAACGTCCTGATATTCGAGCGAATCCGGGAGGAGTTGCGGAACGGCAATTCCCCCCAGGCCAGTATCCACCTTGGCTATGACAAGGCCCTGTCCACCATCGTGGACGCCAATGTGACCACGCTCATCGCCGCCGTGGTGCTGTTCAATTTCGGCACCGGGCCCATCAAGGGCTTTGCGGTGACGCTGAGTATCGGCATCCTGACCTCCATGTTCACTGCCATCCTGCTGACGCGGGTGCTGGTGAACTGGTATTACGGGGGCAAGAATGTCAGGCAGTTGCTGATATAGCGGTCCGACAGGAGACGTATCATGAAATTCCAGCTCGTCAGAAATACCAATATCGATTTTCTCGGCAGGCGCCGGCTGGCGATGGTCGTGTCCGTGGTTGTCCTGGTGGTGAGCATCGGCGCCATTGCGATCCGCGGCCTGAACTTCGGCATCGATTTCACCGGCGGCACCCTGGTGGAGGTGGGCTACAGCGATACGGTGGAAATCCAGGGCGTACGTTCGGCGCTGGCCGAAGGAGGATTCGAGGATGCCGTCGTCCAGCACTTCGGCACCTCCCGGGATGTGCTGATCCGACTCCCGGTAACCGTGGAGCGGGAGGAGGTCAAGGCGGCGGAGCTCAGTTCCGCGGTGATGCAGTCGCTCAGAAGGCCCACCGGCGAGGTCCTGGCCGAGCAGGCCGGAACCGGAAACCAGCTCTGCAACCACAGTGGCGTAGTGCAGGACTGTGCCGTGCAGATGCGCAGGGTGGAATTCGTCGGCCCCCAGGTTGGGGATGAACTGAAGGAAAAGGGCGGTCTTGCCATGCTGTATGCCCTGATTGGAATCCTGATCTATGTCACCTTGCGGTTCGAATGGCGTTTTGCCGTGGGCTCGGTGGTGGCCCTGGTGCATGATGTCCTGATCACGGTCGGGGTGTTTGCGCTGTTCCAGTTGGATTTTTCCCTGGCGGTACTGGCGGCCGTGCTGGCGGTCATCGGCTACTCCCTCAACGATACCATCGTCGTGTTCGACCGGGTGCGGGAGAACTTCCGCAAGCTGCGCAAGTCCCAGCCAATAGCGGTGATGAACCAGTCCGTCAACGAAACCCTTCCGCGCACGCTGCTGACCTCTCTGACCACGCTGTTCGTAGTGTTGTCCCTGTTGGTTCTCGGCGGGGAGGTGATTCATGGATTCGCCCTGGCGCTGCTGGTAGGCGTCCTGGTGGGCACCTATTCATCCATCTTCGTTGCAAGCCCCACGGTGCTGTCGCTTGGTATCAGCCGGGAAGACCTCATGCCGGTGGTCAAGGAAGGTGCAGAGGCAGATACCAGCCCTTGACACCCCCCGGCCCGGATGATGCGCTGCCCCTATTGCACCGCTACCGATACCAGGGTTGTCGACTCCCGGCTCGGTGACAGCGGCGATGCCGTGCGCAGACGCCGGGAGTGTCAACAGTGCGGAGAGCGGTTCTCCACCATGGAGCAGCCGGTGCTGCAAATGCCCCAGGTCATCAAGTCCGACGGACGTCGGGAACGCTTCGATGAGGGGAAACTCAGAAGGGGTGTCGACCGCGCGCTGGAAAAGCGGCCCGTGGACAGTGAGATCGTGGCCGCGTCCCTGTATCGGCTGAAGCGGAAAATCGCCCACGGCGGTGACCGTGAAGTCTTGGCCAAGCAGATCGGCCGGGAGGTCATGGAGGAACTGCGGGAACTCGATGAGGTCGCGTATGTCAGGTTCGCATCGGTCTATCGCAATTTCCAGGACCTTGATGCCTTCAGCGACGAGGTGGAGCGGTTGCGGGAAACCCTGAGCGACAACAGCAATAAGGTGCAGTTGTCCCTGTTTGTCAACTCCCGGGACTGACTCGGGCGGACACTGTCCATGGCCATTTTTCCAGGTATCCGGGAATTCAGGGAGTCCATCGGCGCCCAGCCCGAAAGCCGGCCGGAGATTCCCGACACCTACAATCATCCCCCGGGGGATGATCACCGGTTCATGGCACGGGCGCTTGAGCTGGCTGCGAAGGGGACTTGCACTACCCATCCCAACCCGCGGGTAGGCTGTGTGATCACCCGGAACGGCGTCGTAGTGGGGGAGGGCTGGCACCGGTTTGCCGGAGAACCCCATGCGGAGGTCAATGCGCTGCGTCAGGCGGGAAGGCATGCCCAGGGCGGAACGCTGTATGCCAACCTGGAGCCCTGCTGCTTTCATGGCCGGACCCCGCCATGCACGGATGCCATCATCAAGGCGGGAATCAGCCGGGTTGTCTGTGCCATGGAGGACCCGAATCCGCGGGTGAACCGCGCCGGCATAGCAGTCCTCCGGAAGACCGGCATCAACGTGGATGTGGGCACCAACCGGCAGCATGCGCTCCGACTGAATCGCGGTTTTATCCGCAGGGTCACCCAAGGAGTGCCCTGGGTCACGCTGAAGATCGCCGCGAGTCTTGACGGCAAGACAGCCATGGCCGACGGGGAAAGCCAGTGGATCACTTCGGAATCCGCGCGCCGGGATGCGCACCGGCTGCGGGCGGCCAGCGCGGCCGTCGTCACGGGCATCGGCACCGTTCTGAGGGACAACCCCAGGATGACCGCCCGCCTGCCCGGCGTCCGGCGTCAGCCCCTGCGGGTCGTTCTTGACAGCCGCCTGAGCACACCGGTGGATGCCGCCATCCTGGCGGAGCCGGGCAATGTACTGATCATGACGGATCCGGAGATCGTGGCTGACGCGGATCTTTATCCCCAGAAGAACGTGGAAGTGGTTGGCTGCGCCATGCAGGGAGGCGGCATCGATCCGCAGGCGGTGCTTTCGGAACTGGGGCGACGTGAAGTCAACGAGGTGATGCTGGAAGCGGGCTCGAGACTGAGCGGCGCCATGCTGGCCAGGGGGCTGGTGGATGAACTGGTCGTTTACATGGCGCCGGATCTGCTTGGCGGTGACGCCCATGAAATGTTCCTGATACCCGGAATCGAAACTCTGGCGGACAAAAGGCGTCTGTCGTTTCGGGATATACGCACGGTCGGCCGGGATCTGCGCCTGACCCTGGACATCGGATCCCGGGAAGACTGACGACATGTTTACCGGTATCATCGAAGCGACGGGGCGAATCTCCGCCATCAATCCGGTACCGGACGGTCTGACACTGTATGTGGATCTCGGGAATCTAGAGGCGGAGGTCATCCGTGCCGGTGACAGCATCGCGGTGAATGGCGTATGCCTTACCGTGACACGCATTGATGGCGGCATTAGCCGCTTCGATGTTTCCAGGGAAACCATGGACAGGTGCCTGGTGGGCGACTGGAAAGTCGGCGACGGGATGAACCTTGAATCCGCGCTCACCCTCTCAAAACCTCTCGGCGGTCACCTGGTTTCGGGGCATGTGGATGGAACCGGCGTACTGGATGCTGTTGTTCCCGGTGGGGAATCCACCTGGATGCGAATCCGGGTATCCCGTAATCTGGGACGTTTCGTGGCGATCAAGGGGTCCGTGGCGGTGAACGGGGTCAGCCTGACCTCCAACCGGGTGACGGATGACGGTGAAGAGACGATGTTCGAACTGACCCTGGTCCCCCATACCCTGTCGATGACGACCCTGGGAGGCCTTGCTGCAGGGGACGGGGTGCATATCGAGGTGGACCTTTTGGCAAGATACCTGCAGCGCCTGCTGCAGACCGAACAATCGGTCGAGGAAAACTGAACAATGGAATCGCTCAAGGTCAACCACATCGAAGAGGTGCTCGCCGACTACCGCCAGGGAAAGATGGTGATCCTGGTGGATGAGGCGGACAGGGAGAACGAAGGTGACCTCCTGATGGCGGCGGAGTGCGTCACGGCCGACCACATCAACTTCATGGCCTCCCACGCCAGGGGCCTGATTTGCCTGACGCTCACCGAGGAACGCTGCCGGCAGCTGGACCTGGAATTGATGGTCAGCCGCAACAATGCCCGGTTTTCGACCAACTTCACGGTGTCTATTGAGGCGGCGGAAGGGGTTACCACCGGAATTTCTGTCCAGGACAGGGCGATTACGGTGCGTGCGGCGGTCAAACGGAACGCACGTCCGGAGGACCTGGTCACGCCTGGACATATCTTTCCCATCAAGGCGCAGCCCGGCGGGGTGCTCACACGCGCGGGCCACACCGAAGCAGGGGTGGACCTGGCGCGCCTGTGCGGCTTCGAACCCGCCAGCGTGATCTGTGAAATCCTGCGGGATGACGGCACCATGGCACGGCTGCCGGACCTGGTCGCCTTCGCCCGCCAGCACGGTCTCAGGATCGGAACCATCGCCGATCTCATCAAATTCCGCCTCCGGAGCGATCCCACACTGGTGCGCGTCGAATCCCATTCACTGGATCTGGAGCAGGGCAGGTTCGAGGCCATGATCTACCATGATGTTGCCGAGGGAGGCACCCATCTTGCCCTGACCCATGGTGACATCGACCCGACAAAGCCGGTCCCGGCAAGGATCCAGGTCCATCGGGGGTTGCTGGACACGATCCTGGAGGCCGGTGCGCCGGAAAGTTGGAGCATTCGGTCCGCGCTGGAGGCCATCGTGGAACATGGTGCCGGAGTCCTGATCCTGCTGGCGTACAACGAAAGCGCGGGTGAACTGTCGTCGCGCATTCATGTGCGGATGAATCGGGAGCGACGGAGCACACCCCGGGATGGTGCCGATGATCACCGGCACCATCCGGGAGATCTGCGAATGGTGGGCGCCGGCAGCCAGATTCTCGCGGATCTTGGCCTTCACAAGGTGCTGTCCCTCGGCAGGGAATGGCGTACATTCGGCTTGTCCGGCTTCGGCCTTGAGGTTGTAGAATACCTTCCCGACCGTCGGGCTCTCGAAACCTGGAAACATACTCATGCGTGAATTCAGCGGAGATTTCGTTCAGTGCACGGGCCGTTATGCCATCGTGGCCGGCCGGTTCAACGCGTTCATCACCGAACGGCTTGTGACGGGTGCGCGGGACGCCTTTGTACGGCATGGCATCGGGGAGGATGATGTCGATCTCGTCTGGGTGCCCGGCGCATTCGAAATACCATTTGCCGTGCGGAAAGTCGTGGACACCGGCAGGTACCGGGCCGTGGTGGCCCTGGGCGCCGTGATCCGGGGCGCAACGCCGCATTTCGATTATGTCGCCGGAGCCTGTGCCGATGGACTTGCCCGTATCAATTCCGAAGGCGGAATCCCGGTGGTGCTCGGTGTCCTCACCACGGACACCATCGAGCAGGCAGTGGAAAGGGCGGGCACCAAGTCCGGCAACAAGGGTGCCGAGGCTGCGTTGACCGCCATGGAAATGGCAAGTCTGGCATCCAGCCTAGGGGATTGAGGCCGGACCGTCTTGGCAAGGAGCGGTCGACACCTGGCGCGGCGATGCGTGGTCCAGGCCCTGTATCAATGGCAGATCACGGGGCAGGCACCGGACCAGATCATGAAGACCTTTATCGACAATGACAACCTGACCGGAAAGCACAGGGACTTCTTCCAGGTGCTGATGGATGCAATACCGATGCACATTGACCAGATCGATACCCTGATCGAACCCCACCTCGACCGTGGGGAGGACCGGGTGGATCCGGTTGAACAGGCCATCCTGCGCCTTGGCACCTATGAATTGCGTTTCGATCGGTCGGTACCAACCAGCGTGGTGATCGACGAGGCGATCGATCTTGCAAAGACTTTCGGTTCCGAACATGGTTACCGCTATGTCAACGGGGTGCTGGACAAGGTGGCAAGGGCCGTCCGTGAATAGGCCCGCGACCCGGGTGGATCTCTTTTCCGGCGCCATCCCGTTCCTGGGTCTCGGATTCGGAACCGGGCTGATTCCCCGGGCCCCGGGCACGTTCGGGACCCTGGCGGCCGTGCCGCTGGCCGCCGCCGCGGCGTTGGCTGGACAATGGGTATATCTGCTGATCACGTTGCTGGCGGTTGTCGGGGGCGTGGTGATCTGCGGAGAAACCGCCCGCCTGCTGGGTGCCCATGATCATGCCGCCATCGTCTGGGATGAGATTGCGGGATTCCTGGTGACCATGCTGTTCGTGCCCATGACCGCTGTCAATGTCATCGTGGGGTTTGTCCTGTTCAGGCTGTTTGATATCCTGAAACCATGGCCGATTCGACGTATAGACCGACAGGTCAGGGGTGGCCTTGGTATCATCCTGGATGACCTGGTGGCCGGGCTGTTTGCCGCGCTTGTCCTTTACTTGCTTGTACAGGCCGGGCTGTTCCGGCCGTACGCCGAAACTTCCTGAAACCCAATTCCGCGAAAGAACATTATGACCACATTCAGCGCTTATCGAATCAATCAGACGGAGGAAAAAAAGATTACCGCCGGATACCAGAAAATGACACTGGAGGAATTGACTCCCGGGGAGGTGGTCATCCGGGTCCGGTGGTCGGACATCAACTTCAAGGATGTCCTGGCGGCCACGGGAAAGGGAAAAATCCTGCGGCGTTATCCCCTGAACGGCGGGATTGATCTTGCCGGCGTGGTGGAAAGTTCGGAGGATGAACGCTTCAAGCCTGGTGACGAGGTGCTGGTAGCCGGTTGCGGACTGTCGGAAACCGCTGATGGGGGGTATGCTGAAATGGCCAGGGTCTGCGCCGACTGCGTGGTCCCATTGCCGGTGGGTCTTTCCATGAAGGAGGCCATGGCGCTTGGCACTGCGGGTTTCACCGCCGCCATGGCAGTCATGCGGATGGAGCAGAATGGCCAGACACCGGAACATGGCAAGGTGGTGGTGACCGGCGCCACCGGCGGCGTGGGCAGCATAGCCATCGATATCCTGGCTTCCCTGGGGTACGAGGTGGTGGCGTTCACCGGCAAAAAGGAACAATATGACTATCTCCGCGTCCTGGGCGCCGGTGAATTCATCGACCGGCACGACGTGGAAATGGGCACCCGACCCCTGGAAAGCGCCACCTGGGGCGGGGCCGTCGACAATGCCGGCGGGGAAACCCTGGCCTGGCTGACACGCACGGTGAAACCCTGGGGCAATATCGCCAGTATCGGCCTGGTGGATGATATCAGGCTGAATACCACGGTGATGCCATTCATCAT
The DNA here is from genome assembly GCA_965213885.1 of Candidatus Poriferihabitaceae bacterium. Taxonomy (GTDB): domain Bacteria; phylum Pseudomonadota; class Gammaproteobacteria; order Arenicellales; family Poriferihabitantaceae; genus VYFG01. Next base: position 1,077,387 of record OZ243919.1, read on the forward strand.
TCGGGGCGTCTCCCTGCTCGGTATCAACTCCATTGAAATGCCCAACCATGTGCGCAACAACCTGTGGGAGCGCCTGGGACAGGATCTGAAGCCTGCGCATCTCGACAGGATCGTGACCAGGGAGGTTGGTTTTGACGATCTGCCGCAAACCTTTGACAGTTTCCTGGACGGGAGCAATACCGGGCGGACGCTGGTCAGGATCGGATAAACAGGCAATTCGATATTCCTGCCGCCAGCATCGTAAGCCGGCAACTCCGGCAGGGATCAGGTCTGCCCATGATACGGGGCATGGGAGTCGAACATGCCGTTACGCCGGTCACCCGGCCGGAAAACAGCCGCTCCGGAATTGCCGTGGACCGGCGCCGTCCCGGATGCGTGATGACGCTTTCCGCGAATTTCCCCTGCCGGATTCGAGCATCCTGACCGCCCATGTCCCCTGAGGTGCTTTCGTGGCTCGTCGCCGCCCTGCTGATCTGCAACGCCGGGCTGCTTGTCTGGATCTGGCGTCTGGTAAGGAACGGGAACGGGCGGCTGGATCGGGAGTTGCTGGAGCCGATGGTGCGGGAGGAATTTCGGGTCGGCCGGGAAGATGCGGACCGGGTGGCCCGGGAGCTGCGGGCGGAGATCACCCGGACACAGCATGCGAGCACCAAGCAGCTTGGTGTCATGTTGCACCAGATCAGCAAGGCCCAGGGAGAACGGCTCGGAGATATCGTCCGCGAACTCGAAAGCCTGACGCGGACCAACGAGTCACGCCTCGACAAGTTGCGCGAGTCGGTGGAGCATCGGCTCGATCGTCTACAGAAGAACAATGAGCTGAAGCTTGATCAGATGCGCAAGACGGTCGATGAACAACTCCAGGGCACACTCGAGAGGCGGCTCGGGGAGTCGTTCAAACTGGTGAGCGAACGGCTCGAACAGGTGCACAAGGGCCTCGGGGAGATGCAGCAGCTCGCGACCGGGGTCGGGGACTTGAAGCGGGTGCTCACCAACGTCAAGACGAGAGGTACCTGGGGAGAGGTTCAGCTGGGTGCACTGCTCGAGCAGGTATTGACGCGGCACCAATACCAGTCGAACGTGCAACCGAAGCCCGGCTCGAACGAGATCGTTGAGTTCGCGATCAAGCTGCCTGGTCCGGATGACGACCCGAAGGGAGTCGTGTGGCTGCCGATCGATGCGAAGTTCCCGCAGGAGCACTACCACCGGCTGCTCGATGCCTCGGATTCCAGGGACCCCAGGGCGGTGCAGCGTGCGTCCACCGACCTCGCACGGGCGGTTGAGTCGGCCGCGGCCGACATCCGGGACAAATACCTCGCGCCGCCGCATACCACGGATTTCGGGATCCTCTTCCTTCCAACCGAGGGGCTGTATGCCGAGGTGGTGAGAGACCCCGGACTTCTGGACAGACTCCAGCAGCGGCATCGCGTGGTGGTTGCCGGGCCAACCACACTGTCGGCGATCCTGAACAGTCTCCAGATGGGATTTCGCACGCTGGCCATCGAAAAACGTTCGAGCGAGGTATGGACCGTGCTCTCGGCGGTAAAAACCGAGTTCGGCAAGTTCGGGGACGTGCTCGACAGGGTGAAGAAACAGCTTGATACCGCAACGAGGTCAATCGATCAAACCGGGACACGCTCACGCGCCATCGAACGCAGACTTCGTTCGGTCGAGGAACTGCCGTCCGATGGGGACGCGGCCGGGCTGCTCGGGCTTTCAGCCGGGGAATCGTCCGGTGAATCCGAAGATACTGCGGGGTCCTGAAAGTGAGCCCGTGATCTGGCCGGTGCAATGCAACCGCTTTTCCCTTCGCTGGCTGAACATAGTGGTCCCGGCTGGCATTGTCGATGAAGGCGGAACGGACTGCGGGCAGGACAGTTCGCGGTCGGGGTCATGGGACATGTGGACCTTGACGATCCGGTCCTCGTGCCGGATTTTCACGTCCGTGAACGTCCGGGGCGACTCGATTCCAAACAGGCGGTTGCATCGTTGATCACAAGGCGTTCCGGTGTTGGGGCTTCCGTCCAGGAACCCGGGCGGGGTTGGGAATCTTCTCTTCAGCCATCATGTCTCAACGACGAAGGGCGTCCCGGGGACCGGAATCCTCCTTCAGATCCATGCGGTGCATTGGCATCACGGACAACTCAATTCCTCCGCCAGCGGTGAAATTTCTCCAGCAGCGCAAGGGCCCATGACGGTGCGTGCGCCCTTTTCCAGTTGCCGGCGGCGTACTTGTTGGCCTCCATCCAGGTGGGGTAGGCATGAATGGTGCCGAGAATCTTGTTGAGGCCGATGTTCTGCTTCATGGCAAGCACAAACTCGGCGATCAGGTCACCGGCGTGGCTGCCGAGTATGGTGACACCGAGAATCCTGTCCTTCCCGGGCACCGTCAGCACCTTGACCACACCCTCTGCGTGGCCGTCGGCCAGGGCCCGGTCCAGGTGGGACAGTTCGTACCGTGTCACCTCATAGGGAATGTTCTTCTCCCGCGCGTCCTGTTCGTTGAGTCCAACACGGGCCACTTCGGGATCGGTATAGGTGGCCCAGGGGATGACGCGGTAGTCCACGCGGAACTTGCGTAACGGCCGGAACAGGGCGTTGACGGTGGCATACCAGGCCTGGTGGGATGCGACATGGGTGAACTGGTAGGGCCCCACGACATCGCCGCAGGCAAAGATGGAGGGATAGCCCGCCTGCAGGTAGTCATTGGTCTCGATGGTCTTTTTTTCCGTCAGCGGAATGTTCACGGCATCGAACCCGGAACCGACGGACCGGGGCGCCCGTCCCACCGCCACCAGGATGCGGTCGAAGGGCACCTCCACGGTTTCCCCGTTCCCTTCGCAGTGGATGACCTGCCGTCCGCCCTCCGAGGTCACTCTCACGGCCCTGTGGCCGGTCAGCAGCCGAATGCCCTCCTCGGCGAAACGCTCCGCCATGAAGGCTGCGATCTCGCTGTCTTCCCGGATCATGATCTGGGGGAGCATTTCGACGACGGTGACCTCGCTGCCGAAACGGGCAAAACACTGGGCCAGCTCGCAGCCGATGGGACCGCCGCCCAGGACCACCAGCTTTTCGGGAAGATGCGCCAGTTCCCAGATATTGTCGGAGGTCAGAACCTCGACCTGATCGAGACCGGGTATCGGCGGCACGAACGGCTGTGCGCCGGTGGCGAGGATGATATTCCGTGTCTTGATCACGCGGCCGCCCACGTCCACTTCCGTAGGCGAGCGTACCGTGGCGTCACCCTGGATCACCTCAACGCCGAGGCTGGTATAGCGTTCCACGGAATCGTGAGGTTCGATCGCTGCGATCACCGAGTGCACCCTGGCCATGACCTCGGCAAAATCGTATACCGCTTCGGCCTTGCGGATACCCCAGTGCTTCGCGTTGCGTATCTGGTGAAGCAGCTTGGCTGTGGCGATGAGCGACTTGGAGGGCACGCAGCCGGTGTTCAGGCAGTCACCGCCCATTTTTCCCCGTTCGACGAGAACCACCCGGGCCTTGACTGCTGCCGCGATATAGGCGCTGACCAGTCCGGCGCTGCCGGCGCCGATGACCACCAGGTTGGCATCGTACCTGCCCATGTTCAGGCACCGCCGGCGGGGTCGCCGTTCTGCCTGATCTTCTTGACCAGCCTGAGGAGGTACTTGGCAATATAGGGAAACACCGCCAGCAGGATGAAGGACGCGATCATCACGGGTGACAGCAGGCCTTTCACCGACTCCAGCCGTGCAAGCTGGGTGCCGGCATTGACGAACACCATGCTTCCCGGCGCCATGCCGATGAACGAGGCCAGGGCGTAGGTCAGTGTCCGGATCGGAGTCAGTCCCATGAGCAGGTTTACGGCAAAGAACGGGAATACGGGAACCAGCCGCATGGAAAACAGGTAGAGCGCACCCTCCCGGCGGAAGTTCTCCCGGATGGCGCCCAGCCGCTCTCCCATTCTGGATTCGACGAGATCGCGGAACAGGTATCGTGCAAGCAGGAACGCGATGGTGGCGCCGATGGTGGCGGAAAACAGTACCACCAGGGATCCCACGACGAAACCGAAAATCGCACCCCCGACCAGTGTCAGGACCAGTGCCCCCGGGATCGATGACGCTGTTACCACGATGTAGACTGCGGCGTAGACAAGCAGGGAGCCGACCGGGTTGGCCGCGCGATGCTGACGGATGGTTTCCAGTTGGGACTGGACGAAGTCCAGACTGAGATAGTGCCTTGGCCCGAAAAGGACAAAACCGCCGACGGCGGCGATCAACAGGACCAGTACCAGGATCTTGGCTTTTGACATGGGTCTTGAATACCGAGTTCGATGTTGGCAGGGTCGCGGACAACTCCCGACTAGAACATACGGACTCCCGGGAGGACAAGAAGGTTCCCCTGCGGATTGATATCCGCCGGAAGTGTAACGGAAAACAGGAGCCGGCCTACCCTGATGAACGGTAGTGCCGGCAATTCGGACGGCAGGTCCGGGTTATGTCATCTTGGCGATCAGTGCATCGGCAAAGCCGCTGGTGGAAACTTCCCTGGCGCCATCCATCAGTCTGGCGAAGTCATAGGTCACGGTCTTTTCCGCCAGCACCCTGACAAACGCATCGTTGATCAGGTTCGCGGCCTCCTGCCAGCCCATGTGCTCCAGCATCATCACGCCGGAAAACATCAGCGAGGAGGGGTTCACCTTGTTCTGGTTGGCGTACTTGGGCGCGGTGCCGTGGGTTGCCTCGAACACGGCCACATCGTCGGAGATATTGGCGCCCGGGGCGATGCCGATGCCTCCCACCTCCGCCGCCACCGCGTCGGACAGGTAGTCGCCGTTCAGGTTCATCGTGGCCAGGACGTCGAACTCGGCTGGCCGGAGTTGCAGCAACTGGAAAGTGATGTCAGCGATCCGGTCCTTGATGACGATCTTTCCTTCCGGCACCTGGCCACCGTGTACCTCCCAGAGCTCTTCCTCGGTCACGATCCGGTCGCGGAACTCCTCCTTGGCAAGCTCATACCCCCAGTTGCGGAATCCACCCTCGGTGAACTTCATGATGTTGCCCTTGTGTACAAGCGTGACACTGGCACGACCGTGGTCGATGGCGTACTGGATCGCCTTGCGAATGAGACGGCGTGACCCGAAGGGGCTGACCGGCTTGATTCCAAGGGCCGCCCCCTCGAAGAATTCCGCACCCATTTCCTCGCGCAGGAACCTGGCGAGCTTCTCGTTTTCCGGGGTGCCGCTTTCGTACTCGATGCCACAGTAAACATCCTCGGTGTTCTCGCGGAATATCACCACGTCAACTTCCTCAGGACGACGCAGCGGCGAGGGTACGCCCTGGTAATAGCGTACTGGTCGCACGCAGGCAAACAGATCCATTTCCTGGCGCAGGGAGACGTTGAGGGAACGGAAGCCTCCGCCCACCGGTGTGGTCAGGGGCCCCTTGATGGCGACTCTGAGATCCCGGATGGCGGCCAGGGTCTCTTCCGGGAAATAGTCCCCGCCATAGATGCCCGCCGCCTTTTCCCCCATGTAGAGTTCGCACCACGCGACCCTGCGTCTGCCGCCGTAGGCCTTCTCCACGGCAGCGTCCCAGATGCGCAGAGAGGCCGAGGTGATGTCGGGTCCGATGCCATCTCCTTCGACAAAACCGAGGACTGGCTGGTCCGGCACGTTGAGCTTGCCGTTGGACAGGGAAATCCGGGTGCCGCTTTCCGGCATTTTGATGTGCTGGTAGGTCATTTCTCGTTGTTCGGGAGGAGACTTGTGTGGATCGGATTTTGCCTGAAATCCGCGTCGGTGGCGATCCGACCAACTGTGGAAATCAGCCATCCCCGCCGTCAGGACCGGCTATCCGCCCACATGCTTCCGTCCCGGGCGCCGGTCCCCCGTGGGAAATCTGCCCATGAAGGACCGGGTCCCGCTGCTGCGACTGGATCGCGGCCCACACCGGGCCCATGTATCGCCGGGCACACCTGGGGATGATCCGGCAATGCCCGACATGGCTCAAACCATGGTCTAGCCTTTCGCCGGGATTGGCATCTGTTCATGCCGTGGGCTTTGGGCTATATTGATCGCCCTGATAATTAACTGCCTGAAATCCAATGACAAAACTTCCGAACAATCTGGATCTATGGCGTCAGGCCGCCGCTGCGGATCTCAAGGACAGGGAGGTCGGGGTGCTCAACTGGGAGACGCCGGAGGGAATTCAGGTCAAACCGCTGTATACCGCGGCGGATCTGGAGAAGCTGGAGTTTGTCGATACCCTGCCGGGTTTCCCTCCCTATACGCGGGGACCCAGAGCCACCATGTATGCCGGCCGTCCCTGGACGGTGCGCCAGTATGCCGGCTTCTCCACCGCCGAGGAATCCAACGACTTCTACCGCAAGAACCTGGCGGCCGGCCAGGCGGGGCTGTCGGTTGCGTTCGATCTTGCCACCCACCGGGGTTACGACTCGGACCATCCGAGGGTGCGGGGCGATGTGGGCAAGGCCGGCGTCGCCATTGACTCCGTGGAGGACATGAAGATCCTGTTCGACCGGATTCCGCTGGACAGGATGTCGGTTTCCATGACCATGAACGGCGCGGTACTGCCGGTCATGGCGATGTATGTCGTCGCCGCCGAGGAGCAGGGCGTGGAGCGAAGTTCACTGTCCGGCACGCTGCAGAATGACATCCTGAAGGAATTCATGGTGCGGAACACCTACATCTATCCGCCAGGACCTTCGATGCGCATCGTCTCCGACATCATCGCGTTCACCGCCGGGGAGATGCCGCGATTCAATCCCATCTCCATTTCCGGATACCATATGCAGGAGGCGGGCGCTACCTGTATCCAGGAACTGGCCTACACCCTTGCGGATGGTCTTGAGTACGTGCGCTCGGCGGTGGATGCCGGCCTGGAGGTGGACCGGTTCGCACCGCGCCTGTCATTCTTCTTCGCCATCGGCATGAACTTTTTCATGGAGGTGGCCAAGCTGCGCGCGGCAAGGACCCTGTGGGCGGAACTGATGCAGGAAAGGTTCCAGCCCATGGACGAGCGTTCCCTCATGCTGCGCACCCACTGCCAGACCTCCGGGGTGAGCCTCACCAGCCTCGATCCCTACAACAATGTGATCCGCACCACCATCGAGGCCATGGCGGCCGTGCTGGGCGGGACCCAGTCGCTGCACACCAATGCCTTCGACGAGGCCCTGGCGTTGCCCACGGACAATTCCGCCCGCATCGCCCGCAACACCCAGCTCATCCTGCAGCACGAGGCGGGCCTGACCAGGGTAGTGGATCCCATGGCCGGTTCCTATTACCTGGAGAGCCTCACCGGCAGCCTGGTGAACGAGGCCCGCAAGGTGATTGCGGAAGTGGATGAACTGGGCGGCATGACCTGTGCGGTGGAGGCCGGTCTGCCGAAGCTTCGCATCGAAGAGGCCGCTGCCAGGCGCCAGGCCCGCATTGACCGGGGGGAGGAGGTCATCGTCGGGGTGAACCGGTTCCGGCGCGAGGAGGAAGAACAGATCGACATCCTGGTGGTGGACAACGATACGGTCCTGGAAAGCCAGTTGTCACGGCTGGAGGCCGTCCGGGCCGGCAGGGATGAAGAAGCCTGCCGGAATGCGCTGGAGGCGCTGTCGAAGTCCGCTGCAGCAGGAGACAACCTGTTGGCAGGGGCGGTGGATGCGGCGCGTGCGCGCGCCACCGTGGGAGAGATTTCCGCCGCCCTGGAGCAGGAGTTCGGCCGCCACCGGGCGGAGATCCGCTCCATCACCGGCGTTTACGGCTCGTACTATGATGGCGACGATGAATTTGCTGCCCTCCGGTCGAGAATCGATCATTTCGCCGAAAAGGAGGGCCGGCGGCCCCGCATGCTGGTGGTGAAGTTGGGACAGGACGGTCACGACCGTGGCGCCAAGGTCATTGCAACGTCCTTCGCGGACATGGGGTTCGATGTGGATGTCGGGCCGCTGTTTCAGACCCCGGAGGAGGCGGTCCGCCAGGCGATCGAAAATGATGTCCACCTGATCGGCATCTCGTCTCAGGCCGCAGGTCATCGCACCCTGGTGCCCGGGGTGATGGATTCCCTCGCGGCCCAGGGAGCGGACGATATCCTGGTGATCTGTGGCGGCGTGATCCCCCCGGGTGACTATGACATGCTGAGAGACGCCGGGGTGGCGGCCATCTTCGGTCCCGGCACCAATATTCCGGAGGCCGCCGGGGCGATCATTGATATACTGGAAGCAGCCTGAGTCTCCGGTCGGGACCAGGCTTCCCGCAAAAGCCAATTCGAATCTAATCCATGCAAGAGATCATTCATCAACTGGAACAGAAGCGTGCCGAGGCCAAGCTCGGTGGCGGTGAAAAGAGGATCGAAGCCCAGCACACACGGGGAAAGCTGACCGCCCGGGAGCGCCTAGACATACTCCTGGACGAGGGGAGCTTCGAGGAATGGGATATCTTCGTCGAACATCGCTGTACCGATTTCGGAATGCAGGACAAGGCCATTCCCGGCGATGGTGTCGTGGTGGGATATGGAACCATCAACGGCCGCCTGGTGTTCGTGTACAGCCAGGATTTCACGGTTTTCGGCGGTTCCCTGTCCGAAGCCCATGCCGAGAAAATCTGCAAGGTGATGGATCAGGCCATGAAAGTGGGCGCGCCGGTGATCGGCATTTCCGATTCCGGTGGTGCCCGGATCCAGGAAGGAGTGGCTTCGCTGGGCGGCTATGCCGAGGTATTCCAGCGCAACGTCATGTCTTCCGGGGTGGTGCCGCAGATATCCCTCATCATGGGACCCTGTGCCGGAGGCGCGGTGTATTCCCCGGCAATGACGGATTTCATTTTCATGGTGCAGGAAAGTTCCTATATGTTTGTCACCGGCCCGGATGTGGTCAGGACGGTGACCCATGAAAGTGTCACCGCCGAGGATCTCGGCGGTGCCGGCACCCATACCTCCCGCTCCGGGGTGGCGGATCTCGGGTTCGGCAATGATGTGGATGCATTGCTCATGACCCGGCGGTTTTTCGACTTTCTGCCTGCAAACAACCGGGAGAAGCCGCCCCATCGGAGTACCGAGGACCCCGAGTCCAGGGTGGAGACGTCCCTGGACAGCCTGGTTCCGGACAATCCGAACCAGCCCTATGACATGAAGGAGCTGATCGTCAAGCTCGCGGACGAGGGGGACTTTTTCGAACTGAAGCCGGATTACGCGAAGAACATCGTCACCGGGTTCGCCCGCCTGCAAGGCAACCCGGTGGGCATCGTCGCCAACCAGCCCATGGTGCTGGCCGGTTGTCTCGATATCAATGCCTCGGTCAAGGCCGGGCGTTTCGTGCGATTCTGCGATGCATTCAACATTCCGATCATCACCCTGGTGGACGTACCCGGGTTCATGCCCGGTACTTCCCAGGAATACGGCGGCATCATCCGCCACGGTGCCAAGCTGCTCTACGCCTACGCGGAGTGCACCGTGCCCAAGATCACGGTGATCACCCGCAAGGCCTACGGGGGTGCCTACGACGTCATGGCGTCCAAGCATCTGCGCGGTGACGTGAACTTTGCCTGGCCCAGCGCCGAGATCGCGGTGATGGGCCCCAAGGGCGCGGTGGAGATCATCTTCCGCGAGGACGCAAGGGATTCCGACAAGCTGGCCGAGCGGACGGAGGAATACCGGCAGAAGTTCGCCAATCCCTTCGTCGCGGGACGCCGTGGCTACATCGACGACGTGATCCTGCCGCGGGACACACGCAGGCGGATCTGTCGTTCCCTGGCCATGCTGGGAGAGAAGAACATCAGCAATCCGTGGAAGAAACACGGCAATATTCCACTTTGATCCGGGAACGCCATGTTCAAGAAGATCCTGATCGCCAACCGTGCAGAAATCGCCTGCCGGGTGATTCGAACCGCCCGGCGAATGGGCATCGCCACGGTGGCAGTGTATTCCGATGCCGACCGCAACGCGCGCCACGTGGAAGAGGCGGACGAAGCGATCCACATCGGCGCCGCCCCGGCAACGGAGAGCTACCTGGTTGCCGAGCGGATTTTTCAGGCCTGCCGGGATACCGGCGCGGAAGCTGTACATCCCGGCTACGGCTTTCTCTCCGAAAACTCCGCCTTCGCGGCGGGCCTTGAGGCCGAGGGCATCACGTTCATCGGTCCCGGAAAACGCGCCATCGAGGCAATGGGTGACAAGATCACCTCCAAGCACATCGCCGAAGAGGCCGGAGTGAACGTGATACCCGGTCACACCGATGTGGTGAAGGATGCCGACGAAGCCGTGACCATCGCCGGGGGTGTCGGTTATCCCGTGATGATCAAGGCCAGCGCCGGGGGCGGCGGCAAGGGCATGCGGGTCGCCTTTGACGAGGCAGAGTGCCGTGACGGTTTCGAGCGCGCCACCGGCGAGGCGATATCGAGTTTCGGCGACGGCCGGATCTTCATCGAGAAGTTCATTGAGCAACCCCGGCACATCGAGATTCAGGTCATCGCCGACGCACACGGCAACGTGGTGACGCTGAACGAACGTGAATGCTCGATCCAGCGCCGCCACCAGAAGGTGGTGGAGGAGTCGCCGTCTCCCTTCATCGACCCGGAGACCCGGGAGGCCATGAGCGCCCAGGCGATCGCACTGGCCCGGGCGGTGGACTACCGCTCCGCCGGCACGGTGGAACTGATCGTGGACGCCCATCGCAATTTCTACTTCCTCGAGATGAATACCCGGCTGCAGGTGGAGCATCCGGTCACCGAACTGGTCACCGGTTTCGACCTGGTGGAACTGATGATCCGGGTCGCCGCGGGCGAGCGTCTGCCCATTACCCAGAACGATGTCGGCATCCGCGGCTGGGCCATGGAATCCCGGATCTACGCGGAGAGTCCGTTCCGCAACTTCCTGCCTTCCACCGGGCGGCTGGTGAGGTACCGTCCGCCGCCCGAAAGCGAGTCGGTGAGGGTGGATACCGGGGTCATCGAGGGCTCCGAAATCTCCATGTACTACGATCCCATGATCGCCAAGCTGGTGACCTGGGGAGCGGACAGGGAGGAGGCGATCCGGACCATGCGGCAGGCACTGGACCGTTACTACATACGCGGTGTGGACACCAACCTGCCGTTCGTCTCCGCAATCATGTCCCATCCCCGCTTCCAGTGCGGCGAGATGACCACCAATTTCATCGCCGAGGAATATCCCCAGGGCTTCCAGGCCAATGCCGTCGACCTCGGTGATCCCGAAGTGCCGGCCGCGTTGCTGGCCTGCATCCATTACCGCCTGATGCTGCGGGCCGGCACGATTGCCGGCCAGATGCCGGGGCATGGCCGCAACTTCGATCATCGACTGGTGGTGCTCATGGGCGGACAGCGTCATGCCGTCGAGGTGAACCGCGATGGGGACGTGTGGCGCCTGGTCAACGGACAGCGCAGTATGCGGCTGGCGGACCAATGGCGGCTGATGGATCCGGTCTATGTCGGCCAACTGGATGAAGAACCGGTCTGCATGCAGGTCGAGCGGCCCGGTGACGGCATTGTCTATCGCATCGTCTACCGCGGACTGCCCATGGAGGCTCGGGTGCTCAGCGAATCCGGTTCGGCCCATTTCGCCAAGATGCCCGTCAAGTCATCACCGGACCTGTCCGGCTTTCTGCTGTCGCCCATGCCAGGGCTCCTGTTGTCGGTAGCGGTGTCCCCGGGCCAGTCGGTCAAGGCCGGAGAGGTTCTCGCGGTCATCGAGGCGATGAAAATGGAGAACGCCCTGCGCTCGGAACGGGATGCAGTGGTGGAAAAGGTGCTGGTGGAACCAGGCAATACCCTGGAGGTGGATCAGCCCATCATCGCATTCGAGGCTCAGGGCTGACGGCTTGATCGATACCCGACAACTCCGCGCCGGAGACCGACGTACCTTGGCCAAGGCCATCACCCTGATTGAATCGACCCGGGCCGAGGACCGGGTCGAGGCGGAGAAACTGCTGGAGCAGGTCATGCCCGATACCGGGCGGTCCCTTCGGCTGGGCATTTCCGGAATTCCGGGCGTCGGCAAATCCACTTTCATCGATGCGCTTGGCCGTTTGCTCATCGGCTTGGATCAGCGTGTCGCCGTGCTGACCGTAGACCCCAGTTCCGCCCTCAGCGGCGGTGCCATACTCGGTGACAAGACACGCATGTCCTGGCTGGCGGTGCAGCCGCTGGCCTACATCCGTCCCTCGCCCGCAGGGATGACCCTGGGTGGCGTGGCCCGGCGCACCCGGGAGGCCATACTGCTCTGCGAGGCCGCAGGATATGACGTGGTGATCGTGGAAACCGTGGGCGTGGGCCAGTCGGAATCCCTGGTCGCGGAGATGACGGATGTCTTCGTGCTCATGTTCCTTCCCGGTGCCGGGGACGACCTGCAGAGCATCAAGCGCGGCGTCATGGAGCTCGCCGATCTGGTGGTTGTGAACAAGGCGGACGGCGATCTCCTGACCAGGTCGGGGATCGCCGTTGCCGACCTGCAGTATGCGCTGCACATGCTGCGGCCGCGATTGCCCGGTTGGTCGACTCCCGTTCTGGCGGTCTCCAGCCGGGAGCGTCGCGGCATCGATGCGGTATGGGACAGGATCATCGAGTACCGCCAGGCCCTTGCCGAGGACGGCGGGCTGGAGGCACGCCGCAGGCAACAGTCGGTGGACTGGCTCTGGCGGGAGACCGGCGAACTGCTGCTGGAGGCCCTGCGGGCCGATCCGTCGTTCAGACGGGAGATGGCGCAATTGCAAGATCAGGTGCGTAGTGGAACAATACCGGCTTCCGTTGCCGCCGCCAGGCTGGCACGGGAATTCATATCCGCTTCCCGGCCCGGCCGGTGAGCCGGACGGACCCAAATAATGCCTACAACTGAACTGATCGAGCTGGCGAAAGAGTTTGAGCTGAAATTCAAAGAAAATATTGAGATCGGGTGGATGATTCGGGACGAACACGCGCCATTGCTGCGGCGATGTATACGGGAAAATGACCCGACTCCCCTGCATGAGATGTTGGACCAACAGGCGTCTGACGTGTCGGAAAACAGTATTCTGCTCTAGAATATGGCCATGAATATACGCCATCGCGTGAGCGCGATAATCGACGCTGCGGCCGGGCGTACCGAGGACCGGTCCAGGGGGTATTCCCTTACGGAGTGTTGACACCATGATCGGTAAACTCAACCACGTTGCCATCGCCGTCCCCGATCTGCAGGCAGCCTCGGCCCAGTACCGCGACATTTTCGGTGCCAGGGTTTCTGACCCGGTTGACCTGCCGGAGCACGGCGTTACCACGGTATTCGTGACCCTGCCCAATACCCATATCGAATTGCTGTGTCCCCTCGGCACAAATTCTCCGATCGCGGGATTCCTGAACAGGAACCGGGATGGCGGTATCCACCACGTCTGCTACGAGGTTGCGGAGATCGGCCTTGCCGCGGAAAAGCTCGCCGCGGCGGGCATGCGAATTCTCGGTGACGGCAAACCCCGGATCGGTGCCCATGGCAAACCGGTGCTGTTTCTTCATCCCAAGGATGCCCAGGGAACCCTGGTGGAACTCGAGCAGATTTGAGAATCCCGGGTTACCCCTCCACCACAGGCGCCCCGGGCACGAGGGCCGGGAGACATTGATATCACCATGAGCAAGTCGGACCGGATCTATGCGGCCTCCAGGCCCCGCGTGGTCGACTTCACGTTCGACCAGGCCGTAGCGGATGTGTTCCCGGACATGATCCGCCGGTCCGTGCCGGGCTACGAGACCGTGATCTCTACCCTGGGGGTGCTGGCGGAAACCCATTTCCGGTCCGGCACCCGGGTATATGATCTCGGCTGTTCCCTGGGAGCCGCCACATTGTCCGTTCACCGCTGCCTGGGGGATGCGGATGTGCACTATGTCCTGGTGGACAATGCGCCGGCAATGCTGGAGAAGTGCCGAGAGCATCTGGATCGCCTGATGCCCGGGGCGGGAATCGAGTTCCGGGAAGCGGACGTCCGCTCTGTTCGCGTGGAGAACGCCAGCGTGGTGTTGCTGAATTTCACGATCCAGTTCGTGCCGCCCGGGGACCGCCAGGCATTGCTCGACAATGTCTATGCCGGGCTGGTGCCGGGGGGGCTCGTGGTACTGTCGGAAAAGGTGCTCGGCGGGGACCCTGGTGAGGAACGCTGTTTTTCCGACCTCCATCTCAATTTCAAGTCCGCAAACGGCTACAGCGACCTGGAAATCAGCCAGAAACGGAGCGCGCTGGAAAATGTGCTGCAACCGGATTCACTGGCGCAGCACGGGGAACGCCTTTCCAGGGCCGGGTTTGCCCACATAAGGCCCTGGTTCCGCTGCCTCAATTTCGTCTCCCTCATGGCGATCAAGTAGTCCCGTTATCGTGTGGGAGTTCGACGAGTTGCATGGCGCCCTGGCGGAGACGTCGCTGGCAGCCCTGGCGGAACCTCTTGCCAGCACTTCTCGGTCGAGTTTGTCGAGTCGCACCCACGGGGACCGGGCACGATGGCTGGCGGCCATCGGGGCCCTGCCGGAGGTTCCAGTTTCGGCGGTCCGGCTGAACGGGGATGCCGTATGTGCTGCGGCCGCACGGCCGCCGGATACCGGAACCCTGGCACAGTTGCGCCGCTCGATGCAGGTCCTGCATCCCTGGCGCAAGGGCCCGTTCGATCTGTTCGGCATGGTCATCGACGCTGAATGGCGATCCTGCATGAAATGGTCCCGGGTAGCCCCCCACCTGTCGCCGCTGGACGGGAGAGTGGTGCTGGATGTGGGTTCAGGCAACGGATATTATCTCTACAGGATGCTGGGCGCAGGTGCGTCCGCAGCCATCGGCGTAGATCCCGCGGAATTGTTCCTGGCGCAGTTTCACGCCCTCAATCGCTATCTTGGGGCATCACGGGCGGCGGTGCTGCCGCTCAGGTGCGAGGACCTGACGCCGTCGAAGGCGGGTATGGCGTTCACCGGCTTCGACACGGTGTTCTCCATGGGGGTGTACTACCATCGCCGTGAGCCCCGATCCCATCTCAGGGAACTGGCGGAATTTCTCCGACCGGGAGGCGAACTTGTCCTGGAGACGCTGGTCATCGAAGGTGATCGGGCCGCCGTCCTTGAACCGGCGGGACGTTATGCGCGCATGCGCAATGTCTGGTCCATACCGTCTCTTCCCTTGCTGAGCGCTCAGCTGCTTGATGCAGGTTTCATCTCACCGAGGATCGTGGACGTCACCTCCACCACGGTGGCGGAACAGCGCAGTACCCCCTGGATGAACTTCGAGTCTCTGATGGACTGCCTCGACCCGGCGGATGCCACAAGAACCGTGGAAGGTCACCCCGCCCCCGTCCGGGCCTGTATCATTGCCACCCGCATCCCCCCGGATTTCCCGTCGAATGCGTCTTGACACCGACAATTACCTGCAGCTGTTCCTTGAGAACATTCCCCTGATCGACACCCGTGCGCCGGTTGAATTCGCCCGGGGTGCGTTCGAGCATGCGGTCAACCTGCCGCTCATGACCGATGCTGAACGCCACCAGGTCGGAATCCGCTACAAGGAATCGGGACAGGAAGCTGCCATCGCACTGGGTCGCGAGCTCGTGGGTCCGACGCTGCAGTCGGAACGCACCCGGCTCTGGGTGGATTTCGCAAGGCACCACCCGGAGGGCTACCTGTACTGCTTCCGGGGTGGTCTGCGGTCACGCATCACCCAGGACTGGATGGCCCAGGCGGGCGTGCACTACCCCTACATCAAGGGAGGCTACAAGGCCATGCGTCGTTTCCTGCTGGGAGTGATGGAGCGTCTGGGCGGCGGGTTACCGCTGATTCTGGTCAGCGGTCGTACCGGGACCGGCAAGACCCGATTGCTGGGCTCCATCCACCGGTCGTTGGACCTGGAGGGTCTGGCCAACCATCGTGGCTCCAGCTTCGGCACCATGGCGGAGTCCCAACCGACCCCGGTCAACTTCGAGAACCGAGTCGCGGTCCGCCTGCTGAAACTGGCCCAAGAAGATGAAAGGTCACCGGTGTTCGTCGAAGGGGAAGGGCGCCTGGTGGGAAGCCTCACGGTGCCGGACCCGCTCTGGGCGAACATGCAGCGCTCGCCGGCCCTGGTGCTGGAAGCGGATATCGAGCACAGGGTGGATATCGGAATCTCCGACTACGTGGTGGACCTGCTGGACCGGTTCCGGCAGCTGGAGCCGGGAGAGGCCGGATTTGAACGCTTCGCCGAGCGCCATCGGCAGAGTCTCTACCGCATCCGCCGACGGCTTGGTCTGGCATCCTACGATGAGGGCCTGTCCATGCTGGAAGCCGCACTGGCCGCACACCGCGACCATGATGACCTGGAAGGTTACCGGCCGTTCGTCCGCCTGCTGCTGGAACGCTACTACGACCCCATGTACGACTACCAGCTCTCGCGGCGGCAGGGTGAAGTGCTTGCCCGGGGTGATGCTGATGCGCTCGCGAGCTGGCTGCAGCGCCGGGGCGTGACACTGGACCGGTGAACGACTTGACCCCCCAGGTCCGGGATCTGGTCCTGCTGGGTGGCGGGCACAGTCACGTCATCGTCATCCGGAGGTGGGCGGCGAATCCCGTACCCGGTGTCCGGGTCACGCTGGTTTCACCCGATGCGCTGACGCCGTATTCCGGGATGCTACCCGGCCTGGTGGCGGGACACTACAGTGTTGAGGAGACCCACATCGACCTGACTCGCCTGTGCCGCTGGGCCGGGGTCCGGTTCGTGCAGTCCGCCGCCAGCGGGGTGGATGCCGACGGCCGTCGGGTCCTGTCCGACACCAGGCCGGCCATCGAATACGACCTCCTGTCCGTGGACACCGGCGGCGCGCCTTCCCTCGCCACTGTTCCCGGCGCTGCGCAGTACGCAACCCCGGTAAAGCCTGTCCACCGGTTTCATGCACGATGGCGGGAACTGGAGGCCCGTGCCCGGGAAAGTGGGAATGCCCTCGAGATCGGCGTGGTGGGTGCCGGGGCCGGCGGATTCGAAATCCTGCTGGCGATGAACCATGCCCTGAACTCGGTGGACAATCGCCCCGTAACGGCGACAGGACCGTTGCGTCACCGGCTGCACTGGTTCATCCGGGATACCGCGCTGGAGGATTTTCCCGCCGCGGTACGGAGAATGGCCCTCAGGGCCTGTAAACAGCGCGGCGTTCACTGTCATCACGAGTTCGACGTGACGGAGGTCCGCGCCGACGGCCTGCGGTCGGCGCGGGGCCGGGAGGTCCGGTTGGACGCCGTCGTGTGGTGCACCGAAGCCATGGCTGCCTCGTGGCCGGCGGAGTCGGGACTCGATTGCGACGAGAGGGGATTGATCCGTGTATCCGACACGCTGCAAAGCCTGTCCCACCCGGATGTTTTCGCCGCCGGCGATGCTGCAGTGCAGGTGCATCATCCGCGGCCAAGGGCGGGGGTTTTCGCCGTTCGCCAGGGTCCCGTCCTGTCAGAGAACCTGCGAAGGGCGGTCCTGGGTGAAAGGCTACGGGAATACCGGCCCCAGAAAAGGTTCCTGACCTTGCTGTCCATGGGGGACCGCAGTGCCATCGGCCGCAAGGGGCCGTTCATTGCAAAGGGAGAATGGGTCTGGCGATGGAAGCACCGGATTGATCAAGAATTCATGTTCAATTTCAGTAAATTGCCTGAATTAATGCAACAAAAATCAAAAAAGATACCATCTGCGTTACAGGCTGAACTGGTATCGGGAGGCATGCCGGACGGCATGCGCTGCGGGGGCTGCGGAGCCAAGCTGGGGGGCGATGTGCTTGCGTCCGTCATGGACGGACTGGACGTCCCGGAGCGGGATGACCTGCCGGTGGGGTTGGCGTCACGGGGGGATGTGGCCGTGATCGATTG
Organism: Candidatus Poriferihabitaceae bacterium; assembly: GCA_965213885.1. Classification (GTDB taxonomy): domain Bacteria; phylum Pseudomonadota; class Gammaproteobacteria; order Arenicellales; family Poriferihabitantaceae; genus VYFG01. The sequence goes on from OZ243919.1 coordinate 1,095,199, forward strand.
TGGCAGCAGGCCGCTGGCCCAGTCGGTGGATCAGGTGCGGTCGTTTATCGACGACCCCTGGCTGTTCGGCCGGATTGCAACCGTTCACGCGTTGAGTGACTTGTACGCCGCACGCAGTGTTCCCCAATCCGCCATGGTCATCGTGACCCTGCCGTGGGGGGCCGAATCCACCATGCGCAGGGAGTTGTCACAGCTGATGCAGGGCGTGACCGTGGAACTCGCCCGGGCGGGATGCGCCCTGTCCGGGGGACATACCGCCGAGGGGCTCGAAACGACTCTCGGCTTCGTGGTCAACGGCTATTCACCCGGCGCCGATGCATCCGTTGCCGATCGTCCCCGGGCGGGAGATTGCCTGATACTGACCAAGCCCCTGGGAACCGGTGTCATCCTGGCGGCAGCGATGCGGGCCAGAGCCGCCGGCCCGGTGCTGGACACGGCTCTGGCATCGATGTTGCAGTCAAATGCCCGCGCCGCCGGGATCTTCGAGGATTACGGCGTCAGTGCTATGACTGACGTAACCGGATTCGGCCTTGCGGGCCACCTCCTGACGCTCCTCAGGGCCTCGGGCCTGTCTTGCCACCTGCGGCCGGATGCGGTGCCGGCACTGCCGGGGACGGCAGCACTCCACGGGGAAGGAATCCGCAGCTCACTGCAGGGTGCCAATGTCCGGATGCTGCAAGGCGGTGGGAACGTGGATTCGCCTGACGCCATCCCGGGCTGGGAACTCCTGACGGATCCGCAGACCAGCGGGGGACTCCTAGCGGTCATTCCGCCCGACGCAGCCGGCGGCTGCCTTGAGGCCCTGCGCCAGTCCGGTTATGACCGGGCGGCCTGTATCGGAACGCTGGCCGACCGTGTCGACCGTGATCCCCTGATCGTCTGCGGACCGGATCCGAATACCTGCCGTTGTCCGTAGGGCGCTGCGACGGCACCTTGGACCCGCCGTCCATCCGGGCATGCGGGGACCCATGCCGTGGGCACCGGGAGCAGCCGTTGTCGCACGCAGGAGTCCGCCGGAAACCCGGGAGTCGGGCGGTTCGCCGTCGGTACCCTCCTGTCGACGCCCTTGGCCGGGTGGGGTAAGATGATTTCAAGGGCGCAACACAGGACCGATTCAGGATCACGGGGCATTGAACATGGGCGACAGCAAATTCCGGATGAACCGGATCGACAGCCGACTGTCCCGGCTGTATACAGGGACCGACAACAAGCGGGAAACCTACGACCGCTGGGCGGACGACTACGAGAACGACCTGGTCGGGGACCTGGGATACGTGGCTCATGTCGATGCGACGCGGGTCTTCCGCGACGCGGTGCCGGATCTGTCCTGCCGGGTGCTCGACGTGGCCTGCGGCACCGGGCTGGCGGGCATCGAGCTGGAACAATACGGTTATTCGGACGTGGACGGTGCGGATTTTTCCCCGGCAATGCTGGCAAAGGCGGCCGCCACGGGTTGCTACCGTACGCTGTACCGGCACGATTTCACGCGCGACCCGGAACCCCCCGGGCAGTATGACGCGTTGATCTGCGTGGGGCTTTTTGCATTCGACATTCCCCCGATCACGGACATGATACGGGTCATCCGCTGCGCCAGACCCGGTGGAACCTGTGTGATCACCATCAACGGGGCCGCCTGGCATCAGCTGGACCATGAAACCACGGTCAGGGGCGAAGCCGAACGGCATGGTTTTGCCATCGAAGCCATCCACCGGGCGGACTATATCCGGGGGCAGGGCATCGATGGGCGGGTTCTCGTGATCCGGGCCTTCGGAGACGGGGTTGGCTGACACGATCCAGATCCCGCTGTTTCCCCTCGGGACGGTGCTGTTCTCCGGCGGCGTCCTGCCTCTGCGTATTTTTGAACCCCGTTATCTGACCATGATCGGGAACTGCATGCGCGAAGGCGCAGGCTTTGGCGTGGTACTGATCGTGGAGGGCAGGGAGGCCGGTGAGGCGGCCAGGTTTCACCAGGTCGGGACCCTGGCGCGCATCGAGGACTTCGACAGGCTCGATGACGGGAACCTCGGTATCACCTGTCGAGGAGACCGCCGCTTCCGTGTCGTTGAACGCGAGGTCCAGGAAGATCACCTCATCATCGCGGACGTGGAATTTCTTGCTGAACCGGTGTCGCCGCCGTTGCCGGACAGGTATCCAGAGATGAAGCGGTTCCTGCAGGGTCTCTACCGGCGCGAAGAACTCAAGGTCTGGGCCGATTCCATCATGCCGGACTGGGACAACGGCCACTGGCTGGCCTGTCGCCTGATCGAGGTACTGCCGCTGGCTGCGGAAGGCAGGCAGGCCTTCCTCGAAATGGAGGCGGGGGAACGATTGATGAATCTTGAGCGGATCATGGACGAGAACGGCCTGCTCCAGGAGCCGAATAATGAAGATTGAAGCCACCTGCGAACTGCCGGGAAATTACCAACATCCGTTTCAGATCGTGCTTACAACCATCTAGACCAGGGCCATGTGTCAACTGTTCGGGATGTCGACCCGTACACCGGTGCGGGTACGTTTCCGCTGGAAACGCTTCGCCAGTCAGGGGGCCGCTGCCGGAAATCCGGATGGCTGGGGTGTGGCCTATGGCAATGGCGACGTCCAGGTGCTGCGCGAGCCGATACCGGCGGGAGACAGTGAACTGGTCAGGTTCCTGGCCGGACATGGCCCGCTGGCGACCACCGTGGTCTCCCATGTCAGGCGGGCAACGCGGGGCAGACGGATTCTCAGCAATACCCAGCCATATGCGAGGGTTCTGGGCGGTTTCACCCATGTCTTTGCCCACAACGGACATGTCCCGCTGGACGCGATACCGGAAAGTCCCTGGCTGCGTCCGGTGGGGGATACCGATTCAGAGGCCCTGTTCTGCCTGTTGCTGTCACGGCTCGAACCGTTGTGGACGCACGGCGCCCCCCCGCTGGAGGCGCGCTTTGCAGTGATTACGGAATTCGCCGGTGAAATGCGGTCCAGAGGTGCGGTCAATTTTCTCTACTTCGACGGTCTGACCCTGTTCGCCCATGCCCACCGGCGGACCATACCGGGTGAGGGGATATCCGCGGATCCGGGACTCTACCTGTCCCCGCGCCCCCAAAGCGGTCCCCTGGGCCGCGACAGCGGTGTCGGCATGGACTGTGACGGGCCGGTGCCGGAGCAGACCCTGATTGCCACGGTGCCCATCGACAACGGCTTCTGGGAGCCCATGGCGGCCGGTGCGCTGTTACGGCTGGAACAGGGACGCGTGGTGTAAGGGCGCCGCAGGAGTTCCGGGTTCCGGGTGGACCGTGGAGCTATTCCATGCCCATCTCATCCATCACCTTCCTCGCTGCGCGGAAGCATTCCAGGGACTGCGGCACACCGCAGTAGATGCCGATGACGTGGATGATGGCGCGCAGTTCCTCCCTGGTGACTCCATTGTTGATGGCGCCGCGGCAGTGGAGTTCCCATTCATGCATCTTCCCGAGGGCGCCGATCATGGAGAGGTTCATCATGGAGCGGGTCTTGGGATCGATGCAGTCATCGCCCCAGCCAAAGCCCCAGCACCATTCCGTCATCATTTCCTGGAACGGGCGGGTGAAGTCATCTGCATGGTCCAGCACCTGTTCCACGTACTCGGCGCCCAGGGTGGCCTTGCGTTGGGCAAGGCCGGTTTCGAAACGATTTTTGTCCATGGTGATTGTCGGAGGTATTCTGGTTGAATTGGTACCGGGGCCGTTCCGGCGGGAACGGCCGTGCGGCGGCTGATTGTGCGCCTAGTCGCTTGCGCGCGGCAAGCGGTTCTGCGGGTCGTAGACCGCGCCGGGGATGATCCGGGCTCTGCGATGACTGCCCCGCAAGAGGATCGTCAACTCCGTATCCGGTGCCGCAATCGCCGGATCGACGTAGGCGAACCCGAGCCATGCGCCGACGGCATAGCCATAGCCTCCGGAAGAGACCTGCCCCACCGGCCTTTCTCCCTGCCACACGGACTCGGAACCCAGGGGGTCCACCGGGACCTCCCCCGGGGCCGGCTCATCCAACCTGAGCAGGACGAGTACCCAACGCGTGGCCGGGGCCAGTGATGCGGCCGCACCCTGGAAACCGCCGTCCCGGGAAAAGCGGGTGACATCCGCCTCTGCAAGGGTGACCTCGTTGGTGATCTCGTGGCCGGAGCGGTAGGCCTTTTCCATGCGCATGGCGTTCAGGGCGGCGGAGCCGACATGCACCATACCTTCCGCTGCCGGAGCCGAGAGCAGGGCATCGTGGACGGGCTGCATTCCCGCCATGGGAATGTGCAGTTCCCAACCGAGTTCGCCGGTATAGGTGACCCGCATGGCGCGGATGTCCTTCACTCCGGCCACGGCGATATGCCGGGCTGACAGCCAGCGGAACTCCGCGTTGCCAAGCGGCGCCTCGGTCGCGGCACCCAGGATGTTCCGTGATGCGGGTCCAGCAAGCATGATGACCCCGTATGTCTCCGACACGTTGTCGAAGTCGACGGCCTCGCCGGGCCGTACCTGGGTACGCATCCAGTCAAGCAGGGCGGCTTCCCGCACTGCGGCGTAGACCAGGTAGAAGTGATTGCGGCCCAGACGCACCAGCGTGGCTTCGCCCTCGATCCGGCCGTTCTCCAGTATCAGGTAGGTCAGCGTGATGCTGCCGACATGTTGCGGTATCCGGTTGCTGGAGATACGTTCGAGGAAACGCGCCGCGTCTTTTCCGGCCACCTCGATCTTGGCGAAGGCGCTGAGGTCCGCTATCCCGGCATGGGCGCGCAGGCTGCGCACCTCATCGCCCACGATGCCCCATAGCCCGGTGCGCCGGAAGCTGTGGATGGGTTCACGCGGTGTCCCAGCCGGGGCGTACCAGTGAGGACGCTCCCAGCCGTACAGGTCCTCGTATACCGCACCCCGGGATTTCAGCCTTCCGTACAGCGGCGATGTCCTGGAATGGGAGGGGCGACATTCCGGGCGGTCAAGGGCAGGGAAGGGGATCTCATGCCGCAGTCGGTAATCCTCCTTGGCCTTGCGGATATGGTATTCGCGGTCCATGCGGGCGCCGAACCGTCGTGGGTCGAAGCTGCGCATGGAGATATCGGCGGCGCCGTGAATCATCCACTGCGCCAGATACCGGCCGGCGCCCGGCCCCCATGCGATACCCACCTGGGAACCGCAACAGAGCCAGAAATTGGGAAGGCCGGACGGTCCGAGCAGCATGTTGCCGTCCGGCGGATGGGTGATGGCGCCGTGGACCACGCGCCGGATGCCGAGTTCGGCGAAGACCGGCATACGCTCCATGGCGTTCTGGAGCCAGGGCATGATCCGTTCATAGTCGGGCTCGAACAGTTCGTTTTCGGACTCCCAGGGGGTGCCGCAGTCCCAGACGGACTTGGGATTGGCCTTTTCATAGATGCCGATCAGGCCGGATTTCTGTTCCATGCGGATGTATCCGGAGACCTGGCGGTCGTCCCGCACCACCGGCAGTTCCCGATCAAGGTCGAGGAACTCCGGCACGGTGTCCGTAACCAGGTAGTGGTGCAGCATGTTGGCGATGGGCAGGTCCAGTCCGACCCAGGCGCCCACCTGGCGGGCATAGGTTCCCCCGGCATTGACCACATGCTCCGCACGAATGTCTCCCTTTTGGGTATGTACGACAAATTCGCCGTCTGTCTGCATGGTAATGCCGGTCGCACGATTCCTCCGCACTACCCCGGCGCCCATCATCCGGGCGCCCTTGGCCATGGCGAGGGCGACCCCGGCGGGGTCCACGTGACCGTCGTGGGGAGTGTGCAGGGCCGCCTGGATTCCGTCCAGGTTGTAGAAGGGGTGCAGTTCCCTGATCCGGTTCGGTCCGATGATTTCCATATCGTGTCCGAGCCCCCTGCCCACGGAGAGGGTGTAGTGCAGCCAGTCCAGTTCGGCGTCCTCGTAGGCCACCCGGAGGCTGCCGCATCCGTGCCAGGTACAGGATTGACCCGTTTCAGCCTCCAGCCCCGGATAGAGTTCGGTGCCATAGGCGGCCATTTTTGCCAGGCCGTAATGACTTACGGAATGGGTAATCTGACCGGCGGCGTGCCAGGTTGAACCGCTGGTGAGCTCGCCTTTTTCAATCAGCAGGACATCGGTCTCCCCCTCCCTGCATAGATGATAGGCAAGGGAGCAGCCCATGACGCCACCACCGACAATGACTACGCGGGCCTGGGATTTCATGTTTCGTTTCGACAGCAACCGGGGGAAGCGTGACGATACATACGTATCAAGGCATAAATCAACAGTTCAAATGCAGTTCCCTGGGTCTGTGGCCGGGTCTTGTCCGTTCGCATGCTTCCGGACGCCGCCAATGCTTCCTGTACATGCGGTATTCCGCATCATCGGCCCCGGGTATTCGGGGACTGCCACAAGGGAATTGACAGATGTCACGCAGGAACGGCCGCCCACAAAATGGCGTCGATATCGCCGGTCTATCCATTGTCTTCAGCCGGGACGAGATCCGGGTGGTGGTCCTGATGTACGGACAGAGGCGCGTTGCCGGAGGAGGCGTACACCTCCTCCGCACAATCGCTTTGCGGCACTGGGACAGGACGAGACGATTGCATGGAAACTGACCGAAGCACCCCTGAAAGGGCTTGGAACGGCCGTGCCCACGGATTGTGTGGTCTACCGGTTCTACAAATCATCCAGGTCCATAACATGGTGCTCATGCAGGTCATCCACGGGAAATTCGGTGACGGTTTCATGAGCGCGGTCGACCTCACCATGTGGATGGATAGGCAGGAGCATCCCGAGGGCGTCCGCGTGAATCTCACGATATCCGGACAATTCCTTCCCTACCGGTGATGGTGACGGGATCATCTCCCGGGAACGGCGCAGGTGGCTACGGCTCGCCTGGGAGCTTCCGTCCCGGGGGTCACCCCCCCCCCGCGCCTCTTGGTCCTGGTCGAAGCGGGCACTCCCATCTGGCCCCATGTCATGGCCCCTGTTCCGGAATCCGACGGGATTTCCGCATCTCCCGGCTGATTGTGCAAGATGTTCCGCGGATATTCAGATCAGGGGCGCAGCGCCTCCGACGAGCCATTGTCATTCCGGCTGCAGGGTTGCTCACTGATCGGTTGGATTACCTTCCGCAGCGATTTCGGCAGCACTTCCCGGGCAAAGTCTCCCTGACGTTGTGCGCCAAGTTGCGACTACAGTAACCGCACCCGCCCCACGGTTGTTCACATTCCGGTTGTTCTTCCGGTTGACCCCCTTCTCGATTTCTCCGTGATCGAGCGCCAGCCCGGGTCACTCCACGGTTACGCTCTTGGCCAGGTTGCGTGGCTGATCGACATCACGGCCCATCAGAACAGCGGTGTGATAGGCGAACAGCTGCAGACCGATATTCATCACCAGGGGGTGCAACAACGGGTGGCAGGGGGGCGAGCAGATCACATCGTCCGCGAGGGAGCGTATGTCCTCACGTCCTGAGTTCGTGACCGCGATGACCGGCCCCCGACGGGCGCGGATTTCCTGCAGCGAAGACAGCGATTTGTCCAGCAGGTCGTTGTCCGGCAGGATCACCAGGGTGGGGGTGTCCGGATCGATCAGTGCCAGGGGCCCGTGTTTCAGTTCCGAGGCGGGATACGCCTCCGCATGCACGTAGGAGATTTCCTTCAGTTTCTGCGCACCTTCCAGTGCGACGGGATACGCATCGGTTCTGCCGATATAGAAGGCGCTGGAGGCCTGGTGGTATCTGGCCGCGATTTCCCGGATGCGGGGGCTTTCCTGCAGGGCGTTCCCGATCAGCCCGGGCAATGCGCGGAATGCTTCGACCAGTTCATCTCCCCGCTGGGGGGAAATGTCCCTGATCCGGCCGAGCTGCAGGGCGAGGAGCATGAAACAGGCGAGCATGCCGGAAAATGCCTTGGTGGAGGCGACGGAGATTTCCGGACCGACATGCATGTAGATACCGCCGTGCACTTCACGCGCGATGCTGCTGCCCACCACGTTGCAGATGCCAAGGACACGCCCGCCTCTCCTCCGTACTTCCCGGATCGCGGCCAGGGTGTCGAAGGTTTCTCCGGACTGGCTGACGGCGATGTAGAGGGTGTCGTTTTCGATGACCGGATTGCGGTAGCGGAATTCCGCTGCGGGTTCCGATGCCGCCGGCAGCCTGGCCAGGGACTCGATCATGTTGGCGCCCGCGATACCGGCATAGTACGCTGAGCCACAGCCGAGAATGCGGATCCGTTGAATAGCCCGCAGTTCCCTGGCTGACAGGTTGAGACCGCCCAGGTGAGCAGTGCCGAATTGCCGGTCCAGGCGTCCACCCAACGCGCGCGCGATGGCTTCGGGCTGCTCTTCGATTTCCTTGAGCATATAGTGGTCATAGCCGTCCCGGGACAGCGCTTCCGGGTGATGGGCCAGTGTGACCGGGGGGCGTGAGATCATCGAATCGTCCATGGTGGCGATGGAAAACTCCCTTGCATTCACGGCTGCCAGCTCGCCATCCTCCAGGTGCACGACCTCCCTGGTATGCGTCAGGATTGCGTTGGCGTCGGAGGTGATGAACAACTCCCGCTCACCCACGCCGATGATCACCGGGCTGCCGTTGCGCGCCGCCACGAGTTCGCCCGGCCGGCTGGTATCCATCACCACCAGGCCATAGGTTCCCTGCACCCGTCGAAGAGCAAGCCGCACCGAGTCGCGAAGGCTGTCGGCAGGATGCATCGCCACCAGATGCGCCAGGATCTCGCTGTCGGTTTCGGAGGTGAAAACCGCGCCCTCGGCCTCAAGCGCACTCCTCAGGGCTGTGGCGTTTTCGATGATGCCGTTGTGGATGATGGCGATACTGCCGTCCGGGGAGTGGTGGGGGTGGGCATTTTGGTCGGTTGCCTCCCCATGGGTCGCCCAGCGGGTGTGGCCGATGCCGCATTTGGCGGCCGACTGCGCCGGCAGTCGCCCTTCAAGCTGCACCAGTTTGCCGGCCGCCCGCCAGGTGGCGAACCGGCCGCGCTGGTGCAGCGTGATACCAGCGGAGTCATAGCCGCGGTATTCCAGCCGTCGCAGGCCCGCCACCAGGATCGGAAGGGCTTTGTGGTGACCGCTGTAGGCGATGATGCCGCACATGATCCGGGTGCCCGGTGTCAGCCGTAAACCATGCGGCGGATCTGTCGCATGCTGACCGGGCCCGCAGGGAATCTCCGGTCTGGTATTTCCGCCAAAATCTGTTCGAAGATCTCCGGGTTCGGCAACCCGGCCCCCTGCAGTTCACGATGACGGCGCCGAACGAATTCCTCCGGGCTCTCGCGGAAGTAGTTCAAAACCTCCAGTACCAGCAGTTCCACCTCTTCGGAAGCCAGTCCCCGGGTCTCGGAGAGGTGGTACGCCAGTTCGCTGTGCGCTGTAACGGGATTCATGAGCACATAATATCTGTAAATATGAAGGTAAAGTCCAATGGTTTGCCCATATTCGGGCAGATTTTACCACTTATTTCAAATTAGACAGGGTTGTCCAGGGTACGGTACATTCGTATTCCCGTAAGCCATGCGAGATGTGAATGTCCCAGGACCAAGCAGCGCCGGATACCCAGGAGGCCGTGCTGGAGCGTCTCCTCGCGGACTTCGACCGGTTGCCCACCCAGCTCCAGATCACGGCGCGGTTCATCATTGACCACCCCCGGGAAGTGGGAGTCCGGACCATGCGCAGCCTCGCCGGGCAGGCGGGGGTGCATCCCAACAGTTTTGTGCGACTTGCGCGCCATCTCGGATTTTCCGGATATGACGACATGCGGGAGCGTTTCAGGGATTTCGTCCGCGGTGGTGCAGGCAGCTTCCGTGAACGGGCCCGGTGGCTGCAGTCCATGGCCGGGCAGGGCGGGTCCGCGGCGGTCAGCGGAGAGATGGCCGCTGCCGTGCTGGCCAATATCGAACAGCTTTACCAGGGAGGGCAACTGAAAGCGATGGAGCGGGCGGTACGCTGGATGTCGGGCGCAAAACGGGTCTACGTCGTAGGAGTCGGGTCGAGCTATGCGCTGGCCTACAACTTTTGGTATGTGGCGCGCATGATGTATCCCCAGTTCATCCTGATACCACGCCACGGGAGCCTGCCCATGGACGACATCCTCCATGTCGGCCGGCGGGACGTGCTGTTCGCCATGACGTTCCAGCCCTACCGCAGCGAGATCATCGAAGTGCTGAGGTTCGCCCAGCAGCGTGGGGCCCGCACCATCGGTTTGTCCGACAGCAAGGCCTCGCCCGTATACCGAGAAGCCGGACTCGGTCTTTTTGCGCCCACCCATACACCACAGTTCTTTCATTCAAACAGCGCCACCACCGCGCTGCTCGAGACCCTCTGCGCCCTGCTGGCCTCGGGGGGCGGGGATCAGGTACTGACGGAGATCGAGGCCTTCAATGAACGCCGCTGGCGAAGTGGGATATACCTCCGGTAGGAAATTGCGCTGTAGCTCACTTGCTGTAAGGGAATGTTATTGCGAAGTCGGTAGAAACACTGTTCCCCAGAAGGATAGGAATCGATGCCATGGGCAGACGTGAATCTCTATTCGAGTCCGATGGGCGCCCGGCATGCAAGCCCCTTCAAGTTCTCCAGATCGTGTCCCTGGACATGGTGCAGGAGGTCCGGCTCCCGTTGGTAACCTTGGATAAGTAGCCCGCCGCAGAGACCGCCACGAGTCTGGCGTCGAACCTCTGATCCATAGCGGATGACAACCCGTTGACGGTCAGGGTTGGTCCTGGAGAGCTCACCAGAGCAGAGTTGTAGCATGACGGTGCCAACGACATGAAGACCTTACGCGGGCTATTGGAAATGAGTTTCCAGGTTGCCGGCCCTTGCGGAAATGATACATTCGTACTAGATTTCCCGCATTGATACATGCAGCTGATTGCCGACGCCAGGTTTTGCCATGCCAACATCTGCACAACCTCCCGTACGGGGATTGCCGGCCGTCTATTTCAACGACCCGGCGATCTTTGACAGGGCCAAGGAGGAGATCTTCTTCCGTACATGGCAGTACGCCTGCCACGCCAGCCAGCTGCCCGATCCCGGAGACTATCTGACCCTCACCCTGTTCGACCAGGATATTGCGGTGCTGCGGGACCGCGGAGGAACGTTGCGCGCGTTCTACAATGTCTGCCAGCACCGGGGGCACCGTCTGCTGGAGGGTAGGGGCAACCGCCGCCTGCTGGTCTGCCCCTACCATGCCTGGAGCTACGACCTGGACGGTCGCCTGAAAGGAGCGCCCGGGAGCGGTGCGGTCGACAGATTCGATCCTGGAGCCATCTGCATACCCTCTATACAGCTGGAGGAATTTCTCGGATTCGTCTTCATCAATCTGGATGACGGGGCCCCTTCCATGGACCGGTGCTATCCAGGCGTCCGGGAGGCCATCCTGACGCTGTGTCCGGATATCCGGGAGCGCCGTCTGGCTGATGAGCACAGTGTCGAGGAGGGTTGCAACTGGCTGGTTGCGGTTGAGAACTACAACGAGTGCTATCACTGCAGGGTGGCCCATCCCGACTTTGCCGAAGGCGTCATTGATCCTGATTCCTACGGCGTCCTGCCGTTCGGTAACGGCAAGGTGCTGAAACACAGTTCGCGGCCTGCCCGTGGGGAAGGCGCATGGTACGACGTCAGCGGATCGGATTACGGCAGTTTCTATCTCTGGCCGGCGGCTTCCATTCAGATCTACCCCGGGTGCGTGATCAACAACTACTACTGGCGCCCGCTGGCGGTGGATGGTACCCGCGTAGTCCGGGGCTGGTTTTCCCGTGACGGACAGGTCGACGAAGTCCTCCGTCAGGTCATCGAACTGGACCGGAACACCACGTTCGCGGAGGACCTCGTTCTGCTCCGGAACGTCCAGCGCGGCATCCGGTCTCGGGGCTACCGACCGGGTCCCCTGATCATCAGCCCCGACGGCGGGATCGACAACGAACTGTCCATTTCCTGCCTGCATCAATGGTTGCGCGAAGCGGTGGACGGCAAATCAAGTGCATCCCGGACACCGGCATGAAGGCTGTCCCGGAGAATACCCACCACACCTCCCCGGAACTGTTCGGGATTGCCGAGGATTGCCTGCCTGGTGCAGGGCTCGGAAGCTATTCGCTGGCCGACGATATCCGCCTGGTGTTCGCACATGGCAGGGGACCGCGCCTGTGGGATGTGGACGGGAGGGAGTACATCGACTATGTTGGGGGTGCCGGCGCCCTGATCCTGGGGCATTCCCATCCGGCGGTGGTCCGGGCGATGTGCGCCCAGGTCGAGCGGGGCGCACATATGTTCGGTTCGTTGAACGACGTTGCCGTTCTCCTGGCCGAGAGACTCGTGCGGGACATTCCCTGTGCGGAAAGGATCGCTTACGCCACCACTGGTTCGGAAGCCACCGCCTACGCCATGCGGTTGGCGCGGGCTCATACCGGCCGGGACAAGATCCTCAAGTTCGAGGGGGCCTACCACGGCAATCACGACTATGCCATCGTGTCGACGTTTCCACGGGAGACGGGACACTATCCAGAGGGCGTGGCGGATTCCCACGGTCAGCCCAGAGCAACGGTGGAAACCATGTTGGTCAGCCCCTATAACGATCTCGAAACCCTGGAGGGGATCGTGTTGGAGCAGGGCAGGGACATTGCCGCCATTATCGCCGAAGGTGTGCAACGGATCATCCCGGCAAGTCCGGAATTTCTCCGGGGCGTCCGTCGCATCTGCGATGAGCACGACATCCTGTTCATACTGGATGAGGTGGTGACAGGGTTCCGGCTCGGCTACGGCGGCGCTCAGGAGTGGTACGATGTGAAACCGGACCTCGCCACTTACGGCAAGGTGGTGGGCGGCGGAGGCCCCCTGTCCTGCATCGCCGGCCCTGCCGAGATCATCGACCTGGCGGATCCCCGCCGCAAGGGCTGGCAGGGTTTCACCTATTTCAACGGTACGCTCCACGGCAATCCGGTGGCCGCCGCGGCAACCCTGGCAATGCTGGACGAACTGTCGAGGCCGGATACCTACCGCCGGCTGAACGAATATGCCGACGAACTGTGCCGGGAAAGCCAGAAGGTCCTCGATCGACATGGTGTCGGAGCCATCGCCTGCAACACCGGCTCCCTGTGGCAGATCCTTTTCACCGGCAGCGTGCCCCGGAACCAGTCGGATATGCTCACCAGTGACCAGGCCGCCATGCGCCGGCTGGACTCCGAACTCATGAAACAGGGCCAGTACGTGCTTCCGGGGGTGCGCCGTTTCGTGTCCTGCGTGCATACCGGGAAGGATCTTGAGGATTCCCTCAGGGGGCTGGATGCGGCCTGCCGGGCATTCAGCAGGACCGGATGATTCATGCGGGAATCCTGACACTCGTGAATCCTGTCCCGGCGGCGGGATTGTCAATTTCGCGGGGCTAAGCACTGGCCTGCGGGGCGTCCGGCCGGATTCGCCACAGGGACGGGGTTTCCATGGACACCGCCAAAATCCGGCAGGTAGCATACTGCCGCCAAGGTGTGCAGGGGAATCGGGACAAGTCAGTCTCTTACACAAGTCTTTTGTAATTCAGATCAGGACCTACCGGTAGGTTTCATCTCGAGACTGTGGTTCAAAGTCGAAGGTGGTCGCTCCGGTCAGGAACGAACGGATCACCTCCACCGTCTGCAATCGTTGGCGGTGCAATTTCAAGATCATTCTCCGATGATCCTAAAATCGCCCCTTTCATGTTTCAGTCACACACCAAAATAGAGAATTTATATGCTATAGTTAATAATAGGAGCATACTCACCACATAGAAGCAAGCCCACGTGCCTTGAACACGGATGGGAAGGCGCTGGCGGGAGGTTCTCATGAATCACTTGCATGCGTCGGACATTCGCTGCCCCCAGTGTCCTGCACAATGGCCTTACCCTCGGGTTCAAGGTCCGCCTCTGGGTGAAGTCCCGGATGACGGACTGGATAGCAGCGCGGTACTAAAAGCCAAGAGTCATCCACATCCTGCAAAAGCACCAGTGCTTGCAGAAGGAACGGAAGTTCCGACCACATCCCCCCCCCCCCCCCCCCCCCCATGCGTGCGGGCCCAGCCATAGAAGGGCGCCATCGGCCGGACAAGTCGGTCCCTGAAGCCGAATCGAGCGACGTCACCCGCTCCTTTCGTGTGCTCCACCGGGCACTGGCTGCAGGGGCACTCACCCTGACGCTCCTTGCGCTCCTCGCGCCCGCCGCCGAAGCCAACAAGCCCAACTGCTCCGCGTCGAGCGGTCCCTACCCAGCCCACGAGGACTGGGTGTTCACGCCCGAGAGTCTCGACGCCGGCGATACCTTCCGCCTGCTCTTCGCAACAAGCGCGACACGCAGCGCGGACTCTGTACTCCCGTCCGTGTACAACACCTTCGTGCGCAACGCCGCCAAGGGCGGACACGGCCAGATCCCCGCAAGCTGCGGGAACAGGTTCAACGCGATCATCTCGACGCAGTACGACTCTGCGCGGTTTAACACAAGGACCAGGTCGACCGACACCGACGCACCCATCTGGTGGGTGAAGGGCGACAAGGTCGCGGACAACTACGCCGACTTCTACGACGGGTCCTGGGACAGCCGCATCGCAAGAAACGAGTACGGAACGACCCCCATCAGCGAGCAAAGGGTATGGACCGGAAGCTTGTCGAACGGGCACCACCCCGGATCCGGCTACGCAGGGCACTTCGGCGTTGAGGTCCATCGAGGCCACCTCAAAACGGGCGATCCACTGAACGCGGGAAGCACGAACAGCGGTGCCAAGTATCGCTTGTACGGTCTCTCGCCCATCTTCACCGTGGTGAAGGCCCCGCGGCTTTCGATTTCGCTCAACAAGACTTCGGGGAACGAGCTGAATTCAGCGGGAGGCCATGCCACCATCTCGGTCAAGCTCGACCAGACGCGCCCCAACGACACGTCGTTCAAGATGTGCGTGAAGACCACGAGCACCGCAACGTTTCGCACGAGCACCAGCACGAACGACCGCGATTTCGACCTCTACGAGTACCTTCTCGACGCCCAAGGTCAGCTCGTTGAGCTCGCCGTCGACGCCTCGAACTGCCACACGATGACGATCAAGACGGGCGACAACCAAAACCAAGCCATTTTGGGGTTCTTCGGCGACACCCTGAAGGAAGAGAACGAGACCGTGGTGCTCGAGCTGAAGGACCCGCCGTCGGGCGTCAAGATTGCTTCCTCCGGACGCACCGCGACGTACACCATCACCAACGACGACTCCGAGCCCACCGTGACCATCACCGGCGGTGCGACGGCGTCCGAAGGCACCAACGCGACCTTCACCGTCAAATCGAGCCACGCCCCGAAGAACGCCCTCTCGGTCAAGGTGAACATCACCGAAGCCGAAGACGCCGACACCGGAAAGAACCACGTCGACGCCGACGACGAGGGCGTGCGCACGGTGACCGTCGCTGCGGGCAGCACGAGCCAGTCGTTCACGGTGCCAACGACCGAGGACTGGGTCGACGAGCCCGACGGCGTCATCACCGCGACCGTGCAGGCGGGGACCGGCTACGTCGTCGGGCAGGCCAACAAGTCCGCGCAGGTGAACGTCCAAGACGACGACACGCGCGGGTTCGTGTTCCGTCCCGCAAAGCTGAAGCTCAAGGAAGGGGGAAGCGCCACCTACACCGTGGCGCTCACCTCGCGCCCGCTCGACGAGCCCGAAGGCGTCACCGTCACGCTGACGCCCTTGGGCGACTTCACAGTGGACACCGACACCAGCAAGGACGGCAACCAGACGACGCTGCGCTTCGACGCCGTGGGCGGGAACCTCTGGCAGTCCGGACAGACGGTGAAGGTCACTGCGAACGAGGACGCGAACAGCACCGACGACACCACCGCCATCAACCACGAAGGGTCCGGTGCCGGTTACGGCCCACGCCCCGGCGCCGATTTCGGCGCGAGCCGAGGCATCGTAGTGACCGTCACCGACAACGACGTCCCGCACCTGGTGGTCGCGCCGACCGAGCTCAGCGTCACCGAAGGCGGCAGCTCGACCTTCACCGTGCAGCTCGGGACGCAGCCGTCCGCCGACGGGACCCTCGCGTTCGCCTCGACGAACCCGGACATCACCTTCAACCCCGCGAGCCTCAGCTACTTCAAAAATGACAGTCACCAGACCCAGGGGTGGGACAAGGTGCGGACCGTGACCGTCCATGCCGCGAGCGACAACGACATCGGCGACGACGCAGCGACCTTGACCGTGACCGCCTCAGGGGGCGACTACGAGGGCAAGACCGCGACCATCGCCGCCACCGTCACCGACACCACCACCCCGGCGCTCGTGCTCTCGACCAGCACGCTCGCCGTCATGGAGGGCGCGAGCACCACCTACACGGTCAAGCTCGCCGCCAGGCCGACCGGGACGGTGACGGTCGCCATCGGGTCGAACAACGGCGACGTCATGGTCGATACCGACAACGATGACACCAACGGCAACCAGAACAGGCTCACCTTCAACGCCAACGGCAGCAACCTCTGGAGCACGGCACAGACCGTGAAGGTCACTACACGCGGCGACGCCAACACCGCCAGTGAGGCCGTGACGCTCACCCACACCGCCTCGGGCGGCGGCTACGGCGCGGTCAGGAAGACGCTCTCGGGCACCGTCACCGACGACGGCAAGAAGACCGTCGCGTTCGCCCAAACGGACTACCCCGTCATCGAGGGCAAGGGGCCGGTGACGGTCACGCTCGTCATGTCCGAAGCGCGCAGCGCGACCACCAATGTGAGGGTCTCCGCGACGCCGCTGACCGCGACGGGCAGCGGCGTGGACTACACCGGCCTGACCTTTGTCGCGACGTTTGCGGCAGGGAGCACGAGCGCAACCTTCGAAATACCGATCAGGGTGGACGACCTCCTCGAGGATGCGAACGGAGAGCGTTTCCGCGTGGACATCTACGACGGCGACTTTCCGAACGACCTCAAGAAGGTCAGACCCGACCTGGCCTACGTCACCATCTACGACGCGGCGGTCCTGTCCTTCACCCGCCCGGACACGACGAGGGTTTTCGAAGGCGGGCGGGCGCTCGAGTTCACCCTGGACGCCCGCGCGCCGTATTTCGACGAGGCCGACGGGCACGGCTTTGCCCATGTACGGCTGTCGGGTCGGGCAAGCTCGCACAGCGACTACCGCATCGAGTACTGGTACCCCGGGCTCGGGTGGACCAGCTCGACGCGCTTCATCGCAATCCCGGCGGGCACGCCGAGCGCCCGCGTACGCGTGACGGCGCTCGAGGACGGGCGCAAGGAGGGAAGCGAGACGGCAACCCTCACCCTGATCGAGCTCCCGAAGGTCTACCGCGACACGGGGCAACCGTTCTACCGCGCCGGCACCCCCCGCACGGTGAGCTTCACCGTGGCCGACCGCGAGACGGTCGCGCCGCGATTGACGTCGGTTGCGCATCACGACCCGGCTGCATCGACGGCCGTCTCTCCGGCAAGCCTCACCTGGCGAGTCACCTTCAACGAGGAGGTGCACGCCGTCGATGCGAGCGACTTCACGCTGACGGGCACCAGCGCGACGCTCGCCGTGGCGCGGGTCGCGGGCACGCATGCGTTCGACGTCACCGCCTCGGGCGGGAACCTCGGGCGCATCACCGGCGGACAGGTCACGCTCGGCCTCGCGCCCGACAACGACATCACCGACGGCAGCGGCAACGCGTTCACCCGGTGGAACGAATTCACGAGCACGTACTGGGTCCACGACGGCACCACACCGCCGCCGCCCGGCCCAACGGTGACCGTCGAGGCACAATTGCCGGGCGTCGCCGTGACGGAGGGCCAACGGGTGAGCTTCCTGTTGCCGGCGAGCCCGACACCCACGGCAGACTTCCCCGTCAATATCACGGTGACGCAGAGCGGCAACGTGGTATCTGCCGAAACTCTGAGCACGAATCAGACAACCATACGGCGCGCATTCGGCGCCGGAGCCGTCGGCCCGAAAACACAAGACGACTCCATCGACGAGCCAGATGGCAGCGTGACGGTGACGCTCGACAGCGGCACCGGCTACACCGTGGGCAGCCCGTCCTCGGCAACGATTGTGGTCAGGGACAACGACCCGACGGTGGTGAGTCTCACTCGTACGGGCACCGGCGCGGTGACCGAAGGCGGCACCGTCGAGCTTGACGTGACGCTCGGCCGCGCGCTCGTCGCCGGCGAGACCATCGATGTGCCGCTCGCCATCGGCGGGACGGGTGTCACCACCGGCGACTGGAGCTTAGGCAAGAAGTCGGGGGCGACCAACACGGGTGTCGCGCTCCTCGATGCGGGCACCACGACCCCGAAGGTGCGCTTCGAGGGCGCGGGCGCGCAAACGGCGACGCTCGAGCTCACCGTGACGGCGGACGGCACGGCGGAGGGCACCGAAACCTTCACCGTCGCGCTCGGCAGCGACAGCACTTTCGACGACTCGAGCCTCGGCACCAACGTCGGCGGCGGCGCCGACCCCCACGGCACGGACAACACCTTCGACGTGACGGTGAACGACGGCGCCGCCCCGCCGCCGGGCACGCCCGCGGTCGGGTTCGCCTCCGCCACCTCGAGCGCGGCCGAGGATGCCGGCACGCACAACGTGACGCTCGACCTCGCCCCCGCGGCGCCCTCGGGCGGCCTTGACATTGCCTACGCCGTCACCGGCACGGCGACAGCGGGCAGCGGCAACGACTTCACCATCGCGGGCTCGGGAACCCTCAGCGTCGCGGCCGGAGCGACCACGGCGACTATCCCGGTTGCCATCATCGACGACAGCACCGACGACGACGCCGAGACGGTGGTGCTGACGCTGAACCCGGGCACGGGCTACACGCTCGGCGGCACGACGGTCCATACGCTCACCATTGCCGACAACGACGACCCCATCACGCCGGCGGCTTGCGTGTCGGCGCAGCTGTTGAGCGACGTCCAGGGCTATGCGGGGGAGAACCGGCCGAACTCGCCGGACCATGTCCCGCGCTGGAGCCGGGTGCTCGCCGCCTTCGGGGAGAGCAACAGCTACAGCAACAACCCGATGACCGTTGCCGAGGCGCAGGCGCAGGCGGCTCGCGGCCTTCAGCGCTGGGTGCCGGTGGTGACCGCGCTCGAATGCCTCGAGGGCACGACGCCGCCGGCTGTCCCCCAAGTCACGGTGCAGGGCGGCAGCGCCGTCACCGAGGGCGGCAATGCGGTGTTCACCGTCAGCGCGAGCTCAAGTCCCGCGGCGGCCCTCACGGTGACGCTCACCGTCGCCGACGACGCCAGCAGCGATTTCTTGAGCGCCAGTGACCAGGGGGAGAAGACGGTCTCCATCGCCAGTGGCCAGACCTCTGCCACCCTGACGGTCCCGACGCAGAACGACAGCACCGACGAAGCGAACGGCAGCGTGACGGCCACCGTCTCGAGCGGCACCGGCTACACCGTCGGGAGCCCCTCCACCGCCACGGTGGCGGTGAGTGACAACGACCCGACGCCGCAAGGAACACCGGTCGTTCGCATCGCCGCGGGCACGGGCATCACCGAAGGCGCCAGCGCCGAGTTCACGCTCACAGCGTCCCCAACACCGACCGCGTCCATCACCGTCAATGTCGCCGTCGCGCAGAGCGGGGCTTTCGCAACCAGCGGACAGACGGGGACGCGCACCGTCACCATCGGAGCAGGCGGCACCGCCACCCTCACCGTCGCCACCGACAATGATGGTACCGACGAGACGAATGGCAGCATCACCGCCACCGTGCAGACGGGCACCGGCTACACCGCGCACGGGACGCAAAACGTAGCCACCGTGGCAGTGACCGACGACGACGTACCGGTGGTCAGAGTCACCGGCGGCGCCGGCATCACCGAAGGGGGAACCGCAGCGTTCACCCTCACGGCAAGCCCGACGCCGGCAACCGCCATTACCATCAATGTCGCCATCACGCAGAGCGGCGACTTCGCAGGCGACGGACAGACGGTGACACGCACCGTTACCATCGGAACAGGCGGTACCGGCACCGTCAACGTCACGACCGTCAATGACACCGCCGACGAGCCGGATGGCACCATCACCGCGACCGTGCAGACGGGCACCGGCTACACGGTCGCGGCGGCGCCGAACCATGCGGCGAGCGTCACTGTCGCCGACGACGACGCAACGACCGGGGTTCCGACGATCTCGATTGCCGATGCCACCCTGAACGAGAACGAACGCTTGGGTTGGTTCACGGTACGCTTGAGCAAGGCGACGGACCAGGACGTCCGCTTCGCCTACGCGACGCGCGAATCGACGCCGGTCTCGGCAACGGCGAACAGGGACTATAGCCACGTCCCGCGCGCGTGGCGCATAGGAAGCCGGATCAGGGCCGGCGAAACGTTCACAGAAATCCGTATCGGCATTCGCGACGACAGCCACGACGAGAATCCGGAGACGTTCGAGGTCGAGCTCTTCGACGCGTTCATGTACCGCTCGGGCCAGAAGGTGCCGGTGTCGATTACGGACGACGTCGCGGTCGGCACCATCACCAACGACGACCCGATGCCGGCGGCGTGGCTGTCGCGGTTCGGCCGGACGGTGGCGGAGCAGGCGCTGGACGGGATCTCGGGCCGGCTGTCGGCCCCGCGCACGGCGGGCACCGAAGGCACGTTCGGGGGCATTTCCCTGCAGCCCCGGGATTCCGGCGATGGGGATTCGGGTCATTCGGATCAGTCTGATCCATTCCATTCATTCGACCCATTCAGCCCATTCAATCAATCCGACCCTGTTCCTTATGGCTTCGGCATCGACGGGATTGACACGAATGAAGGAGTCGACGGCATGGCGCCCCCTGGCATCCGGACCATGACGCTGCAGGAACTGCTGCTGGGCAGTCATTTCACGGCGACGGGCCCCGGGGATTCCTCGGGGGGCAGCCTGGCACTGTGGGGCCGTGCGGCGCACTCGAGCTTCGATGGCAGGGAGGGGACGTTCTCGCTGGACGGAGAGGCGACCACGGCGCTGCTGGGGACCGACTATGCGCGGGGCAAGTGGCTGGTGGGCCTGGCGCTGCTGCAGAGCGGCGGGGAAGGCGGTTACCGGGATACGGAGACCGGGTCCCGCGCCGCGTCGCAGCTCTGTACGGATGCCGATCATGACATGGACCCGCAGACGAGGGAGGTTCTGTGCGGCGGTGCGGTCCGGGAGGGCGATGGAACGGTGGAGTCGTCGCTGACGGCGGCGGTTCCCTATGGCGCGATCCGGGTATCGGAGAGGCTGAAGCTCTGGGGCGCGCTGGGTTACGGCACGGGCGAAGTGACCCTCAAGCCGGAGGTGGGCGGCTCGCTTCGCTCCGACCTCACCTGGACGATGGCGTCGGCGGGCCTTCGGGGGGATGTGATCGCGCTGCCGGCACAGGGATCCGGTCCGGCCCTGGTGATCACCTCGGATGCACTGTGGTCGCGGACGGAGTCGGACCGGACCAGCGAACTGGCAGCGTCGGACTCTGATGTAACCCGCCTGCGACTCGGTCTGGAGGGCAGCTGGCGCATCGCCACCGAGGGCGGAGGTCATGTCACGCCGAAGGTGGAGCTGGGACTGCGCCGGGACGGCGGGGATGCGGAGAGTGGATCGGGGGTGGAGGTTGGCGGGGGCATTGCCTGGGTGGACCCGAGCCTTGGTCTCTCACTCGACC
Organism: Candidatus Poriferihabitaceae bacterium; assembly: GCA_965213885.1. Classification (GTDB taxonomy): domain Bacteria; phylum Pseudomonadota; class Gammaproteobacteria; order Arenicellales; family Poriferihabitantaceae; genus VYFG01. The sequence continues at coordinate 1,116,800 of OZ243919.1, forward strand.
TGTCGGGCCGTACGCTGATCACGCATGAGGCGGATGATCTCGAGGACCGTGGGTTTGCGGCTTCGCTTGCGTTCGATCCGGACCCGGCCTCGGAGCGTGGCCTGTCGCTTGCGCTTCGTCAGGAGATGGGCGGACAGGCCGAGGGCGGGCTTGATGCGCTGTTCCGGGCCGATCCGCTGGAGGACCGCACGGGCAGCGGCGAGACTGCCGCCCGCTGGACGGTGGAGGCGGCCTATGGCTTCCCGGCACTGGGGGGCCGTTTCACGGGCAGTCCCCATGCGGGGATCGGGTTCATGGGAGACGGCCGGGACGTGACGGTTGGTTGGCGGCTGTCGCCGGTATCGTCGGGTGTGCCGGACGTGTCCTTCGGGGTCCGGGCGACGCGGCGGGAGAGCCTTGGGACCGCCCCGACGCATGGGGTGGGATTCGAGATGACCGTGCGGTGGTGAGTGCCAGAGGAATCTCCGGCCTGCAGGCCGGGAAGCACACGCACAGAGAGAATCTTGCCGAGCAGCAGTTCTCAGTCGATCGATTCGGCACGAACTCCGACAAGATTGCGCTCGGCTCCGCCGAAGGCCAGGCCAATCAGGTGTATCGGCTCACGGCGATCCCGGTACTGCTCCCCATATCCACGCGCCCGCATCTGGGCCATGGCACGGCCCAGTGCTTCTTCCGTATCCCCTTCGCCCTCCGCCATCTTGAACTCCAGCACGAACACCTGCCCTCCATGAAACACCACCATGTCCGCACGGCCGTGGCTGGAGACATCCTCCACCCGGAGATCCACCCCGATGGTCCGGAATCCCATGTACAGCAGGCTCGCATACCAGGATTCGTAGCGCCCAAGGCCCCCGCTGTCATGCCACGGATACGGAACCCCCGCCAGAAATGACTTGAGGCACTCTCCGAACCCGTCAAAATCATTCTCCCCGAGCAAACGGGCCAGCTCCTCCCCCTGGTCACCGGCCACCACTCCGCGGCGGGTCACATGTTCCAGCAACCCCTGGTTCAGGCTCTGCTGCACCTCGAAATTCGGGTAGTCCAACCGGTACAGGGTTCGGGGACCCCGGTGCTCCTCCCCGGTGATCGTCAGATACCCCGTCTGGAACAGCAATGCATCTACCCCAATATCTCCCACATCGAACTTCGAGATCAGCCGGTCATCAGCCATCCGGTTCTCCAGTTCCATCGGGCTCACCTCCTTCTCCATCAGCAACCGGAACAGGAATTCCGGTGAACCGGTCTCGAACCACCAGGACTTGAACTCCCGATTCCGGAACAGCAGCAACACGTCGAAGGGATTGTAGACCTTTTCCTCCCCCAGCCAGTGGTACCCGTTGTACCAGTGGCGGACCTCCTCCCGATCCAGCCCCGGCAACTCCGGGGCGAAGACCGTGTCGAGATCTGCATCCGTGTAGCCGCAGATCGTGGCGTACCTCGAATCCAGACTGATGTCCTCCAGGTTGTTCAATCCCGAAAACAGGCTCACCTTGGAGAACATGCTCACCCCGGTGACCAGGACGAACCGGACGTGCTCGGCGCTGCCCTTGATGATCCCGTAGAACCCCCGCAGGTAGTCTCGATTCTTCCTGGCAAGGTCCGGGTCTCCGAGCACGTCCAGGATCGGCTTGTCGTACTCGTCCACCAGCACAACCACCTGCTGGCCCGTAGCGTGATGGAGACGGTCCAGAATGTTCCGGAGGCGTCTGGAACCCGTGTCGGATGAGTTGGCAGGAACAAGATCGTGACGGCGTTCGATGCTCTCCAGCTGTTCGATGATGTCCCCCTCAATCTCTCCCGGCTCGTTGTACTTTCCATCGAAGCTGAGCCGCACCACCGGGTGCTGTACCGACCAGTCCCAGTGACTGTGAATGCTCAGCCCCCGGAACAGTTCCTCGCTGCCCTCGAACAGGGACCGCAGGGTGTCCACCAGGAGGCTCTTGCCGAACCGGCGGGGACGGGACAGGAAATAGAAGTCGCCTTGATCGACCAGGTTCCGGATGAGGGGGGTCTTGTCGACGTAATAGCAGTCCCTCTCCCGGATGGTCCGGAAGGACTGGATTCCGATGGGGAGTTTGCGGCGCTTCGAGTCGTTTGATTCGGGTGGGGTCATCGGAGCTTCCTCTCGATTGCAATGATAACACCCTCCGGGAACCTGCACTTTCACGCCTTCCTGGAAAGAAGGAAATGGAAAAGGCTATTTTCCTGCCCTGGTCTGCCGACATCTTCGGCCAGCCAATTCATTGTTGGCTGCTCGGGCACCCGGAGGACGTGCAGGACACATCCATGTCGATACGCTCACCCCAGAGCTCCCGGTTCCTTTCATCAGGGATGTGGCCCCAATTCATCCAGATGACACCATAGGACGGCTCTTCAGGATAGGCTGAACACTCCATAGTCGGTAAGGTAGAGATTCCCGGATGAGTGCACTCTTCCACGAACCAAGCGAATCCCGGCCTGAAATCGCTATCCCCCCCGGGCCCTTGAGCTCAATCTCTTCGGGAAGGTGGACCAGGAATATCCCAAACATCCTGGAAGACGGCGTCCACCTGCAGCACGGTGACCTCTTCTGGCTGGAGATCCATCGTAATCTGACGCACCTCCCCCCCCCAGGGCATTCTGAGGACCCCGGGGCGGGCCCAGATGGAGTCCGAGGTGTCGATGATCATGGCGATGCTGTTGATTCCCTCGGGACGCCCGACGACAGAAAGAGCCCGCCGTCAATGAAATGCCGGTTGGGAACACTCCAGCTGTAGTCCCGGCTGACAGCATCCCTCATGTGACGGCGCAGCAGGGTTCTCCAGTCCATGGTGCGGATGCCCATACCCGTCACTCCGGTCGCCACGCCCCCGATCCTCCAGGCAGTGACAGCGCCTACCGGCCAGTCGAGGCCCGTGCCCAGCAGTATGGCGACATCCCGGGTGTGCAGCTTCCTGACGGCGGGCCGCCTGGTGACTCCCGGGGGGTGACTCAGTTGCCTGGCCCGGGATAGGTTTTCCGGAGTTCGCGTTTCAGAATCTTTCCGGCCACGTTGCGGGGAAACTCGTCCAGTATCAATGCGTTGGTGATTCTCTGGAATTTAGCATCAACCCGCTGGTTCACCCATTCCACCAGTTCTCCGGGGGATACGGCCCATGAGACCGTGACGGCGGCGACCGGAACCTCTCCCCATTTGCTGTCCTCCACCCCGAACACCGCCACTTCATTTACCGCAGGATGCCGGATGACAATTTCCTCGATGTCCCTGGGGTAGACATTGACTCCGCCGCTGATGATCATGTCCTTGGCACGGTCGACCAGGTACAGGTAGCCGTCTTCGTCGAGGTAGCCGAGGTCGCCGGAGCGGAGCCAGCAGCCGTGAAATGACGTCTGCGTGAGATCGGGGCGGTTATGATAGCCGGGCATCACCATGGGACCGGTGCCGCAGATTTCCCCGATCTCACCCGTCGCTAGCGGAGTGCCCGATTCATCCAGAATGGCGATGTCGTTGAAAAACGCGGGTCTGCCCACGGACCCGGCCTTGCGTACGGATTCGTTGCGGTCGAGTATGGTCATGAAACCTTCGGTGACGCCGTACAGTTCGTAGAACCGGTTCGGGAGCTGTTCGTTGATGATCTGCTTGTAGCGCAGGTGCAGCGGCGCACCCACGTTGTGGATCATCTCAAGGGAGGCCAGCCTGTCCGGACGATACTCAGAGCTGCCCAGGATCGAGATGATCTGGGCAGGTACCATCACGACGTGTGTGACCCGATGGCGTTCGATGTCGCGGATCACCGCATCGGCATCGAAATGCCGGTGCATGATGTAGCGGCAGCCGAGGAGCATCCAGGGCATGAGACCGAGCATGGCGCCGTTGAAGATGATGGACCCGGCATGCAGGCAGACGCTTTCCGGGGTCATTCGCCAGGCATTTCCAAACAGGGTGCAGTACATGCTGCGAATACGGTGGGTATGGACAATACCCTTGGGCAGTCCGGTGGTGCCGCTGGAGTACATGATGTTGTACACATCTTCCGGCTCCACCGGGACTTTGGGATCCCGGGTGGAGGCGGAAGCCACGAGGTCCGCATAGGAGAGAAAGCCGGCGGACTGCTCCCCGGTCATGATCAGTCCGTCCGGCATCAGGTCCGGCAGGTCTCCACGGATCGCCTCCAGGTTGGGCGCCTGGTCCGCAGACGCCAGCACCACCCTGACCCCGGCATCCCCGAGCAGGGTGCGGAGCCCGCTGGGCTGCAGCAGGACGCTGCACGGCACAATCACCAGCCCGCTGACTGCCGCCGCCCAGTAGCTCGCCATCAGTTCAAGGCTGTTCGGCAGAACGGTGGCGAAGCGGTCCCCCTTCTGCAGGCCAAGCCCCAACAGGGCGTTGGCCAGGCGGTTGACCTTCTCGTTCAGCGACGCGAAGTTCCAGGTCCGGCCCTCGAAATCCAGCGCCGGAGCGTCACCGCGATATCTGGCGTGATGCGGCAGGAGGCGGGAAATGGTTGGCATGGGAATCGGCGGGTTTATTGTGCAATGTACCCAAACTGTATGGGGTCCGCCAGTCCCGGATCACGAATGCCACCAGATCCGGCAACCGGTATTGCATCGGGAAGACCGTTTTCAGTGGCTTCGAATCCTCGGATCCAAAGCATCCCGCAGGCCGTCGCCGATGTAATTCACCGACAGCACGGTCAGCGAGATGGCAAGTCCGGGCCAGACCACGCGCTCTGGGTAGAGTTCCATCCGGTTGACTGCATCGAACAGGAGTTTGCCCCAGGTCGGGAAATCCGGCGGGAAACCGAAGCCGAGGAAGGAAAGGGCCGATTCCGTGATGATCGCCGTGGCGATGCCGAGCGTCGCGGACACCATGATCGGTGAAAGCACGTTGGGAAGGACATGCCGCAGGATCATCTTCGACGGTGAAGTGCCGATAGACCGTGCGGCCAGAACGAATTCACGTTCCTTGAGGGCCAGGACATCACCGCGGACGATACGGGCGGTCTGCATCCAGGAGGTAATGCCGACGAGCGTCACGATCAGGACGAAGATGCCGCCCTCGGGTCCGAAGGTGGCAGACAGCGGCGCTCGGAAGAGGAGGACGGCGACCAGCAAGAGGGGCAGCAGGGGCAGTGCGAGAAACAGATCGGTCAGGCGCATCAGCAGTCCGTCCAGTCTTTGGAAATACCCCGCAAGCACCCCGATCATGGTGCCGATCACCAGGCTGAGGAGCATGGCCGTGAGACCGACGGCAATGGACACCTGTCCGCCCGACAGGAGGCGCGCGAGGATGTCCCGTCCGAGGTTATCGGTGCCGAGCGGGTGCGCCCAGCCCACCTTTGCGCCCGTATCCCAGAGCGTGACGTAGACGGGGCGCATGTCCCTTAGCTTGATGAAATCACGGCCCGTGGGGACGAATTGGGGGTCGTTCCAGTAGACCAGGGGGCCGGCGAGGATCGCCAGTACAATCAGGGCGAAGACGATCATGCCCACCAGTGCCCCGCGGTGAGTCCTGAACTGCCTCCAGACATCCCACCACTGCGAGCGGCTGGCTTCTGCGGAGCCTTTGCCGCCACCGGCCTGTTCCCGGAATTCAGTCATAACGGATCCGCGGATCAAGAATGCCGTAGAGGATGTCGGCAATCAGGTTGAACAGCACGATCAGGACGGCGAAGATGAAGGTCAGTGTCTGGACCATGGGAAGGTCGTTGGCCTGGATGGCCGTGATGAGGAGATGACCGATGCCGTTCACCTTGAACACCTGTTCGGTGATGATCGCTCCGCCGAAAATGGCGGGGACACCGAGTGCGATGACGGTGACAACCGGGATCAGGGAATTGCGCAGGACATGCACCAGTACCACCGTGCGCTCGGACAACCCCTTGGCCCGTGCGGTGCGCACATAGTCCTCGCCGAGATTGTCCAGCATCGAGGCCCGCATGAAGCGGCTGAGCTGCGACGTGATCTGCAGGGCAAGCACCATGACGGGGAGGATCATCTGTTTCAGCTGGACCAGGAAGCTTTCCCAGTCGTTCACGACATGCGTGGTATTGTAGATGGAGGGGAACCATCCGAGCTGGACCGAAAAGACCACGATGGCAAGTACTCCGGAGAAGAACGGCGGAATGGCAAATCCGATCATCGTGATGAAGGTTCCAGCCTGATCAAAGACCGAATACTGGCGATAGGCCGAATAGATCCCGATCGGCAGGGCGATCAGCACGGCCACCACGTAGGCTACGCCCACCACCCAGAGTGTCTGCGGGATGCGTTGTACCACGATGTCCATGACCGGTGAACGGGTCTGCCACGAGATTACGCGCTGGTCGCCCTCGGCAAAGGTGGTCCCGAGGAGCGTATCCACGAGAACCATCGGCTCGACCACGAAAAACTGGTGCAGCCACTTGCCGAAGCGGATGTGTACGGGCTGTCCGAGGCCGAGAGCCTCGCGCATCTTCTCCTTGACTTCCGGCGGCACGGTCAGCGGAACCTGCGCCATGGGATCGCCGGGGGCAAGTTCCAGAAGAAGAAAGATGACCAGGCTGATGAACAGCAGCGTAGGGGCGGCGAGGACCAGGCGTCTGATGGTGTAGGTCAGCATCTCGGGCCTGATCCTGTCGCGGTATCCGGTGCAGATACCCGGCAAGTGGAGGCAAACGGTTTCAGGCTACGCCATGGCATCTTGCGTGAACAGCCTTCGGCGCTTCGGCCATCGCCGCAACCTGCGGGGGGATGGGCGACCACCCCCGGACACTATCTGATTCGATACCAGTCGGCGACGTTCCAGAGTTCGCTGTCCCAGACATTGAGAATTACGCCGCCGAGACTGCTGGCATGGGCGGAAAGTCGTCCCCGGTGAACCAGCGGAATCATCACGACTTCCTGCATCAGCATGTCGTTGAGCTCCCGCGCGATGCGTCCCCGGTCGCTGATGTCCGCCGTCTGCGTCAGTTCCTTGTGGAGTGCATCGTACGCGGGGTCGCAGTAGCGTGGAATGTTGGCCCCCTGCCACTGGGTATCAGGGCGCGGAATGTCCGAGCAGAGCCAGTTCGCCAGGTAGGACTGCGGGTCGGTGCCGCTGAAGTTGTTCGCGTACATCTCAAGGTCGGCATAGAATTTCTGGTAAGTATCGGGTGAGCCCGGATCACTGCCGAAAAAGACCGATGCGTCGATATTGCGAAGTTCAGCCGCCACACCGATTTCTGACCACCACTGCTTGATCAACACCTGGAAGTCCTGGCGCACCGCATTGGTGGAGGTCTGGTAAAGGACGCTCAGCTCCACGCCATCCTTTTCGCGGACGCCGTCGCCGTTCGAATCGATCCAACCTGCCTGATCAAGCAGCGCATTCGCCCCGGGGATGTCCTGGACCAGGCAACCGTCGTTGGCCGATGATGCGTAGATATCGGGTGCCGGGACGACGTTGCAGGTCGGCTTGCCGGCCTTGCCGTAGCCGATTTCAACCAGCAGGTCCCGGTCGATCGCCATGGACATCGCCTTACGAATATTGATGTCCGAAAGGAAGGGGTGCGGATGCGCTGCCGTGGAGCGCTCGCCTTCGGGTAGCCCCGGATCGGGGTTGGTGAGGTTGACCATGATTCTCTCGACCAGTGAACCGAAGCCCGCGATCGGCTTGCCCATGCCGCCTTTCTCCATCTCGGCAATGACGTCGGGCGCCAGCTGCAGGTTCCAGGCATAGTCGAATTCACCGGTCTCCATCACTGCGCGTCCCGCCGCGGTGGCGTCGCCGCCGCCCTTAAGGGTCAACGTCGCGAAGGCCGGTTTGTCCGGGTCCCGGTAGTTCGGATTCGCTTCCATGGTGATCACGTCATTGGGGCGGAATTCCACCACCCTGAACGGGCCGGTACCGAAGGGATTGAAGTTCTGTTCGGTACAGTTCGGGGCTGCCGCGCCCAGACAGTCCGCGAACTGCGCGGCCTGGATGATCGGACTTTCGGCGCCCACGAATGGGCCATAGGGAAACGGGGTGGGCCCCTCGAAAGTGATTCTTACCGTATGCATGTCGGTTGCCTCGACATCACTGACTCCCGAGAATTTCGCCAGCTGGGCGCAGCCGCCGTCGGTGTGCATGCAGTAGTCCGCGGTGAACTTGACGTCGGCTGAGGTGAAGGGCGTGCCGTCGGACCACAGGATGTCATCGCGCAGCTTCCAGGTAATCGAGGTCAGGTCCTCGCTCACGCCGCCATTCGAGACGGTCGGGATTTCGGCTGCAAGCCAGGGCATCATGTTGCCGCCTTCGTCATATCGCGCCAGGGGTTCGATGATCAGGCTTGCGCTTTCAATATCCTTCGTGCCACCCGACAGGAACGGGTTCAGGGTGGAAGGCGCCTGCCAGTAGATGATATTGACATGTCCGTCACGACCCTGTTGGGCCATGGCCATGGGAGTCAGGGCCAGCGCGGCAGTGGCGAGGCCGATGGCAAGGAGTTTCATACGCTTGTCCAGTCAGTGATTGATCGGTCCGCTTCCAGTCTCTGGAAGCAAGCAGCCCCGCTGCAATCATGGCCTTCGGCTCTTGGGGCAGGAACGTGGCCGCAATCAGAAATATTATTGAATCCACAAAGGAATGCAAGCGCATAGAGCCCCCGTGCACCACTTTGATTGCGGGAAACTCAGCCTGGTAGTTGCAGATTGGGGATTTTCGGGGTTTGTCAGGGAGCGGCCGCGGATTCGTGGGGCGCTCCCCGGGGCGCGGCGTTCACATTGATACACCATTGATGCGGGGCGTTCCGGTTCTGCCGGGAAACACATGGCGCGCGCTGCCGGTGCGTTCATGTGTCGTGTGTGTGCGGGCCCGTGTGCCGAACGAAACCGGACTGCCGGCCATGGGTGACGCAGGAGGGTAGAGCGCCGCCGTGCTGCAGGGTTCCCCAGCCACTGGGGGATTAGCGGCGCTGCGTCGCTTGCAGGGTGTTGCGGTGGGTGCGCCCTGTATTCGCAGATTCAAGATTTCACGGTTCTCCCGTGGATCGAGCGCGGGTCTTGTGCCTGACAGAGGGATGGTCCGGGGGTGCGGTCTGTGCATGGACAGGGCATGGATACGCGCGCCGGGCGTCAAATCCAGCTCCCTGGGGATCCGGTGCCCGTCTACGCCGTGCTTTTTCCCGGCGCCCGTGCGGATATCCCCACCCTGAAGCCTGCCTGCGGGATGGTAGCCGTCTTTCGTCGCACAGTTCCGGCTCACGCCGGTGCGCCATGGGGCACCCGTGGTTGGACCGCGCGCCATGAGATACGCCCCAGGGCGGAACCCTCGGGGCGCTGTGCCGAGCGCCCCACCATCGCCGCCTCGTGCTTGAAGCGGAACTCCATGCCAGCTCGCCACATCCGGTGCAGTACCACGCCGATCCACCGCGCCAAGTTAACGGTTGCCCGTTTCTTGCCACGAAGCACAGCCTGATGCAGCGCCCAGACTTTCAGTCAGTTCGGGGCCCCGCAGTGCAGCATCACCGTGGCCGCAGATAGAGCACCGTGTGCAGACCAACGTCGCCAGCCTTGGCAATCACGCCGACACTATCGCGTTGGAAGACCTGGTTCGCGTTCACATCATGCCGGCGCCCCACGACCGACACCGAAACACCGAGTTGGTTGCTCTTCGCCACGATCCGGCGCTCCCGCGTTTCGCCCCACCGACGGCAACGACGGCGAACCCGACTAGCTCCCGACGGCTCCGCTTCGTCCAACATCAGCACCAGTGCCCACTGATCCTTAGGTGGACACGTAAGGCGCGTCCACTTCCGAGCGCGAAATCTCCCCAATCCCCGGAAAAAGCGACAGGCGGCCTACGCCGGAGGCTTACCGCCTGGCTTAAGGACACGCTCGAGAAAATTGCTGCTGGCCATCCAAACAGCCGCATCGACAAGCTGCTGCCCTGGCACTTCAAGCCGCTGTCAAGCTGAAAGAGGGGTCCCTCTCCGGCATCGCTTACGCCGGGTCTGCTATTCGACGCACTCGTCTCGACCGGACCATCATTCCTGAGCGATCAGCATGCTTTTGCATGTGTATAGTCTATCAATATCATCCACAGTCACGATCCTGCCCCAAATGACTGATCTAAGCATGTCCCAATCGAGGCGGGCCGTTTGGGTGAAGCCATAAGGGGTTTTGGATTCGAAGGCAAATTGCTGATACTGTCTCCCTCCCACGCCCGTATAGTCCATCGGTCGTCCCAAAGAGTCCTGATCGGGTTTCCTTTCCGTCAGTTCCCGAACGCCCGAGCGCGGCTGACCCAGGCCACACTCGACCCCATCGACCGCCACAAAGGACCGAGAATCATGCTCCCCGGCGACACCATGCGCGCCCTGCCGCTGGTCTTCGCCGATATCGACGACCCCTGCCGCCACCCTGTGCGGCATGCGTGACTACAAGGCCATCACCGAGTGGGCCGACGACCTGTCCCAGCGCGCCCGCGAGCGCTTCCGATGCCGACGCGACAACGGCCTCTACGCCGTGCCCAGCGAGTCCATCATCCGCAACGTGCTCGTGCGCGTCGACCCCAGACCAACTCGACCGCGCCCTGCAGCGCTGGAACCAAACCCACGGCGCCGATGACGAGATCCCGCTACATTCCGGGGCTACATTCCGGGGTTGATCTTGTGAAGAATCCCTGATTACATCGGGTGAAGTGTCGGAGGTAGTCATGTCCGGTCAGCCGCTTGTCGATGTCAGGAACCTGCGTGTGGAATTCGGGTCCGGTTCTGATGTCGTCGTGGGGGTCGAGAACGTTTCGTTCCGGATCATGCCTGCAGAGACACTGTGCGTGGTGGGCGAATCCGGATCGGGCAAGTCGGTATCGGCGCTCAGCATGATGCGTCTCGTGGAGTTCGGCGGCGGGGAGATCGCATCTGGCTCGCTCCGCTACCAAGGCAGTGAAGGCGCTGTTGATCTTGGCAGTGCGGATGATGAAATGATGCGTCAGGTCCGTGGCCATCGCATCGGGATGATCTTCCAGGAGCCGATGACTGCCCTGAATCCGGTCTTCACTGTGGAGCGCCAGCTGACGGAGGGTCTCAGGGTTCACCTGGGAATGAACGGGGAACAGGCGAGGGAGCGTGCGCTTGTGCTTCTCCGAAATGTACAGATACCGGAGCCCGAGCAGCGGCTGAAGCAGTATCCGCACGAGTTGTCGGGGGGCATGCGCCAGCGGGTGGTCATCGCCATGGCCATGGCCTGCGAACCGCGGCTTCTGATCTGTGACGAGCCCACCACTGCCCTTGACGTCACTGTCCAGGCCGAGATTCTCGCACTGATCAACCGGCTGAAACGCGAATTCGGCACTGCGGTCATGTTCATCACCCATGACATGGCGGTGGTCGCCCAGATCGCGGACCGGGTGAGTGTCATGTATCGCGGGCTGCAGGTGGAGGAAGGGACCGTGTTCGAGATCTTCGAAAACCCGCGACATGATTACACCAGATCCCTTCTGGCCGCCGTGCCGAAACTCGGAGAAATGCGGGGCCGGTCCGCTCCGGAACCGATGAAGGTCATGGGAGCCCGCGAAACCACGGGAATCCTGGGAACCGACATCACGGAACGCCGGGTCCTGCTGGAGGTCGAAGGCCTGACCGTGCGATTCCCCGTTCGCAAGGGATTGTTCCGTCGGGTAGTGGCCAACGTTCATTCCGTTGAGGATGTTTCGTTCACCATACGCAGCGGAGAGACTCTGGGACTCGTGGGCGAATCCGGCTGTGGAAAGTCCTCCTGCGGACGCTCGATCCTGAGACTGGTGGAACCCCTGCGCGGAAAGGTCATGCTGGGCGGCGACGATGTCATTGCAATGGACGAACGGGATCTTCGTGCCGCGCGGCGCAACATGCAAATGGTATTCCAGGATCCATTCGCTTCGCTCAATCCGCAGGTGCGGCTGATCGACCAGGTGTCGGAACCCCTGCGGAACTACAGTCTGGCTCGGGGGAGCGAGCTCGTCGATCACGTGGCGGCCCTCTTCGACCGGGTGGAACTACCTCGCAGCTTCATGAAACGGTACCCGCACGAGCTTTCCGGGGGGCAGCGCCAGCGGATTGCCATTGCCCGTGCCCTGGCGCTGAATCCCTGGCTCATCGTCGCGGACGAGGCGGTCTCGGCGCTGGATGTCTCGGTGCAGGCTCAGGTCCTGAACCTCATGATGGGACTGCAGGCTGAGCTGGGAATTGCCCTGCTTTTCATCAGTCACGACATGGCAGTGGTCGAGCGTATCAGTCACCACACGGCAGTCATGTACCTTGGACGCATCGTCGAGATCGGGCCGCGGGAGGCCGTCTTCGAGGAACCGCGGCATGCCTACACGAAATCCCTGCTGTCGGCCGTGCCGGTAGCCGATCCGCGCCGGCGCGGGAGCCTTGAGGATGTCCGATTCAGGCCGGTTCCCTCGCCCATTTTCCCGGTGGGGCATGAGCCCGGACCTTCTGTCTATGAAGAGGTCGGGCCGGGGCACTTCGTGCTGATGCCCGACACGGGTTGACGCGGCGAATGCGCGACCCGCTCCCGGGCTGCGTTTCTCGCAGACCGGTCAATCCTGCCGGGCCGGGGCCAACGGCAGGTACAGTTCAGTCACCAACACATCTCCAATCTCCGGGCAAAGGTCCCGAGAGCGGGTTTTCACCCGGTTGGGTGATGATGGGTAGGCTGGCGGTGATTCCGGGGCTCTGGCAAAAGGTCGGATCGACATGATCCATGTAGGATCGGCCGAACTGTACATTTCGCCCTCCCGGGAACGCAGGATTCCATTGTGCGGGCGAGCGAATCCCCGCCGCTGGGCGGCGTTCGTCAATCCGGGGTCATTCAGGCCGGCTCAGGCTGCGTCCGAACAGGGCGCAGTGGGCTACGTTGAGACCACCGATCATCTCAATACGAACTTTCAGGTCCATCATCATGGCGGGCAATCCTTGATGCGGTGAGGGACGAATTCAGCGGTTCTTGACATCGACCGGAACGTGGCAGACCGGAATCGGGTCCATCTTGTGCCGGTTGGTGGCATGCAGCCTGCGGTAGATTGCGAGTACTTCCTCCTGCCTTGGGGTCAACGGTTCCGGGGCGGCACCGGGAACATGGGCCATGGCCCACTCCAGTTCAGGGTACGAGGCACCGATCTGGTCTTCATCGGAGCGGTTGTCTCCCCAGAGTCCGTCTGTCGGGGCCGCGTCCATGATGTCCCCGTTCACGCAAAGCGCCTGCCCGAGCGCATACACTTCGGTCTTCACCAGATCCGCGATGGGGCTCAAGTCGACCCCCCCGTCGCCGTATTTGGTAAAGAACCCGACGCCGAAGTCCTCCACCTTATTCCCGGTGCCGGCCACCAGAAAACCGTGCAGACCCGCGAAGTAGTAGAGCGTGGTCATTCGAATCCTCGCACGGGCATTGGCCAGCATGAGAAGGCGCTCCTCCTCTTTCGACACGGGGGGCATCGCGGCGACAAACTCATCGAAAACGGACGTCAATTCGGTCCGGACGGAGGTGACATGGGGAAATTCCCGTTTCAACTGCGAGATATGCCCGCTGGCCCTTGAAACCTGGCCATCGGATTGGTGGATCGGCATTTCACAGCAAATCACCCGTTGCCCGGTCCGGGCCACCAGGGCTGATGTCACCGCGGAATCGATTCCGCCCGAAACCCCGACAACAAAGCCCCCCGTGCCCGCGGCTGCGGCGCGTCTGTTGATCCAGTCGACGATGTGGGCTATGACTGCTTCTGCGTTCATGGAAAATGGTCCTATGTAACAAAATGCGGGTGACCGGCAGGGACCAGGATTCAGGTCCCGGTGCATTATATCCCTGCTACGGCATGAATTGGCCGGTACGCCGATTTCCCGGGGAAGTTACCCAATCGGGGCGATAGCGAAGGCGATCAATTGCGCGATAATAGGCGTTCAATTTTATTCTTTCCCAGTAATTTCCCGTGACTATAGAAAGCAGAAAGGCCCACCTGGCGGCCTATACACAGGACCAGAATCTCGCGGAATTGATGATTCCTGCGGTTGGTCACCTGTACCGTGAAAACGGCATCATCGTTTCCGTCTTCGGCCGCAAACTGATGAATGCGTCGGTGATCGACATCATCAAGGCGCATCGTTTCGGCAGGCGCATCGCAGGCAAGGACCCCTCCCTGGAGCAGACCAGCAAGGTGCTCAAGGCCCTCGCCAGGATGGATCTCGGAATTTGCCGGATCGACATCGGCAAGCTGGCGCATCGCTTCTTCCATGAAAACGGCAGCAGCGAGAGCCTGGACGAATTCCTGGCCAGGGAATTGGCTCCCGCCATCGAGGGCAGCAGCCATGCACCGGTGGACCCCCAGGACGTGGTGCTGTACGGGTTCGGCCGTATCGGCAGGGTTCTTGCCCGCCTCCTGATCGAGCGCAGCACTGCTCGGCACAACAAGCTACGCTTGCGTGCCATCGTTGTCCGGGGCGGTAGGGAGGGGGACCTGGAAAAACGTGCCAGCCTGCTCAGGCGGGACTCCATCCACGGGCCGTTCAACGGTTCGGTCACGGTTGATGTCGAGAACAACGCCATCATTGCCAACGGCAACTATATCAACGTGATTTATGCCGACCAGCCGGAAGACATCGATTACACGAAGTACGGTATCCGCGATGCGCTGGTCGTCGACAATGCCGGGATTTTCAAGGACGAGAAGTCACTGTCGCGCCACCTCGTCCCCCGGGGAGTCGCCAAGGTGCTGCTGACCGCGCCGGCCAAGGGGGAGATCCGGAACATTGTCTATGGCGTGAATCACAACATGCTCGACGACCAGCCCATCGTCTGCGCTGCCTCCTGTACCACCAACGCCATCACGCCCGTCCTGAAAGCCATCAACGACCGCTACAGTATCGTCAGTGGTCACGTGGAAACGGTGCATTCCTACACCAATGACCAGAACCTGATCGACAACTATCATTCGGCGGAGCGCCGCGGTCGCAGCGCGCCCCTGAACATGGTACTGACCACCACGGGTGCGGCCAGGGCGGTGGCCAAGGCCTTGCCCGAACTGGCGGGCAAACTCACCGGCAACGCCATCCGGGTGCCCACGCCGAACGTATCCCTGGCGGTCATGAACCTGAACCTGGCCGAGGCCCCGACGAGGGACGAACTGAATGCCTACATGAGGGAGGTGGCATTCAATTCCCCCCTCAGCGAACAGATTTCCTATTCTGCATCCACTGAGGCGGTCTCCAGCGACATGGTGGGTACACCGGAGCCGGCGATCTTTGACTCTGTAGCCACCATCGTGCAGGGGAACAGCTGCGTTGTCTATGTCTGGTACGACAACGAATTCGGGTATACGGTACAGGTGCTTCGGGTCATGCGCCACATGGTTGGCATGCATATCCCCCTGTATCCCGTCTAGTGCATCTCCCGGTGATGCTTGCCGGCGGTCTCGGGTTGAAATTACCCATGCGGAAATGCCCCAGCCTGCAGATAGTACGCATGGAATGCGACGGACGATCGGGTTGACCGGCACCGCCAAAGGCTTCAACGAATCCCGTTGGCGGACTCCCCGGGACATTGCCCGGCAGGGGACGGGGTAGGGTTGTTGGATACCGGTCTGGTCTCCCTGTTCATTGGATCCCTGCTGGCATCCACGCTGGTGCCCGGGGGTGTCGAGGGACTGTTGGTCGTGATGGTGAAGCAGCAACTGCATGGCATGCCGGCGCTGTTCCTGGTCTCCACCATCGGTAATACCCTGGGCGGAATCATTACATTCCTCATCGGCGGGCTTCTTGCGGGAGGCCTCAGGTACGGCAGGCCCCATCCGCGTCTTGAGCGCTGGTTCAGCGTGGAAAACAAGGCCCTTGGACGGATCAGACGCCATGGATCACCCGCGTTACTGTTTTCCTGGTTGCCTGTGGTCGGGGACCCGCTTTGCCTTGCCGCCGGTTTTCTCGGCCTGCGGTTTTGGACCAGTGTCCTGATGATCGCATTCGGGAAGGCGGCCAGATACCTGGTACTTCTGTGGATTCTGCACCACACGGTCTGATTTCCTCGAGCCGGCACTGAGCGCGACCACGCCTTGCCGCCCGGATGAAGCGATCTGATCGAATGAAAAAGGATTCAGTAATGATATATATAAAGTTATATTTATATTATGTCCCTTTCAGCCATGACCCTTCATGATGATCAGTCAATGGAATGCCAACCCACCGGATGCCTGGACAGGCCGGGCCGGAAAGGTTCGATCCGGATCTCCCTGGAAATGTTTCCGCCAAGGTCCGAGTGCGGCCGGAGGGGGTTTCGGGGGAGTCTGGACCAATAGTCGCTACCTGGGCCCGAATTGGTTTCCATCACCCGCGGAGCGGATGGAGGCGGGAGTCGAAGAACTCGGGAAACCATCGTCGGCGCAAAGGAAAACTATGACATTTCCCTTGCCGCCCATCTGACATGAATCGGCAAGTCCCGGCAGGAGGTTCACAGGGAACTGAATGCTGCCATGGAGGCAGGCATACGACATGTTGTGGCCTTGCGAGGGCATGTCGGAAGATGGCGCCGGGGACACCGAAGGATACCGATGCTGTTTGCGGTGTTCATGGAGCGTACCGGGAGCGCCAGCATCGACGTACCCGTGTTGTCCGGGATTCTTCCCATCACCAACTTCCCGAAGGCGGTCGTTTTGCGAAAAAGTGCTATACGCGGACTCCGCTCTGGTATCACGTGATGTACAGGAACCTTAGAGCAGAGCGCGGAGCTGCACCAGGCCATTTCGATATCCATTGCCGTGGAACAGTGCCGCCAGATCATGGCGTGGGAGGTCACGGAATTTCATTTCTATACGTTGAACCGGTCCGAACTGTCCGTCTCGGTCTGCCGGGACCTGGGTGTCCACGCCGAACAGTTACGGGCCTGCGGGGGTCCAGGCGGAATCGGCCCACCAAGGCCGGGCCTCGTCCACAGCCGCGTCCCTGCGGCGCAGTGATTCCATACGGATTGGCGGCGTGATTCGGTTGCGGCAGGGTTCAGGCCGAACGCATCGGTGACGGGGCCAGGGTACAAGGCCTGCACGGGTTTTTCATGATCCTGAAACCCGATATCATCGGGTGCCCCCTGCTGGTTTGACCGCCCATGATCGCCATACCTTGGGAGTCCCTGGCGCCGGAAACCCTGGACTCGCTGCTGGAGGAGATTGTCACCAGGGATGGAACCGACTACGGTGTGATGGAGAAATCCACTGCGCACAAGCGGATGCGCGCCCGCGAACGGCTGGAATCGGGATTGGCGGTGCTGGTCTGGAACAGCAAGACCGCAACCGCATCCCTGGTCGGCCGGGAGGAGGCCGATCGTCTCGGGCTAGTCTGAGCGATCGGAATGCCGCCCCAGCGCCCAATGGACGTGTTCGCGAACCAGTGACGAGGGATGGGCGGCCTGATGCCGCAGCGCAGAGAGCACGGAATCGCATCTGGGTGCATTGCCAAGCGCCACGGCAATGTTCCGCAGCCAGCGGATGAACCCGATACGGCGAATGGCGGATCCCTCGGTCCGTTTCAGGAAAGCGGCCTCGTCCCAGGAGAAGAGTTCGCTGAGCCCGCGATCATGTAACGGGTGCCGGGCAAGAAAATCCGTTTCCGCTGTCACCCGCGCATAACGGTTCCAGGGGCAGACAAGCTGACAGTCGTCGCAGCCGAAGATGCGGTTTCCGATCGCCGGGCGGAACTCCTCAGGGATTGCGCCTGGCAGTTCTATGGTCAGGTAGGAGATGCAGCGACGGGCGTCTAGGACCCAGGGAGCGACGATTGCCCGGGTCGGGCAAATATCAATGCAGGCGGTGCAGCTGCCGCAATGGGCGCTGACGGGCTGATCCACCGGCAACGGCAGGTTCACATACAGTTCTCCAAGGAAGAACCATGACCCGGCGTCCCGTGAGAGCAGGTTGGTATGTTTTCCAATCCAGCCAAGTCCCGCCTTCTCGGCAAGGGGCTTTTCCAGAACAGGGGCACTGTCACAGAAGGGCCGGTAGCCGAATTCGCCTGCGGCTGCGCGAATCCGGCCAGCTAGCGCGGCAAGCCGTTTCCGCATCACCTTGTGGTAATCCCTGCCCAGTGCGTAGCGGGAAATGTAGCCGGTATCCATCCGGCTCAGCGCCCGGAATGCGGCCTGCTGGGATTCCGGCAGATAGTCCATGGCGACGGAAATGACCCTGACCGTGCCGGGAACGAGTTCGGGGGGACGCGAGCGCCGTGTGCCATGACGGTGCATCCACTCCATCTCCCCCGCGTATCCGCGTCCCAGCCATTCCTCCAGGCGGGCCTCGGCAGTGGCGAGATCAACGTCCGTGATACCCAGCCGGGTGAACCCCAGTTCGCTGGCCCAGCGCCGGATGTCATTCACCAGGGGTTCAAGGTTCTTGGGCATGATCGGCAAGGCAATGATTCCGGGGGTCCGTGGGAGATCCGCCGGGTTTGGATGGTCCGCGATGGCGCAACGGATTGGGAGCCTGGCACTGGGATGGTAGAATCGCTCCCGTTTGGAACCAGCGCGGACGCGGCTGAAAATTGCATACGAACACGTATACCACTTGACGCGGTCAATAGAAATAGCTGGTGAGGCCGCCATGATCGAATTGGGAAGGCGGATCGCGCCGAGGATATCCCGGGGCGCCATGGTCTACCTGTCCGGAGACCTTGGTGCCGGAAAGACCACCCTGGCCAGGGGCATCCTGCAGGGATGCGGCCATTCCGGGAGCGTCACCAGCCCTACCTATACGTTGCTGGAGACTTACACCCTGCCTTCCCTGGTGGTGCATCATTTCGACCTGTATCGGATGAAGACGCCATTTGAACTCGAACAGATCGGTATCCGTGACCTGCTGGACGGTGAGGCTATCGCCCTGGTGGAATGGCCGGAGCGGGGGCGGGGAGTGCTGCCGCCCTCGGACGCGAGGATCGATATCGATTTTGCCCCGTCCGGAAGGAGCGTCGCGCTACCGTACTGCCTGCTCGAAGATCACGGGACGACACCAGAGTGATCGTCGTCGTAAGAAAACTTCGCCTTTTTCTGTTACTGATCCTGTCGGTTTTCCTCGTATCGGCGGCGCACGGTGCCGTGATCAAGGAAATCCGGATGTGGCATGCGCCCGAGCGCAGCCGGATCGTGTTCGATCTGGATCATCACAGCAAGTTCAACGTGTTCACCCTGGAAAACCCGGTACGGGTGGTGATCGATCTCGACAATACCGTACTCAAGGGCAGGATCCCCTCACCAGGATCCACCGGGCAGTTCATCCGGCGGATCCGCCAGGGCACACACGATGGCAGGACCACGCGGCTGGTGTTCGACCTGGCGAAACCGGTGCGCTATTTCGTTCGCATGCTCAAGCCCTCCGGCGGCTACCAGTACCGGCTCGTGGTGGATTTCTACCATCATACCTACAATCCCGAAAAGCCGGATCCGTACATTCCCCTTGACCAGCGGGGAGATCAGGAGTTTCTGGTCATTGTCGACCCTGGCCACGGTGGTGAGGATCCAGGTGCGCTCGGCAAGAGGAGCAAGGAGAAGAACATTGTCCTGCAGATTGCCAAGCGCCTGAAGAAACTGATTGACGCCAGGTCCGGGATGCGCGCGGAATTGACCCGGACCGGCGATTATTACGTCAACCTGCGCCAGCGCAGCAAACTGGCGCGCCGCATGCGTGCCGACATGTTCGTCTCCATCCACGCCGATGCATTCACCAGTCCCTCCGCCCGCGGCGCCTCGGTGTACGCGCTTTCCCTGCGCGGTGCCACCAGTGAGGCTGCGCGCCTGCTGGCCAACCAGCAGAACCTGTCGGATCTTGCTGGAGGGGTGAATCTGGCGGGCAAGGATCCCCAGGTGGCAAAAACCATGCTGGGGCTTTCCATGGACAAGACCATCGACCAGAGCATCCTGTTCGGGCGGGAGGTGCTGGATGAACTGGAAAATGTGGGCAGAATTCACAGTACCCGGGTGGAACAGGCGGGATTCGTGGTATTGAAATCACCGGATGTGCCGTCGATACTGGTGGAAACCGGCTATATCACCAACCCCACCGAGGAGAAACTGTTGCGCAGCGAAAAGCACCAGCAGCGCATTGCCAGGGCAATCGTGAACGGAATCGATCGGTATTTGCGCAAGAACCCGGGCTACTTCTCACAGAATTGACTGTCATGGGTGCCACTCGACGTTCGATACGCCAGCTTGATGACCGGCTGATCAACCAGATCGCCGCCGGCGAGGTGATCGAGCGTCCCGCGTCCCTGCTGAAGGAACTGGTGGAGAACAGCCTGGATGCCGGCGCCGGCGCCATCCGGGTGGAGGCGGAGCGAGGCGGCATGAAGCGCATTCTTGTCAGTGACGACGGCAACGGGATTCCCCCGGAGGAACTTGCCCTGTCGCTCTCCCGGCACGCGACCAGCAAACTGTCGGAATTCGACGACCTGTACGGCGTTTCGACCCTGGGGTTCCGGGGAGAGGCCCTGCCCAGTATCGGCGCGGTCTCGAGGCTGGAAATCCGGTCCAGGGTGCCCGGGGCCGACAGCGGATTTGCCCTGGCATGCCACGGCGGAATTCTGGATGAAGCCCCCCGGCCGGTGGCCGGTACCGAGGGCACCACGGTGGAGGTGTTGGATCTCTTTTTCAATACACCCGCCAGACGGAAGTTTCTCAGGACCGAAAAGACCGAACTCGGACACCTCGATGATGTACTTCGCCGGGCGGCGCTTGGCCGTTTCGAGGTTGCGTTCGAGTTCAGCCACAATGGCCGGGTGGTGTTTTCTGCGCCGGCAGCGGACACGTCCGTGGCCCGGGAAAGGCGGATTGAGACCCTGCTTAGCAAGCCGTTCGCGGCAGGAAACCTGTGGTTCAGCGAGGAAAACGGGGACATGGAACTGGAGGGATGGATCGGCTTGCCGACGGTCTCCCGAAGCCAGCGGGACATGCAGTATTTTTTCGTCAACGGCCGGTCGATACGGGATCATCTTGTTGCCCACGCCGTCAAGCGCGCCTACAGCGATGTGCTCTACCATGGCCGTCAGCCGGCATTCGTGCTCAACCTCCGGCTCCCCCCGGGGCTCGTGGATGTCAACGTTCATCCCGCCAAGACCGAGGTGCGGTTCCGGGAGGGAAGGTCGGTCCATGATTTCGTCTTTCGGTCCATTCACCGTGTGATCGCGGGTGCCGGGCCGGGCGAGGTGGCCGTGGACCTGCCGGGACCCGCAGGGTCGGGCGAGGTGGCAGGCAATGCGTCTGCCGGTGACCAGAGATCCCGGGAATTGCCGGGTTACGGACGGCGCGGTGCGGGGGGAGGATACGGAACCCCCGCTGCCCAGACCCAGCTGCGGGTGCATATCCGCGAACAGATGGATGCACTGGATCGGCTGTACAGGGCTCCGGGTGACGAAGATGACGATCCCGGGAATATCGTCCGGGAAGGGGATGGCACCGATGACATCCCGCCGCTTGGGTATGCCCTGGCGCAGCTCAAGGGCATTTACATACTCGCGGAAAACGCAGCCGGACTGGTCATGGTGGACATGCATGCCGCCCATGAGCGGATCACCTATGAAAACCTGAAACGACAGATGGAGCATCAGGGTGTGGAAAGCCAGCCGTTGCTGGTGCCGCTGATGATCCATGTAAGCGCGAAGGAGCTTTCCTTGGTCGATGACCACCAGGCACTGTTCGCACGTTACGGATTCGACGTGGCGCCCCTGGGAGAGGAGCAGCTGGCGGTCAGGTCCATACCGGTACTCCTGTCCAGGGTCGACCATGAGTCCCTGGTGCGGGATGTGATTTCGGATCTCGTGGAGTTCGGCGACAGTGACCGGCTGGACGAGTCTGGCAACGAGGTTCTGTCTAGCATAGCCTGCCACGGTTCCGTACGGGCAAACAGGCGACTGACACTGGACGAGATGAATGCCCTGCTCAGGCAGATCGAAACCATTGAGCGCTCCGGACAGTGTAATCACGGCCGACCAACCTGGATGCGGGTTGAACTTGCGGAAATCGACAAATGGTTCCTGCGCGGCCGCTAGATGCCGTAGGCGGGTAACTGATGGGCGGGGAAGCAGGTGAGGCCCGGAGCGGACAGCCCATACTGGTTCTCATGGGTTCCACCGCCAGCGGCAAGACCGATCTTGCCGCAGCGCTGACCCGACGGTTCCCGCTGGAATTGATCAGCGTGGATGCCGCCCAGGTCTACCGCGGCATGGATATCGGCACCGCAAAACCCTCACGGGAGTTTCTCGCGCGCTACCCCCATCACCTGATCGATATCCGTGAACCTGTCGATACCTATTCCGCAGCGGAATTCGTGGCTGACGCAGGGCGACTGATCCATGAAATCCGGCGGCGGGGTCGGATTCCCATGCTGGTAGGGGGAGCAATGTTCTATTTCCATGCCCTGGAATCCGGCCTTTCCCCCTTGCCGGCGGCGGATCCGGCGGTGCGTGCTGCATTGCAGCAGGAAATGGCTGAACAGGGTGTCGAGGCATTGCACGGAGTCCTGCAGTCGCTGGACCCGTCTGCTGCCGCGCGGATTGATGCCCATGACACGCAGAGGGTGCAGCGTGCCCTGGAGATTCACCGCCTGACCGGCCGGACGCCAAGCGAATCGATGCGGTCTGTCCGGGGCCTGTCAGGGATCATCGCCAAATTCGCCCTGTTCTGCCCCGACCGGGAAATACTGCACCGGCGTATCCGGAACCGGTTCGCAGAGATGCTGGAACAGGGTCTGGTGGAGGAGGTGGAGGAGATCGGAAAATCGCTGGAGGATCCGAATTTGGTGCCTTCCATGCGTACGGTCGGCTACCGGCAGGTGCTGGAGATGCTGCAGGGAAAAACCAGCATGGCGGAGATGACTGAAAAGGCTGTGGCCGCCACAAGACAGCTGGCCAAGCGGCAGTTGACCTGGCTCAGGCAGCAGCGTGGTCTGGTTTGGGTACAGGGAGGCGGGGAGGGCCGGGCACTGGATGCCGTTTCCGCTTATCTGGCGCACCATCCCGGATGCGCTCCCCCCTGACAGAACGGGGGGTGCGCGGGTGGATATGTGCGGAAAATTAAGGCGTTGTGTTCGTCCTTTATGCTAATATCGGCGGTCCGGGTATGGCTGATCCACTGCCATCGGGCGGCGCACGAATTACCCGGGAAATTTCAACCAACCAACTGCAGATTCGTCGGAGGAATCTCTGATTACCGGGAAACGGATATGGTGTACAGCCCGAACCCTGGCCCAGGGGCGGGTCCAGTCGCACCATGCGCGTTGTCAGGAGCTTGAAATATCCTGCTGCGCACCGATAATGCAAATATGAAATGATAACAAATTCAAATATTTGCAGTTAGCGATCGGGCAACACAAGAAGGTTACCTAAAATGGCACAAAACAGAGGGACAGCTTTGCAGGATCCATTTCTGAACGTCCTGCGTAAAGAACGAATCCCCGTCTCCATCTTTCTGGTCAACGGCATCAAGCTTCAGGGGCAGGTCGAGTCCTTCGACCAGTTCGTGGTGCTGCTGCGCAACAGCGTCAACCAGATGATTTACAAACATGCAATTTCCACCATCGTCCCGGCCCGTCCGGTAAAGATCCCGCACGAAAGTCAGGATGACGGTGGTCTCGATCAAAGCAGCGGTCAGCATTCGGACGTTCGCTCCTATTGAAGGGAAGATGACACAGGGTCGGTCGTCGGACGGTGTCCGGACTGATCATGCTCCGGCGGGATACCGGGGCATGGGGATTGTCTGGCACGATTCCAATGGACGACGGCCCTGATGTTCCGATCCCTGGAACACAAGGGGGCCATTGAGTGCGAGAGGAATGACGGGAACCACGGGCGCGGTGTCGGCGCAATACTCGTCAAGCAGTTGGCGCCCGACACCGACACCGTTGCGGTTGGCGATCCCCTCCGGGAATTGGGGGAGCTGGCGGTATCCGCCGGAGCCGTCGTATTCGAACAGTTCATCACCGAACGGCCCCGTCCGGTAGCCGCTACCTTTATCGGCAAGGGCAAGGCCGAGGAACTGGCGGACAGGGTATCGACGACAGGGGCGTCACTCGTGATCATCGACCATGCCCTCAGCCCGATACAGGAGCGGAACCTTGCGCAATTGCTGTGTTGCCGCGTGCTGGATCGCACCGGCCTGATTCTCGATATATTCGCCCTGCGTGCGACCACCAGTGAAGGCAAGCTGCAGGTGGAGCTTGCCCAGTTGCGGCATCTGTCCACCAGGCTGGTTCGAGGATGGACGCACCTCGAACGCCAGAAGGGGGGAATTGGCTTGCGCGGTCCGGGCGAAACGCAACTGGAAACCGACCGCCGACTCATCGGCATGCGGATCAAGACCCTGACCCGGCGGCTGGACAAGGTGGAATCACAAAGACGTCTGCGTCGACGCTCGAGGCATCGAACACCCATTCCCACCGTTTCCCTCGTGGGCTACACCAACGCGGGAAAGTCGTCCCTGTTCAATCACCTGACCGGGGCGGAGGTGTTCGCTGCGGATCAGATGTTCGCAACCCTGGATCCGACCATGCGCCGGCTGGAGATTCCCGGTTTCGGGCCGGTGGTACTGTCGGACACCGTGGGTTTCGTACGGGATCTTCCCCACAACCTGGTGGCAGCGTTTCACAGTACCCTCGAGGAGGTTGCCAGTGCTTCTTGCCTGCTGTTGGTGAATGACGTCTCGGATCCGGATCATGAGGCGCTGGCAGAGGCCGTGGTCGGCGTATTGGAGGAGATCGGCGCTGCGGATGTTCCGCGTATCCTGGTACACAACAAGATCGATCTGGACGGCGGCTATTCGCCTTCCGGGGTATGCCGGCGCGACTTTCCCGGCCGGGTGCGGGTTTCCGCAAGGACGGGTGAGGGAACCGGCGACCTGATGACATCGCTCGCGGCACTACTGGGCGCCGACCACCGTCATTGCGAAATTCGGGTATTACCCTGTGGTGGTGCGCTTCGTGCACAGTTGTACCGGCGCTGCGAGGTCACCACGGAATCATTCGATGAATCGGGTGCCAGCACGCTCAGGCTGGTGATGTCACCGCAAGACCATGGCTGGCTGGAATCGAAAAGAGAATACAGGGGGCAGTGGGACTACGTCGAGTGACCTTCCATCCTCGCGGGCCCGGTGAAAGATGGACGTGGCACGCACGGACAATAGGTTTGCGGGGGCCGCTGTGGTAAAATTTCCATCGTTTGGATCACTGTATTTCCACCCCGAAAATCCCCGGCAGTTCACGTTTTCCATCGCCGTTCACGGGGGCCGGATGGGCGGCAACCTGTACAGTCCGACGATACCGGAAGCATCCGCCTGACTATCGCCAAGAACCTATCGGGACACCCACCACCCGAACAACCCGTTTATTGTGATGACCGAGTCACCGTTCGCCCGAGAGACACTGCCTGCCAACCTGGAACAGGAGATGCGGCAGTCCTACCTGGATTACGCCATGAGCGTGATCGTCGGTCGTGCGTTGCCGGATGTCCGCGACGGACTGAAGCCTGTCCATCGCCGGGTCCTGTATGCCATGTCGGAACTGGGCAACGATTGGAACAAGCCCTACAAGAAATCTGCCCGGATCGTAGGTGACGTGATCGGAAAGTACCATCCCCACGGCGATACCGCGGTGTACGACACCATCGTCCGCATGGCACAGGATTTCTCCATGCGCTACCTGCTGATCGACGGACAGGGGAATTTCGGTTCCGTGGACGGGGACGCACCCGCCGCGATGCGATATACGGAAATTCGTCTCAGCCGGATCGCCCATGAACTACTGTCCGACCTGGACAAGGAAACCGTGGATTTCGGTCCCAACTATGATGAGACCGAAACCCAGCCGCTGGTGCTGCCGACACGTGTGCCGAACCTCCTGACAAACGGCTCTACCGGCATCGCTGTCGGCATGGCCACCAACATACCGCCACACAACCTGCGCGAGGTTGTTGGGGGTTGCCTGGCGCTGATCGACAATCCGGATATTTCCGTTGCCGGGCTGATGCAGACCATCCCGGGCCCGGATTTTCCCACCGCCGGGATCATCTACGGCCGCACCGGAATCCGCCTGGCATACGAGACCGGCCGCGGCCGGATCAACGTACGGGCCCGTGCGACCATTGAGGAGGCGGACAGCAGGCGTCAGTCAATCATCGTGACGGAACTGCCTTACATGGTGAACAAGGCCCGTCTGATGGAAAAGATCGCGGAACTGGTAAAGCACAAGCGGATCGAGGGAATTTCCGCCCTCAGGGACGAGTCCGACAAGTCAGGTATGCGCCTGGTGATCGAGATCAAGCGCGGGGAGCAGGCGGACATCGTGCTCAACAACCTGTACAAGCATACCAGGATGCAGACGGTTTTCGGTCTCAATATGGTGGCGCTCAGCGGAAACCAGCCCCGGCTGTTCACGCTCAGGGACATGCTCGAAGAGTTCCTGCGGCATCGCCGGGAGGTCGTCACCCGGCGCACGGTCCACATGCTGCGCAAGGCGCGCGACCGGGCCCATATCCTGGAAGGGCTTTCGGTGGCGCTCGCCAACCTGGATCCGGTCATCGAACTGATCAGGGCCGCGCAAACCCCCGCAGAAGCCAAGGCACAGTTGCTGTCGGGTCATTGGGACCCCGGGATCGTCGCGGACATGGTGGCGCGCGGCGATTCCGATCTCACCAGGAGCGAGGGTCCCGACCGGGAATTCGGTCTGCAGCCTGCCGGATACAGGCTATCTCCGGAACAGGCCCAGGCAATCCTGGATCTCAGGCTGCATCGCCTGACGGGTCTCGAACAGGAGAAAATACGCCAGGAATACGGTGAGATCGTCGACCACATCGCCTCGTTGCTGGAAATACTGCGAAATCCCGATCGCCTCATGGCGATCATCCGGGAGGAACTGGCGGAAATCCGGGATCGCTACGGTGACGACCGGCGAAGCGAGATCCAGGACGGTGAAATCGATTTCTCCATGGAGGACCTGATTCCCGAGGAGGAAGTCGTGGTGACACTGTCCCACGCGGGATATGCCAAGTCCCAGCCGGTCAGCGATTACGCTGCCCAGCGTCGGGGAGGGAAAGGGCGCATTGCCACCCGGACCCGCGAAGAGGATTTTGTCGAGCGCATGTTCATCGCCAACTCCCATGACACGATCCTGTGCTTTTCCGACCGTGGGAAGGTGTACTGGCTGCGAGTGTTCCAGCTGCCGCAGGCGGGTCGTCAGGCCCGGGGAAAGCCGCTGGTCAACCTGCTGCCGCTCGAAACCGGTGAGCAAGTCACCGCGATACTGCCTATCAAGGGCTATGATGACGGCAAGCACATCGTGATGGCCACCTCACGGGGAATTGTCAAGAAGTGCGATCTGACCGTGTTTTCCAACCCACGCACCAACGGAATCATCGCGGTCAGGCTGGATGAGGACGATCACCTCATCGGCGTTGCGCTAACCGGTGAAGGGGATGATGTCCTGCTCGTCAGCGACCGCGGAAAGGCCATCCGTTTCGCCGAGACCGGCGTCCGCAGCATGGGCCGGGTCACCCGCGGCGTGCGCGGTATCCGGCTGGGCGACGAAGGCCGGGTCATTTCGCTGATGGTGATTCCCGGTCCCGGCGCGGACGATCCCCCGAGGGACCTGCACGTGTTGATCAGCACAGCCAACGGTTATGGCAAGAGGACGCCGGTCACCGACTTTCCGCGAAAGAACCGGGGGGGCATGGGAGTCATCGCGGTCAAGACTTCGGCACGCAATGGTGAAGTGGTCAGCGCCCTTTCGGTTTCGGAACAGGACGAGGTCATGCTCATCACCGATGGCGGAACCCTGGTCCGCACTCCGGTGAACGGGATCTCCAGGCAGGGCAGGATTACCCAGGGCGTGCGCCTGATTTCGGTCAATTCCGGAGAGAGGCTGGCCAGTGTCAGCCGCGTGGACGAATCGGCCAATGACGATCCGGAGGATTCTGGTGAAGAGGGTGCCGTCCTGTCCCCGGATCCGGAACCGGCGACCATTCACTGACCCGCCCGGATTC
This sequence comes from Candidatus Poriferihabitaceae bacterium, assembly GCA_965213885.1. Classification (GTDB taxonomy): domain Bacteria; phylum Pseudomonadota; class Gammaproteobacteria; order Arenicellales; family Poriferihabitantaceae; genus VYFG01. The sequence continues at coordinate 1,144,750 of OZ243919.1, forward strand.
CTGTGTCGGATCGTTCAGAAAATCAACTCGACCAGTGTCGCAAACGAATCGACGAAATCGACGATCGCATACTGGAGTTGATGGGCGAGCGGCTTGAAGTAGCCCGAACCATCGCCGAGATCAAGCAGGTGCTCTCCGAACCCGCCTATTACCGCCCGGAACGGGAAGCCCAGGTTCTGAGTCGACTGCGTGACCTGAAACCGTCACTCATGTCTGAGGATGACGTGGAATCCCTATTCCGTGTGATCATGTCCATCACGCGCAATTCCGAGACCGGCTTATCCGTAGCGCTGCTCGGCCCCGAGGGAACGGATTCCGAGACGGCGACGATGCGACATTTCGGCCCCGCGATCGAGATCGTCCGCATGCCCACGATCGGGGAGGTTTTCCGCAGCACGGAAATAGGCCGGACGGATTTCACCGTCGTTCCGGTGGAGAATTCCACCGAGGAGGGGGTCAGCGCCGTCATGGATCTGCTGGCCAGTACACCGCTTCTGGTTTGTTCGGAAATCCGCCTGCCGCTCCATCACAACCTGATTACAGCCGCACTCACGGTTGCCGATGTTCGCAAGGTGGCCGCGCATCCCCAGACCCTGGCACAGTGTCGGCACTGGCTGGGCGATCATCTTGCGGAAATCGAGCTGATTCCGTGCAGCAGCAACGCCGAAGGAGTCCAGTTGGCGGCAATGACGCCGGGCATCGCCGCCATTGCCGGTAAGGATCTCGCCAACGCACACCAACTTCCCGTGCTGGTTGCAAACATTGAAGACGATCCCGGGCATACCGCCCGTTACCTGGTTCTTTCTATGCGGGACACCCCACCGAGCGGAGATGACAAGACCAGCTTTCTGATGGCCGTAGACAACCGGCCCGGCGCACTGGTGCAACTGCTGAAACCGCTGGCCGATCACAGTGTGGACCTGACCCGAATCGAGTCGCGCCCTTTCAGTTCGGGAATCTGGGAGTACGTATTCTTTGTCGACGTGAAGGGCCACAGGGATGACCCTGCTGTTGCCGGGGCCATACACGAAATCCGGAGCGAGGCTGGCCTGTTCCGCCATCTTGGCTCCTATCCTGCAGCATACTGAGTTCATGCCATGACGACATCACGGACCGACAAGGAGAATGACACCGGCGGGACAACGGATTTCCGCATCCCGGTTTTGTCCATCATTGGTGTGGGGATGATTGGTGGATCACTTGCCCTCAGTCTGAAAAAGCGACGGCTGGTTGATCAAGTCATCGGTTACGGACGCAACCACAATCACCTGGAGCGGGCCAGGGAACTGGGCGTCATCGATGCAATCGCCACATCCGCATCCGGGGCGGCCGAGAGGGCAGACATGGTGGTTCTGGCCACGCCAGTCTGTGCCATGGGCGGGATCATGGATGAAATCCGGCCTGTGCTGCGCACCGACACGGTGGTGACCGATGTGGGCAGTGTCAAGCAGGGAGTCGTGGATCAGGCCAGAGCCCGTCTGGGCGATTCCCTGCGGCGCTTTGTTCCGGCCCACCCGGTAGCCGGCAAGGAGAACAGCGGCGTGGATGCGGCGACCCCGGACCTGTACGAACAGCACCGGGTGGCCCTCGTTCCTCTGGAGGAATCCGATGTCGACGCGGTGGAGAGAGTCGGGCGCATGTGGCGGGCAGTGGGCGCGGACATTGTCCGGATGGGCGTTGCCGAGCACGATCGCGTGCTTGCCATGACCAGCCATCTCCCGCATCTGCTGGCCTATGCGATGGTGCATTATTTCGCCGTTGGCGAGGACCGGGAGAAATGCTATGAAATGGTGGCAGGAGGTTTCTATGATTTTACCCGGATCGCCAGCAGTGATCCGGTGATGTGGCGTGATATCTGTCACATGAACCGGGAAGCCATCCTGGATCATATACGCGGCTACCGGGATCAGCTTGCGAGAATTGAGGCCATGGTGGTTGATGACAAGACTGAGGAGCTGGAAGCACTCTTTGTTGACGCACGTGAAGCCCGCGCCATGGTTGCGGAAAGAAGGCGGATCCTGCCTTCCGTGGAGCAGTCCCCGCCCAGGCGATGGGTCCGGCAGCAGGTGATCCGGTAAGGAGCCGTGATCCAGGGCATCGAGGTGGCGGGAGGAATTCCGCTCAGGGGCGAAATTCGGGTGGATGGGGACAAGTCCATTTCCCATCGTGCCGTCATGTTCGGTGCCATTGCGGACGGTGTCACAAGAGTACGCAACCTGCTTCTGGGCGAGGACGTAATGGCGACCGTGGACGCCTTCCGTGCCATGGGGGTGGAAATCAGGCAGGATGGTCGGGATTTTCTGATCAACGGCGTCGGCCTGGAAGGACTGCACCGTCCGGGTACGGCACTGGACATGGGGAATTCCGGCACCGCGTTCAGGCTCCTTGCCGGAATTCTCTGTGGACAGAATTGGTCCGTAACGTTGACTGGGGACGCATCCTTGCGCGGCCGCCCGATGGACCGCATCATCGCCCCCTTGTCGACGATGGGCGCCCGGTTCGAATCCAGTGAAGGCAGACCCCCGCTCAAGATTCATCCGCCGGGTGAGGTCAGGGCGATCCGCTACGAGCTTCCCATGGCAAGCGCACAGGTCAAGTCCGCCGTGTTACTGGCGGGCCTGTACGCCCGGGGCGACACTGTGGTGTACGAACCAGCGCCCACACGTGACCATACAGAGCGCATGCTCCGGGGCTTCGGGTATCCGGTCCGGCGAAACGGAGACCGGATTTCGTTGACCGGCGGCGGCCGGCTGGACGCCCGCGAAGTGGATGTGCCTGCAGACCTGTCATCGGCTGCCTTTTTCATCGTCGGGGCCCTGATCGCCCCGGAATCCGATCTCCTGTTGCGACGGGTTGGTATCAATCCGAGCCGGGATGGTGTTCTGCGGATTCTCAAGCGCATGTCGGCCGATATCAGCCTGGAAAACCTCCATGAGGTCGGCGGTGAGCCTCTGGCTGACCTGCGGGTGCGCCATTCGAGGCTGCAGGCGGTCGACCTTGATGCCGGGGACATCGCCCTGGCCGTGGATGAGATTCCGGTGCTGGCGGTGGCTGCCGCCTGCGCGGAGGGGGTGACCAGAATCCGCGGGGCAGAGGAACTGCGGGTCAAGGAAAGCGACCGGATCCGGACTACCGTGGCGGGCCTTTCCGCCTTGGGCGTGAAGGTTCTTGAGCATCCGGATGGCATGTCGATCACTGGAGGCAGGATTGCCGGGGGCGTTGTGGAAAGTGGGGGTGATCACCGGATCGCCATGGCGTTCGCCATGGCAGCCTGCGCCGCCGGAAGCGCTGTCCGTGTCATGGACACGGCCTGCATCAATACCTCGTTTCCCGGATTCCTCGACCTTGCCCGGAATGCGGGCATGGCCGTCAGTGATTTGCGGGTACCCGGGCCAGGATGAACCGCGAGGCGGTGCCCGTAGTCACCATCGACGGCCCGAGCGGTTCAGGCAAGGGTACGGTGGCGTTACGGGTTGCCAGCGTGCTTCACTGGCATCACCTCGACAGTGGTGCGCTTTATCGCGTCCTGGCATTGTACGCGATACGCCGGGATGTGCCGCTGGATGATGAATCGCGGTTGGCCGAACTGGCAAACTCCCTGCCGCTGCGGTTCGCAAGGGGCAAGGCAATGCTGGATGGAATGGACGTGGAAAATGATATCCGCAGTGAACAGGCCGGTGACCGGGCTTCCAGGTTGGCGCCGTTTCCCGCGGTGCGAAAGGCGCTGTTGGTCTGGCAACGGAGCTGCGCCGTGCCCCCGGGGCTGGTGGCGGATGGACGGGACATGGGGACGGTCGTTTTTCCGGATGCCGATTGCAAGATTTTTCTCACCGCCAGCGTGGAACAAAGGGCGCAGAGGCGCTTTAACCAGTTGAGAGAAAAGGGTTTTGATGTTAATATCCGACGGCTTTTCGAAGAGATCTCCGAACGGGACCGACGAGATGCGGGTCGCAGGATATCACCGCTGCGACCTGCAAAAGACGCGGTACTGTTGGACACGACAGAGCTGACCATCGACCAGGCGGTCAAGACGGTGTTGAGGCTGACAGCCCATTCCCCGGGATGACGCGGGCCTGAATCAGCATGCCGGTCGGCTTCGGGCATCCGGACAGTTGCTGTTGCCCGCCGTCTCGCCAGCCACGTCGATCTCGCGCCGTTGCCCGAAACCGGACTGCGGTATTCGGGTCGTCGGAATCGGCCCGTTCGTGACAGGTCCGGCGAGAGGGGACTGACCCGGTCTTCGATTGGCACGTGGTGGATGGGTCCGGGGTTGCAGCCATGCAGGAAGCTGTCTGACTGCTACCGACCTATCTTGAACTATACAACTTATCGATAACATCGACTGCCTGCCACTCTTCCTGTTCATTTCAGTTCCATTTTGGGGCGGCATCCGGCCGGATGCCACCACAGAACCGGCAAGCGTTTGGCATCGGGCAGCTTTTTCCAATTTTGAACTATGAGTGAAGACTTTGCGGCGCTGCTGGAGGAGAACCTCTCCGGAGTGGTAATGAAGCCCGGCTCGGTAATCACGGGCGAAGTGCTGGAAATCAACAACGATTTCGTGATTGTCGGGGCAGGACTCAAGTCCGATGCAGAGATACATGCCTCCGAATTCAGGAACCCCGCCGGTGAGATCACCGTCGTGGTGGGCGACAAGGTAGAGGTTGCCCTGGAGGCCGTGGAGGACGGTACTGGTGCCACTCGAATGTCCAGGGAGAAGGCCATGCGCGCACGCGCATGGGAGGAACTCTCCAGGGCCCACGAGAATAGCGATATTGTCAGCGGCGTCATTACGGGCAAGGTCAAGGGTGGATTTACTGTTGATATCAACAACCTTCGTGCATTCCTCCCCGGCTCGCTCGTGGACGTAAGGCCAGTCAAGGACTCCGCCTATATTGAAGGCCGGGAACTTGATTTCAAGGTCATCAAGCTCGACCAGTCCCGCAACAACATCGTGGTTTCCAGACGGGCCATCGTCGAGAACGAGCTCAACGAGGAGCGGGACAAACTGCTGGACACCCTGGAGGAAGGGCAGATCGTCAAGGGTATCGTCAAGAACCTCACCGACTATGGTGCTTTCGTCAATCTGGGTGGGCTTGATGGCCTGTTACATATTACTGATCTTGCCTGGAAGCGTGTCAAGCATCCTTCTGAAGTACTCAATGTCGGTGACGAGATCGATGCCAGGGTCCTCAAGTTCGATCGTGAGCAGTGTCGTGTCTCTCTGGGTATCAAACAGCTTGGAGACGATCCATGGCTGGATCTTTCAAGACGGTATCCGGTGGGAACCCGCCTGTTCGGCCGGGTAACCAATCTGACCGACTACGGTGCATTCGTGGAACTGGAAGAAGGGGTGGAAGGCCTGGTGCACCTGTCAGAGATGGACTGGACCAACAAGAATATCCATCCAGCCAAGTTCTGCCATGTGGGTGATGAGGTTGAGGTCATGGTGCTTGATATCGACTCCGATCGACGCCGTATCTCCCTTGGCATGAAGCAGTGCACACCCAACCCCTGGGAGGAGTTCGCCGCGTTGCACAAGAAAGGTGACGTGATGACCGGAAAAATCCGATCGATCACGGACTTCGGCGTTTTCATCGGCGTTGAGGGCGGTATCGACGGACTGGTTCACCTGTCCGAACTTTCCTGGGACCGTCCGGGGGAGGAAGTGGTCACCGAACTCAAGAAAGGTGATGAACTCACCGTGGTGGTTCTTGCGGTGGACGCCGAAAGGGAGCGGATCTCCCTGGGTCTCAAGCAGGCGATCGAGGATCCGTTTTCTACGTATGTCAGCGAAAACGGCAAGGGCCGCACGGTGCAGGGAACCGTCAAGGATGTCACCGTCAAGGGGGCGATCGTGGAACTTGCACCCAGTGTCGAAGGATACATCCGTGCATCGGAAATCACCCAGGACCGCGTGGAGGATGCGCGTACCGTCCTGAACGTGGGCGATCCCATCGAAGCCAAGATCACCAGCATTGAACGCAAGGACCGAAAGATTTCCCTTTCCATCAAGGTCAGGGAAATGGAGATCGAAGGTGAGGCCGTGCAGGAATATTCCCGTGAATCTGCTATCGGCAGTGCGACGCTGGGTGACAAGCTGAAAGAACAACTGAGCAAGCAAAGCTCCTGATTTCCGAGGGTACCGGTATGGCTTCTGATGAAGCGCAATCTACTGATCAGCCAACTCTGACCAAATCGGAATTGGTTGCCTATATCAGTCAAGAGCAGCCGCAGTTGTTGGGACAGGATGTTGAACTGGCGGTCAACAGCATCCTTGACTGCATGTCGAGGGCGCTCGTCAGTGGTGAGCGAATTGAGATTCGCGGATTCGGCAGCATGACGCTTCACTATCGTCCTCCGCGCATTGGCAGAAATCCGAAAACCGGTGAAAAAGTCGAGGTGCCGGAGAAATACGTCCCGCATTTCAAGCCGGGTGCCAACCTGAGAAATCGAGTGGACGAGAATTACAAAGGAAAATAGCTATGAAAAAACTGCTATATGTAGCTGTAATTATAGTATTTTTTCTGTTAGCACTTTCGTTTTATCTCAACAATCCACAACTCGTGACACTCAGTTACTACATGGGGTTCGAAAAGGAGATGCCATTGTCGTTGCTCCTTTGGATTACCCTGTTCATCGGTGTGATCATCGGCTGGTTTGCCGGTCTGGCACGCAACCTGAGACTGCGTCGCCGTCTTGCCCGGGCCAACCGGACACTGCGGATCGTGGATACCTGATCAACCGGAGAGGGGATATGCACCCAATCGGATATCCTGCTAGGTAGATCGCCTGGACTCATCATGGTAGACCCCTTCTGGCTGTTGATCCTTCTTCCCCTGGCTGCCGCCAGCGGCTGGTACATGGCGCTGAGGGATCGTGACAGCCGGGAAACCCGTGACAGCCATGAGCCAGGCAAGCCCGCCGTTCCCGATGCGTATTTCAAAGGACTCAACCTGCTCCTCAACGAACAGCCGGACAAGGCGTTGCAGGTATTCCTGCAGGCCACGGTACTGGATGAAAGCACGGTGGAGATGCATATTGCGCTCGGCAACCTGTTCCGCCGGCGGGGTGAAATCGAACGGGCCACGCAGATACACCAAAACCTCGTGGAACGCTCCGACCTTGAGGGCTCCCTAAGATCATTGGCCCTTTTCGAACTGGCACAGGACTATTTCAAGGCGGGCCTGTTTGACCGTTCCGAGAGCCTGTTTCAGGAACTGCGGCAGTTGTCAGAGTACAAGGAACAGGCCTGCCGCTTCCTGCTGCAGATCTACGATCAGGAAAAGGAGTGGCACAGCGCCATCGTGATCGGAGAGGAGCTTGCGGGTATTTCCCGGCAGGATTATTCCGAGACGCTGTCGCAATACTGCTGCGAACTCGCGGAAAGCGCGTTGCAGGAGGGCAAGCCCGGCAAGGCGGAATACTATCTTGAATCCGCATTCCGATACGATGAGAAATGCGTCCGGGCGGCCATACTGTCCGGAAGCCTGGCGGCGATCAGGGGTAACCATGGTGGCGCAATCGCAATCTGGCGTGGACTTGAGCTTTGGGCCCCGGAATCCCTGGGGGAGGTCGTGGACCTTGTCTCTGACAGTTATGCCGTGTTGCAGGACCGGCAGGGACTTCGCGAGTTCCTTGAATCCGCCCTGGAGAAAAATCCAGATGCCCGGATCATCTCGGCCCTGGTGGAGATGTCACAGCATCAGCGCGGAGAGCTTTCCAGTACCCGGATTCTGCTGGATATCGTTCACAAGTATCCCTCGCTCGAGGGTCTCTACCAGTTGTTGAGAAACAGCAACGCGCCCGAGCTGCTCCGCGGCGAATCCATCGACATGGAGCTGATTGCCCGCCTGCTTTCCGAAGCCATGGGGCATGCCCGGGAATATCAATGCCGACAGTGCGGTTTCAGCAGCAATACGCTGCACTGGCAGTGCCCTGGTTGCAAGGCTTGGGGAGCGGTACAGAAGAGTTTCTTCGGCCGCGAGCGCGGCGAGTCCTCGGCGCAGGGAAAGCTGCCGATCTGATCGGTCAGCTGGCGAGGAATTTCTGCCATGCACCCTGGTGCGGTCCAGATTTTCATTCTCTGACAAAGGTCCATGAACATCACTGTAGTGGGTACCGGCTACGTCGGCCTGGTGACAGGCGCCTGCCTGGCCGATGTCGGCAACCATGTGGTCTGTGTGGATACCGACCAGAACAAGGTCGTCGACCTGAACAGCGGCATCGTACCCATTCATGAACCGGGTCTCGACCAACTCGTCGCGGACAACCGGGAAGCGGGCAGGATACAGTTCACCACGGACATTGCCCGTGGTGTTGCCCATGGAGGAGTCATCTTCATTGCCGTGGGAACACCGCCGGACGAGGACGGATCCGCGGACCTCGCCCACGTGCTCGAGGCGGCGCGTTCGGTGGGCGAGCACATGGATGACTACCGCGTCGTGGCCACCAAGTCGACGGTTCCCGTGGGGACCGCCGAACAGGTGCGCACCGTGATCGGAGAGGCTCTGGCAAGCCGGAGACGATCAGTGAAGTTCGGCATGGTCTCCAACCCGGAATTTCTCAAGGAAGGCGCAGCGGTGGATGATTTCATGAAACCGGACCGGATTATCATCGGATCCGATGATGAAGGCGCCCTGGAGATCATGCGCAATCTCTATGCACCCTTCAACCGGAACCATGAGCGTGTGATCGCGATGGATATTCCTTCTGCGGAACTGACGAAATATACGGCGAATGCCATGCTTGCCACGAAAATCTCGTTCATGAACGAAGTCGCAAATCTGGCGGAAAGACTGGGTGCGGACATCGAGGCGGTCCGGGTCGGTATCGGAGCGGACCCCCGCATCGGCTACCACTTCATCTATCCCGGTTGCGGCTACGGCGGTTCCTGCTTTCCCAAGGACGTCAAGGCACTGCATCACACCGCCGGGGTAGTGGGATATGAAGCCCGGATCCTGGCTGCCGTGGAAGCCGTGAACAACGACCAGAAGCGGGTTCTTGTGAACAAGCTGAGGCACCACTTCAACAACAATGTGCATGGAAGGACGTTTGCCCTGTGGGGCCTTTCATTCAAACCCGATACCAGTGACATGAGGGAGGCACCCAGCAGGGTCGTGATCGAATCGCTGTGGGAACAGGGTGCCCGGGTGCAGGCGTTCGATCCGCTTGCAACTGCCGAGGCCCGACGGATTTACGGCAAACGCGATGACCTGGTCCTGAACGACGAGGACCCGTATGCGGTGCTGGAAATGGCCGATGCCCTGATCGTGGTCACGGAATGGAGGGCTTTCCGCGCCCCGGATATTGACCGGATCCGCGACACATTGCGGGGAGACGTGATTTTTGACGGGCGGAACGTTTTCCTGCCGGAAGCCGTTCGGGCCGCTGGCTTGCACTATCATGGCATCGGTCGTTGACCAGGCATCGGTTGCCCGGTCCGGGGGCGCGATATGAGGGGTATTGTCCTGGCCGGCGGGGCCGGTTCCCGGCTCTGGCCGCTGACGCGATCCGTCTCCAAGCAGCTGATGCCGGTCTACGACAAGCCGATGATCTATTATCCGCTGTCCGTCCTTCTGCTTGCCGGAATTCGTGATATCCTGGTGATATCCACTCCCTGGGATACACCCCGCTTCCAGCATCTCATGGGTGATGGCAGTCGCTGGGGGATCAATCTTTCCTTTGCCATCCAGCCGTCCCCAGGCGGACTGGCACAGGCATTCGTCATTGGCTCTGAATTCATTGGTGCCCATACTTCGGCGCTGGTTCTTGGGGACAATATCCTCTACGGGCAACAGTTGACCGAAATCCTCAGGAACGCGGCGACTCTGGAGCAAGGTGCCCGGGTGTTCGCATACCCGGTCAATGATCCGGAACGATTCGGAGTGGTCTCGTTCGACTGCAGCGGCAAGGCGCATGCGCTGGATGAAAAGCCCTCAGGGCCGGGATCGAGGTATGCGGTGACGGGATTGTATTTCTACGACAATACCGTGGTGCAACGGGCCCGAAACCTGGTGCCGTCGGTGCGGGGCGAACTGGAGATCACGGACCTGAACCGTTCCTATCTGGCCGAGCGCGGGCTTGAGGTGACGGTGTTTGACCGGGACATGGTCTGGCTGGACGCCGGAACCCCGGGTTCACTTCTTGACGCCGCGAAATTCGTCGAATCCATCGAAAGGCGTCGAGGCATGAAGGTTTGCTGCCCGGAGGAAATCTGCTGGCGGATGGGTTACATCGACGATACCCGGCTGGAGGAACTGGCCGGAGAATTCGGCAAAACCGGTTACGGACAGTACTTGCAAGGACTCCTGGACGAAGGCGGGAGATGTCCGGTTTGAAACAAGAACGCCCGGGAACACGGATCACCCTTGATCTGTCCAGGCTCAATCCGGAGTAGTTCCACATGATCCACACGGCGATAATCGGGGGTACGGGCTTTGACCGTCTGGATGATCTTCAGGTCATCGACCGGCGCAGGGTCGATACGCCCTACGGCAAGCCATCGGATGAACTGGTCATCGGGAGGCTCCATGACCGGGAGTTTCTTTTCTTGCCGCGTCATGGAGCGACCCATACGATTCCGCCCCATCGGATCAACTACCGCGCCAATATCCATGCGCTGAAATCCGGGGGGGCGGAGCGGATCATCGCCTTCAGTGCGGTGGGTGGGATCGGGACGGCCATGCGGCCGGGGGATGTGGTCATTCCCGACCAGATCATCGACTATACCTGGGGCAGGGAGCATACCTATCATGACGGGCAGGGGGATACCCTGGAGCATGTGGACTTCACGCACCCGTATTCCCCGGCCCTGCGCTCACAGATCATCCGGGCGGCGAAGAGGGCTGGCGTCGAGGTTCATCCCTCGGGGACCTACGCAGCCACACAAGGACCGCGGCTTGAGTCAGCGGCAGAGATCGACCGACTTCAAAGGGATGGCGGGGATATCGTCGGCATGACCGGAATGCCCGAGGCTGCACTTGCCCGGGAGGCGGGGATCGACTACGCAGCCATTGCCATCGTGGTGAACCCCGCGGCAGGAAGGGGCGATGGCCCCATTACCATGGACCAGATACGATTGCATATGGAACTCGGCGCACTCCGTGGTATCGCCATCTTGCAGTACTGTTAGTCCGGGGACTCCGGCCTGGCCGGAGCCATCGGGGGATGCATCCCGACTACGGTTCCGGATGGTTCGCCGCGACAGCAAAATCCTCGTCGACGGGGACGTTCATACCCGTGGCCAGCGCGTTGGTCTGGGACGCCATGCCCACGACAGCGAGGAGTTCCGCATACTGCGCCTCGGTCATGCCCTTGGACCGGGCAGCTGCAGTATGCGAATGAATGCAGTACTCGCAGCCGTTGGCAATGGAGACCGCGATATACAGCATCTCCTTGGTGAGCGGATCAAGGGCACCGGGCTTCATGACCTGCGACAGGCTCTTCCAGATGCGTCGCAGGGTCGCGGGATCGTGTGCCAGGGCTTTCCAGAAATTGTTGACATCAGGAACATCCCGGGCTGCCCTGATTTCGTCGAACACCTCTCGGACCTCCTCCGGGGCCTCGTCGTGGTTCAGCAGTGATAGGGTTGCCATGTGGCTATTCCTCCACCGGCCACACGGTCAGCAGGACGCCGAACTTTGGATGGTCGAAATAATGCACCTCCTTAAACTTCACTCGCCGCTTCTCGTTGATGAAATACAGGGGTGAATCGGCATCCAGAACAAGATCGGTCAGGCCTAGCGCAATGTCCACGAATATCAGTGATGTCCTGTACACCCGCACGGCGCCCAGGATGCGGTTATCCGGTGTACCCACAGGTACCACCGGTGCGTTCTGGTAGACCTCGGAAGGCTGTTGCCAACCGGCTGTATAGAGAACCCGGTATCCTGAATTCAGCAGTTCCAGCCGGTATCGGGCCAGTTGAACTGTCTCTGCCCCGATCGGGTGATCGTCCGTCTGCCCGGCCAGCGACTGGAGCTTCTCGAGGTTGGACAGTTGGCTGTTGGAACCGGGATTCCATTGTTCCTCGACATCCTTGGATACCTCGGTTCGCTCGAATACCAGTATCTCCACGGCGTAGTCCCGCGCCTGTGCGACGGATACAGCCAGGATGCCCAGGAAGAGAAACAGCAGCCTCAGTGACAGGCTGCCGGTCAGGTTCGGAATTGCAGGAACTCGCATGGTGCCGATGCACGGATCATCCTGTTGCAGGGACCGGTAGCATAGCATCATGAAGCGGCTGCTTCGAATCCGGTTCCGCTCGGTTCCGCTCGATTGCGATCCACCCCGAATCGACCTCGGGCTACCGGTTTCCCGGGGGGCACGAATGGTGGTCCTGATCGGTCGCAACCCCATCCCCATGATTCCGGCAGATATCCGAAACTGCCAGCCGAATTACGCAATCGGCTATATTTGAGCCGCCAGCGAGTCCAGAAGCCTTTCGCAGGTCTTCAGCCGGATTTCGGATTCCTCCATTTCACCTTTCAGCCGCAGTGAACCCGGCCCCCCGAGTTGAAGATGGGTGGGGTCGTCATGAACCAGGGACAGGATCACCGACGGATCGACGTTGATTTGTTCGTGGAACTCGATCAGACCGCCTGTGGTGCCGACATCCATCTTGTGGATTCCAATGTGTTCCGCCTGCATGCGCATGGCAGTCAGCCGGAACAGGTTCTTGCCGGTATCCGGCAGCAGCCCGAAACGGTCAATGGTCTCGATCTGGATCTCCTCCAATTCCTCCAGGCTGGTTGCGTTGGCAATGCGCTTATAAAGGACAAGCCTGGTGTGGGCATTGCCCAGGTAGCTTTCCGGAAACAGGGCGGGCACATGCAGTTCCAACGTGCTGGAGGATTCCGGGAGTGCCATGCGGTCCGGTATCCGCCGTTCCCGGATGGAACTGACCGCCTGTGAAAGGTATTCGCTGTACAGGTTGAACCCCACGTCATCAATGCTGCCGGATTGGGTCTCACCGAGAAGCTCTCCCGCCCCCCGAATTTCCAGGTCATGTGACGCCAGGGCAAATCCGGCCCCAAGATCCTCCATTGAATCAATAGCTTCCAGACGTTTTCTGGCATCGTTTGTGACCAGTTTCAGATCGGGAACCAGAAGATAGGCAAAAGCCTGGTGATGGGATCGGCCCACCCGGCCCCGAAGCTGGTGCAACTGGGCCAGGCCGAACCGGTCCGCGCGGTTGATGATGATGGTGTTGGCAGTTGGTATGTCGATGCCGCTTTCGATGATGGTGCTGGTGACCAGGACGTTGAAGCGCTGGTGATAGAAATCCCGCATCACCCGTTCCAGTTTCGGCTCTCCCATCTGGCCATGACCAAAATCGATCGCTGCCTCCGGAATGAGTTCCTTCAACTCCTCCACGATCCGTTCCATGGTGCGCACCTCGTTGTGGAGGAAATAGACCTGGCCGCCCCGCCGGATTTCCCGAAGGCAGGCTTCCCGGATCAGTCCCCGGTTCCATTCACGTACAAAAGTCTTGATGGACAGACGCGATGTCGGCGGCGTTGCGATGATGGAGATCTTGCGCAGGCTGGCGAGCGCGATATTGAGCGTACGCGGAATGGGGGTGGCAGTGAGGGTGAGAATGTCCACCTGGCTTCTCAGGCGCTTGATCCTTTCCTTCTGGCGCACACCGAACCGCTGCTCCTCATCGATGATCAGGAGTCCGAGGTCACGGAAGCTGATGTCCTGCTGCAGCAGTCGGTGGGTGCCGATCACGATGTCGGGATGCCCGGTTTTCATGGACGCGATGATCTGCTCCAGCTCCCTTTTTCCCCGAAAACGGGACAACAGTTCCACCGTGACCGGCAGATCGGCAAAGCGATCGGTAAAGGTCTGGTAATGTTGCTGTGCCAGCAGGGTGGTGGGTACCAGCACCGCCACCTGCTTTCGATTTTGTACTGCTACGTACGCAGCCCGGAGGGCCACCTCGGTCTTGCCGAATCCCACATCTCCGCACACGAGCCGATCCATGGGTTCGGGCGATGCCAGATCTGCCAGGACCTCCTCGATGGCGCGGGACTGGTCCAGGGTTTCCTCGAACGGAAACCTGCCGGTAAAGGCAGAAAAATCTTCTGCGTCCACCGGCATGGAGAATCCCTGCCTGGCCTGTCTGAATGCCTCCACTTCCAGCAGTTCCGCGGCGACATCATACGCTTTCTCCCGTGCTCTTTTCTTGGCCTTCTCCCACTGGTCGCTGCCGAGTCGGTGCAGGGGGGCCGATTCCGGTGTGCCACCCACATAACGCGAGATCAGGTTCAGGGAAAGAACCGGGACGTACAGCCGATCGTTGTTCAGGTACTCAATGACCAGGAATTCGGCCTCCTCCCCATAGATGTCCAGCGACCTGAGCCCGCGGTAGCGCCCGACCCCATGTTCGATATGCACCACGGGGTCGCCTTCGGCCAGTTCGGATAGCGAGCGTATGATGCTGGCGGGATCCTGGACACGGTTTCTTCCCCGGCGGCGACGCTGGTAAACGCGTTCCCCGTAGAGTTGATTCTCGGTGATCACCTGGATACCCATTGCCGGAAGATGAAGTCCACGCTCCAGATCGGCGATACAGATACAGGGCGTGTCGGCCGCCTGCAGGAAGGACATGAAGTCCGTACAGTTGGAGACCGGATGGTCATGGTTTACCAGCATGGCCTCCATGGCCTCACGGCGACCGGCGGTCTCGGTGACAATCAGGATACGGTCCTTCGAGGTTTCCAGATGATCCAGGAAGATACCGTAGGGGGAGGCATGACGCGTGTTGACCGGGAGTTCCTTCCCCGGCAGGGACCGGGCCGACCAATCCGCCTGCCGCGAGTTTCCGGGATAGTGTTCCACACTCGGATAGCGGAGATGGCGTACCCTGAGTTGATCGGGATTCAGGTACAACATTTCCGGGGGCAGCGGCTTGCGTCCCGGATCATAGCCGGCGCTCGAAAAGCGGTCGTTGATTTCAGCCCACCGGGTGTGCACGGCATTTTCCAATCCCTGTTCATGTATACACAGGCAGCGTTCCGGCAGGTAGTCATACAGGGTAGCGGTATGGTCGAAAAAAAGCGGGAAATAAAATTCGATGCCGGGTGGTGTATTGCCTTCACTGACCTCCGAGTAGACCGTCTGCATTCTGGGGTCTCCTTCAAAGGCCCGCCGGAAAGCCCGGCGGAATGTCTGGATTCCCTCATCGGTCATCGGAAACTCCCTGGCCGGCAGGAGTTCAATACTCCCGGTCAGTCCCGATGACCGCTGCGAATCGGGATCGAAATACCGGATGGATTCCACTTCATCGTCGAGCAGGTCAATCCGGAAAGGTGACACCGAACCTGTCGGAAAAACATCGACAATACCGCCCCGAACTGCGAATTCCCCTGGCGAGACCACCTGGCTGACGCTGAAATAATGAGCGCTGGCGAGGCGGTCCCGGAGTGCGTCCATGTCCAGCCTGTCACCGACGTGTACGGAAAAACTGTGACCCAGAACGTAGTCCACGGGCGGCAATCGCTGCATGAGGTTTTCACTGCTGGTCAGCAGGACGCCGCGGCACATTGTGGACATCCCTGAAAGCAGTCGCAGCCGTTCCGAGATGATGTCCTGGTGAGGGGAGAACACGTCATAGGGGAGACATTCCCAACTGGGGAAATGAATCACTGGCACTTCCGCGTCGCCGGTTCCGAGAAAAAATCGGATTTCCCTTTCGAGGAGGTGCAACTGCCTCGGATCATCCATCACCACAAGGAGGAGCCCTTCATGGACGATGCAGGCCTCGGCGATTGCAAGTCCGAAGGCGGCCCCGTGCAAATTGCTCCAGCCGACCGATCCGGCATCTCCGGGCAGCGGAGGATTCAGAAACGTTGTCGGCATTCGGAGGGGCAGGCAGATGGCATAATATCGGGGCGCGAATTGTAACTGTCGTACTGATGTCCAACAATCTGGAAAAAACATGGTGTGTCATCCCGGCTGCCGGGTCCGGAAGCCGGATGCGGTCCGAGACTCCGAAACAGTACCTCGATCTTGGCGGGAAACCGGTTCTGGCACACGTGCTGCGCGTGTTTCGCGCAATCCCGGACATCCACGGCATTGCCGTGGGGCTTTCCCCGGACGATGTTCATTGGCGGGAATCACCGATGGCCGGGCTTGAGAACGTGCACAGCTTCGAAGGTGGGGTGTCAAGAGCGGAAACGGTGATCAATGGCTTGGACCGCCTGCAGTCAACGCTTGATGCGGATACCGCAGACTGGGTCATGGTGCATGATGCCGCACGGCCTCTGGTGACGCAGGAGGATGTCGAGCACCTGTTGCGGGTTTGCCGGGAACGGGATTGCGGAGGGATCCTGGGCGCTGCTATGGTGGACACGGTCAAACGGTCCGACGGGGATGGAATGGTCATCGAAACCGAACGGCGGGAGTGTCTCTGGCGTGCGCTGACGCCCCAGTGCTTTCGTCTGGGACCACTCCGCTCGGCGTTGCGGGACGCACTGGACAGCCAGACCGCTGTTACGGACGAGTCGACGGCAATGGAACGCCGTGGTCACCGGGTTCAATTGGTCGCCGGATCCCCGAGAAACATCAAGATCACGTTAGCCTCCGACCTCGAACTGGCCCGGTGCCTGCTGCAATCATGAACTACCGGATAGGCAACGGATATGACGTGCACAGGCTGGTTCCGGGACGACCGCTGATTGTCGGTGGTGTCCGAATTCCATGGGAAAAGGGACTGGATGGCCATTCAGACGCGGACGTTCTGCTGCATGCGATCTGCGATGCCCTCCTGGGTGCGGCCGCCCAGGGAGATATCGGCCATCATTTCCCACCCTCGGAGGATGCCTGGCGAGGGGCCGACAGCCGACGTTTCCTGACCCACACGGCCAAACTGTTGCGGGACGGAGGTTGGCGGGTACAGAACGTGGATGCCACCATTGTCGCCGAAAGACCCAGGATGGCACCGTACATCAAAGCCATGCGTGGGGTCATATCGGGGGACCTCGGAATCGACATCGGCGCGGTCAATATCAAGGCTACCACCACCGAGGGGCTTGGCTTCTGTGGCCGTGAGGAGGGGATTGCCGTCTGGGCCTCGGTACTCATCACGGATCTGGAACCCTGATCTCCCCAGTCTCGATGGAGTCGGACCGCTACGGCAACCCCCTGGGCAGTTCATCCGCTGACGCCAGGCTGGCCTACCAGGCCGGACTGGATCAATTACTGGCTTCGGTGGATGGAATGGAGGAATCCTTTGCACGGGCGGTGTCGGCGGATGAGGGGTTCGCATTGGCGCACCTCGCCCTGGCCCGCTGCCGCCGAATCGCGGGACAGGGGGGCGACACTGCCACGCCACTGTCCCGGGCAAGATCCCTGGCCCGAAATTGCTCCAGGCAGGAACGAAGACAGATACATTGCCTGGGCCTGCTGCTCGAGGGACACAGCCAGGCGGCCTGGAAAGCCATCAAGAAGCATGTGAAGGAGTATCCCCGGGATGCCCTTGTCGTGCAGCCTACAATGGGCGTGTTTGGTCTGATCGGCTTCAGCGGCCGTCCCGGCCGGGAGGCGGAGTACCTTGCGTGGTGCGATGCGTTGTCACCCCACTATCCCGATGACTGGTGGTTTCTGGGTCAACACGGCTTCGCCCGGGTCGAGGCCGGCCAGCTGGAGCCGGGAAGAAGGGATCTCGAGAGGTCACTGGCGATCAACCCCGGGAGCGCTACCGGAGCACACTATTTTGGCCACCTCCTGTACGAGTCCGGCCAGCACCGGGAGGGTTTCGAGTATCTTGCCGCCTGGCTCGAGGATTGCGGCAGTCCTGGACCACTGCATTGTCATCTGCATTGGCATATGGCGCTCTGGGCGCTGCATCTCGGGTGGATGGACCGCATGTGGGAGATCCGCCAAGCCGGGATCGTTCCGGGCAATGCCATCGGACCGCCGATCAACGTACTGACCGATGGAGTCTCACTGCTGTTCCGGGCGGAAATTGCCGGGGTTCCCGTTCAGCGCGACCGATGGGCGGGGCTTGCGGAATATGCAAAGACACACTTCCCGACAAGCGGAATATCCTTTGTGGACGCGCATGCGGTGCTGGCGCACTTCAGGGCCGGGAACGGTGAATTGGTGGCGGCAATCACCGGCGGTACGGCCGGGACCGCTGTCGGTCATGTGGATATACTGGCACGCGCGCTGGAGGCGATGAATGCCGGAGATTGGCCAGCCGCCACTTGTGAACTCACGAAAATCCTGCCGGATCACGAGCGGTTGGGGGGCAGCCGGGCGCAGCGGGACCTGATCGAATTTTTCCTGGCGCTGACTCTGGTGCGTCAGGGCAGGACGGCTGAGGCCGGGAAAATGCTGCAAATCCGGAGACCGCATGTCGCCTTCCGGCCACCTGTCCATGGACTTCACAACACCGATGTCTGGCCGGGTCCAGTAAGCGAAACAGTGTAGGAACCGCAGGGAGGGGCGGTGTGCGGTCAAACCCCTCCCAATGGTCGTGCGGGTACCATCAGGTCTCCATGGCCGAAGCCGGCCTGTCCGGTCCGAACTGCCCGGGTCTGTGGGCACCCAAATCCGCCGCACCGGCCTGCAGGGCCGTCAGCGGGGGTCAATCGCAGAGGCGTCCCAGGACAGACGTCGGTGGATCCACCGGGCATGCTGAATCAACCGGACTTCGCCCGCGGGTCTGCCCACCAGTTGTACTGCAACAGGCATCCCCCGCTCACCAAGAGCGACGGGGATCGTTACCACCGGCAATGCGGTCATTGTCGTGGCATAGGCAATGGCCAGCCAGCGGTAGTATTCAGGGATCGGGACACCCGTATCGTACCCCGGATAGCGGGTCTCTGCAGGTGCCGCCAGGAGACTCGTGGCCGGACAGATAAGGAGATCATAATCCTGCATGAACCGTTCCGCGGCAGAGACAATGCGACCCTGTTGTCTTTGTGCCTGACGCAGCCGTTCCGTGTCCAGATCGATTCCGTTTCGGATATTCCATGCCACTTCCGGTTTCATGGCCTCGGGATGGGCGGCAAGAAGCCCCTCGAATGAAACCGCGTAGACATGTGCACGCAGGGTGTCAAACGCTTCATGTACGTTGTCCAAGGGCGGATGGGCCTCGGTAATCCGGCACCCTTCGCGGGAAAGCGTGCACGTGAACTCCTCCAGTGCCGTCAGGATTTCATCGCTGACCCGGGTGATGCCGAGATCATGGCTGACGGAAATCCGTCCCGGCATGACTGCGGTGTCATCCTGCAGGAAAAATTCCCCGGGAGATTCGTCAAACAGTACGCCCGCGAACAGCGCAAGGTCATCGATGTCCCTCGCCATGGGTCCATTCTGTCCGAGTGGATCGAACGGCAGCAGCGGAGAGTCGCAACTGATGCGCCCGGGTGACGGGCGCAGGCTGGTCACACCGCAGAAGGCCGCCGGCGTGCGCAGGGACCCCGCCATGTCGGAACCCTGGGACAACCATGCACACCCTGCGGCGAGAGAGGCGGCCGCCCCGCCGGAAGACCCCCCGGAAGCGCATGCCAGGTTTCGTGGGCTGCGGGTACAGTCGAACACGTCGTTGAAGGTGATCCCGCCTGTACCGAATTCAGGCGTGTTGGACTTGGCATAGACGATGCCGCCGCGGGTTTCGATGCGCCTGACCATCCTGTCGGAAGACGCCGGCACATGATCCCGGTAGATGGTGCTTCCGTAGGTCGTCCTCACACCGGCCACATCCGTCAGATCCTTGATGGTTACTGGCAGTCCGGATAGCGGGCCGAACCTGGATGAGTCGGCACCGTCCAGCCGGCGCGCGTGATCCCGGGCCCTGTCGAAGCACAATGTGGGCAAGGCATTGACAGGGCCGTTTACGGCGGCGCAGCGTGATTCAATGTCGTCAAGCAACTCCATCGGGCTCACTGCGCCCCGGACCAGCAGGGTGACCACCTCCCGCGCGCTGAGGCGCCATGGGGCCGACATGGTCTACATGCGCGGGCGGCTTAGCATCGGGCCAAGCTGGCGCCCTCCCAACAGGTGCATGTGCAGGTGGAGCACCTCCTGATTGGCGTTTCTGCCGCAGTTTACGAGCAACCGGTAACCGTCCTCGGCGACACCCGTTTCTTTTGCAAGGCGCCTGGCGACGACAAACAGATGCCCGAGAACCGCCTCATCCTCTTCACCGACATCGTTCACCGTGGGAATGATCTTGTTCGGAACGATGAGAATATGGGTGGGAGCCTGGGGATTGATGTCCCGGAATGCGGTGACCCGGTCGTCCTGGTACAGGATTTCGGCCGGGATTTCCCGGTTGACGATCTGGCTGAATAAGGTCTCTTCGCTCATCATTTCTCGGTCGGTTTATCGTGGGGTTGCCGGGTTGTCGGTATTTTCAAGTCGTCTCGCCACGCGGTGCAGTTCGGTGTTGCTGATATTAAGATGATCCATGCGCGAGACAGTATTGATGACATAGGAGCGGTTACAGCCACGTGCGCCGCTGGCTCCCTGCACCACGGAGACGGTCTGATCGAGAGTCAGCCTGGCTGCAAAGTGGGGATGATCGGGCTTGGAGACGAATGTCAGGGCGGTGACCCTGCGCTCGTCCTCCAGTGTCACCGGAACGAGCCTCGGGTCGTAGGAACCGATCAGGAGCTCGCGGTCACAGAGGTATTCCACGACGCAGGCGGTCAGTGCGCCATCAACATGATAGGCATACCCCCGGCATGAGCCGCCCCGGTCCAGTCCCAGGACCAGTCCCGGCCGGTCCTCGGTACCCCGGTAGCGGACTGACCACAGGCAAAGCCGCCGATGATACCCATTCAGGGTTGCGGCGATCGCCTCCCGGTACTCGAACCCCGGGTCCCACATCAGCGAACCGTAGGTAAATACCCAGAACTGTCCTGCCGGAACCGGGATGGACTCCGGGGTGCCGGGTTTCAGTAGGGACGCGTCGAGCTTTGGGAACTCCAGTTCCATGGGGATGGGGAATCTGCCGGTGACCGGGTGATGTTAATGGAGCAGCATGACCCGAGACAAGCCATTGGGAGTCGGCGTTCCGTGAATCGCTGACGTACGCAAGCCGCGAAAACCGGTTCCGGATCCGATGCGCTGTCCCACCCGCCCGGTCATCAGGCCGTATATCGATCGAGCGCTGATTCCAGGTCCACGAGCAGATCCCGGATATCCTCCAGTCCCGCATGCAGCCGGATCAGCTGGCCCTCCCGGGTCCAGGGGCATGCGCTGCGGCTGGATTGCGGATATTGGGGTACGATCAGGCTTTCGTAGCCGCCCCAGCTGAACCCCATGGAAAAGATCCGCATGCCGTCCAGCATGGCGCGTAGGGAATCATGCGAACCCGGCTTCAGCAGGACAGAGAACAGGCCGGTGGAACCGGAAAAATCCCGCAGCCAGGTCTCGTGTCCGGGGCAGTCCGGATACGCCGGATGAAAAACCGCCAGCACTTCCTGGCGGCCGGAGAGATATTGCGCAAGCTCCAAAGCCTGCTGCTGGTGCTTTTCCACCCGTACGCCCAGTGTACGCAATCCGCGCAATCCCAGGTAGACGTCGTCCGGCGCAAGGTTCTGACCGACAAGGTCCCGTGACTGCTTCAGCCGGTAGAAGTTCTCTTCCGTATCGCAGACTGCCAGCCCCAGGGTCGCATCGGAATGACCGACAATGTACTTGGTGGCCGCGATCACGGAGACATTCACACCATGCTCGAGGGGACGGAAGAAGAGCGGTGTTGCCCAACTGTTATCGAGCGCCGTAATGATGCCACGGGAACGGGCCGCATCGGCGATGGCCGGAGCATCCTGCACCTCGAAGGTCATGGATCCGGGCGATTCCATGAATACCAGGCTGGTGTTGCTGCGGAACCGCGCGGCGATGCCTGCGCCGACGAGGGGATCATAGTATTCCACGGTCACCCCCATGCGGGTGAGGAACGCATCGCAGAATTTCCGGGTCGGTCCATAAACGGTGTCCGCCACGAGAATGTGGTCGCCCGCACTGGCGAAAGCGAGGATTGTCGTGGTGACTGCAGCAAGACCGGAAGAGACCGACAGGGCGCCGAAGCCGCACTCCAGTTGTGCTACGGCATTTTCCAGGGCGAAGGTGGAACGACTGCCGAGGCGTCCGTATACCAGACGATCCTTGAGATCATGATCGATGCGGGACTGCTCCAGCGCAGCCAGGGTGGGGAAGACCACGGTGGATCCGTGGTAGACAGGCGGATTGACCATGCCGCCCTGAGATGCCGGTTCGTTGCCGTTGTGTATGATGCGGGTATGGAAGCGGCTGCGCTCGTGGCGTTCTTCGGATTGTCCCATGTAGTGGCGCCTACAGGTTTGACAGTTCGCTGACCAGCACCGAAAGCATGGCGAAGTCCACCCGGCTCTCCTGCTGCAGGCGCTGCAGCATGTCCGAGACATGATGCAGCGGTTGTTCACGTTTCCTTGCCCATGTATCAATGCGGACGGTCGCGGACTTGTCCTTGGATGCCGCGAGAATTTCCCGAACTACCCTGGTATGGGACATGCGTAAATTCTCCGACAGGCTGAACCGGGCACGTTGGTTCCAGTCGCTGCTTGCCGACAATCTGTCCACCGCTTCACGCACCCATTGCAGATGTAGCTGCTGCATGCAGTGCAGGTAGACTTCGCTGACAAGCGGCATCGGCTGATCCGTGGTGTTCGCGATGTCGATGATATCCAGTGCCCTGGATTCCGCCGGGATCGAGAGCAGCGCATGGGTGGCTTTCCTGTTCAGTCCTCCCGCGGTGATCGCCGTGCGGATGTCTTCACCGTATGCAGGGGCGCCGTGGCCATCCTGCGAAGCCAGGGCGGTCTCCAGCTTGTCCAGCCCGGCGCGGAATTCCAGAACGATGTTGCCGAGATCAGCGCATCCGGGGCGGTTGCGCAGGAGCCACACGATGGCGGCTTCGCTGTTGTAGGCAATATCCCGCAGCAGGCGGTACTGCAGATCGGTGGCCACCCGGTTATCCATGTTCTGGATCCACTGCTGTCTCTGATCGAGACCGAAAACATCCCGCGAAACCACGAAGGCCCGGGCAACGTCCGGTACGGATGCACCCGTCAGTTCGGAAATACGCAGATGAAATCCCGCGCCCAGTTTTCCGACCATATCGTTGGTCAGCTGTGTGGCAATGATTTCCCGCCTGAGTCGGTGGGCTTCCATTTGCGCCCGGTATTTCTGCTGCAGCACCCGTGGAAAGTACCCCTCGATTTCACGGTAGAGATAGGGATCATCCGGAACACCGGAGAGCAGCAGGCTTTGGTACAGGTCCATTTTCCCGTAGGAAAGGACCACTGCGAGTTCTGCCCGGGTAAGGCTCTGGCCGGACTCCTGCCGTTGTCGCAGTTCCTCGTTGTCCGGTAGAAACTCGAGCGCCCGGTCCAACAGTCCCCGTTTCTCCAGCAGGTGAATCAGGCGTGCCTGCTGTGCGATCATCTCACCGCCGTAACTGCCCTCGACGCTCAGGGCCTGGGTCTGAATGTAATTGTTGTTCAGGACGAGGGCCCCCACCTCGGACTCCATCCTCGCCAGCAGGCTCTTGCGTGTTCGGGGGGTCAGTGTTCCTGCCTGAACGGCGGCATTGAGCAGGATCTTGATGTTGACTTCATGATCGGAGGTATCCACGCCGGCGGAATTGTCGATGGCATCGGTATAGCAAAGTCCGCCTTTCTGGTTGTACTCGATGCGTGCCGGCTGGGTCATCCCCAGGTTGCCCCCTTCCCCCAGCACCTTGGCGCGCAGCTCGTCGGCATTCACCCTGAGGGAATCGTTCGACCGATCCTGGGCGTCCTGGTGGGTTTCCCCGGATGCCTTTACATACGTACCGATGCCGCCGTTCCACAACAGGTCGACTTCCGCCTTGAGAATGGTATTGATGAGTTCATTGGGGGTGTAGGAATCCCGTTCCGCGGAGAGCGCCTTTTTCGCCTGGGGAGACAACTGGATGGACTTCGCGGTCCGCGGGTAGATTCCTCCGCCAGACGAGATCAGTTTTTCATTGTAGTCGACCCAGCTGGAGCGGGGCAGCCCGAACAGCCGCATGCGCTCCTTGTAGCTCCGGGCGGCATCCGGTTCGGGATCAATGAAGATGTGAAGGTGATTGAAGGCGGCGACCAGGCGGATGTGGGGCGAAAGCAGCATCCCGTTGCCGAACACATCCCCGCTCATATCCCCGATTCCAACCACGGTGAATTCCTCGTTCTGGATATCCTTGCCGAGTTCGCGAAAATTCCGCTTGACGGATTCCCAGGCACCCCTTGCAGTAATACCCATCTTCTTGTGGTCGTAACCGTCGGACCCTCCGGAAGCGAAGGCATCCCCGAGCCAGAACCCGTGATCAATCGCGATGCCGTTGGCGATATCCGAGAAAGTGGCAGTGCCCTTGTCTGCTGCGACGACCAGGTATGGGTCGTCACGGTCCCTGCGAACCACGTTCTCCGGTGGCACGATCGCGCCATCGGCCAGGTTGTCGGTGAGATCCAGCAGGCCGCTGATGAAATCCCTGTAACTGGTGATCACCTCAGCCTGGATCTGCTCACGGTCTCCGCCGGCGGGAAGCTGCTTGGCGACGAATCCACCCTTGGAGCCCACTGGCACGATGACCGCATTCTTTACCCGTTGTGCCTTGACCAGGCCGAGAACCTCGGTTCGGAAATCCTCGAGACGCTCTGACCACCTGAGGCCTCCCCGGGCCACCTCGCCACCCCTGAGATGCACGCCCTCGACTCTCGGGGAGTACAGGAAAATCTCGAACATCGGCGCAGGTTCCGGAATGCGCGGTATGGATCTCGAGTCAAGCTTGAAGGAGATATAGGGCCTGTGCGCACCTTCCGGGGTCTGGAAATAGCTGGTGCGCAGCGTGGCCCGGATCACGTCGAGCAGTGCGCGGATGATGCGTTCTTCGTCCAGGGTCTGCACGGCATCGAGCTTTTCGACGATCCGTTTGCTGATGCTCTTGAACGGGCGCTGCTTGCGTTCGGGTTCGAACAGGATGAAGAACAGGTCGCCGATGTCCCGGACAAGGTCCGTGTTGTGCATGAGCGCCTCGATAATGTAGTTCTCGCTGTAACGCAGCTTGATCTGCTTCAGGTAGCGGAAATAGGCGCGGAATGCGCTGGCAAGCCTCCAGTCAAAACCCGTCGCAAGAACCAGCTGGTTGAAGCCGTCATTCTCCGCCTGTCCGTGCCAGACGGCGGCAAACGTGGCTTCGAACAGACCCGCGGCGGAACCCGCGAACGGCAGGCCGTCCTTGTGCGCGATTTCGAAATCCTGGATCCAGAAGATTGCCCCGTCGGTACGCCGAATCTGGTAGGGGTGCTCTCCGAGCACCCGAATACCCATGTTTTCCAGAATGGGCAATGCATCAGACAGCGGAATCGTGTTGCCGCTGGTATAGATCTTGAAGTGCGCCGCGGACGGGGCATCTTCAGACACCAGGAGTTTTTGATTGATGGCGGGACCTGCCTCGAGAGATTCCGAAGGGAAGCAGGCGATGTCGGTGAGCGCGGTTTCGAGGTTGAAGTTCTCCCGATAGCTCGAGGGAAAACTGTCCCGCCACCTGTTCAGCAGTGCGCGGGCTTCGTCTAGAGTGTGAAATTCCTGCGCGATGACAAACAGGTTCTCGTTCCAGTCCCTGGCCATGGTCTGTACGTCCCGCTCCAGCTGCTGCTGTGTGATGCCGGGTTCGAATTCGGCATTGCAGTGCACGGTGTACTGAATCCGGACGAGAATGGACTCGGAAAAATACACGTTGAAGGTGATTTCCTGTGCGTGGAGACGTTCTTCCAGATACTCCAGGATGCGCTGGCGCAGTCTGGTATGAAACAGGTCCCGTGGTACATATACCAAGCAGGTAAAATAGTGCTGGCAGACGTTGCGGTGCAGATGAAGCCTTGTACGGTGGCGTTCCTGCTGGTTCAAGAGAGTCATGCAAAGGCCGTACAGGGCGCGGGTCTCCATCTGGAACAGCATTTCCCGGGGCAGTGTCTCCAGGATGGTACGCAATTCCTTGTAGGCGAAGCTGCCCTTGCGCAGGCTGCTTTCAGAGAGAATGAACGCGGCCTTGCTCCTCAGGTGGGGAATCATTGCAACGGCCATGGTGGCAGTGGAGCCCGCCAGGAATCCCAAAATGCAACTGATCACCCGCCTCTTGCGGGATCCTTCAGGATGGTTGAAGCCATGGTCCACGAGGATGCAGTCGAGGTAGTTGGCACGGTGGATGAACAATCGCTGACGTGACTTGGTGAAGATCACTGGTGAGCTCTTGCTCTGCGTGATGGGCGGGAGGATCTCCATGACATCGTTGCCCGACAGGTGGGCGGCACGGAGTATGCCGGTCAGGGAGTCCTCGTTGACCCGGTAATTTCCGCGTTGTCCGGTGGATTCCAGCTCGCAATAGCCGATGAACGCAAAATGGTCTTCCGCCATCCAGCGGAAGAGGGCACCGTATTCCGCGAACGCAGGGCCCTGCATCGACTGCTCCACCCGGTCCGCCAGGGACAATGTCGCATCCCGCATGTAACGCCAGTCTCCCGTAACCACCTCGATGTTGGCAACCGTATTCCTGAGTGCGTCGATGAGCTCGGGATGCGCCGACTCCTCCACCGGGTCCACGTCAAACTGAATGAATGTCTCGAGTATGGTCCGGTCGGAACGGCTGCGGGAGAACTCCCCGCTGCGGTACCGTTCGATCGAGATCATCCGGTGCTTGGGATTGCGTTGTACCTGGAACAGCGGGTGATTCGTCCGTTCGATCCGGTGCCCCTGGTGATTAAGCGTGACAGTGAGAGAGTTGATCAGGAATGGATGGTCATCGGTCACGATGCTGATCAGGGTGCGGACGCCGGAGTCCAGCGACATCAGGTTATCAATTTGGATCAGTGTCTGGTCCGGTTTCCGGTCCCTGGCCAGGTCAAGATGCCGTAGTGCCGCCTGGAGGAAGAACGGAACCCTGTCTTCCCGGTAGTCCTGGTTTGACATCCGTCGGTAGTAATCCTGGACAAAATTCAGCCGTTGTTTACCCGGCAAGGGGGTCACCATCTGGTGAATGGCCTGCATGAGCTTGTCGTTGATCGGATTCTTCATGATTGGTCCCGAGTGTTTGGCGTGGCGAAGCATGGCCGTGAAGTAAACAGGGAGAGCAATGTTGACCCTGTCGGTCCTCGCTGCGGATTCCGGGTGATCATCAGCTCGTACGCTGGATCAGGCGCATAGACTATCGTTTTCCATCCGGATCCTCCACCGGTCCAGATACCGGCCGGATTCCTGTTCCCTGGCGGCCGGGTATATAGGTGATGGTTTCAGACCGGCTAAGTATTCACGGACAATGATTATAGCCGCCTGCAGGGGGTTTTCCACGTGACTGCCGGAATCAGTATCAAAACTTGTCGCGGCAAAGATATACTCCGGTGCGAGTTTTGGCCTGCCGCCCAAGTGATACCGATGCCGACGCATACGCCGAAGAGAGGACCGGACTCCACCCTGGAAGCCGATGTGGTCGATCTGACCAATGCCGGAGAAGGCGTTGTGAAGGTCGATGGGCGCGTCTATTTTGTACCGGGAGCACTGCCCGGTGAAACGATCCGGTTCACTGCGGGCCGCAAGCGTCGGGGCAAGTTCAACGGCCGGCTTGCCGAAATACTGCTGGCCTCGCCCGATCGCGTAGAACCGGCCTGTGCCTACTTCGGCGTTTGCGGCGGTTGTACGTTTCAGCATCTTGCCGAGGACCGGCAGCGGATATCAAAGGAGAAAATTCTGCTGGACAACCTGGAACGAATCGGCAGGGTGATTCCGGGGACGGTGTTGCCGCCGCTATCGGGTCAGACCTGGCATTACCGCCGCAAAGCCAGACCGGGCTGTAAATACGTGCCGGGGAAAGGTGGGGTTCTCGTGGGGTTTCGTGAGCGGGGCAGCGCTTACCTCACCTCATTGCGACAATGCCTCACGCTGGATTACCGCCTCAGCGCGCTGCTGGATCCGTTGCATGAGTTGATCGCCGGACTGCACTGTGCCCGCCAGGTGCCGCAGTTGGAGTTCGCTGCGGGAGATGATGCCGTCGCAGTTGTCCTGCGGCATCTGGTGCCGTTGTCCGGCCAGGATGTCGACCGACTGAAAGAATTTGCGGAGCAGCAATCCGTGCAGCTCCATGTACAGCCTGCGGGCCTGGACAGCATACGGCCGCTGTGGCCACAGGACCCCGAACCCCTGCGGTATGCACTGGCGGACTATGATGTGACGCTGGAATTCGCACCGGCCGACTTCATCCAGGTCAATGGCAGCGTCAATGCCGCGATGGTGCGCCAGGCGATGGATCTGCTTCATCCGGAACCGGGAGATCATGTGCTGGACCTGTTCTGCGGTTTAGGAAATTTCACTCTGCCCATGGCTCGCCTGGGAGCGATGGTCACTGGAGTCGAAGGAGAAGCCTCCCTGGTTGCAAGGGGAGTTGCCAATGCCCGGGCCAACGGCCTGGATATCGTCGACTTCCTGAGCATGGACCTCTGTGGGAAGGACATGGAATCCCTGGTGGAATCAGGATGTAATAAACTGCTCCTTGACCCGCCACGTTCCGGCGCACTCGAAGTGCTTGAAGCTCTGGTGGGCCAGACCGTGCCCGAAAAAATCGTGTACGTGTCCTGCAACCCAGCGACGCTCGCCAGGGACGCCGAGATTCTGGTCCACCGACATGGCTATGTCCTCAGTCATGCCGGCGCCATTGACATGTTCCCCCATACCGCACACGTCGAGTCCATGGCAGTATTTCAGCAACCTGCCGCCGGCCGCTGAACGACCATTGCATGCAACGGCCTGTCGGGAGGCCGTCATCACTTTCGCCAGTTCGATTCCGGGCCGGATTCAGGTCCAGATGGAGTCATCGTCCGCGTCGTCAATCGAAACGGCACGCATGCGTATGCCCGGATCAGGACACCGGACTGTCCTGTGCCCCGGCTGCCGTTGCCGGACGGTACGGGTGCTTCAGGTACTGTTCCCGGATCTGGAGTCTGTCCGGCCCTGTCCGGGCGAGTCTTCCCAACCCGGGTTCCTGGGTTTCGTTGATTCAGGAGCAGGCTCCGGCTTCATCCCCTGACGCTGTTCCGTTGTTCCGGCCGCCCGAGCTGGTGGATTGACTTCCGGCACCGGGGGCGTGGCCGACGCCGTCCGGGTTTGCGACTGTTGCTGTTGCGGGTCTTTCTCGCGGGCAGCAGACTCCCTGGATTTCGGCGCTCTGTTGTCGGTTACAGGCTTTGTTCCCGATAAACTGTTGCCGTTGCCCTGGACAGATTGCTGCGATTTTTCCTGCGTGTTGCCGGGACCGCGTTGCTCTCTTCCGGAATATTGATCCTGCTGCTGGCGGTTGCCGGACCTTGAACGGGTCTGGCGCCTGCTTCCGTCATCACCCTGACGGTGTTTCCTCTGTCCGCTGCCATCGTCCGTCTCAGTCCCTCGACGCCGGCTGCCACCACGGCCCTGTCCGCGGGACTGCTTCTGTCCACGGGAACCCTGGCCCTGCTTCCGGTCGCCCCCATCGTCCTTGGTCCGTGCACCCGATGCACGTTGGCCGTCGCTACCCCTGCCACGCTGGCCGCGCCCGCTTCTGACGCCCGTCCCCCGGCGGCCGCCGCTCGCGGCGCCATCCTGCTTGCGACTGCCGCCCTGTCTTTTCCTGGGGGCCTCGCGTTCCTTCGATTCCACGGATACCTTGCTGGCCTCGGTCCCATCCGTCCTGGATCCGGCCCCGAAGAGTGATCGGGCGATCCTGCGAAGAAGCCCCAAAGGCTCGCCGGAATCGCTCTGGGAAGGCGAGGTCCCGCCCCGGGAGTCGGCAGACGGGTCCGGGCGGGAAGGCGGCGGCGGTGCAGCGTGCTCAATACTGTCGATTTCCACACTCGCCTTCACCTGCTTGGGTGACTTCAGGTTGTCTGCAAGCGTGGGTTCATCTTCACTCTGGTCGATTTTCTGTTCGTAGCTTGGGGTGCTTCCCAATGCATCCAGTTCCTCACTGCGCAGGCGACGCAACGAGAAATGGGGACTTTCCAGTCTCTCATTCGGGATGATGATGATTCTCGAGGCGAGACGGGCTTCCAGCTGGTTCAGTTCATGGCGCTTTTCGTTGAGCAGATAGGTCGCCATGTCCAGGGGAAGGTCAACCTGGATCGCCTCGGTGTTTTCCTTGAGCGCTTCGTCCTCGATGAGGCGCAGCAGATTCAGGGATGAAGAGACAACGTTGCGGATGGTGCCGGTGCCATTGCACCGGGGGCAGGAACGGTAGTTGGCGTCACTGAGGGAGGACCTGAGCCTCTGACGGGACATTTCCAGGAGACCGAAACGGGAAATCTTGCCGATCTGGACCCGGGCACGGTCCGGCCGCAGTGCTTCCTTGAGCCGGCTTTCCACCGAACGCTGATTCTCGCTCACGGTCATGTCGATCAGGTCGATCACCACGAGTCCACCGATATCCCGGATCCGCAACTGCCGCGCTACTTCCTCCACCGCCTCCAGGTTGGTCCGGAAGGCGGTTTCCTCAATATCCCCGCCCTTGGTGGCCCGGGCCGAGTTCACGTCCACGGAAATCAGCGCCTCGGTATGGTCAATGACGATTGACCCACCCGATGGCAGGTTGACCTCGCGAGTGAACGCGGAATCGATCTGGCTTTCGATCTGGTAGCGGGAAAACAGCGGGATATTGCCCTGATAGAGCTTCAGCCGGGCCAGGTTATGGGGCATTACCTGGTTCATGAAGCGCTGCGCCCGGT
Source organism: Candidatus Poriferihabitaceae bacterium (assembly GCA_965213885.1). GTDB lineage: Bacteria > Pseudomonadota > Gammaproteobacteria > Arenicellales > Poriferihabitantaceae > VYFG01. The sequence continues at coordinate 1,175,514 of OZ243919.1, forward strand.
CAAATATCTCCTCGTCGTCGATGATGATTTCCGAGATATCCGCACTGAGATGATCCCTTATGGTCCGCACGATCAGGTTGCTTTCCTGGTAGATCAGGAACGGGCCCTTGGAGGTCTCGTTGGCCTGTTCGATGGACTGCCACAGCTTTTTCAGGAAATCGAGGTCCCACTGCAATTCCTCCGGGCTGCGCCCGATACCAGCCGTCCTGGCAATCAGGGAATGATCGGATGACACTTCCAGGCTCTCCAGCGCGTCCCGCAGGTCTGTGCGATCCTCGCCGGATATCCGACGGGAAATCCCTCCGCCCTTCGGATTGTTCGGCATCAGGACGAGGAAGCGGCCAGCCAGGCTGATGAACGTGGTCAGGGCCGCGCCCTTGGTTCCGCGTTCATCCTTGTCGACCTGAACGATCATTTCCTGTCCTTCCTCGATCACCTGTTCGATCCGCACGCTGCTGATCGGCGTGCGCCCATCATAGTTGCGAAAGTATTCCCGGTAGATTTCCTTCAATGAGAGAAAGCCGTGCTTCTCGGCGCCGTAGTCCACGAAAGCAGCTTCGAGACTCGGCTCGACCTTGGTGATTACTGCCTTGTAGATATTGCCTTTCTTTTCGCTGCGAATGGCCGATTCGATATCAAGATCCAACAGTTTCTGGCCATCTACGATTGCAACCCGAAGTTCTTCAGGGTGGGTTGCATTGAATAACATGCGTTTCATAAATCCATCCAAATTTATCCTATAATTAAATAAGTTACAGGATATATATAATGTTTAACCGGAAAATCGGATTAACCGGAATCCGGCAAATTACGAGAACGCAGTGGGGAGAATGTCCCAGGTGGATGCAGTGGCCGTCAACGCCACAGCCGATGCCGTGTGCTAACCGATTCCGTTGGCCGCAGGCGGCTGGAAGTCAGGCCAGAATGAACTGCTCCGGATACGGAGTTCCGGAAACAGGGAGATGAACCAGAAACGATTGTGAAACCCTTGACCAAACCGCAGCCGGGTGTGTAGCGTTCATCCGGATGTGCGCCGTAGGCGGCACTGAAAACCCTCTACACAGAGCACCTGTCCGGGCAGGAATACAATCAGGATGTCGCATCTGATCCTTACTTTGCCGCCGCTGTCACCATGCGGACTCGAAAACGTCGGTCGATACGGTGATGACAGACAACGCACTTCATTCAAAGTCAGGGGTCGGGTTCGTTGACGCCGCAGGATAGGGTTCTCCCGCGAACAACGGCCAGTTTAGGACTGAACCGAATTTACTGATACCATATACCGACCCTGGCACATTCACCTAGGGGCTGTTCAAACCCAGGGCGTTCTCCGCCCGTTTCCCGACTCTCGAGTTCTGGAAAGAGTTAGTTCTCGTTCTTGTTCACGAAAGCCGGAAGAATCTTTTCCGTCGCCCGATCCCTAGCGAAAAACCACGCAGGACAGAGTGACGTCCCGCCGAATATAACAATGAATGCAGGGCAAAACAACCGAACATGGTCCCCGGTTGTGGTCAATGTCCGGGGGCGGACACTGCAGCCCGGACGGGTTCTCCGCATCCAGCGGTACGGCCTCCGATTCATTGTATTCCAGTCCGCCTGTGTGTACACTCCGCCGCCTGCGGAAGGCGCGTAGCTCAGTTGGTTAGAGCACTACCTTGACATGGTAGGGGTCGTTGGTTCGAATCCAATCGCGCCTACCATGTCCATGCCGAACGCTACGATGGACATTCCGTTACACCCGCAGTCCTCCGACTGCCGTTCGACTGGTATCGCGTACCCATGCGCCCTTTGGTAGCGGGCGCCACTGATCATCGAGACATGCCCAGAATCACGCTTCCTGACGGTTCCACCCGAATTTACGATCACCCCACGACCATCGCCGAGATTGCCGCCGATATCGGCTCCGGGCTGGCGGCCGCTGCCGTGGCAGGCAAGGTGGACGGCGCATTGGTGGATACGGTCGACCTCATCCGGGAGGATGCGGCCATCACCGTGGTCACTTCCCGGGACAGCGAGGGAGTGGAAATCATCCGCCACTCCTGCGCGCACCTCCTTGGCCATGCCATCAAGCAGATCTGGCCGGAAACCCGCATGGCCATCGGACCGGTCATTGAAAACGGCTTCTACTACGATGTCGATCTGGATCATCGGATCACCGAGGATGACCTCAAGCGTCTCGAGCAGCGCATGATGGAACTTGCTGAAACCAAGTACGAGGTGATCAAGGAGAATGTCTCGTGGCAGATGGCCCACGATACGTTTGGCGTGCGGAATGAGCCCTACAAGCAGGAGATCCTGGAGCAGGAGATCGCACATGGTGCACAGCCGGGGCTGTACCACCACCAGGAATACATCGACATGTGCCGGGGGCCGCATGTGCCGAACGTGGGGTTCTGCCGCCACTTCAAGCTGATGCGGGTATCCGGTGCCTACTGGCGCGGAGATTCGGACAACAAGATGCTGCAGCGGATATACGGCACGGCTTGGTCCGACGCCAAATCCCTCAGGATCCACCTGAAGCAGTTGGCCGAAGCGGAAAGAAGGGACCACCGCCGACTCGGAAAACAGTTGGGGCTTTTTCATATGCAGGAAGAAGCGCCGGGCATGGTGTTCTGGCATGACCGGGGATGGTCACTGTACCGGGTGCTGGAACAGTTCATCCGCCGGGAACAGTTACGTCGCGGGTACCGTGAGATCAAGACTCCTCAGGTTGTGGACTATTCCCTCTGGGAGCGTTCCGGCCATGCCGACAAGTTCGCAGAAGACATGTTCTCGGTACGCTCCGAGGGCAGGGATTTCGCCCTGAAACCCATGAACTGCCCCTGCCATGTGCAGATATTCAACCAGGGACTGAAGAGCTATCGGGACCTGCCTCTCCGATTCGCCGAATTTGGCTCCTGTCACCGCAACGAGTTGTCCGGCGCCCTGCACGGGCTGATGCGGGTGAGGGGCTTCGTCCAGGACGACGCCCATATCTTCTGCACCGAGGAACAGATACAGGATGAGGTAGCGGCATTCATCGACTTCCTCCACGCGGTATATGACGCTCTGGGTTTCCATGAGGTGATCTACCGGCTCGCCACCAGGCCGGATAACCGGGTCGGGTCGGATGCGGACTGGGACCGGGCGGAAATGGCACTGGCCCAGGCGATGGATGCCAAGAACCTGCCATGGGAGAAGCTTCCCGGGGAGGGGGCTTTCTATGGGCCGAAGGTCGAATTTTCCCTGCGTGACAGCATCGGCCGGATTTGGCAGTGCGGTACCGTTCAGGTCGACTTTTCCATGCCGGGACGTCTCGGTGCGCAATACGTGGCCGAAGACGGTTCGCGCCAGGTCCCCGTGATGCTGCACAGGGCGATCCTTGGATCCTTCGAGCGATTCATCGGAATCCTGATCGAGCATCATGAGGGCCGCTTCCCGTCCTGGCTCGCGCCCGTGCAGGCGGTTGTGATGAATATCACGGACAGTCAGGCCGAATACGCCCGTGAATTGGAAAAAGTCCTGAAAAAACAGGAATTCAGGGTCGAATCTGACTTGAGAAACGAAAAGATCGGTTTTAAAATCCGCGAGCACACGCTGCAGCGTGTCCCGTACCTGCTTGTTGTAGGTGACCGGGAAGTGAAGAGTGCGAAAGTGGCCGTTCGGGCAAGGGGCGGAAGTGATCTCGGCAGTCTGTCCATCAACGAGGTGGCGGAACTTCTTTCGCGGGGAGAGGATTGACAGCCGTTGGATGCACCCGGCGCCAGTCGGCTCCCGGCCTGTATCCTGCGGTACTGCGTACATCCCGTTCAGACTGTGTCCGGACGTGGTCTGATTATTTGAACCAACAGAGGTAAATTGCTATAGCTAAAGAAAAGCAACTGCGCGTCAATGAACAGATCACCAGTGATCCCGTGCGGGTCATTGGCACCGACGGCAATCAGGTCGGGGTGGTATCCCTGGAAGAGGCCAACGACCTTGCAAACAACGAAGGGCTGGATCTGGTGGAGATATCGCCCAACGCAGACCCGCCGGTGTGCAGGGTTCTGGATTATGGCAAGTATCTCTACAATGAGAGCAAGCAGCGCCACGAGGCGAAGAGGAAGCAGAAACAGATCACCGTCAAGGAGATCAAGTTCCGCCCTGGGACGGATGTCGGCGATTATGAGGTGAAGCTCAAGAAACTCAGGGCGTTCCTTGAAGCAGGCAACAAGACCAAGGTGACCATGCGCTTCCGGGGACGCGAAATGGTCCATAAGGAACTGGGCCTCGAGATGTTGAAGCAGGTGGAGAAGGATCTCGAGGAGATCGCTTCCGTGGAGCATGCGCCGACCATGGAAGGACGCCAGATGGTGATGGTCATGGGTCCTCGCCGGCACTAGCGCGGGGTGAATCCGGAAACGGATCGCCTGTAGATAAAGCATGTCCTGGTGCCAATGGCAGCAGGCTGGCCGCACTGCAACAGGTGCGGCTGCGGTCCGGAGCGGCCCTGGTGAGACACCAGAGACGTTCCCGGCCGGAAGGTGGGCAAAACGCAGTCCAATCCAGAACTGCCTTTGTCAATTGATGATGTCCCGCACCCGAGGTGCGGCCGAATACTGGAACTGAAATGCCAAAACTGAAAACCAACCGGGGCGCCGCCAAGCGCTTCAAACGTACTGCCTCCGGCAGGTTCAAGCGGTCACAGTCGCATCTGCGCCACATACTGACGAAGAAGTCTGCCAAGCGCAAGCGTCAGCTCAGGAGCGGTGACCTGATCCATGCATCCGACCAGGCATCCGTGAAACAGATGCTTCCATACAGCTGAGGAGGAGGCCATGCCAAGAGCCAAACGTAGCGTCCAGGCCCGGGCGCGGCACCAGAAGGTCCTGAAGCAGGCGAAGGGTTACAGCGGAGCCCGCCGTAAGCTGTTCAAAACCGCCAAGCAAGCGGTGGACAAGGCCGGTCAGTATGCCTATCGTGACCGCAGGCAACGCAAGCGCCAGTTCCGCTCGTTGTGGATTGTGCGCATCAATGCCGCCGCACGGGAAAACGGCCTCAGCTACAGCCGCCTGATGAACGGGCTGAACAGGGCGGACATCGTCCTGGACCGCAAGGTGCTCGCAGACATGGCAGTGCATGACAAACCTGCGTTCACGGCACTGGCTGAAAGGGCCAAGTCGGCGCTGGCTGCCTGATTTCGGCCGGTATCCGCCCTGCCAATGCCGTAACGCCCCGGCATCTGCCGGATGGTGATTCGAATCAGGGCGGATCAGGCTTTGATTGCTGTTGTCCATTTGTCTTCATAACTGCCGGGCCCGAGACCCGGGTGATCATTCGAAGCAGCCGTGAACCAGGAATTTCCGACGTTAAGTGAACTGGCTGAAGATGCTGTCAGTCGCATCGGGCAGGTGGATGCCATCGCCGAACTGGAGGGGCTCAGGGTGCATTACCTGGGCAGGAAGGGGGCGGTGACTGCAGAACTCAGATCCATTGCCTCCCTGTCCCACGAGGAGCGCAAATCGTTCGGTCAGGCGGTGAACGAACTGAAGGAGCGTATCCAGGGCACCCTGGAGGAACGGCGCAGGTTCCTGGAAGGCGAGGCGATTGCGCAACAGCTCGAAACCGAGCGCGTTGATGTGACCCAGCCGGCCAGGGGACAGCGTGAAGGGACGATGCATCCCATCTCCCGCACCCTGGAGCGCATGGAGGAGATCTTCGCCCGGATCGGCTTCGAAGTAGCTACCGGACCGGAAGTTGAGGACGACTACTACAACTTCGAGGCCCTGAACATGCCGCCGGACCACCCGGCGCGCGCGATGCACGACACGTTTTATGTGGATGCCCACACCGTGCTCCGCACGCACACTTCACCGGTCCAGATACGCTACATGCATCAGCATGCTCCGCCGATCCAGGTGATCGCGCCCGGGAAGGTTTTCCGATGCGATTCCGACATGACCCACACACCGATGTTTCATCAGGTGGAGGGGCTGGCCGTGGATACAAGCATCACGTTCGCCGATCTGAAGGGTGTCCTGATCCATTTCGTGCACGAGTTTTTCGAGAAGGACCTCGGCGTGCGTTTCCGTCCGTCCTATTTCCCGTTCACGGAACCGTCCGCCGAAGTGGACATTGCCTGCGTCTTTTGCGGGGGTGGCGGATGCCGGGTCTGCAGCCATACCGGCTGGATTGAGGTTCTGGGAAGCGGGATGGTGCATCCGGAGGTCCTTCGCCACGGGGGGATCGATGCCCGGCGCTATTCGGGTTATGCATTCGGCATGGGTGTGGAGCGGCTCTCCATGCTCCGTTACGGCGTGAACGACCTGCGTCTTTATTTTGAGAATGACCTGGATTTTCTGCGCCAGTTCTGACTGATGGCGGCGTGCACAGGAGCCGCGTGAAAAACACAACCCGATCAAGATGCTTTTCAACGAACATTGGCTAAGGGAATGGGTCAATCCCAAACTGGACAGTTCCGCACTGGCGGAGGCCCTTACCCTCGCCGGACTGGAAGTGGAATCACTGAAGCCGGCAAGCCCCCTGGACCTGTCGGCGGGCAACCGGAAGCGATTGCTGGTCGGTCGCATAGAGGCGGTTGCATCGCACCCCGACGGGGGCAGGCTTCGGGTCTGCCGGGTCCGGGCCGGCGGCCGGCGTGCGATCACCGTCGTGTGCGGTGCCCCCAATGCAGCTGTCGGGCTGGTCACCCCCGTGGCGCGGGTTGGCGCCAAGCTGCCCGGTGGTGTCATCCGGAAGGCGGAAATCAGGGGCGTTGTTTCCGAGGGAATGCTCTGCTCGGCATCGGAACTGGGGCTGGCCGAACAATCCACGGGTCTGATGGAGCTGGATCCGGGCGCGCTGCCCGGCACCCCCCTGTCGGATCACCTGGAACTGGACGACCATGTGTTCGAACTTGGGCTCACGCCCAATCGTGGGGACTGCCTGAGCATTCGCGGAATCGCCCGGGAGGTGGCGGTTCTGACCGGAACCCGTTTGCGCAGCCGGGACCCCGTTGCGATCAGGGCCCGGAATGCGGAAGTCCTGGCCATTGAACTCCAGGCCCCCGAACACTGCGCCCGTTTTGCCGGGCGCATCGTGCGCCGGATCGACATGCATGCCCGGACTCCGGACTGGATGCGCGAAAAGCTGCGCCGGGCCGGGTTGCGGCCGATCAACCCGGTAGTGGATATCACCAATCTGGTGATGCTGGAGACCGGTCAGCCGATGCATGCCTATGACCTGGACAAACTCTCTGGCGGAATCGTGGTACGGCTTGCCCACAAGGGGGAGCGGCTGAAACTGCTTGATGGGACTTCCGTGCGGCTGAAACCGGACAACCTGGTGATCGCGGACCATCGCAGGGTTGTGGGGCTTGCCGGTATCATGGGGGGGGACCATACGGCGATTTCGGATCAGACCACGAATATCTTCTTCGAAGCGGCCTTCTTCTCTCCGCAGCATCTGCTTGGCAAGGCGCGGCGCCTTGGCATGCACACCGATGCATCGCACCGGTTCGAGCGTGGCGTGGATCCCGCAGGGCAGGTCGCTGCGGTGGAGTTGGCAACCCGTCTGCTGCTGGATGTGGCCGGTGGAAGTCCTGCGAAAACCTGCCACGCAGTATCCGCAAGTGCGCTACCGAAACGCCATGCGATACTGCTGGAACGGGGCGAGATTCCGCGCATTCTGGGTGCGCGTGTGCCTTCCGCCGTGGTACAGCGTGTCCTGAAAAGGCTGGGAATGACGGTTTCTCCGGTCAAGGACGGCTGGAAAGTGACCCCCCCGACGTGGCGCTTCGACATCACTGGCCAGCACGACCTGGTGGAGGAGGTTGGGCGATGCCATGGCTTTGATCGCATTTTGCCAAGTTTTCCGGTATCGGCAGCCCGTCACGGCGCCAATCCGGAAACCGCTATCGGCATGCCCAGGATCCGTCAGGCCCTGACCGCGCGGGGATACCACGAGGCGATCAACTACAGTTTTGTCGATCCGGTTCTCCAGCAGCGCCTCCTGGAATCCGGACCCGGGGTCCGTCTCTCCAATCCCCTGGCGGAGAACCTGTCGGAAATGCGACAGAGTCTGATTCCCGGACTGCTCGGGAGCTTGCAGCGGAATCTCAATCGCCAGGAGGTCCGCGTGCGCCTCTTCGAGACCGGTAACGTCTTCGAGCAGCACGGCCGCAAACGCCGGGAATATCCCAGGATCGCTGCGGTGGCCACAGGAATCGCCATGCCCCGGCATTGGGGCGAGCCAACGAGGCAAGTGGATTTCTTCGACCTCAAGGGCGATCTCGCCGCGCTGCTGACACTGACCGGCGACGCGGAGAGATTCGCGTTCGAGGCCTCGGAGCATCCTGTGTTCCATCCCGGACAATCGGCGCGGATTCTCCTGGGAAAAAGGGAAGTCGGCCATCTCGGGCGGCTGCATCCAGTGAAGCAGAACATACTGGGTCTCGACGTGCCGGCTTTCCTCTTCGAGTTGGATTTGACTATACTAGAGGAATCGGCGTTGCCGAGATTCCGGCCCCTGTCCCGCTTTCCCGCGGTGCAACGGGATCTTTCCGTGATCGTGGACAGAGGAGTCGTGGCGTCTGACGTGCTGTCGTTGGTGCGGAAAACCGCGGGCAATGACCTGAAACTGCTCGAGTTGTTTGACATCTATACCGGTGAACAAATTGAATATAATAAGAAAAGTTTCACATTGGGCTTGTTGTTTCAGTCGGATTCCCGTAGCCTCACTTCTGGCGAAGTTGAGACGGTGACAGCCGCAATCGTAAAGGCTCTGCAACAGGGTGTCGGTGCTCGGCTGCGCTCTTGACCGGCCATCCCATAAAGAGATAGTGTGTATTTCTAAAAGAATTCTGCCGAGGACACCAGATGACAATAACCAAAGCCGACTTGTGCAATGTCCTGTTTGACGAAGTGGGGCTCAACAAGCGCGAGGCAAAAGAATTCGTTGAGTTGTTCTTCGAAAAAATCCGCCAGTCCCTGGAGGAGGGTGTAGCGGTGAAATTGTCTGGATTCGGCAGCTTTACCCTGCGTGACAAGACCTCGCGGCCCGGTCGCAACCCGAAAACCGGAGAAGAGGTGGCGATTTCTGCCAGGCGGGTGGTGACCTTCCGTTCGAGCCAGAAGTTGAAACAGAGCGTGGTGGAGAATTCGTTTGAACTGACCCAGAGGCTGGGCAGGAAACGCTGATGACCATGCTTGATCCGGCGGGATTTGAATTACCTCCGATTCCCAGCAAACGTTACTTCACCATTGGTGAAGTAAGCAAACTTTGCCTGGTCAAGCCCCATGTGCTTCGTTATTGGGAACAGGAATTCCCCCAGCTCAAGCCGGTCAAGCGCCGAGGCAATCGAAGATATTATCAGCGTCACGAAGTCAAGCTGATCCGCAGGATCCGGCAGTTGCTGTACGTGGACGGATTTACCATCAGTGGCGCCAGGTCCCGCCTGGAGCAGGTTGAATCCGAAGGGGTGCCGGTCAGTCCCTCCGGCATCGACAAAAAAGGCTCCCAGGTGATTTCACAATTGATTGCCGAACTCAATGAAGTCAGCGACATCTTGAGTTAGAATCCGCGCCCCGGCCCGTTGGGGTTGGACAGGCCCGGGGCCCTCTCAGGCCGTATTCAATGTATCGGGGTGTAGCGCAGCCTGGTAGCGCACCGCAATGGGGTTGCGGTGGTCGGAGGTTCAAATCCTCTCACCCCGACCAATCTTTGACGGATCCTTCCCTCAAGGGTTGAAACCGGTTTTTCCGGACACGGGGTCAGCAGTGGCCGAAACCGATTCGAAGATTGCCGGGTTGACCCGAACAGGCAGGCCCTGCCTGCCCGCAAAAAAACCATACTCCACCTCGGACCGTACTCCTCCCACTGTGGGTTTACCAGACATTACGATAGAATCCTGGCGCCTTTTCCGCGTATCTCCATTTACGGCCTGATGACTGTCGTCACACGATTTCCGCCCAGCCCCACAGGTTACCTGCATATCGGCGGCGCCCGTACCGCACTGTTCAACTGGCTCTATGCCCGTGCACGGGGCGGTGAGATGGTACTCAGAATCGAGGATACGGACCTGGAACGGTCCACTCCAGAAGCCGTGGAGGAGATCATGAAGTCCATGGAATGGCTTGGGCTCTGCTGGAACCGTGGTCCGTATTATCAAACCCGGCGGTTTGATCGCTATCAAGAGGTGATCGGACAACTTCTGGCGGATGGGCAGGCCTATCACTGCTTCTGCAGTCGCAAGCGATTGGATGAACTGCGAGAGCGCCAGCGTGCGAAGGGGGAAAAGCCCCGTTACGATCATCATTGCCGGGACCTGGCGCGCAAACCGGGGGATGGCGAAGCCGCGGTTGTCAGGTTCCGTAACCCGCTGGAGGGTGACGTGGAATTCGAGGATGTCGTTCGAGGGCGGATAGTGATCAGCAACAGCGAACTGGACGATATGGTCATTGCCCGCAGCGACGGGTCTCCCACCTACAACCTGACCGTTGTGGTGGATGACGTGGACATGGGGATCACCCATGTGATTCGCGGTGATGACCATACCAGCAACACACCCCGGCAGATCAATATCTTTCACGCCCTGGAGGCACCGTTACCGGTTTTTGCCCATATACCGCTGATACACGGACAGGATGGCCAAAAGCTGTCCAAGCGTCATGGCGCAGTGAGTGTCCTTGAATTTCGCAAGATGGGAATTCTGCCCGAAGCCTTGCTGAATTACCTGGTCAGGCTCGGATGGTCCCACGGCGACCAGGAGATCTTCGAGCTCGATGCAATGATCGACCTGTTTGATATCAGGGATGTCAACCGTTCCGCGGCCAGTTTCGATTTCGAAAAACTCCTTTGGATCAATCAGCACTACATCCGCCAGGCCGACACGGCCAGACTTGGTAACGAACTCGCTGCCAGACTTCACTCGAGCGGTCTCCGGCTCCGTGACGGTCCTCGCGTATCCGAGGTGGTTGAGGTGTTGCGGGATCGCGTCCAGACCCTGGAGCAGATGGCCAAACAGTCCAGGTACCTGTACGCCGAACCGGAAAGCCGCAACCCGAAAGCGGCAAAGCATCTTGTCCCGGCATCGGTGCCCCGCCTGACGGCGCTGGCGGAGAGACTGGAAACGGTGAACGAATGGACCGCGGATCATATCGATGCCGTGATCAGGGCCGTGGTGGCCGACCTGGGCATCAGGTTTCCGGATCTGGCCCTGCCGCTCAGAGTGGCCCTGTCCGGGGAAACCTCGACACCGCCCATTGATGTCACCGTGATGCTGGTGGGAAAATCCAGGACCCTGAACCGTATTCGCCGCGCAATCGACAGCATAGAAACCGGTACGGTATCGGGTTAGAACGGAACGGGAGGCGGAAAATCCGATATACGCCTGAAACGCGTTGTATTCCCCGTGCATATGCCCTTGCTCAAAAAACCTTGATCACCCCATGGGCAGCCCTTACAATACGCGCCCTTCGGGGCCATAGCTCAGCTGGGAGAGCGCAACACTGGCAGTGTTGAGGTCGGCGGTTCGATCCCGCCTGGCTCCACCAGTTTCCGAATCCGGTTTGACCCACAGGCAGAATTTCCAACCATCCGAAAGATCAAGTCCCCATCGTCTAGTTGGCCTAGGACACCGCCCTTTCACGGCGGCGACAGGGGTTCGAATCCCCTTGGGGACGCCAGCAAATCAATGACTTACACGGAAGTAGGTCGCTTCACTCTGCCTCCCCGCCTGCACGCCGGATGGAATTTTGCACCTGCCCGGGCCGCTGCTCCGGCGATTTCCCCGCCTGATGCGGGTGCGATTCGATTCTTGATTCCCGGAAGAGGGACCTGATATCAGGTTATTGGTACCACCGGTACGCACTGGAGGATACGAACCGGTGCTGTGGATTACTGCCAACCGTCAAACAATTTTTCTGTCGATCCCGGTATGCGCAAATCTCTTGAAATTCTAGTTGTCGTGTTCGCGGCCCTTGCGGGGCCGTCCTTCGCCCAGGATGCCGCCCGGTATTTCGTGCCGCACAGCAGTGACCTCGACCAGAAGGAGTACCGGGGGCTGGTGCTGGAAAACGGCCTCAAGGTTCTGCTGGTGTCCGATCCGAAATCCGATCGCGCCGAAGCCTCGATGGATGTTCATGTCGGCAGCGGGAGTGATCCCGCAGGCTGGAACGGGCTCGCACACTTTCTTGAACACATGCTGTTTCTGGGCACCGGAAAGTATCCCGAGGCCGGGGAGTACCAGGCGTTCATCAAGAATCATGGCGGTAATCAAAACGCATATACCTCCTACGATCACACCAACTACTTCTTCAACGTCAATCACGACAGCCTGGAGCCGGCATTGGACAGGTTCTCGCGATTTTTCATTGACCCGACTTTCGATGCACTGTACGTGGAACGGGAAAGATCAATCGTGCATTCCGAATACCAGGCACGGCTGAAGGATGAAGAGCGGCGCATCTGGGAAACCCACAAACAGATACTGAACCCCGGACATCCCGGGTCGCGGTTTTCTGTCGGGTCGGAGGAAACACTGCAGGACCGGGAAGGAACCTCCGTCCGGGAACGCCTGATCCAATTCTACGAACAATGGTATGCCGCAGACATCATGGCGCTGGCTGTGGTGGGCAGGGAGTCCCTGGATACCCTGGAGGGTTGGGTCCGGGACAAGTTCACCGGGATTCCCGGTCGCGGAATCAGCCCAGCGCTCTACATCCAGTCCTATCTCAACCGCGACCTGGCACCGGTGCGCCTTGATATCGTTCCGGAAAAACAGGTCAACCGGGTGTCTTTCCAATGGGCCATTCCCTCGGTATACGACGAGTATCTCAGCAAGCCGCTGGGCTACATATCCAATCTGCTCGGCCACGAGGGCGAGGGATCGCTACTGGCGGCACTGAAGAGCAGGGGCTGGGCGGAAACGCTGAGCGCGGGCAGCGCCTTCATGGACCGTCACCAGGGTACGCTGATCGTCTCGATCGGACTGACCGAACCCGGCCTCGATCATGTGGCCGAGATCGGAGAAATGCTGTTTCGCACCATCATCCTGATCCGTGACCATGGCTTGGAAGAATGGCGATTCAAGGAGCAGAGTCAGCTGGGGGAACTCGCATTCAGGTTCGCCGAAGAACAAAGCGCAGGAGCGCTCTCCAGGTCCTTGTCCGCTCGGTTGCATGACTACCCGTTTGAGGACGTACTGCGCGGCCCCTACGTGATGGAGCGGTTCGCACCCGACCGGATCCGAACCCTGCTGAGCCACCTGGTCCCGGAAAAGGTCTATCTGCAGGTCGTGTCCCGGAAGCACAAGGTGCGGAGGATTTCGGACTGGTACGGGGTCCGGTATGGCGTTTCCCCATTGGATCCGGAGTGGATCAGGCGCTGGCAGGACGCCGGTATGACGGAATTTGCGGATCTTCACCTCCCCGATGCCAATCCGTATATCCCGGAGAGGCTGACCTTGGCTCCGCTCGAGGACATGCATGAAATTCCCGTACCTCTCGAGTCGGTACGGCCTGTCTCGGCCTGGTACCGGGGTGATCAGGAATTTCATGCACCGCGGGCGAACTTCTTCGTGAGCATCAAGTCGCCGCTGGCCAACAATACGGCCCGTGGGGCGGTCCTGACGGAACTGCTGGTCAGGTTGTTGAACGATCAGCTCAATCCGGCCAGCTACCCCGCGCAACTTGCAGGCCTCACCTACAGTCTCTATCGCCATAGCCGGGGCATGTCCATCCGGATCACCGGCTTTCAGGACAAGCAGTCCGAATTGCTGCAGACCATTCTGGATGCCATCCGGTTTCCTGCCTTCGATTCGGAGCGCCTCGTCCTCGCAAAGGCGGACTTGGCGCGTGAGCTGGAAAACCGTGTGCTGGATCGTCCCTCCGAGCAGACCGTGCATGAGATCTACCGCCTTGTGATGCAACCGTATTGGACTGAAGCGGAGCGTCTGGCTGAAATTCCGGACATCACCGCTGAGGAAGTGCGCCGTCATGCCCGAGCCATCACTACCAATGCGGCGGCGGTCTCCCTGGCGCACGGGGACCTGACCGAGAAGCAGGCAGTAGCACTGAACCGGCAGGTAAGCGCCGCATTGCCGGACCTGCGGGAAACCGATACGGCATCCCGGCCCCGGATCCGACGTCTCGGCTACGCGAAACCCTATCTTCGTACATTGGATGTGAATCATGGGGATACCGCTGTTTCCTATTATTTTCAGGGAGATGAGAAATCGTACCAGGGGTTGGCGCGCTCCCGGCTTCTTGGCCAGATCATCGAATCCCCGTTCTATTTCGAGCTCCGCACCATGAATCGTGTCGGATACCTGGTATTTGCCACCGGAATGGACTTGCTCGAGGTTCCCGGTCTGTTGCTGTCAGTCCAGAGCCCCAGCCACGATGCCGACGAGATCGATGCACTGGTGCAGGATTTTCTGTCCGGGTTTCCCGACTACATTGCCAATATGGACAATGATGATTTCATGCGTGCACGAGCCGGGCTGGTGACCCGGATCCTGACCAGGGACAGTAACCTGAAGAGCCGTTCCAGGCGTTACTGGAGAGAGATCGATCTCCGGGAATTTGCCTTCGACAGCCGCAAGCGGCTGGTGGATGCCGTCAATGCCCTGTCCCGGGAGGACATGGTTGCCCATGCCCGGGTACTGCTGTCATTGAAGCCGCGTCTGATCAAGGTCCAGTCCCCTGGCCGCAGGAAGGGCGCCGGTTCCGGCGCACTTGAGCCGGCGGACTATGTCCAGACCGGAAGTCCGGTTTCCTTCCGCCGGCACGCTTTGGGCTATTTCCCATCGCTGTAGAGGCTCTTCAGCCGCACTCAGGCCATGCCGGACACAGAAATCACCCGAACATGCGAACAGATCGGAAACCGGCTGCGCACGCTCGGCGGTCACCTGGTGACGGTGGAGTCCTGCACCGGCGGGGGGGTTGCCTGGCACATGACCGCGATGGCGGGCAGTTCGGATTGGTTCGACCGGGCCCTCGTCACCTACAGCAATCGTGCAAAGGAGGAGCTGGCAGGTGTTCCCCGTGGTTTGATCGAGGAGCACGGAGCGGTCAGCGAACACACTGCCGTTGCCATGGCAGAGGGTGGAATGACCTTGTCCGGGGCGAATTATGCCCTGTCCGTGACCGGAATCGCCGGACCCGGAGGCGGGAGCGGTGAGAAACCCGTCGGTACCGTTTGCTTCGCCTGGGTCCATAGGGGGCCGGGGGATTTCCGGGTAGTGGAAGCCGATACCCGTCATTTTCCAGGCGATCGGCACGATGTCCGTGTGGCCAGTATCCGGCATGCCCTTGCCGGATTATCGGCAATGCTGGACCGACTCGAGAATCGGCGGGATTTCTAAACTACAATATTCGATACTAACCGGATATCTGCATGTAGTCATATTCCACACCATGAACTATCTCGACTTCGAAAAGCCCATTGCGGAACTTGAGGAAAAAATCATCGAGTTGCAACGTGTCGGCGCGGACAGGTCCCTGGATCTGAACGAGGAAATCGAGCGTATGCGGGAGAAGAACCGGGAACTGACCAAGGACATCTTTTCCCGACTGACACCCTGGCAGGTCACACAGATCGCACGTCACCCGTTACGTCCCTACACGCTGGACTATGTCGAGCGAATGTGCACTGACTTCCAGGAATTGCACGGGGACCGGATGTATTCCGACGATGCCGCGATTGTTGCAGGCATGTGCCGGATCGGGGGTCGAAGTGTCGCTCTGATTGGCCACCAGAAGGGACGTGACACCCGTGAACGCACCCGGCGGAATTTCGGCATGCCGCGACCCGAAGGCTATCGCAAGGCCCAGCGGATCATGCAGCTTGCGGACAGGTTTCACCTGCCGGTGGTGACATTGATTGATACCGCGGGCGCCTATCCCGGCGTGGGTGCGGAGGAGCGTGGGCAAAGCGAGGCCATTGCGAGTTCGCTGGAAGTCATGTCATCCCTGAATGTTCCTGTGGTATCGGTCGTCATCGGCGAGGGCGGGTCCGGCGGTGCGCTCGCGATCGGTGTCTGCGACCGACTGCTGATGATGGAGTATGCGGTGTATTCGGTGATATCCCCGGAAGGCTGTGCCAGCATACTCTGGAAAAGTGCGGAAAAAGCCGCCGAGGCTGCTGAAGCGATGAAGATGACCACAGGTGAGCTGCGTGTGCAGGGATTGGTCGATGAAGTGATCCCGGAGCCGCCCGGCGGTGCGCATCGGAATTACGATGAGGCGTCCAGGAGAGTTGCCGACGCGGTGTCGAGCACATTGGATCAACTATGCGACAAACCCCTGGAGGAACTGCTTGAGCAGCGTTACCGGCGCCTCATGAAACTTGGGAAGTACGGGGTCAGGGGTCATTAACCATCTCCACTCAGGTCACGAATTCGACCACGATCTACTGGCCGGGATACTCTACGGCACGCTGAACCTTCCCCGAAACGCAAAATTCGCCGTGGGCTTCAGCGGCGGTGTCGATTCCACGGCATTGCTGCTTGGACTGTCGAGAATGGCGGCGAAAAGGGCCGGGGACAGGTTGCTGGCACTGCATTTCAACCATGCGATTCACGCCGAATCCGATTTGTGGCAGAAACATTGTGAACAGTTCTGTCAGGAACTGGGCGTGTCTCTGGTCTGTGGAAAATGGCGTCATGGTTCGGCGCCGGATGTCCGGGAGGGGGAGGCGAGGGTGGCACGATATCGCTGGTTTCGTCGCTCACTGCCGCGTGACTGCCTGCTGTTGCTGGCGCATCACCTGGATGACCAGGTGGAAACCATTCTGCTGAACCTGCTTGAGGGACGGGACATGCATCGTGTAGCGGGGATGCTTTCAAGACGCGCTCTCGAGTTTGGTGACAACCGGGAGGTGATCAGGCCGCTGCTGGGATTCACGCGTCAGGCACTGCGGGCCTACGTCGAGGCCGGTGGGGTGCGTTGGGTGATAGATCCATCCAACCGAGATACCGGGCATCGGCGGGTGTGGATCCGTACGGAGCTTCTTCCGGAACTTCGTCGTCACTGTCCCGATCTGGATGCGACCGTGGAAGATGCGGCCGGAAAGCTGCAAGGGTTGATGCGCATCCGGTCGAACAGGGCCCAACGGATATTGGCGGAAATCGCGGATCCGGCCGCCACGAGAATCTTCTGTCTTCATGCGCCCATACCGGTCAAGGGACTGCTGTCGCTGGATGCCGTGGATCGTGAAGACGTCCTGCGCCGGTGGATCCATGCAGGGTCTTTGAGGGCGCCGGGCAGGCAAGGGATGACCATGCTCCTGCGCGACCTGGACCGGTTCTCCCGATCCGGAACTGAATCCCAGCGGCGGAGGGGATTGCGGCTGGACTGGCGCGGTGCATCCATCCGGGAATACCGGAGAAGACTCCACTTGCTCGGATCGCTGCCCGTTCCTGGTGCGGAGGTTCCCTGGCACGGCGAGAACATGGAAGTGGCACCGGGGCTTTCGGTCCATCTCGAGTCCACGACGAATGGTGGAATGGGATTGACGTCGCTTGGCAGGTTGTTCTGGCGATGGCGCCAGGGAGGGGAGAGAATCCGACTACCCGGCAGGCTCCACAGTACCTCACTGAAGAAGGCCTGCCAGGCACGGGGGGTTCCCGACTGGGAGCGGGACCTGTTACCCCATCTTGCATGTGACGACGGAATTGTCTGGTTTCACGGCATCGGCTGGTGCGTTCCCGAAACAGTACGATCGTCCGGATGTCACGGGCTGGAGTCGGGTCCGACTCCGGTGACTGACCGGGCCCTTCGATTGACCTGGTGTCCGGAGATGGGGTGAAGCACCATCCCGAAATTGGCCTGCGGGAGTTTATTCATGTTCACCGGGGCTTCGCCCGGTAACCCGGAACCTGCCTCCCGGACCACGCAGGCCTCTGAATGGACCGATCGACTGGGTACGCAGATGTCGACCCGCACCTGCACTCCAACGGGAGCGGGCCCCGGAACCGGCCAGTCATCACGGTGTTCCAGCCCCGTCCGGGCCGCCGTATCCGGTGGAGTTCCGGCAAATCCGAACGTTTGCCATGACGCCAATCGCCCTCCTGAGATGTACCCCGTCCTGCGCCGGGGCCTCGTGATCGTGTCAACGCGTCAAATTCCCTTCAATCCCGGTGCAACCTGCCCCAGTGGAGGCTGGGGGCCGAAATCCGCTTCAAGCACCGATGTCAGTGGTCAAGGCGAATGGCATTTCCGCGTCAGCTTCCCATGCGTTTCCTCGACGCACCATGCAACCAGTCATTGAACGCTGGCATCTGTTTTCTGTGGCGCTAGAATCTGACCCGATTCAATAACCGTTAAGACACCCATGGACAGCATCTACAACCAGACAATCAAGCTGTTCGGCTCCCATCCCGAACCGGCCTTCGAAAGCGAAGATGGCCAGATCGAGACCTGGGGCCGGCGCTGGGGATGCGACAACGATGTCGGCCAGATCAGGGTCTGCCTGATGCACCGCCCGGGAGAGGAGATGACGGTCATCGACCCGGCAAAGCGCATTGATTCCATCGGTTCCTTCGGCGATCCGGAAAAGGGCTGGTACTTCCAGAGTGAAACCGTGCCCGACTGGGACGAGTTTCGTGCCCAACATGACGGCCTCGTCCAGGCGCTGCGACGTGAGGGCACCGAAGTGGTTTTTCTCGACAGCGTGGAGCCGGACGGCATCAAGTCCATCTACACCCGGGATTCAGTCTTCGCCGTTCCGGGAGGCGCAATCGTGACACGGCTGGCCCGCAAGATACGTCGCGGTGAGGAAGCCCATGTGACACGGACACTGGCCCGTCTGGGCATGCCGATTCTGCGCACCCTGCACGGCACCGCCCTGGCCGAAGGGGGCAGTTTCGCCTGGCTCAATCCACAGACGGCGGTGATGGGACGCTCCATCTGCGTCAACGACGAGGGCTGTGACCAGGTCGCAGATGTACTGCGTATGCAGGGCGCGGAGCTGCTTCGGGTGGATATGTCCGGCTACGATATCCATATCGATGGCGCATTCACCATGATCGATCGCAATCTGGCCATCGTCTGCTCCGATGGCCTGTCGTACCGGTTTCTGCAAAACCTGGAACAGCTCGGCATTGATACGGTGGAAGTCCGCACTGATGACGACCCCTGGATCGTCAACTGTCTGGCAGTGTCGCCCGGTCGGGTGATCATGCCCCGGGGGCTTTCCGACTGCACTGCCCGTGAGCTGGAGGATCGTGGTGTCACAATCATCCAAATCGATTACGACAAGGTACAGCTCAACGGTGGCGGCATTCATTGCTCCACCTGTCCGTTGATCCGTGATTCCCTCGGTACACCCCGATGAACTTCAATACCATCTTGCTGGAGATCGCCGCGCCCCTGGCTATGCTCAGGCTGAACAGGCCGGAGAAGCTGAATGCCATCAACGCGGAAATGCTGCAGAACATCGAGGCGGCACTGGACATCGTGGAAAACGATGACAGCGTTTATGCGCTGGTGTTGTGCGGTCAGGGCCGTGCATTCTGCGCCGGCTTCGACCTGGATGCGGGACTGGCTGCCAACCGGCAGACCGAAGCAGAGTGGCGCGCCGCGATCGAGTATGATCTCGAAGTCATCATGCGATTCTGGCATTTTCCCAAGCCCACGGTGGCGGTGACCCAGGGATATGCACTGGCGGGCGGTTTCGAGCTGGCGTTGGCCTGTGACATGACCGTGGCCGAGGAAGGCTGCCTTTTCGGTGAGCCGGAGTTACGTTTCGGCAGCAGTATCGTCGCCCTGCTCCTGCCCTGGTATACCAATCCGAAGCGCAGCAAGAAGATGCTGCTGACCGGACAGGACCGGATGTCGGCGGGCGAAGCCCTGTCTCATGGCATCGTCAACGAAGTGGTACCGCCGGGCAGCGGCCTCGAACGTGGAATGGCCCTGGCTCGGGATTGCGCCCTGTTGGACCCCGACTCCGTCCGCATGACCAAGCAGGCGATCAACCGTACCTACGAGACCATGGGGATGTATCGGGCGCTGCAGCAAGGTGCGCAGACGTCAGTGGAAATCGAGACCCTGGTGACGCCGCTGCGCCGCGAGTTCAACCGGATCCTGCGGGAGCAGGGCATGAAGGCGGCACTGGCCTGGCGTGAAGCGCGTCTGTCCGGCAATGACTGAGCATCGGCTCGATCCATTGCTGAAGCCGCGCAGTATCGCGCTTGTTGGCGCTTCCGCACGTGATGGCACTCCGGGCCACATCCTGTCGGAACTGGTGATTCAATCCGACTATGAAGGTTCGGTTTATCCGGTGAATCCAGGATATTCCGAGATCATGGGCACCCCCTGTTTCGCGACCCTGGATTCACTGCCGGAAACGGTGGACCACGCCGTCATCGCCCTCGGCAACCAGCACCTGGAATCCGCCCTGAAGGCGGTGATCGCCCATGGTGCTCGCGCCGCGACCATCTATGCCAGCGGCATTCTGCCCGAGGATACAACGCCTGGACTCCGGGAAAGGATGCAGACCATGGCCAGGGAAGCCGATCTCGCCGTCTGCGGCATCAACGGCATGGGCTTCTACAACATCACCTATGACCTTCACGCGGGGATATTTTCCAGGCCCCGGAATATTCTCCGGGGAGGCATCAGCCACCTTGCGCAATCCGGTTCCGCCTTCTCTGCACTGACGCACAACGGCAACCGCCTGGGCTTCAACTTTGCGGTCTCCACAGGCGATGAATTGACCGTGACGGTGGCGGATTACATGGACTGGTGCCTGGCGCAACCGGAAACCCGGGTGATATCGTTGTTCCTGGAAACGGTGCGTGACCCGGACGGATTCGTGGCAGCCCTGGAAACAGCCGCCGCTGCCGGGATTCCTGTGGTGGCGCTGAAGATCGGTCGGTCGGAACTCGGCAGCCGGATGGCGGTTACGCATACCGGTACCATGGCTGGGGACCAGGCGGCGTTCGAGGCGGTTTGCCGCAGACATGACGTCATCCTGGTCCACGACCTTGATGAAATGGCTGCCACCTTGATGTTGCTGCAAACCGGCCGGCGCCCCGCCGGGGGCGGCCTCGCGGCGATGTTCGAATCCGGTGGTTTCCGCGAGCTGTTCGTCGATCTCGCAGAGGAACTGTGTGTGCCGCTGGCATCCCTCAGCGAAACCACCGTCAATGCCCTGACACCACTCCTGGAACCTGGTCTGAAGGCGGAAAATCCCCTGGATGCCTGGGGCACCCCCCACCGCTTCGAGGAACGATTTCTCGAATGCCTGCGTGCCCTGATGGCGGATCCGGGTGTGGCCGCCGGTGCATTTGTGAGCAATTTCCGCGATGACTACTTCCTCTCCGAGGCCATTTATCGCGTCGTGGTTGCGGTTGGCGCCGAAACGGACAAGCCGCTGGCTCTGGTCAACATGTACAGCGACCTGGCGAACACTGGCCTGTGCCTCAAGGCGTTCGAGGCCGGAATCCCCATGATCGACGGCGCATCCGAGGCCCTGAAGGCGTTTCATGGCCTGTTTTCCCATCAGAACCCCGGGGCGGCGGCACCGAAGACCGATCAAACCGAGAAAGACCTTCCTGCATGCATTGCGCATAAGCTCCTGACCCGGGGACGTGTCATCACGGAGGATGGTGCGCTTGACATCCTGGCTGATGCGGGCATTCCCGTGGTAGCGAGAAGACGGGTCAGCGACGAGCCGGCACTACACCGGGCCATGGACGAGCTGTCGTTTCCGCTGGTACTCAAGACAGCATCCCGGGCAATCCATCACAAGTCGGATTCCGGCGGCGTGGTGCTGGGAATTGGCGACCGGCTGGAAATGGTGGATCAATACCGGGACATGAGTGAGCGCCTGGGGCCCGAGGCCCTGGTCTGCGCAATGATGGACGGTGTGGAGATCGGGATCGGTACCTTCACCGACCCGCATTTCGGCCCCATGGTCATGGTGGCAGCCGGTGGTATCTTTATCGAGATCATGGCTGACCGGGTGGTTGCTCCGTGCCCGGTCAATGCCGCGGAAGGAATGACCATGCTGGAACGACTCCACCTGTTTCCCCTGCTGAAGGGAGCACGCGGCAGGAAACCCGTTGATCTGCACGCCCTGGTGGACGTGGTGGTCAGGGTTTCACGACTCGCGGCGGATGGTCGCAATCACATCTCGGACATGGATATCAACCCGGTCATCGCCACGCCGGATGGCGCCGTCGCGGTGGATGCATTAATCCACCGCCATGGGAATGAGGAGAAACTCTCCTGAGATGGGCCAATGCAATCCCGGGAACTGGCTCAACGGAGCATGTCCCCGCGCCGACCGGGTAACCTACCCGATCCGCATCAACGTCATTGCCCAGAGCAAGGTCCGTTTCCTGCCAGCAGACGAAAATGTGGAACGGGCCCGCGACCTTGAAACTGAAGCCGTAGGTCAGCCCATGAGAGCCGTCATGCACGTTCGAATATTCGTACTCCAGGCTGACGTAGATGTACGAAATTTCCGCGGAATCCACATCGGCCGCCTATCCGTCTCCGGCCAATGCCCATGCAACGACCGGAAGAACGTACCGGAGCTGGGCGGGCAACCGGAAAATGCGTCTGCGACCAATGGTCCCGGGCTCATTGATCCCTGTCAACCCCGGGGTCACTCTGAAATCTGTAAACAACCTGGATAAGGAAACTCCCGAATTTCCGATCTTGCCAATAGCGGACATCTGTTCGTTGTTCATCGTTTCGTCCCCGAGTGGAAAAACTCCTTGAGAGTTGGTTCCCGGCCGGTAGCCAATCAGAAGACGTTGCCCATTTCCCATGAGTTCTTGTCAATCCTTTTCCGCCCCAAACGCTGCAGTAAGCTCTGAGCGCTGGAGTGTCCCGGCCGCGACTTCTGCATCCAGTCCATAAAACGCTCCGACCACGTCCGGGATGCCATCCCGGTCGTTTGAATCGAAGTAGTAATTGTTCACGTATAGGTCGTAATCCCACCCGCGTCGATTCCACATGGTCCCGTCCCAATGCCTGATCGTGTGGAATCTTGCCCACCCGTCGAAGTTCCTGCCATCGAAGTTCCTGCCGTCGAAGTTCACGCCCAGTTCGGCAACCCCATGTACGTTCCGCGCGAGCACTGTGGTTTTGCCGACCAGCGATCCCGTCCATGATGCCTTCCCGCGTAGCGCGTCTTCAAGCGGAAGCGGCATGTATCCGGCATCAACCCACGGGATGAGCGTTGCACCGAAATTCAGGTCATGGACGCCGAACTGCGCACCATCCACCGTACCCATCACGGTCTTGATGTTTCCTGACCAGTACCCCCACCCGTTCATGTCGTAGAGCACCGCCGTGTCCACCAGCGGCACATTGTCGAAGACGACCGCCGAGTGATGCTGGTACGACAACACGGAGGTGTGGGTATGGTGGGGGTGACCCATGAGACCGAGTGCATGCATGATCTCGTGAACCATTGTCTGAACCGCATAGTCGGGATGGTCCATTAGCTTTTCGTGCACGAACGCAAACCCCTTCCTGCCGTCTGTCCAGCCTTTGCCTACAGAGTCTTCCTCATCTACATATGGCCAGATCTCAGCGTGAATCTCGCCCGATCCGATGCGCCGCATGTCGCGCTGTGTGAAGCCATCGATCCTGTTTACGTCCGCTTCGGTGAACGTCGCGTTCGTGTATCTCACTGCCAGCCGCTTATTCGCAGGAAGTACCCGGTTCACGATTGCGACCGCTCGTCGGATGACGTCCTCTTCGTCATACGTGCTCTTCCCTGTTGCAGGGTCCGGAATGACTACGTGGTTTGCCTGACTCCAACGCACGAACCAACCACGGCCATATACAGAACAGTCCGACCGGCTCTGCTCTTCGCAGTCGAGGACCATGGCTTCCTTGTAATCCCGACGCCCAAGGTATGAGATATCCCTTCGCGTCGCACCGGGGTAGGCATACGCATGTGCCTGCGGCTCAATGGTGACTTCTGACACATGGTCGGTCACCGGGCCGCCGCCACAGGCAGCAAGCAACAGCATGGCGGTTGAAACCGCAACCATTCGTAACGTCATTCTGCGTCCCCTTTGTGATGTGCCCAATTCTTCGATCAGCGCGTCAAATTCGTTCTCTATGCTCAGGCCAGATAGGATATCCAGGAACAAGTTTTCGGATACTCTGCGCCCGCCTTTCCCGCAAACATAGATGGATAGGATTTTCCCCAACCATCGCTCACCAAAGACCTGGCGCAAGTCCCATCCGCCACCAGATCCGACACACTCCCTGTGGGCATCGGAGACTGTGTCTTCATTAATTTCAACTCACTATATCAAAATGGCCCACGGTTGTCTCTGCAAAGTCTCCAGGCCGGGACACGCGGGATCTGACGACATCCTCAGTGGCGTAGAAGTCTTCCAGGAATGAAACGGGGTTGATGTAGTTCGGGTCCCAGACGTTAGGGTCACCCGCCCAGCAGTACGCAACTTCAATCTGATCGCGCTGGTCACTGTCGAAGCCCCACCAAGCGTAGTCACAGTACGATGTCACGCCCCAGTCTCGGTCCAACCGGTTTCATATCCTTCGGGAACGTCGCCGGCGTGCTCCAGCAGGATCTTCCCATCTTCCGGGCCTATGCGTTCAAAGGTCCATGCAATGCAAGCTGGCTGCGACCAGCAAGCCAAGGGGTTTCATTGTGTTCATGATACTTCTCAACCGGGAGAGCACGCTTGTGTAGACGCACGGCAACGTCTAGTTTCCCAAGGCGTTGGGGTTCGGTGGGCTCTCAGCTTGCACCGAACTCTTCTCGGTCGGAGCCAGGTTGCACCCTGGATCCGGCAGCCTCGGCAATCGGATGGACCAGCGGGCACCGGGCCGTTGCAAACCTCACAGGTGATGTGATGCCCCGTTTATTCGCCAAGTCCGGTGATCAGCGAGGCCGTTTCAAGGACTGTTCTATTCGGCAGGCGACCCAACAGAGCGGGCACCTGAAGGTCCGCGGACGACAGGCGAATACGCCTTGAGGCGCGGAGGTGAATTTGATATCCTGTCGTCCCGTCCGGAGTACTTCCTATCGGTGCTCCAAGCCTGAGTTGGACCCTCGAGGCAGCGGCAGGAATCTGGCTTGAATCCAGGGGATTTCCGGTCATAAGATGCCGCAGTATATACTGGAAAATGAGTAAGTACGTATTCATCACAGGCGGGGTGGTTTCTTCTTTGGGCAAGGGAATTGCGGCGGCATCTCTCGGCAGCATACTTGAATCCCGCGGCATCCGCGTAACGATGATGAAGCTGGATCCGTACATCAATGTCGATCCCGGCACCATGAGCCCTTTCCAGCACGGAGAAGTGTTCGTGACCGATGACGGTGCCGAGACGGACCTGGATCTTGGACACTACGAGCGCTTTGTCGATGCCACCATGGGCAAGCGCAACAATTTCACCACCGGGCAGATTTACGAGCGCGTGATCCGCAAGGAACGCCGGGGTGAATATCTGGGCGGTACCGTGCAGGTCATCCCCCACATTACCGATGAAATCAAGCGGTGCATCTGTGACGGCTCTGCCGGGGCAGAACTGTCCCTGGTCGAAATTGGTGGAACCGTGGGCGATATCGAGTCACTTCCATTTCTGGAAGCCATCCGGCAGATGCGCATCGAACTTGGCCGGTCCGATACCCTGTTCATGCATCTGACCTTGGTGCCGGAAATCACAGTGGCGGGTGAGATCAAGACAAAACCCACCCAGCACTCGGTAAAGGAACTGCGATCGATCGGCATACAGCCGGATATCCTGCTTTGCCGGGTTCGCGAACCCCTGCCTGAATCTGCACGGCAGAAAATCGCGTTGTTCACAAACGTGGAAAAACGTTCCGTCATCTCCGGTGTGGATGTGGACAACATCTACCGGATTCCCCAGATCTACGTGGACCAGAATGTCGACCGCATCGTCACCGAACAGCTTCAGATCGAAGCCAGGTCTCCGGACATGGGAGAGTGGAACCGGGTGGTGAAAAACAGCACCAATCCACGTCACCGGATCAATATCGCCATGGTCGGCAAGTATGTCGATCTGACGGAGTCCTACAAGTCCCTGTCAGAAGCCCTGATGCACGCGGGTATCCAGACCTCGACCCGGGTGGAGATCACCTACGTTGATTCCTCCACCTTGGAAACCGACGGCACCAGAGCGCTCGAAAGCGTGGATGCCATCCTGGTGCCTGGCGGGTTCGGGGAGCGGGGAGTGGACGGTATGATCATCGCCGCGGGCTACGCACGCCGGAAACGGATTCCCTACCTGGGGATTTGCCTCGGCATGCAGGTAGCGACGATTGAGTATGCCCGTAGCGTGGCGGGCCTCAAGGATGCGCACAGCACCGAGTTCAACCCTGAATCACCGCATCCCGTCATTGCCTTGATTACCGAATGGATTACAGATGAGGGGGCGCTGGAACTGCGTGATGAACATTCCGACCTTGGAGGCACCATGCGTCTGGGCGCCCAGGACATCCACCTGGAACCGGGCACGCGCTACCACGGAATTTATGGTACCGATGTCATTCGAGAACGCCACAGGCACCGTTACGAATTCAACAACAACTACATGCAGCGGTTGAACGATGCGGGCATGATCTTTGCGGGATTTTCAAGCAGCGGTCTTGTGGAGGTGATCGAACTGCCGGACCATCCCTGGTTCGTGGCCTGTCAATTCCATCCCGAATTCACCTCGACGCCGCGTGGAGGGCATGCGATGTTTACCGATTTCATCAATGCCGCCCGAACGCACCGGTCAGCCCGTGAGGCCGCCTGACCGGCAGTGATCCGGATGCAACTGCTGAATTTCGAGGTTGGCGGCGGCCAGCCATTCTTTCTGATTGCCGGTCCTTGCGTCATCGAGTCCGAGGAGATGGCGCTGTCGGTGGCAGCGGAACTGAGGGAGGTCACCGATCGTCTCGGTATCCCCTGCATCTACAAATCCTCCTTTGACAAGGCCAACCGGACATCGGCGACGTCCCATCGGGGTCCCGGACGCGACGAAGGCCTGGAAATCCTGGCCAGGGTGCGGGAGAGGATCGGGATTCCGGTCCTGACCGACGTGCATTCCGTGGAGGACGTGCAGCATGCTGCAGGCATGGTGGACGTCCTCCAAACGCCGGCTTTTCTTTGTCGTCAGACCGATCTGATCGAGGCGGTTGCCCGCAGCGGCAAGCCCTGCAATATCAAAAAGGGGCAATTCCTATCCCCCGGGGAAATGCGCCACGTCGTGGACAAGGCACTCGGAGCAAACCCTGATTCGCCGGTCATGGTATGCGAGCGCGGAGCCTCCTTCGGTTATAACAACCTGGTCGTGGACATGCGCAGCCTGGTCATATTGCGGGAAACCGGCAGGCCGGTGGTATTCGACGTCACCCACTCGGTGCAATTGCCCGGTGGTGCCGGCGGCACATCGGGCGGTCAGCGTGAATTCGTGCCCGCTCTTGCCAGTGCGGCCGTGGGAGTGGGAGTGGATGGCCTGTTCATGGAAACGCACCCCGATCCCGACAATGCGCTCAGCGACGGTCCCAACGCATGGCCCCTGGAGCAGATGGAGTCACTGCTCGAACGGTTGATTGCACTGGACCGGGTGGCCAAGCCCATTTCCTGCACATGATTCCGCACCGTCCGGGTACGGCCGGATCCCACGAACCTTGTCATAGAACCGATTGACGACATGACCAAATTTGCCATCGAATCCATTCATGCCAGGGAGATCCTGGATTCCCGCGGCAATCCCACGGTGCAGGTCGAAACTATCCTTGAAAATGGTGCTGGGGGTTGCGCGTCGGTACCTTCAGGCGCGTCCACCGGGGCCCTGGAGGCACTGGAACTTCGGGATGGGGATCAGGACAGGTATCTGGGCAGGGGGGTTCGGCAGGCCGTCAGTCACGTCAACGGAGAGATCGCGGATGGCCTCAGGGGTACCGATGCGCGGGATCAGGCGGCTGTCGACCACGCCATGCTGGAGATGGACGGCACGAAAAACAAAAGCCGCTTAGGTGCCAACGCCATTCTCGGGGTCTCGCTGGCGTGTGCCCATGCCGCAGCAGCAGGCGGACAGGCCCCTCTGTTCCGCCACCTGGGGCAGATTTACGGTAATGAACGGTTCGTCCTGCCGGTGCCACAGTTCAATATCCTCAACGGCGGCGCACACGCGGACAACGCCATTGATTTCCAGGAATTCATGGTGCTGCCTGTGGGCGCGCCAAATTTCCCGGAGGCATTGCGTTGTGGGGTTGAGACTTTCCATACATTGAAGAATGTGCTGAAGGGCAGGGGATATGCCACCAACGTCGGTGACGAGGGGGGATTTGCCCCGGAATGCGTATCCAACGAAGAGGGCGTTGAACTGATCATTGAAGCGATCGGAGCATCCGCATACGCCGCCGGAACGGAGGTAGCCATTGCATTGGACGCCGCCAGTTCGGAGTTCTACTCGGACGGGCGTTACCACCTGGGTGCGGAGTCGCTGTCGCTCGATTCCGCGGGATTCGCTGAATACCTCGAGCGGTGGGTGTCACGCTATCCGATCATCAGTATCGAAGACGGGATGGCCGAAGACGACTGGGAAGGCTGGAGCCTCTTGACCCGGAAACTCGGCGATTCAGTCCAGTTGACCGGGGATGATCTGTTCGTAACTGATCCCGCGATACTCCGCCACGGCATTGAACGTGGTGTCGCCAATTCCATTCTCATCAAGGTCAACCAGATCGGGACCCTGACGGAAACCATGGAGGCCATCCGTATGGCCCAGGATTCCGGCTATTGCGCGACGATCTCGCACCGTTCCGGCGAAACCGAGGACACCACCATCGCCGACCTTGCGGTGGCCACGGGGGTGGGACAGATCAAGGCGGGTTCGCTGTCGCGGTCCGAACGCATTGCAAAATACAACCGATTGCTTAGAATCAACGAGATGCTGGGGGATGCGGCGATCTATCCGGGGCGTGATGCCTTCACCAACCTGAGGTCCCGACCACCGACATGAACATCCGCCATCACGGCGGCAGGCGGTCACAAAATTAAAGGTGTCTCACCGATGCGACCCACAATCCTGTTGCTGGTCCTGTTACTGTCCTGGCTGCAGTTTGCCCTTTGGGCGGGGGACAAGAACGTCTTTGACCTCAAAAGGCTGGAGGCGGCGGTGGACAGAACCGCTCAGGAAAACATCCGCCTGGAGCAGGGCAACCAGCGGCTGCTTGCCGAGGTGATCGATCTCAAGCAGGGCGGGGAGACCGTGGAGACGCTGGCACGCTTCAATTTGGGGCTCATCAAGGAGAACGAGATCTTTTACCAGATCATCGAATAGTGTTCCCGGTCAGGTCGGACGTGGGCGTTCGGCTTTGATGCTGTAGGGCAGGGGGAGCAATGACAATCGCGGCCCGTCGGCGGCTCCGAGGTGTATTTCACCCGCGTCCAGAACTTCCACGGGCACCATGGCCGTGAGCCAGGTCGAATCGAGAAACCGGACGGCATCGACGACCATTCCGGCCTTCCGGTCCGGCTGGTCCCGAAAGAAGAGGGGGGTTCCGGGAACTGCAACTGCCCCTGCGTCATGAATCACTGCACTGGTCATGCGTTGCTTGATTTTGCCCAGGTACCGGACGCGGGCTACGATTTCCTGCCCGGGATAGCAACCCTTGCTGAAACTGACGCCTCCCACCAGGTCAAGGTTCACCTGCTGGGGAATGAAGGACTCGGAGGTGGCCGCATAAACCTGGGGTTCGCCGGCAAGGATGGCGGCGAGTTTCCAGAATTCCCCGGGGAGTACCGGGGCCTGTTGCCCCGGGGCCGAATCCGGAACCGGGCCGTCAGCCGTCAGTCGCATGGTGCGTCTGTCGTCCAGCCTCCACGTGTTCGCGGATTGCGGCGCGTCACCAATGTAACCGAGCACGCCGGTCTGCTCCTCGATCCCGATTTCCACCCGGGACCGCATGCGATACAGCGTCAATCGCCTGGACACGGTTTCGGCCAGGTCATCCGGCAACACCAGGTTGAAACCGGTATCGTCCCTGAGAAGCCGGTACACTGCCAGGGTACGTCCCTTGGGATTGCAGTAAGCACCAGTCTGCTGCTGTCCCGCCGTCAAAGCGCCGACATCGCTGCTGAACTGATTGTGAAGAAACTGCTCCGCCTCTTCACCCTCGACACGGATCGTCTTCAGGCTTTCCAGACGCATGATGCCGGACGGCAGGTCTTCCAGGGACCGGATGTCCGATCTCGGCACCAGTGGTGTATTGTGTTC
The DNA here is from genome assembly GCA_965213885.1 of Candidatus Poriferihabitaceae bacterium. Taxonomy (GTDB): domain Bacteria; phylum Pseudomonadota; class Gammaproteobacteria; order Arenicellales; family Poriferihabitantaceae; genus VYFG01. Next base: position 1,205,702 of record OZ243919.1, read on the forward strand.
AGTGGTCCCCATATTCACGTCATCGCATTATGTTTTACATGGTCTCTGATCAAATAGGGTCATAGAATCGAAAGACAATGACATCGAAGCATCACACATCTCGGCATTCCTCATGGGACCGGGTAAAACTGGCCGCACCAGCGCCCGAGGAAGCTTCCGGGGCGGGTGCTCAAGCTGATACGCCCGGTACGTCCAAGGACGATGACCACGCCCAGCATCCCGTACCTGATGACAGGGCCGAACGCCGGGAACCCGGGAAAATCCGTTCGGTTGGTGCCGACTCCTCGGCCGGGAGCCAGGAGGAGATCGCAGAAATCGGCGGCCCGTCCGGACCCGAACCCACCCGGTACGGGGATTGGGAAAAACATGGGCGGTGCATCGATTTCTGACCGTATGCCCTTTCTCCACCGTGAATTCCTTATTCCATGGGAAATGATCGACGGGTGCTTTACACTATGCGATCAGACGTAACAACCACCCGATAGCTGCCTTGACCGAAGATCATCGTCCGTTGTCGCCCCATCTGCAGATTTACCGGCCGCAGATGACATCCGTACTGTCCATCCTGCATCGGGCCAGTGGTCTCATTCTTGCTGCGGGCACACTGCTTGTGGTCTGGTGGTTCTGGGCGATCATGTCCGGGACGGGAAGCTATGCCGTGGCCCACAGCTTTTTCAACGGCCTGTTTGGCCGGTTGCTGCTCTTTGTCTGGTCCCTTTGCATGTTCTACCACCTATGCAACGGTGTTCGGCACCTTGTCTGGGACATGGGATACGCCCTGGAAATCAGACAGGCCTACATGGCCGGCAGGATTGCGATCGGGGCTGCGGTGGTACTGACAGCGGCTGCGTGGCTACTATGAGCCTGCGTCATCCCCTGGCCCGGGTAAAGGGCCTTGGCACTTCCGGAGAGGGGTCCCACCATTGGTGGGGCCAACGGCTCAGTGCCATGGCACTGGTGCCCCTGTCCGTTTGGTTCGTCTTTACCGTGATCGGCCATATCGGCGATAGCCACGACGAAGTCATTGCCTGGGTTTCCAGTCCAGTTGTCGCCCTGATGCTGATCCTGTTCGTGGGATTCATGAGTTACCATGCCCAACTGGGTGTGCAGGTGGTGATCGAGGACTATGTGCACACAGAATTGCTGAAGCTGGTTCTGATCATTCTCGTCAAGGGGATTGTCTTGCTTGCAGGACTAGGCGGAATATTCGCGGTATTGCGCGTCGCCCTTTGAACACTAACCGGGTTGCTGGATTCCGTATCAATCTGCTTCCCTGAACGATTCTAGACATTACCAACCGTGTCAGAAGCATATCCAATCACGGATCACCAGTACGATGTAGTGGTGGTGGGAGCTGGCGGTGCCGGTTTGCGGGCCACCTTCGGAATGGCGATGGAAGGTCTCAGCACGGCCTGCATCACCAAACTGTTCCCCACCCGCAGTCATACCGTTGCAGCGCAGGGAGGTATGAGCGCTGCGCTCGGCAACAACGGAGAGGACGACTGGCGATGGCACATGTACGACACCGTGAAGGGTTCGGACTGGCTTGGTGATCAGGACGCCATCGAATACATGTGCCGCGAGGCCCCGGATGCGGTGATCGAACTCGAGCATTACGGTGTGCCGTTTTCCAGAACTCCGGACGGCAGGATCTATCAGCGGGCCTTTGGCGGGATGACAACCCACTACGGTGAAGGCCAGGCCCAACGGACCTGCGCGGCCGCGGATCGTACCGGCCATGCCATCCTGCACACCCTCTACCAGCAGTCCCTGAAACACAAAGCCGAATTCTTCGTTGAATATTTCGCAGTCGATCTCATCATGGAGGATGGCGAGTGCCGGGGTATCCTGGCGTGGGATCTGGATCGGGGAGAACTGCATCGGTTTGCCGCCAAGGTGGTGGTCCTGGCCACCGGTGGTTATGGTCGGACCTATTTCTCCGCGACTTCCGCCCATAGCTGTACAGGAGACGGGGGCGGCATGGTCCTTCGCGCCGGACTACCGCTGCAGGACATGGAATTCACGCAATTTCACCCCACGGGTATCTATGGATCAGGCTGCCTGATTACGGAAGGTGCAAGGGGTGAGGGGGGGTACCTGACAAACTCCAAGGGCGAGCGGTTCATGGAGCGGTATGCGCCGAATGCCAAGGATCTTGCTTCCAGGGACGTGGTCAGCCGTTCCATGACCCTGGAGATCCGTGCCGGATTCGGCGTGGGACCTGAGGTGGATCACATCCACCTGCACCTCGAACACCTGGGACCGGAAGTGCTGGCGGAACGACTGCCCGGTATCTCGGAATCCGCCCGGATATTTGCCGGCGTGGATGTCACCCGGGAACCAATCCCCGTGATTCCCACGGTTCACTACAACATGGGGGGGATCCAGACAAATATCCATGGAGAAGTGGTATCGCTGCAGGCGGGTGATCCGGAAACCGTGATTCCCGGTCTTATGGCAATCGGAGAGGCTGCCTGCGTATCCGTACACGGGGCCAATCGTCTGGGCTCGAATTCCCTTCTCGACATCATTGTGTTTGGTCGTGCCGCGGCGCATCGTGCCTGTAAACTGGTGACACCCGGTTCGGGTCGTGTACGCTTGAGATCGGGATCCGGCGATGAAATCCTCGACCGGTTTGACCGCCTGCGGCATGCCGGCGGTCACAGCCCAACCGCTGAGATTCGGTTGGATATGCAAAAAACCATGCAGAAATTCTGTGCTGTATTCAGGACTGGAGACGTGATGCGTGAAGGGATCCAGGCCCTGGACAGGATCTGTTCACGATTTGAAGACGTGTCGGTGTCGGACAGATCCATGGTCTGGAATTCCGACCTGGTGGAAACCCTGGAACTGGAGAACCTGCTACTGCAGTCCAAGGTATCCATCTATGCCGCAGAGAATCGTACCGAGAGCCGGGGTGCCCATGCCCGCGAGGATTTTCCGGAACGGGACGATGAAAACTGGATGAAACATACCCTGACATGGCTTGACGGGTTGTCCAGCAAACCGGCGATCGACTATCGGCCGGTGCATACATGGACACTGACCGATGAGGTCCAGTATATCGAACCGAAAAGGCGGGTGTACTGAACGGGCTGCATCAACCAGACAACCGGGAACACATCAATGGCAGAATTCTCATTACCGGCAGGTTCGAAAATTCGGAAGGGTAGGCAGCATCGCGATCCCAGCAACGGCCGGCTCCGTACCGTGAAGGTCTACCGCTGGAATCCGGACAGTGGGGAAAACCCCCGTATCGATACGTTCGAAGTGGACATGGATGCCTGCGGCCCCATGGTCCTGGATGCCCTGATCAGGATCAAGGACCATATCGACAGCACGCTGACATTCCGTCGCTCCTGTCGAGAGGGCATCTGCGGCTCCTGCGCCATGAACATCGATGGTGTAAATACGCTGGCATGCACACGGTCTTGTGAAGATATCAAGGGTGAAATCAAGATCTATCCCTTGCCCCACATGTCTGTGGTGAAAGACTTGGTGCCGGATCTGAACAATTTCTATGCCCAATACGCGTCCATCAAACCCTGGATTCAGACAGACAGCGCGGCTCCTGACCGGGAGAGACTGCAATCAGAGGAGGAGCGGGCAAGACTGGATGGCTTATACGAATGCATCCTTTGCGCCTGTTGCTCAACCAGCTGCCCCAGTTACTGGTGGAACAGCGACCGGTACCTGGGTCCGGCGGCACTGCTGCAGGCCTACCGGTGGATTGCCGACAGTCGGGATGAAGCTACAGGAGAGCGCCTGGACGAGCTTGATGACGCTTTCAAGCTCTACCGCTGCCACACAATCATGAATTGCACCAACACCTGTCCGAAGAGCCTGAATCCCGCCAAGGCCATTGCGGAAATCAAGAAGAGCATCGTCAGCAGGAAGTGAGGGAGTTACCGCATCGGAATGCCTGGCCGCGATATCTCTCGGGTCAGCAACAGCTGTCAGGAAACGGACAGAGCAATTCCATGCAGGTAGCGCGCGGACGTGGCAAACACCACAGATAAACGCGTCCTCTGGCGCTGCCGGCGCGGAACCAAGGAACTGGATCTTGTGCTGGAAGCCTATGCCACGCAGGTGTATCCTGGTCTGAATGCGGGTGAAAAGGCACTGTTTGCCGAGATGCTGGAACTTCAGGATACCCGGCTGATTGAATGGCTGGTCCATCATCGTCCTCCCGATCCGAGATACGAGTCAATTGTTGCAGGGATGCGCGAATTGGAGGACGAGCACGGGCCTTGATATGTTTTGACGTAGTCGGCAGGACCCATGTCTGTTTGCTACTCTCGAACCGCAATCCCATTAGCAGCACTGAAATCGATCTTGTTCTTATCCTGAACTGATCAGCCTGCCTGTAACAGTTTTACATCAATAGCTTCACAAGCCGATGATTCACCCAATTTATTGATTTCATTTGGGGTTCCACGTATTCAGACGAGTAGTGGATATATGTTCCTATAACGGAAATCGCCCCTTGGCCTTCAACATCGAATTCGTGCCCAACCAGACCGGCAAGCCCGCCGTCCTCCTGCGTCAGGCCTGGCGCGAAGGTACCCGAATCCGCAAGAAGACCATCGCCAACCTCTCCAGGCTGCCCCCCGAGATCATCGAGGGGTTCCGCACCGTCCTCAAGGGCGGCGTCGCCCGGGTCCTGTTCCCGGACTCCAGGCTGGCCACCGCGCGGCGCCTGTCGCCGGAGACCGCCACCAGCAGTCCCGGCGCCCTGCTCGAACTCGCCCCGGTCCGCGGCAATGAACTGCTGGACATGCTGGACTGGCTGGTCCGGCGCCAGCCATGGATCGAGCGGACCCTGGCCAGGCGGCACCTGCAGGATGGGACCCTGATCCTCTACGACGTGTCGAGTGCCTACCTGGAGGGGCGGTGTTGTCCGCTGGCCGCCTTTGGCCACAACCGGGACGGCAAGAAGCAGATCGTCTTCGGTCTGCTGTGTAGTTCCGGGGGCTGCCCGGTGGAGCTGTTTGCCGACAACACCGGGGATCCGACCACGGTGGCGTCCCAGGTGGAGAAGATCCGCACCCGGCACGGCCCGGATCCGTGCCGATCTCGAGCCGGCCGGTCTGGCCTGGATCTCGGCGCTGAAGACGGCGGACCTGCGCAAGCTTGCCGGGGCGTCCGCCGGGGCCAGGCGGAGATCGGGCGGCGGGTCGGCTGCGAGGCCAACCACCGGCGGGTGGAGAAGCACTTCGAGATCATCATCGGGAAGCGCCGCATGACCTGGCGTCGGCGCCAGGGGAAGATCGAGTCCGAGGTCCCGCTTCGACGGCCTCTATATCATCCGCACCAGCCTCCCCGCGGAGGCCATGGGCGCCGGGGCTGCGGTGGAGGCCTACAAGAGCCTGGCCACCGCGGAGCGGGCGTTCCGGGTGATCAAGTTCGACCTCAGGGTGCGACCTGTCCACGTTTATACCGAGGATCATGTGCGCGGCCATGTATTCCTGTGCATGCTGGCCTACTACGTCGAATGGCACCTGCGTCAGCGGCTGGTACAGCTGCTGTTCGAGGAGGATGACCGGGAAGCGGCCCGCCGGGGCCGGGCGACACCGGTGGAGGAGGCCGAGCCGTCCGCCGGCGTCCGGTGTGGTGGTGAACACTGTCCGCCTGCCCGGCGCGGACGGTGCCGTCGGCAGGCGCGAAACACTCGAAGGAATCGCCAAAGCCCTTCCGTGAAAGGTATTGGTCGAATCCGGGGATGGTCATGACCTGCCAGACCGGCTGCAGCGCTGGGCATTCGAACTTCTGGAGGTCAATCCAGATCAAACTGTTCCCATAAGCGTGACAGGTTGAAATCACACCGAATTGACTGAAAAACCCGGAAATTCAATGGACTGGAGCGAAAATCCGGATTGTTTTCTCCGTGAAGTTCCGGTTAACATTTGGGCCAATTCTGAACGAGTACAGAAACCCAGAAATCACGACCCAGTAACACCGGGATGGATGGATGTGCAATGCCGGGGCATGTAATCGCATGGAGCGAGGGGAACGATTAAGGAGCCTTTTTTCAAGGGATTAGCGTACACGAAGGATCGGCACCCATGCGGTCCGTACCGGCCTTCTTAGGAGATTTACGTTGTCAGAGGGGCCGGTGGTGGCACGCTTTTTCATCTGGCTCGGATCCTGCAGTAATCATTTCAGGATATCGGTGACAGCTATAGAAAATTTCTCTATCGACAGTGTAGAATTCCCAATTCAGAATAATAAACAGCATCCCGCATGGCGCGTAGAGAAAAAATTGAACTGGACCTGGTGGATCGGAAGATACTGCACTATCTTCAGCATGACGCCAGCATGACCATCAAGGAACTGGCGGAGAAAGTTCACCTATCCTCGACACCCTGCTGGAAGCGGATACAGAGAATGGAGGAAAACGGCATTATCCGGTCCAGGGTGGCCTTGCTGGACCCGGAAAAGGTGGACCGGGGAATCACGGTGTTTCTTGCGGTCAAGACTGACAAGCACAACGCCGAGTGGAGCCGGCGTTTTGCCGAGGTGATGTCGTCATTTTCCGAGATCGTGGAAATCTACCGCATGAGCGGCGAGGTGGATTACCTGCTCAGGATTGTAGTGCCGGACATACCGGCATATGACGCGTTGTACAAGAGTATCATCAGCAAGATCGATCTGACGGATATGACTTCGATGTTTGCCATGGAGCAGATGAAATACACCACGGCGTTACCCGTGCTGGACATCGACTAGTCGCCCTTTCGGGAAGAAGCCGATGCGAGTCCGAGTCCAGCGGGCACAGTGCAGTCTTCCGCCTCCCGCCTGTTGTCTGTGGTGACCAGAAACTGCTATTCATGTCCGCTTGTAAATTCGTAAATGTCACGAAATGACCGTAACTTTCATCGAAAATGCACTAAGTGGACAGAAAATGGACAAATTGAGATAATCCTGCAGAAATTGATTCCGGATTGCTTTCGATGTCTGACGTTCACCGAATTCTGGTTTTGCACGGACCGAATCTGAATCTCCTCGGGAACCGGGAGCCGCAGCTCTACGGCAACGTCACCCTGTCTGAAATCAACGGGCGACTGGAGAACCTGGCCGGGGAACTAGCCAGCAGTATGGATTCCGCACCCGGTCACCCCAGCCTACAGGTGGAGTGCCGCCAGACCAACGCCGAACATGAACTGGTATCCTGGATACAGCGGGCACCAGACGAGGGTGTTGGTTTCATCGTGATCAACCCGGCTGCGTTCACCCACACCAGTGTCGCTGTACGGGATGCACTCGCCGCGGTGGGAATTCCGTTCATTGAGGTTCACTTGTCCAATGTGCATGCACGGGAACCATTTCGGCGGCATTCCTACCTCTCTGACATGGCTGTGGGAGTGATTGCCGGTCTGGGTATCCGCGGATATGAATACGCCCTCAAAGAGGGAGTGGCCCACTTGTGCCATCGGTGCTGACACGCAATCCATTCCGGAGAACATTGTGGATTTACGAAAAATCAAGAAGCTGATTGAACTGCTGGAAGAGTCAGCCCTGATCGAGATGGAGATCACCGAGGGCGACAACACGATCCGGCTGAGCCGCGCGGGCAGACCAGCACCGACAACAGTTCCCCACGAGCATGCCTTTACGATCGGGTCGACCATCGGCGAAACCCCGCCCCCCGAGGCAGCCGGATCCTCTGCCGACGAGTTCCCGGGCGGCATCGTCGTAGAATCTCCCATGGTAGGCACCTATTTTAATGCCCCGTCCCCGGAGGCGGATCCGTTCGTCGAGGTGGGCAGTACCGTTTCGACCGGGCAGGTCCTTTGTATTGTCGAAGCTATGAAGACTTTCAACCAGATCGAGTCCGAATCCGACGGCGTGATCCGAGTGATCTACAAGAACAACGGTGACCCGGTGGAATATGGAGAGCCACTCTTCCTGATCGGCTGATCCCGGAAAACCCCATGGAGAACATCAAGAAGCTCGTGATTGCCAATCGCGGAGAGATTGCCCTGCGGATATTGCGGGCCTGCCGCCAGCTCGGTATTCAGACTGTGGCTCTCCACTCTGTAGCGGATAGCGATGCCAAGTATGTCAGGCTGGCGGATGAATCGGTGTGTATCGGACCGGCTCCGCCTTTCGCCAGCTACCTGGATATCGCATCCGTTATTTCGGCCGCAGAGGTGACCGAGGCGAATGCCATTCATCCTGGATACGGCTTTCTCTCGGAAAACGCCGACTTCGCAGAGCGTGTCGAGCAAAGCGGTTTCATATTCATCGGTCCCAGGGTGGAAACGATTCGAATGCTCGGCGACAAGATTTCGGCCATACAGTTGATGAGCAAGGCGGGAATTCCCTGTGTTCCGGGCTCCGACGGACCGATAGCCGGGGATTGGGTACAGATACTTGAGACCGCACACAGGATCGGTTTTCCGCTGATGATCAAGGCCAGCGGCGGCGGCGGCGGCAAGGGCATGCGGTTATGCCGCGATGAGACATCACTGGAACAGGCGGTCCTCCTGACGCGAAAGGAGGCGGTTGCCGCTTTCGGAAATGATACTCTCTACATGGAACGTTTCCTTGAAAGGCCGCGGCATGTGGAATTCCAGGTGCTCGCAGATACCCATGGCAATGTCATCCACCTGGGAGAACGGGACTGTTCCATGCAGCGCCGTCACCAAAAGGTCATCGAGGAGGCGCCAGCACCGGGGATCACAGAATCACAGCGCAAGAGGATCGGGGGCCTTTGCACGGAAGCCTGTCGTCAGTTGGAATACCGTGGAGCGGGTACATTCGAGTTCCTGTATGAAGACGGAGAGTTTTACTTTATCGAGGTGAATACCCGGATACAGGTCGAACATCCGGTGACTGAAATGATCACAGGCATTGATCTTCTCCAGGAACAGATCCGGATTGCGGATGGTCAGCCGTTGCGCTATCAACAGGACGACGTGCGGTTCACCGGCCATGCATTCGAATGCCGGATCAACGCTGAGGATCCCTATACCTTTACCCCATCCCCTGGCCGAATCACGAACTACCACATCGCGGGAGGGCCCGGCGTCAGGGTGGATTCACACGTCTACAGTAATTACCTGGTGCCACCATATTATGATTCCATGATCGGCAAGCTGATTACACATGGCATCAATCGGAGTGATGCGCTGACCAGGATGCACGGCGCATTGCAGGAAATTGTGGTGGATGGCATCAGCACGAACATTCCGTTGCACCGTGAACTGGTCATTGATCCAGGATTCATTTCCGGCAGTCAGGATATTCACTACCTTGAAAAGAAGCTGGGCCGATGAACGTGATTCACTGTCAACCGGCTGCAGGGGGGAGTAATACGGAATTTCTTCAGGTTTCCCTGGAGCTGTTCAGGGAGGAGGCGGAGCATGTGGTAGACACCCTGGATGAACTCGGTGCCCTGTCGATCAGTATACGCAGCGCGGATGATGAAGACACCTACGACGAAGCATTTCCGGGTGAACCCCAGTGGCTGCAGCAGAGCATGGTCGCACTGTTTGGCCCTGAAATCGACTTACCGGACTTGGAGGAGAGCCTGACCCGGACGCTGCCAGGCCATGTGGTCAGATTTTCATCCTTGAAGGACCGAGACTGGGAAAGGGCCTGGCTTGACAAGTTCGTTCCCCAAAGGATTGTTCCAGGCCTTTGGGTCGTGCCAAGCTGGTTGGCTCCACCGGAGCCCGATGCCGTGAATCTCGTCATCGATCCCGGACTTGCCTTCGGCACAGGCACCCATCCGACCACCCGGATGTGTCTGGAATACCTTGTCGAATTGGATCTCGCCGGAAAATATGTTCTGGATTACGGCTGTGGTTCGGGCATCCTTTCCATTGCCGCACTGAAGCTGGGTGCAGCCAATGCCGTGGCGACCGACCTTGATCCTCGGGCACTGGAAACCTGCCTTGTAAATGCCCGGGTAAACCAGTGTAGCGGGAAGGTGATCGCTGATTTTCCGGAAAATCTGGAGCATTCAGGGAAGATGGTTCCGGCGGATGTTGTCGTTGCCAACATTCTGGGCAGAACCCTGTTGAACCTCAAGGATCGATTGTGTGCATCGCTCGCCCCACGGGGCACGCTTCTGCTGAGCGGATTCCTGACCCATCAGGCGGATGCGGTGGAGGATGCATACCAGGAATTGGTAGATTTTTCCCGCAAAGAACAGTCTGGCTGGGTATTATTGACCGGGACCCTCCGTTCGTGAATGCCCACTGGACGATCCACGGGCAATCACTGAGAATGAAACGAGACTGACCGGCAATTTTCACGTGGACAAGCAATACACCCGATGTCCGTACTGCCTTACGGTTTTCAGCGTCCGTGGAACCAAGCCCGAGACAGGCGAAGGTGAAGTGCACTGTGGTACCTGCCGCAAGTTGTTCAATGTCATAGAGAATTTCGTGGTCCAGGACGGCTCTGGCCGTTACAAGCCGATTGGGGAGGTTGATCCGGCCGGGACGCAATCACAATCTGATACGGGGCGCGCGGTTCCCGGTGGCCGCACGGGATTTGACAGGGATGGATCGAACGACCCTGATCCCCGTACGACCCGGGACGACAGAAATATCGCCAATTCCTCCGGCCCGGGAGAAGCCTTGAGTGGGGATGCCCAAGAGGGCAGGCCTGCGACGGATGCGGCCAATCGGGGATATCCGGCTGCATCTGCCCTAGGGGGTGCGGGAGTAGAGCGCGACTGGCCCACGGATGCCGGGCAGGAATGGGAAAACACCGATCGGGAAATTGAAGATGGATCGGACGAGGGCGCCGATGCTCCCGCGGAAAGTGTCCGATCCACGCAAGACGAAGCGGGCGCGGAGCAGGAACGATCTTCCGTTGGGGCTGCAGGAGATCGTGGCGGTACACCCGATGTTCCCGCCTGGCGGGATCGTAGGATTGAGAATGACCGGGTCTTCGGATCAGCCCCCTCTGAAGTGGGTACGGGAGACCTGACGTCCCAGGGGGAGCAGGGTTACCGGGAGATGGATCTGGACCCGCCCATGGACGATCACGGGCCAGCAATGGAACCCGAGGGCCCGGGTCCTGCCGGCGGGTCGAATGCAGACGTATGGAATCCGGCCGGTCCGGCCCGACATGTTCTCGAGGAAACGGATACGGAATCCGTCTCTGACTCACCAAAAGCCGACGAGGCCAGCGGCAGCACCATCGGATCCAACGCTCTTTGGGATGCTGCGGATGCGGCCAGCCGGCACCCCACGGCTGTACCGCCTGAAACGGGCACGCAGAACCCGATGGTCGAGACGGTGCGGGACAACCCGTACACTGAGCAGGACCGGCCCGATGGAAACAGCGACCCGGCATGGGGATACGGGCCCACGGATACCCGGCATGAAGCGGATACGACCGATGATGTCCCGGCTGATTCTGCCATGTCAGTGCTGGTTGAGGGAGCGAAGGAAGAGAGGGCATCTTCGGCCGGGACTGACGGGGGCGATGCAGGTGGGAGCGTAAATTCCGCCCGAGAGGAAGCAACGGACCGTGAAGAGCGGGACTCGATACCTGCCCTGCCTGCAGTGGATGCAGACAGCCCGATGACACAGACGAGGCGGGGCGACCGGGCCAGTGATGAGGGCCCGTCCATGAACGATGACGGTCCTTCTGCACCCGGCGAGGGGGTTCACGAATCTGTGCCGGAGGGCGACGACCTTGCGGAACTCGTGCACCCGCTACTCCCTTCCGATGGGGAGAAAATGGTCGATCTGGAGATCACGCCGGAGCCCGCCGCCGGGAACTGGTTCAATGTTGAAACTGACGATGCGGTGGAACGCAATCCCTTTGAAACAGTGGAAGAAACCGCCTCATCGGGCAAGAGTCCTTCCGTTCAGAGCAACATCTCCATGAACGGCGTGGATGCCTATATAGCCGACCGCCCGAATCCACTTGCCGGTTTCTTGTGGTTCATCGTGGCGATGGGTTTCCTGTTCCTGCTGGGCTTGCAGGTTCGCACGTATCTGGTCGATGGGTATGCCCAGGACGAACGATTCCGACCATACCTGTCCCTGTTCTGCCGCGTCGCGTCATGTGAACTGCCATCAAGGAGGGATACGTACAGTTTCTCCATCACCAACACACGTGTGGAGCTTCACACCGATGTGCCCGGAGCACTGAGCATTTCGGTAAAACTGGTCAATCAGGCAGAGTTTTCGCAACCATATCCCGATCTGCAGCTGACCCTGATCGATCGTGTCGGCAGGGTCATCGGCCGGCGGATATTCCCGCCAGATTCATACCTCGGGGTCGATGAGGAAACTCTGCTCAAATCAGGCGCACTGGTAACAGTGGATTTCGAGCTGGCCCAACCCAATGAACAGGCGGTAGGATTCGTCGTGGAGATCGTACTTGAATCGGCGGCATAATGGAGATTGGAGAACGCACTGCAGGACCCGGTTCCGTCCTCACCAATAAGGAACGGCCGACTCGATTTTCTACCGTCAGTTTCGTGGCTGGTTTCAGGCCAGGTCATTAGGAAGATTCCGGCATCCACCCACTGCCTGCGTCGCCCTGTACGTACAATCAGCATGAGGCTCACGCGAGAGCATCGCCTCCCGGCAAGTCCGGGTCGCTGGTTGAGCCCAGGTATCACGCCGGAGACCTGGAGCCGTAAAGGGGTTCGACAGGGATTGGCGATCGTCGCCCATGAGGGATGTCCGCAAAGGCTATGGGCTTACGGACACTGCATCCTGGAAACTGCGGCCGCGTCCGCTTTGCCGCGTCCTCGGAAAATGAACACCAGCACCTGTCCAGAGTGCGGTTTCTGACGTGAGTCACGCGGAATACTGAACCGTATGGCGGGGACATGGCCTGACCAGGCCGTGTCATCGCGCCGCCAGGGCCGAATAGCAGCCGGCCGGGCCATCAGCAGTGCCGGTTTCTGGCGGCAGGGATTGCGGGTTTCAATGACGCGTAAGGGAATCAGAATCTGATGTGTCGGGTATAGCGGTCTCCGGCTTCCAGATGGTGGTAATCAACCGGATCATGACATCCTGCCCACACCGCCGGATGTGTTCGACCGGTCGGGCCTTCTACGGGACCATCCGCGCTCGATTCGCATGATATTCAGGGCTGGGCGAGGTCGTGCAGGGTGTCCGGATCGTCCGAAAACAGATAAAATTGCAACCTGTTCCGCCCCTGGATTCCGGGTTGACCCGGAACGATACAAGCCTGACTGGCCGCCTCTTCAGGCAGATGGTACTGTTGTCGGAAAATCTCCGGCATCATCAGGAAACCAGAATAGAGACAGCACCGTGGAGAAAAAAACCAGCATCGACCAATCCGGCAAGAAACAATCCGAACAAGGTGGAAAGCTGGCGGTATGCGTGCGCAAGTCCGTCAAACGGTATCTTAAGGACTTGAATGGGGAGGAGGCAAACCGGATGTATGAAATGGTTCTGCAGCAGGTTGAGAAACCGCTGCTGGAGGTCATCATGAAGCAAAGCAACAACAACCAGAGCAAGGCGTCCCGTATGCTCGGCATCAACCGCAATACGCTGCGCAAGAAGCTCGGCATCTACAATATCGGCAAAGAGGCCTAGACTTGACTACATTGTCGCACCCAATCGGGACTGCGCTAATCAGTGTTTCTGACAAGACCGGAATCCTGGAATTCGCCGGAGCACTTCACGAACGCCACATTACTATCCTTTCGACGGGCGGGACTGCAACATTGATCAGGGAAGCCGGAATTCCGGTGCATGAGGTCGGTGAGCACACCGGGTTTGGTGAAATCATGGACGGCCGGGTAAAGACCCTTCACCCGGTGATCCATGGCGGAATCTTGGGACGCAGGGGACAGGATGATTCGGTGATGCGGGATCATGGCATATCGCCAATCGATCTCGTCGTGGTCAATCTTTACCCGTTCGAGTCCACTGTGGCCGATCCGGATTGTCCACTGTCTCAGGCTATTGAACATATCGATATCGGCGGGCCCGCAATGCTCAGGGCGGCGGCGAAAAACCATGCCCATGTAACCGTGCTCGTGGACGCTGCCGATTATGGCCGGGTTCTTGACTCGATGGCGGAAAACCAGGGGGCCGTGGATCTTGAGACACGGTTTGATCTGGCGGCAAAGGCCTTTGAGCATACTGCCCGCTATGACGGTGTCATCGCGAATTTCATGGGGAGTCGCCGCGGCAGCGGCAAACCGGAAAATGGATTCCCGCGCACACTGAATATGCAGTGGCACCTCGACCGGCGGATGCGTTATGGGGAGAATCCCCATCAAAAGGCCGCCTTCTACGTGGACACTGATGCCCCGCCCGGGAGTGTGTCGAGGGCCCGCAAATTGCAGGGCAAGGAACTCTCCTACAACAACATAGCCGATGCCGATGCGGCGCTTGGATGTGTTCGCCAGTTTGACGAATCCCCGGCATGCGTCATTGTCAAGCATGCCAATCCATGCGGTGTCGCCGTGGACAACAGCCTGCTGCAGGCCTACAAACGAGCCTTCGCAACCGACCCGGAATCCGCATTCGGTGGCATCATCGCATTCAATCGTGAACTGGATGAAGAAACCGCAGCCGAGATACTAGCCCGCCAGTTCGTCGAAGTGATTGCGGCGCCGGGAGTGTCGGAAAATGCCGCCAGGGCACTTGCCGGCAGGGAAAATGTCAGGGTCCTGGCCTGCGGCCAATGGACAGAGGGGCCCGTGCCGATGGACTTCAAGCGGGTTACCGGAGGGCTGCTTGTCCAGGAGCCAGACCGGAAGCTGAGTGAATCAACGCGGGTGGTCAGCCAGAGGATGACGGATGAAAGGGAAATGGCGGACCTTCAATTCGCCTGGCGGGTGGCGAAAATGGTCAAGTCAAATGCGATCGTCTATGCAAGGGGCGGCATGACCATAGGCATTGGCGCGGGCCAGATGAGCCGCGTGAACTCTTCTCGGATCGCTGCGATCAAGGCGGAGCACGCCGGCCTCGAGGTTTCAGGGGCGGTCATGGCGTCCGATGCGTTCTTCCCGTTCCGGGATGGACTCGACAATGCAGCCGCGGCGGGCATAACTGCGGTGATCCAGCCCGGTGGTTCGTTGCGCGATGAGGAAGTCATCAAGGCTGCCGACGAACACGGAATTGCCATGGTCTTCACAGGCACACGGCATTTCAGACACTGAACGGAGGAATGGTTCATGGGTGAATTGGGAAAGTTCAAGGTGGTACTGGATGGGTCAACTCTGCCGAACGAAGATCGTGAGCAGGTAATTCGCGCATTGAGCGAACTCTTTCACTCCAGCCCGCCCACCATGGAGAAACTGTTGTCGGGCAGGGAGGTATCACTCAAGAAGGACTATCCCAGAGACGAAGCGGAAAGGATCTGTGGCGCAATACGCAACGCCGGCGCCGGATGTAGTGTAGTCCCGGTGCGGGAACCGGAGTCCTCGGTTGTATCCGGGGAAATCGGTTGTGATGACACGCATCGCGCCGAGAGCGGAGTGAACGATCTTGGCCGACCCATCAGTTGCCCGGGGTGCCAGCAGCAATGTGACAGCGAGTGGGTCATCTGCCTGTATTGCGGCTACAGTTTTGTTCACAATGAAAGGGATGGCGGCCACCTGTGGGAAGATGAGGAGGAAGGATCCGAAGACCCATCCGGAGTTTCGGGAGAAACCGATGAAGCTGAACGGGACCCGAATACCTACACCCGTACGGAACTGTCACGCTACGTTGGACCCAATGCGGAGTATTATGCCGCCCGGTTCTCCGGCATGGGCACGATCCATGATCCCAGGTTTCGCCTGAGTTGGAACTGGCCGGCATTTTTTTTCTTTTTCTTCTGGGCCCTGTACCGAAAGATGTGGCTGTGGGCCGGGCTGCACTTGGCCGGCGCCACGGTCCTGGTATTCGCCACCTCCCAGTCTGCCGTCTGGGTGATCTATTCGCTCCTTTGGCCGGTGGCCGCGAATTACCTGTATTTCCGCAGTTTCGGATACCACATGCGTCTGGCGGAATTGCATTACTCGGGACAGGAGCGCCTGGAGTACCTGGGCCGGAAGGGCGGCGTCAGCAGGAACGCTTTCTGGATCGGACTCGCCGCTTCGTTCGGACTCTCTGCATTTTCCAGCAACATGATGGTGCACCACCTGGTCGGCGAGTACGAGGAACGCTTCGGCTCTCTTTCTGCTGGTGAATCCCATCATGAGCAGGTGCGTGGCGATGGATCAGTATTGGAGTCTGTCGGAGAACCGACTTCGCCGCTGGCGAGAACTTCACGGGTACTTTCCACGATGGCGACCGGGCTCAAGGTCGTGATCGCCGCCGGCAATGATGATCTGGTGCAGGATACGCTCAATGGACTGGTCGCCAAACTCGACGACAGGGAAATCCTTGATGCATGGGGAAATCCCATCGTCATGAATCGTGAGCCCGGCCATGTTGCCTTCCTGTCATCCGGGCCGGATGGAAGCTCCGGGACCGATGACGATGTTCTTCACAAGGTGAATTATTAAACGGTCATCAACGATGAAAGTTCTGGTTGTCGGAAGCGGTGGAAGGGAACACGCGCTGGCGTGGAAGCTTGCGAACTCTCCGATTGTTGACAGGGTCTATGTCGCACCAGGCAATGCCGGCACCCTCCGGGAGAAGGGCGTGGGCAACGTGAATCTGGATGTAATGGATTTTGATGGCTTGATTGGGTTCACTGAGGAAAACGGGATCGACCTCACCGTGGTCGGTCCGGAATTGCCCCTGGTGGCGGGTATCGTCGACCGTTTCCGGGACGCCGGCCTGCACTGTCTCGGACCCACGGCGGATGCCGCAAGGCTCGAAGCGTCCAAGTCATTTGCCAAGGAATTCATGGTTCGCCATGGCATCCCGACAGCAGGGTATGCAGAATTCACAGATCTGGAACCAGCTCTTTCCCATGTCGCCAAGGCGAGTTTGCCGGTAGTCATCAAGGCGGATGGCTTGGCCGCAGGAAAGGGCGTGGTGATTGCATGTGACCGGAATTCCGCCGCAGCTGCCGTTAGCGGCATGCTATCCGGCATCCATTTTGGTGAGGCCGGGCACAGGGTTGTCATCGAGGAGTTCCTGGACGGGGAGGAGGCAAGCTTCATTTGCCTGGTGGACGGCAGGAATGTCCTGCCCATGGCCTCCAGCCAGGACCACAAGGCTGCGTATGATGGCGACCTCGGGCCGAATACCGGCGGAATGGGGGCCTATTCGCCGGCGCCGGTTGTGGACGACGGGCTTGCCGAGAGGATACTCAGGGAGGTTATCCGGCCGGTAGTCAGGGGCATGGCGGATGAAGGAACACCCTATACCGGATTTCTCTATGCCGGGCTGATGATCGGTGAGGACCGCTCCCCCAGGGTGATCGAGTTCAACTGCAGGTTCGGTGATCCGGAAGCGCAACCGGTCCTGAGCCGCCTGCGCTCGGACTTCGCCGCACACTGCCTGGCGACGGTGCATGGCCGTCTGGAAGGGGAAAGGGCGGACTGGGACCCCCGTGCCTGCCTGGGTGTGGTCATGGCTGCGGAGGGCTACCCGGGAGACTGCGCCAGGGGCAAGGAAATTCATGGTCTCAACGGTGTACCCACCGGAGTCAAGGTCTTTCATGCCGGGACCGCCTGTATGGATGACCTGGTGTTCACGGACGGGGGACGGGTACTCTGCGTGGCGGCATTCGGTAGTAGTGTGGAGGCGGCACAGGCACTTGCATACAGCGGTGCAGAACAAATCCATTGGGAGGGCTCATGGTGCCGCAGGGACATTGGATACCGTGCGATCGGAAGGGAGCGGCGTATGGCCGGGTCCGGTGATGCGCAGTAGTCTCTTCGGCTCCATCGAGGAAGCTGCGAATCTACTGCGTACCGGCGGGGTTGTTGCCTATCCGACCGAAGCATGCTTCGGACTTGGCTGTGATCCACGCAATGCCGAAGCTGTCCGGCGGATTCTGGCGATGAAAAAACGAAGCTGGGACAAGGGGCTGATACTGGTTTCAGATCGGATCGAACGGTTGTTGCCTTACCTGGCGACGTCTGATCAGTCCCTGTTCGACAAGATGCTTTGTCCGCAGCCGGGACCAGTCAGCTGGATATGCCCAGCAGCGACAATTGTCCCGCGGCTGGTCAGGGGGACTCACCATTCCATTGCAGTACGCATCACCTCGCATCCGCCGACTGCCAGACTTTGTCACGCCGCCTCCATGGCGCTGGTTTCCACCAGTGCCAATATCGCCGGGCAGATGCCGCTGAAAAGCGCAGGCAGGGTTGCCGGCGTGTTCGGCAATCGTGTAGACCTGGTCGTTGATGCCGGCATCGGCCGGGCATCGCGACCATCGACGATCATTGATGCCATCTCGGGGGAGGTGTTGCGATCATGAGCGGTCCCTTGCCCGGGTCGGAAAAACCGGACACGATCGCAGTCATCGCCTATCTGCGTTCCCTTCAGGACCGTATCTGCGATGAGCTTGCCCGGACAGACGGCGGCAAGTGCTTCCGGGAGGACAGCTGGCAGCATCCCAATGGAGGTGGCGGACGCACGAGGGTTATCGAGGAGGGGATACTGATCGAAAAGGGCGGTGTGAACTTTTCCCACGTGCGTGGAGATGCCTTGCCCCCCGCGGCTTCGGTACGGCGCCAGGAGATTGCCGGCAAACCATTCGAGGCAGCGGGTGTCTCCCTCGTCATCCATCCACGCAATCCGTTTGTTCCGACGTCCCACATGAACGTACGGCTTTTCGTTGCAGGTCCCGACGAGCCGGACCCGGTATGGTGGTTCGGCGGCGGCTACGATCTGACCCCTTACTACGGATTCGAGGAGGATTGTGTTCACTGGCATCGTACCGCCCGGGAAGCCTGCGCGCCCTTCGGCACGGACTACTATGACCGATTCAGACAATGGTGCGATGACTATTTCCTCCTGCGCCACAGAAATGAACCCAGGGGAATCGGGGGTCTGTTCTTCGATGACTTCACCGAAGGCGGATTTGACCAGGCCTTCGCTTTCGTACAGTCCGTTGGTGACAGCTACCTGAAGGCATATCTGCCGGTCGTTGAAAGGAGACGCAATCACCCCTACACTGGCGATCATGTCGAATTTCAGCATTATCGCCGTGGAAGATACGTGGAATTCAACCTGGTATATGACCGTGGCACCATCTTCGGTTTGCAGTCCGGGGGGAGAACCGAATCGATTCTGATGTCTCTCCCGGCCCGGGTGTCCTGGCGGTATGACTGGCGCCCCGCGCCAGGAAGCGAGGAGGAGCGGCTATACCGGGATTTTCTTCGGCCCCGTGACTGGCTGGACGAGTGAACTCATGCTGACCGGGTACCGGCTGATCCTGTACTTGGTATTGCCCTGGGTTCTGCTTCGTCTTGCGATCAGGGGAATCAGATATCCGGGTTACCGCAAGCGTATTGCTGAGCGTTTTGGGTTTGCGGGACCGGCCCCGCCTGCGGGAAGCGTTTGGATACATGCCGTATCTGTTGGGGAGGTCAACGCTGCCGTTCCGCTGATCCATCGCATGCTGGCGCGCTGGCCGGAACGCACAGTGACTGTCACGACGATGACCGTCACCGGATCCGAACGTGTGAGGATGGTATTGGGGGACCAGGTCCAGCATTGCTATCTGCCCTATGATTATCCGGGCTCCGTGCTCCGTTTCCTGCGGCGCTGCCGTCCGGCGATCGGTCTGGTGATGGAAACAGAAATCTGGCCCAATCTCATTGCGGCCTGCCGTCAGGCCGATATCCCGCTGATCTATGCCAACGTACGGATGTCCGAGAGATCCTGGAGGGGCTACCGGAGATATCGCCGACTGGTTGCCGACACGCTTTCCGGAATCTCCCGATTCGCAGTACAGTCCGAGTCCGATGCGGAACGCCTGAAGGATCTCGGGGCCCAAAGTGACCGAATACGGGTGACCGGCAGCATGAAATTCGATGTCAAGCTATCTGTCAGCGTCTCCGAGGCAGGTGAAGCGATTCGTCGCCGACTGGGCTGGAACCGCCCGGTGTTTCTCGCTGCCAGCACACATGACGGCGAAGAGGACATCCTGATCAGCGCCTTCCGGAAACTGGCGGTCCGGATCCCGGGCCTGCTGCTCATTCTGGTACCCCGACACCCGGAACGCTTCGCCTCCGTGGACAAGTTGTGCCACAGGGAAAAACTTGCAACGATTCTAGCAACCCGCCAGTCCGGGGAGCTCGACGAATCGGTCAGGGTACTCCTGGTGGACAGGATGGGGGAGTTGACCAAATATATCGCCGCCTGTGATGTCGTTTTCATGGGGGGCAGCCTGGTTCCGGTGGGAGGACACAACCTGCTTGAGGCCGCGGCACTGGAACGACCGGTCGTGTTCGGGCCGCACATGTTCAATTTCGCTGAAATCTCCTCGATGTTTCTTGTCCATGGCGCTGGAATTCAGGTGGGCAATGAAGAGGAACTGGTGGAAGTGGTGCATCGGCTGTTTGAGGACGCCGGGATGCGGGATGAGTATGGCCTCCAGGGTAGGAGGCTGGTTGAACAGAACAGGGGGGCGCTCGAGCAGGTCGAAGCCATGATCGCCAATGAATTGGACCAGGGCCCGAACGGCTGAACCGCAGAAGCAACCATCGGCAACAGCCTGGCAGGATATCCGGTTGCCAGGTTTACTGGATTTGCGAAATATTGACGATGAAGGGTACGTTCCCGGATCAGTGCGGATAGCTCATCTCCTGGCCGTAGCAATGTCATGCCGTAGGGACCCTGTCTACCCGGGCTTCAGCGAAAGGGACACCAATTCCGAAACATCCGCCGAGAGGGACACGGATTCACCGACATGCTCCAGTGCGGACTTCATCGGTCCACCGAGTTCCGGCAGCATGTCCCGCCAGGAGGTCAGGGAAGCGGCCAGTGTGGCGGCCACCTGGGGGTTGGTCTTGTCCAGCTTTTGCACCCAGTCGGCGGCAAAAGCATAGCCCGCACCGTCGTGGCGATGAAACGCGAAAGGATTGAGACGGGCAAATGCCAGCAGCAATGCATAGACCTTGTTGGGGTTGGCATGATCGAAAGCAGGATGGGCCGTCAGTTCCTTGACCTTCGCCAGCACACCTGCCTGCCGGGCTGTAGCCTGGATGCGCAGCCACATGTTCACGACCAGTGCCTCGTCTTGCCACGTCCGGTAAAACTCATCCAGCAATTCCTGCCTGTCAGGCATACTGGAATGCGCTATGGCCGTCAAGGCAGAATTTCGGTCCGTCAGATTCCGCGCCTGCTTCAGTTGTGTTCTGGCCAGTTCCTGAACCTCGTTCGTGTCCAGTGATACCAGCAGGGCGAGGCAGGCGTCCCGAAGGGCACGGATGCCACTCTGCGCGGCCCCCATGCCGCCATCATTGACCGCTTGCAGGGACTGATAACGCTCCAGGATCGCTTCATAGTGTGTGGAGGTGATGCATCGCATCAGCGCCAGGCGTGATTCGGATATTCCGTGCGGATCGATCGGTTTGGACAATTCCCCCAGCCATGCCTCTCCGGGCAGGGTAATGAGCCTCGCGGTGAGCATCGGGTCCTCTCCCGAAGACTTCACCAATTCACCGGGAAGGTCGATGATTCCGTCATCGAAACGGTACGGCTCTTCCGCCCGGAACCTCTCCAGATTTTCTAGTATCACCTGCCCGAACAGGCGTTGTCCCGCCTCCCAGCGGTTGAATGGATCATCATCGTATCTTGCTATGGTGCCAAGATCCGCGGGTTCCAGCCCGATTTTCAGCTTCACAGGGGCAGAAAACCGCCGGAGCAGGGAGGGGGCGGGTTTTCGGGGGATATCCTCGAACACGAACTGTTGTGCCTGCTCGGACAGCACCAGAACCTGCTCGTTACTGCCGTCGGCGAACGGCATGTGGGATCCCTCGGAATCCAGCAGGGATACGACAATGGGAATGACAAACGGAAGCTTGTCCGCTTGTCCTGGAGTTGCCGGGCAATGCTGCCGGAAATACAGGCTGTAACGGCCTGTGGAACAATCATAGTCTCCTTCGGCACTCACTTCCGGTGTGCCCGCCTGGCTATACCACCGTTTGAAGGCGGTGAAATCGAATTCCGCTTCACCTCCGGCGGCGTCCTCGATGGCGGCGACAAAGTCATCCGTGGTGACCGCTTCCCCGTCATGACGGTCAAAATAGAGATCCGTACCGCGGCGGAAAGCCTCCTGCCCTGTCAGCACCTGCAGCATGCGAACTACCTCCGCGCCCTTTTCGTACACGGTTGCGGTGTAGAAATTGTTGATCTCCTGGTAGGACTCCGGCCGAACGGGGTGTGCCAGCGGCCCGGCGTCTTCCGGAAACTGACGATTGCGCAATCGATCGACATGGTCGATGCGCGTGACCCCGGGAGAACGCATGTGGGCGCCAAAGCATTGTTCGCGGAATACGGTGAACCCTTCCTTCAGACTGAGTTGGAACCAGTCTCTGCAAGTCACCCTGTTACCGGACCAGTTATGGAAGTATTCGTGGGCAATCACCGTTTCCACTTCGTGAAAGGCCGAGTCGGTCGCCACGTCCGGATCGGCCAGGACATACCTGGTGTTGAAAATGTTGAGGCTTTTGTTTTCCATTGCCCCCATGTTGAAATCTTCCACGGCCACCACGTTGTACAGATCCAGGTCGTATTCCCTGCCAAATGTTTCCTCGTCCCACCGCATGGCATGCTTGAGCGCCTCCATGGCGAAACGGCACTTGTGAATATCCCGGTCATCGGCGTAGAAGTGCAGCGCCACGTCGCGGCCGCTGCGGGTGAGGAACCGGTCTTTCAGGTAGGAGAGATTACCGGCAACGATCGCGAACAGGTAGGTGGGTTTCGGAAAGGGATCATGCCATTCGGTGATGTGGACACCGTTGTTCACTTCCTGCCTGACGAGATTGCCGTTGCATAGAAGAACGGGATACAGGTTCGACGGTCCCCGCAACGTCACCCGGTAGGTGGCCAGATTGTCCGGTCGGTCGATGGAGGGGGTGATCCTGCGAAAGCCTTCCGCCTCGCACTGGGTGCAGAGCATGCTGCCCGACAGGTAAAGGCCGCTTAACTGTGTATTCGCCGATGGATCAAGGGTGTTGACAATTTCCACCCGGCATGACGACGGAAGCCCGGCAATGATCAGCTTCTTCCCCTCCCTGGCCACCAGTCCCTCCGCGGGTTCCCGACCGTCGATGCGTACAGACTCAACGTCGAGATTTTCGCAGTCAAGTGCCAGCGGCTCTGGGGTTTCTGCACGGCACTCCACTTCGTGCACGGTGCGTACCCTGGTGAGGCGGGCATCCAGATCCAGCTCCATGTGGGTGGTTCGGATCCGGTAGGGATGCGGGCGATAGTCCTTCAGGTAGATGGTGGCGTCTTGGTCTTCCATTCGATGCAGGGCGAGATTTGCAGAAATCGCGGAAGGATATCACGCAACGATCGCCCCCCAATAAATTCGAGTGGCGGTCTTTCAGGACCCGGCAGCCGGCTTTCTTGTGCAGTCCGTGGCACGTCTTGATATCTCCCTGCATTGCCGCAATCGTTTGCAGGGGGATGTCATTGAGCAGCCAATTGGGCCACTCGATGATCACGCAATGTCATTTCCTTTCCGTATGATCAGGTCGGAATTTTCTTGTGCCCGTGACGCCGTGGTCTGACGGGGGTTTCAGTTTTTTCATACATCCCGGAAAAGTGGGTTCGCATTGATATGGCAATTAGGGATTTACCTGATACCGGGTCTGGCTAATGGTATTAAGCGAAGGGACTCCCCAGGCGTACGAAACTGGCGGGCAACATCAGCTTGTCTGTTCTTCCTTCCAACTTCGGTCAAAAATCACCCAGGTTGAAACTGCCCCCCTCGTCAGGCAACAGCGAACCCGGGCTTTGTCAGTGATCGTAACTGGTAACAAACGTGAGCGGCGCGATGATTGTAGCCATCCGGGGTTTCAAAGATCATTGACAGGGGATGCCGGAGTGTTTCCGGCCGCCTGCTGGTGCCCCGCGCGGATACCGGGATCGGTACCCGGCCGATCAGCCCCATTCAGCAGAACACGGATTTCCAGCCAATGTGGGCGGGAGTTTGATTGCCGGGGCTACGGCTGACCGTCGTTCCGCCAGTTTGCGGAATCCCGGTTCGAGCCAGTGATGTCGCCGGACGTATCCGGCGGGCACTGACGCGGGCGGAATGGACTGGTTGTATCCGCCGGGTGCCTGTTCAGCGCTCCAGGTACTGGATCTTTTCCTTGATATCCTTCCAGTCATCCGCATCCTCGGGAGCCGGTTTCATCTCCGTGATCACCGGCCATTCCTGGCTGAGTTCGGTGTTCAGGTCAAGAAAATGCTTCTGTTCCTCGGGCAGGTCATCCTCCGCGTAGATCGCATTGACGGGGCATTCAGGCTCACAGAGACTGCAGTCAATGCACTCCTCAGGGTCGATGACGAGAAAATTGGGTCCCTCGTGGAAACAGTCGACCGGACAGACTTCCACACAATCGGTGTACTTGCATTTGATACAGGACTCGACAACAACGTAGGTCATTGAACCACTGGGAAAATCGGCGTGAAAAGAAAGACGGCGATTGTACTATCTTTCCCGGGATAATTGTTTCAATTGCGGCCGTCCCTCTGTGCGAGAACCCGGGCGCATTCGTACAGGATATCAAGCGCTTCGCGGGGGGAGAGATCATCAGGCTCCAGCGCCCGAAGGCGTGCTACGACGGCCTCCTCCTCGTGCCGGGCCGGCGCAAACAGGCTGAATTGGAAGTTTGGGCTGTCGCTTTCCGGACCGCTGCCCTCCTGGTAATGCTCTTCGAGTTCCGCCAGCTTGCCCCGTGCTTCCGTGATCAGGTGTTCCGGCATGCCCGCAAGCCGGGCGACCTCCAGGCCGTAGCTCTGGCTGGCGGGTCCATCCTTGACGCTGTACAGGAACACGATACGGTGGCCGTGTTCAACGGCATCCAGGTGGACATTGGACACCCCCCCGAGCTGTTCTGCCAGCGAGGTGAGTTCAAAGTAATGGGTGGAGAACAGGGTGAATGCACGGATCTGCCGGGCCAGGTCGCCGGCGCAGGCCCATGCCAGAGAAAGTCCGTCAAATGTACTGGTTCCCCTGCCGATCTCGTCCACGAGGACCAGGCTCTGCTCGGTTGCGTTGCGCAGGATCTGGGCCATTTCGGTCATTTCCACCATGAACGTCGAGCGGCCGCCGGCGAGGTCGTCCGATGCACCGATACGGCTGAAGATGCGGTCGAGGGGGCCGAACGTGGCTGTCTGTGCGGGGACAAAGCTACCACTGTGGGCGAGTAGCGCGATGATGGCCACCTGGCGCATATACGTGCTCTTTCCCCCCATGTTCGGACCCGTAATCAACTGCATCCGGACCTCGTCGTCCAGCATCGTATTGTTGGGAATGAAGCTGGTACCCGGCATGGTCTCCACGATCGGGTGGCGTCCGGATGTGATCTCCAGCACGGGGTCGTCACTGTACCGGGGCCTGTGCCAATCGAGGCTGTTCGACCGCTCCGCCAGGTTTTGCAGACAGTCAAGTTCAGCGTATGCAGCGGCACAGGGCATCAGTCCGTCGATGTCCTTCCCCAGGTCTTCCTGCAGTGCCTCGTACAGCCACTTTTCCCGCGTCAGGGCCTTGCCGCGGGCGCTCAGGATGCGGTCTTCGAACTCCTTCAGTTCCGCGGTCACGAAACGCTCGGCGTTCTTGACCGTCTGCCTGCGGACATAGTGTTCCGGCACTTCATCGGACTGGGAGCGTGGCAATTCGATGTAGTATCCGTGTACCCGGTTGTATCGCACCCGCAGGTTGGCGACGCCGGTGTCGCGTTTCTCCTTCTCCTCCAATTGCATGAGAAAGTCTTTGGCATCGTGTTGCAGATGGCGATATTCCCTGAGTTCCTCATCGAATCCATCGCGCAAGACGCCGCCGTCGCGAATGACACTGGGCGGGTCGTCCTTGATCGCGCGTGTCAGCAGGTCCAGGGTATCCGGCCTGGGCTCAAGCGCTGACCGCGTGTCATTCAGCAGCGCGGTCGGCATGCTCGATAACAACCGGCTGATTTCAGGCAATACGGACAGACCTGCACGGAGGCGTACGAGATCCCTCGGCCGGGCGGTCTTCATTGCCATCCTGGCGAGAATCCGCTCCATGTCGCCGACCTCTCGAAGCAACGGAACAAGATCCTCGTAACGCCGACCGTCGACAAGCCAGTCGATGGCGTCATGGCGCCGGTCAAGTGTCATCCGGTCCCGGGTTGGATTACGGACCCATCGGCGCAGCAGGCGCGCCCCCATGGGTGTTGCACACTGATCCATCAGTGTGATCAGCGCGTGTCGGGTCGTGCCGTCCTGGCCCACTTCGACCTCCAGGTTGGCCCGAGTCACCGAGTCCACCACAAGGGTATTGTTCTGCTGCACAAAGCGGATGCCGGATATGTGCGGTGCCCGGTTGCCGTGCAGGTCGCGGATGTACTGGACCAGGGCGCCCGCAGCGCGAGTGGCAAGCGGGTAGCGGTGGCATTCGAACGCGTTCAGGTCATGGGTGTCGAACTGGTCAGCCAGTATCGTCTCTGCACGGGCCCGGTCGAAATACCAGTCCGGTACGGTGCTGGCTCCACCGATCCCGAGGGTACTTTCCTGGTGTTGCCCGAGTAGCACTTCAGCCGCCCCTATGCGCGTCAGCTCGTCCCCGATGCCGGACACGGAATCCAGTTCAAGACCTTCAAAGTTTCCGCTGGAAATCTCCAGCGCGGCCATTCCCACCCGGCCCTCCTGGACCAGCAGCGCCGCCACCAGGTTCTGCTGCCGGCCCGACAGCAGGTTCTCCTCGGTCAGGGTCCCCGGCGTGACAATCCGGACAACCCGGCGCTCCACCGGACCCTTACTGGCGGCGGGGTCGCCAATCTGTTCGCAGATTGCCACAGGCATGTTGGCGGCCACGAGCTTCTGCAGATACTGGTCCACACTGTGGAACGGCACGCCAGCCATGGGAATGGGCTCCCCGGCCGACTTTCCCCGGGACGTGAGTGTGATGTCGAGGACGCCTGCCGCCTTTACTGCATCCTCATAGAACAGTTCGTAGAAATCCCCCATGCGGTAGAACAACAACATGCCTGGGTATTCCGCCTTGATGGCCAGATACTGACGCATCATTGGTGTATGTTGTTCTTTTTTTCCTAATAAACTCATGCCGTTACGCTGCTCTACTTATTGTTTTTAGGTATTGATCGGTTTTGTGCCGTCTCTTGAAGTCGCTCATTGGAACGGGTTGAAGAGGCACCCGCTTCTATTCAATGACCACTTTCGCAATCATTTTCGCATCGACTTCCAGTCGATCAGCCTGTTGCAGGGCCATGTCCGAGATCTTCTGCAGTATGGAGCGCTCTTCCGCAATGTAATTGGGTAGAGATAGTAATGTCGGCAGCTGGATTCTGAGCACTTTGATCATCCGGTTCATCTCACGCACCAGAAGGCGCCGTTCGATGTCACAGCGGTCGGAAAAGTCTGCCCAATCGGAGGCGCGGACTTTAGTCATGTCGAACTCGTCACCGATGGCCATGGCAAATTCGTGTTCGATATCCTGGTAGATGCACACCGAAACCAGGTCGTAAGCAGGGGCGAGGCGTAGGCCACCCGGCTCGACCAGAAACGAGATATTTTTGCCATGCGCATCACTGTTGCCGATCAGGTATTGCAGGATCGCCCAACGGATCAGCGCCATGCGCGTGGCCGCTTGAGACAGGGTGAGCGAAGCGATGGAGAAGAGCTTCTCGAAACTGACGCCGTCCCGAATAGTGGCGACATCACGCCCACTGCCGAAATTGCGTTCATACTTGTGGTTGACGCTGAGATTGAGCACCTGGCAGCTATCCACCGCATGTAAACGCTCGACATGGCGGTCGTGTTTGATGCGGTCGAAGCGTTTGACCATCAGTACCGGCTCCGGTGCTCGTACAATCTCTACCTCGGCCGAGGGTATACCGAGTGCGGTAGCCAGCTTCAAGCAAAAGTGCTCATTGGCTACCAGCCTGGATAGCTTGGGGTTCATCGGTTCCGGCTTGAGGATATGTGTCGAAGCCAGCCGGCCTTCCACCAGGAACAGCTTTCCTTCCTCATCAACATAGACCGCCAGTTTATCCTGGTAACCGGCAATGGATATGCGTACCCGGCCGTCCCATACATTGAAGGGACGATTGGCCCGGTCATGGATGCGCTCGGAGAGCTCTTCAAAGGCGACTTCACGCACGATCGGTTCAACCCGGGCCGGCAGGGTGCCTTCAGGCAACAGGACAAGCGCACCTGTACTCTCCTGGCCCAGCCAGCGCAGCAGACCAAACAGGTTGCCTTTTGAGACCGTGTGCACTGCAGCCGCATCCTCCAGGGCTTTGCCTTCGGGCAGCAGGTTCTCAAAGAAGCGGCGTACGTTGACCGAGTGCAGTTCATCCGTTTGGTCGTCCGGACGCCGGAACGGGAGGGCGGGGGAGATTGGATAAGCGTCGCTATTCGTCACCCAGCCCTGTTCGTATTCGAAAGAGAAGCGCCCGATATCATCGTGAAAGCTCAGGGTGCCGACCTGTTGTTCACCAATCCAGGCCGAAAGGCTGTGGGTTGTCATAATGACTGACTCTTGATGGCGGCAATTGCCTGGGGTTGCGCCGATTTTGGTACCGCCAGCAGGGTGAGCCCCAGTTGCCGTGCAACCGCCAGGGCCTTGTCCAGGCCGACGGAACGGTTACCATTTTCAAGATCCGAGAGCAGCTGAACCGAAACACCGCACAGTGCAGCGGCATTATCGATACGCAGTTGTTGTTGCGTGCGCAGGCTGCGTACAAACGCGCCAAATGCCTCCGCCGAATCGACGACCGGGGAGGCGGGCAGGGGTAAGGGCGTAATTTTTCTGGCCATAAAGTTTCTCAAAAAAAAGAAACTATATGTTGATGCAGTGCAATATGTCAATAGTTACTTAGAAATTAGAAATCCATGTTGCGTGGCGGATAATGTGCCGTAGATTTATTAATTATGAGAAATAAAAGTAGCCGAAGCAGGGGATATAGGCGATGAATGGAGGTTATTTTGGTTGGACTGTTTCAACGCCTGAAACGTGGTCAACCGGATAGCTACTACCAGTAACAGATTGCCATCTGGTTGTCGGACCATATTCTGCGCCGGGCGCCGTTCATTTGGCGCAGTAGCGCCTGGGATATCGGGAGGAGAAGTGCTCTGCCCAAGTGATAATTACGGATTCGGCGCCCCTGTGGTGTTCCGCAGCAAGGCACTGTGTAAAGGTAATGGCAATTCCATTGCCGAGCATTGGAACGCAGCTGTGGGGCGCTGTTACATCCCACACGAAACCAGCCAGGGTGATGGTGTTTGCAAAAATTAATGAATACCTTATAAATACCTGCACATCATCGGCGTGTGCACTCCAGGTTTGCTCACGGAGTAGTGTCGAACCGGGATTTGACGACTGTCAGAAGCTCATTGAAAAGACGTTGATTGGCGGCAACGATATCTCCGCGTTCCAGGTATTCCTGACCCCCGGAAAAATCCGCTACGAGTCCGCCGGCTTCCCTGACCAACAGACTGCCGGCGGCCATGTCCCAGGCATCGATGCCCTGTTCCCAGAATCCGTCCAGTCGTCCGCATGCCACATACGCCAGGTCCAGAGCGGCGGAACCGCTGATCTTGAGGTTGCTGACCTTGGGAAGGAGGGCCCGCATTACCCGCAGGACATTGTCGGTCTTGTGCAGGTTCCGAATGGAAAACCCGGCACCCAAAAGGGATTCGTTCAGACTGCCTTTCCCGCTGACCCGGATACGGCGGGAATTGAGTTGGGCGCCTTCATTGCGGCTGGCAGTGAACAATTCATCCCTGAGCGGGTCGAAAATGACCGCGTGTTCCAGGGTTCCCTTCGTGCGAACGCCGATGGACACGGCGAAATGCGGATCGGTATGAAGAAAGTTGGTGGTGCCGTCCAGGGGATCAATAATCCATTCCGGCATGTCGCTCCCTGAGTGGGGTTCGCCGCCATTCGCCCCGCTTTCCTCCGCCAGAATGCGGTGGCTGGGATAACGTTGGCGTATGATGGCGATGATTTCCTCCTCCGCCAGTCGATCGATTTCGCTGACAAAATCCCGGCGTCCTTTTTTTTTCACGGAGACCTGTTCCAGACGATCCTGATAACGGATCATCAGGCTTCCAGCCCGTCGCGCGGCTTTGATTCCAATATTGATGATGGGGTCCATGGATGTGGCGGTAATGACCCGGATGGGTGGACGAGACGTGAACGGATTGACGGTACCGACGTGCCGGTTCCCGATCCGTGGACATTTCAATTGGTCGTGCCTTGATGCAGAATCGCGCAGATGAAAGCGCTGGATTATATCCGAGTCGTTCTGATCCAACCTACACATCCCGGCAATATCGGGGCTACCGCCAGAGCCATGGGCAACATGGGCATATCACAACTGGTGCTGGTGGACCCAGTGGATTTTCCAAGTCCGGTGGCCACAGCCAGGGCTGCGGGCGCGGACTGGATACTTGCAGGCGCCCGGGTGGTGCGTGACCTGGATGAGGCCATCGCGGACTGTTCTCTGGTGGTCGGAACGACCGCCCGCGCCCGGTCGATACAATGGCCCGAGCAAACCCCAGAACAAGCCGCCGAGACCGTCGCCGGGGAGTTCGCACAGCCGGAGGGCAGGGCCCCGGTGGCGATCCTGTTTGGGCGCGAAAGTAGCGGAATGACCAATGAAGAGCTGGAACGTTGCCGTTTCCTGGTCCGGATACCGGCGGAGGAATCGTTCTCTTCCCTCAATCTGGCCTCTGCGGCACTGATCATACTGTATGAACTCCGCAACCAGCTGGAACCTCTGGCTCTGGAGACCGGAGCACCAGCCGATCGCCTGGCCAGTGCACAGGAGATGCGGCATTTCTACGACCACCTTCAGGACTTCGTCCGGCGGATCGAGTTCAGTGACGGACGTTCCTCAAGGCTCCATCGCAAGATGACCCGCTTGTTCAACCGGGTGCAGATGTATACCCAGGAAGTGAAAATGATGCGCGGAATGTTCCGTGCGGTGCAGGACAAGCTCGACGGCAAGTACTAGGCATCGCAGGCATGCGGCATAGCCGCCGGGTCAGGCAGGTGCCGCCACCCTGATCTTCTCCCGCCAGTAGGCCGGACCCGTCTTGTGGACTGACTCGCCGCTGGCGTCCACGGCCACGGTTACCGGCATTTCGTCCACGTCGAATTCATAGATCGCCTCCATGCCAAGGTCCTCAAAGGCGGCTACCCGGGCAGAGCGGATGGCGCGGGATACCAGATAAGCCGCCCCGCCAACGGCAATCAGGTAGACCGACCTGTGTCTGCGGATGCTTTCCACCGCGGCGTCACCGCGTTCAGCCTTGCCGATCATGCCGAGAATACCGGTCTTCTCCAGCATCATGTCGGTGAACTTGTCCATGCGGGTCGCTGTGGTGGGGCCTGCCGGTCCCACGGCCTCGTCGCGCACCGGGTCGACCGGACCCACGTAATAGATGAAGCGATCGGTGAAGTCCACACCTCCGGGCAGGGACTCGCCGCGGTCCAGGTATTCGGCGATGCGCTTGTGGGCGGCATCCCGGCCCGTGAGCAGCTTGCCGCTGAGCAGAAGAGTCTGCCCCGGCTTCCATCGGGTGACTTCCTCGGCGGTGATGTTGTCCAGGTCCACCTTGAGTGATCCCTCTTTGGGATCCCATGCCAGTTCCGGCCAGTCGGAAATCTTGGGCTGGCTGAACCTGGCCGGACCGGAACCGTCCAGGGTGAAATGCAGGTGCCGGGTCGCGGCGCAATTAGGGATCATGGCGACCGGAAGAGAGGCGGCGTGGGTGGGAAATTCCCTGATCTTGATGTCAAGAACGGTTGTCAGTCCGCCAAGGCCCTGTGCGCCGATACCGAGCTGGTTGACTTTCCGGTACAACGCAAGACGCATCTCCTCGGTGGCGGTTTCAGGTCCCCGGTCCATGAGCTCCTGAATATCAATGGGATCCATGAGGGATTCCTTGGCCAGGACCATGGCCTTCTCGGAACTGCCGCCGATCCCGATCCCGAGAATGCCGGGCGGGCACCAGCCGGCGCCCATGGTCGGGACCGTCTTCAGCACCCAGTCTTCCACGCTGTCACTGGGGTTGAGCATGGTAAACTTGCTCTTGTTTTCCGAACCGCCTCCCTTTGCGGAGACCGTGATCTCGACCGTATCCCCCGGAACCATCTCGACGTGGGTCACGGATGGCGTGTTGTCCCTTGTGTTCATCCGCCTGCCGACAGGTGGAGAAACAATGGAGGCACGCAGGGGGTTATCCGTGTCCAGGTAGGCCCTGCGCACTCCCTCGTCGATCATTTCCTGCAGGGTCAGGTCCGCATCCCAGCGGATATTCATGCCCACCTTCACGAACACCACCACGATCCCGGTATCCTGGCAGATTGGACGTTTGCCCTCGGCCGACATGCGGGAATTGATGAGAATCTGTGCGATCGCATTCTTGGCGGATTCCGACTCCTCCTTCTGCCAGGCCAAGTGCATTGCCTGGACGAAATCGGGACTGTGATAGTACGAGATGTACTGCAGGCTGTCCGCGACGCTCAGGATCAGGTCGTCTTGCTTGATGGTGGTCATGATCTTTGTGGTTGTACGTCCGGGGAATACAGGGCCTGGTAGCCGGTCTCGAACCGTTGGTTGATTTCGACCTGCTGCGAGGCCGATACGGCGCCGGTGGTATGGATGCGTTCCACCAGGGCCTGGTTTTCCAGGAGCTCCTGATCCGCCTCCTTGCCCAGTGCGGCCGACAGGCGTCCGATCTGCAGCGCCATGCGCTGTCTGGCATAGGCGACGGGAGAATCCACTCCGGCATTGATTTCCAACTGAAGCAGGTACCCGTTGATGCGTTCAAAGTTCCGTCCCAGGGACCCCTGCAGTTCCTGCAGCATTTTGTCGTTGCCTGCGGCGTCCGCGGCAGCCTGAAATCGGGCGTCCACCCTGCCTTGCAGATCATCCGCAAGGGGGGGGAGGGCATCGAAATCCGCCCGTCTTGCATCCACATCCGGGGAACGGCCGTTCAGGATCCCGGCTTCCAGTTCGGCACAGGCGGCGGCCCGCCGGAACAGATGCGCATTCAGTGTCGATTGAGCCGCCCTGCGGATATCAGACAGGATGTTTCGGGCTGCATCCATGGCGTCACGGTATCGCTTCTGGATCTGTTTTTCCTGGTGTTTGGGTGTCCGGCCGCTTTTCTCCCAGGCGGATTTCCATTGTTGCAGTCGCGATGCCAGATCCTCCGGGTCACCGGGGATTTCCCTGACCGCGGCCTCGATTTCCGCACAGAGCTGATTCTTGACCTCCAGTTGTTCCGCCAGCTGGCTTTCGAAGGCTTTCCTGGATGCCCGGTTACGTTTGTAGACGGCTTCGCAGGCATCGACGTACCGGTTCCAGACCGCCTGTTCCTTCTTGCGGCTGCCTGACACCGTGACCCGCCACTGTTTTTTCAATCCCTGCAGTTCGGACATGGCCTTGCGTGAGTCCTCCAGGGTGGCCAGGCCCTGCACCGTCTCGATCAGTTCCTGGCGCTGCTTCAGATTGCGCTTGCGCTCTCGATCAAGGGGGCCCTCAAATCGGGAGACGATTGCGTCGAATCGCCTGGCCAGGGGCTTGCGGTCACGATAGTCCGCCGGCCCGAGCTTGCGCCACCGAGCTGTCTGCTCCCGGATGAGTTGTTGTATCGCCTTCCAGTCAGGGCTTCGCCAATCGATTTCCTCGTAGGCGTTTTCCAGGATTTCACAGACCTGAAAACGGTGTTTGCTGGCAGCCTGGCGGTGTTTCCGGAGGTTTTCGAAATGCGCCTTGCAGGGTTCATATGCCTTGGTACATACGGAGTCGAACACGGCATACAGCTTGTGGTCGCCGCCTTCACCGGAGAGGTCCCATTGCTTCCATTCCTCCCGGGCCTGCTGGATACGCTTGGCAATTTTCCCGAGATCGGTTTCGTAGTCGTGGATATTCCGAATCTCGTCGATGATTTTTTCACGAACCTGTTCGGTACCCCAACTCTTCCACGAGGCAAGCTTCTTGATTTTCGGTTGCAGCGCCTCCAGGTCGCCGATCACTTTCTGCCGACGCTGGGCAGACAAACCCTTGATCCGGTTCAGGCCGTTGATGATTTTCTGTTCCAGCTGCTGGGACGATTTCAGATCGTTGGACTGAAGGCTCTGCTTCAGCTGCTCGATCTGTTCTTCGAGGCCGGCGAATTCCCTGTTCCGCTCCTCTACCTGCCGGTGGATCCGGCCGCGCAACGTTTCGAACCCGGCATCCAGCTTCCGGCGCATGGGGCTGTCCTCCTTCAGTGCCGGCGACAAGGATTCCCAGGATTTGCGCAGGCGCTTTGCCTGGTGCTCATCCAGATTGCCCTTGCGCCCCAGAAAACCGGCAAGCTCCTGGTGGAGAGCAATGGCGTCAGGCTCATTCATCACCCCCTCCACGGAAAGAATTTCTCCGGGATCGCGTTCAGATCTTGCTGGGGGTGGGGCCATCTCGCCGACAGCCTCGGCGGAATGCTTCTCGGGGTCCATGCAATTTGGGTAGGCTTAAAGTAGAATCCGGGAAAGGACAAGCCAATTATAACCATTCACCAACCATCGGCGCGATTGCCACAGGTTTTACCCCGTTAACTGTCATATTCGTGGAACCGCGCAGGGTTACGCCATTGCTGTTGGTTGTCGCGGGTCTGTTGTGCCTCCTCGCAGGGACATTGGCCCGGGCGGACCACCTCCTGCCCACGCATCGGCTTACCTGCAGTGAAAGCTTCCCCTGCCCGGAGGAAATCCATCGCCGGGTCGACTTCTGGATCCAGGTATTCAAGGGCTGGGGCAAGGAAATGGCAATCTTCCACGATTCCGCGGTACCTGAGCGTGTCTACCTCGTGCTGGATACCGGGCATGGCTGCAGCGGCAAGGTCAGGAAGCGTGTCAAGGCGAATGTGCGCGCCATCAGACAGTCTCTGGAAAAGCTGGCCGCCGATGTCAGTAAGGGACGGCAGATCCAGGACAGGCGGCAGCGTCATCTGCTGGGGCTGTTCCCCTCAGGAAACAGCCGGGAAATCCAGCGGTCAGCAGGAAATATTCGCTGCCAAAGCGGTGTCCGAGACAGTTTTATCGGAGGATTGAAGCGTTTCAACCGCTATGTTGGCATGGTGGACCATATCCTTGCGGAAAACAATCTGCCGAAGGATATTCGTTATCTCCCGTTCGTTGAGTCGTCCTATAACCCGGCGGCCTATTCCAGATCCGGTGCTGCCGGCATGTGGCAGATCATGCCTGCAACGGCCCGTTCGCTGGGCCTTGAACTGAACGCCGCCTTTGACGAGCGCCTGGACCCGGAAGCCGCCACCCGGGCGGCCGCAAGATACCTGGTAGATGCCACCGGGAAGTTGATGGCGGCCTCCCGTGCCCGCCAACCGGACATCGCACGGGAAACGGTGAACCCTTTCGTGATCACCTCGTACAACTACGGCGTCAACGGCATGCGCCGGGCGATTCGCCGAATCGGCCCGGATTACATGGCGGTGCTCAACAAGTACAAGTCTCCTTCGTTCCAGGTGGCGGTCAAGAATTTCTACGCCAGTTTTCTGGCAGCCCGGCATGTGGCCCTGAACGCAGACCGCTATTTCCCCAAGGTGAAGCCGGTATCGGGGGCGAGAGAAATCCAGCTGGTGCTTGAGCGGGCCACCTCCATGGACCGGATCAAGGGTGTATTCGGCCTGTCCGACGCCCAACTCAAGCCACTGAACAGACCCCTGACCCGTTTTATCTGGAATGGGTGGCGCCTGATTCCGGCGGGCTACAGGCTTTCACTACCCTGGCGGGGGCACGGATGGAAGAGGGAAATTGCAAAACTGCATGCAATGGCCCCGGAGAAGGATGTCCCCGGGGCTGGCACCTACATCGTTCGAAAGGGCGATACAGCCTGCGGAATTGCGAGGGCGCTTCGGGTCAACTGCAGCCTGCTGATTCGGGCCAACCGGTTGGGCAAGCGGGCGCTGATCCGTGTCGGCCAGCAACTCACCATACCTCGCAGGCCGGCGCCGGCTTCCTCGGATGTCGCATCCGGAACGCCGGCAGCACCTGCCACATGGACTGTCCGGCGTGGAGACACCGCCTGTGGTATTGCGCGGCGCACGGGCGTGGACTGCAAGGAACTGATTCGTGTGAACCGGCTCGGCAGGAAGGCACGCATCCTGGTAGGGCAGAAACTCGTGATTCCAGGGAAGGATTACCTTGCCCGGAACCCTGCCGGCCTCGATGCCGACAACCAGTACATCGTGCAAAAGGGAGATGCTGCCTGCAGGGTGGCCGACAGGTTCCGGGTCTCCTGTCGTGACCTGATCCGGCTCAACCATCTGGGCGGCAAGGCGGTTATTTACCCGGGGCAGAAACTGTCCATACCAGGATACGAAACCCCGGCAACCACGGAGACGGCCGAGAGACTGGCCAAGGAATCCGGGTCGACCGTCGCTGCGACGGCAAACCAGGACAAGGCGCCACTGGCCCCGGACAATCAACTCGTGAACCTGCTTGACACGCTGCCGGATCTCAGTATCCGGGTGGGGAGCAGTTCGGGAAAGGCGGTCTACTACATATTCGTGGAGGTAGACGAGACCTTGGGTCACTATGCCGATTGGCTGGG
The DNA here is from genome assembly GCA_965213885.1 of Candidatus Poriferihabitaceae bacterium. GTDB lineage: Bacteria > Pseudomonadota > Gammaproteobacteria > Arenicellales > Poriferihabitantaceae > VYFG01. The sequence continues at coordinate 1,242,363 of OZ243919.1, forward strand.
TATCGGCGGTTCAGGCAAGCTGAGAAATCTCAACAGGTTGCCGCGGGGAGAGGTGCTGCAACTGGGGCGGCGACTGCAGTTGCCCGAAATCTCCCCGGAAACCGTGGCCCGGTTCGAGCGAATGCGGATCGAATACCACCAGGTCCTCAGCGAAACCCTGAAGGAGAACTATCATCTCGCGGGTATCGAGAACTACACCGTGAAAAGCGGGGACTCGCTCTGGGACATGTCCCGCCGCCTGGGATTCCCGTTATGGTTGATGTATCGTCTCAATCCCGAACTGCGCGTCACCGGCCTGTCAGCGGGACGGACGATCAGGGTACCGCAATTGACCGCGATCTAGACTTTATCCTCCGGCACCCGTCCAGGCTTCGGCAGCGTCCTCGCGGATCACGGGCAGTGACTCATCCGCAGCCCATTCCATCCATGAGCCGGCGTAAGCGCGCAAGTGGCGGTAACCCAGCGAGCGCAGCATGACGAAACTGTGCGAGGAGCGCTGGTGTGTCTGGCAGTGGACGATGATTTCATGCTCCCGATCGAAGCCCCGAGCTGCCAGCATCCTTTCCAGGACTTCCGGGGAGCGCAGCCGACGATGGTTTTCCGGGTCGATGGTGTCCAGCCAGTTGAGATTGCGTGCTCCGGGTATGCGCCCTTTCCGGGCCGAGCGGGCCTTGCGGCCCAGATACTCGTCCTCGCTGCGTGCATCGAGTATGCGGACATCCGGGTCACCGAGAATGGACCGCACGTAGTCCTTGCTGGCAATCACCGTGGAATCGGGACATGCCTTCCAGGGCACGGTTGCGGGGGTCGCGGCGGGATTGCCGGCCTCCAGGGGCAAACTTTCCGCCTGCCACGATGCCAGTCCACCGTCCAGCATGGAAAGCCGCCGATGTCCCATGGCTTCCAGCACCCAGATCAACCGCGCAGCGCCGGTACCTCCGTCATCGTCGTAGCCGACCACGTGGTGGTCGGCCCCGAGTCCGGTTTCGGCGAACGTGGACTCCAGGATCTCCGGATCCGGAAGCAGTCCCGGGGCAGGCATGCACCCCCGGTTCAGCCTGGCCCGGTCCAGCCACGCGGCTCCGGGTATGTGGCCATTCAGAAACTGCTCCGGCTTGCCCAGGCAGATGATTCGCAAGGGGACACTGCCCGGTACCGCTATGGCCTCGGCAAGTTCCCCGGCCTGGACAAGGTAGGGCAGGGCAGGTGTTGACATCTGCTACAATCCGCTCGCTTTGAAAGTGCCTGGATTATAGCCATGTTCATTCCTGCCACCACGGCCCGGCCGGTGGCGGACGCACCGGAATTTTCCGTTTCACATTGGCGATACCTGCACGGCCCGCCCGTCGGCCACGCCAGGGTACGTGCCTGCCCCGAGGACTTCCAGGTGGAAGAACGGATGGGGTTCACACCTGCCGGTTCCGGGGCGCATCACTGGATCTATCTGCGACATCACTCCCTCAACACCGTGGATGTCGCACGAATGATCGCACGGGCGGCTGAAGTATCCCCGAACGATGTGGGCTGCAGCGGCCTGAAGGATCGGGTGGCATTAACCAGCCAGTGGTTCAGCCTGCCTCGCCGGTCGGCTGATCCGGAAATACACGAGGGAGTCGTGTCCCTTTGCGGACACGATGAACGCCTGGAACTGCTTCGGGTGAGTGCCAACACGCGCAAGCTCAGGCGCGGCGTGCACTCCGGCAACGGTTTCCGGATCACCTTGCGCGATGTCCGTGCCGAAAGGAACGTGCTGGAGGCGCGGTTGATTGCCATACGCACCCGGGGGGTGCCCAACTATTTCGGTCCGCAGAGATTCGGCCGCAATGGCAACAATCTTCGCACCGCGGTGCGAATGTTCCGCGGGGAGTGCCGGCGGGTAGATCGTATGATGCGCTCCATGGCTCTTTCGGCCGCCCGTGCCTGGGTATTCAACGAGGTGCTGTCACAGCGGATCGGACAACGGTCATGGAATCTGCCCATGGTCGGAGACTGCATGCAACTTGATGGTAGCCACTCCTGGTTCGTCTACGAAGGCTCCGACCCGGATGTCGCCGACAGGATCGAGCGCGGCGACATCCATCCCACGGGACCTCTCTGGGGACGGGACCGGACGCTTGCAACGGGGCTGGCTGCTGCCTTTGAAGAGGCGGTGGTTGAAGGGATTGAAGTGTTTCCCGGGGGACTGGTCGCAGCCGGTCTGAAACAGGACCGCCGCGCCTTGCGCGTGCTTCCTGCCGGGCTTGAATGGCGGTATGTGGAGCCTGACAGGCTGGTGCTGGAATTCTCTCTGCCCCGGGGGGCGTACGCTACTGCCGTATTGCGCGAATTGCTGCAAACCGGATAGAATCAATCGAGTTCCATGTCGGCCCGTATGACATTCATCGATAAGCTACGCCGCGCCTGGGAACAACAGGATTCACTGCTTTGCATAGGGATCGATCCTGACCCGGAACGCTTTCCTTCCTGCGTGCGCGGTGCCGATGGAATTCTGGATTTCAACCGAGCCGTTATCGACGCGACGGCAATCCATGCCTGTGCGTTCAAGCCGCAGATCGCCTATTTTGCCGCCCTGGGCGCCGAGCGGATACTGGAGCGGACCATTGACCATATCCGGAATCATCATCCCCGACTCCCGGTGATACTGGATGCCAAGCGCGGAGATATCGGAGCGACCGCGGAGATGTACGCCCGGGAGGCCTTTGACCGGTACGGTGCGGACGCCGTGACCGTCAATCCGTATCTTGGCGGAGATTCGATCGAGCCGTATCTCCGGTATGAAGACCGCGGCGTGATTATCCTTTGCCGCACATCCAATGCAGGCAGTGACGAAATCCAGGGGCTCGAGTGTGATGGCGAATCCGTCTCGCACCGGGTTGCACGGAAGGCGACGGGGGAATGGAACCGGAACGGCAACGTGGCGCTGGTGGTCGGCGCTACCTGGCCCGACGAGCTTTCTGCGATCAGGGCCCTGGCAGGCGACATGCCGTTGCTTGTCCCGGGTATCGGCGCGCAGGGCGGCGAAATAGCCGCAGTGGTCGAGGCCGGTGTCGACAGCAGGGGGCAGGGTCTGATCATCAATTCCTCACGCTCCGTCCTGTATGCTGGCAGCGACAGCCGATTTGCCGAATCTGCGGCGGCAGAAGCAGCCAGCTTGCGCGAGCGCATCAACCTGCATAGAGAAAAGACCGTCAAGGTATAGCATGAACCTCAAATACGACACCCGATACCCCTCCGTAGCCGATCTGAAAGTCAGGGCGAAGCGACGGATACCGGGATTCGCCTATGATTATGTGGACGGCGGCATTGACGAGGAATATGGCAAACGCCGGAATCGCGATGCCTGGCACGGCATTGAACTGACCCCCCGATACCTGCGGGACGTTACCAGTGCCGACCAGTCCGTCGAGATCTTCGGGCACCGCTATGCCATGCCCGTCGGCGTTTCACCGGTAGGCCTCGGGAACATGATGTGGCCGGGTGCGGAGCTGGCCCTGGCCAGTGCCTGTCAGCAGGCTGACATCCCCTATGTCCTCAGCACCTTCAGCACCACGCTGCTTGAGGAAATTGCCCGTACGGCACCGGATGTCTGCTGGTTCCAGCTGTATGTGCCCAAGGACGTGGCCTCCATGAAGGATCTGATCAACCGGGTGAAGACGGCCGGATACAACACGCTTGTGGTGACGGTGGACATCGCCGTGGGCGCAAAACGTAACCGTGAACTCAAGAACGGCCTCAGGCTTCCATTCCGGTTTACCCCCAAAATGGTCTGGGAAGGCGCCACCCACCCGATCTGGTCGGTCAATACCCTGATCCATGGCCAGCCGAACTTTGTCAATCTGATTCCTTACCGAAAGGATTCCGATGAGGGGCTGGCAGCCTTCCTGACCAGTTTCAACATGAACGGGGTAACACGGGAGCGGATCGAGATGATCCGGGAGCTCTGGGAGGGTCCCCTGGTGCTCAAGGGCGTGCAGCACGAAGGGGATATCCGGACCTGCATGGACATCGGCATTGACGGCATCGTGGTGTCCAATCACGGAGGCCGTCAGCTTGACGCCGCACCGTCTTCCGCCGGCAGCCTGCAGGCGGTCACCAAGGAGGCCAGGGCCAGGATGACCGTGATGGTGGACAGCGGCATCCGCACCGGAATGGACGCGGTCCGTGCCCGGGCGCTGGGCGCCGAAATGATTTTCTCCGGGCGCGCATTCTTCTGGGGAATGGGTGCCATGGGAAAGGACGGCGCAGGACAAGTCATTGAAATCTTCCGCGATGAGATCGATCGCACCCTGAAGCAACTCGGATGCCCTTCCTGGGATGCCATGAACCGATCCTGGCTGGCGGGTGACTGAACGGGCTTCCAGCCGGATGGTGGAAAACCTTCGAACACCGGGTGTCCAGGGATCTGTCGCGGACCACCATGAACCACGGGTTTGAGGGTTCACGCGGGCCCGTCCGAAAGTCCGTGGTGGACATGATGGACGGCGCGTGACAAGATCGGCCGGGTGCCGGTTCGCTCGCGTTACGTATTTTGGGATGTTTGCTTATGAACGTTCAGGCCATTCGGATGGTCCACATCATGCAGGCCGACACTGGCGCCAATCCTGACGCCCGGACCGGAGACAGCGGCGTGGAGGTGCCCCGCGGGAGTCTTTGAAGGTCACGACGATGAGGCCGTTCGCAGGGCAGCCCAAGACACAGGCCAGCCTCCAGGTGGATCTCGCCACAATCGGCGTCACTCACGGGATGACGTTGCTGGTCCACTCCTCGTTGAGTTCGATCGGCTGGGCTGTCGGCGGTGCTCGAGCCGTGGTGCGTGCACTCCTGTCCACACTCGGACAAAGCGGTACATTGGTCATGCCGGCCGCTACGCCTCATTGCACGGATCCTGCGATATGGATGAGTCCTCGACTGCCGGACGCCTGGCTGGCGGACGTACGGGAGCATCTTCCTGTCTTCGATGCCCGGACGACTCCGACAACCCTGGGTGCTATTTGCGAATGCCTCCGCAATTGGCCGAACACCTTGCGAAGCGATTACCCGGTGGAATCCGTCTGTGCCCGCGGTGTTGCCGCGTCCACTATTGTCAGCGAACATCCCCTGGAATTCTCGGAAGGTCCGGGCGGGCCGTTCGAGAGGCTGTACAACCTCGATTGCCATATATTGCTTCTCGGAGTGGGTTTCAATCGATGCACTGCATTGCATTTCGCCGAGTCACCGGTCGACAGGCGAAGAGTCAAGACCCTTCGATTCCCGGTGCTGGACAATGGACAACGCATATGGGCGGAAGTGCCGAATGTTGCCGACGACAACGGAGTCCATTTCCCCGATGTCGAACAAGGGTACGTCGCTGCAGGAGGAGTACGGCGAGGCAGGGTTGGTGATGCTGCATCCATGCTGTTTCCGATGCGTAGTCTGGTTGAGTTTGCCGTGCGCTATTTCAATGACGCGCTGTAGGGGGGCGATCGATGAAGGCCTTCCGAGGTGAGATGGAATCTGCCTGATGTGTGATCCGGTTGCCGTCAACTGGCGATTGGCCATTGCTGCAGGCCGTCGGCAGCACATCCAGACCGGTCAACACGTTGAATGGCATGGAACAATGCCCATGTGGCGCAACTCCCGGCCCGTTCGGTGAACCGTTGCCGCGACCGATTCAGCAGGGGCCCCGGGGCAGCCGTGCTGAATGTCTGCGGGCGGGGCCTGAAACGTGTACCGGTGCCGGATGCGTGTCCGCATGCCCGGACATTATTTAATATTTTGATTAAATATCTAATTCAGTAAATTGAAAATAATAGAAATTCTCTTTCCTGTTTTTATCCTGATCCTGGTCGGTTACCTCTATGGACGCCGTTATCGGCCCAATCTCCAGGCGGTGAACCAGCTGATGCTGTACGTGTTTGTTCCTGCCCTGGTATTCGATGTCATGTCGAGAAAGAATTTCCAGGTGGTTGACTATCAGTGGCTGGCACTGGCCGGGGTGATCGTGGTCCTGGGTTCCGGTATCATCGCCTGGCCTGCAGGCCGGGCGCTGGGTTATCCGCAACGCGCATTTCTGCCCACGATGATGTTCAACAACTGCGGCAACCTGGGATTGCCCCTGGCCCTGCTTGCATTCGGAGACAAGGGGCTTGAAGGTGCGGTGGTCCTGTTCCTGGTGAGCAACCTGCTGCACTTCACCCTGGGAACATGGATCTTCGGCGGCATCATTTCCTGGACAGGGCTCCTGCTGAACCCGGTCAATATCGCCACGGCGGCAGGACTCGGGATCAACTTCCTGCAGGTCAGGCTGCCCGACTTCATACTGCTGCCGGTATCCATGCTGGGGCAGATCGTGATTCCGTTCATGCTGGTTTCCCTGGGCGTACGTATGCTCAGCGTGAAGCGGGCGGACCTCGGCCGGGGCATCGTGGGTTCGGTTGTCCGGCCACTCAGCGGTCTCGTGCCCGCCATGGCCGCGGTCTGGCTGCTGCCGCTGGATATGCTCCAGGCGAGCCTCCTCATCCTGTTTGCAACACTACCGCCGGCGGTACTCAATTTCCTGTTCGCTGAGCAGTATCAGCAGGATCCCGAGCTGGTTGCGTCCCTGGTGCTGGTGGGCAATGCAATGGCAGTGCTGACGACCGCCCTGGTTCTCTGGTGGCTGGTCTGAAACTGATCCCGGATCGGCGAAATTCTCACAATTTTCACCGTTTGGCGGTATGATTCGCGACATGTGCCCGGCACCGATGACCCAGACTTCCGGTCCGGCTGATACCCAATTCCCAACGAGTGATGTACGAGGTCAAGATGGCAATCAATGCAGGAGACACGCTGCCGAACGTGGAAGTCGGCGTGATGGGGTCCAGCGGTCCCGAAACCGCGACCACCGATGAGATATTCAGCGGCCGCAAGGTGCTGGTTTTCGGGCTGCCGGGGGCGTTCACGCCTACCTGCAGCGCCGCCCATCTCCCGGGTTACGTGGTCCACCATGACGCCATCAAGGCAAAAGGTGTGGATACAATCGCCTGCGTATCCGTGAACGATGCCTGGGTCATGGATGCCTGGGGAAAATCCCAGAACGTGGACGGAAGGATTCTCATGATGGCAGACGGGAGCGCCGCGTTCAGCGAAGCCGTCGGGCTCAGCATGGATCTGACCGCCAGAAACATGGGCATACGCTCCAGGCGTTACGCTATGATCGTCGATGATGGCGTCGTCACCCATCTCAACGTGGAAGAGGGGGCCGGTTTCGAGGTCAGTGACGCCGAGACGATGATGGCCCTGCTGTAGGCGGCCCGTCGCCCGCAAGGCACGGATTCCGCTCCGCGTTTCCCTGGAATCCGCACCTTCCGTGACCGGTAATCACCGTCTTGGCGCGTAATTTCGGCAAGTCCATGTTCAACCGACTGTTTCTGTTTCTTGGCACGAACCTGGCCGTGGTGGTCGTGTTCGGCATCGTGTCACGTCTGTTCGGCATCGACCAGCATATCGGCGGCGATCTCACCCCGTTGCTGGTATTTTCGTTCATCTTCGGCATGGCGGGCTCGTTCATCTCCCTGGCCATGTCCAAGTCCATGGCCAAACGCTCCACCGGTGCCAGGGTGATCGAGGCGCCGGCGAACGCCACCGAAAGGTGGCTGGTGGAGACGGTGCGAAAGCAGGCGGATGCCGCCGGTATCGGCATGCCGGAAGTCGCGATCTTCGATACCCCGCAAGTGAATGCATTCGCCACCGGCATGAAGCGGAACGAATCTCTGGTGGCTGTGAGCAGCGGCCTACTCCGCACTATGACGCGGGATGAGGCCGAGGCCGTCATGGCCCACGAGGTCTCCCATGTCGCCAACGGTGACATGATCACGCTCAGCCTGATCCAGGGCATCGTCAACACATTCGTGATTTTCCTTTCCCGCATTGTCGGCGGATTCATCGACAAGGCGGTGTTCCGCAACGAACGCGGCTACGGAATCGGCTATTTCATCTCGGTCATGATCGCGGAAGTGGTTTTCGGCGTTCTCGCATCCATCATCGTGATGTATTTCAGCAGGGGCAGAGAGTTCCGTGCGGACGAGGGGGGTGCCAGACTGGCTGGCAGGGAGAAGATGATTGCCGCCCTGCGCCGGCTTCAGGCTCAGCATGAACCGGAGTCGTTGCCGGATCAGCTTGCCGCATTCGGGATCAACGGCGGCAAGGGAGGGGGATTGCAGCGACTGTTCCGGAGTCATCCGGACCTGAGTGACCGGATCGAGGCGTTGCGGCGCCTTGACGGGACCGGCGTTTCCTGACAGCGAGGTTCGACGACTGTTTCCGGGGCATACCCCCGGGGTACCCGGGCCGGAAGCCTCATCAGTGGCCAATCGAGAAATTGTTGTTGGCCCGGTCGACCCCGCTGATGAGGTAAAGCGGCCGCACGCCATAACCCTGGGACGGGTGCTTCTTCCCGATCTCGGTGCCGAGGGCATGGTCGTAGAAACTGGTCGCCGGCATGAGACGGACGACAAAAGCTGCGCGGCGCCTTCCGGTCCGGTTGGCCCCGGAACCATGGATCATGTAGACATCATGGAATGAAACCTGCCCGGCACGCAGCAGCAGCGGCTCTGCCGTGCTTGCGTCGAAATGCTCCGGATCGCAGACCAGGTTGATGGTCCTGTCGCCGCCTTCCAGCCAGGAGTGGCTGTAAAGCTTGCGGGCCCTGTGGGATCCCGGGATAAACCGCATGGGGCCGTTTTCAGGATTCACGTCATCCAGCGGAATCCAGATGGTCAGCACCGCCAGCGGCCGGATCGGATAGTATTCCCCGTCCTGATGCCACGGGGTTTCCTTTCCACCGTGGGCAGGCTTGCCGAAAATCGTGGTTCCCCAGAGGATGATGTCGTCACCGATGAGCTGTCGTGCGATGGCCACAAGGCCGGGATGGGTCGCGAATTCCAACCACCTTGCCGAGCCCCTGACCCCCATTGAGCCGCCGGTCTGATGGGGCGCCATGATGATGTCAGGCTCGATGTGATCATTTCTTGCCAGAAGCCCGGCATATTCCCGGTGCATCTCCACGATCAATTCCCGTGGCAGTTCCCAGCGGGGTACGACCCACCCCTTTTCATGGAACCGGGCCATTTCTTCCCCGGACAGGCGGCCCCCGGTCATGACCCGGTTGTCTCCCGCATCGGTATGGACATGCCGGAAAGATCCCCGGCCCCCAGCGACGGCAGGCAGCGCATCGTCATTCGAACCGATGGAAGTTGCATGCACGGGACACTTTTGTCATCTTTGCGGGAATGGGCCTGTTCGAAAACGACTCTTTATTTGTATCAGGGATCGCAGTATGTCGCAACGAGCCTTGTAGCGAGCTGTAGCGAGCAAATGAAATGTCCGGTTGAGTAGCACATAACCTGTCCAGTTTCAGCGGCATTGCTTGGAGGTGCCATGATGCAGCGTCACTGCACTGGAGACGATAGACCATGACCACGGGTGTGAACCTTTTCTCGGGCTCCCGCTATGAAGCTGCCTGCGGGTACCGCTGCGCCGTCAAGGCGAGTGATACCGTCTATGTCGCCGGCCCCGTGGGTCTAGACCACGAACCGGAACCTGGGATCCGGAACCTGTCGTGCAATTGCACCAGATCATCCAGAATATGGCTGCGACCCTGCCAAGGCAGAAGCGGGTCTGGATGACGTTGTGCAGATCACGATGTACGTCACGTCACAGGAAGTGTTTGCCGTGGCCAGTCCCGAGGTGGGCGAGAGCCCTGGCGACATCCGACCGACCAACACCGCACTTGTGGTTCAGTTCCCGATCCCGGATGCCAGGGTGGAGATCCCGGTCGTCGCGGTCACCGGCTGTGGGGCATCGCTCTCCATGACCGGGGCGGCATCCCGGCGCACGGCGATGTCAGCATGCCGGTCCACGGGAGATACAATCCAACTTCACAATTGCTTCCCGAATCCATGAAACTGCAAGACATACAAACCTGGGTAACCGTCCCGCCCGGCGGCATCGGCGGATCATTCTGGGTGATCGTCAGGGTCACCACGGACAATGGCATACAGGGAATCGGCGAGTGTTACGGGATTCCCGTGTCCGGCGACATCGCCTGCCGGATGGTGGAGGATACGTTTGGGCGTTTTGTGGCGGGCACGGATCCGCATCACGTGGAAACCCTGTTCCGCCGAGTCTATTCCGCGGGCTTCACCCAGCGACCGGACATCTCCATGATGGGCGTTTTCAGCGGCATTGAAATGGCCGTATGGGACATTCTCGGCAAGGCGCATGAGCAGCCCGTCTACAACCTCATCGGCGGACGTTTCCATGAGCGTCTGCGCACCTATACCTACCTGTATCCGCAAGACACGGGGCAGGACGGCCGTCCGGCGCACTCCGCGGCGGACGTCTACCATGATGGTGACGCTGCCGCCAGGCGGGCGCTCGACTACCTCGAGATGGGATTCACGGCGATCAAGCAGGATCCGACCGGCCCCTACAGTTTCCAGGGAGGCAGGGAACTGTCACTGCATGAACTGGCACGGAGCGAATACAGCGTACAGAGAATCCGGGAGGCTGTCGGTGACAGGGCCGACATCCTGTTCGGTACCCACGGGCAGATGACCACGTCTTCCGCCATCCGCCTGGCCAGGCGACTGGAACCCTATGACCCGCTCTGGTTCGAAGAACCCTGCCCGCCGGATCAGATGTCCGCCTTTCGCAGGGTGGCCGCCGCCACCAGCATACCCGTGGCCACCGGAGAGCGGCTGACCACGCGCGTCGAATTCCATGAAGCCCTCAAGGCGGGCGTCGCGATTCTCCAGCCGGACGTCGGGCGCAGTGGCGGAGTCTGGGAAACCAGGAAGATCGCAGCGATGGCGGAACTGTTCAACGCCCAGATCGCTCCGCATATCTACTGCGGACCCATCGCGCACGCTGCCGCCGCCCATATCGGGTTCAGCAGCCCTAATTTCCTGATTCTCGAGACCATCCTGAGTGGTTTCCACGAGAATGTACTGGTCAAACCGCTTCGCTGGGAGGCGGGGTATCTCATTGCCCCCGAGGAACCGGGGCTCGGGATCGAACTGAATGACGAGGTAGTCGAAGAGCATCCCTACACCAGTGGCGGCCGGCTGCACCTGGAGATGTGCCAGACATCCCTGCCGTCCGACAATCGAAGGATCATTACCGAGATCGAATGACGCCGCACGGCAGGGCGGCATACCTGAAGGGAATGCCCGGCCATCGGGGGCGGCATCCGTCGTTCCGGGAGCAGGGACGGCGTTCCGCTCAGTTGTGTGCCGGGACCGGGGGGCCATGTTCCAGCCGAACTGCATCCACTGACGGGCAGCCCTCAATCCCCGGAAAAACCTGTCAGGAAAGTTCCCGTCGCCCGCCGGGCTGGGCGGTCACTATCGGGCTGGCGCGCCCGGATGCCGGGTGCGTGTTCACTGCCGTCGGAATCCGTATTCCAGAACGTAGAAGGATGGATTCAGATCGGCCAGCGGCCCACGAAGCTTTTGCAGTTCGGATTCCGGTCCATGAACCTCCAGGCGGGAAATCTCGGAAATCTTGAGCGCTTCGCCAAGCAGTTCCCCGACGTTGTCCAGGTGCGCCAGAAGTCCTTCAGCATCCTCGTAGCCTTCGCGGCAATGGACGCTGTTGCCGTCAAAGCTGAAACCGTAATAGAGCACCTTTTCCTCCTGCCCGCTCTTTGCAACGAACTGTTCACACAATCTCTTGAACTGCGCGAGGTGATCGTCGGGCACGTTGAAATAGGGGACGATGGTACAGCAGGTATCGTTGGTGGCCATGGTGGTATTCCTCGTCGTGTGGATCCGTTGCGACATCACGTTCGACCGATACCACAGAGCCGGTTCGCAGCGAACGCAATGGCAGTACCCGGGTCTCGGGTTCGTAACCATATATCCCAACCGGACCGCTGGCAAGTGTCATCATCAGCCGATGTGGCGCGCAATGGTACTGTCCGGTTGAGTAGCACATAGTCTGTCCGATTTTGCGGGTATTGGCCGGGGATGGCAGGGGACGGGTGGACCAAGCTTTCATGCAGTCATGCCTGCCTTGCGGCCATCGTATATCGCGAAAGGGGCCAGCCTCGGGGCTGCGCTGTCGCCGATGTTGACCGCGTCCACGTCTTGCTCGAGCAGGGACCGCCAAAGAGTGTCCTCGGCCCGGTTGACGGTAGCCAGAACCAGGGAATCCGACGTGACAAACTGCTCGGACCGGTCCAGCAGGCTGAGTAGCCGGGACCCTTCACCTGTCCACTCGAGGATGACGGACTCGGTGACGAACCGGACTTTCAGGGCCGCCAGGCGCTGCCGGAGGGTGAAATCCGCCGCAGTTCGCTGCAGTTCCTTTCCCACCAGCGGATCGGGCGTCACGATAGTCACGTCATGCCCCTTCTCGGCGAGATGCCAGGCGGTGCCGCCACCGCGCCAGTTGCCACCTTCATCCAGCACGGTTACGCGGTGTCCCAACCGGGCGGCATTGCCCATCACGTCTTCCACGGACCACACCGAGCGCGGATCGTATCCTTCCATCCTTTCGACCTCCGGCAGGGCTTTCTGGAATCCGGTTTCCGCTGGCAGTGACCCCGTTGCCGTGATGACAACGTCCGCTCCCATGGAAGTCACCTCTCCGGCATCCATGTGCGTGTTGTACATGATTTCCACGCCAAGCCTGTCCATCTGCCTGGCATACCATTTGATCAGGTCGAGTATCTGGGCGCGGCGGGGCTGCAGTCCGGCGAGCCGGAACTGCCCTCCGAGCCTGTCTGACGCCTCGACCAGCAATACCCTGTGGCCGCGTTCAGCGGCGACCCGCGCGGCTTCCAGACCGGCGGGGCCGGCCCCGATCACGGCGACGGACCTTGGCGTGTCCGCCCTCGTGAACCGATCGCCTCCCCATTCGAATTCCCTGCCCGCGGACGGGTTGACCAGGCAGGATATCCAGTAGTCCCGATCACGGCGGCCCCAGCACATCTGGTTGCAGGACAGGCAGCCGCGGATGTCCTCAGGGTGATTCTCCCGGGACTTGTTGGCGAGGTGGGGGTCGGCAATCTGGCCGCGAACGATGGATACCAGGTCCGCCTGACCGGCGGCCAGTACGGATTCAGCGTTATCCGGCGTGCGGATATGGCTTTCCGCCATGATCCGTGCATTCTCCAGAGCCTCCTTCAGCAGTGCCGGCAGGGCCACGCCCAGTTTTTCGGGATAGAGAAAGGTCGGCATCAGCTTGTAGAAGTCGAAGTAGCTTCCGGTACCGCAGGTCACGTAATCCATCAGTGCCTGGCGGTCAAGGAGTGCGAGTATCTCGGCGAGCGCCTCGTTGCCGAGGGATACCGGAACATCCGGTTCCTCGTTGACGCTGAGGCCGATGATGAAGTCCTCACCGCAGGTCTTGCGTATCCGGGTCAGGATCTCCCTGGACATCCGGGTGCGATTGTCCAGTGAACCACCCCAGCGGTCCTGCCTGGTGTTGGACCAGGGTGTCCAGAACTGGTCCACCATGCCGTGATACGCGGCCCAAACCTCGACACCGTCGAATCCGGCCGCGCGGCAGCGCCTGGCTGCCTGGACAAAACCGTCAATGGTCTCCTCGATTTCAGCTTCGGTCATGGCGTGGCTGCCGTCCGAATCATGCAGGCTCGGACGTCCCGATGCCGACCAGTTGGGATGATAGGAATTGTCCGCGTCGCCATGCTGCCCAACATGGTAGAGCTGCTGCAGAACCACCGCGCCCTCGGCTTTCACCGCTTCGGTGATCCGCCGAAAATGGGGGATCACTGCATCGTCCCCGTGGCGGAAATTTCCCCGGGTCAGGACTGCGGCGGCATGCACCGGCATCGGTTCAACGACAATCATGGCGGCGCCGCCCATGGCGCGTTCCCGGTAATAACCAAGGTGGCGGTCCCCGGGCAACCCGCCCTCGGCCATGTTGGCCGTGTGGGCGCCGAACACGATCCGGTTACGCAGGGTCAGGTGACGCAGTGCCAGCGGGGCGAACAGGCGGGGGAACCGCAGGTGCCCCGTCATGCCTCGGCACCGCCCGAAGCCGCAGGCTTCTCGACCGGTTCGGCCTCAGCAGGTCCGGCATCATCCGGAACGACCCGTTCGCTTTGGCGATCGAGAAACGAATCGAGCCCGCGGTCGGTAAGCAGTCGTTTCAGTACGGCCATCACCCGGGTCGGAACCGTGACGCGGTACCGGATCCTGGGTCGGGGGCTTTCCAGGGCATGACTGACTGCCTTCAGCACCGCTTCGGGAGGCAGCGTGTAACGGGCCTCGTCCAGGGAGTGCAGGCGCCGTTCCAGATCGACGTAGGTGGCGCGGAACAGGCTCTCCCGTGGGTCGATGTGCTCAAGATACTTCTTCAGGGCATTCTGCCGGAACCGGCTTCGGATGGGGCCGGGTTCAACCAGGACGAAATGGACACCGCTGCCCCGGTGTTCCAGTCGCATGGTGTCGGTCAATGCTTCCAATGCGTACTTGCTTGCATTGTAGGGGCCGCGAAAGCGCAGGCAGATGAAGCCCAGGATCGAGCTGATCTGCACAATGCGGCCATGACCGTTTTCCAGCATCATGGGCAACAGGCCATTGGTCAGCTGCTGGGTGCCGAAGACATTGGTTTCAAACTGCTCCCGCAGTACCTCCCTCCTGATATCGACCACAGCGCCCGGCTGGCCGTAGGCCCCGTTATTGATCAGTCCGTACAGGCTGCCGGACGTCAGTTCCCGAACCTTGTCGATAGCCTCGTCCACGTTTCTTTCGTCAGCAAGGTCGATCCTGATGGTCTGGATTCCTTCCTTCGACAGCTTCTCGACATCCGCATCGCTGCGGCATGAGGCGATGACCCGATAACCGCGGGCCTTGAGACCACTCGCAAGACACTTGCCGATCCCCGTAGAACAACCGGTGATCAGCACATACTGGCTGGTGTTTGACATGGGTGATATTAATAGTTAATTTCTATTGTTACATTTAATACAATCAATTAGATTAATTGATTTGGCTTCCATATAATACGACGATGCCTTAGGGGCATATCCTCTTTAACGTTACATCAGGAGTTACCAGATGAGTCTAAAAGATTCTAAAACCGAACAAAACCTGAAGGATGCCTTTGCCGGAGAATCTCAGGCAAACCGTCGCTACCTGTATTTCGCCGCCAAGGCCGACATCGAGGGATACAACGATGTCGCCGCCGTCTTCCGTTCCACGGCCGAAGGCGAAACCGGGCACGCCCACGGCCATCTCGAGTACCTGGAGGAATGCGGCGACCCTGCGACCGGCCTGCCCATCGGCAGCACCGATGACAACCTGAAGGCGGCGATCGCCGGCGAAACCCACGAGTACACCGACATGTACCCGGGCATGGCCAAGACCGCCCGTGACGAGGGCCATGATGAAATTGCCGATTGGTTTGAAACGCTCGGAAAAGCCGAACGTTCCCATGCCAATCGTTTTCAGAAGGCCCTGGACGAAATGGCCTGAGCCATAGCCCATCCCGCCGGAACCGGCTGGGCATTGGCGATGGATACACCTGATTCCGGCGACGGATCGGGATGATCCTGGGCCGTGCGCCGAGGGCTTCGGTGTACGGCCCCGCCGGGCGGATTGCATGGTGTCCCGGCACGGTCGGGCCCGGCGTCCGGCCGGACAGCAAACAAAGTACCACCCCAGCAGTGCGAAGAACCACAATGACCCGAAAAGAAGGAAATCTGGAGGCTCCGACCAGGCATCCCCTGGACTGGAAAAATCCGGAGTTCTACAACTCGGAACACCTGTTTGCCGAACTTGAGCGCGTCTATGATCTCTGTCATGGCTGCCGCCGGTGCAACAGTCTTTGCCGGGCGTTCCCGACATTGTTTGACCTCGTGGACGAATCCCCGACCATGGAAGTGGACGGTGTCGCCAGGAAGGATTACTGGAAAGTGGTGGATCACTGCTATCTGTGCGACCTTTGCTACAACACCAAATGTCCGTACACCCCGCCCCACGAGTGGAACATCGACTTTCCGCATCTCATGCTGCGCGCAAAGGCGGTCCGCCACCGGGAAGGCAGGGTCAGGACCAGTGAGAAGATACTTGCCAATACCGATGCTGTGGGAAAGCTGTCGACGATTCCAGTCGTGGTCAATGCGGTGAATGCCGCCAACCGGTCCAGGCCCCTGCGCAAGCTGCTGGATACCGCCCTGGGCGTACATCCGGACGCGGGGCTGCCGGTGTACGACAGCCGTCCCCTGAGAAAGCGACGGGACAACGGCGGCAACGAAGGGCAGGCAGCCGTGTCCGCCGGCGAAACCACCGGAAAGGTGGCCATCTTCGCTACCTGTTTCGGGAATTACAACGAGCCTGACCTGGGAGAGGACCTGATCCGTGTACTGCGCCACAACGACATCCGGGTTCGTCTCGCTGACCGGGAGCGGTGCTGCGGCATGCCCAGGCTGGAACTGGGGGACCTTGAGGCCGTGGCCAGGGCCAAGGAGATCAACGTGCCGGAACTGGCCCGCCTGGTGGACCGGGGATGGGACATCATGGCACCGGTGCCGAGCTGCGTGCTGATGTTCCGGCAGGAACTGCCCCTGATGTTCCCGGATGACGCAGAGGTGCGGAAAGTGGCCGATTCCATCTACGATCCGTTCGAATATCTCATGCTGCGCCATGCCGGGGGGGAACTCAACACGGATTTCAGGTATCCGCTCGGCAAGGTGGCCTATCATGCGGCCTGCCACCAGCGGGTCCAGATGGTGGGGCAGAAAACCCGCCAGTGCCTTGAATTGGTGCCGGACACGACCGTGCAGCTGGTCGAGCGGTGTTCCGGCCATGACGGGACCTACGGCGTCAAGTCCCGCTCCTATGAATCGGCCATGAAGATCGCGCGCCCGGTGGTGAGCAGGGTCAGGCAGGCCGATGCGGACCATTACGGCAGCGATTGTCCCATGGCAGGCCGGTTCATCGAGCACGGGCTGGCGGACGGGTCTGTCACCGAACACCCGGTGTCGTTGCTGCGAAAGGCCTACGGCATCTGAACCATGTGCAACTCGATCGAGACCAATCCGAAACGATGAACAAACTCCAGCGGGAAGACCTGATGAGCCTGGAAGCCTATGCCGAGGCCAGAACCGATTTCCGTCGCCGGGTGATGGCGCACAAGAAAAATCGGCAGGTCGGACTCGGACTCAATGCCCGGCTCTATTTCGAGGACCGACTGACTATGCAGTACCAGGTCCAGGAGATGCTGCGAATCGAGAAGATTTTCGAGGCGGAGGGCATCAACGAGGAACTGGAGGCCTACAACCCGCTGATACCCGACGGCGCCAACTGGAAGGCCACTTTCATGATCGAGTACGATGATCCCGCGGAGCGAAAAATGCAGCTCGCACGCCTGATCGGTATCGAGAAAAAGGTATGGGTGCGCGTAGGCGATCACCCCAGGGTCCATCCCGTCGCCAACGAGGACCTGGAAAGGGAGACCGAAGACAAGACCTCATCGGTGCATTTTCTTCGTTTCGAGCTGACAGACCCGATGATCCGTTCGGCAAAAAACGGAGCCGGCATCGCCATGGGCGTCGAACATCCTGAATATGACCATGAAACCGGTCCCCTGCCGGGCAATATCACGGCATCCCTGGTCTCGGACCTGGTTGTGGGGAACTGATCGGGACACCCGGGTCACCACGGTGATTCCGTGAAGCTGTCGGAGCTACGCTATATCGTCGCGGTGGCCCATGAGCGCCATTTCGGCCGCGCTGCCCGTGCCTGCCACGTCAGCCAGCCGACGCTCAGTGTCGCGGTCAAGAAACTGGAAGGCGAGTTGGGTGTGGTCCTATTCGAACGGGGGCGAAACGATGTGGTCCTTACCCAGATGGGACGCAAGATCGTCGACCAGGCCCAGCGGACGCTGGAAGCCGCCGACAGGATCCGGCAGATCGCGGTCAGCGAAGACCAGGCCATGGCGGAGCCGCTGCGCATCGGTGTCATCTACACCATCGGCCCCTACTTGCTGCCGGTACTGATCCCATCGCTGAGGGACCGTTCCCCGAATCTCCAGATCATGGTGGAGGAGGGATTCACGGCGGACTTGCGGCTCCGACTCAAGCAGGGCAGCCTGGACGTCATCATTCTCGCACTCCCCTTCATCGAACCCGGTGTCGAGATTCGGCCGCTCTACCGGGAACCGTTCGTGGTTGTCGTGCCCAGTTCCCATCCCTGGACGCAACGCCGGTCCATTCCACCGGAGCAGCTGGCCGAGGAAACCGTCCTGTTGCTCGGCAAGGGGCACTGCTTTCGCGACCAGGTACTGGAGGTCTGTCCCGGATGCCTGAGGCTGGGTCAGCAGGACGATATCCAGAAAACACTGGAAGGGGGCTCCATCGAAACCATCCGCCACATGGTGGCGAGCGGTGTCGGCGTGACCGTGCTGCCATGCAGCGCGGCCGGCGCGGAGGAATATTCACGCCGGCTGCTGTCCATCAGGCGTTTCACCGGGAAGACTCCTTCGCGGGATGTGATCCTGGCCTGGAGAAAGGGATTCCCCCGCGTCCAGGCAATCGACGCGCTGTTCCATGCGGTACAGTCGTGCAACATGACCTGTGTCGAGATGTTGTAGTAACCTACGGTGAATCAAGGAACCAGGAAAAGCATCATGACCGGCCCGGTGAACGTGGTCGTGGTCGGGGTGGGTTACCTCGGCCGGATTCACGCCAAGATCTATCACGAGATGCGGGAGGCTGTCCTGGTGGCTGTGGTGGATACTGACAAGGAGGCTGCGGACGCGATTGCCGGGAAGTACCGCTGCAGGGCGTTTTACCACCTGGATGCCTTCTTCGACAGCGGCATGGACTTCCAAGCTGTCAGCGTGGTGGTCCCCACCAGCATGCATCCGGCCGTTGCGTTGCCGTTTCTGGAGCGCGGGGTCCACATGATGCTGGAAAAACCGGTCGCCTCCACCGTCAGCGAGAGTGAATCCATCGTCCACCAGGCCCGCAGACAGGGTGTGATCCTCCAGGTGGGACATCTGGAGCGGTTCAACGCCGGCGTGATGAAGCTGGCGGAATTGGCCCGGGATCCGCGGTTCATCGAGGTCCACCGTCTCGGTGAGTTCGACGGTCGGGCTTCGGACGTGGACGTGGTCACCGACCTCATGATCCATGACATCGACATCGTACTGTCCCTGGTTCCCTCCGAACTCACTGCCGTATCCGCCAACGGCACACCTGTCATCACGGATCACGCCGATATCGCCAACGCAAGGCTGGAGTTCGCCAACGGGGCGGTTGCCAACGTCACCGCCAGCCGGGTGTCGCGAAGCCGGTTTCGTCGGATCCGGGTATTCGCGAGTGAGCATTATCTCGGTCTCAATTTCACCGACCAGCAACTCGAGGAAGTCCGGCCCGGAGAACCGGACCCGGAAAACGGGTATCCCAGGCTGGTCGAGCGTTGCATAGAGGTGAATCCCCAACTGCCCCTGAATGCGGAACTCGCCCATTTCATCGACTGCGTGCAAACCGGCGCCCGTCCCCTGGTCAGTGGCGAGGACGGGCTGCTGGCAGTCCAGGTGGCGGATCTGGTCAAGCAGAAAATCACATCATCCATGGAGAACATGTCATGACAGAAGAACTGTTTCGTGAAGATGGTTATCTCAGGTCATGCGAGGCAGTGGTGACCGCTGTGAATGACCGTGGATTTGCCGTGGACCGGACAGTGTTCTACCCGGTAGGCGGCGGCCAGCCCGGGGATACCGGTTCATTCACCGGACCCCATGGTGAAACGCGGATCGTGGATTGCTACAGGGACCGGGATACCGGCCTGCACCTGCATGTCGTCGACAAGGATGCAGGACTGCCCGAGGCCGGCGATCGGGTGACGCTGGAGATCAACTGGGACCGCCGTTACCGGTTGATGCGAATGCACAGCTGCATGCACATGCTCTGTGCGGCGGTGACCGCACCGGTAACCGGTGGTTCGATCGGCGAGGGAGTGGGGCGCCTGGACTTCGATCTGCCGGATCCTCCGGACCGCCAGGCCATCGAGGAACGGGTCAACGAACTGATCCGTTCCGATGTGCCGATGACCTTGCAATGGATCACCGACGAGGAACTCGATGTCAGGCCGGATCTGGTCCGCACCATGTCCGTGAAGCCGCCCCGTGGTTGTGGTCTGGTTCGACTGGTGAATTTTCACGGCGTGGACCTGCAGCCCTGTGGAGGCACCCATGTTGCCCGCAGCGGAGAGATCGGGCCCGTACGGATTCAGAGTATCAAGAACAAGGGCAGGCAGAACCGGCGCATCACCATGGAGTTTGCCGGATAACCTCCGGCCCCGCTATTTCGGATCATGTCATGCAACCCATGCAACCGGACATTCCCATGGCAAACAATTCCACGAACCGGTCGATGAACTCAGTGACACCACCCGGGACATGCATCGGGCGGTTTCCTCGCTGATGGAGGAACTGGAGGCGGTGGGCTGGTACAACCAGCGTGTGGATGCCTGCAAGGATCCCGAACTCCGGTCCATACTCGCGCACAACCGCGACGAGGAGAAGGAACAGGCTGCCATGGTGCTGGAATGGATCCGCCGGCAGGACCCCGACTTTGACAGCCAGTTGCGCAAGTATCTGTTCAGGGAAGGACCCATCGGTCACGATCACTGATCCTGCCGGATACAACCGGCAGTCAGAACCTGGAACGGGGACGGTTCATCGGCTGATCGGGGCTTCGAGGGCGACGAGTTCTTCAGGGGTGTTCACGTTGGTGAACATCTCGCTCTGACCGGCGAAGGATACCTTGCTGAAGGGGTGCCGAACGTACCATTGATCGATTTTCCGCTCACCGGCCGCGAGGAAGTCTTCCAGGCTTCGGGCGAGCGCGCGGTGAATGAGCGCGTACACTGGCTGCAGGCGGTTGCCGTCAGTCGCCACCGCGAGCGAATGGCCATCGTCCAGGGCTGCCTCCAGCATCCGGCGACAGTAGTCTTCCGCCAGGAAGGGGCCGTCGCAGGGCAGGGTAAGCAGCCATGGTGTCTCCATGCAGTTCAACCCGGCCAGCATGCCGGCCAGGGGACCCTGGAAATCCTCCAGGGGATCGCCGATTACCGGGCAGCCCAGTTTCCGGTACTCTTCGACGTTGCGGTTGGCGTTGACCAGAATCCTGTCCACCTGGGGAGCAACCCGGGTGACAAGATGCTCCGCAAAGATCCGTCCACCCAGGGTCAACAACCCCTTGTCGAGACCGCCCATCCGAGTGGCCCGGCCTCCGGCAAGAATGATCGCAGTTACTTCCCCATTGGATTTCGGCATGATCGTCGCGTGGTGGTGGGCACCCGGAAATTTACCCGGTCCGGTCCGATTCCTGGTTCATCCGGTATTGCGCATCCCTGCGGCAATCCCATTGATCGCCACCAGGAGAGCGTCCAGGGCGGGATCGTCGTCGCCCGCACGAACTCTGGAAAGAAGCTCGACCTGTAGCAGGTTGAGAGGATCCACATAGGTATTGCGTACACCGACTGAGCGCAACACCACCGGCTGGGTTTCGAGAGGTATCTTGTGGCCGGTGACCGCCAGCGTCAGGTCCATGGTTTTCCGATAGAGTCTCCTCAGTTCCTCGCCCAGCGGTTTCAGGTCATCCGGAACCAGGCGGGTGTCGTACATCGCGGCAACGTTGACGTCCGCCTTGGAGAAAACCATCTCGATGGAATCCATGGTGGCGCGGAAGAACGGCCAGTCCTGCTGCATCTCGTCCAGGACGGGCTTGTCTCCACGATCGATGGCGGCTTCCAGTGCCGCGCCCACCCCCAGCCAGGCCGGCAGCATCAACCGCGTCTGGGTCCAGGCGAAGATCCACGGTATCGCCCGCAGGGTTTTGATTCCGTCTCCGGGCCTGCGCCTGGCGGGCCGGGACCCGATCTTGAGATTACCCAGTTCCGGTTCCGGGGTAGCGGTCCGGAAGTAGGGAACGAATTCCGGGTGATGTCGCACGATGCGGTGGAATTCGGCCAGTGAATCACCCGCCAGTTTCTCGATTTCGTCGCGCCAACGACCCCTGGGCGTGGGTGGAGGCCGCAGGGTGGCTTCCAGGACCGCCCCGATGTAGACCTCCAGGGTTTCCATTGCCATTCCAGGCAGGCCGAACTTGGCCTGGATGACTTCGCCCTGCTCGGTGACCCGCATGGTGCCGTTGACGGATCCCGGGGGCTGCGACAGGATGGCCTCGTAGGCCGGACCACCACCCCTGGCCACGGTGCCTCCACGACCGTGGAAGAGTGTCAGGGCCACACCGTGGCGCTCGCTGACGGTCACCAGTTGCTCCTGGGCCTGATACAGGCCCCAGGCAGCGGCGAGCTTTCCGGCGTCCTTGGCGGAATCGGAATAGCCGATCATCACTTCCTGCCTTCCCTGTATGTGGTTGTTGTACCAGGGCATGGCGAACAGCCGCTCCATGCATGCCGCGGCATTTTCCAGGTCCCGCAACCGTTCGAACAGCGGTGCCACGGGCATGATCCGTTTCAGGCGGCATTCCTTCTGAAGCAGTACCACCTCGAGGACATCGGAGGGTTCCGACGCCATGGAAATCACATAGGTTCCAAGCGATTCGGGATTCTGCACGGACAGCATACGGAAGGTATCCAGCACCTCCCTGACCTCGGCGTTCACCTCGTCCTCCCCGGGAAACGTCGACATGACCAGGGGCCGGCGGCTCTCCAGTTCACGAATGAGGAACGCCTGCCTTTTCTCTTCGCTCCATTCCAGGTAGCTTCCCATGCCCAGATATCGCGTGATGGCATCGATTGCCGCGCCGTGCCGGTCGGCTTCCTGGCGTATGTCGAGTTTCAGCAGCACCAGGCCGAAGGTGTCCAGCCGCCGGAGGATGTCCGTCAGTCTCCCGCTGGCGATCAGACCATTGCCGCTGCTGACCAGCGAACGGTAGCAGAGCATGAGTGGTGCGCGCAGTCTGTCCGTCTGGAGATAGAGTTCTCCCCGGATGGGGGGAAGGCGGGACAGTTCGCCGGACTCGACGGCCTTCAGGGTGCGGCGCAGGTGTCGGATCGTGGCGCGCAGTCTCTTCAGGACACCCTTCAACAATGCTCGGTAGGGCTCGGCTGCGTCCGTGCCGACTTCCTCCAGCAGTTCGTTGCTCGCTGTTTTCATGGAAAGATCCTGATGCAGCGCGTCGATTTCCCGCAGGTACAGTTCCGCGGCGCGGATACGGGAGATCAGGCAAACCTCCCGTGTCACCTGCGGGGTGGCGTTCGGATTGCCGTCCCGGTCACCACCCATCCAGGAGCCGAACCGGATCGGTGCCGGGCCAAGCGGCAGCCCCTTCCCGGTGCAGTTCTCCAGTGCCCGGTCAAGCCGCCGGTACATGTCCGGGATCACATCCCAAAGCGACTGTTCCACCGCCAGCAGGCCGTTGTGGGCCTCGTTTACCGGCGTCAGCCGGATTCGGCGGATCTCGTCCGTTTCCCAGACTTCCGTCACGACCCGGTGCAGCGCGTCGCAGATCTCCTGGCGTTCGAGGCGGGACAGGTCCGGGCGGTCATTCTGCGCCAGCAGGTGCTGGATGCGCTGGAACTTGTCCGCAACGCTCCGGCGGACGATTTCCGTGGGGTGGGCGGTGAGTACCAACTCGATCTGCAGCCCCAGGGTTCGCTGGTGGAGTTCGGCCGGCTCCACGCCGGCATCGAGCAGTTTGTGGAATTCCGCCTCGAGAAAGCTGCGAGCATCACCTTCGGTCTCGACGTCCTCAAAGGCCGTGGCGGCGATCCGACGCCGGCGCCGGATCTGGTGGTGCTGCTCGGCGATATTGGCCAGGTTCAGGAACTGGGCAAAGGCCCTCGCCAACAGCACCAGCTGATCGCTGGTCTGCGCGGAGAGAAGGGCCACCAGGCGGTCCGCGCAGGCAGTGTCCCCGAGGCGGGCATCCCGGGCCAACTGGCGCACCTGCTCCACCAGTTCATACATTCCGTCACCCTGCTGCTGACGGATGGTTTCACCCAGCAGGGCACCGAGCAGGCGAACATCGTCACGGAGTTTGGAATCCCCGATCCTGAGCGAGTAGTACTGGTCTACCTGGGCTGTTGCGGATACCGGCATGGCGGGATGGGCGGAACGGATGATCGGGTTCTGGATGGCGGTCAATTCTAACCCGTGCAGCAATATTCTCCCGGCTCCGTTTCGCACATGGAAACAAAATGCATTCCGATTGGATATCGTTCGCATCATCCGCCCTGATCCATCCACCGGATACCGCCCAGAGTCGGGGTTTTTCATCGGTAAAACAGGTACAATCCGCGCGTCGGTTGTACCCTCCCGGCCTGCCCGGAGCCGGAATGGCCATGATTCCGGCACGCCAATGCCGACAACCATTCAGCACTCAGGATTCCCCCCGATCGTCCCTCCCATGTCCAGGATCGACCAGTCCCGCATCCGTAATTTTGCGATTATCGCCCATGTGGATCATGGCAAATCCACCCTGGCGGACCGATTCATCCAGATCTGCGGTGGACTCAACGAGCGGGAAATGAAGGAACAGGTGCTGGATTCCATGGATATCGAAAGGGAGCGCGGCATCACCATCAAGGCCCAGAGCGTAACGCTGGATTACCGTGCCAGGGACGGGGTTGATTACCAATTCAACCTGATCGACACCCCCGGGCACGTGGATTTCGCCTACGAGGTATCGCGATCGCTACAGGCCTGCGAGGGTGCACTGCTGGTAGTGGATGCGGCCCAGGGCGTGGAGGCGCAGACGGTGGCCAACTGCTATACCGCGGTGGATCTTGGCCTTGCCGTGATACCCGTGCTCAACAAGATCGATCTGCCGGCCGCCGAACCAGAGCGGGTCCTCGGGGAAATCGAGGAACTGATCGGCATCGACAGCGAAGACGCGCTGTCGGTCAGCGCAAAGACCGGACACGGGGTCGCCGAGGTTTTGGAACAGGTCTTGCGGAAGCTGCCGCCGCCTTCCGGTATCCCCGATTCGCCGCTGAGAGCCCTGGTGCTGGATTCGTGGTTCGACAACTACCTCGGAGTGGTTTCGCTCGTGCGTGTGTTCGACGGCACCCTTGCACGGGCCCGCACGCGTATCCGCATGATGTCCACCGGATTCGACTATCAGGTGGAGCAGGTCGGAATCTTCCAGCCCAAGCCCCTTGATGTCGGGGAACTGTCCACCGGCATGGTGGGCTTTCTCATCGCCGGGCTGAAGGACATCAAGTCCGCGAGGGTGGGAGACACGGTCACCCTGTCACACCAGCAGGCTCCGATACCGCTGCCCGGGTTCAAGGAGGTAAAGCCCACGGTATTTGCCGGTCTCTATCCCGTGAACAACGCGGATTTCGAGGCATTCCGGGTGGCCCTCGAGAAGCTGAGCCTCAATGATGCCGCACTGTCCTACCAGCCGGAGTCCTCCCAGGCGTTGGGTTTCGGCTTCCGCTGCGGTTTCCTGGGAATGCTGCACATGGAGATTGTCCAGGAGCGGCTGGAGCGTGAATACAACCTGGAACTGATCACCACCGCTCCCACCGTGGTGTACGAGGTGCGGCTCAAGGATGGACATACGCTCCGCATCGACAATCCCGCGGAACTGCCGGACCCGTCGCGCATCGAGGAGATCCTGGAACCGTTCATCCTGGCCCGAATCCTGGTTCCCCACGGGCATATCGGTGCGGTGTTGACCTTATGCGTGGAAAGGCGCGGTGTGCAGCGCAATATCCATTATCATGGCCGCCAGGTAATGGTGGAATTTGACCTCCCCCTCAATGAGGTGGTACTCGATTTCTATGACCATCTCAAGTCCGATACTCGCGGGTATGCTTCCCTGGACTACGAGTTTTCCGACAACAGGCCGGCTGACATGGTGAAAGTGGATCTGCTCATCAACGGGGACCGGGTGGACCCCCTGGCGGTGCTGGTACACCGGGGACAGAGCCAGTACCGCGCCAGGGCGTTGGTCAAGCGTATGCGGGAACTGATCCCCCGACAGATGTTCGATGTCGCAATCCAGGCTTCCATCGGATCCAAGATCATCGCCCGGGAGACCGTCAAGGCGCTGCGCAAAAACGTGACGGCCAAGTGTTACGGTGGTGACATCACGCGCAAGCGCAAGTTGCTCGAAAAGCAGAAAGCGGGTAAAAAGCGCATGAAGCAGATCGGTTCAGTGGAAATACCGCAGGAAGCGTTCCTGTCAGTGCTCAAGGTGAACCGGGAATAGTATTTTGCACCGGAACAAGGTATCGCATTCTCACACAGAAACAACCGGATAGATTCGTGGATTTCTCGCTCATTTTGTTCATTTCCCTGGTGATAACCGGGGTGATCTCCTATGGATACCGGTTGATGTTCGAGGGCGGTGCCGGAAGAACCGTTGAAGGGGGCACCGATGGAGATTCTGCGCAGCGCCGTCAGCCGGTATTGGTTGAGTATGCGCGGGCACTGTTTCCGGTGATTCTCATCGTATTCTTGCTGCGTTCGTTCGTTGTCGAACCATTCCGCATACCCTCTGGATCCATGCTTCCCGGATTGCAGAATGGGGACTTCATCCTGGTGAACAAGTTCAGTTACGGAATCAGACTGCCCGTAGTCCACCGGAAGATACTGGATATCGGCCCCCCCGAACGGGGAGACGTCATGGTGTTCCGGTTTCCCCGGGATCCGAAGCTCGCTTTCATCAAGAGGGTTGTCGGGCTTCCGGGAGACAGGCTCACCTATATCGACAAGAAACTGACCATCAACGGCGAACCGGTGGAGATGGAACCGGCCGGCGAGCACGCCTTCGAGCAACTCAGCATGCGGGGATACAGTGCCCGGAGGGTCAGGGAAACCATTGACGAATCGGATCACCATATCCTGATTGACGATCGTGTGACGCGGTCCCGCTCCATGGAGGTCGAGGTGCCCGAAGGCCATTACTTCGTCATGGGAGACAACCGGGATCACAGCAACGATAGCCGGTACTGGCGATTCGTTCCGGAGGAGAATGTCGTCGGCAGGGCGTTTTTTATCTGGTTCAGCTGGAAGAGCGATTCCGGCGGCGGTGTGAACTGGGGCAGAATCGGTAACAGCATCCAATAGGCATCGTGCAGAACCATCACGTTATCGGCCTGTGTCACCACCCCATTGCCCGCGGGGCGCCGATCCCCGGAGCCACTGTCCCGACTGCGGCCTCCTGCGGGTGACAGGTTCCGGATCTTTCGACTTCCGGCCCGATGAATGAACCGTGTCCGCTGGAGTTCCGCCTTGATTACCGGTTCAGTGATCGCGAACTGCTTGAACGGGCACTGACACACCGGGGGTTTCACCGGAATCACAACGAACGCCTCGAGTTTCTCGGCGACAGCGTGCTGGGGTTCGTCGCGGCGCAAATCCTCTATCGCCGGTTTCCCGGGCTGCCCGAAGGCGTGCTGACCCGGATGCGCGCCCGGCTGGTTCGCCAGGAGACGCTGGCCGCCATTGCGAGGACCCTGGAACTGGGCAGTTTCCTGCGCCTGGGAGAAGGGGAACTGAAAAGCGGCGTCTGCAACCGGAATTCGGTCCTGTCCGATACCCTGGAGGCCCTCCTGGGAGCGGTATACCTCGACGGCGGCATCGACAGCGCGGAATCCGTGATCCTGAAGCTGTTCGCGCCGCACCTCAGCGGGATTGACTCAGTAGACCTGAGGGACAACAAGACAAGATTGCAGGAGATATTGCAGAAACTCGAAAAGCCCCTGCCTGTATACGAAGTGGTAGAGCGCCAGGGAACAGATCATGAACCCGTCTTTCATGTACGGTGCGAGATCGAGCATTCGGGCAGTCCGTTCTTTGCGTCCGGCAACAGCAGGAGGATCGGCGAGCAGAACGCAGCGTTGCTGGCAATTGAGGCGCTGGAATCCGGGGATGCCTGACATGTCCGCGATGAACAACGGGATCGATTCCCATCGATTCGGATACATCACCGTCTCGGGGCCTCCCAATTCCGGGAAATCCACCCTGGTGAATCGGCTGACCGGCTGCAAGGTGTCCATTGTCTCGCGAAGGCCCCAGACCACCCGCCACAGAATCATGGGAATACGCACGTTGCCCGGGGCGCAGATTGTTTTCGTTGATACCCCGGGACTGCATTTCGGTCAGAAAAGGAATCTCAACCGGCAGATCAACCGGACCGCGAGGGCAAGCCTGGAGGGCGTTGACCTGGTGCTGTTCATGATCGATCACCGCGGCTGGTCACCGGACCTGAAGAGGGCGCTGCGCGTGGTTACCGACCAGCGGGTGCCGGTCATTCTCCTGATCAACAAGATTGATGCCTTGCGGGACAAACCCAGACTTTTGCCTCTGATACGGGAGAGCGACCGGCTGTACGATTTCCGGGCGATCATTCCGTTGTCCGCACTGAAGGATGATCTTGACAGAATCCTTCTGCCGGACCTGATCCGGCAGCTTCCGGAAGGAGCCCTCGGATTTCCCGCAGACCAGGTAAGCGACCGGGGCCCACGGTTCCGCGCCGCGGAACTGGTACGGGAGCAGACCTTTGCGCTGCTGGGGGATGAACTGCCTTACGAGTCTGCCGTGGAAGTCACCCGGTTCGACAGTACAACTCCCGAACATTGGGAATTCGAGATGACGATCTGGGTTGAACGGGAAGGACAGAAGGGCATCGTTATCGGCAGGAACGGGCAGGTTCTCAAGACCATCGGCCAGCGTGCTCGCAAAGCCATGGAGGATCAGTTCGGTGTGCGTGTCCGGCTTGACCTCTGGGTGAAGCAACGACAGGGATGGGGCGACAGCCTGTCAATGCTGCGATCACTGGGCTATTCCGACGGATAGGTTCTCCCGGAGCCCACGATGAAGGTAAACCGGCAGTCTGCTTACGTCCTGCATACCAGGCCTTATGCGGAAAGCAGCCTGCTGGTTGACGTATTCAGCAGGGATCATGGACGTTGTATGCTGCTGGCGAAGGGCGCCAGGCGTCAGAAAGGCGGACAGCGAGGAACCCTGATGCCGTTCAAGCCGCTCCTGATCGGTTGGTCGGGGAAGGGGGCCTTGCCCGTCCTGACCTCGGCGGAAACCACCGCCCATCTGACCGAAATTTCCGGATTCGGCCTGCATGCGGGGCTCTACGCCAATGAGCTGCTGCTGAAACTACTCCACCGTTTTGACGAACATGCCAGGCTGTATTTCGCTTACGATGATGCCGTGCACCGTCTATCCTCGGGCGCGGACCCCGGGGAGACCCTGCGTATATTCGAAAAACAGCTTCTCCGGGAGATCGGATTCGGCCTGATACTCGATCATGACGTGGAGACCGGCGAGGCCATCGACCCGTCGGTTCAGTACGTCTATCTGCCCCAGTCGGGGCCCGTGGCCTCGCCGGCGAAGGGTGCGGTGGGCATTGATGTCCGGGGCGCGACCCTGCGGGAACTGGACGGCGAGGTTTTCCGGTCGCAAAGGTCCCGGTCGGAAGCCAGGCAGCTGATCCGGGAACTGATCCTGCATCAGCTCGGCGGCAGGGAACTGCGCAGCCGAAGGGTGTTTCGCCAATTGCTGCTCTTTCAGAGGAAGCGGGCACCGGCTGCGGATTGAGCCTCCCGGCATGCGCAGTCAGCTGTTCTTCTTCGGCATGTACAGGTCAGTGATCGTGCCTTCAAATGCCTCTGCGGCAAATCCGATGGTTTCAGCCAGGGTGGGGTGGGGGTGAATGGTCAGGCCGATATCGCTGGCATCGGCATTCATCTCGATGGCCAGTGTGGCTTCCGCGATCAGGTCCCCCGCGCTGGTCCCCGTGACTGCGGCGCCGAGAACGCGCTCGGTTTGCGGATCGAACAGGAGCTTGGTCAGACCTTCCTTGCGGTCCATGGACAATGAACGACCACTGGCCGCCCAGGGAAAGGTGCCTTTCTCATAGGGTATGTTCCGGGTCTTGGCCTCGGTTTCCGTCAGACCCACCCAGGCGACTTCCGGGTCGGTGTAGGCTACGGAGGGAATGACCCGGGCCTCGAAACCGCTTTTCATCCCCGCCGCCACTTCCGCCGCCACCTTGCCCTCATGCACCGCCTTGTGGGCCAGCATCGGCTGACCCACCACGTCCCCGATGGCGAATATGTGCGGCACGTTCGTGCGCATCTGCCCGTCTACCTGGATAAAGCCCCGCTCGTCCACCGCAACACCGGCGGCGGCGGCATTGATTCTGCCGCCATTCGGGGATCGCCCCACCGCCATGAGCACCTTGTCGAACACTTCCTCGGACGGTACCTTCGGCCCCTTGAAGGATACCTTGATTCCCGATTTCACGGCCTGCATGCCGGTTACGCTGGTACCTGTCCAGATGTTTTCGTACTGCCCCCTGATTTTCTTCAGCAACGGGCGAACCATGTCGGGGTCTGCACCGGCCATGACATGCTCCAGCATCTCCACGACGCTGATCCGACTGCCGAGCGCGTGGTACACGGTTGCCATTTCCAGGCCGATGATGCCGCCCCCCACAACCAGCAGTCTGCCCGGGATGTCCTCCAGCCTGAGCGCACCGGTGGAGTCGATGACCTTCGGGTCATCGTGGGGCATTCCGGGGATCTCCACCGGCTCGCTGCCGACGGCGATCACGGCCTGCCCGAAACCGACGGTGACTTCGCCGTCGGATCCCGCAATCCGCAACTGGCGGGGGCCGGCAAATTCACCGTTCCCGTGCAGGACGGTCACCTTTCTTTGCTTTGCGAGGCCGGTCAGTCCCCGGGTCAGTTGGCTGACTACCCCGTCCTTCCAGCTTCGCATGGTGTCCACGTCCAGCGCCGGCTTGCCGAATGACAGCCCCACCGAGGCGGCCGCTTCGGCTTCCTCGATCACCTTGGCAACATGGAGCAGCGCTTTCGACGGGATACAGCCGACATTCAGACACACCCCGCCGATGACGTCGTAACGCTCCACCAGGGCCACTGTCAGGCCGAGATCTGCGGCCCGGAAAGCCGCGGTGTATCCGCCGGGGCCCGATCCAAGAACCACCAGATCCACCTGGTGATCGCTTTCAGGCATCGCGCCGGATGCGGGATCCCGGGGTCCCCGGATGACCACATCCGGCGCTTCCCCGGAATCGGCGGATGTGGACTTCGGCTCGGCCTTGCCATCCCCGGGCTCTTCGGTTTCCCGGGTGGCTTCACACTCAAGCAGAACAACCGTTGTTCCCTCGGATACCGAGTCGCCTACCTTGACCTTGAGTTCCCTGACCGTGCCGTCACGGGGCGAGGGAACCTCCATGGTGGCCTTGTCGCTCTCCAGCGCAACCAGAGGATCTTCTGCGGCAACCCTGTCCCCGGGACCGATGAACACCTCAACGATCGGCACATCCTGAAAATCGCCGATATCTGGTATTTTTATTTCAACGAGTTGCATTCGATTTCTTAATATAAATCTAAAGAGATATCCGGCGCATGTCAGCTAGTGCGCGGGCCAGATAAGCACAGAACCTGGCCGCTTCGGCGCCGTCGATCACGCGGTGGTCATAGGAAAGGCTGAGCGGCAGCATGAGCCTGGGTTCAAACTCCTTGCCATTCCATACGGGGGTCATGCGGGAACGGGAAAGACCAAGGATGGCCACTTCCGGTGCATTGACAATGGGCGTGAAGGCGGTGCCGCCGATTCCACCCAGGCTGGAAATGCTGATGCAGCCTCCCTGCATGTCTGTCGGGGAAAGCTTGCCTTTGCGGGCTTTTTCACTCATCTCGCCGAGATCTCTCGCAAGGTCGAATATGGACTTGCGGTCCACGTCCCGGATGACGGGTACCACCAGCCCGTTCGGCGTATCCACCGCCACGCCGATGTGGAAATATTTCTTGAGGACGAGGTTCTCGCCGTTCGGATGAATGGACGCATTGAAACTGGGGAATTTCTTCAGTGCGCTGACCATGATCTTGAGGACAAACCCCAGCAGCGTGATACGGATGCCTTCCCGCGCGGCTTCTTCCTTGAGGGACTGCCGGAATTCCTCCAGCTCGGTGATATCCGCTTCATCCTGGTGGGTAACATGGGGGACATTGAGCCAGGCCCGCCGGAGATGCTGCCCGGAGATTTGCTTGATTCGTCCGAGCGAAACGGTTTCCACGGTGCCGAACTTGGCGAAATCGACCGCGGGGATCTCCGGAATGCCCGTTCCCGCCGCCTCGATCTCCCCTGCGGTGACACTGGTGAGCTTTTGCTTGATCCAGAACTTGACGTCCTCCTTGAGTATCCGTCCCTTGGGCCCCGACCCGCTGATCTGGGTGAGGTCGGCACCCAACTCGCGGGCAAAACGCCTGATTCCGGGACTTGCATGGGGAATCGCGCTGCCGGACTTCTGTACCGGTGGAGGCAGTGTACGGGGAGGAGGCTGGGGGGCAGGCCCGGAAGACTCGGATTGCGCCGCAGGATTCGTTTGTGCTACCTCGACGGATGAATCCCGCGTCTGTCCCCCGGTTTCACCGCCGACCGACGTCTCCGCCGCCGGCGGCTGTTCGCCGGTGTCCAGTACTGCCATCGGACTTCCCTCGGACACCCGGTCACCCACGGCGATCCTCATCTCGCGGACGATGCCGGATGCCGGTGAAGGTACCTCCATGGTGGCCTTGTCACTTTCCAGCGTCAGCAGTGGGTCTTCTGCCGTAATCCTGTCTCCCGGGGCAACCAGCAACTCAATGACTTCCACATCGGCAAAGTCGCCGATGTCCGGTATCTTGATTTCAATCACGGATGACATGGCTGCTCTCTCAGGCTTCTCTCGGATTGGTCTTTTCGGGATCGATGCCGAATTCACGGATGGCCTCGTCCGCCACGTCGGGGGGGACCTGTTCCTGCAACGCCAGGGCATGCAGGGCCGCAACCACGATATGCTGCCTGTCCACTTCGAAAAACCGCCTGAGCTTCTTGCGCACGTCACTTCTGCCGAAGCCGTCGGTCCCGAGAACATGGTACTGGCCCGGCACCCAGGCCCGAATCTGATCGGCATACCATTTCATGTAGTCCGTTGCGGCTATGACCGGGCCCTCGCTGTTTTCAAGGCACATCTCGACATAGCTCTTGCGTGGTTCTTCATCAGGGTGCAGGCGGTTGTAACGGTCGGTGTCGTGACCATCCCGGGCCAGTTCGTTGAAACTGGTCACGCTCCAGATGTCGCTGTCCACGCCGTAGTTTTCCGCCAGTATTTCCGCCGCAGCCTCGACCTCCCTGAGGATGGTGCCGCTGCCGAGAAGGCGGACTTTCAGCCCGTTGCCTTCTTTCGACGTGCTGTTGAGCAGGTACAGGCCGCGCAGGATGCCCTCTTCGACGCCCTTGGGCATCGGCGGATGCACGTAATTCTCGTTCATCACCGTGATGTAGAAGTAGACGCTCTCCTGCTCTTCGTACATGCGTCTTAACCCGTCTCGGATGATGACCGCCAGCTCATAGCTGTAGGTGGGATCATAGGAAATGCAGTTCGGTACCGTGCCGGAAAGGATCAGGCTGTGCCCGTCCTGGTGCTGCAGGCCCTCGCCGGCAAGCGTGGTGCGGCCCGCGGTGCCGCCGATGATGAAGCCCCGTGCGCGCATGTCACCGGCCGCCCAGCAAAAATCGCCGATCCGCTGGAAACCGAACATGGAGTAGAAGATGTAGAACGGCACGGTGTACAGGTCGTGATTGCTGTAGGACGTGGCCGCAGCGATCCAGGAGCACATGGCGCCGGCTTCGTTGATGCCTTCCTGCAGCACCTGCCCGCTCTTGTCCTCGCGATAGAACATCAGCTGGTCCGCATCCTCGGGTTCGTACAGCTGGCCCTGGGGGGCATAGATGCCCAGCTGCCGGAACATGCCTTCCATGCCGAACGTGCGTGACTCGTCGGGGATGATGGGTACCACGTACTGCTTCATTTCCTTGTCCCTGACCATGGCCGACAGCAGACGCACGAACACCATCGTGGTCGAGATTTCACGGTCGCCGGACCCTTCGAGCTGGGCCTTGAACAGATCAATGCCAGGAACCTGGAACAGCGGTTTGGATCCGGTAAACCTGGCGGGCAGAAAACCGCCCAGGGTACGTCTGCGCTCAATCAGGTACTCGGTTTCGGGGGATTTCTCGTCCGGCCGGTAAAACGGCGCCTCCGCCACCTCCTTGTCCGACAGTGGGATACTGAACCGGTCGCGGAAGGCCAGCAATGCATCCTCACCCATCTTCTTCTGCTGGTGCGTGGTGTTCTGGCCCTCGCCGGCTTCACCCATGCCATACCCCTTCACCGTCTTGGCCAGTATCACCGTGGGCTGGCCCTTGTGCCTGACCGCGGCGGCGTAGGCCGCATAGATCTTGTGGGGATCGTGCCCGCCCCGGTTCAGTCGCCAGACGTCCTCGTCGGTCATGTTGGAGACCATTTCACGCAATTCCGGATACTTTCCGAAGAAGTGTTCCCGTACGTAGGCACCGTCACGGGCTTTCAGCACCTGGTATTCGCCGTCGACGACCTCCTCCATCCTCTGCTTCAACAACCCCTTGTCATCCCTGGCGAGGAGAGGGTCCCAGTAGGACCCCCAGATTACCTTGATGACTTTCCAGCCTGCCCCGCGGAAATCACTTTCGAGTTCCTGGATGATCTTGCCGTTCCCGCGTACCGGCCCGTCCAGCCGCTGCAGGTTGCAGTTCACCACGAATACCAGGTTGTCCAGGTTTTCCCGGCCGGCCACGGACAGGGCTCCCACCGACTCCGGCTCATCCATTTCCCCATCCCCGAGAAATGCCCACACCTTGCGATCTCCGGCATCGATCAGACCTCGATTGTGCAGGTACTTCATGTAGCGGGCCTGATAGATTGCCATGATCGGGCCAAGCCCCATGGATACCGTGGGAAACTGCCAGAAATCCGGCATCAGCCAGGGATGCGGGTAGGACGACAGGCCGTCACTTTCCACCTCCTGCCGGAACAGTCGCAGCCTGTCGGCACCGATGCGTCGTTCCAGATATGCGCGGGCATAAATACCCGGCGCTGAATGACCCTGAATGAACAGCATGTCTCCGAGCTGGCTATCGTTGTGCGCGCGCCAGAAATGGTTGAAGCCGACGTCATAGAGTGTCGCTGCAGAGGCGAAACTGGCGATATGGCCGCCAAGCTCAGTGGAGATCCGGTTTGCCCGAACCACCATGGCCATGGCATTCCAGCGGATCAAGGCGCGGATACGCCGCTCGAGCGCATGGTCGCCGGGACTGTGCTCCTCCATGTGCACCGGGATGGTGTTCAGGTAGGCCGTATTGGCATGGTAGGGAATATGCACGCCGGTACGCCGCGCACTGTCGATCAGTGATTCGATCAGGAAGTGGGCCCGCTCATAGCCCTCGTTGCCGATCACCGCATTCAGCGCATCCAGCCACTCTGCGGTCTCCAGGGGATCTATGTCGACAGGACGCTCGTTCTTCATCTTGGAACCGGGGGTAATACCTTAGATCATTATATCATCCGGGATAGGAGCGCCTGCCAAATAATACCAATGGGGAATAACCGGGAACGCCCCGGGCATTCGGCAACCCGTTCTCCGGAATGCGCGGGATCGTTCCGGCAACATGGACCGGCCGCATCCGGCGCCGGTCATTTCCCCGGGGTGCCGCCTCCGGATTCTGGCAGGGCGGGTACGGAGAACACGCCGGGCGCGGTCCCGTCATGAAGTGATGTCGTGTCCGGCCTCCATGGAGGCCCTGGTCCGGGGAAGGGAATCGGGAATCTAGCTTCTCTCCAGCAGCGCGATCCGGTAGGAAGCGGCCAATTCCCGGGAGATGTTCGCCGTCTCCCCGAGCTTCTCTTCCGTTCCGGGGCCTCCCAGTCGGGTGCCGATCTCGATGATGTTGCCCGTGTCGACGACCCGGAAGGGCGCCTCGGTCTCGAACGGCTGCAAGGAGTCGAACCCGGTCTTGAAGGTCACGTTCATGACCTTCTGGACACCACGAACGATTTCGATGGCCTCCGCATTTTCATACGTACCGTTCAGGACGCTTTCGGGGAAATAATCGAATCCGATGCGAAACCGGGAAAGACGTTCGCAGAGTCGGTTGAGGAAACCCATGATCAGTGTCCCTGGCAGATACATCGTATTGCCTTCCCAGATGATCAGGGTTTCTGCATCCGGGTCCAGACCGGCACGAATGAGTTCCTCCGGAAGATCAGCCTCAAGATAGTTGCACGGAATCGCGGTGCATCCCGGGAAGCCTGCCTCGGCAAGGACCGAGGCCTTGAACTCCAGAACCGCAGACTGGTCCACGTCGAAAAACTGCACGTCCCCGCTTGCAAAGATCCGGTGACGCATGTCGAAACCGGAACCCAGGGTGACGACCTGGCGAACACCGCGCCTGATGCCACTTTCCACGATGACGTTGAATGCAACCGTTCGCAAGCGGATGGCATCCCCGACGGCGAAGTGAACCTGTGTGAGTTGCCTTGCGGTTTCCTGCAGTTCCCGGTTGAGAAACAGTTGGGCATAGGGATCGGAGAACATCGGGTGCTCGCGGGAATCCTCAAGGGCTCTGATTCCGGCGATGATGAATGCCGTAGCCCCGATTTCGTTGATGTTGATATTCTCCATCGCTGATTCGGATTCGATAACCAGCCCGGATGGTATTTCATGGGCGGTTTCTTGGCAAACCGAACCTTGCGACAGCACATCTGTACAGTCTGTGCAAGGCAGTCTTGTTTCCCCCGTCCCGCTTGGTTAGAATCCGCATCCCTTTTCTCCTTTCCTCACCGGCACCTGCCACGCAAGTGATTCTGGGAGGATCAATCCAAGAGGAGCACAATGCGTCACTATGAAATCGTGTTTCTGGTCCATCCGGACCAGAGCGAACAGGTGCCGGCCATGATGGACCGGTACCGGGAAATGGTGGCCTCCGGGGATGGGCGTATTCATCGCGCCGAAGACTGGGGACGCCGCCGCCTTGCCTACAGCATCAATGACGTGCACAAGGCCCACTATGTCCTGTTCAATATCGAATGCTCGCTGGATGTCCTAGCGGAAATCAAGCGGAATTTCAAGTTCAAC
Source organism: Candidatus Poriferihabitaceae bacterium (assembly GCA_965213885.1). GTDB lineage: Bacteria > Pseudomonadota > Gammaproteobacteria > Arenicellales > Poriferihabitantaceae > VYFG01. The sequence goes on from OZ243919.1 coordinate 1,279,322, forward strand.
GACTCAATCCTCCGCCATCTGGTGGTGCGCCGCAAGCAGGCCATCTCCGAGGAGTCGCCCTTCGCCAGGGCCAAGGCCGAGGAGGAGCGGCAGGAAGAGGAAAAGCGCAGGGCCGCGGAGGCCCGGGCCAAGGCCGATGAGCATTCCAGCGACGATGGCGACAACGACGGCGATGGTGATGGCGGTGACGACGCCCCTGACGCGGCGGCCAAGGAACCCGATTCTCCGGCCGATGGCGCACCGGATGAATCCAAGTCTGATGAGGAGCAGAAATAATGGCGATCAAGAAGAAAAGGGGGGCCATGCCACGCCGATCCTTCCAGCGGCGCCCCAGATTTTGCAAATTCACGGCCGAGGGGGTCGGGTCCATTGACTACAAGGACCTCGAGATTCTCAAGGCGAACATCAGTGAAACCGGGAAGATTCTGCCGCGGCGCACTACCGGCACGAAATCCCATTTCCAGCGCCAGCTCGCCATTGCGGTGAAGCGGGCCCGTTATCTGGCCCTGATTCCGTATACGGATCAGCACGACAAATAGGAGGCGGCAATGGAAGTCATATTGCTGGAAAAGATCCAGAATCTGGGCGATCTCGGCAGCCTGGTCAGCGTCAAGAACGGTTACGCGCGCAACTATCTGATTCCCCAGAAGAAGGCAGTACGCGCAACCGAAGATGCCAAGTCCCTCGTCGAGGAACGTCGTCGTGCGCTTGCGGAAGAGGAAGGCAAGCGCCTGGAATCCGCCCAGGCCCGCGCAGATCTGGCGACCAGGGAAATTTCCGTTGTCCGGTTGTGCAGTGAAGAAGGCCGACTCTACGGTTCGGTCACGCCTGCGGATATCTCTGTGATCATGACCGAAGCCGGAACCCGTATCGAGAAATCGGAGGTTTTTCTTCCGGAAGGACCGCTCAAGAACACCGGTGAATTCGAGGCGGATGTCATTCTGCACCCGGAGGTGCGTTTTGCCATCAAGGTCAACGTCGTCGGCGAGCAGGACGGGGAATCCATCGATGCGGCCGGCAACGGGGAAACCGGTGAACCGGACGTCGGGGACTGACAGGGTCCGCTGACCCTGCGTTGCCCGCGCGGCCCCGCGTTCGCGCGCGGCCCGGGATTACCGACCACCTTCAACCTTGCCGGGCATTGCCCGGTTTCTGTTGTTCTGGGCCGTGGTCAGGTCATGCCTGCCTGTTGTTCTCCGGTCAGCAACGCCGGCTTCCGGGGGCTATTTGGGCGGCAGGGTGGTGACGAAATCAAGACTCATGTCCACCCACGAAGCCAGGTCCTCATCGGATTCGAATCCCGGCGAATCGACGTAGACGAATCCGTTCAGCGGCTTGCCGGTGAAATCCATCTCCCTGGCATGGGGTTTCAGCAGGGCTTCCGGATACTGCTCCGGACCAACCCTGACCATCAGGATTTCGCCAATGACGCCACAGGACATGTGGCCGTATACCATGAAGGCGATTCCGCCGAACATCTTCCGTTCGAACACTTCCGGCATGTCTGCCAGGTTTTCCCGGAGGCGCTCGGCGATACCCTCGTCAAATGCCATGTCGATGCCAAGAGTTCAAACGGTGGGGGGAGCATAATAACCGCTATAATTGCTTTTCGCATTCCCACGATCTGTTATGAAAGCCGCCGAACTCGTATCCGGTATACCCAAGCTCCCTCCCCAGGCCCTGGAGGCCGAACAATCCCTGTTGGGCGGCCTGCTGCTCGACAATCGCCGCTGGGACGAAGTCAGCGATGAAGTCGGGACGGCGGATTTCTACAACCAGAGTCACCGCCTGATCTTCGACGCCGTCCGTGCGCTTCAGGGAAAAAATGAACCGGCAGACGTGATCACGGTTTCCGAGTGGCTGGAACAGAACGGCAGACTCGAGGAAACCGGCGGGCTGGCCTACATCGGAAATCTGGCGAGCAATACCCCGAGCACCGCCAATATCCTGAACTATGCGCGAATCGTACGGGAACGGTCCATTCTGCGTTCCCTGATATCCGCCGCCAACGAGATTTCGGAAACGTCCTATGTTCCGGAGGGGCGGACCCCCCGGGAAGTCCTGGACCATGCGGAGAAGCTGGTGTTTGACATCTCGGAGCGCGATGGCCGAAGACGCCAGGGTTTCACCACCATCCAGGAACTGCTGACGCGATCGGTCGATCATATCGAGGAACTGTACGAATCCAAGGAAACCGTGACCGGGATGCCAACGGGGTTCACCGACCTGGATGAAATGACGGCCGGGTTGCAACGAGGCGACCTCGTGGTGGTTGCCGGCCGCCCCTCCATGGGCAAGACCGCCTTCGCCATGAACGTGGCGGAATATGTCGCGCTGGAAAAGCGCCGCCCGGTGGCGGTGTTCAGCATGGAAATGCCCGGTGAGCAGCTTGCCATGCGAATTTTGTCTTCCATCGGACGGATCAACTCGAACAAGGTGCGCACCGGCCGACTGGGTGATGACGACTGGCCCAGGCTCACATCCGCGGTGGGCCTGCTGGACAAGGCGCCCATCTTCGTCGACGACACCGCGGGTCTCAACCCCCTGGATCTCAGTTCCCGGGCCCGGAGGCTGTCCAGGGAGCACAACGACCTTGGACTCGTCGTGGTCGACTACCTCCAGTTGATGCAGTCCATGGAGAACAATGAAAACCGCGCCACGGAGATTTCCAACATCACCCGGGGGCTCAAGATGCTCGCCAAGGAACTGAACGTGCCGGTGATGGTGCTATCGCAATTGAACCGCAGCCTGGAGCAGCGCCCGAACAAGCGGCCCATCATGTCCGACCTGCGGGAGTCCGGAGCGATCGAGCAGGACGCGGACGTGATCTTTTTCGTCTACCGGGACGAAGTGTACAACGAGGAAAGCGAGCACAAGGGCAGGGCGGAGATCATCATCGGCAAGCAGCGGAACGGGCCGATCGGCATGGTTCGGCTGACATTCCTCGGAGAGTTCACGCGCTTCGAGAACTTCGTCCCCCAGGACGCTGCTCATCCATTCGGAGCGTGATTTCCCAGTCGGACTGCAGAGCGGGAAATCTCTTTACCGGCACCGTGACCGGGGCTTGGGACCGGGTGAGGGCAACGATCGACCTTGGAGCCCTGCGCCGGAATACGGCGCTTGCACGGCGACTGGCGGGGGAGGCGTCGCTTTGCGCCGTGGTCAAGTCCGATGCGTACGGCCATGGCGTCCGGTCCGTGGTTCCCGTGCTGATGCCGCTCGTGGACAGTTTTGCCGTGGCCACCCTGGAAGAGGGCGAGGCAGTCCGGATGATTGCCCGGGATCATGCCATCGTGGTTTTTTCCGGATTCAATCATCCCTCGCAACTGCCGCACCTTAATTCCCTTCGCCTTCAGCCGGTGATCCACCAACCCGACCAGCTGTCATGGCTCAGGGACCACGGGGGTGCATCCGCGGGTTGCTGGCTCAAGGTGGATACCGGGATGAATCGTCTCGGATTTTCAATGGAGCAGGCAGGGCCCGCTTTCCGGGCACTCGCCGCGTGCTGCGTTGAAATGCCGGGACTCATGTCCCATTTCGCCGCTGCGGACACGCCGGATCACCCGATGAACGCCGAACAGCTGTCCCGGTTCCTTGAGGTCACCAGAGGTTTCGACACCACCTGCAGCATGGCCAATTCCGCCGCCCTGGCAAACCAGTCGGACTGCAGGTTCGGCATGGTCCGCCCCGGCCTCTTGCTCTATGGCATTACGCCGTTCGCGGATCCGTCCCGAGGGCCGGCGAACCTGAGCCCGGTCATGCGATTCGAAAGCCGCGTCGTCGCCGTGAAGATCCTGTCCCCGGGCAGCCGTGTGGGCTACGGTGCCACTTGGCGTACGGAAACTATCCGCAACATCGCAATCGTTGGCGCCGGCTACGGGGATGGTTACCCACGCATCCTCGGCAACCGCGGCCATGCCGTCGTTTCGGGAAAGCAAGCGCCCGTGATCGGCCGTGTCTCCATGGATACGCTGGCGCTGGACGTGTCGGAGTGTGGTCCGGTGGCGGTCGGGGATTCGGTGGAATTCTGGGGCGTGCATCTGAACACGGCCACTGTCGCGGCCTGGGCCGACACGATTCCCTATGAACTCCTGTGCCGGGTCTCTTCCCGGGTGCCGAGAGTTGCCGTGAACTGACACCGGTTGCACGATGGCGAAACAATCCGTCAAAACCCGGTTTGTCTGCAGCGACTGCGGCGCCGAATCGGCAAAATGGACCGGGCAGTGCATGGAGTGTGGCGCCTGGAACACCCTGACGGAATTCACTGTCCGGGCAGACAAGGAGGTGTCTCGGTTTTCGGGACTGACGTCCGGGTCCCGGGTGCAGCGGCTGGATCAGGTGGAAAGCGCCGACCTGCACCGGCTACCAAGCGGCAGCGGTGAGCTGGACCGCGTTCTCGGGGGCGGACTGGTTCCCGGTTCCGTGGTACTGATCGGCGGGGATCCGGGGATCGGCAAGTCGACCTTGCTGCTGCAGTATCTTTCCGTGATCGGCCAGGACCATGCCGTGCTCTATGCCAGTGGCGAGGAATCCGCGGAACAGATCGCATACCGGGCAAAGAGACTGGGCATCGATGGCCGGAACCTGTTGCTGCTGGCCGAAAACCGCCTGGAAGATACCCTTGATGCCGCCATCAGGAACCAGCCATCCGTGCTCGTTGTCGATTCAATCCAGACATTCTACAGCGACGTGCTGAGCGCGGCCCCCGGCAGTGTCTCCCAGGTGCGCGAATGCGCCGCCAGACTCGTCCGGCATGCCAAGCAGAGCGGCTCCGCCGTCATCCTGGTCGGGCACGTCACCAAGGAGGGTTCCCTGGCTGGTCCGAGGATCCTGGAACACATGGTGGACAGCGTACTGTACTTCGAGGGTGACAGCAGCAGCAGCTTCCGCCTCATACGCGCGATCAAGAACCGGTTCGGAGCAGTCAACGAGATCGGTGTCTTCGCCATGACCGAGCAGGGCCTGCGTGACGTGCAAAACCCTTCCGCCATGTTTGTCAGCCGACAAGGCGCAGCACGTCCCGGGAGTGTTGTTCTTGCCACCCAGGAAGGTACCCGGCCGTTGCTGGTGGAAGTTCAGGCACTGGTGGATGACAGCGCGCTGGCGAATCCACGACGGCTCTGTGTCGGGCTCGAACAGAACCGCCTGGCCATGCTGCTGGCAATTGTCCACAGACATGCCGGCATATCCCTCAACAGCTACGATGTCTTCGCGAACGTGGCAGGCGGTGTTCGTGTCGTGGAGACCGGCGCCGACCTCGCCCTGCTGATGGCCATCCTGTCCAGTGTCAAGAACAGGGCCGTGGGAAGCGACCTGGTTGTGTTCGGGGAGGTTGGCCTGTCGGGTGAGCTGCGCCCTGTGCAGCGTGGAGTCGACCGGTTGCGGGAGGCACGGAAACTCGGCTTCGAACGCGCCCTGATCCCGGCGGCGAACACGCCTGACCGACGCATCGCGAAGGACTTGTCCGGCCTCGAGATCCTGTCCGCACACCGGATCGACGACGCAATCGCCCTGTTTGATGTATGATCCTGCCTCATTGGTCTTTTCAACTTCCAGGTATCAATATGCCCCCCTACTGTTTTCGTGCACTTTCGCTGTCTGTCATGCTGGCGCTGTGCACCACAGCCACAGCCCAGCAAACCAGCCTGCAAACCGACCAGCAGAAGTACGGCTATGCCGTGGGCACCCGGGTCGCGGCCCAACTCATGGCCCAGTTCAGCCAGGACGGTACCGGCATCGACATGCAGGCACTGGCGGCCGGTATCAGCGACGTGATCAACGGAGGCAACCGGTTGATGACAGATGAGGAAGCCATCCGGGTAATCGAGACCCGTCAGACGGCAATGCAGCAAGAAGCGGAAGCGCGGGCGGAAGCCGTGGCGATAGCAGGCGCCGAGTGGCGGGCCGAGAACCGCAGCAAGGCGGGGGTTTCGCAAACGGACTCCGGACTTCAGTATTCAATCATCGGCAGTGGCGAGGCCACCGCGCCCAGTCCGGGACCCGATGACACGGTCGTCGTGCATTATCGGGGAACTTTTCTCGATGGCACCGAGTTCGACAGTTCCTATTCGCGCGGTGTACCGGCCACATTCTCGCTGAACGGCATTATCCCGGGCTGGAAGGAAGCCTTGCAACTCATGCGTGCCGGTGACAAGTGGAATGTGGTGATTCCGCCCGAACTCGCCTATGGTCCACGCGGTTCCGGGGCAATCGGGCCCAATGAAACGCTCGTGTTCGAAATCGAGCTGCTCGAAGTCAAGGGAGGGTGATGAAAGCCATTCCTGACGGGCCGAATTCAGTTGGGCTTCAGCTTTGGAGAATTAAGCTGGCACCGTAACAATCACTCTCACGGAGTTCGAAATGAAAATGATCAGACTGATGGCCGTCCCGCTCGTCGCAATTGCCATGGTCACCCATGCCGAGTCCGGCCAGGGGATCATCGATGAGGCAACCGTTCTCGATGCCGAACCGATATACCGGACGGTCAGGATCAATGAACCTGTCGAGGAATGCTGGGACGAACCGGTCCGGGTTCCGGCAAACAAGGGATACGAATCCCATACCCCCAAGATTTTCGGCGCTCTCGTGGGTGCGGCCGTGGGTAATGAGTTCGGCAAGGGCCGCGGCAAGGACCTGGCCACCGTGGCCGGTGCCGTTCTCGGCGGTTCCATCGGCCGGGACGTTCAGGCCAACTCCCGTAGCAACGACAGCGAGGTGGTGTATGAACAGCGCTGCGAGATGGTGGATCGCTACCGCACCGAGGAACGACTGATGGGCTATGACGTTACCTACCGGTATCATGACAACGTGTTCTCTGCGTTCACCGACCATGATCCCGGCCGGATCATCAGGGTCAGCGTCAGTGTTCAGCCCGCGAAATAGTCCGGACAACGCACATTTCGGACCCGGTCCCCGCCGCACAGTCGCCCTGCCGCCCTCGCGCGGCGGGGCTTGTGACCGCAAACCCCTGCATTTACACTTCCCCCATCGTGGAAACAGCGGGTAAACACCCGTCCGTTTGCGGTGCCAGGTTTGCTTCCCCGCTGTCGGGTAACCGTGACCACCTCCTATGCCACTGAGAGGAAAATCAGCTGCAGGCCAGATCCGGTATTGCGGTGCAATGCTCGCCGCAGCCTCGGTACTGGTGCCGGTACCAGCGGCCGCACTGGACCCCAATAGCGGTGTCGCGCAGGATGGATTCAGCGTATCCGTGGAGTCCACCAGCATGGAAGACGTCGCACGCATGATCAGGCGCCACAAGCGCTGGGAAATCCTGGATGCCAGACAGCGTCCGAAGGGAAGCGAGATGCGCTACCGCTTCAAGTTGATCAACAACACCGGGAAGGTCATGATCATCAGCATCGATCCCAGGAATCCCAATTTGCGGAAACTTGAACAATAGGCAGTTCCGCCGGATCTGGATCCGGCCTAGATACCCATGCGCATACTGATTGTCGAAGACGAAAGCACGCTGCGCGAACAACTGGTCAGCAAGTTTCGGCAGAAGGGATTTGCCGTCGATGAAGCGCGGGATGGTGAAGAAGCGCTGTATTATGCCCGGGAATATCCCTTGGACGTTGCCGTTGTCGACATCGGCCTGCCGAGGCTCTCCGGTATCGAGGTGATCAAGCGGCTGCGAAGCGAAGGCATCGAGTACCCTGTCATCATTCTGACTGCCAGGTCACGCTGGCAGGAAAAGGTGGAGGGACTGGATGCGGGAGCCGACGACTACCTTGCCAAGCCGTTTCATTTCGAGGAACTGCATGCGCGGGTCTCGGCACTGATCCGGCGGTCTGTCGGGCTGCCAAGCCCGGTGATCCAGATCGGTCCGGTCAGGATGGATACCCGCTCCCAGGAGGTAGCCGTGGATGGCCGCAACCTGGACCTGACCGCATTCGAGTACCGTCTGCTCCATTACCTGATGCTACATCGGGGCAAGGTGGTCTCGAAGATGGAATTGACCGAACATCTCTACGACGAGGACTCGGATAGGGACAGCAATGTCATCGAGGTGTTCGTCGGCAGGTTACGCAAGAAGCTGGACCATGACGGTTCTTTCAATCCCATCGAGACACTGCGGGGCCGGGGATACCGGTATTCGTCAACGATGTGAGTACGCTGTCCCTCAGAAAGCGGCTGCTGCTGGCTGCCGCGATCATTCTGGTCACTTTTCTCGGCTTGGCAGGCTTCGCCCTTGACCGGGCCTTCATCAGCAGCGCAGAGGTCTCACTGCACAACCAGTTCCGGACCCAGACCCTTGCACTGCTGTCGGTTCTGGAGGTGGAAGCAGGGGAACGCATCGTCTTGCCGGAGCTGCTGCCGGAGGCACGCCTGATGGTGCCCAATTCCGGGCTCTATGCATTCATCGTCGATGAAACCGGACGCCTCGTTTGGCAATCCGGGTCTTCCATCGGGCTGGAGATACCCGCTTCGGTCGGAGAGGCTGTGGGAACCAATGCATTTGTCCGTACCGGCGATTCCCTGTTCGGGCCGTTCCAGTACAGTTTTCCCACCATCTGGGAAACCGAGGATGGTGTGGAGCACCGGTTCACCCTGGTGATGCGCGAAGCCAACGATCACTTCGGCTCGTTTGTTTCCGAGCATCGCAACAAGATCATTCTCTGGCTGGGGCTGGTGGGAGCTTTCCTGCTGTTGACCCTGATGGCGGTACTTCGTTGGAGCCTGACTCCGCTGGACCGGGTGAGCCAGGAGATCGACCAGGTGGAGCGCGGTTTCCAGGAGGGAATCGCGGGGAACTATCCCAGGGAAATCGCCCAGCTCAGCGAGCGGATCAACCTGTTTATCCGCAATGAACGGAACAACCTGATGCGGTATCGCAACACCCTCGGTGATCTTGCCCACAGCCTGAAAACGCCGCTGGCGGTGATCCGTGGCATGACCGAGGACGATCGGCCGATTCCCTCGAGGGAGCTTGCGAAGTACGTGGACCGGATGGGGAATATTGTTGACTACCAGCTGAAAAGGGCGGCCTCGTCCCGTATTTCGCTGATACATACCCGGGTGGATGTCCAGCCGCTGGTCAGCCGTGTCCTGGAATCGCTGGGAAAAGTCTACGCGGAACGCAACCTTTCCCTGGAATCCAGGGTGACGCCGGAACTCAGGTTCTACGGCGAGGAATCCGATCTGGTGGAAATTCTCGGTAACCTTCTCGATAACGCCTGCAAGTGGGCAGAATCCTCGGTATCCTGCCGGATCACCACCCCGGCGGAGGAACGGGCGGAAAACCGGGGCATCCGCATTGTCGTCGAGGATGACGGTCCCGGCATCGCGGAGGATGACCGCAAAGAGGTCCTGAGGCGCGGCGTCCGCGCGGACCAGCGGGTGGACGGCCAGGGCATTGGCCTCGCAGTCTGCCAGGAGATCGTGGCTTCCTACCGTGGCGGCCTGTCAATCGAGGAAAGTTCCCTGGGGGGGGCTTCGGTCATCGCGACACTCAGGCACCCGCTGAACGGCTGACCGGTATTTCAGTACACGCGGACCAGTACGACCGAAACGTTATCCGGTGCCCCCCTCTGCAGGCAGGCGTCGATCAGGCTGTCCGCGCAGGATTCGGGATCATCGGACCCGTGTGTCAGGATTCCGGCAATCTCGGTGTCCGCCACAACACCACTCAGGCCATCCGAGCACAGAAGCAGGACATCATCCGGGAGCGCCTCCCGATCCAGAATGTCCGGCTCGCAAAGTGGCTGGGTGCCCAGCGCCCTGTCCAGCATGTGATGGCTGAAGGCCGGCACATTTCCGGCCGGGTTGCCGCGCAGCAGCCGGCTTGCCAGCGTATGATCCTCGGTCAGCTGTTCCAGCGCCCCCTTGCTGAACCGGTAACACCTGGAGTCCCCGACGTGTCCGATGATGACGCGGCCGTTGCGGACATGGACCGCCACCACGGTGGTTCCCATTCCTTCCATGCGCAGGAACTGCCGGCTGTTGGAATAAACCTCGGCATTGGCCGCATTCACCGCGCCCAGCATCAGGTCCCGCGATCCTGCGGTGCCGGCAGTGTCGGCGACCATGGCCCGTTCCTCGAAATAGCGGGAGAATGTATTGACAGCCATCCGGCTGGCGATCTCGCCTGCCTTGTGCCCCCCCAGCCCGTCGGCCAGCACGGCGACATCCAGAGCCGGGAGAATGCAGACGCTGTCCTCGTTCTCGCTGCGGACATTTCCCGTGTCCGTGGCTGCAATCATGGTGTGACTCATGGGTTGCGGGGTCCACAGTATCCGTTGCGTCGATGGTTCAGATGCCCCGCAGCAGCTCGTTGAGACCGACCTTTCCGCGGGTTCTCTCATCCACCTTCTTCACGATCACCGCGCAATACAGGCTGTGGCTGCCATCGCCGGCGGGTAGCGAACCGGATACCACTACAGACCCGGGGGGAACCCGCCCGTAACCGGTCTCGCCGGTCTCACGATCATAGATGCGGGTGCTTTGCCCGATGTAGACGCCCATCGAGATTACCGAGCCCGCACCCACGATGACACCCTCGACAATTTCGCTGCGCGCGCCAATGAAGCAGTTGTCCTCGATAATGGTCGGAGAGGCCTGCAGCGGCTCGAGAACTCCCCCGATGCCCACCCCTCCCGAGAGGTGCACATTTGCACCGATCTGTGCACAGGACCCCACGGTGGCCCAGGTATCCACCATCGTGCCCGCACCGACCCATGCCCCGATGTTGACGTAACTCGGCATCAACACCACATCCGGGGCGATGTAGCAGCCGCGCCGCACGAGGGCCGGGGGAACCACCCGGTATCCCCCCGCACCGAATTCCTCGTTGCCGAATTCAGCGAACTTGAGCGGCACCTTGTCGAAGTAATTGGTAAATCCGTTCCGGATGACATGGTTCTCCTCAATACGAAAAGACAGCAGCACTGCCTTTTTCAGCCATTCATTGACCCGCCAGCCATCGCCGTCGGGTTCGGCAACCCGAGCCTGCCCCCGGTCAAGCAAAGTCATGGCATCGTTCACCGCAGACCGTACCTCGGAAGTGACGTTCTGGGGATTGATATTCGACCTATGCTCCCAAACTTGTTCAATAATAGATTCTATATCTTTCATAATTAATAGTAATTAATATTTAAGTACACAAAACCAGTATCCTTCCCTGGCGGAGGGGTATGGATTATATGTCATCCCGGATATACCGCACGCCCCCTCTCCATCAGGCAGGAGTCGGCTGTCATGCGGCCTGTCCCGGTGGAAATCCGGCTCGGCGAAAGCACGGCGCTCCGGGACAGGGTCAACCAGTCGGTGCGAAACTCCTGGACAGGAACGGAAAATGCACGACTGGAGGACGGGAGGTACCTGCTCTCGGTGCGCTTCCAGGGGATGCCCGCCATCCGGTTAACCTCCGGCTCCGGGCAGTATCCATGGCAGCATTGGTATTCATTTCCAGCGGCGAATCGGCTAAGCTTCATTGCCTTCGGCCGGACTGATCCAGTCCCCGGACAGGTTCTGTACTGTTCACTTTCGGCACCGATGAGAGCTCACTTCGCGATAACTGTCTCGGACATGCACGGATCGATACATGATTCCATCAGACGCTCATGGAATGATTGGGCCCTGAGGATGGTGGTGGTCGCATTTTCCCTGCATTTTGCATCGGCCGGCATGAATTACCAGCAGCGGCATGACCCCGGGGCTCTGGAGGACCGCCTTTCCTCCCTTGATCAGGGCATCCCGCAGCCTTCCAACGGGAATGCCGCGCTCGACCAGGCCATCCTGCAGAGCCGGGCATTGATCGAGGACTTCAGTGACGCCCTGCTCGTCCTGGAGCGGGACAGTGTCCCGGAAGATGGAGATCGGCCACTGCCGCCCGGCGACCGGATCCGGATATTGGCCGTTCATGATGACGAGAAGGAAATCCAGTACCCGGATATCGGCAGCCGGATGGGATCGATTGAGGACCTGATCGGGCCCGCAGACCGGAACAAGTGGATGTCGGATTCCGGGAGCCTGGCCTCAAGGGCGGAAAAGGCGGGCCGGTCAGAGCGAGGTGGCAAACGCATCATCATGCAACATCACCTGGGATTCGGGACCCGCTGTTCGCACCTTGAAAGTATGGACGTTGAACCGGGAGATATCGTATATACAGGGATACTCTGGGCCTTTCGGGAGATACCGGCTACACTGCAGGCGCCCGCTTGCACTACGAAATCCGGTACTTGGAAAGAGCCATCGACCCCAGCCTTTGTTGAGGTGGGGGTTAGACTCACTTGAATATTTTTCCAATGCACGAGGGATAAAATGGCCATATTTGACAAGTCTGATAAACAAGCGGAATACGCATCAAACGTGACAACGATCGCAGCTGGAACCAGCATCGTCGGTAAAATTGACATCGAATGCGGCCTGCATATTGACGGTGAACTCGAAGGAGAGGTCAACTCCAAGGGTACCGTCAAGGTCGGCCAGACCGGCTTGCTCAAAAGCACCCTGAAGGCCGAGAAACTGGTTGTGACTGGCCGATTCTTCGGCACCGCCGACTGCGATCAAATCGAGTTGACCTCCGGCGGGGAAGCCGAAGGGAAACTCATTTCAGCCGGATTGATCATCGACTCCAGCAGTTCGTTCCAGGGAGAGAGCATCCGGCGCAAGCAAGGCGATACCACCAAACTCCTGGATTTTTCAACGGAACCCTCGGTACGCAGCGGTGGTGTTGCAGTCAAGGACAAACCTTCCGACAAGACCACCCCGCGGTAGCCTTTGGTCGGCCCCTGATCCGATGTGCATGCCACCGGGCTCTTCCGCCTGCGGCGGTCCGCCCCGGCCTATGGCACGCGCCGGTCGACCCGCAACCGTATCGGCGCACCTCCGTGGGTAGCGGTTTCCACGGATTCGCTGGTAAGGTCACCGCTCCGGGCGGAAGGCGACCCTGAAAGCGAGACCCTGGCGGTAACATCAACCCTTTCCTGGCTGGACAGGTTCCGGCCTTCGATCATGGCGCTGTCGTTGTCCAGTCGCACGGTTCGGGGGAGGTCGCCGACAGTGAGGCGTCTGGCAGCCAGTGGCATGGGAGGTCCGGATTTGGCCCTGGCGAAGACAAATACCGGTGTGGCTGGATCCAGGTTTTTGCGCAATTCAGGCACAATGGAAACCTCAAGCTCTATCAGGGCAGCCGGAAGGCCGCTGTCCGGGATGTCGCCGGATCCGGATGCAGCCGTTTCCGAGGGATCAGCCACAATGCCGGATGATGCGGTTTCGAGTTGCCGTTGCAGTTGTCCGAGCGCCTCCGGGTTGTCGGCCAGCAGAGGTTCCAGTCGCTCCAGGTAACCCATCGCCGCCGCCCCGTCTCCCCTGGAGTTCGAACCGAGAGCACCGATCCAGAGCGCGTTGACCTGGACAGGGTCCAGTTCCAGCGCCCGATCGATGCGCGCCGAGATTTCGGCGGAATAGCGGCCTTCGTTGCGCATCAGGCTGGCATCCGCCCAGGCGGTCAGGATGTCCGGGTCATCCCCCACCAGATCATGCACCCTGGCGTAGGCTGCCTCGGCCTTGCCGAACTGGCCCATCACCATGTAGGTACGTCCAGCAATGGCCCAGCCATCGGCATTACCGGGGTTTTCCGCCAGGCTTTGCTCCAGCCGTTGCAACAGTTGCGGTATGTCCGGTTCTGCAGGGGACCCGGCGTCCTGCGGGCTCTGCCATGCAGCCGCCCAGCGGTCATCCCCAACCTGCTGATAGATCAATCCCGCGGCCAGGGGGATCAGCAGCAAGGCCGCCATGGCGGTCCAGCGCCCGCGGGCCCGGCTTTCGCCAAGGACATAATCCGGTCCGGACAGGTCCGACAGGAGAGCAGCCTCCAGTTCCGGCGCCCCGGCTGGGTCATCCTCCACGCCGGCTTCAGCCAGGCGCTCCCTGGCGATGGCAAGATTCTCCCGGCCCATGTCCACGCTGACGATGCGGCGCGGTCGGATGACGCCGGGCAAGAGCAGAAGGAGGCAGAGAATCGCCAGGCCTGCGCTGGCCAGGAAAAACCCGGTCATCCCTCCGAACCCGGTCTATGTCTGCCCCTGTCGTCCTTCGAATCTTCCAGCAGGGTCCTGGCCCGTTGCAGGTCGTCCTCGCTGTAGCCGGTGGGCGCAGCGGTCGCACGCCGTCGCCACCGCAGCACCCACCATACCAGGATCAGGGACAGAACCAGGGGGGACATCCACAGAAATGCGGTAGCTGCGGTGAATCGGGGGCGGTAGAGCACGAACTCACCGTAACGGGCGACCATGTAATCAACCACTTCCGAACGACTCCTGCCATCACCGATCAGCTCTCGTGTCCTTCGCCGCAGATCCTGTGCGAGGTCGGCGTTCGAGTCCGCCAGGTTCTGGTTCTGGCATACCAGACAACGGAGTTCGCGGATCATCTGCTGGTACAGTGCTTCCCTGGCGGGATCGGCGAATTCCACGACATCCACCTTGGCGGTCGCCGGCACGGCCAGCCAGATCCAGACCAACATGGCCATCATGACCGAAATCCGGCGACTGGCCCGCCCGCTCAATTGACCCCTTCCCGCAACTGCCGTATCACCGGCAACAGGACCTCCAGTGCATCAGTCTCGCTGATCGGACCGACATGCTTGTAGCGGATATAACCGGTCCGGTCGATGACAAAGGTTTCCGGCACCCCGTATACCCCGTAATCGATACCCACGTCCCCGCTCCCGTCAAATGCGCTCATGAGGTAGGGGTCGCCCCACTCGGTCAGCCAGTTCCGGGCATCACCGCGCTTGTCCTTGTAATTCAGTCCCACAACATCAACTCCTTTCGACAGGGAGGTGATCACCGGATGCTCCTGGCGGCAGGCAACGCACCAGGAAGCCCAGACGTTGAGCAGCCAGACCTTGTCCGCCATGTCCCGGGGGCTAAATTTCGCCCCGGGATCATCCAGTCTGTCGAGAGTGAATTCCGGCGCCGGCTTGTCGATCAGGGTGGACGGGAGCTTCTGCGGGTCCAGGTCCAGGCCTTTCCAGAGCAACAGCACCAAGCCGGCGAACACCGCCAGCGGCAACACAAACCGGTTCATGCCGCCTGGCGCGGCACTGCTGCCGCTCGGGACTCTCGACGACGCCGATAACGTGCATCCGTAGCCGCTACCAGGCCGCCGATACCCATCAGGAAGGCCCCCATCCAGATCCATCGTATGAATGGCTTGAAATAGATCCGCACGGCCCAGGACCCCTGATCATCGAGCGGTTCCCCAAGGGCCACGAAGAGGTCTCGGGTCAGGCCGGGATCAATGGCGGCCTCCGTCATGGGATCCTTTTGCACCAGATAGGTTCGCTTCTCCGGATGCATCTGGCCGATCAGGCGGTCGCCCGAGTAGACCTCAAACCATCCCATGAGGGAGCGGTAGTTGGGACCGGTGGTTTCACGGACACCCTGGAACCGGAAGGTGTAGCCGGAAACCGTGAATTCCTCCCCGGGCGCCATCCGCAGATCCTTCTCGATGCTGAATCCCTTGACCATCGCCACGCCCACGATAAAGACCCCAACACCGAAATGCGCAAGGTGCATGCCCTTGATGCCCCTTGGCAGGCGCAGCAGGTCGGGTGCGCGCTGCCCCGCACGGGTACGTGAGACAAGACCGGCCAGACTCTCGAGCATGACCCAGCAGCCAAGGGCGATACCGAGCGCCGCGGGAATGGAATAGCGGGCCATCGCGAACGGCGCGGCCAATCCGATCAGCAGCGCGGTCCCCCCTGGCAGCAGATGCCTCCCCAGGGTGCGTGACAGACGGTCCCGTTTCCAGCGAAGCAGGGCGCCCACCACCAGCAGGAGTACCAGCGGCACGCCGAGGATACCGAATAGAAGATCGAAGTAGGGCGGCCCCACCGAAATCTTGGTGCCGCTGACCGCATCCAGGAACAGCGGGTAGAGCGTACCGACAAGAACCGCGAAGCAAAGCACCGCAAACAGCACATTATTCAGCAGTATGGCGGTTTCCCGGGAAACCGGTTCGAACCGGACGAAGCTCCGGATGCTCGGCGCACGCCAGGCATAGAGCAGCAGCGAGCTGCCGATGACGATGCACAGGAAGACCAGGATGAACAGCCCCCGGGTCGGGTCATTGGCGAAGGCATGGACCGAAGTCAGGACACCGGAACGGACCAGGAAGGTGCCCAACAGGGAAAGGGAGAACGCCATGACTGCAAGCAGCACGCTCCAGGCCTTGAATACACCGCGCTTTTCCGTGGCGGCAAGTGAATGGATGAGGGCGGTACCCACGAGCCAGGGCATGAACGAGGCGTTCTCCACCGGGTCCCAGAACCACCAGCCACCCCAGCCCAGTTCATAGTACGCCCACCAGGAACCGAGCGCGATACCGAATGTCAGGAACATCCAGGCGATGTTGGTCCAGGGACGGGACCAGCGGGACCATGCCGCGTCCAGGCGCCCGCCGATCATGGCGGCGATGGCAAAGGCGAAAGCCACGGAAAATCCCACATAACCCATGTACAGCATGGGGGGGTGTATGGCCAGGCCGATGTCCTGCAGAAGCGGATTGAGGTCCCGGCCTTCCGCGGGAACCGGGAAGAGCCGTTCAAACGGGTTCGAGGTGAACACCACAAACAGCAGGATACCCACCGATACCAGGCCCATAACGGACAGGACTCTGGCGCTCATCACATCCGGCAGGCCCCGGGTACCCAGTGCCACCGCCCCGGTCCAGACCGACAGGATCAATGCCCATAGCAGCAACGACCCCTCATGTCCTCCCCAGACACCGGAAATCCGGTAGATCAGGGGAAGCCGGGAGTTGGAGTGATTGGCGATGTAGGCGACGGAAAAATCACTGACAATACTGGACCAGGTGAGACAGACATAGGAAACCGCCACCATGATGAACAGGTTCAGGGCCAGCGGACGTGCCAGCAGGACCCAGCTGGAGATTCCGCGCAACGAACCCGCGAGGGGGAGCACGCCCAGCAGCACGGAAAGCACCAGTGCAAGAATCAGGGCGAAGTGGCCGATCTCGGGAATCATTGCTGGCTGTAGTTTCCGGCCTGTTCCCGATAGGCACCGGCATTGGCCTGCCTGAGGGCCTCGTGCACCTCGGGCGGCATGTAGTTCTCATCGTGTTTCGCCAGCACCTGCTGGGCCACGAACCTGCCATCCACCAGATTTCCCGTGGTGACGATACCCTGGCCTTCGCGGAACAGGTCCGGAAGGATGCCGTCGTACTGCACGGTCACCACTTTCGCCGTGTCGGTGAGATCGAACCAGACTTCGAGGTCACCCGGTTCGCGCCGCACGCTCCCGTCCACCACCATGCCGCCGAGGCGGAACGTGGCGCCCTTCGGCACCTCTCCGGCCACCACCTGGCTCGGGCTGTAGAACAGGTTGATGTTCTGGTTGAGGGCGATCAGCGCCAGAGCAACAGCACCGCCGACCCCGAACAGAAGGAGTCCGACCAGTATCAGCCGTTGGCGTCGCCGGGGGGTCATGCCCGCCCTCCGGTATTCTCCGCGTCCTGTCCGTCCGGCTGCAGGGAGATCCTCCGCAACAGGGACCGCACGCGGTTCAGCGGGGCCAGGAAATGCCACAGGAGCAGCACCAGCACAACCAGGTAACTGGCCCAGACGTAGAACGCGTAGCCTCCCATGTGCAGGAAGTCAGCCATGGGCGAGCTCCTGCACCCAGCGGGTGCGACGTTCATGGTGGAGAAGTTCCGCCCTCAGGCGGTTGAACACCGCCCCGGCAAAATAGAAATTGAATGCCAGGAACATCACCAGCAAGGGAACCAGCATCCGTGTGTCCATGGTGGGCCTGCCAAGCCGGGTGACGGTGGAGCCCTGGTGCAGCGTGTTCCACCATTCCACCGAAAAATGGATGACGGGCAGGTTGATGACTCCGACCAGTGCCAGCACCGCGGAGGCCCTGGCGGCCGTGCGCCGGTCCTCGATGGCTGCGGACAGGGCCATGTAGCCGATGAAAAGGAACAACAGAACCAGTTCCGAGGTCAATCGGGCGTCCCAGACCCAGTAGGTGCCCCACGTGGGCTTGCCCCACAGGGAACCGGTGAGAAGGGCGCAGAACGTGAACATGGCACCCAGCGGCGCAATGGATCTGGCAGCCAGGTCAGCGACCTTGAGATGCCAGACAAGACCGATGACCGCGGCCACCGCCATCGCGGCATAGCTGGACATGGAAAGCCATGCCGACGGCACGTGAATGTAGATGATGCGGTAGCTGTCCCCCATCTGGTAATCCGGCGGCGCCACAACCAGTCCCAGGTACAGTCCGGCGACGAACAGCACCAGCGAGATCCATCCACACACCGGTGCCCAGCGCGTTGAAAAACCATAAATCCATGCCGGCGAGCCGAACCGGTGAAACCACACCCAGCGCCTGCCAGACGGGGCATGAACGGTGTTATTCGGTGACATCGTCGCTCGACTGGTTGGGTCGCTGGAAGTTCTTGCGCGGTTCATTTCGTATTGTAGCTTTCATGATCCCGGATTATGGGATCCCAGGGCTTTCAGTTCAAACTGATCCGGATGGCAGCCGCGGCAGCCAGCGGGCAGACCGCCAGGGTGAACAGCGAGAACGCGGCCAGTAACAGCAGGTGCGGCAGCGGATCCTGGCTGACCATGGCGGACTGGACTGCCCCGGCGCCGAATATGAGGGCGGGAACATACAATGGCAATACCAGCAGGCTGAGCAACACGCCGTTGCGACGGATTCCCACGGTAAGCCCCACACCCACCGCACCGATCAGGCTCAGGGCCGGCGTTCCCAACACGAGGCTGCACGCGAGCACCACCGCGGCGTTTCCGGGCAACAGCATCAGCATCGACAGCAGCGGCGACATCACGATCAGCGGGACGGAGCTGGCCAGCCAGTGGGCGACGGCCTTGGCCAGCACCAGCAGACTGAGCGGCTGGGGGCTGAGAGCGAGCTGCTCCAGGCTGCCATCCTCGTAGTCCGGACGAAACATGCTGTCCAGGGCAAGGAGGGTGGCCAACAGGGCGACCACCCAGATGATCCCCGGCCCGGAATCCTGCAGCAGCTGACGGTCCGGGGTCACGGAAAGGGGAAACAGGCTGACCACGACGACGAAGAACAGGACCGGCTGTACCAGGTCGTTCCGCTCACGCAGGGCGATGCGCAGGTCCCTGCGAAGCAGTGACCAGAATCCCGACCAGAGGGATTGGACGGATGGAGCGTGGCCGCGATCAGTCATGAACGCCCGGCAGCCGGACTTCCCGCAACCCCCCGGGGTCAAGGAGCGGTTGATGGCTGCTGAAAATCACCAGTCCGCCCCGGTCCAGATGTTCCCTGAGGGCTGTCTCGAGGATGCCGATGCCGGAATCATCCAGGGCCGTGGCAGGTTCGTCGAGGATCCACAAAGGTGCATCACTGAGCATCACCCGTGCCAGGGCCGTGCGCTGTTGCTGGCCGGCGGACAGGGTCCGGCACGGGCGTTCGTGCCGCCGTTGGATGCCGACGGACTCAAGGGTTTCGCTGATGCGCTGCCCTTCGGGGCGCCGGCCGTGCAGCGCCCCCAGGACATCCAGATTCTCCCGTGGCGTCAGTTCACCCTTCAGGGCAGGCCTGTGTCCCAGATAACTGATCTGGGCCCGGTATTCAGTGGCGGACTTCCGGATGTCCGAGCCGTTCCAGAAAACGCTGCCGGATTCAGCCAGCGCCAGGCCACACAGGATGCGCAGGAGCGATGTCTTGCCACTGCCGTTCGCACCCATGACCTGCAATCCCACACCGGCTTCCACCGCCAGTGAAAGGCCGCAGAAGAGGCTCTGGAATCCCCGAAGGCATTCAATCTCGGCGGCTTTCAGCCTGTTTTCGCCGGGAAACGTGGCAGGTCGGTTCAAAATACCAGGACAGTTTGGGGCAGGACCGAGTGTAGGCAGTACACCGGTCACGCTCAATACCCCAGTTTTTCCGTGTGGGGATAAAATTGCAGGTATGATCCTGCACATCGATATGGATGCGTTCTTCGCCTCCGTGGAAGAGAGGGATGATCCCAGCCTCAAGGGACGTCCCGTGGTAGTGGGCGGGCGCCCGGAGGACAGGGGGGTGGTGGCCGCCGCGAACTATACCGCCAGGGAATTCGGCATTCACAGCGCAATGCCCATGGCGCGGGCGGTCAGGCTTTGTCGTCAACTCGTCATCGTGCCCCCGAGGGGGAAGGTCTATCGGGAGGTTTCCGGCCAGATTCAGGACATTTTCCGACAATTCACCCCCCAGATCGAGCCGCTCTCTCTGGACGAGGCATTTCTCGATATCAGCGCGTCCCTACGCCTGTTCGGGGATGCCGAGAAGATCGGCCGCCAGATCAAGCTGGACATCCGGAACGACCTGGGGCTGGTGGCGTCCGTGGGGGGTGCGCCCAACAAGTTCCTCGCCAAGCTCGCCAGTGAACAGGGTAAACCCGACGGATTCCTCTTCATCCATGCCGGCCATGTCCAGGATTTTCTCGACCCGCTGCCGGTGGAGAGCATCTGGGGCGTGGGAAAAGCCGCCCGGCGCCGACTTCACGCAGCGGGCGTCCGCACGATCGGCGATCTTCGCCGGACATCCGGGGACTGGCTCGAAACCGTTTTCGGCAAATCCGGAATCCGCCTGTGGCAGCTCAGCCATGGCATCGACCAAAGAGCAGTGGTCACGGACAGCGAGGCCAAGTCCATCTCCCACGAAACCACATTCAGCAGGGACATCACCGACCTGGACGCGCTCGAACCCATCGCGCTGTCCCTCACGGAGGGTGTCTGCTACCGCATGCGGCGCGCCGGATTGGGGGCCAGGACGGTAAACCTGAAAGTGCGGTTCCACGATTTTTCCACGGTCACCCGCGCACACAGCCTCCCCGGGCGCACCGACCATACCCTGGTCATCTGGCAGGAGTTGCGCCGGCTCCTCCGGGCCCTCCTGGCCGACCGGCGGTTCGCTGTACGCCTGGTGGGCGTGGGGGTGAGCAATTTCACTGGCAGTACCCCACCGGTGGAACAATCCCAGGCGGATATTTTCGAAGCCACCGAAGAAATCGGCGGTATCCGGCAACCGGAGGACCGGCAGGAGAAACTCGACCGGCTGACCGACGAGGCTCGCGCGCGTTTCGGCAAGAACATACTGAGACGGGGGCGTGGTCTTTGACCCGGTCCATCCGGAGCTTCCGGGTCATCGACATTCCGGGATGTCTGCTTAGGAGGGTCCCGTCCACCCGGCCGCGCCCCATGCGGCATTCCACCGGGGTTTACCCGGGCCTGGATGGTGAGTGACCGTCAGCCGTGATCAAGGGACAGGGAATGGATGCGAACGTTGTAGGATGACCCGGTATCATCCCCATCGGAGCTGATCCACACCGCCACGATATCCGCGTCGGTCGGGATCGCCAGTGTCTGGTTCACCCTGCCAGCGGAATCGGTCTCAAGAACGAAATGCTCGCGCCAGATATCGGTTGTTGGATGGGGGCGCACCCGGCCCTCCAATACGGGATCCTGCCAGGTGTTGTAGAACTCCACCCGGCTGATCCCGGATCCTTTCGGCGCCAGGGCATACAGGGTCCGGATCCATTTGGGAGCTACGGTACGCTGGAAGAAATTCAGGGTCTTGTCGCCTGCATAGACGAGCCCCACGCGCAGGCGGAAATCATCCCCTCCTTTTCCGCCCTGTACATTGCTGCCGAGGTCGACACGGCCATGGATGACCGCGTCGACATGCAGCCTGCCGTATCTGCCGACTACCTTCAACGGGTAGACGATGGCGCCGGCAGAACCGTTCACCCCGATCTCCATGTCGTCCCCGGAAAAGTCGACTTCGTTGACTGGAATTCCGCGGTATCCCAGGATTTGCCAGGGTCCTGGCTCCAGGGGTATCTGGAGCGCGTGGACCGGCAGGGATACCAGCGTAAATACACTGCAACACAGGTTCGCGAACGGCAATCGGCGCATGACTTGGATATGGTTGGGTCGGGTGAACGGGAGTGGCGGATTCTATCAGCAGACCATTCGGATTCCGTGGCGGACCGGCATGGGTCCGCTCACTCCGGAATGTCGGGCCTGCACAGCTGTTGCGCCGCCTCGGCACGCGGGAGCAGCTCCCGCGACCGGGGAATCCCGGGGCCACACCCGGTTTCGTCCCCATGCTGTGGCCGGGAAGGGGACTCGCCGGGATCATTCGACATGCCGGCCGGACGATTCAGGAATGCACCTCGGACGCGTCCAGGTCGAGATTGTCGATCAGGCGGACGCCTCCCACCCATGCCGCCACCAGGGCCCGGCCCTTTTCCAGCCGCTCCGCGGGTGTTTCAGCGGTCCAGTTGTCCGGGTCGCGTACGGCGGCATAGTCCATGGAAATTCCGGGGACCGCCAGAATGTCCCGCATCAGTTCCTCCAGTTTTCCGGGATTCCTCTCTCCGCCGTGCCACGCTCCCGCGGCGGCGCGCAGGGCCCGAATCAGTGCCAGGGCCAATTCCCGTTCCACCTCGCCCAGCCGGCGGTTACGGGACGACATTGCGAGCCCCCCGGATTCACGAACCGTGGGACACACGACGACCTCGATTGCATTCATTCCTGCGGCAATCTGCCGCACCAGGAGGCTCTGCTGGAAATCCTTCTCCCCGAAATAGGCGCTGCAGGGGCCCACCGTACGGAACAGGCGCTCTACGATGGCCTGGACGCCCTCCAGGTGTCCGGGGCGGAACGCCGCCTCCAGGCCCGCTATGGCCGGCAATGGCGCTACCGGCGGAATGTCATCGGGAAAGAAACTTTCCAGCGAGCCGGTGAACGCCATCGAGCAGCCGATCCGCTCCAGGATGGCCAGATCGTCCTCCAGGCTGCGGGGGTACTTGTCCAGGTCTTCCTGACTGTTGAACTGTAATGGGTTGACGAAGATGCTGGCGCAGGTGGACCCGTTTTCCGCCACCGCTCTTTCGACCAGGGACCGGTGTCCATCGTGCAATGCTCCCATGGTGGGGACGAACCCCAGGGTCCGGCCCCGCTCTCTTTGCACCTGGCACCAGTGTTTTGCTTCTGCGGGCGTTCCGAGAAATGTCGTCATGACACCCTCAAGCAGGTCTACCCGACCCACGGCCGAAGAGCCGCCGGACACGGCAGGATCGCTGACGCCCCCCATGTGGCTGGATCATCGCCCGGACGGATATATCCCCAGGCCGCGACCACGGCATCCGCCCCTGCTGCCTTCGCCGAGGCCACATCCCGCGCATCGTCGCCCACCATGAGAGCCCTTTCCGGGTGCACTCCCATGGTTTCACAAGCCAGCAACACGGGTTCTGGCCAGGGTTTGCTGCGATTGGCGGTATCGCTGCAGATCATGCAGGCGGGCCGGTCCCGCATGCCCAGTTCCCGCAACAGCCGGTCCGTCAGGTAGGTGGGCTTGTTGGTGACGATCCCCCATGGCCGGGACCGGGATTCCAAATCGGTCAGGATCCCCTCCAGTCCGTCAAACAGGCGGGAGTGGCGGCTGATGTCGGATTCGTAGGCGGTCAGGTAGCGATTCCATAATACCCGTGCCTCGTCGCTGTCCCTCGGCAGTCCATAGGCGATGCTGACCAGTGCGAGCCCGCCCTGGGATACCCAGGGACGAAGCGAATCCAGCGGCATCGGGGGGCGTCCGTCCTCATCCAGTATCGTATTGACTGCGGCCACCAGATCCCCCGCGGTGTCCAGCAAGGTGCCATCCAGGTCGAACAGCACCGCGTCCGGTATCCGGTATGGTTGCCCGTGCATGGTGTCCCTCAGCCGGCAACGGCGCGGGCGAGGTAGTTCACGTCCACGCCGGGCGCCAGCCTGTATTGCTGGAACAGGGGATTGTAGTGCATGCCGGTCATCTCCGTGATCCGCAGGCCGGTCCGTGCGCACCAGCCATGCAGTTCCGATGGCTTGATCAGTTTCTCATATTGGTGTGTACCCCTTGGCAGCAGCCGGAAAATATGTTCTGCGCCCAGAATGGCGAAGAGAAATGATTTCGGATTCCGGTTGATCGTGGAGAAGTATACCGAACCACCAGGCTTGACCAGGGTGGCACAGGCCGATACGACGCTGGCGGGATCCGGCACATGCTCCAGCATTTCCATGCAGGTGACGACGTCGTATCCATCCGCATCCGATTCGGCAAGCGCCTCGGCCGTCATCTTCCGGTATTCCAGTTCAGCCCCGCTTTCCATGGCGTGCAGCCTGGCCACGTTGAGCGGGGCCTCACCCATGTCGATGCCCAAGACGCTGGCTCCCGCCAGGGCCATGGCCTCACTCAGTATCCCGCCTCCACATCCCACATCCACGACGCGCAGGCCCTCAAGCGGTGTACGCGTATTGATGTATCCCAGACGCAGGGGGTTGATCAGGTGCAGCGGCTTGAACTCGCTTTCGGGATCCCACCAGCGGCTGGCAACTTCCTCGAATTTGTCGATCTCCTGCGCATCCACGTTATCGTGCGCGGTGCCGTCTGCCTGGACTTGGGAATTCATGATCCGGAGGATGGAGACTGCCGGGCAATCTTCAAACCCCACTGCCTTGCATCAGCCAGGACACGATCCTCTTCCAGCCGGGTGAACGAACGGCTGTCGAGGACCTGGCATCCGCCGATCCAGACATGGCTGACCTGATCGCCCGCACAGCCATAGACCACCTGGCTGAGAGGGTGGTAGACCGGCAGGGATCTGGCGGAGGAAAGATCGATTGCCACCATGTCGGCGAGCTTGCCGGGTTCTATGGACCCGATCCGGTCTTCCATGCCGAGTGCACGGGCACCGCCCATGGTCGCTGCCCAGAGAGACTGCGCCGCGTTCATGACGGAGGGGTCGCCGGAAATGCCCTTGGCCAGCAGGGACGCGGTCTGCATTTCGGACAGCATGTCCAGGTCGTTGTTGCTGGAAGCACCGTCGGTGCCGATTGCGACATTGACGCCCGCCCTCAGCAGGTCCGCCACCCGGCACATCCCGCTTGCAAGCTTCAGGTTGGACTGTGGGCAGTGAATCACGTTGACCCCAAGGGTGGCGACGGACTCGATCTCCATGTCCAGCAACTGGGTCATGTGGACCGCCGCGAGGCGCGGACCCACCAGCCCCAACCTGTCCAGCCGCTCCAGCGGGCGGACGCCGAAGTGGGCAATGGATTCGCTGATTTCGTGCTCGGTTTCATGGATATGCATGTGCACCTGACAATCCAGTTCTTCCGCCAGAGTGGCAATCTTCTCCAGGGTCCCGTCGCTGACGGTATAGGGAGCATGCGGGGCGAAAGCCGCGTTCACCAGCCGGGAATGCCTCAGTTCATCCCGGGTTTCCAGGCCTTTTTCGATGTATTCCCCGGGTGTGCTGGCCCATGCCGTGGGGAACTCGATCGCGATCATTCCCACGGTTGCACGCATGCCCGCCGCCTCTGCACGGGCAGCCACAGTGTCGGGAAAGAAATACATGTCCTGGAAACAGGTCGTACCACCGCGAATCATCTCCAGCATGGCAAGGTCGGTGCCCGCAGCCACGTAGTCCCGGTCCACGAAGCGGGCTTCAGTTGGCCAGATATACTCGGACAGCCATTGCATCAGCGGCAGGTCGTCCGCGAATCCGCGCAGGAGGGTCATCGCGGCATGGGTATGGGCATTGACCAGTCCGGGGATGAGGACGTGGTCGTCCAGCACCACGGTCTCATCGGACTCCCAGGTTCCGAGCACCTCCGGACATGCGCCGGTTGCGACAATGCGGTCCTTGACAATGACGACGGCGTGGTCTTCCAGTACCCTGGAAGGGTCGGAATTCCCCCCCCCGGCAACCGGAATCGTCCATCTGGGCAACAGTATCTTGTCCGCACGATTCATCATGCCTCAAACCTCCCGGTAGGGTATGGGCCGGGGATTGTGGAACAGCCGGATCAGCAGGAACCCTGCCGCGAAACCGCCGATATGGGCCCAGAACGCGATCCCTCCCTGTTGGCCCGCCCCGATGGTGGCAAAGGCGCTCAAGGCCTGCAGTGTCAGCCAGATGCCCAGCATCCAGATGGCGGGAATGGTTCGTCGCATCACGAAAAAACCGAGGATGATGGCAATATGGACGGACACGCGGGGATACAGTCGTGCATAGGCGCCCATGATGCCGCCGATGGCACCCGAAGCTCCCACCATGGGGACCATGCTCCCCGGGTCCGCGATCATCTGGGTGGCCACCGCCGCGATGCCGCCCAGGAGATAGAACACGATGAAGCGGAAGGGCCGCAGGGCGTCCTCGATATTGTCAGCAAAGATCCAAAGGAACCACATGTTGCCGATGAGGTGCAGCCAGCCGCCATGCATGAACATGGAACTGATGACATTGAACCAGCCCTGGGAGACCGGCGGGCAATAGCCGGCGGTGTCGGCCCAGCCCTGCGTGGCGCCCAGGATAGCGCCTGGTATGGCGCCGAACCGGCAGACCGACTCCACCAGAGCGGGATGGGTGCCCATGTTCTGGACCAGCACCCAGGCGAGCACGTTCAGGACAATCAGGCCGTAGGTAACCCAGGCAACATGGTGAGTGGGATTCTCGTCCTTGTAGGGGATCATGGGTTTTCACGTATGAACCTGATCAGCGCATCCCGTACGCCATCGGGACTTTCCGACATCAGGTTGTGTCCGCAGTCAGGCAGCAGGGCGATCTCGGCGCGAGGATGCGCTTCCGCTGTCCTCTTCGCCAGTTTGCAGGGCGCCATCCGATCCTGGATGCCGCTCAGAAACAGGATGGGGCAGTCTGTCCTCTCCAGGGCCCCCGGTGCACCCTGGTAGGTGTTGCAGGCAGTGAGGTCGGTAAACACCGCCCCGTGACGGCTGTTTTCCATCAGCCGATACTGGTTGCCGGTGGACCAGAATCCGGGGTTGGGCTCACCGCCGATGGGGGACGCGTGACTCCACTGCGTCATCATGGCATAGGCCTCTTCCGGCCGGTCCCTGGCGGCGTCCAGGAGAACCGGCGCAACCGTCATGGGAAAACTGAACCCGACCAGTGAAAGAGACGCCAGCGGCAGTGCCGTGGTAGGGCGATTACCGGCTGCCTCGAGGCAGATCAGCGCACCCATGCTATGCCCTACCAGGTGATGCCGGCGGCCGAGTCCCAGGCACATCAGTTCGTTCAGCCATTGCGCGTAACCCTCTATGCTATCCATGGCATCACCATCGCTCTGCCCATGGCCCGGCAGGTCAATGGCCAGGGCATTGTATCCGTGGTAGGCGAAGAACCGGCTCTGGTGACACCACACCGAGTGATCCATGGCCGTTCCATGGACAAAGATCACGGTATCAAGCGTGGGATCCACCTCCCTTGAAGCCGTATAGGCATAATACCGCTGTTGTTCCAGGTTCAGTTTCATCGTAGCCAGTGTGTTCAGGAAACCGCTTTGCGGGACTGGTGAATCGCACGAGAAAGGTCCTCCAGCAGATCATCCGCGTCCTCGAGACCGATGGAAAGCCGGATGGTACCGGGGCTGATGCCGGCTTCCAGCAGGTCGGTCTCGCTCATCCGGTAGTGGGTGGTGCTTGCCGGATGGATGACCAGACTCTTGGCATCACCAACGTTGGCAAGGTGGGAGAAGATCTGCAGGCTCTCGACGAATACCCTCCCGGCCTCGCGGCCGCCCTTGAGGGTAAAGCTGAACACAGCGCCCGCACCCCTCGGCAGCAGCGACCGGGCAAGGTGATAGTCCGGATGTTCCGGCAATTCCGGGTAACTGACGTCCTCCACCGCGTCCTCGCCCTGGAGAAACTCGATCACCCTGCGGGTGTTGGCCACGTGGCGGTCCATACGGATGGAAAGCGTCTCCAGCCCCTGGAGAACATAAAATGCCGTGGTGGGGCTCATGCAGGCACCGAAGTCCCTCAGCCCCTCACGCCTCGCGCGCAGCAGAAACGCGCCGGTGGAGGATTCCTCGTCGAAAGACATCTGGTGAAACCCCTCATAGGGCTCACTGAGGGTGGGAAACTTGCCGCTTTGCTCCCAGTTGAAGCGGCCGTTGTCCACCAGGGCGCCGCCGATCACAGTCCCATGGCCGCAGAGGAACTTGGTTGCGGAATGCATGATGATATCCGCGCCGTAATCAAACGGCCTGATCAGATAGGGTGTCGTGAACGTGGAATCAATGACCAGTGGAATGCCGTGTTCGTGCGCCACCTCGGCCACAGCCGGCAGGTTCAGGACATCGTTTCCCGGATTGCCCAGTACCTCCCCGAAGATCATCCGGGTTTCCGGCCGGATGGCGGCCCGGATCGCGTCGATCTCCCGGGGGGATACAAATGTGGTCGTAATCCCGAAGCGGGGAAGGGTGTACTGCAGCAGGTTGTGGCTGCCGCCGTAAATCGCGCTGGATGACACGATATGCGATCCCGAGTCCATCAGCGTGGTGATGGCGAGATGGAGGGCGGCCTGGCCGCTGGCGGTGGCGATGCCTCCAACGCCTTCCTCAAGCGCGGCGACACGTTCCTCGAGCACCGACACAGTGGGATTGGACAAGCGGGAATATGCGTGCCCCGGCCTTTCCATGTTGAACAGGGACGCGGCATGCTCGCTGTCACGGAAGACGTAACTCGCGGTCTGGTAGATGGGTACGGCGCGAGCACCGGTACTGGGATCCGGCACTTGGCCTGCGTGTAGAGCCAGGGTATCGAACCTGGTGCGAGTGGGTTGCGACATGGGAGAAGTCGGGGTGACAGACCGGTACCGGGATTCTAACCCGAATAGATGGTTTCTACTTCACGCATACGGGCACCCGGAATCCGTCCATGCTGCCGCCGGTGATATGAATGCCTGTACTGTGCGTTTCACAAGCCGGGCCGGGCGACCTAGGCAAAATGGGGGCATGCCGTTAAGCTTGCGGATTTCGAATACGGCTGAAACCGATGTATGTTCCGGAGCATTTCGCGTATGAAGATCGCGAACAGGTACTTGAATTTGTCCGGCGTTACGCCTTTGCCGTGCTGGTAAGTGTGGACGGGGGTATCCCGTTTGCCACTCATCTGCCGTTGATCGTGAAGGAGTCGGAAAGAGCGGTTCTGCTCGAGGGCCACGTGGCGGCCGGCAATCCGCACCGGACACTGCTGGGCGGCGGACAACATCTGGCCATTTTCAACGGCCCCCATGCCTACGTGTCACCGACCTGGTATCGTGATCCCGGGGTGCCGACGTGGAATTACGTGGCCGTGCACATGTCCGGTCCGGTGGAACTGGTCGAGAATCCCAGGGAACTGGCAGGAATCGTCGGAGAGTTGGCAACCCGGCACGAGCAGGACAACCCCACGCCCTGGGACCAGCAGTATGGGCCTACGATGCTGCGGTCCATTACCGGCTTCCGGATGACGGTGGAACGGATCTCGGGAAAGCGGAAACTGAGTCAGAACCGAACCAGGGAGGACCGTCTCGGCGTGACCCAGGCCCTGGAAAGACCGTTCGGCCGGGAGCCCGATACCGGAGAACTGAACATCAGGCAACTCATGCTTGGGGAACTGGATGCATGAACGGCAAGCACACAAGATCCGTTGTACTGGTGACCCGCAAGCTTCCCCCGGCGGTGGAAGCGCGCGTTGCCCGGGATTACGAGTGTATCCTCAACAGGGATGACCGGTTATACGACGACGCGGAACTGGTGGAACGGTCGGATGGCGTGGACGCCATCGTCTGCTGCCACACGGAACAGTTTACCCGGTCGGTGATCGGACAGCTTCCGGACAGCGTTCGAGCGATCGCCAATTTTTCCGTGGGAGTGGATCATTGTGATCTGGACGCAGCCAGGAGGAAGGGAATCGTGGTGACCAACACACCCGACGTGCTCTCCGATGCCACCGCGGAAATCACCATGCTCTGTATGCTTGGTGCGGCCCGTCGGGCGGGAGAAGGCTTTCACATGGTACGGCAGAAACTCTGGCATGACTGGAGCCCTACCTTCATGCTCGGCACACAGGTCACGGGCAAGCGCTTTGGCATAGTGGGAATGGGGCGGGTTGGCCAGGTGGCGGCAAGACGCGCCCGGGGGTTCGACATGAAGGTCCACTATCATAACCGCCACCGCCTGACTCCGGCGGCGGAGCAGGACGCCGTCTACCATGAGACCCTGGACAGCCTCCTGGCGGTGAGCGATGTCCTGTCATTGCACTGCCCGAACAATCCGGACTCAAGGGGGCTGTTGAACGCGGAGCGGATCGGACAGCTCCCCGATGGCGCTATTGTGGTGAATACCGCCCGTGGCGCAGTAGTGGACGATGAAGCACTGGTGGAGGCCCTCGGGAGCGGCCGTATCAGGGCAGCGGGTCTCGATGTTTTCAACGGTGAGCCGGACGGCATCCATCCCGCATACCGCGAGCTTGACAATGTCTTTGTCCTGCCGCATCTGGGCAGTGCCACCATGGAAACCAGGGATGCAATGGGATTTCGTGCGCTCGACAACCTGGACGCGATTTTCGCCGGGCGGGAGCCTGCGGACCGGGTGGCCTGAACCCATCCCCCCCGAAGCGGAGGGATGATCGCAGCACCTATTCCGTGTCGGAATTTTTTACCGTTTCCTGGTACCAGGTAGTCCAGGCGCCTGACAGAACGATCACGACAATTGCCCAGAAGGGGGCTTTACCGATGGAGCCTGCAAGGCCCAGAAGAAAGGCGCTGACCAGGATCGTCCCAACCAGTCCGGCGATCACTTCATTTTTCATGACTTTCACAACTGTCTATCATCGCCGATCGGGGCCGCCGGGTAAACTTCATTCGTCTTCGCCCAGAGTCTGCATCACCCACCTTGCCGTACGCAGCAGACGGGCATCATCCCTGAACTGCCCAACGAGCTGTACTCCGACCGGAAGGCCGGACTCGCCCTGCAGCAGGGGCAGTGTCAGCGTGGGCACGCCACAAAACGTCCATGGCGTGGCGAACATCGGGTTGCCCGTGGTCTCCAGTCCCCGGGGGGCCTCACCCGGTGCCGAGGGCGTGATGATGACATCATATTCATCGAAGTATTCATCCAGGATGCCGTTCAGGAGCGGCCGCGACTCCATGGCGTTGATGTAATCCCGTGCGGTAATTTCCTTCCCGCGGGTCATCATGTCTTCCACCATCGGTTGGAAAAACTGGCTCCCCTTGTCGTGAACCGCCTCATACCATGTAGCCATTTCGGCGGCATTGACCGTATCCAGGGCCTGCCAGGCAGAATCGAAGGCCGGACCCATGGTGATCTCGGTGACCCGGCCGCCCAGGGCATCCGCCACTTCCTCCAGGCCCCCTTTCGAACTGTCGTCCAGTTGATCCCATCGGGTGGTCCGCAGCAATGCGAAACGTGGAGCTACCGGAGGTTCTGTCCTGCAGACTGAGAGCAGGGGAGGTACGGGCCCGCTGCCGGTCGTGGAGGTATCCTGCGGATCAGCGCCCATCATCACCTCGGCAAGCAGGGCGGCATCTTCCACACAACGCGTGAACACCCCCACCTGATCGAGAAATGGCGACTGGCGGAGAACGCCGGTGCGGGAGATCAATCCATAGCTGGGCTTGAATCCCACCGTGCCGCAGAACGCTGCCGGGCGGATAACCGAACCGTTGGTCTGGGTGCCCACGGCTCCGGGAACCATATAGGATGCGACCGCCGCGGCGCTCCCGCTGCTGGAACCGCCGGGTGTATGGGTCGGGTTGTGGGGATTGGTGGTTTTGCCCGGCATGAAAGTCGCCAGCCCGGCAGTGACCGTCTTGCCCATGATCAATGCGCCTTGTTGCTGCAGCTTGTCCACCAGCACCGCGTTCCTGCGGGGAACCCGCCCCTCGAACAACGGAAAACCATGCTCTGTCGGGATCAGCTCGGTATCGATGATGTCCTTGATACCGATGGGGATCCCGTGCAGCCGCCCAGGCACCTTGCCGCAGCGGCGTTCGTCGTCCAGCCGGTCCGCCTGGCGCCGGGCGTGCTCGGGGTCCAGCCAGGCCCAGGCATGGATATCGTGGTCGAAGGCCTCGATGCGTGCGAGGCAGTCATCAACCAGTTCTCTGACGGTGATGGCACCGGTCACAAGCATTTCAGACGCCTGGCATAAACCCAATGAATGCAGTGACATGTCGATGGACGATGTTCAGTGTCCCTGTCAGGAGGGGATCTTGCCGAAGAAATAGTCAGGCAGCCACAGTGCTATCTCCGGAAAGACATACACCAGCACCATGGTCAGAATCACGATTCCAAGGTAGGGCATGATGCCACGGAAAATCTCCATGAGCTGTATATGCGGCGGAGCCACGCCCTTCAGGTAGTAGGCCGACATGGCCATGGGGGGGGTCAGGAACGATGTTTGCAGGTTGAGCGCGATCAGCATGGCGAACATGTACGGGTTCACCCCGAACGTGTCCAGCATCGGCAGGAAGATCGGTACGAAGATAATGAGAATCTCCGTCCACTCCAGGGGCCAGCCCAGGAGAAAGATGACGAGCTGGGCGAGGATCAGGAAGCCCACGGTGCCAAGGCTCATGCTGATGATCCATTCTTCGATCAGGGCATGTCCTCCCAGGTAGGAGAAGACCGAGGCAAAGGTCCATGACCCGACAAAAAGCCAGCAGACCATAGCGGAAGTCTTGGCCGTGAGAAATACCGATTCCTTGAAACGCTCCCAGGTGAGGGAGCGGTAGACCAAGGCTAGAACCAAACCGCCCATTGCACCAACTCCCGCTGCTTCTGCCGGTGTGGCCAGACCCAGCAGAATGCACCCCAGCACCGACATGATCAGAACGGCAAGCGGCACCACGGAGGTCACCACCTGCACCAGGATCATCCCGGCCGATGGCACATCCTCTTCCTTGGGCTTGGGCGCCAGAGAGGGATTGAGAGAGGCTCTGATGATGACGTAAAACATGTAGAACCCGGCCAGTATCAGTCCCGGGAACATCGCCGCCGCATAAAGACGCAACGGAGAGAGCTCCGCGATCGCCGCGTAGACGATCAGCATGATGCTTGGCGGTATCAGGATGCCGAGACAGCCGCCGGCGCAGATCACGCCGGAGGCAAAACTGTTGTTGTACCCGGCCTTCAGCATCGCGGGAAAGGCCAGCATTCCCATCAATGTGACCACCGCGCCGATAATACCGGTGGCGGTGGCGAAAATGGCACAGGTCATCAATGCCGCCACTGCCATGGATCCTGGCAGGTGTCGGGCGGCGAGCTGCAGGGAAAAAAACAGCCGGTTGACGATATTCGCACGCTCCACCACATACCCCATGAAGAGGAATAGCGGGATCGCTACAAGCACATCATTGGACATCACGGAGAACGTGTTCTGCACCGTGAGATCGAAAATGCGATTATCGAAGATCGTATCCATCCGAAGTTCGTCATAGTACGCGTAGTATCCGAATGCCAAGCCCATGGCCAGCAAGGTGAAGGCGATGGGAAATCCCAGCAGGACCGTGAAGATGAACAGGCCCAGCATCAGGATCGCTATTTGAGGATCAGTCATATCGACGCACAATCAGTGATGTTCTTTCTTAGGGTATTCCTGCTGGTGGATCATCATATTCTCCGTCTCCTCGACATCATGCATCCTTTTCGGCCAGTAGCCGTTCCGGATACACATAATGCAGCGAATGGATTCCGCCAGACCCTGGAGAAAGATCAGGACTCCGGCAACCGGGATCAGCGTCTTGAAGAAATAGATCTGTATCCGCGCCGGGCTGCTCCAGCTGACCTCCTTGTAAAACCACGAATCCGCGGCGAATCCGTAACCATACCAGGTCAGGGCGAAAACCGCCGGCAGAAGAAAAATGATATACAGGACGAGATCAAGGGTGGCCTGGGTTCTCTGGGTCATCAGGCGGTAGAGAACATCGCCCCGGACATGCGCATCCTGAGCAAGGGCATAGGCGCCCGCCATCACAAAAAGCGATCCGTACATCTGCACACTCATGTCAAATGCCCAGACCGTGGGTGCGTTCAGGACGTAGCGGACGAAGACCTCATAGCAGGTGGCGAAGGTCAGAACAACAATGCACCAGGCAAAGCACTTGCCAACCCAGACGCTCAGGCTGTCCACGAAATGGAGGAACTTGTTCATGGCATGCGCTCTCGACCGGACTGTGGCGTGGAGTGAACCGTGTTGGGAGGGCGCAGTGATACGGCACATGGAATCCGGGCCGGCAATCGCCGGCCCGGACTGGATCGCATACCGATCAGGTCAGGCTGCCGAAGTAATGCTCGTAAGCACCGGCGTAGTTGGGAGCGTTCAATAGCTCGTAACGCACCACGCGCTTTGCCCAGGCCTTCTGCGACTCAATCACCTTGGCAAAGAATGGATCGTCCGCCGCAATGCGTTCCGACACCACGTCCCAGGCATTGAGTTGGTCCTGCATGACCGAATTCGGCGTCTTGTAGACGTTGACGCCATACTCATCCTGCAGTGAGATGAGGTCATTGGAGTAACGATCCTGATATTTCCATGTGAAATCCGTGGAAGCCGCCTCCGAGGCGTATTCTAGAATCTTCTGATGCTCCGTGGAGAGTTTGTTGAACAGGCTCTTGTTGTAGATGACTTCAAAAGCCTCCTGGCTCTGGTGGAAGCTGCCAAGGTGGTAATGCTTGGAAACATCCTGCATGCCGAAGTCCTTGTCCGAGGTCGGATTGTTGAATTCGGCCGCATCGATCAGACCACTCTTCATCGCCGGCTGGATCTCCCCGCCCGGAAGCTGAACCACCGACATGCCCATTTCCTGGAGAACGTCCGCCGCGAGTCCCACGGTGCGGTACTTGAGTCCCTTCATCTGGCCGGAGTCATTGATCCGCTCATTGAACCACCCGAGGGGCTGCGCCGGCATCGGGCTGTTGAAGAATCCCACCAGGTCGAGCTTGAGGGTCTCCATCAATTCGTAATAGAGTTCGTTTCCTCCGCCATACTTGATCCAGCCCAGCAGTTGGTTGGCGTTCCAGCCAAAGCAGGGGCCGGTGCCGAACAGGGAGGCCGCCGGGCTCTTCGAATACCAGTAGGCAGTCACCAGGTGGGCTCCGTCCAGAACTCCCTTGTGCACCGCGGTCTGCATCTCGGCGGTTTTGACCACCGAGTTGACTGACAGCAAGTCGATCTTCAGGGATCCACCAGACATCTCGTTGACCTTGTTGACATAGTCTTGGGCGAATTCGAGAAAAATGCCGCCACCCCAGGCAGCCTGTACCTTGAGCACAGTCTGGGCCTAGGCGAGATAGGGTACCGCGGCGACCGCGGCGGTGGTGCCCACGGCAGCGCCTTTCAGGAATTTCCGGCGCGAAGGTTGTTTGACGTCTTTACTCATATAACTGTTCCTCCAGATTGAGGTGGTGGTTGATGGGTCCGTCATGACACGACCTGTACGCTCCCTGTCAGCACGCGTTCGGCTTGGGAGATGTTTATCGAATCGATCCGGTAGTGCACTAGGATGCACGGGCCCGGCTTCGGACCTGAAGCCCCGGCATTATAACTGGAATCAATGCAGACACCAGAATCAAATAACAGAATTGTCTATTTCGGGTATGAGTATTCTCCGGTATGGCATGCCTTGCCACGAAAGACAACAATACCGGGGGACAAACAGGCTACTGGGGTCGTTGAGTCATCGCGGAGGCGCAAACTCCGCCAGTCCTGAACCAACCCAGTCATTCCCGCAGCACCCGAAGCAAATACCGAGAGCGCAAGAGCGCACGGCCTATCCGGACAGGAACCCCGACCATGAGGCCAGATCACACGACTCATGCACCTTTGGCGGGGAGGGGAAAATACGTGGGGAAGGGAAAGGACTGTTGACTGAATGAACCGTCAGTATGGGAGTTGCGGATCTTGTGCGATGCGGCCAGGAATCTCCAGAGCATTTTCGTAATGCCGTTCCGTACATTGGCAGACCGGTAACATTTCCTTGCAGACTGGCATTATCGGCATTGCGACCGCAGGGACCGGTTCCTGCGTTTCGGGCAGTACCAGGAATGCATTCATCTCCCGTGGACCTGCTTTCCTGATCGGTTTTAATCCGAGTTGGTGATCCATCGGTTCCGCCGCAGGCCCTTCCTCCCGGATTCCACCTTCACACTCAAACCGAGCTTTTACCTATAATTGCGGTCTGATGCATACCTGAAATCAACTTGCACGACGAATCAACCCCAACCCGGATCCCTTCAGTCCTGTTGAGGACGCTGCATGAACTGCTGCCTGGTGCCAACGTTCTCACGGAACCCTCCGAACTGATCCCCTACGAGTGCGACGGCCTCAGCGCCTATCGCCAACGCCCGATGGTGGTGGTGCTGCCGGAGACCCCGGAACAGGTCATACAGGTTCTGAATGCCTGTCGTGAGCATGGTGTGCCCGTTGTCGCCCGCGGGGCCGGCACCGGCCTTTCCGGTGGTGCATTGCCGCTGGCGAATGGAGTCCTGCTGGCATTGGCCAAATTCAACCGGATCCTTGAAATTGATGTCGAAAAGCGTATCGCGAGAGTCCAGCCGGGCGTCAGAAACCTGGCGATCTCCGAGGCCGCAGCACCTCACGGCCTGTACTATGCACCTGACCCCAGTTCGCAGATCGCCTGCTCCATCGGTGGCAACGTGGCGGAAAATTCGGGTGGTGTGCACTGCCTGAAATACGGACTGACAGTCCACAATATTCTGCGTCTCAAGGTGGCAACCATTGAGGGCGAGATCCTGACCATCGGATCCGATGCGCCCGACTGTCCGGGCTATGATCTGCTGGCGGTGATGACAGGGTCCGAGGGGTTGCTCGGCATTGTGCTGGAGGTGACAGTCAAGCTGCTACCGATGCCGAGCCATACCAGCCTTGTGCTAGCTGCCTTCGGGGACGTGGAATCCGCCGGAGCGGCTGTCGGCGGAGTCATCGCGGACGGGATCATTCCCGCAGGACTGGAAATGATGGACAATTTCGCGATCCGGGCAACCGAGGATTTCGCCCACTGCGGGTACCCGGTGGATGCCGAAGCGATCCTGCTGTGCGAGGTGGACGGGACCGAGGCCGACACCACGGCCCAGGTCGGGCGCGTGGAAGCGGTGATGCGAAGGAACGGCGCCACGGAAGTACGGGTGGCCAGGAACGAGGCGGAGCGCCTGCTGTTCTGGAAAGGCCGAAAGATGGCATTTCCCGCCATGGGACGCATTTCACCGGATTACTACTGCATCGACGGCACCATTCCCCGAAAGAGCCTGCCCGCGGTACTGCGCAAGATGCAGCAATGGTCGAAGGAATTCGATCTCCGGGTGGCCAATGTATTCCATGCCGGTGACGGCAACCTTCACCCTCTGATTCTCTACGACGCCAACAGACCCGGGGAACTTGAGCGGACAGAAGCCTTTGCCGGGAGGATACTTGACCTCTGTGTGGAGGTGGGTGGCACCATCACCGGGGAGCACGGCGTGGGCGTGGAGAAGATCAACCAGATGTGTACACAGTTCAACAGCGATGAACTGGCGCAGTTTCACGCCCTCAAGGCTGCATTCGATCCGGATGGACTGCTCAATCCCGGCAAGGCGGTTCCCACGCTTCAACGTTGTGCGGAACTCGGTGGCATGCACGTTCACCATGGTGAACTGCCTTTTCCGGAACTGGAACGGTTCTGATGGCAGAAGGGGACAGGACAGAAGACCTGAAGGCCCAGGTGGAGATCGCTGTTGCCGACAAGACGCCGCTGGAAATCCGCGGCGGAGGGAGCAAGGCATTTTATGGGAGAAGTTCCGGTGCAACGCTTCAGCCGTTGGAAATCAGGGACCACAAGGGAATCGTGCACTATGCACCAACAGAACTCGTGATAACCGCCCGTGCTGGCACGCCTATCCGGGACATCAATGCGGCCTTGGCGGAAGAGAATCAGCAAGTTCCCTTCGAGCCGCCGGAAATGGACGGCCACAGCACGTTGGGCGGTACGCTGGCGACGGGATTCTCCGGCCCTGCGCGCCCCTGGTCCGGGGCGGCCCGGGACCATGTTCTCGGAACACGCATCATCAATGGTCTGGGACAGGTTCTCCGTTTTGGCGGCGAGGTAATGAAGAACGTTGCGGGCTATGATGTTTCAAGGCTGATGGTCGGCGCCATGGGCACTCTCGGCGTGATCCTTGAATCATCCCTCAAGGTCCTGCCAAGACCGGAAAGGGAAGCCAGCGTGGTATTTCAGATGGATCGCGATTCGAGCCTGGACTTCATGGCCAGGCTGGGTGCGGAGCCGTTGCCGCTGAGTGGCGCCGCCCACTACGACGGACTGCTCCACCTGCGTCTGGGCGGCAGTGAGGCCGGGGTCCGGATGGCCATGCAGCAACTGGGCGGGGAGGAGCTTGCATCCGGCCAGGAAATCTGGCACGACCTGCGGGAATTCGTTCATCCGTTTTTCACAACCGATCTGCCCGTTTGGCGAATTGCGCTGCCGACCGGGGCCAGGCCGGACCTGCCGGGTGATGTTCTGGTTGACTGGGGCGGCGGTCAATGGTGGCTGCGTTCGGAAGCGCCGCCCGAAACCATTCGTGGGCCTGTATCCGGGGCAGGGGGGCATGCGACCCTGTTTCGGGGTGTTGACCGAGAATTCGACGTATTCCACCCCCTGTTACCAGCCATGGCCTCACTGCAGGAACGAATCAGGGCGTCCTTTGACCCGGAGGGCATATTCAACCCCGGACGCATAACACCCACAGCAGGCGGGAGCTGAACATGGAAACCAATCTCGCGGACTTCATCCGGGACACGCCTCGTGGCAGGGAGGCAGATGCCATATTACGCGCATGCGTGCATTGCGGTTTGTGCACCGCGACCTGCCCCACCTATCAGTTGCTCGGTGACGAGTTGGATGGACCGAGAGGCCGCATCTACCAGATCAAGCAAATCCTGGAGGGCCTGCCGCCGGATGCACCCACACGGCTTCATCTGGACCGCTGTCTGACCTGCCGCAGCTGCGAGACTACCTGTCCATCCGGGGTCCGGTATGGCAGGCTTCTGGACATCGGCAGGGCTGTCGTAGCGGAGAAACTGCCCCGTCCAGTTCATCAGAAACTGCTCCGTTGGTGCTTGCGGATGGTCCTGACCGTGCCCGGAATATTCTTGCCAATGCTGGCCTTGGGCCGGATGGCGCGGTTTCTGCTGCCTGCTGCCCTGCGGGACAAGATTCCACCGAAACAGGATGTGCCGCCGATCCCCGCGTCCCCCCACCCACGGAAAGTCATTCTGGCAGAGGGTTGTGTCCAGCCTGCATATAAGCCGGCCACCAATGCGGCCCTGTCCCGTGTATTGCACAGGGCCGGAATCGAAACCATGCGTACAGCCGGTGAACGTTGCTGTGGTGCAGTCAGCTTGCATCTGGATGCGGAAGCCGAGGCCCTGGACCTGATGCGTGCCAATATCGATGCCTGGTGGCCCCATTTGGAATCCGGCGCCGAAGCCATCGTCAGCAGTGCCAGCGGGTGCGGCGTAATGATCAAGGATTATGCCCGGGCGCTGGAACATGACCCGGATTACGCGGACAGGGCGGCGAAGGTCAGCGACCTTTGCCTGGATGCCGTTGAATTTCTCTCGCAAGTGACCCCGGAACCGGTCCAAGCGGACAGACGCCTGAAAGTGGCTTTCCAGTCTCCCTGCACTCTGCAGCACGGACAGCAGCTTGCCGGGCGTGTGGAGGCACTTCTGGCATCTGCGGGACACCACGTCGTCCCGGTACCCGACGCCCATCTGTGCTGCGGCTCGGCGGGCACCTACTCTATATTGCAGAAAAACCTGTCTACGCGCCTGCGGGACCGGAAGATCACCTGCCTCATGGAGGGAGAGCCCGATGTGATTGCCACAGCCAACATCGGCTGCCAACTGCATCTGGAGAGTGTTGCCCGGGTTCCGGTAAGACACTGGGTGGAACTACTGGATGACGGGACGGGGACCGATCCGGCCGGGGCCTTGTCAGGTTAAACTGATCATACACCTTGGTAGCCTTGCGCTGTCCGGCGCCGGGATTTAAAGTGTCATCAACCCAAGCCAGATTCAACATTCTAGCCAGCCAGCGAGGACAGCATGTCAGAAGTCAAAACTTACCCGGTTGCCGCGGATGTCTCCTCCCGCGCCCATGTGGACCAGGATCGTTACCTTGAAATGTACCAACGTTCCGTGGAAGACCCGGAAGGGTTCTGGGCTGAACAGGCCGAGAAACTCGTCACTTGGTTCAAACCCTGGGATCAGGTCATGGACGTTGACTTTCACAAGGCCCATATCAGGTGGTTTGAAGGCGGCAAGCTGAATGTCTGTTACAACTGTGTTGACCGGCATCTCGAGAGCCGCGGCGACCAGGTAGCGATCATCTGGGAAGGTGATGATACTGATACTGATAAATCAATCACATACAATGAATTATTCGAGCAGGTTTGTAAATTTGGAAACGTCCTGAAAGGCCGTGGGGTCGAGAAAGGGGACCGGGTATCCATCTATATGCCCATGATCCCCGAGGCCGCGGTGGCAATGCTGGCCTGTGCCCGCATCGGGGCCGTCCACTCCATCGTCTTCGGCGGATTCTCCCCGGACGCACTCAAGGACCGGATTCTTGATTCCGACTGCCGGGTGGTCATTACTGCCGACGAAGGC
This sequence comes from Candidatus Poriferihabitaceae bacterium, assembly GCA_965213885.1. Lineage (GTDB taxonomy): Bacteria > Pseudomonadota > Gammaproteobacteria > Arenicellales > Poriferihabitantaceae > VYFG01. The sequence continues at coordinate 1,319,845 of OZ243919.1, forward strand.
CCCCGGGGCGGCAGGAACGTTCCCCTCAAGGCGAATGTGGAAAAAGCGCTTGAAAACTGCCCGGACGTGCACACCGTGGTCACCGTGCAACGCACGGGCAATCCGGTTCCGGGAAACGACGAACGGGATGTCTGGTACGAAGAAGCCATGGCTTCGGCTTCCCCGGAATGTCCGCCGGAAGAAATGGACGCGGAGGATCCCCTGTTCATTCTCTACACCTCCGGTTCAACGGGCAAGCCAAAGGGGGTGCTGCATACCACGGGAGGATACCAACTCTATGCCGCCATCACCCACAAGTACGTGTTTGACTACCATGACGGGGACGTCTACTGGTGTACGGCGGACGTTGGCTGGGTGACTGGCCATACATACATCATCTACGGCCCACTCGCCAATGGCGCCATCACCCTGATGTTCGAGGGAGTGCCCACCTACCCGGATGCGGGACGCTTCTGGCAGGTGGTTGACAAGCACAACGTCAACATTTTCTATACCGCACCCACGGCGATCCGTGCCCTGATGGGGCAGGGTAAGGAAATGGTAACCAGACATGGCCGCAAGAGCCTGCGCCTGCTCGGTTCCGTCGGGGAACCCATCAATCCGGAGGCTTGGGAATGGTATTTCCACGTGGTTGGCGATGGGCGGTGCCCCATCGTCGACACTTGGTGGCAGACGGAAACCGGCGGTATTTGCATCACGCCGCTGGCCGGGGCCATCGATCTGAAGCCCGGATCAGCCACCCGGCCGTTTTTCGGAATCCAGCCTGCGCTTCTGGACGCAGATGCCAACGAACTGGAAGGCGCTGATTCCGGAAATCTGGTGATCAAGCAATCCTGGCCGGGACAGATGCGGACCGTCTACGGAGATCATCAGCGGTTCTACGACACCTATTTCTCCACCTACAAGGGTTTCTACACCACCGGTGACGGCGCCCGCAGGGACGAGGATGGCTATTACTGGATCACCGGTCGCGTGGACGATGTTATCAACGTGTCCGGACACCGAATGGGTACAGCCGAGGTAGAGAGCGCACTGGTGCTACATGAAATGGTTTCCGAAGCGGCCGTGGTGGGCTATCCCCATGAGATCAAGGGGCAGGGAATTTACGCCTATGTGACGCTGATGGTCGGTGAGGCACCCTCTGACGACCTCAGGGCGGAACTCGTTGATCTTGTGCGGAAGGAAATCGGCCCGATCGCCAAGCCGGATGTCATCCAGTGGGCTCCGGGCCTGCCCAAGACACGGTCCGGCAAGATCATGCGTCGCATCCTGCGGAAGATCGCCGAGAACGAGTTGGATGCCCTGGGAGACACGAGCACACTGGCTGACCCATCCGTGGTGGATGACCTGATTGCGAACCGGAGCGGCTGAATGCCTCCTCCTGCGGGCCGTTGGGTGGTTCTCATGCAACTCCGGCCGTTTCGTCACATGGAATCTGTTCCCACCTCAGGCGGAAGGGATTTTGGTGCGTCCTGATCCGTGACTGATCTAACGACTGAGGCGATCATTCCGGTGCCGCAATCAGGCGGTATTCCGGGGCAAAGGAGGCCCATGGGCAAGTGACGATCGTTCCGGGTCTTCACTGAAACCATGGCGGTTTCCGTGAATTCGCGAATTCCGGCACCTCGGTATGCTTCGGTTCGCATGCAGCATCGCCGTGTCAAGCCGGAACCATCCCCTGGCTTGCAATATCCACAGCATCGCGACTAACGCAGGAAAGCGGTCACCACCTCAACGAAACGGCGGGGCTGCTCAGCATGCAGCCAATGCCCGGCCCCGGTAATGGGTGTGACCCGAGCGTTGGTGTAGTAGCGGTCGATGGCCGCACGTCCGAAACCGGTCACGTAGCGGGAATTCCCACCGTAGACGAACAGGGCCCTGGTATCTGTCACTGCCTCATGCGTCCAACCCAGCAAGCCGGGGAGGTTGCGCCGGATCGCCGGCAGGTTGATGCGCCAGAGAAAATGTCCGTCCTTGCGGACCAGATTCTGCAGCAGGAACTGGCGGATACCCGGATCAGCTATATTCCGGGAAAGCTGTTGATCGGCGTCCGCCCGTCGGGACACCAAGTCCAGGTCGACAGATTCCATCGCAGCAATGTATTCATCGTGATCATGCACATAGGAAACCGGGGCGATATCCGCGATGACCAGCGCCTTCAATGGCGTCAGTCCCAATTGCGCCAGGGCCATTGCCGTCTTTCCTCCCATGCTGTGCCCCAGCAGAACGGGGAGTCTGATGCCTTCCCTGGCCAGCGTTTCAGCGACGTCCCCAGCCATGGATACATAGTCCATCGTTTCTGACCAGGAGGAATTGCCGTGATTGCGCAAATCGAGGCATGTAACGCAAAAGTGACTCGACATTGTCCGCGCGATACTTCTCCAGTTGGTGCCGGACCCGAATAGGCCGTGCAGGATCACCAAGGGGGGATTGGCGGGATCTCCGTCTTTCAGACTATATAGATGCAGGGGCGTAGACATGGGTATTGGAACCGGTTTCCTTCGGGTCAGAGTACAGCAATGCCCGGGCATGATGGAATTACCGCGCAGTGCGACCGGGCGTCACTTTATACTACCCTGTCATATTTGTGTAACAATGACCGGCTTCAATCTCGGACATGGGAAAAGATACCGTCCTGATCGTCGAAGACGACAGCGCCCTCAACGAAATGCTGCGCTTCGTTCTGGACCGGAACGGATTCCGGGTGATGCAGGCTGAAGATGCGCAAACTGCGGATCGCTGCATCTCCAACCGGATACCTGACCTGGTTCTCCTTGACTGGATGTTGCCTGGTGCCAGCGGCATTGACTATGCGCGAAAACTCAAGTCCCACCCGCTCACCGCCGATATCCCCATCATCATGGTGACAGCCCGGGGCGAGGAAGAGGACAAGATCAGGGGCTTGGATCACGGGGCCGATGATTATGTCACCAAGCCATTTTCCAACAATGAGCTGATGGCGAGAATTCGTGCGGCGATCCGGAGGATCAAGCCGGAAAAATCCGGTGAAGCGGTCAGTTTCGACAACATCCGTATCGATCCGGACAGTTTCACCCTGGAGATCGGCGAGAAACTGGTGGAGATCGGGACCAAGGAATTCATGTTGCTGTATCTTTTCCTGCGCAAACCCGGCCGGGTATACAACCGGGTTCATCTGTTGGACCGGATCTGGGGCAGGGACAGCTACATCGATGAACGTACGGTGGACGTCTATATCCGCCGACTGCGTACCATCCTTGAGCAACATGGCCACTCCAGTCTGATCAGGACCGTTCGTGGAGTAGGGTACCGGGCAGCGGCGAATTGAGCTGCCGATGAGCATGGACAATTCGGGCGTGGTCCTTTGGGTCGGACTGATGACCGGAACGGCAGTGTGTGGCCTGATCTATCTTTTCTACCGGCTGGTCCACCGGGGATCTCTTCGGGCGAACACAGACGGACCACTCGATGACCAGGCAGTTGAGCCGGTTTCCGTGGAGCCCGGAGACGCGGATGTCAAGAACCTTCAGAGCAGCATGTCAGCCTCTCCGGATGCCGTCATGCTGACTGGAGGGCAATGGCAACTCCGGTGGGCGAACGATACGGCCTGCCAGTGGTTCGGTCTTGATCTGACCCATGATATGGGACAGCCGGTCTGGCAGGTCATGACCATCCCCGGATTCGACCAATACCTTTCACGGCAGGGCTTTGGTGATTCCTTCGAGTGTTTCGCGCCTGCCGACGGCACCGTCCGGCTGGGGATTCGGGTGGTCCCCTATCGAAGTGGCCAGTACCTGCTGCAGGGAAGGGATATCACCAAGATTCATCAGCTTGAGCAGATCCGGCGGGATTTCGTGGCAAACGCATCCCATGAACTGCGAACCCCGCTCAGCATCCTCTATGGCTACCTGGAAATGATGCGGGACGAGCCTGACGATAGCATCAGTCCGCAATGGAGATCCGCGGTACACCAGATGTTCGAGCAGACGTCCCGGATCAAGCAGATCATCGACGACATGATGCTGCTTTCACGACTGGAGGAGGTGGACGAGGAGCTGGAACAGCAGTTCACACCCATGGCCCCGGTCATGCACAGTGCCTGCCAGGACGCCGAAGCGCTGACCTCCCAGAAACATCAGAACGTGCTCTGCGAAATCGATGAAAATTATTCATTGTACTGCAATTTCAATGAGATACAGAGTATGGTTACCAATCTCATCACCAATGCGGTTTCCTATACCCCCGAGGGTGGCAGGATCATCATCAAATGGAAAGTGGATCTGCTTGGCGGGTCACTCAGTGTCGAAGACACTGGAATCGGCATCGAGGAGGAAAACATACCCCGCCTGACAGAGCGATTCTATCGTACCGACTCGGCGCGCTCCCGGGCGGCCGGGGGCACCGGCCTGGGGCTGGCCATCGTCAACCATATCGTCAGTCGGCACCATGCCAGGCTGCTGATCAGCAGCACAGTGGGCAAGGGCAGTGTATTTACGGTCCAGTTTCCCAGGGAATCGATCCGTGCGGACCATGAACAGGTGAAATTGTTGCTCAACTGATTCGGGGGACGGAGCGAAGGCCCTTTGTCACCTGCCTGTAACAATCGATTCTTATACTCCTTCGTCACTTATCCTGATTACCTATGCTTCCCGAAGGAGACAAACCCATGCGAACAAGCGCCATTTCCCTTGTGGCACTCGGCCTGATCACGGCCACCACTTATGCCCAAGCGCGGGACAACATCATGATTGTTGGCTCGTCCACCGTATATCCGTTTGCAACTGTAGTTGCCGAAAACTTCGGCAAGACCAGCGAATTCAAGACTCCGATCATCGAGTCCACCGGCTCCGGCGGCGGCATGAAGCTGTTCTGTGCCGGCATCGGCAAAGCACACCCGGATATCACGAACTCTTCCCGCCGGATCAAGAAATCCGAATTCGACAGATGCCAGGAAAATGGCGTCAAGGACATCATCGAAGTCAAAGTTGGCTATGACGGTATCGTATTGGGAAGTTCCAAGGAGGCTCAGCCAATGAACCTCACCCGTCGCGACATCTTCCTGGCCCTGGCCAAGAATGTTCCGAACCCGGACGATAGCGAGAGCCTGGTACCTAATCCCCACCAGACCTGGACGGACGTCAATGCCGACTTGCCCGCAATCAAGATCGAGGTCCTCGGCCCTCCGCCAACCTCCGGTACCCGTGATGCATTCGCCGAACTGGCCCTGGAAGGCGGCTGCAAGGCCTTTGACTGGATCAAGGCCATGAAGAAGTCGGACAAGAACGCTTACAAGGCTGCGTGCCACACGGTTCGTGAGGATGGTGCCTATATTGAAGCGGGTGAAAATGACAACCTGATCATTCAGAAGCTGCAGGAAAACCCCGATGCCCTGGGCGTTTTCGGGTTCAGTTTCCTGGACCAGAATGCTGACGTGATCCAGGGTGCTGTCGTTGACGGTGTTGCGCCGGAATTCGAATTGATCGCCGACGGTTCCTACCCGGTATCCCGTCCCCTGTATTTCTACGCCAAGACCGCTCATATCGGCGTGATTCCCGGCATTCAGGAATTCATGGATGCGTTCACCGTGAATGCCGCGTTCGGTGACGAAGGCTACCTGACCGACAAGGGGCTGATTCCCATGCCGGCCGAAGAGCGCCAGCAGTTCCAGGCCGCTGTCAGGAACAGGACCTCGCTGTCCATGTAGCCGCAGGGCCGCTAGATACGCCCTGAAACACAGTAGGGGCTGACCGGATTCGCTCCGGCAGCCCCTTTTCATTGCCCCTCAACGGCAGTTACCATGCCCAACCGGATTCCCCATGAATCGATTCGGAACTAGCGTGACCACTCTCTGTCCATGAATATCCTGACCTTGTTGTTCGTGTTCTTCATACTGGGACCGGTGTTCCTGATCCTGGCACTGAATTTCGCCCGTAACAACAGGGCCCTTCGAAGACGTGTGGAGAGCCTGATCAAGTCGTTTCTGGTACTCTGCTCCTGCATCGCGATATTCACCACCGTCGGCATCGTGCTTTCGGTGCTGTTTGAATCCATTCGGTTCTTCCAGGTAGTGCCGATCACAGAGTTTCTTTTCGGACTCGAATGGTCGCCTCAAACCGCAATCCGGGAAGACCAGGTTGGATCCTCCGGCGCATTCGGCGCGGTGCCATTGTTTGCGGGGACCTTCCTGATCACCGTGATCGCCATGATCATCGCGATACCGCTGGGACTGATGTCGGCGATCTATCTTTCCGAGTATGCCGGACCGGCCGTACGCACGTTTGCCAAGCCGTTGCTGGAGATCCTTGCCGGTATTCCCACCGTGGTATACGGATTCTTTGCTGCCCTGACAGTAGCACCAATGATCCGGCGCACCGCGGAATCCATCGGATTCGGCGTTTCCAGCGAAAGCGCGCTGGCGGCCGGCGTGGTCATGGGGATCATGATCCTGCCATTTGTATCATCATTGTCTGATGATGTGATCAGCGCGGTTCCACAGTCCATGCGGGACGGTTCCTACGGGCTTGGAGCCACCCAGTCGGAAACCATTCGCCGGGTGATCCTTCCCGCGGCATTGCCGGGCATCGTGGGCAGTATCCTGCTTGCGGTTTCCCGGGCCATCGGTGAGACGATGATTGTGGTTATGGCTGCAGGGTTGGCGGCCAATCTGACGGCCAATCCGTTTGAATCGGTCACTACAGTGACCGTCCAGATTGTCACCTTGCTGATCGGCGACCAGGAATTCGACAGTCCAAAGACGCTCGCGGCTTTCGCCCTTGGCCTTGTCCTGTTCGTGATCACTCTGGTCCTGAACATCGTCGCTCTCCACGTGGTGCGCAGGTACAAGGAGCAATACGAATGAGCACGCAGCGTCAGCTGGTCGAGTCCACCCTGGCGAGACGCTACGCCAGGGAGTTCAGGTTCCGTTGGTATGGCCGTATTTCCATTCTGGTTGGCATACTGTTCCTGGGTTTTCTTCTCATCACGACCTTCATGAATGGCTACAAGGTTCTGTTGCAGACCTACATCCAGTTGGACGTGGACCTGACCCTGGAACAATTCGGGGGTGAGATCACCGAAGAGACGATTGCTGGCGCCGACTACAACGGCATCATCAAATCAAGTCTGCGGGCCGCCTTTCCCGACGTCAGCGGACGCAAGAACAGGAAAGCACTGTACGGTCTGATCAGTAATGGTGCCCGGTACGAACTGCGTGAAATGCTGATCGAAGATCCCTCGATAGCGGGAGGCGTCACCCCAATCTGGCTACTGGCCGACGATGAAGTCGACGTCTTCATGAAAGGACGTATCGACCGCACCCTGCCGGAAGCCAATCGGCGTCTGAAGGACAATGCCCTGGGCTGGATCGATCAGCTTCTGGAACAGGATCGAGTTGATCAACGCTTCAATGTCCCGTTTTTTACCAGAGGGGATTCGCGAGAACCGGAACAGGCCGGTATTTTCGGTGCAATCATGGGATCATTCTTCACGATCATGGTCTGCATGCTGCTGGCATTCCCCATCGGTGTGGCCGCTGCCTTGTACCTGCAGGAATTTGCACCCAAGAATCGGATTACCGATCTGATCGAGGTCAACATCAACAACCTGGCAGCGGTTCCGTCAATCATTTTCGGCCTTCTGGGCCTGGCGATCTTTCTCAACGTGTTCGGGCTGCCCCGGTCGGTGCCGCTGGTGGGCGGCATGGTACTGTCCCTGATGACTCTGCCCACGATCATCATTTCGAGCCGAGCGGCCCTTGCTGCGGTTCCGCCCAGCATCCGGGAAGCGGCACTGGGCGTTGGCGCATCACCGATCCAGACCGTCCTCCACCACGTTCTCCCTCTCGCCATGCCCGGCATGCTGACAGGCGCGATTATCGGTCTGGCCCAGGCATTGGGAGAGACTGCTCCGCTTCTGGTCATCGGTATGGTGGCGTTTATTGTCGACGTCCCGGGAGGCCCCATGGAACCGGGTACGGTCCTGCCTGTCCAGATCTACCTGTGGTCAGACAGCCCCGAACGGGCGTTCGTGGAACGCACGTCTGCGGCGATCCTGGTGCTACTGATGTTCCTGGTGGCTCTCAACAGCTTCATCGTCCTGCTGCGCCGGAGACTGGAACGACGCTGGTAAACCCATGCAAACCAAGGGTAAGCCCCAAACCCATTCCACACACTGATCCGATGAACGAGCAGATAACAAGTGATACGCCCAATCTCCTGGAAAGTGAGGTCGTTGACAATCCGGATTTCGTCACCGTGGGCGACATTACTGTGGCAAACCCCACCATGACCTGCAGGGGTGTCGATGTGTATTACGCCGACAAGCAGGCTATTTTCAACGTTTCGGTGGATATAGGCCGCAACGAGGTGATCGCCATGATCGGCCCATCCGGCTGCGGCAAATCCACATTGCTTCGCTGCCTCAACCGGATGAATGACACCATTGATCTTTGCCGTGTATCCGGTGAAATTACACTGGACGGTGAAGACATCTATGCACGATCGATGGATGTTGTGCTCCTGCGTGCCCGGGTTGGCATGGTCTTCCAGAAGCCCAATCCGTTTCCCAAATCCATTTATGATAATGTTGCGTATGGCGTCAAGCTGCACGGACTTGCCGGGAACAAGTCCGAACTGGACGACATCGTGGAACAAAGCCTGGAAAAAGCGGGCCTCTGGAACGAGGTCAATGACCGGCTGGACAAACCCGGAACCGGGTTGTCGGGTGGGCAGCAGCAGCGCTTGTGCATCGCCAGGGCCATCGCGATCAGCCCGGAACTCATCCTGATGGACGAACCCTGTTCAGCCCTGGACCCTATTGCCACCGCCAAGATCGAGGATCTGATCGATGAGTTGAGGCAGCAGTATTCGATCGCCATCGTCACACATTCGATGCAACAGGCCGCGAGAGTTTCGCAGCGGACAGCCTATTTTCACCTGGGGAAACTGGTGGAGGTGGGACCGACAAATGACATATTCACCAAGCCCATCCACGGTTTGACCGAAGGATACATTACTGGCCGTTTCGGCTGATACCAATCACCATCATTTCGGAATTTCCACCAATGACGACCATACAAGGCGAAGGACACATATTCACCCGCTTCGACGACGAAATGAAGCAACTCCACGGTACAGTTGTGGAAATGGGGGTGCTGGCGGTCAAGCAAATGCGCGACGCAGTAGAGACCCTGCGCACAGAGGACACGGAAAGGGCTTACGACGTCATCAACAATGATGCCAGGCTGAACCAGCTGGATATCGATGCCGATGAACAGATCACCACCATCATTGCGAAGCGGGCGCCTGTGGCCAAGGATCTCAGAGAACTGATCGCGGTAGGGAAGATCGTCAGCGAACTGGAAAGGGCAGGGGATGAGGCCCGGAAGATCGCAGGGCTGACCATCCGGTTCTTCGAAGGCTCCAGCCGGCCGCCCAATGAAGAGATACTGCGTGACATCTACACACTCGCGGACTACGTCTCCGGGATGCTTGAAAAAAGCATGACCGTGTTTGATGCCCTGGATATCAACGGTGCCGCGGAAGTCCTGAACATGGGGCTCAAGCTGGATGATCGATTGCAATCCATACTCCGGCATCTCAGCACATTCATCCTGGAGGACTCGCGCAATGTGGGCAACTTTGTGGATATTGTGCTGGGAATCAGAGCACTGGAACGCTTCGGCGGCCATGGGAAGAACATTGCCGGCCACCTGGTGTTCATCAAGCTCGGAATCGATGTGCGCCATGAGGGAACCGATGTGATCGTCAGGTCCATACGAAAGTCCTGAATCCCTGATCGCCCACCACGCATCCGGAACTCCTGGGGAACTGACCGGTCTGACTGTACATTCGGACTGAATGGTCAACCCCATATTGAACTCTATGGCGTTTGTTTCCGGCCTGCCACAATCCAGGGCTTTGTGGTTTGGCATGCTCCTCCTTGGCCTGGCATTGGAAGGCGTTGCACTTTACTACCAGTATGTCCTGGATCAACTTCCCTGCGTCCTTTGCATTCATGTTCGCATGCTGCTGTTTGTCCTGGTCCTGATCAGCGTTCTGGGCCTGATGTTTTCCCGGGTACGGCGTATGAGCGGTATACTGATGCTCATCACAGCGGGAATCTGGGCATGGATGACGGAGCGCAGCTACCAGTTACTGGGGACGGAAAGGGGGTGGATTATCGGGGAATGCCAGATGCGGTCCGGTTTGCCGGATTGGCTGGCGCTGGAGGAATGGATGCCCTGGCTTTTCCGGATCCACGAACCCTGCGGGTACACCCCGTTTGTCTTTTTCCGGATCACCATGGCGGAGATCCTGATCGTCCTCAGTCTGTTGATGCTGTTCGCCAGTGTCGGCCTCTTGCTGGCTTCGGCGGGTCGGCGCCTGACTGGCACCTGAAAGCCGATCCTGTCTACTGAAGCGGGGCCACCGGCCGGTGATCAGGCCCGACCCGACACCCTGTCTTCGGTGCCTCTTGGCAGGGCACGCGAGAACATGGATGAAAGCCCGATCAGTGCCAACGAAACCGAATCACCGACAGCATTGCAGCCCAGAGGGTCGCCTGCCGGCCGTCCGGCGGAACCGGTCGAAGTGGAAATCAGGCTCATTCCGCAGGCCCAGTCCCTGCGCAGGTCCTGGTGCGGGGCATCCAGAATTCTCTGTGTGGTGGTGATGGCGTGCACAGTCGTCATGCTTCCATGGCGTATTCCCAGGTTTTCATGGATCACCTTGACAACCGGAGCCAGGCAGCTGGTGGCGCATGCAGCTGCGGTCAAGATGTCATTCTATTCGGGGGAATACAGATGATGATTCACACCCATGACGATATTGAGAACCCCGGCTTCGGCCATCGGAGCAGTCACAAAGAAGCGGGATACTCCCTGATTTCGATAGGGCGCAAGCTTATCCACGGAACGGAAATGGCCGGAGGCTTCAATGACCAGGTCGCAATCGGTCCAATCCATATCCTGAAGATTGATGTTCCCGGAAAATGCTCCAATCCTGTCACCAACCAGCAAACCGTCCTAGGCGGCGGGATGTGTCGGGCAGGGAACTGAAGCGTTTCATTCAATGCGTAAACCGATATAATGTTTAAGGTTGGTTCGGTAAGCTCGTATTTAACATAATATACATTATGCGAAGTTATTTCGCGGCAAGGATTCAAGGGATACACTCCGTCCAACTGGTGCTGATACTGTGCGGTTTCTTCCTGATCGGCTGGTTCGGCGGCTTCTTGGTCAATGGTGGCGGAACATGGCTGGCGGATGCTTTCCGTCTGGCCTATCTGAACCAGTACCAGGTTCGCGCGGGACTGACCACAGGAGACACGTCCTATTATGTCTCCACTTCGGATACGCCGGAACTGACCCGGTTTCTTGAAGCAGACCCCGGCATTGCCTCCGTCCAGCCCACATTCATCGATGACCTGCTGATCATTGTCATTTCAAGGAACCATCCGGAAACCTATGCACGCCTGAAAAGCAGCCGCCTTGTAAACGTCATCACCACCCTGCCGCTTCTTTGCCATTGAACCCTCAAATCTGACAAACCATGACTGTACTGGCATTTGACGTATACGGCACGCTCATCGATACCGCGGGAGTAACCGACCGGCTGGCCGATCTGGTTGGTGACCGCGCACCGGAATTCTCCAGGCAATGGCGGGCCAAACAGCTTGAGTACACCTGGCGCTACGGGTTGATGGCCCAATACCGTGATTTCAGGGTTTGTACCCGGCAGGCCCTGGACTGGACCTCTGCCCAGCATGATTGCGGGATCAGCAGTGAAGACAAGGACGGCCTGATGGCTCTGTACCTGGAGTTGCCACCTTTCGAGGACGTACCGGATGGACTCAAAGCATTGAAATCATTGGGAATTGGCATGTACGCGTTCTCAAATGGCCTGCCTTCGGACTTGAACACGCTGCTTGGTAATGCCGGGCTTTTGGACCTGATCGACGGAATCGTGAGTGTGGACGACGAGAAGAGCTTCAAGCCAAATCCGCTGCTCTACCGGTACATGGTCGCGCGCGGCGGATCCGATGCCGAGGGAACCTGGCTGGTCTCCAGCAATGGCTTTGACGTCTGTGGCGCGGTCGCTGCCGGACTGAACGCATTCTGGGTGCAGCGCGACCCGGCGATCATCTTCGACCCCTGGGAATATCAACCCACCCGGACTGTGCACAATCTAGGAGAGATTGTCGAGAACCTGGAAGGTCGTTGATCTTTCCAGTTAAGAAGAATATTTTTTCTGATTATCAATATATTACATTATTTATTTAATCTATTATGAGAGATTCTGTTGTCATCGTTTCATCTGCCAGAACCCCGATGGGAAGCTTCCAGGGGGTGTTCACCGGGGTTACAGCAGTGGGACTCGGAGCTGCTGCCATTCGTGCTGCGGTCGAGCGTTCCGGGCTCGCTGCGGATGCGGTGGAAGAGGTGATCATGGGGAATGTCCTTCCGGCGGGCCAGGGACAGGCGCCCGCACGCCAGGCTTCCCTGACGGCCGGCCTGCCCCTCTCGACAGGCTGCACCACCATCAACAAGATGTGCGGTTCCGGGATGAAAGCCATCATGCTGGCACACGACCTGCTGATGGCAGGCACCAACACCGTCATGGTTGCCGGTGGCATGGAAAGCATGACCAATGCGCCCTACCTCCTTCCCAGGGCACGCAAGGGTCTTCGCATGGGGCATGGGCAAGTGATGGATCACATGTTCCTGGACGGGCTGGAGGATGCGTATGACAAGGGTCGGCTGATGGGTTCGTTCGCGGAAGACTGCGCGGAAAAGTACCGGTTTACCCGAGAATCCCAGGATGAATTCGCCGTGCGTTCACTGGAACGTGCACAGGGTGCCAGCAATGATGGAAGGTTTGATGCCGAAGTCGCTCCTGTCGAGGTCGTGGGGCGCAGGGACACTGTCACCGTGTCAAGGGACGAATCCCCTTTCAGCGCCAGTATCGAAAAAATTCCGGAACTCCGTCCGGCTTTTCGCAAGGACGGCACCGTGACCGCGGCGAATTCCAGCTCGATTTCGGATGGTGCGGCCAGCCTTCTGCTGATGCGGGAATCCGAAGCGGAACGCCGGGGACTTGCACCGATGGCGCGGATTCTGGGCCATGCCACCCACGCCCAGGAACCCGCCTGGTTCACGACCGCCCCAGTGGGTGCCATTCAACAATGCCTGGACCGGCTGGGCAGGACGGCCGGTGAAATCGATCTCTACGAAATCAACGAGGCCTTCGCCGTGGTGACCATGGCGGCCATGCAGGAACTCGGCCTGGACGCGGACCGCGTGAACGTCCACGGCGGAGCCTGCGCCCTGGGCCATCCGATCGGCGCATCCGGCGCACGGATTCTGGTTACATTGATGGGTGCAATGCGGGCACGCAACGCCAGAATTGGCATGGCGTCACTCTGTATCGGGGGCGGCGAGGCCACGGCAATGGCCATCGAACGCATCGATTGAAGAATATTTTACTTTACAATATTTTCGTAAACTACTATTGGTAATTATTTTTTCGTAATCCAGGAACTCGCTGCCGGTAGTGACGAATCCGGGTGGATGCCAGCGCGACTCATGGAATGGGTACTTCTGTGCCTGAAAGGATCAACACCCTGAACCGCCTGCAGGGGGCAGGATGTGGAGGCACCGGGAGCCGGCGTGGGTGGGTCCTTGCCCGCAGTACAGGGTGACCGGTGCCGGCGCCCTGTATTGCCTGCGGGTTCGCACCCACGATTGATCATTTCTCCCGTGCAGGTACGCTAAAATCCACGCTCTGACAGACATGACCGGTCCGCAATGCCCCTTCCCGACTCTCCAGGCCGCAAGCTTCACCACACCCGCCAACTGAACCTCCAGGGTTATGAACGCCCCGATGGCCTATGGGAGGTAGAGGCACATCTTCTGGATACCAAGCCATACTGGGTTCCCAACCACGAGAAGAATGGCGTCGATGCCGGTCAGCCCATCCATCAGTTCAGTCTTCGGATAACGCTCGATCTCAGTTTCCGGATACACAAGGTCGATGTTTCGATGGTCGATACCCCGTTCGGAATCTGCCGTCAGGTGGAAGCCAACATGAAGCGACTGGAGGGATTGCATATTGGCCCAGGCTGGCTGAAGGAGGCACGGGGCAGAATCTCGCGGAAGGAAGGCTGTACTCACCTCATGGACCTGCTCAACCCGATCGCCACCACCGCTTACCAGAGTATGCATACGGCCCTGGAGAAGCGCCGGCAAAGTCTTCCCGGGCCCCCTGCCCCGCCGATCATCAACCAGTGCTATTCTCTGGCCAGCCACACAGGCGTGGTCAAGGTGAAGTGGCCCGAGTTCTTCACCGGCGATCAATAGCGGTACACCACTCGGTTCGACCCGGCTAGAAGCCGATCGCCCCAGACACGGGGCGAGTCCCGGCTCAGGGATCCGCCCGATCCGGGTTCGACCATACCCGCCACGCCCCCACCTGGCAGCCGCCAGGTTGCGGGGGATTCACACCTGCCCCCCGGAAATCGGTATTGCCTGGGCCGTGATCGCATCCGAACCGGGTCCGCAAAGCCACCGGGCAGCGGCGGCGACTTCATCCGGCTCGATCATCCGGCCGAACGGGTTGGTGTCGCGAAGAGCGGCGAGAGCCTCATCATGGCTCATTTTCGAACGAACCATGATCTGTTCGATGTTACGTTCTACCAGCGGAGTCATGACGTAGCCGGGGCACAGCGCATTGACCGTGACACCGGATGTCAGTACTTCCTCGGCCACGCTTTTCACCAGGCCGAGCACTGCGTGTTTCGAGGCCGAATAGGCCGCGCAGTATCGCAAGCCGGACAGTCCGGCAATCGACGAGATGACGATGACCCGGCCCCAGCCTCGCTCGGTCATGCCCGTGACGACCTCGCGCATCGGGAGCATCACCCCCTCGACATTGATGCGCTGGATCTTCCGCCAGTGCTCAAGCGTAATCCTGCGCAGGGGGGCAGTCTCGGCGATTCCGGCGTTTGCCACCAGGATATCGACTGGGCCATGGTCTTCCGAAGCGGCCCGGATGCCCCCGATGACCATGGCCTCATCCGTCACATCCATGATCCGCCAGTAAATACGGTCCGACTGCCCCGCAATATCCCTGAGCGGCTCTTCCCGCCGGCCCGTGATCGTGACCGTCGCTCCGTCACCGGCCAGAGACAGCGCGATGGCGGCACCGATGCCGGTGCCGCCTCCGGTAACCAGTGCATGGCGTCCCACAAGGGTCATATCCGCACCACTTCCCCGAGACAACCTATCAGTCGCCTGAAGCGGTCACGGCCAGCCAGCCGGGATTCGGAACGTTTCACGAACCGGGCCCCGTACCGGGTGCAGACATCTACTGAGCGACCGGATCCCGCAGCATGCGGTCGCATGAGACCGACAACATCATCCCGGGAGAGGTCAATGCGTGTGAATGGTATCAATCGACACCTTGCCGATTGCGGGGAGGATGTCAGGCGTCTCATCGGAGAGTCGAACCCAATTAAGTTATCTTCACCAGGGCAGTACCGTTTGATCGCCTGCGTCTCGCGGGAGGACTGCACGGCTTCTTCGCTCGCACTGCCTGAACGAAGGGTAAGCTTCGGTCCCGAATTATTCAAGCTTGTCGGCATCCGGTCCCGACATCATCTCCAGCCTGAGCGAACTCCCCCTCGGGTGCAATTCTTTGCCCGATACGGTAGGGTCAGTATCTGATTCACCGGAGAACCAATCAAGATGGCCGGAGGATGGACACGGGATGGCGCGGTTCAGGACCAGATCGATGCCAGCGTACGTGATGCAGTCAACCAGGTGCGCCGTCGTATTCCAACGGGTGCAAGCCTGATGAATTGCGAGGGATGCGGACAGGAAATCCCACGGGCCAGGCGTGAGGCGGTTCCGGGCGTACGCCATTGCGTCCCCTGCCAACAGCAGATCGATGCGGCGCTTCAGCCATCCAGTCTCTACAACCGCCGCGGAAGCAAGGACAGCCAGCTGCGCTGACCACGCGGGACGCCCATACCGCGGTCACACGAGATCGTCCCGCAACGGGACCAAAATGCGACAGGGCCTGCGGGACAATCCCGGCAAGGGGCCAGGCCCAATCATGACGTGGTCGGATCGTCGGGTATGATCATGATACAGTGCGCCCCGCATCCTGTTTCGCCGGTTCCCATATCCAGACCGTGTCCTCCAACCAGCGCAATCTAGTCGCTGCCTGTGCCGCAATCTCGGTATTCGGTCTTGCATTCGGCATGACACACCCCCTGCTTTCCCTGATACTCGAATCTCGCGGCGTTCCCGCTACGATGATCGGAATCAACGCATCCATGGCCACGCTTGGTATCGTGGTGTTTTCGCCGTTCATCCCCGCACTTTCCAAGCGCGTCGGTGCCAGACGGGTGGCCCTTACCGCCGCCGTGCTCACGGCGCTCTCCATACCGGCGCTGAAGGTATTTTCAAGCCTGGAGGCCTGGTTTGTATTGCGTTTCTGGCAGGGAGCCGCCATCGCTGTTCTATGGGCGCTCAGTGAGGCCTGGATTGTCCGGTACGCTGCCGATCACAGTCGGGGCAGGGTCGTGGCCATCTACAGCAGCATTCTGGCGGCGAGCTTCGGGATCGGTCCGTTGATTGTGGGAATGATCGGGATCGACGGGTGGTTGCCGTTTCTCATCGGTACTGCCGCGCTGGTGATTGGCATGATTCCACTGAGCTTGGTCCGGGACGAGGAAACCACAGAGCCCGAGGAAAGCATGCCGTCCGGGTTGCTGGACTTCGCTCCCCGGGCACCGCTGCTGCTGGCCTGCGTAGGCGTTTTCGCGATCTTCGATGCCGCCACCCTGTCCCTGTTGCCGGTATACGGCATCTACAACGGTCTTGCCCTCGGCCAATCCGCGCACCTGCTGAGTGCCATGGTGCTTGGCAATGTCGTCATGCAGTACCCCATCGGCTGGCTGGCAGACCGGTTTCCCAAACGCCGCGTACTGACAACCTGCGCGGCAATCACGGCACTCCTGCTCGGCGTGTTTCCGATGACGGTTGCCACCTTCTGGATGTGGCCGGCCATCGTCCTCATCGGAGCCTGTGGCTACGGAGTGTACACCGTTGCGCTGGCAGATCTCGGTGACCGCTTCAGTGGCATTCAACTGGTCAACGGGGCTGCCTCGTTCGCCACCATGTGGGGAATGGGCGCCTTTATCGGTTCCATTTCAGGAGGTTGGGCCATGACGGCTTCCAGCGAATGGGGATTGCCCGGCTTTCTTGGCATCTGTTATCTGCTGCTTGGAGCAGGTCTGTACCTTCGCCAGCATCACCGCGTCTCTTCCCGCCGTGGGTCAGCTCGAACAGATGGAAGTGGCCGATAATCCCTTTCCATGGTGACCTGTCCGGCTAAAGACAGACCCTGTCATTGCCAAGCCCGCCTCTCGGGCTTCAGCCAACGATGACCTCACCCCGGGATGGGTCGACCGTCACGGTTTCACCGGTCCGGATCAGCCTGGTGACATCGCCATCCTCGAAGCGGTCACAAAGGGCCATGTTTGCCAGCGCGCCGCCCTGGGCCAGGATCGGATTGACCCGATTGAACAGGATGGCTTTGGGGGCCATGCCCCGGCTGGCCATTTCATGCAGCATCCAGGCGCTCGCGACACCGCCCTTTGCGGTGTTCACCACAAGAATCCTGTCCACGTAACTTTCGCCGGCCAGCTTGTGCTGGGGCCGGGAAAAAATTCCCCGGATTCGGTCCAGATCATAACGGGCGGAAACATTGTCGTCCGTGACCAATGCCCTGCCGGTCACTCTGGGGCCGACACCGACATGACATTTCAGTACACGGGGTACATCACCGGGAGAACTCATGCAGCAGGACGGAGGTTTGGCCTGCGGGAATTAAATCACAGAAGACCGGCCGCGGGAATACGGTTGTAGTGGTGCGCGCGAATTTCCGGGGCTGACCGGGAGCACCAGACGGTTTCAGACAATCTCACCCGCCACCGCTGCAGTCATGCAATCCCGCATGCTCGCCAAGGCGGGCCGATAGCCATAGCCTCCGATAATGTTCACCAGCTTGGCGGCATTGCTCAGCAGTGTGGTCCAGCCGTTGGCCTAACCCATTTCCCGGGCATAGCTCTGGTAAATCACATCCCCTGCAGCACGCGGCCGCCGGCAGCCTCGATGCGTGCGCTGATACCCGGTCGCCGGGCGTCCGCCGCCACCACCGGCGAGGTGACCGCAAACAGTGCCGTGTCCTGGTGCACGGTCTTGCCATCGAGCATGGACGCCAGTTCCGCCATCTCGAGCAGTGAACGCTGCGGCGCGGAGAACACCACGACATCCACCTTGTCTCCCTGGTTACCGTAGGTGCCGAAGTACTCGGCAAAATCCTGTTCCGTTACTGCATCGACCGCCAGATTGTCCGGATTGCAGACCGATGTCAGCTCCGGTACTTCGAGGGTGATCCCGACCAGATGGTACAGAGGCACCGATCCGTAGCTCGCCATTGCGGCGCCGAGATGCTTGTGATCATCCGAACCCAGGGGACCCTCCACGTTCTCAATTACGGGCACATCCCGGTATGACGCCGTGCGTTTGCCCACCAGTGCTCCCAATGCGCCCCACTCCTCCAGATTCCGGGGCTGGTATTCCAAGCCTGAACCGTTTTATGGCGCGACGATTTTCATCCAGATGGGGGCCATAACAGGGCACCCGGACGGTCAGGTCTGCCGCCAGGGCGGAGAATCCGCCCTCGAAGTTGGAATAGGCTCCAAGCACACTGTTGCAGTAGATCACCACTCCGGTATCGCCAAAGGCGTGACGCTCTCCACGCGCCGGCGGCATGATTGTCTGGTAATGAATGCAGGTGTCCGTCATCAGGATGCCCAGAGCCCTGAATGCATCAATGGCACGCTGCTCGAGTTCCGCCATCCATTCCTCCTGGCCAAGCTCGCGATAGTGCGCGAAGTCGATCCCACGGGGGTCCGTGATCATGGGGAATCCGGACTTCCCGTTCATCCTTCGGGCAAGCTGCCAGCCTTTCGACGAAGGTCAATCCGGCTTCCCCCAGGGACTCCGTATCCGCCATCATGTGTCCCTGTGAGACTTCTGTCAGCCTTCTTGCATCGAAAAACGCGCCTACCCGGAGCAGGTGCTCCATGGCCCACTGCCTGGGATAGCCTCAGGCACCGTCCAGCATGGATTTTTCCTCTTCGGTAAGCTGCATGGGTTCAGTGGCCGTCAACCGTCCAGGGTGGCGGTTTCTTGTCGAAGAAATTGGCGATGGCCACCTGGGCTTCCTCTCCTTCCCAGCAGTCCGCCAGCAGGGCCGCCGTATGCTTGCGATTGGCATTCGTGTCGTGGCTGCTCACATACGCAATCAGTTCCTTGGTCATCGCCACGGCACCTGGAGCACAGTCCAGCAGTTCCCGAATC
The DNA here is from genome assembly GCA_965213885.1 of Candidatus Poriferihabitaceae bacterium. Lineage (GTDB taxonomy): Bacteria > Pseudomonadota > Gammaproteobacteria > Arenicellales > Poriferihabitantaceae > VYFG01. The sequence continues at coordinate 1,339,256 of OZ243919.1, forward strand.
TCAGCCTCGACCGCCTGGTCCAACTCCCCGACGGGCACCACTTTGTCGAGCAGTCCGTACTGCACCGCCTCGTCGCCGTTGAAGAAATGCGCGTTCAGAAAGAGGCGCCGCGCATTTCGCGCCCCCACCCGTGCAATGAGATAGGTGGAAATATTGGCGGGTGTTAGTCCCAGGCGCACCTCGGTTACGGAAAACCTGGCCTCCGGCACGCCGATCGCGATGTCACAGACCGATATCAGACCGACGCCGCCGGCATAGGCCTGCCCGTGCACTTTCGCGATCAGGGGCTTGGAAATCGTGTCCATTGCATGGAGCATGGCGCTCAGGACATCGCTTTCCTCGATCCGTTCCTCGCGGCTGCGGGCGAAATTGTCCCGCATCCATCCGAGATCCGCACCCGCGCAGAAACTGGGACCTTCTCCAGCCAGTATCACCCCGCGGACGGAGGCGTCGGCATCCAGTCCATTGATGGCATCACGGATTTCCACCATCATTCGGGAATTCATGGCATTGTGCTTCCGGGGGCGGTCCAGGGTCAGCGTAGCAATGCCCCGGGAATCTGTTTCAAGTTGTATGGTTTCGAATGACATGCCTGATTTCAATTACTCCATCGGGGAAGAACACCCACCGGCAGATCCCGGGTCGGGCGTTCGGTAACCGGTTGATGTCCGTTGATTCTGCCGGGATACCCCACCCTGTCCGGGGTGAACATGCAACGTGATACTGTCTGACGATGGGTATGGACTTCGGCTGCGTCGGGAACCGGTTCAAAACAGCAATCCACCCCTTCAAGTCGGGAGATGACCTCCTTTAGGGTCATGCTGGCGATGACGTCGCTGACCTCGCCGATCAGCGCTGCCTGGGGCATGGCTTCAAACTGCCTGTCTATCCAGGCCGGCCGCCCCATCGCCTCACAGAAATTGCGCCAGAATACGGTTTCCAGGGCACCCAGGGTGATGACCCGTCGATCCGCGGACCGGTAGAAATTGTAGCAGGCCGCTCCACCGGTGACAGTCAGAAGTTCGGGACTCCCTTCACCCGTACCGGCCGTCGCGGGGTATTGATAGGACAGCATGCTTTCATACAGGGAAATGTCGAGCACGGCTCCCCGGCCGTGCCGTGCCCTGCCCAGCAAGGCCGCCAGTATGGCGTTGACCGCACTCATGGCTCCGCCGTGGTCCGCTACCAACGGAAATGGTGGCGTATGCGTGGTGGCGAAACTGAATACGCCCGCTGCCGCACAATAATTGATGTCGTGCCCGCCGGCTAGGCGAAGGGGGCCATCCTGACCGTAACCGGAAAGCGAGCAGTAAATCAGCCCCGGATTGAGACTGCGGCAGCGATCATATCCCAGGCCCAGGCGTTCCACGACTCCGGGACGGAAAGATTCGAGGAACACATCCGCATCCGCCACAACCGTCTGAAATGCGTCCATGACTCCGGCGTCTTTCAGATCCAGGCGAGCGATCGACTTGCCACGGTTCAGCAGCCCGTATACGGGAGAATCCAAATCACCGTTTGCGCTGAACATCTTCCTGAGCGGGTCTCCGGCCGGCGGCTCAATCTTGATCACCTCGGCACCCAGGTCGCAAAGGACTCGTGTGGCGTAAGGCCCGGGCAGATATTGGCCGAGATCGATCACCCGGATACCGGCCAGGAGTGCCGAGTCCATGGATTCAGTCGTAGCTGCGCTGGTCTTCGATTACGAGACCATCATTGGGCAGCGTTCCCGGTTCAACCAGTTCGACCCCGCCACGCAACTTGCAAACTCCCCGGATGGTCTCCGCGATGGCATCGGCGAGTCCATCCGCCGGACGCTCGCACTCACAAAACAGCGTCATGGCATCCGCCTGGTCCAACCTCTCGACAACCAGGCGCGCTCGGAAGATCTCGCGATGGTGTCTGACAACGCTGTTCACCTGGGATGGATGCACGAACATGCCCCGCACCTTGACAGTCTGGTCGGCGCGCCCCATCCATCCCTTGATGCGGCGATTCGTGCGTCCGCAGGGACTGGTGCCGGGAAGAATTGTGGAAAGGTCTCCGGTCGCAAACCGGATCAGCGGGTAGTCCGGGTTCAGTGCGGTGACCACCACCTCCCCCACTTCGCCATCGGGCAGCGGCTCCCCGGTTCCCGGCCGGACGATTTCCAGGTACACGTCCTCATCGATAATCATGCCCGAATCAGCGGACGACTCATAGGCAATCAGGCCGACATCCGCCGTGGCATAGCACTGCAGGCCGGCAATTCCCCGGTCCGCGAATTTCTGCCGCATATTCGGCAGGTAGGCCTCACCACTGACCAGCGCCTTGTCGAATGCGCTGACATCGAGGCCGGTTTCATCCGCACGGTCGAGCAGGATCCCGAGAAAGGACGGTGTGCCGCAATAGGCATCCGGTTTCAGAAGACTGATGGTTTCCAGTTGCTGCGCGGTGTTGCCGACCCCTCCCGGCACCACCGCAGCCCCGAGTGCATGACAGCCGGTATCCAGCATGCTGCCCGCCGGAGTGAGATGATAGGAAAAACTGTTGTGAACCAGGCTTCCCCTGCGAATGCCTGCTGCGAACAGGGCCCTTGCCATGCGCCAGTAATCCACCCGTGCGGTTTGTGGTTCGAAGATCGGCCCGGGAGAGGTGAATATCTGCGTAAGCGGTTCCCCTGTCAGCGCGGCGAGGCCACCGAAGGGCGGGGCCTGCCTTTGCCGCTCCGTCAGTTCAGATTTCCGGATCAGCGGAAGCACGGCGATATCTTCCAGGGTCGCGAGATCGCCGAAATCCACATCCCCCAGTATCTCCGAGAAGGCCGGTGAATGGGTTTTGGCGTGGGCGACATGCGACAGCACATCCCTGGTGAGGGCCACCGTCCGCTCATCGTCCGTGCGGGTTTCCCGCCGGTCATAGTAGATCGTCATGGGACTGATCAAGCAGCGTTGACGACCGAAGCCACCAACTTCAGGTTCAACCATGGACGGTTCGTCGCAGTGGCCAACGCCAACGCTCCTCGCCGTCCAGTTGCCCCATTCCCGAGGCCCGGGATCTTCCATGCGGCGTTCATGTCCGCATTGGCCTCATGGCCGCAGGCCACGCATCGGTACTCGGTTTCGATCTGCAACTGCATTCACGCTGCCGCACTCGTTGCAGGCCTGCGATGGATACGCAGCATGCACCGGGAGAACGGTCTGTGCCTTGTATGCGGGCCCGGACCGAAGCCGAGCCCGGCCGGCCTTCCCTATCTCCCGGTTCAGGCCAGCCCTTGCCTTTCCGTTCGTGCCGGGGGCGGCCACCGTGCCCTGGAGGAACTTGCGCCAGGCATCTGCCGGGTCCCTGAGCGTGTACCGGACCCGCCCAAACGACCCGTCCGATCCCCACGGCGTGCACCGCCGCAGTGTCGTGAACGCCCTGCCCAGGGTGAGGAAGGATGGATTGACCGGCCTCATCGAAGCCCGATACTCCGCAATCCGCGCATCCGGCCCATGAGGCTGACTGTACGCCTCGGCGCTGACCGACTCCTCATACTGCCGCGGATTCTCTCCCCATACCCGGTTCCGCACGTACCGGCACGCTCCCGCCGTGCGGGACAGGAGTTCATGCTTCCGCATCGTCCGCGGATGAGGACGGAACACGACATTGCGATCGGTGGGATCAGTCATCTCGCCCATTCTGTCGACTCTGCTGTATCCGTCCCTATGCAAGCCACCGCTTGCGGCGGCGGTAATGCTTGACGTCGCGGAAGCTTTTGCGATCGCCTCCGCTCATGCCGAGATAAAATTCCTTCACATCCTCGTTCTGCGCCAGTGATCCCGCATCCCCATCCATCACCACACGCCCGTTTTCCAGGATGTAGCCATAGGTGGCGTAACGCAATGCGACTGTCGTGTTCTGCTCTGCAAGCAGGAACGTGACGCCTTCCTTTTCATTCAGTGCCCTGACGATCTCGAAAATCTCCTCCACCAACTGGGGCGCCAGTCCCATGGACGGCTCATCCAGCAAAATGACGCTGGGCTTTGCCATCAGCGCCCTGCCAACGGCCACCATCTGCTGTTCGCCTCCCGAAGTGTAGCCGGCCTGGCTCCGGCGCCGATCCTTGAGACGTGGAAAGTAACTGTAGACCAGTTCCAGATCATCGTTGATTTCCTTTCGTACGGCCTTGCGGGTATAGGCGCCGGTGAGCAGATTTTCCTCTACTGTCAAATGCTCGAAGCAGTGTCGCCCCTCCATGACCTGTACGACACCGCGCTTGACCAGTTCAGTGGGGGAGAGCGCATCCACACGCTCCCCCATGAATTCAATGGAGCCCTTGGTGACCTCCCCCCGCTCCGTGCCGAGGATATTGGAAATGGACTTGATGGTGGTGGTCTTGCCGGCACCGTTGCCCCCCAGCAGCGCCACGACTCCACCCCTGGGCACTTCCAGGGAAACGCCCTTCAGCACCAGGATCACGTGGTCGTAGATGACCTCGATATTGTTGACACTGAGTACGATGTCGCTGCTGTTCATACCGGGTTCGGACACGAGGTTATCCCTACCTTTCGATGCGGGCGGCCGGTCTTACCGGCCGCCCGCATTGATGGACGTCTTGTCTGTCAGCAATCACGCGGCGTGATGTTGTTTTCCGCAGCATAGGCTGCCGAATCCTCCGCAATCAGTGCATCCACCACTTCGCGGTCCGCACCGGTGAATTCTGTAATCAGGGACCAGGACTTGCTGGCGGCATCCCACTGCTGGATTGCTGCTTCACCAGGGCCACCGTGGCTGGCACAGGTCACGTTGATAGCCGGCCCGAAGTTCGGCAGACCCAGTTCGGCCATACGCGCCTGGTCGACCTTCAGGGCCTCCATGCCATCGCGCATCTGTGCCGGCGTGATGCTGGAGACGCCATGGATTTTCTGGGCGGTACTGGCGGCCTCGGCAGCCAGCAGTGCTGCATACATCCCCCGGTTGTACAGCACGGTACCCAGGTTGCTGCCGTCCCCGGCAGCCTTTCCGGCATCAACGACGTACTTCTTCAGATCCTCGTAGATCGGGAAGTCGCCGCCGACACCGTGGAAGTTGATCGCCTTGTACCCGTTGGCGCCCTCACCGGCCGGGATCACGTCGTTTTCCGACGCGGACCACCAGACACCGATGAAGTGATCCATCGGATAACGGATGTTCGCCGCTTCCTGGATGGCAACCTGGTTCATGACGCCCCAGCCCCACATGAGCACGTAATCCGGACGTTCCCTGCGAATCTGCAACCACTGGGACTTCTGCTCCTGGCCGGGATGGTCCACAGGCAGCAGGGTCAGGCTGTAACCGTGTTTTTTGGACAGTTCTTCCAGTGTACGGATAGGTTCCTTGCCGTAAGCCGAGTTGTGATAGACCAGTGCGAGGGACTTGCCGCTGATGTCACCACCTTCCTCGTCCAGGATGTGCTTGACGATAATGGAGGCAGCATCCCAATAGGTACCGGGATAGTTGAAGATATGGCTGAATACCCTGCCATTGGCGGCTGAGGTCCGGCCGTAGCCCATGGAGTGAACGGAAATCCCGTCGGCGGTTGCCTTGGGGATCAGCTGGTAGGTGATGCCGGTCGACAATGGCTGGTACACAAGGGAGCCCTCACCCTTGGTGGACTCGTAGCACTCTACGCCCTTTTCGGTGTTGTAACCGGTTTCGCATTCGATGAAGTTGATTTTTTCTCCACCGATGCCACCGTCACGCTCATTCAAAAGAGTGAAGTAGTCCGCATACCCGTCCGCGAACGGAATGCCATTGGGCGCATAGGGACCGGTGCGGTAGCTCAGCGACGGAAATGTCAGATCTGCCGACACCGCCCCGCTGCCAAGCGCCACGGTCGCTGCCAGGGTAACGGCAGTGAGTTGCTTCAGTTTCATAGGATTCTCCAGTTGGTTTAGAGTTGGGTTTAGTGAGGAAACGGCCACAGTCGCAACTTTTCCTTGGTAACGCGCCATAGCTGGGCGAGCCCATGGGGTTCCACGATCAGGAAAAACATGATCAGGCCGCCGACCAGCATGAAGATGAAATGCTGGACAGTATCGGTAGGCCAGCCAAAACTGCCCACCATGATATTCTTGAACAGTACCGGCAGGAGGACCATAAATGCGGCCCCGATGAAAGACCCCACGATGGACCCCAGTCCGCCAATGATGATCATGAAAAGGACCAGGAAGGATTTGTCAATGCCGAATGCCTCGGTGGGCTCGACGGCACCAAGGTAGATTCCGAAAAACAGGGCGCCGGCGAGGCCGATATAGAACGAGCTGATCGCGAAAGCGGAAAGCTTCGCCTGCAGGGGGGGCACCCCGATGATTTCCGCGGCGATGTCCATATCCCTGATCGCCATCCAGGAGCGACCAAGACGGCCACGGGTCAGGTTCCGGGCAATCATCGCGAATACCACCACGAACAGCAGGGCGAACAGGTATGTGGCCCAGGGATCGGCATTGGGCCCGCTGACAATGAAGCCGAAGACCTCCCGTTCCGGCATGTTGATCTGACCCGAAGCGGAATAGTTGTAGAACCATGGTACCTTGTTGAACAGCCAGACCAGGAAAAACTGGGCCGCGAGCGTGGCCACCGCCAGATAGAACCCCTTGATCCTCAGGCTCGGCAGCCCGAACAGGATACCCACCAGTGCCGTCACCACGCCCGAAAGCAACACCACGAACAGGAGGTTGAGATCCGGAAACATCGTGGTGAGCTTGTAGCACGCATAGGCTCCCACCGCCATGAAGCCACCGGTTCCCAGGCTGAGCTGACCGCAATACCCGATCAGAATGTTCAGACCGAGAGCCGCCAGGGACCAGATCAGGAACGGCAGCAGAATGGATTTTTCCCAATAGTCATTGATCAGGAACGGCACGAGCAGGAACGCTACAATCACCGCCACCCGTACCGCCCAGCGATCAAAGGCGATGGGAAATGTCTGCTGGTCCGCAGAGTAGCTGGTCTTGAAATCGCCTGCTTCCCGGTAAATCATCTATACCCTCTCTATAATTTTCTCGCCGAACAGCCCCTGGGGCCGGAACATCAGGAAGAACAGCGCCAGCACATAGGCAAACCAGTTTTCCGTGGCGCCGCCGATCATGGGGCCGATGGAATATTCGAACAGCTTCTCCCCGATCCCGATGATCAGCCCGCCCACAATCGCGCCGGGAATGGAGGTGAAACCGCCGAGAATCAACACCGGCAATGCTTTCAGGGCGATCAGGGAGAGCGAAAACTGGACGCCGGACTTCGCGCCCCACATGATGCCGGCCACCAGGGCCACGAAACCGGCAATCGACCAGACCACCACCCAGATGGTGCGCAGGGAGATGCCCACCGTGAGCGCGGCCTGATGGTCATCGGCCACCGCGCGGAGCGCACGGCCCGTCTTGGTATACTGCGAAAAGACCGTCAGGGCAACGACCAGCACCACTGCGATTGCTCCGGCCCACACATCCAGCACGTCAATGTACATGCCGTAGTATTCCGAACCTTCACTCGCCCAGGTCCTGGTGACATCTTCCCACCAGAAAGAACCACCGGATGGAAGTCCCACGTTCAGCACCTTGATATTGGCACCCCACATCAGATCTCCGAGACCTTCCAGGAAGAATGCCAGCCCGATGGTGGCCATGAACAGTATGATGGGTGCCTGGTTGACAAGATATCGCAAAACCAGCTTCTCCACCACCCAGGCCAGCAGAATCATGACCAGCATGGTGAGAATGATCGCCAGAGCCGTATTCATTCCCTCGCCCCAGTGATGGTAGTCGGTACCGAAAACCACATTGATCAGGTGTGCAAACGGTACCTGACCGGTCTGGAATCCAACCAGTGTCAGAGCGGCGAACAGGGCCATCACACCCTGGGCGTAATTGAAAATCCCGGAGGACTTGAAAATCAGCACGAAACCAAGGGCCACCAGCGAATACATGACACCGGTCATCAGGCCGTTCAGGAAAACTTCGATGGTATTCAGTACGACAGGGCTCATCGCTCGTTCCGGGGTCGTTCAGTCATGGGCCACGCCGAGATAGGCATCGATCACGTCCTTGTTGTTGCGGATTTCATCCGGATAACCGTCACCGATCTTCCGGCCATAGTCAAGGACAACGACGCGGTCCGCGATATCCATGACCACTCCCATGTCATGCTCGATCAGGGCGATGGTGGTGCCGAACTGGTCGTGCACATCCAGCACGAATCTGCACATATCCTCCTTCTCCTCCAGATTCATCCCCGCCATGGGTTCATCCAGCAACAGAAGCTTTGATTCCGCCGCCAGTGCCCTACCGAGTTCAACCCGCTTCTGCAGACCGTACGGCAACCTGCCAACGGGCGTCTTGCGTATGGGCTGGATCTCCAGGAAATCGATGATGTGTTCCACCCTTTCGCGGTGGGCAAGTTCCTCCCGTTCCGCTCTGCCCTTCCAGAGTGCCTGCCAGAACAGGTTCTCATGCATGTGTGTGATACGACCTGTCATCAGGTTGTCCAGGGTGCTCATTCCCCTGAACAGGGCGATGTTCTGGAAGGTACGCGCTATACCCTGGCGGGCGATCTGGTGCGGTTTCATGGGCCCGCGCAACACTCCGTCAAACCAGATTTCGCCCTCCTGTGGGTGGTAGAAGCCGTTGATCACATTGAGCATGGAGCTCTTGCCGGCACCGTTGGGGCCGATAATGGCGCGAACCTCGCCCCGGCGGATATCGAAACTGATATCGATCAACGCCTTGACCCCGCCAAAGGAAAGGGAAATGTTCCTGAGGTCCAGGAGGATGTCATCCGATGCAGTGGCCGGGTCCATCGCTCTGTCAGGCGGATTTCGCGACGGTTGGATAGACGGCCACGTCACGGATTTTCAGGTCCGCCTCGAGCGCGCCCTTGCGGCCGTCCTCGAAGGTGACTTCCGTACGGATATGGCAGGATTCAAGGCCGTCATACAGTGCATCCACGAGCACCGCGTACTTGTCCCGGATGATGTTTCTGCGGACCTTCCTGGTCCGTGTCATCTCACCATCGTCAGGGTCCAGTTCCTTGTGCAGGATCAGGAAACGCCGTATCTGGGAGCCGCTCATCCGGGAGTCACCGGCAAGATCGGCGTTGGTCTGTCGTATGCTTTCCTCCAACATACTGTATACCTCGGGATGTCCGGCCAGTTCCTGGTAGCTCGAATAGGGTATGTTGTTGCGTTCGGCCCAGTTACCCACCGCATCCAGATCGATATTGATGAACGCGGTCACGAATGCCCGTTCGTGACCGAATACCACCACTTCCTTGATATGCGGAAAGAACTTGAGCTTGTTCTCCAGATACTTGGGGGCAAACAGGGACCCGTCAATCAGCCGACCGACATCCTTTGCCCGGTCGATGATGCGAAGGTGTCCCCTGTCATCGAAATAGCCGGCATCTCCCGTATGCACCCAGCCTGCGTCATCCTTTGTCTCCCGGGTCGCTTCCTCATTGCGGAAGTAGCTCTGGAACACACCCGGACCGCGATACACCACCTCACCCGCATCGGTGATGCGGATGTCCACACCCGGAGCCGGAACGCCGACCGTATCGGCATACACCTCTCCGTCGGGCTGCATGGTAATGAACACGGCAGCCTCGGTCTGACCATACAACTGCTTGATGTTGATGCCGAGTGAGCGGTAGAAGTCGAAGATTTCGGGGCCAATGGCCTCACCCGCGGTGTAGGCCAGCTTGATCCGGCTGAATCCCATGGTGTTCTTCAGGGGAGCATAGATCAGGAGATTGCCAAGCCAGTACCTGAAACGGTCCAGCAGCGGAACCGGCTCCCCGTCGAGTATGCGAATCCCGGTTTCCCTGGCCACCTTCATGAAATAGTGGAACAGCTTCTGCTTGGTGCGGCCGGCATCCTCCATACGGATCATCACGTGTGTCAGCAGCCCTTCGAACACCCTGGGCGGCGCGAAGTAGTAGGTCGGGCCGATTTCCCGGAGGTCCGTGGCAACGGTCTCCTCGCTTTCCGGGCAGTTGATGCAGAATCCGGCCACGTAGGCCTGGCCATGCGAGAAGATGTGGTCCCCGACCCAGGCCATAGGCAGATAGCTCAGTGTTTCCTCCGTCTCGGTGAGGCGGTCGAAATCGACACTGTTGCGGGAGGTGATGATGATATTGTCGTTGGTGAGGACCACGCCCTTCGGCTTACCCGTGGTGCCGGAGGTGTAGAGAAAAATGCCGACATCGGAACCACCGCCATTGCCGATGGTTTCGTCCAGCAGTTCCGGTTCCCTGGACAGGGCTTCCCGGCCCAGATTCTGCACCACGGCGAAATCATGCAGTTTCGCCTGGTCGTATTCCCTCAGTCCCCGCGGATCGTCGTAGATGACCTGTTCGAGTGTCTCGACGCCCTCGCCCACTTCCAGCACCTTGTCCACCTGCTCCTGGTCCTCGGCCAGGACAAAACGCACACTGGCATGATTGAGAACAAACTCCATTTCCTCGGCGACGGAATCAGCATATACCGGCACCGGAATTCCTCCCAGGCACTGGGCAGCCGTAATTCCCCAGTACAGTCGCGGGCGATTGCGGCCGATGATGGCGAGCTTGTCTCCGGGGGCAAAGCCCAGTTCCCGGAGTCCCGCAGCGAGTGCGAACACCTCTTCCTTGACCTCCTTCCAGGTCCAGGCCTGCCAGATTCCATATTCCTTTTCCCTGACCGCAGGACGGTCACCAAATCGCTGGGCGTTGAGAATCAGGAGCTTGGGAAATGTATCGGGGGTGCCCGAAACAGTGTTCGTCATCTCGTATTGGTGCTTGAACGGTCATGTTGGTGATTTGCAGCGCGCAACAGCCAATGCTGGAGGCAACCGGATTACATTGAATCATAGCGCAGATTGTACCGGGGAACCATTTTTAGACGTAGATCAACTGTGGCATGTCCCACCGACGCTTACCCCCCAACCGTGTCCGGCTACATATTCCTGCGGTATTGTCCTCCCACCCGGTACAGCGCCCCTGAAATCTGGCCGAGGGAGCAGTGCCGGACCGCATGCATCAGTTCAGTGAATACATTCCGGTTCTCCAGCACGGCCAGCCGAACCCGTTCGAGTGCGGGTTCCGCGTGATCCCGATGACGCTCATGAAATTCCCTCAAGCGGCGGATCTGGCTTTTCTTCTCGTCGTCGCTGGACCTCGCCAGGGCGATATCACGCCGATCTCCTTCCCCCTCCTTCAGGAAGGTATTGACACCGATGATGGGCATTGAGCCATCATGCTTTCGATGCTCGTACTCCATGGACTCATCCTGAATCTTCCCCCGCTGGTACCCGGTCTCCATCGCACCCAGCACACCACCGCGTTCGGAGATTCGGTCAAATTCCACCAGCACGGCTTCCTCCACCAGTTCGGTCAATTCGTCAATGATGAAACTGCCCTGATTCGGATTCTCGTTTCCGGCAAGCCCCCATTCATTGTCGATGATGAGCTGTATTGCCAGCGCCCGCCGAACCGATTCCCCGGTGGGTGTGGTAATGGCCTCGTCAAAGGCATTGGTGTGCAGGCTGTTGCAATGGTCGTAGACAGCGATCAGCGCCTGGAGCGTGGTACGGATATCATTGAAGTCCATTTCCTGGGCATGGAGCGACCGTCCCGAGGTCTGGATATGGTACTTGAGTTTCTGCGAGCGCTCGTTGGCGCCATACCGCTCCCGCATGGCCACCGCCCAGATCCGGCGGGCCACCCGCCCCATCACGGTGTATTCCGGGTCCATTCCATTGCTGAAGAAAAACGACAGGTTGGGGGCGAAGTCGTCGATATCCATGCCGCGGGCGAGATAGGTTTCCACGAAGGTGAAACCATTCGCCAGGGTGAAGGCCAGCTGGGAGATAGGATTGGCCCCGGCTTCGGCTATGTGGTATCCGGAGATGGAAACCGAGTAGAAGTTCCGTACCCTGTGCTCCACGAAATACTCCTGGATATCGCCCATCAGCTTGAGCGCGAACTCCGTGGAGAAGATACAGGTATTCTGGCCCTGGTCCTCTTTCAGGATATCGGCCTGCACGGTTCCACGGGCGTTTTCCAACGTCCACCGGCGCACCGAGGACGCCTCGTCCTCACTGGGTTCCCGGCCATGGTGCTCCCTGAACTTGTCCAGCTGCTGCTCGATGGCCGCGTTCAGAAACATTGCCAGAATGATCGGTGCCGGGCCGTTGATGGTCATGGACACGGAAGTCATGGGATCGCACAGATCAAAACCGTCGTACAGCACCCTGATGTCATCCAGGGTGGCGATGGACACCCCGGAGTTGCCGATCTTGCCGTAGATGTCCGGACGATCGTCCGGGTCACAGCCGTACAGTGTCACCGAATCGAAGGCGGTTGACAGCCGCTTTGCCTCGGCGTGTGCCGAAAGCTGCCGGAAGCGTCGGTTGGTCCGAAAAGCGTCGCCCTCGCCGGCGAACATCCGGGTGGGCGCCTCGTTGTCACGCTTGAGCGGAAACACACCGGCGGTAAACGGGAAACTACCCGGGAGATTTTCCAGCAACAGCCACTTGAGCAATTCGCCCTGGTCCTCGAAAGACGGCAGGGCGATGCGTGGAAGACGGGTGCCCGAAAGCGTGGTCCGGGCCAGGGGGCTGCGGCTCTCCCGGTCGCGAACCCGGGTGACCAGTTCATCACGCCGGTAGGCATCCCGGCGCTCCGGCCACTCCGCGAGAACCCGCCGCGCCTCCTCACCCAGGGACTGTTCCCGTTCCATGGACAGGGATACCAGGGCTTCCGGTACGGTTTCGCCCGCGGCTTCCAGCATCGATATCGACGCCAGCAACTGCTGGCGCTCCCTGGCAAGGGCCGACTGCTTCCGGACACCTGCCTTGTAGTCCCGCAAGGTATCGGCTATTTCGCTCAGATAGCGTACCCGTGCCGGGGGGATCAGCATGACCTCATCGGTTGGGTGCCGGATATCCCTCCGCGGCAGGGCGTCGTCAGTGACCTTCAGGCCAATGGCGGACAGCCGGTCCAGGATTTCATGATACAGGGCGGTCATGCCACTGTCGTTGAACCGTGCGGCCATGGTGCCGAAAACCGGCATCGATTCCGGGGACTCATCGAAGGCCCGGCGGTTTCGCCGAACCTGCTTGCAGACGTCACGATAGGCGTCCGGGGCTCCCTTGCGGTCGAACTTGTTGATTGCCACCACATCCGCGAAATCCAGCATGTCGATCTTTTCTAGCTGGCTCTGGGCACCGTATTCCGGGGTCATGACGTACAGGGACAGGTCCACCAATCCGTCGATGGCCGTATTGCCCTGGCCAATGCCGGGAGTTTCCACCAGCACCAGGTCGAAACCGGCCACCTGGCAAGCCGCGATCATATCCGCCATGGTGGCGGGCAGCTCGGATGCGGACTCCCGGGTGGCCATCGAGCGCATGAAAATATTCGGATGGGCAATGGCGTTCATCCGGATGCGGTCCCCCAGCAATGCTCCGCCGGTACGTCGCCGGGAGGGGTCCGCGGCAACCAGGGCAATCCTGAGCGTCTCGTTCTGGCCCAGGCGGAAACGGAGGATCAGTTCATCCGTGAGCGAGGATTTGCCGGCGCCGCCGGTGCCGGTTATGCCCAGTACCGGAGCCGGGTTGTCCAGCGACGCCGCCCTGTCCCGCAGGGAGCGCAGTCCTGATTCTCCGATGGCGCCGTTTTCCAGCGCGGTGAGATAATGCGCCAGTGGACGCCAGTTCGCGGCGGACAGTCCTTCCGGGTCCTGCGGCGCCCTGGCTCCCGGGTCAAAGAGGCTGAGCGCAATGGTTTCCCGGATCATTCCCTCGAGCCCCATGGACTGGCCATCCTCGGGGGAATACACCCGGGTGACGCCGTAGTTCTCGAGTTCCCGGATCTCCCCGGGGACGATCACGCCGCCGCCGCCGGCAAAGACCCGGATATCCTCCCCTCCCCGCTCACGCAGCATGTCCACCATGTATTTGAGATTCTCGATGTGGCCGCCCTGGTAGGAGCTTACCGCGATGGCCTGCGCGTCCTCCTGCAGTGCGGCAGTAACGATATCCTCCACGGAACGGTTGTGTCCCAGATGTATGACCTCGGCACCGCAGTCCTGGAGGATCCGGCGCATGATGTTGATGGCAGCGTCATGTCCATCGAACAAGCTGGCCGCGGTGATGAAGCGGACATGAAGAATATCGCCGTCACGATCTGGACCGGGGGTCGAGGGCTGGAGCTTTTCGAGCATGATGGAACTGGTCCGGGGCAGAATTTAAGTGTCGCATGCCGTTTACGTAAACGTCAATAATCCGTACACTGTATCTCCATGACGAGCCGCTATAACATTTCCTGCCTGGCCGAACAGTTCGACATCACCGCGCGCACCATCCGTTTCTACGAGGACCAGGGGCTGTTGGCTCCGGAGCGCGATGGCACCCGGCGTGTTTACCGGGAACGGGACCGGGTCCGGCTGAGACTGATTCTGCGTGCGAAGAGACTGGGATTCAGCCTGGCGGAAATACGGGAAACCCTGGAACTCTATGACAGCGAATCGGGGGAAGAGGCCCAGTTGCGTTACGTGCTCTGGGTAATCAGCAAGCACAGGGCAGTCCTGCTCCAGCAACAGGAGGATATTCGCCACGTCCTGGAGGACATGGCGCAGGTGGAACAGCGCATCCTGGACAGGATGCAGTCTTCTGAACAATCATCCCCCAACCCCAACTGACCGTAAGCGAGATGCCCTGCCAGTATTTTTCTCCCTGTGAACATGGTGCCGGAACCTTCACCGTCATGATGCCCAAGCTCACCTTCGGGCGGGGGTGCCTGTCCGAACTCGGTGAGCGCGCCAGGGGCCGTGGATTTTCCCGGGTGGCCCTGTTTACCGACCCCCACCTGCGTGACGGCCCCTACGTGGATACCGCGCTGTCCGGATTGAGGAAAGCCGGCATCGATGTCGCGGTGTTCTCTGACATTCGGATCGAACCTGACGACAGAACCATCATTGCCGCAGCGGAATTCCTCCGCGGGGGCAGTTTCGATGGAGTGGTTTCGGTCGGTGGCGGTTCGACCATGGACACCGCGAAGGCAGGCATGGTCTACGCACTCTATCCGGCGGAATTCACCGAGTATTTCGGCCACCCTGTGGGACCCGGCCGACCCGTGCCCGGCCCCCTGCTGCCCCATATCGCCTGTCCCACCACGTCCGGAACCGGTTCCGAGTGCACATCGGTGTCGGTCATCCGGCTTGGTGATCTCAACACGAAATTCGTCCTCGGGTCTTTGCATCTGTTGCCGGTCGAGGCCCTGGTGGACCCGGCGTGCACCGATACGCTGCCGGCCAATGTCATCGCGTCTACGGGCTACGACCTGATGTGTCACGCCATCGAATGCTATACGGCCAAGGCCTACACCCGTTGGGACCCGGTGGCAGATCCGAATGGCCGCACCCTGTTGCAGGGTGCGAATCCCTGGAGTGACATGGCGGCCAGACGGGCCCTGGAGATCGTCGACGCATATCTGGTTCGTGGTGTCAGTGACGCCACGGACAGCGAGGCCCGGGACCACCTCATGTGGGGAGCCACCCTGGCAGGAATGGCCTTCGGGAACAGCGGTACCCACCTGCCTCATGCCATGTCCTACGGGGTGACCCACCTGATGGACAATGTCACCACCGAAGGGTACCGGGTGACATCGCCCTTCATCCCCCACGGCATCAGCGTGGTAATCAACGCCCCGGCCATCTTCCGGTTTCTCGCCGGGGGCGCTCCAGGGCGCCACCTGGAGGCGGCGTCTTATCTGGGTGCCGAAACAGGCGGTGCTGGAACGGATGATGCCGGGGAAATCGTCGCTGACAGGATGATCCGGCTGATGCGGGACACGCATGCACCCAATGGGCTCAGCGGGGTCGGCTTCGGACCGGACGACATCGGGAATCTCGCGGCGTCATCCATCCGCCAAACCCGGGCCATCAACAATGCCCCGCGCGTTGCCGATCTGCAGGACATGGAAAATATCTATTCGGATTCAATTAGTTACTGGTAGTCCTGATATCCATACAGCACCCGATGAAGGGACCGGGGGGGTAAGCGTTCGCTCTGAGGGGGATGGATAAAGACCCTCTGACGGTTTCGGCGGGTGCGGTTGAGGAGTGTGTTGCCGAGGCACCGCTTGGCTTACCGATTGAGGGTTCGTTTCCAGTCCTTTCTGAGCGGTCGCAGCCAGATGGCCTTTTTCGGCCTGTCCCGTTTCGTGTGCCGGTCGTAGCACCCACGGCCCTGGGTCCAAACCAATAACTGCCGGTGCTCCAAGGCCTCTGCAGACATATGGACCTACCACTCCGAGTGGTCAGATCGCTGAATCCCGGCAAGACACTGATATTAAAGTGATATATCGCTCCTATTTTGCGAAGTTCGAACAGTCCATTACAATGGCTGGTGGATTGAATCTAACAGTTGATGCCCATGTTTGACGGCGGCGATCATTTTTCGGGATCGGCGGTCCAGACGAAGGGCTTGGGATCATCATTGGTATGCCAAAAACAGCAGAAGAACGACTGAACGCGGACAAGAAACATAAGATCGTGATCCTTCCCTCTGATTTTGCAGGGATCAAGAAAGGTCAGAAGATGTTCGTGGCGACGCCGAAGATTGTTGACGAATACATTAGGCGTATCCCGGTAGGCGAAACGCGCTCGATCACACGCATGCGGAACGAACTCGCACGTCGAAGAAAATGTGACGGAATGTGCCCTGTGTCGACAGCGATTTTCGTCAGAATTGCAGCGCAAGCGGCGCTCGAACGTTTGGAGGCCGGTGCGGACTTGGCAGATGTCTCTCCGTTCTGGCGAATTGTGGAGCCTGAAAGCAAGATAGCGAAGAAACTGAGTGTTGATAGCCAGTGGATTGCAGATAGGCGGGCGGCAGAACAATGATCCGGTTTGCAATCCCAATCGCTGTTCTAATCACGTGTTGGATCGCTTTGCTGCTCATCCCGAAAACCAACAGCGTAACCAAGTCCATTCGGTTTGATGCGGATATCGAAGATGTTTGGGATATCTACACAACACCAGAAGACCAGAAGCAGTGGCGCGAAGATGTCGGCGAAGTCAGGATGGCTGATGATGGCCGTTCTTGGTCTGAGACTTTGGAGCCCACTGGTATGGTCATCAACTTCCAGATCGTAGAGAAGAACCGACCTGAGACGTTTGTCCTAGCGACTGGTTCCCCTGGCAGTTTCAAGGGACAGTATTCGGCGAAGTTCACAAGAGACGGCAACTCTACCATTGGCACATTCACCGAGACAGCAACGGCCATAGGAATGGTCCCACGTGTCATGCGATTTCTATTCTTTGATCAAATGAAGTTCATTGAGGCTTATGCCGATGCAGTGAAAAAAGGAACTACGCAGACGGAATGCTGGGTGATGTCGTTGCTATGTCGATTTGGCTTGTCCGCCCAAAGCGGCCTTCGGTGTACCGTACAGCATCCTGGAAATTGGGTTCTCCCGACACCTTCGCCGCATGTTACCTGAATGTCCGGTGTTGCCGCCACACGTTCATCGGCATCACGATAAGTGCCTGTTTCGCTTCACAATTTCGAGCACAGTGATTTTGGAAATGCAGACATCGCGGGAGATCCAGCGATATGATCTGCCGTCGTCAACGGCCTGAATAACCTTTGGTGCGAACTTATCGGATTTCGGGCGTTGTCCGGATTTCCACCTCCTGCATTCTTCCGTCGTGTGTCTCACGGATGATCCTGAATCGGTCAATCAGCCCGAAGCCATCGAACTCTTCCTTGCCACCAGTAATAGGATTGGTCGTGATCACCGTCCCCAGGACACCGACCATCGACGTTGGCCCACCACGAGCCAGGGCGTAGAAGCAGTCTCAGATGGGTGCGCTAACGAAAGTCCCGGAGCGTCTCCCACGTTGAGAGAGGGACCCGGGGTCCGGCGCTCATTGCCAACGAAGCTGCCGGGGATACCGGTATGCGGACAAGCAGGCTTCTCACCAGCAGCCACAGGCTGATCCGGTGTTACATCTTCGGCGGGCAATTCCAGCCATGGGTCACTGGTGATTGAGGGATGCCTCCCGCCACCTCGCAAGGGGACAGCAGGAGATACTTGAGAACCACAGCGCTGGACCAGGAATGGCCCAGCAGGATCGGGTGCCGGTTTCCAAGTCGGTGTGACACCTCCCGCACGACATTGGCCTGACCCAGGAGACTCCACCAGTCCGTTCCGGGGCGTGCGCTGTGGCCCAGACCCGGGCGATCCACCGTCACGACCCCGAAATCCCCTGCCAACGACGGCAGATCGCTCTGCGCCATGTCCCGGGCATTGGCACTGTCTTTGTGCAGGCAAACGATGGCCGTCCCTTCCCCGGTGTCGTGGTAATGGACACGCGCCCAGCTGACTTCCATGAACTTGCCGCCTGGCGGATACCACCTGCCCAGTCACAGGGATTCAGGAAAGCTGACCGCCCGCAGACAAAGACTCATGAATAAAACTAATACGATAAAACCCGAATCTAATCTTGGTAATCCATATTATTAATAATATCTATTATATAATTGATATTTAGTTATTATTAGAATATATTTTTTGTTCGTATCACACGTTTTCCGGTCTGAATTCGCTGATGATGTTGAATTTGTTTCGTACGATATAATTCTGTCATGCAACCCGACCCAACCGATACCTTCTACGGCCTTCTCAGCCAGGCGTTTGATCACTTCAACGAACGCCTGTTTGACAACACCCTACCCCGGTGCATGTTGACACTGCAGCGCAGCAGGAACACCATGGGCTATTTTTCCCCGGAACGCTGGGTGGATGGACGGGGGTTCAAGGCCCACGAGATTGCGCTGAATCCCGCCTATTTTGCCCGGCATCGTGTGATCGATGTCCTGCAGACACTGGTGCACGAGCAGTGCCACCTCTGGCAATTTGTTCACGGAATGCAAAAGAGCCGTCCCGGCTATCACAACCGTGAGTGGTCGGGCAAGATGAAATCCATCGGATTGGTTCCCAGCAGCACCGGCCTGCCGGGAGGACGAAGCACCGGACAGTCGATGTCCGACTATCCCAGGCCGGAGGGCCGGTTTCTCGCCACCTGCTACGAGTTGTGCAGCGGTGAATACCGGCTCGAGTGGACGGATACCGAGCCGGCCTGGCAGGAATCCTGCCAGCCCAGGGGACATGACCAGGAGAATGTCAGTGAATGGCTGATGGAAGTGCGGGATCAGGCCCCTGCCCTTCTGGCGCCGGTCCCCACGGCCGCAGCCAGGGACGAGGTTGCCTGGGACTCCGTGAAAACCCGGTCCTCACGGAACAAGATCCGGTATTCCTGTAGCGGTTGCGGGATGAATGTCTGGGGCAGACCCGGTCTGCGCATCCTTTGCGGTGATTGCGGCCTGCAAATTCAGGAAGGTGGAATGGAATAGGTGCCGGTGGCATGCGCCACAGGCTGATCCCTGCCGAAATCTCCGCTGTACAGCCTCGCCTCGCACACCGCGAGCCGTTTGCCAAGCTTCAGTATCCCTGCGTGACAATCGAGATTGCCGGGTCCCGGTTTCCGGAGGAAGTTGATCGACAGGTTTGTGGTGACCGCCAGTTTCACCATGCCGAGATTGGCCATGATCACGGCAAAGAACGCGGCATCCGCCAGTCCCATCATCACCGGGCCGGCTATTGTGCCGCCGGGTCTTAAGCTCGCTTCCTCGCAACGGGCGCGAAGGATCGTTTCCACGGGATCCAGCTTTACCAGATCGACGTTCAGGTAGGCCATGAGCGGCAACTCGGCTTCCGTGAGCCGATTGAATTCCTCAATGCTGATCCGGGATTGTGATGACATGGGCGTAGCATCCGACTGTAGTATTCGGCAAGGTCCGGATTATTCAGCAAGACCGGCGACACGGCAATGCCCCGAACGCACGGAACCCGGCAGGCATTCAGCGGTGCGGTATCCTGGGGCGTCGGAATGCGTTGCGGGCACGAAGCGCCATTTCGCGTCTGAGAATGAAGAGGTTGCTGGTCACCAGGAGGAGGATGCCCGTCATGGTCGTCGCGGAGGGAATTTCACCCCAAAGAATCAGCCCGAACATCGCCCCCCACAGGATGTACAGGTATTCAAAGGGCGCCACGGCACTGAATTCGGCCACCATATACGCCTTTACCAGGCAGTAAAACCCACCGGTGGCGATCAGTCCAAGCAACACCAGCAGCCACTGATCGATTTCGCTCGGCGTTTTCCAGTCACGCAACAGGAAGGCAAGCGGGCCGGTGCCTCCCACCCCCTCACGCCAGAATACAAACACCGCGAGGCTGCAAACGATGCTCCAGAACAGGAATGTTGCCATGGAATAAAATGCTGCCGTTGCCGCAGTGTCTCGGGCATCGATGTAACGGGTCACAATCGTGGAGACCGCATAGGCAAGAGCTGCCCCCAGGGCAAGCAGCACCGATGCGTTGTTGAAGTACCCCTTCGGGCCAACCACCAGGACGATGGCGAGAAAACCAAGCAGCACCGCCCCCCAGCGGCGCCACCCCACCTGCTCCTTGAACAACAGCGCCGACATCGCCGTCACCATGATGGGTGCGGAAAACGTGATGGTGGCGGCATCCGCAAGCGGTAATCCGGTCAATGCCATGTAGTAGCACAGATAGCTCAGGAAAGCGCAGCTTCCCTTGACCAGTACGGGCCAGGGCTTGTGGATGCGGAACGCCGGTGGGCTCACGGTCACCAGCATGACCGTGTAGATCATGATCAGCGCGGTGACGCTGCGGGTGAAAACGATCTGGAGAAGGGAATAGTCGTCACTGAAGGACTTGATGATCGCATCCTGGATCGAAAACAGGAACAAACCGCCGGACAACAGATAAATCCCCGCGACAGAATCCGTCCCGTGCATGGGAAGGTCTCGGAAATTTCCGGCACCTGCCATGCTTCAGGGGCGGAAATGAGCGATCCACCGGCAGATGCAGATCGCGGAATTCACAAATCGGTTCATCGGCCTTGAGGATGCGTTCAGAAGCGTATTTATCCACTGCCCGATGCCTGACCACAAGCGACGTTTGCGACAGAAAACGCAATTTCTCTTACCGGACGGGAAGCCGGTCAATGGGGAGTTCACGCCCTCCAGGCAGATGCCGGTGACGGTATTTACGGGGGGTGTCGCGGTGATTTGCGCGGACCGATGCTGCCTGAAGATTGCGCGTCGCGAGGTCCTGCGTAATAATCCAGACAATCGCCGCTGATTGCCTGATTTTCCCAATTCCCGACCGGAACCCGCAACGATGACACACTCCGTCTTCCCGTCCCGCCCTGTGCGTATCCTGTTGAAAAGCCTTGCAGTGATTCTGATCATCTCCGCCTTCATGCAGGCAAGGGCGGGCGGCCCGGAGGACAAGACACCCCGTATCGCGGTGATCTCCGCATTCGCACCGGAATTGACGATCCTCAAGGGAAGCCTTGCGGGGAAGGTATCGGAATATTCCCTGAACGGCGTTGAATTCACCACCGGCAATCTGGAAGGCCGCCCGGTCGTTGTGTTCCTCAGCGGAATCAGCGTCGTGAACGCGGCGATGACGGTGCAGCTGGCACTTGACCATTTCCCGATCGAGCGGATCGTGTTTTCCGGCATCGCGGGCGGCGTGGATCCGGAACTGCATATCGGCGATGTGGTGATCGCGGACCGTTGGGCACAGTATCTTGAAATGGTCTTTGCCCGGGAAGTCGACGATGGCTGGGAGACGATTCCCTTCTTTGAATACCCCTACCCCAATTTCGGCATGATGTTTCCGCGATCGGTCACCGTGGTCCGTGCGGGTGATCGTCAGCCCGAGCCCCGTTTCTGGTTTCCGGTGGACGAAGAGGAACTACTCCCTGCCGCCCGCCGGGCGGCAGGGGATGTAACGCTTGCCCGCTGCACGACAGACGGGCAATGCCTGGAAAATACGCCCAGAATCCTGATCGGAGGGGCGGGTGTTTCCGGCGGGGTCTTCATCGACAACGAGGCCTTCAGAGAATATGTATTTGAAACCTTCGATGCCCGCGTACTGGACATGGAGAGTTCCGCCGTCGCCCACGTCGCCTATTCCAACCAGGTTCCCTATATTGCCGTGCGCAGTCTCTCCGACCTGGCAGGCGGCGGTGGAGGTGCGAACCAGATGGAGACATTTCTCAGCCTCGCGGCGGAAAACGCGACCTCGGTGGTGAAGGCGCTGCTGCGCGCGATGCCGGAGTAACTTTCTTGCGTGACAGCCAAAAGGTGACAACCGGCACCGGGGTCACCAAACTCCGGAAACGGGGTTCCCCGGCTGTTCCGACCACGAGTCTGGGGCAGTAACCGGAAGCGTCACGGACCGAATCCCGTACCTACCGTGACTTCCCGGTGACACGCCAAAGATGCAGCCCCAGTGTCACCGTAAGCAGGGGCAACGCAGCGTCGATGAACGCCCATACCAATGAATGCACATCAGCCCCGATGACGCTGTATTCGGGATTGGAAAGCTGGAACCAGTTCCAGAGGAACAGGATGCCGACAAACAGGAACCCGTATAGCTGTACGCTGGCCGCCAGGTACTCCCGGGTGACCGGCCCAGCGCCTCCTGCACCGCCGGCACCTTTTATACGGATATAGCTGTAGATCACCCCGAGGACGATGGACAGCAACATCAGCCTGTTGATGTGGGTCCATAAAGGGCTGTAGGGTAATTCCTCGCTGGAGACATGATACAGGGGTTCAACAACAGTGTGCACCGCGACCACGATCCCGGTGACCATGAGTACGATGCCGAAGAGACGCTGGATACCGCTCATGAAGTTCACCTCTGGTTGGACATTTCCGGAATTATATAGCTCGGGGATACCGTTGTCGTCCGGGCTGATCCGTGATCAGTGACACGGCCCGAATGGTCCGAAGCCGTGCTACAAACTCCAGAAAATCGGATACGATCAGCAGTCAGGCAACAGCCGTGTGAACATCATGAAGAAACAGATCCTCGCCATCTGTATTGGGGTGATCGCCTTCTTTCCGGGGATCGAATCCGACGACGGAATTCAGTGATCCGTACCTGTATCCGGCTCCTCCAGTTCCCGGAGCCTTTTCTCCAGCTTTTCGAGCCGTTCCCGGGTTCGCCGCAGAACTTTTTCCTGGACTTCGAGTTGTTCCCTTGTTGCCAGGTTCATGCGCTCGAGGTACCCCTGGACGGCGGCATCGATATTGCGCCTGAGTTCCTCACCGGCTTCCGGCGGGAGCAATCGGCCAAGGATGCTGGAAAGGGGTTCGGTCACCTGTCGGTGGCGTCGGGTATTCCGACATATTCGATGAATGCCCGCTGACGAATGGATTGAAACCAGTTCAGGTAGAGCTCCGTCGCCTTGCGTCTGAATATCGTTTGGCGGGCTTTGTTGACTGCGATTTCGTTGGCCTTGTCCGTACTGCGGCGGTCAAGCACCCGGATGAGATGATATCCGTAACGGGTCTTGACGGGTTCGCTGACCTGGCCAACCGGCAGGGAGATTGCTGCATTTTCAAATTCCGGCACGAGACTGCCGGGGTTTACCCAGCCAAGCGAGCCACCGCTGTCCCTGGATTGGGCATCCATGGAGTAAAGCCGCACCAGCTTTTCAAAGGGTTCTCCGGCGAGGAATTGATCGTAAACCCGGTTGGCCAGATTCTCGGCCTCATCAAGCGTATTTTGCTGATCAGGAGCGATGAGTATGTGCTGAATCAACTGTTGATCCACCAGCGCACCGCCCCCCCCTCTCCCGTGCAGTTTCAACAGGTGAAGGCCGCTTTCACTTTCCAGTACCGGTGACAGACTGTCCGTTTCCGGATCCATGTCTCTCAGCGCCTCCAGGAACAACTCCGGCAACTGGTCCGATCTCCGCCATCCCAGATAGCCGCCATCTTCCTTGGAAGAGGAGTCCGAGTATTCATGTACTGCCTGCCCGAATGGCAGTCCTTCCTCGATACGCTGGCGGAGCAGGTGCATGTTTTCCCGTTCCGAGGCGATCCGGATGTCCGATTTGCCCGAGGTCTGTACGAGCAGATGGGAGACTTCATAGGATTCATCACCGGCGCGCAATTCGTCGTGGGCTTTCAGGTAGTTCTCGATTTCCTGGTCGCTGACAATCACCCGGGAATTTGCCACCGCATCCATCAGCTTGCGTATCATTTGCTGTTCCCGGATGCCGGCACGGAACTCCTGTAGCGTGATTCCATCCCTTTCCAGCTGGGATACCAGAGAGGTAGACGATACGTTGTTCTGTCTTGCAATAAATTCTACTGACGCATCGACTTCCTGTTCAGTCACATCGATGCCCCGATACTCCGCCTGAAGTACCTGCAGTCGTTCATCAATCATCAGTGTCAGCAGTTCCGGATCCACCTCGCCACTGAACGGTGCCAGGGGGCCACCCTTGATCGCCTCCTGGCGATGGCGCGCACGGTACTCGCTCAGTGTCAGCGGAACGTTATCCACCACAACCAGAACCCGATCGATAAACCCCTGGGGGAGGACAACTGTGGGAACCCAGAATAAGCAGGCCAGAACCAGTGCGTGGAATTTCTTCATCGGAATTACGTTCAGTTTCCCGCTCATGCTCTTGACCCGAATCCGGAACGGATCCTTCCAAGGTCATCCAGTTCGAGTGTGAACAAAATGCGGTTCTTGAACTCCCCGCTCCCATCAAGGTAATGCTGGTATTCCAGCCGTGTCGCCCAGCAACAGCCATCGAAACTGAGCCGGATGGAAGAGGAGCGGATCTCGTCTTCCCCAAGGGAATAGGCGGTATCTGCATCGAGCTGCCAGCGCGACCCCAGCGGGGCGGAAAAATCCATTGTAACCTGTTCCAGATCATCGTGACTTGCCGTATAGGCGATCGATGCGTTGCGGCGACGGTCATGATCATAGTCAGCAGACACCCAGATCACGTCCGGATCGCTGGATTCCCTCCTCCACGAGGCAAATCCGGTCATGCTCCAGTCCTCATTGAAATTGGCCGTCAGTTCCGTGAAGAGACCGGATCTGCCGGTCGTGAGTGGCCCGTCATCGGAATGCAGGCGGATATGGCGGTCTTCCAGGTAGTAGACCTGCCCGAAGCCGAGCTGCATTCGCTGTGCCCCGGTGTTGTCATCCATCACCCGGCTGGTCATCCCCAGGCTGATTTGCTCCGTATCCCCGATCCGGTCCCCGCCCGAGAACCGGTTTTCCCTGAAGAAGTGGCTGTAGCTGGTGGGTTGACTCTCATCCGTATCGAAAATCGGCAGGGTATTCTGATCGCGCACATGCGGTATTTTTGCATAGAACAGCCGCGGTTCCAGCGTCTGGTAGAACGAACCGCCGCCGGATTCGAACAGGCGTTCGAAAACCAGTTTACCGTCAAGGCTGTACGCCGGCACGGATGCCGACGGCGAATCGTCCCTCCCATTGTCAAGAGCGTATTTCATACTGTAGAGCGAAACTCTGGGTTCAATGGAACCGTATTGCGCCTCAACCGGGACAGAGACAAAGGAGCGGACGAGTGTACGGGAACCACTGATCCGGGTTTCTTCCGCATGTCTGAACCGGGCGAATTCCGTTTGTATGCCACCCCGGAAGATACCGAACTTCCCTGGCTTCATGCTGATGCCGATTTCCGGCTGAATGTCATGGGGCCGGCGTTCGCCGGATGTCCGGTCATTGATGGAATCCTGTGCCAGTGTACGGATGTGAATATTGAACCGTTCACCGATACGGCTCAACCGGGCACGTTGGGCGACATATCCCTCGGCGATGGGTCCGGTTTTGTCGGAAAAATCCCGTGGATATGCGGGGTCGGAAAGATCCACGAGGTCAATCTTCGCCTCCCAGCGGTCGCCGAAAACCTGGTTGTGGCCGAAGCGCACGGCGTGGCGGTCCTCATCGGCGAACAGATCGTCTGATGGCAGATATTCCGCCTCGAGGACGCCGTCTGTCCGTTTTCCCATGTAGCGAAACTCGCCGAACAACTGCACTCCCCGCTCGGTCATGATCCTCGGGGTGATCGTGGCGTCCATGTGGGGGGCGATATTGATGTAGTACGGCAAGTCGAGAATAACACCGGATTGCCTTTCCTCTGCGATCGAAGGAAACAGGAATCCGCTCTTGCGTCTTTTGTCGATGGGAAACGAGATTGAGGGAAAATAGAGAACAGGCACGTTCTTCACCCGCACCGTCATGGCAGTTGCCGTACCGATGCCGGAAGCCCTGTCCAGCCTCAGCACCTTCGTTGCCAGGGAAATGTCCTGGTTGCCATCGGGGCATGTGGTCATATTCGCGTTCCGGAAAATCATGATTTCCCGGCCCTCCAACTGCATGGTTTCACTGTCAATCCTGGCTTGCTGGAAGTATCTTTTCCCGTTCTCGCCATCCCCTGCATCCCCCGAATCCCGGCCTGCGGCGTCTGCAGACCGCCTCAATCCCGCAATGGTGGAGCCATCCTCATCCTGATCCTCACGTGAACGCTCCGTGAATCCGGGAGAGGTGTCGGCAATCCGGATTGAAACATCCTCGGCATCACCAATGAAGGTATCCACTTCCAGATCCATGGTCTCGGCCCGAATCTCGTCTCCGGCCGGAGTATAGAGCACCACGTTACCCCTGGCACCAGCATGACGGGTTTCCGGATTGTAGGTCATGGTATCGGCATAGATCGCCCGACTCCCCTGCCGGAACGTAACATTTCCCTGAAAAACGATCTCCTGGTGGGTAGAGGCTTCCATCTGATCCGCATCGATGGTGGTCGGCTGCCCATCCGCTGTTCTGTCGGAAGTATCCAGCAATGCCTGGGGAATGCCGATTTCCACGGGCAGGCAAACTCCCGTGCCGGCAAACCCGGTGACTTCGTCAGTATCGGGTTGTGCCTCGACTGGAAGGGAAACAAACGCGTGGAGGAAGATGATCATGCTGGCAGCGGTAGATTGCCGCAGCTTGACTGTCATCAGCAACAATAGCCTGGTCACTATGTTTGGCAAGTGGATTATTATACGGGGTTAAGCCTCGTATGATCCATGCCGGTGCCTGTCGAGCAATGATACTACCGAAGTCCATGCACACGGCGATGATTCTTGCCGCCGGCCGCGGTGAACGACTTCGCCCTCTGACGGACCGCGTCCCCAAGCCACTCATTTACGTGGGTCGGCATCGGCTCATCGAATATCATCTGATGGCACTCGCATCCATCGGGGTGCATCGTGTCGTAATCAATATCGCCCACCTGGCCGAGTTGATCCAGGATACCCTCGGAGACGGTTCCCGCTACGGGGTGGAAATCCTCTATTCACGGGAACCTCCCGGGGCACTGGAAACCGCCGGGGGCATTCGCAATGCTCTGCCCCTGCTGGGCCGGGACCCTTTTTTGGTCATTAACGGCGATATCCGCAGCGACATCCGTCTGGACGGCCTTAGCCTCGAAGCTCCCGATCTGATGCATCTCGTGCTGGTGGCCAATCCGCAGCACCGTCCGGATGGAGATTTCAGACTCGACAGGTCCACCATGCCGCATCGTCTCCTGCCCCTGTCCGGAGCAGCGGACAATCTCACCTATGCGGGCATCGGCGTGTTCAGCCCGGAACCCTTCCGGCATCTCAGCAGGGACCGCAGTCCCCTCGCGCCATTGATCCGTCAATGCATTGACCTGAAACAGGCCACCGGAGAGCAATACGGCGGTTATTGGATGGATGTGGGAAATGCGGACAGGCTTGAAGCCGCCCGCAGGAATGACAACCAGGGCTGAATCGGGAAATGCACGGCTGCCGGATCCGGTTCGGTCCAGGGCATGGGAACTCAACGTGTGCCCTCCACCCCGGCGTCCGTTCCATCACTCTCCCATCCGAAAACCTCCCTCAGACACCGTTGCAAATCACGGCGGACCGTTTCCATCTTGCGGTCGACCCCATTGCATGCCAGGGATGTGACTGCCAACCCCGGATAGCCGCAGGGGTCGATCCAGGTGAAAGGCGTGGTGTCCATGTCCACGTTCAGGCTGAAACCGTGGAAACTGCATCCATTGCGGATGCGCAGCCCGAGGGCGGCGATTTTGTTGCCCTCGACGTATACCCCGGGAGCACCTGCTCTTCGCTCGCCCTTCAGTCCGTACTCCGCCAGCAGCCGTAACAGGCATTCCTCGATCAACTCCACCAGCCGGCGGGGACCGATGCCCAGCCTGCGCAGGTCCAGCATCAAATACGCGATCAGTTGCCCGGGGCCATGGTAGGTGATCTGTCCCCCTCTCTTGCTGCGGATGAGCGGTATGCTGTCAGGATTGCTGTGCGGCTCGAGTCTGCTGCTGGTTCCCAGTGTAAATACCGGAAAATGCTCGAGAAACCAGATTTCATCAGCGGTTTCCCGATTACGTGAATCTGTAAACTGCAGCATCCTGTCCGCCATGCTGGTGTATTCGGACAGCCCCAGCCAGCGGAACCGGCAACCGGCCTTCATATCACCATGAGAATGTCCGGGTGGCTGGACAGCGCAGAGTAGATCCGATCCAGTTCTTCCCGTTCGCGAGCCACCACCAGGCAACTCAACGCATGATAGTTGCCCTTGCGGCTTTCCCTGCGGCGAATACCCAGTACCTGGGCCGATGCAAGATGCTGCAGCAGCAATGCATGCAATCGCCGGTCCATATCCACCGAAGCGTGCACGAACACCTTGATGTCCACCTCGCAGGGAAACTGCAGCAATTCCCCGTCACTCGGGGGGGTGCTGCCGTTGCCGCCTGCCATCAGAAAAGTCTCAGCACCGAATCCTTCAGCCTGGACCACCACGGACCGGTGGGATAATCCGAATTCAGATACAGCTTGCGTTCAACCACGGGGGCCCCGTCGTATTTGACCTGGATACTGCCGACATCCGTTCCCGATTCCAGCGGGGCATCCAGACTTTCCGGTATGTCCAGCGCTGCGGACAACAGGTCTCCCTGTCCCTTGGGATACACCAGACCGAGCTGATCGGATACGCCGATACTGGCCTCTTTCTCCTCCCCCATCCACAACCTGACTGTAGCAACCTCATCGCCGGGGCGATACAGCAGCAGGCTGTCATAGGAGGCATACCCGTATCGCAGCAGGGACTGCACGACGTCAGCACGGGTCTTTCGTCTGTCGGCACCCGTGACAATGGCAATCAACCGCATGTCGTCACGCTTGGCCGTGGCAATGAGGCAATAACCGGCTGCCTTGGTATATCCGGTCTTGAGACCATCCACTGCGGGGTCCCGCCACAGCAGCACGTTCCTGTTCTTCTGGGTGATGTCGTTGTACGTATATTCCCTGGTGGAATACAGGGAGAGCCGATCCGGAAAATTCCGGATCAGGGCGCGGCTCAGGATCAGTATGTCCTCGGCGGTGGAATAGTGGTTCTCGTCAGGAAGGCCATGGCTGTTGGTGAAATGGCTGTTCACCATGCCCAATTCCTGCGCCTTGTGATTCATGCGCACGGCAAACCCTTCCACGCTTCCCCCCAGACGTTCCGCCAGGGCCACCGCAGCATCATTGCCTGACTGGACAATCAGGCCCTTCAGCAGGCTTTCCACATCCACGTGGGTGTCCACCTGGATGAACATGCGTGACCCACCCGTTCTCCAGGCCTTCTTGCTGATGTACACCTTTTCATCCATCCGGATTTCCCCCTTCTCCAGCGCCTCGAACACAAGGAACCCTGTCATCAGCTTGGTAAGGCTGGCGGGTTCAATTCTCAGATCCCTGTCCTTGCTGCCGAGAACCCAGCCGCTTTCGAAGTCCACCAGCATCCAGGACTTCACTGGAGCATCCGGGGGAGGCACCACGGCTTTCATCCTCTCGGGAATATCCTGCAAGGATCCGACGGGCTGTGGATCGGAAGCGCCGACTTGCGCATCACTCTCCTGCGCCATGGAGGGGAATCCAGACAGGAAGGTAAACAGCAGCAGGGCCGCAACACGCAGGATCATTGGTACACCGTTCGGACTTTCGGCAGAATTATACGGTCGGGAATGCGGCAGAGTCCGGTCAAATTGGTGGTAATTCGGTCATCACATACTCGTGCCCGTGTATTTGTCCATGTCCGAATTTGATTTCAGATCTCACGCAATATCCCCCGAAGACCGGTGATCCGTTCCTGATCAAGGCGCACCCGGTCAGCATCGCTCCACTGGTCATACGGCCCCACAAGTACCCTGAAAGGAGCACCCCGGCCGGCAAGTTCCTCGTCCGGAACCGGCAACAGGGTATAACCCGCCAGGCGAAGCCTGCCCCGCAACTCCAGTGCGTTCAGCAGATCATTAAACGAACCGATCTGTACCACGTACCGGACTTCGGTGGTGGGCTCGCGAACCGGAATTGCAGCGGGAGACGCCCCCGCAACTCCCGTCCAGAGCGTTGGACCATCCGATGCCTTCCCGGTGATGGAAGCCGCTCCGTTCGACGAATCCAACGCCACCACCTCCACACGTCCGGTGCCGGTCTTTGTGATCCCGAGTTTCCATGCAGCCGCATAGGAAAGGTCGATCAGCCGCCCATGGAGAAACGGGCCGCGATCGTTGACTTTCACCACGACACTGCGGCCATTGTCCAGACTGGTTACCCGTACGAAAGTCGGCAAAGGCAGCACGGGATGGGCAGCGGTCATGGCAAACATGTCATACGGCTCTCCACTGGAAGTTCGGCGACCGTGGAACTTGCGTCCATACCAGGAAGCCACGCCACGCTCCCGGTATCCCTCGGCGCTGGAAAGCGGGCGCCAGGTCCGGCCCATGACCTTGTAGGGCTTATTGCCCGACTTGCTTCGGGGCAACGCCACCGGGACCGCATCGGGGATGGACGCGAGGTCCACCGGGACAGTATCCGGTGGCCGGTCGCCACCGAAAAAACCGCCCTCTCCGCCCTGCCAGACAGGACGAGACTGGCAACCGGCCAGTGCCAGAACAGCAGTGAACAGCAACGTGATGCATGCCAGCCGGCGTGGTGATGGCCCGTTGCGGACGTGACTGAACGGCATCATCCTCCCTTTCGCCTGGAGATCTGCATGGACAGTTCTGTCACTGCCATGGCGTAGTTGATGCTGGGATTGTAACGGGTGAGGGCATAGAAATTGCGGTAACCGACCACATAGTATTTCCCGGATTTCTGATTCAGGAAAAAGAGGGCCGCCTTGTCGCTGCCGCCGCGAGTATCGAACACCACCCCCGCATCGGCCAGATCCCTGGTCCGATGCCGGGGCTTGGCTCTTTTACTCACCAGATTCCTGGCAGCATCCGGGAGGTTTCCAGTGACCGGTGCGAAGATCGATTCACCACGGGTCCATCCGTGTGCCAGCAGGTAATTCGCCACGCTGCCGACGGCGTCCTCCATTTCATTCACAAGGTCCCGTTTCCCGTTGCGGTTGAAATCCACCGAATAGGACTCGTAACTGGAGGGCATGAACTGGGGAATACCGATGGCACCAGCGTAGGATCCCAGCACACTGTTCGCGGGGATGTTCTCCCGCCGTGTGGTATTCAGGAAAGTACGGAGCTCGCTGCTGAAGAACTTGCTTCTCCGGGGATAATCCGCAGCCAGCGTCACAAGACTGTCCAGCACGCGCCGGTTACCCATGTGCGTTCCGTAGTGGGTTTCGACCCCGATCAGGGCCACTACGATTTCCGGGGGCACGCCATACTCTTTCTCCACCGCCTCAAGAATGGCCCGATTCTCTTGCCAGAATCGCACGCCCCTGTCGATCCGTGATTCCTTGATAAACAGTTCCCGATAACGATGCCACGGCAATGATTCGTATGGCCGGTCCATGAGTTCGATAATCCGCTGATCGACTTTCGCTGACGAAAGTACTGCTTCCAACTCTTCGCGCGGGTAATCGTCCTCCCGGCTCATGACCTCCACAAGCTCCGCCAGTACCGGGTAGCGGCTAACGTCCAGCGCCAGCACCGGATTCAGACCCAGCAAACCAGTCACTGCCAGTAACACGCATCGTTTGATCGATATTTTCATGGTCTTGTCAGGGGCCTCTTGTTGTTTTGGATGCACATCAGCATGCCGAAACCGATCATCAGTGTCACCATGGATGTTCCTCCGTAACTGACCAGCGGCAACGGTACCCCAACCACCGGCAGTATGCCAACGACCATGCCGATATTGACAAATACATAAAAAAAGAATGTAACGGACAGGGCACCGGCCAACAGTCGGGAGTAGGCGTCGTGGGCGTGGACCGCGATCATCAGGCCGCGGAACACCAGGAACAGGTAGAGCCCCAGCAATACCAGCACGCCTACCAGCCCGAATTCCTCGGCATAGACCGCGAATATGAAATCGGTGGAACGTTCCGGAATGAACTCAAGCTGGGACTGGGTCCCGGCGAGCCAACCCTTCCCGGTGACCCCGCCGGATCCGATGGCGATAACCGACTGAATGGTATGGTAACCCGCTCCAAGAGGATCGATCCATGGATCAAATAGCGTCAGTATGCGGCGCTGCTGGTATGGAAGAAGAACGAAATACCACAGAAGCGGTGCCATGGCACTCAGTGCTGCAGCTACGGCGACTATCAGTTTCCAACTGATTCCGGCAATGAAAATGACCACAATACCCGTGGATGCAATCAGAATCGCCGTGCCCAGATCTGGTTGCAGTACCACGAGCACAACCGGCAGCAAAATGATGCCGATACAAACGATGAGGTAGGGAAATCTCGTCGGCAAATTGGGCTGTGTGATCACCCAGGCCATCATCATGGGTACCGCCAGTTTCATGATCTCCGATGGCTGGAAACGGAAGAATCCGATATCAATCCAGCGCTGCGCCCCTTTCCCGATGATGCCGTATGCCAACACCACGAACAACAACGCCAGTCCAACCCCGTAGACAATGGGTGACCACCGTTTCAGCGTGAGGGGCGACAGCCGGCAGAAAACCAGCATCAGGACGAAGGCAAAGACGATGCGAACCAGCTGACGCGACAGAAGTGCAGTGTTTTCCCCGCTGGCGCTATAGATCGCCACCAGGCTGAGAGAAAGAAGCATGACAATGGCAATCAGCAGCGGCATGTCCAAAGGGAAGATCACTTCCTCCCGATCGCCGTTTTGTGGCCACACACCCGAACTCTGCCGATTGAGGAAAGAGAGCATCGATCAGTCCAGCCTGGCCAGTCGGTTTTCGACCTCGTCATCCGTGCCCCCTGGCGGGAACAGGCCGAGACGCTCGGTAAGATAATAGTCCAGAAGCTTGCGCGCCATGGGCGCTGCGGTACGGCTGCCGCCGCCGGCGTGCTCCACAATGACAGCGACAGCGATCTTGGGCTGATCCAGCGGTGCGAAGCCGATGAACAGCGAATGGTCCCTGAAACGCTTTTCCGTCTCTTCCTCCCTGTAAATCTCGTTCTGCCCAACTTTTTTCACCTGGGCGGTTCCTGTCTTGCCTGCCATTTCATACCGTAGGCCGCGCCCGGACTGGCGGGCGGTGCCTTTGTCCCCATGCACGACATCCCGCATGCCCATAATGACGTACTCGAAGTCTTTCGGATCATTCCCGACAACCCGGTCGGGCACCCCGGGCTGCAGCTGCTCCCGGGTATGGGTTTGAGGATTCTCGACAGCGGTCAGAAACCGTGGCACCACCTTGCGCCCGCGGTTCGCCAGGGTGGCTGTTACCGTTGCCAGCTGCAATGGTGTGATCAGCATATATCCCTGGCCGATACCGACGATGATGGTTTCCCCGGGAGTCCATGGCTGTTGGTGGATTTCCTGTTTCCACTCACGTGAGGGCATCAGACCACTCGGTTCACCCAACAGATCGATACCCGTGTGATCGCCAAAGCCGAAATGACTCATGCCCTCATGCATCGAGTTGATCCCCAGCCGTCTGGCAAGCTGGTAATAATACACGTTGCAGGACTGCTCGATGGCATCATGGGCATCCACGCTGCCATGACCGGACTTCTTCCAGTCGCGATAACGGCGTTTTCCGTTGGGCAGACGGTAGTAACCATTGCAGAAAACACGTTGATGGGGACTGACGCCTTTCTGCATGCCCACCAGGGTCATGAAACCCTTGATCGTGGAACCAGGCGCATAGCGGCCGTACAAGGCCCTGTTCAGGAGTGGGCGACGGTCCGAGGTCCGCAGTTCCCCATACGCCTTCCTGCCAATACCGTTGACGAAAGGATTGGGATCGAATCCGGGCATACTTGCGAAGGCCAGCACGTCTCCGGTAGCCGGCTCGATGGCCACGATTGCCCCCTCGTAATCTCCCAGCAGTTCCATGGCCTTTTCCTGCAGCTGTATGTCCAGGCTGAGGTGCAGGACCTTGCCTGCCTCGGGCGGCACCTGTTCAAGATTTCGGATGACCTTGCCGTGGGCGTTGGTTTCCACCTGCTTGAAGCCCGACTTTCCGAGAAGCGTGGTCTCGTAGAAGGCCTCGATACCATTCTTGCCGATATACTCCAGTCCGCGGTATTTCTCATTGTCTATCTGCTCGAGGTCGTCGGCACTGATCCTTCCCACGTAACCCACCACGTGGGAGGTCAGATCACCCCGAGTGTAATCCCGTTGCAGCCTTGCCCTGAACTCGGCCCCGGGATAACGGTGAAGGTTTACCGCCAAACGGGAGGCTTCCTTCTCGCTCAGATTTGCGCGTAGCGTCTGTCGCTCGAATGAAGGCCGTCTCTTGAGCAGTGTGCGGAAACGCTCAAGGTCATCTTCCTTGAGTTCCACCAGCTGTCCCAGCTGGTCCAGCAACGCATCCATGTCCTGGACCTTGTCCGGCAGAATCTCCAGGTTATAGACCAGGAAGTTCTGGGCCAGAATTTCCCCGTTGCGGTCATAGATCAAACCACGGACCGGTGGTAACGGCACCAGATCAATTCGATTGCTCTGTGCCAGTTCTTCAAACCGTGCATGCTGGGAGATCTGCAGGTAACCCACCCGGATCGCCAGCACCAGGGCAAGCAGACCAACCGCGACAAACATCACCACAATCCGGTTATATGCATTCCGGCTTTCCAGCAGATAGTTGCGAATCGGTGCCACGGCCTACCCTATCTCATCTGAACCATGCCACTGCGTCGTCTGGCGAAACGCAGGAGGGTATACACCACCGGCCAGACCAAGGCAGAGGTCAATGCTGCCTGCCAGTATACCAGCCTCAGATCGATATCATTGGTCAGGCGAAAGACCCAGGCAAGGAACAGGACCTCCAGTGCGGAGAGCGCAAAAATCACCATGCATTGCTGCCATAACGGATACATCCTCACCTGCCGGTGGAAGAGCACCCCTACCATGGCCACGAACGCCAGCATGAATGCATACACGCCGAACAAGGTATGCAGCATCATGTCCAGGAGCAGTCCGACGATCCAGCCGGTGCCCACTCCCACACGCTCCGGCACCGCCAGGCACCAATAAAAAAGCACCAGGCTGACCCAGTGCGGTTCGGCAAAGTTCATCCAGTCCGGATATGGGATGACGGACAGCAGCATGGCCACACCCAGGGACACGGGAATGATCCACCAGCGACGGCCCCATGCCATTCGAGAGAAAGACGTGGTCATCGACAGTATCCGCAGAATGCTGCACGCTCCATGCGTAACCCGACATCATCGGATTGCCGACTCATTCCCCCACCGCCAATCGATCAGTGTCCCATACCAGCAACACCTGTTTCAACAGGTCGATACGAGTGGTGGTCACGGCGTTGATGGACAGGAACGACTCGGTCGCCTCGGTTGTAATTTCCACTACCTCTGCAACCTTGTAACCTGCCGGGAAACGTCCGCCCATGCCCGAGGTCACCAGGATGTCGCCCTTGCGGATGTCAGCCTGCCGCAAGAGATAGGGCACGTTCACCTGATCCTTCTCCCCCTTGCCCTGTACGATGGTGCGAAGCCCGTTACGCTGCACTTGTACCGGGATGCCGTGACTGCGGTCCGTGACCAGGGTCACGACGCTCTGGCGTACATCCACTTCCGAAACCTGTCCGATCACACCTTCAGGCGCAACCACCGGCTGCCCCACGAACACACCTGCCTCGATGCCGCGGTCTATGATGATCCGGTGGCTGAAGGGATCCAGCCCGATATTGGTGATTTCCGCCAGAATCATCTGGTCATCGGAACGGCGGGAGGTGGCCAGAAGGCGGGACAGGCGGCTGTTTTCCGCCACCAGGGCATCGTACAGCTGCAGTCGGGTAGCCAACTTGGCCTGCCTTTCGCGCAGGGACTCCAACTCCTCGTAGACGGTGTTGTCCGGATAATGGGAACGGATCGTCTCTGAGATATTCCCGGGCAGTTCCGCCATGGCATAGAACGGCATCGCGAGTATGGATGCGGTGGAACGCACCGGCTGCAGCTGATCACTCCGATGGTCCACGATCATCAGGCCGAACGACAGGATCGCAAGCAGGATGAACCGATAGAGGGTACTGACATGCCCGAAAATCATGGCCCTTCCGGTACTGTCTCTCGTCCGGTCAATCCGCAGGCTCCAGGGGAAGGAAGCCCCCGGAAACTATGCACTGTGCACACCACCTGCTGCAATGGACTGATTTGGAACTCCGATTCGTTGTCCCTGTGAAATTCAGTTGTCGCTGGAAAATACGTTGTTCAGGGTATCCATTTCCTCCAGCGCACGGCCGCAGCCGCGGACAACGCAGGTCAGTGGATCTTCCGCGACAACAACCGGGAGATCGGTGTCCTGCATCAGGCGCCGGTCCATATCCCTCAGCAGCGCCCCACCTCCCGCGATCACCATGCCCTTTTCACCGATATCGGCAGAAAGTTCCGGTGGTGTCTTTTCCAGTGCCTGACGGATGGCCTGGACGATCTGCACCAAGGCATCGTCGATGGCGTCGTAGACTTCTTCGCTGGAGATCACCAGACTGCGGGCCATACCCTCCGATATGTCCCGGCCCTTGATCTCCATTTCCATGTGCTCGGATTCGGACCACGCGGTCGCGATGGTCTGTTTGACACGTTCCGCAGTGGCTTCTCCGATCAGCACTCCGTGCCGGCGGCGGATGTAGTTGATGATGGCATCGTCGTAGGTGTCGCCAGCGACTCGGAGTGAATTGGAATACACCATGCCCCCAAGAGAAAGAATACCGACTTCGGTGGTACCTCCACCGATATCCACCACCATGGAACCGGTAGGCTCGGCCACGGGAAGATTCGCCCCGATGGCCACGGCCATCGGTTCCTCGATCAGGTAAACCTCCCTGGCACCGGCGCTCATGGCGGATTCACGAATAGCCCTACGCTCAACCTGGGTTGAACCGCACGGGACGCAAACGATAATCCTCGGACTGGAGAAGAACCGGTTCTCCTGTACCTTCCTGATGAAGTATTTCAGCATGTCCTCGGTGATGTTGAAATCGGCGATTACGCCATCCCTCAACGGTCGGATTGCCCGTATGGTGCCCGGAGTACGGCCCAGCATCAGTTTGGCTTCCTGACCTACGGCGAGCACACTTTTTCCCGCCCCACCGAAACCGGAACTCTTGATGGCCACTACCGAGGGTTCGTTGAGGACAATTCCCTTATTTCGCACATAAATCAAAGTGTTGGCGGTTCCAAGATCAATGGCGAGATCATTGGAAAAAAAGCCGGCCAGGCGTTTCAGCATTGTGTTTTTGGAGTTGTTGAATGGGGAGGCTAAGGAATCCAGACCCCGGAGAAATCCTAGCGGCGTAGCTTAACAACCGGTGGCATACTATTCAACTGCGCAAAGCTATGGTAAGTTGCTGCGCAAATGCTGTGTCCGTAACGCTGCAGCATGGCCGGAACGGCCTTTGTTCAGGCTGCCGGACACAGTGATTGCCATTGCTTGTCCGATCATTTCCGAACCGCCAAATGTCTTCCATCAGCAGTGAGCAGGTCACCCATATCGCGCGGCTTGCCCGTTTGAAGACCGACGAGGAGAAATCCACCTATTTCGCCGGTCACCTTACCCGTATCCTGGATCTCCTGGAACAAATGAACCGGATCGACACGGAGTCCATCGAACCCATGGCCCACCCCCAGAACGTCCACCTTCGGCTGCGCGAGGACACTGTCACCTCAAATACCTGTCGCGAGGATTACCAGGCCATCGCACCGTTGGCGGAGAACGGACTGTACCTGGTTCCCCGAGTCATCGAATAGACAGCGAGCGCTGCGAATATCCGAGACCGGTCCGGGCATCGCCTGACCGCCACTGCACAGTCCGCACCCGAACGTATGCACAACCGATCCATCAGGGACCACGCCCGGTCTATGGCCAAGGGCGAATACAGCAGCACCGAACTCACCCGGCATTTTCTCGCGCGCATGGCCGATGCCGGAGATCTGAACGCCTTGATCACCGTCACCGGGGACCA
Organism: Candidatus Poriferihabitaceae bacterium; assembly: GCA_965213885.1. Classification (GTDB taxonomy): domain Bacteria; phylum Pseudomonadota; class Gammaproteobacteria; order Arenicellales; family Poriferihabitantaceae; genus VYFG01. The sequence continues at coordinate 1,377,556 of OZ243919.1, forward strand.
GGCCCTGGAACAGGCCCACGAGGCGGACCAGCGCATCCGATCCGGTGACGCCGGCCCGCTTGCCGGTATACCGATGGTGCACAAGGATATTTTCTGCACCGAGGGTATTCGCACCACCTGCGGCTCGAAGATGCTCTCGGAATTCGTTTCACCCTACGATGCAACCGTGGTCAGGCGTCTGGCTGAGGCCGGCATGGTGAGCATGGGAAAAACCAACATGGACGAATTCGCCATGGGTTCATCCAACGAGTCCAGCCATTTCGGGGCAGTGAAGAATCCCTGGGATACCAGCCGTGTTCCGGGGGGCAGTTCCGGTGGCTCTGCCGCGGCAGTGGCAGCCCGACTGGCAACCGTGGCCACCGCCACGGACACGGGCGGCTCCATCCGTCAGCCCGCGGCATTGTGCGGTATCACCGGGATCAAGCCGAGCTACGGCCGGGTGTCGCGATACGGCATGATTGCCTTTGCCTCCTCACTGGACCAGGGCGGCATCCTGACAACGAGCGCGGAGGACGCTGCCCTGGTGCTTGAGGCCATGGCAGGATTTGATGAACGCGATTCGACGTCGCTTGCACAGCAGGTGCCGAACTACACGGCATCCCTGGAGGAATCGATCAGGGGCAAGGTAATCGGTCTGCCGAAGGAGTTTTTCGGTGAGGGCGTGGAGCCGGATGTCGCGGATGCCATACAGGCCGCCATCCGTGAGCTCGAGGCTCTGGGCGCCCGCACGGTGGCAGTGGAGCTCCCCAACAGCGAGATCGGCATTCCCTGTTATTACGTCCTGGCCCCGGCGGAGGCCAGTTCCAACCTTTCCCGCTTCGACGGCGTGAGATACGGTCATCGCACCTCACAGTTCGATGACCTGACCGACATGTACGAACGCAGCCGGGCGGAGGGATTCGGAGAGGAAGTGCAGCGCCGGATCATGATCGGCACCTACGTGCTGTCATCGGGGTATTACGATGCCTACTACATCAAGGCGCAGAAGCTGCGCCGGATGATCGCGGACGACTTCAACCGCGCCTTCGAACGGTGCGATCTCATAGCCGGTCCCACTTCGCCGGGCACCGCATTTCCGATCGGCGCCAAGAACGATGACCCTATTGCGATGTATCTGAACGATATATTCACCAACTCGGTCAACCTGGCAGGACTGCCGGGAATCTCGGTCAATGCCGGGTTCGACCGCGATGGGCTGCCCGTCGGACTTCACCTCATCGGCCGCTATCTGGATGAATCCACCATCCTGAACGTCGCCCACCAGTTCCAGCAGGCCACCGATTGGCACAAAACGGCGCCGGGAGGCTACGCCTGATGAAATGGGAAACCGTGATCGGACTGGAAGTCCACGTGCAGTTGATGACCCACAGCAAGATATTTTCGGGGGCTTCCACTGCCTACGGTGCCGCACCCAATACCCAGGCCTGTGACGTCAGTATCGCCCTGCCCGGCGTTCTTCCGGTGATGAACCGCGAGGCGGCCCGGCTGGCGGTGAAGTTCGGGATGGCCATCGGTGCCGAAATCAACCGGACATCGGTATTCGCCAGAAAGAACTACTTTTACCCGGATTTGCCCAAGGGCTACCAGATCAGCCAGTACGAAACCCCCATCGTGGGCAGGGGGTTCCTGGAAATCGATTCTGAGGACGGCCCGAAGATCATTGGAATCACCCGGGCACATCTTGAGGAGGATGCGGGCAAATCGCTCCACGAGAATCTCGGCGACTTCACGGGAATCGATCTCAACCGTGCCGGAACCCCGCTCCTCGAGATCGTGTCAGAGCCGGACATGCGATCCCCAGCCGAGGCAGTGGCCTACCTGCGCCAGCTTCACACCCTGGTTCGCTATCTCGGCATTTCCGACGGGAACATGCAGGAAGGGTCTTTCCGCTGCGACGCGAATGTCTCCATCCGCCCCCTGGGCGAAGCAGAACTGGGCACCCGGACGGAACTGAAGAACATCAACTCATTCCGTTTCGTGGAAAAGGCCATCCGGTACGAGATCGATCGGCAGGTCGACATCCTGGAAGACGGCGGTGAAGTCGTCCAGGAAACCCGTTTGTACGATGCCGACCGGGATGAGACCCGATCCATGCGTTCGAAGGAAGAAGCCCACGATTACCGCTACTTCCCGGATCCGGACCTGCCGCCCATGGTGCTGGATAACGCCTTCCTCGCCGAGGTGAGGGATAGCCTTCCGGAACTGCCCCATGAACGGCGCCACCGGTTTGTCGACCGATATGGCCTGGCACTGACGGACGCGGCACAGCTTACCAACGAACGGGCGCTGGCAGATTATTTCGAGGCTGTCGTGGAAGCCACGCACGCAGAACCCCGTACCGCCTGCAACTGGATCCTGGGCGAACTCAATGCCGCGCTCAACCAGGAGGGAATATCCGTAGGGGCGTCCAGGATCGGCAGCGACGCCCTGGCCAGGCTGCTGGACCGGATAGCCGACAATTCAATATCCGGCAAGATTGCCAAGGATGTGTTCTCGGCAATGTGGCATGGCGAGGGTGATGCCGACAGCATCATCGAAGCCAGAGGGCTCAGGCAGATTACCGATAGCGGCGCCATCGAGGCCGTGGTGGATGAGGTCCTGGCGGCAAGCCCCGATCAGGTCCGGCAGTTTCGCGAAGGCAACCAGAAGGTCATCGGCTTCCTGGTAGGCCAGGTCATGAAGAGAACCCGCGGCAAGGCAAACCCGAAACAGGTCAACGAGGCCCTGCGCGGGAAATTGGGCTCCTGACCCCTGGGCGATGAGCGGATCTTCCGACAGTGAACTTCTGCGGCCGATCAGCTGCGATCGGCGTTTCCCATTCCGCTTAAGCCGATTGGGGTGCGGAACCGGGCAAGAGGCTCTCCTGCCGGAACCCTAGAACCGGTAGGGTTCAATTCTGTCCGCGGACAGCACGTAGCCGATCTCGGCCAGTGCTGTCGATATCGGAGTTGTTCCAAACATGCCGGTCACCCAAACCGGGTCAAACAGGCCCCCGTCTTCGTAGGGCTTCCCGGTGGTAACCAGCACGAGCTGATTTGCCGGAGGTGGGGGCACATGGATACAGGCGCCGATATAGGGAACCAGAATGAAGGACGTGACCCCCGTTCCCGTGTAGTCAATCGGTACGATGAACCCGGGCAGGCGTACGGTTTTCCCATTCCAGTCCGTGCGCACCCCCGTCGCGGGTGGCTGCAGATCTGCAAGCCCCGGGGCATCATGAGGAACGAATTCCTCCAGTTCGAACGGAAGGGAAAGGGAACCCTCCGGCAACAGGTCACTCCATTCGAGTTCGATGGCCGGTTCCGCCTGCAGCGTACGGCCCAACAGCGTCGCTGCGGCCAAACCCAGAAGGAAGCAGCGGCGATTCATCTGATCATCCATCATTTCGATACCGCAATCATTTCACGGCCATCCCGATACGCCGCCGAATTTTCGCATATGGCTTCCCTGACCGTATTCCCAAGGTGACTTCTCCCGGTATGGGTACGGACACAGAACAGGTGCATCTATTTTTCATATCCTCACCATCATGCCATCCGCGAGGGAAAGCCGGTAGGCCCTGAGTGCAGGGATGAGCCCCACAAGCGCTGCGGCACCAACCACGGAAACGAGAATCCAGACCTCCCAGGCAGTGGGTGTTCCGATCGGTAACCAAAGGCCAAAGACGGCATCCACCCAAGGCCGGGCCACAAGCAGACCCGAGTATAGCAGCGCAGTACCGAGACCGGCCCCGGCTCCCGCCATCAGGATCGCCTCTGTGATCAGCAACCCGAGAATCGTCAGTGGCCGCGCACCCATTGCTCGCCAGATTGCCATTTCACGTCGGCGCTCATTCAGGCTGGAGAATACCATTGCCATCATCCCGATCAGCGCCGTGACCACGACCATGGCGGAAACACCGATCAGCGCGGTCTCTGCCACCCCCACAATTTCCCAGAGCTCCTGCAGCGCCACACCAGGCAGGATGGCCAGGAGCGTCTCCTCAGGATATTCGTTGATCCAGCGCTGGAGCCCAAAGACCTGCAGTCGCGACTGTACGCCTACCAGAGCAGCTGTGATTGCATTTGGCGTAAGATCCATCTGACGGATCACCTCGACAGGTGTAGTCTTTCCCGGCATTTTTGCTCCACCCTGCCAATCGACATGGATTGCCTCGATGGCCTCCATGCCCACGATCACCGTACGATCCACGGGCGTGCCGGTCTTGCCCAAGATGCCCGCCACGCGAAACGGCTGGTCGGCGTGCTCCGAGAACGATGCAAGGCCGTGCGCGACAACGATGGGATCATCGATGGCATAACCGAGCTTGTCGGCAACATCCGCGCCGACAACAGTGTCATAGAGGTCTGCGAGGCCGTCGCCGGCTTGAAAAGCCAAAGACTGCCCGCCCCGGAACTTGTAGCGTGTGAAGAATTCCGCCGAAGTGCCCATCACGCGAAACTGCCGGTGGCTGTCACCAAGTGATATCGGCACGATCCAGTCCACCTCAGGCCGGGCGGCTATATCCTGATAGCTTTCCCAGGATATGTTGTTGGTGGCGTTGCCAATACGGAACACCGAATAGAGCAGAAGCTGCACTGAACCGGAACGCGCGCCGACAATCAGGTCAGTATTGGAAATCGTATCGGCAAAGCTGGCGCGGGCGCCGTTGCGCACTTTTTCCACACCGAGAAAGAGCATGACGGACAATGTGATCGCAAGGATGGTCATCCCCACGGTCAGCGACCTCGCCATCAGCGAGCTGAGGGCGAGTCGGATGATCATGCCCCCTCCCTGCCGATGGTTGCGATGTCTCCAATTCCTACCACGCGGTCGAAGTGCCGCCCGAGCCGCTCATCGTGACTGACCATCAATAAAGTGGAATCCGCCTGACTGGTCTGGGTGAACAACAGATTCAGGAAGCTGTCCTGGGTATGTGCATCAAGTGCCGATGTCGGTTCGTCGGCAACAATCAGCGGGGGTTGTCCGATCAGAGCCCGGGCAACGGCCACCCGTTGCTGTTGGCCGACGCTGAGCCGACCTGACAAAACCGGCAGGACGTCATCTGGGAGCCCCAGTTCCGCACAGAGCCGTGCCGCCTCCGATCGTACATCCCCCGCGCGTTTCCGCCTTTCCGGGGCAAAACGCAAGGGAAGCAGGATATTGTCCACCACCCGTGCGTAGGGAAGCAGGTTGAACTGTTGGAAAATCAAGCCGATCCGTTCCGCCCGGAACCGGTCACGAGCTCCCGGGCGCAGCTTTGCAAGGTCTGTACCTGCGACTGTGACACGGCCCGAGATGGCAGTCACGATACCGCAGATCAGTGACAGGAGCGTCGATTTTCCTGAACCGCTTTCTCCAAGCAGCAGCACCCGCTCCCCCGGAGCGATTTGAAATTCGGGTATAGTGAGGCCAAAGGATTTCCGGCCCGGCCAACAGAACCGGACATCTTCAAGGGCCAGGGAGACGGTTGTCAAATTAGATTCGATCCTCTAGATCCAATACTGGGTCGTCGCGCTCAATTTCAAAGGCCTGGGCCCCTTTGCCGGAGACTATCTGTACCTCCAATTCACGGGCGTTCGGAAAGATCGAGAAATAGGCGAAGTTGATTCGGGTCAGTGCGGACGGATTGGTGCAGTGCAATTCGTACTCGGCGTGGAACTCGGTATGCGCATTGCCATCCTCCTCGTGCTCCTCGTGTTCTTCGTGCTCCTCATGTTCTTCGTGCTCCTCATGTTCTTCGTGCTCCTCATGCTCTTCGTGCTCCTCATGCTCCTCGTGTACATCATCTACGAGACTCGCATGGGCATCGACAACCGAGCAATCCGCAGCTTCGGGCAGAAGAAACGAATTCAATGGGCGTTCTAGTGCCTCGATCGCGTTCTCGATTGCCATTCGATCCTCGGCGCTTTTCGCAGGATGTTCAAATCCGACGATGTCTGCACCAGGTGAATTGAGTTCCATCACGATGCGATTGCCCTCAAACGCGATATTCAAATGACCGACACCATGTTCGTGGGCACCCAGATCACGCCGTTCCTGTGCGAGTAGCGGCATGGATATGATCATAAATAATGCAGTGAATACAAAACTTTTCATCTTCTTTCTCAAATTGATATTACTAAACTAGAATATAGATTTCCGGTGGCAGAACCTGATCTACCCCGCATGCCTTTGTCATTGGCTACCCCTGGATTCCGTAACGGCCTGCCATTCGATTGATCCTGAATTCCTGTGACTGAACGGAAATTTGGCGACTGTCTGGGGAGACAACGCATTGAGTACACGGTCACCACCATGAAGGAGCCCGTTGGCTTCACCTGGGAAGTGAAACGGGCTACAGGCGTCTCAGCCTGGTACATGGGATCAACGTGTCTTACTTCGGCATTTTTTCCGGCTGAATATTGTTATAATATAACATAACATAACATAACAAAAATCCGAAACAACAGAATCGCTCGAGGATCATTCTGGAAATACCGAAAGAAAACCTGTCTTCCTGTCTGCTCTTGCCGATGACAATGCCGGTCAGGTGCGAATCGAATCCAACCGGTTATGTCGCAGTAAACACAAGATGGGACTGACTCCCGGATCGATTGCTTGGGAAATGCGACGCCCGGGGGCAAGTGACAAGGAAATTGACGCCTGTCAACATGGGACGACACATGGGACGACAGTATCCGGGCCGGTGTCCGGCTTGCGGGAGGGCGAATCCTGCAATGAATCCAGAAACCCCGATCCAGACAACGTATATGAGCAGGTCGTTCACGGGAGCCTGCCCAAGTGCGGTTGTACCGCAGTGGCGGAGAGAGGGGGATTCGAACCCCCGGTACGCTATGAACGTACACACACTTTCCAGGCGTGCTCTTTCGACCACTCAGACACCTCTCCGCGGTGACAGCCAACGCAGTTCCTTTGGTCGGCGCGTGTCGAATGGGGATTCTAACGGGGCGCGGTACTTATACCAAGCCCTGACAGGGAAACAAGGGGCTTATGTCCGGGTCTCGAGATTTGGTCCAAATCGGCATTTGCAACGACAGATCTTGCACGGAAGTTTGGCGGCTCCATGCATGTCGGCACGAACAACACACTTCGGCAGGCAGGCAATATGTCCTGCCTGTCGGCACGCCGCACAGGCGAGGGTGGTCTATGGATATAGCCGCTCAATATCCCACTGCGCCTCGTTGGAAGAATTCCTGGTATAGACTAAACGATCGTGCAAACGACTCCTCCTTCCCTGCCAGAACTCCACCCGATCCGCCCTGACGCAGTACCCTCCCCAAAAATCCGGTAACGGTATTTCTCCCCCGACAAAGCGATTCTCTATGCTGCGCACCCGTTCTTCCAGGGTGCCCCGGTCCGGTAATGTCTCGCTTTGACGGGAAGCCCAGGCCCCCACCTGGCTTCCCCTGGGCCGGGTAGCGAAATACTGGGCAGAATTTTCCCGGTCCACTTTCCGTACAGAACCCTGGATTTCCACCTGTCTGTGCAATGCCAACCAGGGAAACAGGCAACTGATCCTCGGATTCCCTGCCAGTTCCCGTGCCTTCCGGCTGTGGTAGTTGGTATAGAAATACAGCCCGTTCTCATCGAAGGACTTCAACAGTACCGTACGCTGGCTTGGCATGCCATCCTCTCTCATGGTGGCGATCACCATGCCATTGGCTTCCGGCAGCTCCGCGTTCAGCGCCTGGTCAAACCAGCGCGAGAACAACGTGAAAGGGTTGTCCGGCATGGTTTCGCGGCGGATTTCTGCCTCGGGATAGCCGTTCCCTTGGAACGGGGTAACTTCGGTTGGCATGATATTGCTCGTGCGGATTCTCTATCGTGGAATGAAAAACTGCCCTGAGTTTATTGGAACAGCCCTGCAAGGCACCATGATAACTTGGATATCTGCAATCTGATCGGAAGTTTACCCCTTAGTAAATGGCATCACGGACCACATCAGGTGACCATGGCGACCGGGAGCGGGCTCCCGGACAGGAACGGCCGGGATCGGGGTTGACACGCGAATTGAGCCGGAGCCGGTATCCTATGAGGCCCTCAGGCTATTGCAGTGAGCAGGAATACCGGATATTCCCGGGCAGGTTTGCTGATCGCGCTGGCCGTCACCATGTCCACGCTGTCGAAACCGGCCTGCCTCGCGATATTCTCCAGCCAGCCACGATCAAAACCGAAGTGGTATACCCCGGTATCCTCTTCGTGAAATGAGCCGTCTTCGCTGTCGAGATCGGCCAGGGCAATGAACCCTCCGGGATTCAGTAGTTCATGAAACCTGGCGAACAATCCGGGAATATCCTCAATGTGGTGCAGGGTCATGGAAGAAATAATGCCGTCAAATCGCTGATTCAGGGTTTCCCGGGTCAAATCCATTTCCCTGATGTCCAGTTCACAGGGCAGATCCTCGCGCTTGCCTTCGAGCTGCGTGTTCATGGACGGAGAAATATCCACCGCGGTGATACGCTCAACCAATGGCGCAACCCCCTGCAGCAACAGGCCTGTTCCCGAACCGAAATCGAGAATGTGCATCCCGGGCCGGAACCGGATCTGGCTCCGGATCGTGTCGGCGATCCTGTCCACGTTGTTGACCCGACACTCCGACTGGTCGTACTCACCGGCCTTGTGCCTGAAGTAGTCTCTTTGCATGTGTTTTCGTACTCCGGAAAGTAGCGTGACAGAGATCCTGGAATGATATCGAAATGAATGGGAGTCCGGTATCCCCAGGGTGGTTCTCCTGGAAACATCCCTGTCAGTCTGGACTTGATTCAATGACCGTAAATCAGCGCAACTCCTTGATGCTGGGCCCTTTTTTCTGGTTATTGGTGGTGTGTGAATGGAGTTCTGCCACAACTGTAACTTGTTGAATTTACAAGGTGTGGGTAACAGCCCAGGTTCTCTGGTTGTCTGTTTTGGTCCTTACTGCTGGAGAAAAAAGACAATCTGTCCATAGTTCGGCACTGTGCCACAGAGGAGACTGGTCGATACGGGAAAATTATTCCCGCTCGGCACGGAATCCCAGTAGGTTGCGCTCGGCGCGACCAAACACGCCACCCACCAGATATATTGGCTCGCCCCGGTTCCGGTACTTCTCCCCATATCCACGATCCCGCATCTGTGCAATGGCCCTGTCCAGCACATCTTCCGTATCCCCTTCATCCTTCGCCATCTTGAACTCGAACACGAACACCTGCCCGCCATGGAGCACCACCATGTCCGCCCGGCCCCGGCCCGAGGAATCCTCCACCCGGAGGTCCAGGCCGATGGTCCGGAAACAGGCGTACAGCATCCCGGCGTACCAGGCCTCGTAGCGGGCCGGACTGTTGGCACCCTGCCACTGGTAGGGTATGCCAGCGAAGAATGATCGAAGATGATCCGCGAATCCATCGAAGTCATTGGCCACCAGTAGACGGCCGAGTGCCTTGCCCCGGTCCGACACCTCCTTGCCCTGCCGGCCCAAATGGCCCAGCAGCCCATGGTTCAGGCTGTACCGTACCTCGAAGTTGGGGTAGTTGAGGGTGTAGAAGGTCTGCGGACCATCCCTCTCCATTCCTGTAATAGTCAGGTACCCGGTCTGGAACAGCAGCGCATCGACGGTGATGTTCTCGACATCGAAGGTCGAGACCAGTTCCTCATCAGAGACACGGTTCTCCAGTTCCATCGGACTGACCTCCCGCTCCATCATCATCCGGAACAGGAAGGTGGGGGAGCCGGTCTCGAACCAGTGGGACTTGAAATTCCGGGTCTCGAACAGCAGCAGGAGATCGAACGGGTTGTAGAGCTTCTCGTCGCCGAGCCAGTGGTAGCCGTTGTACCACTCCCGGATCTCGTCCCGGTCGAGCCCGGGGAGTTCCGGGGCGAATACCGCGCCCAGGTCCCTGTCCGTATATCCGCAGATGGTGGCGTAATTGGGATCGAAACTGATGTTCCGGAGGTTGTTGAGACCCGAAAAGAGGCTCACCTTCGAGAACATGCTGACCCCGGTGACCAGGACGAACCGGACGTGCTCGGCGCTGCCCTTGATGATTCCATAGAACCCCCTCAGGTAGTCCCGGTTCGCCTTCGCGAGATCCGGGTCCTCCAGCACGTCCAGAATCGGCTTGTCATACTCATCCACCAGAACCACTACCTGCCGGCCCGTAGCGTGATGGAGACGGTCCAGCAAATCCTGAAAACGCTCGGGCCCCGTATCCAGGGCTGGGGACAACGTCAGGCCAGCATTGCGTTCTATGATCGCCAGTTGGTTGAGAACGCTGCGCTCAACATCTTCAGGCTGGTTGTATTTTCCGTCAAAACTGAGCCGCACCACCGGGTGCTGTGCCGACCAGTCCCACTGTCCGTGAATGTCCAGCCCCCGGAACAGTTCCTCGCTGCCCTCGAACAGCGATTTCAGGGTGTCCACCAGAAGACTCTTGCCGAACCGGCGGGGGCGGGACAGGAAATAGAATCGCCCCTGCTCTACAAGATGCCGGATGAGGGGGGTCTTGTCGACGTAGTAGAAATCCTCCTCACGGATGGTCCGGAAGGACTGGATTCCGATGGGGAGTTTGCGGCGTTTCATCGCGCCTGATTCGGGTCGGGTCATGGGAACTTCCTCTCACTGTAATGATACCACTCCCCGAATACCTTCACTTTCACTCCCGCAGGAGTGTAGTCAGAGCGTCAATGCGGAATCATCCTGGAATCCCGGAGGCGCGAAACCTCCCCGAAATCGACGTGAACCAGTCCAGACATGCAATACTCCTCCGAAGCTCGGCTTCAGGATGGAAGGGACGGTTGTCGATCACACTCCGATGGCCATGTAGCGGTATTGCCTGAACATCGCCCTTGTGCGCCGGCGCCCGCTCCAGCAGTCCGGGTTGCGGCGATATGGCCTCCGCCAGGGATTTTCCCACCGGCAGACTGCAGTAGCCCTGCCGGGCACCGCGATGCACCGGGTTCGGACAGTCCGGCGGCACTCACCACCGCACGGTCATCTCGAATCCCACCCCATGCACCGGGGCGGTCCCCATGCTCTCCCGCCGCGTCGCCCGCACGCCGAAGGACAGGTCCGGAACGCCCGACGATACCCGCGACAGCCGCCAACCAACCGTCACGTCACGCCCGTCTCCCATGAACCCGAACCCCGCATGGGGACTCCCCGTGAAACGGCCCCCCAGTGCCGGGAAGCCATAGGCCGCCTCCACCGTCCAGCGGGCGGCAGTCTCGCCGCTGCCCGTGCGGTCCTCCAGCGGATCGGCCCGGAACAGCGCATCAAGCCCACCCTCGGCCTGTCCGCCCATCTCCTGACGAAGCGCAAGCGACAGGCCACGCTCCGAGGCCGGGTCCGGATCGAAGGCAAGCGAAGCCGCAAACCCACGGTCCTCGAGATCATCCGCCTCATGCGTGATCAGCGTACGGCCCGACAGGTCCAGCGACAGTCCGAGACTCGGGTCCACCCAGGCAATGCCCCCGCCAACCTCCACCCCCGATCCACTCTCCGCATCCCCGCCGTCCCGGCGCAGTCCCAGCTCCACCTTCGGCGTGACATGACCTCCGCCCTCGGTGGCGATGCGCCAGCTGCCCTCCAGACCGAGTCGCAGGCGGGTTACATCAGAGTCCGACGCTGCCAGTTCGCTGGTCCGGTCCGACTCCGTCCGCGACCACAGTGCATCCGAGGTGATTGCCAGGGCCGGACCGGATCCCTGTGCCGGCGGTGCGATCACATCCCCCCGAAGGCCCGCCGACGCCATCGTCCAGGTGAGGTCGGAGCGAAGCGAGCCGCCCACCTCCGGCTTGAGGGTCACTTCGCCCGTGCCGTAACCCAGCGCGCCCCACAGCTTCAGCCTCTCCGATACCCGGATCGCGCCATAGGGAACCGCCGCCGTCAGCGACGACTCCACCGTTCCATCGCCCTCCCGGACCGCACCGCCGCACAGAACCTCCCTCGTCTGCGGGTCCATGTCATGATCGGCATCCGTACAGAGCTGCGACGCGGCGCGGGACCCGGTCTCCGTATCCCGGTAACCGCCTTCCCCGCCGCTCTGCAGCAGCGCCAGGCCCACCAGCCACTGGCCCCGCGCATAGTCGGTCCCCAGCAGCGCCGTGGTCGCCTCTCCGTCCAGCGAGAACGTCCCCTCCCTGCCATCGAAGCTCGAGTGCGCCGCACGGCCCCACAGTGCCAGGCTGCCCCCCGAGGAATCCCCGGGGCCCGTCGCCGTGAAATGACTGCCCAGCAGCAGTTCCTGCAGCGTCATGGTCCGGATGCCAGGGGGCGCCATGCCGTCGACTCCTTCATTCGTGTCAATCCCGTCGATGCCGAAGCCATGGAGAACAGGGCCGGATGGATTGAATGGGCTGAATGGGTCGGATTGATTGAGTTGGCTGAATTCGCTGAATGGATCCAATGGATCAGACTGATCAGAGTCCCCATCGCCGGAATCCCGGGGCTGCAGGGAAATGCCCCCGAACGTGCCTTCGGTGCCCGCCGTGCGCGGGGCCGACAGTCGGCCCGAGATTCCGTCCAGCGCCTGCTCCGCCACCGTCCGACCGAACCGCGACAGCCACGCCGCCGGCATCGGGTCGTCGTTGACGATGGTGCCGACCGCGACGTCGTCCGTAATCGACACCGGCACCTTCTGGCCCGAGCGGTACATGAACGCGTCGAAGAGCTCGACCTCGAACGTCTCCGGATTCTCGTCGTGGCTGTCGTCGCGAATGCCGATACGGATTTCTGTGAACGTTTCGCCGGCCCTGATCCGGCTTCCTATGCGCCACGCGCGCGGGACGTGGCTATAGTCCCTGTTCGCCGTTGCCGAGACTGGCGTCGATTCGCGCGTCGCGTAGGCGAAGCGGACATCCTGGTCCGTCGCCTTGCTCAAGCGTACCGTGAACCAACCGTTGCGTTCGTTCTCCTTCAGGGTGGCATCGGCAATCGAGATCGTCGGACCCGACGTCGGCGTCGTTGCATCGTTGTCGGATACCGCCACCGTGGCCGCATTCTCCGGCGATGCCGCCACCGTGTAGCCCGTGCCGGCATCGACGGTTGCCGTGACCGAGCCGTCCGGCTCGTCCGCGCCGTCGTCGTCGGTGGCGACCTCGAAGGTCGCGCTGCCCGTGACCGGGACGGTGACCGTCCGTGATCCCATCTCGCCCGAAGCGGCGAAGTCGCCGCTCTGGGCAACGCTCAAGGTCACATCGAGCGGTGCCGCCGGCACCGGGCTGGCTGTCAGCGTAAAGGAGGCCGGGCTGCCTTCCGTCACACCCGTACCGGCCACAATGCGGATCACCGGCTCGTCATTGTCGCGCACCGCCACCGCGGCGCTGCCCTGGCCCGTGGCGATCGTATAGCCCGTGCCCGTGCCGAGGGTGACGGACACCGAGCCGTCGGCCTCGTCCGCATCATCATCCACCGTGCCCACGGAGAGTGCGGTGCTGGTATCCCCTGCTGTCAGCGTCACCGTCCGGTGACCTGCGCCGGGGGTATCCAGATACTCGCCGGACTGGGCGACGGTCCAGGTGACCGTGAGGTCGGCAGAAGGCGCGGGATCGGCGGTGAGGGTGAAGGTGGCATTGCCGCCCTCGTCCACGGCGGACCCCGCCCGGAGGCTGAGCTCGGGCGTAGCGGGTGTCACGTCATTGTCGCGCACCGCCACCGTACCGCTGCCCTTGCCCGTGGCCACCGTGTATCCGGTGCCCGTGTCGAGGGTGACGCTCACCGAGCCGTCGGCCTCGTCCGCCGTGTCGTCCACCGTCGCCACCGAGAGATCGGTGCTGGTCGTGCCCGCCGCCAGCACCACCGTCCGGCTGCCCGCACCGGGCGCGGCCAGATACTCGCCGCTCTGGGCGACGGTCCAGGTGACCGTCAGGTCGGTGGCCGGGGCCGGATCGGCCGTGACTGTGAAGGTGGCATTGCCGCCCTCGTCCACGGCGGAGCCCGCCCGGAGGCTGAGCTCGGGCGTGGCGGGTGTGACCGGCTGTTCCTCGGCCTGCGCTTCCTCTTCCTGCGGTGCTTCCTCCTGCGGCAGGTTCGCCAGGCATTCGAGCGCCGGCGCCACCGGCGCCCAGCGCTTCAGGCCCCGATCCGCTTGCGCCTGCGCCTCGGCGACGGTCATCGGGCGGTTGCTGTACTGGTTACTCACCCCGAAGGCGGCCAGCACCCGGCTCCAGCGCTCGACATGGCCCGAGGTCCGCCAGGTCTCGCTCGCAGCCAGCTGGGCGTCGGCCAGCAGGGCGTCGGAGACGCAAGAGGGTGTCTGGCTGTCAGCGCTCTCGGCGCTGGCACTCAGGGCATCACTGTCCGGCCCCACCTTGAGCGTTGCTGTGGCGGCGAGTGTGTCGAGTGGCTGCACCACGCCGTTACCATCCACGTATTCCGGTGTCACCGTGACCGTCAGTGTCATCGCTTCCTGGGCGTTGTGCTGGATGGTGGCCGTGGTGCCCGTTACGCTCTCGGCACCGGAGACGGCGGTCTGCTGATCGCTGCTCTCGGCCTCCCAGGACACGTCATAGGAGGTGGCGTGTGCCACCGCGTCCCAGGTGACGCTGGCGCTGGCGTCGTCCACCGCCGCCAGCTGCAGGTTGGAGACTGTTTCAGTGGGCGCCTGCGCCGGCGCGGCCTGCGCGGGCGCGTTGTTGCCCACGGGGCATAGCCCGCCATTGATCCGCACGCACTTGCTGCCCGGAGCCAGCCGGAACGGACGGCCGGTGGGCGTTACCTTGAAGGTCGCGCTGCCCGCCCCGGCATTGTGCCGGATCCCGATGGGGACCCTGAACTCGGAGAAACCCCTGGTGAGTGCCTTGTAGCCCGACTTGCCCAGACCCTGCTTGCGGTTGTCGTTGACCACATCGCCCGTGTCCTCGACCTCCCACTTGACATAGAGGTCAGTGGGCAGGCCGCCATTGACCGAGCGGATGGTGAACCTGGCGTGGTGCGAGTAGTCCTTCTTGTCCTGGTACCCCGACACCTTCAGAACGGGCAGGTCGTCCTTGATGGTGATGACCGTGCTGATGGTCTCGTTGGCAATGCGGGTCGAGTTCGGGATCTCCAGCAGGTCCGTGGTCTCCTTGCCTGACACGGTGCTCTTCTGCAGCCGGATTTTCACCGACTCGTCCGGCTCATCTGAGCTGCCATCGTCGAACAGCGTCAGATCGAGGTAGGTGCCGAGCTCCCCCTTCGGCAGGGTCGCGAGGTGGCAGCCCGTCGTGACCTTCATGCCGTCCGGGCGCACCAGCGTGTAGTCGTCGCCGAGCGTCGCCGAGCCCGTCACGCAATACTCGAAATGCGCATCGACCTGCAGCGGCCGGTCGGGTATCGAGGAATGCGCAGGGGCCAGAGCGATCTTGATCCTGTGCCCACTGTCGACCCCGTCCCTCAGGACCGTCCCGTGCTCGTCGACCTTGAGCAGGGGCTTCGCTTCGTCGTCCTGGATGTATATCGTGATCCGGTTCGGCGAGCCCACTGAGTGGGTGCCCGTGCCTACCATCTCCAGGACCACCGTCTCGGTTCCCTCGATCAGTGTGTCCTCGATGACCGTGATCGGCAGCGACGCAAGCGTCTTCCCCTTCGCCAGCGTCATCGTGCCCCGGTTGGTGTTCCGGTTGTAGCCGCCGCGCAGGCGGTAGTCGGTGCCGTAGGTTGCCGTGCTGCCCCCGTCCTCATTCCCGGGTACCACCCGGTAGGTTACCGTGTTATCCCAACCGGCCTGCGCCGAGAACGGGATGCCGACATCCTGATCGAGGGACGGTCTGCCTTCTCTCACGCCCGGTTTGCCGGCCCAGGTGCCGAAGGCAAGCGGCTGCTGGTGATAATCGTCGTCATCGATCACCAGGGTCTTGATACTGAACACGCTGTCGATCCCGTAGGGTGAAGGGAGCGGCTTTGCCGGGTTCGGATTCAATGCGATATTGACCGTTTCCTGCCCCGATATCACCAGCCGCTCCTTGCCGTCGACCCACATCGGCACCTGCTCGTGGTGGTTGTCTCCAAGGACCTGGATGCGGAACCGCTTCAGTGGTTGGTTGGCGGCGATGGACGAATCGACGCAGCCACTGTTTCTGGTCTGCCAGGCGCTCCCCACCCGTTCCTGTATCAGATAGTCGTCCTGCTCGGCATTGCCGCCGGTGCGCCGCGTGGCGCTGCCGGAGAAGCACAGGCGGAAGGGCAAGGCCGATGAAGAAGTCTGGTCGGTCTTGACCTGGAACTCCACATTCTTCGGCGCTGAATCCGTCTCCTTCACGCATGTGTAGGTTTTGCTGCTGCCTCCACCAACAGGGCAAGTATCCTTGCCCCGGTCCAGCGAGAGCGAGAGAAACCGGGTGGCGTTGGTTGTGGGGGTGACGGGAGTGACTTGCGCGCCCTTGATCGTGAAGGTGTCGGAAAGGTTTGGAGGGAATGTCACGTCCTGCTGGTTCCCAAACCGAAGCAAGCCTCTCGGCTGCTTGCCACCTGTGACAGTCACCGTTACCGGATCGTCCACTGTGATCGCCGAACCGCTGTAGGCGAGAGTGATCTGCGCGGAGCGATGGCCTTGGGTAGCGCCACCGTGCGAGTGAGTAGCCTCACGCGCGAGTAGCTTGCCGCTTGCGATCGTCAGTCCCGAAGGCGCACCCGACAATGTAATCAGGGCAAGACCTGCTGCGCTCAGCCTGGCTTCGGCGGTCGGGTTTTTCAAACCCTCAGCATTTCCCGGAATCCGGTCATCCGGGTGAATGTATTTCTCTACGGCACCACCGCTCCCGCCAGCCGACATAAAAGTGGCGTTCTTCGGAATCAATGTGATCGTCGCCCCATCCAGGGAAGCGGCCGCTATCTCGGTGGGGTCAAGAACCAGGGAAGGCGCACTCTGTGCCTGTGCACCAGCGGCAAGGCCAAGCAGGAGTGCAATGGCTGCAACACGGCGCAGGACGCCGGCAAGGGTGCAGCGGGCGGGAAGGTCGGACTCAGATAGAGAGGATACTAGGCGACGAAGCCATGAAAATACAAACAGGGCGGCTCGGCTCGGCTCGGCTCGGCTCGGCTCGGCTCGGCTCGGCTCGGCTCGGCTCGGCTCGGCTCGGCAATCATGGTCTGACCATCATCTGACCATGTCAACCCCGGGGTCGCGCCCGAATCCGTACAGGACGCCCAAGGGAATTCTCGGAATTTCCCAATGTCGGTGGTGCGTTGCTGTCCGTTCCCGTGGTTCCGGTCGTTCATCGCTGTGCCTCTTCTGTGGATTGCTTCAGGAATCCTGATAAGGATTGCATGGGCTACGGGACCGGCCGGATACCAACTCCCGCCGCCCGCGCAGAACAGGCGCGATTCTCCTACAGAACCACTCCATTCTCAAGACTGAGTGACCGCGGCCGGAATAACCACGGATTGACCTGCTCCGGCTGTTGCTTGCCGGGCTGCCAGCGCCCGAATCTCAGAACGGGATGTCGTCGTCGAAATCGTCAAACGCACCCTTGGGTTGCTGGCTGCCGCCTTCCCGGGGGTTCGTGGCTGGGCCGGATGTCGGGCGGGACGGCGCGGACTGGTCATAGTCGTCCCCTGCCCCGCCACCAGTTCCACCACGCCCACCAAGCATCTGCATGTCGTTGGCGATGATCTCGGTTGTCCAGCGGTCCTGGCCACTTTGATCCTGCCATTTTCGGGTTTGCAACCGGCCTTCGATATACACCTGCTGCCCCTTCTTGAGCCAGTCCTCGGCAACTTTTGCCAGGCCGCGAAACATGACCACACGATGCCATTCGGTATTCTCCCGGGTTTCGCCGGTATTCCTGTCCTTCCAGGATTCACTGGTGGCCAGGTTGATATTGGCAATGGGATCACCGCTTTGCGTGTAGCGGATTTCCGGGTCACGCCCCAGGTTCCCCACCAGGATCACCTTGTTGATTCCTCTATTGGGCATCGTGATTAATCTCCCCGTATTTGGTCAAGTTTCTGAAGTGCGGCGATATCCAATTCCCTGTCATCGACCTTGAGGTACGCCAATGTCTCGCCGCGCACGATGGTTACCTCCTGGACGCCTCTGACTGCCTGTATTCTATCAACCAGGGCTTCCCTGTGCGAGTGATTTGCCGAGTCTCCGATATGGATCACCCGTGAGGATGAAAGGCGGAACGCCGGTGACAGCCAGGCAATGACCAGCCAAGCCAGCACCAGTACCGCGCACAGGAGAAACACCGCACCGGCACCGTAACCGCCCGACATCCAGCCCGCCAGGCCGCCGCCGACGAACACACCGAAGAACTGGAAGGTATTGAAGATACCGATGGCCGTACCCTTGTCTGCCGCCGGAGACACCCGTGAGACCAGGGAGGGCAACATTGCCTCCAGCGCGTTGAAACCGCAGAAAAACACCCACAGGCAGGCAGGCAGCCACAGGAAGGGACTGCCGTCTCCCCACGTCACCAGCGCAAACCCGCCCAGGGCGGCCAGGAGCAGGAAAATGGCGATTCGGAACATGGGTGCAACCATGTTGGTTCTGGAACCCATAACAATCAAGGGCGCCATGCCGATCACGGACATCAGCAGTACCGGGAAATAGACTTTCCAGTGTTCGTGCAATGCCATATCTCCCATCCGGGACAATTCGGCGGGCACGACCACGAACAGGGCCGTAAGAACCAGGTGCAGGACAAAGGCACCGACATTCAGGCGCAGCAACTGCGGGTCGCGCAGAACCGCAGGCACCCGACTGGTGGTGGGCGTGACATCGCGATGCCGCAAATGTCTGGACGGGGACGGCACAACGCCGTACAGCAGAAACAGCGCCACGACACCAAGCCCCGCAGTCAGCCAGAACAGTCCCTGGACACCGATGTACAGAGACAGCGCGGGTGCCAGAGCCATGGACGTGAGGAACACCGCGCCGATACTGATCCCGATCAGTGCCATGGCCTTGGTGCGTTGTTCCTCGCGAGTCAGGTCCGCCGTCAGTGCCAGCACTGCCGAGGACACGGCTCCCGCGCCCTGAATCGCGCGACCTGCGAT
Organism: Candidatus Poriferihabitaceae bacterium; assembly: GCA_965213885.1. Classification (GTDB taxonomy): domain Bacteria; phylum Pseudomonadota; class Gammaproteobacteria; order Arenicellales; family Poriferihabitantaceae; genus VYFG01. The sequence continues at coordinate 1,396,490 of OZ243919.1, forward strand.
CAGCCATGGCAGCGTGTCTGCAAGGGCGGCAACCACGCTGCCGGCGATGAAGATGAGGAGTCCGAACGCGATCACGCCCCTGCGGCCGAAAATGTCCGAGCACATGCCGAAAGAAAGCTGGAACAGGGCCTGCGTCAATCCGTAGATGCCCAGGGCCAGTCCCACCAGGAACGGCGTGCTGCCCGGCATGACAGCAGCATGCAGGGCCAGTACCGGCAGCAGCAGGAAGAGCCCGAACATGCGCGCGGAAACGACGCCGGACAGTGCCAGCACTGACCGCCGTTCCATCGCATTCATCGGACTGGCGGCAGGCAATCCTTCACGCAATTTTTATTTGGCTCGGAGTTGGAAGACGGCGTATAGTATCAGGTTTGTCCAGACTCGCTGGCAGCTTTCGTGTCCACCGAAAAAATCCGAATCCGCGGTGCGCGCACGCACAACCTCAAGGCGATTGATCTCGACCTTACCCGGGATCAGCTCATCGTTTTCACGGGGCTGTCAGGTTCGGGAAAGTCCTCACTGGCCTTTGACACCATCTACGCGGAGGGTCAGCGACGCTATGTCGAATCCCTCTCTACCTACGCTCGGCAATTCCTTTCGATGATGGAGAAACCGGAGGTGGACCTGATTGAGGGACTCTCCCCGGCAATCAGCATCGAGCAGAAGTCTTCCTCCCACAATCCGCGCTCCACGGTCGGCACGGTAACCGAAGTCTATGATTACCTTCGCCTGCTGTTCGCCCGTATCGGGGAACCCCGTTGCCCGAACCACGACATCACCCTGGAGGCCCAGACCGTGAGCCAGATGGTGGACCAGGTCATGTCTCTCGGGGAGAGCCGCCTGATGTTGCTGGCGCCGGTGGTCAATGACCGCAAGGGAGAGTTTCAGCAGCTCCTGGGGGAACTCCATTCCCAGGGCTACATTCGCGCCGTGGTCGATGGGGAAACGGTCGAACTCGACACTCCACCCAAGCTGGACAAGCGCTACAAGCACAGTATCGAGGTGGTGGTGGACCGGGTCGTGGCCAGGGACGGCAATCAGCAGCGACTGGCGGAATCCTTCGAAACCGCATTGGCTCTCACGGATGGCACTGTCCGGGTCGCGGTGCTTGGCGATGACCGTCAGGTGTCGAAGTCCTTCCTGTTTTCCAGCAAGTTCGCCTGCCCCCACTGCGGGTACAGCCTGACCGAGCTGGAGCCGAGACTGTTTTCCTTCAACAATCCCGCCGGGGCCTGCCAGGAATGCGATGGGCTCGGCGTGATGCTGTTCTTCGACCCGGACCGTATCGTCGTGGATCCGGAACTATCACTATCCGCCGGCGCCATTCGCGGCTGGGACCGCCGGAGCGCCTACTTTTTTACCCAGCTTTCCTGCCTGGCGGATCACTACGGATTCAGTGTGGACCAGCCGTTCAACACGCTGACGCGGAAACAGCAGGACTTCGTACTCTACGGCAGCGGTCGGGAAAAAATCGACTTCGTGTATTTCCGGCACGGTACGCACTTCCGGAAGCAGCATGTATTCGAAGGCGTGATCAACAATTACGAACGACGCTACCGGGAAACCGAATCCAGTGCGGCTCGGGAGGAACTGGCCCGCAACATGAGCACTCGCCCCTGCAGCGCCTGCGAAGGCAGCCGGCTCAGGCGAGCGGCGCGCCACGTATATGTCGGCAACCGTACGATCCAGGATATCACCACCATGACGGTGGACCGGGCGCTCGATTTTTTTGCCTCCCTGGAGCTGGAAGGCCGACGTGCGAAGATTGCCGCGAAGATCGCACATGAAATCAAGGCCCGCCTCGGATTTCTCACCAATGTGGGACTGAATTATCTGACCCTGTCCCGTGCGGCGGAAACCCTTTCCGGCGGCGAGGCCCAGCGAATCCGTCTGGCCTCCCAGATCGGGTCCGGACTCGTGGGGGTGATGTATGTGCTGGATGAACCCTCGATCGGTCTGCACCAGCGCGACAACAACCGGCTGCTGGAGACACTGTTCCACCTGAGGGACCTTGGTAACACCGTCATCATGGTGGAACACGACGAGGGAGCCATTCTCAGTGCGGACTACGTCGTGGACATCGGCCCGGGCGCAGGCAAGCACGGCGGCGCAGTGGTCGCCGAAGGGCCACCGCAGAAGCTGATCCACGACCCCGAGTCGATCACCGCCCGCTACCTGAGCGGACGGGAGACCATCCCGATACCAGCAACGCGCACCCCGATGGACCCCGGACGGGTACTGCGTGTCTCCGGCGCCCGGGGCAACAATCTCAAGGGAGTCACCGCCGAGATTCCCGTGGGATTGCTGACCTGTGTGACCGGTGTTTCAGGATCCGGCAAGTCGACCCTGGTGAACGGGACTCTCTATCCGGCCGTCGCCCACCAGCTCCAACTCCTGCGGGCAAGTCCGATGCCTTTCGAAGACATCAGCGGCCTGGATCATTTCGACAAGATCATCATGATCGACCAGAGCCCCATCGGACGCACCCCGCGGTCCAACCCCGCAACCTATACGGGTCTGTTCACCCACATACGCGATATATTCACCCATACACAGGAAGCCAGGGCCAGGGGCTACAGGCCCGGCCGGTTCTCCTTCAACGTCAAGGGTGGCCGTTGTGAGGCCTGCCAGGGGGACGGCATGATCAGGGTGGAAATGCATTTCCTGCCGGATATCTTTGTCGCCTGCGACGTGTGCAAGGGAGAGCGCTACAACCGGGAAACCCTGGACGTGCGTTTCAAGGGCCGCAACATCAGCGAGGTGCTGCAGATGACAGTGGAGGAATCGGCAGAATTCTTTTCCGCGATCCCCACAATCAAGAAGAAACTGGACACCCTGCTGGATGTGGGGCTGGGGTACATCACCCTCGGCCAGAGCGCCACCACCCTGTCCGGCGGCGAAGCACAACGCATCAAGCTTTCACGGGAATTGTCCAAGCGAGACACCGGGCGAACCCTGTACGTACTGGACGAGCCCACCACCGGACTGCATTTCCATGACATCCGCCAGTTGCTCGGGGTACTGCACCGCCTCAGGGATCATGGCAATACCGTGATGGTCATCGAACATAACCTGGACGTCATCAAGACCGCGGACTGGATCATCGACCTGGGCCCGGAAGGCGGTGATGGGGGCGGTGAAATCATCGCAGCCGGCACCCCGGAAGACGTGATCAAGGTACGGAATTCCTACACGGGTAAATACCTGAAACCCGCCCTGAACCTCATGATGATTGCCTGAGCCGTGACCATATTGAGCGGTTGAAACCGGAGAAGGGAACGGCCTCGGGGCAGAACAGCACCAACCTTCCCCGCAATGCGCCGCAAAGAGCCGGAACCCCGCATTGGCGGTGGTCCCCACCTGTCACGGCAAGGATTCTTCCCGAAGGGAATGCGGTACGCTGACGGGGATGTCCGGGAATGGCTATTCCGCCAACGGCAAATCCGCCGGGATGGCCATGCCGACCCGATGGTGCAGAACCCGGCCCCGGCATTTACCTCTCCAGAACACAATGGGGCCTAAAATGGCGGATTCGGTTACTGTCCTGCGGATGAACGGGTGTCAGGTGACCGCCTCAATCCTCGCGGCACAGTACTTGAATTCCGGAATCTTGCCGAACGGATCGAGCGCGGGATTGGTCAGTGTGTTGGCCGCTGCTTCCGCGTAACAGAACGGGATGAACACCATCCCCTCCGGCACCGATGAATCCGCCCTCACCTTCAGTTCAATCACGCCCCGACGGGTGGATACCCGGACCCTGTCACCGCCCCTGATCGACATCTTTTCCAGCAGTGCCGGAGACAGTGTCGCTACGGCTTCCGGTTCGATCTGGTCGAGCACACGGGTCCGCCGGGTCATGGACCCCGTGTGCCAGTGTTCGAGTTGACGTCCGGTGGTCAGTACCATGGGGAAATCCGCATCCGGCTGTTCGTCGGGTGGAATCAGGTTGGCGGGTACAAGCCTGCCCTTGCCACTGGGTGTTGGAAAACCGTCCCCGAACACGATATCGTTACCCGGCAAGTCGGGGGCATCACAGGGATAGGTGACACCGCTCTCCCGCTCGAGCCGCTCCCAGGTAATGTTGTTCAGCGATGGCATCACGGTAGCCATTTCGGCGAATACTTCGGATGGGTGGCCGTAGCTCCAGTCGAGTCCGATCCGGCGCGCGATTTCCTGGATCAGCCACCAGTCCGGACGAGCATCCCCGGGCAGTTCCAGGGCAGCACGACCGAGCTGCACCTGGCGGTTGGTATTGGTGACCGTACCGTCCTTTTCCGGCCATGCGGACGCCGGCAGGATGACATCCGCATAAAATGCCGTCTCAGTCAGGAACAGGTCCTGCACCACCAGGTGATCCAGCCTGGCCAGGGCCTCCCTGGCATGCTGTACATCGGGATCCGACATCGCCGGATTTTCCCCCATGATATACATACCGGTAATCTTCCCGGCATGGATTGCATCCATGATCTCGACCACGGTCAGTCCACGCTGGGGGTCCAGGCTTGTGCCCCAGGCATCCTCGAAGCGTGAGCGCAGATCCGGCACGTCTACCAGGTTGTAGTCCGGCAGCATCATTGGAATCAGTCCTGCATCCGAAGCCCCCTGGACGTTGTTTTGCCCACGCAGCGGATGCAGGCCCGTTCCGGGTCGGCCCACCTGGCCGGTAACCAGTGCCAGGGCGATCAGGCAGCGGGAATTGTCCGTGCCGTGGATATGCTGCGAAATGCCCATCCCCCAGAAGATGATGGCAGCCTTCGCGGTGGCGTACTTGCGCGCCACGGTACGAAGTGTCCGGGCGTCGATGCCGCAAATGGGTGCCATGGCCTCGGGAGTGAAGGGGCCGATGTGCTTCTTCAGGTTTTCGTATCCTTCCGTATGGCGGGCCACGTATTCCTCATTCACCAGTCCTTCCGTGATGATCACGTTCAGCATCGCGTTCAGCATGGATACGTCCGCTCCGGGCTTGAACTGCAGCATGTGTGTGGCATGACGCTTCAGGGCGGTTCCGCGCGGGTCCATGACGATCAGGTCGCCGCGCTTGGCGGCCTGCTTGAAGAAGGTCGCTGCCACGGGATGGTTCTCCACCGGGTTGGCCCCGATGACGATGACGCAATCGCTTTCGTTCACCGCGTTGAAGGGAGCGGAAACCGCCCCGGATCCCACTCCTTCGAGCAATGCGGCCACCGATGAGGCATGACAAAGCCGTGTGCAGTGGTCGACGTTGTTGGTGCCGAAGCCCGTTCGCACCAGTTTCTGGAACAGGTAGGCTTCCTCGTTGGAACCCTTGGCGGAACCGAATCCGGCCAGGGCACCGCCCCCCCTTTCCTCGCGAATCCTGTTCAGGCCGCCCCCGGCCAGGTCAAGGGCCTCCTTCCAGGTGGCCTCGCGGAAATGGGTCCAGGGATTGGCAGGGTCCAGGTCCAGGTCACCGTGCTTGGCGGCCCCCTCCTTGCGGATCAGCGGTACGGTCAGGCGATGGGGGTGCTGCACGTAATCGAAACCGAAACGGCCCTTGACGCACAGCCGGTTTGCGTTAGCAGGCCCGTCGCGGCCGTCCACTGCCACAATCTTGTTGTCCCGGATCCGGTAGGTGAGTTGACAGCCCACGCCGCAATACGGGCAGACGCTGTGGACCTCGTCCATGTCGAGGTTCCGGTCCACTCCAGAGGCATCCACCAGGTTGGATTCCATCAGCGCCCCGGTGGGGCAGGCCTGCACGCATTCCCCGCAGGCAACGCAGGTACTCAGGCCCATGGGGTCGTCCTGATCGAACACGATCTTTGCCTGTGCGCCGCGGTTCGCCATGCCGATCACGTCATTGACCTGGACCTCGCGGCAGGCACGAACGCACAGATTGCATTGAATGCAGGCATCCAGGGCAACATGCATGGCGGGATGACTGGGATCCGGCGAGTGCGGGGCCCGGGGCTCAAGGCGGCTTTCGCCGACTTCCAGTCGGTCCGCCCATTGCCAGAAATGACTGTTGCGATCGTGCGCAATTTCCCTGGGTGGCTGATCCGCCACCAGCATCTCCATCACCATGCGCTGGGCGGTCCTGGCCCGATGGCTGTCCGTGACCACCTTCATTCCCTCGGCCGGCGTTCTGAGACAGGATGCCGCCAGCACCCGCTCACCCTCGATTTCCACCATGCAGGCGCGGCAATTCCCATCCGGCCGGTAGTCCGGCTTGGGGGAATAACACAGATGGGGGACCTCCACGTCATGGCTCTTCGCTACCTGCCAGATGGTTTGGCCAGGTGCTGCCTCCACCTCCTCTCCGTTGATATAAAATTTAATTTTATCTGACATTTAAAGATCCTCCTTAAAGTATTTAAGGACGCAATGTATCGGGTTGCCCGCGGCCTGACCGAGACCGCAGATGGAGGCGTCCGCCATCACGGTGCCGAGCTCCTCCAGCAGTCCGGTATCCCATGCGGGTTTTTCCATCAGCCTGACGGCCTTTTCCGTGCCGACCCGGCAAGGCGTACACTGGCCGCAGCTTTCATCCTCGAAGAAGCGCATGAGATTCAGGGCGACGTCCTTCATGTTGTCCTGGTCGCTGAAGATCACCACGGCGGCCGAACCGATGAAACAGTCGTATTCCTGCAGGGTGCCGAAATCCATCGGCACATCACCCAGGCTGGCCGGCAGAATTCCGCCCGATGCACCACCGGGGAGATAGCCCTTGAACGTGTGACCCTCCTGCATGCCGCCGCAGTGGTTCTCGATCAGTTCATTGACCGTGGTTCCGGCCGGGGCGAGCACCATGCCGGGCCTGTTGACACGCCCGGATACCGAGTAGGAGCGCCAACCCCTGCGGCCATGGGCGCCGGCACCGGAGAACCATTCCGCCCCCTTTTCGACGATGTCACGGACCCAGTAGAGCGTCTCGACATTGTTCACCAGCGTCGGCCGCCCGAAGAGTCCCACTTCCGCCACGTAGGGCGGGCGGTTGCGGGGCAGCCCCCGCTTGCCCTCGATGGATTCGATCATGGAGGATTCCTCGCCGCAGATGTACGCCCCGGCCCCCCGCCGGACCTCGAATTCGACATGGTGTGCAAGACCTTCATCCCTCACCCTGTCCAACTCCTCACTGAGCAGCGCAACCGCAGCCGGATACTCGTCACGGATGTAGACGAAACACTTTTCCGCACCCACCACCCAGGCGGCGATGAGCATGCCCTCGATAAAACGATGGGGGTCGGACTCCAGGTACACACGATCCTTGAACGTTCCCGGTTCGCCCTCGTCACCGTTCACCGCCATCAGGCGCGGTCCGGGATATTCCCGGACGATGCTCCATTTGCGTCCAGTGGGAAACCCGGCACCGCCAAGCCCCGCGAGAGAGGACTGGTTCAGCGTGTCGATGATCTCCTGCGGGTCGCGTTCGCCCGACAGGCAGGACCTGAGCAGCGCATAGCCGCCATCGGCCTGGTAGGCCGCCAGGTTCCGGTAGTCGGGCTGCCTGGGGTGAAGGTCGCGCTCCTCGGCCGCCCGCAGGAGTCCTGCACTGTCGGCGCATGCAATGTGGTTGTGGCCCACCTCGGCCACGGGTGCGGTATCACATCGCCCCATGCAGGGGGCCCGCAACACCCGGACATCGTCTCCTGCATTCCGTTTCAGTTCCTCAATCAGCTGTTCCGCACCGGCCAACTGGCAGGAGATGCTGTCGCAGACACGGATGGTGACCTCCGGCGGAGGTGCCTCACCTTCCGCGAGTACATCAAAATGGGCATAGAACGTCGCCACCTCGTAGACCTCGGCCTGGGCCAGCCCCATGTGGTCCGCAAGGGCGGCAATATGCGCGGGACTGATGTGACCGAACCGGTCCTGGATACGGTGGAGGTACTCGATCAACAGGTCGCGTCGGGTATCGGTCCCGATCAGCGAACGAATTTCAAAAAGCACCACCGGGTCGACCTGGCGCCCCTTGGGCCGGCTTCGGGTTTTCTTCTTGCCGCTGCCGGGATGCCCGCGCAGCTGCGGTTCTCTTGGTACTACACCCATGAAGTGTTCCTGCGTGGTTGTGGCTCACGGAGCATCGCCACGGACACGGGACCAGGTCCGGGCTGATGCCATCCGTGAATTCTATGGTTGTTTAATAACCCATCGTGGACGGACAAATGCGTCCGCCCACGCCATGATCTGTCGCCCTGCCGACTGACCCCGGGATCGCATGGCGGATGGTCGGGTGCCGGTTCCGTGCACCCGGCTGCCGGGGAAGATCAGTTTCCGAGGGCCGCCTTCAGGGTCGTACCCAACGATGCCGGGGAGTCTGCAACTGCGATTCCGGCGGACTGCAGTGCTTCGATCTTGTCGCCTGCGCCGCCCTTTCCCCCGGCGATGATGGCGCCGGCATGCCCCATGCGGCGGCCCGGCGGTGCCGTCACCCCGGCGATGAATCCGCACATGGGTTTCTTGATCTTGCTCTGGCGGATGAAATCCGCAGCCTCTTCCTCGGCAGTGCCCCCGATCTCCCCGATCATGATGATGGATTCCGTCTCTGGATCTCCCAGGAACAATTCGAGACAATCGATGAAGCTGGTTCCGTTGACGGGATCCCCGCCAATCCCTATGCAGGTGCTCTGGCCCATGCCCGCGGCCGTGGTTTGGGCCACCGCCTCATAGGTCAGCGTACCTGAGCGGGACACGATCCCGACACTGCCCTTCTGATGGATATGACCCGGCATGATTCCGATCTTGCATTCATCCGGAGTAATGACGCCGGGGCAGTTCGGGCCCACCAACCGGCTGTCCGATCCCTGCAGCATGCGTTTCACCCGGACCATGTCCAGCACCGGGACACCCTCGGTGATACAGACGATCAGGGGGATTTCCGCATCGATGGACTCCATGATCGCATCCGCGGCAAATGGCGGGGGAACGTAGATCACCGATGCGGTTGCACCGGTCTGCTCCACCGCATCCCGGACCGTGTCGAAAACGGGCAGGCCCAGATGGTTCTGGCCCCCCTTGCCCGGCGTGACTCCACCCACCATGCGGGTTCCGTAGGCGACCGCCTGCTCGCTGTGAAACGTGGCGGTGGAACCGGTGAATCCCTGGCAGATGACTCGGGTGTCCTTGTTGACCAGAACGGACATTATGCGGCCTCCTTCACTGCCTTGACGGCTTTTTCTGCAGCATCCGCAAGGTTGTCGGCGGAAAGAATGGGCAACCCGGAATCCTCCAGTATCTTCTTTCCCTTCTCCACGTTGGTACCCTCGAGTCGCACCACCAGGGGCCGGTCCAGGGAAACCTCCCTGGCTGCCGTGACAATGCCCTCCGCGATCACGTCGCAACGCATGATCCCGCCGAAGATGTTCACCAGGATGCCCCTGACATTTTCATCCGCGAGGATGATCTTGAATGCCACGGTGACCTTTTCCGCGGTGGCGCCGCCGCCCACGTCGAGAAAGTTCGCCGGCGAACTGCCGTACAGCTGGATAATGTCCATGGTGGCCATGGCGAGTCCGGCGCCGTTCACCATGCAGCCGATGGACCCGTCCAGCTTGATGTAGCTGAGGTCGTGCTTGCTGGCCTCGATCTCCGCCGGATCCTCCTCGTCCTCGTCCCGGAGCGCCATCACGTTCGGATGGCGATACAGTGCGTTGCTGTCGAAATTCATCTTGGCATCCAGTGCGATCAGGCTGCCATCCCCCTGGACGACCAGTGGGTTGATTTCCACCATGCTGGCATCCAGATCCACGAATGAGCGGTACATCGCGGCCAGGAAATTCACCGCGGACCGTACCTGATCTCCCTCGAGTCCAAGACCGAAGGCCAGACGCCGGGCGTGAAACGGCTGCAGGCCGGTAGCGGGATCGATCACCACGGTGATGATCTTTTCGGGCGTATTCTCCGCCACCTCCTCGATATCCATGCCTCCCTCCGTGGAGGCAATGATGGTGACGCGGCTGGTGGCGCGGTCGATGAGCAATCCGAGATAGAGTTCACTGGCAATATCGCAGCCTTCCTCGATGTACAGCCGCTTGACCACCTTTCCTTCCGCGCCGGTCTGATGGGTGACCAGGGTCATGCCCAGCATATTGCCGGCAGCCTCGCGCACCTTTTCGATGGAATCCACTACCTTGACACCGCCGGCCTTGCCGCGGCCGCCGGCATGAATCTGCGCCTTGACCACCCAGACCGGACCGCCCAGTTCACGGGCTGCGCTCTCGGCATCATCGACGCTGAACGCCGGTTTTCCCCTGGGCACTGTAACTCCGCAATCACCAAGCAACTGCTTGGCCTGGTACTCATGGATGTTCATGTTAGATTGCGAGTTGGATTTGGATCACTATGAGGAAATCAAGATTAAACCAGGCCGGAACAGCCGGATATCCGCATGATTGTTGTACACCAGCCGGTCACTTTCGGTGTATCTGATTGTGATTCATCATTCTTGTATATTGTATACCATATACCAAGAGTACCACCCTATCCGGGTCTACACAATGCCCCGGCACCGGTGCTATCTTCCGCTCTTGTCCGCCGGCACCGGTTGACCGGACATGGTCCGTCAGCATCTGCACGTGAACATGCTGCAATACCCTCAACGATAACCCTGATTTTACTGTATGGCTACCTGGATCCGATTCGAAAATTCTGGAAATACCGCATTCGGTCTGCTTGAGCAGGCCTCCATCCGTGTGCACGAGGGGGACATGTTCGGACCCACGCAGGCCACCGGCGAGGTCGTGGCGCTCAGCGATGTCACTATCCTGACGCCCTGCGTTCCAGGCAAGATGCTGGCTCTGTGGAACAATTTCCATGCCACCATGGAAAAGACCGGTCTGCCGAAGCCCGGACATCCCTGGTACTTCGTCAAGACCCCGAATACCTATGCCCCCGCCGGCGCTGTGATCCGAAGACCCGACGCCTGCGGCGGCAAGGTGCTGTTCGAGGGAGAACTCGGCATTGTCATCGGCCGGGACTGCCACAATGTTTCGGTCGGGGATGCCGATGAATACATATTCGGCTATACCTGTATCAACGATGTGACCGCGCTTGAGCATCTTTTCAGTGAGCAGAAGTTTGCCCACTGGACCAGGGCCAAGTGCTTTGACGGGTTCGGTGTGTTCGGGCCCGGCATCACCTGCGGCGTCAATCCGGATGAACTGGTCGTCATGACATACCTGGAAGGCGAAGGCGAAGTCCAGGAGCGGCAGAATTACCCTGTCAGCGACATGATCTACGGACCGCGGGAAATCGTGAGCCGCATCTCCCATGACATGACGCTGAATCCGGGAGACATCATCGCCTGCGGCACATCCGTGGGAGCCGGCGCCCTGAAGGACGGCTGGACCGTGCGCATCCTCATTGAAGGTGTCGGGGAACTTGTCAACCGCTATGACGGACGCTGATGGGCCTGCTTTCGGAACGGGCAGCCGGGCTGGTCGCCGGCCGGCTGGTCTTGAACTTCGCGGCCATGGCCTTCCTGGGGGTCACCCTGTTCCTGACCTGGCAGGGCAATGCCTGGTCTTTGCTGTTCACCCTGCGGGGACTCGCGTATCTGCTGTGCGGATTGGCCATCACCGGCGGTATCATTGGTGCACTACCGGCCCACCTGCACGGAAAGCTGGTCCGATGGATGCTGGCCCGGGGCGATGGCGACCCCGGCCCCCGGGAAGCGGCCATGATCCGCTGGACAGGAACCTTCGTGCTGTTGTGTCAGCTGCTGCTGGTTTACTATCTGACCCTGTGGTCCTACGACCGTTGGGTACTCCCTGCACCGGGATGATCAGTCATCGTTCCCCGTGAGGCGTTCGGTGTCCGGATAAACGCTGACAACCGGCACCTTCCCCGTCTGCAGGTCCCGCTGGATGGACTCCCAGTAATCCACCGTCAGCAGCATGGGGTGCTCGGCCTCGAAATGACGCCGCAGTTCCCGATAGGGCAGGCACAGCCCTGCAACCAGTTCCTCCGGCAAGAATACCACCCCGTCCTCGAAATACCAGTCGGGGATATCCTCCTCACCATCGATGCGATCGGTATTGGTGCGGATCTTGACGTCAGTAAGATCCTCCAGGGCATCGTAGTCGTACAGGTACACCTTCAGATAGGAGGTGACACCATAGTTGCGTGCATCCAGATCCCGGTTGAATATGTTTCCCGCGGCATTGTTCTTGATGCAGTATCCAAGATTGACCATCGCTGTCTCTGCCTGCTTTGGCGTGGCGTTCTCCAGGTAAACCGGCAACGGTGTCAGGCGGCGCTGCACGATGAGATAACGGAAAACCAGTGCATCGCCATCCAGGTATACGCTTTCTCTGGCGTATTCCAGCAGCTGATCCAGCAACTCCCCAGCAAACCAGGAAACATTCAGCCGGAGGTTATAGAAGATGATGGCATCAAGCATGCTGTCGGTTCGATTGATCTCGTGTACCCTGGTGTACTTTCTGAGCACCGACGGAACCCCGTCAAACCTGCCCCACTTGTAACCGCCGGTCGGCTTGTCCCGCACGACCTTGAGCACATAGGCCGAATCCGGCATGCAGAACCCGATTGCCACAGTGCCGGGTTTTCCTGGAGCCACGTCCATGGGGCGACCGCCCGACTCGAACTCCGCCTCCAGTTCGTTCATCACCGCCACCTTCCCGAGATGATTGTATCCCACGGTGGAATAATGCAGCCCCAGGGGACGCATGGGCATGATACTGCGCAGGAAACGACACAGTTCATGATAGTAGAAACTGGTGACATGAAAGTTCGCCAGTGTGGAACTGAACATGTTGTGCGCATAGGTGGCACTGTTGATGAGCGCATCCACGTAGAGTCCCTTGTCGCCATTCAATAATGCGATGATGAAGGGGCGATACCGCTCATGGTCGAATGTCGTACGGCCCACCATGTAGGCACCACGGTTGCGATAAAACCCCGCCGGGAACATTTCGATTACCATGGGGGTGTCCCGCAGGCGCGACTCGAGGCCGAGGTTGCGGTACGCCCGGGTCACGATCCGCCGGGCATCGCGGTCCATGTCCTCATAGGGCACTTCGAACGCCTCCATGGCAAGGACCTCCTTCACGGTCTGCACGGTCAGCCTGTTCCGGATCTCGTACCGTACAAGCTGGTCGGCCATCACCTCGTCGGTTTCGTATTTGCTGCGATAGCTGGCGTAATCGTTGACCCGCCACTCCCCCTGGTAGATCTTGCGCCTGATGGAATGCAGGTAGGCCATCGCCAGATCCGCTGCATACTCCCCTTCCACCGCTTCGAGATATCGCTTCTCCACCATTTCCCAGGAGGACTCGTCACCAGCCAGTACCGGGTACTCCCGCTTGATGCGGTCGCTGAAGTCACGGATGCTGATACTGTAGAGCTGCAGCCGACGACTGCTCAGCCGCAGGGAACTGGCATGATCACGCCTTTCAAAGGCCTTCCTCGAGAGTTCCGGTATTTCCTTGAACTGCCGGTAAAAATCACGGAATTCGCCCAGTACCAGATCGGACACGATGTTCCATTGCGTGCCGGTATGGTCATCCATGGGAAGGGATCGTGCCGTGCGTCGTCATCATCGGTCTGTACTGTGCTGTGGTTAATCTGGCACCGAGCCATGCCATTTTATTATATTAATTATTGAAATTAACTATAATTTGAAATTTCAAGAATTGACATTAAAACAATTGGTTTATTGCAGTCTTGTCCCCTGCGGGCTGATTCCGGATGATTGAATTGACCGATTGTACCTTTGAGGAAACAGGCGATGAGCAGAAATATGACCCGGGCGGAGCAGGTTTCCGCCCTAGAAAAGGATTGGGCCGAAAGTCCCCGCTGGAAAGACGTGCGGCGCAACTACAGCGCGGAGGATGTAGTCCGGTTGCGCGGATCGGTGCAACCGGAACTCACCTATGCCCAACGTGGAGCGGAAAAGCTGTTCGGCCTGATTCATGGCGGAGCCCGCAAAGGCTATGTGAACTGTCTTGGAGCCCTGACGGGCGGCCAGGCGGTACAGCAGGCCAAGGCGGGCATCGAAGCGGTCTACCTGTCCGGCTGGCAGGTGGCCGCTGATGCCAACACCTCGGAATCCATGTACCCTGACCAGTCCCTGTACGCCTACGACTCTGTCCCCACGGTGGTGCGACGGATCAACAACGCCTTCGCCCGGGCCGACCAGATCCAGTGGCAGCGGGGCATTGAGCCCGGTGATGACGGGTACGTCGACTATTTTCTGCCGGTCGTGGCGGATGGTGAAGCCGGCTTCGGCGGCGTACTGAACGCCTATGAACTCACCCGAAACATGATCAGCGCCGGAGCCGGCGGTGTGCACTTCGAGGATCAGCTCGCCGCCGTGAAGAAGTGCGGCCACATGGGCGGAAAGGTACTGGTGCCTACCGAGGAGGCCATCCAGAAACTGGTGGCAGCACGACTGGCCTGTGACGTGGCAGGGGTGTCCACACTGATACTCGCCCGCACCGATGCCGAGGCTGCCAACCTGCTGACCTCGGATTACGATGTTCGGGACCGACCCTTCCTGACCGGCGAACGCACCGCTGAGGGATTTTACCGGGTGCGGAACGGCCTGGAGCAGTCCGTTGCCAGGGGAGTGGCCTATGCACCCTACGCGGACATGGTATGGTGTGAAACCGGCACTCCGGATCTCGGCTTCGCCCGTGAATGGGCGGAAGCTGTGCGCAGGGAAAACCCGGGGCAGCTCCTGGCCTACAACTGCTCTCCTTCATTCAACTGGAAGAAAAATCTCGACGACAGCGCAATTGCCTCCTTCCAGGACGAGTTGGCCGCGATGGGCTACACCTACCAGTTCATCACCCTCGCCGGCATCCACAGCATGTGGTACAACATGTTCAGCCTAGCGAAGGACTACGCTGCGGGCGAGGGCATGAAGCATTACGTGAACCAGGTGCAGGAACCGGAATTTTCCGCCGCGGGCCGCGGGTACACCTTCGTCGCACACCAACAGGAGGTGGGCGCTGGATACTTTGACGATGTCACGACCACCATCCAGGGCGGCACCTCGTCCGTCACCGCCATGGCGGGGTCCACGGAAGAGGATCAGTTCTGATTCAGCGCCGGGTTTTCCTCCCGGCCGCTCGCGAGCGCTGCATGGCGCCCGCCAGGCCGCCTGATCAGGAACAGCCGGATGACTCGGATATGGCCTTCTTGAGCCCTCCCACCATGTGCTCGCACAACCTGGGGTCGAACTGTTTCGGCAGGATATAGCCGGGTCCGAACTCCAGGATTTCCCGGGGATAGATTTCCCGCACCTCCCCGGGAGCCTTGATCCTGGCCAGTGAAGCCAGACAATGTACCGCCGCCGTCATCAGCGAGGCGTCGATACCGGTCAGTTTTTCGTCAAGCGCGGCACGAAACACGAAGGGGAACACCAGCGAATTGTTCACCTGGTTCGGATAGTCCGACCGGCCTGTAGCAACGACGATCTGTTCGCTCACCTCGAAAATTTCCTCCGGGGTGATTTCCGGGTCGGGATTGGACAGGGCGAACACGATCGAACGCTTCGCCATGGACCGGATCATTTCTTTGGAGATCATGCCGGGACCGGAAAGCCCGATCAGCACATCCGCATCTATCAGGGCCTCCGCGGCACTCCGAAGGGGCGTGTTGGCGGCAAACGCCTGCTTGTAGACATTGAGATCATCCCTGGCGGTGTGAATGACTCCGCGGCTGTCCACCATCACGATGTTGTCTCGATTGGCACCAAGACTGCAAAGAAGCTTGGCTGTGGCAATACCCGCCGCCCCTGCCCCCTGGAACACGATGCGGACGTCCTCAAGCCGTTTCCCCTGGATTTCCAGGGCGTTGACAAGTCCCGCACAAGCCACAATCGCGGTGCCATGCTGGTCATCGTGGAAAACCGGGATGTCCAGCCTTTCCTTCAATGCCTCCTCGATGGCAAAACACTTCGGAGCCGCGATATCCTCCAGATTGATCCCGCCGAATGTGGGTGCGATATTGGCTACCGTTTCAATGAACCCTTCCGTGCTGGGGGCCTCCACCTCGATATCAAAGACATCGATATCCGCGAACAGTTTGAACAGGACGGACTTCCCTTCCATGACCGGCTTTCCTGCCACCGCACCCACATTACCCAGGCCGAGCACTGCGGATCCATCCGTCACCACCGCCACCAGATTTCCCTTGTTGGTGTAGCGGTATGCCTCCTTCTCGTCCGCGGCGATGGCTTCAACCGGACCTGCCACCCCCGGGGTATAGGCCAGCGAAAGATCGTGCTGCCCGTCGAACGGCTTGGTCGGCCGTACCGAGGTTTTTCCCGGCCGCGGATGCTCGTGGTAATCGAGGGCAAGTTTCTTGTAATCCATGAGAAACGGGATGGATGGCGAACAAATGGGAAGCTGCGTATTGTACGCCACCGTACATGGGGTACGCGAATGATGATTCCGATTCACAGCGATTTTCAAAGATGGCCTTTAATTTGATCTGTTATTGATCTCTTTACGATTTTCGGGATCAGTGGATGATGTCTTTGGTGTTGTGTTGGTGAATCAGGGAGGCTGTGGGCCGGACGGCCCGGCAGTGCCTCGCCATCGCGGCACTGCCGATGCTACCCCCAGCTCGAGAACACTGCAGACGCCAACGTTGAGTAATATCGGGGCTCAATAGCGCTGCTTCCCCACTCGCTTCACGACAGGCGTTGCCGCCCGCCATGCACCACTCGCTCCCGCCCGGTGGGATGCACCTTTACCGGGCAGGAGTGGAACCTGCTGGACTGCGATGAATGGTTTCCGTGATGTCATCACATCCTCCATCTCAGGACTTGCTCTGGCGCAACTCCGAGAATAATATTGCATGATAATTTACTAAATTTATTGTCATATTAGCCACCGGGCGTTATATTTGCCAACGGAGGTCATGGCTATGAAGCGTTTGGATCAGTTGAAAAGACACCTGCGCCCCGGGCGTGTGTACCGACGCGCGGATCTGGCCGAATGGTCGAAGAGCGTTGACCGGCATGCCCGTGAGCTGGTCGAACAAGGCGTGCTGCAGAAGCTCCGCAACGGGCTCTATTTCTACCCCAAGGCGTCTGTTTTTGGCCGCGTGCCGGCGGACGAGCGTGAGCTGGTGCGCAGCTTCCTGAAAGAGGACGACTTTCTGCTCACTTCCCCCAATGCCTATAACACCCTGGGACTGGGCACCACGCAGCTCTATAACACCCGTGTCGTCTACAACCACAAGCGTCATGGCCGCTTCACTCTGGGCCGCATGTCCTTCGAGTTCCGCAGGAAGCCCCGCTTCCCCCGGCAACTGACCGAAGAGTTCCTGCTCGTCGACCTGTTGAATAACCTGCCTGAACTGGCCGAAGACCCGACCGCGGTGCGTGAGCGCGCGCGCGCCAAGGCGCAGGAATTGGACACCGCCAGGCTCCGGCGCGCCGCGCGTGACTACGGCAAGGTCGCCACGCGCAAGTTCTTCGAACAGGCGTTGTCGGATGCCGCCTGATCCTTTCCTGCACCAGCATTCCGATTTTGCCGACCTGATCCGCATCGTCGCCGACGAACGGGGGCTGCTACCCGCACTCGTGGAGAAGGACTACTGGATCATGCACTGCCTGTACGGCCTGGGCGCACAGGGTTTCGGCTTCGAGCTCAAGGGCGGCACCTCGCTGTCGAAGGGCTTCGGCATCATCCAGCGCTTTTCCGAGGACATCGACATTCGCATCGACCCGGTATGCGCCCCCTTCGAGGTCTTCACCGCGCCGAATCAAACCAAGAAGGCGCGGCACATCGAGTCAAGGCGGCAGTTCTACGACTGGCTTGCCGATCAGATTCACATCGAAGGTATCTCCGGCATCGTCCGCGATCACGCCTTTGATGACGAGAAATGCCGCAGCGGCGGCATCCGCCTCCATTACACCAGCGCCTTCAACCATCCGGCGAGCCTGAAGGAAGGCATCCTGCTGGAGGTCGGCTTCGAGGACACCCTGCCCAATATATGCCGGACGATTTCGTCCTGGGCCTTTGAGCGGGCCACCGACACCGGCGTTGCCATCGGCGACAACCGCGCAATGGACGTACCCTGCTATCACCCCGGCTACACCTTTGTGGAGAAGCTGCAAACCGTTTCCACCAAGTTCCGCCAGCAACAGGACAACGGGGCGTTACCACCGAACTTCCTCCGCCACTATTACGATATCAGCCAGCTACTGGACTACCCCGAGGTGACTGCGTTCATCGTCACCCCGGCATATCACGCACGAAAGGAGCAACGCTTCCGGAAAGATGACAAGCTGATCATCGCCGACAACGAGGCGTTTCTCTTATCCGACGCGGCGACCCGCGAGCAATACACCCTGACCTACCAGGCAACAGCCCCGCTCTATTTCGGCGGGCAACCACCCTTCGACGCCATTCTGGCGAAGATCCAGGAGTGGATCGACAGGCTATAGGCAGCACCACCAATCCCTTCCGACATTGGCTACCGGACACCGCACCTTTTGCCTATCGCACGGACACCGGTAAATCGTATCGAATCGCCGATCACGTTTTCCATTACAAGCGTCCGCGATCCGAACCACCTCGCGCTGCCCTTCCGTCAGACCGCCCTTCGCGAGCGCCGCCTCCACGCGTCCCGCCTGGGCCAAGGGTCCGCTACCGTCCCGTGCCGACCGCATCGCTGCGAGGATCTCGCGTTCCGCTGTGATGTCCGCCTTCTTCAGCCTCTCGGTCGGCCGCTTGTTCTCGATCACCAGTATGGGCACGCCGTTCACGAAGGCGACGATGTCGCAGCGTTTCATCTGACTTGATGCTGTCCAATCGACCAAGAACTCGGCGGTGACTTGGAAGACGTTATTCTCCAGCGTCCTCCAATCGATGTAGCCAAAGAAGTGGCTCTTCGAGTCGCCGTCGATGGACTTCGTGATCGTCGTGCCGAACCACCTCCGGAAGTCAACCAGAACTGTTGCAGTCTTTGCGTTACAGCATATGAGAAATGCTGCCCGGGTCAGGAACTGCCCGGGGGGCAGCCCGGGCATGTGTCAGGCTGGCTGCCCCCTGACGGATATGCCCTGCTCCGACATGGTGTGATTGAGCAGGGATACGCAGGCATGGATTGCCTTCAGGGTAGGTATTGGGGTTCCGGTCATCTGAGCGAGTTCAATCACCACGCCAAGCATGCCGTCAATCTCCAGCGGCTTGCCTGCTTCGACGTCCTGCAACATGGACGTCTTGTGCTTGCCGACCTGTTCCGCCCCCTCGATCCGGCGCTCCAGGGACACCCGAAAGCTCGCGCCAAGTTTTTCCGCAACCTCCATGGCCTCGGTCATCATCGTTGCCGCCAACTCACGGGTCAGCGGATATCGGCAGATGGCTTCCAGGGTGGAATGCGTCATGGCGCTGATGGGATTGAAGCTCAGGTTGCCCCACAGCTTGAGCCAGATCTCTGAACGGATATCCTCCAGCACCGGTGACTTGAAGCCTGCATCGACCAGTGTTTCAGAAACCCGCCTCGCCCGTTCAGACAGGTTGCCGTCGAGTTCGCCCAACGGGAAACGGGTGCCTTCGACGTGCCGGATCACGCCGGGTTCCGCGACCACGGCGGCCGGATAGGCGATGCACCCGAGGAGACAGTCCGGGTTGATACTGTTCAGCAGTACGCCGCCAGGATCCACCGTCTCCACGACCCGGCCCTCATAGGCGCCCGGCAGTTTCTGGAAATACCACCAGGGAATACCGTTCTGCAGGGTGACCATCACGGTTTCGGGTCCGATGATTCCCGGCAGCTTGTCAAGCACCGAGACGATCTGGTGGGATTTCAGCGCCAGCAGAACAACATCCTGCACGGGCAATTCCCCGATGTCATCCGTGGCGGCAACATTTCGGGCAACGATCTCCTCGTTGTCCTGCAGCAGCCTGAGGCCGCCTTGTCGGATCGCGGCCAGATGGGGGCCCCGTGCGATCAGGGAAATCTCGTGATCCCGTTGCGCCAGTCGGGTGCCCATGAAACCTCCGATGGCGCCAGCGCCTACGACACAGATTTTCATTGATTCGTCAGAAAAAGAAATGGATTCTTATGGATCGGGCGAACGGATACAACCACCGCTGGCCTGAATCTTTGTATGGGGATCATTAAAGATTTGAATGATACCGGGATCGGGACACTCAAAGCCCGACAACGGCATGACGCAGGCAAGGACCCTGGGTGACCCCCGGGCATGTGGGTAATGTACCCGGACGGCCGCGTCCCCGCCCCTGCAATCCACATGTCCCCAATGACCGGGCATATGCACGAGATTACCTCCCGTACATGGCCGGTATGGCCCGGGACGTAATATCAACTCATCCCCGGCCGCCGCCGCGGTCGTCAATGCACCATGACGGTGACGATCCGGCTGTTCTTCAGAACATACTCGGTCACACCACCGAAAACCCTTTCCTGCATGCGGGAATGACTGTAGCCGCCCATGACCAGGAAATCGGCCTCGAGGTTCTTGCAGATAGCCAACAGCCGTTTTCCCACGGAAGCGGTCCTGCGATTCAGAATCTGGATTTCGGCCTTTGCACCGTGACGGCCGAGATGCTCCACGACCCGGTGCCCGATGCCATGCAGCTTGCGCGGAACCACTACGGTGACCTGTTTCATCTGAACCAGCCAGGGAATGGTCACGGAAAGAGCCCGGGACGACTCCAGGCTCTGGTTCCACGCAACCACCGCCCGCTGGGCCCGGTGCGCGACCCAGTCCGGGGGCACGAGCAGAGTTGGACTGCCGGAATGCAGCATCAGGGCGTCCAGATTGCTTTCCATGATGCTGCGCGACAGAAACCGCCCGAAATGCGTCGGGCGCATGACCGCGGTGGCGTCCACCATCCTCGCCCAGTTCACCAGGGTTTCCCGCACGTTGCCGGATTCATGGTGGAAGGAAACCGTGACCTGCTTCTGCCGGTTGCAGGGGGGGTCGCAAAGGGCAATCCGGCGTCTTTTCGCAAACGCCGTGAGGCGGCGCAGAATGTCGTCCGCCCGCTCCTTCAGTATCCTTCGTTCCTCGATCCTCGCATCCGCACGAAGCTTGTCCGGAAGATTGATCTCCCGGGCACTCAGTATCGTGCCTTCCGAAACATGCAGCACCATGATGTGGGATTCGAACCGGCGGGCCACCACGAGAGCGGCCTCCAGGACTTTCTGCATGTCGTCACGCCCGTCCGTGGGCACGAGAATGGACTTGATCGCCATCGGGTGGTGGTTGATGGATGAGTACTAGAAAAGGCCTTCCACCTGCCCTGCTTCATTGATCCGGATACTGTTGGCTGCCGGCACCCTGGGCAGGCCGGGCATGGTCATGATATCACCACAGACCGCCACGACGAAACCAGCGCCCGCGGACAGCCGCACCTCCCGGACCGGCAGGACATGTCCCGTGGGTGCACCCTTCCTGTTCGGATCCGAGGAAAAGCTGTATTGCGTCTTGGCGATGCAGACCGGCAAGTCGCCGAAGCCGGCCTCCTGCAGGTCCCGAATCTGGTTGCGGGTTTTCTGATCGGCGACGATCTCGTCGGCACGGTAGATCCGGGTGGCAACGGTCTCGATCTTCTCCCACAGCGGCATCTCATCCGGATACAGCGGGGCGAACTGGCTCTCCCCGCTGTCCGCCAGCTTCACGGCCTCCTCGGCCAGGGTCATGGTGCCGGCACCTCCGTCCGCCCAATGGGTAGCATCAATAGCCCGGACGCCCTGACTTTCGGTGGCCTCGCGTACCGCCGCCATTTCCGCGTCGGTATCCGCGCTGAAACGGTTGATGGCCACCACCACGGGAACCCCATAGGATTTCACGTTCTCGATATGGCGCTTCAGGTTGACGCAGCCGTCTTTCACCGCCTGTACGTTCTCGCTGCCGAGATCATCCCTGGCAACGCCGCCATGCATCTTGAGCGCACGCACAGTGGCCACGATCACCGCCGCATCCGGTGCCAGACCCGCGCTGCGGCACTTGATGTCGAAGAATTTTTCCGCACCCAGGTCCGCGCCGAAGCCGGCCTCCGTCACCACATAATCCGCCAGCTTGAGAGCGGTACGTGTTGCCAGCACGGAATTGCATCCATGGGCGATGTTTGCGAACGGTCCGCCGTGGATGAATGCCGGATTGTGCTCAAGTGTCTGCACCAGATTGGGCGCCAGGGCGTCCTTGAGCAGCACGGTCATGGGGCCGGGCGCATTGACAGATTCCGCCCGGACAGGCTGGCGGGTACGGGTATAACCGATCACGATTCGACTCAGGCGCTCCTGCAGGTCCTCAAGACTCCCGGCAAGACAGAAAATGGCCATCACTTCCGAGGCAACGGTAATGTCGAAACCGTCCTCCCTGGGGAACCCGTTCGCCACACCGCCAAGGGAACTTGCGATCTGCCGCAGTGCCCTGTCATTCATGTCCACGACACGTCGCCAGGCCACCCGGCGAGTGTCCAGGCCGGCCTCGTTGCCCCAGTAGATGTGATTGTCGATCAGTGCCGACAACAGGCTGTGGGCGGATGTGATGGCGTGGAAGTCTCCGGTGAAATGCAGGTTGATGTCCTCCATCGGGACCACCTGGGCATATCCGCCGCCGGCCGCCCCCCCCTTCATGCCGAAGCATGGCCCGAGGGAGGGTTCCCGCAGACAGACCATGGCGTTCTTGCCGATCCGGTTGAGACCGTCGGTCAGTCCCACGGAAGTCGTGGTCTTGCCTTCACCGGCCGGCGTCGGCGTGATGGCGGTTACGAGAATCAGCTTGCCGTCCGGCCTGTCCTGGATGGAATCGATATAGTCCAGGCTGACTTTGGCCTTGGTATGCCCGTAGGGCATCAGTGACTCGTTGGGAATGCCGAGCTTGTCGGCAACTTCCCTGATGGGCCGAATTTCCGCCGCGCGGGCAATTTCGATATCGCTCATGATCAGTCTCTCTATTGTTCAATCTTACGGTGTTGGCTGTAACCGGACCCCTGCGGACATGCGTCGCAGGGATTCAGTTTCCGAGCATGTCTCCAGGCACGAGTCCGGTCTGGGCAGCGTATTCGTTGGCCGGGATTTTTCCGCCATCCGCACGAACCCTGGAAACCCGGATGGAACCACCATCCGCGGCAACCTCGAATCCACCGTCATCCACTGCAATCACTTCTCCCGGCCTGCCTGTGCCTTCACCCCGGACGGCATTGAAAATCTTCAGTTCCCTGCCGTGACGGGTGGTCCAGGCGCCGGGCTGGGGATTGGCGGCGCGGACAATGTTATAGACGTTTGCCACGGGCCGCGTCCAATCCAACTCCGCCTCCTTCTTGCCAAACCACGACTCGTAGGATCCCTCGGCCAGGTTCTGCTCGATTCGCGGCGCCTTTCCTTCCCGCACGAGGTCGAGGGATTCGATCATGGCTTCGACCCCCATGGGAAACAGCTTGTTGAAGTAGACGTCCCCCAGCGTTTCATCCGGACCGATCCCGCAGGTTTTCTGCAACAGCATCGGGCCCTCGTCCAGTCCGTCGTCCGGCCAGAAAATGGTCAGGCCGGTGCGGGTGGCGCCCATGGCGATGGGCCAATTGATGGAAGACGGCCCGCGGTGCATGGGCAGCAACGAGGGGTGATACTGGAAGGAACCGTGCTTCGGGATGTCGAGGACCGCCGAGGGTACGAACAGAAGTACATACGCCATCATGCAGATGTCGGCGTCAAAGGATTTCATCAGATCCAGGGCCTCGTCGGTCTTCCAGGACGCGGGCTGGTGCACCGCAAGGTCCCTTTCCAGCGCCAGCTCCTTCAACGGGTCCATGGGGCGTCCCTCCCTGTCGGGGGCAGTACAGATCGCCACCACGTTCTCGCCACGTTCCAGCAGCTTCTCCAGCACCGCGCGGCCGAAGGCCTGCTGCCCGTGTACAACTATTCTCATGTTTCGTTCTCCAATTATGGGTGGGCCGTCATCGGCCCGGGGGCCGGCCCGTAAGAAGGGTCGTCAATCTTCAGACCACGCCGGCTTCCTGCATGGCGGCAACCTCGTCCCCGGAGTAGCCGAGCAGAGACAGGACTTCCTCGGTGTGTTCACCCAGCAGAGGCGAGCGCATCACGTCCACCGGGGAATCGGACAGCTTCACGGGGCATCCGACGGTCAGGTACTTGCCGCGCTCCGGGTGATCCACCTCAACGATGGTTCCGGTTTCGCGCAGCGAGGGTTCCTCGGCCAGCTCCCTCATGGACAGGATCGGACCCACCGGGATGTCCAGCGGATTGCAGATTTCCATGACCTCGAACTTGGTCTTGGTCATGGTCCATTGCTCGATGGCGCCAAACACCTCATTGAGCCTTGGCAGCCGGGCATCCGGAGTGGTGAAGTCCGGATCCTCCTTCCACTCGGGCATGCCGATCACGTCGCAGATCTTCTGCCACACTGCGGCCTGGGTGATAAAGTATGTGTATGCGTTGGGGTCTTCTTCCCAACCCTTGCATTTCAGGATCCGGCCGGGCTGGCCGCCGCCCGAATCGTTCCCGGACCTCGGCGTGGCGTCACCGAAGGGAATATTCTCGCCGTACTGGGAATACTCCTTGAGGGGGCCTGCAGCCAGACGCTGTTGATCGCGGAGCTTCACCCGGCAGAGATTCAGGACCCCGTCCTGCATCGGTGCCAGTATCCGCTGCCCCCGGCCGGATTTTTCACGGTGATACAACGCGGTCACGATTCCGAGCGCCAGGTGCAGACCGGTTCCGGAATCCCCGATCTGGGCTCCCGTCACCAGCGGAGGCCCGTCAAGGAACCCGGTTGTGGACGCGGAGCCGCCCGCACATTGGGCGACGTTCTCATACACCTTGCAATCCTCGTAGGGCCCCGGGCCAAACCCCTTGACCGATGCCATGATCATGCGGGGATTGAGCGACTGCACCCGCTCCCAGCCGAAACCCATCCGGTCGAGGGCGCCCGGTGCAAAGTTTTCCACCAGGACATCGCATTCACCGATGAGTCGCTCCAGGACCTCCTTGCCGTCCGGCGTCTTGGTATTGAGTGTCAGGGAGCGCTTGTTGTGATTGAGCATGGTGAAATACAAAGAATCAGCCCCCGGCACATCCACCAGTTGCTTGCGGGTGGCATCACCCACACCAGGGCGTTCGACCTTGATGACATCTGCACCGAACCAGGCCAGCAGCTGCGTGCATGTCGGCCCTGACTGGACATGGGTGAAATCAAGGATCCTTACACCTTCAAGTGCCTTCATATTCGAGAACTCCCGTTATTGAATGTTTGAGATTACTTGTACATGGTCTGGGCCTTGGTACCCGGTGCGTATTCATCCGGGTCCACCCAGACATTCACCACGGCGCACATCCCGGTTCTAGCGATGGCTTCCCTGGCACGTTGCAGTGCAGGCTGGATCTGGCTCGCATCCCGCACTTCTTCGCCGTAGCCGCCGATCATCTGTCCGAACATGCTAAAGGGCACGTCACCGAGCTTGTTCCCCACATCGCCACGCTCAGCGCCGTACTTGGCGATCTGGCCGTAGCGGATCTGGTTCATTGCGGAGTTGTTGCCCACGACGGCCAGGTACGGAGCACCGAACCGCTGGGAGGTTTCCATGTCGAAGGCGGTCATGCCGAAAGACCCGTCGCCGTACAGGCAGACCACCTCTTTTTGCGGATGCGCCAACTTGGCGGCCATGGCAAATCCCGTGCCGACACCGAGTGATCCCAGGGCGCCCGGGTCCATCCATTGCCCTGGCCTGCGTGGCCGCACCGCCTGGGCGGAAATGGTGACGATATCCCCACCGTCGCCGATGTAGATGGTGTCTTCCCCGAGGAACCGGTTGATCTCATAGGCCAGGCGATACGGATGGATCGGGTTCTGGTCAGTGGTGAACATGGGCATCAGCTTCTCCAGCTTTTGCCCCTCGATCCCGCGAAGCTGTTTCATCCATTCCTGGCGTTTCTGTCTGGCCCCCCGGTCGATCCGCCCGGATGCGGCCTGGGTCACGGCGGTGAGAACGGCACCGGGGTCACCGGCGATGCCGAGCGCAACATCCCGGTTCTTGCCGACGGTGGCGTAACTCTGGTCGATCTGCACCAGCACCAGGTCCTGCGAAATCCGCTTGCCGTATCCCATGCGGAAATCGAACGGCGTTCCGACGATCAGAATCACATCCGCGTTGGAAAAGGCATCCCTGCGGGTCCGATCGAAATGATGGGGATCATCTTCCGGAAGCATGCCCCGGCTGGCCCCGTTCATGTAGGCGGGAATGTCCAGCGCCCGTATGAATTCGATGGCCTGCTCATGGCCCTGCGAGGCCCAGACCTGTTGCCCGAACAGCACCGCCGGACGTTCTGACTTGACCAGGATATCAGCCAGTTTCTCGATGTCCGCCGGGTCTCCGATGGCTTTCGTGGACGACCGGTAATGCCCGGGCTTCGGGACGACCGCCTTTTCCATCGGAATTTCCGCATCCAGAATATCCCTGGGAATTTCGAGGTAGGAGGGACCGTAGGCGCCGTTGAAACACTCCCTGGCCGCCATGGAGACCATGTCCGCCACCCTCTCGGTGGAGAATACTCCGGAGGCGAACTTGGTGATGGGAGCCATCATGTCCACATGGGGCAAATCCTGCAGAGAGCCCATCTTGTGCTGAGTCAGCGAACTTTGGCCGCCGATATGGAGAATGGGGCTTTCGGATCGAAACGCCGTGGCGATTCCGGTCACCGCGTTGGTGCAGCCCGGACCGGCGGTGGTCACCACGCAACCCAGCTTTCCCGTCTGGCGCGCGTAGCCATCCGCGGCGTGGGCGGCAGTCTGTTCGTGGCGCACATCCACGATGCGGATGCCCTCGTCGATGCATCCGTCGTAGATATCGATGATGTGACCGCCGCACAGGGTGAAAATGGTATCCACGCCCTCGTTTGCCAGGGCCTTGGCGACCAGATGTCCACCGGAAACCACTGCTCCGCTTTTGTCCTTTTGCGCCAGCGTGTCGGTGGCGGTGTCTCTGCTGCTGTCGTTCATAAGTTCAGTTCTCCAGATCGTTCTTGGTTCCTGCAGATCAATCGAGATAGTCGACATACTGCTTGATGTGCTCGGCGAGAGTCATTGCATGCTCCCGCACCAGTTGTTCCGCCATGGTGGCATCACGGGCTTCCACTGCCCTGATGATGCGCATGTGGTCGATGATCGACTCCGTGGCCCGATCCCGTTCACCAATGGTTTTTCTGCGGATGGCGCGCATGTGCATGAACAGGCCATCGGTGATTTCCTTCAACAGGCGGCACTTGCTGAGCTCGATCAGCCGCTGGTGAAAGAGGATATTGGTATCCGAGTATTCGTCGATGTGGGCCCTCGCCTCATGACTTTCATCGAAGGTGGCGAACATGCGGCGCATGGAAGCGATCTCTTCATCACTCGCGTTCTCGGTGACCAGGCGCGCGGCCATGCCCTCGAGCCCCGCCCAGACACAGACGATTTCCAGAATCTCCGCTTTCGACTTGCGGACCACGAAGGCGCCACGGCGAGGATAGGTTTTCACCAGCCCCTCCTGTTCGAGGCGTGTAATGGCCTCACGGATCGGGGTCCTGCTGACACCCAGGTTCATCGCAAGCTTCCGCTCATCCAGCTTGGGTGGTTCTTCGCCGGAATAGATGTCCATGCCGGATATCGCATCCTTGATGGCCTGATAGACCGATTCCTTGAGCCCCGGAGTAGCCTCCAGGGGTTTAACCGTAACGATGCTGTCAGAACTCATGGTCAGTCGAAAATCCCGGTATCTGGTATCTGGTATACAATCCTGTCGATTCAGACGATATCCGGTGTTGCATGGTTCAGCCCTGCCCTTGTCCCATTCCCAGATTGCGGCGCCTGTAACGAATGAGTTTCTGGATGAGCGGATAACAGATGAGCGCCAGCGCGATCAGGATACAGACTGCGGAGATGGGACGGGTCATGAACACGGTCACGTCTCCGTGAGAGGCCAGCAGGGATTGTCGCAATGAACGCTCGGCCAGGGGGCCCAGCACGATCGCCAGTACCGCGGGCGCCACGGGGTAGTTCAGTTTTCTGAGCAGATAGCCCACCACACCGAACAACAGCATCAGCCAAACGTCGTGCATGGTCTGGGTGGGTGCATAACCGCCCACCACGCAGAGAATGTAGATAATCGGCGCCAGGATGGAAAACGGCAGCGTCAGTATCTTGACGAAAAGCGGGATAAACGCCAGGTTGATCACCAGGGTTGCGAAATTCGCGATGTACAGCGACCCGATCAGGCCCCACACGAATTCCGGATTCTCGGTGAACAGCAGCGGACCCGGTCTGAGCCCCCAGATGATCATGCCCCCCAGCAGGATGGCGGTCGTCGGCGATCCCGGGATTCCCAGGGTGATCATGGGCAGCATGGAGCCGGTGGAGGCAGCGTTGTTGGCCGCCTCCGGTGCAGCGACGCCCCCCACATTGCCCTTGCCGAAACTGTCGGGATCCTTACTGAAGGTTTTCGCCAGGCCGTAGGACATCAGGGAGGCCGGGGTTGCTCCCGCGGCAGGCAGGGTGCCGACGAAGTAGCCGAGCACCGATCCCAGGGAGGTTGTTCCGATATAGTTCTTGATGTCCCTGAAATTGCTCTTCATCCTTTCCAGGGAAATCTGGACCTTGTGCACCATCACTTCACCCTTGGTGGTTTCCAGGGTCCAGAGCATTTCCCCGATGCCGTAAATACCGATGGCAAGCACCAGAAAGTTGATGCCATGGAGGAATCCGTCGATGTCGCCGAAAATGAGTCTCGGCTGACCGGAAATGATGTCAAGGCCGACCGCCGCCAAGACCAGTCCGATGAGTATGGAAAAGATGGTTTTGGGAATATCGTCCCCACCAAGCCCGATGAACGTGGCGAAGGCCATGATCATCAGGGCGAATTCCTCCGCTGGCCCGAACCTGAGCGCAAAGGATGCCAGCGGTGGCGCGAACAGGGTGAACAGCACCACGGAGATGGTGCCGCCGACGAAAGAGGCCACCGCTGCGGCGGTCAGCGCCCTGTCTGCCTGCCCCGACTGGGCAAGCGGCCTGCCGTCGAACACCGTTGCTACCGCGGTGGATGCCCCGGGTATGCCCAGCGTGATCGAACTGATGGCACCCCCGTACATCGCGCCGTAATAGATTGCCGCAAGGAAGATGATCGCGGCGGTGGGCGGTACGATGAAGGTGATGGGAAGCAGGATGGCCACCCCGTTGACCGAACCAAGGCCAGGCATGGCGCCGATCAGCAGTCCCAGCGCACAGCCGATGATGATCATCATGAAATTGAGTGGCTGCATCGCCTCGGCCAAGCCACCCATCAGATGAAGAAAAATGTCTTCCACGCTATACCTCGGTGCTCAGTGGTGATGCCCCTGGCTCGGTGATTGCCCGGAAGGCCATTAAGCAGCTAACCAGTCCGGACATTACGAATACATCAGGTCGTAGATCGGATAGAACATCGGTTCCGTGATGGACTTCGGCAGCGGAATCTTGAGTGCCCACTCAAACAGGCAGAAAATGAAAACCGGAACCAGGACCATCATGGCAACCGTGATCAGCCAGGAATGCCTGCCGACAAACCTGAGATAGAACAGCAGGAACAGGAACAGCGCGACATAGATGCCCAGCAGGTGTGTCACAACCAGGAGAAATACGATGGACCCCGCTGATATCCCCACCAGCAGGGCGACTTCCCTGGTCATGTAGGGCTCAAGGTTCCTGGACTCCGGGGTGGTTCCGCGAAACCACCGGAACATGGTGGCTACACAGGCCAACAGCATGCCTGCCGAAAGCCAGAACGGCCAGGCACCCGAACCGGGCCCCCTGTCAGGTACCCATCCGATCCTGAGTTCCGCACTCTTGACCATGAGCCCTATGGAGCACAGTGCGAGCAGTACTGCCATCAGGATTTCTGCGGTACGGACTGTCATGGTGGTTACCTCGTTGGTGGTCACCGTCCTCCTGCCCGTCATTCAGGACATCGGGCGGCTCACAGAACAGTGATGCTGTATCCGGCATCACCCTCCTCGGGGATGCCGGCCGGAGCGGCGATACAACGCCGCCCCGGCCATTGTCGACAAACGGTTATCGATATGGAATCGAATTACTCGCCGGTGATCGCAGTTGCACCGACGGATTCGATCAGTTCCTTGTGCAGGGCAATCTGCTGGGTATGGTACGTACCAAGGTCATCACCGGCCAGCCACTGGTCGCAGGCCAGGCCATCATCCGTGCAGAATTTCTGCCACTCCGCGGATTCAAACAGCGTCTTGAACAGGTTGATGTACCAATCCTGAGCCTCCTGGGACATTCCCGGAGGTCCGTTGATGGAACGCTGCATGTAGTACTCCATGTTTACCCCCAGTTCGTTCGCAGTGGGAACGTCCGGATAGGCGGGAAGGCGCTCTGCCGTGAACTGAACGATGGGCTTGGTTTCCCCGGCACGGTAGAACTCGTTCTGCTCGGCCGGGTTGTTCACCGTGGAGTCGACGTGGTTGCCCACCAGGTTCTTGGCCACCGTGCCACCGCCCGGGAATGGGATGTAGGTCACGTCGTAACCGAACTCCTTCTCCATCATCGCAGTCAGGATGGAATCCTCCTGGCCGGTGCCGGTGCCGCCGACTTTCCAGTTGTTGCCGGCAGCCTTGACGGCGGCCACATAGCTGTCAAGATCGGTGATGTCTTCGCGCCCGCTGTTAACCCAGAGCACGAAGTTGTCGATCGCCATCCGGCCGATGGGCGTGAAGTTTGACACGTCCACGCCGATGCCCTTCTGTATGACCGGTGTGGTGTAGAAGCTGTTCAACGTTACGAGGATGGTATGGTCGTCACCGTCCTTGTCCTGGATGTAGCGCAATGCCTCTGCGCCGGAACCTCCGGGCTTGTTGATCGGGATGATGGGCCGTGGCGAGAGGTCCTTCTTCTCGATCAGACCCTGCAGCAGTCGGGCAATCTGGTCAGCACCTCCACCGGCCCCCGCCATGATGATCAGCTCAACGGGCTTTTTCGGGGACCACTCGGCCATCGCAGGAGCCGAAAGCCCCAATGATGTCGCGGTGGCAACGGCAACCGGAACAGCCGCCTTTTTTAACTTAGAAAGTACAGTACACATCAGTTTTTATCCTCCAGAGGAAATGATTTGATTTTTGGTATATGGTATACCAAATACCAGGACAGAGAATACTCCGCCTTGCGCCGCTTGTAAAGCAGCAGGCGAAGCGGGTTTGGCTACCGGTCTGACGATGGGTCGGACCGGATAGGAAAGCCACTGGTCAAAATCGAGATGTGGATTCTAGTCAATTGATTTACATGATATTTTCAGGATATCATGGATTTAGCGATGGCACCGATCTCCACGGGGCTGTCGACAACGTGCACCCCGGCAGCGGCCAGGGCTGCTTTTTTCGTCGCCGCCGTTCCGTTGCCGGACTGAATGATGGCGCTGGCATGGCCCATGCGGGTTTCCGTTGGCGCATGTTCCCCTGCAATGTATGCGAGCACGGGCTTGCCAAACTCGTGAGAGCCCAGGTATTCCGCGGCACGTTCCTCCTCGGTGCCACCGATTTCACCCACCAGCACCACGAGTTCGGTCTCCCCGTCATTGCCGAACCTCTCCAGGCAGTCAACGAAGCCGAGGCCATGCAACGGATCGCCACCGATTCCCACGCAGGTGGACTGCCCCAGCCCGGCATCGGTGGTCTGCCATACCGCTTCATAGGTCAGTGTACTGGACCGGGATATGATGCCCGCCCGGCCGCGCCGGAAAATCTGCCGGGGCATGATGCCGATACGACATTCCTCCGGAGTAATGATGCCGGGCGTGTTCGGGCCGAGGAGAAGACTGCGGCTTCCATCCAGCCTCTCCCGGACCCGGGCCATGTCGAGAACCGGAATATGCTCCGTGATGCAGATGATCAGGGGAATTTCCGCATCGATTGACTCCAGTATCGCGTCCGCCGCCCGATCCTTGGGCACAAAGATCACACTGGCATTGGCATCCGTGTCGGCACGGGCCGTCAGCACATCGTCATAGACCGGCAGGCCCAGATGCCTGCTGCCCCCCTTGCCCGGGCGTACGCCTGCCACCATGCGGGTGCCGAATGAAATGGCACGTTCGGTGTAGAAACTCGCCTGGTTGCCGGTGA
This sequence comes from Candidatus Poriferihabitaceae bacterium, assembly GCA_965213885.1. Taxonomy (GTDB): domain Bacteria; phylum Pseudomonadota; class Gammaproteobacteria; order Arenicellales; family Poriferihabitantaceae; genus VYFG01. Next base: position 1,428,557 of record OZ243919.1, read on the forward strand.
TTCCCTGGCAAAGCACCCGCGTTTCACTGTCCACCAGTATCGACATTACCCCCTGCCCTCCTGAGACTGACCGCTGACTCTCTGAATAATCTTCTGCAGCCAGCCCTCCTGCGTCCTGGGGTCGGCAGTTTTCCCGGTCCGCGCCAACTGCACCGCGAGTTGCGCACCTTCGGCCATGTTTGTCGCCAGGACCACACCGGGCATTCCCTCCCGCAACCGCCGGTTGGCAAGTTCCGAATTGGTGCCGGCAAGACGTACCACCAGGGGAACGCGGAAAGGTCGCACGCGGTTGATGACCTGGATGGCATCGGACACGGTGTCACAACGCATGATGCCCCCGCCGAACACGTTGATGAACAGACAGCGAATTCCGTCCCCGCCGAGCAACAGCTCCAGGGCGCTGGTTACCCGGTTGACCTTGGAATCCGGGGGAAGATCAAGGAAATTGGCCGGCCGGCCGCCGAATTGCACCAGAGCATCCAGAGTCGCCATGGACAACCCCGCTCCCACCGTCATGCATGCAATGTCGCCACCCATGCGTATGTAATTGAATCCATCACTGCTGGCCCTGCGTCGGTTGCCGCTTTCCGACTCCTCCGCTTCCATCCGCAACAGGGTCTCCTGGCGGTAGAGGGCATTGTCATCCGCAATGATCTTGGCATCCAGGGCAATGTACTCCCCGCCCGTGATGCCCACCGGATTGATTTCAAGCAGCGTGAGGTCACGCTCCCGTGCCAGGGTGACCATCCTGCCGGCAAGATCCCGCATGGACTCCGCTTCATTCCCCGTGAATCCATAACGATCCAGCGCCGCATCCAGTTTTGCCGCATCCGGACCATGATCGAGGGAGACCGGAACGGCGGCCACGGCATCCGGCCTGTGCCTCAGACTGTCCTCGATGCCGGTACCGCCCTCCGGCGAAACCAGCAGCACGAAGGACTGGTTGAATTCATCCATCAGCAGCGACAGTGACACCTCCCGCTCCACTTTCAACGCCAGTTCAACATAAACGCGTTCCACCGGCATCCCCTCCGGTCCGGTCTGGGCGGTGATCAGGTTCCTGCCCAACATGCTGCGGGCATCCGCACCCACATTGACGAGCGTCTTCGCGGCACGAATGCCCGACTTGAGGTCCTGACCCCTGAAGCTTCCCTCGGCGCGGCCGCCGGCGGGAATCTGTGCCTTCACCATCCACTCGTCCCCGCCGATATCCCGGGCAACCGCCTCGGCTTCCTCCGGGGATTCTGCAGCCTGGCCCGCGGGAACCCTGATGCCGTAATCCCGCAGTAGCGCCTTCGCCTGGTATTCGTGGAGATTCATTCGTCAGTATTCGTGCCGGCACTTCGATGACAACATTGCGTTCACCCGCAAGGATGCCAGTAATCCTGTCCTCCAAAGCCAGCCATTATGCGGGAATTAGATTTTCAGCACAATTTTCCCGAAATGACCCGATGTTTCCATCAGGCGATGGGCACTGGCTGCCTCCCTCAGCGGAAATTCATGGGAAACGAGCGGCGTGATGGCGCCCGAGGCAAACAGTCCGAGGACCCGATCGCGGAAGTCACCGATGATTTCCACCTTCTCCGCAATGGACCTTGGCCGAAGTACCGACCCGGTGATCTGCTGCCGTTTGACCATCATCAGCGCAAGGTTGACTTCCCCGCGTGTCCCGCTGGTCACGCCGATGATGACCAGACGCCCATACACCGCAAGGGACTTCAGATTCTTCTGCAGGTACTCCGCGCCGACATGATCCAGAATCACGTCGACGCCCCTGCCCCCCGTGATTTCCTTGATCTCCTCGTCGAATGCGGATTGCCGGTAGTCAATGACATGCTGTGCACCGAGCTTACGCACGCTGTCGACCTTGCCACTGGACGCTGTGACGAACAGGGGACTCCCGGGCGCCAGCTGTCTGCAGAGCTGAATCGCCGCGGTGTTCACGCCCCCGCCGCCGCCATGAAGCAGGGCGGACTCCCCATCCCTCATTCCCGCCAGGCGGAACAGATTGAGAAATGCCGTGATGTAGGTTTCGCAGACGCAGGCCGCCTGTCCGAAAGTCATGTTCTCCGGTATCGCCATCAGGTGCCCGGAGTGGGCAACGGCGAATTCCGCATAGCCGCCACCACCGATCAACGCCATCACCCGGTCACCACGCCCCCAGTCCGTGACATCTTCGCCGACGGATTCGATGGTCCCGGCCACCTCAAGCCCCAGGATCTCCGATTCACCCCGTGGCGGATGGTAGTTGCCCTGTCGCTGGACGATGTCGGGACGGTTGACCGATGTTGCCGCCACCCGGATCAGCACCTGGTTCGCGCCGGGTTCCGGCATGCTCGTCTCACCGTAATGCATGCATTCGGGTCCGCCGAATCCGTCCAGTAGAATCGCTTTCATCATCAGTCTATTGTGGCCACGTGCAGGGAATTCGTGGTACCGGAAATCCCGAAGGGAATGCCGGCGGCAATGATGATGTTGTCTCCGGACACCGCGAACCCCTCCCGCACGGAGATTTCCTTGGCTGCATCAAGAACGGTCAACAGGTTCGCATCCGCGTTAGCCACGTCGGTCACCACGGGATGAACGCCCCAGACCATGCTGAGGTAACGGGCGGTGCGCAGTTCGGGGGTGATGCCGAGGATAGGGGCATCCGGTCGTTCCCTGGCAGCGCGGATGCTGGTGCTTCCGGAAGTGGTGTAGGTCACCGTAACCGTCGAAGACAGGATTCCTGTGACGGTCTGCAACGCGTTGCAGATGGCATCGGCAGCAGTACTGTCCGGTTGCGGTCGCTGTGCATCGATAATATTCCTGTACAGAATATCCTGTTCCACGGAATGGATAATGCTGTCCATCATGGCCACTGATTCCACCGGATAATCCCCTGCAGCGGATTCCGCGGACAGCATGACGGCGTCCGCACCATCATATACCGAATTGGCGACATCAGACGCCTCGGCACGGGTGGGGACCGGTGCATGCACCATGGAATCGAGCATGTGGGTCGCGATCACCACCGGTTTGCCGTCGCGCCGGCAACAGCGAACGATCTCCTTTTGCGCCACCGGCACCTGCTGGGGCGGCAATTCCACCCCCAAATCTCCCCTGGCAACCATGGCTCCGTCACAAAGGTCGAGGATGCTGTCCAGGTTCTCCAGGGCCGAGGGCTTTTCCAGCTTGACCATGATGGCCGCCTGATCCCCCACCAGATCACGCAGTTCCCGAACGTCCTCGGGTTGCTGCACGAAGGATTGGGCGACCCAGTCCACCCCGAGTGAAAGCCCGTATTCGATATCCGCACGGTCTTTTTCGGTGATGACCGATATGGGCAGGATCACGCCGGGGACATTGACACCCTTGTGGCTGCTGACTTCTCCCCGCACGAGCACCTCGGTCAGGGCGGATTCGCCATCGCACTCGAGCACCCCGAGCTTCACCCGTCCATCATTGACAAGCAGTTCCTTTCCGGGGCTGAGAGATGCAAAGATCTCGGGATGAGGCAGATTGACCCGGTCCTTCCCCCCCTCCGTCGGATCCAGGTCCAGTCGGAACCTCTGGCCCTTGGAAAGCCAGGTCGGTCCCCCGGAAAAACTGCCCAGCCGGAGCTTGGGGCCCTGGATATCCAGAAGAATGCCAATGGGCCTTCCGGTTTCCTGCTCGATGCGGCGAATGGTGCGGTGACGCTCGGCATGGTCATGGTGTGTGCCGTGACTGAAGTTCAGCCGGAACACGTCAACGCCGGCGTCGAATAGCCGGCGGATCACATCCTCGCCGGAGCTTGCCGGTCCCAGCGTGGCGATGATCTTGGCCTTGCGGTGTCTTCTCATGACCGGGGGGATATGGGAAACGAATTCCGGATGGTAGCAGAGGAATATTACATGCTCGGGATTTTCAAGCGTATTTTCGGCAGGCCGGCCATGATTCCGGCACCTGGACACCGTTGAAGCAGGCGCATGGGCCGGAAGCCGGTCAGACCAGAATCCGGCAACTCCTCAGAAAATGAGATTCAGCATGATGATCTCCGTCACCAGAAACATGATGGTCATGAAACCACCGGCACGCATGAAATCCATCACACTATATCCTCCGGGACCCATGATCAGGGCATTGACCTGGTGCGTCGGAATGAGAAAGGAGTTACTGGTGGACAGGGCCACCGTCAATGCGAACACTGCGGGGTTGGCTCCGGCGCCGATGGCCATGTTCACCGCTAGGGGTACCAGAAGCACAGTAGCCCCGACGTTCGACATAACGAGGGTGAAAGCCGTCGCCAGCACCGCCAGTACCGACTGCAGTACCCAGATGGGAACGCCGTCCAGCAGCAGCAGGACCTGCTGGGCAACCCAGGCGGCAGTGCCTGACTGGTCAACAGCCATACCAAGCGGTATCAGGCTGGCCAGGAGAAACACACTCTGCCAGCCGATCGCGCGATAAGCCTCGTCGATCTTGATGACCCCGGAAACGATCATACCCACGGCTCCAGCCATCAGCGCCACCGACAGCCGGATATCCGTGAACAGGATCATCACCAACGTGATCAGGAAAAAGCCGATCGCGTATTTGGTCTTTTCGGGGCGTTCATCTTCCCTCGGGAAGTCCGTCACAACCACGAAATCGTGCCGGTTGTCAGAGATGCCCTTGAGGTCATTCCAGCTGACATGCAGCACCAGCGTATCTCCCGACTGCAGCACCAGGTCGGGCAGATCGATGTCGATCACATCATCGGCACGAAAGACCGTCAGCACCGTGGCTCCAAACCGCTTGCGTATCTCGACCTCCTTGATCGACTTGCCGATCATGGAGGAATCCGGCGGGACGACCACCTCGGCGATCCCCGCGCTGCTTGCGTTCAGCACTTCCGCGAAAACGTCCAGTTCGCTCTTGACACGCAGCGCATATTCATCCGCAAACCTCATCACCGCCTCCCTGCGGCCCATGATGGCGATTTCGCTGCCCACCCAGAATTCGGTGTCTCCTCTCGGCGCCACGGTCATTTCATTACCGTCACGAACCGCAACAATCCAGCCGGCCCGGCCGGCAGCATCGACGTCCGACAGGAATTTGCCGATCAGGGGGCTGTCCCGGGTGATCCGGCATTCATAGACTTCCCCTTCGATTCCGTATACTTCCTTGAAATAGCGGAGCATGCTCCCGGATTCGCCCGGCTTGTCCTTGATGACCGGAAGCACAAACCGCCCGGCAATCAAGAAATAGCCAATTCCACATGCCAGCAGCACAATACCGATCGGAGTCACGTCGAACAGATCAAAGGTCTCCATCTGCGGAACACCCGCCGGCAACACCTGGTTGGAGCTGTGAATCAGATCGTTGAGCAGTATCAGCGGGCTTGAGCCGATCATGGTGATGGTGCCACCCAGAATGGCACAGAATCCCATCGGCATCAGCAATCGGGAAATTGCGAGATTCCCACGACGGGCAATTCGGTTGACCACCGGAAGAAACAGTGCGGCAGCACCGATATTCTGCATGAAGCTGGAAATGATTCCGACCACCGCAGAAACGATGGTGATCACCCTGCCCTCGGTACTCCCGCCGTAACGGAGTATTTTCCCGGCGAGTTGCCCCATCATTCCGGTCCGGTCCAAACCCGCCCCGATGATCATCACCGCAATGATGGAGATCACCGCATTGCTGGAGTAGCCATCAAACAGATGCTCCATCGGGACCAGGCCTTCGTAGCCGGGAATCAGCCCGCTAAGGCCGATCAGCACCATGATCAGGACTGCCGCGACATCCACCCGCACCACTTCGAATGCGAACAGGTAAACCGTCAACAGCAATATTCCCATGACCGCGATCATCTCGCCGGTCAGGTGCAACATTTCAGTCAAAAATCTCTCCGAGGATGCTGGTGCTTGTTTCAGGCCCCCTCAATCCGGGCCCTCCCCATTCCGGGGAAATCGCCTCCCTGGCCGGATCGTCGGACAGTCTACCATCATCCTAAGGTACAGACGTAAATTTGTCTGGAAATCCAAGGATTTTGAACCCAAAATTATTTTTCTCTAGGTATAGATGGGATTAGGTATCATGCAAGCGCAAGGGGAGGATCAAATGGTTGAATTCTGCATGGATAACATCCCGCTTCATACGTAAGGACAGAAACTGGTGCGAACAAATAATCGATGGAGATTTGTGCCAGGAAGACTTCAAGGCATTGTTTTTACTGGAATTTCCTCCTGTGCATGGGACGGCAAGAATCAAAGGACCATGATGTTGCATGCCTTCGGGAAATTGCACATCGACAATGCCCTGGGACAGAATCGGCACCCTACATCCGGGTGGGTTCCGACAACATCGGCATGATCGCATCCGGCTCGCCCGGGAATGACACCTCGTTCAGCGTCAGCGTGGTCAGGTCATCAATCAGTGTGCGGAGGCTGTGCACCGGCAGGCCGTCTTCGGTGCATTGGCTGTCCGCCCTGGCTTTGGCACGCGCAGAGACTCGGGACGTCTCCACCAGGCTGGCGCGGACAGCCCATGCACCCTCCCGGTCATCATCTTCGAACAGCACCGGTGCCAGCGCCTGTCGCATGTGCCATTTGACATGGAGCGCCAGCATGACAGGAACACATGTCCCCGGACATGATCAGCCGAATAAACGTGCATCGGGCGGATCCCCAGATCGGTCCTGGCATTCCTGAATGCCCACTCCACCATGGCGAGGTCCTTGTACGCCCAAACGACACCTCGTGGTGGCACTCTTGCGCTTCACATAATCCTTCACCGCCATCCAACTGGATAGAAGACTTGCACCTCCAAGCTGCCAGTCATGCTCGGCACACCACGAAAAACCCCGGCGACCGAAGTCGCCGGGGAGCGTGCCACGGAATGTATACTACCTTTTCGCGTCGAAAGCGCCAACCGCAGCGCCGTCGCTGTATCGCAAAGCCATACTCCCGACATAGCCTTCGGGTTGACCGCCGGCGAAATAGTTCCCGCGTCCGTCGTTGAAGCGAACGCCATAGGCTTGGGCCACCCAATATCCGTCAGATGTACCGTCGGTAGTTACCGTGAAGGTTCCATCGGGGTTTGTATTTAGCGTAGCGGCTACCCACGCCGGGTTGGCTCCGGCTCCACTGAAACCGCTGACCGTTCCGACTATTTCTCCAGGATCTTCTCCATCGCCGTAATTGGCACGCAAGGTAACGTCCGCAGTAAACCTACCAGCTTTGTCTTTGTGGTAGGCATAGCCCTTTACATCGCCGGTATAAGTAGCGGTTCCCGTATATTCCATGGCTAAATTCGGCGCCTCAATTTTTCCGGCAGGAGCATCAGACCGGCTTGTCAGTAGGTCATCGTTTGGATCGTCCGGATCATGCCCGTCGATCAGCCATACCCCGTAGTTTTCGGCCGTATCCATGTTGTCGGGATGTGGATCGGGGACACCAACGATGTTGATTGCGTACAGAATCGCAGTTCTGATCCGATCAGCTTCTATTGCGAGTGGGTTCAGTGTAGTCAGGCGGTCGTCAACAAGAGAAAACAACGCCTGTCGTTGTTCTTGAGTCAAGCTGCGATAGCCTTCATCAGAGTCATTATGAAACATGGTATCGACAGCTACAAGTTCGGCTTTCGTGGTCGCCCCCCAAAGCTGCATTTCCATGCGTTCGCAACCGGCATGGCCCATGCAGACCGACGCGCCGCCATTGCCTGGATTGTTGCCACCGGCACTGCCTGAATTGTTGCCGCCGGCACTGCTGGAACCTGAACCGCCACCAGTGTTGCCCCCATCGGTGCTGTCACCGCCATTGCCGGAGCCGTCACTTCCGCCACTGTCACCGGTTCCGCCTCCAGAGTCTCCCCCGGTGTTCCCACCGGTGTTTCCACCCGTACCGCTGCCGGAAGACGGCATCATGTCGTTGTCATCATCATTGCCGTTTCCGTTTCCGTTTCCGCCGCCTCCGCCGCAGGCGGCCAGCAGCAGGCTAAGGAACAAGGCAGCGAGGACCGACCTGACCGTGTTCTGCGCACAACGTTTTTGGTGTTTCATCATCTTGCCTCTGGATTGATACCGATAATTCGTCTTAATGGGGCCAATACACCTGCCCGCCCCGGCAGGAGTGCGTCCGGTCATCCTGCGGAAGACCTTGATCCCGGCGATCCCACAACTCAATAATTGACATCAATCCGTCCTGTCAGTACCCTACGATTCCTCGATCAGGTAATCAGTGCTGATTTCCCGGATCAACGAGGAAAAGCCGAAAAGGCACTCCTCCATCGGAACGACGGTAAGTCCTGCTCTTGTTCCATTAAGACGAATTATTGGAGCCAATGAAGGACACGGATCGCCCCCGGTATCCTCGGATGGTCCTTCCCTGGCAGGGTTGCAGTCGACATTCCGGAAATCGGCGGCTGTCCACTTCCTTCCCCCTTCCTGTCCGTACCGAAGCCTGGACATCGCTCCCCGCCTTACCGGTTCCCCGCGGGTGTACCGCGTCGGCATCTCCAGTGATTTCCACCGCCCGGCCTACTGAAGTCCGACCAGATTCGCTCCGGCCCGCGCAAGGCTGATCTCCGAACCTACGGAAGAGAACGCCCCGGAACCCATTCATTGACTCTCCCGCAACGCATGTTCACAATGGAACGGGCTGAGTGGACCGATAACCGGCCTCCAACGGTACCGCCGTTCGAACCGAACGGTATATACCGATTTTCCAGCGTCTCCATCGGCCCCTTTCCCGACCCCGGCTGTTACATCATGCATGCAGACCAGCGGCCTGGCAGCCCCCACTATCCCGATACCGCACGCCTCCGCGGTCCGGCTCCCTTGCGGAATCGATCCCCCATACAGGCGTGCGCGGGATGTTGGTGGTCGCTGTATGGCTCATCGTCGATCGGAGTTGACTGCAGGTGGACGCCCTCGAAGGGACATACCAATACACTAAACCATTATTCGGGATGATGATGTTTGTCCCGGACAATTTCATGCCGGGACGGTGCAGAAACTGATATAGGAACTTCCACGGCAATCGAGACAGGACTCCATAATCATCCTGTTGACTTTCCGGTGTTTTCCGGCCGGATGGCCGCCGGTTACCCTGTCACGGCACCGGGAACAGTCTTCTCCGGCGTGACTCCGAGCATCTCCAGCACCCTGGTCTTCATCCGGGTGGGTTCCGACAGCATCGGCATGATCGCATCCGGATCGCCTGGCAACGACACCTCGTTCAGCATCAACGTGGCCGGGTCATCAATAAGTGTGTAGAAGCTGTGCACCGGCAGGCCGTCTTCGGTGCATTGGCTGTCCGTCCTGATCTGGTAATACACGTCCAGTACCTACCGACCCGCGAAGCGGTCCCGAGCTTCGGCGGCCCAAGATGTCCTGGGTGATCAAATCCCATGAAGAGTCAGACTTGGGCCACCTGTACTATCCCCAAATTCCGATCCTCAGCGCTGAACGCCTCGCCGATCAGCATCAACAGGCAGCCGCCGCTTCCGGCTCATCCTCGATGGTGGCGGCCGCATGCGACAATATCCGGGCGGCCTCCACAGCCGACAGGTCGCTGATGACCGCCGTTGCCGCGATGCACCGGTTGACCATGCGGGAACCCTCGTCCACCATGCCCTGCAGCGGATCGGGGGTTTCCACAAGGTCGTCGAGCGCTCTCTATGGCCTTGCTGAATTCGCTTGCGGATATCTCCTCGTGTTTCGATGTCATGGACCTCTCCCTGTCGCTTTCTTGTCATGGGAGTTTTTTCGAATAATAACCTCCATAGTATTCGCGATCCCCCATTCCGGTCCTACCCGTGTTTTCCGATTGGCCCTACAGCCTGCCTTGCGAGTGTCTGGATGGGATCATCCGCGCACCGCCCAGGGGCAGGGACACTACGACTGATAGGTACTCGACTTCAGCTTTCTCATCTTGATTGTCGGAAGGTTCTCATCCTGATTGTCGCGCCCCACCGGCGACTGGACGGTTACTGTCCGGCAGACTGCAATGGGATCCCGGACAACCATGTTCGGGGCGGCAGGTCCGCGGTTCCATCGTCGGAAAACGTGACGATACTTTGCGATCGATTGGCATACCCGCGCAAGGCGGTACCGTCACGTCCGGGTCTGTCCCGGCCAGAGGTGCATATATTACCCGGAGCCGATCGGATCAAATCCGGATGACAGTGGCCATCCCTTCACGCCCCTGGACACGCCGCGTGGTATTTCTACAGTGCACCAGCGACAACTTGGGAGCCGGATGCCCGCATGGCTCCGGGAGCAGGGTGGTGATGCCCATTATCCCGGGACACGTCGTGGGGCACTGTTCATCGGTACTGTTACCTTCTGCTGCGCAGGAAGGTGCGAAGCCTGGAATTGAGGCTGCCCTGGCGGTATCGACCCTTGGCGAGATGCCGTATCTGGTGCACTCCCGGCAAATCGAGGGGGACTCCACCAGTGCCCAGCAACCAGCGAAACGCAGAATCCTCATAGGCCTTTCGCCAGTGCCCGGCAGGCTTCTGGTAGACGCGAATTGATTCGCAGTATCCACATGCCCGTGCAAGGTCGCCGTGCGTAATCTGATACGGACCCATTGCCCTGTCCATCGGGCCGAGCCGGTTTGGAAAAGCCTGCCGCGGAATATCCAACAGCGCCGGACCTGCCCGACTTCTCAGCAAGATAGGATCCTCCTCCAGCAGCAAGTCGGTGGCATGCGTGAACTTGGGAAAGACAAGTCTGTCGTCTCTCCCCTGCAGCAACTTCGCCAACGCATCGAGGCAACCCTCCCCGAATACTACGTCGGCATCGGCAAACCAGACCCAGTCCGCCATGCTGTTCTTTGCGGCAAGGTTTCGCCCGATGCTGCGGCGAAACAACCATTCCCTGGGTAATGGTTGCCAATCCCAGGTGATGCCCGGAATGTTCATATCGCCGAAGAAATCCAAGACCCTGCAGGTGGCATCGTCCTCGGAGGAGTGGTACACCGTGACCGTCAGATCGATTCCGGCACTTTGGTGAATGACCAGGGAACTGAGCTGATATGTCAGGAAATGATCGTATCGCCAGCAGTGACTCACGATCTGCAGATGAAGCCGTCCCCGACGCTTTGACAAATCAACAAGATCGGGATCAGTCCGGCGAAACCAGGACACGGGAAGACGGCGCGCAAGAACCCGGTAAAACAGCACCATTCCAAACTCGACCAGGTCAGATTCCGTGGGTGCCGGTTTGCCCCGGGCGGCCTGTTCGTTCCCTGTACGACTCACCAGCACTTCCCGATCAGTTGCTCCGATGGGTTGCCCTGCAGGAACGTTGCTCCTGGCGAACGGAAAGATCAGACAGGTCGGTCTGGTACATGGAAATATTCAGGTAAGATCGCGAAAATTCTAGTTTCATCAAGGTGCCGGTCTGATGAGAGAGGATTCCGGGTACCCCAATCACTGCCCGCAGCCAACAGTACCGGAGTCACATGAACGTCCACCGTACAGCAGCCGTTACCATTGCTCATCACTTCGAAGTCTCAACCCATGGTCAAGCAGATTATCTGTATTAACTGGGGTACCAAGTATGGGCCGCCGTTCATCAACCGCCTTTATGCGATGGTAGCACGCAACATCACCCCACCCTTCCGATTCGTTTGCTTCACCGATTCCGACGATGGGGTCAGGCCCGATGTAGAATGCCATCCACTACCGCCAATCTCCGTGGAAATACCAAAAACGCGGCGGGGGATCTGGCCGAAAGCCAGGCTCTGGGGACCACGGCTTGCGGATCTCAAGGGCCCGGTTCTATTCCTGGATCTCGATCTCGTCATCACCGGAAATCTGGATGACCTGTTCAAATTCGGCAACCATGATCGCGTCATCCTTGCCCGCAATCCCACCAGACCACTCGAAAGGCTCGGGCAGACCTCCGTATTCCGGTTCCCGGTCGGCAAACTGGTCCCCCTTCAGGAGGCGTTCTGCGGGGACCCGACGGGGATCGCCGAGACGTATGGGTTTGAGCAGCGGTTCGTCACTCGCCATGCCCCCGGGGGAATTGAGTTTTTCCCGGCATCCTGGATACAACACTTCCGTCGCCACAACATGCGCGCCTTTCCAGTCAACTATTTCCTGGAACCAAAACTGTCCCGCAGCACAAAAGTCGTGATTTTTCCCGGTGGATTTCATCCTGAGCACGGGATCCGGGGCGGCTGGAGAGGCCGCGAGGGCATCAGTCAATTTGAACACCTGCTTGGATATCGCAGATTAAAATCCCCGAAAGAGAACCTGTTTTCATACCTGCGACATTTCACTTTACCGACCGGGTGGATCGACGATGCCTGGCGTGAATAGTGAATTGCTGGGATATTGCTGAAACGCGAACGGCGGATGCAGATATTAGAGCTGATTCAATGAGAGCTTGATTTACTATGCGCGCATCTCGGCGGAACCAGGTACCAGGAACCAGGTTCCGTCGGCAAATCACAAACACTGGCTACCAGGGTCTTGATCCCGATGATGAATAGAACACCCCCTCCCAAACCAAGAATTTTGCACTTCCATTTCGGACGCGCTGGGGGAGCTGAAAGATTCCTGATCAGCTTGGCACAGGCATTTCATGAGCGGCAAGCCGAACAGAAATTCGTTCTGCGTCCGAATCTGTCATGGCATCATGAAATCGAACCACTTGGTCAGATCATCGAAAATAACAACCGATACCTTTCTCTTTCCACTTGCCTGCTAAAAGCGCAAATCAGGAAATTACACAAGGAGTGGAAACCTGACATGATTCTGGCATGGATGCAAAGGGGCGCAAGGCTGTTACCGGACTTTCCGGATGTATTGAAAGTAGTTCAGCTTGCGAATTACCCCAAGCATCTGCGCTATTACAAAAATGCGGATGCACTGATTGCAATCCAACCGGATCACATGAACTATGTACGTAACCTTGGGTGGACCCGGCCCATTCACCTGATTACAAATTTCTCCAACGATGTAGAACCTGCTCCCATCCAACGATCCACATTGGATACCCCTGAAAATGCCTTTGTTGTCTGTGGTGTAGGCAGGTTCATTCACAAAAAAGGGTTCGATGTATTAATCAGGGCTATGAAGGATATCCCTGATGCATGGTTGTGGCTTATCGGTGAGGGCACTGAACGCAACACCTTGGAAGGACTGGTGGGAGAACTTGGATTGGAGCACAGGACAAGATTTACGGGTTGGGTGGAAGAACCCACACATTATGTCGCATCTTCCAATTTGTTCTGTCTGCCGTCACGGCGTGAGCCATTGGGAATCGTGACATTGGAGGCTTGGAAAGCCAAGGTCCCAGTTGTCGCGACAAAGAGCGAAGGGCCTTCATGGTATGTGAAAGATGGTGAAAACGGCTTGCTCGTTGATATCGACGATGCGGATGGAATCACGAGCGCAATCAAACGAGTGCAAAATGACATGCAACTGGCAAAGAGGTTGTCGATTGCTGGATATCAAATGCTCGAAAACACTTTCAGTAAGGAAAAAATCGTTGATCGCTATTTTGAACTACTTGCTGACATGTAGTGTCGTTGAATTTCTCGGTGGCTACGTGATTCGAGGGTCGCAGTCGGAGCAACGTAAATGACCCGTGGGCCGACCTGTTTGGCCATGGTTCGTCCTGAAAGCTGACATGATGTCAATTTGATTGCATGCTGGTAATCCACTTATTTCGACAGTTCTTCCCTGCCGGTTTGCTCGATGAACTGCAGGGTTTCATGCACATCGTTCCAGGTCGTGTTGTGGTTGATGATGCAAAGTCTCAGGGAAAAGTGATTTTCCACAACCGTTGAGGACATCAAGGCCCGGTCTTCCCAGAGCACGCGCGCAAGCACGGTCCTGTTGATTTCTTCCAGGCCTTTCTCTTCAACCGGGGTATCCCCTGGGTTGATCCGGAAACACACTATCCCGAGTGATACTGGAGCCAGCAACTCCAGGACGGCACTTTTCCGGACAAGTTCCCCGGCCCTGGCAGCCAGCACCATGGACTTGGAGATGGATCTGCGGAACGCGGCCATACCGAACGTCTGAATCGACATCCAGACCTTCAGTGCCCGAAAGCCCCGGCTCAGCTGCAGGCTCCGGTCCGAGAAATTGGGGTGGGTTTCACCCCAGATCGTATCCTGGAGGACATCGTGCTGGACAGCGAACGAGTTCTCGAGAGTGCGGAGATCCTTCACCAAAAGGCCACCGACCTCATAGGGCTGGAAAAGCCATTTGTGCCCGTCGAGAGCGATGGAGTCGGACCGTTCGATGCCTCGCAGGAGCTTCCTACCCTCGGCGGTCAGCATCGCGAAGCCACCGTACGATGCGTCGGTATGCAGCCAGATACCTTGGGTTTCGCAAAAGTCGGCCATTTCCTCCAGGGGGTCGATCGCCCCGTTTCCGGTCGCGCCGGCATTGGCGCAAACCACCATGGGGGAGAATCCTGCGGCACGGTCGTCGCCAACGGCACAGGCAAGTGCATCCATGTCCAGGCGGAAGGTATTGTCGATGGGAACGCTGCGGATGCATTCGGGGCGGATACCGATGATCCTCGCGGAGCGGATCTGTGCACTGTGGCTCTGGTCGCTCATGTATACGGTCGGCCGTTCGGGATTGCCTGCAGCTTCCCGTGCCGCGACGAACGCGTTCAGGGCTGCCGCCGAGCCGCCGCTGGTCAACAGGCCGCCCGCCCCCTCCGGATAGCCGACCCATCGCCGAAACCAGTCGATGACCACAAGCTCGAGCTGGCTCGGACCGCTGGCAACCAGCCACGTGCAGACGTTGAAGTTGAACCCGGATGCGATGAAGTCCGCCAGCACCCCGGGCCAGGTGGGGGCGGAGGGAACGAATGCGAAACAGCGGGGATGATCCAGGCGTGTTGCGAACGGAAGCACGTCTCGGGCAACTCTCTCGATGACCTTGCCGGGCGAAGTACCTTCCTCGGGCGGTTCTCCGAGAAGCAAAGGCTCGAGCGATTTCCGGAAATCGCCGTCCCAAGAGTTTTCTTCCGGCAGGCCCTGTATGCGTTCCACCAGCAGTTCGGCAGTTCGGTTTGCGAGATCAAGCATCAGTTCTGGTGTCATTTCGAGTTCACTGCGAACTTCATCGCCGTAACCCGGTTCCGGTGCTTCTTCGCTTTGGGTTGGATCATTCATTTTTTTCAGCCAATTGCGGTTATCGTCTGCAATAATTTTTTACGGAGAGAATGTCAAACGGTCATGCATGACTGTGCAAGGAGAGCTGTCTGTAAACCAGTGAAGAATATCCGATCAGACAGGGGAAAAGCCGATTTATCTACTGCAGGGAATTGAGCCCAATACCGGGCTCCAGACTGGACCTGCGATACAACTCCCCCTTTTCCAATCCCGGTTGGGTCTTGAACCGTCGGTGGAACCAGTAATATTGGGCAGGAGCAAACCGAATGCCCCTTTCGATCAGTTCATTGACGATCGTCGCATTGGCCACATCATCGTCAAGGGGAAATTCATCAGGAGCCGGGAGGTATTCAACAGTGTATCCCGAGTTGTCACTCCTTCGCCTGGTGGCCAACATCAGCAGTGGTGCCCCTGTCAACTTCGCCAGACGGGAAATACCGTGGATAGTGGCGGCCGGATGACCAAAAAACGGAGCATAAACGGAACGACTCTCTCCCATGTCCTGATCTGCCGAATACCATAACAGATTACCCTCCTTTATTCGCCTCGCTGCGCCCATCATTGAAGTATGCGGGATGATCCCCAAGAGGTATTTTTCACGCCCCTTGATCATGAAGTAATTCAGGACACGATTTTTTTGTTCACGGTATATGGCATACATCGGAAAATGTTTGGCCACCAGCATGGCGCTGATATCCAAAGTGGAAAAATGCGCCCCAAGCAATATCACGCCACGACCCTTTGACCTCGCGGCTTCCAGATGCTCCATGCCCACTGTTTCGGTGATTGGATGAATGCTGCTGGGATTGTCCCACCAGCACATGACAGTCTCCACCAGTCCCGCACCGAAATTCCGGAAGGTATCGCGAACCATGCTTTCCCGTTCCTCCTTCGGCAGATCGGGAAAACAAAGAGCGATGTTTGTCCGCGCGATGGAAACCCGAGACCCGGGAATCAGATAAAGAAGATGTCCGAGCCCCAGACCCAATGCGATCTTGGCCCGGAATGGAAGCCGATTGATGACCCAGAGAAACGCGAGCAGCAGAGCCGTAAGGGATTCGAGAACCCACTGGCCTGGAGAAATTTTCCTGTTGGCGGACAACTTGTTGTAATCTTGACTTGCTTGTCCCGTGCGGGCCACGAAAAGGCCGCTGAGGGTCATCGGGTTTCAAGACAAATTATGGCACAAGAAACAGAAAAATGTGCCAAAGGAAGGACCATGTCACCTATTGCCAGCCCCATCGGTCGAACTGTCCCTCGTACTGAACCATGACTGAATCCGACAGCCATTCGAGCGGTACGTCTGTCTATTACCGTCTATTGGGTTACATGCGACGCGACTCGACGGTGTTGTTGACCGGTTTTGCAGGATTCCTGATTTACGCTGCCTGCGATTCTGCATTCGCCTGGTGGATGAAGGAACTGGTAGACAGCATTCAGGATGGACTCACAGACCGGCGTTTTGAGCTGTCAGCCCTGATCGTCGGTATTTTCATGATCAGGGGGGTCGGTGGAATCCTGGGCGGATACTGCACGGAATACGTTTCCCGCAGGGTGATCAACCGCCTGCGCAGGGAGATGTTCGATCACATCCTGCGCCTTCCCAGTACTTTCTATGAAAAATACTCCTCCGCCAGCGTTCTTGCCAAACTGATATACAACATCGAAAACGTCGCGGCCGCTTCCGCCAACGCACTCCGCATCATAGTCCGGGGAGGATTCACGGTCATCGGCCTGCTCGGTTTCATGTTCTATCTCAACTGGAAGCTGTCCAGTCTGTTCCTCATCATCAGCCCGATCATGGCGCTGATCATCCTGGTCGTAACCCGCCGTTTCCGTTCCCTGAGCCAGCGAATCCAGCAGATCATGGGGAATGTCAGCGAGCGCGCCGGTGATGTACTGAAAAGTTACGAGGTAGTCAAGATTTTCGACGGCTACGAGCACGAGGAAACGGTGTTCGAAACGGTCATCAAGAAAGACCGGAGACTACGCCTGAAGCTGGCACTGCTGAATGAAACCAGCTCGATGCTGATCCAGCTGATCTTTTCGCTGGCACTGTCGGCCCTGATCCTGATCGCGATGCAGCCCGCCATCCTGAAAACCATGTCCGCCGGTGAGTTCGTCGCATTCGTCACGGCTGCGGGGTTCATCGCCCGTCCCATCCTGCAACTCACCCAGGTAAACGCAATCATTCAGCAGGGTATCGCCGCCGCGGACAGCATTTTCAATGTTCTCGATTTGCCGCTGGAGCGTGATCAGGGCACCCTTACACTGAGCGACTGCCGGGGGGAAATCCGGTTTGAGCAGGTTCGTTTCCGTTATGGCAACGCCAACGATCGGCAGGACAGGCAGTGGATCATCGATGGTGTGAATTTCCTCATACCGGCAGGCTCCAACTGCGCTCTGGTGGGTCGTTCGGGCAGCGGGAAGACCACTCTCGCACGCCTGGTGGCCAGATTCTACGAGCCTGTGGAAGGCACAGTAGGTATTGACGGAATTACCCTGCCCGATCTCGGTATTGCCAGCCTCAGGGAGAAGATTGCCCTCGTCAATCAGAATGTGTCGCTGTTCAATGCATCCATCGCAGAAAACATTGCCTACGGCGCAATGCGTAACGCATCCCGCGACCGGATTGTCGAGGCGGCGGAACATGCCCAGGTCATGGAATTCGCCACCAATCTGCCAGAGGGCCTCGATACGCAGATCGGGGAGGCCGGCATCACGCTGTCGGGTGGCCAGCGACAGCGGATTGCCATAGCGCGGGCATTCCTGAAAAATGCACCCATCCTGATCCTGGATGAAGCCACGTCCGCCTTGGACACTCATTCCGAGCGACTGATACAGTTGGCACTCCAAGACCTGATGCACAATCGAACCAGCCTGATCATCGCGCACCGCCTCAGTACCGTGGAGAATGCAGACCAGATTGTCGTGCTTGACCAGGGGCGGATCGTCGAGTCAGGAACACACAGGGAATTACTGACACTTGGCGGCCTGTATACCAGCATGTACGAGCAGTCGATCGATCGCGGATCAATAGCTGACCGGTGACTATTTCTACAGGAGCCGGATATTACAATCACCCTGGCCCGAATGTCATAGATGGGTCAGGTCGACTTCTTCAGCCTCCCATAACCAGCAATGCAACCTGCCACTGACCCATGACAGATTCCAATACCACAACTCTGCAATCCGGTGACAATCTTTTCCTGCATCCCTGGGAGGATGTGGATAATCTGGGCAAGCACCACAGAACGGTGGTGACCGAGGGTGACGGGGTTTATATCACCGATTCGGACGGCAACCGTCTACTGGATGGACCCGCGGGCATGTGGTGCATCAACATCGGGCACCGGCGCCAGGAAATGGCGGATGCGGTCTCACACCAGATCATGGCCCTCACCTATGCCAGCCCATGGAGCCTGACCAATGCTCCAGCGGTGTCATTGGCACAGAAACTCGCACAGTTGTCCCCCGGGGATCTGAATCATGTCTTCTTTACCACCGGAGGCTCCACCGCCGTGGATTCCGCCCTCCGGTTCATCATGTTCCGGAACAATGTCCTCGGCAACCCCGACAAGAAACACATGATTTCACGCACCAATGCCTATCACGGCAGTACATATCTCGCCGCGTCTGCGTCAGGCAAGGCCCGGGACAAATCGCACCTGGATTCGAAAACCGACACGTTTCACCATATTCCCGACCCCAACCTGCTCGACAAGCCGGCGGGCATGAGTGACGCCGCATGGCTGAATCTGAAAATAGCGGAACTCGAAGACAAGATCCTGGAAGTTGGGCCGGACAGGGTGGCGGCATTCATTGCCGAACCCGTGCTGGCTTCCGGTGGCGTGATTCTGGCGCCGGACGGCTATCATGCAGCCTGCCTGGAGGTGTGCCGAAAATTCGATGTGGTTTACATTTCGGATGAGGTTGTGACCGCCTTCGGCCGTTTGGGGCATTTTTTCTCTTCACAGGAAGTTTTCGGTATTCAGCCCGATATCATCACCTGCGCCAAGGGGATCACCTCAGGATACGTGCCGTTGGGCGCGTTTCTGGTATCAGACAAACTGATCGAAGACATCCAGAAAGCCGAAAGCGGGGCCTGTTTTTCCAACGGATTCACCTACTCCGGTCATCCGGTAGCCTGTGCAGCGGCGCTGAAGAACCTAGAGATCATGGAGACAGAGGGCATCCTTGAGCATGTCCGGGAGGTCTCCCCGTACTTCCAGCAGCAATTACAGACACTCCGGGATATCCCGGTGGTGGCTGATGTGCGGGGTATCGGACTGATGGCCTGCGTGGAATGCAACATCAACCGCAGCCGGGAGCGGGAACTGTCCCTGGATTATGAGATCGGCAACCGGATTGATGAGCACTGCCAGAGACTCGGACTGCTGGTGCGGCCAATCATCAACATGTGTGTCATGTCACCCCCACTGATCATTTCCCGAAAGCAGATTGATGAACTGGTGGACAAGCTTCGCCGGGGAATCGAACTGGCAATGTCCGATCTGGAACGTGACGGACTCTGGAAGGCCGACTGACCGATTCACAGACATGACGGATGTGGAGTTGAGAGCGCCCTGTCGTCCTGGCGTTTGCAGGCATCCACGACGAACAGACTGAAATCAAGCCATCATGAAGGTGATGGCCGGTTAGCAATGCAGCCATGTCACATGGGCCGGCATGCAGTGTTCCGAGTTGCGATGGCGCACCTTACAATATGGGGCATGATTCTGAAATTGAAGATTATTCCTCCATTGCAGGTGCTGGTCGCCGGCGGCGGCATGTGGATGATTCACCGCCACATGCCACTGTTGCATCGACCTATTCCCTATTCGAACGAGGTGTCCGGAGCGATGCTCGCAGTCGCCGCAGTCATCTTCTGTCTCGCAGCGTACCGGTTATGGCACCATCGCACGACAATCAATCCCGTGCAGCTTCATCGCACATCCGTGTTGGTTACCGGGGGAATCTATCGATGGTCACGCAATCCGATTTATGTTGCGGACCTGCTTGTATTGTGTGCCTGGCTGATCTGGCTGGGTACCTGGATTAACGTGGTCTGGATCATCGTTTTCATGGCATACATCACCAAGTTCCAGATCGCTCCGGAAGAACAATCGCTGCAAGCGAAGTTCGGAGAAGAGTGGCAGCGCTATCGCAACCGGGTGAGGCGCTGGCTATAGGTTCCGGCATCCACCAGCGAGAAAGTACGGTCTTTTTTGTGCACAACACCCAGACAGCGGGATTCAGGCCATACCGTCATTGGTCTGTCCTTGTTTGCCGATGCTCCACCTGAAAGCGGAATGCATGCGATCCGGTGAAGCACGGAAACCGGTGTGCTCTGATACCACGAACAGGGTGAAGACGAATCAACCACCCCGGTTTTCATATAATACTCTTCATCATTTCATCCCCTGAACAGCCTGCCATGTCAGACCAAGCCCTCTTCGCTACGGATTGTACGCCCAAGGCGAGCAGGAGACAGATGCTCATCGACGCGACGATAGAGTGCATCCACCAGCAGGGTCTGGAAGGAACCACCATCTCCAGCATCACCCGGGCCGCGAAACTACCCGTCGGATCCGTGCGCTCACATTTCGGCACCAAGGACAAGCTGCTCTTCGAGGTGCTGACGTCAATCCGGGACGAATTCCGAACGAATTTCACCAAAGTGGTCCATGGGTTGAAGGACCCGGCAGAGATACTGGATCGAATCATCTGTTTTCATTTTGTTCTCCTGGGCTTGAGCGCAGCAAAAACGGGGGTCTGGTACGCATTTTCCGGCAACGGATACGTCAACGGAGACTTACGCGGGATATACAACACGCTGGGTGAGGAAATTCATGACATGCTCGAAGAAAATATCTCGGCCCTGTGCCGGCAGGAGCCTGATACCCGTATGAACCCTGCGGTCCTGACAAGGGACCTGGAAGGACTGATCCGTTCCAGCCTGCGCGAGTGCCTGTACGACCCGGACTCCCATCATTCCGTGGATGCGTTCTTGTCGTGCCGCAATTTCCTGGTTTCACTGTTTCCCGACCGGTTCTCCAGTGACGGGATTGCGCCGGCGAAGCCCGGGGCAGCCCAGTCGCCCGGGGTGATTGGCCGGGATGAAGAAAGTGATCTCCTCCCGCGCTGGACCTATCGCAATGCCGAGTTTTTCGAGCTCGAAATGGAACACCTGTTCAAACCCCACTGGATGCTGGCAGGCCATGTCAGTGATGTGGCGGAACCCGGTACCTACCTTACCTTTGACGGTTTTGGCGAACGTGCACTTGTGATCCGTGGTGATGACGGACGGCTCCGCGCCTTTCACAATGTCTGCCGCCATCGCGGGGCGATGCTGCTCAATGAACCGCGTGGTCACTGCAGCCACGCAATATCCTGCCCTTTTCATGGCTGGACCTATGACATCCGGGGGAACCTGATGAGTGTGCCCGCCCGTCATACATTCAGAGAACTGGAATTCGAGACCAATGGACTGGTGCCGCTGGAACTGGAGACCTGGATGGGATTCGTCTTTGTCCGCTTCAGGACTGGTGGCGCTTCCCTGAAGGACACCATGTCCCCGGTGGAACACCTGATCAGTCCCTACCAAGTGACGGAAATGGAGGCCCTGCCCGGCACCGGGTTTCGTCAGCGAAGGCCCTATAACTGGAAGATCATCCACGATATCGACAACGAGGGCTACCATGTACCCGTGGGTCACCCTGCACTGCAACAACTGTACGGTTCGACCTACCGGGATGACTGCATTGGCGACATCCCGGTATCAAGCGGACGGATCAGCGAGCGGTTGGCAAGGAACTGGAGCGTTCGGAATTACCAGAAACTGCTTCCCGGTTTCGGGCATCTCCCCGAAGAAAACCAGAAACTCTGGCTGTACATCGGCATTTTCCCGAACATGGTCATCGGGCTTTATCCGGACTCCGTCGAATTCTACATGACGCTGCCCATTTCACCGGAACATACCTGGTTTCAGGGACGCTCATTCGCCCTGCGCGACGATCGTCGGGAAGTGCATGCGGCACGTTATCTCAACCGACGGATCAATTACATCACCGACAGGGAAGACGAGCAGTTCGTCAGGGCCATGCAGGATGGGCTTCGTTCCAGCGCCTTTCCGGAACAGAATCTTTCTGAAAGGGAACAGGGGGTGCGGAATTTCCACAAGGCGCTCCAGAAGATGCTGCCCGTGGCCCGTCTGGCGGAAGAACCGGGTCCCGGCCAGGTCACGGCATGCAACGCCTGGATGAGCCAATGACCGGGCTGTCGGGAGTACGACTGTACTACTGGTTCAGGATACCGAGGCCTGCTGCATTTCCCGATCGCGCTGACGCTGCTGCCGCAGCATGATCCAGCCAAAAATGATCACCCCGATGGTGATCGCAAGGATGATGATCGTCGCAAGGGCATTGATGTCGGGCCTGAGACCGAGCCTGATGCGTGAATAGATCAGGATCGGCAACGTATTTGACCCGGGCCCGGTGGTAAACGAGGCAATCACAAGGTCATCCAGCGAAAGGGTGAAGGCCAGCAACCAGCCCGCCAGCATTCCAGGAGCAAGGCGTGGCAGGGTGATGTCCAGCAGTACCCTGAACGGCCTGGCTCCAAGGTCCTGGGCGGCCTCTTCCAGATCCTCCGACATGCCGGTCAGCCGGGATTGTATGATGACCGCCACGTAGGCCATCGAGAAAGTGATATGGGCGATGGTAATGGTGGTGAATCCGCGTTCCGCAGGCCACCCGATCAGGCCCTGCAGGCCGATGAACAGCAGGAGCAGAGAAAGACCGGTGATCACCTCGGGCATGACAAGGGGTGCGGTGATCATCCCGGTAAACAGCGTGCGGCCACGGAAACGGCCGAACCGCACCAGGGCAAGACCCGCCAGGGTCCCAAGCGCCACGGCAAAAGTAGCATTGACAAAGGCGATCTTGAAGCTGAGTGCCGTGGCTGCCCAGACATCCTCGCTCTGAAACAGCACTTTGTACCAGCGCAGCGAGAATCCGCCCCAGATGGGAACAATCCTCGAATGGTTGAAGGAATAGAAGATCAACAGCACCATCGGGATATAGAGGAACGCCAGGCCGAAGCACAGCGAACTGAAAAGGAAACGGGAACGTTTCGCGCTCATCTAACCCGACGCCTTCGACTGGAAATGCTGGTACAGCATCATCGGCAATACCAGCAGGAGGAGCAGAACGATAGCCACCGCCGAAGCCACTGGCCAGTCCGTATTGGCGTTGAACTCGTTGTAGAGCACGCGGCCGATCATCAGCACGTTTCCACCTCCCAGGAGATCCGGAATCACATATTCTCCGGTGGCCGGAATGAACACCAGCAACGATCCCGCCACGATACCCGGTACGGTCAAGGGCAGCACCACGGTCAGGAACGTGGTCAGCGGTCTTGCTCCAAGATCCGACGCTGCTTCCAGCAGGCTGATGTCGAGCTTTTCCATGTTGGCGTATAGCGGCAGAATCATGAACGGCAGATAGGTGTAGACGATACCCACGTACACCGCGAACTCGGTGTACAGCATCCGCACCGGGGCATCAACGATACCGAGCCAGATCAGCAGGTCGTTGATGGTGCCCTGATCCGCAAGCAGGCCCATCCAGGCGTAGACCCTGAGAAGAAACGAGGTCCAGAACGGCAGAATGATCAGCAACAGCAGGATATTCCGTGTCGTCGGTGTGGAACGCACGATGGCATAGGCGATCGGGTAGCCGATCAGCAGGCAGAGAATGGTGGAACTGGTGGAAATTTTCAGGGAGTTGAGATAGGTGTTGAGATAGAGGCTGTCATCCCAGAGATATCGGAAATTATCGAAAATCAGCCGGATGATGGTAGCGCCGGAATTGTCGGTGCTGAACATCGGCGTAAATGGCGGTGAAGCAATCCTGAGCTCCGCCAGGCTGATCTTGAGCACCATGAAGAACGGCGCCAGAAAAAAGATCAGCAGCCAGACATACGGCACGAGGACAACCAGTAATTTCCAGCTGGCCTGGAGCCGCTCCACCATGTGGCCGAACCCGGAACCGGAACGTCGCATGGCCTAACGCGTGAGCACCACGCTGGCCTCGGGCACCCAGCCGATGTAAACCGTCTCGTCCCAGTCGGCGACATGCCGCCCGTCCCGGGGACGACGCAGGTTCGGATGGGTTATGTCCAGAAGCATCTCCGGATTGATCCGGATGCGGTAGGTGGAACTATCTCCATAATAACCGATGTCCTCCACACTGCCCCGGATCATGTTCAGGTTGCTGTCATCGAACGGCTCTGTTGCAATCCGCATTTTCTCCGGTCGAACCGCCACCCATACACGCATACCTTCCCTGAGCGATGCGGTGTGCTCCGCCTTGAGGGCATCCGGCAGACCTTCCACTTCAATGGTTGCGATATTCCCCGAATGGCCGGTCACCCGACCTTCGAACATGTTGGCCGAACCGATGAAGTCGGCTACGAACCGTGATTCCGGGAATTCGTATATTTCCGTCGGCGTCCCGATCTGTTGAAACCAGCCGTGATCCATCACCGCAATACGGGTGGATAGGGTCATGGCTTCCTCCTGATCATGGGTGACGACGATGAAGGTGACACCCAGCTGATCCTGGATATTCATCAGTTCATACTGGGTTTGCTCCCGCAACCGCTTGTCAAGCGCACCGAGAGGCTCGTCCAGCAGCAATACCTTGGGGTTTTTCACCAGCGAACGGGCCAGGGCCACTCGCTGTTTCTGGCCGCCGGAAAGCTGGTGCGGCTTGCGTTTCCTGAACGAGGAAAGCTCTACCATGCCCAGCATGGCATCAACTCGGGTCCGGATTTCCTCCTTCGCCACACCGTCCCGCTTCAGGCCGTAGGCGACATTCTGTTCCACCGTCATATGCGGAAACAACGCATAGGATTGGAACATCATGTTCACGGGCCGCTCATAGGGCGGAACATCCCGCATGTCCTCACCATCAATGACGATTCGACCACTTGTGGGAGATTCGAAGCCGGCAATCATTCGCAACAGCGTAGTCTTGCCGCAGCCGGAACCGCCGAGAAGGGCAAAGAGTTCCCCCTTGTAGATATCCAGATCCACGTTGTCCACCGCCACAAATGCGCCGAACTGCTTGGTTACGCCCTGGATGCGGATAAAGGGTTTCTCCTCGGGGTCCAGCCAGGGCCGGTGGGACAGGGTATGATGGGATTCAGTGGTCACGTGCCCCCCTTTCAGGATGCGGAAATGAGGGTTTCCGGGAGTCCAGTGCGGCGCGCCCCAGTGCACGCCACACTGTTTTCAACTCCTGCTGCAGGCAAATCAGTTGCCGGACTTGAAGTTGGTCCAGGTCCGGGTCCTGACACGTTCGATACGCGGCGGCACCGGCTTCAATGAATACATCATCTCCACCGACTCCTTGGATGGATAGGCCGCTGAACTGCTGGTCACCTCTTCGTCCACCAGTGAAAAGGCATCGGCGTTTGCGGTTGCGTACCAGGTGTAGTTGCTGTCCGCGGCAGCCACATCGGGGCGCATCATGTAATTGAGGAACAGAT
Source organism: Candidatus Poriferihabitaceae bacterium (assembly GCA_965213885.1). Lineage (GTDB taxonomy): Bacteria > Pseudomonadota > Gammaproteobacteria > Arenicellales > Poriferihabitantaceae > VYFG01. The sequence continues at coordinate 1,454,215 of OZ243919.1, forward strand.
GGGCGTTCTCCACGTTCTTGGCGTCCGCGGGAATCACCCAGCCATCCACCCAGACGTTGGCAGCCCCGTCACCCTCCGGCAGGAAAAAGTCCAGCACCACGCCGGTATTGGCCTCTACCGCACCGGACATGGCCAGGAGGCCGTCCGGTCCCCAGGTCACCGCCACACAGAACTCCTTCTGGGGCATACGCTGATAGGCATAGTTGTCGAAGGTCTTGATGTAGGGGCGGACCTTGAGAAGCATTTCTTCCGCCTTGGCGTAGTCATCGGGATTGGTGGAGGAAGGATCCAGTCCCAGATAGGCCAGAGCCATAGGGACAACGTCGGTCGGAGAATCGAGGAACGATACGCCGCACTTGGCCAGTTTCTCCATGTTTTCCGGCTTGAAGATCAGGTCCATCGAGCCGATTGGTGCGTCAGGGAACACCTCCCGGACGTATTCCTCGTTATAGGTCACACCGTGGGTGCCCCACATGTAAGGAACCATGTACTGATTCCCCGGGTCCTTCTCGGACGAAAGGGAATCCAGAACATCCTTGCGCATGTGCTTGAAATTATCCAGTTTGGACTTGTCTAGGGGCTGGAGAATCTCGGCGGGAATCATCCGTGCAACCGGGGTACTGGAATGGCTGACCACGTCATAGCCTGAGTTGCCTGCCAAGAGTTTCGAGTCAATGGACTCCACCGAGTCGTAGGTGTCGTAGGTGACCTTGATGTTGTACTCCTTTTCAAAGTTGGCAATGGTCTCCTCGCCGATATACTCTGCCCAGTTGGTAACAAACAGTTCCCCTTCCGCCAGGGCCATGTTGCCGGCCAGCAGGATACTCAAGGCACTCCCCAGCATGATGGACTTTCTCGGGCCGGTGTTGGGGTTACTTTCAATTATTTGATTCAGGCTCTTCATGGACATTGTCACCTCGGGACCTATGTAAAGTACGAGGCAGTATAATTCGATCATTGTCAGTTTTCTATATCGACAGCCCATTCCTTCTCTCAGGGATTCGACCTTGAAACCGCGCCGCTGGAAATTGATTGCAGCCTGCCTGCTGGCCATGTCGGCGGGTATCCTGACAGCCACCTGGGAAGATGGGCTGACCTGGCTCCGGCAAGCCCCACCCCAGGTTCAGGGATTTTTCTGGCCGGAGCAGAAGACGCTGATCCCGTTCGAGATGGTTGATCACCGGCACGAGCCCTTTACCCTTGAGGATCTGGAAGGCCAATGGACTCTCATGTTCTTCGGTTACACATACTGTCCGGACATCTGCCCGGTGACCATGTCGGTGCTGAGGGAGGCAATGGTGTCCTACCATGATCGGGCACCCAAGCCGCTGTCCGATCTGCAGGTGGCCTTCGTATCCGTGGATGGGGAGCGCGATACGCCGGACCACCTTGCCGCCTATATCCGATTCTATGACGATCGCTGGATTGCAGCGTCAGGCAGCCGGGAGCAGGTGGACAGCCTGGCGGTGCAATTAGGTGTTCCCTATGAAATCGGCAAGCACGAGCCGGGGGCACTCAACTACCTGGTCTCGCACCCGGGAAGCCTGTTCCTTGTGAGCCCGGACACGAGGCTCGCGGCGCTTTTGCAGCCCCCGCTGGATGCCGAGGGGGTGGTGGACGACCTGATTGCGATTCGCCGTTTCATGGCCCAGGGCTGACAGTCCCCGGGGTATCCGAGGCATTCCTCCTCGCAGCGAAAAATTCATCCAGCAGTGCTGCAGCCTCCTTGCGCAACACGCCGGAGGTGATTTGCGTGCGATGATTGGCAAACGGTGAATCGAGAAGATTCAGCGCACTGCCCGCAGCGCCCCAGCGCGGATCCGGAGTCGCATATACAAGACGCGCGATGCGGGCATGCAGCAAGGCCCCCGCGCACATGATACAGGGTTCCAGCGTGACATAGAGATCGGCACCCTGGAGCCGGTAATTTCCCATGCGGATCGCGGCATCCCGCAGGGCGTTGATCTCGGCGTGGGCGGTGGGATCGTGGCCGGAAACGGGGCGGTTGTGACCCCGACCGATCACCTCACCCTCCAGAATCACGACCGCCCCGACCGGCACTTCACCTTCGGATCTGGCCCTGCCGGCTTCCTCCAGGGCCATGCCCATGAATTCCTTGTCCCGCTGCTCACTCATCTGGAGTCTGCGATTCCAGTCGATTTCGATTGTCCGAAGAGAATATCCATCGCAGTATTCGAAGTACCTGATTCCGAAAAGCCCCAGGGGAGCCAACTGATGGCGATCCACCCTGACTTCGTGCCTTCCGGGTTCACCGGGTAGCAGTCCGGGCAGTGTGCAAAATAGCGGTGGCCATGGCATTCCACCTTCGACCGCACCCGGAACTTTGTGCTGTTCTTCAAAGGCTCCTCTTATTCATATCACTTCTCCAGGTTAGCTTTGCGATCATTAGCCGAAATTACGCTCTCACACCGCATGCCTGGAGAACCGGTTGACTTATCGGATCTCTAAACATATGCTTAGGCATATGCCTTATAAACCGCCAGATATTCGAATGTCAACTGCGGAGCGCCGCGTACGCCTCTTTCGCAACGGGCGTAACCAGGCTCTACGCATCCCCCGCGAGTTTGAGTTGGAAGGTGAAGAAGCACTCATCCACAAGGAGGGAGATCGGCTGATCGTGGAGCCAATTCGTAAAGGAAGGTTTCTGGCGCTACTAGCTTCTCTGGATCCCCTGACTGAACCCTTCCCCGATATTGATGATGACCTGCCTCCACTGGATGACGTACTGCTATGAATGGATTGCTGGCGTATATGCTGGACACCAACATCCTGTCTGATCTTGTCCGCAATCCACAAGGCACAATAGCAACACAGATCACCAAGGCAGGTGAGAATACTGTTTGCACCAGCATCATCGCAGCCGCAGAACTCCGCTATGGTGCAATCCAGTCAAACTCTGCAACACTTGCAGAACGTATTGACCTGATCCTCTCGGCACTGGAAATCCTGCCACTAGAAACACCCGCCGACCGCCATTACGCTTCATTACGCCACCACCTTACACATCAGGGAACACCCATTGGGCCAAATGATCTACTGATTGCTGCACATGCTCTCGCAAATGACCTTACAGTGATCACTGCCAATGTCGGAGAATTCTCCCGGGTACCGGGGCTGAAAGTGGAGAACTGGCTACAGGTATAGTCTGCAACGCCTGTAAAATCCATTCCGGTCGAAAGTTACTTACCTACCATCGCCAACTCATATCGCGTTGTTCTACCACCACCTGGTAACTGAATGATTATACCCTTGGCAACCAGGTCAGAAAGATCATGGCTGGCAGTTCGATTGGGGCATTTGGTGATGGCTTCATATTTCTGGTTGTAATTCCACCTGCAAAGCCCTTTCGTCCTTCAGCAAAAACCCGTGACACCATCCTGGCCTGCCGGTCGTTCAGCTGGTCGCCATAGACTTCATGGAAACGTGTCTTGGCCAGTACAAAACCCACTTCTTCCCTGGCAATTTCCTGTGCCTTGATTTTACTCCCTGGCAGTAGATTGGACAGAAGGAAGCGCAAAGGAAAGAATGGCAGCAGCCAACACGAAACTCGATGACAGCCACAGACAGCCCTCCAGTCCATACGTCTGGTAAACCAAGCCGGACAATACGGTGCCAGCCAGTCGCCCACCGGCATTGGCCATGTAGTAAAAACCGACGTTCATCGAGACCTTGTCATGATCGGAATAGGCCAGGATCAGGTAGGAGTGCACCGCCGAATTGATCGCAAAGAAAATACCGAACAGAATCAATCCAGCAACCAACACAGTTTCAATTGGCCAGCCCTGCTGCATGGCAATGACAATACCAGCTGGAAGTACCGCCAGCACAAACGCCAGGAATCTTGCAGTTCCCCCACCTGGCCCCTGTCCATGATGACTGCGCCGAAACAGTTTTGGTGCTGACGCTTGTACAAACCCGTAGCCGATTACCCAGGCTGCCATAAAAGTACCCACGCCGGTCACCGACCAGCCAGCTACTTCCACCAGAAATACCGGCAAGGCCACGACAAACCATACATCGCGTGAACCAAACAGGAAAAAACGCGCTGCCGACAGCCAATTAATCGCGGGCACTTTGGAAAACATCTGGGTAAAATTCGGTTTGGACGTCATCTTGCCAACACCCGAAGGCAGCATGACTGCAGTAATAATCAGCACGACAAACAGCATGCCTGTCAACACAATCAAAGCACCACGAAAGCCGATCCATTCAAGCAATGCAGCACCCACGAAAAAACCACCACCCTTGAGTGCGTTTTTAGAACCGGTCAGAACGGCCACCCATTTAAACAGCTTTGACTGACCACCATTGCCGGCAATGAGTTTTACCGAGGCCTTGGCAGACATCTTGTTCAGATCCTTAGCAATGCCGGACAAGGCCTGTGCCGCCATCACATAGGCCACCGACAACCAGGCATCCGGAACGGTAAGCATCGCTAGCGCTACCACTTGCATCCCCATCCCGATGTTCATCGTCAGGTTCAGGCCGATGCGCGCCCCGAGCCAACCGCCAACCAGATTGGTGACGATGCCGAAGAATTCGTAAAACAGAAACAGCATAGCCACTTCGAAGGGTGAATAACCCAGCAGGTGAAAATACAACACCACCAGCATGCGTATGGCGCCGTCGGTCACGGTGAAGGCCCAGTAGCCACCCGTTACAATCAGGTAATGACGAATAGACTGTTGCATGATGCGCGACTGTTTATAATTTGCTGGCAGTCATGACCGCAATATCCATCATCCTGTTCACATAGCCCCACTCGTTGTCGTACCAAGCATAGACCTTGACCTGGGTGTCATCGATCACCATGGTGGACAGTGCATCCACAATTGAGGAGCGTGGATCATTCAGGTAATCCACCGACACCAGAGGCCGCTCTTCGTAACCGAGAATCCCCTTCAGCTCACCCTCGGCCGCCGCCTTGAAATAGCCGTTGACCTCTTCAGCTGCTACTGGCCGTGCCGCCTCGAACACGAAGTCCGTGAGAGACGCATTGAGCAGTGGAACACGCACAGCATGACCGTTCAACTTGCCGGTCAATTCCGGAAAGATTCTGGTGATGGCTCGTGCCGATCCGGTGGTGGTTGGGATCAGTGACTGGCCGCAGGCACGAGCCCGGCGCAGGTCCTTGTGACCTGTGTCGACAATGGCCTGGGTGTTGGTAATGTCATGGATGGTGGTCATGCAACCATGCACGATACCGATCTTCTCGTGTACTACCTTGACTACGGGTGCCAGACAGTTGGTGGTACAGGAGGCCGCTGTCAACAAGTGGTGCTCGGCTGGATCGTACAAGTGGTCATTGATACCGTAGACGATATTTAGCGCGCCCTCGGTCGGTGCCGCCACGATGATCTTATTCACCCCCTGATCGAAATAGGTCTGTAGTGTCTCCGGCTTCTTGTGGTGTTTTCCGGTCGCCTCAATCACGATGTCGCAACCCGACCAGTCAGTTTCGACGATGTTCGCATTACGGCTGTAGGCGACCGGCTGGCCACCAATGGACATGACGTCTCCATCGGCACTGCACTCTTCGGCCCAGATTCCATGCACCGAGTCGAACTTGAGCAGGTGTGCCGAACCGGTTGCATCGGTGGCGATCTCGTTCACCTGGGTAACGGCAATATCTTCCCTCCCCCAACCGGCGCGCAATCCCAAACGGCCCATGCGGCCGAATCCATTGATACCGATCTTTACCGTCATTGAACTATCTCCCCTATTCTTAATGCGCTAACTCAGTAAAATGACCATTATGATAGGTGCTGCAGCATCATCTCTCCTCGCCGAATCCAGTTAATACAATCTGTTACGTGTTGTCTGATGCCCGCAGGTGCCTGCTGGTGCCAGACGTGGAATCATTCCCACTCGATGGTGGCTGGCGGCTTTCCGGAAATATCGTATGTCACCCGGCTGATGCCCCGCACCTCATTGATGATTCGGCCGGATATGGTGGCCAACACATCGTAGGGCAGCCTGGCCCAGTTGGCGGTCATGAAGTCCACGGTTTCCACCGCCCTGAGGGCGATGACGAATTCATATGCGCGGTTATCTCCCACCACCCCCACGGACCTGACCGGCAGAAACACGGCAAAAGCCTGGCTGACCTGGTCGTAAAGTCCGTTTCTGTTCAGTTCCTCCAGAAAAATGGCATCGGCCCTGCGCAAGATGTCGGCATACTCTTTTTTCACCTCACCGAGAATACGCACGCCCAGTCCGGGGCCGGGGAACGGGTGCCGTTGAACCATGCGCTCCGGCAGCCCAAGGTCAATGCCGATGCGTCGCACCTCGTCCTTGAACAGTTCCCGCAGCGGCTCAAGAAGCCGCAGATTCATGGCAGCAGGAAGACCACCCACGTTGTGGTGTGACTTGATGACCTTGGCCTTTCCGTGTTTGCTGCCCGCGGACTCGATCACGTCAGGGTAGATGGTACCCTGCGCAAGCCAGCGGGCATCCCTGAATCTGGCAGCCTCCCGCTCGAAAATCTCAACGAACAGATTGCCGATCGCCTTGCGTTTGGCTTCCGGATCCTGCACGCCAGACAGCCTGGCGAGAAACTCGGCTTCCGCATCCACCCGCTCGACATGAACACCGAGGTTCTCTTCGAATGTCTGCATGACCTGGTCCCCTTCGTGCAGGCGCAGCAGCCCGGTATCAACAAAGATGCAGGTCAGCTGATCGCCGATGGCCTCGTGCAGCAGCGCGGCCACGACGGAGGAGTCCACGCCGCCGGAGAGTCCGAGGACGACCTCATCGTCCCCAACGACACCACGCACATCAGCGACGATGGACTGAATGATGCTCGCCGGCACCCAGTCAGCCGCGCAGGCGCAGATGTCATGCACGAAACGGGACAGGATATCCCTTCCCTCCGCGGTATGTGTCACTTCCGGATGAAACTGCACGCCATAGAACCGGCGGCGGTCATCGGCAATGGCCGCGTAGGGGGATCCCGGACTGGTGGCCACTACCTCGAATCCCCCGGGCAGGGAGGTCACACGGTCCCCATGACTCATCCAGACATCGAGGGTGCGGCCGGCCGCACCCAGCAACCTGCAACCGCGCACGGTCTCCATATTTGCATGCCCGTACTCACGGTGATCGGCATTTTCCACGCTGCCGCCGAGTTGAGCCACCAGGGTCTGCATGCCGTAGCAGATCCCGAGAATGGGTAGCCCGCTCAAGAACAACGGCGCCGGGGCCGATGGTGTATCCTCCTCGTAGGCCGAAGCCGGCCCGCCGGACAGTATCACCCCCTTCGGCCCGAATTCCTCGATCGCAGCATGGCCCACATCCCAGGGGTAGATTTCACAATACACCCCGAGTTCACGCACGACACGCCCGATGAGCTGGGTATACTGGGCGCCGAAATCCAGGATCAGGATTCGGTCGTGGCGCGGGTCCTGGATGCTGCGCATGCTCTGGGTAGGAATAGGCAGGTGATGCGTGTACGTCCCACGTTCGCCGGCAAGTCAGGGAAACCGGTTAGCGGTGATAATTCGGTGCTTCCTTGACGATAGAGACGTCATGCACATGACTCTCGGTAATGCCGGCATTGGTGATGCGGACGAACCGGGTATTGCCCCGCATGCCCTCTATGCTGTCGTGACCGGTGTATCCCATGCTGGCACGCAATCCGCCCATGAGCTGGTGGATGATGTGAATCATGGGCCCCTTGTAGGGCACTCTCCCCTCTATGCCCTCCGGCACCAGCTTGTCGGCGCTGTCCGTGCTGTCCTGGAAGTACCGGTCCCTGGAGCCTTTCTGCATCGCCCCCAGCGACCCCATCCCGCGGTAGGATTTGTAGGAGCGCCCCTGGTACATCTCGATCTCTCCCGGAGCCTCGTCGGCACCGGCCAGTATGCTTCCGACCATGGCTGCCGAAGCGCCCACCGCGATGCACTTGGCGATGTCCCCTGAATAGCGGACGCCCCCGTCAGCGATCGCCGGTACACCGGTTCCATCCAGGGCCCGGGTCACCTCCATGATGGCATGAACCTGCGGCACGCCCACGCCTGCCACCATCCGGGTGGTGCAGATGGACCCGGGGCCGATCCCCACCTTGACGCCATCTACGCCCGCATCCAGAAGGTCAAGGGCGGCTTCCCCGGTGGCGATATTGCCGCCGATCACCTCGACACTGTGCTCCCTCTTGATCCTTGCCACCCGTTCGAGCACGCCCCGGGAATGTCCGTGGGCGGTATCCACGACAATAGCGTCCACGCCGGCGTCGACCAGCCTTTCAACCCGTTCGTCCGCATCCTCTCCGACACCCACCGCCGCTGCTGCCAGCAGCCTGCCCCTTGAATCCCTGCAGGCATTCGGATGGTCACTGGACTTCTGAATGTCCTTCACCGTGACCAGCCCGGCGAGATTGCCCCGGCCGTCCACCACCAGGACTTTCTCGATACGATGTCTGTGCAGCAGCCCCTCGATCTGTTCCGGTGAGGCGCCTTCCCGTACGGTGACAAGTTTCTGTTCCGGCGTCATCACCTGCTCCACCGGCGTATTCATGCTGCGTTCGAAACGCAGGTCACGGCTGGTGACGATGCCGATGGGCTTTCGTCCGCTGACAACAGGCACCCCGGAGATATCGTGCTTGCGCATCAGTGCCAGCACATCGCTGACCCGGGCGGAAAGGTCCACTGTCACCGGGTCGGTGATCACCCCGCTTTCATATTTCTTCACCTGGATGACTTCCCGGGCCTGCTGTTCCGGGGAGAGGTTCCGGTGGATGACACCCACTCCGCCCTCCTGTGCCAGGCAGATCGCAGCACGCGCACCGGTGACGGTGTCCATGGCGGCGGACAGCAACGGAATGTTGATGGAGAGGTTGCGGGTGAAGCGGGTGCTGAGGTCCGCGTGGCGGGGAAGGACATCCGATTTTGCCGGGACGAGCAGGATGTCGTCGAAAGTGAGTGCAGTCTGTACGGGTTCCATCGACGGATTATACAGGAATCGGAATTTTCCCCGGAATACCCCCGGATGAAATTGGAGAAATATCCCTTTGATCACGCGTTCTCGATACCCGTTCCCTTCCCGGTGTCGAGGGGCCATAACCGGACCGCACAGATCCTTCATCCCTGCGCCGGGTGTGGCGGTTGGCCTGCATCGGAACTACCTGATATAAAGGGCATCGAATATCCGATACGCGAGTCATACGGGAACCGCCCCAGTACATTCCCATGAACCAGCTCCTCCATGCCCTGCGTGCCGCCGGCGAATCCACACGTCTCAGGATCCTCGCTGTGCTCAAGCAGAGCGAACTGACCGTGAGTGAACTGACCCGGATTCTGGACCAGAGCCAACCCCGGGTAAGCCGGCATCTCAAGCTACTCTGTGATTCGGGCCTGCTGGAGCGGTACCAGGAAGGCGCCTGGGTGTTTCACCGGATTTCCGACCGGGAAAACATGCAAGACATCACGCGCGGGCTCCTGGGCCTCATCGACCTCAGCGATCCGGCCCTGGAACGGGATCAGAAAAAACTGCAGGAGATTCGACGGGAGAAAACCAGGCTGGCGGCCCGATACTTCAGCGAACACGCCGCGGAATGGGATTCCATCCGTTCCCGGATGGTCTCCGATGCCGCGATCGAGAGACGATTGCTTGAATTCGCCGACAACGCCAAGGCGAACCTGTTCCTGGATCTGGGGACCGGGACCGGAAGGATTCTGGAAATTTTCGCGCCACGAGTCCGCAAGGGAATCGGCTTTGATCTCAGCCGGGCCATGCTCAGTGTGGCCCGCAGCAATCTGGAGAATGCCGGTGTCACCAACTGCACCGTGCGCCTTAGTGACATATGCAGTATCGATTTGCCGGATGCCTGCGCGGACATCATCACCATTCACCAGGTACTGCACTACTGTGACGACCCGGAACAGGCGATCCTGGAATCCGGCCGGCTCCTGCAACCTGCCGGCAAGCTGCTGATCGTGGATCTCCTGCCGCATGACCTCGAGTTCCTGCGGGAACGGCATGCCCATCAACGGCTGGGTTTCGCACCGGCAACCATTGCCAGGTGGTGCGAACGCCAGGGACTGAAGGTGTCCCGGCACGAGACGCTGACCCATGACTCGCCGGACAGGCAATCACTCACTGCGGGGCTTTGGGAAATCACCAAACGGGGGTAATGCCTTGATTTCCATGAAAACACGGAGGCCGCGGAGTTGTGTACCCTGAATTGGTGTATGATCCACACGGAGCCTTCGGCGGGGATTTACCCTGCATCATCTTCCCTGTGTGTTGTATGGCTTGTCGGTGGGGCAAGCCGAAGGCATTTGGGAATCCGGTAACAGCCAGAGGAAATTTAATTAAGGTAATTTGATAAATTGTATATGCAATTACCTGTTTTAAATAGATATTCCATATCTTCCATCCTGTGGATCACACTCCTTTTGGGGATGGCCGGCAGCCCTCCGGTTTTCGCCGAGATTGCTGCACTGGAAGATACTGACATTCCTGTCAGCAATGAGAAACAGCAAAGGACGCTCAAGCTCATCAATTACCTGATCGACAAGTCGCATTACCGCTCGGTAGAACTGGATGATGCATTCTCGGAGAGGGTCCTGGATTCGTATCTGGAGCAACTGGACCCCGGCAGGAGCTATTTCATGGCTGCGGATATCGAGCAGTTTTCCCGTCTTCGGTTCCAGTTTGATGATTTCATCCGCCAAGGATCCCTGAAGCCAGCCTTTGCCATCTTCAGCATATTCCGGACCAGGGTCGACCAGCGCGTGGAATATGCGCTGGAACGGCTCGGTGAGCCATTCGATTTCAGCATCCACGAGGAACACGTGCTGGACCGGGAAGACCTGCCCTGGGCGGTGGATGGCGACGAAATGGATGAAATCTGGCGCAAGCGCATCAAGAACGACATTCTCAGCCTGCGACTGACAGGCAAGAGCGAGGACGAGATCCTGCAAACCCTCGACCGCCGCTATACCCACATCGCCCGGAGGACCCGGCAATTCAAGTCCGATGACATTTTCCAGACGTTTACCAACGCGTATGTCAACTCCATCGAACCCCACACGAGTTATTTCTCTCCCCGGGCCACCGAGAACTTCAAGATCAACATGAGGCTTTCCCTGGAAGGGATCGGTGCCGTTCTCCAGACGGACAACGAGTATACGCGGGTGCGGCGCGTGGTGCCGGGCGGACCTGCGGACCTTGACGGCGAACTCAAGGCCGAGGACCGTATCGTGGGCGTGGGTCAGGGCGATGAGGACATGGTGGACGTGATCGGCTGGAGACTGGATGATGTGGTCGGGCTGATCCGCGGCCCGAAGAATTCCACCGTACGGCTCGAAGTCCTGCCCGGCGAGTCCGGACCGCATGGAGAAACCGAGATTATCTCCATCGTTCGGGATGAAATCCGGCTGGAGGAACAGGCCGCAAGAAAAAGGATTCTCGAAGTGGACAGCGAAGGCAGCGGCGCCAGGATCGGCTTGATTCAGCTGCCCTCCTTCTACGTGGATTTCGATGCCATGCACAGCGGGGACCCGCAGTACAGGAGCACTACCCGGGACGTGCGGCACCTGCTGGAGGAGTTCCGCCGGGACGATATCGATGGCCTGGTCATCGACCTGCGCGGAAACGGGGGGGGAGCCCTTTCGGAGGCGATCGCCCTGACCGGCCTGTTCATCCGCCAGGGTCCGGTGGTCCAGGTGGAGAATTCCGGTGGCAAGATCCAGGTCGACCGTGACCCCGATCCCGAAATCGTCTACAAGGGACCATTAGCGGTACTGGTGGACGGATACAGTGCCTCTGCCTCGGAAATTTTCGCGGGAGCCATACAGGACTATCACCGTGGCATCATCATCGGCGAACCAACCTTTGGCAAGGGCACGGTGCAAAACCTGATCAACCTGAACCGATTTTCCAACAGCAGCGATGACCTCGGCCAGCTCAAGGTCACCATTGCGCAGTTCTTCCGTGTCAACGGCGACAGCACCCAGTACCGCGGCGTCACACCTGACCTCGAGTGGACCACTGCCGAAACCGAGTTCGGCGAGCGCGCCTATGAGAACGCCATCCCGTGGCGTCACATCCGTGAAGCCCTCTACGTTCCTTTCGACCATACGAACGGAAGCAGCGAGATGGTCCTCGGCATGTTGCGGGAACGACATCTGGAGCGCATCGAGCATGACCCGGAGTTTGCCTACCACAGCGAGATATCACGCATCAACCAGGAGCAACGCGACACCAAGAGTGTTTCCCTGCACGAGGCGATCCGGCAGGAAGATCTCAGACTCCTGGAGGACCGTCGTCTCGATCTGGAGAACCGGAAGAGAACTGCCCTGGGCAAGCAGCCCTTCGAGGACGTCGATGCCCTTGAAAAATTCGACCTGGCCGAGCAACGCCGGCCCGAGTCGGAACGGGAGCCGGATATCTTCTTGAGAGAATCGGTCAGGATACTCAGTGACTACATCTATTTCTCCCGCCTGTATCAGGATGCGGACAAGAACAGCCTGGCCAAGCAGCTGGACATACCCCTGAGCAACTGATCATAGGATACCTCCGGTGCATCCGAAAGGCTGTCCGACAGAACGTTATCGGGAGATCACGCAGTCCTGCCTTCTGAATCGCGCCCCCGCGTACGAGAACATCATCAGCCCCCGTCAAGGAGTGCCGGCGTGAAATTCACCAATTTCGCCAAACAGTTCGATCCGGACAGCGGAATCCTGCAGCTCATGAGTGATCTGGGAGGATCCAACCCCCACAAGGGCCGGATATCCATGCTGGGAGGCGGCAATCCCGCGATGATTCCGGGCATGGAACTTGCCTACCGCAGGGAAATGAACCTGCTGCTGGAGAACGGACGGTCATTCGAGTCGATGCTGGGCGCCTACGATGCACCTGTGGGAAACCTGGCATTCATCGAAGCCCTGGCGGAGCTGCTCTCGGAGCAGTACGGATGGCCCGTGAACGCACGCAACATCGCCGTAACCAACGGCAGCCAGTCGAGTTTCTCGGTACTGTTCAACCTGTTCGGCGGCCAGGTCGGCGAAGATCGATTCCTCCGCATCCTGTTTCCGCTGACACCGGAATATATCGGATACGGCGATGTCGGCCTTGGTGACCGGCCCATCTTCACGTCTCATCTTCCGCAGATCGAATACCGTGGCGACAGGCGTTTCAAGTACAAGGTGGACCTTGATCGTCTCGAACCGGGTGAGGACATCGGCGCCATCTGCCTTTCCCGGCCGACCAATCCCACCGGCAATGTGGTCACCGACCGGGAACTGGATGTGATGAGGAAACTGGCTGCCGACCGGGGCATCCCCCTCATCCTGGACTGTGCCTACGGGCAACCGTTTCCGGATATCGTGTTCACCCATGCCGAGCCCGCCTGGGACAGGAACACCATTCTTTGTCTGAGCCTGTCCAAACTGGGGCTTCCGGGCGTCAGAACCGGCATCGTGATCGCCGACGAACCGGTGATCGGGCTGCTCACCGGTGCCAACGCCATTTTCAGTCTGGCACCGGGGCGGTTCGGACCCACGCTGGTGACCGGCATCATGAAATCCGGCGAAATTCTCAGACTGTGCCGGGAAGTGGTGAGACCCTGGTACCACAAGCGCTCGCAGCTTGCCATCGACATTGCCAACGACCTGATGGCGGACATTCCTCTCAGGATTCACGTCTCCGAAGGCGCCATATTTCTCTGGTTCTGGTTCGAGGGACTGCCCATCAGCAGCGAGACGCTCTACCGCCGGCTGAAATCCCGTGGCGTCTACGTCATCGCCGGTCACCATTTCTACCCCGGGATCGAGGGGCAATGGCGCCATATGCACGAATGCATCCGGGTCAGCTATGCCGCGCCGGAGGAAGACCTGCGACACGGCCTGTCGGTGATTGCGGAAGAAGTCCGGATTGCCTACGATGGCCAGGATAGTAAAATCAGTGCACAGTAGAACTATTCGCCAGCCGTGTCAAAGCTGATCGTCATCGACGAAACCGCGGATACCCGCATCCCGTTTCTTCGCGGTATGCTGACCAAGTCCCTGCAGCGGTCAGGACTGGAATTCGTGGACGCCTACCGGCTGGCCTCCGAAATCCGCGAGGATCTGGACGAACTCGACACCGTGACCACCGGTGACCTGCGCCAACGGATCGCCGATGCCCTGGAAGAGGATTATCCGGATGTCGTCCTGCGCCGCTACCAGAAACAGACGCCCTATACCGAACCCATCGAGGTGGTTGACGAAAGCGGCCAGGAACAACCCTTCTCCAGGGGGATATTCACCAAGAGGTTGATGGGATGCGGCATGCCAATGGAACTGTACGGGACGGTGACCCGGGATATCCACGACTCTCTGATTGGCCGCCAGATCCGCAAGGTGACCACACGGGAACTCATCGCCCTGACCTATCGGTCGTTGCGGACCAACGGCACTCAGAGGTCCGCCGACCAGTATCTGATCTGGTGCGATTTCAATCGCAAGGGCACCCCGCTCATCATCCTCATCGGTGGTGTGCCCGGCAGCGGCAAGAGCACCATCGCTACCGAACTGGCCGGTCGGCTTTCCATTGTCAGGACACAGTCCACCGACATGCTGCGCGAAGTGATGCGTGCCCTGATCCCGAAGCGTGTCTCACCTTCGCTGCACGAATCCTCCTTCAATGCAGGGAAGGTGCAGTTCCGGTCCTCCATGAGAAAAACCAAGAATCTGGAGCTGCTCATCGGAGGTTATCAGATGCAAAGTGACATGGTTGCGGTGGCCTGTGAGTCGGTATTGAGCCGCGCGGTGAACGAGCGGGTGTCCCTGATTCTCGAAGGGGTCCATATGCGCCCGGGGTTGTTCAAACGGCTCGACAAGACCGTCGATGCTGTGGTGGTGCCGGTGATCCTCGCGGTGCTCCAGCAAAAACGTCTCAAGGAAAACATTCGTGGCCGTGCGGGGGAAAAGCGGGCCGCCAAACGGTACCTGGATCATTTTGACGAGATCTGGCAGCTCCAGACGGCCATTTTATCCGATGCAGACGCCGCGGATATTGAAATCGTGGACGCCGTCGACATCGACGAATCGGCTACCGAGATTTGCAAGATGGTGACCGACACCATCGCCGTTCACTACAGGGGCAAGATCAAGGCCCTGCGCAGGCAGTACGAGGTCTGACCCCGAAGAACGGTCAGACCAGCCCGATTTCCAGCTCGAAGCCCGCCTGGGCAAGAAACCCGGCCTCGGTTTCCAGATCCAGCATGGTCAGAGGGTGGTCTTCAGACCAGTTCTTTTCCAGTTCAAGCCTGAGTCGGTTCGCTGAAACCTCGAGATCCATGGACGGAATCGGAGCATCCGTACGTCCACGATTGAACGCCAGCGCCAGACGCAGCAGGATGGCGGAATGAACCGCCTTCTCCCTCAACGGCTTGGGAACATTGCCGAACAGTTCCAGGGGGAACTTCTGACGATGGCTGCGAACCAGGAGGGACAACACCCGTTGCTGCTGACGGGAGAATCCATCGATATCCGCATTTTCAATGATATAGCCCCCGTGCTTGTGATTCTGGCTGAATGCAATGGTGGTGCCTATCTCATGCAGCAGGCAGGCCCAGGTCAGGAGCTTTTGCCAAATGATTTCTTCCAGCCGCCAAGTCTGCGCCACCTGCACCAGCAGCCTGAGGCAGGTTTTCTGGACCCGGACGGCCTGATCCCTGTCCAGGTTGAACCTCGTGACCAGCGCATCAACCCCCTGGTCCCGTGAGTCCCTGTTCCGCAGACGCCCGTTGAGGTCATAGAGAACCCCCTCGCGCAGGGCACCGCTGGTACAGTCCAACCGTTCGATAGCCAGTGTCGTGAAGATCGCCGAGATGATGGCGACCCCCCCGGGAAATACCGGCCGACGCTGCTCGGCCACCAGATCAAGGCGGCTGACATGTCCGCGTTTCAGCAGCCATCGCTCGATGCGCTCGAAGCTCTCCATGCTCACCCAGTCACGGTTGATCCCCAGTGCGCGGGAAAGATCATCCACCGCCCGGATCGTACCGGAAGTGCCGACAGCCTCTTCCCAGCCCTTCCGGCGATATCGCTGGACAATGGGCTCCAGCTCCTGGCATACCGCCGCCCTTGCTCGTTCAAGACGCTCGGGGCTGATGAACCCATCCGGAAAAAAATGCCGGCTCATGCTCACGCAGCCTATGTACAGGGAATCCATCGTCACGGTATCGTGACCCAGTCCGATGATCAGTTCCGTGCTGCTGCCGCCAATGTCGACGACCAGCCTGCGCCTGCCGCTGATCTCCAGGCTGAATGCGGCCCCGAGGTATACCAGGCGCGCCTCCTCGTGGCCGGAGATGACGGATATGTGATGTCCGAGCGCATCCTCCGCCCGGCCGATGAATGCCGAGGAATTTTGCGCCGCACGGAACGTGTTCGTGCCCACCGCCCGAACCTGGCTGGGCGGTATGTCCCGCAGGCGCTGACTGAATCTCAGCAGACAGTCCAGGGCTCTCAACTGGGATTCCTCGCTCAGGTTTCCCGATTCGTCCAGACCTGCATTGAGCCGGACCATCTCCTTCACCCGGTCAATGATCTGCAGCCCGCCGCCGGCGACCTGTTCCGCGATCACCATGTGAAAGCTGTTTGATCCCAGATCAAGCGCAGCCAGGGTCTGTCCCGCGGCAGGTACTTGCTGGATCATCCGATAACAGGCCCTGATGGAAAAATGGGAGAAGGCGGGTGCAAGCCTGCGGCATGCGCAGCCAAGGGCACGCTGTCCGGCGATTTTATCAAATACCGCCCTGTATCTTTACACTTCCGGGTACGTCGGTTCCTCCGCTCGAGGCATTTTCCGGTCCGAACGGCCGGATGCCCACATGCCGGCCTGGAACATGGTACGTGACCCCTCAATCAGGGTTGGTAGACGATGGCCTTGGCCAGATGCTCCACGGTCCGAGCCGGCACCTCCCCCATCACCGTGATCCAGTGGTCTGCCACGGTTTCACGATAGGCATGAACCGCCCCCATCCGGGAAAGGCCGGCCATTCCGCTTTGCCTTTCCCCGGGTGCCTTGATGAAAATGGAAACCGAAGACAGGCCATCGGTAAACACCAAGTGCTCCTCCTCCTCCAGTTTCATCGGGTTCATGCGTCGGATATGCTTGCTGAGCCGGTACCCGGCAGGCAGGGACTGAACCTGCCATGCAGGACTTTTCACTTCCGCGCTCATGTTCGGCAGATCCATGCCATACCATACGAGGTTCTCCCGGCTGGTCACTGACTCCAGTTCGGAGTCGCTGATCTCCCGGTCAATTTCAATGTTGACAAACATGTATTGCTCAACGGACTGCCCCGAGTCGTTCACAAGGTCGGAACGCAGCAGAAGTCCGGTTGCACTATCGGCCCAAAGATCATACCCGTATCGAAAACGATCCACCGGCATGACCTTGATCTGCTGGGCCATCAGGCCCGCGATCCGTGCCGTTCCACCCATTTCAAATCGGTAATTCCTGCTCAGCGACTCCAGATCCTTGGACAGGATCCGGGGAAATCCGCTCTCCGACGACTGGCGGTAGTCATGCACACCCAGGTTCCTGTCCGGAATGAAGCACCACACCCGGTCCGCATCGCGGACCACCTCCCTGGCATCGCCATTCAATGCGTAAAGCCGCTCCTGCAGCATCCCGTCCCGGATTCGCCTGACCACATGCATGGCCTCGACCTGGTTGTCGTGCACATAGACGAAGTTACCCACGAAGCTTCTGCTGGCGGCAGCCTCGTTGATCCGCATCAGCCAGTCCTCGACATCCGCGGCCTCCGCAAGCGGTATCACCAAGAATGCAACCAGCGCACATACGACGGCTGTCAGAGGCCGCGGCATGCGAATCCGACCCTCACCTGTCATCGCCAGGATCTCCGGAAACACGGGCCGCTACTCCCCCAACGGTTGGTTGCTGACCAGCTTGGCATAGGTCAGGAGTCCATTCAGTCCGGTGGATCCGGTGAACTCCCCATGTCCTGCCAGCATCTGCCCGAACTCGGCCTGAAACGCAAGGTTCGTGTGGAGACTGCTGCCCGTTCCTCCGGCATCCGGACCGGGGACAACTCCGGTGGTGCGTGACGCCACAGTGGCCTCACGGGAGCCTTGATTCTGGGGAACCAGGGTGATGACCGCAACCAGGGCGATGGATGCGGCCAATGAAAAGAGTCCCGCCGCCTTCAATGCCTCACCACGGGATGCGCCCACACCGGCGGCGAAGCGTCCCCTGCGTGCGGATTCCGGGGCATGCCCTGCTGCGGCGATCCTGGCAGGGGAAATCATGGCAGACTCCTCCACCAAGGCTGCCTGGACCCGACTGAGCAGACAGGAACCGGTGTTTCTCACCTCCCCTCGAATGACGTCGCCAATCAGATGATAGTCGCGCCAAACACGGCAGTGGTCTTGATCGGCGGCGATTCGGCTGAACTCCCCGACCGCACCGGACGGATCCAGTCGCTGGTCGATGATGTCAGATATGGTTTCTTTCATGATTTCATCCGGACAACCCCGGTCACCGTATCAGTCTATTAGTCAACAGGAACATTCATTAGTTCATCGGATTCGCGGATCAATCGACATCGCCGCCCGGTTCCAGACCGCCGGGGATCACTTCAGGGGCAGGCTTATCGCCTGTTCGATGGCATCTCTGGCCCTGAAAATCCGCGAGCGTACCGTACCGATGGGACAACCCATGACATCGGCAATATCCTCGTAGCTGAGTCCGTCAAATTCACGCAGCATGATGGTCTCTTTGAGTTCATCCGGCAGTTCGTCGATCGCCTGTCTGATCGTATTGACCAGTTCGTCATTCTGCAGGATGGCTTCGGGCGAGTTCATCTCCACCAGGCCCTCGACCTGGCCCATCATCGCGGAATCATCCGGACTCACATCCCTGGAGGGAGGCTTCCGGCCGGCACTCACGAGGTGATTCTTCGCCGTATTGATGGCGATGCGGTACAGCCAGGTGTAAAAGGCACTGTCTCCCCGGAAATTGCCAATGGCCCGATATGCCTTGATGAACGCTTCCTGGGCAACATCCTCCTGCTCCGCCGGATCCCTGATCAGTCGGGCCACCAGATTCTGGATCTTGTACTGGTATCGCGCCACCAGCAGGTTGAATGCCTGTTTGTCCCCAGCACGTACCCGCTCCACCACGGCGCTGTCATTAAGGTCGGTATCCATCAATCAGGTTGCAGTGTGTGCCGCGATCAGGGGCAGTGGCGCAGTATAGTGGAAGGTGGACAAATCTCAATCCTGACCCCGGGCTGCTCCTGCCGGTGCGGCGTGCCCTGTCCGGACCGTTTCCATGTGATCGATGATCAACTGAAGCTTGCTTTCACCCCGGTAGTGGTTGACATCAAGCTGGAAAACCGCACGAATCCGGTCGGGCACCGAAGGCACCTCGCCGGGTTCCAGGACACGAAATGCAATGGCATCGATCAGCCTGTCCCTGGTTCTCAGGCGCAGTTTCAGGTGCTGCTCACCCACGACCCGATGGGAAACCACCCTGAATTCGTTGTCAAATACCGGTGCCGGGAACTGCTGCCCCCAGGGCGCCGCGTTCCGCAGCATGACCGCGATCTCCCGGGTGAAAAACTCCTCCTCCAGGGGGCCATCGGTGAGAATCTCACTGCTCGGAGGCGTGACTTCGAAATGCCTGTTGACCGCAATGTGGAACTCCGACCGAAATGCCTCGAGATCCTTTTCGCGGATCGTCAGGCCCGCGGCCATGGCATGCCCGCCGAACCGTTCAACAAGGCCGGGGTTGGCTGCGGCAAGATCTGCCAGCAGGTCACGGATATTGAGACCGGGGACCGACCTTGCCGACCCCGACAATCTGCCTTCAGAACTCGGTGCAAACGCAATCACCGGCTCGAAGTAACGATCCTTGATCCTTGATGCCACCAATCCGGTGATGCCCTGGTGCCAGTCCCCTGCAAACAGGCAGATACCATGTTGTGCATCACGCTCCAGGGACATCCCGGCCACGATGGAAAGCGCTTCTTGCTGCATGCGCTGCTCGATCTGGCGCCGCTCCGTGTTGATCTGATGCAGTTTCGCCGCATGCCCGGCAGCCAGCGACCCATCGTCCGTGAGCAGGCATTCGATTCCAAGTCCGATGTCGTCGAGCCTGCCGGCGGCGTTCAACCGGGGCGCCACGACAAACCCGAGATCGCTGCTGGTGGTATCTGGCGGGTTCCTGCCTGCAACCTCCAGCAAGGCGAGGATTCCCGGACGGCAATACCCCTTTTGTATCCGGGCGATCCCCTGGGCCACCAGCGTCCTGTTCACATGGTCCAGGGGTACAACATCCGCCACGGTGCCGAGCGCCACCAGGTCCAGAAACCGGGCAAGATTGGGTACCGACACGCCTTCCGCGGAAAAATCGCCCCTCTCCCGCATGCGCGCACGCAGGGCCATCAGGAGATAGAACACGACCCCGACTCCAGCGATCTTTCCGGATGGAAACGAACAGCCATCCTGGTTCGGGTTGATGATGGCCGTGGCCGGGGGCAGATGTTCCCCCGGCAAATGGTGGTCCGTCACAATGACATCGATCCCGTCGTTTCTCAACAGCTGCACGCCCTCGATGCTGGAAATGCCGTTGTCGACGGTGATGACGAGTGACGGGGACATGGAAACCGCGACCCGGGCGATTTCCGGGGACAGTCCATAGCCATAGTCGAAGCGGTTCGGCACCAGGTAATCCACCCTGGAGGCCCCCAGCGAGCGCAGTCCGAGCATGGTCAGCACGGAGGCAGTAGCACCGTCGGCATCGTAATCCCCCAGTACCAGGATCGCCTCGTTGCGATCCAGTGCACGCAGCAGGCGTCCCACGGCAATATCCATGTCCTTGAACAGTGACGGAGGGGGCAGTTCTTCCAGTGAGTGTTCCAGTTCTGCCGCATGCCGGATGCCCCGGGCGGAAAAAATCCGATGCAGCAGGGGATGCAATCCGGGAATCAACGGATCGGGTTCTTTCTCCGCGTCCCTTCGGACAATTTCACGCCCGCCCAGTGCCCCCCGTGTGACGGGTGAGGAGGAATTCCCGGTGTCACCCGTGACGGTGGAGGGCGCCGCTCGACGCAAGCCATCCGGAGTCTCCATGGTGTGGCGTGTCATCGTGCCGGCACCCGCATGCAGATCATGACCGGGTCCTCCGTGGTTGGACCGGCCCGGCCAAGGGTTCGGGAAGTTCCGCTTCGCGCCATCCTGCCAATCCGGCTGTTTGGCTGCTGGGCGGTTGGCATTCCGGTGCTTGAGGCTGCTCTATTGAACGACGCATGGATGGTTCCATCACCTGCATCCATCTCTTCTCCCGAAATACCTGCACCATACATTCCGGCCATACCGGGATTCCTTCCCGTGACTCATCCCGAACCCGGCGAGTCGATCCGGCAATTCAGGGACACCGGGACCCGGATGCACTGCGGGGTTATGAATTCTTCAGGCAAGGTTCTCCAGGCGGATCAGGTTGGTCCTGCCGATCACCACGGGCAGGTCCTCCACCTCCGATATTGCGCCGGCCAGGTTCTCGTCGCGGGTATTCTGGGTCAGCATGATGATGGTGACTTCTCCATTCATCTCGTCGTGACCCCTCTGCAGGACGGTATCGATTGAAATGTCCCGGTCGCCGAAAATACGGGTAATTGCGGCAAGCACCCCGGGGCGGTTGACCACCCGTATGCGCAGGTAACCTGCGGTCACCACGTCCTCCATGGGCAGTATGGGCAGCCTCGCAAGCGCGCCGGGCTGGAACGCCAGATGCGGCACGCGGTTGTAGGGATCGCTGGTCAGTGCCCTGACCACGTCCACGATATCCGCCACGACCGCGGAGCCCGTGGGCTCGGCGCCGGCACCGGCTCCATAGAAGAGTGTGGGCCCGACGGCATCGGCCCGGATCAGCGCCGCATTCATCACGCCATGCACGCTTGCGATCAGCCGATCCGCCGGGATCAGCACCGGATGCACCCTGAGTTCAATACCATGACGCTGCCGCCTGGTGATTCCCAGATGCTTGATGCGGTAGCCGAGTTCCCCGGCATAGCGGATGTCTTCCAGACTGACCCCGGTAATGCCCTCGATATGCACCTGGTCAAATTGAAGCGGGATGCCGAACGCGATGGAAGCCAGGATCGTGAGTTTATGGGCTGCGTCAATGCCTTCGATGTCAAAGGCCGGATCCGCCTCGGCATATCCCAGGGCCTGCGCGTCCTCAAGGACATCCGAAAAGTCCAGTCCGTCGCTTTCCATCCGGGTCAGGATGTAATTGCAGGTGCCATTGATAATCCCGGCGACCCATTCGATTCGATTGGCGGAAAGGCCTTCACGCAGGGACTTGATGATGGGGATGCCGCCGGCCACTGCAGCCTCGAATGCCACCATCACGCCTCTGTCCTGGGCCCTGGCGAACACCTCGTTACCATGCAGGGCAATCAGCGCCTTGTTCGCAGTGACCACGTGCTTGCCGTTCTCGATGGCGCGCAGCACCACCTCACGGGCCAGGGTGTCGCCGCCTACAAGTTCGACCACGATTTCGACTGCGGGATCATCCGCTACCAGCATCGGATCATCCACGAGCGGAATGCCGGCAATGTCCACTTCCCTGGGCTTGTCCGGGTCACGCACCGCAATGCGGCTTACCTGGATGTCACGCCCCGCCCTGCCTGATATGTCCCGGTTGTTGCGACGCAATATTTCCACGGTGCCGCTGCCCACGGTACCGAGGCCGATCAGTCCGATATTGACAGCTTTCACGATAATTCTCGGGTAATATTGGCTTGGAATGTCTCAACGCCGCGTTGCGCCCCCTCCGGGCAACCGGCACAAACTGTCAGTCCAATCGAACCATCAATCATCCCGATGCAGATTCAACTCGAACGACCACAGTCCGAGAACATCATCGCCCATCTCGAGTCCGTTGCCGATGGCTTCCGTATCATGATCGGGGGAAAGACCTATCATGAAAGCCTGATCATAACACCCCTTACCCTGGAATTGTGGGGCGCCGACACGGTTGCAGCCATTACCGAGCATCGCCTCCGGATACTGCTCGGGCTGAACCTGGAAGTGGTTTTGATTGGCACGGGACGGAACATCGAATTTCCTCCGCCCCGGGTCTATCGGTCCATCGTGGATCGGGGCATCGGGGTGGAAATCATGGATACCCCGGCGGCTTGCCGAACCTACAACATACTGGCCGGTGACGGACGGAAAGTAGCGGCAGCCCTGATCCTGTAGGCTCCCCGGGTCAGCCCGCGAATCCCGCGCAAACGGCAATGGAACATGCCGCAGACCACCGGTTCCGGAACAGGATCACGTACCGCCCCGGCAGGCTTCCCGGAATACCCTGCCGGGCGACCCGTCGTTCAGGCGCTGTTGCAGATCGCGAGATACCGTGCCACCACTCCGGGAAGTCCCTCGTCGATTGCCTCGACCGTCAGCGCATGTCCGATGGAAACCTCCAGAATATCCCCCATGGACAGAAAATCGGCCAGGTTCCGGAGATCCAGGTCATGGCCGGCATTCACTCCGAGTCCGAGCAGGACCGCGCGATCCTTGGCACGGTGGTACGTTGACAGGACTGTTTCCTGCAGTGGCGTCCCCCAGGTTGCCGCATAGTGCTCGGTATAGAGCTCGATTCGGTCATAGCCGCTGGCGGCAGCGGCCTCCACCTGGGCAAGATCGGGGTCCAGAAACAGGGCGCCCCTGGCTCCCGCAGCCCTGATCTTCTCCAGGGCGGGACCCAGCGTTTCCATGCTTGATGGGACCTGCCACCCATGGTCGGAAGTCAATTGTTCCGCACTGTCCGGCACGAGCGTCACCTGGTCCGGTCGTACCTGTCCCACCAGATCCATGAAATCCTCCGAAGGATATCCCTCGACGTTGAACTCCACTGCGGGAACCTCCGCCAGCAGGGCACCGATTTCCAGGGCATCCGTCCGCTTGATGTGGCGCTCGTCCTGCCGTGGATGAACCGTGATACCGTGTACGCCCATGTCGATCAGTTTGCGTGCATAGTCGAGCACATTGGGATAGTCCCTGCCACGGGAATTCCTGAGAAGCGCGATCTTGTTCAGATTAACGCTGAGACTGGTCATCTTTCCCACGCCGCGAAAACAGGAACTATCACAGTATTGCCCCCGGACTGCAAGAGATTGGTGAGAATATTGAACTTTTCGGCAGGTACGGGATCAATGGAGGAACAGTTCCCGGAGTGAGTACCATGAAATATCCCCTGTTGTTGGTAACGGCCGCGGTGGGCATTGCGCTGGCCGTGGTCCTTGGATTCGGTCAGCCCCCGCTGAAGCAGGGCAGCATCACCCCGGCTGTGGCCGCTGAAGATCCGGCCAGCCCCGGGATGAATTCTGTCGCCACCTTCGCCGGCGGCTGTTTCTGGTGCATCGAATCCACCTTTGAAAAGATCGACGGCGTGGTCGAGGCAGTGTCCGGGTATGCCGGCGGCAATACCGAGAATCCCACGTACTATGACGTTACCGGTGGCAAGACCGGTCATACCGAGACCGTGCAGATCCACTTCGATCCCTCCAGAATTTCCTACGACGAGTTGTTGCACTGGTTCTGGCGCGACATCGACCCCACGGATGCAGGCGGCCAGTTCGTGGACCGTGGCAGCATGTATCGCCCCGCGGTGTTCTATCATAATGACGAACAGAAAATGCGGGTGGAGGAATCCCTGGCGGCCCTGGAGGCTTCCGGCCGCTATGCGAAGCCGCTGGCAGTGGAAGTCCTTCCGTTCGAAAAATTCTGGGAAGCGGAGGACTACCACCAGGACTACTACCGCAAGAGCGCCCTGCGCTACAAGGTCTACCGCCATGGCTCGGGACGGGACCAGTACCTGAAAGAGGTATGGGGGGAAGACCTGAAGACGGCATACGTGCCAGGGGAAGGGCAGCGGACCGGCCAGGGAATGCCGGAACAGAACCCCGACCAGCAGCACGCCTACAGGAAACCGAGCGACGAGAAACTGCGTGAAATGCTGACGCCGTTGCAGTACAAGGTCACCCAGCACGAAGGCACAGAGCGGCCATTCCAGAACGAGTACTGGAACCACAAGGGAGAGGGCATCTACGTTGACATCACCAGTGGCGAACCGCTGTTTTCCTCTACCGACAAGTATGATTCACGCACCGGCTGGCCAAGCTTCACCAGACCCATCAACGAACACTATATCGTGGAGGAGCTGGACCTCAAGCTGGGACTGCCGCGGACGGAAGTGAGAAGCCGCTATGGTGATGCCCATCTTGGCCATGTGTTCAAAGACGGACCGGCACCGACCGGACTTCGCTACTGCATCAATTCGGCCTCCCTCAAGTTCATACCCAAGGTAGAAATGGCCACCAACGGTTACAGGGAATACTTGGACCTGTTCGACCTGTGATGCGCTCGTGATCCGCCCCTGCCTGGCGCCGTGGGGCCCGGGCAGGGACGGCCACTGCTCATCCCCTGCACCCGGGAAAGCCCTTTACGGACAACCCTGAGGACGTCCGGCGGCCCCCATCGGCCAAATCTGTCGCCCGAAAGGATTCCGCTGAAAACGGGATCTCCCGGGCCGGGTCACCTGCGCTGCTTCGGATGCAGGCTCTTGCCCAGGATATGCCGGCTGTTGCCGATCACGTGCTCGCTGGTGGTGACCAGCAACGGATCGGGTTCACCGACCACGGATGGATCCTTGCCATCATAATCCAGTGACGAAAGGAAATGCCGCATGCAGGCCAGGCGCGCCCGTTTCTTGTCGTTTGACTTGACGATGACCCAGGGGGCATCCGCAGTATCGGTATAGAAGAACATGGCCTCCTTGGCTTCCGTGTAATCATCCCACTTGTCCAGGGACTCGACGTCAATCGGCGACAGCTTCCACTGCTTCAGCGGATCTCCCTTCCTCGAGTCGAAGCGTGTCCTTTGTTCATCCCGGGTAACGGAGAACCAGTACTTGAAAAGCCGGATGCCCGAGCGCACCAGCATGCGCTCGATTTCCGGACATTGACGCATGAACTCCAGGTATTCGATCGGGGAACAGAATTCCATCACCCGTTCCACCCCGGCCCGGTTGTACCAGGACCGGTCGAACATGACGATCTCGCCCCCCGAGGGCAGGTGGGTGATATAACGCTGGAAATACCACTGCGATTTTTCCGCATCGGTGGGCTTTTGCAGTGCAATCACTCGTGCGTCCCTGGGATTCAGGTGTTCCATGAAGCGCTTGATGGTGCCGCCCTTGCCTGCCGCATCCCTGCCCTCGAACAGTATGAGGACCTTCTCCCCGCTTTCCTTGACCCATTTCTGTACTTTCAGCAATTCTACCTGTAGCGTCCCCTTTTCCCTTTCATAGGACTTGTTGGGGATTCGGTCCTTGTAGGGATACTGGCCGTTTTCAAATGAGCGGACCGCATCGGAGCGGGTGACTGCCTGTTTGAATCCAACGGTGTCCGCCGACGGCGGGCTTTTCGGTGTTGCCTTCGCGGCACGGGAGGGAGCGGTTTTCTGATCCATGGTAATCAGCGGATGAGAATCGAAGGGGCCACTGTAACATAGCAGCGTAAACTGGCCAATATCCCCGTGATCGGTCAGGCATTCACGTCCCTCCCCCGAGATCACGTTGCCGGCGGATCTCGAACAGGACGACACCCGCGGCAACGGAGACGTTGAGGCTGGATACCGATCCCGACATGGGAATCCGGATGATACGGTCGCAGGCTTCCAGCGTCAGACGCCGAAGCCCCCTGCCCTCGGACCCGAGCACCAGGGCGACCGGGCCTGACAGGTCGCTCGCATGGAGGGACTCCTCGGCACTGTCCGAGGTGCCGACAATCCAGATACCCCTGGCCTTCAATTCCCCGAGGCATCGCGCCAGATTGGTGACACGGAATACGGGGACACGCTCCGCCGCACCGGCTGACACCCTTCTGACGGTATCGTTGACCTGCGCGGCGCCGTCCTTGGGGACAATGACCGCATCCACACCGGCACATTCCGAGGTTCGCAGGCAGGCCCCCAGGTTGTGCGGATCCTGTACCCGGTCGAGAACCAGCAGCAGCGGCAATGCCCCAAGGGTGTCAAGAAACGGACTCAATCCGGTGTCCTGCCCACTGTGGTTCGCCCGGATGGCGAGGACACCCTGGTGCCGTATCCCGCCGGAAAGCAAATCGAGACTACTGCGCGACTGTCGGTGCACTTCGACACCGGATTTCTCCGCAAGCAGGAGAAGTGCCTGCATCCGGGAATCCCGGCGGGAGTCATCCACCCACAGACCGATGATTTCCCGTGGATTCCGGCGCAGGGCGGAATGGACCGAATGGAAGCCCGTCAGGCGCTGCTCGCCGGCATTGGCCTGTTCAGGTTTTCTGACCACGCTTCGGCCTTCCGGGTCTGGAATGGCGCCTGGATCCGGCAGGTTTGCCGGCATTGCCCTTGCCGCGACGGGACCTGGTTCCCGGAGCGTCGTCGTTGGATGTGCGGCTTCCCGGGACCAGTTCGAAATCCACCCGGGCCAGATCAAGGTCCACCCTGGCGACCCTCACCCGAAGCCTGTCGCCCAGCCTGAACCTACGTCCGCTGCGTTCTCCGGCAAGTTCGAACCGCAGGGGGTCATGGTGAAAGTAATCGCTGCCGAGGGCGGTGACATGAACCAGGCCGTCGACGAAGATCTGGTCGAGTTGGACGAATATGCCGAATTCCTTCACCCCGGATATGACGCCATCGAACTCCTCGCCGATTCGATCCTGCATGAATTCGGCCTTCAGCCAGGAAACCACATCCCGCACGGCGTCATCGGCACGCCTCTCGGTAAACGAGCAATGTTCCGCCACCTCCCGCACTGATTTTTCCCCCGGCACCACCGGCTTGCGTCCGCCCGAAACGATATTGCGGATCAGCCGATGCACCACCAGGTCCGGATATCGCCGGATCGGCGATGTGAAGTGGGTATAGACCGGGTAGGACAGCGCGAAGTGTCCCGCGGGCTCGGAAGCGTAGACCGCCTGGCTGAGGCTGCGGAGAAGCACGGTCTGGACGACGCCCAGTATTGCCGGGCGCCTTGTCGCCTGCTGGAGTACCGAGTCGAAATCCGCGGCATCCGGGCTGTCCCCCCCGGGAACATGCAGACCGATACCCTTGAGAAAGGTGCGAAGGTCGTCCAGCGCCAGGGAATCCGGACCTTCGTGATTGCGGTAAATCCCTTCATCGCCAAAATGCTCCCTGAGCAGTTCGCCGGCACAGATGTTGGCAGCGAGCATGAATTCCTCGATCATGCGATGGGCAATATTGCGCTCGCGCACGGAGATGCGCCCGATGCGCTGGCGTTCGTCGAAATGGATCAGCGGCTCCGGAAATTCGAACTTGATGGTGCCCCTGTGCTCCCTTTGTGCATCAAGCACCTCGTACAGACGCAGAAGGTTGTCCAGGTCGGCGGTGACATGGGACCACTGGCCGCGCAGCGTCCGCTCACGTCCGGAAACAATGCGAGCGACCTCC
The DNA here is from genome assembly GCA_965213885.1 of Candidatus Poriferihabitaceae bacterium. Taxonomy (GTDB): domain Bacteria; phylum Pseudomonadota; class Gammaproteobacteria; order Arenicellales; family Poriferihabitantaceae; genus VYFG01. The sequence goes on from OZ243919.1 coordinate 1,482,711, forward strand.
TCGTAGGTGAGCCTGGCCCGCGAACGCATGAGGCCGGGATAGAAATCGAAATCCCGGATCTCCCCGTCATGGCTGATCTGCATGTCGCAGACCATGCAGCAGCGGTCCTCGTCCGGATTCAGGGAACAGATGCCGTTCGAAAGCACCTCCGGCAGCATGGGCACCACCCGGGCGGGGAAATAGACCGAGTTTCCCCGTGCCAGGGCTTCGTGATCCAGGGGGGTATTCACCTGCACGTAGTGGCTGACATCCGCGATGGCCACTACCAGTCGCCAGCCGGTGCGGCCGGAACGTTCGCAGAACACCGCGTCATCGAAATCACGGGCATCGGCGCCATCAATGGTCAACAGCGGAAGATGTCTGAGGTCCGTGCGGCTGCGGTCCATCTCGACGGTTCCCAGCCGGCGCCGTTCCTTGCCCAGCTGCACTTCCACTGCCCCGGGCCAGTCCACCGGAATCTCATGCTTGCGGATGGCAATCTCCGTCTCCATCCCGGGAGCAAGTTCGCTGCCCAGGATCTGGAAGATCGAGCCCACTGCATGCTGGTGCTGTATCGGGTGCCGGGTGATCTTCACCACCACGATGTCACCGGCACTGGCATTGCCGAATTTTTCCGCGGGTATCACGATTTCCCTGGCAAAGCGGGAATCGTCCGGCTCCACGAATCCCACCCCCTCCTCGACATGGAAATGACCGACGATCTCCCGGTCGGGATCCACCATGACCTCGATGATCACACCCTCCTTGCGTCCCCGGGAATCGACGCTCTTCAGCTTCGCCACCACCCTGTCCCCATGCAGTACCTTCCGCATCTGCCGGTGATGCAGGTAATGGTCGTCCCCGCCCGCATCAGGACGGACAAAGCCGTAGCCGTTGGGATGGCCGATCACACGTCCGGTGAACGCCCCCATCCGGTCGGGCAGCGCCAGCCGGCCCTTCCGGTCCACGATCACAACACCGTGCTGCCTGAGTCTCTCCACCCGGGCCCCGACCGCACGGCAGGCTTCGGCCCCGTCGAGACCGAAGTGACGGCACAACCGTTCGAAGCCGACCGGCCGGGCCATTTGCGTCAGGTATACGATGATCTGGTGACGGGAAGGCACCGGGATGCCGGAATCGTCTGCAGGCCTGAAATCAGTATCTGTCAAGAGGAACTATCTATCATTGTGAATATTGGTTAAATAACCGCACCTTGGTAGCATTGCGGCCCAATTGCTGGTTCCCGGAAAATTCCCGTATATTGAATGAGTCATTCCTGACAGATATCCGGTGCTCCCTTCGGGGGGATCGATCGAAATGCAGAACCCCGTACGACAGATTTTCCGCTTTATTTTCCATACTTCAACTGTTCCATTTGATCCAAGTCTATGAAAATCGGCATACCAAGGGAGATCCAGGCCAGCGAGCGACGTGTCTCATGTACACCGGATGAAACCCGTAAACTGATCAAGCTGGGGCATGAGGTCCTGGTGGAGACCAACGCGGGTCAGGCCGCCGGCTTCTCCGACAACGAATTCGCCGAGGCCGGCGCCCTGATCTTCGATGATACAACGGATTTGTGGCAGCAGGCGGAACTGGTTTGCAAGGTCCGGGCGCCGCAGATGCATCAGGCTCTCGGCAAATCCGAGACCGAACTGCTGGACGAGGGGAAAATCCTGATTGCACTGCTCGCTCCGGCGCAGAGCGGGACGCTGCTGGAAGAAATTGCCGGTCGCAAGGCCACAGCCATGGCAATGGAGGCGATTCCGCGCATCTCAAGGGCACAGAAGATGGACGTGCTGTCCTCCATGGCAAACATCGCGGGTTACCGCGCGGTGATCGAGGCGGGACAGCATTTCGGCCGGTTTTTCACTGGACAGATCACAGCGGCGGGCAAAGTCCCGCCGGCCAAGGTGATGGTCATCGGTGCCGGCGTCGCGGGGCTCGCCGCGATCGGCACCGCAGTCAGTCTTGGCGCCATCGTGCGGGCATTTGACACCCGACCCGAGGTCAAGGAACAGATCGAAAGCATGAATGCGGAATTCCTGGAACTGGATTTCGAGGAGGAAGGCAGCGGCGAAGGCGGCTATGCCAAGGTCATGAGCGAGGAGTTCATCAGGGCTGAGATGGCACTGTTCGCGGAGCAGGCCAGGGAGGTGGATATCATCATCACCACGGCCCTGATCCCAGGAAAGCCGGCGCCGAAGCTGATCACCCGCGCGATGGTGGACTCCATGAAATCCGGCAGCGTCATCGTGGATCTTGCAGCCGAACAGGGGGGCAACTGTGAACTGACCGAACCCGACAAGGTGGCCCACCACAATGGCGTCACCATCGTCGGATACACCGACTTTCCCAGCCGCATGGCCTCGCAGTCGAGCCAGTTGTATGCCACCAACGTGCGTCACCTGCTCTCGGACCTGACACCTGAAAAGGACGGCGTGCTCAACGTCGACATGGAGGACGAGGTCATCCGCAGCGCCACGGTCGTGAAGGACGGTGAAGTCACCTGGCCACCCCCGCCGGTGAAACTCTCCGCCGCACCCCAGGCCAGGCCCAAACCCGAGGAACCGTCGGTGGAGGAGCCAAAGAGCCGCGCCCTGTCAACGGTCGTGGGAATGGTGGTCGCGGGACTCGCCATCCTCGCCATGGGATCCGTTGCACCCGCAAGTTTCATGAACCACTTCATCGTGTTCGTGCTCGCCTGCTTCGTGGGATGGCAGGTGATCTGGAACGTGACGCCGGCCCTTCACACACCCTTGATGAGCGTCACCAATGCAATCAGCGGCATTATTGTCATCGGCGCACTGCTGCAGGTTGCGTCACCCGGCTGGATCGGGGTTGCCCTGGCGGTCATTTCCGTCACCATCGCCTCCATCAACATCGCAGGTGGCTTCCTGGTCACCCAGCGGATGTTGAAGATGTTCCAGAAATAGGGGACGGACATGAACTACGGAATCATTCTTTCTGCGTACATCCTGTCGAGCATTCTCTTCATCCTGAGCCTTGGCGGCCTCAGCCACCAGGAAACCGCCCGGCGCGGAAACGTGTACGGCATCGTCGGAATGGCCATTGCCATCATCGCCACGCTGCTGTCCGACCAGGTGGGAAACTACGGACTCATCGTCGTTTCCATGCTGGTGGGCGGCACCATCGGCACCTGGGTGGCCTCGAGGGTGGAGATGACCGCCATGCCGGAGCTCGTTGCCATGCTCCACAGTTTCGTGGGCCTTGCAGCGGTACTGGTGGGGTTCGCCACCTACATCGATCCGGACATCCAGTTCACCGGGGTGGAAAAAACCATTCACGACGTGGAGATCTATCTTGGCGTGCTGATTGGCGCGGTAACGTTCACCGGCTCGGTGATCGCGTTCGGAAAGTTGAGTGGCAGGATCGGCAGCCGGGCACTGATTCTTCCCGCGCGCCACTGGTTGAACCTTGCCAACCTGCTGGTCTGCATCTGGCTCGGCTATCTTTTCCTGAATGTGGACAGCACTGCCGGAGGCATCTGGCCCCTCCTCGTCATGACCGTGCTTGCCCTGATCTTCGGTGTCCACATGGTGATGGCCATCGGGGGGGCGGACATGCCGGTGGTGATATCGATGCTGAACAGCTATTCCGGCTGGGCTGCCGCTGCCACAGGATTCATGCTGTCCAACGATCTGCTGATCGTCACAGGTGCACTGGTGGGTTCATCCGGTGCGATCCTGTCCTACATCATGTGCCGCGCCATGAACCGCAGGTTCATCAGCGTGATCATGGGCGGATTCGGCACCACCAGTGCCGGGGGTTCCGAGGCAGGCGGTGAACAGGGAGAAGTGGTGCCGATCTCCGCCGAAGACACCTCGGAACTGCTGGGCGGTGTGGATTCCCTGATCATCGTGCCGGGGTACGGGATGGCAGTGGCCCATGCACAGCACCCCGTGTCCGACCTGACACGCAAACTCAGGGAGAGGGGTGTGAATGTCCGATTCGGCATTCATCCTGTCGCGGGCCGCATGCCCGGGCATATGAACGTACTGCTTGCAGAGGCCAAGGTGCCCTACGACATCGTGCTTGAAATGGACGAGATCAACGAGGATTTCCCGCAAACCGACGCGGTGATGGTAATCGGTGCCAACGATATCGTGAATCCGTCCGCCATTGACGAGCCGGACAGCCCCATCGCGGGCATGCCTGTCCTTGAGGTTTGGAACGCCAAGACGGTAATCGTGATGAAGCGGTCCATGGCCAGCGGTTACGCCGGTGTCGAAAATCCCCTGTTCTTCAAGGAGAACACCCGCATGCTGTTCGGAGACGCCAAGGACAGTGTGGACACCATCGTCTCGAACCTGTCCTGACCATGCCGGACAAGCTCAAGCTCGGCATCCCCAAGGGGAGCCTGGAGTCCGCCACCCTGGAACTGTTCGAGCAGGCCGGGTGGCGGATCAGCACCCGGGCACGCAACTATTTTCCGTCCATCAACGACGACGAGATCACCTGTGCCCTGGTCCGTTCCCAGGAAATGGGTACCTACGTGGCCAACGGCACGCTGGACCTGGGACTGACGGGGCAGGACTGGATCCTGGAAACCGGCGCCGACGTGGTGACCGTGGCGGAACTGGTCTACTCGAAAGCCTCGGACCAGCCGTGCCGCTGGGTGCTGGTGGTGAAAGACGACTCACCCGTTCGGTCCGTATCCGACCTGCAGGGCAAGGTCGTCTCCACGGAACTGGTCCGGTTCACACGACAATACCTAACGGAGCAGGGCGTGGAAGCGGAGGTTCAGTTCTCCTGGGGTGCCACGGAGGCCAAGGTGGTGGAAGGGCTCGCGGATGCCGCGGTGGAAATCACGGAAACCGGAACCACGATCCGGGCCCACGGTCTCCGGATCGTCTGCGACCTTCTGCATACCCACACCGTGCTGATCGCGAACCGGGAGGCACTGGAGAATTCCTGGAAGAAATCCAGAATCGACAAAATCGCCCTGCTCCTGAACAGCGCCCTGCTCGCCCGGGACAAGGTGATGCTGAAAATGAACGTTCCCGCCGGCAAACTGGAAGTGGTGGTGTCGAAACTGCCCAGCCTGCACGCCCCGACGATCAACCCCCTGTATGGAGAAGACTGGATGGCGGTGGAAACGGTGGTGGGACGGGACAGGGTCCGGGATCTCATCCCAGAATTGAAGGCGGCGGGAGCGGAAGGCATCCTGGAATTCGAACTCCACAAGATGGTGCTCTGAACAAGAGCGGCTCCGGTATCCTCCGGCTGCCGCTGGTCCACATTCAACCGGGCAGAAAACAACAAAACCGGCCTCGGCCGGTTTTGTTATGGAGCAGTCTGCCCGCACCGAATCCGCGGGTGACGGATACCCGGCGCGGCAGCCGCGTCAGGAATTTCAGGAAGAGGAATTCTGGATATACGCGGTATCGGTTTCCTCGACCGGACCAAGGAACCATTCGCCACGGGTCCTGGCATGATGGACGGCACCGTCGATGTCGGACTGGGACATGTCCCTGGGAATGGTCAGGACCTGTCCGGGATAAATCAGGTCGGCATCCGTGATCTGGTCAAGATTTGCCTTGTAGATCAGCGGCCACTGCTCGGGCATTTGGTAAACCTCCTCGTGGCCGGAAATCATCCAGAGGTTGTTGCCTTCCACGACCGTCCAACTGGTCAACTCTTCCTTCACGGGTTCGGGTTCGGCGACCGGTTCCGGCTCGGGGGCGGGTGCTGGCTCCTCAGGTGCTGGAGCGGGAGGCGGTGCGGCGGGTTCCGCTTCTTCCGTGGGCTTGCTTTTGGCGCTGATGCAGCCTGTAGCCAAGGTCGCGACCAAGGCAATGGCGATCAATTTCAGCCCCGTGTTCATTTTATCAGTTGAGATGGTCATGCGTTAGGACGTTTCGGTTAGTTTTGTCGAATTCCAAGGAGCCGGGAAAGCCAAATCACCACAAAATAATATTACTCCATTGATGTGATTCTAACGTTGGTGATACCCAATATCAATAGAACAATCCATACCCGGAAAATTACCTGTTTATCCCGGGTTAGAACCGGAATATCGTCACCCGAACCATCCGCCCCGCAATGCCGAAACCTGCGCATGCCACTTCCCCGTGGTGGTTTCGGGCGAACCGGATGTGGCCAATCCGGCCCGGCCGGGGCAAGCGGTCACAATCACATGGAAACGGCCTGTGGAAATACCGCGATTCCCCCCCCCTTCGGCCCCGGCGCCCGCCGGTTGACAGGATGGTCCGGGGAAATCCGCGTGGCCTCCTCACTGGACGGATCCATGCATCCGGTGGGGTCAGACGATTCCACCCATGCAGAGATACTTCATTTCCAGATACTCGTCGATGCCGTGACTGGAGCCTTCACGGCCGATGCCGGATTGCTTGACACCGCCAAAAGGCGCAACCTCATTCGAGATAATGCCCGTATTGATGCCCACGATCCCGTATTCCAGGGCTTCTGACACCCGCCAGGTACGGGCCAGGTCACGGCTGTAGAAATAGGCCGCGAGGCCGAATTCGGTATCGTTGGCCTGGTGAATGACTTCCGCTTCGTCCGAAAAGCGAAACAGCGGCGCCAGGGGGCCGAAGGTTTCTTCTCTGGCCACCTTCATTTCGGCGGAAACACCGGTCAGGACGGTGGGTTGGAAAAATGTGCCGCCCAGCGGATGCCTCCGACCCCCGAGTCTGATTTCCGCGCCCCGGCCAACGGCATCGGCGATGTGATCCTCCACCTTCTCCACCGCGTTCATGTCGATCAGCGGCCCCTGGACGACGCCGTCCTTGAGTCCGTCACCGACCTGCATCTCCGCCACGGCTTCCACCAGCTTGGTCGCAAACTCCTCGTATACGCCGTCCTGGACATAGAGTCGGTTGCAGCAGACGCAGGTCTGACCGGCATTCCGGTATTTCGACAGGATCGCGCCTTCGACCGCCGCATCCACATCTGCGTCGTCGAATACGATGAAGGGTGCATTGCCGCCGAGTTCCAGGGCCACCCTGATCACGGAATTCGAGCACTGCCGCATCAACAGCCGGCCCACTTCCGTGGAACCCGTAAAACTGAGGTGCCGGACATGGGGATTGGACGTCATTTCATCGCCGATTTCGCCGGAGGACCCGGTCACGACACTGAGCACCCCGGCAGGCACACCTGCCCGCTCCGCCAGTTCACACAACGCCAGGGCCGACAGCGGTGTCTGGGTGGCGGGCTTGACCACCACTGCACACCCCGCGGCAAGTGCCGGCGCCACCTTGCGGGTGATCATGGCAGACGGAAAATTCCATGGCGTGATGGCGACACAGACCCCGACCGGCTGTCGCAGGACAACGAGCCGCTTGTCGTTCTGATGTTGGGGAATGATCTCGCCATTCACCCGCTTGGCCTGCTCGGCGAACCATTCGAGGAAGGATGCCGCATAGGCGATTTCGCCGCGAGCCTCTCCCAACGGCTTGCCCTGTTCCAGAGTCATCAGCCGAGCCAGGTCTTCCTGATTGTCCATCATGAGATCAAACCAGCGGCGCAAGACCGCGGAGCGTTCCTTGGCCAACAGTCCACTCCACCCCGGTTGTGCATCCCGGGCATGGCCGATGGCCTTCCTGGTCTCCGCCATACCCATTTTCGGGATTCTGGCGATCACTTCGCCATTGGCCGGGTTGGTCACCGCAAGCGTTTCACCGCTATCGGCATCCCGCCAGGCGCCATTGAGGTAGCACTGCTCACGGAAAAGAGCAGGATTGGACAGTTGCATGACTTGGCTCCGCTGATTCAGAAGTTCGTTGATCGTGTGGGTTCCATCAGTCGAACGGGTGGCGAAGAATGATGGTGTCATCACGTTCCGCACCGGTCGATATGATATCCACGGGCAGCTCGCACAGGCCAGACATCCGGTCCAGGTATGCCCTCGCATTGACTGGAAGATCATCGTAACTGCGCGCACCTGCCGTGCTCTCTTGCCAGCCCGGCAGTTCCTCGTATACCGGGCGGCACCTGGCCATTGCCTCCGCGCCATACGGCGGCAGTTCCACCTCCCCGCCGTCCAGTTCATACCGGGTGCAGATCCTGACCGTTTCAAGGCCGTCCATGACGTCCAGCTTGGTCACACACAATGCGCTGAGCCCACAAACCTGGGCGGTTCTGCGCAAAGCCACGATATCGAGCCAGCCGCACCTGCGCGGACGTCCGGTGGTGGCCCCGAATTCATGCCCACGATCGCCAAGGTGCTTGCCGATGTGGTCGAACAGCTCCGTGGGAAAGGGTCCGGAGCCGACCCGGGTGGTGTATGCCTTGACAATTCCCAGCACATGGTCGAGTTCCAGCGGACCGATGCCGCTGCCGACCGCGGCGGCGGCGGCGGTCGTGTTGGACGAGGTGACATACGGATAGGTCCCGTGGTCAACGTCCAGCAGCATTCCCTGGGCCCCCTCGAACATGACCGACCTGCCCTGCCTTCGCAGCTGGTACAGGCGGGTGGAGACGTCCTCGATCAGGGCCGATACCCTTTCTGTTTGCGCCATGGCCTGATCAAGGGTTTGCTGGTAATCCACTTTCTCCGCGCCAAAATACCGTTCCAGTGCAAAGTTGTGGTATTCCATGACCGAGCGCAGCTTCTCGGAGAACAGATCCGGCCGCATCAGGTCCGCCAAGCGCAGGCCGCGACGGGCCACCTTGTCCTCGTAACAGGGCCCGATACCCCGACCGGTGGTACCGATGGCACCCTGGCCCCGGGCCGCCTCCCTGGCGATGTCGAGGGCGATATGATGGGGCATGATCATCGGGCAGGCCGGACTGACCATCAGTCGGTCACGAATGGAAACCCCGATTTCCTCCAGTTCCCGGACTTCCTTCAGCAACTGCTCCACATCCACCACCACGCCATTGCCGATCAGGCATTCCACTTCAGGTCGCATTGCCCCTGACGGAACCAGGTGCAGCACGGTTTTCCTGCCGTGAATCACCAGCGTGTGGCCGGCATTGTGGCCACCCTGGAATCGAACCACCGCATCCGCTTTTTCCGTCAGCAGATCGACAATTTTCCCCTTCCCCTCGTCACCCCACTGGGTACCGAGCAATACTACGTATCTGGACATGTTCGATGGACGGGAGCTGGTTCTTGAAACCGGTTCAGGAGCGGACCAGATACAGCAGGACGGCGCCAGCGAGCATGCAGGCAAAGCCCACGCGCCGGATCTGTGGTTCCGGCAGGCGGGAAATCTGGTTCATGAGCCGGGTGAATGCGCCTGGATTGAGAAATGGCAGTATCCCTTCGAGCACCAAATATAGCGCAAATGCAGCCAGCAGGTCATTCCAGTTCATGGGAAAATGGCAGGCCGGGTAGGAGATTCATGCCGAGGAAGTCGCCGTCAGACGCAGAGCGGCCGCCCGCAGGCGGCCGCCGTGACTGAAACAGGACAATCCGGTCAGCCACCTCCGGGCATGAGCGGCGGCTGGGGATTGGCGCCGGACTGCTTGAAATAACGGAAAAACTCCGAACTCGGATCAATCACCATGAGATCGTCCTTGCCGCTGAACGTTCTGGTGTATGCGTTCAGGCTGCGGTACAGGTTGTAGAAGTCCCTGTCCTGATTGAATGCCGAGGCGTAGGTGTTGGTGGCGATGGCATCGCCTTCGCCCCGGACGCGTTCGGCATCACGGCGGGCGTTGGCAAGCAGGATGTCCCTCTGGCGGTCCGCATCCGCCTGGATCTTTTCCGCTTCCTCCTCACCCTGGGCCCTCAGCTCCTTCGCCACACGCTGCCGCTCAGCCTGCATGCGGGCATAGACGCCGTCGCTGATCGCGGGGTCAAGGTCCACCCGCTTGAGACGCACATCGATCACCTCGATGCCGAACTGCTTCGCCTCCTCCACCATGGCCTGACGCACCGCCTCCATGATGATCGTACGGTCACCGGAGATCACTTCCTGCAGGGTCCGCCTGCCGAATTCCTGGCGGAGACTGTCGTTGACCCGCTGGGCCAGTCTCGACCGGGCATTGCTGAGACGACCCTGTAGCCGGGTGAAGTATTCGTGCACATCGTCAATACGCCACTTGACGAAGGAATCCACCACCAGCGTCTTCTTCTCCACGGTGAGGTAGCGTTCCGGGTCCGAATCCATGGTCTGGACCCGGGCATCGAAATAGCGGATGTTGTTGATGAACGGAACCTTCCAGTTGAGGCCCGGCTGGATATCGGCATCCACGATCTCGCCGAACTTGAACTTGATGGCGCGCTCACGTTCGTCAACATAGTAGAAAACCGAAAACAGGCTGGCTGCGATCAACGCCGCCAGCACAAAGAAAATGGTGCTTTTCGATCTCATGTCCTAGTTCCTCCCGGACCGTTCGCTGTTGCGGGACGATGTTCGGAGTCCCTGGTTGAATGTCGACGTGGAGTCCATCTCGTCCGCCGCACTGTAGTTCTGACTGCCATCGGCAGCACTGGCGGTGGCGCGTCGGTTCAGCATCTGGTCCAAAGGCAAATACATCAGGCTGTTGCCGCTCTTTTGATCGATCACGATCTTGCTGGAACGGGACAATACGCCCTCCATGGTTTCAAGGTACAGCCGGTCGCGGGTGACCTCGGGCGCCTTCTCGTACTCGTAGAGTACCTGATTGAAGCGCGACGCCTCGCCTTCCGCCCGGGCGATGACGGTCGCCTTGTAGGCTTCTGCCTCCTGGGTGATTCGCGCTGCGGCACCGCGGGCCCGCGGAATGACATCGTTCGCATAGGCCTCGGCAAGGTTCTTGAGACGCTGCTCATCCTCGCGGGCCTTGACCGCGTCGTCAAATGCGTCCTTCACCTGGGCGGGGGGCTGGGCATCCTGCATTTCCACGGCACGGATGTTGATGCCGGTCGCATAGCGATCGAGAATGTCCTGCACCAGCGTCTTGGTTTCCGCTGCGAGTTCCGCGCGCCCCTCGGTGATGGCAAAATCCATGATGTTACGGCCGACGATTTCCCGTACCGCACTTTCGGTGGCACCCCGCACCACGCTCTCGGCCACATCCACCGGGTTGTACTCGCTCACGTTGAACAGGAGGTCCCGGGGTTCCTTGATGTCGTACTGCACCGCGAACTGGATATCGATGATATTCTCGTCCTGGGTCAGCATGAGCGACTCGATGGGAACCAACTGCTTGCCCCTGGCCGACTCGCGGTACCCCACGAAGACGGTGTTGAGTTTGTCGGCGTTGATGATCTCCATCTTTTCGATGGGCGTCGGCCAGTGCCAGCGCAGCCCCGCACCCTTGGTCTCGGAATAGGCCCCGAAGCGGAGTTCGATGGCCTGCTCACCCTGTTGTACGGTGTAGAATCCGCTGAATCCCCAGGCACCCAGTCCCACCAGCACCAGGATCAGGATCATGGTGGAGCTGATGCCTTCGCCGAATCCGGAGCGACCACCCCGTCCACCGCCGGAGCCGGAGCCGCCCCCGCGACGCCCGCCAAACAGCGAATCGATCCGCTGTTTGGCATTTTTGAACATTTCATCGAGGTCGGGGGGTGATTCGCCTCCACGACGGCGACGGCCGTTGCCGCCACCGTTGTTGCGACCCCAGGGGTCGCGTTCGTCCCCGTTGGATCCGGGTTGATTCCAGGGCATGAGGATATACTGTCAGGATGGGATTACAGATTCTACTTTATTTGGGGTTTCCATGCCCTGCTTCAAGCTGCAATACCCGCACCTTCAGCGGACCGTCATTCAATGCCCAGGCGTCGCAGCTTCCTGGTCAGCGTGTTACGCCCCCAGCCCAGCAATTCGGCCGCTTTCCGCTTGTGACCCCGGCTGTGGGTGAGAGCGGCACGGATCAGTGCAGTCTCGAACTGCGCCCCCATGCTCTGCGCCAGGCGCTGCTGTCCACCGCGGAGCCTGTCCAGTGCCGTGTCCGCCAACGCGGATACCCAGCCTTCGTCCCCGGGTTCCCGGACCAGCATCTCCCCCGGCAGGTCGGCGGCCTGGATTACCTTGCTCGGAGCGAGCACGGTCAGCCGGCGCACCACGTTTTCCAGTTCGCGGACATTTCCCGGCCACTGGTAGGTCTGCATGATTGCCAGCACCTCCGGCGCACACTGCTTGACATTCAGCCTGAGCTCCAGTGCCGCCTGCCGCAGGAAGTGGGTGACCAGCATGGGGATGTCGCTGCGGCGCTCCCGGAGCGGAGGCGTGTGAATCGCGATCACATTCAGACGATGGAACAGGTCATTGCGGAAAGCACCGGTGGACACCAGGGCTTCCAGATCCTGGTTTGTGGCCGCGATGACACGAACATCGACACGGATTTCATCCCGGCCGCCGATGCGGTAGAAGCGCCCCTCCGACAGCACCCGCAGGAGCCGGGTCTGCAGGCCTGCGGGCATGTCCCCGATCTCATCCAGGAACAGTGTGCCGCCATCGGCCTGTTCGAATCGTCCGATATGGCGGCCGTGGGCGCCGGTGAAAGCGCCCCTTTCATGGCCAAAGAGTTCCGACTCCAGCAACTCCGAGGGAATTGCCGCGGTATTGATGGCAATCATCGGCTGATCGGACCTGGGGCTGTTGCGGTGGATGGCATTGGCCACCAGTTCCTTGCCGGTGCCGGACTCGCCGCGTATCAGTACGTTCATGTCCGACGATGACATCCTGCCGATCATCCGGAACACTTCCTGCATTGCGGCACTGTCCCCCATCATCACGCGGTCCCCGCGATCATCATCGCCGCCGGTACCGGCCGTCGTTCCCTGATGACAGGCTCTCTCGACCAGGGACAGCATCTCCCGGATGTCAAAGGGTTTGGTGAGGTATTCGAACGCCCCGTGGCGATAGGCGTTTACAGCACTGTCAAGGTCCCCGTATGCCGTCATGATGATGACCGGAAGCCCCCTGGCCACATCGTGGAGAGTGTCTACCAGTTCGAATCCGCCCATCCCTTCCATGCGGATATCCGAGAGCACCACGTCGGGGCTGCTGTCCGGATGGCGTTCAAGCGCAGCCAGCATGGCCTGTGCGTTCCCGAAACGCTCCACGCCGTAACCTTCCCGGGTCAGCGCCTTTTCCAGCACCCAGGCGATGGACGCATCGTCGTCCACCACCCAGACAGTACCCCGTCCGCTACCGGTCAATGCTGCAAAGCCCCGTCGATGGGAAGAAACAGACTGAATGTCGTCTCCTCCGGTTCACTGGCAAAATCAAGGGCGCCGCCGTGCTGCGTGATGATTTCCGCGGCAATGGGCAGGCCGAGCCCGGTTCCGTCGGCCTTGCCGGTGACCATGGGGTCGAAAATCCGGGAATCGATGTCGGGGTCCACCCCCGGGCCGTTATCGCTCACCTCCACCCTGACAACCTGCCTCCGGCAGCCCTCCAGGACCATGTAATCGATGCGTGTGCGGACCACGATCCGCCTTTCCCCGGGTTGTCCTTCCAGTGCCTCCACTGCGTTTCGCATGATGTTCAGCAGGGCCTGGATCAGCAGGTCACGATTGCCCCGGACCCGTGGCAAACTCGGATCGTAATCCTGCAGTAGCCGGTAATTCCCTTCGATTTCAGCGTGCAGGAGCTGGCGCACGTGCTCGACCACGCGGTGGATGTTGACCTGCTCATCCAGATTGGCGCGAGTGCTGGCCTGCATCCGGTTGACCAGCTCGGTCAGGCGATCCGCCTCCTGGATGATGATCCCGGTGTACTCCGAGAACACCTCGCTGCCGGCTTCCCCGGCAAGCAGCTGTGCAGCGCCGCGGATTCCTCCCAGCGGGTTCCGGATCTCGTGGGCCATACCGCGAATGACAGCCTGATTGGATTGTTGCCGCTGCAGGAACTCCGCATCCCGAACAAGTGTTCCGCCGGGCTCGATTGCAGTCATTTCCAGGATGAGCCATCCCCCGGATTCGTCATCGAGCCGGTTGATCACGCAGTCCATGCGCCTGTCCGAGGTCGTGGAGAACAGCGCAAGCTCATGGTTGCGCAACCTGATCTGCCCGCCTTCGCGGAGGACCCGGCGACAGGCATCGGACAACTGCTGCCCGCCCCGGATCAATCCGCTCAGCGGTTTCCCGCCAGCACGTCGAAGACTGGTATTGAGGAGGGATTCCGCGGATTCATTCAGATACACCACGCTCAGGTCACCATCCAGCAAAACGATGCTGGTGGACTGCTGCTGGAGGATCTTGAACGCATCTTCAAGCATGGGCAGACAAGGCCGGGATGGCGCCGTTATGGCGCCAGACAGGGCAAGAAAACCTCCGTCGGAACGGGGGCGGATCGGATTTCTCCGTCATCCTCCCCCGCCCGAAGGCCGGGGATTCCCACAGCGCCCGCGGGAGGGCATTCCATGGAATCCGTTTCGGCGGGTTCCTGTTGCTCGCAGCATGACGGCGCCACTCGCTTCACCTGCTGACCGGGCGTCCACCGCCCTTGAAGCTCGGTTGTACGGCATCAGCACAAGCCGACTGCACCATCCACGCCAGCCTTCCCCGTCCTGCTGGGCGGGGCGGGCCTGCCGCGCTCCGGGTCAGAGGCTGTAGTACATATCGAATTCCACCGGATGGGTCGCCATCCGCAGCCGGGTGACCTCCTCCATCTTCAGCTCGATGTAGGAGTCGATAAAGTCGTCGCTGAAGACATCCCCGGCAAGCAGGAATCCCCGGTCCTGGTCCAGTGCCTCCAGGGCCACATCAAAGCTGTGGGCCACGGTGGGAATCTGCTTCTCCTCTTCCGGCTCCAGATCGTAGAGGTCCTTGTCGCCGGGGTCGCCGGGATGAATCCGGTTCTGGATGCCGTCGAGACCTGCCATCAGCATGGCGGTAAAGGCAAGGTAGGGATTGCAGGTGGAATCCGGGAACCGGATCTCGATCCTTCGCCCCTTGGGATTCGCCACGTAGGGGATCCGGCAGGATGCGGAGCGGTTGCGGGCCGAATAGGCCAGCAGTACGGGCGCTTCAAACCCCGGCACGAGGCGTTTGTAACTGTTGGTGCTGGCGTTGGTGAAGGCATTGAGGGCGCGGGCATGCTTGAAGATGCCGCCGATGTAGTACAGCGCGGTCTCACTGAGCCCGCCGTACTGGTCACCGATGAACAGGTTTTCACCGTTCTTGGACAGGGACTGGTGCACATGCATGCCGCTGCCGTTGTCACCGACAATGGGCTTCGGCATGAAAGTCGCCGTCAGACCATGGGCATGGGCCACGTTGTGCACGACATACTTGTAGATCTGCACCTCGTCGGCCTTCTTGACCAGGGTATTGAACTTGGCTCCGATTTCGCCCTGGCCTGCAGTACCCACCTCGTGGTGATGCACCTCCACCTCGAGCCCCATCTCGGCCATGGTGAGGCACATCATGGAACGCACATCGCCCTGGCTGTCCACCGGCGACACCGGAAAGTATCCACCCTTGACGCCCGGCCGGTGGCCGGTATTGCCGTCCTCGTACTCCTTGGAGGAGTTCCAAGCGGCCTCGTTGGAGTCGACTTCGTAGAACGTATGTCCCATCTCATTTCCCCAGTGCACGGAATCGAACAGGAAGAATTCGTTCTCCGGTCCGAAATAGGCGGTGTCACCGATCCCTGTGGACGCAAGATAGTTTTCGCCACGCTTGGCAATGGAACGCGGATCCCGGTCATAGCCCTGCATATCGGACGGATCAATGACGTCACAGCGAATGTTCACGGTGGCGATATTGGAAAAAGGGTCCACTACCGCAGTCTCGACATCGGGCATCAGAATCATGTCCGATTCGTTGATGCCTTTCCATCCCGCGATGGATGAGCCGTCAAACATCTTGCCATCCTCGAAAAACTCTTCATTCACCATCGGGACCGGTATGGTGACATGCTGTTCCTTACCCTTCGTGTCGGTAAACCGGAGATCGACGAATTTTGCTTCGCTCTCCTGCAATAATTTCATGACTTCTGAAGACATTCTGGAAATACCTCTGGATTGGAGTGTGGATGGTGTAAACGGTTTGGTCCGGCAATGCCGGCTCGGCTGTCTGATAGCAAGTACCGTGCCAAATCACCATTCCCCGTCTTTTCAAAAAGTTATTGATCTATACGAGTTCAGTACGGCGGGAAAATGTCATATCCTGGTGCATATTGCAACTTGATTGCACCAAATTAGTGCCTTCCGGTCCTGCTCATTCACGATGGTATCCGCCCGCACCGTCGGCTGGTGCCTGGATGCTCTGCCAGACCAGCATCCGGTTGTTGGACGGCATCTCCAGGTCATCCTGCAATTCCAGCGCACACTGCCGTCCCAGATCAACAAGATCGACATCGTTGCGCAGGCCCATGCGTGGGTTTCCGCTCTTAAGACTCCGGTCGAATACCTGATTGCTCGCGCTGGTGTATCGTCCATTGCGGTTGAACGGCCCGTAGAGAAAAAACCGGCCGCCCCGCAACAGTTGTCCGACCCCCCTGAACATGCAGCCCACCTCCTCCCAACTCATGATATGGGCAGTATTGGCGGAATACACCCCCTCCACCTCCAGCACAGGCCAGGTTGAAGCCACGTCGAGGATCCTGGGGGGATCGATATTGGCCAGGCCCGACGCCTCCACCCTGGCCTGCAGGCCGGGAACCGCTTCCGAACGTTCCGAGGGCACCCAGTGGACCCCGGGCAGCGCCGAGGCAAAATGGACCACATGCTGACCGGTCCCGGACCCGATTTCCAGGATTGTCTGCCCCCGCCGGACTCGACTTCGGAGCGCATCGAGTATCGGCGCCTTGTTCCTTTCCGCGGCAGGGCTGTAAGGCGTCATGCTCACGTGCGCCCCCTATTGTCTGTCCGATTCCAACTCGGGCTGATCCGGAAGACCGGAGTCACCCAGATTCTGCTCACCCCTGGCGATGGCACAGACATCCGAATTGGCATGGAACCGGTCGAACAGCCCGAGCGCAACCAGGGAAACGCCGCCGGAAAGAATCGCGGCGCCTAGACTCAGACCCGTTGCGAGGAGGCCCTTTGGATCCGCCTCGATTTCCGGAGTCCTCAGGGTGCCCCCCAACCGGATCACCCTGGCAATGGAGCTGGCGTTGATCCCGAGCCCCTCGCGCGCCTTCGGGGTCAGGAAGATATCGATTTTCTCCCCGGGGAATATGATCTCGCCGCCACCGAGGATGGTTACCCTGTCCGTCTTGAGCGCGAGACCGTTGCGCGTCACCGCCTTGCCCCCGCCGATATCAAGATACAGGACCCCGCATTCCACATCCGCAAAATCCTTGTGCCGATCGAACAGGTTGGCGGTGGAGAGAAAATTGGTCACCAGGTCCCCGCCAACGGTTCCCAACGCCTTGCCGTATATCCTGGATTGCCGGATATTGAGCCTGATCTGCCCATCGCCCCGGTCCACAAGGCCCGCCATGGACTGTTCCCGGCCCCGAAGTGTGATGGCCGCGTCAATCAGTCCGCCCGTGAACGCCTTGCCTTTCGACAGGGACCGCAATGATTCGGCCGGCAGGTCCTTCACCCTCAGTTCCATCCGTGTCTCCCCCTCCTTCGGCAATCGTATGCTGCCCGACAGCACGCCATCCCCCAGATAGGCTTCGAAGGACGACGCGACCGAACCCTCATCCATGCCGGCAGTCAGCCTGAGATCCCTCAGGTGCGTGGTGCGACCCCAGTAGTCGGCAATCTCAATCTTCAATTCTCCATCCGACCGCAGCATCCACGCCGGCAACAACGGGTTATCGGAAAAAACCCGGGGGGTTTTTTCCGTCGGGTGGAACAGGGATTTCATATCCAGCTGATCCACCCGCAGGAACGCATCCAGCCCCGTCCTTCCGTCGTCTCCGGGCGCCCGCCAGCTGGCGGTTCCCTCGATCATGCTCTCACCGATGCGGGCGGATCCCTTCGCGGCGATGACACCGTCCTCCATTCCCAGCAATGCGTCCACCGTGAAAGGATTTTCCGGCATGAGTTGCCATCGCTCCGGAACCAGTTCCGCCAGGTCCCTGTAATCCAGCACAAGGCGCAGATTGTCAAACCTGAGCGGATTCAGGCCGGATATGTCTCCGTGAAGGTCCAGCGACCCGCCCTGATACCGGGCCTTCAGCCTGAAGCCTTCAAGCCCTTTGCCATCCCATGGCAGCGGAACCCTGAAGGACAGGGTCACTGCCTCCATGGCCGGAAGGCGGTACCGCGATAGATCCGCCAGCACGGTGGGCCTGCCGGACAGGGAAACATCCAGACTGCCCCGCATTGGATTCAGTGAGGAAATTTCACCCACTGCCGACAGCCCCGCGTCTGCCCATATTGAGGTCACCCGAAGCTCCTTCAGCGACAGCGTCCCTTCCGGGCCACCGCGCAGAGCGAACTGCGCATGCACCGGCCCCAGATGTTGAATCAGCCTGTCCCCAGAAGGCCTTCCACGGACCCAGGGTGCCAGCAACTCCGGGCGCACCAGGGCCTCGACATGAAGCCTGGGCACCGCCCGGCCCCGTGGAAACGCCAGGTCTCCTGTAACGAACAGCCGTTCGGCACCATCTTGCCCGGACATTTCGAGTTTGTCGATTCGCCAGTCTCCTGCACCGCCGCCGTGCAGTATTCCGGCCAGTTCCAGTTCCGGCAGTTCCGGCCATTCCTGCTGATGGGCCGCCCCGAATGTCCTTGCATCCCACAAGATCCCCTCAAGATCGAGTGTCAGGACGCCGGGGGATTCCAGGTCCGGAATGTCCCCCCAGCCGCGCAATTCCCCGCCGGGAACCTCCAGCAGCAGGTTTTCCACTTCCAGCCGATGCCGGGTTCCGGACAATCGCCAAACGGCCTTCACGTCGGCAACCTTGGGATGAAGATCCGGCACCAATGCATTCCGGGAGAAAAAGCCGGTCGTGGCGATTCCGCTGATATTCAGGACGCCCGCCGGCTCCAGACCAATCCCGCTGATACGTCCATGACCCGAAAGTGCAAGCAGTTCGCCTGTGGTTTGCATCCGAAGTTCGGCAAGGGCGAACCCTGACCGGTCCCGGTGCAGGACCGCACTGCCGCCGAGTCCGCCCGCCACGGGCCAGGACCTGCCAAGGGCCTCACCCAGACCCTGGATATCCTCCACCGCCAGTTGCAGAGGAAGACCTGTCTGCCACTGCCGGCTGGCATTTTCCACCTGCCCCTGTGCCGTGATTGTCGTACCTGCCGCGGTTACCGCAAGTCGGAAGATGTCCATGTGAAGCCGGTAGGTCGAACCGGTCAGAAGCGCATCAAACGCTATCTTTGGCCTCAGTCTGGTCACATCGCCCAGGGGCAGTCCGCTGATGTCCCAGTTGTCATCGGCTCTCACGGTGACCCGGATATCCGCCAGGCTGAACAGCCGACCGACACTGCCGCTGGCATGGATGGGAATCCCGTGATACCCGGCGCGCCCCGCCAGGTCCTCAAGCCGCATCGTTGAGATTGATCCGGGCTGGACCAGGCGTCCGGACAGCTGGATACTGTCAAGGTCCAGCGGACGGAACCGGAACCAGGGCGTGATGTCCCGTAACCGGGAAATCGCGCCATCCAGCCTGAGATCCAGATCGCGCCAGACAAGGACGTCCCCGACTGTCCCCACTACCCTGACCGAGTGCTCGCCCGCAGCAACCACGATCAGGTCCGCATCCGATTGTCGACGCTGCAGCAACGACGCAATGCTACCCAGCGTTCCGTTGACCTTCACAGGCACCGTGTTCAGCGTACCTTCGAGATCCACCTGCAGGGGGGTATCCGGATCATCCGCCGCGAAGGTCGTACTGTCTATCTGCACATCCCACTGTCTCCACTTCAGGACAAACTGCATCCTGACCTGTTCGAGCGTAACGGACCGGATGTCGAGCCAGTCCGGTGCGGCCGCGCGCGAGTGGGCAGTCGTTGATGACCCGCTGCCCCGGCCCAGGTTGAAATTCCCGGACGAATCCTGTTCCACCAGCAGGTCGGCATCCCTCAAAAGGGCATGCTCCACCACCACGCTGCCCTGCAGCAGTTCCCGGAAGGAAATACGCGCCTCGACCCTGGCCACCCGCAAGGCATCCGGATGGTCACTCCAGTCCGCGTTTTCCAGGCGGATGTCCTCCGCATACAGAAACAACCCGAGACCCAGACGAATTCCGATATCCCCCCCGATCTCCAAATGTTGACCCGTCCGGCTCTCGATCCAGTCCGTGATTGCCGACTTGTAGTCATCCTGGTCAAGCAGCAAGCTGCCCGCCAGCGGCACGACGATGACGACCAGCAGGACAGCGACCAGTATCCGTAACAGCCATCTGATGGAAACCCTCATCGAACCTTGCACATCCCTGAAGATTGGTTATGGGATAAAATCGCCCGGATGAAAATTCCGGACACAACAGAAGATTTCATGGGGGCTGCCAACCCCGCCGGCGCGGAGACCTGCCGCGCTGCAATGCCCCGCGAATTGGTTCGGGATGACCCTTCGCCGGACCGTTCTGCCGGGACGGATTCCTCAGCCGCAAGCCGGCCGAACAGCCGCAAGCGCAAGACGACCAAGGAAAAACGCAACTTCGACAAACTCAGCAAGCGCCTCCGGCGCCAGGTTGGACGCGCCATCGAAGATTACCACATGATCGAGCAGGGTGATCGTGTCATGGTTTGCCTGTCAGGCGGCAAGGACTCCCACACGATGCTTGACATACTGTTGGCACTGCAGGCCAGGGCGCCAGTGGACTTCGAGGTGGTGGCCGTGAACATGGACCAGAAGCAGCCCGGGTTCGACGAAAGCGTGTTGCCACGCTATCTGGAATCAAGAGGCATTGCCTACGACATTATCGAGCGGGATACTTACAGTGTCGTCAAGCGTGTCATCCCTGACGGGAAAACCATGTGCGGTCTGTGTTCCCGCCTGCGCCGCGGAAACCTGTACGGCTATGCGACGCGACATGGATTCACCAAGATCGCCCTCGGACATCACCGTGACGACATCATCGAAACCCTTTTCCTGAACCTGTTTCACGGCGGACGCCTGGGTGCCATGCCGCCCAAGCTGCGCAGCGATGATGGCAGGAACATCGTGATCCGGCCACTGGCGTATTGCGCTGAAGAGGATCTTTCCGTGTACGCGGAACAGCGCGGATTCCCCATCATTCCCTGCACTTTGTGCGGGTCACAAGAACAACTCCAGCGCAAGCAGATCAAGGCCATGCTGACCCGTTGGAAACAGCTTCCCGGCAGGGTGGAAAACATCTTCCGCGCCATTTGCAGCGTGTCGCCTTCCCAGCTGGGCGATGCGGACCTGTTCGATTTCGACCGCTTCACCCTGCGCGGGCAGCACCCGGCAGATGACGCACCTGCGGACAGATGGGTCTCAAGGGGTCCCGGACGGAAATCCGCCTGATGGCGGAAGCACGGTGCCGGTTCACTGCGCCGATGCCAGCAGTCCAGCCATTTTGCGGATTTCCTCCCGTGTGTTGAAGTAATGCAGCGAGGCTCTTGCCAGGCTTTCTATACCCCTGGCCCGATAGTCGATCCGCCCGCCCGCCCCTCCGGAGACAGATATGTTGACGCCATGGGCATGCAGGCACTTCTGAACCTCTCGGGGTGACATGCCGGACCTGCTGAACGTGACGATTCCGCCCAGCGCGGAACCACGGTCGTGAACTGTCACCCCGGGGATATCCGAAAGCAGCTGCCGGCAGACCGCGCCGAGGGCAATGACTCTCTCCCCGATCGCCTCCATGCCGACCTCGTTGCCATAGGCGATGGCGGCGCCAAGCCCCACGCGGGCGGCATGGTTGACCTCGAAATTCTCAAACCGCCGCGCACCGTCCAGCAGGCGGAACCGGTGCGCGTCCAGAAGCTCCACACCGTGCTGATCCAGCGCGGCAGGCTCCATTTTCTCCAGGTGTGACCGCTCGACGTACAGCAGTCCCGTGCCTCTGGGCCCACGCAGATACTTTCTCCCCGTGGCGGTCATGGCAGTGCATCCGATCTCGCGGACCCTGACCGGGATCTGGCCACTGGACTGGCAGGCGTCCAGCACGAATGGCACCTGCGCATCACGCGCGATCCGGCCTACCTCCGCAGCCGGACAGATGGTCCCGCCCCCCGTTGGAATATGACTCATCGCGATCAGCCGGGTTCTCTCGTCCAGGGCTCTTTCGAGCCCGTGCAGATCCACGTCACCGTTGGCGTCACACCCGATCACCACGGTTTCCACACCCAACTCCGCCTTCTGGATAAAACTGACAAAATGACTGCCGTAGTTGAGCCGGGTGGTGACAATGCGGTCCCCGGGTGAAAACTGCAGTGAGTGGAAGAACTTGAGCCAGGCCTGGGTATCGCTTTCGCAGTAGGCGATTTCCTCCGGCGAACAACCGTAGAGCCGGGCCGCCTCCCGATAGAAACGGGCCGTGTCCGATTCCCGTTCTGCGGCGGTTTCATAGGCGCCGATCGCCTGTTCCCGCTGCAGGTAGTCGATCATGGCATCATACGCCGCCCGCGGCATCAGGGAGCCTCCGGCATTGTTCAGGTGCGCGATACGGCTGCAGGCGGGTGTATCCGCCCGGACCCTGTCAATGTCAATCATGGGATCAAGAGTCGTTCAGTTTCTTCTTCAGGCGTTCCAGCAGTAGCCGCTGGGATTCGATTTGCTCCTGGATCCGCTTGCGTTCCCGTTCCGATGCGTCGACGCTGCGCTGGAGGTTGTCGTAGGCGATCCGGTCGGTCTGGATCTGCCGCCTGACCAGGCTCAGGGTTTTCTCCAGACCCACGATACGGGTTTTCAGCCGGTCCCGCTCCTGCTCCACCGCAAGCAGTGTTTCACGTTCCGGATCGCCGGACCGTGAATCCGGCATCGCAACCATATAGCCGGCACCGAACGCCAACAGGATGAGGCCGGCGAGAATCAGCTTGCCGAGCACAATGGCATCAGGGTACCAGCGACACCCGGTCCAGGCCGTCGGTTTCATCCAGACCGAACATGAGATTCATGTTCTGTACAGCCTGACCTGCCGCACCCTTTACCAGATTGTCCTCCACGGCAAGGATCACCACGGTATCCCCGTCCCGGGGCCTGTGCACGGCGATCCGGCAGGTATTTGATCCCCGCACACTGCGGGTATCGGGATGTGAACCCTGCGGCATCACGTCGACAAAGGGTTCCCCGGCATAACGGTCCTCGTAGAGGGTCTGCAGGTCACCAGCCCCGGCACCATCCAGCTGTGCATACAACGTCGCATGGATACCACGGATCATGGGCACGAGATGGGGGGTGAACACCAGTCCGACCGCATGCCCGGCCAAATGCCCGAGTCCCTGCCGAATCTCCGGGTGGTGTCGATGCCCGGCCACTCCGTAGGCTCTGAAGGATTCACCGACCTCGCAGAACGAAAAATCCGTCTTCGCCGAGCGACCAGCCCCGGATACGCCGGACTTCGCGTCGGCAATCAACCGATCTGTCTTCACCACCCGGGCCTCGACCAGAGGCAGGAAACCGAGGAGCACGGATGTGGGATAGCACCCGGGATTGGCAACGAGACGCGCCTCACGAACGGATTCCCGGAACATCTCCGGCAATCCGTACACTGCCTCTGACACCAGATCCGGACAGGCATGCGTCATGCCGTACCACTGTTCCCATTCGGTGACATCCTTGAGCCGGAAATCTGCGGAGAGGTCGATGATCCTGGTGCCGGCTGCCAGCAGTGAGCGGGCGTGCTGCATGGCGATGCCGTTTGGCGTAGCGCAGAAAACCACGTCACAGGATTCCAGGGCCCCTTCCCCGGGATCCGTGAAATTCAACGACACCACGCCCCGCAGTGACGGGAACAGGTCGGCGACCGGTCGGCCGCTCTCACTGCGTGAGGTGATGCAGGATATCTCCACCGACGGATGGCGTCCAAGGATGCACAACAGTTCGATGCCGGTATACCCCGTCCCGCCCAGAATCCCGGCCTTCAGCCTACTCATGTCAATGCCGATCTCGAAATCGTTACAATATCGACCAAGTGTAACCCAGCATAAACATTGCAGAAACCATCCTTACTCGCCGACTTTGTGGACATCCGTCGCCAGATCGAGTCGGATGCAGGATGCAACCAGGAAACAGTTCGGCAGCGTGATCGAGACATCGGCCTCGGGATTCGGACCAGGCAAAATGATGTGGCAACACTCCGGGCCTGGATCGCCGCCATACGCCAGGATCGCGGGGGACAGGGATGGCTGGCGCAGCGGGGGATTCTTACCGTGCTCGCGGCCCTGTGGCTCGTCGGGCTCACAGGGGGGTGGCTGTTGGGAGATGTGGCGCTCACGTATGACGGCAGCGAGCCGGTCAACATCATTCACGCGTTGATGATCCTTGTGGGGAGCCAGCTGGTCCTGCTGATCGCTCTCCTGACCCTGTTGACATTCGGTCTTGAAAGGGTGCGTGAAGCCTTTGCATTCATCAACCCGGCGGTCTGGATCTCCCGGCTGCTCGCCTGGATGCAACCTGCCCGGCATCCTTCCATCGGTGAATTGCTGGACGAGCAGGGCGCCATGACACATTATGGAATCCGCCGGTGGCTGCTGGTCTACCTGGCGCAGCACTTTGCCGTTGCGCTGAATCTCGGCATGATCGCGGTCCTGTTCTACCTGGTTACCGTAACCGACCTCGCCTTTGGATGGAGTACCACCTTGATGGTGGAAAATCAGGTGGTGTCGGGGTGGTTCGAAGCACTGTCGTCGCCCTGGCGATGGATACTGCCCGCGGCAGCACCGAATGCCGACCTGGTAGAGGCGAGCCGCTTCTACCGGCTGCAGACCAGGCTGAACCAGGATACTGTATTGGTGGCGGAACTGGGCACCTGGTGGCTGTTCATGCTGATGTGCATCCTGTTCTACGGACTCCTGCCGAGAATGCTCACTCTCCTGTACGCGGGCATTCGCTATGACCGCTCGGTCATCTCCGCCATCCGGGATACCGTCGGTGCCGCCCGGGTGCTGCTGCGGATGCGCGCGCCGCTCGTTACCTCGGGGGCGGACGAGGCAGAACAGGTGAATGGGGCCGAGGAAAGCCCGCCCCCTCTCCGCCAGCGACAGACAGGCAGGCCCCTTCGCACCGTAGCGATCGAATGGTCCGGGGTGGAAGCGGACCGCGCCGCCCTGCCCCGTTCAGGCATCACGGCCGAGCAGTTCCATGCCGCCGGCGGCAACCGGAGTCCGGACGCCGACAGGGAACTGATCGAGCGGATTGGTGGGCTTGATATGGAAGCCGTGGTTCTTGTGGCGGGATCCTGGGAGCCCCCGATGATGGAATGCATCGACTTTCTCCGGGAACTGCGTGAACGAATGGATGCATCCGTGATTTGCATTGTTCTCCTGGTGCCGGCGGAGAAAGGGGAAGCGGTCAGGCCCAGGGATCTGGATACATGGGAATCTGCCCTGTACGCCATGGATGACCCTCTTCTCTACGTGGAGGCCCAGCCACCGTGACCGACCCATCCGTCAACATGGATCCGCCGGTACTCGCCATCGTCGGCCATCCGAACAAGGGCAAGAGCAGTATCATCTCCACACTGGCACAGGATGCGTCGGTCCGCATCTCGCCCCGCTCCGGGACCACGACACGCAATCGTACGTACGCCATCAGACTCGATAGCCGGGAACTGTGCCGCCTGGTGGATACGCCGGGCTTCCAGCGCCCTCGGGCGGCCATGGACTGGATGCAGCGCCATTCCCGTTCCGCGGCGGACCATCAGGAAACCGTCGGGAGATTCCTCGAGGAACACCGGCAGGACCCCCGGTTCAGCGCGGAATGTGAGCTGCTGGAACCCATCGTCGATGGTGCGGGCATCCTGTACGTCATCGACGGGTCGGTGCCATATGGTCCGGATTATGATGCCGAGATGGAAATCCTGCGGTGGACCGGGGGACCCAGCATGGCGCTGATCAATCGGATAGGCGCCGGGAACCATGTGGCAGATTGGCGCAGGCCGTTATCGCAGTATTTCCGGATTGTCAGGGAATTCAACGCCATTTCGGAACCGTTTGGGCAGCAGGTGCAATTGCTTACGGGATTTTCCGAACTGTGCGAGGAATGGCGCAAGCCGTTACGGGAAGCCGCAGACAACCTCGTGGCCGCAAGAGCGCTGCAAATGCGGCAGGCGGGAGAAAGAATCGCGAAACTGCTGGAAACCATGCTGGGTTACCGGGAAACCATTGCTCTTGGGAGTTCCGGGGATCAGGCCGGCATTGCGGACGGCAGAAAGGCGCTGGAAAGCAGGCTCGGCGAATTGGAGCGCGCCGCCCGGGGTGATGTGGAGCAGATCTTCTACCACAGCGGCCTTGACAGGGATGAGTCGGCGCTCCGGAGTATCGATGAAGATCTTTTCTCCGAACAGACCTGGCGGCTGTTCGGGCTCAGCCGGGACCAGGTGCTGGCCATGGGGGCTGCGAGCGGCGCGGCCACCGGCGCACTGGTCGACATCGGCACCGGCGGACTGTCCGTGTTTCTTGGTAGCGGTGTCGGCGCGGCGATCGGCGCCGCAGGTGCCTGGCTGGGCAGTCGGCAACTGGTGAATGTACAAGTCAGGGGGCTGCCGCTGGGCGGCCACCAGGCCATCCTGGGACCGGTGACGAGTATTCACTTTCCCTGGATCGTACTGGGACGCGCGGTCACCCACCTGCGCCTGGTTTCAAGAAGGAATCACGCCGTCAGGGAGCAACTGCGGATCGAACACCAGCGCCATGGGGGACTGGCATCGGAACTGGATTCGGGGTTGAGAAAATCCCTTCAGTCCCACTTCAGCAGATTGCGCCGGGGTCGGACAGCACGCCGGGCAGAGATCACAGAGCTTGGCAGGCTGATCGTAGCTGCGGTGGAATCCGACACCGACACCGACACCGACACCGCCCCGGAAAACCGGTAGGCCGGGTCATACTGCATTCCCGCGAGACGGTTTCAGGACGGCCTCATGACCGAAACCGGCCGGGTCCACTGACATTCGTCGCAGGCTGCAACAGTCCGGGAAGAACCGCCGGTTTCAGATGGAACCCCGGGATGCACCGGGACCATGAACGACGCTGCTCTTCGACGGACCGTCAACATTGGAACCTGTAGTGGGTGGCCTAGGCTGTCAACTCTGGTTGATAAGTCCCATATAATCAGACTTGAGGAAACCCCGCCCCGGGTGCAGAAAAACCGCAAACCTTCATGAGCCCACCCCCGTCTCCGGCAGCGGAACACAGTGTCAAAGATGAACTCGAAGGCAATCTTCGGAGAATACGTGCACGCATCCGCGCCTGCTGCGGGAAATACGGCCGTGATCCGGATTCGGTCCGACTGGTGGCTGTGGGGAAACAACACCCGGCGGAAAGGATTGCTGCCCTGGCCGCCCTGGGACAACGGGATTTCGGCGAGAACTATCTGCAGGAAGCCGACAGGAAGATGGACTGGTGCCATGATCATGCACCCTGCGACACCCATGGCCTTGCCTGGCATTTCATCGGCCATGTGCAAAGCCGCAAGTGCCGGGATATTGCGGGGCGGTTTCATTGGGTGCACACCGTGGGTTCCGTGAAGGTGGCAACACGCCTGAACCAGCACCGGGGCGACCGGCGCCTGAACGTCCTGATCCAGGTCAACATTGATGATGAATCCACCAAGGCGGGCGTCGGGGTGGATCAACTGCCGGACCTGGCCGGCACGGTCAGTACCCTGTCGAACCTACATCTGCGGGGCCTGATGGTCATCCCCCGTGCCCGGGATACGTTCGAGCAGCAGCGGCAAGTCTTTGCCCGGTGCCGGCGGCTGCAGGATTCGCTCATCCGGGAGGGGCTGGCGCTGGACCAGTTGTCCATGGGCATGACCGCGGACATGGAAGCGGCCATTGCAGAGGGCGCCACCTTGGTGCGGATCGGTACGGCCCTGTTCGGACCGCGTCCGCCGTCCGCCTGATTCTTCCCACCGGGTCACCGAGCCACTGCCCATGACGTCAGACAACACCGGCAAACCCGTCGTCGCCTTCATCGGCGGCGGAAACATGGCAGGCAGCATGATCGGCGGCCTGATCACGGCCGGATGGCCGTCGGACAGCATCCGCGTGGCGGAGCCGGTGGCAAGCCGGCGCGAGGAGCTTGCTCATTCCCATGGCATCAGCTGTTTCGAGAACAACATCCCATGCATCAGGGGCGCTGATCTGGTTGTACTGGCGGTGAAGCCCCAGGTGCTGAGGGAGGTGGTTCGGGCGCTTGCGGAACCCCTTCTCGGCGCATCGCCCCTCCTGATGTCCATCGCTGCGGGCATTCGTGGCGCAGACATACTGAACTGGGTCGGCGGAGAGTTGCCCTTCGTGCGGGTGATGCCCAACACCCCCGCCTTGGTCAACCGGGGCGTATCCGGAATGTGGGCCAATGACCTGGTCGGGCCCGGACAGCGAGCCGCCGCCGAGGAGACCATGCGCGCGGTCGGCGAGGTAGTGTGGGTTGAGGATGAGTCACTCATCGACGCGGTCACGGGAGTATCCGGCAGCGGTCCGGCCTATTTCTTCAAGGTCATGGAACTGTTGCTGGAAGCGGCCGAACAGCACGGGCTCGACAGTGAAAGCGCGAGAACGCTGGTGGTGGAGACTGCAATCGGGTCGGCCACCCTGATCCGCAACGGCAGTCTGTCGCCGGCCGAATTGCGGCGTCAGGTCACTTCCCCCGGCGGCACCACCGAGGCCGGCATCCGTCAAATGGAGGGCGATGGAATCGATGATGCCGTGCTCTCGGGTGTCAGCGCGGCCGTGATACGCTCCAGGGAACTGTCTGACCGGTTCGGAGGAGACTGATGCCCTATTTTCAGGATGCCCTTGGCATGCTGGTGGATGTCCTGCTGGGACTGTACCTTGTGGTCGTGATCCTGCGGTTCCTGTGCCAGCTTTTCCGGATCGATTTTCGCAATCCGATCGTTGCGGCCATCGTCAGTGTCACCCGCCCGCCACTCCGAATTCTGCGCAGGTTCATCCCCGGCCTGTACGGGTTCGATCTTGCATCACCGTTCCTGGTCTTGGCCGTGGCGTTTGTCAAGTACTTCCTGCTGGTCTCTATCGCCGGCCTGCAGGTCAGCCTGTCCGCGCTGCTGGTCTATGCGGTGGGGGAGTCGATCAACATCGCCTGCTGGATTCTGCTGATTGCCATTTTCGGTTCAGCCATCCTCAGTTGGATCGCTCCCGGCAGCTACCATCCGGCCGCAAGGATTCTGGGTGACATCAGTGATCCCGTGCTGCTGCCGTTTCGTCGACTCATGCCGAACCTGGGCGGTCTGGACATTTCACCGATTTTCGCCATTCTGGCAATCAGCCTGGTACAGAGGCTGGTCGTGAACCCGCTGCTGGATCTCAGCCGTTCACTGATCTGAACCCGGCCCCGGGTGCCGCAGCGGGGATCAGCGCGGCACTTTCAGTGTCAGTACCCGCATAGCCATCAGGATCAGGATCACCACCGGAATCCCCATGACCGCGGTCATCAGAAAAAAGCCCGTATAACCCATGGTGTCCACCATGGTACCTGAATACCCGCCCACCACCTTGGGCAGCAGGGTCATCAGGGAAGAGAAAATGGCATACTGCACGGCGGTAAAGCGGATATTGGTAAGGGCGGAGAGGAACGCCACAAACGCGGTGCTTGCAAGTCCCGCGGACAGGTTGTCCGCGCCGATCACGGCATAGAGCATACCGATATTCCTGCCCGTATCCGCCAGTACCATGAACAGGAGATTGGTGCCGGCGGCAAGGATTGCACCAAGCAGCAGTATCCGCATCACACCATAGCGAAAGGCAAGTAGCCCCCCGGCAAAGCCGCCGACAATGGTCATGCCGAGCCCGAAGGTCTTTGCCACGATGGCCACCTCTGACTTGCTGAAACCAAGATCGTAGTAGAAGACATTCGCAATCACGCCGAGAACGATATCCGCTATTCGATAAAGACCGATCAGCGCCAGGACCAGCCACGCAACCCCCCAGCCGTGCCGCTGAAAGAATTCCTCCAATGGCGCCAGGTAGGCACCGCGGGCAATGGCCGCAGGCACCAGAGCGAAACCAGAGAGCAGACGGGCAACCAGCCAGGCCAGCAGCAAACCGGTCCCGAGCCTGGCAGTTTCCACAACCAGTCCCGCCAGTGCCCCGTTTTGCAGGAGTTCCTTCAGGAACGACTTTATCACCGCAGCTGGACCGGCACCTGCCAGATAGCTCAGGACGAACGCGAGCACCGCGCAGAAAAAAAGCAACAGCAGTTGCAGGTTCTCACGTGTCGACCGTTCCTGCTGGGCGGGGTGATCCGGTTCCCGCACCACCAGTGTGGTGAAGACTCCGACCAGCATGCAAACCGACATGATCCGGTAGGTGCTGCGCCAGGCAGAATGGTCGTAGGCGTCAGACAACGACCCCAGCCATTCCGCCAGCAGCAAGGCGCCGGCGCCGGCAACCAGCATGGCGATGCGGTAGCCGGCGATGTATGTGGATGACAGCAGCGCCTGCATCCGCGGCTCTGCGGACTCGATCCGGAATGCATCAATGACGATATCCTGGGTGGCCGACGAAAAACCGAGCAGAACCGCGGCAAAGGCCATATACTGGAGGGACCAGCCACCTGTCCCGGGATCCACCATGGACATCAGCCACAGAGCCAGAATGATCATGCCCTGGGAAAACAGCAGCCAGCTGCGCCGCTTGCCCAGCATCCGGGTTGCCAGGGGTAACGGTAATTGGTCCACCAGTGGCGCCCAGACGAATTTGAACGAGTAGCCCAGGGCCGCCCAACTGAACATGGTCACGACGCTGCGCTCCACACCCGCCTCACGCAACCACAAGGACAGTGTTCCGAAAATCAGCAGCAAGGGCAGTCCGGCGGAGAATCCGAGCAGCAGCATTATCCAGACCCGGCGGTCCAGTATGGCGGCATAGGTGGGTCTTGACTGGATTGATTCCATCAGGGGTCGATGCTGGTTATGATTGCGATGGACAGATTTTAACCCGATATCCGCTTCAGCCAGTGACTGCCTGCACCCCGCGTACACACTCCCCGTTCCATGTCCAAGAATCCAGAGCATTTCATTGATCTGTGCATACGGCTGCACATTCTCACCTTCGGTGAATTCACCCTGAAATCCGGGCGGGTCAGTCCGTATTTTTTCAATGCCGGCCTGTTCAGTGACGGATCGCTGCTGGGTCGTCTGGCCAGTCACTATGCAGCGCTGGTACACCGGATCATGACCGACTCACCGGGACAGCACATGCTCTACGGGCCAGCTTACAAGGGTATTCCGCTGGCTGCCGCCTGTGCCATACGACTGGCGGATGAATATGGCCTGGAAATTCCCTACGCGTTCAACCGAAAGGAACCTAAGGACCATGGAGAGGGCGGTGACATTGTCGGGGCGGAACTGCGGGGTAAGGTCATCATCATCGATGATGTCATCACTGCGGGAACATCAGTGAAAGAGTCCGTTCGGATCATCCGTGCCGCCAACGCCGCGCCCGTTGCCGTGGTGATCGCCCTCGACCGGGAGGAGGTTGCCGGCAATACCGGACTTTCCGCCGTGCAGGAGGTTGAGGCCGCTCATGGAATACCCGTACACCCGATCATCCGGCTGACCGACCTCGTGGAACACCTTTCGGGCCGGGAAGCACTGAAAACCCACGCCAGTGCGGTCGCGGCATACCGGGCACACTACGGGATATCCTCCAGGTAGCTGATTTAGGGAACCCTTCCGTCCCTGAATTCAGCCTCCGGAAAATCTACAGTGCGTCGTCGTTCAGTTCTCCGGTTCGGATGCGTACAGCCTTGTGCAATTCATACACAAAGATCTTGCCGTCACCCACCTTGCCGGTCTGGGCAGCCTGGACGATGGCCTCTACCACCTGGTCCACCCTGGCCTCCTCCACTGCGACCTCCAGCTTGACCTTGGGCACGAAATCAACCACGTACTCGGCGCCGCGGTACAGTTCTGTATGTCCTTTCTGACGGCCGAAGCCCTTGACCTCGGTAACGGTCATGCCTTGTACGCCAATTTCCCCCAGGGCATCACGGACATCATCCAGCTTGAAGGGTTTGATGATCGCAGAGACCAGTTTCATGAAGAGCAATATCGATGGGTGGGGACAGAATTATACTCCATAAACGGAAACGCTTGAGAAGGGACCCCAGGGCTTTCCAAACATCCTCCCATGATTTTGGTCCTGACTGTTGGAAGAAATTGCGCTGTAGGTAACTTCGCGTAGAAGAACGGTTTGGGCCTCCGGAATGTCTTTACCCCAGAGGGGGGGCATACTTGCCGGGTATCTGGAGTTCCTCTTGCCGGACACGCCGGATTTCATCCTAAGCCCCATCGGGAAATTTCTCCCGCTTTAGGCTCATTTACCACGTCAAATTCGACCGTTCGGTTCAATCGTTCTCGTATGGAATGGTCACCAGCTTGAAAGGAGCTCAAGTGTCAATTTATCGGATTGACAACAGAAAAATCACCCCAATCGAACGAACAGCATTCCAGGAACAAGGATTGCACGAACGCCATGATCTGCAATCACTCCTGGAATCCCAGATCGAAGTGATCTCACTCACCCGATACGCTGGTGTTGACCGAGGAATGTGGTGACTAGGAAGACAGCCGCAGGCGGATTGATCTTCTGAGCGCACAGATCGATAACGATCTGACAAATGCCGCGTTTCGCTCCATGTGTCTACGTATCAATATGACAAATAAAGGATTTTCAAGGTTCTTGAAGGCCCCGCTTCCACTCCGAAGTGCATCAGTCGCCGCTATCCCGGAATGAGGGCGTAGCCCGAATGGAGGGATCGCGGCGGCGACGGAAAATCAGCGCCCCTGGGCGCCCATTCCGGCCGGAAATGGCGTCAATCCCGACTCCGGGGGATACGGACAGAGGCTATTCACCGGCGCAAGGGCCTGCCCGGCGCCTTCCGGCCGAGCGGGACCCCTCCCGTGGGTCACGAGATGCCCGGACCGGCGATGTCGCCGCCTTCAGGGTGGGACCAGGGCCCGGCGAAGACCTCTGCAGGCGTGCGATACCCCAGCACCTTGCGGGGTCGGTGATTGATCCGGTCCTCCACCGCCCGGACCTGCGCCTCCGTTACCATGCGAAAATCCGTCCCCTTCGGGAAGTACTGGCGCACCAGGCCGTTGGTGTGTTCGTTCAGTCCCCGCTCCCAGGAATGGTAGGGAGTGGCGAAGTAAAAGCCCGCTCCCAGCGCATCCGAAATCCCCCGGCGCCCCGCAAACTCCTTACCATTGTCCGCCGTGAGGGTGTGGACCCGCTCCCGAATCGGCCCCATGCGCCGGGTGAGCGCCGTGGTCACCGCCGCCGCCGTCTTCACCTCGACCCGCTCCAGGAATGTAAACTTCGAACCCCGGTCCACCGACGACACCAGAGCGCCCCGGTGCCTCGCTCCGATGATCGTATCGAGCTCCCAGTCCCCGACCCGGGACTTCTCCTCCATCACCCAAGGCCGCTCGGCAATATCCACCCGGCCGGGGATGTGACCGCGTCCGGCATGCCGCCCACCGCGCCCGTTCGGCTTCTTGCCACGGCGACGCAGGTGCCGGTACAGGGTGCCCCCAGCCCGCCGGTCCGCCCGTATGCGCTGGTAGATCCACTCCTTCCCCGCCATCACCTCGCCCCGCTGCCGATACCGGCCCGAAATCTGTTCCGGGCTCCATCCTTCCTTCAGCCGTTCCTCCACCGCCTCCCAGCGCTCTGGCGTCATCTTGCGCGGTACTGCCGAGGCTTCATGGCGCCGGGACGTCGCCTTGCCATGGGCCTGCTTGGGCCAGTAGCCCCGCTGCCCCCGGCCCCGCGACATCTCCCGGGAGATCGTCCCGGGGTCCCGTCCGAGATCGTGGGCAATCTCCCGTTGCGACAGGCCCCTATGCAACAGGGTGTTGATCTGGCATCGTTCGCAATGGGTCAGGTGGTGGTAGCCAACAGGCATCGACAATCCTCCGTTGTGGTAAACAGAGATTGTTGACCATCACCTGGCCCGCCGCAATCCGCTCTCCTTCCAGCACTCAGGCGACTTATCCGGTGTTGCACCTCACAGTGGCACGGGGGAGGAGAGTTGTCTGCTGAACAGGCATATGAGGACAATTCAAGGTTCATTATCTTCCGTTGGCAACGGGCAGAGATACTGCATCAAAGTACAGGTCAACTGACCCACACACCAACGAGGATACCTGAGCACAGGAAAGGTTTTTGGCGCGCCCGGAAGGATTCGAACCTCCGACCACCTGGTTCGTAGCCAGGTACTCTATCCAACTGAGCTACGGGCGCATGAATTAGAGTCACGAGTGGCGGAGAGAGAGGGATTCGAACCCTCGATACGCTATCAACGTATACGCCCTTAGCAGGGGCGCGCCTTCAGCCGCTCGGCCATCTCTCCGTGGTGGCCGAGTTTACACCAGGCAACAGGAAAAATGCGACGAAACCCGGGGGTCAGGAATTGTGGGGATCGCCGTAGTCAGACATGTCCGGCTGTTGGTTGTATTGATCATCGTGATTATAGTCCTGATCATATCCACGATCGCCGTTGTCGAAGCTGTTTCCCCCTCCCTGTTCATTCTTGATACGGTAGTAGATTTCCTCGCGGTGGACCGGCACATTCTTTGGTGCATTGATTCCAATGCGGACCTGGGTCCCTCGAACACCCAGGACTGTCATTCTCACTTCTTCGCCAATAAAGACAGATTCACCAATTCTACGTGTCAGGATTAACATAGTGCTCTCCAGTTTATTCTCAGTCCAGGGTTTGAAGTCCTGTGCATGTGATTACTTCTTAGTTTGGTTCGAAACCGAATCGCACCGTTGACAATGGTGAAAAGGACTGACTGTTCTCCACAATCTAACCTTGTTTCTGGCGTATCGATTCCTAACATTGAGGCTAAACGTTTTTGTTCATTGTTACAACCCCAAGCGTATTTCAATAAATCAGTTTAAAGCCATATTTTTTAAAGATAAATTCCTCAAAATCATCTCCAAGTATCCGGAATAACAATTTATTCCAGGCCGAAGGTCTTGTGCAGTGTGCGGACGGCGAGCTCGGCATACTCCAGGTCAACAGTCACCGAGATTTTAATTTCCGAGGTGGAAATCATCTGGATGTTGATTCCCTTGTCGGCCAGCGCCCTGAACATCTCAGTGGCGATACCCGCATGGGACCGCATGCCGACTCCCACAAGGGAAATCTTGGCCAGATCAGCATCTCCAATCACCTCGGTGGAGCCGAGTTCCCTTGCCACGGGCTCGAGCAACTGCAGACAATGCTCGAGATCACCGCTGCCGACCGTGAATGTGAAGTCGGTCATGCCATCCAGCCCGATGTTCTGAACAATCATGTCGACGTTGATATGCGCATCGGAAATCGGTCCCAGAACGGCGTATGCGATGCCCGGCCTGTCAGGCACGTCGCGCACGGTGACCTTGGCTTCATCCCGGTTGAGCGCCACTCCGGAAATCATCGGCTGTTCCATCGTTTCGTCCTCGTAGGTAATCAGGGTGCCCGGGCCCGGCTCGAAGGACGACAGAACCCGCAGCGGAACGTTGTACTTGCCGGCGAATTCCACCGACCGGATCTGCAGGACCCTGGCCCCGGCACCGGCAAGTTCCAGCATTTCCTCGAATGTTATTCTCGCCAACCGCCGGGCCTCCGGCACAATTCTCGGATCGGCCGTGTAGACACCATCGACGTCCGTGTAGATCCGGCACTCGTCCGCATTCAGTGCAGCGGCCATAGCGACCGCAGTGGTGTCTGAGCCGCCCCGTCCCAAAGTGGTGATATTGTTCTCCCCGTCCACTCCCTGGAATCCCGCGACCACCACCACCCTGTCGTTTTCCAGGTCCTGCATGACTTTGGCGGCATCAATCTTCTTGATCCGGGCCTTGCCGTGGATTTCGTCGGTCAGGATCCGTATCTGCCCGCCCGTATAGGAGCGGGCCGGAACACCCATGGCGTCGAGCGCCATGGACAGCAGCGCAATCGTGACCTGTTCCCCGGTAGATACCAGCACATCGGTTTCGCGTGCCGGGGGATCAGGATGCAGGGAGCCCGCAAGTTCCAGGAGCCGATTGGTTTCTCCGCTCATTGCCGAAACGACCACGATCATCCGGTGGCCCTGCCTTGCGGAGGCGGCCACATTCCGCGCCACGGCCTGGATCCGTTCGATGCTCCCGACGGACGTACCGCCGTACTTTTCAACCAACAGGGCCAACGGATACTGTTTTGGGGTGAGAAAACGGGGCGCGATTTAAACTTTTTCGGCAAGGAAAGTAAAGTGTGTCAGCGCCCGGGAAACCCCTCCGGGCGGTATCGATAACCTGTTCGGGGCACCGATTCAATCAGGTGCTGCTACTGTCCAGCCTCCAGGGACGGGGCAGCCGGAAGACAGTCCCGAGCTTCAGGTTCTCGATTCGATCCACCGATAGGTGGCATCGAACAGGCTGTCCACAGCATCAACCTGTCCGCCGCCACCCTGGGCCAGCTCGGGCCTGCCGCCCCCCTTGCCGCCGACCAGGGGGGCCAGGTGGGCCACCAGTTCTCCCGCGGGATACTGCGTCGCCAGATCCTTGCTTGCCCCGGCAATGATGTTGACCTTCCCCTGATTGGCACCTGCTACCAACACCAGTCCGCTCTGAAGCCGGCTGCGCCACCGATCTACGGTCAATCGCATGGTTTTGACGTCGGCATCGTCCTGACGTACCGCGGCGACCCGGATCCCCTTGATTTCGCGCGTGGAGTCCATCGAGCCGCCACCGGTGGCGAGCTTTTCCTGGAGCGTCTGAATCTGCCTTGAATACTTTTTCTGCTGCTGCAGCAGCGTCTCCAGCCGCTCGGGCACCAGGTCGGGCGCCACCCGGAGGATCCCGGCGGCGGATTCCAGCAACGTCAACCTGTGATCCATCCACTGCACCGCCGCGGCCCCGGCCACCGCCTCGATCCGTCTGACACCGGCGGCAATCCCGGTTTCCGAGACGATCTTGAACAGGCCGATATCGCCGGTTCGCCGCGCATGGGTCCCACCGCACAGTTCGAATGAAAACCCTCCCATGCGGACGGTCCGGACTTCATCATCATATTTTTCCCCGAACAACGCTTCCGCGCCCGTAGCCCGGGCAGCTTTAAGCTCCATCACCTCCACCGTCACTTCCTGGTTTCGCCGGATCTGGTCGTTGACCAGATTTTCCACCGCACGGATCTGTTCGGCTGTAAGCACTTCGGCATGGGAAAAGTCAAACCGCAGTCTTTCCGGCTCCACCAGAGAACCCTTCTGCTGGACATGGCCCCCCAATACCGATTTCAGTGCCGCATGCAGGAGATGGGTCGCGGAGTGGTGGTGGACGCTGCCCCGCCTGTGATCGGCAGTCACACTGGCAGACCCCCGCATTCCGACACCGATCTCACCGCCTTCCACGTATCCCAAGTGGGCAATCACCCTGTTCCTGAGATAGCGGGTATCCTCCACGACAAAACGGACTTCTCCGAAAAGGATGTCCCCCCGGTCCCCGACCTGGCCCCCACTTTCCGCGTAGAACGGAGTCGAACGTGTGATCAGCATCCCCCCTTCACTGTCCGCCAGCGCACAGACCGACTTCTGATCCTGTACCAGGGCCACCACTTCCACTTCCTCGGCAAGGCTGCTGTAGCCGCTGAACAGCGTCGGCTCGACACCCTCCAGCCTGACCTGTTCATCCTGTGAGAATTTGCTCGCAGCTCGCGCCCTTTCACGCTGGTGTTCCATGGCCTTGTCGAACCCGGCCTGATCGATCCCGAGCCCGCGCTCCCTAGCCACGTCGGCGGTCAGGTCCAGCGGAAACCCGTACGTGTCGTACAGCCGGAACACCAGATCTCCGTCCAGCATGTTCCCCTGCATGATATCCATCTCGCGATCCAGGATTCTGAGTCCCTGATCCAGGGTTTCATTGAATTTTTCATTTTCCGTGCGCAGGACCTTCTCGATCATGGCCTGCCGGTTGCGCAGCTCCGGGTAGGCATCGCCCATCTCGCGAACCAGCGAACCGACGAGCTGATGCAGGAAGGCTTCACGACAGCCCAGTTGGTATCCATGTCGCACGGCACGCCGGATGATGCGTCGCAGTACGTAACCGCGTCCCTCGTTGGAAGGCACCACGCCATCCAGCACCAGGAATGCGGTGGAACGGATGTGGTCCGCCACCACTCGCAGCGACATGTTGCCAGGATCGGCGCTGCCCAGCACGCGTCCGGCGTCGGCAATCAGATGAGCGAACAGGTCGATCTCGTAATTGCTATGTACATTCTGCAGGACCGCGGCGACGCGTTCCAATCCCATTCCGGTATCCACGGACGGCTTGGGCAACGACAGGAGCTCACCGTCCGCATTGCGATTGAACTGCATGAAAACCAGGTTCCAGATCTCGATATAGCGGTCGCCGTCCTCATCCGGAGTCCCTGGAGGACCACCGGCCACCCCGGGCCCGTGATCGTAGAAAATTTCCGAGCAGGGACCGCAGGGGCCGGTATCCCCCATCTGCCAGAAATTATCCTTGGCCCCGATACGGGTGACACGTTCGGCGGGCATGCCGATGCGGTTGATCCACAGGTCCTCGGCTTCGTCATCCTGTTCAAAAACCGTCACCCAGAGACGGTCCGGAGAAAGCCCCAAATCCCGGGTCAGCAGCTCCCAGGCATAGTTAATAGCATGCTGCTTGAAGTAGTCGCCGAAGCTGAAGTTGCCCAGCATCTCGAAAAAGGTGTGATGCCTGGCGGTATATCCCACGTTCTCCAGGTCATTATGCTTTCCGCCGGCCCTGACGCAGCGCTGAGCTGTTACCGCACGTACGTAGTCACGCCTGTCGTCTCCCAGGAAAACGTCCTTGAACTGGACCATGCCGGCATTGGTGAACAGAAGTGTCGGGTCATTGCCAGGCACAAGCGGGCTACTGGGCACGATCTCATGACCCTGGTGCCTGAAGTATTCGAGGAACCGGGTTCTGATGTCGGAGGTTTTCATCTTGGCCGCGAACAAGGGTCAGGGCGGCGATCATACCAAGAACCGTCGTGAAATGAATTCAGTCAAGAGGTTCAGGCCTCGTCATAGCTGCCGATTTCGTCGGCGGTGAATCCCCTTTGCTGCAGGAACCTAGCCTGCTTTGCCCAATCCCGGTAGCTGTCCGGTGCAGCAGTGCCGAACCGTTTCCGCCGGACATCGGCTGCCAGGTCACGCCACGACTCCCGGTACTGCGACATCACCACCTGCACGATGTCTTCCGCCAGCCTGTGGCGGCGCAGCTCCTGTTTAAGCAGTCTGGGCCCCTTACCGGCCTGGTAGCGGGAACGGCCAAGCTGGTCGGCAAATCGCCGGTCTGAAAGCGAACCTTCCGAAACCAGCCCGTCCAGAAGTAAATCCAGTTGCCCGCGATCGTCATGCGGCGACAGTTTCCGCCGAAGTTCGTAGCAGCTGTACTCCCGGCGCGCAAGAAGCCGGTAAGCCCTTTCCCGCAGGGCATGGAATGCTCGCGCATCGGCAGTGTCCCGGATCGGGGAATCTTCCATTGGGCCTGTCCTTGCCGTCCCCCTCGATGAAACAACCCGTCCTGCCGCAGTGAACCCGGTCAGACTTCCATTTTCGCATCCGCAGCGAGTTCACCGGCCATCTCCCGCGTGGGGACGGCGCCGTTTCCGCCGGATGTCAAAAGACCCTTGCGCTCCCGGATGGCCTTCTCGATTTCATCCGATACGCCCGGGTTTTCCTTCAGAAACGCCCGTACGTTGTCCCGTCCCTGGCCGATCCGCTCACCATTGTAGCTGTACCAGGCTCCGGACTTCTCCACGATGCCCGTTTCCACGCCCAGATCGATCAGTTCCCCCTGCTTCGAAATACCCTCATTGTAGAGAATGTCGAATTCCGTCTGCCTGAACGGCGGGGCCACCTTGTTCTTGATGACCTTCACCCGGGTCTGGTTGCCCAGCACCTCATCGCCTTTCTTGATGGCCCCGATTCGCCGTATATCCAGGCGGACCGAGGAATAGAACTTGAGGGCATTGCCCCCGGTGGTGGTTTCCGGATTGCCGAACATGACACCGATCTTCATCCGGATCTGGTTGATGAAGATCACCATGGTATTTGACTTCTTGATGTTCGCCGTGAGCTTGCGCAGGGCCTGGGACATCAAACGCGCCTGCAATCCCACATGGGAATCCCCCATCTCGCCCTCGATTTCGGCCTTGGGTGTCAGCGCAGCCACGGAATCAACAACGATGACGTCCACTGCGGCGGAACGGACCAGCATATCGGCGATCTCCAGGGCCTGCTCCCCGGTATCCGGCTGGGACACCAGCAGTTCATCGATGTTGACTCCCAGCTTCTCCGCATAGGCGGGGTCCAGGGCATGCTCGGCATCGATGAATGCGGCGGTCCCACCCAAGCGCTGGGCCTGGGCCACCACCGAGAGCGTCATCGTCGTCTTGCCGGAGGATTCGGGCCCATAGATCTCTATGACCCGGCCCCTTGGCAGCCCCCCTATTCCCAGAGCGATATCCAGTCCCAGAGAGCCGGTCGAATAACACTGGATATCCTCGGCGACCGTGGAATCCCCGAGACGCATCACGGAACCCTTGCCGAACTGGCGGTCAATCTGACCCAGCGCTGCATCCAGCGCCTTACGCTTGTTTTCATCCATCGCTGATCCTTACCGTCAGTGGAATTAATCGGATTAGAGAAAGGCCCCGTAGAGTGCGGCGTATCTGTTCTCTATTTTGAGAACATAACAGATTTCCACCCGGCAATGCAAGCCTGTCGGAAGGGCTGGTACCGGGCCGAGGTGCGCCGAGCCGGAGGGAATGCGGTCACAAGTCCCGGGGTCTGACCAGTTGTCGAAGGTGGGGCGGGCCGGTTTCCGGCAATTCCACTACCGCTACAGCGCCCGTGGGCATGAGCTTGCCGTCCGCGGGCATCTGGACATCCGGACAGTACTCCGACAGTGCCATTTCCAGACCGGGGTTGTGCCCCACGACCATCAACGTGCCGTCGCCTGGCAGATAATCATCCACGATCATCGAGATTTCCTCTTCGCTGGCATGGTACAGCTCTCCCAGATAGTACAGGTCAGTCGTGGAAAGCCCGAGTTCCGTCCCGACCAACTCAAGTGTCTGCCTGGTTCGGCGGGCACTGGAACAGCAGACCACATCCGGGGCCAGCCCATTGGCATGCAGCCATCGACCCACTCGTGGAGCGTTCCGTCTGCCACGGTCGTTGAGGGGGCGGTCAAAATCCGTTGCCGCGCCGCTGTACCAGTCGGATTTGGCGTGCCGTAACAGAATCAGTCGTCGTATCGCCATGTTATCGCACCGTCAGTACAATACGCGCTCGATTGTAACCGGTAAGCAGAATCCAGATGGGGAAAAAAGATCCGACTCCACGACAGGGAACCATCGCCTACACTGCGGACAAGTATGCCTGCTACGAGGAAGCGGTCCAGTGCGTCGAATCGGAAATCGACTTTGTCGACGACACCTACAACGCCATACGGGGAAGGCGAGCCAAGTACCTGCGCGAAGACTTCTGTGGTACGGGAAACACCAGCTGCGAATGGGTGCGCCGCAGGAAATCCAATATCGCCGTCGGTCTTGACCTGGATCAGCGCGTGCTCGACTGGGGACTGGAAAACAAGGTGGGGAGCCTCAACGCCGGGCAGCGCGGCCGGATTACTCTTCTCAGGCAGGACGTCATGGAAGCGGACTGCGAACCCGCTGACATGATCCTTGCGATGAATTTCAGCTACCAGCTGTTCAAGGCCCGCGACCGGCTACGCGAATATTTCCGCAAAGCACGCGAGGGGCTCAGGGACGACGGCATGCTGTTCATCGATGCTTACGGCGGCCATGAATCCTACAAGGCGGTCAGGGAAAAAACCAAGCACAGGAACTTCACCTACTACTGGCATCAGAAGAAGTTTAATCCCATCACGGGAGACATGCTGTGTCATATCCATTTTCGGTTCGGGGACAGGTCCTGGCTCAGGAATGCCTTTACCTATGACTGGCGCATGTGGACTCTTCCGGAACTGCAGGAAATCCTGTCCGAAGCCGGTTTCAGCAAGGTGCAGGTGTACTGGGAAGGTACGGATGAGGAAACCGGTGAAGGAAACGGTGAATATTTCCCCACCAGCCAGGGGGAGGACGATCCGAGCTGGATCGTTTATATCGTCAGCGAAAAATGAATGACTTACCTAATCGATAGTCAAACCGGCCGGATGCCCCGAGACGTGGCCGTACATGCCGGTCCGATCATGCTCCCCCCGGTTTCCTGCCGCTCCTCGAGGATCCGGTGCAGGTCCAGGGTTGAACGCGCCAGGCGGTCGAGGCGGGTGATCACCAGGACGTCGCCGCGGCGAACGTACCGGAGACATTCCTTCAGCGCCGGCTACGGCGCAGTTCGTCCAGAGCGTTTCTCCTGGAAGGTCTCCTCGCAGCCGTATTCCCGGAGCTTGTCGAGCTGCACGTCCAGGTTCTGCCCGATAGGGCTCTCCTGACTGAGGGAATAACGCTCCAGAATGGCCGCTTGCTGGGAAAAAAGAACAAATTCTTCCGGCACCCCTTTTTCATCAACCAGATCTGTCATCACACGGGTTTGGCTCAAGGCTCTGTTAGTTATTCGCGGCGAATTGTCGAAATCGACATTACATATCCCTGCCAACTGATGCGAATATTCCTTTCAGTAGACATTAGATGATTAAACGGAACTTCACGAGCCCCTGATACACCCAACTGATTGATTTCAGTGGGGGTTCGACGTATTCAGATGGGCCGGAACTGGATATATGTTCCCATAATATGATTCGACGCATGTCGTTCGAATCTCTATTGACGGGAACGGTACAGCCAGAATACACTCGAATCCATGTTCCCATAATAGAATCTCTCCCTTGGCCTTCAACATCGAATCCATACCCAACCAGGCCGGCAAGCCCGCCATCCTCCTGCGTCAGGCCTGGCGCGAAGGTGCCCGGATCCGCAAGAAGACCATCGCCAACCTCTCCAAGCTGCCCCCCGAGATCATCGAGGGGTTCCGCACCGTCCTCAAGGGCGGCGTGGCCGTCAACAATCTGTCCGATCTCCTGACCATCGAGCGCTCGCTCGATCACGGCCATGTCATCGCGGTGCTCGGGACCGCCCGTCGGCTCGGGTTCGAGCGCCTGCTGCACCGCGCCCGCGGCCGCGAGCGGCAGTTGGCGCTGGCCGCGATCGTCGCCCGGGTCCTGTTCCCGGACTCCAAGCTGGCCACCGCGCGGCGCCTGTCGCCGGAGACTGCCACCAGCAGTCTCGGCGCCCTGCTCGAACTCGGCCCGGTCAGCGGCAATGAACTGCTGGACATGCTGGACTGGCTGGTCCGGCGCCAGCCATGGATCGAGCGGACCCTGGCCAGGCGGCACCTGCGGGATGGGACCCTGATCCTCTACGACGTGTCGAGTTCCTACCTGGAGGGGCGGTGTTGTCCGCTGGCGGCCTTTGGCCACAACCGGGACGGCAAGAAGGGCAAGAAGCAGATCGTCTTCGGTCTGCTGTGCAGTTCCGAAGGCTGCCCGGTGGCGGTGGAGCTGTTTGCCGGCAACACCGGGGATCCGACCACGGTGGCGTCCCAGGTGGAGAAGATCCGCGCCCGGTTCGGCATGGCACGTATCGCCCTGGTGGGGGACCGGGGGATGATCACCACGGCCCGGATTCGTGCCGATCTCGAGCCGGCCGGTCTGGCCTGGATCTCGGCGCTGAAGACGGCGGACCTGCGCAAGCTTGCCGGGGCGTCTGCCGGGGCCGCCCCGGTACTGGCGCCGGATGCCCTGGTGCCCGATGCGGTGGCGGAGGTCCGCAGTCCCGACTTCCCCGGGGAACGGCTCATGGTCTGCCTCAATCCGCGCCTGCGCGAGGAACGCCGCCGCAAGCGCGAGGCACTGTTGCAGGAGACGGAGCGGGTGCTCGAGCGCATCGAGGCCCAGGTCCGGGCCGGCACCCTCCGGGGCCAGGCCAAGATCGGGCGGCGCGTCGGCCGCGAGGCCAACCGCCGGAAGGTGGAGAAGCACTTCGAGATCACCATCGGGAAGCGCCGCATGACCTGGCGGCGGCGCCAGGGGAAGATCGAATCCGAAGCCCGCTTCGACGGCATCTATGTCATCCGCACCAGCCTCCCCGCGGAGGCCATGGGCGCCGGGGCCACGGTGGAGGCCTACAAGAGCCTGGCCACGGTGGAGCGGGCGTTCCGGGTGATCAAGTCCGACCTCCAGGTGCGGCCTGTCCACGTCTATACCGAGGATCATGTGCGCGGCCATGTGTTCCTGTGCATGCTGGCCTACTACGTCGAATGGCACCTGCGTCAGCGGCTGGCACCGCTACTGTTCGAGGAAGATGACCGGGAAGCGGCCCGTGGGCGCCGGGCGACACCGGTGGAGGAGGCCGAGCCGTCCGCCGGCGCCAGGCGCAAGGCATCGACCGGGCAGACCCCGGACGGATTGCCGGTGCACAGTTTCCGCACCCTGCTCGACGATCTGTCCGGCGTGACGGTGAACACCGTCCGCCTGCCCGGCACGGACGGGGCTGGGATGCCGGTCGTGACCCGGCCGACCAGGCTGCAGCGCCGGGCGTTCGAACTTCTGGAGGTCAATCCCGATCAAACTGTTCCCATAAGCGTGACAGGTTGAAATCACGCTTAATCAACCGAAAACCTCGGCAATTCAATGGGGTGGAGAGAAAATCCGGACTGCTTGCTCCGTGAAGTTCAGATTAAATAATACCCCGCTTCCACTCCGAAGTGCATCAGTCGCCGCTATCCCGGAATGAGGGCGTAGCCCGAATGGAGGGATCGCGGCGGCGACGGAAAATCAGCGCCCCTGGGCGCCCATTCCGGCCGGAAATGGCGTCAATCCCGACTCCGGGGGATACGGACAGAGGCCATTCGCCGGCGCAAGGGCCTGCCCGGCGCCTTCCGGCCGAGCGGGGCCCCTCCCGTGGGTCACGAGATGCCCGGACCGGCGATGTCGCCGCCTTCAGGGGGGGGACCAGGGCCC
This sequence comes from Candidatus Poriferihabitaceae bacterium, assembly GCA_965213885.1. Classification (GTDB taxonomy): domain Bacteria; phylum Pseudomonadota; class Gammaproteobacteria; order Arenicellales; family Poriferihabitantaceae; genus VYFG01. The sequence goes on from OZ243919.1 coordinate 1,527,632, forward strand.
GGCGAAGACCTCCGCGGGCGTGCGATACCCCAGCACCTTGCGGGGTCGGTGATTGAGCCGATCTTCCACCGCCCGGACCTGCGCCTCCGTCACCTGGCGGAAGTCCGTCCCCTTCGGGAAGTACTGGCGCACCAGGCCGTTGGTGTGTTCGTTCAGTCCCCGCTCCCAGGAATGGTAGGGAGTGGCGAAGTAGAAGCCCGCTCCCAGCGAATCCGAAATCTCCCGGTGCCCCGCAAACTCCTTGCCGTTGTCCGCCGTGAGAGTGTGAACCCGGTCTCGAATCGGCCCCATGCGCCGGGTGAGCGCCGTGGTCACCGCCGCCGCGGTCTTCACCTCGACCCGCTCCAGGAAGGTAAACTTCGAACCCCGGTCCACCGACGACACCAGAGCGCCCCGGTGCCTCGCTCCGATGATCGTATCGAGCTCCCAGTCCCCGATCCGGGACTTCTCCTCCACCACCCAGGGACGCTCGCCAATGTCCACCCGGCCGGGTATGTGACCGCGTCCGGCATGCCGCCCACCGCGCCAGTTCGGCTTCTTGCCACGGCGACGCAGGTGCCGGTACAGGGTGCCTCCCGTCCGCCGGTCCGCCCGTACATGCTGGTAGATCCACTCCTTCCCCGCCATCACCTCGCCCAGCTGCCGGTACCGGCCCGAAATCTGTTCCGGGCTCCATCCTTCACTCAGCCGTTCCTCCACCGCCTCCCAGCGCTCTGGCGTCATCTTGCGCGGTACTGCCGAGGCTTCATGGCGCCGGGACGTCGCCTTGCCATGGGCCTGCTTGGGCCGGTAGCCCCGCTGCCCCCGGCCCCACGACATCTCCCGGGAGATCGTCCCGGGGTCCCGTCCGAGGGCATGGGCAATCTCCCGTTGCGACAGGCCCCTATGCAACAGGGTGTTGATCTGGCATCGTTCGCAATGGGTCAGGTGGTGGTAGCCAACAGGCATCGACAATCCTCCGTTGTGGTAAACAGAGATTGTTGACCATCACCTGGCCCGCCGCAATCCGCTCTCCTTCCAGCACTCAGGCGACTTATCCGGTGTTGCACCTCACAGTGGCACGGGGGATATCTATAATAAGAACACGAAGCGGCGGACTGCAAGGCGGTCGGCTTGGTGTTGCCGCCGATGCGGAGTCCGATGCACGGTGCGCTCACATATTGCGCACCGGCTCGGTCGTCGCGACTGGCCCGACGCCGGACGCTTCGCCGCCGCATCCGTGATGATCGACCGCAGTCGGGCTGCGCCGCCGCCGCGTGTCACCGCCCCCGGTGCGAAGTCTGAGTCTGTTGCGCGAATATTCGTGTTCAGGTAAGCTTTTAACAGGCGGTGCACACTGATTCCGTCGGACGAGAGTGCAAATGCTGGGTTCTGAGCGAGCTATGAGGGACGAGAGCGATAGGGCGCGTGTTCCGGTTGCCGTCGTAGATCCTGCTCTCCGTGACGGTCAGGCTGCGGCTCGGTGCACCGTCGCGTCGCCGGCGACACTCCTGCGTACATCCTGTCGGCGGACGGGCCGCCGATGGTGCCCTTACATCAACAACCAAACCGAAATGCCGAGGCTTTAAATGCAAAGCTACATGATGCCGAAAATCTCACTCCTGTTGCCGATAGCGGCAGTTATGCTGATCCTCTCAGGGTGTGGAGGCGGTGGATCAGGTTCCGGGCCTCAAGCGACAATGGACGACGGCAACACTGGCCGCCAGACGAACACCGGAAACGGGAACAAAGAACCAGCCGCAGAAACACCTTGGAGGCAATGGGACACTGGCCGGCAACTCGCAAGGATCAACGAAATATCGAACATGGCAATAATGGGAGTCCCAATAGCCACCGGACCACAACGAGGGCACCAAATTAATACAATACAATTCATCGACAACAGTAGATACCGAGTGACATCGGCGGGAATAGTAACCGGACGACCACACGATGTTCTAAACGTCGGCGGATTAGGATTTGGAGAAGAACAATACGATAACGGCCACGGGTTCGACAATCCACACCTGCATGTGGGTCACATGCCCACGGGGATCAATCCAAACAGTGGAGAAACCGGCAAAAACTGGATTCGATACAGTACGAAACAGAAGCCGTATTCCGGCGGCCCCATCGCACACGCAATCAACACACTAAGCAACAGGGGAGATCGGGACCTAGAACTAATTCCTAGCGACGTGAACTATTTAGGCTTGGCTTACTGGCTAGACTACTCCGCAATGGGAGCGCATTTCGAAAATGGTGAATACCTGAACCCCACCAACGCAAGAATATTCACGGAATACCGTCAAGGTACAGATGGTCAATACTACGCAACTGGCCCATGCACGGACGGACAACACGCATTCACCACCGAACCAACGTGCAACAAGTTTCTCCACAGTGCTGCCGTGGGATGGGTCACAGGCCAAAGAAGCACTACCAGGCCATTATCAGGCACCGCCACATATGAAGGCTTCGCGACTGGCTTTGTAGGCTACAACGGTCGCTTCACCGCATCAGGCGGAACTCTGGGGGGAGCCGCCGGCTTTACTGCTGACGCGACAGCCATGGTCAACTTCGACAACGCGGACATGGCCCTAACCCTGGACAACTTCACTGGCACCGGACACAACCTTCGGCGCAGGGTCATTGACAACTGGACCATCCAGCCAGACGGAACGATAGACCAAGGAGTGCCTGTAGGAGGGCCCGTCGGCAACGATGCTGCATTCTACGGACCAGACGCCAAGGAAGTCGCAGGCGTGTTCGCCTACAGCGAAGGAGGCCGAGACGTCACAGGATCATTCGCAGCACGACGCGGCAATTGACCTTGGAGGGTATCTCGCCGTGCCTTGTTTAACCGGCGAAGTGTCTGAATCCTGCGCCCGGGTCTAACCCTGCGTTCACCGACGCGGCGAATTGGCCCTCGTCCGCCGGTATTGAACAGCGAAATATGATCAGCGTCGCCGCTCCCGCCAAGATCGCTTCGATCGTGTGTACGATTACGGAGCCTGCGTTCCGCTATGACGCGGAGGCGAGCGGGAAAGCAGCGTGACATTGCTTGCGGCAATGCAATCAGATTTCGACGACAAGTAAGTTGCGGTCTCGGCAACAGAGAGCCCCGGCTCTCGGTCATCCGCGATGAGCGCGAGTCCAACGCTCAGTTGCGGACTTATGGGCGATGGTGAGCGAACTCGCCTTTATACGACAGTCCTGAGAAGGCGGGGCCGCGCCCTGCGCTCGCATCAGCGTTACAGCGGCGACGGCCCGGCCTTGAACCCCATCGCCTTCGCGATCCGGCCCGCTGCCTTCTCGGCAGCGGCCTGCAAGGCGCTGTCGTCGAGATGGGCGTAGACCGCGGTCGTTGCCAGCCGCCTGTGCTGGAAGCCGACCAGAAGGGGCTGACCTGGCGCGAGATCGCGATGCTGCTTTGGGGCACCGGGCCGGTCGCGGAAGACTGGTGGCCGGGAGGCTGGATGCACGGCCACATCAAGCGCCGCATCGCCAATGCCGCAACGCGCTGCGTTCGAAGTCGAAACAAGGCAGCAGTCTCGCCAGACATGCGCCACAATCGCCTACAGTGCGCAGGGCTCAGATTTCGACGATAAGCGCGTGTCGGTCTCGGCTGTAGCGAGCCCACTCAAATAGGGGAAGAGCCTATTATTCTATTAGGTTGGCCATTTATGCTTTCGATATCCAGATAGGTGCATGAGGATGCATGCGTTGGATTGAGTGTGGCTTGAAGTTCATTCCAGTTTCACCCTTCGAGCTCACGACAACCATGTTCAGGTGCCCTATGGCCAGTTGTCGACGGACTACAACAACCGATATACACTCGCCTTGCTCAGCCCGTACTTCTCCATCAGATCCCTGATCCGGACGCCGGCGGCACGCTCACGGCGCAGCTCGTCGACCTGATCACCGGCCAGTTTCGGAGAAGGCCCGAAACGCACCCCCTCGGTTCGGGCTCTCGATATCCCTTCCGCCTGGCGCTCCTTTCGGAGATGGGTCTCGAACTCCGCAACCGAGGCCAGGATCCCGAACACGAGCTTGCCGGCCGAGGTCGTGGTGTCGATGGCCTGGTCCAGCACGACGAATCCCACCTGGTTCTCCTGCAGCTGCTCCAGGATCCGGTGCAGGTCCAGGGTAGATCGCGCCAGGCAGTCGAGGCGGGTGATCACCAGGACGTCGCCGCGGCGAACGTACCGGAGACATTCCTTCAGTGCCGGCCGGGCCGCGGTCCGTGCCGATCTTTTCTCTTCGAAGATCTCGTCACAGCCGTATTCCCGGAGCTTGTCGAGCTGCACGTCCAGGTTCTGTCCGATGGAGCTGACCCGGGCATATCCCACTGTCGCCATGTCTCAAATTGTCTTGAGGTATTGAGACAGTCATTATAAGTAACCGATCATTCGACGGCGTTCTTTCGCCCGTCATCCCCCGTGGATATTGTGCGTCTCCCTCTCATTGACTATTCCACCGAATTTGACCACCCAGTCCACGGTCAAATTGACCACCCGATCCACGGCAAAGTTGCCACCCTGGACCATGGCGTAAGCCACCCTCATCGGAGCGAAGCGACGCAACGTTCATTGGGCTGAAGGGATCCCCCAGATCAGCCGGTTTCCGGTTGCTTGTGCAAACCGGATGGTAAGCGGGACGCCGGGATATTTCCAGCGTGCTGCCGGCCGGGCCGTTCTTCTTTTCTGCTTTTTGTCATGACGGTCATTCATGACCGGCTTTTCACCCCCGGTCCGTGACGACGGACGGCAAACTGGTTTTGCCGTGCGGCGTTGCGGACAGCAAGCGAAGCGCGGTAGTGGGTGTCGAGGCCCGTGCCCTGTTATCGTGCCACTCATGATTCCGGGTCCCCGGATCCGTCGTCCCCGATGGCCCTGGCCTTCCTCTTTCGCATGGACTCACCCTTGAGGTCGATCCGGTAGGCGTTGTGCACCAGCCGGTCGAGGATCGCGTCGGCGAGGACCGGGTCTCCGATCGCTTCAAACCAGTTCTCCACCGGCAGTTGGCTGGTCACCACGGTAGAGCGGGTCTCGTAGCGATCCTCGAGCACCTCCAGCAGGTCACGGCGGTTCTGGGCGTTCAGGCCCTCGATGCCCCAGTCGTCGATCAGCAGCACGGCGACCCGGGACAGGCTGACCAGCAGTTTGGGGTACTGTCCGTCCCCCCTGGCGACCGCCAGATTCCGCAGCAGCACCGGGAAGCGGAGATACAGGGCGGAGTGCCGTTCCCGGCAGGCTTTCTGCGCCAGGGCGCAGGCCAGCCAGGTCTTGCCCACGCCGGTGGGTCCGGTGATCAGGACGTTCAGCCGGTCGGACACCCACCGGCAGGACGCCAGGGACTGCATGAGCCGTTTGTCCAGTCCCCGGGGGCTGCGGTAGTCGATGTCCTCCATGGCGGCGTTGTGCTTGAGCCGGGCCCGCCGGAGGCGTGCGGAGAGCTGCCGGCCCTCCCGCTCGGTGGCCTCCCGGTCGACGAGGAGCCCGAGGCGCTCCATGAAGTCGAGTTCGTCGATGCCGTCGGTGCGCATCTGGTCGGCGAGGGCCGCGGCCATGCCGGTGAGTTTCAGGTGCTGGATCTTGTCCAGGGTGGGGTGGTTGAACATGATGGGGTTTCTTCAGTGAATGGTTGGTTGATGGTTGATGGTTGATCGATCGATGACCGGGGTCAGTGGTAGTAGGATGGCCCCCGGATATTGGAATGGTCATCCGGAAGGATGGATTCCTGGACGGGCTCCGGGGCCTTTTGGTCGAGCCCGTTCTGCAGGATGGAGTGGACGCTCTTGTAGCTGATGGAGTTCAGTTCCAGCGCCCGCAGGCAGGCGGCGTCGAGCCGTCCGTCGCCGTAGGACTTCGACAGGTTCAGAATCCCGAGGCAGGTGCGGTAGGCCTGCTGGGGATGCTTCCGGTTGGCCAGCTGCCACTCGACGGCGGCCCGGGCCGCGGGGCCGACTCGGGCGGCCCACGCGACCAGCCGCTCCGGGGACCATTCCCCCATCTGCCGGTGTTTCTCCGGCATGTGCGCCGGGACGGTGGTGAACCGGCCCGGGCGCCGGGACCGCAGGTGGCTCGCGACCCGCTCGCCCCGGTGGAGGCACTCGACGGTATTGCGGGTGGCCCGGACGTGGAGCCGGAGGCCGACCAGCTCATGGGGCACCGAGTAGTAGTGTCTGTCGAACTCGACGTGATAGTCGACATGCACCCGGACCGGCTTCCACTCGGAGAACTCGTAGGGCTTCTCCGGCAGGGGCCCCAGGGCCGGCCGGTCGATCTCCTCGAAGACCTCCCGGCGGCATCCGGGGAGCTTGCGGAACGGCTTGTTGTTGAGTGTCTCCAGCAGCCGCCTGATCTCCCGGTTGACCTCCGCCAGGGAGAAGAACCGGCGCTTGCGCAGGACCGCGAGAATCCACCGCTGGACCAGGAGCACGCCGAGTTCCACGGCGGCCTTATCTCTTGGGCGCCGAACGCGCGCAGGCAGCACAGTGACGCCGTAGTGCGTCGCCATGTCCTGATAGGTGGGGTTGATGTCGGGCTCGTACCGGTGCGCCTTGCTCACTGCGGAACGAAGGTTGTCGGGCACGACGATCTCCGGGCAGCCTTCCATCCAGGAGAAGCAGTTCCGGTGGGACGTGATCCAGTCTTCCAGACCCTGGCTCCAGGTGGCCTCCGCGTAGGTGTACCCCGATGCCCCCAGCACCGCCACGAACACCTGGGCCTGGTGCAACTCCCCGGTGGCGCGGTCGATCACGGGGACCGTCATGCCCGAATAGTCCACGAACAGCTTCTCGCCGCCCCGGTGCTCCTGTCGCATCACCAGGTCCTGCTTGCCGAGCCATTTCCGGTAGTGGTGGCAGAACCACGAGTACTCGTACCCGTACGGGCTCTGCTCCTTGTATTCCTCCCACAGCAGGTACAGGGTCATGCCCTTGCGCCGGGGGGCGTCCCTCTCCGGCATCCCGTCCCCGCCCGGCCCGCCGTCCTTCGCCGGGCGCTTGAGGTCGCGATGGACCTGCGCCCAGTCCGGCACCCCGCGGCGCTTCGCCAGTCGCCGGGGCGGCGGTGGTGGAAACAGCTTCCGCTCCAGCTCGGCGTCGGTCAGGTCCTCGGCCAGCGGCCAGGAAAGTCCCGCCCTGTGGAATCGAGCCAGATAGTTGGCGACCGAGTTATGACTGATGCCGCAGACCTTCCCGATCTGGCGGTTACTCCGTCCCTGGTCCCACTTGAGGCGGAGAATTTCTCTGATCTTGCGCATGGACAGACACTTGTTGGGCATGACTTTCTCCCCGATTTGAAAGGGAGAGAACCATACCGGTTGTCATCAATGCGCCGCTGTGCTCCGATGGGTGATATAGCACCGTCAGAGGGTGGTCAATTTGCCGTGGAACGGGTGGTCAATTTGACCGTGGAATGAGTGGTCAATTTCGCGTGGAATGGGTGGTCAATTTGCCGTGGAATAATCATGCGAACAGACATGTCGAGACATCCGGCATTGGCTGGAGATACGCAGGAGGGCTATCGTGCTGGTATATCGTATTTTAATTATTATTGTTTTATATCAATATTTTATTGATTTAGGACGCGGGAAAAACAGTTACTCGTCTCGAGGCAACGTTTGTTCCTTGATTTTTCTCAGGAGCGTTGTTCGCGTTCGGTGAACCCAAACGCCTAACCATCCGAATGCGCATGCTGCTGCAATCAGGATACCTAGTACAAGCCAGTTGCGGTGTGTGTGCCATGTCAATACAGCGCTAAGTATCCCACCGAGGGCGAGGGAAGCGACAGAGAAGTGTGTGTTGGCTAACCAATACTGGGTATCAATGCTGGTAAGTTCATCTTCGGTCACAGCATAGGTGTCCACTTGGCGCCTTCTAAGGTTCGTTATGTACGCACCGTCACCCCCGCCTCCTTTGGCTCCTGATTGAGATTGGGATGACGGATGTTCCCGAATTATGCCTCCTTCCTCGTTCGGAACCATTAGCGTTGTATCCACTTGTGTTGGTTGAGGCTACCAGCTTTTCGAATCAAGTTTTTGAAAGACTTCTGAGCAAATTTGGGCCGACTCGACTCGATTTGGTAGGAGAGCGTACTCATCATGAAACAGGCAAGGATGCGCGTCAATCAGGACGACTGATTTGTGGCTAGAAGGGGCACCAAAAGTACGAATCCACTGCTGCCAGTGTTGCCATCATCTCCCGGAAACTGGCCGGGGGCACCGCGACCTCCATGGCCGCCGCTGCCCACTGAGATGTTGATTTTCCTGTCCAGCGACAGTGTGTTGAGTTGCACTACAATTACTTGGCCGGGATAGCCGGGTTGACCGCTACCGCCTGCCACCATCTCATTGACCCCGTCAGCATTGGCGCCAGTCCCTCCACTGCCGCCGGCACCTCCATCTGCACCGTAACGTTGCTGGCCCTCTACTTGGATGAAGGTAGGTGAGCCGCCCTTACCGCCTCCGCCACCAAAACCGCTCTTGAGACGTAACGCGCCAGATCCGCCGCCACCGCCCCCTCCTGAACCACCTACGAGGACAGCAAGCCCTTCGGTCATTGTCCAGGGCCAGCGAAAGGAAGGGTCTGACTCACCAAGCAACAGATAATTGGGGGTGGCTTCCGCTGTCAATTTGATTCCTCGATCTCGTAACCTGAGTTACTCATGCTGCGTTTTAGTGAAAGCAGTAGCCTAGCATCAGAAGTGCCTCGGCGAGGATAGCAGCCGTGAGCTGCCTTCGGTTCCTTTCTTGGAGGATGTCAGCACATCCTGAAGGAGCGACTCGAGCATATCATTGCGATGGTCGACAACAGTGTCCAGAGCAGTCTGTAACTGGTCGCAAAGCGCCATGAGTTCATCGACTTTGGCGACGATCCGGTGTTGCTCGTCGAGGGGCGGAATAGCGACCGGTATACGATCCATTTTGTACTTAGGGAGGCCGCCACGCCCTGCACCAGTCTGTTCGTCGAAGATCAACGCTTGGAGATACGGTGATAGCAAGAGTTTATGAAGAAAGTCAGCCATTTCTGAAACTGCCGGGCGTAGTATCGCAACGTGCTGGCTGACATTGGCTTCACCAAATTCGTCGGGCACGCGACAGCAACGACCCATAGAGCCACCCGTAATGTTCAGTAGGAGGTCCCTGGATCGAACAGCTGTGCCCGCCATTCGAGCATGAACTTCGCGTTCAATACACACTACTTCGTCGAGTCGCAAGCCATCGTTATGCACATTTTGCGAGCGAAGGAACGGAACACCGACTGTCTTGTAGACGTTCTTGCCACCACGCGGAGTGCTACCAGAACCGGTTTTGGTGCACAGCTCACCGATTCGGCTCCAAAGCCAGCCCACCGGAAGAAAAAATGGAGTTTCATCCACGCTAAGCGGGTTCACGTGATGCGAAACATTCAGCCGCGCTTTTTCATGCGCGATTCGCCCCAGCAACTCCGCCGCCGGATCGTCCTCCGGATCCTGCTCCCCGAGCTTCCCCCGCACGGCGAGGTCGAGGATAGTCTGGCGAAGCTGTTGGACCTGATCGTGCCGAGCCGTGAGTGCGGGAAGGGCCTCGATGATAAAGCGCGCATGGGCCTGAAAAGCCCCGTCATCCGTATCGGTCGCGCTCAGGCGGGCAATGCTGGCTGTGGTCAGCTGGTCGCGGCTGTCCTCTTGGGCGGCTCGGGCTTCCTCCAGCCGATCGCAAAGCGCCATGAGTTCATCGACTTTGGCGACGATCCGGTGTTGCTCGTCGAGGGGCGGAATAGCGACCGGTATACGATCCATTTTGTACTTAGGGAGGCCGCCACGCCCTGCACCAGTCTGTTCGTCGAAGATCAACGCTTGGAGATACGGTGATAGCAAGAGTTTATGAAGAAAGTCAGCCATTTCTGAAACTGCCGGGCGTAGTATCGCAACGTGCTGGCTGACATTGGCTTCACCAAATTCGTCGGGCACGCGACAGCAACGACCCATAGAGCCACCCGTAATGTTCAGTAGGAGGTCCCTGGATCGAACAGCTGTGCCCGCCATTCGAGCATGAACTTCGCGTTCAATACACACTACTTCGTCGAGTCGCAAGCCATCGTTATGCACATTTTGCGAGCGAAGGAACGGAACACCGACTGTCTTGTAGACGTTCTTGCCACCACGCGGAGTGCTACCAGAACCGGTTTTGGTGCACAGCTCACCGATTCGGCTCCAAAGCCAGCCCACCGGAAGAAAAAATGGAGTTTCATCCACGCTAAGCGGGTTCACGTGATGCGAAACATTCAGCCGCGCTTTTTCATGCGCGATTCGCCCCAGCAACTCCGCCGCCGGATCGTCCTCCGGATCCTGCTCCCCGAGCTTCCCCCGCACGGCGAGGTCGAGCACGAAGCGACGCAGACGGGGAACGGCGTCAGGGGCCTCCGCCACACGGTCGTAGAGGGCAAGCAGGCGCTCGGCGTTCATGCCTCCGGATGTCCCAACTCGGCAAGCAGTCTCTGTACGACACTGCGCAGTTCCGGCAGATCATTTTGGGCATAATCCCAAACCCGATCGGGTATCACGGTCGCATAGCCATGGATCAAAAGATTGCGGAAATCGACGATCCGGCGCAGTCGGGGAATTCGCTCTGCGAGTTCGGGATGGTCGCCGTGCAGGCGGTTCAGCGGTACGCGAGGATCACGACGCATAGATCAGCTCACGCGACTGGTCGATGGCCGATCGCAGATACGGATTGCGAACGGCGCGAGGTTCAACCAGATCGACAGGGCGGCCGAGTGCATCACGCAAAGCGTCTCTGAAGTCGAAATACTGGTCGAGCGTTGCGGGGGCGCTCTGGAGATCGAATTCCACCAGGAAATCGGCGTCACTGGCCTGCGGATCGAAGTCGGCGGCGCGCGCCGCCGACCCGAAGACTTCGAGCCGTACCACGCCGTGACGCCGGCAGAGTTCGACCAGTTCTTCCCGTTTGTCAGCAATGACGGCGTGCATGGCCGACCCTCCAGCTATGGTGGCGGATAAAGCTGCGCTTGCTCAAGATCATCGCAGCAGCGCCTCCGCCAGAACTTCTTTCAAGCGTTCGTGCGCCGATGTTACCTCGGCCTCAGCGGTGTTCAGTTCCGCCAGCAACGTCTCCGGGTCACCGAGTTCCGCCTCTGCTGTGTGCGGGTTCCTGATGTCGAGATTGTAGCCGCGCGCCCGGATGTCCTCGACGCTCACCTTCCAGGCCTGGTAGCCTTCGGCGCGTTCCGCGCGTTCCGTACCACCCCACCACACGGCGCAATCGTCCAGATGCTCCAGCCGGATGGGCCGGGTCATCGAGTAGGCCTTCTGCCCCTCCGGCACGAGGTGTTCCCAGAACCATATTTCCCTTGTTGGTTCTCCCTTCTCGAAAAACAGCAGGTTGGTGCCGATCGAGGCATAGGGGCGGAACACCGAGTTCGGCAAGCGCACAATGGTGTGCAGGTTGCATTCTTCCATCAGATGCCCCTTCAGCCTCGTCTTGACGCCCTCGCCGAACAGCGAGCCGTCGGGCAGGACTACGGCCGCCCGGCCACCGGGCTTGAGCAGCCGGATGATGAGCGCCAGGAACAGATCCGCCGTCTCGCGAGTCCGGAAATGCTGCGGGAAGTTGGACTCGATGCCGTCCTCCTCCTTGCCGCCGAAGGGCGGATTGGTCAGCACGATATCCACGCGCTCGTCCCGCCCCCATGAGACAAAAGGACGAGCCAGCGTATTGTCGTGGTGCAGAAAGGACGGGTCCTCGATGCCGTGCAGCAGCATGTTGGTGGTGGCGAGCATATGGGGCAGTGGCTTCTTCTCCACCGCTCGAAGCGACGACTGCATTCGGGCTTCGTCCGCGGGTTGCTTGACGTAGCGCTCCCGCATGTGACGGATTGCGCAAGTGAGGAAACCGCCGGTGCCGCAGGCCGGGTCGAAGAGCGTCTCGCCGGGTTTCGGATCGACCATACGGACCATGAAGGAGGTCACGGCCCTCGGCGTGTAGTATTCGCCCGCGTTGCCGGCCGATTGCAAGTCGTTCAGGACTTGCTCGTAGAGGTCCCCGAAATGCTGGCGTTCGGCCAGATCGTTGAAGTCGATGCCATTGATCCTGTTGACGATCTGACGTATCAGGTGGCCGGATTTCATGTAGTTGTGAGCGTCTTCGAACACGGCGCGAACGACATGAGCGCGTGAGCCGCCCCTGGAGGGGAGCTGCTTCAAATCCGGGAAAAGTTCGCCGTTGATGAAGGCGAGCAGCTCCTCGCCCGTGATGCCTTCCGGATCCGCCGCCCAAGCGCGCCATTGCAGATGGGCGGGGATGGGTGAGCGGTAGCCGTCCCGGAATTCTTCGAGTTCCTGGTCCTGATCGTCGATGATCTTAAGAAAGAACATCCAGCACAGTTGACTGATGCGCTGGGCGTCCCCATCGACGCCCACGTCCTGGCGCATGATGTCCTGAATGGACTTGACGAGTGTGCCGACGGCCATATTCAGGCGGTTTCCCTGTAGAGTGCGGATTGAAGATCATGGACGGCCTGCTCGAAACCCGGCCGGCCGCCGAAGGCGCGAACCAACTCGAGCGGCGTCCCGAGCCTGTCGATCGGCGGGATTCTGAGGACGTTGACATCGTCGAGGTTGAGCACGCACTCGTCGGCGTACTTGTCGAGCAGCGCGTGGAGTACGGCGCGGGCCTGCTCTCCGTGTTTGGCGAACACGTCGCGTTTCCTGACCTTGTCGGCCCGCTCGCGGCGGCTGAGCGGCTTCGCGTCGAAGGCAACGTGACAGATGAGGTCGAAGGGATCGAGATTGTTGTCCAGTTCGTCGATCAGCACGTTCAACGGCAGGCCCTTCGCCGCCATTTCCTCTACGATCACCTGCTTGCGCTCGGCCCTGTTCCAGCGTCTCAGGAAGTCGTCCAGACTCGCAAAATGGCTGCGCAGGGCCTTCCTCGTGAAGTCGCGCAGCGATTCGGTGACGAGCTTGCCATATTCGTCGAGATATTCCACCCGCTCGGCAACGATGACCGCGGCGACGCCATCGACATACACCTTCTTCCTTGGGCCGCCTCCGGGCGGTAGCGGCAGGCCGGGATCGGCGACAATCGCTTCGTCATCGCCCGCGCTTTCGGGTGTCCAGTCACTGCCGTCGCCGGGTGGCGTCTCGGGCGGATCGATGGGATCGCCCTCTCCGGGTTCGTAGACCTGCACCGGCTCGCCGTCGAATTCCGGATCCGCGAAGTGATTGGTCGCGCCCCGGAAGTCGATCAGCGTGAAATAGAACTTTTGCGTCTCCTCGTGCACACGGGTGCCGCGCCCGACGATCTGCTTGAACTCCGTCATCGAGTTGACTCGCCGGTCGAGCACGATCAGCCGGCAGGTCCGCACGTCAACGCCGGTGGAGAGCAGGCGCGACGTGGCGACCAGAACGGGGTATTTCGAATCCGGGTCGATGAAGTTGTCGAGTTGCGTCTGTCCCTCAGCGTCGCCGCCGGTGATGCGCATGACATAACGCGCGCTCCGGTCGACGAGGTCGGCGTTCTCGTTGACCAGCGCTTGGCGCATACGCGCGGCGTGTTCCTGGTCCACGCAGAAGATAATGGCCTTTTGGAACCGGTCTCCGCTCTCCTTCAGGAATTGCGTGACCTTTTGCGCGACTATCTGCGTGCGTCCGTCGATTACGAGCGTTCGGTCGAAATCCTTGGCGTTATAGATGCGGTCCTCGACCACCAAGCCATCGCGGTCAAGCTGGCCTTTTTCAGGGCGATAGCCCTGCACGTCCCGGTCGATATGGACCTTGACCACCTTGTAGGGCGCGAGGAAGCCGTCGCGAATGCCCTGCTTCAACGAGTAGGTGAACACAGGCTCGCCGAAATAGGCGATGTTGGAGGCGTAATCCGTCTCTTTCGGCGTCGCGGTGAGGCCGATCTGGGTTGCGGAAGCAAAATACTCGAGAATCTCGCGCCAGGCTGAATCCTCGGCGGCGCTGCCCCGGTGGCATTCGTCGATGACGATCAGGTCAAAGAAGCCGGGAGAGAATTCGCGGTAGATCTTCTGATGGTCTTCCGGTCCGGTGATCGCCTGATACAAGCCGAGATAGACCTCGTAGGCTGTGTCGATGCGGAGTGCGCCCCGGTTGCGCTGGATGGTCCTGGCATGCGTGGACAGCTTGGCCATCGCGCCGCCGAAGGGGCGGAAGTCGTTCACCATCGTCTGGTCGACCAGCACATTGCGGTCGGCGAGGAACAGGATGCGCTTCTTGCGTCCCGCCTTCCACAGGCGCCAGATGATCTGGAAGGCGGTGTAGGTCTTGCCTGTGCCGGTAGCCATGACGAGCAGTATGCGATTCTGCCCCTTCGCTATGGCCTCGGTGGCGGCGTTGACGGCGTTGGCTTGGTAATAGCGCGGCGTCTTGCCCGATCCGTCGTCGTGATAGTCCTGAAGGACGACCTTCTCGGCTTCCGGGGTCAGGCTCTTCCAGGCGCGATAGCGCGCCCACAGTTCGGTTGGCGTCGGGAATTCATCCAGGGAAAGGCTCGCTTCCCGCAGCGTGCCTGTGCCAGCGCGGTCGTGAAACACGAAACCGTCGCCGTTGGAAGAGAATGCAAAGGGGACGTTCAGCGTCTCGGCGTAGTCGAGCGCTTGTTGCATCCCGTCACCGACGCTGTGCGAATTGTCCTTGGCTTCAATGACCGCCAGGGGAATATTGGGCTTGAAATAAAGAACGTAGTCGGCGCGCTTGCCTTGCCCACGCGCGACCAGCTTGCCGCGAACGATGATGCGTCCCTGGGTGAAGCTCACCTCCTCGCGGACTTGGAGCATCTCATCCCATCCCGCCCGACGAATGGCGGGAGTGATGAACTTGGTGCAGATGTCCCGCTCGGAGAGGTTTCGCTTGTCCATGCCGATCAACGGTTTTTTGTTCCGATTTCGTTCATACTCTGCCGGGTGTCTCTGGGCAGGCCTTCAGGCGCGTCCAGCGCCTTCAGCCGCCCGTATTCCTCGACCGAGAGCACGACAACGACTGGGCGGCCATGTTTGGACACCGCAACGGGTTCCGCGCGGGCGAGGTCGATCAGCTGTCCGAAACCGTACTTTGCATCTTTGGCGCTCAAGGTCTGCATAAGCCCTCTCCGCAGGTACTTCCATATTAATCATACGTGCGGAATCATACGTGCGGCTTCCTCGCGCACGCCGTCCCGCAACCGGCTGGTCGCGGCAGGCCTTCAGTACCCGGGAGCCACGCTCACCTGCAATGCCGTTCATGGTCCTTGTCTCTCAGCCCGACGGCGGTTCCACCGGCAACGCCCGCAGGTACTCCCCGAAGGATGGAATAGGAATCTGGTAATGGTAGGGAAGTTCCTTCGTCTGGGCCAGCAGGCCGACATGGAGGGCATTGGTCAGAAAATCGTCCAGGGTTTCTTCCGCCAGGAACTGCCGGAGATCGTCATAGGGCAACACGCCGCCCCTCTCCCGTGCAGCCAGGGCCATCTGCCGGTAGACCCAGGGCGGCCGGAAGCCGGCAGCAAGCCGGCCGGCATAGTATTCCCTCTTGTATGCCTCCGCAGCAGCCATGGCCTCATCCAGATGGACCGAATCAATGCACCCCCCATTGGCCTGGATAATGTCGCACGCCGCAACTGCCACTCGGTTGATGTGCTGCGGCCACCCCTGGGACAGTTCGGCCAACCGGTTCACCCACACTTCCCGATCTTCCGGCGTCCCCGTGAAACCGTAGGCGCCAAGGATATCCCGGATGGCACAGGCCGAGTCATCAAACGGCAGGGGATCCAGGGTCACCACCCGCCCACTGGCGAATCTGGAAAGACCGCACTCGCGCAGTACCTTCTGGGTGTCGCTCAGTCCAAAGAACGCCGCCACCAGGGGAATCCCCTGGGGGTCCCGGTGAAGACAGTCCATCACCCCCTTCGTGGAGCCGGAGGCCGGTATGTTCTGGGCTTCGTCCACGCAAACCACGATGTGGTATTTGCCCAGAACCTGCGCCGCCTTCCGGAAGGCCCGCCCGGCCGTCACTCCCTCGTCCCTGCGTCCGCCTACTGACACGCCGAACGCCCCGCCCCCGCGCTCCGGCAGTTCCCGGTACAGCTTCCTCCCGCGGTCCAGAAGATCATCCAGCACCGTGGTCACGGATGTCCCGGAAGCCATTTCCCGGAGACGCTCGCTTTCTGTATTCGCCGCTTCAACCAGGGCCTCGATAACATCGACAGGAGACTCCAGGGCTTCAGGATACATGGCAACCGCCACCCAGGGAGCATCGGGGGTCGAATGGCGCCGTACCGCCTCCATGCATTCTTCCATCAGTGCCGACTTGCCGGAACCCGGGGCGCCCTGGAAGACCATCGTGCCACCACCGACCATGCCATCGCTGAGGCTTGTGATCGCAGAACGGTACACCCCGTATTCCGCATCACGCCCCCGGAAGAACGGCTCACGGCCCGCTTCGGAACGGTCCGTACGTCTCAGCCATATCTCCAGCGGGAGCGGATCGGCCGGCGGCGGCTTCGGAAAGGGTCTGTCGTTCATACCGGCAATCTTACCCCAACGTTTCGGCAAGTACACGGGCAATCCGTCCCGGCCGGATCGCACTGTGGCAGGGAATCTGCCAATGGCCGGAGTGCCGCGCAATGGAAGCCCAAAGCGGAATACTGGAAGGCCCGAGCCGCAGAGCGGCCTGGTTGGCAATTCACCCTTGCCGGGTGGCCCGGGATATCAGAAAACGGACCTGTTCTGCACCCTGATTTCCCACTTCAGCCTGATTTTTTGTCGATTTGTCGGCTGAATGCCTGCACGACTGTTCCCTCTTCTGCCCCGAAAACGGATCCCGGATCGGCCGGATTCCCCACCCGGATTTTCCACCGCGGACGGTCCATGCCTGGGACCCTGGAATCATCCCAATTTCTCCTGAATACAACAGTAGTGAGCCTAGATGCGGGGCCGTTCCGAGGTCGGGTCCCAGGCTGGCGTATCCAGTACAGTGATTGGCCGTATCTCACCGAGCAACTGGACCTGCAGGCCGCCCCCCGGTTCGGTGTACTGCGAAGGCACATAGCCGAATCCGAGGCTCTTCCCGGTCGTATGGCCAAAGCCACCGGAAGTGGTAATGCCAATCACCCTGTCACCATCAAGCAGCGGCTCACCGCCCGCCACATCGTTGTCTCCGGCCGCCACCTCGAAATACACAATCCGTATCTCCGGTTCTTTCTCCCTGATCTTCAATACGGCATCCCGCCCGGTAAAATCATCCTTGTCCTCCCTGAAGAACCGCTCCACTCCCGCTTCAACGGGACTGATTTCGTTGGTGAGTTCAGCGCCCCAGCCCTTGTAGGCCTTCTCGATGCGCAGGGAATTCACCGCATAGGTTCCGAAATTGACCATGCCGAACGCCTCGCCGGCCTCCCAGACCGCATCGTATACCGCCACCAGCCGATTCATGGGGCAGTGGAGTTCCCATCCGAGTTCACCCACATAGTTGACACGCAATGCGCGCACGGCCACACCCGCCACATCAATTTCACGACCTGTCAGCCAGGGGAATGCTGCGTTGGAAAGGTCCGCGTCGGTCAATCCGGCGAGAACTTCCCTGGAGCGCGGACCCGCAAGAACCAGAACACCCCAGTCATCGGTGATGTTCCTGACGTCCACGTCCTCTTCCGGCAGCACCGCCTGGCTGAGAATCGCCAGGTCCCGTTCCTCGCAGTTGGCGCCGGAAAGCACATAGTAGCGGTCGTCCCCCAGCCGGCACACCGTGGATTCCCCGTTCAGTCTGCCCTCCTCGGAGAGATAGTGCGTCAGCACCAGGCCGCCGGTCTTCCTCGGCATCCTGTTAGCGCTGCATCTGTTCAGCATGGCCTCGGCATCCGGGCCGGCCACCTCGTACTTGGCGAAGCTGGAAAGATCGAGCACACCGACCCGCTCCCGCACCGCCCGGCATTCCTCCGCGACCACGCCGAACACGTTGTTGTGTCGGAAGCCGACATCCTCCTCGCGACCGTCGGGAGAAAACCACTTGGGCCGCTCCCAGCCATTCAGTTCGCCGAAGACACATCCCCGGGCAGTCAGACGGTCATACAGCGGCGTGATCCGGGCCCTGCGGCCTGCAGGGCGTTCCTCTCCCGGCAGGTGGAGCTTGTACATGTGCTCGTAGTCCTCATGTGACTTGGCCTTGGTGTAATCACCGGGCGCGAAGTCGCTGAATCGCCGGGGATCCACTCCGGCCATGTTGATCTCGGCGTCACCGTGGATCATCCACTGGGACAGGTACTTGCCGGATCCGGCGCCCGCCGCGATGCCGATCGAGGCCCCGTTGCAGTGCCAGAAATTTCTCAGTCCCGCGGCAGGACCGAGAAACGGATTGCTGTCAGGGGTATGCGGGATGGCGCCACAGACCACCCGCCGGATCCCGAGTTCCCGCCACATGGGCACCCGTTCCATCACCCGCTCGACGAACGGCATGATGTTGTCCAGGTCCGTCTCGAACAGTTCATTCTGGGAATCCCATTCAGGCCAGCCTCCCCGGTGGGTCCAGCATTCCTGGGAATTCTCCATTTCATAGATACCGATCAGGGCGGATTTCTGCTCCTGGCGGTAGTACGAGGAGGGATACGGATCCCGGATCACGGGCATTTCGGAATCGCTCTCCAGGAAGGTCCTGACCGGATCGGTGACGAGATAGGTGTGCTGCATGTTGATCATGGGGATATCGGTTCCCACCATTTGCGATACCTGCCTCGCATAGCAGCCGGCAGCATTCACCACGTGCTCGGCAATGACGGTTCCCTGCTCCGTTACGATCTCCCAGTCTCCGGAGGATCTCGGGTTGATATCCAGCACCCGGTTGTTGGTCACGATGGTTGCCCCGAACCGCCGCGCGCCCTTGGCCATGGCATTGCAGACCCCGGCCGGGTCGACGTGGCCGTCGTTCAGGGTCCAGGCGCCGGCCAGCACGCCGTCGATGCGGGCGTAGGGCACCAGTTGCCTGATCTTGGCCGGATCAATGATTTCGCAATCAAAGCCGATCAGCCTGCCGACCGCGGCCACCCGGTGAAACCATTCCACTTCCGCCGGTTGCAGCGCATAGCGGATCCCGCCGCAGCCGTGCCAGCTGACGTACTGGCCCGTGAGCTCCTCCAGCTTCGGATACAGCCTGATCCCGTGATCATGGATTTTCGCCATGTTGTAATCAGCGATGAAGCTCGGGCATTGACCGGCCGCGTGCCAGGTCGAACCGGACGTGAGTTCCCCTTTCTCGATCAGCAGGCTGTCGGTCCAGCCTTCCTCCGCCAGGTGGTAGAGCAGGCTGGCCCCCATGATGCCGCCGCCCACGATCACAACCCTGGCCTGCGATGGCAATTTGCCGTCTTTGATCTGTGACATGTCGAAGGTTCAGTTTGAGTTGTCAGTTGTCTATTGTCAGCCACCCGGCCTCATTCGTTCCCGCGGGATCAGAATGTCGAACCGCTCCCGGATTCTCCGGTCCAGATCTTCCGGGATGTGGGCGGGGAAATGGGTTTCCAGGATCTCCCGGGTCCGTCGGCGCGCCCTCATCTCGACGGATTCAGCACCGGTATCGATCCACTCCGCCGGCGCCAGGCGGTCACCCACTTCGGGATAGACGTAGTCCCGCTGCATCCGTGACAGGGTGGCGGAATGGCCGAGAAAATGCTCAGGCCCGTTCATACACACATCACGGATAGTTTCCAGGGCCATGTTGTCGTCATCAACCTCCACACCACGTATCGTACGGTTGATGGCACCCATCATATCATTGTCGATGGTGCAGCCCTCGAAACTGAAGCCCAGGAGACTGCCCTGCATCCCGGCGGATTCGTAAATCATGTTGGCGCCGCTGTGGCCTGCGAGCGTCAGCGTATAGGCCTTCTCGTAACCCGACTGGGCGTCGGGAATCTTGGAGTCCGCCATGCCCGCTGCGATGCCCGAAGGCAGATCGTAGTACCGCCCCATCTGCCCGCAAGCTGCCATCAGGACCGCCTGTTCACCACTGCCTCCACTCATGGCCCCGGTACGCAGGTCGGATACGAAGGGCCAGGGGCCGCAGATACAGGGATGTTTCGGCACGATTGCATTCGCGTATACCAACGCTCCCAGCACTTCGGCCCATTCCTGCACCACGGATCCCGCCAGGGAGGCAGGGCTGGTGGCCCCGGCCTGGCCGGCGGCCAGCAACAGGATCGGCATCCCTCCGCGGATACATACCTCCATCACCCGGCAGGCATCCTCGGCAAACCGCATCGGCGGAACCACGAAGCAGCATGAAAGGCTCGCGAACGGCCGGGCACGCCAACGGTCCTCCCCGCCGGCCACTTCGTGCAGCAGCCGCAGGCCCTCCTCGGCATGGACCGGATCCACGTAACTGACACCGCAATGCTTGGTGGTCCCGGAGACGGATGCATAGGTGGTATTCAGGTCCATGGCGCGTGGTTCCTCAATGTCACGTGCAACCATACAGCGCTGGAAAAAATGCAAGTGCTCAAGGCTGTCCACCAACCGGGCAGCATCATACAGGTCCTGCACCGTGGATTCCCGGTACAGTCCCTTACTCGGATATGCCGGATGGGATTTCCATTCATCCACGACATGAACCGCCGCGCCTGCGGTGCCGAAGTACACCCTCTGTCCGGACAGTTGGATATCCCGTGCGGGATCCTGGCCGTACAGGACGATATCCCGCGCCGCGTTGGCGATCGTGTCCTCCACCAGTGACCGCGGGAACCTGAGCCTGCCGTCTCGGAAGAACCCGCCGACCGATGTCACCGTCTCAATGCAACTCGGGATGCTTCGGGAGAATCCCACCTCCTCCAACAGGTCGAGAATGGTGTTGTGGATCCGGTCCAGGTCGCCCTGTTCCAGGGGCAGGTATCGCCCGCCGGTCAGCCCCGGCCGGACCGGTTTTTCCGATTCGGCAAGTGGTGCCGCACGCAAGGCTTTGCGCGCTTCTCTCCCTCCCGCTCTGCGAGTCGCCATCGTTACAATACCCAACTGTTAGAACAAAACCAAGAAGTATGGGACAGGCCGTTGCGTGACGCCTTTGGGTTTACGACCGCAAGTTATCCCGTGGCGAATCGACGGTCCGCCGCCACGCGGCGGGACTACCGCTCCTTGCGGGATTCCCGGGGCGTTACCCCGAAACTAGAATAGTACCGGCTGCTGAAATGGCCGGCGGATTTGAATCCGCAGGCGATCGCCACATCGATGATCTTCATGGTGCTGTTCTCCAGCATCCTGCGGGCTGTTTCCAACCTGAGAGCCAGGTAATACCGAGCCGGGGTGGTATTGAGGTAGCGCCGGAACAAACGCTCCAACTGACGCTTCGATATCCCCACCAGGCCCGCCAGTTCGGCGGGTGTCAGGGGCTGCTCGATGTTGGCCTCGATCAGCTCGATGCATTCGATCAGGTCGGGATGGGTCACCCCTGTTCTCGACTTGATATCCATGCGTTGGGGTTCCCATCCGTGGCGGATGTGGGGATGAATCATGCTGTCGGACACCGATGCAGCCAGTTCATGTCCATGGTGCTGCTCGATGACGTACAGCATCATGTCCATGGAGGCCGCGCCCCCGGAGCACGTCAAGCGCCGCTGGTCCACCTCGTACACCTCCATGGAAACCCTGTGATGCGGCCATGTCTCCTTGAACTGCGCCATGCTTTCCCAGTGAGTGGTGCAGTGCAATCCATCCAGCAATCCGGCATCAGCCAGTAAATGACAGCCGGTTTCGAGTCCGGCAAGCACCGTGCCCTTTTCCACCTCCTCGCGCAACCAGTCCAGCACCAGGGGATTGTCCGATCTTTCCGGATAGAACGGCCCCAGTACCACCAGAAGGGAAAAATCCTCCTGCGGGGGTACCGGATGGTCAACCTGCAGCATCATGCCGTTGGAAGCACGGACGGACTCCCCGTTATCGCTGACGGTGCGCCACTGGTACAGGCGCCGCTTGGACAGGCGGTTCGCTATCCTGAGCGGCTCCATGGCGGAGATGAGGGGAAGCATGCTGAATGAGTCCGGGAGGTAGAACCCGATGTTGCGCTCAGCGCCATCGATTACCCGGCCATAATCAAGTCGTTCCATGATCAGGACAACCAGACATAATGCGCAGATGTGATGCGGTGGTATTATCTTGTCATCAACAGGCGATAACAAGACATCTCAATAAATAATTTGTGCATATCTGACCGTGTAGAACTCATGACCTTTCGGAAAACCTGCCCCGGAACCCGCGCCAGGCGCCGGGCTGACGCATGAAACGGATTGCCGTGATCGGCACCGGGAACATGGGTGCGCCAATGGCCCGGAATCTGGCGGCCGCCGGATACGATGTCCGTGCCTTCGATATCGCACGGGAAAAGATGGCGCCGCTGGTAGCGCACGGAATCACCGCATGCAACGGACACGCCGAGGCCCTGAAGGATGCCGACCTCGTCCTTACCATGCTGCCCACCGCGGTCGAGGTTAACGACGTGTTCAGCCGGCATATTGTCCTTCATGCGCCTGCAGGGTGCCTGGTCATGGACAGTTCCACGATTGACCTTGAGGATGCGAGATCATTGCACGGCACGGCCGGCGACAGTGGATTGCACATGCTGGATGCACCCGTGTCCGGGGGAACCGGCGGTGCGACCGCGGGGACCCTGACCTTCATGGTGGGCGGGGAGACCGCCGCGCTCGAATCCGCCCGGGATGTGCTGGATGCCATGGGATCGCGCATCATCCATTGCGGCGGCGCAGGCATGGGACAGGCGGCAAAGATGTGCAACAACCTGATGCTCGGAATCCAGATGGCCTCCGTGGTGGAGGGCTTCCATCTTGCACGCCGGGTCGGACTCGACGACGCCAAGCTCTACGAGGTGGCATACAGTTCCTCCGGCAACTGTTTCTCGCTGACCGCGTTCTGTCCGGTGCCGGACGTAGTCCCCGCATCGCCGGCCAACCGTGGCTATGAACCGGGTTTCTCGACCGACCTGATGCTCAAGGACATGGGAATCGCGCTGAACGCGGCGGAACTGTCCGGACTGCCTCTGGAACTGGCCCCGGTGGCGGCGGCACTCTACCGACGATTCAGCGAAGCCGGCCACGGGGGGCTGGACTTCTCGGCGATCTTCCGGATGCTGGAGGGCTCCGAACGGTAAGGGCGGGCGCCGGATGTTGGCGTGTTGCCCGCCGGCACTGTCAGTCCGGCGGATGCCGTCCTTGCAGGGCAGCTTCCATCGCCACGACGTTCCTTGCCATGCGGATGGAGGCGATGTCCACCATCCGTCCTTCCAGGGCTGCCGCGCCCCGACCTGCGCCTTCGGCGCCCTCCAGGGCTTCCAGCACCGCGTGCGCTCGCGCGACTTCCTCTTCGGTCGGCGTCATCACCATGTTTGCCAGTCCGACCTGCGAGGGGTGTATGGCCCATTTTCCGCTGAAGCCCAGGGCCGCCGCGCGGCGCGCAGCCGCCAGAAAGCCGTCCGTGTCCGCGTAGTCGCCGTAGGCACTGTCCACCGGGCGAAGGCCGTTCGCGCGACAGGCCATGACCATCATCTGCAAAACAGGGTGCCAGGGGTCCCCGGGGAAATCCGGATTGAGCCCACCGATGATCAGGGTGCGGGCGCCGCAACTTGCGGCGAAATCGCCCGCACCGAAATGCAGCGCCTCCAGCCTGGAACTGGCCGCGGCAATTTCACCCGCATTCAAGCCTCCGGCTGCGGTCTCGATCAATGCCTCGATGCCGATCCGGTGGGTGATGCCCACAGCGGACTCGATCTGGGACAGCAGCCGGTCCAGTACGTGGATGTCGGCGGCGCAGTCGACCTTGGGCAGCAGAATGCAGTGGATGTGCTCCCCCACCGCCTCCACGATCTCCACCAGGTCCCGGTACATGAAATGGGTGTCCAGACCATTGATCCGCACCATCAGGGTCTTGCCGCCGGAAGCCCAGTCCAGTGCACGGATGCCATCAATGACGTTGTGCCGCGCAGCTTCCTTGGCCCCCGGCGGGACGGAGTCTTCGCAGTCGAGCATGATGCAGTCCGCCTCCCCCGCGAGTGCCTTGGGAAACAGCTCCGGGCTGACCGCGGGCACCGAGAGAACCGACCGTTCCAGTCTGAACGGGCGACCCTCGGACGATCCCCGCATCATGACAGCGAGGCCCGCGCCGAAGCGGCGCCAAACCGGCTTCCCACGGCATCCGCGCCCTGCACACGGTCGTTGAGAAAGCGTGTTGCAGCCCTGAAAACACCGGTGGAAGGACGGGTCCGCACATCCCCCGGCTGGGACAATGTCAAATCCCTGCGCGAACCGGACGATGACGGTCCGGGCCGGCAGCACCCGCCGCTTTCAGGATCCGAGACCATCCGCGAACCGGGCGATTCGGCGACAGGCTTCGGTCAGTTCTCCATCGGCCGCCGCAAACGACAGCCGGCAGTAGCCGCCGGCTCCGAACGCGGAACCGGGAACGAGCGCCACGCCCTCCTCCTCCAGCAGCGCCATGACCCAGTCATGGTCGGTACCAAGGACAGCTCCCCCGGCAGATTTCATCCCCAGACACCGTTCAATGGAGATAAACAGGTAAAACGCCCCCCGGGGCACGAAACATCGCAGTCCTTCGATAGCGTCCACCGCTGCCACGGTATAATCGCGCCGCCTGGAGAAGCTTTCCACCATGGGCCGGATGGAATCCCGGGATCCGGTCAGCGCCTCCACGGCCGCCCATTGCGCGATGGAACAGGGATGCAGCGTGGATTGACCCTGAATTTTGTTCATTGCCCTGATCAGCGTGGCGTCCCCCGCCCCGTAGCCGATACGCCAGCCGGTCATCGCGTGGGACTTTGAAAGACCGTTTACGGTGAGCGTTCGATCGAACAGGTCCGGCACGGCTTCGGCGAAACTGACGAATTTCTCCCGGTCGTAGACGATGGTTTCGTAGATATCATCCGTCATGACCCAGACATCGGGATGGTGGCGCAGCACCTCACCCAAGGCTGCGAAATCCCCGGCCCTGTACATGGCGCCGGTTGGATTGGACGGGGAATTGAGAATGATCCAGCGGGTTCGCGGGGTGATCGCCCGCTCCAGTTGTTCAGGTGTCATGAGAAATCCGTCGGTCTCGGCCGTCCGGACAATGACCGGCACGCCCTCGAACAGTAGCACGATGTCGGGATAGCTGACCCAATAGGGTGCCGGAATGATGACCTCGTCCCCTGGTTCCAGCGTGGCCATCAGGGCGTTGAAGATCACCTGCTTTCCTCCTGTGCTGACGGTCACCTGTGAGGGTTCGTAGGCTAGCGCGTTGTCTCTGGAGAACTTGCGGCAGATCGCCTCCCTGAGTTCGGAAATCCCCTCGACCAGGGTGTAGTGCGTATGGCCCGCATGAATCGCCCGGTGTGCGGCCTTGCGGATGTCTTCCGGGGTATCGAAATCCGGTTCGCCCGCGGCCAGGGAGATGATATCCCTGCCCTCGGTGCTCAGCGCCTTGGCGCGGGCCGAGAATGCGACCGTGGGCGATACCCGCGCCCGGTCAATCCGGCTTGCAAGCTTGATCGTAGTCATCGATTTTCCTGGGTTCGTTAGGGATGGAAAATTCGGCCCGGATTTCCCTGGCTCAACTGCGCTGGCGGCGGACGTCCAGCACATTCTGGATCCTTGACAGCCGGCCGAGTGTCTTGCTGAGGGTTTTCAGGCCGCTGACCTCCAGTCGAAGGCTGACCCGGATCACGTTTTCCTCGTCGGTCTCCGTATTGACCTTGAGCACATCGATCCCGCTGTCCTTGAGCACCTGGGAAATGTCGTGCAGGATACCGGTGCGGTGATAGGCCGTCACGGTCGCCTCCACCGGGTAGGAGGCGGTATCCTCCCGGCCCCATTCCACTTCGATCAGGCGATTGTTGCGGTCTTCGGACAACCCCCGGATGTTGCCACAGTCCTGGTTGTGTATGGACACGCCGCGCCCGGCGGTGATGTACCCCACGATGGGGTCGCCGGGAACCGGCTGGCAGCAACCGGCCATGGTGGTCAGCAGGTTGCCGACCCCGTTGACCCTGAAGGTGCCGGGCAGCCGGGTGAGGGGCTGGGAACGGGCTTCGATTCCGGCACCGGTCTGCCGCTCCAGTTCCCGCCGGAACGGCGACAGGGCGCGGGAGAGCTTGTAGTCTCCGGCTCCCAGCGCCGCTAGTAGGTCGTCCGGGCGGTTGTAGGGGGTCTGGGTCACGATACGTTCATAACCCAGATCCTCCAGGCCCAGCCGTCCGAGTTCCTTCTCCAGCATGGCCCGACCTTCCGCAATATGCTGGGTATGATCCTTCTGCTTGAACCACTGCTGGATTCGCGAACGGGCCCTTTGCGTGTGGACGATCTCCAGCTCGGGTCTCAACCAGTCCCGGCTTGGCGAGGCGCCTTTCTGGTTGTGGATCTGCACCTGCTCACCGGATTTCAGTCGGTAGCTGAGCGGAACCATGCGGCCGTTCACCCGTGCACCCCGGGTGGAATGGCCCACTTCGGAGTGGATCGCATAGGCAAAATCAACCGGGGTGGATCCCTCGGGAAGATCGATCACCGTACCCTTGGGGGTGAAGACGTAGACGCGCCGGCTTTCCGCAGCCTCCCGCAGGGCCCCGACGATGGATTCGGACTCCTCCAGTTCCTGTTTCCATTCCAGCAACTGGCGCAGCCACAGCACCTTGCGGTCTATCGTGTCATCCTGCTGCCGGTTTTCCTTGTAGCGCCAGTGTGCGGCAACGCCGAGTTCGTTCTCCAGGTGCATGTCCCGGGTACGGATCTGCACTTCCACGCTCTTATCCTCCGGCCCGATCACCACGGTGTGGATGGACTGATACCCGTTGGGCTTCGGGGTGGCAATGTAGTCATCGAATTCCCCCGGCAGGTGGCGCCAGCGGGTATGGACAATACCCAGGGCGACATAGCACTCGCTCACGGAATCCACGATGATGCGCACCGCGCGGATATCCCCGAGGTTTTCAAAGTCCAGGCCCTTGCGTTTCATCTTTTTCCAGATGCTGTAGAGATGCTTTGGCCGGCCACTCACTTCCGCCCTGATTCCGGTGTCGACAAGCGCCCCGTGCAGCACATCCAGCAGTTGCTGAATATAGTGCTCCCGGTCCCCGCGCTTCTCATGAAGCATGCCCGCGAGCTGACGGTAGATGACCGGGTCGCTGAAACGCAGGGCCAGGTCCTCCATTTCCCACTTGATCTGCCAGATACCCAGCCGGTTCGCCAGCGGCGCGTATAGATCCAGCGTCGTCCGGCTGAGAATCCATTTCTCCTGGTTCGAGGCACCACGCGCATCGCGCAGAAGACGCAACTGGTCGGCAAGCTTGATCAATACCACCCGGACATCATCCACCATGGTAATCAGCATCTTACGCAGATTTTCCTCGTTGACCTCGGCATCCACGCCGGCATCCTGGTGGCGGGAAAAGGAGGACAGTCGCGCCAGGTCGATAATCCCGCGATACAGGCAGAGGGCCTCTTCGCCGCAGTGTTCGCGCAGTCGTTCATCGTCCGGGAGCGCCGCGCTGTCCACACAGTGCAGCAATGCCGCCAGACAGCCGCTGTCATCCATTTCGAGGGAACGGAGTATTCCAACGGTTGCCATTCCCCTGTCGACATCGGCCGGCTC
Source organism: Candidatus Poriferihabitaceae bacterium (assembly GCA_965213885.1). GTDB lineage: Bacteria > Pseudomonadota > Gammaproteobacteria > Arenicellales > Poriferihabitantaceae > VYFG01. Next base: position 1,555,248 of record OZ243919.1, read on the forward strand.
CACATCCTGCCGTCCAAGCAGCCAGCGCGCACAGTCCTCCACGCCCTGAGGCATCGGTTCGATCCTGGACGGTGTCGCGATCACTGTGGCTGGGTATCGGGCATCAATACGGTAACCGGATTGTACCCGTTTCATCTCCCCCGGACAGGGTGACCGCCAGCCGGGCCTGTTCCGGGGGATTCATGGCAGGACATCCCCGGCCTTCCGTCCCATGCCGGCACCCGGTTGCGGAGTCAGTCACCCACGCTGGTCGGGTTGCAGGTGCAGCGTCAGCGTCCGCTGGTGGCGGCCGGTGCGGTGTTCCCACAGAAACACCCCTTGCCATGTACCCAGCACCGGCCGCCCGGAGGACACCGGTATGGACAGGGTGGTCTGTGTCAGCATGGACTTGATATGGGCCGGCATGTCGTCCGGCCCCTCTTGCACATGGGTATACAGCGGGTCATCCTCGGCCACCAGCCGGTTCATCCAGTTCTCCAGATCCCTCCTTGCAGACGGGTCGGCGTTTTCCTGGATCACCAGGGACGCGGACGTGTGCCGGAGAAACAGCGTACACAGTCCATCGCCCGGCATGTGTTCCCTGACTGCCGATGCGACTTCCGCGGTGATCTCGTGAAGCCCCCTTCGGGCCGTGGCGATGTGGATCTCCAGCAGCATTCAGCCCCGCGGATGGTGGGCCGCATGCAGGTCGTGGAGACGCGCCCTGGCCACATGGGTATAGATCTGGGTGGTTGACAGACTGGCGTGGCCGAGCAGCATCTGCACGCTGCGAAGGTCCGCGCCGTGGTTCAGCAGGTGCGTGGCAAAGGCATGCCGCAAGGTATGGGGCGACAGCGGCGAGTCGATGCCCGCCAGCCTGCCGTAGCGGCGGATCTGGTGCCAGAAGGCCTGGCGTGTCATCGGCATGCCCCGCCGGGTCACGAACAGTGCCTCGCTGGTACGGTTGTTGATGAGCGCGGGTCGGGAAGAGCCGAGATACCGCCGGATCCATTCACAGGCCGGGTCGCCCAGGGGTACCAGGCGCTCCTTGCCGCCCTTGCCCATCACCCGGCAGACGCCGGCATCGATGTCGGTCAGTGCCCGGCTGAGATGGATGAGCTCACTGACCCGCAGTCCCGTGGCATAAAGGGTCTCCAGCATCGCCCGGTCGCGCACGCCGAGGTCGGTGCGGGTGTCGGGCGCAGCCAGCAAACTCTCCACCTGCTTCTCCGACAGTGTCTTGGGCAGGGCCTTCCCCATTGCCGGGGAAGCCATGTCCGCGGTGGGATCGTCGGCAGCCAGCCCCTCCACCAGGAGATAGCGGTAGAATCGCCGCAGGGTGGAGAGGCTTCGTGCAACGGTGCGCCGGCTGGTGCCGTCTCCGCGGACCTCAAGGTAGTCCCTGAGGTCACTGCGGCGGACCTCCGGAACCCCGATGCCCCGAGTTGCAATGAACCGCTGGAAATGCTCCAGATCGAAACGGTAGGATTGCAGGGTATTGTGGCTCAGCCCCGCCTGCAGCCAGACCGCGTCGAGAAACCCCTCGATCAGGCGCCGGTCAGCGGCGTCCGCCTCATCCTTCCGGGACATCTTTCCTGCCGCCGGCGAGGCTGGACTCAAGCAGCCAGATCCTTTGCAGTTTCTGCTGCAGGACCGCAGTCCTGTTCTCGTCCTTCGAATGCTTCAGGAGATCCGTAAAAATGGTCCTGGCATCCGAGAAGAAATTCCCTTCCAGCAAGGCATCCGCCGCCCTGTAGCGCGCGGACATGCCCCATTGGTCAAAGCCGTTCGCCTTCTGCATCGCCGAAAACAGGAAATAGTCCGCCGCCTTCATGTGTTGGCCAAGGGCATCGTAGGATTCCGCGATCCAGAAAGCGATTTCACGGACAAACTTCCCTCCCGGAGAACGTGCATCGATCAGTTCCAGCAGTTCGATGGCGGGTTCGTGCTGTCCCACGATCTGGAGTTCGAAGATCGGCTGCAGGACCCTGTCGGTCTGCTCGGGTGTCGGGTGGGGAGTGGCCAGGATCCATTGACGGAGACGCTCGACTCCCTGTCTGTAACGACCGGCGATGATCGAGATCCGGCCGGTGTACAGCAGCCACTCGTCCAGCGTCATGCCGGCAGGGGGGGCGGACACGTTGGCGTTGGCCTCCGCCGCCAGATTGATGTCCCCCGATTCCAGTGCCGCGCTGGACAGCCTGAGAGCCGTGGAAGGGGAGATCATCAGCGGACCGAGCGGAGCATCATCGCCGAACAGCAGGGGCACCAGGGCCCACCGACCGCCATCGAGGGCTGCGTTGACCCATTGGTCCAGCGCCTGCATCCGTGACGCCGGGTCGTTGCTGTGGATGCCGATGTGCGCCCATACCCCCCGACGCATCACATCGTCCTCCACGGGCAGCAATCTTGCGAAGGTGTCCCAATCCCGCTCCTCTCCGGTCAGGAACCCCTCGGCATTCGCCCTGCTCCTTGCCATGGCCGCATAGCTTTCAACCAGGTCCACGGCATCATACCGTGGAATGCCGAGGCTGCCTTCCCTGTCCGCGGATTCGGCGGCACCGAGGTACTGTTCCAGCAGATCCGCCATCTGCCGCTCCAGGTCCGCGGCATCCGCCGCCGCGACCATCACCGCCAGCAGCGGTTTCTCCAGGGTCCGGTACGTTTCATCCAGTCGCATGCGCTCCGCCCTGTCCAGAGCCTCCTGTGGCCTGATCCCGCCTTCCTTCAGCCTGCTCCACAGGGTCAGTACCCTGGCTGCAGGGTCGTCTAGCGGGGCGAGCAGATTCACCGCCTCGGACGGATTCCCCGAGCGCAGCGCCACTGTGCCCGCCAGCAGCAGCCAGTCGCGGTCCTGTGGCCGGTAGTCGGACTGGAACACCCTGGCTGCGGCATTGGCATCGTTCAGCCGCCCTTCCACGAGATAGCTCTCGATGACCTTGCGGCGCAGTGTGATTTTCTCCGGCTCAGTCAGGTCCGGGGACAGGAGGTGCCGTCGCAACAACCGCCGGGCGCCGCCGCCCTGTCCCAACGCATTGTAGGCGTCAATGGCCTCCTGTTCCGCCTCCCTGTGTATGGATGCCGGGAAGGCGGGCGGAATTTCCTGTACCCTCAGGACCAGTTTCCGCCAGTGCTTCTTGGTCCGGTACAGGGCCCACAGCTGCCTCTCCCAGTTCAACCACGCACCATCGGGCAGTTGCGGCGGGCCCTGCTCCTCCATGATTCGTTCGGCCAGACCGAGCACGTTCGCCTGGATCAGCGTCCTGACACGGAGCAGTTCCGGCGACGCCGGCTCCGGCAGCGGTTCATGTGCGGACTGCCCGAAACAGGGAGCAAGAACCAGTGTCCCCATCACCAGGACCGCCCATGCTCCCGTGGGAGGAATAGCCTTCCGTGGGCCCGTTTCAGCTGTCCAGAAACGTCCCATGAGGCGTATTATCCAACAGTCGGAATACCCGGTGGCGGGACCGGAACCGGGGCTACCTGCGGATTTTTTCCTTGATCCGGGCGGCCTTGCCGGTACGTTCGCGCAGATAGTAGAGCTTCGCCCTGCGGACATCCCCGCGACGCGCAACCTCAATCCCGGCGATCAGCGGGCTGTGCGTCTGGAACACCCGCTCCACGCCTTCACCGCTACTGCTCTTCCGGACGGTAAAGGATGAGTTGAGACCGCGGTTCTTCTTTGCGATGACCACCCCCTCGTAGGTCTGCAGGCGTTCCCGCCCGCCTTCCTTGACCCGCACCTGCACCCTGACCGTGTCGCCAGCGCCGAAGGCCGGCACGCTATCCTTCATTTGCTCGGATTCGAGTTGCTGAATAATGTCACTCATCGTTCTGCTCCGTATCTAAAGCTGTCAATAACTGTTGTTCAGACTCGCTGAGCATCCGCCGCTCAAGCAGGTCAGGGCGCCTTGTCCTGGTTCTTTCTAGGGACCGGGTCAATCGCCAGCGCCCGATTTCGGCATGATTCCCTCCCAGCAGCACCCCCGGCACCCGCATGCCGCGGTAATCCTCAGGCCGGGTGTAATGCGGGTGATCCAGCAACCCGGCGCTGAATGAATCCTGGGCGGCGGATTCCGCGCTCCCGAGAACCCCGGGCAGCAGCCGCAACATGCTTTCGATCATGACCATCGCCGCCAGTTCACCGCCGGCCAGCACATAGTCACCGATCGATATTTCCCGGTCCACCCGAGAGACGAGTATGCGCTCATCCACGCCTTCATAGCGGCCGCACAGAAACACCAGGGAAGGCAATCCGGCCAGTTCCCCCACCAGGCGCTGATCCAGTGTCTCTCCCTGCGGGGAGAGGTAGATCAACGGCCCGGAATTGGCCTGCCGTACCGCGTCGATGCACCGGTCCAGGGGCTCCGGCATCATCACCATGCCGGGACCGCCTCCGTAGGGACGGTCATCCACGGTACGATAGCGGTCCCCGGAAAAATCGCGCGGATTGTAACACGACAATTCGGCCGACTCCCGCTCCAGTGCTACCCGGGTGATGCCGTTCTCCCGCAGTACATCGAACATCCCCGGAAACAGCGTAATCACATCGATTCGCATCGGTGCCCCCAGCACAATTCTGCCTGTCGCTCAGTCATCCGGTTCCCAATCCACCAGCAGGCAGCCCGCCCCAATATCCACGTCCCTGATCACCTGGGGGATCCAGGGGATCAGCCGCTCGATATCGGCATCACCGCCGCCACGGGACTTCACCACGAGCACGTCGTTCGCACCGGTCTCCACCAGGTGGTCCACTGCGCCGAGCGGCTCACCGGCAAGATTGACCACCTCGAGTCCGATCAGTTCGGACCAGTAGTACTCACCGGCCGGGAGGTCCGGGAGATCACCGACCGGGATGCAGATCTGCATCCCGGCAAGGGTCGCTGCCTCGTCACGGCTGGAAATACCTTCCAGCTTCACGACCAGGTTCCTTTGCTGCAGGAGGGAATCCATCACCCGTCTCGACCGGCATGCTCCCGCCGTCCGGCCTGCACTACCCGGGTCGCCCGGCCGGTTCCGGGGCATCAGGGTCCAGCAGGCGTATCCGAGGATCTCTTCAGGCGGGCGTGTGTATGACCGCACACGAACCCAGCCCCTGACGCCGTACGGGGAGGAAATCTCCCCCATGACCGTCAATTCGGTATCTGGACTTCCCATGCCGGCACAACCGATGACGCCAGAAGGCCATTTTGCAGGACAGGCCGCGCCTCAGTCGGTGCCCGGGCGGTGCCCCGACACGGGCACCGCGAGTTCAGCCGGCCGGGGTCAGGATGCGGCCCTGGCCTGTTTGTACAGTTGGCCAGCACGCTCGCTGGGCTGCGCACCCCGGGACACCCAGTGATCATAGCGTTCGGTGTCGAGTTTCAGCGCCTGTTCGCCACCTGCCGCAATGGGGTTGAAAAACCCGACCCGTTCGATGAAACGGCCCCGGCTGGAACGACGCTGATCCGCCACTACAATGGAGTAGAAAGGGCGTTTCTTTGACCCGCCGCGAGCCAGTCGAATAGTAACCATGGTGATCCGTCCGCCGAAATATGCTTGTGTAGGAAAATCGAGGGCGCGGATTCTATCATGAAAACAACGGGATAAGGAAAGTGATTTGCAAGGATTTCGGTGCATCAAAACCAACATCCGCCCCCGCAATGCGGGCAGTCACGCGATAGAATAGGGGGTGGCATCCATCATCCGGTAACCGTGTACCAGTACTTCAAAATCCTTCTGCCGCCCTTGCTGCTGGGCGTTCTGCTGACGGCCTGCGAAACCACCGCGGTGGTGGAGCCGGAACCGATCCCCGAACCCGTCGCTCCCGTCATCCCGGAAAACCCGGATATCGTTCAGGCCCGGGAACTGCTCGCCGCTGCCAGGGCGGCAGACACGGAATGGCTGGTCCTGGAGCCCCGGGTCTCGGATCTGCCGGTCAGCCTTGGTGAAATTCTGCGCCGGTCCGAAGAGGCTCAGGAGGAAGGCGACTCCGCCCTGGCCTCCGAGCTTGCCCGCAAGGTCTCCCGGATGTCCCGCCTCGGGCTCGAGCAGGTGGCAGAACAGTCCCGCGCCGGGCCCTACTACCCGCAGTAGCAATGCCCGGGCATGCTGTCTACTCGGTCGGGGCGCTGGTTTCCGAGTTGCGGACGCTGCTGGAGACCAGCTACCGGAACGTCTGGATCGAGGGCGAGGTATCCGGCCTGGCAAGTCCGTCCTCGGGACACCTGTACTTCTCCCTGAAGGAGGACGGGGCACTGGTCAGGTGCGCATTTTTCCGCAACCGCCGCCCCGGGTCCGCAGCACCCGAAGAAGGCATGCAGGTCCTGGTCAGGGGGCAGGTTTCCGTCTATCCCAGGCGTGGCGACCTGCAATTAATCGTGCATTATCTCGAGCCTGCCGGCGAAGGCGCCCTTCGCCGGGAATTCCAGGCCCTGAAGAGAAAGCTTGAGCAGGAAGGGCTGTTCGACCCCGGGGTCAAGAAACCGCTGCCCGCCTATCCGCGAACCATCGGCGTGATCACCTCGCCAAGCGGCGCCGCGCTGCACGATATCCTGGTCACGCTGAATAGGCGGTACCCGCCGGCGAGGGTCATCGTTCATCCGGTCCCGGTACAGGGAGAACAGGCGCCGGGCGAGATCGCAGCCATGCTCGACCGGGTGGCGGACGGCATGGAATTGGATCTGCTCATCCTGGCCCGGGGTGGAGGGTCGCTGGAGGACCTCCAGGCATTCAACGACGAAACTGTCGCCCGGGCCATCCATCGCTGCCCCCTGCCCCTGGTCAGCGGGATCGGCCATGAGACGGACGTGACCATCGCGGACCTGGTGGCTGACCGCCGTGCGGCCACTCCGACCGCAGCGGCGGAAATGGCGACCCCCCTGTCCAGTGAAATCCTGCAGCAGCTCTCGCGGCACAGGACTGCCCTGATTGCCCGGATGACCCGTCGACTGGGCGACCTCGGCCAGCACGTGGACCATGCAACCTCCAGGCTGGTTCATCCTGTGGAACGGTTGAGGCGTCACAGGCTGGAACTGGAAACACTCCACCGGCGAACACTGAGCCAGGTGCTGCTGTCCCTTTCCAGCTGGCGCCGGGCGGTGACGGCAGGGCGGGATTCCATCAACCAGTTCAATCCCGCGAACTGGCTCCGGCTGCTGCGCGAGCGACATCACACGCTGAACCACCGCGTCGTCCGGGCCGGTTTCCAGAGAATGGTCGATTGCGGGCGCCAGCTCGACAGACAGCGCGACTCACTGAGACTCCTCGGACCCGGCCGGACCCTGGCCAGGGGATATGCAATATTGCGTGACCGGGAAAAGCGCGTGGTCGGCTCGGTGTCATCCGTCCATCCCGGTGATTCGGTTTCGGCGCTGCTGGCGGATGGTTCGATCCCGCTCACCGTCGATGGCGATTGAGTCCCGCAGCCCCCCGCCCGGGGCTGTGGCGGCACGCGGCATGTCCGGACGCTGTCTGTGCGGGATCATCCCGGTGATCATGGCGTTCTTGACAAGCGCGCTGGCGCAGGCGGACCTGCCACGACACAATCCGGTCCCCGGAGGTATTGCGGTGATTCCCCTGAGAACGGCCGTGGCCGAAAAGCCGGTGGTCAGGTTTGGAGAGCGTCCGGTCTATGTGGCGCGGGACCAGGGAGGCTGGCGCGCCGTCGTCGGCTTGCCCTGCGATATCCTCCCGGGCAACTACATCGTCACGGTGTCCGGGAGCCAGCGCAATGACACCAGTGTCGAGTTGGGTGTCCTGCCCCATCCCCCGCGACTGCCGGATCCGGATGGAGGCGACGGTGGTGACCACTTCCGGGGGCGCAGCCTGATCATTACCCTGCCGCAACAGATCACCGCCCGGTCGGTTGTCAACGGAGCCATGTTACGCCGTTTCGAATATGACCATGCCCTGGTGGCGGGCATGGACCCGGATTTCCGATTCCATGCACCGGTGGAATCCACGTTTTCCGTCGACTACGGCAAACTGCTCGTGGACGACGATCTGTGGTGTCATGACTATCTGAGTTTCTTCCTGCCCGCCGGCAACCGCGTATATGCCCCGGCGCACGGCGTGGTGGTCGGAATCGACGCAGCCGGGAAAGGCGGCAGCCGAATCATGGTCGCGCACGGGGAAGCGGTGGTTTCGATCCTGGGGAACCTGGAGGATGTGCCGGTGGAGGTCGGACAAACGGTCGAACAGGGCGAGATGCTGGGGGTGGTGGGCACCCCGACCGGCGATCAGACGGGCCGTCTGGACTGGGCAGTGGCGCTGAACGGCTACCGCATTGACCCACTACAGTTTGCGTCGACGCCTTGAAGGTCCCGGCGACCGCCGCGAGGCCCCTTGCCTGTCAGCGAAAGGATTTTCGCTGTTTCGCGGTATGACCCTGACGCGGGTCCCGCGCAGGCGGTACGCATTTGCAAAATAGCGCCCGAGGTATCTGACATAGGAGGCCGGCAGGGCCTCCGCCCGGTTGCCGTGCACCACCACCACGGGGGGGTTCTTGCCGGCCTGGTGGGCGAACTTGAGCTTCACCGGCCGATGATGATGCATGGGAGGCGGGGTCTGGGTCACCGCGGCCCGGAGTGTCCGGTTGAGAGACGAAGTCCCCAGTTCGACCATCGCCGAGTCGAGGGCGCGGATCACGGCCGGCATGATTTCGCCGGTCCTGGAACCGTGCAGTGCGGACACGAACAGGACCTCGGGATCGGGCAGGAAAGGCAGTTTGCGTGCCAACTCATCCCTGATCCTTCGCCGCTGCCGACCCTCCAGTCCGTCCCACTTGTTCACCACGACCACCACGGACCGACCGAGATCCTGGACCATGCCCGCGATGCTGGCGTCCTGGGACCCGATCTCGCTGCTGGCATCCAGCACCAGCACCGCGACGTCCGCATCCTCGATGGACTGCAGGGACTTGATGACGGAAAACTTCTCCACCGCCTCTGCCACCCGCGACCGGCGCCTGACGCCGGCGGTGTCCACTGCCACCAGGGCTCTGCCATCAAATTCGAACGGAATCCGGACGCTGTCCCGGGTGGTTCCGGGCGTGTCGCCGACGATCACCCGTTCACTGCCCACGATGCGGTTGGTCAGGGTGGATTTTCCGACGTTCGGTCGACCGACGAAGGCAATGCGAGGGGGCGCGTCGGCCTCCTCGGCAGCGTCATGGGCGAACCCGGCCATGGCCGATTCCACCAGTCTGTCGATTCCGTCCCCCCTGAGCGCCGAGATGGCCAGCGGGTCACCCAGGGCGAGTTCCTGAAAATCGGCTGCGGCGAGATGTGGATCCTCGCCCTCGGTCTTGTTTGCGGCTACCAGAATCCGCCGGTCCGACTGCCGCAGCCGTTCCGCAATTTCCCGATCCTGGTGCACCAGGCCCTGTTCGCCGTCGACCATGAGTATGACCACCTGGGCCTCCTCGACAACCTGCTCGACCTGCTGCCGGATCTGGATCCGGAACGGACCGTCCTCCGCCTCCAGCCCCCCGGTGTCCACCACGAGGTACGGTTGTTCACCCACCTTTCCGCGGCCGTAGAGACGATCCCGGGTGATTCCCGGCTGGTCGTCGACAATGGCATCCCGACTCCGGGTCAGACGGTTGAACAGGGTGGACTTGCCGACATTTGGCCTGCCAACAAGGGCAACTACCGGTAGGAATACCATTGGATGTCCCCGGGCACCGGCCTGCGCATCAGTACAGGAGGGGCGGGCTTTCGGATGTCACGAGCCGGTGGGCGCCACAGAAACAACTGCCCCGTTGACAGAAACCGCCACCACGGATTCTCCCTGCCTGGCCAGGCCGGTGATGGCGCTCCGGTCCAGTTTCAGCGACTGCAGCAGAGTTCCGTCCGCCCGGTCAAGCAGATGAACGAATCCCGCGGCATCACCGACAACCACACGGCTGTCAAGCACCAGTGGATTGGTCATACCATGTCCACGGAACGAATTCTGCCGCCATAGAACGTCACCACTGTCCGCATCAAGGGACACGATATCCCCCAGTGAGCCGGTGACGAAGATCTGTCCTGCATCCACAGCCATGGGCAGGCGGGTCGATAGATCACGCCTCCAGCGCACGAAGGAGCTCTGGATGTCCACTGCCACGACATCGCCCTGGTAGGTGGCGGCATAGAGGCTGGTCCCCGATAGGATGGGGGTCGCATCGATGTCCGTCAGTTGGTCCAGTTCGCTGGTGCCGCCGACGAAGGAGATGTCGGTTTCCCAGTAATCCCGCCCATTGATCACGGCATTGGCGATGATCCTGCCGTTGGAGAATCCGGTAATTACCGTACCCCCGGATATCAGCGGCATGGAATCTCCGTGGAGTCCGAGTCCGGAAACGTTCCGCTGAACTTCCCACACCCTGCTGCCGTCCGCGGCATCCAGGCCGATCACAAATCCATCGGCGGTTCTCACCACAACCCGACCGGACCCTGCCGCAGGAATCGCGGAAATCTGCCTGCGGATATCCACCTCCCACTGCAAGGTCCCGTCCGCTTCCGACAACGCCACCAAGGTTCCATCCTCCATGCCTGCGAGCACCAGGCCCTCGCCCAGTCCCACTGCGACATAGACCGGACGACTCAGGTCGTGTTGCCAGTGCGTATTTCCGCTCCCGGGGTCCAGGCCCAGTACATCCCCGTCCCGGTTGGCGACGTAGATACCCCCGGCATTCACCGCAGGGCGCAGCAATGCATACCCATCCTCCCCGGCATCCCCCACCCCTTTCTTCCAGGCGATGGCCAGTTCCTCCGCCCCGGCCGGCTCCGGCAGCGCCTCCTTTTTTACGGGCTCGTTGAATATGCCCCATTCCGTCTCTTTCTCCTTGCCGCCGCAGCCCTGCAGCAAAAGGAGGGAGAACGTGACGGCAGTCAGTAGCCGAATATTCATAGTTTGCCGAGATTGTCCAGTTTGAGTTGCACCAGTCCGACCGACGGGGAGCCGGATTCCAGCATTCCGCGGCTCGTCTCCCACGCCTTTCTGGCGGCCTCGTGGTTGCCCAGATCTGCTTGCGCATCACCGATCAGTTCCTGGTAGCGGGCGGCGAACGGGCCATCGACAGCAATGGCATCCCCCTGTTTCAGGGTCCGGAGCGCCTCATCCGGCTGGTTTTCCGCCATTGCGATCTGGGCCAGCCGCAGGCGGGCAATATGGACCAGTGCCTCTTCTCCCGCGTGGTCGGCCACCCACTGCAGATAGCGCCGCGCTTCTGCATAGTCTTTCGCATCCACGGATCTTTTCGCCATCACCAGCGCCGCATTCGCAGCATAGGGGGATCCGGAATATTTCCCTATCAGGTCACCGGCAATGGATGCCGCCGCTTCGGTACCGATCTCATCACTGACCAGGTTCTGGTACAGCGTGGACGCGCTTTCGCCTTCGGATTTCTGCCAGAACTGCCAGCCGTTCCAGCCGCCGATCGCGAAAATTCCGAGGAGCACTCCGGCGACAATAGAGCGTCCGTTCTCCTGCCAGAACGCACGCGCCCGTTCCAGGTCTTCATCCCCGGCAAGCTGGGGAATTGGTTCTTCTGCCATATTCTGATTCGATGCCGCCGGTTCGATGACACGGCGGTTGATTCCAGTGATCAGGGCCCGTTGCCGATGGCCCGCCAATCCCCTCACCGATGATGGAGGGGCACTAACCGATTTCCCGCAAGGTCTGCACCAGGGAATCGCGTGGAACACGCACCTGCCCCAGTCCGCCTCTGAGGTCCTTCAATTGTACACTGCCGTCAGCCTGTTCCTCCTCACCGACGACCACCGCAAAACGGGCTCCGCTCTGATCCGCCCGCTTCATGCGGTTGGACAGCTTGCCCCCGCCACAGTGTTCGCAGACACGGTACCCGGCGTCACGCAGTACCTCGCCGATCGCCGCCGCGGTGTGCTGGTCAGCCATGGAGATCACGTAGATATCCAGGCTACTGCTGTCAACCTGGACATGCTGTACGCTCATGAGTTCCACCAGCCGTTCCAGGCCCATGGCGAATCCCACCGCCGGTGTGGGATGGCCGCCCCTTGACGCCACCAGCCCATCGTACCGGCCGCCGGCGCAAACCGCGTCCTGGGACCCGAGCTGATCGGTTACCCATTCAAACACCGTCCCGGTATAGTAATCGAGCCCCCGCACAAGGCGATCGTCGATCACCGGTTCAATGCCGGACCGTGACAGGGAATTTACCAGTGAATCGAAGTTCTCCCGCTCCCCGGACCCGAGGAAATCCATCATGGAGGGCGCCTGCATGACGATTTGCCGGGTTTCCGGAACCTTGCTGTCCAGGATCCGCAGGGGATTCCGATCCAGCCTGCGCCGGCTGTCCCCATCCAGGCTGTCGATATGGGCGGTGAAATAGTCCCGGAGTGCTTCCCGGTAGCGGGTTCGCGACTGCTCGGAACCCAGAGTATTCAGATGCAGCTTCACACCGGCGACACCCAGTTCTTGCCATATCCGGGTGCCGACCCGAATCACCTCGGCATCCACATCCGGCCCCGGCCAGCCAAATGCCTCGATGCCGAACTGGTGGAACTGGCGGTAGCGGCCCTTCTGCGGCCGTTCCCGCCGGAACATGGGCCCCATGTACCAGAGCCGCTGTTTCCGGTTGTGGAACAGGCCATGCTCGTTGCCCGCGCGGACGGTGCTGGCGGTCGCCTCGGGACGCAGGGCCAGACTGACGCCCCCGGCGTCCTCGAAAACGTACATCTCCTTCTCGACGATGTCCGTCTGGTCACCGATGGCCTGGCGGAACAACTCGGTCTTCTCAAGCACCGGCGTCCTGATCTCCTGGTAGCCGTAACGCCAGGCAACGTCCCGCAACACCGCCTCCACACGGTGCCAATGCCCGATCTGCCCGGGCAGAAGATCATTCATGCCCTTGACGGCCTGGATTCTTTTCATGGACCTGGGACTGCGGATTCCGGGATCAGGGCCCGGGCACGGTTCATTGCGCGCCAACCTCGAATCGGGCGAACAGGCCGCTTTCATGGGCCTCGAACGGCACTTCCTCGCCCCGATACTGCACAGTGACTCCCTCGGCGCTGCCGATGAACACCGAGTAGGGAGGAATTCCCGTCAGCTGTATGTCCTCACCCCTGTTCACCGTACGGTAAATCAGCCGCTCTCCTGAACTGTCACGCACATCGATCCAGGACTCCTTTGAGACCTGAAAGACGATGCGGTTATCCACGGCAGCGGGGGCGGGCTCCGCAGCGGGTGCCGGCTCCGGGGTCGCTTCGGACTGCGACGCCGCCGGCGCCGAACCGTCGGCTACCGTTTCCGCAGGCGGTGATTCCGCAGAAGCGGCCTGCTCTTCCGCCGCTTCCCGGGGGGTGGACTGGGCGGTGTCTCCGGTCCCGGCTGGGACTTCGGAAGCCCCGACCGGATCTGCAACCTCGCCGGTGAGGCCGGTTTCCCCGGATACTTCGGCAGTGGCCCCGGTGCCGGCCACGGCCTCCACTTGCGGGATCACCGGCTCCGGAATCGGTGCCTCGAATACCAGAACCTCATAACCCCGAGTATTGATCTCCACCGCCTCCTGATTCTCGGAGAAGTTCGGTTCGGGAAGGGCCAGTATCGCCCCGTCGGGGACCGGGTCCCCGGTGGCGGCAGGTGCCTCGGCCGGCGGAGGCTCGACCTCGATGACAACATCCTGCACTTCCTCGGTGGTCGACTGGGCTAATTTCTTCATGCTGGTGCCGATCCACTCGGATACTACGGTATCAGTGTCCTGCCAATACCAGACGGCCACCAGGAAGATCACGAGCAGCAGGCCGAACAGGAAGGCGCCACGCTTTCGGGAGCGCTCCACCTTGCCATGAACCTCGGTATGACCGGAAGACGCCGACAGGGCATTGATGTTGCCATCCAGATTGGCACGATGCACCTGGATGGAATCCTCGATGGACATCTCAAGCAACGAGGCGTAGCTCCGCCAGTAGCCCATGACGTAGGTCTTCCCCGGCAGCTGGTCGAAATCATCCTGCTCGATTGCCTCGATCTGCCGTTCGGACAGGTGCAGTTCCCTGGCCACATCACGCCTGGACCAGCCGTACTCCTCGCGCTTCCCGGACAGCAACTGTCCGGGGGAGAGGATGCCGATGGACGGATTGTCGTTGGACAGGGCGTTGTTCATGTTCCGGTGGTCATCCGGCAAGCGGCGCCCGGCGGGGCAAGCCATGAAAAATGCCCTCCCGGTCCGGGAACGCATTGCCGGCCCAGTCATCGAATCCAGGTCGGGCTCCGTCGCCGGCGCCGGTGGCGGCAGCCCGCCTGATCGGCGCCCGGACGGACAGAAAGACCTGTTCCCGGCAAATCATATCACCATCTCCTGTCGTTCGCCGTTTCCGGGGCCGGGCTTGCCGCGATTTCCGCCGAGGGAACCGGTACCCTTCGCATACGTTCCGAACGCCTGGTCCGGTCGGTGAAGTCCCCGGCGAGTTGACCACAGGCGGCATCGATATCATCACCCCGGGTGCGGCGCGTCATCGTGACGATGCCGCGCCCCAGCAGCACATCCCGAAACCGTTCGATGGCCCCGGGGTCGCTCCGGCGGTAGGGAACGCCGGGATACGGGTTGAACGGAATCAGGTTCACCTTGGCCGGGATGTCCCCCAGCAGGCCTGCAAGCCGCCGGGCCTGGGCCGGGGTGTCGTTGACGCCATCGAGCATCACGTATTCGAACGTCACCCGCTGGCTCCCTGCCCCGCCGACATAGCGGCGACAGGCATTCAGCAGGGTCTGGATGGGATACTTGCGATTCAGCGGCACCAGCCGGTCCCGCAGGGAATCCTCCGGCGCATGCAACGATACGGCAAGGCTGACCGGGCATGTTTTGCGCAGCCGATCCATTCCCGGCACCAGCCCCGCGGTGCTCAAGGTAACCCGGCGGCGTGACAGGCCGAAACCGTGATCGTCCAGCATCAGGCTCATGGCGGACACGACGTTGTCGAAATTGGCCAGCGGCTCTCCCATCCCCATCATCACCACGTTGGTCACCGGCCGCCGGCTGTCCGGAACCGGGACCTGGCCGTTGCCACCATGCCGATAGCCGATCGACTCGAGGCGCTGATTGGCGACCCACACCTGGCCAATGATCTCATCCACCGTCAGGTTGCGGCTGAACCCCTGCCGGGCAGTGGCGCAGAAGTTGCAGTTGAGGCTGCAACCCACCTGGGACGAAACGCACAGCGTGCCGCGGTCATTCTCCGGGATGAATACCGTCTCGATGCTGTTGCCGTCACGCAGCCTGAGCAGCCACTTGCAGGTGCCGTCGGACGACAGTTGCTGGCTGGTGATTTCCGGTAATGCGAAGCAGGCTTCCGAAGCCAGTTTCCGGCGCAGCCCCTTGTTGAGATCCGTCATCTCCTCGGGCCGGGTCACCATCCGCTGATAGACCCACTGCATCAGCTGGCGGCCCCGGAACGGTTTCTCCCCCATGCAGACGAAATGTTCCTCCAGCCCCCGACGGTCCAGAGAAAGAAGATTGGTCGTCTGTACCTGCATGGTCATATCCACGGCCGCCCGCGCATGCTCGCGTCAGCGGGTACGCCGGCAAAGCTGGTCGTCACTGAAGAAGAAGGCGATCTCCTGCGCCGCAGTTTCCGGCGCATCACTGCCGTGGACCGCGTTCTCGTCCACGGTCTTGGCGAAATCCGCCCGGATGGTGCCCGGGGCGGCATCCGCCGGGTTGGTGGCCCCCATGACTTCCCGGTTCCTCGCCACGGCGTCTTCCCCTTCCAGCACCTGCAGCATGACCGGCCCCGAAATCATGAATTCCACCAGATCGCCGTAGAATGGCCGCTCCCTGTGTACCGCGTAGAATGCCTGCGCCTGCTCACGGGTCAGATGCTCCATCCTGGCAGCCACGATCCGGAGGCCGGCGTCTTCGAACCTCTGGTAGATCTTGCCGATCAGGTTGCGGGCGACCGCGTCCGGCTTGATGATGGAAAACGTGCGTTCAGTAGCCATATGTTTCTCCAGGATTCTCCGATAGAGCCGTACAAACAAAACCGCCATCCGGGACCCGGCGGCGGCGGGGAAAGGTTCGCCTCAAATTTTACCCTTTAGCCCATACCACGGGCAACGAGCAACCCGTCCTCGAACCCAGCGATTTCAACTTCTTGCCAATCCCCCAACCGGGCCAGGGCCGGGGGAAGGCGAACGCCGAAATAGTTGTCCGCACGCCCGGTCACGGCACCGTCACCGCCGGCTGCGTTCCCTTCCACCAGTACCGGCAGGGTCTTGCCCCCGAACCCTGCCCCCACGCGGTCACGCACCCGGATACCCGCATCCCGCATGCGGGACGCCCGCCTTTTCTTTTCCGCCCCATCCACCTGGCGGGGGATGCGCGCGGCCGGTGTGCCGGCCCGCATCGAATAGGCGAATACGTGGGGAAAGGCGATATCGAGGCGCTCCACCAGGTCTAGGGTCTCGGTGAAATGCGCCTCGGTCTCCGTGGGAAACCCCACCAGGATATCCGCGCTCAGCACCAGATCCGGCAGTGCCGCCCTCAGCGCCCCGATCCTGTCCAGCAGGATCTCCCGTGTGGCCCTGCGTTTCATCCGCTTCAGGATCAGCGTACTGCCGCTCTGCAGCGACAGGTGCAGGTGCGGGCAGACCCGGTCACGATTGGCGGCCATCAGCGCAATCAGGCGATCGGTCACGTGGGCCGGGTCGATGGAGCTCAGACGCAAGCGAAATCCCCGGGGCAGGTCAAGGACGTGCTCCAACAGGTCTTCCAGGCCGAAACATCCCGGCTGGTCTTCGCCGTAGGACCCGATATCGACCCCGCACAGCACCACTTCCCGGTAGCCGTTCAACACCAGACGCTCCACCTGGCGCCTGACCATGGAGGCGGCAAAGGAGCGGTTGGGACCGCGGGCGGTATGGATGATGCAGAACGTGCAGCCGCGGTCGCATCCCTGCTGTACCTGCACGAACGCACGCGTCCTGCCCTCCAGACCGCTGATCAGCCGGTCCGGCAGGCCGATGTCCCGGTCGACATCATCTACCATCACGGGCGGCAGCTCCCCCCGCATCAACGGCCCGAGCAAGGCCGGGATATCCAGCTTGCGGGCATTTCCCACGACCAGGTCCACGCCGGGAATCCTGGCACAGGCCTCCGGATCGGTCTGGGCGTAGCACCCAGTTACCACCACCCAGGCGGATGGATTTTCCCGGATGATGCGCCGCACCATCTGCCGCGCCTGGCGGTCCGCCTCCGAAGTCACGGTGCAGGTATTGACGATGCGGATATCGGACGGCGCCGCACCGGGGGTGCCGGTAAAGCCGAAACCGGCGAGTTTTTCGCCGATCAGGGCGGATTCGAACGCGTTGACCTTGCAGCCCATGGTCGCCACGGACACGCTGGTTCCGGGCCGGGATTCCTGCCTGACCGGGGGTGGTATCCGCAGTGCATTCATCGACGGATGCACCAGCGACGGCGATCGCGGTCGGGCTGCGTCATTCCGATCAGAAGATGAGACGGGCAAGCGGCCATCCGGGCCGCGGACGTCAATTGACGGTGAAGCTTTCCCCGCAACCGCACTGCTCCGTGACGTTGGGGTTGCGAAAATGAAATACGGAGGAAAGGCCGTCCTCCACGTAGTCGATCTCGGTGCCGGACAGGTAGTCCAGATGTTCGGCGCTGACGACTACCTTGACGCCCCTGCTTTCGAATATCTGCTCGCCCTCCGCCGCATCGGCCGCGAAATCGAGCACGTAGGACAGGCCCGAGCATCCGGAATTCTTGACCGACAGCTTCAGACCGACAAAACCGTCGCGTTCCGCCAGTTGCTTTCTGACGCGCCGGGCGGCGGACTCTGTCAGGGTAATGGGCATGGGTATGGTCACTTTCTCTCCAACGTGCTGCCGGAATCAGGGAAAAGCCGGACACCGGGGTGCAAATGCCGTCCGTCCGCTATCCGGTACCGGAATTCTACCACCTGGGGCGGCAATCGCACAGGGGAAAATAGGACCGGACCGGTCGATTTCAAGGAGGTGCGGCAGGACGCCGGTGAAAATATCCGGGCAATCCCCTGCCGGATCCGGACTGCACGCGCCTCAATTCGGCCCGCAATGTCTGCCCATGCGGGGCCAGGCACCGGGGTGCCATGCCGTCCGCACGGCCCGCATTTCCGGCGCTCCCGGCTTATTGTCCACGGGCCCGCACACACCGGATGGTTTCGTGGATTTGCCGGACATGACGCAAACGATGGCTTGCCGTCGGTATTGCCGCGCGGACCACCGGGCGTTGATCCGTTACAATCCCGGGTGCCGCCCGGACAGGGCCTGCCGGTTCACTTCTGCAGGGGAATACGGGGCCCGTTGCCGGTACATCAACCACAGATTCCCATGGTGGCGTGTCTTCGGGGAGAGAGTGCATGCAACATTCACATCCTGTCCGCAGCGTAATATTTGACGTCGACGGACTGCTGCTGGACACCGAAATTGTCTATACACGGGTCACACAGAAGATCGTTTCGCGATTCGGGAAGACCTTTGACTGGTCCGTCAAGGCCAACATGATCGGCCGTGCGGAAGCGGACTCCTCGCGTTATCTGGTGGAGGCCCTTGACCTTCCGATCACCCCTGAGGCATACCTCGCGGAACGCAACGTCATGCTGAAGGAGGGCTTCGCCGGATGTGACGCCATGCCTGGCGCCGAGAGAATGGTCCGGCATCTTCACCGGCACGGGATCCCCATGGCCGTGGCCACCAGTTCCACCAGGGAACTGTTCCGGATCAAGAAATCCCGGCATACGCACTGGTTTGACCTGTTCGAAGTCACTGTCACGGGAGACGATCCGGGAATCCGGCGGGCCAAGCCGGCGCCGGATCTCTTCCTGGCCGCCGCAGGCAGGCTGGGAGCGGACCCGCGGGCCGCCCTGGTTTTCGAGGACGCCCCGTCCGGTCTGGCAGCCGGGATCGCTGCCAACATGCGGGTCATCGCGGTGCCGGATCCGAACATGGACAGGTCCAGGTACCGGGGTGCCGAGGAAATACTGGATAGCCTGGATGCCTTTGCCCCCGGCAGATACGGACTCCCCGAACCGGATCGGGCATCCTAGCGGCGGCCGACAAACCGCACCGCTGCCAGCAATCCGACCAATGCCATGGGCAGACAGGCGCCGAACACCCACCTGGTCACCGCCTGCGTCGTCTCCCTGGAGGTATCGACATCCAGCCCGCCCGCATTCGCCACGATACCGATCCAGGCGGCCCCGATGGCATAACCCAGTCTCTGGATGGTGGGGATCGCCGCGGAGACCCGCTCCCGATCCTGTTGGTCAGCCAGGGTGAGCATGCGGCGAAGTATGCTGGCCCAGGCCACGCCGAAGCCGGCACCCTCCAGCAGGGCCAGCAGAGCCAGCAGGATCACCGGCCCGGTGGCAATGGCGTAGAAAAATCCCGCGATGCTCAGCGTGAGCATCACCATGCCCGCCAGGATGGTACGGGTATCCAGGGAGGCAGGAATCCCGGAACAGGCTACCGCGCCCAGGCTCCAGCCCACGGAAGTGCAGGCCACGATGTATCCGGCGGTGAGTATGGACACCTGGTGCAGATAGACCATGAACAATGGCCCGTACACGGTGATCGCCATCGTGGCCATGGTAAAGCACAGAATCATGGTCAGCCCCGCGCTGACGCTGCTGTGAAAGCCGATGGGCCTGGCGGGCAGCAGCCGGTCTTTCCGGCGCACGGCATCCATCCTGAGGAACAGTACCAGAACCATGATGCCGGCCATCACCAGTAGGGGCGTTTTCACGGCGGACACTTCGATTCCCCCGGCGGCGATCAGCAGCACGCCGACGGACAGGACCGCGATTCTCCGAACCGGGAACTGATGGCCGGATGCCGGGATGCTGGGGTGTTCCTCTGCCGCAACACCAGTTCGGATCCAGATCGAAAGCAGCATCGCCGCAACCGCAAAGAACCAGAATGCGAGCCGCCAGGAAAGCTGCTGCACGAACAGGGCCCCGATCAGGGGGCCAAGGAAGGCCGAGGTGCCCCAGACTGCGGACACAGCCGCCATTGCCCTCGGCATCAAGCGCGCCGGAAACAGGACGCCGATGCCGACAAAGGATACGGCGATCAGCCCGCCGCCCCCGAAACCCTGCAACAGCCGACCGGCAACCAGGACCGGCATGGCGTCCGCCAGTGCACAGGCCGTGCTGCCCAAGGCAAACAGCAGGGCCGCAATGCCCATGGGGCCACGCAGCCGATAGCGGTAGACCAGCAGTCCGCTGCCGGCTCCGGCCACGATGGACCCGATGTCGTACAGCGCGAAACTCCAGGGGACCAGCGAGATGCCGCCGATCTCCCCGACGATATTCGGAACCATCGTGGAAATGGCGGTCACCATGGAGGCATGCAGCCATACCGACAGGCAGACCAGGGCCAGCGACTGGCGGTAATCCGCACGCAGGATGTCCTTCCACCTGGAACCGGTCGAGGGACGATTGACGGATTCGTTGTTCATACTCGCGAATTACAAGGGTTCCAGCGCACGTGAAGTCAACCCCATCGCGGCATCTGTCCGATCCGTTGCGTTTTGTCCGTTTCCCGGTCCAGGTCCGGGCGGCTGTCACCGGCAATGGAGCCGGGAGGTAAATTCAGCCGCGCATCCGCTTGCCTGCGGGATCAAACAGCGCCCCGGTGAACAGCCGCGCGGGACGCCTCTGTCCGAGTATTTCGATCTCAACGGCGAGATCCGGTCCGATCAGGTCCACCGGAACGAAGCCGATGGCCACGCTCTTCCCGGCAAAGTGCGCATACCCCCCGGACGTCACGAAGCCGACCACCTCGTCCCTGACCCAGATCGGCTCGTCCGCCACCACGTCCGAATCCAGCGCATCCACCTCGAACGTACAGAGTTTCCGGCCGACGCCGTTTTCACGTTCCGCCAGAGCGGCCGCCTTGCCGATGAAATCGGCCGGCTTGTCATAGGCCACGAAGCGGTCGAGTCCGGTCTCCATGGGCGTGTAGTCCGGCTTGTACTCCCGGAGCCAAGAACCGAAGGATTTTTCCAGCCTGAGACTCATCATGGCCCGCATGCCGAAGGCCCTGAGACCCAGGTCCTCCCCGGCCGCTGCGAGTTCGCCGTACAATGCCACCTGCTGGTCCGCATCCACGTAGATTTCGTAACCGAGGTCGCCGGTAAAGGAAACCCGCTGGACGATGGCGTCACAGGTCCCGATCTGCATGCGCCGTATGGTCAGGAAGGGAAACGCGTCGTTGGACACGTCGCCATGCGCCACCCTGGCCAGCAATGCCCGTGCGTTCGGACCGGCGATCTGGAAACCGATCCGCCGCCGGGAGATATTTTCCAGCCTGACGCCCGACGGCGGCAGGTTCTGCTCGAACCAGCGCTGATGATAGTTCTGCGAACCGTAGGACGCCGTGAGCAGGAACCGGTCCGCGCCCAGCCGGGACAGCGTGAAGTCTCCGATCAACCGTCCCCTGGGGCTCAGCATCGGCGACAGGCCGAGGCGCCCTTCCCCGGGTATCCGGCCCGCCATGATCTGGTCCAGCCAGTTCGCGGCGTCCGGCCCGGAGACCTCGAACTTGCTGAAGTTGTGCACCTCGTTGATGCCGACTGCGGTTCTCACCGCGCGGCATTCCCCGGCCACCACGCTGAATGCGTTGGAACGCCGGAAGCTGGGGATTTCCCAGGGCTCCTCCCCTTCCGGGGCAAAATAGTTCACGTGCTCCATGCCGTAGCCGGCGCCGAACACCGCGTTCTGCTGTTGCCAGATGCCGTAGGCCGGCGTGGTGTGAAAGGGCCGCGCGGCCGGGAGTTCCTCGTTGGGATAGGAAACGGAAAACCGCCGCTGGTAATTCTCTCTCACCTTGATCCGGGTATAGCCCGCCGTGGGGAAATCCCCGAAGCGGGCCACGTCCATGGCGAACACGTCACGGGAGGGCTCTCCCTCCACCATCCATTCCGCCAGCGCAAGGCCGACGCCGCCGCCCTGACTGAATCCCGCCATGACCCCGCAGGCGGACCAGAAGTTGCGCAATCCCTGTACCGGGCCCACCAGCGGATTCCCGTCGGGGGCGAACGTGAAGGGCCCGTTGATCACGGTCTTGATTCCGGCCGTCTCCAGTACCGGATAGCGCCGGTACGCCATGGCCAGGGCGTCGCCGATCCGCTCGAGGTTGTCCGGCAGCAGTTCATGCCCGAACTCCCAGCTGGTGCCGTCCACGGCCCAGGGATCGCAGTTCTGCTCGTAGAACCCGATGACCAGTCCATCCCTTTCCTGGCGCAGGTAGCTTTCCCCTTCCGGGTCCATCACGTGGGGCAGTTCACAGCCGTGATTCACCACCTCCTCGATGGTTTCGGTCGCCAGGTACTGGTGCTCCATGGGGTGCAGCGGCAGGTATACCCCGGCCATGGCGCCCACTTCCCGGGCCCACAGTCCGGCGGCGTTGACCACGTGCTCGGCGATGATGCTGCCCTGCCCGGTCACGACCTCCCATCCGCCGTCAGGCCTTGGATTCAGTGCCGTTACGCGGTTCCTGAGGATGATCTCGGCGCCGTTCTTCCTGGCAGCCCGCGCATAGGCATGGGTCGTGCCGGAGGGGTCGAGGTGCCCGTCCAGCGGATCGTACAGCCCGCCGATGATGCCGTCGGTGTTGGTGATCGGAGACAGTTCCCGGATTTCCGCCGGGCCGACAAGATGGGTGTCGAGGCCCATGTACCGGTGCTTGGCCCGCTCGGCCCTGAGAAAGTCCATCCGGTCCGGCGAGCCCGCCAGGGTGATCCCGCCCACGTGGTGAAGTCCGCAGCTCTGGCCAGACTGCTGCTCCAGGTCACGGTAGAGCTGGATCGTGTAGCCCTGCAGTGCGGCCATGTTGGTGTCCGCGTTGAGGGTATGGAATCCGCCGGCCGCATGCCAGGTGGAGCCCGAGGTCAGCTCGGAGCGCTCGATCAGGGTGACGTCGGTCCAGCCGAACTTCGTCAGATGATACAGAACGCTGCATCCGACCACGCCGCCGCCGATCACGGCCACACGGGTATGGCTTTTCATCTCAGTTGATTCTCCTGATCAGGTCTTCCAGGTAATCGATGATCTCGTTCGGCTGCACGATGGCGAATCGGATGAGTTCGTCGAATCGACGGGTAAACATGCGGATATGCTCGGTACTGTTCAGCACCAGGTAGGACTGCCCGATGAACACCACCACACGCAACGGCCCGAAGATGGTGAACGCGGCCGTGTAGACCTCGCATCCGTCGAACAGGAACCAGCGGAACCTCGGATAGAGCTCATCCACCAACCCGACCATGTGCTCGAGCTGACGGACCCTGCTTTCCCGGGAAAGACCCCGCCATATTCCCTGCCCGAACGCGAATCCCTCGATATCCTGTACGGACTGGCAGGACTCCATCTCCGCCTCTGCACGGCGCTGCTGGACCAGCAGGATATGGGAATCGCGGATGCTCTGGTCGGTACGTCCAATCCCGTAGCGGCGGAACTCGTAGCCGGCCACCTCCTCGTTCTTCAACAGGTCCGGCAGGATGGCTGGAATGTAACGTATCTTGTAGCCGCTGGCCTCCCGGTGCCAGTCCAGCAGTTTCTGGTTGGCCGAGGATTCGGAAAAATCCTCGAACTCCAGGGGGCCGCGCAGCAGGTCGGCGTCCACCACGCCCCGGTTGGTCAGCCCGAGGAGCCAGTCGACGCTGACCTGGTAGACCTCGGCGATGGCAGCGATGGTGTCTGCCCTGGGCAGGCGGAGGTTGTTCGGTGAAAGCAGTTGGGAAAGAGTCGAGCGGTCGACGCCGATAGAGGCCGCGAACCGGGAGTGGTTGAGACCGCTGCCGGCGATGACCTCTCCGATCCTTTCCCGAAAGACCTCCACTCGCTGGGCGTACTTCATGACCGGGATACCCGACCCGTCACCACGCAGGCACGATTTCTCGCCTGCGTCGCTCGACGTAGGCGGTGAGTTCCTCGTGCACCGACGGGTCCAGGGGCGGTTTCCGGTAGGCCTCGAGCATCCGCTTGTACAGCGCATTGGCCCGCTGGTCCGCGGTCAGGGAGCCGTTGTCGCGCCAGGTCTCGAAATTGCTCCAGTCCGAGACGATGGGCTTGTAGAAGGCATCCTTGTATCGTGCCATGGTATGGCTGGTGCCGAAGTGGTGTCCCCCGGCGCCCACTTCCCGGATGGCATCCAGCGCCAGGTCTTCCTCCGAGGCCTCGATGGGCTGCAGGGTCTGGTGCATCATCTGCACCATCTCCATGTCCAGGATCAGTTTCTCGAACGAGGCGCACAGCCCGCCCTCGAGCCACCCTCCGCTGTGCTTGATCATGTTGCCGTGGGCCATCACGGCGCTCCACAGGGACATTCCCGATTCCCAGGCGGCCTGGGCGTCCGGCGCGTTGGCCGCATTGACATTGGATGTGCGGTAGGGAATTCCATAACGCCTTGCCAACTGCCCGCCGGCCAGCACCGCACGGGCATATTCCGGGGTGCCGAAGGCGGGGGAGCCGGTTTTCATGTCCACATTCGAAGTGAACCCCCCGTACATCATGGGAGCACCCGGCCGCACCATCTGGGAGATGGCAATGACACCGAGCGCCTCCGCGTTCTGCTGCGCCAGGGCACCCGCCAGGGTCACCGGGCACATCGCGCCCGCCAGGGTGAACGGTGTGACTACCACGGGTTGGCCCCACTGCGCCATCAGCATCAGGCCGTCGAGCATGGGACCATCCACCTTGAGGGGGGAATTGGTGTTGACGACGGTGGTGATGCTGGGCTCGTCCTTCATCCGGCCGGCGTCGATACCGCGGGCAATCCGGGTCATCTCCAGTCCGTCCTCCACCCGACCGTTCCCCAGGCTGTAGCAATGCCAGGCCTTTTCGGTCAGGGTGATGAAGTCCATGTAGGCATCCAGGTGCCGGGTATGGGCCGGCAGGTCCACCGGTTCCACGGGATACCCGGAAAACATCTTCACCACATTGAATTGCTGGCCGAGCTTGAGGAACTTGCGGAAATCCTCGATGTTTCCGCTGCGGCGGCCGTGATCGAGGTCCGAGCAGTTCGGCGGGCTTGCCACGAGGGTGAAGTTGATGTGGTTGCCGCCGAAGACGGTGTTGTGCACCGGATTGCGGGCGTGGAGGGTGAATTCCGTGGGAACCAGGGCGATTTTCTCGAGGACAAGTCCGCGGTCCATCTTCACGTATCCGGTCTTCGGGTCGATGCCGGCACCATGACGAACCATCAGTTCCCTGGCCCGGTCGTTCACGATTTCGAGTCCAATCTCCTCCAGGATCCGCATGGAGCCATCATGAATCCGCTCCAGGGCCTCCGCACTCAGCACCTCGATCGGTGGAAATGGGTTGCGCAACTGGCTGACCGGCAACTGTTCCGGGACGGGCGGCGGATCACTCCGGTTTGCGCGTTGTCGACGTGGCATGACAGGACTCCAGCCTGGATCACTGAGATGGTTCGGCACTGTAGCAAAACCTGATTACCTTTTGAATGTTTGTTGATAAATATAAATTATCCGACCTTTAGTTTATGTTTGTGACAATTATGCGCATAAATCCCTTGTTGCCACGACCGTCAGGTGGCGGTACAAGTGACCGTATCGGAACCGATTTCAATGAAGTACCAACAAAAACGCACCACCCCTGTCGAATGGATCACCCTGGTCATGCTGGCCGGCAACTACCTGGCATGGCTCGGACTGCTGAGCCTCCACCAGAACTACCCGCTGGGATCCGTGCCGCTGCTCGGTCTTTGCCTGGCCATGCACCTTTCACTGCAGCATGAGCTGATCCACGGCCATCCTACCCGCATCACCTGGTTCAACGACCTGCTGGGCACGCCGCCACTCAGTCTGGTCTATCCCTATGCCGAATACAAGCGATCCCACCTCGAGCACCACCGGGACGAACAGCTGACGGCACCGGGCATCGATCCCGAAAGCTTCTTTCACACCCGGGATAGCTGGAACGGCATGGGCACCCTGTCGAAAGCGTTGTGGTGGACCAACATGACCCTGCTCGGACGGTTGCTGATCAATCCCATCCGGAGCGCCGTCAACATGGCGGGACTCTGCGTGCGCCAACTCCTGGGGGGAACGCCGGCACAGCGGCTGAACTGGACCGGCCATCTCCTGGGCGTGTCCGCCGTGCTCTGGCTCGTGCACTCGGTGTTTTCCGTCCCGATCTGGGCATACCTCATCGCCGTTCACATGGGACATGCGTTGATCAGCCTCCGCTCCTTCTACGAGCACCGGGTGGCGGATGAACCGATGAAACGCATCGTCGTGGTGGAGAGCTGCCGGTTTTTCCAGGTCCTTTTCCTGAACAACAACTTTCACGCGGTCCATCACCGCCATCCCGGGCTGCCCTGGTATCAGCTGGAAACGAGGTTCCGCCAGGAGCGGGATGAGGTCCTGGAACGAAACGGCGGGTTCTACTTCACCGGCTACCTCGAGTGGCTGCGGTTCCTGGTCCGCCCGGTGGCGACGCCGGTGTACCCCGAACCCGGACTGCGGACAGGGCCGGACTCATGAACCCTACCGGCAAGCGGATCATCTCCTGCGGGATGTATGCCTTCACCGAGCCCCTGCGCCGGGCCTGGCAGGCACTCATGGAACCACTGCCCGGGTTCCTCGATGCGTCAGACGGCGCCGAAAATCTTCGGGCGGAGGTAGTTTTCGACTGCTCCGACGAGACCTATCTGTCGCCCAACCTCCTCATCGGGCATACCTGCGGATATCCCTATCTGCAGCACTGGCAGGCCACCCATGAACCGGTGGCGGTGCCGGTGTTCGACATTCCCGGATGTGACGGCACCGACTACAGGAGCTGGTTCATCTGCCGCGCGGACGACGAACGTGACTCCCTCGCCGAGTTTTCACAGGGCATCGTCGCCCTGAACCATGCCGACTCCAACAGCGGAATGAACGTGCTGCGTTTCGAACTCAGGAACCTGAGCCCGGGACGGACATTCTTCCGCCGCGTGCTGCCCAGCGGCTCACATACGGAAAGCATGCGCCTGGTGGCCCGGGGTGAAGCGGACATCGCCGCCATCGATGCGGTCAGTTTCCACCACGTTGCCGAAGTGGAACCCGCCCTGGCCGGGGGTGTGCGGATATTCAGCCGGTCCGTCACCACTACCGGCCTGCCGTTCATCCGCCCGCGCGAGTCAGAATTCGGGACTGCACGGATTCTCCAGGCGCTGAACGAAGCGCTATCGTCCCTGCCGGCCCCCGCCAGGGATACTCTTCGCCTGACCAGCTTCAGTGTCGTAGAGGTCTCGGCCTACGAACGGACCCTGCAATTGGAACACGAGGCGGTCCTTGCGGGATATCCGGTCCTGCAGTAGGACGCGTCTAGGATCATCACAACCGATCAGCTGGTCCCCGGTCGAGATGGATCGGACAGTGTGCATGCCTTGGGGCTACCCTGTGGCCTTGAAGGCCAGGGATGACTTGACAGAATTCAACCTTGGCTCTTCCCCTTTTTGAGTGGGTAGGATTTCCTGCTATACAGACGACTTTCCTTCGAACCGGTCATTCATGACCGCTTTTCACCTTCCCTCCGTGATGACGGGCGGCAAACTTGATGTTTGTCGCGCGGCATCGCGGACAGCAAGCGACAGCGCACCAGTGTACGGGACATCACCGACCTGAAAGACGAGCGCGAGGAGATAGATAATGCCCGGGTTGACTGGATCAATCGTTTGATCGACGGGATGATTCCATCCCGTCTGGAGATGTGGTCAAGATCACAGTCTCGACTTGCTACAAACCCTATTGCAACCCATGGCCCCCTCATTTTGAAATCAAAAGGGGTTTTTGACAATGGTACGTTCCATCCCCAAAGGTATGATGAAAATCCCCATGTTTGGTTTCTAAGCGAACTTCTAAAGGTTGGGATCTAAGATCCCAAATAATCATGACCTTTAAAAAGCCATCGAGTTCTTTGTTATTGGCAAAATAAAAATCAGCGTCCTCTCTTCCGCCATCTCCCATTAAATCCATCGCTGCTTCTTGGCTTTCTAACGCTTCAATGATTTGAGCCACTGACTGCTTGTTCGATCTTAAACTGGCTTTATAAATCCGCAATCTAAACTCGGTTGCCCCCGAATAAAACCGACCCGAATAGGATCTGGGGTGGTTGGGATCGATCATCACAGAAGCAGGCGCGGTTCTTATCCCCCTGATCCTCATCCTTGGATTGATGACATCAATGGAGATTTGATCTAGAAGGATCACTATATCAAGGTACTTTTCATTAAACAAATCATATCTTTGACAAGCAAAGCGGACCAAATTCTGTTCTGGCTCTTGATCTGTGGAACTGTCTTGAGCCACAACCAGAGGGCTCCATAAAAACAGGGGGAACAAAAGGCGGATAAAAACTTTCAAAACCTTCCCAACGGTCCAACCATCAATGAATCCCACCCCGATAAAAGCGGTAAGACCCTCAACTAAATGAGCGTCTCTTCCACCGACCTGTTTCAGCATGACTGGCAAAATGATATTAAAATATTTTATAAAAAAATGCCTTTCTTTCAAGGAAGCTCCCTTTAAAAATCAGGGAGTCGCTTGCAAAACTCCGCATTGGTTCAGGATTTTCCCTGAATCAGGCGGTTGTTCGAAGTTCTGGCCTGGACCTGGAGCCGCCCCTGCGGTATGTTGATGGTGCTAAACCGCAACATATAAAGAAAACGGCCCCATGTCCTTACGTTCGATCCTAATCCAATATCTGGACCGGTTTCAAGGGGAACTTTCCCCGGTGTCAGCGCAATTCTGTAATGTCGTCTTTTAGCAATTCTAAAATAATGCGTTGACACATTTTTGAGTCTCTGAAGGCGCACCACCACATCCCCGTTTATAGGTTTTTACTATCGGTTTCCGGTGTAACAAAGACCGGAGTCGGCCTTCGGGCTGTGTGACCTTGGCATGGGATTCGCGGCCCGTGGGGGATTCGGATCAAACAGGATCCCTTGTTCGAGCGCGAGAAACCGTTGTCGCAATGGATTGTCACGGGATGATTCCATCCGGTCTGGAGATGTGGTCAAGATCACAGTCTCGACTTGCCACAAACCATTATATTGCAACCCATGACTCCCTCATTTTGAAATCAAGAGGGGTTGTTGACAATAGTACTCTCCATCCCCCAAGGTATAAAAACCCCCGTGTTCGGTTTCTAAGAGAGCTTCTAAAGGTTGGGATCCAAGATCGTAAATAATCATGCCTTTCAAACGGCCATCGAGTTCATGGGATCCAAAATAAAAATTAGAGTCCTCCCTTCCTCCGTCTCCCATTAAATCCATCTCTGCTTTCTGGCTTTCCAACTCTTCAATGATTTGAGCCACTGACTTCTCATTAGATCTTAGACTGGCTCTATAAATCCGAAGTCTGAACTTTGTTGCCCCCGAATAGGTTCTTCTGGGGTGATTGGGATCGATCATCACAGAAGCAGGAGCGGTTCTGATCCCCCCTGCCTGCATTGGATTGATTACATCAACGGAGAGTTGATCCAAAAGGATCACGCGATCAAGGTACTGTTCATCAAACGAATCAAATCGATCAAATCGTTGACAAGCAAAGCGGACCAAATCCTGTTTTGGCGCTTGATATCCGGAACTGTCTTGAGCCACAACCAGATGGCTCCATAAAACCAGGGGGAACAAAAGGCTGATAACTTTCAAAAACTTCCCTACCACTTTCCAACCATCAACATGGTGCCTTGAAGGAACAAATGAAATTGAGAATCGACAGAGTGTGATCACAGCCTGGTCAAACGCGAAGTGACACGTACTCAACGATTCGGCTCGAACACCAGTTCGGGTATGACCGCTTCCCAGGCCTCGCATTTCATGGCGTCGCGATATTTTGGATCCGATGCCTCTCGGCTCCAACCCACCAGGGCGAATACTGCCGCGGCACAGCACCGCATCCCGGGCGGCGGTTCGAACGATCTGGCAAGGCGTCCCACTACTTGGCCGTGCCTGTTCAGCAATACCCAACGACCATCCGTTTGAATCCTCACCTCCAGGAGATCGCCGGTCGACAATGCCAGGATGGCGGCATGTATCAGATCATCGGCACGGCGGCGTCCGGCGTATCCCAGATCAACGTCCTGAAGCCCGGGCCGGAAATGGCAGCACTCTATTGCTTCCGGGCATGGCGGAAGGTTGACAGCCTCGCGTTGTAGCGTCGCAGCATGATCAGTCAATTCATCCTGAAATCCCCGGGAGCGGTTGAGGCGTGCGAGTGTGAGCGTCTGTCGTGCACGCGTCATCGCCACGTAATACAGCCGGCGTGGTGCATCGGAATCTTCTCGTTGGCCTACGCGATCCCAGCCGCCGTCCAGCACAACCACATGATCGAACTCCAGCCCCTTGGCGCGATGGGCGGTGAGCAGCAGCAATCCCCGCTGTCGACGGCGTATGTCCCGACCCCACTCCGCGAGCCACTCGATGAAATGGTCCACCGTAGTTTCTCCATCGCCGTTTTCCAGCGTGTGTTCCTCGATGGCCTGTCGCAGCAGGTCGTGCCAGGGACCGGAAGGCTGTGCGTCAACCCAACCGCGCAAGGACGTACCGTCGACGACCCGCTGGGCGCGCTGGCGCAACCATTCGACGAACACCCGGGTTTCCCGCAAGCGCCAGAATCCAGGAATATCCTCGTTCGCCATCTGCACCGGAACGTTGTATTCCTCGCAGAATGCTCTGATCGGGGTCAGGTATTCCCACTCGCGCGCGATCACCGCGCATCGTGACCAGTCCCAGTCCCACGTTGGCACAAGTTCCGAGAGGCGCAGCATCTCGGCCATGACGACGCGGGCCTGGTGGATCGGATCATTTCCCGAGGGCAGGACCTGCACCCTCCCACGCGAAATCGGATCCAGTTCCGTCCATTCTCCGCCCGGCAACTCCTTCTCGCGGGCACGATCAACATGGATGGGGTGCCCTGACTTCATGCGGCTTCCTGCAGGTTCGATCATCGCGTTTGCGGCTGCCACGATACAGCCCGTCGAACGGTAGTTTGCGGTCAGGTACACCGGCTTCGGCCCGTAGTCCGATTCGAAACGCCGGATGAACTCGACCGATGCGCCATTGAAGGCATAGATATTCTGATCATCATCCCCGACCGCGAACAGGGACAACTTGCCCGCGTCCTCTTCCAGCGTCCGTCCGGCCAGGGCCGAGATCAATTCATACTGCTCGGGACCGATGTCCTGATACTCATCCACGAGAATCCACCGGAAGCCCGCGAGCAGGCGCTCACGACGTTCGTCCGCTTCCTCCAGAGACAGTTCCTCACCGCGGAGCAACGCGATCGCATGGCGCATCACGCTCCTGAAATCCCCATCGCCCGGTCGTTCCGACCAGCCGGTAAAACTGACTCCGGCCAGACGCATGGCAAGCGCGTGGCAGGTGAGCACCGTCACACCATGGCTGTCACGGCCAATCAACTGGGTGAGACGGCGCCGGATATCGACTGCGGCGTGACGGTTGTAGGCCAGGGCAAGGATGCCTCGGGGATTTTCCCGTCTGACGCGAACCAGCCAGGCGATGCGATGCACCAGAACACGCGTCTTTCCTGAACCGGGACCTGCGAGAACCAGCACATTGGTCTGTTCCCGTTCGTCAGCCACGATGCGTTGCTGGATGGGGTTTTTCAGGCTTTCGACAATTGTCCACCATGACGCCGGCGTCGTCTGCCGACCGATCTCCCGATCCCGTCCGGGCAGCCAACGGGCCAGAAACTCCTCCTCAGTCAGTGCAAAATATTCCATCGCCAGTCGCAGCGCCTCGCCCATGGCAGTGAGTCCGCGTTCGGCGAACTCCACCATGACATGGATTTGAAGCACCCGCCCCTTGTAATGGAGCGCAAGGGGCTCGAAGTCCGCCTTCGAAAAGCCGCGCCGATCCCGTCGTTCCAGCTTGATGGTCATGGCCGGGCGAAACACCGCCAGCCCCTTGTTGAGTCGGAGCACCTCCTGCTCGTGGAGCCAGAGCAGTGCCCTGTCCATCAGTTTCGCCGGATTCCGGACTCTGCTCTTCAGAACCAGGTCCGACTCGATCTCCTGGAGGAGTTTCCCGAGCGTGGTCTCGGTCAGAAGGTCGGTTCCCCGGCTTGCCGGGGGCAGGCAGCCCAGCAGATGTTCCAGCAACCGGCCAGCCGCATCGCGGCGCAGACCGGCGACCCTTTCCAGCGTCCCCCATTCACGATACAGCGTAATCCACGCAATCTCGGCATCGCGTTTGCGTACCGTGAGGCTGCCTGCGGCGCCTTCGTCCTCTCCGCGTCCGTCTGAAGCGATGCTCCGGACAATGCGGTACAGCCGTTCCGGCAGCGGGTCGACCAGACCATGGTCCCGCAGCACCTGGGCGGCGATGCGCAGATGGAGGGGTGCGCTGTCTCCCATTCCGAGGTCCGGGGCCGTCTCGCGCATATGGGCGATGAGGGCAACCTCCAGTGCGGCTGCCTCTTCGAGGCGCTTCCTCGACGAGCGGGCCACGCCGGCGTGGACGAACGCTGTCAGCGCGGTGTCATTGCTGGCGATACCGAATCGCTCGAGGTCGTACAGGGCGCCGCGGACACGTTCGGGACTCAGGCCAGAGACTCCCATCAGTTCATCCGTGCTCACCCCTTCATCGGCGCCCGCTTCGATCAGCGCCTCCGAGATGCGCAGCAGTTGCCCACGATACGCATCCGAGATTCCAGCCCCGTCAAGTCGCCGTTTGGCCCCATCGATCGAACTCACCCGAAGCGAGGATGGGAACACCTGGACGAAATTCTCCTCCCTGGCCAGGAGCCGTGATTCCTCCAGCCAGGCGACAGCGGTCCTCACCCGGGTATCATCGGTCGCGGAATCACGCCCGAACGCCTGTTCCTCGTCCTCGTCGAGGATTTCCCCCGCGGTCGCCACCACATCGCCGCCGTAGCGCTTCTTCCGATCCAGATTGCGCAATGCCCTGAGGATTCCGTGAATCTCTTCGCGGGTAAGTTGAGACCGCGCCGACATCCCGAATTGACGCTCGACATCATCCGCCGCATAGAGAAGAACGCAACGCGCCGAGTTTCCATCGCGGCCGGCGCGGCCGGCTTCCTGCAGATAGTTCTCCAGGGAACCCGGTATATCGGCGTGGATGACCAGACGAACGTCCGGCTTGTCGATACCCATGCCAAAGGCGTTGGTGGCGGAGATCACGCGCAGTTCACCCGCAATGAAGCGCCGTTGCACATCCTTCTTGGTTTCGGGAGGCAGGCCTGCGTGGAAGCGATCCGCGGCAATACCCTTCAACTGCAGGTACTCCGCGATGTTCTCGCTCTGCCGGCGCGTCGCACAGTAGACGATGGCGCCGCCCGGCCCGTCTGCAGGAAGATGGGACGTCAGGACCTGGAAAATATCCGAGAGCTTCTCTCCTGTCGTGGTCGGGATCACCTCGAAGGTGAGATTGAGGCGCTCGGCACCGCCGTTGAACACGCTCAGTTCGATGCCGAGTTCGTCCCGAAAATGCCGGGAAATATCTCCAACAACATCGGGTTTGGCGGTCGCGGTCAGGCACAGAACCGGAGGTATGGGTTCGGTGCCCGCCATTTCACGGATGAAACGACCCACATAGCGGTAATCGGGCCGAAAATCATGCCCCCAGCGCGACAGGCAATGTGCCTCGTCCAGCACCCAGGCTCCAATCTCGCGCTGATTCAGTACTCGCCTGAGCGGACGGGAACGCAACTGCTCCGGCGAGATCAGCAGGATACCGGCGTCCCCCAGCCGGATGCGGTCCAGAGCGTCGGCACGCTCCGGCATTGACAATAGCCCGTTTACCGTCACGCAACAGCCGATGCCACGCTCCTCCAGTCCGGCCACCTGATCCGCCATCAGCGCAACCAGGGGCGATATCACCACCGTCAGCGCACCGGTCTTGTCGTAGCGCGACAATGCGGGGATCTGGTAGCAGAGGGATTTGCCGGTGCCCGTGGGTAGAATCCCGAGTACGTGCCGTCCCGCCATCACCTCCTCGACGATTCCCCGCTGCATGGGCCTGCCGTCTTCGTCAATCGGCTCAGGTCGAAATCTGTCGTAACCGAACCAGCGTTTCAGTTCCTTACCTGCATCATGCCGATTCCGGCACCAGCTGCAAGCCGGATCGGTGCAGGCGGTATCCCTCAGGCGGCGCACCAGTTGCCCTGCTTCCGGAAACTGATGGCGCACCCAAGGCGGCATGACCGAATTGCTGCCGGCAACACTCATCCACGCCAACGCATATGCCAGCGGCCAACCGGGATTGTCATCGAGCATCACGAAGTATTGCGCCTGTACTGTACAGGCGGAGTTCTCCAGCCTCTGTCCGATCGCCATTGCAGCATCGGTCCGCGACGGACGGCAGGCTCCCCGAACCTGCTGGAAGAAATCGTCCAGAGCGCTGTCCGCACCAGCGGAATCCGGCGTACACAACCAGTGCCATGCCGCAAGCAAATCCGGTGCAGCCTTGGCCAATGCCCTGCGCTCATCGCCAAACACCTCCAATGCAATCCGGGCATCCCATTCCGGGTCGTTCCGCTTCCCGCTCTTGATACTGCCGTCCTGATAGTGCTTGATCAGGCTGTGATAGGGGTTGCGGGGAAATGCGAGCGGGCTGAGGCGCAGCGTGTCCACCACCGGAAGCTTCAGCAGTTGAAGATTCGGCATTACCGCTGCCAGACGGGGTCGGTCGAAGGCGATCAGATTGTGCCCAATTAAAAAAGATGCGTCCTTGGCAAAGCCGTCGAGCTGCGCCAATGCCGCGACAACACCCTTACCCGAATACGCCAGACTTTGGTCGGTGTCCGATCGGATCGCGCCAAAGGCATAAATGCGGTCCCCGACGATTTCCAGGTCGAGAGAGAGGCCGCATGACTGAGAATCTGGATGCATCCCGGTTGATTTTCAGGTCACCGACAACAACGCCTTCGCCTGCCTTGCCCCATGACTGACTTCATGAAATCACGGCCCTGCGGCTGCAGGAAATTTCAGGGCACCGATGTCTGGCCACCCCTCCCGTTCTCATTTCCGAGCCGTGATGGACCATACACCCAATTCGCTCATCAGCATTCCTGTTCAACAACTCCGCAGGCCTTGGCATGTAATACATGGATTGGCAGGACTGAAGAAATTGAAATCCTGTCTGAATGTTTCCGGAAGGGGGACTCGACCCGTCAGATTCCAGCCGTCCAGGGATCTACGATTTCAATGTCCATGCCCTGGAAGTCGCGGACATTGCGCGTCGCCACGGCCATCCCGCGCGAGCGGGCGATTGCCGCGATCTGGCAATCGATGTGCGCGACAGGACGGCCGGCGGAACGGCGCCTGGCGGCAAGATCCGCATAAGCACGGGTCGCTCCGCCATCGAACGGCAGAATCCGGTTCGTGAAGGCATCCTGCAGCAGCCGCTCGATGTTTGATATCAGCATCTGCCGCCGCCTGCCCGCAGCCACAATGGCGGCGCCGTAACGTAACTCTGCTTCACTGACCGCCGAGAAATACAGGCCCTCCAGAGGATTGCCGGCAACCCACGCTTCCACGCCTGGATCCGGAGACCTGCGGATCAGTTCAGATATGACATTCGTGTCCAGCACCACAGACATGACCGCGCGATCAATCGAGGGACGGCGGTTCGCGCCCCGG
The DNA here is from genome assembly GCA_965213885.1 of Candidatus Poriferihabitaceae bacterium. Taxonomy (GTDB): domain Bacteria; phylum Pseudomonadota; class Gammaproteobacteria; order Arenicellales; family Poriferihabitantaceae; genus VYFG01. Next base: position 1,590,857 of record OZ243919.1, read on the forward strand.
CCCACGTGGCGGCAATTCCAGATCTACCCCGTTGTCCGGACCGAAATGCGAGCGGGCAATGTCCGCCAGGTTCCGGGGGTCCGTTTTGCGGCCCACTGCTTCGCGGAGGATGATCCGTGCTTCCTCTTCCATCGAACGATGGTTTGCGGCGGCGCGTACACGCAGGCGTGTCTTCACATTATCATCGAGATTTCGGATCGTGATGCTTGCCATGGTCGTACCTTCCGGAAGTCGCGGCATCCGAATGTACGCCATGATTGCGATGCAATCAATCGGCAAAGGTAAGCAATATCGAAAATCCGGGTAGCGCCACTGAAAATATTGACCGCCGGGACGGACAGGCTTTACGGCGCCTCCGGAAGAAACAGGGGTGGGGCAGGAAGACGCGGGAGCATGGCCACGCGGCGGATGCCGGCGCACTGCCGGATCACGCCGTGCGGGTCTGGTGCGTGCTCCTGGACGCCGGGGTCACGGTACGCAGCAACCTGCATCCCTCCACGGTGAGGAACGTAGTGGCCGGTAGGGGATGGCTGGGCGGCGGGCCGGTGAGGCACCTCCGCTGACCGTTTTCCATTCCCTTCAATCCTCCGGGGGTTCCGTCATGAGTATCCAGACCGATCAGTCGCCCCGAGCCCGAACCGGCGCGCAGATCGTTTCCGTCCATCTCACCGGCGGCGACCTTGCTGCCGATCGAAATGCAGTCCGGTGCTTCCGGCCGTGCACGGACAGTGACATCGCTCCGTTCCACCCTGATGAAGAATAAAGAAGTGCGGAACCGGGAGAGGTGCTCCCGCGGCCTGACAGTCAGTCCGTGGTCTCCGCCGAACCGGGAACGGCTTCCAGTCCGCACCGGTCCCGGAACAGGTTGGCGGCATGGTCCGGCGGCACCTCCGAAAGGATCTCCAGCGTCCGCCAGGACTGCGCCGTGCCGATGCCGAGATAGCGGTTTCCGGGCTCCGCGTTGAGGTGGTGGAAGGCGATGCAGACGCTGAGGCAAAGTCGTATGCAGGCCAGCGGAAAAACCACGCCGATCTCCTCCGGCAAGAGCGGATTCTGTTCGTGGTATCCGGCCACGATGTCGGCCGCGACATCCAGGGGGCGGTCGCTGTCCAGCATCGCGTAGGCGCAGGCGATCGCAACATCCGACACCAGCCATCCGTAGAGCATGTCGCCGAAGTCAATGAGCCCGCACACCCGCCCCTGCGCGCCCGCAGGAAGTTCGACAAGGATATTGTTGTCATTGGCATCATTGTGGATAGCCCCCCGGCGCAGGGCCTCGCTCGCCGTCAGCACCCGTTCCCGGTAAAGCCCGGAGAATACGGCGATCAGGCCCTCCCTACCCGGGTCCGCATCCGGCAACCGGTATGCCTCCAGAACTTCCATGGCCCGGCACAGGTCCCAGGGCAAAGGGCGCTCCAGGGCCGGATGACGGAAATCCTGCAGTGCCCGACCGACCCGCGCGATGCATTGCCCCAGGGAACGGTGGAGGGCCGCCTCCCTGGGATTCACCCCGGAGAAAAGCCGCCCGCCGACCCAGCTCGTCAGCCGGCACAGGTGAAGGCTTCCGTTGTCCGCCCGTATGGTTGCCCTGCTTTCGCCGTCAACCGTCGGAATCACCCGGGGAAACTCGAGCCCGTCCAGATCCGCCATTCCGGCAAGGGCCTGTTCCTGGCACTCCAGCACGGACGTGTCCTCGGAGGCATTGCAGATCTTGAAAACCCGGGAGCGCCCTTCCGGCTGCCCTTGGACATGGACGCGATAATTCAGGTCACGCTCCCCGTTGAGCGGGACCAGGGTGCCCCGCAGGCCCCATCGGGCCTCCAGCGTCTGTTCGATCCGCTCCCGGCTGACCACCGGGAGCGCCACCGAAAACCTACCGGGCATCGCCCGACCGGCGGGCCGGCGAGCCGCTGCGCTGGGATTGCTCCCACCTGTCGGCCACGCCCACGGAGGCATCCGAAGGGGGCAGCATGCCCTTGCCAAGGATCAGGTCCGCGCCACGTTCCGCGGTCATGATGGTCGGTGCGTTCAGGTTGCCGTTGGTGATGACGGGGAAAATGGAGGAATCCACCACCCGCAGCCGGTCCACGCCCTGGACCCGGGTTTCCGGATCCACCACCGCCATGTCATCGGTGCCCATCCGGCAACTGCAGGACGGATGATAGGCGCTTTCCACGTTCTGCCGGATCCAGGCATCGATTTCGTCGTCTGTCCGCACGCCCGCACCGGGTTGTATCTCGTCACCCCGGTACGGATCCATCGCCTCCTGCGCGATGATCTCCCGGGAGAGGTGCAGGCTGCGGCGGAAACCCAGGACGTCGTCCGGATGCTGCAGGTAGTTGAACAGGATTTGCGGCTTGTCCGCGGGATCGGGCGTTAGCGCCCTGACATGCCCCCTGCTTGCGGGCTTGTTGTGACCGACGTGCAGCTGGAAACCGTGCCCGTCGAACGCCGCCCTACCGTCGTAGCGCATGGCGGCGGGCAGGAAATGGTACTGGATGTCCGGTGCCTTCAGACCCGGCCGGGACCGGATGAATCCGCAGGATTCGAAATGATTGGTGGCGCCAAGCCCACTGCGGAAGAACTGCCACCTGGCCCCGATCAGGAACTTGCTGAGGAGACCCAGTTTCGCGTTCAGGGTGATCGGCCGGCGGCACCGGAACTGGAAATAGTATTCCAGGTGGTCCTGAAGGTTCTCTCCCACGCCGGGCAGTTCATGCAGAACCGGGATGCCCGCTGCCTGCAGCACGTCGCCCGGACCGATTCCCGACAGTTGCAGCAGATGGGGGGAGCCCACCGATCCAGCGCTGAGGATCACCTCCCTGTCCGCCCCGACCCTTGCGGCATTTCCGCCGGTTTCATACTCCACGCCCGTGGCGGCCCGGTTTTCCAGAATCACCCGCCTGGTGAGCGCCCCGGTGACCACTGTCAGGTTGGGACGTCCCGCCGCCGGTTTCAGGTAGGCGTTGGACGCCGACCAACGAACGCCGCCCCTGACGGTCATGTGCATGGCCCCGAAGCCTTCCTGGCGATGACCGTTGTAGTCCCCGGTCGGCGGATAACCCGCTTGGACCCCCGCCTCGATGAAGGCACGGTACAGCGGATTCTGCATCTCGTTGCCGTTGCAGACGGACAACGGTCCTCCCTGCTCACGATAGGCGTCGCGGCCGAACTTCCAGTCGTCGGCCCGGCGGAAATACGGCAGGCAGTGCCGGTAGTCCCAACCTGCCGCGCCGGCCTCCTCCCATGCATCGAAGTCCAGCGGATGGCCACGCACGTAGACCATGCCGTTGATGGAGGACGATCCGCCCAGCACCTTGCCCCTGGGGCAATGCATGACCCGGTTGTCCAGGAAGGGTTCGGGTTCGGTATGAAACTGCCAGGCAAACCGCTCCGTGTTCATGGGAATGGAAAGCGCCGTCGGCATCTGAATGAAGATGCTGCGGTCGGAGCCGCCATGTTCCAGCAGCAGCACCCGGTTGCCAGGATCGTCGCTCAGGCGGTTGGCCAGCACGCATCCCGCGGAACCCGCACCGACGATGATGTAGTCGTAGCGATCGGTCATCATCAGATCATCACTGGGCTGTGGTAGGAGACTGAAACGCCGGCAATCGTATCAGATCGTCGTCAGCGCAAGGGAACCATTTCGCCGCCGGCGCGTCACAGGGTGTATCATGCAACCCTCAACACGTCACCATGAATATGTTCAAGGCAACCACCCTTTCACGAATCCTGTCCGCAATGGCCCTGTTGCTGGCCCTGGCACATCCCGCCCTTGCCGCCAAGGACCAGGTCTACACTTCCCTGTTCTCCAGCAATGCCGCGGGGGGCTATGACGTCACCGGCTATTTCACCGAGAACAAGCCCGTCAAGGGCAACAAGAAGTACAGCACCTCGTACAAGGGCGCAAACTGGCTGTTTGCCAGCCAGGAGAACCTGGATCTGTTCCTTGCGGATCCGGAAAAATACGCACCGCAGTACGGCGGATACTGCGCCTGGGCCGCGGCCGGGGGGTATACGGCCAAGGGCGACCCGAAGCACTGGAGCCTGCACGACGGCAAGCTCTACCTGAACTACGACGCGGACATCAAGCGGCAGTGGCTGGGCGACATGGACAACCTGATCGCGCAGGCCGACAGGAACTGGCCCGCGCTGCTGGAGGACTGATTCATCCACGGCCCCCGAGTCCACGCTGGCGGGAGCCGGGGACGCCGGCTGTTGCCCTGCGCACGCTAGCCCGGCGGAAAGTCCCGGATCTCCCGCCGGTATCCCACCGGCGGCGATTCGGGTAGGATTCGCGCCCCCCGCCACCGGCCAGCACATGCCGTCCCAAGTGGAATTCAGGATACGACACGGCGGTCCGGAAGACATCGCCGCCATCGCATCGTTCAATACCCGCATGGCCCGGGAAACGGAGGGCATGTCGCTGGATCACGACACCATCACGGCGGGAGTCCGCGGCATGGTCGAGCACCCCGAGCGCGGCTTCTACCTGGTGGTGGAGACCGGTCCGGCCGGGAAGCCGTTCATCGTGGCGTCGCTGATGGTCACCATGGAATGGAGTGACTGGCGCAACGGCATGTTCTGGTGGATCCAGAGCGTGTACGTGCTGCCGGAGTATCGCCGCAGGGGACTGTACCGCTCACTGTACGACCGAGTCAGGGATCTGGCGACCGGGGCAACAGGGGTCTGCGGCTTCAGGCTGTATGTCGAGAAGGACAACCACGCGGCCAAATCCACCTACTGCGCCCTTGGCATGTCTGAAACGGCATACCGGATGTACGAACAGGAGCATTTGCCCCATATCGAATAAATCTCTTTACATACATAACATAATAGTTTGAAATTTATATATTTATGACATCCATAACTATTATGTTTTGACCGCAAACGGCTCAGGAAGTATAGTGTAGGGTCAGTGATTCACAAAGGAGGAGTGCCTATGTCCAATCTGCACATACTGGAGCAAGTAATTTCCACCAGCCTGGAGCCAATGATGGAGGAGGCGGAAGAAAACGGACTTTGGTTTTACCACATGACCGAAATGGGAGAGGAAATCTGGTGTTCCCCTCCCTTTCTGCGCAAGGAGCAAGCCAAAGGCCAACTCATCATCGCCCCGGAGCACTGGGAACTCCGCAACCCGGTGGGCTACATGAGCAAACTGGCCCGTGACTGTCAGGACATTGTGAACGAATACAATGATATGGCGCGTCGCCTGAAAATCCAGGAAACCCTGGAGTTGGTCACGCACTCAACCCATCCCGCCGACTTCAGATAGACCCGCCGACGCTGCGGCAGCAGACCGACCGGGATGCCGTCCGGGCCATTCACTGCCATGCCCGGTTCCTGACCGAGCCTTCCCGCGCGCCGTCACTCGTATGGACGGTCAGCACGGTTCCCGGCTCCGACACCGAGACATCCACCGTCGCGAACGACAGGTTCCCCCGGAAGCGCGGCGACCATGCGAGACTCGTGACCCGGCCGGCCGGGTGTCCCGAGCTGTCCGAAACCCGGTAGACCGACCTCGGTGCGGGCACGGCGTCGCCGGGAACCAGCAGATGAACCAGCCGGCGCCGGACCCCCTCCCGGCTGATCCGGTCCAGAGCATCCCGGGACAGATATTCCGCCGCCTTGCCGAGCCTGAAGAACCGGTCCAGGCCGCATTCCATGGGATTGGAGTCAAGCGTCATGTCGCTCCCGTAGGAGAGCAGCCCGGCCTCCAGGCGTTCGATCAGATTCGGACAGCCCGCGCGGATATTGAACGGTCGGCCCTGCGTCCAGACCAGGTCCCACAGTTCCAGACCCCGGGAGGAATCCTGCAGGTAGATCTCGAATCCGCCCTGGCCGCTCCAGCCCGAACGCGCCAGCACCACGGACGTGCCGGCCAGTTCACAGCGGATGAACCGGAAAGCCCTGAGTTCACGCACCCCGGGGCCTGCCAGCCTTTCCATGAGGTCTTCCGACCTCGGGCCCTGGATCGCCAGGGGACTGACATCGGGCTCGAAAACCCGCACATTCAGCCCGCGGCCCGCCGCAAGGCCTTTCAACCACAACAGCACATCCGAATCCGCAACGGATATCCAGAACCGGTCCGTGTCCAGGCGCAGGATGACGGGGTCGTTGACGATGCCTCCGTTCTCATCCACCAGCGGCGTGTACAGGCATTGCCCGATGTCGCAGCAGGAGATTTCCCTCGGTGTGGCCAGTTCCACCAATGCCAGGGCGTCGGCCCCGACAACCTCCACCTGGCGCTGGCAGGATACGTCCCAGACCTGGACATGACGGCGAAGATGCTCATAGTCCTCGACGAGTGACCGGTATACCGACGCCAGGGTCATGTGGTTGTACACCGACACTTCCCTGACTCCGTTTTCGAAGATTCTCTGTTCGAACGGGGTCGTACGAATCCGACGGGAATATACGAGTGTCTGGCCGTGCATGGAGAGCGGGGCAACTGTCATCGGGGCGGGATGCGATGATAGGTAGAAATGCCTCCGGATCCGTGCCTGAATGCGACCGAAGCGGTCGCAATTGTCTTACAATCGCCGGTATTTTATTTCCGTCGGCACTGCTGGCAGAAGTATATGCAAGAACACTACGATATCCTGCCCCCCATTGGCGGCCTGAACCATGTGGTTCTGAGCCCGATTTCCATCCTCGCCAGGGCCAGCGACGCCTACCCGGATCATGATGCGATCATCTACGGGCGGAGACGGTATACCTGGAAGGAAGTAGCCGCGAGGGCCAGGCGACTGGCTTGCGGGCTGAATGCCCTCGGCGTTTCCCGGGGCGACACGGTGTCGATGATCGCGGGAAACACACCGGAACTGCTGGAGGCCCACTACGGGGTGCCGATGTCGGGCGGCGTGCTGAACGCCATCAACGTGCGCCTTGACCCGGACACCATCGCCTACATCCTGGAACACAGCGACTGCCGGGTGCTGATTGCCGATACGGCCTATTCCATGGCGGTGAGGCAAGCCCTGGCTTCCATGGAAAGACCTCCGGAAGTGGTGGACATCGTGGATGACCAGTTCCCCTCCCCCGAGGGCGGCGGGGGCCGGCTCGGACGGATCACCTACGACGACCTCCTCGGCACGGGCGACAGCGACGGCGGATGGGGATACCCGGAATCGGAATGGGATGCACTGACCCTGAACTACACCTCGGGCACGAGCGGGAGGCCGAAGGGCGTCGTGTATCACCATCGCGGGTCATACCTGATGTCCATGGGCACGGTGGCGGCCTGGCGGGTCCCGAAACACCCCGTCTACCTGTACACCGTGCCGCTGTTCCACTGCAACGGCTGGGGGCATATCTGGACCATGGGGATCATGGGGGGCACATTCATCTGCAACCGGACCATTTCCGCCGAGGTCATCTTCAAGGCCATTCGGGACTACCGTGTCACCCACTTCGGCGCCGCGCCGATCATCCTGTCCATGCTTACCTCGGCGCCCCCCGAGCAACAGTTCCGGCCGGACTACACGCTGGAGGTGATGACGGCCGGCGCCCCCCCTCCCAGCAAGGTGCTGGAGAGGACTGCGGCCCTCGGCATGAATGTCACCCATGTATACGGACTCACGGAAACCTATGGTCACGTCGTCTATTGCGACTGGAACCCCGACTGGGACCGGCTGGCCGTGGAGAACCAGGCGGAAATCAAGGCACGCCAGGGTATACGGTTTCCCATGATGGAGTCCGTCCGGGTCGTTGACACCGACAGCGGCAGGGAGGTGCCCGCCGACGGCGTGACCATGGGCGAGGTGGTGATGCGCGGAAACCCGATCATGAAAGGCTACTACAAGAATCCACAGGCAACCGGCGAGGCTTTCAAGGACGGCTGGTTCCACAGCGGCGACCTGGCCGTGGTCCATGCGGACGGATACATCGAGGTCAAGGACCGCCTCAAGGACATCATCATCTCCGGCGGCGAGAACATTTCCTCCATTGAGGTGGAATCAGTCCTCTACCGGCACCCCAGTGTGGCCGCGGCCGCCGTGGTGGCCATGCCCGACGAGAAATGGGGTGAAACTCCGTGTGCCTTTGTTGAACTGAAACCCGGAGCAAAAGCCGATGCGGACGAGATCATCGGTTTCTGTCGGGAACACATGGCCGGGTTCAAGCGGCCATCGCGCGTGGTCTTCATGGAACTGCCCAAGACATCCACAGGAAAAATCCAGAAATTCACGTTACGCGAACTGGTCCGGAACGGCAATGTCTGATCACGTATATTCCACTGCAACTACCCTATCGTCATGACCAGAATCGAAAAAGTCGCCGTGCTCGGATCGGGCACCATGGGCTCCGGCATCGCCGGAATATGCGCCAACGCCGGCTGCCAGGTACTGCTCCTGGATCTGAACGAATCCAATTGCAATTCCGCCCTGGAGAGACTGTCCGGGGGCCGGGCACCGGTGGTGCAGGATCCCGGCCTGCTGGTCAATATCCGGACCGGCTCGTTTGACGGGGGCCTGGACAGGATAGCGGACTGCGACTGGATCTGCGAGGCGATCGTGGAAGATGTCGGCATCAAGCGAGACATGTTCAGCCGGGTGGAAGCGGTACGCCGGGACGACTCCATCATCACGACCAACACCTCGGGAATCCCGCTCAGGGACATCTACACGGGAATGCCGGAGCGGCTGTGCCGTGACATCGCTGTGACCCACTTCTTCAACCCCGTGCACATCATGAAACTGGTGGAGCTGGTGCCGGGGGAGGCTACCCGGACGGAGGTGATCGGGACCCTCGCGGATTTTCTTGGAAACACCCTCGGCAAAGGCGTGGTATATGCCAAGGACACGGTCAATTTCATCGGCAACCGCATCGGTTGCATGTGGATGCTGGCCGGACTCCACATCGCGGAGACCTCGATGAACGAGGACGGCCTGGATATCGAGACTGTCGATGCATTGATGTCAGCGCCCATCGGATTGCCGGCGACGGGGCTGTACGGACTCGTAGACCTGATCGGCCTGGACGTCATGTACAACGTCGGGCGCAACCTGGAGGCTAACCTGCCGGACGGTGACGCGGGAAGGCGATTTGTCCGGTTCACCGACCCGGTCCAGAAACTGTACGACCGGGGTCAGCTCGGCAGAAAATCCGGTGGCGGCTTCTACAAACTCATCCGCCACGACGACGGCAGCAAGTCCATGGCGGTATTCGATGTCGCCAGGGATGAATGGCAGCCCTCGGGCAAGGTGGTCCTGCCCGAGAACGAGCAATCGCTTCAGGGGCTGTTCGCCGCGGACAGCGCCAACGGACGTTTCGTCCGCAACCTCATGACCGAAACCCTCTGCTACAGTGCGGACCTGGTGCCTGAAATCGCGGACGACATCGTCAATGTCGACCGGGCCATGCGCTGGGGTTTCGGATGGAAAAAAGGGCCCTTCGAACTCATCGACGAACTGGGTGCCCATCACTTGGCCGAATCAGCGGACAATCTGGGCCTGGCACCACCGGCCATGCTAGCGAAGCTGCTGGATCGTGGGGAATCGACGTTCTACCGCCGGGACGGCAGTGAATTTTTCGGCGTGGACGGCCACTGGCACCGGACCTGAGGAAACCTGGGGAACTCCGGGGAACAGATCCCCGGCCACCCGGTCCCCGTCCGGCCCCGCCGGGCTCTCTATTTCCCTTTCCAGACGGGGTCGCGCTTTTCGGCGAATGCCCGGGCGCCCTCGAGCTGGTCCTCGCTGTCGTACAGCGTGCGCACGGTGGGGATCGCGGATGCGCGCAGCAGGTCAAAACCTTCCTGGGTGGTCCGGCACTCGGTCATCCGGATCGTCTCCTTGATGGCCGCAAACACCAGGGGAGGGCCACTGGCCAGCAGCCGGGCAAGCTCCCTCGCACGACCCATCAGCGCATCAGGTTCCGTGACCTCGTTGACGAGTCCCCAGCGGTGGGCTTCCGCGGTATCCATCCAGCGTCCGGTGAGAAGCAGGTCCATGGCCACATGATAGGGGATTCTCCGGGGCAGCTTGATGGTGGCGGCATCCGCCAGTGTGCCGGCGCGTATTTCCGGCAACGCGAAAGAGGCGGTTTCGGATGCGATGATCATGTCCGCCGAGATGGCCAGCTCGAATCCGCCCCCACAGGCAATTCCGTTCACCGCCGCGATCACGGGTTTGTTGAGGTCCGGCAGTTCCTGGATGCCGCCAAATCCTCCGATGCCGTAGTCGGATTCCACCGACTCACCCCCGGCAGCCGCCTTGAGGTCCCACCCCGCGCAGAAGAACCTCTCCCCCCCGCCGGTGATGATGGCAACCCGAAGGTCCGGGTCGTCGCGAAATTCCGCAAACGCCTCCCCCATTTGACGGCTGGTGGCCACGTCAATGGCATTGGCTTTCGGACGGTCGAGAACAACTTCCAGAACGGCGCCTTCACGGCTGATCTTGAGTGGTGATTCCATCGTTGGCTCCCTGGTCAGGATAGATTTCAAAGGTTGCAACCAGTCATTGAATGACTGGTTGGCCGAAAACAATCAGTGCATCCGCCACCGTCGTGCCGCACCCCCGCGGATGCACGATCAGGGGATTGATATCCACTTCCAAAAGGTGGTCAAGATGGGCATTGACGAAGCGTTCCAGCGCCATCGCCGAATCGATGACCGCATCGATGTCCGCCGACCGGCCGCCCCGGTACCCCTCCAGGAGTGGCGCGAATCTCAGCGACGAGAGCGCCTCACGGACGTCGGAACCGGAAAGCGGGGGCAGCAGGACGGCGCTGTCGGCAAGCAGTTCCACCAGGGTTCCGCCGGCGCCGATCATGAAATAGGGCCCGAACTGCGGATCCCTGGCCATGCCCAGGATCAGTTCCGCCGCAACACCGTGCACCATCTCCTCCACCAGGACCCGTTCACTCAAGGCAAACAATGCCTCTGCGGCCTCGCGGGCGGTGCCGGGATCGCATATGCCGGTCCTGACCCCACCGTGCTCGGACTTGTGCGCCGCGCCCTCTCCGGAGATCTTCATCACGACGGGAAACCCGATTTCCCCTGCCAGGGCCATCGCATCGTCCACGTTCCGGGCCAGTGCCCCCCTGGGCACCCGGAACCCGGCGTCCGCCAGCAGGCCCTTGGCGTGAAGCTCGCTGCAGGTTTCCGGGTCCATGGACTCCGCCGGGGCGCCGCCCTCAAGGGCAAGAGACGGCGGGCGGGGCAAGGGACACCGTATCCTGCCCGCCACGGATGCCGCCTCCACGGCACCGAGGGCCTGGGGAATGCCCATCAGCACGGGAATGCCGTGGCCGGCCATTTCCCCGATAATCCCCCCGGTCACGTTTTCTCCCATGCTCACCACCACCGCTCCGGGGTATCCGCTGTTCCCGACGGCCCTGGCAAACGCCCTGGCCGCAGCCTCCCATTCGCTCGCATCGCAATGATTGGTGGCGGGGAAATCGAGCACCAGCATCGTGAGATCATACCCGCCCCGCATCATCGCGGCGAACGTGGCCTCCAAGCCTGCACTGTCGCCCCAGATGAAGGTGTGGTAGTCCAGCGGGTTGTCCACGTTGACGTACTCGTTCAGGGTTGCGGCAACCGCCGCCCTGTGCCGTGGGTCCAGGGGCGGGAACGAGATGTCGAAATCTTCGGCAAGGTCGGCGACCAGGGAAGCCTCCCCGCCGGAGCAACTCATGGAAGCCACCCGGCTGCCGCGGAGCGTCCCGCAGACCGAAAGCAGCTTCAGGGACTCGAGAAATGTCTCCAGATCCGGGGCCTGCGCCACCCCGAGCCTTTGGAACAGCGCGTCGTACAGGCCGGATTTCCCGGCCAGGGTGGCCGTGTGGCTCATGGCAATGTGGGCGCCGACGTCGGAGCGTCCGAGCTTCAGGGCCACCACCGGTTTTTCTATCTCGGCGGCCTGCCCCGCCACCTCCACGAATTTCGGCAGATCCCGCAACCCCTCGATCAGCAGGCCAACCGCCGTGATCCGGTCGTCCTCCAGCACCGCCTGTAGCAGTTCCTCCACGCCGACAGTCGCCTGGTTGCCAATGGAGACCATCAACGCAAGGGGCAGTCCGCGCTGCTGCATGGTCATGTTGATGCTGATGTTGCCACTGGCTGAGAAGATGGCAACCCCGGCATCACAGCGACCCATGCCATGCTGGTCCGGCCACAGCACGGCACCGTTGACGGCATTGATGAATCCATGGCAGTTCGGCCCGATGACCGGCATGTCGCCGGCGGCGGCCAGCAGGCGCTGATGGCGGTCCGCCGCACCGACTTCCCGGAATCCGGAGGCATAGCAGACCGTGCCCCCGGCCCCCATCCGGGAGAGCCGGTCCACGGCGTCGATGCTGGGCTCCGCGGGGATCGCCACAAAGGCGGCGTCGGGCACCTCCGTCAGCGCGTCAATATCCGGCACACAGGGCAGCCCCCCAAGCTCGGCACGTCCGGGGTTCACCACCTGGATGTCTCCGGCGAATCCCATCTTGCGGCACTGGAACACCACCTGCTCGACCTCCCTGCCCCCAACCACCGCAACGGAAGCAGGGTTGAGGCAGCGGCGAAGGCGCCGGATCACGGAACCTGTACCCGGTTCAGGCGGCATTCTCCAGGGGTCTCAGTATCGAACGGGAAATGATCATCCGCTGGATTTCGCTGGTACCCTCCCAAATACGTTCCACCCGGGCATCCCGCCAGATCCGCTCCAGGGGAAGATCAGACATCAGCCCCATCCCCCCGTGAATCTGCAGCGCCTCGTCGGCTATGAACGCCAGTGCCTCGGTGGAGGCGAGCTTGGCCAGGGCCGCATCCATGTCCGTCATCCGGTCCTCCGCAGCCTTGCAAGCGGCGTCGTACACGATGAACTCCGCGGAGCGCCTTCTCAGTTCCATGTCCGCCAGTTTGAACGCCACCCCCTGGAACTTGCCGATGGTCTGGTTGAACTGCCTGCGTTCAGCGGCATAGGACGCCGCCAGCTCGAACGCCCGGTCGATGCGGCCGAGACAGATGGCCGCCACCTGAAGCCGGGTGTTGCCGAGCCAGTCATTGGCCACCTCGAAACCCCTGTCCACCTCACCAAGCACCTGATCCGACGGAATCCGGCACCGGTCGAATTCCAGGATGCAGTTGTGGTAGCCGCGATGGGAGACATTGTGATAACCCTTGCGCACGGTGAAACCGGGCGCCCCCATGTCCACGAGGAACGCAGTGATCTTCTTGCGCGGTCCCCGCTTGGTTTCCTCTACACCGGTTGCTGCAAAAAGAATCACAAAATCAGATACATCTGCGTGACTTATGAAGTGTTTTGTACCATTGATGACAAAATCCTCCCCTTCCCTTTCGGCACGGCAGTTCATGGAACGCAGGTCGGACCCGGCACCCGGTTCGGTCATTGCGAGGCAATCCATCTTCTCGCCCCGGATACAGGGGTACAGGTACTTTTCACGCTGTTCACCCACGCAGGCCTGCAGAATGTTGCTCGGCCTGGCGACGGTGTACTGAAGTGCCATGCTGGCACGACCCAGCTCCCGGTCGAGCAGGCACATGGACAGGGGGTCGAGTCCACCGCCGCCCAGTTCCGCCGGCATGTTGGCCGCGTACAGCCCGATCTTCAGAGATCGCTCGATGATCTGCCGGCGCAGTTCAGGCCGCACTTCGTCGCTCCGCTCCACTTCCATCTCATGAGGATACAATTCCTCTTCCACGAATCGCCTGGCGGTTTCCACCAGCATGTTCTGTTCTTCGCTCAAATCAAAGTTCATCTGGTCAATTCCAAGTCAATTCAGTCATCGACGCCACCCAGCGACTCCAGGTGGCCGTCAACAGAAATAGCCTGTCCCGTGATCCGGCGGGCTCCGGCGGAGGCCAGGAACACCGCGGTGCAGGCGATATCCTCGGGATCCATGAATGTCCGCAGCGATACGCTGCGGGCATAGTTCTGCCGGATCACGTCCTCGGGGACACCCTTCTCCCTCGCCTCTTCCGCGATGACCCGGTCCATCCGCGCTCCGCTCACGCTCCCGGGACAGATTGCGTTGACCCGGATGCCCCGCGGCCCCAGCTCCATCGCCAGGGACTTGGTCAGGCCGATCACTGCCCATTTCGCCGAGGCATAGGGGGTTCTCAGGGGGTAGCCATGCCAGCCAGCGGTGGAGGAGATATTGATGATACCCGCATCGCGTGCCTCGAGGAGCAATGGAACCGCATGCTTGCAGCACAGGAATGTCGCATCCAGGTTGACCGCAAGACACTCCCGCCAGTCCCCGAGTGCCAGCGTCTCCACCGGCCCGGTGGGCCCCTTGATGCCCGCACAGTTGATCAGCACGTCGATGCCGCCGAATCGTTCCTGCTGCTGCCGCATCAGCAAGGCCACGGTGGGCTCGTCCGACACATCCCCGGAAGAAAATGCCCCCCGGTGCGCCCAGGAGACCGAGGCGCGCATCTCCTCCACCGCATCCGAGTTCACATCCACTACATGCACCCTGCACCCGGCGGCAGCGAATTCGCGGGCAATCGCATGACCGATGCCGCCTGCACCGGCGGTAATCATCACGCGTCTGTCTTCCAGTCCGTTCATCATGGGGGCGTGAGTCGCTGGCGGGACTTTGCCTTCGGGGTGGATTCCGCGCAAGTCAGATTTGCGCCAAAACCTGCCGAGAACGGCAATCCGGCTTCCGGACTGTTCACGGGAGCACAGACCCCGGGCACTGCCAGGACCACCGCCGGTCAGCCGGTGCGGGACATCGTGATCTAACTCCTTGATCCGGACAGCACTGACGGCAGGCAGTTGATCACGTCCGTTGCCGTCAGCGACCGCTCGCCCAGTTCGCCACTTGCCGAATCACCCGCCGCACCATGCAGCCAGACGCCCTGTCGGGCTGCATCCCATGGCGGCAGGCCCTGGGCGAGGAGCGCTCCGATAATGCCGCTCAGCACGTCGCCCGTACCCGCTGACGCCATGCCGGGATTGCCGCGGTCACAAATCTCCGTGCCGGCACCGCGGATCACCGTGCCAACGCCCTTGAGCACGCAGACGCCGCCGTAGCACCGCTGAATTTCCGTCGCGGCCGCAAGGCGGTCGGCCTGGACCTCCCCGGACCCGCATCCCAGCAACACCGCCGCCTCGCCCGGATGGGGAGTCAGTACCCGATTGTCCCTGCGATCAGGCATGGCAGCCAGCAAATGAAGTCCACCCGCATCCAGAAGGACGGGGACCTCAACTTCCGTCAGAATGCCGTACAGGTCGGTACTCCACTCGCCACCCGAAGTTCCCGGGCCGAATACCACGGCATCCGCGCCGGCGAACGGCTCTTCCGGGCCCCCGCCCGGCTGGTAGGCCCGCGTCATCAGCTCCGCCTGCACCAGCGATGCCCGGTCCAGGTTCGACTCCACGCTCAGCACCGTCACCAGCCCGGCCCCGCTGCGAAGCCCCGCGCTACCGGCGAGTATGGCCGCTCCCAGCATGCCGGGTTCCCCGCCGGCGATCACCAGATGGCCGAACAGGCCCTTGTGGGAGTTCCTCGGGCGAGGCGGCAGTTCCGGGGAGTGCGTCAGTACGGCGGCGGGGGGTACCGCGTCGTATACTGCCCGGCCCAGTCCCAGGCTGTCGAACACCAGTTCACCGCAGTGATCGGGGCCGTCCGCGGTAAACTGACCGAGCTTGTGACCGATGAAGGTAACCGTGAGATCGGCGCGCATGCTGGGATCGAACGCCCGGCCGGTATCACCGGACAGCCCGGAAGGCAAATCGACGGCCACCACAGGACACCGGCAGGAGCCGGCGGCCCTGATGAATTCCGCGCAGATGCCTTCGGGTGCCCTGGACAGCCCGGTACCCAGCATCGCATCAATCACCAGTGCAGCACGCCCCAAAATGCCGGTGTCTCGCGATGCCGGGCGCCCACCGGAATCCAGATACCTCCGGCACACCGCCCGCGTGTCCGGCGTCCCGGGATCGGCGGTGGCAAGTACGTGCACCTCCATGCCGATCTCATGCAAAAGCCTGGCCACCACGTAGCCGTCCCCGCCGTTGTTGCCCGATCCGCACAGCACGACCACCGGCACCTGTCCGTGATACCGGCGGACGACCTGGTCGAATGTGCATCTGCCGGCCCGTTCCATGAGCTCCAGACCCGGGGTTCCGTATTCGTCGATGGCGACCCGGTCAAGCTCCCGAACCTGCGCCGCAGTGTACAGGGAGACGGCTGACATGAACGAATCTTATACCGTCTTGCTGGTGCGCAAAAAGAAAAAGGGCGGTGACGACGTCACCACCCTCTCTTGATCAACCCGGTGGACCGGGTCAGGCCGCATTGACGGACTTGTGCCCGAGCACGGTGTCGGAATCACCGCCA
This sequence comes from Candidatus Poriferihabitaceae bacterium, assembly GCA_965213885.1. Taxonomy (GTDB): domain Bacteria; phylum Pseudomonadota; class Gammaproteobacteria; order Arenicellales; family Poriferihabitantaceae; genus VYFG01. Next base: position 1,607,162 of record OZ243919.1, read on the forward strand.
ATTTCGATTTTCCGGGGCTTCATGGCCTCAGGCACTTCCTTCACCAGGTCGAGTTTCAGAAGGCCGTTGGACAGTTCCGCGCCGGTGACCTCCACATGGTCAGCCAGAGTGAACTTGCGTTCGAAAGACCGATTGGCGATGCCATGGTGCAGGTAGTTGTGCTCCCTGTCGTCGGATTGCTGTTTTCCGCGGATGGTCAGCCCACCGTTTTCAACCTGGATGTCGATATCGTTGCGGTTGAAGCCGGCAACCGCCAGGGTGATGGCGTACTGGTTTTCTCCGACCACTTCGATGTTGTAGGGCGGATATCCGCCGGAAGCGGGCTTTTCCGCGCCAAGGGCGGCATTCAGCAGGGAACCGAACCGGTCGAAGCCGATGGTGCTGCGATAGAGGGGGGTAAGGTCGATTGTCGTCATGATCATATTCTCCTGTGAAGCAATATGGTTAAACACTTGAATGATCCTGTGGCCCGGGAATCTCCAGGAGACTTCCCGCCACGCCGGTAACATGGGGGTTCCCGGTCGTGTTTCAAGAGACGTGAAAGTCCGTATTCAGGTCGCCTTTGAACCGCCGAGGCAGGGCGGGGAATCCCGCACTGCGCCGCCCTGTTCGAACCACTCGTCCGGGGTCCGGGTATGCAGCGCCAGCGCATGGACGCCCGCTGCCAGTTCCTCCTTGAGCATGCCGTTGACCACCCTGTGACGTGCCAGCAGCGGCTGACCTTCGAACTGTTCCGACACCACGGTCACCCGGAAATGGGTCTCGGAATTCGCCGGCACGCTGTGCATGTGGCTTTCATTGACCACTTCCAGGTGAACCGGGTCCAGCGCCAGCAGTCTGGCCTCAATGGAAGAGTGGAGACTCATGGGAACAATGTGCGGATTCGGATGGCTTCTGTCAAGACCGCATGCCCCGGATCGCCTCAGGGCCTGCTTCCGATGAACAGGAACCGGTTGACGCAGAAGAAGTACTTCCCTTCCCGGCCGAGGCCTTCCAGGTCATCCTGCCACTTCCGGGATTCCTCCCGGGTCACCGCACCCTGCCGGACCGCATTGCTGCCCATCCAGTCGAGCGTGCTGACGGAGAACAGCCCCGGATCATAGTCCGTATTCAGCAGGGGGATGGCCGTCACCCGGATATTCTCCAGGCCCGCCGCACGCATCAGTCGATTCAGCCGGACGGGCAGGTTCGGACTCGGCACCGTATCGTCCCAGGCCCGGAAGACGGAGTCCGTCACCCCCGGGTGACTGCTGTTCATCACCACACCGCGCCAGTCAGTTTCCAGGACCGCGAGCCTGCCGCCGGGACGCAGCACCCGGACCATCTGGCCGAGCGCCTTTTCCACATCCGCCACATACAACAGCACCTGGGTACAGGTTACCGCGTCGTAACTCTCCGGCGGCATCTGCAGTTCGGTCACATTCCCCCGGCTGACGGAAACCTGCGGCAGTCCTCGACAGCGTTCCACGGTTGCATCCACCATTTCCCGGGAGATGTCGAGCGCATCCACCGATCCGCTCTCGCCAACCGACCCGGCCAGCTCCAGGGTCAGGAAGCCCGACCCGCAACCGATGTCCAGCACGTTCTCACCCGCCCGGATTGACAACTGGCTCATCGTGACCCGCCGCTGGTTCACGATTTCCGGCGAGCCGTAGCTGCGATTCAGCATGGCCGGGCTGTTGTGAAATGTTTCGGACATGACCTTGGGCATCAGTTTGTATCAACCATGCATTGTACTGCGTGAACGATCACGATTCGAACCGGGAATACAACGAACTGTCACTCACCTGAACCCGGGGAATGCTATGCTCCGGAAAAAACAGTCAATACTTCAAACATGCATGTATCAAGCAACTTTGATGGCGGCAATATCCGGCGGATCGATTACGCTGAACCCGGTAACATCCGGCTGGAGATTCGTCGGGACCGGGAATCCGGGTTCCTGCAGTGGTTCTATTTCCGTCTCACCGGGGCGGCCCACCAGCAGTGCCTGCTGCGCATCGTCAACGCCGGCGAATCCAGTTATCCCGACGGCTGGAATGGGTACCGGGCAGTGGCTTCCTATGACCGGGAATTCTGGTTCCGTGTCGACACCTACTACGAGGACGGTGAACTCTGTATCCAGCACCAGCCGGGCTACGACTCGGTCTACTATGCCTACTTCGCACCGTATTCACTGGAGAAGCTCGCCGGCCTGGTCGCAGTGGCACAGACTTCCCCCCGGGCGACTGTCCTGCATGCCGGAACCTCGGTGATGGGCAGGGACCTGGATGTCATCCGGGTCGGAAATGCAAAAGCGAACCGGAAAATCTGTTGGGCCATCGCCCGGCAGCATCCCGGTGAAACCATGGCGTCATGGTGGATGGAAGGGTTCATCAGCCGGCTTCTTGACAGCAACGACCCTGTTTCCCGGGAATTGCTGAACCGAGTGACGTTTTATATCGTACCGAACATGAACCCGGACGGGTCCTGGTTGGGCCATCTTCGAACCAATGCGGCAGGTGCGAACCTGAACCGCTGCTGGCATGAGCCTGACGACAGGAAAAGTCCGGAGGTACTGCACATGCGGCGTATGATGGAGGATACGGGTGTGGACCTCGGGATCGACGTGCACGGGGACGAAATCCTGCCCTACAACTTCATCGCCTCCGCCGAGGGTGTCCCCTCCTGGGACAGCCGGCGCCAGCAGTTGCTGGATACCTATAAACGGGAGCTCAGACTGGTCAACCCGGACTTCCAGACGGAATACGGATATCCCACCACCCCTCCGGGAAAAGCCAACCTGTCCTATTTCACCAATTACATTGCGGAAACGTTCGGCGCCCTGGCCATGACCCACGAGATGCCTTTCAAGGACACCGCAGTCACTCCCCACGTGCTCCAGGGCTGGTCACCGGAACGTTCGAGACATCTGGGCGCCACCAACGTCGAGGCCATTTACCGGATCGCGAACGAGTGGTGAACGCCCGACAGCGAACGGCCCTTCGGCAGGCCGTTCACGGCGCCGGTCGGGAAAGCGCCTCGCGCACCAGTTGCTGGAAGTGATGCACGCCATGTTCGCTCAGCTCCGAGCGCCCGTCATCCACGATGAAGCGGCCCTGGTTGTAGCCGATGGATTTGAGCCCGCGCTGGACGCTCTCGCAAAGCCCGATGTCCTCGGGCTGCAGCACGTCATCCAGATAGCGGCAGGCATCTGTCATCTCGCTGCTCAATTCCGGTGAGGTGGCGAACACGTCCAGGTATTCCAGTGTCTGCTCCACCCCGTCGGGATTCATCTGCAGCACCGACAGGTTGGGTTCTCCGGGCATGGCCCAGAGCGTGATATTCGGCCACACGAACCAGGCGGCATAGCTGAAGTCGACGTCTGACCTGACCTTGTAGGCCGAACTGTCCGCGTTCACGGGCCCGCGTGAGCAATGGCTGGACCACCAGCGATGGGTATGGGTCGCGTAGGCATCCATGTTGATCAGGTCGACCAGGTCGCGGTGGGCCACATGGCAGTGGTAGCACTCGAGAAAGTTGTCCATGATCACCTTCCAGTTGCTGGCCACGTCGTATTGCCTGCGGTCTGCATAAACCAGCGATCCGGCGTCGGGAACATAGCCGAGTATCTCCTCCTCGAGACCGTCCATCATCTCCCGAAAGGGCTCGGCATCGGGGTCGCAGTTGACGAATACCATCCCGAGGAACACCTCCACCCGGACCGGCCTGAGTGAAAAATCGCAGGCTCTGAATCCCGGGATGGTCCCGGTGTTGCGCGCACTGACCAGCGTACCGTCCGGACGGTAGGACCACGCATGGTAGGGGCAGACGATCAGTCGTGTGCTGCCGGTTCCACGGACCAGTTCATGGCCGCGATGCTGGCAGACGTTATAAAAACCCCGCAGTTCACCGTCATCGCCCCTGATCACGAAGATGTTCTGATCGTGGATGCGGGTAGTGAAATAGCTTCCGTTTTCAGCCAACTGGCTGGCATGGCAGGCATAATGCCAATTCCGGTAGAAGACGCGGTATTTCTCCTGATCGTAGATATCCGGATCGTAGTACCAGTACGCCGGGATCGTGAAGGAAACCGTTGGATCCTCCGAGAACGGACGCTCCGCAGGCTTGAGAAGGTTTTTCCTCTCGACCGATTTATTCATGTTCTCATCTCAATCTCTTGCACATCAGGCAGTCCGGGCCCGGATCACCCTGATCGACCGGTCACTGTCACAGGAGCGGTGAAACCGGGCCGGTAATGATCCGTGCCAGTAAATATTATTCCGCGGCGCCGGACACGAAGTAATCGCTGATCCCCACGGTGTTAAACCCTCCATCCACGTAGGTGATCTCGCCGGTGATGCCGGACGCCAGGTCAGAGCACAGGAATGCGGCGACATTGCCCACTTCCTCGATGGTCACTGCCCGGCCAAGCGGGGACACCTGTTCGAAGTGTCCCAGCATCGTCTTGAAGTTCTTGATCCCGGAGGCGGCCAATGTCCGGATCGGCCCCGAGGAGATGCCGTTGACCCGGATGCCCCGGCCACCCAGGGACTGGGCCATGTATCGGACATTGGCCTCCAGGCTGGCCTTGGCCAGACCCATCACGTTATATCCCGGCATGGAGCGTATCGAGCCGATATAGGTCAGTGTGACCATGGCGCCGTTGCGCCCGTCCATCAGCGGCGCCGCTGCCTTCCCCATGGCCGCGAAACTGAAGGAACTGATCTCATGCGCTACCCTGAAGCCATCGCGGGTCACCGCGTCGAGGTACAGTCCCTCCAGTTCCCCCGCAGGCGCAAATGCAATGGAATGCACCAGAATATCGAGCCCGCCCCAGCGCTCCCCGAGCGTTGAGAACAGGCTGCCAATCCCCTCGTCGCTGGATACATCACAGGGCAGGACGATATCCGAACCGAGTGTTCCGGCACATTTTTCTACCCGCCCCTTCAGCTTGTCGTTCGGATAGCTGAATGCCAACTCGGCGCCTTCCCGGTGCATGGCCTGCGCGATGCCCCATGCGATGGAACGGGTACTGGCGATGCCTGTGATCAGGGCGCGCTTACCGGTCAGAAAACCCATGAAACCTCCAGAATTGAATGTGGTGTCTGATCGTGGCACGGTATTATAGCCGCCCCATTCCCGGATAGCGCTACCGGATGACCACCTCTCAATTCGCCGTCCTGGCTTCTGCCCGTCCACCGGATTCCCGGCATTCCGACGGCGAATCCTGTTGCAGGGAAGTGCGGTTGGCCGAATCTCTTGATGTACCACTGGTCATTCCCGGCAGCCTGCATGATGCCCGGTACCTGATCGGCTATAACGAGGGCGGACGCCTGGAACTCAGATATTGCAGGGATTCCGCCGTCAGGCCGCTCCTGGTCAACCTGTCGTCCCGTCGGAACTCCAGGGGAGCGGATCCGCTGCTTCGCGCCATTGGGTCCAGATGCTGTGAAATCGTCGACGGCACCGCCGGACTAGGGGGGGATGCCGCCCATCTGGCAGCTGCAGGCCACCGGGTTACCGCCGTGGAGGAACACCCCCTGCCCCACGCACTCCTGGCAGACGGTCTGCTGCATTGCAACGATACCGGACTCGCCTCCCGCCTCAACCTGGTGCGCGCCGACACGATTGAATGGCTCGGTAACCTGGACCATGAGGTGGACGTGATATACCTTGATCCGATGTACCCGCCGCGCCCTGGCAGTGCGTTGCCCAGAAAAGGAATCCGACTCCTCCAGGAAATCATACTGTACTGCCCGGATCGGGACCGCCAGATGCTCGAAGTGGCGAGATCCCGGGCCGTTCGACGTATCGTGGTGAAAAGACCGCACCATGCCCAGCCGCTGCTGCCCGGAAAATCCGGGGAAATCAGGGGCAAGCTTGTACGGTTCGATATCTATCCACCCGTTACATAGTCAATATTTTCAGTTCTGCTCACTCCTGTTTCCGGCTGTCATGCCTCCAGTATCCTTCAGTGCGAAATCGTCTTTTTTGTTCTGTAACCTGCTGTAATATATGGATATTGATATTATTTCGGTTTCCTTATTCAGTTTATTCCGGCCCTTGCACCATATGTTTGTCAACGCCTGAATGCGCCTCGATTTGAGGCCTCCCGCTTGAACAGGTAGACGAATTCCTCACGGTGAATTCATTCTGAACCGCGCATCCTGACACGATCCACGGCATCCGGTCCGGACCTCACAACACCCCACAGTAAATTTTGCCGTTCCTGTAGATCATCTCCAGACATGCTCAATGTACCAAACGGGATTTATCGCGTAATCGTATTGGCTCCGCTTCAGTACTTGGTGATGAAAGCGGCAGCGCGGGTGGGGGAGAGCCTCCAGGACGAACTGGCAAGGCTTGGCCAATTTCTAACCCGACGAAGAGGAGAAAAGGTTTTAACGATGGAGAGTTACGCTGATTGTGCGTCTGTGTTTACGTGATTTTCTGTATTTTTGTTTTGTCAAGCTGTATCTCATAGGATACAATTGATCAGTGATTGAAATCCTCCAGACCGATGACTATGAAAAATGGTTCCGGAAGCTTCGCGACAAACAGGCGAAGTCGCGGATACAAATCCGCATCAAACGATTTTCGATGAGCAACCCGGGGGATATGCGTCGGCTCGGAGGAAAGGTTTCGGAACTTCGGATCGACTATGGACCTGGATATCGTGTGTATTTTTATCTTGCCGACAGTGAGACGGCTGTCCTGCTACTCGGTGGGGACAAAAGTACCCAGCGGCAGGACATCGAAAGAGCCCGTATTCTGGTCCATGAACTGACACAGGAGCCAGCTGATGAGTAATACCCGAAAACAAATAGCCGCACTAAGGGCAAATACACGCCCTTGGGACCCGGCGGAGTATCTGGAGGACCCTACCGACATCGCTGCCTATCTGGAAGCGGCGTTTGAGGATGGTGATCCACGAGTGATTACAGCCGCTCTCGGAGATGTTGCCCGATCCAAGGGTATGACTGCCATTGCAACCAAATCCGGACTGGGCAGAGAAAGCCTGTACAAGGCACTATCATCTGAAGGCAATCCTGCATTTGGAACGGTGCTCAATGTTCTTGATGCATTGGGCTTGCGGCTCATCCCACAGGTTAGCGGCCAGATCCAGTCTGTTCCGGACATGGATGTAGACAGCGGCTGGGAAAGTGGGTTTGCGCGTCCACTCGACGACATTTATATACTGATTGGCGATTCCCACTCAACTGGAGCAATACGTGCATCCGAAAATCAGCAGTGAGCATCTGCATCCAGTAAGGCCCAGACTATGAACGGGGTGCAATTTCAGAGATTGATCGGCGATGCCCGTGCTTTTCGACAGTCTGCCTGGTTGATAGAGAACGAAATCCTCCGGCTCAAGGCAAGACAGGGAGATCTGTCGCCAATCGGAGGCCCAACCGGATGGCCATCTCACAACGTATGGGAATCCCTCAAAACAGCCAGTCATTTCAACCTTGCGGTTTCTCTGGAACTCAGATTGAAATGCCTGCTTTATTTACATGATATTGATCCCTTGCGAGGCCATGACGGGCATTGTCTTGCGAAGCTCTTTGTCCAGTTCAGTGAAACAGACAGTGCTACGAAAGCCAGGCTGGAGGAATTGTTTCGGCAGGCTACACAAAATCACCCTTTTACATTGGTTGCCTTTTTAAGCACAGATACCACTGACACTCCCAACGGGCCTCGAAACAGACAGCTAAACACCTTGATTGATTTCTTCGAATACATGGATGATGACGTCGAACTGTGGAAGAAAAGATATTCCTGGGAAAATGCTGCCACCGGGAAATGGCAGCATTATATTGATGATCTTGGTGGACTCTTCGAATTTCTTGATACAACGGAAAACCTGGCAACGGAGATGGCGCGAATACAAGGCATTGTCCACTAACTGTCAGCTTTCCATTCAGGGCGACTGCGCCTGCCTGCAAAACTGTGCAAACTTGAGCTACTCTACCGGATTGACCACGAGGAACCGGTAGGGCGGTTGTTGCAACCATTCAACAGAGCACAGAGGCAGTAGGGGCAAAACAGTCGAACAAATGGGGACAGGAAAACCATGTAATGTCCGAGGCTTTATGAAGCCTGTTAACCGATCTGGACCTGTCCCTCTGATATCCATACCGGCCCGCGGTACATCGTGATGCCGCTTTAATCAGAGGCCTGATATACGGACGCGCTCGACGACTTGTTAAACTGCCGTAACGTGAACTTGGGGGGTTGCAACCGAGGAGGCGTACATATACGGACAGTAGTGATCCCAAGTATAAATTTATATATATCTGACTATAATTTCGTTAACTGATCAATGGTATCCAGACATTGAGTATTCAGAGTCAGATTTTCAGCTGCAACATTGTCTTCCACTTGTTCCACAGTTTTTGCACCAGCAATAACTGAACTCACACTTGAACGTGACAACAGCCACTGAACTGCAAGATGGGCTGTGGGTGCACCGACCGTACCGGCAATACCCTTCAGCTCATCAACAACATCCATGTTTTGTTCAAATCGGTCTCCTGAAAACATCCCGGTACGTTGGCGCCAGTCCTGTTCATCAAGCTGCATGTCACGTTGATATCGACCACCAAGTAGACCATAGGCCAACCCTCCCCATGGAATGAAACTCACTCCATTTTGCCCACACCACAGAATCGTGTCGGCCTCTGCTTCTCTTTGAAGCAGGTTGTAACAAGCCTGAACGGCATCTACCCGTCCTACCGTTGATGCTCTTTGCAGTTGTTCAAGTCCAAAGTTAGAAAGGCCGGCGGCTCGGATCAAGCCTTCACTCTTAAATTCCATCAACGCACCAAACGACTCCTCTGGTGGTGTTTCACCGTCGTATTTATGTATATAGTAAAGGTCAATGTAGTCAACACCCAATCGTTTCAATGACCTCTCCAGGGCACCACGCAAGTATTCTGGGCTATTGTTTGGACCGCTCCCAAATTCGCCGAACTGATTACCTCCCTTAGTGGCGAGAAAGACATTTTCGCGACTTCCCGCAATCGCTGTACCCAGTAGTTCCTCCGAGCGGCCATGTCCATAAGCATCGGCCGTGTCAATATGAGTAATGCCCAACTCCAATGCGCGTTTAACCAATCGAATTCCTTCTCCTTCATCAACATTCACGTAGAGATTGTGGCCTCCAACGTAGTTTGCGCCCAATCCCATAGCAGAAATTTTTATCTCCGTCTGCCCAAGTCTATTGTGATTCATAAATGTAAATTCCCTAATTGTTTCGACCCATATTGATAGGATGGGCAAGATGTCATTTCGACAATATGGATTTATGCGTGCTCAGTAATTCTGATCATGGCTGTAGTAAGATCACTTTTAGATCCAAGTGCAGCGTCGTTCAGAACCGCAGACACAGTCGGAGCTGCCAGTTTTCCGGTGACACGCAGGATTTCGAAATCCAGCAAATCGAAAAAGCGTTCCTGGATTTCCGCCGCCCATTTTCCGGACAATGAAATACTGCGCGCATTCTCTTCGGCCAACAGGACCCGGCCGGTTTTTTCCAACGAGGCGCCAATCAATTCCCAATCGATACCGTGACAGTCAAGATTTCGCAGGTCTATCACCTCGGCGTCAATGCCGGACTCGTTCGCAGCCTTGACTGAGCGCTCAACCATGTATGAGGTTGCCAGAACGGTGCAGGCGACACCCTCCCGCACGACATGGGCCTTTCCAAACGGAATGCAATAGGCTCGATTGTCTTTCGGAACCTGATGGGATTTCTGGTATAGACCGACGTGTTCGATAATGACAACCGGATCATCACACTGCAAAGCAGCGTTCATCATTCCAATGTAATCAAAAGCATTGGTTGGAGAGAATATGCGCCAGCCTGGAAACAGATCGAACAGGGCGGATGGATCACAGGAATGTTGTGATCCATAGCCAGTATGAGGAGAAATGCGCGCCCGTAACACAACGGGAACCGGAGTATCTCCGCCAAACATATGCCGAAATTTTCCGGCACCGTGTGCAATCTGGTCCGCCGCAGTAAAACAGAAATCACCGAACATGATTTCGACAACCGGGCGCAAACCTCTTAGTGCCGCTCCCAGAGCAACACCGGTAAATCCGTTTTCTGCGATAGGCATTGGCATAACGCGCTCAGGAAACCGCTCAATAGCCGCTTTAGTCATCCCACTGACACCACCGCGCATCTTGTGAACATCTTCACCATAAACAATAATTCGGCTGTCTCTGGCCATAGCATCCGCCAGAACTTCAGATGCAGCGTTTACCAGCTTTATCTTTTCGGTTTCCATGTCAGCCAGATCTGCATGGTCCAGCATCTGACAATCAGCCAATTCACTCAAATCACCAAGAATGCCTTGATCCACGGTGGCAGGATCCGGCCATAATTCTTTTCTGATTTTCACGGTATTTGTGCTGGAGTCGATTTCAGTAACCTTGTCCACGGCCGCGGCTACTGCCTGAGTGACCATTTCATCGATTCGTGCAAATTCTGCATCATCAAGTATCTTTAACTCCCGGAGGCGGCCTTCAGTTACCGCTACGGGATCTTTTGCCCACCATTGCGCCTCTTCTTTCTTGGTACGATAACCCAGATCACTACCGGTTCTGTTGCTGGACTGGTGATAATGACGGTAGACCATGGCTTCAATAACCACCGGGCCGCCTTCCTCGGCAATAATTCGGCGAGCCTCCTGCATGGCCAGATTTACAGCCACAACATCCATTCCATCTACCTGTATTGAAGGCACACCCAACATGGCACCTCGTGAGGACAGGCGAGTCTCTCTGGTCACCTCTTCCAATCGGGTCGATACACCAATTTGATTGTTTTCTATAAAAAAGATTGTGGGGGTCCGGTGTGCACCGGCGATGTTAATAGCCTCATAACTCGCACCATTTTGCGCCGCTCCGTCGCCAAAAAATGCCACTGAAACATCACTCCTGCCCAAAATTCGGTCTGCCAATCCGTATCCGGTAGCATGTGGAGGGTTCCCCCCAACAATGGCAGAAGTTCCCATCACACCAGCCTCGGCGAATCGCATGTGCATTGAACCACCTCGTCCTCCGCAATAACCCGGTGCAAGACCAAGAATTTCCGCCAGGAAACGGTACACCGTGTCCTTCATTTCATCGGTAAAATCATCTACCAGCGGATCAAAACTTTCAGGCGTTACGGCAGTAAAAAGTTTGAGCAGTATCTGATGATGCGCCCTGTGTGTCCCATTAATACCATCGCTCGCGCCCAGTACCGACATGGCACCCACGGCACCCGCTTCCTGGCCTATGCTGGAATGCGCCGGCCCATGAACCAGGCCAATACTGTCCAACTCCAGCAACTTCGCTTCGAATCGCCGGACCAGCAGCATCTGACAGTACCAGCGACGCAGCAGGTCGGGGTGGGTGCTCCGCCAGTCCTCAGTATCTACTTCCAGTCGAACCCAGTCTACGGAAGGGGTTAAGTTTTCTCTTGTGGCCATCTTTACAATACCTTGAGTAAATCGGTTCGTTTGAAGGTGTTTGCTGAATACGCTACGAACAGGTTTGCAGTGCTCAAAAGCGTGTTTTTCGACGCTCTCAGCAACTTCTCCTGACTTCTTCCAGCACCTGGAATGCCAGTTTTCGGTGCTCAAAATGCGGCATATGGCCACACTGATCCCATAGGTGCAGCGCCACGTTACCGGGTAGATCTCTCGTGCAGTTCGCATCCAGTATTCGATCCTGACGCCCAAAAATTATTCTTACTGGAATCTGCAGCTCAGCCAAATCTCCAAGAATGTTAAAACGCTGGGTCTCATCTGGAAAGAACTGCGAGGCAAATTGATCGAGTGCTTCGAGTTTTTGGTCGGTATCCCGGGCGGCAAGCACTCTTTCCCAAAATGCCTCGGTAATCAGTTCCGGTTCGTAAACCAGTGTTTGCAACCATGGCAGAATTGACTCTTTTGAACGTGCGCGTCGCATACCGCTGAGAAAGCCCGGATTGATTTCGGGGGACAAACCGGCCGGGGCATACAGACACAGCGCGTGAACACGAACATTTCCACGAGTTGCCAGGCGAGCAGCAACGGCGCCGCCCAGGGAGTGCGCGGCGATCACCGCTTCGGTGACACCCTGATTGATCAATGTCTCCTCAATGTCGGCAGCGCAGCTATCCAGACTGGATGGCACCTGCAGCGGTGACAGACCGTGGCAAGGTAAATCCACAGCGATTGCGGGCCAGGTATACCTGGCGCCGTAGAGCATGCGACTCCAGGAAGTACTATCGCCGGCAAAGCCATGTACCAATACAACTGGCAACCCTTCACCCTTCTGAAACCAGATGGAGTTGAGAATCGTGGCTGTATCAGGTGAGCGGGAAGCTTGATGGGTTCCATTTGACGGGGCCAAATCAGATTCATTCACCTGTTCCAACCTTGCCAGAACGTCTCGCTTCTGGATACGACCACGTGGCCCGCTACCCACCAATCCGTCAAGGGAAAGTCCTTTTTTTCGTGCGATACTGCGCGCCAGGGGCGTTGGATTGACTGATCCGGAAACCCGTTGTACAGCGTCTGGCTGGACACTAGCCGCGGGCTTACCCTGATCAGACTGGTTGGTTTGACTCGCCACAGATAGTTCAGAAGCAGTTGGAATTTCTTCTTTGGTGTCATAGATTTGAGCGACCACCGTGCCTACATCTATTTCAGTTTCAACTTCCGCCAAGCCACTGATAAACCCGGTCGCAGTTGATTCAACCTCTACGGCCGCCTTGTCATCCTCGACAACAAAAAGTTCATCTCCTTCCGACACATAGTCGCCGTCCGAAACTGACCAGCTGGCAATCTCACCGCTGGTTCTTTCTAGATTGAATTTTGGAAAAACTACCGATGCCGGCATTTCGGACACCCCGTTGGTTTGGTGATTGTTACGTAATTGGTAATCATTAATTAATGGTATGACCCGTATATGGACGCCGCCTGGTTTGCAACCCCCCGGTTTTACGTTTTGGCAGTTTGACAACTCGTCGAGCTCGGTCGTATATCAGGCCTCTGATTCAGCAGCATCACGATGTGCCGCGGGCCGGTATGGATATCAGCGGAACAGGTCCAAATCGCCCCGGAGGCCTCGAAAGCCGTGGGACATACATGGTTTTCCTGTTCCCGGTTGTTCGACTGTTTTGCCCCTACTGCCTCTGCGCTCTGTGAGTGGTTGCAACACCCGGCCTACCGGTTCCTCGTGGTCAATCCACGATTGCCGGAAAGCCGGGACGGCTCCGGAGTATGCCCCGGAATCGTTCGGGTGCCGGTCCGGCCTGCCTGACAGACCGTAGCGGCGATGTTCTCTTGCATGACCAGACACTCCTGGTTGCCTGCCGTGCTTGATCCCCAAAAGCCATTCATGAACGTCTTTGGCCTTCCCCTCTGACGCAGGGAGGCGGCAGACAGCAACCGAGCGGGGAGCGAGGGCGGTAGTGTCTGATCGGGAATCATTCGATCGGGCCGGCCCCGACGCTCTGATGCAGGGGACCCTGCGCCACACGACATTCGTTTGTATCTGAGTATTTCCGGATACATTATCAAGCTCCCGCTGCCTGGATGCCCATCGCCCGGGATTCCGGTCCGCGGTAATCCTCCCCCTTCATCAGCAAGGCCCATATGGTCCTGGCCATCTTGTTGGCTACGGCAATGGCCGCCTTGATGGTCGGCTTGCGGTCCAGCAATCGCCTCAACCAGGGATCCGGCTCCTTCCCCCACCGGGTCGTTCTTTGGATCACCGCCATGGCGCCGGTAATCAATAACCGGCGCAGGTCACGCTGGCCCATCTTCGACACCCTCCCGAGTCTTGCCTTGCCCCCGGAGGAATTCTGTTTCGGTACGAGTCCGAGCCAGGCCGAGAAATCCCTGCCGCACCTGAACTCCTCCATGTCCGGGGCAAAGGCCAGAAACGCCAGCCCCGTGATCGGTCCCACCCCCGGGATGGTGCGAAGGCGCCTCACGGTCTCATCCTCCCTCGCCGCAGCCTGGCTCCTGCTGTCCAGCTCGCTGATACGGCCATCGAACTCCCGGATTTGCTGCACCAGCCGGTCCGCCGTCTCCCGGGCCAGATCCGGCAGCCGGGAATCTTCCCGGTCCGCCAACGCCGCCTCCAGGGTCTTGATGTTGGCCCGACCCTTGGGCGCAACCAGGCCGAACTCCGCCAGCAGTCCCCGAAGGGCATTGATCGTCTGTGTGCGCTGACGCACCACCAGATCCCGTACCCGGAACAGCATGGCCCGGGCCTGCTGGTCTTCGGTCTTCACCGAAACGGTCCGCATCGTCGGGCGAGAGGCCGCCTCCGAGATCGCCTCCGCATCCGCCATGTCGTTCTTCTGCCGCTTGACGAACGGCTTCACATAGGCGGGCGGCAGGATGCGGACCCGGTGGCCCAGCTGCCGGATCTCCCGCCCCCAGTGGTGAGCGCCGCCGCAGGCCTCCATCGCCACCAGGCAGGAGGGCTGCCCTTCCAGAAAGGGCAGCAGCTTCCCCCGCGTGATCTGTTTGCGGAAGGCCACCGAACCATCCTGATGGGCTCCGTGCAGTTGAAAGAGGTTTTTCGCCAGGTCAATGCCGATGATGTTAATCTGTTTCATGGATGTCGCCTCTCAATGTCGAATGTTCAAATGCCAGCCCGCTGGCACCTGCCTCACTATGAGGCAGTAGAGAGGCGGCGTCCATTCCATCGCCCCACCCTCGGGACGGGTCATACCATTAATTAAGTTTCCCATTATGAAAAGCAGGCTCCTGGAAGGCTTGCAATTGATCTGCGACAGGTGAAACGGCCAGACCAGGGCCTCCAGGCAGATCAACACAGCCGTCATGAATAGTCAGTACATCACCGCACAGGTCTGTGCGTAGCGGATTGGCATTTACATCCATTTCACAGGTCGATTGATCACCGCCCAGACTGGTAATCGCCAGGGCGGCCATTTGCCCCACGGCGGTTCCCATAAAATGAGGCCATAGTGACACACCGTGAGGCAGAGACCTGATAAGTTCCATGGCTCCCGTAACACCACCCCATTTCGCAACATCTGGCTGAAGGTACTGAACTCCCGCATCTGCCATTCGGAGAAACTCCTCAACCCCATAGATATTCTCTCCGGCCGCCAAAGGAACTGACGTCGACTCTGCCAGAGCCTCCCAGTCTGCATAGTCAGAGTTGGCTGGTATTGGTTCCTCTGAGAACACCGGATCAAATTGCTCAAGATACCCAAGCATGTTTTTTGCTCGCGACATACACCAGGCCTGGTTGGTATCCACCATCATCCGGGTGCCAGCAGGAAGAACACCGGCTGCCTGCCGTATAAAGTCACGATCCAGGTCGTCATTAAAGCCCAGTTTCAATTTGAAACCGGTTTCACCCATACCGGCGTGAGATTGGACCATGCCTTCCAGATCAGGCGGATTGATTGAACTTGCATAGGTATTGGCAGCTCTGCAATCCATGCCGAGATTTGACGCCAGCGACTGACCGGCATTTCTCAATGCCAGGTCCCACAGTGCCACATCCAGACCAGCCAGGATATGCTCAAAAACCTGTTGCTGGCCAACGTGCAAGAAATAGATGGAAAATCTTTCCCGTAAAAACCCGATGACCTCACCGGGAGTAGTAAAACCAAATCCTTTAAGCGCAGGAGCCACAACATCTTCAACGACATGGGCTTTGTGCAGGTTCGCCCGTGGCGGAAAATTGGCCCAGATTTCGCCCCATCCATAACAACCTTCGGCATCCATTAATCGAACCAGCAGCGCAGGCCGGGTAGGCATCTGACCCAGCACCATATTGGGACTGACACCACCGGACGCACGGATCGGGAATACCTCAACGGATTCGACTTTCAGTGTATCTGTAAAGCTCATTGTCTCGCCCCGATCGATTCCTTCCTGTTAAACAGCAACGTATGCAGAGTGTTCAGAGGTATAGAAATTCGCGGCTGTCGGTCCAACCGAATAAGCTCCGACACCAGATTGTTTGATTCCACCAAAGGGCATGTTGTTATCCGGCACGGTGCCATGATTAACATGCAACATTCCATTTCTGCTTTCACGCAGGAATTGTTGAATGTTGGCATTGGAGTTTGAAAACAGTGCCGAGGTGAGGCCAAACTCGGTATCGTTCAGCAGGGTCATTGCTTCCTCGAACTGGTCATATTCAAAAACGGATAAAACCGGACCGAATATTTCAATTTGACCAGCGGTACTCTGATGATCGGCATCCGCTAATATCGTTGGCTGGAAGAAATAACCGCCATCTTTTCCCGAACCTTCAGCAGGACCACCTCCGGCCAGGGCCCGGGCGCCTTCCCCGATTGCTTTCCTGGTTACCTCGGTGACACCTTCGAAATGTTGCAGATTACACAAAGGACCCATTTGCGATACCGCATCCATACCGTCTCCAAGCACGATGCGGTTAGCCAGTTCAGTCAACAGCTGCCTGGTCTCACCAGCCAGTTCTTTCTGCACAAGAACACGACTTATTGCGGTACATCTTTGACCTCCGGTCTGAAAAGCTGCACCTGATATCTTGGTGGCGGCATCTTCCAGGTCATCGGTATCATTCAGAATGACGGCATTCTTGCCGCCCAGTTCCAGTTGAACCGGAATCAGGTTATGTGCAGCAGCAGCGTAGACCCGTTTTCCGGTTTCCACGGAACCGGTAAAACTGACCCCATGAATCTCGCCGTTAGCGATGATTTCACTCGCAGTACGGCCGCTGGTCATTGCAATTTGAACCAGATGCTCGGGAAAGAAGTCCCGGGCGATATCAGCCAACAGGTAGTTGGCAGCCGGAGTGAACTGGGATGGCTTCATGATGACCGCATTGCCAAATGCCAATGCCGGACACATTTTCCTGAGCGGTGTCATGGCCGGAAAGTTCCAGGGCGATATACAGAAAATTACACCCCGTGGTCGACGCAGAATCTGATTCGAAAAATCCACTCGGCCATTGGCGACAGGCTGTGAACCGACCCTACCTGCCTCACCGACCATAAAACGTCCTTCAGCAGTACCTTTGAGCGTTTCAGCCTTTGATTCGGACAGAATCTTCCCCTGCTCCAGGGTGATTGCCTCAGCGATTTCATCGACGCTGGAAACAACAGCATCGAGAAACGCGTCCAGCCGAATGCCCTTTTCAAGCCCGGGCACCTTTGACCATTCTGCCTGCGCAGAATTTGCCTGTTGGATGATCTTGCTGACTTCGTGGTCATCTGGAATGGAATATCTGCCGATGGATTCAACAGGTCTTGCCGGATTGAATGTCTGATAGTTTTCAGAGTTTTCAGACGTAAAATCGTATCGGTAAGTATTTGTCATGGCTACTACAAAGCTTCAAGTTGATCCACTGAGCGACTGGCCACATCCTCGAGACGTACGCCAGACAACTCATCTTCAGAAATTCCAAATGATTCACTCATCATCGATTCCACACGCCGCACTAACGAAAGCGCATCAATATGATGCTTGCGCATCAGGTAGGAACGGGTTGCACCAGAACAATAAGTATCGTCTATTCCGATTCGCACCAGTTTTCTACCAACACCATGCTCCGCCATCATCTCTGCAACTGCGCTCCCGAGCCCTCCAATACGCACATGATTTTCCATCGTGACCACACCGTGTTTGGAAGTGGAGAGTGACTCAAGAACCACCGGGTCTGTGAAAGGCTTAAGCGTCGTAACATGAAGATGGGTTAAGGACACACCTCGCCCACTCAGCACCGCGGTAGCCCGCAGGGCTTCCTCTGTGCAAATCCCGCTGGAAATCAGGGTCACGTCCTTGCCCTCGCTCAGAACACGCGCCCGGTTCAGTTCAAGTCGTTCCGAAGCCGGGAACAGGCGCGGTAACTGGCCACGCAACATGCGCAGATAAACAGGCCCTTCAATACCATCTGTAAGGTCTAGGGCCGATTCAACGTCGCTGGCGTCACCCACCTCGATTATGGTCATGTTGGGCACTGGCCGTAATGCGGCGATATCCTCAATTGATTGGTGAGTTACACCGCCCGGGGTATCCAGACCGGGCAGAAAGCCAACCAGTCGAACCGGCAGATTCGGGTACGCCACCGACATCTGCAGTTGGTCATAAGGGCGGCGATATAAAAATACGGAGAAAGTATGAATGAACGGGATAAAGCCTTCACGGGCCATGCCACCTGCCCAACTCAGCATGTTTTGTTCGGCCATGCCCATTTCAAAAAAACGTTCCGGATAGGCATCCCGAAACAGGTGACATTCTGTTGCAACAGTCAGGTCTCCGGAAAGCACAATGGCATCCGGGCGGCTTTTCCCATAGTGAACAAGGTTATTGGCATGTACCAGATTTTCCAGTTGCACGGTATTAGCCCTCAAACGTCCATTGATTTAGAAAGCGACGATATTGTTCGATTTCTGTTTCATTGCCAAATCGTACAAAGTGCAATTTCGGCTTTCTCTCATCGAGCAACGGAATACCCTGCGTACTGTTGGAATAACACAGCACCACCAGCGGCTGTTCACTATGTTCTGTGTCGTTGATCGCCTGATCAATTGCCTCAATATCATGGGCATCAACAGTGACCACCTTGCCGCCGAAAGCCTCAACCCGGGAATTGATCGGTTCCACATTCATGACGTCCTTGGTCGCACCGTCACATTGCATTCCATTGACGTCCACTAGTACCAAGACATTGTCCAGTTTCATGTGTGACAGGAATTGCAGACCCTCCCAGGTCTGACCTTCTTCGAGTTCACCATCGGACATGAAGACGATGCAACGACCTGTTTCACCGCGTAACCGGCGCGCCATTGCAATACCACCGGCCTGGCTCACCGCTTGACCAAAGGAGCCGGTGGTCAATTCAAATCCGGGAGAGTGCTCTGCACCGATCATTTCCACGGAACTGCCATCGGTGTTAAAGCTAAAAAATGCTTCCGGTGACAGCCGGTTGGTTTCTGCCAAGGTGGCGTAGACAGCAACAGCATAATGGGCCGGTGAGATCAACAGACGATCATTCTCGGGACCTCGTGGCCCGTTGTAAGATGCCCCGTAACCGGCGGCGACACCGTTTTGTCCGGGCACACCCGGATGCTCTGTGGGCATAAAGGGCGCCTCACTGGGCCCCAGTTTCAGTGCCTTGGTGTAAAGTGTGGCAAGCACGTCGGCACTGGAAAGCGTCTGGCTCAAATAACAGCCGTTGTTCTTCAGGGTCAGTTCGAGTACCCGTTTCCGCACGCCATGGGCGACTCGTCGAGTCTCAGTCTGCCAGGAAACCGTCATTACCTTATGACCTCTTTGCGCCGAGTGCAAAGGTCAAAGCTGATAGCATCAAATGGCGCGGCGTCCGCCTGATAGTCTTGAGGAAGTAGCATATAGCGCTTCACCATTGTTTAAGTATTCATTTCGCGGGTTACCGCATAGTTTTGCAGGTCATGGGTTCTGTTGGTGTTACATATCTTTTGTGTACCATTGCCCGGGATATGCGTTTAAAACGGGCCCTGGCAACAAGGACAATACAAACAGCTTGCTAACTTACAGCTGATCTGTCACTCTATAGGATACTATAAAGTGCTAGACGTCTAGATCTTATGTATAAATAATGACTTTGTCAATATGACGCTGAATAGAATGAAACGACAGTCGGTACCTCTGCATGCGGAGGTAGCGGCGATGCTGAGAAATCAAATCATGTCAGGGGAACTTGGGCCCGGCTCACCGCTACCGCCCTTGAGTGAATTGACTGAAATAATGGGCGTGGCTCGCATGACGATTCGTCAGGCCATGAATGCCCTGGAAGATGAAGGGTTGATAGAACGCTACCCGGGGCGTGGCACCTTTGTGAAACAGGTTGAACTGCCTAAGCGACAAACCCTGAACATGAAGGCGGAACTATCCCAGCTTCAATCAATGGTCGCCCAGCTGGAAGTAGCCGTGCTGGATGACGATGTCGAGGGTGAGCAACGGGAAATTGACGGCGTCAACTACCAGTGCATGAAACGGGTGCATGTGCTGGAAGGCAAGCCTTTTTGTCAGGTGGATCTCAAACTTGATGATGCTGTGTATCAGATGGCGCCAGAGCGATTCGCCGGGGAAATTGTGGTCAGCGTGCTCAATGATCTGGGTATCAGTGTTGACTCGGCGCGACAACGGGTAAAAATTGCCTATGCTGATTTTGAGATTGCCCAGGCACTTGAAGTTAAGGTGAATTCGCCGGTCTTCCACGTATTTCGTGAATTCTTTGATCCAGAGGGACAATTGCTTTACTCGGCGAGCCTGATCTATCCAGGTGAGATGCTTGAGTTCGACATTGAATTCACTGTTGATGGCACGAAATAACGAGCTGGAATGAATCCAAAGCGTTGTTGCACACCCTCATCTGGCAGGCCCCCCGCAGAGCAAGCAGTTCCTTCGCTAACGTGTTCCGATACTGAATTGCCGGAGGTTGCGGTTAGCGAGATTCCCGCCACCCAGGCAATCCTGGGTACCGACCGGCCAATTATTCATCTGGATGAAGAAGGCCCAGGCCGAATAAAATCCATTAAGCGTTTCTGGATTATGCAAACCGCGGTGACCAACACCATGTTTGAGCGATTCGTTGAGGACACTGGTTATATCAGTGATGCAGAGCGTTTCGGATGGTCATTCGTGTTCCATCTTTTTCTGCCTGACGGCTCCAGGCAGGCACCTGCCCTACCAGAAAATCCCTGGTGGCTCCGTGTAGATGGTGCTCACTGGCGACTCATCAACGGGCCGGGTTCAGAGTCGAGTTGGCACGGTGATCATCCTGTGGTGCATGTAACCTGGAATGATGCCATGGCCTTCGCCAACTGGGCCGGTGGGCGTTTGCCCACGGAGGTGGAATGGGAACACGCGGCGCGGGGAGGTCTCGGCGATGTCCCGTTTCCCTGGGGTGAACTGGAACCGGATGATCGCAGCTTTCAACCCTGCAATATCTGGCAGGGGCGGTATCCCCATCACAATGCCAAACTGGACGGTTATGCAGCCACCGCGCCAGCCCGGTCATTTTCCACCAATGGCTACGGTCTCTATAACATGTGTGGAAATGTCTGGGAGTGGAATGCCCAATCCTTCAAAATCAGGGGAAAAGGCAAACAGTCCAGACAATTGGCGGAAATGATGAAAGGCACTAAAATTCTGAAAGGTGGGTCCTTTTTGTGTCACAGGAGCTACTGTTATCGCTACCGGATTTCAGCCCGCACAGGCTCTACCGAGGATTCATCAACGGCTCATCAGGGATTCAGGCTGGTTTTCGACGAACCACCTGCTATCCGTTGATCATCCCACCGTCAATATTGATGACCTGTCCCGTGATGTAGCCTGCATCATTAGACAAAAGGAAATCTACTGCACCCACCAAGTCTCCCGGCGAACCAAAACGACCCAACGGAATGGTAGATTGCAGCCTTTCCCGGTCGGGTCCATTCAAAAGTTCTGCAACCATTTTGGTATCGATGATACCCGGCGCAATGGCATTGGCCCGGATACGACGGCCGGCCAGGCGCCGGGACAAGGCGCGGGTCAGGCCAACTACCGCACCCTTGGCCATCGTATAGGCCACATGATCGATATTGCCCCGGTTGAATCCAAGAGAGGAGGCGAACACAAAGGCACCGCCATCCGGCATTCTTGGCAGAACCGCGCCAACCATGTCATAGGCATTGGTCGCATTGTTTTGCAGGGTCTGATCGTAGATGTTGCGACTGTCCGGACCGAGATCGTGGGCAACGAATATTCCGGCCATGTGAACCAGAGCGTCGATCTGTTCTCCGGCGTCCTCAATTGCCTCGGCGCAGTCATACGGATTGGTCAGTCTACTTTCAGCGATCGTGGTATCCGCAGGTAGGTTGGTCTGGACTTCCGTAAGGGCGGACTTATCCATATCCACCAGGTGCAGCCGCCAACCCACCTCGGCAAGCCGAGCAGCGGTGGCAGTGCCTATTGCCCCTGCAGCTCCGGTGATGACAACACACTTCTTATCCGTCACATTCTCTACCCGTTAGTGTGGGGTGGGGTGAGTTGAGGAACGAAGCCCAACCTGCCGTTCAGGTAACTTGAATAGCCTTGGGCAGGAGTTCCTGCTCCAAGTATTCCTTGGCCTCGGCATGGGTCAGGAAATCTGGAGGCGGAAAGTCTGCAGCCATATCCCAATCATCGCCGGTGGCGCGCATGTGTGCATCAAGCAGTTGATCAAACTCGTCCATCATAGACATCAAAGAAGGATCATCGACCAGATTGTTCTGTTCGTGATAGTCGTTACGTTCATCATAGAGCATGACCCGTTCGTCCTTATGACGTACATACAACCAGTCCCGCGTGCGAATACCACGTTGGGCATAAGGGGCAAACTCACCCGGATTGCCGCCGGATTGGGCAAATACTTGGTACCAGATGGCATCCCGGGCCTCATCGGAGTTTCCGTCGAGAACCGGCAGATAGCTTTCGCCATGCATACCGTCCGGTGCAGCAATTCCACACAGATCCAGAATGGTTGGCATCATGTCCACACCGACATCCACCATAGCCTCATTTTTTTGAGGCTTGAATCTCGCCGGATAACGAACAATCAGTGGGACATGCATGGCGGCGCGATAGGCCTGGCACTTTATTCCGCAGTAAAACCCATGTTGACCACACATATCTCCGTGGTCGCTGACCAGTACTACCATGGTATCGTCAGCGATTCCCAGTGCATCGAGCTTATTGAGTATGCGACCTATATTCCAGTCGATGTTGTGAATCATTCCGTAGTATTCGGCCATAAACTGACGTATCTCGGCTTCGGTCTCAGGCTCCCCGATCGGTTTGGTGTCGTAGGCAGCATGGCTATGATGCCGAGCTTTGGGATCACCGCCACAATACACTTCGTTGCGATGCTGTTGCACTTTCTGTTGTAGCTCGGGGTTGGGAACACCGGGTGGCAAAGGGATCTCTTCTGGTCGGTAGGTATGGCGCAGGTAGTCCGGCATGATCATGGGGAAATGCGGTGGACCGTAGCTCACATAACCGAGAAACGGTTTGCCATCTTCAGCCTTTGCGGCGTTGTCAATGAACTCCAGAAATTGATCGGTCTGGTAGTCAGGCTCATAGCGCTCGGAGTGATAAGCCTGCCCTTCATCGTCAAAATATATTGACGAGTGATAATCATGACCGCGATTAAATCCAATGAAATGTTCAAATCCAAAACGCCGGTCAGGCGGAACGAAACCCGGTTTTGGTCCCCCCTCAAGATGCCACTTGCCAATGTAACCGGTGCGGTAACCTTCGTCGCGCAGAACCTCCGCGAGGAAGGTCTGGTCCCCTCTTAAGGGGAAATGATTCTGCACCATGCCATGGCCCTGGGCATACTTACCGGTCAGCATGGATGCCCGGAAGGGACAACAGATCGGGTATGAGGTGTAGGCTTCGGAAAAATGCACCCCTTCGCTGGAAAGGCGGTCAATATACGGTGTTCGAATCACCGGGTTTCCCGAACAGCCCATGGCGTCATAACGCATCTGGTCGGGATAAATAATCAGAATATTCGGTTGCTTGCTCATTCGTCTTCAAATCCTGCAGGCAGGCGACGCTTAACCAATTTTACGATTGGTTCCCAGAAAGTCGACAACGCCAGCAGTGCATAAATGGTCAGTCCAATGGGCGTATTAAAAAATTCCGAAGTACTTCCATCAGCGATAACCAATGACTGTCGCAACGAGTTTTCAAGAATCGGGCCAAGCACAAATCCTATCGACAACGGCGCGATCGAATACCCGAGCTTGCGCACCACGTACCCCAAAATTCCAGCTCCCAGTAACACGCCCACATTAAAGAAGCTATTGGAGACCGAGTAAATTCCCACAAAACACAGCAGCAGTACTGTGGGCACTATGACCGAAGTCGGTACCATGATCAGTCGGGCAGCGAATCGAATCGCATAGAACCCGATGATCATCATCAATATATTGATCACAAACAGGCCGATAAAGATCGAATACATCAGATCGGGGCGCTCGGCAAATAGCTTTGGTCCAGGTGCCAGACCCTGAATCAGTAACGCCCCAAGTAACACGGCAGCAGCCGGACTACCCGGCACACCCAATGTGAGTGTAGGCACCAGTGCGCCACCCACTGTGGCATTGTTGGCAGTTTCCGGTGCAACGATTCCTTCAGGGATTCCCGTGCCGAATTTTTCCGGATGTTTTGATCGTCGTTTAGCCTCGGAGTAGGCGAAAAACGCACCAACAGCCGCCCCCTCCCCGGGTATGATGCCAATAACCGTTCCGATCAGTGAAGAGCGCATAATCACGTCCTTCATCTTGCCCAGGGTTTTCATTCCCGGGATTTTCACGGACAGGCTGGATTGGCTGAACTCTACTTTTTTCAGTGCACGCTCAGCCCCGATCATAACTTCTGACATGGCAAACAGGCCAACCAGAAATGGCACTAGTGGGATACCTTCGTAAAGGTGGTAGGTACCAAAAGTAAAGCGCTCAGTACCATTCAGTTCATCCAACCCCCAAGTGGTGAGAAATATCCCCAACAACCCCATCAACAGGCCCTTGAATAGATTTTGCCCTGCAACACGTACCACCACCATCAGACCAAATACACTGATGGCTAGGTACTCCCGTGGACCGAACTGCACAGCAAGGTCGGCAAGCGCTGGTGAGATCAGCGCAAGACAGACGACGCTGACCAGTCCACCGATGATGGACCCGGTGAGTGAGAATCCCAATGCCTCTCCGCCCCGCCCTTCCTTGAACATCTTGTGGCCGTCCTGAACCGTGGCGATAGCAGCACCGGTTCCCGGAATTCCCACGGCAATTGCTGATATCGATCCAGCGTAAATTGCTGCTGAATAGATACCCAGCAACAATATGATTGAAGGCACCGGCTCCAGGTAAAAGGTAAAGGGCAGCGCCAGTGCTATGGCTATGGGTGGACCAAGTCCTGGCAATATTCCAATAACCAGACCCAGCACAATTCCGGCAATTAACAGGGCGATACTCATCGGCTGGCTAAGATGAGTAAGGGCCAGCCATAAGGCGTCAAAATCCGCGTACATAATTACACCCTAGAGCTGTATGCCGAGGAGCTGGGTAAATGCCAGGTAAACCAAGACTGTGAGCAACATCACCACCAGGTATATTTTTGGAGAACGAACCCCCATTACCAACAGGCTCAAGGGTCCCATAATTACAGCCATGGTAATAAATCCGATATTCATCCAGATCAGGTAACAAGCCACAGCGACCGCGAGCATCAGGATACCTCTTCTGGCATCTCCCGCGTCACCAAATACGGTTTGGTCATCACCTTCACCCGCGGACCCATATCTGGCGTACACAAACAGAACAACCGCTGAACAGAAGGCCATAAGAGCCAGCATGAGATGGGGGAAGAATTTGGAGGGCAGTCCGGAACTGGCGAGCAACCCACTGGTTTCGAATCTTTCTGCAATCACTGCAAAGTAAATGCAGGCACAGATAACCAGGATTGAAAAAATAATGTTTGCTAAACGTCCAGATAGCATGGCCGATACCCGGTTTCAAAAACAACAATGACAGTGCGCAAGAAATTGCGCACTGTCAAAGCGGGTGTTGAAACTACTTTTTTAACAGACCCAGTCCGTCCAGTATTGGGGAATAAAGATCTATGCCTTCCTGGAGTTTGGCACGGGTGGCTTCGACACCATGAATCCAGTCATAGCTGATGGCCTTGGGAACCCTGGCGATAAATTCTGCCTCTCCCATTTCTGCCGATGCGGCCAACAGTTTATCCACAATTTCCTGCGGAGTACCAGCTTTTACCGCCAGACCACCGTGTACCCAGGTTGCCGATTGCTTTCCAGGGAAAGCTTCACCAACGGTGCGAACACCGGGCAGGTCCTTCTCATAATAGTCTTTGCGGTTGTTATCAAGAATGATCAGTGGACGAACCTTGTCACCATAACTGTGGATCGAGGCAACCTGACCAACTGCCACATCAACCTGCCCACCTAACAGGCCAGCCATTGTCTTGGGAACAGTTTTCAATGCCAGGGTTTTGAATTCCAGACCAAATTCGGTGGCAAGCTGCACCGCGCTCAGGTTTGGCGGAGCACCCAGGTTATTCACACCCATGGTCAGCTTGGTTTTCTTGGCGCCATCGATAAACTCTTCAAAAGTGTTGTAGGGACTTTCTGCGCTGACGTACAAGGCATTCGACGCAGAAATACCAGCATACAGCGGAATAAAGTCCTTCATCGGGTCGTAGGGAACCTTTCGAGTCAGTGGAACCACCATGAAACTTGGGGGTGACCAGTTGAAAACGGTGTAACCATCAGCCGGCGCTTCCACAACACTCATGGTTGCGGGGATGTGGGCACCACCTGGTTTGTTGACGACATTAACGGGTACACCCAGGTTCTTGCTCAAGACTTCTGCATTCATGCGGGCCACAATGTCCGCATTGCCACCCGCAGCAAAAGATACGACATAGGTAATGGGTTTTTCCGGATAGTCAGCCTGTGCCGGTCCGGCAATCAGGGCTAGGGTGGTCAAAGCTGTAGCGACCAGAAATTTCAGGTTTTTCAAGATATCCTCCTGACTAAGCATGCAGAGATTAAAAAAGTTTAGTGGAATCTAGAGTTCTAGACCTTTGTATCTTTGCAGTATCATAATGTATTGTCAAGTAACAAACACAAATCTGTGAGTCGCAGCAGAATGCTGCATCCGAAAAAATAGGATAACCGCGCCCTGAACCGGGCTTCCGATACTTTCTAACAAGGCTCCATCAGGTCCATTGCATCAGAACCCATCCGGCGTACTTGCCTGAGGAAAACTGGTCTTGCCCTGCCCTGCACAACCAGCAGCCCCAGTCGCTGAAGTGCGTTGCAGAACTCCCACATCAGCCTATCGACGACGGAACCGGAAGAATTCAGGAAGAACATGCCACCCTTGCGCTTCCGGTACGAAACAGGCACCAAATTGCCTACAACCATTCCACAATGTGTAATCGCGATCCGGGCAACCCCATGGCGCAACCGTCCCCAGCAACCGGTCCTTCCCGCCCGTCGAATGCTGCCGCGGTACCAACCCGAGCCAGGACGCGCATTCCCGGCCATTGCGGAACACACCCGGGTCGCCCATGCTGGACAGCAGCGCCGTGGCCGTCATCGGTCCGATTCCGGGAATCGTCATCAGCAGCTGTGCCTGTTCGTCCGCCTTGGCAATCTCCTCGATCATCCGGTCGTATTGCTCCACCCGCCCGTCCATGTGCACCAGCTCCTCGTACAGCTCGGCCAGCACATCCAGAAACCGGGGCGGCAGGGCGATGTCGGCCGTGCCGCCGTTCCCCAGGATCTCCGCTACCGCAGTGCGGACCTTGCTGCGTCCCTGGGGAATCTCGATGCCGAACTCGGCCAGCAGGCCACGGATCGTGTTCACATGAGCCGTCCGGTTCCCCACCGCCCGGGACCGGACCCGGTGGATGGCCTGCTGCGCCTGTTGGTCTACGCTCTTGATTCCCACGAACCGCATGTTCGGGCGCTGGATCGCCTCGCAGATCGCCTCGGCGTCCGCACGGTCGTTCTTGTTGCTCATTTTATTCATTGCCCACTCCCGAACCCAGAAACATCTCCAAAATCCGGGCGTGATTAATTGCCTGGTCGCTCGTTCCTTCCCAGGTGATACAACCTGATTCAAGCACGACGACTTGATCGGCTGCACGCAGGACCTGCTCCGTATTCTGTTCGACGACAAGGATAGCAAGGCCTTCCCTGCGAAGTTCAGACAGGGCACGGTAGCATTCGTCAATCGCGATCGGCATAAGTCCAAGGGACAGCTCGTCAATAAGAAGAATCGTGGGTTTCGCCATCGTCGCCCTGCCGATAGCGAGCATCTGTTGTTCTCCGCCTGAGAGGGAGCCGGCAAGTTGACGGCGCCGCTCAGAGAGGCGCGGGAATGTATCGAAGACTTTATTGCGTGTCTGACTCAGTGCCTTTTTCTCCAGGCGCGTACCGCCGACGGTGAGGTTCTCGTCGACGGTCAGATCTGCAAATACACGGCGACCTTCCGGCACAAGCGCTATACCCTCGGCAATTCGGGCATGGGCAGGCATCGTGGTAATGTCATGCCCGTCGATCCGGACTGTGCCCCGGCGCACGGGAATCAATCCCGCCAAGGCCATGATGGTCGCGCTCTTGCCAGCACCATTGGCCCCGAGGAGGCCGAGCATCTCACCGGTTCCAATCGTGATGGACAGGTCATGTACGGCGGTGACATCGCCATAACCACAGCTGAGTCTCTCAACCTCCAGCTTCACGCCGACTCCCCGCCAAGGTATGCACGCCGGAGCTCTGGACTTGCCAGGACTTCACCGGCCCGGCCATCGATGAGTCCCTTGCCATTGTCCTGGACGTAGATGCGGGCGCAGATACGGGCGACCTCGCGAACGTTGTGCTCGATGAGGACGATGCCGCGGTGCTTTCCGGCCAGGGTTGCGATCAGGTTCGCCATGGCGCGGGCCTCTCCCTGGTTGAGGCCCGCGAGCGGCTCATCAAGAAGAAGCAGCGCCGGTTCCAACGCAAGGGCACGGGCAACTTCAAGCCGTTTCAGGTCACCAAGCGGAAGCTCAGTCGGCATCGCATTGCCGGCATCGCCCAGACCGACGAATTCAAGAAGCTCCCTTGCCTTCCCTCGTTCTGTCTCGCGATCGGTCCGAAGCAAGGCAACCAGAGGGCTCACCATGAGGTGGGCACCCGCCGCGAGCGCGACGTTGTCAATCAGAGACAGGGATGCAAGCGGCTTCACGATCTGCTGGGCCAACGCCAATCCGGCGCGGATGCGGCGGTCAACCGGCCAACGGGTCACATCTTCGCCGCGGAAATAAACGCGCCCGGATTGCGGACGCAGAACCCCGGTTATGATGCGCATCAGGGTTGTTTTTCCAGCACCATTGGGACCGATGAAGCCCAGCATCTCGCCCTCTTCCACACTGAGTGACACATCCTCGACTGCAACCACCCCACCGAAACGCATGGTGACATTCTCGATCCTGAGCAGGCTCATCGCCTGATTCTCAAGGCGAGTGTCCGCGCAAGCCCGGCAACACCGCCGGGTGCATACCGTACGGTGGCGAAGACCAGCACACCGTAAAGCAAGAGCTTGTAGTCATCGACGAACTGCAGGAATAACGGAAGCACGGAGAGTATTGCCGCCACTAGGGCCACACCCCAGATCGAACCGATTCCTCCGACGATCACCATCACGAGCACCGTGATCGACTCCACGAAGCCGAAACTGTCCGGCCCGATGAAACGGATGTGATGGGCGTAAAGTCCTCCAGCAACCCCTGCCCCTGCGGTACCGATGACGAAGGCCCACAGCTTGAACCGGGGCACGTCAATACCAAGAATTCGCGCGGTGTCTTCGTCATCGGCTACAGAATCGAACGCGAACCCCATCCAGGAACGGCGGATATGCACGGTCAAGAGCACAAAGAGTGCGGTACACAGCAAGGCGAGGGCGAGGAGGCCTGGGCGTCCGAAGGCCACCGATGGAATACCCGATATGCCGATTTCCCCACCAAGCATCTCCTGCTTGCGCACGAAGCCAACGAACAGGAAAGCCACACCCATGGTGGTGATGGCGAGGAAGTCATTACGCACACGCAGTGACGCCATACCGACCAAAAATCCCACTGCACCTGCCGTCGCAGCGGCTGGCAGCAGGGCCAGTGCAAGCGGCATGCCCGTCTTGGTCAGCAGTGCCGCGGTATAGGCTCCGATGCCATAGAATGCCGCGTGGCCGAGGCTGACCTGTCCACAGAAACCAGTAATGACATTCAGCGATAGCGCAAACAGGATCGAAATCGCCATGGTGGTGAGGACGGTGATTTCGTACGCCATCATTTCATCCCCGCGAGAGCAGGCCCTGCGGTCGCACCATCAACACCAGGATCAGGAACGCGAAGGCAATCGCGTCACGATCAAGCAAGTGACCGATATAGATCGTCCCGAAGCTCTCGATCACACCGAGCGCCAGTGAGGCCGCCAGGGTCCCCCGCACCGATCCGAGCCCTCCGAGCACGATGATTGCCAGGGCCTTGTAGGCAGGCACCGCACCCATAGTCGGTTCGACAAGATTGTTGAGGATTGCCACCATCACTCCGGCGAGAGCGGCCAAAGCGGAGCCGATGAAGAAATTGAGGTAGCGCACCTTTTCGATGTTGATGCCGAAGCTCGCGGCGATGTCCGGATCCGATACGGTGGCCCTCCATGCAACACCGGTGCGGGTCGACCCCGACAACCACCCAAGGATGCCGATGATGACCACCGAGAGCCCCACCACCAGCAGCCGAGCATGGGAAAGGAAGACGCCAGGGAAAATCTCCACCTGGGTCTGTAAGGGAGGTCTCACGAAAGAGAGACCATAGGGGCCGAAAACCAACCGGTAAATCTCCTCTGCGGCGATGAACAGCCCGATGGACGCAATGAGGGCAACGAGCGGCGACCTGCTCAGCAATGGTCGATAACAGAAACGATAAACGCCAATACCAATCACACCTACCGACACCATCGCAAGCAAGATGGCCAGCAGCAGGCTGCCCGTCTCGTTGGTTACGATCACACCGACGTACCCTCCCAGTGTAAACAGCGCAGCGTGTGCCACATGAAGAATGCGAAGCAAGCCGTATACCAGGGTGAGTCCGAGCGCTATCAGGGCGTAAATCGCGCCTTGTACCAAGCCCTGTAAGCTCAGATCGAGTATAAGCACCCATTCACCTCGTGCATTCGTCAGCCGGTTGCGCCTACATGCTCAGCATTCCACTTGCCAACCATCACGTCGACAATCGCCGCTCGCCTGCGGACAACATGGGGCCAGGGTTGCCCCCGTCTCGACAACGATAGGGCCCCTATAACATTTTGAATATCAGAGTTCAGCGGCGAAGCGGATCAATCGCACACGCATCGGTTGCTGTACTGTCTACTGCTCCGGTGGCGCCAGCAGAACCGGGTCGGAGATGACTGCATAATGGCGCCACGCACCACCCTTGACCACTTGGACCTGGACATCCTTTTGCACCTCCCCGAGCGCATTGAACGAGATGTGGCCAGTGGATGCGTCAACACTGGTTTCGGCGATGGCCCTACGCAATGTCGCCCCGTCGCTTGCGCCGGCCTTCTTCAATGCCTCGGCCATAACGAGCACTGCGGTATGGGCAGAAGCCGCCACCATGTCTGAAGGATAGCCCGCCTTCTCCTCGAAACCCTTGATGAACGCCTGAGTAATCGGGTTCGTTGAATCGCGGTCAAGGGACGTGGTTATGATCACTCCTTCTGCATCCGGTCCGGCTATCTCGATGAATTTCTGGCTGTCGTAACCCTCCTGGCCGATCACCGGAGCGGTGACCCCCGCGGACCGGATCTGCCGCACCAGGGGTCCGGCGGTGAAGAAGTAGCCCGAAGCATAGATCGCATCCGGGTTGTCCGCCTTGACCTTTGCGACGATGGGGCCGAACTCGCGATCCTTGATCGAGTACTCGGATTCGCCTGTGATCTCGATACCGAACTCGGCTGCCTTCTCCTTGAACCCGGATGCAAGCGACTTTCCGAAGTCATTGTTGAGTGTTATCAGCGCAACGCGCTTAAGCCCCATCAGTTCCCCGATCAGCTTTGCTCCGGCACGGCCCTGCACTTCTCCCATGAAGGACGTGCGGAACACATAGTCACCCGCTCTCGTGATATCCGGATGAACGGCATAGGCGGAAATATAGGGAATGGCGTTCTCCTGGAAGATGGTCGCTGCGGCCCGGGTGGAGCCGGAATAGCTCCCTGAGATTCCGGCCGTAACCCCGTCCTGCGTGGTCAGTTTCACTGCAAGCGGGGCCGCCTCCTTGGGGCTCGCCTGATCATCGTAAACCACGAGTTCCATCGGTGCCCCGTTGATACCACCTGCGGCATTGACCTGCTCCACTCCGAGCTGGGCGCCGATCAGGGCGGAATTGCCGTCGGCCGCCGCGAAACCGGTCAAAGGTGCGTTGAAACCGATCCTGACTGCATCGGCAGATACTGCAGACGTTGCCACCCAGAATATTGCGGCACTTACTAATTTGGTGAAGATGTTCATCATTGCTTTCCCCTCATTTGCTGACAAAGTAGTATATTCACGTAATTGATAAATTAATTATTTATCAACACCCTATTGAATGGCAATCGAATTCCGACATCAATCCGAAACCGTTTTGATCAATTTCTGAAAATTCCATTCGAGCGATCAACAACTGTCTTCCGGTTTCGAGTGTGATGGGTGTAATCATTCGGACAAGCCGTGATGGAACCGAGGCAGAAAGCGCCGTCGGCCCAGACACAACAATGAATTAGCCGGATAGCCAGTTCTCCAAAGCCGCAAACATCCTTTGCAGACCCAGCCGAGGTCGATGCCCGTGAACCAGCCAATCCGCTTTCTCGGGTAGCCGTAGAGCCACTTCCTCACCGGTGCGCGAACCGATCAGCCACCCGATCCAGACCGATGTGTCGACTAGAATCATCCGATAATACGGTCCGAGCGGTCGCGATAGTTCTCCGGTGAGGCGTCGCCGGCTAGGCCCTTCAGGTCCTTGAGCTCTGGAATCGGCACCAGCAGTACGCCAGTGTCCTTGGGGATGAATGCGAAAATGAGCCCGGCCTCCCAGTGTTGAGTGGTTCGGATCGCCTTCGGGATCGAAATCTGAAACTTTGAGGACAGGGTTGCGGTCTCGGCCATGGTCATACCCTCATTTGGTCGATGACATGACGGTAAGACAACTATACAGAAATAGCAAACCAGATATACCGGTTCACGGACCAGGAACCGGATATCGTCCATGATTGACACTTGATTATGCGGTATGGCCACACTGCGTATTCAACACCTTGGGGGGGAATGATTCGAGTGGGTGGGCGGCCCTTGATACTTCAACTAACGCGACATTTTCTCATCCAAGTCGACTCATGACGAGTTTTCGCCTTTACAACTTGCTATCTTATCCGCGCCCGTGATCCGAAATGAAGTTTTTCATGAGGTAATGTCCAAATATACCCGTCGCCGCGGGCGCAAGGAACGCCTGTCCCAGGCCGAAGCCCCGGTTGATACCCTGCCTGTCTGGCCGGGTGTCGTCGGGGGGCGATTCAAACCACTCGCTCCCGCAGAAGCGGACCTGATTGAAGAGGCCGCGCTGGCGCTGCTGGAAACATTGGGATTGAGCCAGGCCATCCCATCCATGATCGAAATGGTCTGCGCCGCCGGCGGCGCACTGTCCGACGAGGGACGGCTGCTGTTCCCCAGACCCTTGGTGCGAAAAACGATCAAAGAGGCCCGCCGGCGGTTCCACCTGTATGGCCAGAGACCCGGGCATGATCTGAAGATCGACGATGCCAGGGTGCACATGTCGACCGGCGGCGCGGCCCCGGGGATTTTCGACATCGACACTGGTGAATACCGTGCCTCGACCCTGGCCGACCTCTACGATTCCGCACGGCTCGTCGATGCCATGGAAAACATCCACCATTTCAGCCGCCCGGTCGTTGCGCGGGATGTCGAAGACAACCGTGCGATGGATCTGAACACGGCTTATGCCTGTCTGGCGGGCACGGCCAAGCACGTATCGATCTCGATCACCGAGGCTGCAAATGTCCGATCCATTGCCGACCTATGCTATGCCATCGCCGGAGGCGAGGCCGCATTTCGTGCCCGGCCCTTCATGACGGTCATGGTTTGCCATGTCGTACCGCCCATGCGATTTGCCGAAGAAGCCTGCGAGGTCCTGGAAGAAGCGATCCGGGCGGGTTTTTCGGTGCAGCTCATCAGTGCAGGCCAGGCAGGCGCGACAAGCCCGGCAACCATTGCCGGATCATTGACACAGGCGGTGGCCGAAACTCTGGCAGGGCTTGTCTTCGCCCGGCTGGTTGATGCCGAAGTCAGGGCGATCTTCGCCCCGAAACCACTGGTCGCCGATCTGCGCACTGGCTCGATGTCAGGCGGCGGCGGCGAGCAGGCAATCCTGATGGCCGCGGCGGCGCAGATGGGACGGCATTTCGACCTGCCCACCAGCTCGATCGCCGGAATCACCGACTCCAAAACGCTCGACGCGCAGTACGGGGCCGAAAAGGCGCTTGCCGTGGCGCTCGCGGCGCATGCCGGATCGAACATCATCACCCAGGCTGCCGGCATCCATGCCAGCCTACTGGCGGTATCGCTTGAGGGCTATGTCAGTGACAACGATCTCCTGGGCAACATCCTGCGGACGGTCAGGGGGGTCGAGGCGACTCCGGAAAACATCGCCTCTGATGTCATCTCGAATGTGTGTCAGGGGCCGGGGCACTATCTGGGCGAGACACATACGTTTGACCGGATGAAATCCGACTATTTCTACCCGATTGCGGGAGACAGGCGCAGCCCGCCCGACTGGGCCGACGACGGCGCCCGCCCGATCGGGGAGGTGGCCCGTGAAAAGGCCCGTGCCGTGCTGGAGTCCCATTTCCCGGCCCACATAGATGATGTAACGGATCGCGTTTTGCGTGACCGGTTCGATATCCGGCTGGGCCGCGCCCGTATCGGGAGGGACACGTGACCAACAAATCCCTTACCCTGCAGGCGAAAAAGGCCCTGCCCGGCGGAGTCAGCCATGAACTGCGATTTCGTGAACCGCATCCGATTTTCGTAGACCGGGCGCTGGGCGCTGAAAAATGGGACGTCGAAGGACGACGCTATATCGACTTCAAGATGGGATCGGCCAGCCAGATGCTGGGTCATGGCCATCCGGCAATTGTGGAAGCCGTAAGAAAACAGGCCGAGCGCTCGATCTTCCCGGCAGATTGCCATGAGGCCGAGATTCACTGGGCGGAATGGATCAACCGGCTTTATCCCTCTGCGAAACGCACCCGTTTCACGGCTTCCGGATCCGAGGCCACGATGCTGGCCATCCGGCTTGGACGGGCGTGGTCGGGCAAGGAGCATGTGTTGCGGGTGGATGGCCATTATCACGGCTGGCACGATCATGTACTGAAAGGAACAAAGCCCGGAAGCGATCGGCCCCCTTCCCTCGGCGTTCCTGCCGCGATCAACGATCTGACCCATGTGTGCGCCGCCGATCCCCGGTCGATGGAAAGCGCCTTGAAGGACGACCGGATCGGCACCGTGATCATCGAGGCTTCCGGGGCGAACTACGGGTGCGTGCCCTTACCCACGGATACCCTGTGCGCCCTGCACGACGTGGCGCGCCGCTGCAAAGCAGTAGTGATCTTCGATGAGATTATTACCGGATTCCGCTGGTCCCCCGGGGGCCGTCAGGCACGCGACGGGATCGAGCCGGACCTGACCGCTCTTGCCAAGATTGCTACCGGAGGCCTTCCGGGGGGCGCGGTCTGCGGACGGGCCGGAATCATGGAGCTGATGAACAATGCCACAGAGTGCAAGGGTTTCGCGCCGGCAGTCAGCCACAAGGGGACATTCAACGGATCCCCGCTGGTCGCTGCCGCCGCCTGCGCCGCCATGCCTCTGCTTGCGACAGGGGAAGCGCAGGCCCACGCAGATGCCATGGCAATCCGGATGCGCGATGGGATGAACGCGGCCCTGGCCGAATTGGGCATATCGGGCCTCGCCTATGGTGACAGTTCGATCTTCCACCTGTATTTCGGGCAAGGCAATCCGGATACCCTGACCCCCGCCGAAATCCGCGGGCTGCCAAGGACGCAGGTCCGTGCATACCGCGACGGCATGCTGGCGCGCGGCGTGGACATGATGGCCTATACGTCGGGGCTGACATCTGCTGCCCATACGCCCGACCTGATCGACGAAGCGCTCGGGGCCTTTCGCGCAACGCTGTTCGACATGGTCCGCGACGGGACGCTGAAATGACGCTTCCCGCCCATTCCCGCACCGTCATTATCGGCGGCGGCGTCATCGGTTGTTCCATTGCCTACCACCTCGCCCGCGAGGGGCGGAAGGAGATCGTGGTGCTGGAACGCTCGAAACTGACCTCGGGTACCACCTGGCATGCTGCCGGCCTGGTGCGCAGATTGCGGCCGTCGGCGACACTGACCAAGCTCATCAACCATTCCATCGACCTGTACAGGAAGTTGGAACGGGAGACCGGACAGGCCACGGGTTGGGTACAGACCGGCAACCTGACGCTCGCCACGAATGAGGATCGGCTGACCAATCTCAAACGGCAGGTGTCGTTGAGCCGTGCCTTTGGGCTGGAAGCGCATGTGGTCGATGCCGCCCACGCCAGGGACCTGTGGCCCCTGATTGAAACGGATGGCGTCATCGGCGCTGTCTGGTCGCCCGCCGACGGACGGGTGAATCCCTCGGATGTGGCGCTTGCCCTGTCGAAAGGGGCAAAGGCGAAGGGAGTGCGCTTCTTCGAGGATACGAACGTTACCGGCCTGCAAAAGAAATCCGGGCGGGTGTCGGGCGTTGGAGTGGGCGATCATGTCATCGAGGCCGAGGAAGTGGTGATTGCCTGTGGGCTCTGGTCGCGCGAGGTGGCGGCGATGGCAGACGTCCATATGCCGTTGTATGCCTGCGAGCATTTCTACGTACTGACCAAACCCATCCCCGAGGTTCAGGCACTCGGCCCCGGCGCCCATCTGCCCACGCTCAACGATCAGGATGCGCATCTGTACGCCCGTGACGACGTCGGGGGATTGCTGGTCGGGACTTTCGAACCGCATGCCAGGGGCCTGCCGCTCAATCGTCTGCCCGCCGATTTCAGCTTCACCCTGCTGGACGAGGACTGGGACCATTTCATGCCGATGATGGAAAACGCGCTTCGGCGCATCCCGGCCCTGGAGCGGGCCGAGGTGCGGATGCTGTTGAACGGGCCGGAGAGCTTTACCCCCGACGGCCAGTTCATGCTTGGGGAAAGCCCCGAGACGTCGGGACTATTCCTGATGGGCGGCATGAACTCCACCGGCATCGCATTGGCCGGTGGCGCGGGCAGGGCAATGGCCGAATGGATCATCGCCGGCGAGCCCACGATGGAACTGGACGAGGCCGACATCCGGCGCTTCGATCCCGGGATGAATGTGCTTGGCGCGCTGGAGTTGCGCATCCCCGAAGTTTTGGGCCGTCACTACGACAATCCCTATCCGGGGCGCTCGATGGAAACCGCGCGGGGGCAGCGCCGGTCGCCGGTGCATGCCGGGTTGTCCGCGGCCGGCGCGAGGTTCGAAGTCCGGGGCGGCTGGGAACGGGCCGTGCATTTCGGCGGCGAGGCGGCGCACCTGCCGCTGACCTTCGGGGTACCCGCCTGGCGCGAGCAGGTCGGCCGCGAGGTGGACGCCTGCCGCAACGGAGCAGCCATTCTCGATCAGAGCGCCCTTGGCAAGATTTGGGTCCAGGGGCCGGATGCCTGTGCGTTTCTCAATCAGCTCTGTACCGCGCAGATGGATATTCCCGAGGGCCGTATTGCCTACACCCAAATCCTGAACGCGCGTGGAGGGATCGAAAGCGACCTTACGGTACAGCGCCACGGGACAGACCGCTACCTGATGATGGTCGGTGCGAGCGAAGTGGTGCGCGACCTCAAGCGGATGCGGGAAACCTGTGGGAGTCTTCGGGTTGAATTC
Organism: Candidatus Poriferihabitaceae bacterium; assembly: GCA_965213885.1. Taxonomy (GTDB): domain Bacteria; phylum Pseudomonadota; class Gammaproteobacteria; order Arenicellales; family Poriferihabitantaceae; genus VYFG01. The sequence goes on from OZ243919.1 coordinate 1,644,734, forward strand.
GTCGATGTCACCAGCGGTTATGCGGTCCTTGGCCTCGCCGGGGCGCAAGCGCGGGATGTGCTGCAGGCCACGACAAACACCCCGGTTCCCGATCTGGAGCGGTTCCATTTTGCCCCGGTCGAGATTGGGCTGGCATGCGGCTGGGCCGGGCGGCTCAGTTACACCGGGGAAGAGGGTTTCGAACTCCACATCCCCGCTGACATGGCGATGGCGGCGCATGAGGGTCTGGTGGCCGCGGGTGCCGCCCATGCCGGGCTATACGCCAGCGGCAGCCTGCGGATCGAAAGCGGCTTTCGCGCCTTCGGCCACGAACTCGCACCCGGAACGACACCTTTCGAGGCCGGGCTTGGTCAATTCTGTGCCCTGGGGTCGGGCTTCGTGGGGGAAGAGGCACTGCAAGGGGCGGATAAACCCACCCGCCGCATCGCATCAATCCTGTTCGATGAGCCGGACGCGATCCCCATCCATGACGAACCTGTCCTTTTCGAGGGCGCTGTAGTGGGCCAGATCACCTCGGCGGCGTGGAGTTACCGCTTCGGGCGTTCTGTGGCGCTCGCGATGCTGACAGCCCCGCTTGACCGGCTGGCGCACGAAACGGTCGTCCCGGGCTTCGAGGTCGAGATCGCCTGCACCCGGTTTGCGGCCCGTGCCTCCCTCAATCCCGCGAAGGAAGCCTTTGCATGACGGACGCGGTCCGCACCACACGGGTGGCCATCATCGGCGGTGGGATCATGGGCGTCGCAGCCCAGTATCAGCTGGCCGAGAACGGGTGGACCGACACCATCCTATTCGAAAAGGCAGAACTCACCAGCGGCTCCACCTGGCACGCTGCGGGTCAGATCGCCCACGCGGTGGGCAACCGGATCATGGGCTGGATCAACAAGAAATCGATCGAAACCTATCAACGGGTCGAGGCGGAAACCGGTCAGAACATCGGATGGCACGAGGTGGGCGGCTTTCGCATTGCCACCACCGACGATGAAGTGGATTGGATGAAGTCCATCATGGGTGTGGGCAGGCTGCTGGAACTGCCCATGGCACTGGTCGGACCCGAGGAAGTGGCCAGGGGCAACCCGTTCTACAGGACCTCGGACATCAAGGCCGCTGTCCAGACCTTCGAGGACGGCCATCTCGACCCGTCGGGTGTCACGATAGCGCTGGCCGCCGCCACCCGTGCACGGGGGGCGAAGATCGAGCGGCATAACCGGGTTATCGGTGCCTCGCGCCGGGGTGACATGTGGCTCTTGCGAACGGAAAACGGCGATGTACTGGCCGAGCATGTCATCGTCGCCGCCGGGTCCTACGCCAATCAGGTGGGTGCATGGTTCGGGCTCAGGATTCCTTCGGTCAGTTGTCTTCACCATTACCTCGTCACCGAAACGGTGCCTGAATTCACTGACCGGCCCGAGCTACCGGTGATGCGTGACAATGCCTTTGGTGGCTATATCCGACAGGAGCAGGAATCGGGGCTGATCGGCATTTACGAAGGCCATGTTTGCCCAACCGTCTGGCAGATGCCCGAAGGCGCGCCCTGGAAAGCGGAGAACGAATTGTTCGCGGCCGACTACGATTCGATCGGCGATTTGCTGGCGGTTGCCATGGAAAAGATGCCGATCCTTGGCAAACTGGGCATCAAGCGCGTGGTCCGCGGTGCCATTACCCATACGCCCGACGGCGGCATGCTGGTCGGCCCGTCTGGCGCACCGAATGTCTGGTTGTCCTGCGGTTCGTCCATCGGCCTCGCCTGGGGCGGAGGCGCGGGCAAGGTCCTGGCGGACTGGATGGTGCACGGGGAGGCCGAGATCAGCACCCGCGGCTGCGACCCCCGTCGCTTCGGTACATTTGCGGATGACACCTATATCGTCGAGCGAACCAAGGACGAATTCATGCGACGGCATGATACCCCCTGCCCCGGGATGCAGCTCGAAAGCCTGCGTCCGTTAAGAAAGCAACCGCTCTACGGGCGGCTGGCCGCCAAGGGGGCGGTGTTCGGCGAAGTCGCGGGCTGGGAGCGCCCACGCTATTTCGGCGAGATTGGCGAGCGGGAGAAGGCCGGTTGGGGCCGCCAGTCCTGGCATGAAAACGCAGCGCGTGAGGCCAGGACTGCCCGCGCCGCCGCCGGCATCATGGACCTCTGCGCCTTTGCCCAGTTCGAGATCACGGGACCGGATGCGGGAGCGGTTCTGGATCGTCTCTCCGCGAACCGCATTCCCCGCACGGACGGACGGATCAGCCTGAACCACCTGCTGACCCCCGGGGGTCGGTTCGAAACCGAGATTACCGTTTGGCGGATCGCGAGCGACCGGTATTTTACCGGATCCGCCATTGCCCGTTCGGGTCCCGACTTCCAGTGGATCGAGTCGCATATTCGCCCGGGTGATGACGTTCGGCTGGTCAACAGATCGGACACCTGGGGCATGCTGGCACTTTGCGGTCCGATGTCGCGGCGGATTCTTTCGGAACTGACGGACGCCGACCTGTCCAATGCCGCATTTCCGTGGCTGTCGGGACAGGAGATCGCGGTCGCGGGAATTCCCTGTTACGCTCTCAGGGTGTCCTTCGTCGGGGAGTTGGGCTGGGAATTCCACGCCCCTGTGGAGCGGATCGGACAGCTGTACGATGCGATATTCGAGAGCGGTGAAAAGCACGGGCTCACCGACATTGGCGCCTACGCCTTCAACGGGATGCGGATGGAGAAAGCCTTTCGTTCCTCCGTCGAACTCACCCCGGATATCGGCCCGTTTGACGTGGGGCTTGACCGCTTTGTCGTGACTGAAGGCCGTAATTTCATCGGCAGGCAAGCATTGGTGGAGCGCGCGCCGAAGTGGGCACTGTACTACGCGGAACTGCATGCCGACGACATGGATATTCACGGCGGCGAGCCTGTTCTGCGATGCGGCAGGCTGGTAGGCCTGACCACCTCCGGCGGCTACGGCTACACCATCGGAAAATCGCTGGGCTGGCTCTTCGTCCGGACGGGCACCCCGCGCGGCGGTTTGACAGTCCAGATCCTGAACCGTGAAATCCCCGTCACCGTCCACAGTGACGCTCTCTATGATCCGCGAAACCTGCGGCCCCGATCCGAGGAGTAAATCATGGCAACGATCAATGGCGGCGAAGCCGTCTATCGCGTACTGAAGGCCAATGGCATCGATACGGTATTCGGTCTGCTGGGCGGATCGATGCTCGAACTGTTTGATGCCATGTACCGGGGTCGCGAGATCGCCTATGTCGGATCACGCGACGAACGTGCAGCAGGCCACATGGCCGATGCCTGGGCCCGGATGACCGGCAAGCCCGGTGTCGTCCTGGGCGCGCAGGCCGGGCCGGGCGTGGTTAACCTCGTGACCGCAGTGGCCGAGGCACATCTGGCCTATTCGCCCCTGGTAGGCATCGCCGGCGCTATCACTCGGGCCGACCTGGCCAAGGATACGTTTCAGGAGGTCGATCAGGTCGCGCTGTTTGCGCCGATCTGCAAACGCTCGATCATGGTGGCCGAGCCCTCGCGACTGGCCCCGATGCTCGAAGACGCGATCCGGCTTGCAAATACCGGGCGGCGTGGTCCCGTGATGCTGCATGTGCCGCGCGACCTCTTTGCCGCCGATGTTCCCGACATAGAACCCTCGCCGGTGAAATTCGCCCGGCCGGGACCTGCGGCACCCGATGATGTTGCCGCCATTGCAGGGCTGCTGGCGGAGGCAAAACGCCCCGTCATCTTCGCGGGCGCCGGTTTCAAATGGGGTGCGGGGCGTGATGCCTTGACGGCCCTGGCGGACAAGCTGGAGGTGCCGGTGGTCGCCTCGACCGGCCACGCGGACGTCATGCCCCATCGCCATCCGTGGTTTGCGGGCCAGGCGGGCCCGCGCGGCAATCGGGTCGCCAGCCGCCTGACCAAAGAGGCCGATGTCATGGTCGTTCTGGGTGCCAGGCTGGGGTTCAACTCCACCTTCCACAGCAATGACTACGTGGGGCCGGAAACGCGCATCGCCCATGTCGACATCGAAGGCTCGGCAGCGGGTCGCTACTTTCCGGCCGAGATTACCGCCCAGGGCGACGCCCGGCTAACCGCGGAGTCATTGACCATGACGACCCGACGCCCTGATTGTGACGACTGGAGAGAAGGGTTCAATGCCGAAATGCAAAGCCTGTGGGAAGAACGCGCCCATGAGGCTGCCATCGACACCCTGCCCTTGCATCCACGCCGTGCACTGGCAGAAATCAGGGACGCCCTGCCAACGAACGCGATCGTGACACTCGACACGGGAAATACCTGTCTGCAAGCCGCCGACCGGCTGACTCATTTCGAGCCCATGTCCTTGATCACACCTTTGGACTTCGGGTTGGTGGGCTTTGGCTTGGCTGCCGCCATTGGGGCCAAGGCTGCAGCCCCCGACCGTCCGGTCGTGGCTGTCATGGGCGACGGCGCCATCGGCTATACGATGATTGAGATCCAGACTGCCATCTCCCACAATCTGCCTATCGTGATCGTTGTCCTCGATAATGCGGCCTGGGGGGCCGAGATGGCCTATCAGCAGGAATTCTACGGCGGACGCCTTCTCGGTGCCGAAATCGCATCGCCACGATTCGACAGATTCGCCCAGCTTTGCGGCGGAAAGGGAGTTTGGGTCGAAGGTCCGGGTGAGATGGGCCCTGCGTTGCGGAAAGCACTGGCCAGCAACGAGACAACCGTGATTCAGGGAAAGATCGATCCAGGTGCACTGATGACCCTGCGCAAGGACCTGTTCAGGTCACCAACGGCAGAATGATCTTCAGACGAAGCGGGTGGTTCTCTCCCTGTTTTATCCTCCTTTCCGGAGCGATGTTTGCAGGTATGGAGTCTTGATCTTCACACGACCCCGGTGCGACCGTTACCCCTGGTATTCCTGCAGGAAACTGCCGGCTTGCGTGATCGTGCGGATCATCATGTCGTTACTGGATCCGGATTGGTAGTTCAGGTTGCGCCGCATTCTTCAATCGCCCTGCCATCATTATTCTATCGGTTAATTAATTCTTATCATTCAGTATATTAAGTAACATAATTCTGTTTTCATCCATGCCATGACCGCCGTCGCCGATTTCCCCCTGTTCTTCCATGACGCCCTGGCCCCGGACATGCGGGAACTGACACTGACGGACGACGAGGCGGTTCATGCGGGCCGGTCGAGGAGGTTGGATCCGGGCGACAGGATCACACTGACCAATGGACGAGGTCTGCTGGGGACAGGGACAGTCGGGGAAGTGACCCGGCAACCGCCGTCCATGCGGATATCCGTGGAGCACTGCAGCGTTGTCCGCGCGCCGGCAACCGAGATGGTTCTTGCCACCGCCCTGCCGAAGGGCAACCGACTCCACACGCTGCTGGACATGGCGACCCAGCTGGGCATGCAGGTATTCCAGCCGCTGGACTGCGTGCGCAGCGTCGTACGCCATCAACAGAAGATGAACGACCGCTATCGGCGGGTCATCATGAACGCGGCGAAACAGTGCCGCCAGACCAGATTTCCCCGTATCGAGGAACCCAGGTCCGTGCAGCAGCTCCTCGCCGATCACGGCCGCGAATCCGCCATGATCTATGGCGAACCGTCAGGAGATTCGCTTTGTATGGCCGCACAGGGCATAATCCGCAAGCCCCGGCAATTGGTGATCGTTGTCGGCCCCGAGGGCGGGTTCGATGATGGGGAGTTGGCGCTGCTTCGGGACTGCTCCGCCATGGCGGTGAACTGCGGTTCACTGATACTGCGCACGGAAACCGCTGCGCTGGCATTACTCACTACTGCCGGTCAGTGGCTGTCCACCCTGCCGGAGACCGCCTGACCCCTTGACAACGGCAACCTGAACTCAAATGCCTTCTCAGAACCTGGTATGGATTGACCTTGAGATGACCGGACTGTCTCCGGAGACTGACGTCATCATCGAGATTGCCAGCATCGTCACGGATTCACAGCTCAACATCCTTGGCGAGGGACCGGTCATCGCGGTGAGCCAGCCATTGATCCGCCTGGCACAGATGAACGAGTGGAACACCCGCACGCATACCGAAAGCGGCCTGGTCAACCGGATCAAGGAATCCACCGTCAGCACCGCCGAGGCCGAAAGCCGGACCCTGGATTTCATCCGCGGCCTCGTCCCGGGGAATCATTCACCCCTGTGCGGAAACTCGATCTGCCAGGACAGGCGGTTTCTGGCCCGCCACATGCCCAGGCTGGAAGCCTATCTGCATTACCGAAACCTGGACGTCAGCAGCATCAAGGAACTGGTGAGCCGGTGGCGGCCCGAGCTGCTCAACGGGTTCCGCAAGCAAAATACCCATCGCGCCATGGAAGACATCCGTGAATCCATCGAGGAATTGAAGTACTACCGAAGAACATTTCTGCGCGCGCCTCCGCCCACCACCGGCTGACCCCGGCAGGGCCCCGGTGGCGACGGCTACGCCCTGATGACGGTTACGCCCTGATCCGCAACGAAAGCTTCCGGTAAAGGAATCCGGCGTGCTTTCCGCATTGAGCCGACAACACGGACGGCGGTTCCACGGCATCCGTTCATCGAAAACCGAGGGCCCGGGCTATTTTCTGCAGCACGCCCGGAGACAGTTCCGGGGGCGCGTGGGCCTCGTGGGCGGCTGCCGGGGCATCGGCCGTCTCCGGTGATGCCCCTGCGGACGTGTCGGGACGGGGCCCGTCACGTTCGAACCTGATTTCCAGCTCACCGAGCTTGCCCGCTGTCGGCACCCCACCGGAATCCCAGCCCCGGAGTTCATAGTACTCGGGCAGCAACACCCCGAGTTCCAGCACATTGCCGTTTCCGAAGCCTCCGGGTACCGGATCCTTCAGCATTCGCGGCGGCAGCGTGTCGTCCGCGGACGTCAGGCCCGCCGAGTGGTTGAACAGCCGCTCGAGGTTCCAGATGCGTTCCCCGGTAATGCGCAGCCTCTCCTCATTCCAATCGCCTGAACAGGCTGCGCTGATCATCCGCGAAAAATGTCCGTATCCCCACACCCCGGTGGTGAACAGGCAAAGCCCCGTGGAGTCCACCATGGCGACGAAGTCCTGGGAAGTGCGTACGGCTTCCGCCTTGCCGCCGGTCCCCGGGTCGGCCATGTCCTGCTCGAAGGTGTCGTGCCTGAGATGACAGGCACCCCGGTTGCTGGTGGCGTATCCGAGCCCCATACCCTGCATGGCGCGTCCGTCGTATCCCGCGAATTCCTGGCCCTTGGAAACCATGGCGAGTTCCGGATGGCCGTACTTCTCGCAAAGGCGCCTGGAACCCAGACCCAAGTCACGGCCGAAGCCTTCATGTTTTCCGGTCTTCTCGGACATCACCACCAGGGCCTCGGCACTGCCGAAGCCGAGGTCAATGCCATCCGTCTGGTCCCTGGTGATGGCGCCGATCTCGTAAAGCTCCATGGCCGCCGCAAGCGTGACTCCGAATGAGATCGGGTCCATCCCGTGCTCGTTCATCATGAACCCGGCAAACGTCAGTGCATCGAGGTCGTCCACCCCCACCACGGGGCCGAAAGCATAGACGGTCTCGTATTCCAGGCCACCGGACGTGCCCCAGTATTCCGGCCGGTCCCGGACGCTGAAGTGATCGGGGTCGATGCGGGCGAGCCGGCCGCAACCGATGGTGCACCCGAAGCAGGCGGCATTGCGAACGAGGTTGCGGTGGCCGTTCCGGTTTTTCACCGTCACCGCCTCATGGTTGATCCTGGAAGCGCCCTCGAAGGATACCTTGCGAAAGTTCTCCGTCGGCAATCCTCCGAATTCCTGCATGCTGTCCAGCATCGCGTGGGTGCCGTAGCGCATCAGCCCCCTGCGGGCGCTGCTGGCATTCATCTCCTCGTTGGCGGCGCGGACAACTTCCATGAAGGTCTTCGCGTTACCCCCCTTGACGCCCACCGTGCCGCGGGCCGCGATTGCCTTGAGGTTCTTGCTACCCATGACCGCCCCGACACCGGACCGTCCAGCGGCCCGGTGGAGATCGTTCACCACGCAGGCGTACCGCACGCCCTGCTCGCCGGCAACACCGATCGCGGCGACCTTGGTCAGGGGGTCCTGGGTGCGCCTGTGAATCCACTCATCGGCCTGCCATACCGATTTTCCCCAGATTTCATCCGCCGGCAGTACCCGGACATCATCGTCACGGATGTCCAGGTAAACGGGCGTCGGCGAGCGGCCGGTGATGATCAGCAGGTCGTAGCCGGCGTACTTGAGTTCGGCACCGAACTTGCCCCCGGAATTGGATGCCGCGATCGCGCCGGTCAAGGGGCCCTTGGTCACCACGGTGTAGCGCCCGCTGGTGGAGGCCATGGTTCCGGTCAGAGGGCCGGTGGCGAAAATCAGGACATTGTCCGGTCCCATGGGATCTGCTGCCGGATCCATTTCCTCCCACAGGTAACGCGTGGCAAGGCCCCGGCTGCCCAGATACTGTTCGGCCCATTCCATGTTCAGCGGTTCGGTGGACGTGGTCCCGGCACTGAGGTCGACACGCAGAATGTTCGTTTGCCAACTCATGGGTTCTCTCCTAATTTAGCGGTGTACAAGTTGATCTGTTGTGGTTGACCCGGCAGACCTGTCCGGTGCCGGAATCCGGTTCGGACCATCGCCCGGGCGGCGGTGGTCCGGCGGATATCCGCCCACGGGATAATGCGGTATTTCGCGCAGATTTTCCAGATGGGTTTTTTCACCGGCAGCGCGGAATGGGGCCGTTCGGTTCCCGGCTACATCAGCGGGAAGAAAGCACCCCCGCTGTGGACTCCGTATACCTCGCTCCCGGGTAACTCCCGCTCGGCCAATTCAGCGAGGTGGTAGTAGGCGGAGCGCTTCAGGCGGGCCTCCAGGCCGTCCCGGACCAGGACCACCGGATCCGGCTCACCGGTGTGCGGATCAATCCTGGGATCCAGCGGATGGTCGCGGTCCAGGGGGACGGTCTCATCCATGTTCGTGCGAAACCAGATGCAGCGGTCGTCCTGTCCACCGTCTACGGACACCTCCACCACCTGGAAAGGTGTATCCTCCACCCGAATCCGGTAGCCGACCGTTGGAGTGATCAGAAAGAACTCACCGCCCCGACAAGCCAGCACAGTGGAAAACAGTTTGACCAGTTCATGGCGCCCGATGACGCTTCCCTCGTGAAGCCAGCTTCCGTCCGCCCTGATTTCCAGGTCAAAATCAACCACCCTCTCCGGATGCCAGGTTTGCACCGGAGGGCGGCGAAAGGGCCTGACCTGGTCGAACAGACGGTCAAGTGATCTGCGGTCAATGCGGCCGGACATGCAGCATTCGCTACAGGCAGACCGGTTCAGTGGGTGCCGTGATGGCTCAGGGCGCTGCCCAGCAGGCGGGCGGTGATGTCCACCGCGGAGATCACCTCATCGTAGTGCATCCGTGTCGGACCGATCACACCCAGCACCCCGACCCGCTGGTGGTCCACTTCATAGGGCGCGGCGATCACGCTGCAATCCTCCAGTATCTTGTACCCGGACTCTTCCCCGATGAAGATGTGGACGCCGGAGGTATCCATGCTCTTTTGCAGGAGATCGTAGAGTACCTGCTTGGTCTTGAACGTATCGAAAAGCTTCTTGATCTTCTCCAGTTCGGCAAAATCCGGCACCGTCAGGAGGTTGTTCTCCCCGCTCACCAGCACCGATTCCTGGTCGGTATCGGCATCCGCACCAAACAGCTGGCCGGCCATCCGGATCGCGGTGCGCATTTCACGGTGCATACTCCGGTGGTCGTTCCGCATGTGCACGGTCAGATCCTGGCGGACATCATCCAGTATCCAGTCGGCGTAGGTGTCGTTGAAGAAATTGGCAGCTTCCACCAGTTCACTGTCGAAGTACTCGCGCCTGGTTGAGATCACCTGGTTTTCAACCTGGCCGTCTGCCGTGATCAGGATCGCCAGCACCCGTTGCTGGGACAGATTCAGGAACTCGATCTGGCGGAACTTGCTGCCGGATTTGCTGGGGGTTGAAACCACCCCGGCAAACGAGGTGATCTGCGACAGCATTTCCGTGGCGCTGGTGAGTATGCCCCGGAAGTCGGAAACCCCCTGAAGGGCAATCCGGAAATCGGCACGAAGGTCGGCCAGGGAATTGTGGTTGATCCGGCCGGTGCTCATCATGCAGTTGATGAACAATCGGTAACCCTTGCGGGTCGGCACCCTGCCCGAGGAGGTGTGCGGCGCCTGTATCAGCCCCAGATCCTCCAGATCGGACATCACGTTGCGGATGGTGGCCGGGCTGAGCGACAGACTGGTTTCACGGGACAGGGTCCGCGAGCCCACCGGCACCCCGTCACTGATATACCGTCCGATGAGCCCGAGGAGCACCTGTTCAGCGCGGGGGCTCAATTCGATTTGCTCTTGCAGATTTTCAGTACCGGACGTGGCCATCGTCGAAATTCCAGCGGGTACCATATGATGTCGCACCTGAAAGAGAAATAGCAACCCGGCGCCGGGGTGTCAAGATTGTATTTTGTCCGGTTGCGCATATACTGTGGTCCGTTCCAGGGATCAGCTTCACGGAAGCCATATAATATTCTGCTCCAAGAATATCCAGTAACTCTCTGTATTTATTTTGGAAATCTCAAGAATCGGATTGTTCGGAAAGTTTCGCGACTCCAGCGTGGCCCCGGTCATGGACCGGGTGCGGACACTCCTGGAGGCACGCGGCGTGCGGGTGCTGTTGGGCAGCACCACATCCGCCGAGATCGGCGGGGAGCGGATCGACGATCAGTACCACCCCCTGGATCAGTTGATCGACATCGCCATGGTGGTCGGGGGAGACGGCACCATGCTGAACGCCGCCAGGATCCTCTGTACCCACGGCGTACCCATGGTCGGCGTGAATCTCGGTAGGCTCGGCTTTCTCACCGACATCCCCCAGGGTGACCTGGAAACCAATCTGGATGCCTTGCTGGACGGTCGTTTCAGCGTGGAAAACCGGACGCTGCTGAAGACAACGGTGCTCAGGGATGGTGAATCCATTTACGAGGGTGTCAGCCTGAATGATGCCGTCATCGCCAAGGGTAATACCGGCCGGCTGATCGAATTCGAAACCAGGATCGACGGTCGATTCGTGAGCCATACCCGCAGCGACGGCATCATCATCGCCACGCCGACAGGCTCCACCGCCTATTCCCTGTCCTCCGGCGGACCCATTGTGTACCCGACGCTCTCGGTCCTGAGCATCGCGCCGATCTGTCCGCACACCCTGAGTAATCGTCCCATCATCATCTCGGACGATGCCGTGATAGACATCTTTGCCTTCAGAACCCCGGAAACCATGCCATTCTGTCCCTGGACGGCCTGATCGTGCATCAGCTTTCCGGGGACGAGACCCTTCGCCTGACCAGGGCGGACAGGAAGTTGTCCATGATCCGGATCGACCCGCACGACCATTTCGAAGTACTGAGAACCAAGCTCGGCTGGGGCTGATGTTCGACTGGTTGTCCATCCGCCACTTCGCCATCGCATCGGAAGTGGAGTTGGAGTTCGGCGCGGGATTCACCGCCATCACCGGCGAGACGGGTTCCGGAAAGTCGCTGCTCGTGGATGCGCTGGGAATCCTGCTGGGGGGGCGGGGGGAGCAGGGACTGATCCAGCAGGGCAAGGAGGAAGCCGAAATACGCGGCGGCTTCAGCCTGCCGGACGGAAGCCCGGTTCTCGTCTGGCTCCGGGAAAGGGATCTGCAGGGCGGCGGCGAACTGGTTCTGCGGCGAATCCTGCGGCGTGACCGCCCCGGGCGGAGTTTCATCAACGGTAACCCTGTCAACGTATCCCAGTTGCGGGATCTGGGGGATCGGCTTGTGGAAATTCACGGTCAGCAGGAACACCATTCACTGCTCCAGAGAAGCGTGCAGCAGGCACTGCTGGACGGGGCCGCGGGCAATTCCGGTCTGCTGGACGAACTCGCAACCGCCTGGGACGGCCTGCGGGATACCGCAAAGCAGCTTGCGGATATCAGCCGGGAGCAGGCAAGCGTACTGGAACGCATCGAACTGTTCCAGTTCCAGCTGTCCGAACTTGACCGGTTGAATCCGGGGGACGACGAATGGGAGTCGTTATCGCAGAAACAAAGAAGACTCAGCCACGCGGCCGAACTCCTGGATGCAATGCATACCGCGGTGGCACAGCTGCACGATGATGACCGATCGGTTCACGGGCAACTGAACCGGATTGCCGAAAGCCTGCGCCAGCTCGAAGAGTATGACCCGGCCGCCGGTGAGATCGCTGCGCTGCTGGAGGAGGCCGAAATCAACATCAGCGAATCCGTCACCCGGCTCAGGGAGTCCCTCGACCGGACGGATCCGGGGGTGGATGAACTGCATCAGGTGGAGGAACGGATGTCCGTCTGGCATGCAATGGCGAGGAAGTACCGGGTCCTCCCCGGCGATCTGCCGGGCCTGCGGGCCCGCCTAGGCTACTCGCTGGAGCAACTGAAAAACCCGCAGGCGGAGCGGGAAAGGCTGGAGCGGCAGCAAGAGGAAGCCGAGCAGGTGTGCGAACGGCTGGCGGTTGCGATCAGCGGGAATCGCCGCAAGGCCGCCCTGACCCTGGCCCGGAAAATCACGGCCGCGATGCGGGAGCTCGGCATGCCCGGCGGCCGTTTTGAAATTGTCCTTGAACCCGTAAAGCCGGGACCATTGTCCCGCTCGGGCCGCGAAACCGTGACATTCCTAGTGTCCGCGAATGCGGGGCAGGAGCTGCAGCCCCTGTCCAGGGTCGCTTCCGGCGGAGAAATCTCCCGTATTTCCCTGGCCATCCAGGTGATCCTGGCGGACGCCGCCGATGTGCCCACGATGATCTTCGACGAGGTTGACGTCGGCATCGGCGGAACCGTGGCCAATGTCGTGGGCGAGCGCCTGCGCCAACTCGGAAAATCATGTCAGGTGATCAGTGTCACCCACCTCCCCCAGGTCGCTTCTCGGGCCAACCGGCACATATCGGTCACAAAGACAGAGCGCGGGAATATCGTGGACGTGGAACTCAGTCTGCTCAAGCGGCCCGAGAGAATCGTGGAGATCGCCCGCATGTCCGGGACCGACACGCCGAGCCGGGCTTCCAGGGACCATGCCAGGCAGATGCTGGATACGGGCGACCCGGAACGCCCGTAGTGACCGGGGGTGCGACAGGCCCCGCCGGTTGATGGTTTGATGCACGACGAAGACCGGTGCTGCAATGCGTTGTCATCGCTCATCGGCCAAGAGTATGATCGGGCCACACAACGACTCCCGATATTTCATTGCGAACTGATGCCGGGCAGGCGGCAACGGCGGCAAGCGCCCCGTTTCGCCGGTCCATGCCGGCTTGCCTTCAGCAGGGCACGGGCGTCGCGGGACTCCCTGGCCCTCAGGCCGGGGCGGATGTCAATGCCCATTTCCCCGTTGCTGGGGTATCATTCACCCGATGAACGAGACCGCACAAGTTTTCCAGAACCCAGCACTGGTGCCCGCCGCCGCCGGCGCCATACGGCCGGCCAGGCTGGACGATGTCACGGACATCCATCGTCTGCTCACCCACTACGCCTCGCTGGAAAGGCTGCTGCCCCGTGCCGAACCGGACATCTACCAGTCGTTGCGGGAGTTTGTCGTGGCCGAGCGTAATGGCCTTGTGGTCGGCTGTGCTTCCCTGCAGATATTCACCCGGGACCTCGGCGAGGTGCGCAGCCTTGCAGTGGACCCCGATTGCACCGGTATGCGGATCGGGTCACGCCTCGTGCGGGCGCTGGAAGACGACGCGCGCCGACTGGGACTTTCCCGGCTGATGGCGCTGACCTACGAAGTCAGCTTTTTCAACAGAATGGGTTATGAAGTGGTGGAAATGAAAGTCCTTCCCGAAAAAGTCTGGGGGGCCTGCATCAACTGCCCGAAATTCCGCAACTGTGATGAAATAGCGGTTCTGAAATACCTGTCCGCCACGGAATGAACACACCATCCTTCGAAATGTCGAAACGCGCCATCCGAAACATTGTTCCCCTGGCCCTGGTCATGGTGCTGGGAGCAGCGGTTTCCGCATGCGTCTATCGAGTTGACGTCCAGCAGGGAAATGAAATCACCACAGACATGATTTCCAAGCTGAATCCGGGCATGACACGGCGCGAAGTCGTCAAGATCCTGGGATATCCCCTGGTCAGCGATCCGTTCAACCGAAACCGGTGGGATTATTTCTATTCCTACAAGTCCGGCAAGACCCGGGAAATGACCCGCCGGTCCGCCAAACTCCTGTTTGAGGGGGACTACCTGACCTCGGTGGAAAGCGATATCACCCCGAAAGCCGAAAACGCCGACACCCGGGAATGATGCCAGTCCGTGCGCGGTCCGGCCGCGGGAACAGGATCCACCCTGGCCCGCCCGTCAATACTCCTAACCGTCCGCGCGCTGCAGTCCGGCCTCGGCCAGAAGTTCCTCGGGGGCGACATATCCACCCAGTACCCGCCCGTCGTCCAGCATGATGAACGGTGTGCCCTGCACGCCCAGTCGGAAGCCGAGCTGATAGTGCTCTTCGACGGGATTCTCGCAGACCTTCCGTTCGATCTCCTCTCCGGCCTTGGCCCTGGTCATGGCGTCACCCTGGTTCTCCGCGCACCAGACCGCCACCGCCTCGCGGTAGCTGTCTGAATCGAGCCCGGCCCTCGGCCACATCATATAGCGGACCTTGAGTCCGCCTTCCTTCAGTGTCGGGACGTCCCGATGAAACTTCTGGCACCATCCACAATCCGTGTCGGTGAAAACCGTCACATACCGCTTGCCCTCCGGATCGCCCATGATGATCATCCGGCTTTCGGACATCACGTCCAGGTCCCTGATCGCCAGCTGCTGCTCCTTGTTCTGCCGCTCCCGGGTCCAGCTGACCCTCCGGTCGGTGTCATACACCTCCCCGATCAGCACGAACCCGCCGTGGCTGTAAACATACAGGTGTTCGTTGCCGATTCGTACATGGTACACCCCCTCCATGGCGGTCTGCTCCACCGAAGTGATTGCCGCTCCGTCGGGAATGATCTTCAGCAAGTTCTGGCGAACAGCATCGATTTCACCGGCCACCCGGTCCTCGGCGATCACATCCGGCGAGGCCATCACCAGGGCAACGGCAAGCCCTGCGGCTCTGGCCAGTGCCCGGTCAAGGCGGAAATTTTGTATCATGGTATTCTCCCTGGAATATGGTCTATCGGAAATATATAGATACCCTGCGATCCTGAAAGTTCATGGGTTCTGGATGACGATCGGCCCGCCGGCTCCCCCGGAATTATCCATGAACGGGACGAATAACCCAAGACCTCCCGGGATGGCCGGCCCGGAGCGCCCGATGACCACGGCCATCTTCACGCCACCCGGCGTCACGCCTCAAGGAGCAGTTCGCCAAGACTGGTGATACGGTTTCGGTTCCCGGCCAGCAGGCTCCTGCCCAACCGGATACCCTCCCGGACGGAAAGCCCCGGGCCATCCGCCACCAGCTTGACGACCGCCAGACGGGAGAGCCGGTTTCTCGTAGCGAGGAACCCGGCGATCCCCGCGCCCTCCATGTCGTACAGCACGGGCCGGTCAAACCTCGTTTCCGGAGTATCCACGGTCCGCAGGCAGCCCCCGGTCGCGGCAACCAGGCCGGGTCCGTCCCCGTCGCCGGGTGGTTGCATGGTGAGTGTCCAGCATTTCCCCCGGTAGTGCACCCGGTGCACCCACATCAGCGTGCCAGGCGTGTATGCTGACTGTCCGGCACCGTGCGGGCTGGCCGTACCGCCGCCGTATCCCGCAACGCCGAAATTCAGCCAGGTATCCCCCGCCGCGACGGGCCCGGCGGCAAACAGGCGCCCAAGGGTCACTTCGCATTGGTTCACGCCCTGCCCCGTGAGCACCACGCGGACCCCGTCTCCGAGGAACAGATTGGGATCATCCCTGCACTTGTCGAGGCGGAAATGTTCCACAAAAGGCATGCCCTCGGCAAGATGGGCACAAAGGACGGTCAGCATCCCGGTCAGCACACCGGTAACCCGGCGCTCCAACGATTCGAGATCCGGCGATAGTGCCCGGCGCCCGCGGCATTGCCGCGGCGTTCCATACCCTGGACCAGGATATTGCATTTACGCTTCAGGGTTTCGATGCAGGCCCCGCGGTCCCCCGGTTCCAGCGTGTCCCGCATCAACAGCCTGTTCAGGGAATGGACCCTGAACCGGTCCATTCCCCAGTGTCGCCTGGACAGCTGGTCAGGGTGGCCACCATACTTGATGAGGCAGGGATCCTTCACCAGCCCGGCAGGGTAATGCTGAAAGATGCGTAGCCACAGGTCATAGTCCTCACAGGCAGGCATGTCCGGATCGAACAACCCCGCATCCGCCAGCACCGAGCCGTGCAGCATCACGGATGACGGGGATACGCAACAAAGCGGCAGGCACTGGCGGAATATCCTGCCTTCGGGCTTTGCATGCCTTCGCCCCGGGTTTACCCTGCGGCCGTTCCTGATCCAGATCTCGTCGGTGTGGCAGACCCTGAGTTCCGGGTTTCCGATCATCAGCGTTGCCTGGGATTCGAGTTTGCGAGGTAGCCATTCATCATCGGAATCCAGCAAGGCGATCCATTCCCCTCCTGCAGCGTCGATGCCCCGGTTGCGCGCCGCGCTGACACCTGCATTGGCCTGGCGCAGGACCGTTACCGACGGGAATGTCCGTGCCAGGAGCAGCGCCGTTCCGTCAACAGACCCGTCATCCACCACGATGATTTCCCGGGGCGCCAGGGTCTGGTCGAGAACCGAGCGGATGGCCCTGCATACCAGGGAGGCCCGGTTGTGGGTGGGTATGACGACGCTGATATCCACAGGGCAACCGACGATGCCAACACCCGCTGGCCGACGGCGAGGCGCCTACATCAGGTGGCTGACCGCATCACGCTCTTCCAGCAGTTCCCGCTCGGTGAGCGTCATGCGCTCCCGGCTGAAGTCATTGATTTCGAGATCCTGGCAGATTTGATAGTCCCCCCCGCTGCAGGTCACCGGAAAGGAATACATGATCCCCTCCGAGATACCGTAGCTTCCGTCCGAGGGAATCGCCATGCTGACCCAGTCATCTTCACGGGTACCCAATGCCCAGTCGCGCACGTGATCAATGGCGGCGGACGCGGCGGACGCGGCACTGGATGCGCCACGGGCCTTGATGATGGCGGTACCGCGATTCTGCACTTCCGGAATGAAATTGCCCTTGAGCCATTCCACGGGCACCTCGACGGGCGCCCCGTCCACCCTCACGTGGAAGATGTCGGGATACTGTGTGGCGGAATGATTGCCCCAGATGGTCATGCGCAGGACAGTGTCATGGTGGACGCCCACCTTGTCCGCCAGCTGGGCCTTGGCACGGTTGTGGTCCAGCCGGGTCATCGCGGTGAATCGGCGCGGGTCGAGGTCCGGGGCATTGGCGGCGGCAATGAGCGCGTTGGTGTTCGCCGGGTTGCCCACCACCAGGACACGGACGTTCCGGGATGCATTGTCATTGAGGGCCTTTCCCTGGACCGAGAAGATCTTGCCGTTGTCCTTGAGCAGATCGCTGCGCTGCATGTCCGCCGTCCTCGGCTTGGAGCCGACGAGCAACGCATAATCCGCGTCCCCGAAGGCCACGTTGGGATCATCGGAGGTTTCGATCCCGGCCAGCAACGGAAATGCGCAGTCCATCAATTCCATCACCACCCCCATGACCGCACCCATCGCAGGGGGAATTTCCAGCAATTTCAGGATGACTGGCTGATCCCTCCCCAGCATGTCGCCGGCGGCGATTCTGAACAGGAGTGCATAGGAAATGTTACCGGCGGCTCCGGTCACCGCAACTCGGACGGGTGGTTTCATGGTCTTTCTCGAAAGGTGTCTTGGGTACCGTGGAAGAGAGGGGATTATAGCCGGCATTGCTGTCCCTTCGCCCGTTCAGGGCCACCCACCGTGTCCACCCCGGGATATTCGCCGTTTCGAGAACAGGGCCGCATCCTGGCAGCCGGTCAACGGGGAAAGGCGCCGCTGCAGCCAGGACCTTGTGCGGGTGCCCGGAGTCATGTCGAAAAGTCAATTATTTCAACAGTATCAACTGATTGCAGATTACAACCAACCAACCGGACAGCAAATGAAATACCGCTGTTTGACTGTTCCCGATCGGTAACGATGTCCGTGAATTGTTGCAAAATGGTCATGCGGGTCCCGGTTGACTGGACCCTTGATGGTCCGTAGTATCCAATTGGTTATGTCCCCCTCGCCCCCCAAGTCTCTCCTGATTTGCGTCCTGCTGCTGCCCGGCTGTGCCGGCGGATCGTGGCAGGCGGCGCCCGACAGTCCGGTCGTGGTGTCCGAGGCGACTCGTGTACAGTCCGGTTCCGCGTCGACGGAAGGCTTTCTGCTGGCGGCCAGCACCGTTCAGGGCCCGGAAAGCGTCCGGGAGATCGTCTCTGCCCCCCCCCTGCCTGAACTCGATTTCCCCGAAATCGAGCCGGGAATCCTGTCCGAACCGGCCCATCAGGAACCCGAAGAGGCGGCACAGGAGGCCTTGCCGGAGTCCATGGAAAACCTCTGGGACCGGCTGAACAGTGGATACCGTCTGGGCAACCTGGAAGAGCTGCCGGGCCGGGTGGAGAAATTCGAACGCCAGTATGGAAGCCACCCGAGGTATTTCGAGCGACTGGGTGACCGCGCCTACTGGTTTCTCCATTACATCCTCGAGGAGGTTGAAAAACGCGGCATGCCGGCCGAGATCGCCATCCTGCCGGCCATCGAAAGCGCCTTTCGGCCCGACGCTACCTCGCGTGCAAGGGCGGTGGGAATGTGGCAGTTCATCGGCGCCACCGGCCGCAGGTATGGTCTTCGGCAGGACTGGTGGATGGATGCGCGGCGCGATCTGGTGCAGTCCACCCGCGCTGCCCTGGACTACCTGGAATTCCTGTCCCAGGAATTCGACGGTGACTGGGAACTGGCGCTGGCGGCCTACAATGCCGGCGAGGGCGCCGTGCGACGCCAGATCCGCCGCAACCGGAAGCGCGGCCTCCCCACGACGTATGCCCACCTCAGGCTGAAACGGGAAACCCGGGAATACGTACCCCGCCTGATGGCGGTGCGGAACATCCTGCGCGATCCGGGGAAATACGGCATTACCCTGAAGCCCCTGGAAAACCGGCCGACCCTGCGGGTGCTCGATCTGGAAACCCAGACTGACATTTCAGTTGCCGCTTCATTCGTCTCGCTGACGCGCAAGCAGCTCCACTTCCTGAATCTCGGCTACAAGCGGTGGGTGACACCGCCCAATGGTCCGCACCATCTGGTGGTGCCGGAGGACGAGGCCCAGGTCCTGCTGGAGGGACTTGCCGGACTGACTCCCACGCAGCGCATGCAATGGGCGCATCACAAGGTCAAATCCGGTGAGTATCTCGACAAGATCGCGCGCCTGCACGGTGTTTCCGTCCAATCGATCCGGCAGGCAAACCGGCTCAGATCCGACCTGATTCACCCCGGCCAGGAATTACGTATCCCGCTGAGTGCGGGAGCGAATCAGTATGCCGGACCCACATGGGGTTCCGTCAGTGGTGAAACCGTTACCCATCTCGTTGTGCCGGGGGATTCGCTCTGGAGGATATCCCGCATCCACGGTGCCAGACTCTCCGATCTGCTGCAGTGGAACCAGATGACACGCAGCACTGTCCTGCAGCCGGGGCAGAGCATCATCGTCAGCCCATAGCGCCGGAGGTTCCACCGCCATATCGCGGCCTTGCCGCACACGGGCACTCTCCCGTCAGTTGCCGGAACAGTCCGGTCCGGCGGGACGCGGATACGGGTCAGAGGATTTTCTCCATCACAATCGCGTCATTTTCCGGGGCCACATCCGGACGGCCGGAATAGTAGCCCCGCCTGCGACCCACCTCGGCAAACCCCGAAGCCCGGTACAGGGATACCGCCGGAAGATTGGAACAGCGCACTTCCAGCCAGATCCTACCCAGATTTCGTGTTGCGCCCAACTGGCAGAGCAGTTCCAGGAATATTTTTCCGTATCCCCTTGACCGGAAAGATGGAAGAACCACCAGATTGAGGATTTCCATGATCCCGGGCAACTGCCTCACGATACAGTAGCCGATCGCGCCTTCCGGGGACTGGAGGGTGAACCCCAGGTGGCCGCAGTCCAGGCTTTGGCGCATCTGGACCAGGGTCCATTGATCCGGATCCGGAGGCTCCGCCTCCATGAACCGTCCGAGGGATTCATGCGTCAACTCAGCCAGGAAATACGCCGCATCAATCGCCAAGGGATGCCATTCCGGATGCCACCATCCGTCGCCACAGTCTCTCCTTGCCCCGTGGGTCCGTGAGCATGGACTCCAGATCGTCCTCCGTCAGCAGGACAGCCGGTCCTGCGTCTGCATCACGATCCGATATTCCGTCCGGCTCCACTCCGTTCACATGGGCACGCGCCCACTCACTGCCATCGCGCCCGAGTGCGACCACCTGTTTCAGTGACTTCCCGGGATGGGCCTCAAGGATATCCCGGGCGGGTCCTGGCGTGTCCGCATCCGCCCGGCCATCCCCGGGATGAAACACGGATACGTCCCCGATCGCGAATCCCATGGCCGCAAGTATCTCCTCCAGGAGCCGTCTTGCGGAAGGATTCGAGTCCAGGAACCGCGCACTCCCCGAGCAGAAAACCCAGATATCGCGGACAGGGCCGGTTTCGCCGCCAACCGGATGCCAGCGCACCGCCCCCTCGGTGTCCGCTTGCTCCCGGGCCGTTCCGGAGCAGACGCCGAACGGTACTTCCGAACGGGGAGCGGCGGGGAAATCCGTTTGATCCGTGCGCCGACGCCAGACCTCGATGCCGATCAGTCTGAGGATTTCGGTCTGCCTGGGCGACAACGCGCCCATTCCCCGGAGCCGCGACATCTCAGGAGGTCATTCCGGGGTCACTGACCGGGCCCGGTATCGTCGGATGAGTCCCTCCCGCCATCTCCGCCATCTCCGCCCTCGTCATCGTCGGGCAGGAAGGCCGGACTTTCCTGATGGCCCTGCCTCCATCGCATGAGCCACCCCCCCGGGCCCGAGAGCACGTACCCGAGGGCCATGACGAACAGTACGGTAGAAGGGTCAAAGTAGATCAGCACCAGCATCAACAGCAGTGCGATCAGCACCACAAAGGGAATCCGGTCCTTGTAGTCGAAATCCTTGAAACTGCGAAACCTGAGATTGCTGACCATCAGGATCGCCGACGCCAGGGTGACAGCGGCACTCCACCAGGATGCCCCCTCGCCGGAAACCCCGAATTCGTACATGCACCAGACCCAGAACACCACGAATGCCGCACCGGAGGGGGACGGCAATCCGTAGAAGTAGCGCTTGTCCTTGACGGTGAGGGTATTGAACCGGGCCAGGCGAAGTGCCGTGGCGGCCACGTACAGGAAGGATATCGCCGCCCCCGCCCGGCTGATGCTCTGCAGTGACCAGAAGTAGACCATCATCGCCGGCGCAACGCCGAAGGCAACCAGATCCACGAGACTGTCGTATTCCTTCCCGAACTCGCTTGTGGTGTTGGTCCAGCGCGCCACCCGGCCGTCCAGGCCGTCCATGATCATTGCCACGAAAATCCAGATTGCCGCGAGATCGAAACGCCCATGGGTTGACTGGATGATGGCAATGAACCCGAACAGCAGTCCCGCCGTGGTAAACAGGCTGGGAAGGAAGTAAATTCCCTTGCGGCCTTTGCCGCTGTCACCCTCAGAGTACATGCCGGAACCAGGTCATCGTCCCCATGGACGGATCAGGGTGTAATGATACTCCATCAGGTACCCAGGTTCGCGATCACATCGTTTCCCGAAGCCACCCACTGGTTCAGGGTCACCTGTAGCGCCGCACTCTCCGGCAGGTACAGGTCAACCCGGGATCCGAACCGGATAAAGCCGTAGCGCTGTCCGGTGTTCACCTCGTCCCCGCTCCGGACATAGCAGAAGATTCTCCGGGCGATCAGGCCCGCGATCTGGACAGCGACCACATCCTTACCGTCGCCGGTGCGGATCCAGACCGCATTGCGCTCGTTCGATTCGGACGCCTTGTCCAGGGAGGCGTTGAAGAATGTTCCGCGGTGATATGTGCACTCCCTGATCGAGCCGCCGACCGGAATCAGGTTGGAATGAACGGAGAAAATGTTCATGAAAATGCTGATCTTCCGCATCCTCGGACGCCCCCCGAGATAGGGGTTTTCCTCTGCCCCGATGAATACGACCTTGCCGCTTGCCGGGGAAACCACATCTCCGGGCCTTTCGCTGACAAGACGCGGGGGATCGCGGAAGAACTGGACCACGAACAGGACCAGCAGCCATACCGGTGCGGACCACCAGCCGAATTGCCAGGTAGCCAGGAACCCCAGGCACAGCACCAGTAACAGGTGAAGCCGGCCTTCCTGTGCAAAGATCGGGTAGCGGGCTGTTGGCATAACGGGCAAACCGGGGCAGGATTGACAAAAAACCGGGGATGAACCCCGGTTTTCGGTACCGTGGTCCGGTGCTGCTCAGTTCCTGGACTTGTCCACGACCTTGGATTCCCCGATCCAGGACATCATGGAACGCAGCTTTTCGCCCACTTCCTCGATCTGGTGCTTGCGGGCCTGGTCCCGCAGCTCCGGAAACCGCTTCCCGCCGCTTGCGTTCTCATCCATCCATTCCCTGGCGAATTCACCGGACTGGATTTCCGCCAGTATCTTCTTCATCTCCGCCTTGACCTGCTCGTTCACTACCCGTGGCCCCCGGGTCATGTCACCGAATTCTGCGGTGTTGGAAATGGAATAGCGCATGTCCGCGATCCCCCCCTCGTACATCAGGTCCACGATCAGCTTGAGTTCATGCAGGCACTCGAAGTAGGCCATCTCCGGCGAGTAGCCCGCCTCCACCAGCGTCTCGAATCCAGCCTGGACCAGAGCGGTTGCGCCGCCGCAGAGCACCGCCTGCTCACCGAACAGGTCGGTTTCGGTTTCCTCACGGAAAGTGGTCTTGATGATACCGGCGCGGCCGCCGCCGATGGCAGAGGCATAGGCCACGCCAATGGATTCCGCATCACCCGTGGCATCCTGGTGAATGGCCACGAGGCAGGGCACCCCGGCACCCTTCTCGAAGGTGGAGCGGACCAGATGCCCCGGACCCTTGGGCGCCACCATGATGACGTTCACGTCCTGCCTGGGGTTGATGTATCCGAAGTGAATGTTGAAACCATGGGCAAAGGCCAGGGTGCTTCCCGGCTTCAGGTTTTCCTCCACCTCCTGCCTGTAGATGGTGCCCATGAGTTCGTCCGGCGCCAGCATCATGACGAGATCGGCGGACCTGACCGCCTCGCCCACATCCGCCACAACGAGACCCGCGGTCTCGGCCTTGGCCCGGCTTGCAGAGCCCTCGCGCAATCCGACCATCACATCCATACCGGAATCCTTGAGATTGTTGGCATGGGCGTGCCCCTGGGATCCATAGCCGATGATGGCCACCTTGCGGCTCTTGATCAGGTCGAGGTCGGCATCTTTGTCGTAAAAAACTTGCATGGAAATTTCTCCGGTTTTCAATACTACAGGTCCTGAATATAACGAAACGTCATCCTGGTCGGACCGCTTGTTCTGCAAGACGGCAGACTGGGGAAACCGCCTGGCCGGGCGCGGGATTATACTACGGACTGGGCCGGGTCGGATTACACCTTGAGCGCGCGTTTGCCTCGTCCGATGCCGGAGATGCCGGACCGTACCACTTCGATGATTTCCACCTGTCCCAGGGCCAGGATAAAGGCATCCACCTTGTCGCCATTTCCGGTCATCTCCAGGGTGTAGGTGCTGTCGGTGACATCGATGATCCGGCCCCGGAAGATATCCACCAGCCGCTTGACCTCCTCGCGCTCGTCGTTTCCGTGTGCGACCACCTTCACCAGCATCAATTCCCGTTCAATATGCTGGCCCTCCGTGAGATCCATGAGCTTGACCACATCCACCAGTTTGTTGAGCTGCTTGGTGATCTGCTCGATGATGCTGTCACTGCCACGGGTGACAATGGTCATCCGGGACAGCGTCGGATCCTCCGTAGGCGCCACGGTCAACGACTCGATGTTGTAACCGCGGGCGGAAAACAATCCGGCCACACGGGACAGGGCGCCGGATTCGTTCTCCAGCAACAGGGAAATGATTCTACGCATCAGGCCAGTTCCCGTTCCTGATGTTCCTCCTGTTCAGGCTGCAGGTGCATTTCGTTATGACCCTTGCCGGCGGCAATCATGGGATAGACATTTACGGTCGGGTCGGTGATCACGTCGACGAACACCAGCCGGTCCTTCATGGAAAATGCACGGTTCAGGGCCTCGTCAAGGTCCGCCGGATCCTCCACCCGCATGCCGACATGTCCATAACTCTCGGCCAGTTTCACGAAATCCGGCAACGCATCCATGTAGGAATGGGAGTAGCGGCGGTCATAGAAGAATTCCTGCCATTGCCGCACCATGCCCATGTACTGGTTGTTGAGGTTGATGATCTTGACCGGCAGTTCATACTGCAGGCAGGTGGAAAGTTCCTGGAGGCACATCTGGATGCTGGCGTCCCCGGTAATGCAGACCACGGTTTCATCGGGATAGGCCAGCTGAATTCCCATGGCTGCCGGCAGCCCGAACCCCATGGTGCCGAGCCCGCCGGAATTGATCCAGCGGCGGGGTTTGGAAAAACCGTAGTACTGCGCGGCCCACATCTGGTGCTGTCCCACATCGGACGACACGAACGCCTCCCCTCCGGTGATCTGCATCAGGCGTTCCACCACCACTTGCGGCACGATCGTGTCCTTGCTGGAATGATAGTCGAGTGACTTGACGGCGCGCCATCGGTCCACCCGGGCCCACCACTCGTCCACAGCGGTCCGATCGATTTCCCCCAGACGATCGTTGAGCTGTTCGAGCATCTGCGCAAGAACCTGTCCGCAGTCACCGACGATCGGCACCTCCACGGGTACATTCTTGCCGATGGACGACGGATCGATATCGATCTGGATGATGCGGGCATCGGGGGCGAACTTGCTGAGTTCACCGGTCACCCGGTCGTCGAAACGCGCACCGATGGCGAACATGACATCGCACTGATGCATCGCCATGTTGGCTTCATAGGTACCATGCATGCCCAGCATGCCGAGAAAGTTCGGATCGTCATGGGGGATGGCCCCAAGGCCCATCAGGGTGCTGGTGGCGGGAAATCCGAGCTTGGTGACGACCTTGCGCAGGGGGGCGTATCCGTCCCCGAGCACCACCCCGCCGCCGGTGTAGACCACCGGCCTTTTTGCCTGCAGAAGCAGGTCGAGCCCCCGGGAGATCTGCTTGATATGACCCCGGGTCCGGGGTTGGTAGGAACGCATGTCCACCACTTCGGGATAGTGATATTCCGCGACTTGCGCGGTGACGTCCTTGGGAATGTCCACTACCACCGGGCCCGGACGGCCGGACTCGGCGATATAGAAGGCCTTTTTCATGGTCTCCGCCAGCTTGCTGACGTCGCTGACCAGGAAATTGTGCTTCACGCAGGGTCTGGTAATGCCAACGGTGTCCACCTCCTGGAAGGCATCATCCCCGATCAGGTGGGACGGCACCTGTGCGGTCAGCACCACCATCGGGACAGAATCCATGTATGCGGTGGCAATTCCGGTTACCGTGTTGGTGACACCGGGGCCTGATGTCACCAGGACGACCCCGGCCTTTCCGGTGGCCCGGGCATAACCGTCCGCCGCATGGGTGGCACCCTGTTCGTGGCGGACAAGGATATGCTTGACCTTGTCCTGCTTGTAGAGCGCGTCATAAATATGGAGTGCCGCGCCGCCGGGATAACCAAATATATATTCAATGCCTTCATCCTGAAGACATCGGACAACGATATCAGCGCCTGTCAATTGCACGTTTCACCTCGGTAACACAGGGTCTTCCCGCGTCGGGAAGCCCGGAAAAAATCGGAGGCGGAAGTATAGCGAGAATACCTCCGGGATTCCAAACGATCCGCCGAAAAAGATGATACATATCAGAGGTATCGGCTTCGGGCAACCGCAGTATGTTCGGTCCGTCGTCCCGGAACGCCGTTGCCGGCCTTCACCGGCGATCCGGTGCGCCCTGAATACTGCAGGCTCGGGAGGCCGGCGCTTCAGAGAATGCGTGTTCCGCCCTTGAGGGCATGCACCGCCAGGGGCCGGACATTCGAAGGACGGCGCGCCTTTCCGCTCCCGCGGGGTGGCAGGACGACCCACTCATGCAGGTGCGGGGGTTTCATCCCGGCGGTCCGTGCCGGTCGCGCGGTTGCCGGCCCCTCCCGGCCGGCCAGGGGATGCGTCAGGAGGAATCCAGCCCCGCCAGCCACTCTCCGACGATCTCCACCAGCGTGTCATCGAATCCGTCGAAAAAATGGCTTGCCCCGTCCACCATCATCTGGCGATAGGTCCTGTTCCCGCCGGTATAGGCTGCACTGGCCTTGCGCGCGGCAAAATCCACCACACCCGGCAGGTCATTGCTGCCGTACAGCTCCAGAACGGGCAGCTTCACCTGGCCCAGCGCTGCGACGTTGTCATGTACCATGTTTTGCCGGCCACCCTGCATGCCGACCAGGACCAGCGCCTTGACCGGAGGCTCCGCGACATCGTCCATGTACCGCATCGTCATGGATGAGCCCATGCTGTGGGCAATGATGACGATCTCCCGGTTTCCCCGGGCCCGCAGGAACTCGATCGCCGCCTCGAACCTGCCGACCACCTCGTCGAACAGTGGCACATATTCCAGTCCGTCGGCTTCATTGGGGAGTATCGGCATCTGGATCGAGAGCGTGTGCCACCCGTATTCCGTGAGTCCGACCCGAAGCGGCCGGATCACCTGCTCCCAGTTGGGATGCACACCGATTCCGTGCACCACGATGGCCGCACGGCCAGTATGCCCGTCGGAACCTTCCATTTCGATACCGAGGAAATCGTGCCCGTCCGCCTCCAGCCAGGTCGTTTCACCATCGAACAGGGTATCGACGATCTGTTCCATCCAGCGCCGTTCCTTTGCGGTATCGGACAGGGTCTCTGCAAACAGCATTCCCGGCATACCCAGACCCAGAATCAGTACCGGTATCACTCGCTTGGCGAACTTCATCATGCTTTACTCTCGTGAGAAGGACAAAATTTTCAGACTGGCAGACAAGTATAGCAGTCTGCCTGTAAATCCGGACAAGAAGACCGGGTCAGCCGGCCCGGGCCCCGTGCAGAGACCACGCATGGCGACAGCCGTACGGTTGCAGGATGCCCCCGGTCGCACCACGACCGGCCAGGTCAGAACGGCATGCCCGGCATGCCCCCGCCCCCACTGCCCTTCATCTGCTGCATCAGTGACCGCATTCCGCCTTTCTTCTTCATGCGCTTCATCATCTTCTGCATCTGCATGAACTGCTTCAGCATGCGGTTGACGTCCTGAACCTGGGTTCCCGACCCCGCGGCAATGCGTTTCTTGCGTGCACTGCGAAGTACTGCGGGAAACCGCCGTTCGTGGGGGGTCATGGCGTTGATAATGGCAATCGTCTGACGGGTCTGGCGATCGCCGACCTGATCGAGGGCCTTTTGCGGGACCCGGTCCAGCCCCGGGAGCTTGTCCAGCATACCCGTCATGCCGCCCATGTTCTGCATCTGGAACATCTGCTCCCGAAAATCCTCGAGATCGAATTCCTTTCCCTTGACCAGTTTCTTCGCCAGTCTTTCCGCTTTCTGCCGATCAACCTTGCGTTCCACTTCCTCGACCAGGGACAGCACATCCCCCATTCCGAGGATTCGCGAGGCGATCCTGTCCGGGTGGAACGCCTCCAGGGCATCCATCCCCTCTCCCACCCCCAGAAACTTGATCGGCTTGCCGGTGACGGCGCGGACGGACAGGGCGGCACCTCCCCTGGCGTCCCCGTCGGTCTTGGTCAGTATGACGCCGGTCAGCGGCAGCACCCCGTCAAATGCGCGGGCGCTGTTCACCGCGTCCTGGCCAGTCATGGCGTCTACCACGAACAGGGTCTCCACCGGATCAATGGCGGCATGGACCTGTTTCACCTCCTCCATGAGGTCATCGTCGACATGCAGACGGCCCGCAGTATCCACGATCAGCACGTCCACGCCGGTCCGCTTCGCCTGCGCCAGCGCGCCCCGGACGATTTCGACCGCGGACTGGGAGTCATCGCTTGGATAGAACGCCGCATCCACCTGGCCGGCAATCGTCTCCAGTTGCCGGATGGCGGCCGGCCGGTAGATATCGGCGCTGACCACCATCAGAGATTTCCGCTCCCGTTCGATCAGCCGTTTGGCGAGTTTGCCCACGGTGGTGGTCTTGCCGGCCCCCTGCAGGCCGGCCACCAGCACCACCGCCGGCGGACGGGCAGCAAGGTTCAGCGCATCATTGGCACCGCCCATCAGCGACTCCATTTCCTCCTGAACCACCCTGATCACGGCCTGCCCCGGAGTCAGGCTGCCGAGAACCTCCCGTCCCACGGACCGCTCGCGTACCCTGGCGACGAAATTTCTGGCAACCTCAAGGGAGACATCCGCCTCCAGCAGGGCAATGCGCACTTCGCGCATGGCGTCTGCGATGTTGTCCTCGCTCAGGCGTCCCCTGCCGCTCAGATTGCGGAACGTGGACCGTAGCTTGTCACTGAGTTGTTCAAACATTTTTCATGCAGATCATTCTGAACGGTTCCGGATCAATTCCGCACCCGCTCCATCCGGCAGCCCGTTCGGTCTGTGCCGGAAACAGTTCGGCGCCTGCCACCTGCAGAAGCCACCGGAATGCCCGGAGTGTATAATCACCAACACGGTCTCCGGGCCGCGCTGATTGTAGTGTAATCACCTCCGTCCACCAAATACCAACCCGGCGTGCCCCAGTTCGTCCTCATCACCCTTGCCCTGGCGGCCTACCTGGTCACCTCCGCCTGGTTCTGGCGCCGGGTCCATGCCGGCGTCGGCGGAGAAGCCGACCCGGCCAACGGCAGCAAACTGTATCCGCTGCTGGTCGGCTGGACGGCCGCCGTACTGCACGCCTGGCTGCTCGCACGCGGAATGCTCTCGGCCGCGGGTCTCAATCTGTCCCTGGGTTACGTGTGTTCCCTGGTAGCGCTCATGACCGTGCTTGTATTCCTGCTGTCAACCCTGGCCCGGGACATGTTCAACCTGGGGCTGTTCGTGATGCCGGGCGGACTCCTGGGATTGCTCGTGGGCCTGTTCCTGAACGGTCAGCCGGTTCCACTGGACAACCCGTCCGCACTGCAGTCGTGGCATCTGGGTATCGCGCTGGTGGCCTTCGGTTTTCTCTGCATCGCCGCCGCCCAGGCACTGCTGCTGTATCTCCAGGACAGGCATCTCCACAGCCATCGGCCGGGCAACCTGCTGCCCTCCCTGCCGCCCATACAGACCATGGAAAACAACCTGTTCTGGCTGACCATGATCGGCGTCATCCTGCTCACCATGAACCTGGTGGTCGGCATGATCTACCTGTATCACCAGCAGGGACGAACCCTGGCGTTCAACCACCATATCCTGCTGTCCTTCATCGCCTGGCTGGGATTCGCCGGCCTGCTCAGCGGGCACCGGATCTACGGGTGGCGCGGCACCGTAGCCGCCCGCTGGACGCTGGCGGCTTTCGGGATCCTGATCCTGGCATACTTCGGTACCCGGTTCGTCACGTCGGTGGTCCTGTCCTGAAGCCTCCCCTCCGGAATGATCACGGTGCCCCTGAAAGAATCAGGATCACCGGCCCCCTGAACCTCATCTACGGGCGTCAAATCATGTGATGCCCGTTCCGGGTTCCGCAATGGCGTCCGCGCATGATATCAACGGGCAGTGATGCAGGCTTTACTGCTTGGGCCCTATTCCCCGTCACCAGCAGAGGCTGCGTTCTCCTGAAGCGCCAGAGCAATGTTCGTGACTGCAGTCGTCAGGTGATTGCGCAAGGCAAAGGTGGTTCTTGGAGCATCGCGCTGCAGTAGCGCATCCACGAACTCACGATGTTCCTGCATGGTTTTTTCGAGACCGGTCTTGCGTTGTGAAGACATGAACCGGGCACGCCATAATCGGGCATTATAGGTTGCATGTGTCTCGATCAACGGTTTGTTATGTCCGGCAGCGATGATCGCGCTATGAACCGCCATATCCCGCTGAAAGGAATCCAGCGGATCCTCCTTCCCATAACTGTCCAGCAATTCTTGATTCATACGGGCAATATTCTCGAGTTCCATGTCGCTGGCATTGGCACAGGCCAGTTCACCCCCGAGCGCCTCCAATTGACCCTGCACGCAAAGGTAGTCAGTGATTTCCTCAAGTGATGGATTCGCTACCCGGGGACGCCTGGAGGCGGAATATTCAACGAGTCCTTCCCGTTCCAGTAGGCGAATTGCCTCACGCAGGGGGGTTCTGCTGATGCCCAGTGCAGCGGCGATCTCGCGCTCAGACAGCGGCATGCCGGGGTGAAATTTTTCCAGCAGTATCAACCCACGCAGCAAATCGGCAATATCATCACTCAAATTGTTGCGTTTCTTCAGCGCAAGACTGCCAGATGTGATTTCTGCCAAGTCCATCATAACAGCCCCCTATGATTTACCCCATCTCAAAACGACAGGGTCAAGCGGTCGTATCAGTGCCAGCAGTTGCGAACGCGTTGCATCCGGCAACGGACGGACAGGATGCCGGCAATATTCAGAATGAATGACTCCGCCCTCGACCATGGCGGCCTTGGCCGCGCGAAACCCGCACTGACGGTTTTCATGGTTGATTGCCGGCAACACCCTCGCATACGCCGCAGCGGCCGCATCCCTGTCCCCCGAGGCATACGACGAGATCACCGGTCTGATCTGATCGGGAATCATCGCCGAAGTCATTGAGCCGGTTGCCCCGGCATCGAGGTCGACCAGCAGGGAGATACCCTCTTCCCCGTCAAACGGGCCGTCGATATGGCTTCCAGCCTCCGCAAGCAGTGCACGCAGCTTTTCGGCAGTCCCGGGACACTCGATCTTGAACAGTTTCAGCATATCGATTTCCCGTGCCATCCTGGCCAGCAGTTCCACCGGAAGGTCAACACCGGAAAGAGGTGCATCCTGCAACATGATCGGCACCCCGACCTCGCCCACGCGCGCGAACTGCTCAAAAGTCTGCTCGGGCGATCCCTTCAGCAGTGCACCATGATAAGGGGCCATCATCATGACGATATCCGCACCCAGATCCCTGGCTTTACGGGCCCGTGAGATCACTATGTCAGTTGAAAAATGGCTGATCGTGACAATGACCGGCACCCGGCCGTCAATTTGCTCCAGACAATGGCACATCAGCAGATTGCGTTCATCGTCCGCAAGCAGAAACTGCTCGGAAAAATTGGCCAGTATGCAGATGCCGTCGACTCCCTGGTCCACCATGCAGTCGAGTACCCTGCTCATGCCGTCCAGGTCCAGGGCACCATCTTCCTGAAACACCGTCGGTGCAACTGGCCAGATTCCGCTGTACCGTTTTCCCATCTATGCGGCCTGGTAACTGGTTTTCACCACGGTGTAGAACTCGCGGGCGTATGCCCCCTGCTCCCGGGGACCGTAGCTGGAACCCTTGCGCCCACCGAAAGGCACATGGTAATCCACCCCCGCAGTGGGTAAGTTCACCATCACCATTCCGGCCTTGGCATGACGCCGGAAATGGCTCGCATGTTGAAGCGATCGTGTACAGATTCCGGCCGACAATCCGAAATCCGAGTCGTTCGCGATTTGCAGTGCCTCATCATAGTCTCCAGCCCTGATAATGCTCGCACAAGGACCGAAAATCTCCTCGCGAGCCGAGCGCATCTGATTGTTGGCGCCAACGAACAGTGCGGGACTCTGGAAATACCCGGGACCTTCGACAACCTCTCCGCCCAGGACATCACAACCCTCTTCCCCGGCAAGTCTGACATAGGCCAGGTTCTGCTCCAGTTGGTCCTCATCAACCACCGGCCCGATCTGAGTGGCAGGGTCCAGTGCATCGCCAACCACCAGGCCGGCAGCCGCCTTCGAGAGCCTGTCCACGAATGCATCGTGAATACCGGAAGTCACCACCAGGCGTGATGAGGCGGTACAGCGCTGTCCGGTAGAAAAAAAAGCCCCGTTCAGACAGGCATCCACCGCAACCTCCAAATCGGCATCGTCGAGCACCACCATGGGGTTCTTGCCGCCCATTTCCAGCTGCACCCGCTTGCCGCCCGCAACGCACTGCTGTGCGACCCGACGACCCGTCGCAACCGAACCGGTGAAACTGACCGCGTCAATCCCATCGTGTTCTACCATTGCGGCGCCGATTTCCTGTCCGGATCCCATCAGCAGATTGAAGACTCCCGCAGGGCATCCTGCATCGTGCAGTATCCTCGCCATTTCCCAGCTGCATGCCGGTGCCAGTCCGGCCGGTTTCAGGATAACGCAATTGCCGAAAGCCAAGGCCGGTGCCACTTTCCAGGCAGGAATGGCAATCGGAAAGTTCCAGGGAGTGATCAAGCCCACCACGCCGAGCGCCTCGCGTTCAATCAGCACCTCTACCCCGGGCCGAACCGATGGCAACATCTCACCGGCGAGGCGCAAAGCCTCCCCGGCAAAATAGTTGAATATCTGGGCCGCACGGGTGACTTCCCCGATGCCTTCGGCAAGTGTCTTGCCCTCTTCCCGGGACAACAGCCGGCCCAGTTCCTCCCGCTGCCCCATGATGAGGTTACCTGCGGTATCCAGCACATCGTGGCGTTTCTGCGGGCTGGCCTGTGACCAGCCGGGAAAGGCCTCCGCCGCTGCACTGACCGCGCTGCTCACTGCAGCTGCATCAGCTGTGGCGAATTCCCCGATCACGTCCCTGGTATTGGATGGATTGATATTCTTTCTGAAGCCGGCGCCATCCATCCATTGTCCACCCAGAAAATTCCGATACTGATCCATTGGCTACTCCAGGATTTCAAACTGCTCAATGTGTTTGTCCGATATCCCGATACCAAGACCGGGCATGTGATCGTCAAGCTGCAGGTAACCGGCCTCGGCCTCTGGATCACCCTCGAAAATATAATAGAAAAGTTCGTTGCCGACTTCGACATCGTACACCGGAAAGTACTCGCTCATCGGGCAATTGGCATTGGCCATGGTCAGGTGGTAATTATGCGCCTGGCCGGCATGGGGAATGACCGGAACCTGATAGGCCTCGGCAAGGGCATTGATCTTTTGTGCAGCGGTGATGCCCCCCACCCGGTTGGTATCGTATTGAATGACACTGACCGCCTTCATATCCAGAAGCTGGCGGAATCCGAACAATGAAAACTCGTGCTCACCGCCGGAGATCGGCACCAATCCAAGACCGTTCAGTTCGGCGTAGCCATGTATGTCATCGGCAATGACAGGTTCTTCCAGCCAACGTGGCTCATAGGGCGCGAGCTTGGGCAGCATACGCCTGCTGTAGTCCAGGTTCCAGCCCATGTAGCATTCGAGCATCAGGTCGCGGTCGTATCCGAGCACCTCGCGCAGGGCGGCAACACGCCTCAGGTTTTCCCTCATTCCGGACATGCCATCCAATGGGCCATAGCCGAAGCGGGTCTTGTATGCAGTGTATCCGTTCTGCATGGCTTCCTCTGCCTCGCGCTGCATGGCTTCGATGCTGTCCGCGTACAGCTTGGAATAGTAGACCGGAATTTTTTCCTTGGTGCGACCGCCAAGCAGTTTGAAAACCGGCTTGCCGGTCAGCTTGCCCATCAGGTCCCAGATCGCGATGTCGATGGCGGATATCGCGGTCATGCCAATACCCTTTCGCCCCCAGGCCAGGGTATGACGGTACATCTTTTCCCAGAGATAGGCGTAGTCGAACGGATCGGCACCGATCACGAGCGGGGCGTAATATCGGTCAATGGCCATCTTAACCAGTTCCGGCGCCAGCGCGGCATTGCCGATGCCCACACTGCCATCGTCGGCCTCGACCTCGCAGGTCAGCCAGCCATGAAAGCGGAATGACTGCATCGCATCGCCCTTCTCCCATAGGACATCAGATGCATTGGTACAGAACTTCGCCTGCGGAGGCACCGTGGGGCCATTCCATTTCCAAACCCGGGATTTCACCGACAGGATCTTGGTCATCTTATTCTCCCATGGAATCAATTGTTGAGCGTTGAGCGCCGAGCGAAGAACCGGTTCCACAGTGGGGGGCCGAACAGGGCGAGTGCCGTCAGGACAAAGAAGAGCAATGCCAGGGGACGTGTAAACAGCAGCCACCACCGTTCGTCGAGCATCACCATCGACTGACCCAGGCGGGTCTCAAGCATCCCGCCAAGAATCAATCCAATCGCCATGGGAACAACCGAATATCCATGACGTCGCATGAAAAATCCCAGCACGCCGAAACCGATCGCGATCCAGACATCCACCATTGACTGCTCGAGTGCGTAGGCACCGACCACCGAAAACGTAAATACCACCGGCCACAGGATCTGTGGTGGCACGAGAGTGACTTTCGCGAAAATCCTGGCGCCGTACAGTCCAACGAAAAAGAACAGGATGTTCACGAACAGCATGGACCAGAAGATCGCAAACGCGAATTCGGCCTGATCCGTAAACATGGTCGGTCCGGGGCGCAATCCGTGTACCATCAAACCGGCCAGAATCACCGCAGCGGTCGGACTGCCCGGAATGCCGAGCGCCAGCGTCGGCACCATCGCGCCGCCGGTGGCGGAATTGTTTGCCGCCTCAGACCCGGCGATACCCTCGATGGCGCCCTTGCCGAATTCCTCGGGTGTACTTGACCAGCGTTTGGCCTCGTTGTAGCCGATCATCGAGGCCACGGTCGCACCCTCCGCAGGCAGTATGCCGATGAATGTACCGATGCCGGATGAGCGCAGGATCGTTTTCCAGACCTTTCGATAGTCATCCCGCGTCGGTAATTGGATTGCCTTCATGAGAATCAGCTTCGGGGTCAGGCTCAACTTCCCTGCCTGTATCAGTAATTCCGAAATACCGAACACGCCGATCATGACAGGCACGAATCCGATTCCCTCGGTCAGTTCCGGTATCCCAAATGTGAATCGCTCGATCGAAGTGAGAAGGTCAATCCCCACGGTTGCCAGCAATACGCCGAAAGCTCCGGAGATCACATTCTTCAACGGAGATCCGTCACCGATGGTAGCCAGCATCGAGATACCGAACAGGGTCAGCGCGAAATACTCGGGCGGTGCGAAGTTGTAGGCTGCACGCGCAAGTAACGGCGCCGCCGCCATGAGGCAGATTACGGAAAAGATACCCCCCAGTGTGGAAGCAACGGCCGCCATTCCAAGCGCCCTGCCAGCCTCACCCCGCTGCGCCAGGGGGTATCCGTCCAGACAGGTGGTGGCGCTGGCGGATGTGCCCGGTGTATTGATCAGGATGGCGGTAATTGCTCCTGCAAATGTCGCGGCGCAATAGATGGTCGTCAGAACCGCGATTGCGTGGACCGGTTCCATTGTAATCGTAAATGGCAACAGCAACGCGGCGCCAGTGGTCGCATTCAGCCCGGGCAATCCGCCGACCAGAATTCCACCCAGCGTCGCCGCCACGATCAGCATGATCAAGTCGGCATCAATGAGTACCAGGAAGCCGGCTACAAAGGCATCCATATCCGTCAGCCATACCAGAGTGAAGTCAGCAAACCTCTCGGGAAACGGACCTCGAACACCCGATCAAACAGAAAGAACACCGCAACCGGAAACAGCAGTCCAATCATGAGTAACGGAACGGCGCGGCGCTCTCCCCAGAGCAGCGTGAGAGCCGCGGCAAACACCCCGAGGCCGAGAAACAGGTCAAGCTGTACCACAAGCACGAAACCCGCCATCAGGCCCATGGTCAGCCAGGTGGTCCGGTTCAGCCGGCCGGGAGCCTCCGACTTCCTGCTGAAAACCTCGGCAACGGTCAGAACCGAAATCAGGCCGATGACAAGTTGTGGAAAGTCGGAGGGCTGAATACCACGCTTCAGAATTGGTGGCACGCGTTCGAACTGGGTGGTCAACCAGAACGCCGCAAGGCAGACAACAATGATGAATGCCGGTATGAGGAATCTCTCGATGACCCTCCCTGTACCATTTTGAACCCGAGATGAGTGTGTCGGCATGGTGAATGGTGGGCGTGGCCGAGGCCACGCCCACTTCTCATTACATGATCACTGGATAAATCCAAGCTCCTTGAGAGCGGCTTCCATGTCTACAACCATGGTTGACAGCTGATCGCCCCATTCCTGTGAACCGGCCACCGATGTGCTGTCGAGACCAACAGAGGTCAGGAAGCCCTGGTAGACCGTGTGATTCATGGATTTCAGCAGCGATTCCTCGATTTTCGCGGCAATGTCGTCCGGGGTGTCCTTGTGAACCACGAAGCCGCGAACCGTGGAGAAACTGACTTCGATGCCCAGTTCCTTGGCAGTCTTCACATCCGGCAGGCCGCCCATGCGCTCATTGGCAAGCACCACAATCGGACAAATATCACCAGCATCAATCTGTGAGCCCGCTTCCGCCAGATTCAGGACAGCGGCATCCACTGCTCCTGCAACCAGTTGGGTGGCGAGTTCACCGCCACCGTCGAACGGAACAATTTTCGGAGTTTGGAGTCCGCCTTTCTTCGCAAACATGAATGCGGACACGTCATCGATGTTTCCGAGGTGCGTGGTGCCGTAGGTGATCGGGGCCTGTTTCTGGGCATCGACGAACGCTTCGGCGGAATCAAAATGTCCGCATCTGACCATCAGGATCTGTGGATCATCGGTTCCACGGGCAATTGGCCGGACATCGTCAAGCTTCATTTTCGTTTTTCCCTTGGCCAGTGTGGCGGCATGTCCAATGGTAAACGTCAGAATGCTGTGACCATCGGCGGGGACAGTAAGGTAATAGTCCATCGCGACGGCGCCACCGCCGCCCTTCTTGTTGACGACGACCATGTCCGTTTTCAGTTCACGGCGAGCCCGCAGCATCATCATGCGTGTGGTTACATCGGTCCCTCCCCCGGCACCCGCATGAGTGACAACTTCGATGGTCTTGGATGGGTACTCCGCGGCGGTTGCACTTCCGAGCGGTAAGATGCCCGCCACGACAAAGGCACTCGTAAGCAGAGTGGTCGAAACCGCTAGCTTTATAGGTTTCATGAATTTTTCCTCTCTATGGTAATGAAAATTTTGCAAAATAATGGTATTTTGGTATACCATTTCTCATTACACCCGAATACGAGCAAGGTGTCAAGTCACCGGCAACAGTCACCGGCACCAAGCCAAAGATGAGTGACCATCAATCCCGTCGGACTGGTCTCTCCCACCTACCCTCCATACAGGTAAGCAAGAATGACCAAGCCCTCCATCGCACTGGTACAAGGTGATGCAGCCGGAATCGGTCCAGAATTGATGGCCAAGCTGCTTGATATCCACGAAGTTGTCAATGCTGCGAACATCGTCATTTTCGGCGACAGACGCGTATTTGCACAGGGTTGCCGAGTTGCGGGCTTATGTCCGGAAGTAAGACCATGCTCCAGTCTGGATGAACTAGATTTCGGTGATGCAATACCGAATCTGCTGGAAATCGAGTGTACCGGTGCGGATTCGGTGGAACCGGCAACGGTTTCCGGCGTCAGCGGCGCGGCCGTACTGAAATTGTTTGGCATGGCACTCGATTCATGCAATGACGGGGACTTGGACGGTTTGTGTTTCATGCCGTTCAACAAGGCATCGCTCCATGCTGGTGGCATGGATGTCGAGGATGAGTCACGCTGGGCAAAACAGCATATCAATCACCCGGAGAGGGTCAGCGAGTTCAACGTGATTGATGGGATGTGGAATGCGAGAGTGACTTCGCACATTCCGCTAAGCGATGTTGCCGCAGCACTCAGCATTGACGGAATTGTCGCGTCAATTGGACTTGCCGACACCACATTGCGGGAATCAGGTTTCAATTCTCCAAGAATTGCCGTCGCCGCTCTCAATCCGCATGCAGGGGACGAGGGAAATATCGGTCGAGAGGAAATAGAGATCATTTCCCCTGCCGTTCAACAGGCGCGCTCACAGGGGATCAACTGCGCCGGGCCGTTCCCCTCGGACACGTTGTACATCAAGGTCCGTGACGGTGAATATGACTGCGCGGTCAGCATGTACCACGACCAGGGTCAGATCGCAATCAAGTTGCTCGGCTTCCAGATGGGCGTTTCGGTCCATGGCGGTTTCCCGTTCCCGATCACAACACCTGCTCATGGTACGGCATTCGACATTGTCGGCAGGAACCAGGCCCTGGTGGAGCCATCCTGCCGCGCATTCCTGATGGCTGTTCGGATGGCAAAATCAAGAATGGCTGTTGCGTGAGATCCGTCTGCGGAGCATGATGGGGCCATCCGGTATCCAGGTTGCTGCCTGCTGCGGGTACAAAATAATGAGACTGGCCGAGACGGATACCATGGGGCAGAGGGGTATGGCGACCGAGTCCATCCGGCTTGTATTTCCTACGGAGCATGGGTGATCGGCGTAGTGCGGCTCCAACAGACAATCACGTCATCACAATGTACGGCGCAGGCAACCCTGCGGCCTGACAATGCGGCAGGATTTTCTGTTGATTTACCCCATTTCCTGATCTTCGGCAATCAATGACCACCGACACGGAAAGGCAGTCCCTTTTCAGGGTCCCGACCTGTCGGCGCCACCGGGCATTTCATCCGCCACCCGGTTACGCACGTAGGCGACCTCCAGTCCAAGCGGCGAGACCCGTTCTGCCGGACCGACCGATGCGGCAAGCCGGGCAATCTGCAGCGCCTCGGGCTGGAGTTCGCCCCGGATTTCCAGGGGACCGCCCGCCAGCCTGACCGGCATGGCATCCGGATAGGACGACCAGCCGCCTCCGACGCCGATCGGCAGGTCCGGCAGCGACAGCGATGCCAACTCCGACCCGATCCGGCACGGATCATCCACGTGTGGATGAACGATGCATCTGCCTGCCCGGTAAACGCCCCAATAGACCTGGTTCATCCTGGCATCCAGTGCCGGTATGACCGTTTGCTGCGGGTAGAAACTGCTCAATGCGGCCAGTGAGCCGATTCCCACCACGGGCAATCCGGAAGCATAGGCCAGCCCCTGGGCGATACCGGCACCCACCCTGAGGCCAGTAAAGGAACCGGGTCCCACGTCCACGGCAATCAGGTCAAGGTCGCCCAGTGCCATCTCCCGGTTGCCGAGCAGTTCCCGGATCATGCCCAGGATCAGGCTGGAATGCCGGCCGGCAGAATCCTGAATGCGCTGCCCGTTCCCGGAACCGGTGCACAGGGCCACCGAACAGCGGGCGGTTGCGGTATCAATAGCCAGGACGTTCACTGGAAGAACCGGGTCACATCCTCGAGGCGTTCACTGGTCGGCATCGGGGGCAAGCTCTGCAGAAACAGGGCACCGTATCGACTGGTGCGGATCCTGGGGTCGCAGATAACGAGTACGCCCCTGTCCTGTTCGGAACGGATCAGGCGTCCGGCCCCCTGCTTGAGGGCCTGGACGGCAGCGGGCACCTGGATGTCCATGAACGGATTGCCGCCCTCTTCTTCACAGGCCCTCAGCCGGCTTTTCAGGACCGGGTCCGATGGCGCGGCAAACGGCAGTCGGTCGATGATCACGCAGGAAAGCGCTTCTCCGGGCACATCAACCCCTTCCCAGAAGCTTGCGGTGCCGAACAGTACGGCGTTGCCCGATTGCCGGAAACGGTCGATGAGGTCACTGCGCGGCGCGGCACCCTGCAGCAGCAATGGCCACGGGAGCCCGTCCCTGAGTTTCGCATGGATTCGATTCATCATTTCGTAACTGGTAAACAGGCAGAACGCCCTTCCCCGGCTGGCCTCGAGGACATCCCGGATCACGGTGGCCATCCGGTCCGGATATCCCTTGTCCCTGGGATCCGGCATCGATACCGGGAGATACAGCAGCGAACGGCTGATAAAATCGTAGGGACTGCCCCAGCGCCTCCGTGACCCGTCGATACCGAGCTGCGACGTGTAGGCGGAGAAGTCATCCCCCACGGCCAGGGTAGCCGAGGTGAATATCCAGCTCCGGACATGCTGCATCATCTCCCGGAACCGGGCATCGATCCGCAGAGGCGTGGCACGGAGTCTGAACCACTGGCGCGACCTGGACAGCCAGCGGACCAGATTGCGGTCCCGGCCGTCGACCCACTCGTCCAACAGCCCCTGCAGGTGCACGGCCCTCTGGTGACACTTGTCCAGGGCATCACCGGCCGGGGCGGCGAGCTCAAGTGACGCCCTCAGACCCTCCAGGCACAGGTTCAGCTGATCCAGCGATCGGCGGAATGGAATTTCATCGAGCACCCCGTGGTCCAGGGTCTGCTCCCGGCTGCCCTGCAGCGCCGCGTTGACCTGCGCCACCGCCCGCGACACCGCGGGCAGCACGTCGGCAAAATTCACGGCGCTGCCCTCCTCCTGCTCGGCCACAACGACATCCCGGCACAACTCCTCCAACTGGAAACTGGACAGGGAAAATCCGAAAAAGTCCGAAGCGACCGAGGGCAGGCTGTGCGCCTCGTCGAAGATCACGGCATCGCACTGGGGCAGCA
This sequence comes from Candidatus Poriferihabitaceae bacterium, assembly GCA_965213885.1. GTDB lineage: Bacteria > Pseudomonadota > Gammaproteobacteria > Arenicellales > Poriferihabitantaceae > VYFG01. Next base: position 1,685,282 of record OZ243919.1, read on the forward strand.
ATTCCCCGAACCCGTCTTCCTTGAGCGTCCGGTCGGACAGGAACAGGTGGTGGTTGACCACGACGATGTCCCCCTGAAGCGCCTTTTGCCGCGCTTTCATCACATGGCATCCGGCATGCTCGGGACATTTCCCGCCCAGGCAGTTTTCGGACGTGGATGTGACCAGGCGCCATACCGGCGCATGCTCACCGACGCCCGGCATCTCCGCAATATCCCCTTCACGGGTTGTGGCTGCCCAACGCGCGATATCGGCAAGTGCGGGATCATCCTCTCCCGTCAGGCTGGTCTGGGACATGGCCTGCTGCAGGCGGTACCGACAAAGGTAGTTGCCGCGGCCCTTCAGCATGACCGCATTGACGCTGCGCCCCAGAATCCTGCCGACCTCGGAGATGTCACGATGGAAAATCTGGTCCTGCAGATGTCGCGTCCCGGTCGATATCACGGCCCGCACCCCCTGCTCGATCACCGGAACCAGGTAGGCGTAGGTCTTGCCCGTCCCGGTTCCGGATTCCGCCACCAGCGTGCCCCCTTCGACCAATACACGTCCCACTTCCATCGCCATTTCCTGTTGGGCCCTGCGGGGCACGAACCGCGGCTGCTCCCTGTGAAACAGCCCGTTGTCCGACAACGCGTCGCAGTGGTACTCCGGTCCGTTCATCGGCCCGTGGAACCGCGGATGTGAAAATTCCGACAGGGAGGAGGTTCCCGGCTCCATGTCTGCACCCGGGGATCAGGGGTCAGCCTCCCGGATCCGGGGCCGATGCCCGGGCACCGCCCGGGATTCAGCAGCCGGGGCATGTCGCGTCAACGGACAGGATCTTCCGAAAGCGGACCCGCAGGCCGGCCCCCGGCAGACAGGACCGGATCTGGCAATGGCCAGTCGATGCCAATGGCCGGGTCGTCCCGACGAACGACGGCCCCGTCTCCAGAACAGTCGGGTGAGATGCATTTCCGCTCCGCTCCGGCACGCTCGCCGGGAATGCGGAGGCCGTGGGCAACTCCGGCGGGAAGATGGATCCACCGCCCGTTCTCCCAGCCGGGGACCACGGCACATCACCGGGCACAGGCGGGTGAATCCTGGTCTCTTCAACCTGCAACAATCATTCCCGGTTTCAGGTGAACCGAATTATATAGCCGGGGAACCGTGTCAGGTCACCAGGTCGTCGAAAAACGATTTGATGCGGCTGGTCCAGTTCTCCCATCTGGGGGAATGCTGGTCGCCGCCCTTGATGAGCGACTGGTCGAGTTCTCTCAGCAATTCCTTCTGTTGCCGGGTCAGGTTCACGGGGGTCTCAACGGCAATCTTGCAGTACAGATCGCCCTGATGGCCGTTGCGGACATTGCGTACGCCCTTGCCGCGCAGCCGGAACATCCTTTCCGATTGCGTTTCCGGTGGAACCCTGATCGTCGCGCGCCCGGACAATGTGGGAATTTCCACGCTGCCGCCCAGAACCATGGTGGCGAAGCTGACGGGCACCTCGCAATACAGGTTGTCGCCGTCGCGCCGGAAGAGGTCGTGCGGGGTCAACCGGACCTGCACATAGAGGTCGCCGGGCCTTGCCCCGGGGCCGCCGCTTTCGCCTTCGCCGGACAGCCGGACCTGGTCACCATCGTCGACACCCGCGGGAATCTTGACCGACAGGGTTTTTTCATCGCGCACCATGCCCTGCCCCTGGCAATTGCCGCAAGGGTCGGTGATGACCTCTCCCCGGCCCCGGCATTGCGGACATGTCTGCTGCACCGAAAAGAAGCCCTGCTGCATCCTGACCTGGCCCTGGCCATGGCAGGTTCCGCAGGTCCGCGGCTCTGAGCCCGGCCGGGAGCCCGAGCCGTTGCAGGCCGCACAATCCGACATGCGCGGGACCCGGATCTTCTTTTCCGTCCCCTGGACCGCCGCCTCCAGGCTCAGCTCGAGGCTGTAACGCAGGTCCGCGCCCCGGCTCTGGCGCCTGCCGCCTCCGCCGCCCCCGAAGATGTCGCCGAAAATGTCGCCGAAAATGTCGCCCACGCCCTCGCTGAAGCCGCCCCCTCCCATGCCGGCGGCATTCTCCACACCGGCATGTCCGAACTGGTCGTAGGCGGCCCGTTTCTGTGTATCGGACAGGACTTCGTAGGCCTCCTTGGCCTCCTTGAATCGGGCCTCCGCCTGGGCATCGCCCTGGTTGCGGTCGGGATGGTATTTCATCGCCAAACGCCGATAGGCCTTCTTCAGCTCATCGTCACCGGCGTTGCGATTGACGCCGAGAACCTGGTAGTAGTCTCTTTTCGACATCTTGTTCTTGTACCCGACAGGAAAGGCGGGACCTCTCAGGTCCCGCCCCACCACCCCGTCACGTCACCATGCCGCCCAGCGGGGTCATTCGGACCGTGGGGCCATGCGCGTCGCGCGGGGACGACAGGAACGTTACTTCAGGATTTCTTGTCGTCGTCCACCTCTTCGAACTCGGCATCCACGACATCATCGTCGGACGCCGTGCCGTCGCCGCCTGCTCCGGCGGCATCGCCAGCGGAACCTTCCGGCTCCGCGCCCTGGGCATATAGCTGTTCGGCCATCTTGTGGCTGGCCTGGGTCAACGCTTCGGTTCTGCTGACAATCGCATCCCTGTCATCGCCCTTGACGGCTTCCTCCAGTTCGGCAATCGCCGCCTCGATCCCGGACTTCTCATCCGCATCCAGGTTGTCCCCGAGTTCGCTCATGGATTTCGTCACACCATGGATCATCGCCTCGGCCTGGTTGCGGGCATCCACCAGCTCCCGCGCCTTGCGGTCCTCATCGGCATGCTCCTCGGCATCCCGGACCATGCGTTCGATCTCCTCTTCGGAAAGACCGGAACTGGACTTGATGACAATCTTGTTCTCCTTGCCCGTCGCCTTGTCCCTGGCGGAGACATGGAGGATACCGTTGGCATCGATATCAAGCGTCACCTCGATCTGGGGCACGCCCCTGGGCGCGGGGGGGATCTCCGTGAGATCGAAGCGCCCCAGGGACTTGTTGCCGCTGGCCATTTCCCGCTCACCCTGCAGGACATGCACGGTCACTGCACTTTGGTTGTCAGCTGCGGTGGAGAACACCTGGGCGACCTTGGTGGGAATGGTGGTGTTTTTCTCGATCAGCTTGGTCATGACCTCTCCGTAGGTCTCGATGCCGAGCGACAGGGGGGTCACGTCCAGCAGCAGGACGTCCTTCACGTCACCGCCCAGGACCCCGCCCTGTATCGCCGCACCAACCGCCACGGCCTCGTCGGGGTTCATATCCTTGCGCGGCTCCTTGCCGAAGAAATCCTTCACCACTTCCTGGACCTTGGGCATCCGGGTTTGTCCGCCCACCAGAATCACGTCGTTGATGTCCGATGCACCAAGACCTGCATCCTTGAGGGCGGTCCGGCAGGGCTCCAGCGTCTTTTGCAGCAGTTCATCCACCAGGGATTCCAGCTTGGCCCTGGAGATCTTGAGGTTGAGATGCTTCGGACCACTGGCATCGGCGGTGATGTAGGGCAGATTGATCTCGGTCTGGGTGCTGGAAGACAGTTCGATCTTGGCTTTTTCCGCGGCTTCCTTCAGTCGCTGCATGGCCAGCGGGTCGCCCCGGAGATCCATCCCCTGCTCCTTCTTGAAGTTGTCTGCCAAGTAGTCAATCAGGCGGCGGTCGAAATCCTCGCCGCCGAGAAAGGTGTCGCCGTTGGTGGAAAGCACCTCGAACTGGTGTTCGCCCTCGACTTCCGCGATCTCGATCACGGACACGTCGAACGTGCCGCCGCCGAGATCGTAGACCACGATCTTCCGATCGCCCTTGGCCTTGTCCATGCCGTAGGCGAGGGCCGCTGCGGTCGGTTCGTTGATGATGCGCCTGACGTCGAGGCCCGCGATCTTGCCGGCATCCTTGGTGGCCTGCCGCTGGGAGTCATTGAAGTAGGCCGGTACCGTGATCACCGCTTCGGTGATTTCCTCCCCGAGATAATCCTCGGCGGTCTTTTTCATTTTCTGGAGAATCCGGGCGGAGACTTCCGGAGCGGCCATCTGCTTGCCGCCGACCTCGACCCAGGCATCGCCGTTCTTGGCCTTGACGATCTTGTAGGGCATGAGATCGATATCGAGCTGCACCACATCCTCGTCGAAGCGTCGGCCGATCAGCCGCTTGACTGCGAAGACCGTATTGTCCGGGTTGGTGACCGACTGCCTTTTTGCGGACTGCCCCACCAGGACCTCGCTGTCCTTGGTGAAGGCGACGACGGAAGGGGTGGTGCGGTCACCTTCACTGTTCTCGATGACCTTGGGCGTGCCACCCTCCATCACCGCCACGCAGGAATTGGTTGTACCGAGGTCGATACCGATGATCTTAGCCATTGTGAGTTGGTCCTCTGATTATGCTTTCAATAGATCTGTTCGATTCAGAAATATGCGGATAACCCTTCTGAATACAAGGTTTTGGTGGAGGGGCAGGATCAGCTCGCCACCACCACCATGGCCGGGCGAAGCAGCCGGTCCTTGAGCAGGAAGCCTTTCTGCATGACGCTGATGATGTGATCCGGGGGAATGTCTTCAGATGCGACCATGCTGACGGCCTGGTGGTGGTCCGGATTGAACTTCACGCCCGGGCCGGCCTCGACCTCCACCACCGAGAACTTGGAAAGCACGGTTTCCAGCTGCTTCAGGGTCAGTTCCAGGCCCTCCTTCATCCGGGTCACGGCCTCACCCACGGCCTCGTCCAGTTCGACCTGGGTTGCCTGCTCCATGCTGTCCTTCACCGGCAGCAGTTCCTGGGCGAACACTTCGATCGCATACTTCCGGGCTGCCTGGATTTCCTTCTGGCTGCGGCGGCGGACATTTTCCATTTCCGCCTGCGCCCGCAAAAAGCCGTCCTTCATCTCCTGGAGCTGCTCCCTGGCTTCCACCAGGGCGGCGGCCAGGTCCGCATCGTCTTCCGGTGCGTCTTGTGGCGCGTCTTGTGGTGCGTCTGTCGGCGCGTCCTCTGCCTGACCAGCCCGGTGATCGGCAGCCGCACCGGCCTCGGATGCATCGTGGGCGGGTTTCTCACCTTCCTGAGCCTGTTTCGAATCAGGGGACCGTCCCTTGCCCTTGGAACCCGGGGAGGTCCTGGAGTCTGCTTGCTTGGCTGTCATTGAGTTTGGAAGCTCTGGTTGTATCCTGTCGCAAAGTGGGGATGCGACCCGCCTGCCTCAAGCGGTTTACCTGAAAAATCTTGAGGTTTTTTCGGTTACCGGTTGATTCGCCGGCCAGCGGGGATCAGGTTCGGGGTACCGGGCCGACGGTGTCAGATCGAAAACGAGGATCCACAGCCGCAGGTTGCGGAGGCATTGGGATTGTTCACCAGAAACCGTGATCCGATCAGATCGTCCTTGAAATCGATTTCCGCGCCGCCGAGGTACTGCAGGCTGAGCATATCCACCAGGATTCGGATGCCGGAATGCTCGATGGCGATATCGTCTTCCTGGGCAGACTCATCAAACTGAAACCCGTACTGGAACCCGGAACATCCCCCTCCCTGGATGTAGACACGCAACATCAGGTCGGGGTTGCCCTTGGACGAGAGGAGTTGGTTGACCCGCTCCACGGCTGTGGTACTGATTGAAAGATCGGTCTGCATGGGGTTTTACAGGGAACTTGCGCCATTCAAATATAAGTGCCCGTCCGGACGAATTCAATATCAACCGCACTCGGCGTCCCGGCCGAGCCCTCCCTGAACCGGCCTCAGTCCGCAGCCAGCAAATCGGCGAAGTCGGCCGCGGCCTGGCGCAGCCGGGGGACATAGTCGATGGCCGCCCCCAGTGTCATCCTGATTTCCGGCGCCTGCAGAGATACCGTGCCGACAAGGCTCCCGCCATCGTCCCGGATCGGAACCGCAACCGCGATCATGCCCGCCACCAACTCTCCCCGGTCCGTGGAAAAGTCCTTGGCCCTGAACTCCGCCAGTTCGGACCGTAATTGTTCGGCATCAATGGTGGTCAGCGGCGTGCGGCGGTCCATCGGCAGGATGGACAGGAGCTTGCGTTGCCGCCTCCGGTCCAGGGAAGCGAGGTACATTTTTCCGCTCGCGGTGCAATGCAGCGGAACCTTCGAGCCGACCGGGAACTGGAGCCGCAGCGGCCATTTTGTCTCCACGCGGTCGGCATACACCATACTGGACCCGTCGGGATACGCCAGATTGCAGGTTTCCCCAACGTCCTCCGAGAGACTTTCCAGAATCGCGTGCCGTTCCATCCGGTAGGATGCGCCGGACAGTACCCCCATGGCGATATCCCTGAGTACCGGACCAGGCACGTATTTCCTGCCGTTGATATCCTTTTGCAGAAACCCCTGGCTCTCCAGCGCGGCACAAAGGCGATGCGCGGTGGATTTCGGCACATCCAGTGTTTTGCCGATCTCCAGCAAGCCGGTCGCCCGGTCCGCCTGGGCAACGAACCGTATCAGTGCCAGCACTCGCTGGATGGTGGAACCGCGCTGTCTCGTCATGATCGATTACTATACAAAAATGGGTATTCAGAAACTGCTTTGAATATCTCTGATTTACTATATAATAGAATCCAACATAACGGAACCAGTTGTTCCGTTTTATGCGATTTCGGGTATTCTGACTACGCATGGCAAACACTTCCGACACCTACGATTTCATCGTGGCCGGGGCGGGTTCCGCCGGGTGTGCCATTGCGGCGAGACTGTCCGAGGATGCCGATGCCAGGGTGCTGCTGCTGGAAGCCGGACGACGGGACACCAACCCCTGGATCCATGTGCCGGTTGGCTACTTCAAGACCATGCACAATCCGTCTGTGGACTGGTGCTACCGAACCGACCCGGACCCGGGACTCAACGGCAGAAGACTGAACTGGCCCCGGGGCAAGGTACTGGGCGGCTCCAGTTCGCTGAACGGTCTGCTCTACATCCGCGGCCAACCCGAGGATTATAACGAGTGGTCCGCCCTGGGCAATCCGGGCTGGTCATGGGAGGAGGTACTGCCCTATTTCCTCAAGTCGGAGGACCAGGAGCGCGGTCAAAATGCCCATCATGCCTCCGGAGGGCCGCTTGCGGTATCCGACATCCGCATCAGGCGGAAGATCACCGACGCATTCATTGATGCCGCGATCGAAGCAGGCATTCCGCGCAATGACGATTTCAACGGGGAAAGCCAGGAGGGCATAGGCTATTTCCAGCTGACCGCCCGGGGCGGCAGGCGCTGCAGCACTGCCCAGGCCTTCCTGAAGCCCGCGAGGTCGCGACCCAACCTGGACGTGGTCACCTCCGCCCATGTCACCAGGCTGACCCATGAGGGCCGGCGCATCACCGGTGTGGAATACCGGCGCGGCAGTCAGCTGTTCCATGGCACAAGCCGCCGGGAAACCGTGCTCAGCGCCGGTGCCATCGGCTCCCCGCAACTGCTGCAGCTTTCCGGTATCGGACCCGGCGCCCTCAGCCGGGAAATGGGCATCGAGCCCGTGCTGGACCTGCCCGGTGTCGGCGCGAACCTGCAGGATCACCTGCAGATCCGGGCCGTGTACAAATGCAGCCAGCCCACCCTGAATGATGAAATCCGCAATCCGCTTCGCAAGATGCTGATCGGGCTGCAGTACCTGCTTTTCCGCAGCGGCCCCATGACCATGGCGGCCAGCCAGGTGGCCATCTTCACACGCACGTCCGAACGGGTGGAAAGGCCGGACATCCAGTTCCACTTCCAGCCCCTGAGCTCCGACAACCCCGGAGAGGGGACCCATCACTTCTCGGCGTTCACATCCTCTGTCTGCCAACTCCGTCCCACGAGCACGGGACAGGTGAGAGTCATCTCCCCGGACCCGGATGAACATCCGGCCATACAGCCGAACTATCTCAGCACGGAACACGACTGCGAAGTCGCCATCGGAGGCATGAAGGTTTCCCGACGCATCGCATCCATGCCGGCCCTGAAGCCGTTCATCACGGATGAATTCGATCCGGGAATTCACGTGCGGACAGATGACCAGTTGCTCGAACATGCACGCAATACGGCCAACACGATCTACCACCCTGCCGGCACCTGCCGCATGGGACCCGTCGACGATGTCCGTTCGGTGGTGGACCACCGGCTGCGGGTGCATGGACTCGATGGTCTTCGCGTGGCCGACGCCTCCATCATGCCCGCCATCGTGTCCGGCAACACCAATGCGCCCACCATCATGATCGGTGAAAAATGCGCCGACATGATCCGGGAGGACTGGGCATGAGAGCCCGTCCACTGACCGGGGCAGGCCTCGCGGCACGGCGGTGCCGGCGGCCCGCACCCGCCGACCTCTTTCACTTCCCCGGGTCCGATTACCGGACCCGGGGTGCATTCGTCGGTGACTAAGTGATTAGGAACCGTCCATTCATCCAACCAATCGAGGTTTATCAAATCATGCTACACACCAAGAAACTCCTGGTCGGCGCCGCGGCGGGACTGGCCCTGATGGCCACTTCCACGGTATTCGCCGAAGTCAAGATTCGTGTCCAGTCAGTGCTGCCGACCAAGGCGGACGAGATTGTCATGCTGAAGGATTTCGCCGCCAACGTGGCCCAGCTGACCAACAACGAGGTCCAGATCGAGGTGCTGCCTGACGGCGCCGTCGTCAGCGGCCGTGACATCATGCAGGCAGTGGACAAGGGCCTGGTGGAGGGCGGTTTCGCCTGGACCCACTACTGGTCCGGCATTCATCCTGCCGCCATGCTGTTCGGCTCTCCCGTCGCCGGTGCGGGCGTGGGCATCGACAACATCGCGTTCATCTCCTGGTTCATGTACGGTGGCGGCAAGGAGCTGTACGACCAACTCTGGGACGAAATGGATCTCAACGTCCATGGCCTCATGCTGCAGCCCGTAGGCCCGGAAGCACTGGGCTGGTTCAAGGAGCCCATCAACAGCATGGACGATTTCCGCAAGTACCGGTTCCGCACGCCTCCGGGCATCCCCGGGCAGACCTATAAGGATATCGGCGTTGCATCCGTGGCCATGGGCGGCGGGGACATTCTCCCGGCTCTTGAAAAGGGCACCATCGACGCCGCGGAATGGTGCTGCCCCAAGCCCGATAGCGTGTTCGGTTTCCAGAAGGTGCTCAAGCACTACTACCTCCAGGGGTTGCACCAGGTCGTGGTCAATGCCGACATCTACATCAACGGCGATGTCTGGGACTCTCTGACCGAAGATCAGCAGCGCGCCATGGCAATTGCTGCGGACGCCTCCCTGATCCGTTCACTCAGCTACCGGATCTACGAAAACGGCAAGGCCCTCAAGGACCTCACCGAGAACCATGGCGTCATCCTGCATGACACGCCCGCGGATTATTTCCCGGCCTACATGAATGCCGCAAAGGCAAGTCTGGAAAAGAATGCCGCCGAAAACGAGTTCTTCGCCAAGGTCTGGCAGTCACAGAAGGATTTCGCGGATATAGCTGTTCCTTTCTGGGCCGGCGCGCAGTCATCCAACGCGTCCCTGGGCCAGGCGTACGCCAAGCAGAAGCAGCAGCAGTAAGGGAATTCGGTTACATTAACCGTTCCCGGCACGGGGGCGGACCCATGTCCGCCCCCGTGCCGAATCATCGACAGCGGCACCTGATTGCACACTGGCACCAGCTGTCAGGACATATACCAACGGAGGCACCATGGCGGAAACCATCAAGCCTGAAGAACTCGAAATCGCCGACGAACTGATTGCCGAGCGGCGTTCGGCCATAGAGGCCGAAATGCCTCCGGACATGCCTGACTGGATGGCGAAGACCATTCGGGGTATCGATATCTTCAACCTCTGGACCGGGAAAATGGCGGGCTGGCTCCTGTTGCCGCTCTGCCTGGCCATGGTCTACGAGGTGATCGCACGCAAGTTTTTCATTGCCCCGACCATGTGGGCCTATGACGTCAGCCGTTTCATGTACGGGGCCATGTTCACGCTCGGAGCGGCCTACACGCTCTCCGTCGGTGTGCACATCCGGGCGGATTTCCTGTACCGAAACTGGCATCCCCGAACCCAGGGGCTCGTGGACTCGACCCTATATATCCTGTTCTACTTTCCCGGCCTGCTGGTTTTCCTCTGGATGTCCATCGACTATGCCTGGGATGCCGTCTCGGGGGGCGAACGGGGCATGGACACTGCCTGGATGCCCTACATGGGGCCGATCAAGTCGGTACTCCCGGTGGGCATCATATTCCTGCTCATCCAGGGCGTCTCCGAACTGCTGAAAAGTCTTTACGCGGCGCGTAAAGGGAGGTGGCCGTTCTGATGTGGGAGAATCTAGTCAATCTGCAGCCCGAAATGATAGGGCTGATCATGGTGGGCGTCATGCTGTTCGCCATTTTCGTCGGTTTTCCGATCTCTTTCACCTTGATCTTTCTCGGCATGACCTTCGGGCTTTGGGGATTCGGCGAGCTGGTGTTCTACCTGATGACACTGCAGTTCTCCGCAGTCATGCTGGAACAGACGCTGGCCGCTGTTCCACTGTTCATTTTCATGGGCATACTGATGGAACAGGCCGGCCTGATGGAACGGCTGTTCCAGGCGGTGCAACTGACATTGTCCCGCACCCGGGGGGCACTGTTTATCGCGGTCCTGTTCGTATCCACCATTTTCGCCGCTGCCACCGGAATCGTCGGCGCCTCCGTCACCATACTCGGCATCATGGCTGCAAAGACCATGAACCGATCCAACTATGACGTGCAGCTTTCCGCCGGATGCATCACTGCAGGGGGCACCCTCGGCATCCTGATCCCTCCGAGCATCATGCTGGTGGTGATGGGGCCAATACTGGAAGTACCGGTCACGGACCTTTTTGCCGCAGCCATCATACCCGGTTTCATGCTGGCCTTTCTCTATACCGGCTATGCCCTGATCCGCTGCCAGATCAACCCGGATCTCGGTCCCCCGCTCCCGGAGGAATTGCAGCCGGAATCCATGGTCGAGGTGTTCAAGGAATTCATCCTTGGACTGGTTCCACCGGCGGCACTGGTGGGATTCGCGCTTGGCAGCATACTGCTGGGTTTAGCCACGCCCACGGAAGCTGCGGGCATGGGCGCCTTCGGGGCGTTCCTCCTGACCGCGGCATACAGGAAACTGACCTGGAAGGGGTTTAAGGATGCCCTGATCAAGACCCTGGAGATCTCTGCGCTGATTCTGGTGCTGGTGGCAGCGTCAAATTTCTTCGGCGCGGTGTTCTCCCGCCTGGGCACCCCCACCATGCTGACCAACTATCTCCTGACCCTGGATCTCCCGCCCATGGCCATCCTGGTGGTGATCATGATGGTGATTTTCCTTCTCGGGTGGCCGTTGGAATGGGTCCCCATCGTGCTGATCATCGTGCCGATCCTGCTGCCGCTGGTGGAACAGCTGCAGTTTAACCTGCTCTGGTTCGGCATCCTGGTGGCGGTCAACCTGCAGACTGCGTGGCTATCGCCACCGGTGGCGCTATCGGCCTATTTCCTCAAGGGCGTTGTCCCATCCTGGGATCTCGGAGATATCTACAAGGGCATGATGCAGTTCATGCTGGTACAGCTATTCGGACTGGTGTTGATCATGCTGTTTCCCCAGATCGCGCTGTGGTTGCCTGGAGTACTGTCACAATGACCGCGGAATACATCAAGAAGGCCGCCAAGACACCGGCGACCGGTGAGGATGATACCCGCCGGACCGTACAGCAGATGCTGACCGAAATCGAAGCAGGAGGCGAGGACCGGGCACGCCGGTACGCCCGGGAACTCGACGGCTGGAACCGGGATATCGTGGTCAGTGCCGCCGAACTCGAGGAGGCCACCCGCACCCTGCCGGAACAGACCCGCAAGGATATCGAGTTCTCCCACGCGCGGGTCAGGTCCTTCGCCGAGGCGCAGCTGGTCAGCATGACCGAGTTCGAGACCGAACTGTCCCCCGGCCTGACCGCGGGGCAGCGCCTGATTCCGGTGAACACGGCAGGCTGCTATGTCCCGGGCGGCCGCTACGCCCACATCGCCTCCGCCATCATGAGCGTCACCACGGCGAAGGTGGCCGGCGTCCGGCACGTGATCGCCTGCTCCCCCACCCACGGCGACCGGGGGATTCACCCCGCCATACTCTACGCCGCCAATCTTGCAGGGGCGGACACCATCCTGCACATGGGAGGGGTCCAGGGCGTGGCGGCACTGGCATTCGGTCTGTTCACCGGGCATCCCGCCGACATCATCGTGGGGCCGGGTAACCGTTTCGTGGCAGAAGCCAAGCGGATACTCTATGGCAGGGTCGGGATCGACCTCTTCGCCGGCCCTACGGAAATCCTGGTCATCGCGGATGCAACCGCAGACCCCGACATCGTTGCGTCGGACCTGGCGGGACAGGCGGAGCACGGCACCGATTCCCCGGCCTGGCTGGTGACCACGTCCAGGGACCTGGCCGGCAGGGTAATCGACCTGATGCCCCACTACATCGGACGCATGGGCGAGCCCAATCGCAGCACTGCCCTCAAGGCATGGCAGGATTACGGTGAAGTGGTGCTGGTGGACAGCGACAGTGAGGCGGTCAGGGTCAGCGATGGATACGCCCCCGAACATCTGGAGGTACACTGTGAAAATCTTGACTGGTGGCTGGCCAATCTCACCAACTACGGCTCGCTGTTCCTCGGTGAGCAGACCACCGTGGCCTACGGGGACAAATGCTCCGGTCCCAACCACATCTTGCCCACCAAGGGTGCGGCCCGCTATACCGGCGGCCTCAGCGTCGGCAAGTTCATCAAGGTGCTGACCTGGCAACGCATGAACGAGGAGGCGAACAGGGATGTCGGGGCGGTGACCGCGCGAATCTCCCGGTCCGAAGGCATGGAAGGCCATGCCCGGTCCGGGGACGACCGCCTGGCGAAGTACTTTCCGGGCGAGAGGTTTGACATCGGCATCTGACCATGCCGGGCGGGGCAACCCCCGGCCAGTGATACCAGGACGCCGATGCCTGCCACCCCTCCACAGAGTACAGTGGTGATCACCGCCGATCCGTTACGAGACCGGTTCGGCCTTGATGGCCGCGTCTTTGTGGTCACCGGAGCGAGCAGCGGCATCGGCAGGGCAATGGCGGGATTCCTTGCGGAAGCGGGCGCCCGGGCCGTCCTCGTTGCCCGGCGTGCGTCCTTGCTCGCCGAGGCGGTGAAGGAGATCGGTCCGGATCATTGCCGTATCGTCGCTGCCGACCTGGTACAGCGGGACACCATTGCCGATATCGCCGGGCAATGCAGCGGACAGTACGGGCAGGTCGACGGTGTCGTCAACGCCGCCGGCGTCAACCTGCGCCAGCCATGGGATCAGGTCACCCCGGATTCCTGGGACCGGACACTCAACCTGAATCTCGCCGCGCCGTTCTTTTTCTCCCGCTGTTTCGTTCCCGGGATGCAGGAGCGGGGTTACGGCAGGATCATCAATATCGCCTCCCTGCAGTCGACACGGGCCTTCCCCGACAGCCTGCCCTACGGCGCCTCCAAGGCGGGCGTCTGCCAGTTGACCCGCGCAATGGCAGAGGCGTGGTCGCGCCACGGCATCACCTGCAACGCCATAGCGCCCGGGTTCTTTCCGACGGACCTCACCACCCCGGTGTTTGACCGGGAAGAAACGCGCAGCTGGGCTGCCGGGCAGACCACCATGGGACGGAACGGTGAAATGGAAGACCTCGCCGGCATCACCGTCTTCCTCGCTTCCCCGGCTTCCGCCTACATGACCGGGCAAGTCCTGCCGGTGGACGGCGGATTTACCGCCCGCTGAACCTCATTTCGCAGGTCATGCGTTATCATCGGGCCTGAAATCCGATCCAAACCATGAAAGCCCTGGTCTATACCGCCGAGCGCGAAATCACCTATCGGGAGGAGCCGGCACCTGACAGCCGTGCCGGCGATGCCCTGATATCCGTCGAAACCGTGGGCATCTGCGGCTCCGACATGCATGCTTGGCTGGGTCACGATCCACGCCGGGTCCCGCCGCTGATTCTTGGTCACGAGGCAGTCGGCCGGGTGCTGGAAGGAAGTGAGCCGGGGAAACGGGTGGTACTGAATCCCCTGATCACCTGCGGCAGTTGTGACTACTGTCTGGGAGGCCGACAGAACCTGTGCCCCGGGCGGGATCTGATCGGCATGTATCGGCCGGGGGCCTTCGCCGAGCAGATCGCTATCCCGGAACGCAATCTCATTCCCGTGCCGGATGGACTGGACAGTACCCGTGCGGCCCTGACGGAACCCGGGGCCACCGCCTTGCATGCGGTGACCCTGGCGGAGCGAAGCCTGGCAAGACCAGTGAGTGAAACCGATGCACTGGTCATCGGCTCGGGTTCCGTAGGCCTGCTGACCGCTCTCGCCCTGAAGGACAAGGGCGTCGTTCGGGTGGAAATTTCCGAAACCAACCGGCTGCGCCGGGAGGCCGTCCGGACGCATACGGACATCCCCGTTCGGGATCCGTCCGCCGATCCGTTGCCGGATGACGGCTACGACCTGGTGTTCGACGCCGTTGGCGGTGAAGTCACGCGCACGGCTGCCGTCCGCGCCGTCCGCGCCGGGGGCGTCATCGTGCACATCGGACTCATGGACAACCGGGGCGGGATGGACATCCGCAGAATGACCCTCCAGGAGATCACATTCATCGGTTGCTACACCTATTCCCCCCTGGACCTGCGGGTCACCCTGTCGAAAATCCACCAGGGCGCACTGGGGGATCTCGGTTGGGTCGAGACCCGTCCCCTGTCAGAGGGCGGTCCGGCATTCAGCGACCTCCACGAGGGACTCTGCGGCAGCCCCAAGATCGTCCTGACACTGTAGCCCTGCCCGGAACGTCACACCGATCCGATTGAGCCTTGAACAAGCCGGCAAACAATCCTGCACCCTTTCACGAGGACACCGGCCAAGGGGGGCCCTGCTACACGCTCAGCAGGAAACAGGAGGCACTTCGCAGCAAGGCCCGTGTATTTGCCGAGACCGTGGCGGCACCCATGGCCGCCGTCATCGACCGGAGCGAGGAATACCCCTGGGTAACCATCCGGGAGATGGTCCGGGAGAAATTCATGGGCATGACCATTCCCCGTTCTCTGGGGGGCCAGGGGGCCTCCTGCCTGGACACGGTGCTCGTGGTCGAGGAATTCGCGCGATGCTGCGGAGTCACCGGCAGGATCATGGTCGAAGGCAATATGGGTGCGATTGGCGCCATCTTGCGCTATGGCAGCGAACGACAACGACGGCAGGCCTGTGAGTTGGTGCTTGACGGTGACAAGCCGGCAATCTGCATCACCGAACCAAGTGCCGGCAGCGCGGCCACGTCGTTGGAGTCCCGTGCCGTCGATGAGGGGAACCATTTCGTCGTCAACGGAAAGAAACACTGGATAACGGGGGGAGGCGTCTCCAGACTCCACCTGATCTTCGCAAGACTTGCCCACGGCGGCACCGACGTCATCGCGGGATTGATCGCCTTTCTGGATGAACCCGGACTCATCATCGGCCCGAGGGAGCCCGCCATGGGATTGCGCGGGATTCCGGAGACCGTCATCGAATTCGATGACCTGCGCCTGCCGAAGGACAGACTGCTGGTGGACAACAATCGAAACCCCATTGGGTTCTCCCGGCTGATGCATGCCTACAATGCCCAAAGGGTGGGCGCGGCGGCGGTGGCTCTGGGCATCGCCCAGGGTGCCTTCGACGAAGCGCGGCAATACGTCAGGAACCGGGAACAGTTCGGCCGCCCGATCGCGGAATTCCAGGGACTGCAGTGGATGATCGCCGACATGGCGACAAAACTCGAAGGGTGCCGCCTGATGTTGTGGAAGGCCGCCGCCAGCGCCGAACTGACCGAAACGGGTTTCCCGGACCCACTGCTCGCCGCCCAGGCAAAACTTCACATATCCGAAACTGCCGTGGAGATCACCAACGACGCATTGCAACTGCACGGCGCCATGGGCTATTCACGCAACCTCCCCCTTGAGCGCATGGTCCGTGACGCGCGGATGTTCACCATCGGAGGGGGTACGGCACAGATGCTGAGAAACCTCATAGCAGGCAAGATACTCGGCATGAAGATGCCGCAGACGCGGTCCGGATACCTCGACCTGTCCGGGCCGGAGTAGTCGCCGACCGCAAGACATTCACAAGACAGGGCCGCCACCGGAGGAATCATGGAAACGACAGCGGACCGGGCATTGCATATTCCATTGGGCGAGATGCGTGGAAGCCATCGTCGGCTTGAGGAGTCGATGGGGCGAAATCGGTGATTTGGTGACGGTTGCGGGTACAGGAACATTGGTCTCCGGTCTCTCCGGGCTTACTGTCACTGTCGGCGGGATTTTGGTTTTTGACCTCGTTCCTCTTCAGCGGTTAGAATGGCCTGTTGACGATACATTTCCAGACAACCCTTTCGGAGGGCAAACCCAGTCATGAAAAAAACCTTATTCCACACTGCGATCATTGCAGCCGGTTTGGCATTCGCCGGAGCCACCGCACCGTCATACGCGCAGCAGCAATTCATCTCCATCGGCACCGGTGGTGTTACCGGCGTGTACTATCCCACCGGCGGCGCGATCTGCCGGCTGGTCAACAAGGACCGCAAGGAGCATGGCTTCCGCTGCTCCGCGGAATCCACCGGCGGTTCAATCTATAACATCAACACCATCCGGGCCGGAGAGCTCGAATTCGGAGTCGCCCAGTCCGACTGGCAGTATCATGCCTATCACGGCTCGTCGAAATTTACCGATCAGGGCGCATTTGAAAATCTTCGTGCCATCTTCTCGGTGCATCCCGAACCGGTTACCGTCATCGCCAGCGATGCATCGGGTATCAACACGCTGACGGACGCCAAGGGCAAGCGGGTCAACATCGGCAATCCCGGTTCCGGCACACGCGGCACCTGGGAAGTGATTGAGGAGGCCCTGGGCTGGGAGCGCAGCGACCTCAAGCTGGCCGCGGAAATGAAATCCGCTGAAACCGGCCAGGCGGTCTGCGACGGGAAGATCGACGCCTATTTCTGGCTGGTGGGCCATCCTTCCGCGCTTACCCAGGAGTCCCTGGCTACCTGTGACGCCCACCTTGTCAGTGTGGAAGGCCCTGCCATCGACAAACTGGTGGCGGACAACTCCTTCTACCGCAAGGCATCGATTCCCGCAGGCATGTACAACAACGAGAACGACATTTCCACCTTCGGTGTCGGCGCCACTTTCGTGACCAGCGCGGACGTTCCCGAGGAAGCGGTCTACGTGGTTGTCAAGGCGGTTTTCGACAATTTCGATCAGTTCAAGAAACTGCACCCTGCATTCGCCAACCTGAAGGAGTCGGAGATGATCATGGATTCCCTCTCCGCACCGCTGCATGACGGCGCAATGAAATACTACAAGGAGCGGGGCTGGATGTAAGTTCCGTGCACGATCAGGGCGGCTCCGGCCGCCCTTTTTTGTGCGCCGCCCTTCGTTGTGCGCCGCCCTTCGTTGCATGCCCCTGACATTTCCGCCATGACAGGAAATGAATCAACATTCGCCCCGGGAGAATGACCATGGCGGAAAACCAACAAACCCTGAGCGCCGACGAACTTGCCGCATCCGTGGACACGGGAGCGCGCAATCCCACTGGCTGGCAGCGCAACCTGATTCCGGTCATCGCCTTCACCTGGGCGGTGTTCCAGCTTTACATCGCATCCAACCTGCCGTTCCTGCTCACCGAATGGACCGGGCTCAGCCTGGTGGTAACCAACTCCAACGCCCGGCTGATTCACCTCGCCTTCGCCCTGCTGCTGGCCTCCCTGGCCTTCCCGCTGTTCAAGTCCAGCCCCCGCCATACCGTTCCCTGGTACGACTGGGCGCTCGCGGCGCTGGGGATCATGGCCTGTCTGTACATCGTGGTGTTCCGCAACGAGATTGCGGTGCGTGCGGGGCTGCCCACTACCGGGGACCTGGTGATGTCGACCATCGGTATGCTGATACTGGGCATCACGGTATACCGGTCCCTGGGCCTTCCCCTGCTGATCGTGGCCTCCGTATTCGTCCTGTACGTCTTCTTTGGTCACTCGGAGATCCTCCCGGACGCCATCCGCTGGAAAGGGGCGTCCTACGGCAAGGCCCTGTGGCATTACTGGATGCAGGGCGAGGGGGTTTTCGGGGTTGCCCTCGGGGTGTCGGCCTCCCTGATCTTCCTGTTCGTCCTGTTCGGCTCGATCCTCGAGAAGGCCGGTGCGGGCAACTTCTTCATCAAGATCGCCTTTGCCCTGCTGGGACACCTGCGTGGAGGTCCCGCGAAGGCGGCGGTCGTGGCGTCGGCCCTCAGCGGCCTTTATTCCGGTTCCTCCATCGCCAATACCGTCACGACGGGTACGTTCACCATACCGCTGATGAAAAAAACCGGATTCAGCCCGGAAAAGGCGGGTGCCGTGGAGGTGGCTTCGTCTACCAACGGCCAACTCACGCCGCCGGTCATGGGTGCTGCCGCGTTCCTGATTTCCGAGTTCACCGGCATCTCCTATACGGAAATCATCAAGCATGCGCTGGTGCCGGCGCTGGTCTCCTACATTGCGCTGGTCTACATCGTGCACCTCGAAGCGGTGAAACTGGATCTCAAGGGCCTGAAGAAACCGCCTTCTTCACTGACCTTCGCCACCAAGATCATCGGATTTCTGGGCGGTTTCATCGGCATCGCCCTCCTTGGCATGTTCGTCTACTTCGGCATGGGATGGATCAAGCTGGTCGCCCCGGATGCCGCCTTTGTCGTGGTGGCCGTCTTCTGCTCCCTGCTCTACCTGGTCCTGCTTTGGTTCGCGTCGCGTGAGCCCGATCTGCCGGTAGAGTCCCGCCTCGACGAACTGCCCCGGGTCGGCCCGACCGCCATCACCGGGCTCTACTACATCCTGCCCATCATCATCCTGATCTGGTGCATCGTCATCGAACGCCTCTCTCCGGGACTGTCGGCATTCTGGGCCGCCATCGCCATGATTGTCGTGACGCTGACCCAACACCCCATCAAGGTGGTGATGCGGGGTTCGGGGGATATCCGCAGGGCCTTCCGCCTGGGCGTGTGCGAATGGATCGACGGCATGATCGCCGGCTCCCGCAACATGATCAGCATCGGGGTTGCCACCGGTGCCGCGGGCATTATCGTCGGCACCATTTCACTGACGGGAGCCCACCAGGTAGTGGGTGAATTCGTCGAGTTCCTGTCCGGCGGCAGCCTGATCCTGATGCTGATCCTGGTGGCGGTGATGAGTCTGATCCTGGGGATGGGACTGCCCACCACGGCGAACTACATCGTGGTGTCCTCCCTGATGGCCCCGGTCATCCTGACCCTGGGTGCCGCCAACGGGCTGATCGTTCCGCTGATCGCGGTGCACCTGTTCGTGTTTTACTTCGGCATACTCGCCGACGACACGCCCCCGGTGGGACTCGCCGCCTTTGCCGCGGCCGCAATCTCCGGCGGTGATCCCATCAGGACCGGCCTGCAGGGATTCGCCTACGATATCCGAACAGCCCTGTTGCCGTTCCTTTTTATCTTCAACACCGAACTGCTGCTCATCGATGTCTCGCCCATGAAGGCGGTCTTCATCTTTGTCGTCGCGGTCATCGCCATGATGCTGTTTGCTTCGGCCACCCAGGGATGGTTCGTCACCCGCAACCGTCACTGGGAGTCCGTGCTCCTCCTTCTGGTTGCGTTCACCCTGTTCCGGCCGGGATTCTGGCTTGACCGCGTGGATCCGCCCTACGAGGACATCGAACCTGCCCGGATCTATGAGGTCGTGGATGCCACGCCCACGGATGGTATCCTGACGATGATCGTGCAGGGACCGGATTTCGACACCGGCGAGACGGCCAGCACCACGATCCTGGTGCCCACGGGGGACCGGCAGGAGGCCGCCAAGCGGCTCGAATCCGCGGGCCTGACGGTGGTGGTGGAGGACGGCCTTGCAAGAATCGAGGAGCCGTTCCCCGGTACCCCGTATTTTGAATCCATCGGCAAGTCCTTCGACTATTACGTGGATGAACCGGTCCGGGTGGCGACCATCCGCAAGGAGAAGGACCGGATGCCGAAGGAAGTATTCTATCTCCCGGCCCTGCTGGTCCTCGGACTGGTTTATCTTCTGCAGCGTCGCCGGAGAGGCGCCGGCTGAATCGCCACGGAATCCGGAAGGGGCCGGCTATCCGGCCATGGGGGCGGAGGCGAAGGACGCCGGCTCCGCCTCGAAACCGACCGAAAGTCTGCCGGAGTGGGGCTCAGATCCGTGCGGCCGCCATCGTCACCTGGGCAAGCTGTCTTTCGATCTCCCTCACGGACATCGTCACGGCCTGCCCGATCAGGTCCATGTTCCGGATCATCTCTATCCGCTCCGCGACCCCCTTGAGTTCCCTTTCGGAAAGCAGATACTTGAACAGGCCGCCCGCGTCCATCAGGCCGATGATCGCAATGTCACGGGGATCGGGGATTTCGTCGCTGAACAGGATGGACATGATGCGAAGCTTCACCTCGCGATCGACCTGTCCGTCCACTACGGGGTAGCGGCGGGACTTGAAAACCCAGAGGAACCGGTCATCCTCCTGTCTCAGTATTCCCTTTGCACACAGACGGTCAAGCGCCTCCTCGCGAATATCCCCGGATAGGCCCTGGCAATGCTCGACCCAGTACTGGGCGTCATGTTTTTCCCCCTCTTTTGTGAGGCGTTCGAGAATCGGGTCAAGAAGGCCGTCGCCGGTCGGCTCCGGATCGATGATGATCAGGGAATTCAGGTCCGTGTCGATCTTGCCTTTCAGTGCAAGATCCATCAGAACAGCGCCGGACAGCACACATCTCAGGTAATGGTCCGGAGCATGCACAAATCTCCCGTCCTCATCCTCAAGGAGCAGGAGCATGATCTCTTCGGCAAAACTCAGCACAGTCACCTCACTCGGATTTGATCATCTCGGAAGAATATTATAACAATCGCCGTAACAGGCGTCCCCCCGATACGGATTTTTCTTCTGCGAAAGACGGACTCTCGGAATGTCCCTCATCCGGGGCGGCGCACGGGATCCGGTGCGGGAGGATCGACGCCGGCCGGCCCGGCATGGACGACGGTGTGCGCGGAGATGAATCCTCCCTTTTGAAACCTCATCGGGACGGTTCCTGATGGAATCCTGTCCGGACGGCGGTCAGGAGCCTGCACGGATTTTCTGCCCCGGCATGCCGTTTCCACCCAGAAGGATTCCCGGGGTCGCCAGACGGGTACGGTCTCCGGGAATACCGGATCAGGCCCGCAGCTTCTCACCCCTGGGGTCGAACAGGGGCTTTTCCAGCAGTGTGGCCCTCGTTGGAACACCAAGCACCCCCACCGTGAAATTATCCCCGGGCAGGGCATCGTCCCGATCCACGTAGCCGATGGCGACAGAAGTGTTGAACATGAAGCTGTAGGATCCCGAAGTCACACGGCCGACATATCTGCCGTCGCGGAAAATGGCTTCACCGCCCCATGCATCCGCACCCTCCCTGCCCGGCCCGGTATCGATCCGGAAGCAGCACATCAGTTGCCTGGGGGGAGCATCCTTGATGGCCATGAAGGCCTCCCGGCCATGGAATTCCGGCTTTTCCGTCTTCACGAGGAAGTCCATGCGCGATTCCGTGGGCCACCATTCTGGCGAATACTCCCTGCCCCAGCTGCCGTAGCCTTTCTCGATGCGCATGGAGCCAAGCGCCCGGGATCCGACCGGCCGGACGTCCAGGGGCGCCCCGTGATCAAGAATCCTGCGATACAGGTCGAGCTGGTTCTCCTCGGCCACGTACATTTCGTAGCCGAGATCCCCGGTAAAGGAAACCCGGATGACGATGACCTCGTAGCCGCCAAGACTGATCACGCGGTTGCGCATGAAACGGAAGTCGTCGTTGCCCCATGGCAGACCGGTCATGCTTTCCATCAGGGTGCGGGCATTGGGACCCGCCACGTTGAATCCGCAGATCGCCTCGGTCACGGACCTGAAGCTGACTCCGTCCGCCGGCAGGTACATGTTGAACAGCCGACGGTGGTAATCCTCGGCAATGCCCGAGCCGATCATGAACAGCTTCTCGTCGTCCAGCCGTGCTACGGTAAAATCTCCGGCCAGTCCGCCCCGCAGGCTCAGCAGGGGCGTCAGGCAGGTCCGGCCATTTTCCTTCGGCACATGGTTGGCAACGATCCGGTCAAGCCACTGCCTGGCGTTCGGACCCGTAATCAGGTACTTGGCGAAATTCGAGGTATCCACCACACCGACGGCATTGCGCACGGTGGAGGCCTCCTGTCCCATGACGTCGAACCACCGGGGTCGTTCGAATGTGAATTCATCCTCCTGCAGTACACCCTCCGGTGCGTACCAGTGCGGATGCTCGTAGCCGAAGGAAAATCCGAACACCGCGCCCATGGATTTCTGCATCTCGTAGACGGGACGTTTCCTGATCGGCCGACCTGCAGGACGCTCTTCGTTGGGAAAGTGAATACTGAAACGCGTGCCGTAGGTCTCCAGCGCCTTGGCCTTTGCATAGTTCGCATCCGCCCAGGAGCCATAGCGGGTCACGTCCCAGGGGAACATGTCAAGCTCCGGCTCCCCCTCCACAATCCACTGCGCCAGGGTCAGACCCAGACCCGCGCTCTGGCTGAATCCGGGAACGATGCCGTTGCAGCACCAGTAGTTCTTGAGGTCCCGGACAGGTCCGAGCAGCGCGGATGAATCGGGTGTCCAGATCATCGGGCCGTTGATCACCTGCTTGACACCCGCCTCGGCCAATACCGGCACTCGGTCGCAGGCCCGCATGAAGTTTTCGGCGATCCGCTCAAGATCTTCCGGCAGCAGGTCGTGGCCAAAGTCCATCGGCGTGCCATCCTCGGCCCAGAAGCGGCCGTCCTTCTCATAGGCACCCACCAGCAAGCCCTTGCCTTCCTGGCGCATGTAGTATTCCATGTCGCGGTCCGCCACCGATGGAAGTTCACGGTCGATGGCCGCAATCTCCGGAATGGTTTCGGTGACCAGGTACTGGTGCTCCATGGTCATGAGCGGCAGGTGGATGCCGGCCAGGGCGGCGACTTCCCTGCCCCAGAGTCCCGCGGCATTGACCACATGTTCTGCATGTATGGTGCCTTTGGGGGTCACCACGTCCCAGGTATGATCGGGCCTCTGGTTGGTTTCCACCACCGGCGTGAACCGATGGATCTGTGCGCCCTGTTTGCGCGCGCCCTGGGCATATGCCTGGGTTACGCCGGAGGGGTCCACGTGTCCGGCCAGGGGTTCGAACATGGCGCAGCGCACGTCGTCCAGATTCAGCAGGGGATGCAGTTCCAGGGCTTCGGGCATGGAAATCTCGAAGAACTCGGCATCGAAGGCATGGGCTTTCGATGCCTGTATGCGAAGCTGATGCTCACGGTCCCGCGAGCAGGCCAGGTAGATGGATCCGGCATGGTGTAATCC
The DNA here is from genome assembly GCA_965213885.1 of Candidatus Poriferihabitaceae bacterium. Taxonomy (GTDB): domain Bacteria; phylum Pseudomonadota; class Gammaproteobacteria; order Arenicellales; family Poriferihabitantaceae; genus VYFG01. Next base: position 1,708,644 of record OZ243919.1, read on the forward strand.
GCAGGATTGCCCGGTTTCCGCTTCCAGATCCCGGTACACGTTCATGGTGTAGTACTGCAGACGGGAGATATTGTTGTTGTCGTGCAAACCGTGGGTGTTCGCCGCGGCATGCCAGGTGGAACCGGAGGTCAGTTCATTGCGTTCCAGCAATACGACATCAGTCCAGCCGAGTTTCGTCAGGTGGTAAAGAATACTGCAACCGGCCAGACCGCCGCCGATGACCACTACCCGGGCATGGGTTTGCATGATGGGATACTCCGATGAGCGCCGTTGGGGGGGAATTGGGGGGTACGCCGAGAATGTTCAATTCTCAACAACCTACTCCTGCAGGGATTTCACGTATTCGACTATCCGTTCTGCTGCAACGACCAGCCTCTCCTCCGACGCACAGAGGCTGATGCGAAGCAACCCGCTCCCGCTCGGACCAAAGCCGTCGCAAGGCAGAATCGCCACCTGATAACGATCCAGCAACTCGTCCGCGAACCGGAATCCGCTGACGGGCAGGCCTCGAATGTCCAAAACCACGAACATGCCCCCCTGGGCATCGAATATCCGGATTCCAGGCACATCCTTCAGGGCATCCCGCAGCAGGCGATACCGCCGGTCCATGGCATCGCCCACGACGCCGGCGGTGGCGTAGTCCTCCTCGAGAGCGGTGACCGCGGCATCCTGTATGAACGGAGGCAGGCCATAGGACATGCACATCGAGAGGTTGTACAGATGTCGGATCAGTTCCCTGGGAGCCACCGCCCAGCCCAGGCGCCAGCCGGTCATCCGGTGGGATTTCGACAGGCTGGACACCGTGACGCACACCGGTGCGGCCCGTTCCAGGGAGGCCGGGCTGAAGCGATCCTCCGGCCGCAGTAGTTCCTGGTACACCTCGTCGCTGACAAGCCAGATGTCGTTGGCCAGGCAGAGATCCACAACGGCTTCGAACTGTTCCCGGGTATACACCGCGCCTGTGGGGTTGTTGGGCGAGTTGAGCAGGATCGCCCGGGTTCTTGGAGTGATCGCCGCCTCGATCCGGTCCGGGTCAATCCGGAATCCATCGTCCGGTTGCGTCGGAACACGGACCAGGGTGGCCCCGGAAGCCGTGACCGTGGCCGGATACGTGGTGTAGTAGGGCTCCGACAGGACAATCTCATCGCCGGCCTCCAGGACGCACTGGCAGACCGCGAACAGGGCGTTTTGCGCACCGCTCGTCACGATACAGTTCTCGGCAGAGACGGATTGCCCGGTCAGCCACTGGTGACGCCGGGCGATCGCGGCACGCAAGGGTTCGATCCCGGCGACTGCGGAATAGTGGTGGCGGCCTGCGTGCAGGCTTTTCGTGGCGGCGGAAACCATGGGCACCGGGGTCTGTTCCTCCGTTTCCTGTCCTACGCTCAGCAGGATGATGTCCTCACCGGCTTCCAGCCTGGCCATGCCACGATAATGCACGTCCCAGACATCCACACTGTCTCCGGAAATTCGTTCGGTCAGACTGGAATACTTCATCAGGATAACCACATTGCTGAAAGGAAAGTACGACGGACGGCCGAGCCAGAAGCGGATTCCACCACAACCAGACCCGGACAAATGAAGCAGAACCGGCAGGAAATGTCATCCCAGAACCGGGTCGGCCGAAGGGCCGATGGTACCTGAAGCGTCCCGGCTGGTCCCGGGGCGGGAGTTGTCCGAGGCGGTCTTTGTCCTGTCCAGGGCCGGCGCCCGTATTTCCATAACGCCGTCACGAATTCCGCGCGTCATCTTCCAGGCGCAGCCGTGTATGGTAACCTGCCCGGTCGGAACGATGCGTCCATCGTGCAGCCGGTTACCTGGAACGGCATCGGCCTTCCCCGAGGGGCCGACGCCTGGATCGAACATCATTCTACCGTTGCGGGTGCTCAGGAAATGTCCAGCGATACACAGATACATTGCGAAATCGACCTGGACCGGGACGGCCGCCAGGGCGGATTTCTGCGGGTGCCTCATTCCGTTCACCGCTCCGCCTACGGCTGGATCCCGGTACCGATCGTGTCGATTCGAAACGGTGACGGACCGGTGGTCCTTCTGCTTGGCGGCAACCATGGCGACGAGTACGAAGGCCAGGTCGCCCTCTCCCGGCTGGCCGGATCGCTGAAGTCGGACCAGGTCTCCGGACAGGTGATCATCCTTCCCATGGCGAACTACCCCGCGGCCCGGGCCGGCACCCGGACGTCACCTCTGGACGGTGGGAATCTGAACCGGAGCTTTCCGGGAAAGCCCCTGGGCGACCCCACGGCCATGATTGCGCATTACATCGAGTCCGCTCTCATGCCACGCGCGGATTTCCTGCTTGACATCCACTCCGGCGGCAGTTCGATGCAATACAGGAAACCGACCCTGCTCGTGGCGACACTTGATGATCCCGCCCGCCAGGCGCGGCTGATGAAGCTGGTGGCGGCCCTGGGTTTTCCCCGGGCAGTGCTGTACTCGGAGTCGCGCGGCGCGGGCTATTCCACTTCGGCGGCGAGGCGGCAGGAGGCACTCGGCATGACAGCGGAAATGGCCGGCGGCGGCGGTGTGAACCGGGCGGCGATGTTGCTGCTCGACGCCGCGCTGCCGCGTTACCTGGCTGCCTGTGGAGTATTCAACGGGCCCGACGCGGAGACCGCCGCCACGGCCGCCACCGAGTCATTCGCCGATTGCGGATACCTGTACGCCCGCAGCGAGGGTGTCTTCGAGCCCGCCGAGGTGCCCGATGACCGGGTAGGCCCGGGAGATATTGCCGGATGGATTCACTATCCGGATGTCCCCTTCACGGAACCCGCCGAACTCCGATTCGAGGTCTCGGCGAAGGTGTTGTCCATGCGGATGCCGGCCCGGGTGGAGCGCGGAGACTGCCTCTACGAACTCGGTCTGCCGATCGGCGACCATCCCGGCATTTGAGCCGGATTTTCCGCAAATCACCGAATGACGGGATACCGCCCGGTGCGGCCGGTTGTCTTTCCCGTCGCCGGAGGCCCGGGTATCGGACAGGGCAACCCAATCCCCGGGCAGGGCCGAGCGGGCATGGATGCGGTGTCAGAGCAGTTCCGCCGCGAGGGTGGCGATCTCGGAGCGTTCGCCCTGGGTCAGGTTGACGCTGGCGAAGATGTCATGTCCGCGCATCTTGCCGGGGACATGGGTCAGGCCGCAGGACCGCCGGGTGAGGAGCCAATTATCGATCTGGTCCGGGTCCCCGGTGATGAAGACCCGGGTGTTCCGCCCGGCACGCGTCAGCTGTGTCTTCATCTGGGGGGCTGGTGAAATTCTGCGCCTCATCGATGATGACCAGCGAGTTGTGCAGGGTGCTGCCGCGGATGAAATTGATCGGCAGTACGGGACATTCGTCCGCCACTTTGCTCGCCGGTCAGAGAATCGGAATCAACAAGCCTCTCGCCCTTCTTCGAGCCCCTGCCGCTTGGTTCGGCGGCATCCTGAAAGAATGTGCCTCCGAAGCGTGACCTGATGGGTTCACCGGGGCGGTGCCTGGTTGTGAGGTACAGGATCCTGTTGATTGCCTGACACGCCTCGTATTCCTTGGAAGACCTGTGTTTCAACCCACCCGGTTCTTCCATCACCATCATGGATACCACCACGACATGCTCCTTGAAATTGTCCACCGCGGACGGATCCACCGGCAGAACATTGGTGTCCAGGATGAAACCCCTGCGTTGTCCGTTCCGTGTCCGGGATGGACCGGGCTCTTCGACGGGGCCGTCTCGGGAATCGGTCGGTGGCGTCAGGTTCCGGGACAAGTGACAGACGGGGCCTGGAAACGACCAGGGGGATAGCCCCGGTATATTGCAACCGTGGTATCAGGCTGGATTGACCCTGTCCAAACGGCACGCCCGTCGCCAGAGGAGCCGTGCCCCACGGCACATGGGACGGAACGGTGCAGCCTCAGGCCAACGGGAAATCGACCCGGTGGATTGGGCGTATAATGGGTACCGTGGATCGTCGATATTTTCTCCGCGCCACCGGAAGTGCGGCGGCGCTGGGCCTGGGTGGCAGGATGGGCCTGGCACAAACCCCGCCCGAGGTCGGTGCCTTGCATCGCCTCATGGAGGATACGCCCCGCGAACGCGTCGCGGCGGAGCTTGCATCCCTGATCCGGAGCGGTCTCGATCACCGCAGGACCCTGGTCGCCCTGGCCATCGCGACTTCGCGCAGCGTGCAGCCCTTCCCCCACGTTGGATTCAAGTATCACACGGTGCTTGCGCTGCAGTCCGTCCACCTGACGGCGCTCAACCTGCCGGATGAAGAGCGCTGGCTGCCGGTATTCTGGGCCCTCGACTATTTCAAGCGCGCCCAGGGACAGGAGCACCGTGCGAGCGGCTGGACGATGGGGCCGCCGCCGAAACCCGCGGCCAGTACTGCCGGACAGGCCCGAAGGAACCTGATCGATGCGCTGGATCGCTGGGACCTCGAGGCCGTTGACCCCGCCATCCTCGATTTCGCCAGGCTCGCGGCCCCGGGGCAACTCTCCGAGATCCTGCTCAGATACGGCATTCGGGATCTACGTGCGATCGGCCACAAGACCATCGCGGTGCAGAATGTGCATCGCCTCCTGCCGGTGATTGGTCCCGAACACGCGCCTCCCGTGCTCCGCTCCCTGGCCGCGGCGCTGCAGAATCACGGCGGCGGCGCGAATCCTGCCACTCGCGACCTGCCCGCCGATCGAACCTGGCGGGAGTTCCGGACGATGCTTGGAGAGATCCCGGGGACCTGGCAACAGGGCCGCCGGGATGACGCCGGACGCGATGAACTCGTCCGCACGCTCCGCGTGGTCCCTGAGCGCGACGCGGGCCTGGCGGTGATCGACCTCCTGCAGCACGGCGTGTCCACTGATTCGATCTGGGAGGCCATCTTCGCCACGGCTGCGGAACTGGTGATGAGGCAGCCGAGGGTGGTGCCGGTGCATGCCCAGACGTCCGCCAACGCGTTTCACTATGTGTTCCGGCATGCGCGTGCCGAAGAAACGCGGCTCCTGGCGCTCCTGCAATCCGCAGCCTTCATGCCGGGATTCCGCCGCCGCGTCGGGAGCGCACAGCCCGGCCTGCGGATTGAAGACCTGGAGTCACTCCCGGTCTCCGATGACCGCGAGGAGGCGTTGCTGGACGCGTTCTCCGAGCTGCCGCGCGATCACGTCTCCGGCGCCCGCAAGGCGCTACACTACCTGCAACATGGCGGTTCCGCGGATCGTCTTGTCGCTGTCGCGCGTCGGCTGCTCGCCCGCAACGGCCGGCAGTCCCACGACTACAAGTTCACCGAGGCTGCCCTGGAGAACCACCGGGAAATGACGCCCACCATGTGGCGGAACCGGATCCTGTCCGCCTCGATGGCCTACTTCACAGGGCCCGGGGCGGCACCGAGCCCCGTTTCCCGAACAGCGCGGCAGTTGCTTGGCTAGCGACAATCCGGAATGTCGGGTGCCTGGCGCAGAAGCCCCGCAGTGAACCGCCGTGCGGACAGGTGCGGGGCGGCCGGGACCGAGTGGATGCTGTTGCCGCACCGGAGAGATTGATCTCCGCCGGCAGCAGGGTTACGAGTGCGCCGCCAATGAACTGGTGAGCGCCGCCGTTTCCGAATCCAGACCATGGCCGCCTCCCCCGAGTCTTTGGAAATTGCCGGGGAGGACGGCATCCGCTTCGCCCAGATCACCGATTGCCACCTCATGGACGAGCCGGATGGACGGTTGCGCGGTATCCATACCCGGGCAACGCTGGAAGCCATACTGGAATCCATCGGCAACAATCATCCGCATCTTGATTTCCTGCTGTTCACCGGGGATATTTCGCAGATCGGCAACCGTGCCAGCTACGGGGTTTTCGCCTCGACCCTGGCTTCCCTGAGTTGTCCGATCTACTGCATTCCCGGAAACCATGACGACCCGGCCGGGCTGCACGACATCATCTTCAAGCCGGGCGCGGCCACATTGACAGTGGACGAAACCCGGACGCCCGGCTACCGGTATTTCCACATCAAGCCGCCGCACCGGGTGCACACGCGGGTTTACCACCTGGCGCACTGAGTGCGCCGCCATGGCCGCTCAGATGAGCCGTGACAGATAGGTGTAGTAGTTGCAGGAGGCAAAAAATCGCCGGCCGGCGATCAGTTCGGCCTGTCCATCGACCCAGCGCTCCACCTCGCCGGGCCCCATCATGTTCCCGCTTGCCACCATGGGGGCGTAGGTATCGGCAAAGGACTTGAAGTAGCTGGCCTTGCCGATTTCGGAGACGATATCGGCAAGGGTGTCCTCGATGTCAAATCCGCATGCGGGCAGCACCCTGATCAGATCCCGCATGATCAGGGGATTGTGGAAGGTGGTTTCGGCAAGCGCGCGGTCCATACGCCGTCCCAGTTCCGGATCATCGGGGAATCCGTAGGTCAGGGACGAGTAGTCACCATCGAAAACGGCGAGCAGCCCTCCGGGACGCAAAACGCGGGCGCACTCGCTGATCGCCGATTCCGGGTCCACCACGTGGCTGATCACCGTATGGGCGATGACCAGTTCGAATTCCCCGGTGGCACATGACAGGTCATGTGCGTCGCCGACCCGGAACTCGACCCGGTCCCCGATGCCCGCATGGTCGGCAAAGTCCGACGCGGCATCGATGAAGGCCGGGCTCTGGTCGACACCGACAATGCGGCCCCGGAAATTCGGCTTGCTCACCAAGGAGCGGATCATGGCGCCGGTTCCGCACCCCACTTCCAGCGTCAGTGAATCGTCGGAAAATTCCAGGGCATCGGCATAGCGGTCGAACAGGCGGGTGAACACGGCGTCCTGCGCACGACTTTCCAGTCGGCTGATCAATCGCCCTGCGGTTTCGTCATCCAGTGAATGGGATCGACAGTGGGGATCGACGCTGGTCATCGGAAATACCTCAGTATTGAATGTTCACTCTATCGCAACCGGCCGCCTATCACCAGTTGGGCCTCGCCAGTTTGGGCCTCGCCAGTTGGGCCTCGCCGGTCAGGCATCCAGCATCTCGCCCTGCAATACCGCATACACGCCGCCGCCGACCTGCACATCGATTCCGCCGGCGAGACGCTGCCCGCGCAGACGAATCAACGAGGGACGGCGCAGCCCGTGACCCTGCTCGATGGAGACATCGAATCCTGCCGCAAGATCAGGTTGGTGCTCCAGCAGGTAGGCACCGAAGAAAGCGGCTCCGTTGCCTGTTGCCGGGTCTTCCCGGACACCGTCGGCCTCGAAGAAGAACCGCACCTGGAAATCATGCACCTCCTGCCGCGTTTCCCGGCAGAACAGGTAGACCAGTTTCGGTATGCCCTGATCGGCCAGGGCTGCATGCTGTCCGAGGTCGAGACGGGCGCGAAACAGCGCATCGGCGGACCTGAGCGGCACCATCAGGGCGGCAGTGCCAGCCGAGACGACCTGAACCGGAAAGGCCGGATCCAGGTCATCCACCGTGAGGCCGAGGGATGCGCAGGCAAGCTCATGGGGCAGGACCGTGCCGAGTTGCATGACGGGCCCCTGCATCCACGCGATCTCGGCGCCGTCCGCCCGCGTTTCGAAATCCACGTTAATCGGTCCGATCGCGGTCTCCAGGGCAATTTCATCCAGGTCCCGTGCGCCCAGGAACCGCCGTATGACGAAGGCAGTGCCGATCAGGGGGTGGCCGGTGAATTCGATTTCACGTACCGGTGTAAAAATCCGCACGGCGTATTTTCCATCTCTCGCGGGAAGCCTGACGAAGGTGGTTTCGGAGAAGTTCATTTCCGCGGCAATCCCCTGCATGCGCCGGAGCTCGGGAAATTCGTCCCCGCAAATGACCGCGAGAGGGTTTCCGGCCAGCGCCTCGCTGGCGAAAACATCGACGATGAATACCTGATGCCTCATCCGACGGGCCGGGCCGGAGCAGACCGGCGCAAGCCCTGCGCGGGTCCCATGCGGGTTTCGACAAACACCCGCAGTCCGCCGCCGCCGGCTCGCCGGTTGCGTTCGGACGCCGTCACCGGTTGGCCGGGAATTGCTGACAAGATGCGTATTCCTTCGTCAAGGCCCGAGGCTCAATGGTTCACCGGTCTGGAAGCACCTGTGTCGGCAGTTGTCATGTCCCGGTTGATCCGGATGCTTGACCAAGCAGTCAGCGAGCCCAGAGTCACCCAGAACACGGCATTTGCGATAGCCGTGGCATAGACAAACTCGCCGGCAAGCGCTTCGAGCACCTGTGCCGCTTCGGGGCTCTGGCCAAGAAACATCGGACCTTCCGGATACGGTGTACCGATCAGGTACGGGACCGCAATGACCAGCGGGGCCACCCATCGCCAAGGCGTCGGCGCGAAAGCAAGTCCACCGATTCCCGCTGCCGTGAAGACGACACAGATCACCCACCAGACCTGACGGTCCTGCAAATCGGCGGTATTCTGCAGCGGTATTTCTGGCGGCAGGCCAAGAGCGGGCGCCAGCCAGAATATGGCATATCCGGCCAGACTCCAGCCGACTGCCCTCCGCCAGTTCAGACGCGTTGGACTTTCCCGGGACCGGGTCTGCGCCACCAACATGGCGGCCAGCAGCACCAGCGCGAATCCAACGGCAGTCAGAACGTTGGCAAACGCGGTAAACGCCATCCGCTCGAAGCCGTTCTTCGGGCCCCAGTGTTCATGGTCGTGACCGTCACTTTCTCCCGATGCGACATCCGTCGATGCGCTTTCGTATGCCTCCGCAGCAACGATGATCGGTACGACCTGCAGGCGCTGAACCACCGTCAGGACAAGGCCAGCTACGATCCCAACCAGAATGGAAAAATAGACTACTCTTCTGAATAACACGTAACCAGACCGAGATCAGCGCATTAATGGCAGGGGAAGCCCTGTGAATGGCGGGTGTCATGGGCAGCGTTGTGTGCGGCCCCCATCTTCGCGAATCCGGCACCATAGAGAATCACTGCACCCAGAAAAAGTGCCGCCAGCAACTGTGTCAGCACGCGGGTGCCGGCTGTGGGTACGCAGATTGCCTTGGTGGTTGTTGCTGAATTGCTCATTCGTGTGTCTCCTCGTCTAACTCTTTGGATGAATGAATGATATGAAAGAGAATAGCGCAGCGGGTACCATTACAAAAGTCCGGCTGGATTTCTCCGCGCTCCCCAGGGATCATCCCGTCGCCGGACGCTTATGGACGCACCGGAACCGGCGCTACGGCGCCAGGGATGCCGAATCCGCACCGTCGGCTGCACGCAGGCACCCTCCCGGCGGTCCCCCGGGTCTGCTCCGAAAGCATTCGGCATCCCGGATTGTGTACCCTGCAACCCGCAGTACCGGTAGAATTGCCCTGATCTGTCCCCGAACGCGTCATCATCACATCCATGCAAACCACCATCCGCATTCCGGCGGTCTCGCCGGCCCGGGACCTCACCGGAGCCGGAGACCATGCCATGAACGGGCCGGGGAATCCTGAGCCTGACCGGAATACTCCTTCTCCCCCGATCGAAGCGGGAGGTCCCGCTGGACGAAAGGAAAGGTATTCTGGTATACAATATACCAGATAATATCAAACAGTCATCGCGCACCACCATCACAGGATCATGCACCTGCCCCTGCTCGGCGCGTGTTTGTTCGTATTCTGGCTGTTGCTGTCCGGATACTGGAGCAATCCGCTGCTCATCGCCCTCGGCGCCGCATCCGTTGGCCTGACGGTCATCCTATCGGCCCGCATCCGGCGGAATTACCGCCTGGCATCGCCATGGACCATCGTCCGGCGACTGCCGCGGTATCTTGCCTGGCTGCTGGGCGAAATCTTCAAGGCTAACATCGCGGTGGTGCGGAATGTCTGGCTTCCGGAGCGTTATCCGATCTCTCCGACCGTGAAACGGTTCCCGATACATTCCCGTTCGCGTCTTTGCCAGACCATCTACGCCAATTCCATCACCCTGACCCCGGGCACGGTTTCCTTCGATGTCTCCGACGATCAGATTACCGTCCACGCCATCGAGTCAGGCGCCATCGCCGAACTCATGGACGGTGAGATGAACGACCGGGTCGCGGCCCTGGAGAAACCCCGGTGAACATGGTGCTGGCCGTCACGATTGGTGCCCTGCTCGCCATCATGCTGCTGGCACTGGCGAGAGCGCTCGCGGGCCCGAAAGTCTACGACCGCATATTGGCGATGAACATGTTCGGCACCAAGACCGTGCTGCTGATCGCGGTGTACGGGATATTCACGGACAGCCCGAGTCTCGTCGACCTGTCCATCTTCTACGCACTGATCAATTTCATCGGTGTGATCGCGGTGCTCAAGTTCATCGAGAGAGTCGAGGAATACGACGAGATGGTGGAGCGCTGACATGATTGTAGACATCGTCAGCACAGCGCTCCTCCTGACCGGGTGCCTGCTTGGCCTGACCGGGGCATGGGGGCTGCTGAGTTTTCCTGATTTTTACACCCGGGTTCACGCCGCGAGCATTACCGATACGCTGTGCGCGGCCTGTTTCTTGTCCGGATTGATGCTCCAGACGGGTTGGTCGCTGGTGACCGTCAAGCTGCTGATGGTGCTGTTGCTGCTCTGGCTCACCAGTCCGGTCTCGAGCTACGCCCTGGTCAAGGCGGCGCACCATGCAGGGCTGCGTGCCAAGACCTGGAACCTTCCGGGAGACCGGTCATAGAACTCCTCATCAACATCGCCCTCCTGACCATGCTGTGCATGACGGCCCTGGTCGTGGTGTATGTCCGGCACCTGTTCAGCGTGGTCATGCTGTTCGGGATCTACAGCCTTCTGAGTGCCCTGATCTTCGTTGTACTGGATGCGGCGGACGTGGCCTTCACCGAGGCCGCCGTCGGCGCCGGCGTGTCCACGGTATTCATGCTTGCGACCCTGGTATCCACCGGCCGGCATGAAAAGCCGCCCGCACACAACCCGTTGCTGCCCCTGGCGGTGGTCATCGTCACCGGCGCCGCCCTGATCTGGGGCACACTGGACATGCCGCATTTCGGCGAGTCCGGCAATCCGGTACACATGCATGTCGCTGACCGGTACATCCAGGATTCACCGACCGAAATCGGCATTCCCAACATGGTGACCTCGGTGCTGGCCAGTTACCGGGGCTATGACACCATGGGGGAAGTGATCGTCATCTTCACCGCGCTGGTCGGGGTCCTTTCCCTGCTCGGCATACGTGAGCGCCGGGACAATCCGGCGCATCGCACCGGCGAAAGGCACTCCCGGCCCTATCCCGTACTGCAGGTGATGGCGTTCCTGCTGATCCCGTTCATCCTCGTGTTCGCGCTGTATGTGCAGTTCCATGGCGATTTCGGCCCCGGTGGCGGATTCCAGGCAGGGGTGATCTTCGCTTCGGCAATCATCCTCTACACCCTGACATTCGGCCTTGACGACGCCACCGCCCTGATTCCAGTGAAACTGATTCGCATCCTTGCGGCCGTCGGCGTGCTGATCTATGGAGGCACCGGTGTGGTCTCGATGCTGCTCGGCGGTAATTATCTCGATTACGACGTGCTCGCCCATGACCCGGTCCACGGCCAGCATTACGGGATACTGCTCATCGAACTCGGGGTGGGCATCACCGTAGCCACGGTCATGATGGCGATCTTTCTGGCCCTCGTCAGCCGCGTGGAGAGGCCGCGCTGATGGGATTCAGCCTGTTCAACTACTGGGTGGTGATCCTGCTCATGATGACGGGGTTCTACACCGTCATCGCCAGTGGCAACCTGGTGAAAAAAATTGTCGGGCTGAACATCTTCCAGACATCGGTGTTCATCATGTACATCAGCATCGGCAAGGTATTCGGCGGCTCGGTACCCATCCTGGCCGCCAACGCCGAACTGTATTCCAACCCACTGCCGCATGTGCTGATCCTGACCGCCATTGTTGTGGGTGTGGCCACCACCTCCCTCGGGTTGTCGCTGGCCATCCGCATCCGTGAAGCCTACGGTACCGTGGAGGAGCATGACATTCTCGAGATCAGTCGCCGGGAGGACGACGAGGCATGATGATGGACCATCTGCCAGCGTTGCAGGTGGTCATTCCCCTGCTCGCCGCACCGGTCTGTTTTCTGCTGGGCCGGTGGCCGCGACTGGCGTGGCTGCTTGCCACGGCAGTTGCCTGGGCGACGCTGGTCATCGCAACCGGGCTGTGGCTGCAGGTTCGCGAAGGCGGAACCATCAGCTACGCGTTCGGTGGCTGGGCACCCCCCTGGGGCATCGAATACGCTGTGGACCGACTCAATGTCCTGGTTCTCCTCATCGTATCGGGCATCGCGGCGGTGATCTTCGCCGGCTCCTGGGAAAGCGTGCGGCGGGAAATTCCGGAGTCCCACCAGGGGCTGTTGTTCACCAACCTCCTTCTCTGCCTCGCCGGGCTGCTCGGCATCACCATTACCGGCGACGCCTTCAACCTGTTTGTGCTGCTGGAGATCTCCTCGCTGTCCACCTATGCGCTGATCAGTCTCGGCCATGACCGTCGCGCGCTGACGGCATCCTTCCAGTACCTGATCATGGGCACCATTGGCGCCACCTTCATCCTGATCGGTGTGGGCATCCTCTACATGCTCACGGGCACCCTCAACATGGCAGACCTTGGACACCGTCTGGGCGGACTCCACAGTTCCCGGGCCATGCACACGGCATACGGCTTTCTGGTCATCGGCATCGGCCTGAAACTGGCGATGTTTCCCCTGCACCTGTGGCTCCCGAACGCCTATGCCTACGCACCGTCGGTGGTCTCCGCCTTCATTGCGGCCACCGCCACCAAGGTGGCGGTATACGTCATGGTGCGCTACCTGTACACCATCTTCGGCCCCGAGTTCGCATTTTCCGCGATGTATGTGCAGTGGCTGTTCATCCCCGTGGGGGTGATCGCGGTGCTGTTCACATCCATCGTGGCGCTGTTCCAGCACGACATCAAGCGCATGCTGGCGTATTCTTCCGTAGCCCAGATCGGTTACATGCTGGTGGGGATCGGACTGGTCAGCGTCACCGGCCTGACCGCCGCGCTGCTGCACGTGTTCAACCATGCCCTGATGAAGGGTGCCCTGTTTCTTGCCCTGGCCGCCATGTGCTATCGCATCGGCAACCCCAGGATCGAGAACATCCGGGGACTTGGGCGGCAGATGCCCTGGACCATGGCGGCCTTTGTCGGCGGCGGACTCAGCCTGATCGGGGTTCCCCTGACGGCCGGCTTCATCTCCAAGTGGTACCTGATTCTGGCCGCGGTGGAACGGGGCTGGTGGCCGGTGGTGGCGGTGGTGGTGATTGCCTCGCTGATCGCACTGATCTATATCTGGCGGGTGGTCGAAGCCGCCTACCTGCATTCGCGGCCCGAAGAGGCCGAGACCGTGGCCGAGGCGCCGCTGGCCCTCCTCGCGGCTACCTGGGCACTGGTACTGGCCAACGTCTGGTTCGGCGTCAACCCGGGCCTGGTCACCAGCCTCGCGTCCGGGGCCGCCGGGGCCCTGTTCGGAGGGTACCGGTGATGACCACGGAAGCGCTGCTCGTCACCGCTCTCCTGCTCCCACTGGCCGGCGGGCTGCTCATCGTCCTGTCAGGCCGGCAGCCGAACCTGCGGGAAGCCTGCACCCTGGTCACCTCGGGGCTGCTCTGCATGGCTGTGGTCGCCATGCTGTTCCGCGTGCTGGACGGTGCCCGTCCCGAATACACCCTCGTGGAGATGCTGCCGGGTCTGTCGATCCATTTCCAGGTCGAACCGCTGGGCATGCTGTTCGCCACGATCGCGGCAGTCCTGTGGCCGATCAACTCGGTCTACTCCATCGGCTACATGCGCGGCAACAAGGAGGGGCACCAGACCCGCTTCTACTTCTTCTTCGCCGTGGCCATATTCGGTGCCATGGGCGTGGCCTTTGCCGGCAACCTGGTCACCCTGTTCCTGTGCTACGAGGTGCTGACCCTGTCCACATTCCCGCTGGTGGCGCACAAGGGCAACGATGCCGCCAGGGATGGCGGGCGGGTCTACCTGGGCATTCTCCTGGCCACCTCGATCGGGCTCCTGCTGCCTGCGATCATCTGGACCTGGAACGTCGCAGGCACTGTCACCTTCACCGAGGGCGGCATTCTGGCGGACCGTCTGGCGGGTCCCGCGCTGACCATACTGGCGTTGATGTACCTGCTCGGAATCGGCAAGGCGGCGGTGATGCCGGTGCATCGCTGGCTACCTGCCGCCATGGTCGCCCCAACGCCGGTGAGTGCACTCCTGCACGCGGTGGCGGTGGTCAAGGCCGGCGTGTTCAGCATCGTCAAGGTCACGGTGTACGTTCTCGGCATCGATCATGTTGCCGGTGCCCCGGGCATCCACTGGCTGTTGTGGCTCGCGGGCTTCACCGTGATCGTGGCATCCCTGGTAGCGCTGCGCCAGGACAACCTGAAGAAGAGACTTGCCTATTCCACCATCAGCCAGCTTTCCTACGTCGTACTCGGCACCATGCTGCTTGCGCCGATCTCCATCGTCGGGGCAGCCCTGCACATCCTGGCGCATGCTTTTGGCAAGATCACCCTGTTCTTTGCCGCGGGCTCCATCTACACCAGCAGCAAGAAAACCGAGGTGAGCCAGCTGGACGGCATCGCACGGCGGATGCCCTTTACCATGACTGCCTTCGCCATCGGTGCCCTGTCAATGATCGGCGTTCCGCCGGCGGCGGGTTTCATCTCGAAGTGGTACCTGCTCACGGGTGCGATCGACGCGGAACAGCTGGTTGCGGTGGGCGTGATCGTCGTCTCGACCCTGCTGAACGCGGCCTACTTCGCCCCGATCATCTACGTCGCGTTCTTCAAGCGCGAGGCTTCCGAGTCGATGCTGACCTACGGCGAAGCCCCCTGGCCCGTGGTGGTGTCGGTCTGCGCCACCGCGGCAATCACCCTGGCATTGTTCCTGTTTCCCGGCCTCGCGCTGGAACTCGTTCACCAGATACCGACATGATCAGCGATCCCAAGAAACACTGGTTCTACCGGACCGAAAACCTGCCGAAGCTGTGGATGATTCTCGCAGCCGTCCTGCTGCTGGTGCTGCTGCCCGAATTCTTCGTCCATCATCATGCGCATTTCCCCGAACGCGGCACCTCCATTGACGCCTCGTTCGGCTTCTTCGCCTGGTACGGCTTCCTGACCTGCGCCGCCATGGTGGCGGGCGCCAAGATTCTCGGCATCTTCCTCAAGCGGAAGGACACCTACTACGATGAATGACGCTGCCCTCCCGCCCGGCCTCATCCTGATCATCGGCGCATTCATCCTGCCGCTGGTTCGGGGGACCCTGCGCCGGGGAGTGATCCTGGCACTGCCTGTACTGGCCCTCATGGCGGTGTGGTCCCTACCCATCGGCACTCATGTCTCGCTGGCGTTCCTCGACTACCGGATCGCGCCGGTGAACGTCACTGCCAGCGGCCGCATGTTCGCCATCATCTTCTGTCTCATGACATTCGCCGGGGGTATCTACGCCATGGACCGTGCCCGGCTGACGGAACTGGTCGCGGCGTACGTGTACGCCGGCGCCGCGGTGGGGGTGACATTCAGCGGCGACCTGATCACCCTGTTCGTGTTCTGGGAGATCATGGCCCTCGGCTCCACCCTGGTGATCTGGGCAGCGGGAGGCGAACGCGCCTGGAGGGCCAGCTTCCGGTACCTGCTGATCCACCTGCTCGGCGGCGTGCTCCTGATGGCGGGAATCGTATGGCGGGTGAGCATGACCGGAACCGCCGACTTCGGGCCTATGTTGCCGGACAACCCCGCCAACATCCTGATCCTGATTGGCTTCCTGGTCAATGCAGGCGCTCCGCCGCTGTCCGCCTGGATACCCGACGCCTATCCGGAGGCCAGCCCGAGCGGCATGGTCTTTCTGAGCGCGTTCACCACGAAAACCGCCGTGTTTGCCCTGCTGGTCGGCTTCCCCGGCGCGGAGGTCCTGATCTGGATCGGCCTCTACATGGTGTTCTACGGCATCATCTACGCCCTGCTGGAAAACGACATGCGCCGCATTCTCGCGTACAGTATCGTCAACCAGGTGGGTTTCATGGTCTGCGCCATCGGCATCGGCACGGAACTCGCCCTGAACGGCGCCGCCGCCCACGCCTTTGCCCACATCATCTACAAGGCGCTGCTGCTGATGTCCGCCGGCAGCGTCCTTTACATGACCGGGAAGCGCAAGTGCACCGATCTCGGGGGGCTGTTCCAGTCGATGCCGGTCACCGCCATCAACGGCATTATCGGCGCGCTGGCGATCTCCGCCTTCCCGTTCACGTCCGGTTTTGTCAGCAAGTCCCTGGAGACGGCGGCGGCGGCGGACCAAGGCCTCATGCTGGTGTGGTTCCTGCTCATGGCCGCTTCTGCAGGCGTGTTTCTCCATGCCGGAATCAAGTTCCCCTGGTTCGTGTTTTTCCAGAAGGATTCCGGCCTCCGGCCCGATGACCCCCCTTGGGCATGCGCCTCAGCATGTGGTTTTTTTCCTTCCTGTGTATAGCCATCGGTCTGTTCCCCGATGCCCTGTACAGCATTCTCCCCTTCGAGACGGAGTATCAGCCCTATACCATCGACCACCTGGTGTCCCAGAGCCAGCTACTGCTGTTCTCCGGCCTTGCCTTCTTCGCCATGCTTCCCATGATGAAGCGGAGCCTCACCATCAGCCTGGATTTCGACTGGTTCTACCGCCGTTTCGGCCGGATCCTGGCGGACGAGTTCACTATCCGGTCATCCCATGCCTTCGAGCGGATGGAACGCAGGACCAGGCTACAGGTAGAGGGGTTTGTCCGGCGCCTGTATCGCCATCATGGCCCCCATGGAATACTGGCACGCACCTGGCCAAGCGGAGGCATGGTGCTCTGGGTGACAGTCATGCTCGCCGGCATGGTCATTGCCGCAGCGATCCTGTGATCGCGACCCGCTGAAAAACATCGATCCCGGTCAGTCCGTCAGGTGAGCGGTGCGGTCATGCCGCCAGCAACGGGAACCCGCCGAAGGGACTCGGGGGCGGCTCAAAACCGCGCCTGAGCGCCGTAGGATTCTCCGACCTTCAGGCCGGAGACGATGTCAAGGAAATATTGCTGCGTCATGACTCCAGGGTGTGATCGGACCTGCCGCAGACGGGCTTTTCCAAAACGTCATCCCTACCCGTGCCCGGATTGCGACGGTGTGCAAGACGCCTTGATCCGTGCTGCTTTCAGATTCGATGGGGTACAGGGGGAGCGCGGTGGTTCGGAATCTCGCCAGACATGATGACCTGCCTCACGGAATCGGGCAGGCCATCATGTCTAGAGATCCGGACCCGGGACGATGGGGCTGCCGTCACTGAAGCGGGAGAGCCTGAATCGTGTCAGATCGTGCCCCGGCGGGTTGCCCTGCACCATGTCAGCCAGCACACGGCCCGCTGCCGGACCGATGCCGAATCCATGACCGCTGAAACCACTGCCGAGATAGAGCCCCGGAAGCGCCTCCACAGCGTCGATCACCGGCACCACGTCCGGGGTGGTATCAATCATTCCGGCCCAGCACTCCGCCAGGGGCGTCCCTGCCAGCAGGGGAATCCGGTCCTCCATGCGCCGCCTGAGTATCCGCAGCAACGCGGGATCGGGTTTCGGGTTCAGCACCCGCTGGCGCTCAAACGGAGTGGCCTGATCAAGCCTCCAGCGGCGCGGATAACAGCGGTTGCCCGGCGCATCGGCACCGAGGCGGAGACGGATGTCACGCCACGACCGTTTCAGCACGTGGGAGAATGGCCGCATGAAGCGCACGCTGTCACAGCTGATCATGTGTTCCTGAAAGCCCGACGGCGCAATGGTGTACCCCCCGTCCTGTCGGCGGCGAAAGGCGAGCCCCCGGCAGGACGCGTTGCCGGAGAAGAAATCCACCACAGGGGCGGTACGCGCCGCGGTGGATTTTACTGTCAGCTGCGGAAACCGCACCCCCAGGTTGCCGAGGAACATGGACGACCACGCACCGCCGGCCAGCACCACACTGTCACAACGCACCATTCCGCGCTCGGTGACCACGGCGGAAAGCCGGCCCGCCGACAGTTCCAGCCCCCGCACTGCGCAGCCCTCGATGATCGTGACTCCGCGGCGCCGGCAATCCCTGGCCATGGCGGGAACCACCTCGAACGGTTCGGCCCTGCCGTCGCTGGGCGTGAATACGCCACCCAGCCACTCGCCCCTGAGTGGCGGCAATCTCTCCCTTACCTTCCCTGCCGTGAGCAGGACTGACTCGAGCCCGTGTCCCGCTGCCAGCCGGACCCAGTCCTCGTAACGCGCAAGTTCCCGATCGGATTCGGCAATATACAGCACCCCATGCTGACGGAACCCGACATCAAAACCGATCTCATGGGCAAGATTCTGCCAGATACGGTTACTCTCCATCATGATCGGCAACTCCGCTTCGTCCCGGCACTGCTGGCGCACCCAGCCCCAGTTCCTGCTCGACTGCTCGCCGGCGATCCTCCCCTTCTCGCACAGGAGCACCCTGTGGCCCGCCCGCGCAAGGTACCAGGCCGTGGCAACGCCGACCACCCCTCCGCCGATCACGGTGACCGCCACGGTTTCGGGGAGATCGGCGGAAAAATTCACCCTGGAAGCATCGGACAGGATCATGTTGACGACCGGATCACAGACCGGCAGGATTCTATCCCGATCCTTACTGCTGGCAAACCAGCGGGCGTCTGCCACGTTGCAGGGCATGTCCGCCGGGCGACTTCAGCTGTGGATAACTCTGTGGATAAACTGTGGCGGCAACAGCCCCGATGCGGGCGCGTACCGGCGCGCCGTCGGCAGAGCTCCTCAGAATGGTGAAAAAAATATTTTTTATCAATTAGTTAGAATCTATAAACGAGAGAGAACATGAAAATCGATTCCCATCAGGCGAAATTTCCGCACCTGAACAACTGTGAATAACCGCAAGCAACGAGCCTCCAGGCGCAGAAACCACCCGGTTCAAAACTAAGGGGATGGCATGACGGTTTCCCGGAGTCAACCACAGGGGAAAATGGGCGTGCCCCTTTGGCGCAGGCTCGCTGCCATCGTCTACGACAGCCTGGTGCTGGTGTGCCTGGTGTTCATCGCCTGGCTGCCGGTGCCCCTCGTCCCTGACGACCAGTGGCCGCAGTGGCTGTCAAGGGGTTGGCGCCTGGCCTATCTGGGATGCGTGATTTACGGGTTTTTCGGCTGGTTCTGGACCCATGGCGGGCAGACGCTCGGCATGCGGGCATGGAAGCTCAGGCTGGTGGACGAGGCATCCCGTCCGGATTCATTTCTGCTCGTTGGGTGGAAACAGGCATTGCTGCGACTGGTCGTTGCCTGGATGTCCTGGGCCGCGTTCGGTCTCGGGTTCCTCTGGTCCCTGTGGGATGCGGAGCGCCGCACCTGGCATGACATCGCTTCCCGCTCCCGCCTGGAGATGGCGCACGGGCAGCGGTAATCGTCCCTGCCCGCATCAGTTTCCGCCGGGCACCACGGACGCGACGTGGCGGCGGGATGCGCCAAGCAGCGTGATCAGCACTCCTGCCAGTATCAGCAGAGGCAGGGTATAGAGATTCAGACGCTCCCACCCCAGAAGATGGTGCAGATATCCGGCCGTCAGGGCGGTGCAGGCAGTGGCCGAGAACACGAGGAAGTTATTGATGCCCTGAACCGACCCCTTCTCCGCCGGCAGGTAGGCTTCCGTCAGCAGGGTAGTCGAGCCGACAAAGAGAAAGTTCCATCCCAGGCCGAGCAGCACCAGGCCGATGAGAAAATGCACATACCGCTCCCCGGTCAGAGTCACCAGCACACAGGCCATGAGAAGAATCACGCCGATGAACATCACCCTCAGCACCCCGTACCGCTGGATCAGGTTCCCGGTGAAGAACGATGGCGCATACATGCCGACAATATGCCATTGGATCACCATGGCGGTCCCGGCAAACGGCATCTGACGGAGGTCCATGGCCAGAGGGGTGGCCGTCATCAGCAGGTTCATGATGCCGTAGGAAACCATCCCGCAGACCACGGCCACGAGAAAGACCGGGTTCGTGAGCACCACCGCCATGGGACGCCGTTCTCCCGTGATCTCCTCCTGGGACGGCGGGGGTATCCTGAGCAGGAGCTGCACCAGAATCACGCCCAGACAGAAAACCGCAATGCAGCCGTAGGATGCGGTAAATACCGAGCCGGGGACCAGGTCACGTGTGAGGCGGGCCACGTTGGGTCCCACAAACGCCGCCACAAGCCCCCCGGCCAGCACCCAGGATATGGCCCGTGCGCGGTACTCCGTGTCCACCACCTCGACCGCGGCGAAACGGTAATACTGGGCGAAACCATTGGCCACGCCGATCAGCACCGAACCGGCACAAAACCCGATGAAGCTGCCGAGATGAATACTGGCCGCGGCCACCAGCCCGCCGCACAGGCCTGTAACGGCACCCAGGACGAACCCGCTGCGCCTGCCGTGGCGACGCATGAACAGGGAACCGGGAATCATGGTTGCCATCATGCCGAGAAAAGTGAGTCCGAGAGGCAGCGTCGCCTGCCGGGGATCCGCAGCCAGCATGAAGCCAACCAGTGCGGATGACGCCATGATCAGTGAAGTGGAGGACAGCATGAGCCCCTGGCAAGTGGCCAGGAACAGCACGTTACGATTGATCATTTCGCCCGGAGCAGCACTCCGATGATTGGGATGGCCCGATCATAGTACAGGAAATCCCGCAATCGGGAATCACCGCGTGGCAGGCTGCCGTGGTATCCCGGCAGCATTCCGGAATTGCCCGGCCGGAAACCGCATCCCTTTCTCCCGACAAGCATTCGTCGCGGGCAAGTGTTGCATGAGTGTTTCTAAACGGGTAAAACCACCCGTTTGCCAAACCGGACCCTGCCGTGGAACTCATCACCCAGTTTTCGAAACTGACCCAGATCCTCCTGGTCGACCTGGTGCTCGCGGGGGACAATGCGATCGTGATCGGCATGGTCGCGGCAAGATTCACGCCGGAATACCGCCGCAAGGTGATTCTCTGGGGAGTCGGCGCGGCAGTTTTCCTGCGGGTGATTTTCGCCCTGCTCACCGTGCAGCTGCTGGCCATCACCGGCCTCGCCTTGGTGGGAGGTCTCCTGCTGCTTTGGGTCAGCTGGAAGCTCTGGCAGGACCTGCGGCGAACCGGAGAGGCGACCGGGGCCGGCGAAGCGCACGACACGGCCATGGCCGAACCGGAGAATCCGCCGCTGCTGTCGGCGATTTTCCAGATCACCGTCGCCGATGTCTCCATGTCCCTGGACAACGTCATCGCGGTGGCGGGTGTCGCGGAAGGGCACACCGGGCTGCTCATCATCGGCCTCGCCCTGTCGATACTGTTCATGATGTTCTTCGCGACCTGGATCGCCGACCTGCTGCACCGGCATCGCTGGATAGGTTACCTCGGCTTCCTGATCATTCTCTACGTTGCGGTCAAGCTCGTCATCGAGGGCGGGCTGGAAATCGTCGCCATCCTGGGCTGATCCGATCTCCCGATCCTGCACGGGGGTGGGGGTTGGCGGTTAAACTACAGTACAATCATCATCGCCCGGGGATGAACCGGAATGAGGGGATTCTCCCTCGGGACTGGCTGGCTCTCGCGTAAAACCGAGTCGTTGCCCTCATACCAGTACCAAGATCATGTGACCCGGTGAAACCGAGGAATCCGCATACATCACGTCTGGCCCGGTTCCGGGGACGGTCCCCGTTCGGCACGAAATCGCCGGGAAATACCGGATTGGAAGCATGCAAGCGGACCAGCACCCGAAGCCGCGGAGCACACCTGCTGTCCCAGGTTGCCCCGTACCCGGTGGATGCGGGCATCCTGAAACGGTCACTGCCCCTGGCAACCGCCGTGCTCGTTGCCGCCTTCCCGTTTTTCCTTTCGCCGGCCCGGGGCTCGGACTCCACCGAACTGGAGGTGCTGCTTGACGAAGGCCGGCTGGACAGGGCCGAAGAACGTGTCGACGTCCTGCTGGCGGAGGCTCCCGGTGATCCCGCCCTGCTGTTCACCCGGGCGCTCATCGCGGATCGAAGGAACGAACCCGCGAAGGCGATGGAAATCTACGGGAAGCTGATCCGCAGTCATCCGACCCTGCTGGCGCCCTACAACAATCTTGCCGTTCACCACGCAAGAGAAGGTGACTACGAGGCCGCCGTCAGCGTCCTGGAAGCGGCACTCAGGTCCGATTCCGCGGTTGCCGCGGCATATGAAAATCTCACCGCGATCTACGCGCAACTGGCAGGCGCCGCCTACCGTGAGGCACTGAACGCCACGGCTCCCCTGCCACCGCTGGAACTCGCCACCCTGGACCGGATCGATTCCCTGCCTGCAATGCCGGAACACCGTGAGCCGGCCCCGGGGGTACGGGACGGGCAGTACGTCGACAGCACCCCGCAGGAGGTATCCCCCGAGGAAGTCCGGACAGACGGCACCGCTCTTGCCCCCGGGTCGACAGCCGCCAATGCCGGAGCCGGCGCTGATTCCCAACCCCCCGAATCCGTCGAACCCGGTGAAGAGACGAGGCGCGACATCCTCGCCACCATCCAGGAGTACCTGGCGCACATGAACCTGGCGTCAAGGGAACAGCTGATGGCCCAGGAAGAGATTTTCCAAGGAGTCCTGGAGCGGGTGGACAAGCTTGAGCTTCGACTGCGCGAACTGGAACAAGCGATGCCGGCGGCCGGCCCCGAGACGCCGGACGAATCCACCGGGACCGGACGGCAGGATTCGGCGGAACCCCCTACGCCCACCGCGGAAGCGAAGACACCCGTCCGGGAGGCGGAAACCGCTGCCGGCTCTGCTGTACCGCCGGCAATGCCCCGCATGGCAGCGACCGCTACCGGCCCCGCCCACTCCTCCGAAGGGCCCCCGGAGGACGTACACCAGTGGGAGCAGGTGCTGATCGGCCGGATCACGAACTGGGCCGAGGCGTGGTCGAATCGTGACATGGAGCAATACCTGTCACATTACTCCGACCAGTTCGCGCCGCCGGATGGCATGGGTCTCGATGAATGGCAGACGCAACTTCAGCAGGACCTGGACGCGGATGAGCAGGCCATGGAAGTCGACGTAAACGGATTCAGCATACAGCCTGATGGCGACACCGCGACCGTGAGTTTTTCCCGACATCTCAGGTCCGCCCACTCTGACCACACATCCCTGAAAACACTGGTGATGAAAATGGAGCGCGGGGTCTGGCGGATCGTCCGGGAACTGAACTGATCGGGGCAGTTCGGGAACATGACCGCAAATCCTCACCATTCCCTCCTGCGGCGCCTTCGCCGCTGGTCCTGCACTGCCACCCTTGCAGGGGTCTGTTCACTTGGCGTGCCGCCGCTTCCGTCCATGGCCACCGGGGAGGGTTACGAAACCCGGGTCATGAACACTGTCAATGCCATCGTCGAGTCCGATCTCTCGGCTTCCCTCTCGGACCTGGAAGCGCTGGTAAGGCAATATCCCAACAGCAAGCTCGGTCATCTCCTGCTGGGGGATCTGCTCGCGGCCCGGGCGGGAACGCCCGACCTCATTTCTCGGTTCTCCGGCGACCGGCACCAGCTGGATGGTCTGCGCGATGAACTCGCTTCCCGCTGGATGCGGGTCAACGGTCAGACCCCGGCAGCCCGGGGCATGATCCCGGCTGACCTGATTCTTTCCTCTCCCGCGGAACAGTACATCCTGGTGGCGGATGCCAGCCATGCCCGGCTGTATGTGTACGAGAACACCGGCACGGACTACCGGCTGGCTGAAGACTTTTACATGACGGTCGGCAGGGAGGGCATGGGAAAGTTTGAGGAAGGCGATCTGCGCACACCGCAAGGGGTGTATTTTGTCACCTCCTACCTGCCCGGCGAGGGGCTGCCCCCAAGATACGGCCCGGGCGCCTTCCCGATCAATTACCCCAATGAATACGACCGACAGCTCAGGCGCACGGGCTACGGAATCTGGATCCATGGCACGGAACCGGAATATCTCAACAAGGTCCCGCTCGCCAGCGACGGCTGCCTGTCCTTCAGCAACGTGGAATTCAACCGTATCCGGCGCTACATCTCAACGGACGGCACGACCCCGGTCATCATCTCGAGCGCGTTCGACTGGATTGACCCCGCCACCCTGAGCTCCCGCAAAACGTCGGCACTGGAGTTGATCGGGCAATGGGAGCGGGACTGGGAAAGCCTGGATACCGAACAGTACCTGGCGCATTATTCCAGTACGGACATCCGGGACTTTGACGTGTTTGCCGATCAGAAAAGACAGACAAACCGGAACAAGGAGTATGTTGAACTGGAACTCAGCAATCTGAGCATCTACGGCTATCCCGGCGAAGAGGAGATGCTGATCGTCTCCTTCACCCAGGACTACCGCAGCGACAACTACCACAGCATGACGAGAAAACGCCAGTACTGGGTGAACCGGGACGACCGCTGGCAGATCATCAACGAAAGCCGGACTGACGGTTCCTGACCGGTATGCGGACATGGCCGCTGGACGAGCACGGTGGGCGGGATATTCTCACGCGCATACAACCGTCCGGGAATTGCAGATTGCCTTTCCGTCGCTCGATCAAGGACTTCCGCCTTGAAGCCACGGCCATTGACGGATTCACGCAGACAATCTTGAGGCAATGCCACTGCAGGGACAGCGAATCTGTGTGGTTCCGGTGCGCGCGGTATCTCCGCACCCGATGAACCACCCTTGGCAGTGACCCTTGAATTGATTTCCTTCCTTCCGAACAAATGGTGAAACACCTCCTTCGACCGGGCCTTTACGAAGATCTGCTCACCTCGGCCATGGAGGCGGAAATTGCTGCCCTGGAAAGGGAAAACTGGGAAATCCTGACCGACCCGGCGGATACAGCCGCCCGCCCCGAGTTTCTGGCCCGCCACGTTTATTCCCTCGTTCGGCGCGCTCTGGAAGACATCCCGGGTGAAGGAGAGTCACAGATTAGCGGTCAGGTTGGTCTCGTGAACCGGCTGGTACAGATTCTCGAAGAACATGGGGCATCCGCTGACGAACAAATCGCGGAGGCTGCGGAACTGCTTCTGGAGGTTTTCGAACGTCCCGGCTTGGGCAGAGCGCGCATTCCCCGCCCGACGCTCTCCCTGCGCCGGACCGGATTACTCGTCAATGGCAGGCGGGATGTCCAGATTGGGAGTGAGATATCGAAGGAGATTCCAAGCGCCGACCGGATCGACCTCCTGTGCGCGTTTGTTCGTTATTCCGGATTACGCCTGTTCCAGTCCGATCTGGCAGCAAGGATCAGGGACGGGGCACAGGTACGGGTAATCGCCAGCGTATACACCGGGTCGACCGAAAGGCGTGCACTTGACAAGCTTGTCGCACTCGGTGCCAAGGTCAAGGTTTCCTACGATGTTGCAAGGACGCGGCTTCATGCCAAGGCGTGGCTGTTTCATCGTGACAGCGGGCTGCACACCGCCTATATCGGTTCGTCCAATCTCACGCATACCGCACAGGTCGATGGGCTGGAATGGAACGTGCGTGTGAGCGCGATCGAGAACCCGGACGTCATTGACCGCTTCGGGGCAACGTTCGAGCAGTACTGGCAAGAGCCGGAATTCGAGGAATATGATCCCAGACGTGATGCCCGCCGTCTCGACCACGCACTAACGAAACGGGGCCAGGATGTTGCGACCGGACACTATTTTTCACCCTCGCTACTGATCGATGTCTCTCCGAAACCTCACCAGGCTGTCGCCCTGGAAGCACTGGATTCCGAGCGTAGCCGCGGGTATCACCGGAATCTCGTGGTTGCCGCAACCGGCACGGGCAAAACCTGGATCGCGGCATTTGATTACAAGCAGCTCCGCAGCCGGGGGTTGGAGCGATCCATGCTCTTCATCGCGCATCGTGACGAGATACTTCGCCAGAGCCAGCAGGTATTCCAGGTCGTATTGCGCGAGCCGGACTTCGGTGAGCGCCTGATCGGCGGCGAGCGCCCAAGCTCGGGCCGCCATGTGTTCGCCTCGGTGCAGTCCCTTGCCAATCGCATCGACGATATCCGGCCCGACGCATTCCAGGTGGTCATCGTCGACGAGTTCCACCATGCAGCGGCTGCGAGCTATGAACGCATCCTTTCACACCTGGACCCATGCATCCTCCTCGGACTGACCGCCACGCCAGAACGTGCCGACGGCAAATCAGTACTTGACTGGTTTGATGGCCGCATTGCCTATGAATCCCGACTGTGGGATGCACTGGAACAGGGGCTGCTCTGTCCGTTTCACTATTTCGGGGTGCATGACGCAACGGATCTTTCGGCAGTACGGTTCCAGCACGGGAGATATGCATCGGGAGAACTGGACAACGTACTGACCGGCGACCACGCCCGGGCGATTCGAATCCGTCAGGCCGTCGAGAATCTGGTGACCAACCCGCATGAGATGCGGGCATTGGGCTTCTGCGCCGGGGTCGAGCATGCGCACTTCATGGCGGCGGAATTCCAGCGTTTCGGGTATCCAGCTGTGGCACTGGATGCCAAATCCCCGAGTGACCAACGTCATGCGGCTCTGAATGAGTTACGACGGGGGAAGATTCGCGCCATTTTCACGGTGGACCTGTTCAACGAAGGGGTCGACCTGCCTGAAGTCGACACCGTGCTCATGCTGCGGCCCACGGAGAGTGCCACCGTGTTTCTGCAGCAACTCGGCCGGGGCCTGCGGTGGTCCGAGGGAAAGCAAGTACTGACCGTGCTTGATTTCGTGGGCCAGGTACGGCGTGAATACCGTTACGACACGCGTTATCGGGCGCTGGTCGGTGGAACCCGCCATGAGATCCAGAAAGCCGTCGAAGCCGACTTCCCCCTGCTACCTCCGGGATGCGCCCTCAAGCTGGACCGGATTGCCAAGGATGCGGTACTGCAGAACCTGAAGCAAGCCGTACGCAATGCCCGCGCACAGATGGTCGGGGAATTGCGTGCAATCGGCCCCGATGCCCGACTTGCCGATTTCATGCACAAGGCAGGCCTCGGACTCGAGGATATCTACGCCCGCCCCCAAGCGGGTCACTGTTTTTCCGAACTGCGCGAAAAGGCCGGATTCTGGCGGGAGCCCGACGGGCGAACCAGCGCGGCTCCATTACTGCGCACCTTCGGCCGGATGCTCCACGTGGATGATGCAGAGAGAATCGATCTTTGGAAATCCATCTTGATGACGAATCACCCCAACCCGATCTCCAGTCTCCAGGGACGCAGCCACCGGCTGGGTCTCATGTTGTTTGCCATCCTCGGGGGGCGAAACCAGTCGGTTGCCGAAGCCGATCAGGTCATCAACCGTGTTCGCGAATCGGCAGCGCTGTTTCGGGAAATCTGCGACCTTCTCGAAATCCTGTCTGATCGTATCCGAACTGTCTCACGACCACTGGATGGCGGCGGTGAAACCCCCCTTGCAAGCCACGCCACCTACACCCTCGGTGAGATCACGGCCGCATATGGACTGATCGGGCAGCGGGGTACTCTCGAATTGCCGCAAACCGGGGTCCGCTGGGATAAGCAGACGGAAACCGATCTCCTGTTCGTCACCCTGGAGAAATCCGACAAGGACTACTCCCCTACGACACGTTATGCGGACTATCCGATCTCTCGGACCCTGTTCCACTGGGAATCGCAGAACAGTGCATCACCGGACACGCCCACCGGCCGCCGGTATATCGACCAACCCGTCCATGGCACGAATGTCATCCTGTTCGTTCGCGAGCGGAAACGGGACGGCAGGGGTGTAACCGCCCCCTATCACTGCCTCGGGCGCGCCCACTACCGGGGTCATGAATCGGAACGACCCATGAAAATCCGATGGGAACTGGAACACCCCATGCCGGGATGGATGTACCAGGCTGGAAAAGTAGTAGCCGGTTGAGCCGGAAAATCGCCGTCGACCGATATCGTCCCTGATGAACGTCAACCGTATCCTGGGTCGTGCGGAGTGCGGTTGGCTGCAAAGTGATCCGGACGTCTACAAAATTTACTGTCAGCAGTCTGCAAGCAGGACCCGCTCTATTCCGCGTCAAAGGGTGGTGACGCCGAAGTCGCGGCAATCATGCTGAAAAACATGCTGACACCTGCTGATATCACCCGAATACAACAATTCATCGAGAAGAATGCCGACGGCGCCAAACCCAGACTGGCAGCGGTTCATGCATACGAAAAAAACCTGAACGCCATCCCCGCCGCGCTGGCGAGAACCATCAGCGAACATTCCGGGAGCAGTCACGCCGTAGAGGTATGGCAAAGCAATATCGTCTCGCATACCGGAGCGGATGGATTCGGCCGACTTGCCCGCCAGGCACTGTTCATCGGTAAAGTGGAAAAGGGAGAGACCTATATCCTGGTAGACGACTTCGTCGGTCAGGGCGGCACCCTGGCGAACTTGCGCGGCTACATTCTCAAGCAAGGCGGCCACGTGGCTGCGGCACTTGTATTAACCGGGAAACCCTATTCTGCTAAACTTACACCCAGTAATGATCAACTGAAGGAGTTGAGGAAGGCCCATGGAAAAGTCCTTGAGCAATGGTGGCGAGACTACTTCGGCCACGCCTTCGATAGACTTACTCAATCGGAAGCTAGGTACCTCTCCCGCTCCCCGGATGCTGACCGAATACGAGAACGAATTATTGAGGCGAAGCGCCCACGAGATTTCCAGGGTCACTATGGAGGTCCTAAGGCGCAAAGAAAACGCCTGAAACAGCTGGAAGCCGAACTGAGGCAGGATTTTCCGGACGGTGCTCCGCCCAGTCAGCGGCTAACTATCGGGCAGTGGCAAGGTTACGGTGAGCCTGGACCCGTCGATGTCACGGTACTCTCCCCCAATCACTTCGACCCCAATCTGATCGTTCTGCGGCTTTTCGGCAAGCGCATCTCGCTGCCTGCCACGCTCAGACTGACCGGATCACTGCGTGGCGCCTTGTTGAAGCACTGCGTGATTCAACTGCCGCCCGAGTGGCTCGCGGGACATGCTCCCGATGGTCATCCGAGCAGGAAACCACACATCGCCCTGATGCCCATGCCTTTTGTGGGTTCGCAGCACGCCGACGGGAGCATCATGGGTGTTGCCCTGGGGCTGGACAGAAGAGAGGCCGCCGATTGTCTGGCCCCATTCCTGTACGACGAGCACAGCCTTTCCGTTCCGCGCCGTTTATTCAATGGCGAGTGGCTGGAATGCAAAGTTGAGCAAGAAACACGCGAACGGCCCCCCTGGAATTGCAACCGGAACGCTGGACACGCAAATCGCGAATCTGGGCAAGCGTGACTCCGGTCGTCCTGGACCGCCACTACGACGGCAAGGATCGCTGGCAACGAGCTGCCGAGGATATCAAGACGGCTTGTGAACGCGTTGGGCTGCCCAGACCGGATGAAGTCATGCTTGCATCCCGTTTCGCTCGTGGAAGGCGTTTCCCACGCTCGAGAGTTTCCCCGCATGAGCCGAAAATCAGACGACGGCGCTCACAGTCACATTATTTTGTCTTTCGGGGACCGGCTCCGGGCGTTGCCGGTGGAACCGCCGGCAGCCAGAGTCGGTGAATTTCCGGCAAAGCATGCCAAAGGCCCCGGCATGCCAGGTCAGGGGGCTTGCCGACTCAAGCCCCTGCGAAAGAACCGGAAGCGGATTCGCAACCGGGAAGATCGCCCGGAGACCGAACGGGCACGCCGGATCAGTGAATCTTGGGATCTAGTTCCCCACTGTCGTACCGACTGGTCATCGCCTCCAGGTTGATGGGGGCGATCCTGGAAGCATTGCCGGCAGTGCCGAAGGCTTCGTAACGCTCGATACAGACAACCTTCATTGCCTGCGTCGCCGCCTTCAGGTATTTCCTCGGATCGAACACCGAGGGATTTTCCGCCAGGAATTTCCGGGTAGCGCCGGTGGAAGCCATACGCAGGTCCGTATCGATATTCACCTTTCTCACGCCATGACGGATTCCCTCGGCAATCTCCTCAACGGGCACTCCGTAGGTTTCCCCCATATCGCCGCCGTATTCGTTGATCGTAGCGAGCCAGTCCTGGGGAACCGAGGAGGAGCCGTGCATGACCAGATGGGTGTCGGGGATGCGTGCGTGGATCTCCTTGATCCGGTCGATGGCCAGTATGTCCCCCGTCGGGGGGCGGGTGAACTTGTAGGCGCCATGGGAGGTTCCGATGGCGATGGCCAGGGCGTCGACACTGGTCTTGCTGACGAAATCCGCGGCCTCCTCCGGATCGGTCAGGAGCTGGGAGTGGTCAAGGGCCCCCTCCGCGCCGATGCCGTCCTCCTCGCCGGCCATGCCAGTTTCCAGGGATCCCAGGCAGCCGAGTTCGCCCTCCACGGAGACACCGCAGGCATGCGCCATGTCCACCGCGCGGCGTGTGACATCCACGTTATACTCATAGCTGGCGGGCGTCTTGCCGTCCTCCTCGAGCGAGCCGTCCATCATGACGGAGGTGAACCCCAGCTGGATGGAGCGCTGGCAGACGGCGGGAGAAGTGCCGTGATCCTGGTGCACCACGATCGGAATGTGCGGATACTGTTCCGCTGCCGCCTGGATCAGGTGACGCAGGAAGGGGGCTCCGGCATAGCTGCGCGCACCGGCGGAGGCCTGGACGATCACCGGTGAATCGGTCTCGTCGGCGGCGGCCATGATCGCCTGCATCTGTTCCATGTTGTTGACGTTGAAAGCCGGGCAGCCATACTGGTGTTCCGCAGCATGGTCCAGCAGTTGCCGCAAGGAAATGATTGCCATGTCGAATACCTCTTCGTTGAGATCAATACCTGGGTTGCCATGCCGGCCCGGAACTCCGGGCCTGCGCCCGCATCCGGTTTGCGTCCGGCAGGATTATATCATTCACCACATCGCTGCTCCCGGTCACGGGATGCGAGCGCCGCCACGGCGGGCAGGGTGCGCCCTTCCAGGAATTCAAGGAACGCGCCACCGCCGGTCGAAATATAGGAAATCCCGCCGGACAGTCCAAACCGGTCCACCGCCGCCAGCGTATCCCCGCCACCGGCAATGGAAAATGCACCGGAGGCCGCGATCGCTTCGCCGAGCACTCTCGTGCCGTCGCTGAATGCCCCGAATTCGAAAACGCCCACGGGACCGTTCCAGACGATGGTGCCGGCGGACCGCATGATTTCGGCGTAACGTCCCGCGGTCCGGGGTCCCACATCGAGGATCATCTCCTCGGATCCGACCGCGTCGACCTCGCGTACGGCCGCCTCGGTCTCGACACTGAGTGCCCTGCCGGTCACCACGTCCACGGGCAGCGGTACCTCCACCCCCCGCGACCGCGCCTGCTCGAGCACGGAGGCGGCTTCATCAAGCAGGTCGGGCTCATGCAGCGACCTGCCCACGGAATAACCCGCAGCCGCGAGAAAGGTATTGGCAATCCCGCCTCCCGGCAGCAGTACGTCCACTTTGGCGCACAGACTGTTCAGCAGGGTCAGCTTGGTGGAAACCTTGGCGCCGCCGATGATCGCCACCGTGGGAGGGCTTGGATCCGTCAGCGCCCTGTCCAGCGCCTCCAGCTCCTTCAGCAGTAGCGGCCCCGCACAGACCCGGGGGGCGAACTTTGCCACGCCATGCGTGGAAGCCTGGGCCCGATGCGCCGTGCCGAAGGCGTCCATCACGAAGACATCGCATAACGCGGCGTAACGGCGCGCAAGCGCCTCGTCGTCCGACTTCTCACCCCGGTTGAAGCGGACATTCTCCAGCAGCACCAGATCCCCGGGGTCGCAGGTGACGGGGTTCTCCAGATAACCGGTCTCTAGGCGAACCGCCCGCTGCAGCAGCCCGGAAAGGTGCTCGGCAACCGGGGCCAGGCTCAATCCGGCATCGGGGCTCCCCTCCTCGGGCCGTCCCAGGTGGGACATCAACATCACGCCGGCACCGGCTTCCAGCGCCGCGGTGACGGTGGGCAGGGACGCGCGGATCCGCTGGTCCGAGGCAATCCGGCCCCCGGTGACGGGCACGTTCAAATCCTGCCGGATCAGAACCCGCCGACCCGAGAGGGACAGGTCGCTCATGCCGGTCACCGCCATCTTCCGCCGCCGGTATGTCCCGTCAGCCGTCCGGCAGCAGCCGCTCGAGCGCCCTTCTCACCCGGTCCGCCGTCAGGTCGAAGTGGAGGAACAGGTCCGCGGCCGGTGCTGACGCGCCAAAGGTGGTGAGGCCAATGACCTCCCCTTCGCTGCCGACATACTTCCACCAGCCGTCCATTACTCCGGCCTCCACTGCGATGCGCCGGCGCACGCCCGGGGGAAGTACCGACTCGCGATAGTCCGGATCCTGGGCATCAAACCGGTCCGTGCTCGGCATGGAAACCACCCTGATCCCGCGATGGGCCAGGGCTTCCGCCGCTTCCACGGCGATTTCCACTTCCGAACCCGTTGCGATCACGATGGCCTCGGGCTCGCCGTCGCAGTCACGCAGGATGTATCCCCCCCGGGAAATGGCGTCGATCTGCTCCTGGCCGCGATCCTGGTGCCCCAGATTCTGCCGGGAAAAGATCAGGCAGAACGGCTGGTCCACCGATTGCAGGGCCTGCTGCCATGCAACCGCGGATTCGACGGTGTCGCAGGGCCGCCACACGGATATCCCGGGAATCATCCGCAGGGTTGCGGTCTGCTCGATGGGCTGATGGGTGGGGCCATCCTCCCCCACCCCGATGGAATCGTGCGTGAACAGGAAGATGCTCGGCATCCGCATCAGCGTGGCCATCCTGAGCGCGTTGCGGGCGTATTCGGAAAACATGAGGAATGTCGCGCCGTAGCCGCGGAAGCCGCCGTGCAGCAGGATGCCGTTCACCATGGCGGACATGCCGAACTCCCGCACGCCGAAATAGATGTAGTTGCCATCCGCGGATTCGCGGACATCCCTGGAGCCGGACCAGATGCTGTAATTGGACCCGGCCAGGTCGGCGGAGCCCCCGATCAGTTCCGGTAACAGCGGCCCGAATGCGTTGAGGGCATTGAGTGAAGCCTTTCGGGAAGCAATGGATTCCGCTTTTTCACTGATACCGGATATGATTCTCCCGGTCTGCTCATCCCAGTCAGCGGGCATCCCGCGGTTCAGCCTTCGGTCCAGCTCCGCGGCATCCGCCGGGTATGCCGCGGCGTAGGCCTCCAGCCCCGCCCGCCACGCGGCCTCCAGTTGAGCGCCACGCTCACGCGCATCCCATGCTCCGGCTATGTCGCCCGGAAGGACAAACGGCGGATGCTCCCACCCCAGTTCCATCCGCGCCGCGGCGACCTCGTCCTCTCCGAGCGGGGCGCCGTGGCATTCCTCCCTGCCCTGCTTGTTCGGGGCGCCGTAGCCAATGATGGTCCTGCAGCAGAGCAGGCTGGGACGCGCGCCGTCCGCCAGCGCCATGTCGATGGCCCGGCGGATGGAGTCGGGGTCATGGCCATCCACCTCAGGGATCACCTGCCAGCCATAGGCCTCGAAGCGTCCGACCGTATCATCGGTGAACCAGCCCTCTACTTCACCGTCGATGGAGATGCCGTTGTCATCGTAAAAGGCGATCAGCTTGCCGAGTCCCAGGGTCCCGGCCAGTGAGCAGGCCTCATGGGAGATGCCCTCCATCAGGCAGCCGTCGCCCAGGAACACCCAGGTCCGGTGATCGATGATTGCATGTCCCGGGCGGTTGAACTGCGCGCCCAGAGTCCTTTCCGCCACCGCCATGCCCACCGCGTTGGCCAGGCCCTGGCCCAGGGGGCCGGTGGTGGTCTCCACTCCGGGGGTTTCGCCGTATTCGGGGTGTCCCGGGGTTTTGGAATGCAGCTGGCGGAAATGCCGTAACTCCTCCATGGGCAGGTCATATCCCGTCAGGTGCAACAGGGAATACAGCAGCATGGAACCATGTCCGTTGGACAGGACGAACCGGTCCCTGTCAGGCCATGCCGGGTTGCATGGATTGTGCCGATGGTAGTCATTCCAGAGCACCTCGGCGATGTCTGCCATCCCCATGGGAGCGCCTGGATGACCGCTCTTGGCCTTCTGCACCGCGTCCATGCTGAGGGCGCGGATTGCGTTTGCCCGGTCCCGCCGGCTAACGTCACGCATTCTTCAATTTCCGGTTGTTCTGGATCACAGCCCGTGCACCACATGCTGGCAGTGTGCAGGACGCAAAAGTCGGCTGTGCCGACCCGGGGCAAACATAACAGATGACGGGCAGGTCAGGGAATCAAACTATTGATTCGTGTCATAAACAATCATTACTAAATCCATCCGATCAGGCCGGGGTATCCGAGTCGAACCGGTTGATGTTGATCCAGGCGCTCCACTGCGCCAGCAGCGCTGAACTGGAAGCAGCCACCACGGACCGTTTCTGCAGGCTACTGCAGTCCAGTGCAGCACCCGACAGGGTCGTGGCGGCGCCCCCGGCCTCGGTGAGGATCAGATACCCCGCAGCGAAATCCCACAGTTTCTGACCACCGTGCAGATAGAGCTGGATTCTCCCGGCAGCGAGCCAGCACCACTCGAGGACCGATGCCCCGATGTTGCGCTGGGACCGGTAGGGGGGGGACTGCACCAGTCGCACCGCGAGTTCCCCCACCAGACGCTTGTAGTCCACGTTTGCGATGCATTCATTGAGCATCTGCGTATCCTGACAACGAATGGCCTTCCCGTTCAGCCACGCCCCCCGCCCCGCCCCGGCGGAGAAGCATTCCCTGCGGACCGGGTCGTACACGACGGCCAGGATCGGATCCCCCTTGATCACCAGGGCGACGGAAATGCCGTAGCAGGGAAAGCCGGAGGTAAAATTGGTGGTGCCATCCAGCGGATCGATGACCCAGTATCCGTTCTCACTGGACTGGCACACGGAAACCTGGTCCGAATGGGACATTTCCTCCCCGATGGCGCCGTATCCGGGCCACCGGGCATCCAGGGCATGCAGCAGACGGTCCTGCAGATCCTGATCCACGGAGGTGACATAGCTGCCGTCGATCTTTTCCGAAACCGTGGTGCTTCCGCCCTGCAGCGCGGAAACCCCCTCCGAGACCCCCACCACCAGGTCCCGCAGCCCGGCCAGGGACGGCAGCTGTCCGGCCTGCGCGTCAGTCATTGCCTGCACCCGGCGCAGGGCGGCTCCATGCCCGGC
This sequence comes from Candidatus Poriferihabitaceae bacterium, assembly GCA_965213885.1. Taxonomy (GTDB): domain Bacteria; phylum Pseudomonadota; class Gammaproteobacteria; order Arenicellales; family Poriferihabitantaceae; genus VYFG01. The sequence goes on from OZ243919.1 coordinate 1,743,677, forward strand.
GGGTCAGGGCATCGATATCCGGTATCACCCCGAGTCCGTCGGGCAGGGAGGCACAGGCCAGGGTCCAGGGCATCCCGGGATCCCCGTCTGCCGCCGGCAGGTCGTCCACGTCGATCACCCGGGGCGGACCCGTACTGGTCAAGGCCACAAACGATCGACTCCCGGCGGACCTCATTGGCCACAGTACCACCACATGCCTGAAACCGTCGTCGTCCGCGCCGCCGCCCAGAAGTTCAGACGTACGGAAAAGCGGCAGGCTGATCCGGCGCCATTGGATGATGCCCGCGGCGCCCGGAATGTCCAGGGACGTGGGTGTCACAGGCAGCCGTCCGGCGACCTGCGCCACCATGCTCACCGGCACCAGAAGCTGAATACCCCGGGCCGGAATGGCCAGCACCTGCATCATTCAGGCCCTCCCCTCGAAGCCACCGCATCCCGCATCAGCCGGTTCAGTTCCGCGAGATCATAGGGACGGGTAATGCAGCCGTCCGCCCCAAGCGCCAGGGCGCGCCGGCGGTACTCCTCGCCGGATCCGGAGGTGATGACAATCATGACAGGATTGCGTTCATACGGATTCTCCCGCAACCGCTCAAGTAGTTCATATCCGTTCATACGGGGCATTTCGATGTCAACCAGTACCACATCGTAGGGGTGTATATCCAGCATTTCCAGCGCACTCATCCCGTCATCCGCGGTATCCACTTCGAGCCCGTCCGCCGCAAGATCCCTCTGCATCACCTTGCGAATCACCGCCGAATCATCGACCACCAGCACTCGCCTGAGGCCGCTCTCCCCCGCGGACATTCCATCCGCTGCCGGAATTCCGGTCTCCTCGCCGATCCGGTGGATGAAAGCCTCGGGATCGAGGATGAGGATGATGCTCGAGTCGGACAGGACTGTCACTCCTGAAATTTCCGGCATGGAAAGTAACTGGGAGCCGGGATTCCGGCTGAGGATGTCAATGGATTCGATGAATTCATCCACCTCGAAAGCCGCAAGCCGGTCCACCAGCCGCACAACGACCACCAGCACGATGGCCGGGTCCGCCCGGTCGGCGTTGATGTCCGGCTGCTGCTGGAGCAGCACAACGGGCACCCGCACCCCGTCGACCTCGACGGACCAGCCGTCCCCGTCACGATGCATTTCATCCCGGGAAATCCGCACCAGCCGCTCCACGGAACGGGACCGGAAGGCGAAACGCCATTTGCCGACCCTGACCAGGAGTGCGGGAGTGACCGCCAGGGTAGCCGGCAACCGGAAATGGAAACCGACTCCCTGCCCGGGGGTATGGGTCATCTGCATGGAGCCGCCCAGATCCCGCACCGCCTGGTAGACGATATCCATGCCCACGCCCCGTCCCGCCTCCAGGCTGAGCGCCTCGGAAGTACTGAAACCCGGCTCGGTGATGATCTTCAGTATGCCTGATTCGCTGACAGGCCCGTTGTGGTCCGCGAGTCCCAGTTCCCGGGCACGGGCCGTGATCCGGTCCATCGCCAGGCCCCTGCCGTCATCGCTGAAGCTGACCACCAGTTCTGAACCCTGCAGGGAAATGCTGATGGAAATCGACCCCTGGGGATCCTTGCCCGACCGCCGGCGCACATCACCCTCCTCGATTCCGTGGACCACGGCATTGCGGATCAGGTGCTCGAAGGGATCCATCATCAATTCGATCACCTGGCGGTCGACCTGGATGTCGCCGCCCTGGCAATCCAGACTTGCCTCCTTGCCCGCCTTCCTGGCGATTTCCCCCACGAGGTGTCGCAGATGCGGGAAGTATTCTCCCAGGGTGACCCTGCGCACGCCCCTCAGGCCGCTTTGCAGGCGGTCACCGAGACTTCGCTGATGTTCCAGTGCCGCCTCGATATCGGAAGCCCGCCGGACCAGTTCCCGCTCCACCCTGTCGAGCTGCCCAAGCCGTCCCGCCAATTCGCGAAATCTACTCTTCAGGTGCGCATCACGGTCGGACAGTTCCGGGTCCGCCCCGGGCAGGAGTCGTGTGCAGACTTCCGTTTCTACCTCCCGTTGACCGTCCCGGATGGAGACCATGCCGATCCTCAACAGCTCCAGGTCCATGCGTATGGCGTCAAGGGAATTGTGCAGTTGCATCCGCACCAGATCCATTTCCCCGGAGGCATGGGTCAGTGCCGTCAGGTTGAAATGATGTGCCCCGCGAGCATCCCCCGCCACGGAGCTCGCAGTCCGCGCATCTCCGCGCCCCCTGGCGCCATCGGGTATCCAGGAACGCGAGGACCCTGTGGCCGGCGCACGCCCGGCGGGTTCCTCCGAATCGTACCTGTCCTCCTCCGGTGGCTCCGCCTCCCCGCCGGCCGGGGAGGCGGAAATCCTGCGCTGCAGCCCGGGAAGGTGCGTCCCGTCCCCGGATTCCAGCAACCCCAGTTCCGCGGCCAGGCCGTCATGGACTTCCTCCAGCAACCCGAGCAGTTCCGACTGATCGGATATGTTCTGCTCACCGAAACGATCGAGCAGTGTTTCCACGCGGTGAACCAGGCGGGACATCCCGTCCCTTCCGGCTGCTGCGGCGATGCCCTTCAGTGTGTGAAGCGCCCGGCGGATTGCGGCCATGTTTTCCTGTTCGGGGCCATATTCACGCCAGCGCATCAGGGACCGGTTGATCCGACCCAGGATACCCCTGGACTCGTCCAGGAAGATCTGCTCGATGTCGGCATCGATGGCATCTTCGGCCACGTCAGCCGATTCTGGTGCGGTCCGCGCCGGAATCGGATGCGCTGCCTGGCGCCCTTCCACAGGTGCCGGCAAGCCGCCATCCTCCGCACCTCCATCCATCAGCAGCCTGTCCGCGAGTTCCCGGGAATAGCCGCCATGGGCAACGATCTCGTCGAGGGCGGACCGCAGCAGTTCGAGACTGCTCCTGAACCCGGCCCCGGCCGACCCGAACTCTCCGCCGTCCAGCGCATCGCGCAAGGGGACAAGGCTGCCCTCGGCATACGCCGCAACCTCGTCGAATCCCAGGTTTCGGCAATTGTCTCCCAGGGTGTACACGCAGTCGTCGATGTCCTCCATGATCTCCGCCACGCCCATCTCCCCCGGCGGGCTTCCCTGCAGGGCATCCAGCGACTGCTCCAGCGTTTCGATGAGACGCCTGAATTCCTCCGTGAAGATCTCCCTCAGGTCCCGGTCCAGTATGTCGAGACCGTGCACCGCCGGGCCGGCCGGAATCACCGCCTCATCCGGAGCCTGCTCCCCGGCCCGGGTCCGACTTTCGTCCGTAGCACCCCCACCCGCCACGGACGGCCGCTCCGGCAGCGTTCGCCGGATCCCGTCCAGTCTCTCCGCTGCCACGGACAGGAGCCCTCCTGCAGCCGACTCATCCTGCGGCAACTGGTCGATGGCCAGATCAAGCGCGGCGATGACGGCCGTGATGTCTTCCGGGTCCATCCGTGACGCGGCATCCGGGAGGCCGGCCACATCCGAAAGGAGCGCCGCGGTCTGATGTGCCACCCGGGCCGAGGCGTCGAAATCCAGCACATCCAGCAGGTGCCCCGCCTGTCGCAGCAGGCCGGCTGCCGCCTCCATTTCCTCCGCCGGATGCGGATCGGCGTTGAATCCGGCACAGGATATCTCGACCCCCGCCAAGGCACGGTGAATCTCCCGCATAGCCGTCAGGCGCGCATGCCGATGACCGGATTCCGCCGCCCGGCGAATGCAGTCGGCCCGTTCGTCTTCGGTCTCTCCGAGGATGCCGGTACCGCGCAGTTCCTCGGCAGCGCCGGATACCGCCCGGAACCATGCGGCGTCCACCGATTCAGGGTTCATCATTCCATGGCGCAGCAGCAGGATGGATGATGCGATCCGGATTTCCATCGGCGAGGGGGCCTCCCCGCTGTCCGGCCGGTGCGCATCCCGGGAGGCTCCGGCGATTGCCCGGGCGAGATCGGCAACGGGATCCTGCCCCAGTGCGCCCGCGCCGCGGACCAGTTCCTCCAGCACCCGGGCCAGTTCATCCACAGCCGCCCCACGTCCGTTGTCCGGCCCTGCGCCGAGGGCACGACCGAACAGGGACTGCAGGCTGTCAAACCATCCGTCATCGAACGAACGCCCCAGTTCCGACAGCGCCGGGGAACCCCGGGCCGGGCCGCTGCCCTTTGGGGGGCTGAACCACTCATCGAGCCCGAGTCTGTCGCGGATCTCCCTGATGCGCACCGAACTGCTCCGGTCCAGCGGTCCGAGCCCGAACAGCATGCTGCGCAACAGTTCATCCGGTTCTCCTGTACCATCCGGAAGGACAGTCGCATCTCCGGAGCCGGACGCCGACATCATCCTGACGATTTCCTGGTCAAGCCGGGCAAGCAGCGACTTGACCGATGAGTCCACTTCGATCTCCCGGGATTCGACGGCCTCCAGGTATCCGCCGGCAACCCACCACAACAGCCGGAAGGAATCCGCCGCGCTGACGCTCTGCAGCTCTTCCATCAGGGCTTGCATCCGACCGAGCGCGGCGCTTCTCCCGTCATCATCACCGCTGGGAGTGGGCTGACCCGTGAGCCAGCTGAGCAGCTCCCGGCGGTGCTTCCGGCGGATCCGAGCGATCAGGCCGGACCGGACACCCTGCGGAATCTCCCTGGCCGGGGTGCGAGACGGGCCGGACCCGTCCGGATTGAACCCGGCCGGGTCAAGTAACGGCTCGAACAGTGCATAGCGACTGATCGGAGGCTCACCGAGACAATCCCGGGCCCGGTTGATCGGATCCACCAGCGGCAACGGGGATTCGGCCGCCTGGCGCGAGATTGCATCCACATAGCCAAGCAGCGCCTCCATGCCCCGGCGCAGCGCCAGGATTCCCCGGTACTGTTCGCGTATGCTCGGCATATTTCCGACCTGGAGACCGAGCTGCTCCAGCGTTCGCGCAAGCACGCCGGCCGCATCAAGCTCCAGTACCTGCAGATGGTCCCGGATATCCCGTAACCCGGAGACAAGCCTGTCCAGGCAACTGAAGTCGAACTCACCCTGCACCCTGACCACCGCGGACATGGCCTCGTTCATGGCTCCGTCCAGGTCCTGCCCGACCCGGCCGTATGTCTGTGGATGTGGCGCTGGAATACTCACTGCAACGGATTGCGTAACCTTGGATGGGATCTGGGGTGTGCCGGGATTGCTGTCAAGGCGGCGGACTCAGTCGGGAAGCCGGAACTCTGCCACGGCCCTGTCGAGTGTCTCCAGTGTCCGCGGATTTTCCCAAGGGCGGCGGCAACCTGCGACACGCCGGGTCCCGACTGTTCCGCGGCTCGGCGGAGGTCATCCATATTCCCGGAAACCCGGTTCGCGGCATCGGACTCCCCGGTGGCCGCCGTCGCCAGGGACTCGATGGAGGCGAGCAGTTTCCGGCCGGACCGTTCGATTTCCTCAAGAGTCCGGCCTGCCTGGTCTGCAACACCTGCGCCAGCCGTCAAGTCGCCTGTCGTGGATTCCATGGACCGAAGCGCGTCCCTGATATCCTGCTGGAAGGTATTCACGATGTCGGCATTCCGCTTGAGGCCCTGGCGGATCGCTCTGCCAGGCGTTGCGCTTCGTCCGCAATCACGATGAATCCCCTGCCCGATTCGCCGTCCATGGTCGCCTGTATGGAGGCGTTCAGGGACAGTACGTTGGTCTGCTCGGTCACGTCCCTGATCAGGCTGACGATCTCATCGATCTGCCGGGAACTCTCCTGCAGTCGACCCAGTCTGTCGGCCGTATCCCGGATCCGGCTGGTGATGTCGTTCATCCCCCCGATGATGCCGCGAATCGCCTCGGCACTGTCTGTTACGGACTGCTCCATCTCCTTCGCACGGTTTGACGAACGGATTGCCGACCGGCCCAGGCGATTGATGGCTACATTCATCCTCTCGATTTCCTGCGCGGCATCCGCAATGCCTTTCGCCTGCGCATCCCTGTTCGCCAGCAGTTCGTCGATGTGCCGGCCCGACTGCCCTGTCGCGGCGGTCAGTTCATCGGATACCGACCTGATTCCGTTGACCCGATCGCGTATTTCGCCAATGGCGAAGTGCAAGGAATCCGCAATCACGTCCGTCTTCTCATTGGTCACTTGTGCTTCCACGACCAGGTTACCGCGGGCAAGGCTGTCCATGTCCTCCAGGAGATTCATCATGGCGTCCCGGGAATGCTGCTCCCGGATTGCATTGGCTCGCTCCCGGCGCCTCCCGTGACGGACCAGTGACCAGATCAGCCCGAGCAGACCGAATGCGCCCAATGAAGCAAGGATCAGGGGCAGGCCCCGAATCCATTCCGGGCGCTCCGGGCCTGCATCCAGCTCCCGGATGATTTGCGCCGCATACTTCTGCATGGACGCGGACAGTCCCTCGATTCTTGCAGCCGCATCCAGCATGGTGATGTAGTCGCCGGCATTGCCCGGTATGCCTGCGACACTGGAAACCAGCTGCCGGTATACCGTGTCCAGGCCCGCCATGTCCCCGGCAACCGCCACGCCGCCCAAGCCACGGATGTCATCGTTGACTTCCCCCAGACGCCGTACGTCGTCCTGCATCATTCTTGCCCCTGGCGCCAACCCACCCCGCCGGCCGCAAATTCCCCGGCACCGACCCCGATCTGTTGTGCCAGAAGCCGCTGGTGGTGACCAAGGTCAACCAGTACCAGCAAGGCCTCGTTCTCGATCAGCGTGTCCTCCATGCCGTTCGCCCCTGCCTCCAGTCCCGGGACCAGGCTGCCGACCGCGTCCACCTGGGACAGCGTGCTGTCAATCACTCCCTGGCCGGATACCAGCAGTGCGATCAGGGGGTCAAGCCTGGCCCATGCGCCGGTGACTGCCCTGAGGCCGTTCGTGACGCGGTTGCCGAATTCCCCCAGCATCCGGGAATCCAGGGATGAAATTTCCCGGCCCAGAAGGACCCGCAGGCCTGTCAACCGGTCGAATGCACGGTCATGCCCCTTCACTGCGAGCAGGGACTGGTAGGCAATGTCCCTGACATCAGATTCCACCCCGAGAAAGGCAATCCGCATATCGGCAGCCCGCTGTCTATCCTGGATATCGAGCGCCACACCCGTCAGGAAAGTGGCCAGAATGGCGGCCAGGATCAACAACCAGGACATTCCCGCCCAGTTCAACCCGGCGTCAGCAACCTCCTCCCGGATAGCGGAACCGTCCGGACCGGAAGCAGAACCTGTACCTCCTACACCCCCGGTAGTCGGCTCCACGGGTTCCCGCTCCGTCCTTTCTCCGGCCGTGTTCAATACCCTGGCGCCCGGCGTGCGATCGAGATGAATTCCGGCATGCGGCACAGTCTGTCGACATCCAGCACCACCCAGGTCTGCTCCCTTTCCGCAAGGACCGAGCTGACCAGCGGGGAAAGCGATGGGGGAATCTCGACAGCCTCCATCCGCTCCAGCGCCTCGGGGAAGGATCGGAGATTGACCCAACGTTCCAGCAGGAGCACGCTTTTCATGTTCTCGTCCGGGAGCCTGAACAGGATCGCCGCACGCAGGGGTGGGACGGCACCAAACCCCAGGAAATCGGAAAAATCAACCACGGTATGGATTTCCCCCCGGATATTCGTCATCCCCCTGACCCAGCGTGCCGTCCACGGGATGGGCTGTATCTCCTGTTCGGCGAGCACCTCAAAACCTTCTGAGAACGGGAACACCAGGTTCCAGTCACCTACGTGCAAGCTGTATCCACGCCAGCTGCGATTCACCACCGGGCTGCTGTCGAGTGCCGCGGTGCCCAGAGACTGCCCTGCCAGCATCTGCAGATGCTCAAGGGGAGTGGGGTTGCCTTCGGTCACGTCTTTTCGGTCTTTCGGGGGGCTCGGCATTTTCCGATGGGGCGGTCTGCGGGCTCAGGGATCATGCGGACTCCCGGGTGTTTCAATTCGGTTCCCGGTTGCTGAACGGTATGGGGATGTACCCCGCTGCACCCTGCCCGGGATCTCGCATGCCGCCGTACACCCTGTGCTTCGATGACACGATGATCATGGAAATGTCCGTTGCACCCGTTTCATTGTACCGCATGCTATTCCACCGCCAAAAGACGACAGGCTGATGCCGGAAAGACTTGCCACCATTTGGCGTCACCGCGGTTGTCATTGAAATATGCGGGTAAGACGCTGAATTCAAAGGATACCGGAAACCGGTGTATGTCGATGTGATTCGAGATGGGCTCGCGAAAATCCTGCTCGTGTTGCACTGCTGTCCCAAGAAAGTTGGCTTAATGGCCTGTAACACATTGATCGAAAGTTTGAAATCGTGATATTCGATTGTCATCGACTTGAACGGCGTGCTCATTCGTGGATGCTGTCGATTTCCCACCATGGAATCGATCATGTACGAAGGCAAACTGGTGTTCTCCCAGGTCATGGACCATGCCCCGCAGCATCTCTTTCGCAAGTGCGTACGGCGTTATGGCGGCAACCGGTATGTGAAGTCCTTTCCCTGCTGGAGCCAGTTTCTCTGCATGGCCTTCGCACAGTTGTCGTACCGTGCCAGCCTGCGGGACATCGAGATCTCGCTGCGCGCCCACCGCCGCAAGCTCTACCACATGGGCATCCACGGGAACATCTCGCGAAACACGCTGGCGAATGCCAACCGGCGTCGGGACTGGCGGATTTACGCAGCCTTCGCCCAGGAACTGATCACCATCGCCCGGCCCCTGTACACCGGGGACTCCATCGGGCTGGAACTGGACAACACCGTCTACGCCCTCGACGCCTCGACCATCGACCTGTGCATGTCGGTGTTTCCCTGGGCCCTGTTCCGCAGCACCAAGTCGGCGGTCAAACTCCACACCTTGCTCGACCTGCACGGGAATATCCCGGCTTTTATTCATATCTCCCACGCCAAGGTGGGCGATGTGAACGCCCTGGATCTGCTGATTCCCGAACCGGGCGCCTTCTACATCATGGACCGGGCCTACCTGGACTTCGAACGCCTGAACGTCATCCACTCGATGGGGGCGTTCTTCGTCATCCGGGCCAAGTCCAATACCCGGTACCGCCGCCGGTACTCGCGTCCCGTCGACAAGGCCACCGGAGTGAAGTGCGACCAGACCATCGTGCTCACGGGCGTCACTTCGAGCAAGGATTACCCGCAGCCCCTGCGTCGCGTGAAGTACCGGAAGGACGGGCGCAGGAGCGCGGCAGCAACGATGAGGTGCTGCTGTCGGGCCGGCTACGCGAGGCGCTTGCACACATCAACCCGCACCGGCCCACCAATACGCTGGAGGACGTGCTGCGCAAGGTGCGGCAGGCGGACACGCCGTCACTCATCGAGGAGAATCGCCGCTTGCATCGCCCACCTGGTCGAGGGTGTACCCATCGAGGTTGCCCGGGAGAATGGCAGCACTGGCGGCGATACCGTCTGGCTGATCGATTTCACCGACGCCGATTCCAACGACTGGCTCGCCGTGAACCAGTACACGGTGATCGAGGGATAGAACAACCGTCGTCCCGATGTGGTGCTGTTCGTGAACGGCCTGCCTCTAGCCCCCCACATGCTCTCGAAAGGATGGTTTTGCTGTCATCCACCACCAGGATTTCTTCATGCGGGCATCCTCTCCAGTCCGGATTGGTGAAGCGTCAGACCGGGCAAACCGATCCCAGGGGCGGTCTGCGGGGCGCCTGCCCCCGTTCCCATGCTACTGTGCGCGATCTCCCAACCAGTCAACGGACCAGTCCCGTTTTTTATGATAAATTAACAGGTTATAATAACTTGCATCATTGAGATTGAACAGGTTCGACCGCCCATCCACCCCGTGATCAGGGATACCGACCCATTGTCGTCCGGCCAGCGCAGACAATACCGGTCCCGGGGTCGGTTCGGCTGGGTTCTGCTGGTCTCGCTGCTCGTGCACAGCATCCTTGTTCTCGGCATTTCATTCGTCATGCCCTCCCAGGCGGGAAACCGGAGCTTCGCGCCGTCCATGAAAATCATGCTGGTCTCCACGCCCTCCGAGGTCGAGCCGGTTGATGCCAGCACGCTGGCCCAGAGCAACAGCCTGGGTGAGGACGATGGGGCGGAGCCGCTACGGCTTGCCATGGATGCTGGGGCCAGACTGGTGGAACAGCTCGAACGGGAACAGCTGCTGCTCGAGCAGCAGGTCAACGCCTGGCTCTCGTCCGAGCCAAGAGCCGATGCCAACGACATCCCGGCCACCGACCACGCTGACCGGGATGCCCTGATGAAGAGCATCGATACCGCTTTCCTCAACGCCCAGGCGAATCCCAGGGAACGTTTCGTGCACGCCAACTCCAGGGTCTCGGATCTGGCACCATATCTGGAGAACTGGCGCATGGTCGTGGAAAGGGTGGGAAATCTGAACTATCCGGATGCCGCCAAGAGGCAGCAACTGGAAGGCGAACTCGTGCTGGACGTGGCGGTGCGCGCCGATGGTTCCATTGCCGATATCGCGGTTCTCAGGTCCTCCGGTCACCGGATGCTCGACGAAAGCGCCGTGCAGATTGTTCGGATTGCCGCACCTTTCGAGGAAATTCCGGAAAGCCTGCGCCGGGACTATGATATCCTGCATATCATCCGGACCTGGAGATTCAGTCACAACACGCTTGAAGATGTCACCCGTTGACTGGCCGGATCATCGGAGTTGCGGATCATCATGACAGACGGTTACCTTACCAATCATTTCCTGGTCTCCATGCCGCAGTTCATGGATGACAATTTCGCCCGCACCGTGACGCTGATCTGCCAGCACGACGCCGACGGGGCCCTGGGGATCGTGGTCAATCGGCTCAGCGCACATACCCTCGGCGAGATCTACCAGCAGCTGAACATCCGGGTGGCGGACATTCACAGTGCCGCCCAGCCGGTGTTTGAGGGCGGCCCGGTGCATCGCGAGTTCGGGCTGGTCGTACACAGCCTGGAACACGACCGGCACTGGGAGTCCACCCTCCAGATCAGTGACGGCCTCGCGCTGACCAGTTCCCGGGACATCCTGGTGGACATGGCGCAGGGAGCAGGTCCCCTGGAGTCCCTGATGAGCCTCGGTTATGCCGGTTGGGGTCCGGGGCAGCTTGAGCAGGAAATCCTGCAGAACGCCTGGTTCAGCACGCCGGTCGAAAGGCGGATACTGTTCGACACCAGGGTGGAGGACAAGTGGAATCATGCCGCCTCGCTCATCGGCATGGACCTGAACAAGCTGACCGGCCAGGTGGGCCACGCGTGAAAGGTCGGATTCTCGGCTTCGACTTCGGTCACAAACGGATCGGAACCGCCAGTGGCAACCGCGCCACCGGCACCACCTTGCCCCTTGAAACCGTCACGACCACGCGGCAGGGCCCGGACTGGCCTCGGCTGGTGGGCCTGGTGCGCGAATGGCGGGCGGATGAACTGGTAGTCGGGCTGCCCCTGCACATGGACGGCAGCGAGAGCACCCTCAGCCGTGAGGCCCGGCGTTTCGGGGACGAACTCGCCAGCCGCACCGGCCTTCCCGTGGCCCTGGTGGACGAACGGCTGAGCTCCAGCGAGGCCAGCCATGTCCTCACTCTCGGATCAACCCCCGGAAAGCCCCGCCGGCGCCAGCGCCTGACCCACAGGGACAGCATTGCCGCGGAGTTGATTATCAGGACCTATTTGGCGGACAATCCCGCCCCGACATGCAACCGATAGCGCTGGAGCCGATTCTCGCCCGCATGGACCAGGAAATCCGGGACCTGGCCATGAATGATCCGCTGATGATCGGTATCCATACAGGGGGGGCATGGATCGCGGAACTCCTGCATCGCTCCCTCGCCATCGATTCGCCCCTGTGCAGCCTGGACATTTCCTTCTACCGCGATGATTTCAGCCGGGTGGGACTGAATCCCAGAGTCCGGTCCTCCTCCCTGCCGGCCGATGTGGAGGGCCGGGAGGTGATCCTGGTCGACGACGTGCTCTATACCGGTCGTACCATCCGCGCCGCCCTCAACGAAATCTTCTCTTGGGGCCGGCCCTCCCTGGTCCGACTGGCCGTTGCACTGGACCGTCCCGCACGGGAATTGCCGGTACAGGCAGACGTGGTGGGACGGAAAATCGAGCTGGACGCCGACAAGCAGGCCAAGATCACGCGGGACGGAAACGGTGTCCTGAATTTTGTCATCGTGACCAGGGCTCCATGAGCGGCAGCCGTCCGATTCCCTCCGACAGCGCGATACAATTCGATGCGCAGGGCAGGCTGCGTCACTTCCTGACCATTCACGGCATGCCCCGGGATACCCTGCTGGGCATTCTCGACACCGCCGAGTCCTTCATCAGCTTCGGCCAGCGGGAAATCCGAAAGGTCCCGCTGCTGCGGGGAAAGACGCTGGTCAACCTGTTTTTCGAACCCAGCACCCGAACCCGCACCACCTTTGAAATCGCAGCCAAGCGATTGTCCGCTGACGTCATCAACCTGAACGCAACCAGGATGTCCACCTCGAAGGGGGAAACCATCCTGGACACGGTGCGCACCCTGGAGGCCATGCATACCGACATGTTCGTGGTGCGGGATTCGGCAAGCGGCTCGTCGCACCTGATCGCCAGCCACCTGCAGCCTCATGTCCGGGTGATCAATGCCGGCGACGGCCGCCATGCCCATCCCACCCAGGCCATGCTGGACATGTTCACTATCCGTCGGGAGAAAGGCGGATTCGAGGGGCTTCGTGTCGCCATCATCGGCGACATTCTCCACTCCCGGGTGGCGCGGTCCCAGATTCACGCCCTCGGCATCCTTGGAGTGGACGAAATCCGGGTGATCGGCCCCCGGACCCTGATCCCGACGGAAGTCGAGACCATGGGGGTCCGGGCCTTCTCCGACATGCGGGCAGGGCTCCGGGATGTGGACGTCATCATGATGCTGCGTCTGCAGCGGGAACGGATGGAAGGGCAGCTGGTCCCCAGCGAACAGGAGTATTTCAGCCGGTACGGCCTTACCGAGGACAAGCTCAGACTTGCCAGTCCCGACACCATCGTCATGCACCCGGGCCCTATCAACCGGGGGCTTGAGATCGCTTCCAGTGTCGCGGACGGGGAAAGGTCGGTGATACTCTCCCAGGTTACGAACGGCATCGCCGTGCGGATGTCCATCATGGCCACGCTGATGGGGGGAACGGACCGGGAGAACGGCCCGGCGGCGCAATGAAGCTTCTGATCACCGGCGGTCATGTCGTGGACCCGGCCAACGAAGTGGACCGGGAGGCGGAGGTCGGCGTCGCCGACGGCTGTATCCGGTTCGTCGGAAACGCGGAACCGGGGTTCAGGCCCGACAGGACCATCGACGCCTCCGGGCGCTGGGTTCTGCCCGGGCTGGTTGACCTGTACGCCCGCCTGCGGGAGCCCGGTGAGGAACAGAAAGCCACCATCGCCAGCGAAACCGCAGCCGCAGCCGGCGGCGGGATCACCAGCCTGGTCTGTCCTCCGGACACCCGGCCCGTCGTCGACACGCCTGCCATGGCCAACATGATCCGTGACCGGGCCGAGTCCGGCGGTTTCTGCAGGGTCCATCCCCTGGGCGCCCTGACGGTGGGGCTGGCCGGCGAACGGCTCACGGACATGGCCATGCTCGCGGATGCAGGATGCGTCGGGGTCAGCAACGGCCTGAGAGCGGTGGAGAACACGCTGATCATGCGCCGTGCGATGCAATATGCCTCCACGTTCGACATTCCCGTGTTCCTGAGCCCGCAGGATCCCTGGCTCATGGGCAACGGTGTGGTTCATGAGGGCGAGGTCAGTACCCGGCTCGGACTTCCCGCCATACCGGAAGCCGCGGAAACCGTTGGGGTGGCCCGTGACCTTGCATTGATCGAGACCAGCGGCGCCCGGTCGCATATCGGTCCGCTGTCCTGTGCCCGCTCCGTCGGCATGGTCCGGGAGGCTCGCGAGTCCGGTCTGCCGGTAAGCGCCAGCGTGGCCATTCACCAGTTGCTCCTGACCGAGCGGAATATCGGCGCGTTCGACACCCGGTACAAGGTCATACCGCCGCTGCGCACCGAAACAGACAGGGATGCGCTGGTCGAGGGTGTCCTGGACGGTACCATCGACGTGATCTGCTCGGATCATCAGCCCCACGGCGCGGACGCCAAGCTGGCCCCCTTCGGTGAGGCGGCCGCGGGTATTGCCGGCCTGGAAAGCCTGCTGCCCCTGACGCTGTCGCTGGTGCGGTCCGGCGTACTGCCCCGCAGCCGGGCCGTCGCTGCCCTGACCGTCAATGCCGCCCGGGTGATCGGCATCGACGCCGGGCACTTGACCCCCGGCAGCCGGGCGGACATCTGCATCGTCGACCCGGAGCGCCGCTGGCGGCTCGTGCCGGAAACCATGAAAAGCCGCGGAAGGAATTCCCCGTTCATCGGGGAGGAACTCACGGGCCGGGTGGAGATGACCCTCTCCTCGGGAAGGCCGACATTCGAACTGGAGGCGTCCGATGCCGGGAAGGATTGATATGGGCGGGCTACGGACGCATATCCTTACCAGGGCGAGAATTTCACCTGCCAATGTTACGAGAAATTAATCCATTGTTCAGATTGCAGCAAGCCTGCGCTTGCTACCGTGACGCCAACAATCTGATGATCGAGGTATTGAATTGAACTTCAAAGCTGCTTTCCTGACACCGGCGAGGCGCTATGCCGGCATGGCGATGCTGCCCCTGTCTCTTCTGTGTTTCCCGTTGCCGTCCATGGCCATGGCTGGCGCCGACCATGTGGCCGCCGATCTGCCTGAAGTGAACATCGTGGATGGATTCGCGGAACTGGTGGAGACGGTCAAGCCGGCGGTGGTCAACATCTCGGTGACCGGCACGGTCACTTCCACCAGACGCCTCCCGGATTTCCGCAACCAGTCGCCGGAACTGGAGGAGTTCTTCAAGCGTTTCTTCGGCGACCAGTTCGAGATGCCTGGCGGCGACGGAACCCCCTATGAACGGAAGACCACGGCCGTGGGATCGGGCTTCATCATCGACCCGGAAGGGCTGGTGGTCACCAACAACCATGTCATCGAGGATGCCGATGAAATCGAGGTGGTGTTCGATGACGGAACACGGGTTCCGGCAAGGCTGCGGGGAACCGACGGCAAAACCGATCTCGCCCTGCTGGAGATCGACGGCGACACGCCCTTTCCCTACGTGGTCTTCGGCGATTCGGAACAGGCCAGGGTGGGTGACTGGGTGGTCGCCATCGGCAATCCATTCGGTCTTGGCGGTACCACCACGAAGGGCATCATATCCGCCCGCGGCCGGGATATTCGCTCGGGGCCGCTGGATGATTTCATCCAAATTGACGCACCGATCAACCGCGGCAATTCCGGAGGCCCGCTGTTCAACATGAAAGGCGAGGTCATCGGCATCAACAGTGCGATCTTCTCACCCAACGGCGGGAGCGTGGGTATCGGCTTCGCGATCCCTTCCGCCATGGCGAGCAACGTCGTCAGCCAGCTGCAGAGCACGGGTTCGGTCGAGCGCGGCTACCTGGGGGTTCAGATACAGTCGGTGAATGACGATATCGCCGACAGCCTGGGACTGGACGGGGCCCGGGGCGCACTGGTAACCCAGGTGATCGAAGGCAGCCCGGCGGCAGCGGCCGGCCTCGAAGCCGGCGACGTGATCCTCAGGTTCGACGGCAAGGACATACCGCGGATGCGGGAGTTGCCCAAAATCGTCGCACTGACCGAAACGGACAAGCAAGTGGACGTGGTGGTCTGGCGGGATGAGAAGGAGTTGACCATCCGGGTTTCAGTCGGCGGCAACAGTGACGGCACGGCCGCCCGACCCGTGAACGACAGCGACAGCTCCGAAGCGGGTAAACTGGGGCTCAGGCTGGGCCTACTGGATGACGACGCCAGGGAGCAGTTCAGCATTCCCGAGGGCAGCAGCGGCGTTCTCATTACCGAAGTGGAACCCGATAGCCCCGCCGCTGAGCGCAGCCTGGCGCGCGGCGAACTGATCACCAAGGTCGGCAACAGCGATGTGGAGACACCTGAAGAGGTGCAGCAGGCAATCAGGATGGCCATCGACGAGGGCAAGAAATCCGTGCTGATGCTGGTCGAGCGGGAAGGCAGGGTGCGGTACGTGGCGATACCGCTGGAAGCGTAAACCGGTTCACGCCCCGTGCCATGAACAAGGAACGCTGCGGCCTGCCGCGGCGTTCCTTCTCCTGCAGGCATCGTTCACCAAATTTCGCCCGATTTTCCGTACAATGCCGTCATGAACAAGCCCGTGACGCCCCCGGCAACCCATGCCATGATCTGGCAGTCAATGCGTTCGGAAGTGGAGCAGCTGATTGCGGGAGAAGCCATCCTGGCGCATTTCGCCCAGTCCGTGGTGCTCGACCATCCGGACTTCGAGCATGCGCTGGCATCGCTGTTGTCCCAGAAGCTCGAATGCCCGATCCTGCCAAGGGAGTACTTCAAGCGGGTCGTGCTGCACGCGCTGACGGACGACCCCGCCATCGGCGACTCTGCCCGGGAGGACCTGACCGCTGTCTGTGATCGCGACCCGGCCTGCAACCGCTACTCCGAACCCTTTCTCTACTACAAGGGCTACCAGGGACTCCAGGCCTACCGTATCGCCCACTGGCTGTGGCAGCACGAACGCCGCGACCTGGCGCTCTTCCTGCAAGGCCGGATGAGTGAAATATTTGCCATGGACATCCATCCCGCCGCCCATATCGGCTGCGGTATCCTCATCGACCATGCCCACGCCATTGTCATCGGCGAAACCGCAGTAGTGGGAGACAATGTCTCCATGCTTCATGAGGTCACCCTGGGCGGCACCGGAAAGGAGGCCGGGGACCGGCACCCGAAGATCTCCAGCGGGGTTCTGATCGGCGCCGGTGCCAAGATACTCGGCAACGTCAGGATCGGGGAAGGCGCCAAGATCGGCGCCGGCAGCGTGGTGCTGAACGATGTCAGGCCGCACTCCACGGTGGCCGGTGTCCCGGCCATGCCGGTAGGAGACTGCTCCAGCAGCCAGCCGGCCCTGGACATGGACCACACACTGGACAGGGAAGACCCGGATCAGTCCTGAAGGAAGCGGAATCCTTTCCGGAATCGGCACCGGACCGCTGGCGGGAGCAGGCGCGACCGCCTTCCCCCGCGTCACGGATCTGACGCGCCTCGTCAGGGCAGCCGGCAGCGCCCCGGTGCCGGTTCTTCAGAAGGAAGACCCGGGCTGGGTGAGGAATTCCGCCTCCTCTTCGGTGGACTCCCTGCCGAGGATGCAGTTGCGGTGCGGGAACCGGCCGAAGCGCTCGATGATCTCCCAGTGCCGGCGGGCAAAATCCAGGTTAAGCTTGAACACCTCGCGTTCGTCGGGGCCCGCCTCCTCCACCAGGGCACCGTACAGTTCCATGGATTTGTCCTGCATCGCAGGATTCTCACTGTGTTCAAACGGCAGGTAGGCGAACACCCGCTGAACCGGTTGCAGTTCCCGGTGGGCGCCGGTGGCGGCCATCTCCTCGGCCATTGCCAGCGCCGACGGGTCAAAGGCGAAGGATTCCGCCCTGCCCCGGTACATGTTCCGGGGAAACTGGTCACAGCAGATGATACTTGCCAGCATGCCCCGAGGCGTTTCCCGCCAGTGGTCGAGCCGTCCGTCGAACACCGCCCGGGTCACCGGTTCGAACCTGGTCCGAATCTCCCGGTCCACAGCGTCGTTCTTGCCCCACCAGACGGATGCACGGTCGCTGCTGATCTCCTTGACGGTCACACCGTGACCGAACCAGAAGGTCAGTATGCTGTCGATGGTTTCACCCATGGAATCAGATGACATGAGAACTCCACTGCGAACTTGATAGAATAGGCCGATTGACCTGACGCCCCGGCGGGACTTCCGAGTGCCGCCACCCTACCATACCCACCGAGATTTTTTCCACCGGCAACCCGCTCGCGGCCTGATCGATCAGACAACATGGCAATACGAATATTCTTGGCCCTCATTGCTGTTGCAGGCATCATGTGGTATCTGGCCTGGTATCACAGGGCCGATCCGGAATCGCGCCGGCGCTCGCTGCGGACCGTCACACTCTACGGG
The DNA here is from genome assembly GCA_965213885.1 of Candidatus Poriferihabitaceae bacterium. Lineage (GTDB taxonomy): Bacteria > Pseudomonadota > Gammaproteobacteria > Arenicellales > Poriferihabitantaceae > VYFG01. The sequence goes on from OZ243919.1 coordinate 1,761,654, forward strand.
ATCGGAATCGGCCTGCTGGTGCTGGTGATCACGGGACGCATTCCCTGGCTGTTCGCACTGTTCAGCGCGGCGGTCCCCTGGATCAACCGGGCATTGGTGGCAAGACGGGCCTGGTCCTTCTTCCGGGAGTGGCGGGGGGGGGATTCCGACGGCCCCGGTGGCGGGGGCCGTCGGCAGGATCCGGGGAGACCCATCGAAACCATGACCAGGGAGGAGGCCCTGGAGATTCTGGGACTTAAGCCCGGCGCCACCCGGGAGGAAGTCATCGACGCGCACCGTAAGCTGATGTCCCGTGTCCACCCGGACAAGGGCGGATCCGACTATCTCGCCCAGAGCATCAACCAGGCACGCAAGGTCCTGCTGGAAGACCGCTGATCCTTCTGCACCAGGCCGGTACCCGCCTCGATGGATTCGGCACCCGGAGCGCCCCGACGACCCTCCGCCGCCGCCCGTGAATCCCGGGAAGGGCGTCTGGCCGTCGGTTACAATTCGGACATCCGCAGTACCGGAAAAGCGCAATGAGCAAATTCGAGATCGAAAGCGACAGTGCCTTCAGAAGCGAATCGCTGTTGGGACGGCATATGGAAATGACCTACGCGGGGGCGCTGTCGTTCCTGAGGAGAAAATACACCCGTGACATCGATGGCGCGGATATCGTGGTGTCCGGGGTGCCTTACGACTGCGCAACCTCGTTCAGACCGGGTGCGAGGCTCGGACCCCAGGCCATCCGCGCCGCATCCGTTCAACTGGCGGAACTGCCATCCTTTCCTTTTGGTTTCGATCCGTTTGATTTTGTTGCCGTCGCCGACTACGGGGATTGCTACCTTGATTTCGGATACCCCCACCATGTTGTGGAAAAGATCGAGGAGCATGCCAATACCATCATCGGCAGCGGCGCCAGGATGCTGACGTTCGGCGGGGACCACTTCGTCACCTATCCGCTTCTGCGGGCACATGCACAAAAGCATGGCCCGATCTCGCTCGTGCATTTTGACGCGCACCCCGACACCTGGGAGGATGACGGAAAGCGACTGGACCACGGATCCATGTTCGCAAGGGCGGCCGAGGAGGGAATTGTCGATCCCGGCCGTTCGGTACAGGTCGGCATACGCACCTACAACTCGAACCGATACGGCTACACCGTGCTCGATGCCCCGTGGGTTCACAGGCACGGTGCGGCAAGAACCGTGGAGGAGATCCGGAAGGTCGTTGGCGATCACAGCGCCTACCTGACCTTTGACATCGATTGCCTGGATCCGTCCTTTGCACCGGGTACCGGCACCCCGGTCGCCGGTGGATTGTCCACGGCCACGGCACTCGAGATCATCCGGTCCCTGGGGGACCTCGAGATCATCGGAATGGACGTGGTGGAAGTCGCGCCGGCCTACGATCAGTCTGAAATCACCGCCATCGCGGCTGCTACCCTGGCACACGACTTTATTTGTCTTCAGGCAATCAGGAAGGGCGCGGTTCCGGTGGCAGGCGTTGAATAGTATACGTAAGGCATTGTTAGTAAGCACATTCTACCCTTAGGGATCGTTGCTTCTCCCGCGAACTTTTTTCCCACCGATATTTCTCCGTTAGGCCCTCATCGTAGCACTGCCTCCGGCGCAGGGCTGACAGCAGGGCAGACTGCAGTGGGTCATGTGAATGAGCCAGCGCTCACATCGGTTGTCCGCAGCGGGCGGACACGCGCCGCCAGACCAATGGGACTTCGGAATCATTGAGACCTCGGAAGCTCTTCCGTTTGCTCATTTCGGCGTTTCCTGCAGAAGCCCCCAAGGCTCGCTGCTGCGACTGATGGAGGTCAATATCGTTGCCGCTGTAGGGAGAACGGCCGCCACGGTACTCAAGAGCCCCGTTGGCTGACCATTGAACGATGGCACGAATGATGAAGCGAGAGAGCATATTATCAAGGTTCGCAGCGCGGGAATTGAATTGCTGTAGCCTACTGGCTACAATTTGTGTACGATCGAACTCCGCAAGACAGAAGCCTACATAAAGTGGCTGGACAGCTTGCGGGACGTTCAGGCCTGCGCTCGGGTCCTGGTTCGGGTCGAGCGTATGGCAGCCGGAAATCCGGGCGACGTAAGGCCCGTGGGCGAGGGTGTCTCGGAGCTTCGAATTGACTACGACCCAGGCTACCGGGTGTATTTCAAGAAGCAGGGACGCACAATCGTCGTTCTGTTGGCGGGCGGAGACAAGCGGACCCAGAGCCGGGACATCGAAACGGCGCTGCGCCTCGCACGAGACTTGTAGGTGAAGATCATGACCAAGACCGTCACTTCGCGGTATGACGTTGCCGAACACCTCCGCACACCGGAGGAAATGGCCGCATATCTGGAAGCTTCGATCGAGGAGGCCGATGGCGACACAGCGTTCATTGCCAAGGCGTTGGGCGACATCGCGCGCGCCAGGGGAATGTCACGGGTCGCATGCGATGCCGGGCTGTCCCGAGAGAGTTTGTACAAGGCACTTTCGGGAGATCGCAATCCGACTCTGGACACGGTTCTCCGGGTTGTCGGCGCTCTGGGTCTGAAGCTACGCGCGGAAGTGCTGCCCGATTCGGACGCGGATGGACAGGGTGCGTCGGTACATCGCTGAGACGGTGGCTGGGAGGGTGCATCGCGTCGAACTCTGCTGTCAGGGTGCACAGCATCCTCTCACTAACCTGTCGATTTCACGGAACTCTCCCCCAATCTGATCGTTCTGCGGCTTTTGGGCAAGCGCGTCCGCTACCCGCCACGCTCAGACTGACCGGAGCACTGCGTGATTCAGCCGCCGCCCGAGTGGCTCGCGGGACATGCTCCCGATGGTCATCCGAGCAGGAAGCTACATCTCGCCTTGATGCCCATGCATTTTGTGGGCTCGCAGCACGCCGACGGGAGCATCATGGGTGTTGCCCTGGCCTTGCCGTTGGGGCTGGGCGGAAGGGAAACCGCCGATTGTCTGGCCCCGTTCCTGTACGATGAGAACAGCCTTTCCGTTCCGCGCCGCTTATTCGATGGACAGTGGCTGGAATGCAAGGTCGAGCAGAAAACACGCGAACGACCACCCCTGGCATTGCCGGGAGGTGAGGCACTGATTGACCGGGCCCTGTCCGAGAGAAACGGTTCGGTGCATGAAATGCCAAAAGTTTGGCGTATTGCATCGGAAGACAATTCAGTGGATTATGCGTTAAGATACCCGCGAAACCCCGTTCCGGCATCCAGACACAACTTAAGGAAGGTACCACTCTGTCCCGGCCTACCACACATTCCTGGTGCAAGGCCTGCCTCCTGCTCGGTCTTTTGCTTGCATCCGCTTGGCCCACCGCCATGAACCTGGCCGGCGCCGAGAAAAGTCGCTACTTCAGCATCAGTCCCTCTGCCATCTCGGAACAAATCAGCAGCGCCGTGTCACGGCGTGAATATCCGAGGTCCGCGCGGATCCGGGACGCGGGCATCAATGCGGATCTGAACCTGCATTACACGCTGGATTCGGATCTGCAGCAGGAAGCCGAACGACTGCTGGAGAAATACAACCCGGACTATGCCGTGATCGTTGCCATGGACCCTGAAAGCGGCCGCGTACTAGCCATGGCGGACAGCAGCCGGGCCCCGCTACCGGAGGATTCCCTGGCACTGCGCAACACCTTTCCCGCAGCCTCGGTGTCGAAAATAGTCACCGCAGTGACCGCCCTCGACCAGGGCTTGGTCGACGTGGACACGGTGATTCCGTTCAACGGAAAAACCACCAGCCTGTACAAGAAAAACGTCTTCAGGCACAAAAACAACAAATGGACGCGGAAACCCACGTTCAGGGAATCGTTCGCGAAATCCAACAATACCGTGTTCGGACGCGTTGGTGCGGTTTCCCTGGGCGGTGAACAGCTGATGGATTACTTCCACCGACTGGGGTTCAACATGCGGTTCACTTCGGATTTCCATTTCCCCAACGGTACCGTGGAGCTGGACCCGTCCGATGCGTGGCAGGTTGCCGAAAGCGCCTCCGGATACACCCGGCGGAACACCCTTTCACCGCTGCATGCAGCGGCACTCGCCGCCACTGCGGTCAACGGCGGGAAAATGATCGCCCCGGTGCTGGTGGATCGCGTGACCGGCCCGCATGGTATCCCGTTGTACGTGTACGAAGATCCCGCGGTGTCGCCGGCCATGCGGCAGGAAACCTCCGACAAGCTCAAGCAGTTGATGACCGCGACGGTGACCATGGGGTCGGCCAGGAAATTCTTCCGGGGATTCCACAGGAAATCCTACAAGGATATCGTCGTTGGCGGCAAAACCGGATCCCTCACGGGCACCAGCCCGCCGGGCCGCTATGACTGGTTCGCCGGGTTCGCCGAACGGGGGCATCGCAAGATTGCCTTTGCGGCCCTTTGCATCAACAAGCAGAAGTGGTACGTGCGATCTGCACGGCTGTCCCGAGAGCTGATCGAATATTACTTTCAACCGCCGCAGAACGCCTGAGCCCGGGACTCCCCACCCCATGAAACAATACCTGGATGCCGTCAGGGAAACCCTGGAAACCGGCACGAGAAAAGAAAACCGCACCGGGGTGGACACGCTGTCCACGTTCAATATCAACTACGAGATCGATCTGCGTGAAGGATTTCCGCTGCTGACCACGAAGGAGATTTCCTGGAAGAACATCGTCATCGAAAACCTGTGGTTTCTTTCCGGCCGTACCGATATTTCCCTGCTGCGCAAACACGGCTGCAAGTTCTGGGACCCCTGGGCGGACGAGGAAGGCAAGGTCCCCAGCGCGTACGGCAACTTCTGGAGGCACTTCCCCCTGCCAGACAACAGCACCAATGATCAGATCGCCTATGTTGTCGACACCCTGAAGAACAACCCCATGAGTCGTCGGATGGCGGTCGCCGCCTGGGCCCCCGGCAACGCGCAAACCAGCGCCCTGCCGCCCTGCCATGCGTTCTGGGTGGTCAACGTGCAGAATGACGGCGCCGGAAATCCATACCTCTGCCTGCACCTGACACAAAGAAGCTGCGATATCGCCCTGGGTGTTCCCTACAACATCGCGGGATACTCCCTGCTGGCGGAACTGTTCGCCCGCTTCAGCGGGGTTCCGGCGGGCATTTTCGGCCATACCCTGATCGATGCGCATATCTACACTGCCCGGGCCGACGGGAGCATGGCCGAGTACGACCACATACCCGGCCTAAGGGAGCAGCTCGGGCGGAATCCCCGCGCACTTCCGAGGCTGGAAATCGAGGATTCCATCCGTTCCCTGGACGACATTGAACCGCTGCTTGATCTCGATACCGGGGAAATCATGGACAAGTTCCGGCTCCACGGTTACCACCCGCATCCCGCCATCAACTTCAAAGTGGCGGTCTGAAGCACACTGTCACGGGAACCCCGTAGGCCCATGGAAATCCCCGTCCCCCTGCGCGGCGCCATCGTGGCGATGACCCGGGACCACGTGATCGGCCTGGATGGCCGCCTGCCATGGCACTACTCCGATGACCTCAGGCGGTTCAAGCGCCGCACCATGGGATGCGCCATCATCATGGGAAGAAAGACCTGGGAATCCATCGGTTCCAGGGCGCTGCCGGGACGCCGCAACATCGTCGTCACCAGGAAAGGGGTCAGGGGGGTGGAATGCCACGGCAGTGTCGGGGAGGCCCTCGGCGCCTGCGGTGAAGACGATTCGTGGATCATCGGCGGCGGCCAGGTCTACCGGTCCGCGATGCCGCTGCTCAACCTGCTGGATGTCACCTGGGTGCCCGACAGGATCGGGGCGCCCGAGGCGGTGACTTTCCCCACCATCGACCCTGGTCTTTGGAGAGTGTCCGCCGAGGAACCGCTGGAAGGTGATTCCGGACTCCTGAATACCGTCTATCTCCGGCGGTAGCGCCGTCAGGCGGGCCAATTCCTGCCGACAGCTCCCGCACCGGGGTATATGCTTCTCCCGGACGGCGGGGCCCTCAGTTCAGCCATCCCGGTGCCTTGGATTCGAAACCCTACAGCGACTGGCACAGGCGGCGTGCGTCCAGGATGGCGGCATGGATGTTGCGGCTGGCGACCGCATCACCGACCCGGTAAAGCGACGGTATGCCGTCGTGAGGCTGCGGTTCGCCCGACAACAGCGCCCCGTAATCGGTGACGCCGTCGTTGACGCTGCGGGACCTCAGCGCCCTGTAGAGCGCGTCATTGGGCACGGTGCCGTGTTCCACGATCATGTAATCCACCACGCGATCGATGAGTTTCCCCCCGCCGAACTCGTTCTCGAACACCGCCCGCAGGCGATCCGAATCATGCTCCACACGTCTCAGCCGGTAGTCCGGCGTGACGGTTACCCCCTTGCGATGGAATCGCCTCATGTACATGGGAAAGTTCGAGGAACCCATCTCGGCGCAGGCATGGCGGTCCGGGGTCACCAGCTCCACCCGCGCCTCCCCTTCCGCGATCTGATCCACGGTGGACGCCCCCTGGTGTTGTCCATGGTCATCGTACACCAGCACATCCCCGGAAACCGGGGTGCCGGACAGAACATCCCAGGTGCTGAGACAGGCCTCGGCACCCGGAACCAGGCGGGTATCAGGCAGGCCTCCGGTGGCGATGACAATCACATCGGGAGTCTCGGCAAGGACGGTTTCCTCGTCGGCCAGCACATTCCAGTGCATCTCCACGCCCAGGTGTCCGAGTTCTCCGGCCAGCCAGTCGGTGATGCCCAGAATGTCCCGCCGGACCTCCGCCCTGCCCGCGAGCAGGACCTGCCCGCCCAGCTCGCCGGAAGCCTCGAACATCACCACCCGGTGCCCGCGCTCCGCACAGACCCTGGCAGCTTCCATACCTGCAGGTCCACCGCCCACCACGACCACCCTGCGTCCTGCCTTCCGCGCGCGGGTGATCTGCTGAGGCACCTCGTTCTCCCGGCCGGTGGCCACATTGTGGGTGCAGACCATGTCACCCTCGTTGTAGATCCGGTCGATGCAGTAGCCCGCACCCACGCATGGGCGGATGCGGGACTCCTGTCCGGATTGCAGCTTGTGGACCAGCCAGGGATCGGCAATATGCGCCCGAGTCATGCCCACGAGATCGACGATGCCCTCGGAAACGGCGTAGCGGGCAGTGGCGAGGTCAAGGATGCGGGTGGCGTGAATCACCGGCAGGTCGAGTTCCCGCTTGAACAGCCCGACGGTCTGCAGCCATGGGGCCAGCTTCTGGAACATGGCGGGCACCGCAAACCAGCCGAGTTCAAAATCATTGTCGAACCTGCCGACATTGAGATTGAAATAGTCCACGCACCCCTGCTCCTGCATCAAGTGCAGTGCCTCCAGGGATTCCTCGGGCTTCAGCCCGTCAGCGAGTTTGCTGTCGGTATCCACCCTGGCCCCCACCACGAAATCGTCTCCCACCGACTTGCGGATCGCCTCCAGGACCTCCAGCATGAACCGGGTCCGGTTCTTCAGGGATCCTCCGTATCCATCCCGGCGATGGTTGGTATGTGGGGATAGGAACTGGCCCGGAAGGTGCCCGTTCTGCATCACCTCCACACCGTCCAGCCCCCCTTCCCGGCAACGCCTGGCAGCGGCGGCATAGTCGCCGACGACCCTGCGGATGTCCCACTCGTCCATCTCCTTGGGAAATCCCCTGTGCGCCGGTTCACGCACCCGGGACGGAGCTACCAGGGGCAACCAGTGGCCGGCGTTCCAGGTACTGCGCCGGCCAAGATGGGAGATCTGGCAAACGGTCCGGGCGCCGTGACGGTGCACCCGGTCGGACAGGCTCTTCAGATAGGGAATGATGGCGTCAGTCCCCACATCGAGTTGGCCGAAGACCGACGGGGAATCCGGTCCCACACAGGAGGATCCACCAAACATGGTCATGCCGATCCCGCCCCTGGACTTTTCCTCGTGGTAACGCTGATAGCGCTCCTTCGGCATACCCTCCTCCGCGAAAGCGGGGGAATGCGGTGTGCTGACGATCCGGTTCCTGAGCGTCAGGTGCCGGAGGGTGAAAGGCTGCAGCAATGGGTCCCGAGTTTCCGTCATCTTATTTATTCTGGTTACGGCCCCGGTTTGACTGATTCTTGATTTGCGAATTGCGATGATACAACCTGGGTGTCAACTGAAACATCTGTCAGGTAATGATGGCTTCATCAATATTTTGACGCTGCCCGTACCCAGGATGCCGGCAAGCCATACTTTCTGTTGTCTCCGGCAAGAGAACCACTGCAGGCAACCTGGAAATACAGGCATTTCCAGGGTTTCGGGCGTATCTTGATGTGAGGGTGTAAATGATCACCCATTGGGAGCCCCCTTGTGATCACCCATGAGGGCAGAAGTATAATTCCATATCATACTATTCGCACCTTCCGGTAAATTCCAGCCAGGGAACGGGAAATCCGAAACCAACGAAAGAAGACCGGAAAACCCGATGAACAACCCGACACTGCGATCCGTAACCAATTCATTCCGTACCGAAAGGATAAAACAGCCCGAGGCTTGTCGCTTATTCCATCGTTCGACAGCAGGTCGTGGACGTCGAACAAATCTCCTGGATGCTGCCGGTCCAGGGCCGCCACCAGTTTGCCGCGAACAAATCCGCAAATGACACCACCTGCATAGCGGCGAATCCGAACTGCTCTTCAACCATGAGCATTACGGCCTTGCTCTTTGGCTTGAACACACAGCCGCGAAAGACCGGCGTGACCTCTGCCATGATCTGGACGCCGCGCTCCCGGACGAAGAGTTTCTGGCCGTACCCTCCTCTTTCAGTATTCCGATCGGGACGCGAGCGGATGGGAGGGTGCTCTCAACAAGACTACGAATTCGCAATGCGCCATCAATGTCGTCAAGTGACTGCGCTCTTTCGGTGATCTGCAGATAGGTCAGGGGATTGGGGTCAGGATCGACAACCCGATGATGCCCGGATATGGCTTGGTATGATGCATGGATTTCAGTGATTGAATTGATTGACAGGCCGTACCATGGATCGCTGCCGACTTCCGATCAGGATCCAGTCCTTCCGGACGATCCGGGAGGGGGATTCACCGACAAGATGAATAGAACAGGTGTTCCCTATCACTTTATTTCCTGTTCCCACCACAGTCTCAGTCACCGGGGAAATCGGGATACAATGTCATATGCACGAGATTGTGCTTCCTGCCATGGTAAGGAGGCCAAACCCTGGAGCCAACATCCATCACCGTTGACCTGTCAATAGCACGGCAATGAACTCTCCTGCCCAGAATATTCACTTCACCATGCCTGGACCTTCATACTGTCCGATGCCGGGGATTTCCGTGCAACTGATCCGGATCGGCGAGTAGCCCCCGGCATGCGTTACACACTCCGGCAACTTGCGTATTTCGTTGCCACCGGCGAGGCAAGCAGCATCCTGAAAGCGTCGGAGAACATCCACGTCTCCCAGCCCTCGATCTCCAGCGCCATCGCCCATCTCGAGCAGACATTCGGGGTCCAGCTGTTCGTGCGACATCATGCCCAGGGCATGACCCTGACCACTGCTGGCAGGGAACTGTTCAGGGAAGCCAGGGCGCTGCTGGCCCAGGCGGAGCGGCTCCAGGGATATGCTGGTGAACTCGCCGGAAAAGTGTTTGGCAGCATCGAGGTGGGCTGCTTCAACCCCTTGGCCCCGATCATCACACCAGAACTCTGCCACGAATTCATGCGCCTCCACCCGGATACGGATATCCGGGTGCGCGAAGCCCACCAGGCGGAACTGCTGCAGCTGCTGCGGCAGGGAACCATCGACATCGCCCTGACCTATGATCTGCAGATCCAGGGGGACATCCAGTTTCTGCCCCTGGCGGGACTGCCCCCCTACGTGCTCCTCGGGACGGACCATCCCCTGGCTACGCGGAAATCCCTGAACCTGGAGGAACTGGAAAAGGCGCCCATGATCCTGCTGGACCTCCCGCTGAGCAGCGAATATTTCATGTCGCTTTTCAGCAGGCAGGGACTCAAGCCCATGATCCGGGCCCGCACCCACCTGACGGAGGTCCAACGGGCCCTCGTCGCCTGCGGCAGGGGGTACAGCCTGGCCAATGTCCGTCCGCTTAATCGCCATGCCCTGGACGGCAAGTCACTGCGCTACATCAGACTGGATGGGGACCATCCTGTCCTGACACTGGGTATCGCCACGCTCGAAACCGCCCAGACCAACCCCGTACACAAGGCATTCATCAGTCACTGCCGTAACTGCGTCAGCGACGAATCCATACCGGGCATGACCCCGGGCTTTGATTAGCCGGGACGGATGCACTGAATCGGTAATGACGATTTACAGTCCCGGCGCGATTCCATCTAATATCGAACTGACCCCGTACGGGGCGCAATGTACCCCGCCGAAATGAATCAGACAGCCATCGACATCGCCGGTGTGACCAAGTTCTATGGCTCGGGTCCGGACGCGGTGCGTGCGCTCCACGATATTCATTTCCAGATCCAGCACAATGAATTCTTTACCCTGCTGGGTCCCTCGGGCTGCGGCAAGACCACATTACTCCGGATCATCGGCGGATTCGAGGATATCAGCGAGGGCACCCTGAGACTGTTCGGCGAGGATATCCAGGACCTGCCGCCGAACCGGCGCCCCGTCAACACCGTTTTCCAGCATTACGCGCTGTTTCCCCACATGAGCATCCGCGACAATGTGGGCTTCGGGCTCAAGATGCAGGGCAGGCCCCCGGTGGAAATCCTCCGACGCTCGGACCAGATGCTGGATCTGGTCCGGCTGTCGGAGTATGCCGAGCGGCGCCCGTCCCAGCTTTCGGGCGGCCAGAAACAGCGGGTGGCGCTTGCCAGGGCCCTGGCACCGGAGCCCAAGGTGTTGCTGCTGGACGAGCCATTGTCCGCACTGGACCTGAAACTGCGCCAGTCCATGCGCCACGAGCTCAAGCAGATTCGGGAGGAACTCGGAATCACCTTCATCTTCGTCACCCATGACCAGGAAGAGGCCCTGATCATGTCGGACCGCATCGCCGTGATGTCCCACGGGGCACTGCAGCAGGTGGGCACCCCGGAGGAGATCTACAACAATCCACTGAACCGCTTCGTGGCGGACTTCATCGGCGAGACCAACCTGGTGGAAGTTCAGGTGCGGGAGGTCAGCGACAGCGGCGCCACGGTCGTGTTCGCCGGTCGCACCCTGGCCTGCGGAGTCAATGAAAACCAGGTCCACGAACCCGGTGAAATCGCCCACATGTCCATACGCCCGGAGCATATCGGCATTACTTCGGGGGAAGCAAAGGGGCATGGCTTCGGGGCCGTGGTGCAACGCAAGATTTTCCTCGGTACCGACATCCATGTTGCCTGCAGCCTGCCCACGGGAGAGAAACTGATCGCCCGGGCGCAAAGTGCGGCGGCCGGCATCGCGGCCCTGTCACCCGGGGACAAGGTTACGCTGGATATCGATCCCCGCCGGATCGTGCTGCTGGGCGACTGAGCGCCATGCCCGGACCAGGAAACGGCGGAGGCTTCCAGGGTGTATTCACCCCGCTGCGGTACTGGCTGCTGCTGCCGTCCTGGCTGGTGATCGGCTTTTTCATGGTGGCGCCGGTACTCATCATGCTGGTGTATTCTTTCCTCACCAAGGAATTCCGCGGCGGCGTGATCTGGGAATTCACGCTCGCGGCCTATGATCAGTTTTTCCTGGACCGGGGACTGTTCGGCGATGAGCCCCCGACCATCGAGTGGACCTACATCGGCATCTTCTGGCGCTCGGTCTGGCAGGCCGGGCTTGCCACCGTGCTCTGCCTCCTGATCGGGTATCCGACCGCCTATTACATTGCCACCCGACCGCCGGCAACCCGCAATTTCTGGGTGTTCCTGGTCACCATCCCCTACTGGGTGAACCTGCTGATCCGCACGGTATCGATGAAGTTTCTGATCCGGGACAACGGCCCCATCAACGAATGGCTGCTGTCCGCAGGACTGATCGCGGAACCGATCCACCTCATCAACACGCCCGTGGCCGTTCAGCTTGGACTTTTCTACAGTTACCTTCCTTTCATGGTACTGCCCATCTATGCCGCCATCGAGCGGTTCGACTTCTCCCTGTGCGAAGCAGCGGCGGACCTCTACGCCGGGCGCTGGTTCGCCTTGTGGCATATCATCATCCCCAACGTCAGGCCCGGGATCGTCGCGGGCTGCATCTTGGTGTTCATTCCCAGCCTGGGTGCGTTTCTCGCCCCGGATCTGCTGGGGGGCGCCAAGAATTTCATGATCGGCTCCCTGATCGAGGAACAGTTCAAGGGCACCGCAGGCAACTGGCCGTTCGGTGCCGCGGCATCCATGATCCTGCTCAGCGTCGTGCTGGTGGTGCTGTTTTTCAATGCCCGCAACCGGGCGGCCCAAGCTTCCGGCGCAGGACACTGAACCGTGGCACGCAGAACCGACATCCGGCATTACCATGGCTTCCTGCCCATGACCCTGCTTTGCATGGTGCTGCTCTACGGGCCACTGATCATCGTGATGGTCTACTCGTTCAACGACTCGCTGTCCATCACACGCTGGGGAGGATTCAGCCTGCGCTGGTATCACGATGTCTTCTTCGGCCTGGAGGCGCCGAAATTCCAGAAGGCCGCCTTCAACTCCTTCAGTATCGCCATCATGGCGGCGATCACCTCCACCACGATCGCGGTTGCAGCCGCAGTGGGCATGATCCGGGGGGGACGGTTCCGGGCCAAGACCGCGAGCTTCGCAATCATCAGCCTGCCGCTGATGGTGCCCGAGATTGTCACCGCGGTGGCCACCCTGATCTTTTTCACCACGATCGGATTCACCGCGGGATACGCCACCATACTGGTGGCCCATATCGTGTTCTGCATCCCGTTCGCCTATCTCCCCATCGCGGCAAGGCTGGAAGGGATCGAGAATATCTACGAGGAGGCGGCGATGGACCTCTACGCCAGCCGGGCCCAGGCTTTTTTCCAGGTGCTGATGCCGCTCATGCTGCCCGGCATCATTTCCGGTTTCCTTCTGGCATTCGTGATCTCCCTGGACGATTTCATCATCACCAATTTTGTCAAGGGTGCCGGTATCGAGACGCTCCCCACCGCCATCTTCGGAGCGGTCAAGCAGGGCATCAAGCCCAATATCATGGCAATCTCCACCCTGCTTCTGCTACTTTCCTTCGTGTTTGTCACCCTGTCCTGGTTTGCTGGCCGGATGGGCTCCAAAACCCCCTAACCAATAGAGGAAATCATCATGAAAAAAGCATTATTCACCTGTCTGACCGCCACAGGCCTGGCACTGGGCGCCGGGCCCGCATTGGCCGCCGGCAAGCTGTCTGTCTACCACTGGTTCGAATACATCCCGCAGGAGCTGCTGGACAAGTTCGCCGCAGAGCACGATGTGGAAGTGACCATGGACACCTATGATTCCAACGAAGCGTTGCTCGCAGCGCTGAAGGGCGGCAAGCTCGGCAGCTACGATGTTGCCGTTCCCGGGGACTACATGGTGGAGATCCTGGCCAAGGAAGGGATGCTCGATACCATCGCCGACGGGGAGTTGCAGAACAAAGGCAACATCCTGGCACAATGGGCCAATGTCTCTTTCGATTCCGGCCGCATGCATTCCATCCCCTACCAGTGGGGCTCCACCAGTTTCACCGTCAATCGGGATGTGTACCAGGGCGACATCCGCACCACGGACATGCTGTTTGATCCCCCGGCGGAACTGTCCGGCAAGATCAATGTGCTGGACAGTCAGGGCGAATTGCTGGCACTGGCCTCCATTCATCTCGGAATCGAGCAATGCTCCAATGACAAGGAGAAGCTGAAGCAGCTCAATGCTCTGGTGCAGTCGGCCAAGGAGCACTGGGCATCCTTCATTTCCGATGGCGCCAAGGATGTCCTGGTATCCGGGGAAGCGGCAGTCGGCATGATCTGGAACGGCTTTTCCGCCAAGGCACGGGGGGAGAACGCCGCCCTCGAGTATTCCTATCCGAAGGAAGGCTACCTAGTCTGGATGGACAATGTTGTCCTACTGAAGGATGCACCGAACCGGGAGAACGCACTCAAGTTCATGGATTTCCTGCTTGAGCCGGAAAACGCGGCGGCGGTGACAAACTTCGCCCAGTACACCGCGGGTGTAGGCGGCGTGGATGATCTGCTGGATGCCGAACTCAAGGCGTCTCCGGAACTCAATCCCCCGGCCGATGCTCCGGCAGGCCAGTTCGTCCAGGTTTGCGAGGAAGAGACCCAGGTGCTGTACGACGCCATCTGGACCAATCTGAAGAAGTAGATCAGGAAACCATCCCGCCCGGGCGAGGCCGGCTGTACGGCCCCGTCCGGGTCCACCGATGCGGGAGATCGGAAGCTTCCTGTGCTGGCTGTTCGCAGTGGCCGGCTCCGTGCTGGTCCTCAACCTGGCGACGAAAGCCCTTTCGTTGCCGGTCGACATCGGTGTTGTGGCCGCCTTCCTGCCGCTGGTCGTGGCCTTCGCCATTCTGGAGCGTGGTCACAGGGAAAGGTTGACGCGCAAGATACTGGCTTATGTGGCCTGGTTCCTCGGCGGTTTTGCGATCATCGTGCTCACTGCGTCAATGCTGGCCCTGATACAGTGATCCCTGCGGCGGGGAATCCCGTCAGGCCGGGTTCACCACCTCCCTGCGGAAAGGCAGCTCCCCGCCGGTCCCGCTGCAGTCCAGTTCCCGGGCGTAGCGGTGGCCGGCGAACGTGGCCCAGGCGATGGGGGCCGGCGCCGCGGCATCACCGATGACACGGACGGTGCGGATGCCCGCACCCTCCCAGTCCCCCTCCCTGGCAGCGAGCGCCTTCCAGAGCCTGTCGTCGCTTTGCTGGGCCGTCACCAGCACCACTGTGTCGGCCTCCAGCAGCCCGCTCTTTCCGGTGTAGCTGCATACCGTGTCCACACTGTCCCGGCGTATGCCGGACACCGCGTGGTTGAGGACCAGGGTCACGCCCAGCGCCGCCAGGTGTCGATGGATGGTGCCCTGCTCCAGCGTGTTGCTGGTCCACTCGGACACATGGGATGACGGCGTCACCAAGGTGACCGCAGCACCGTTCTGTACCAGCAGTTCCGCGAGTACACCGCCCATGTAGTAGTGGTCGTCATCATAAAGGACCACCTTGCCCGTGGGCACATTGCCCCGCATCAGGTCGTCCGGCGTATATACGGGCATGCCGGGATCCATCGGCAGGGGCCTGACATGGAACCGGGCCACGCCGTCACGGCGCCAGAAGGCCCCGGTGGCCACTGCCACATGCCGGAAACCGTAATCCATCACCTGATCGGCATCCAGTTCGCTGTCGAGATAGAGGTCCACGTTGGCCATGCGGCCAAGCTGGTATTGGCGGTAATCCGCAACCCGGCCCCATGCGGACAGTCCGGGCAGTTGCCGTTCCCTTCGGACCCGGCCCCCAATCTCGTCCCCGGCCTCCGCCAGTGCCACGTTGTAGCCCCGCTCCCCCAGAACCCGGGCCGCTTCCAGCCCCGCCGGTCCGGCACCGATCACCAGTACCGGGCCGCTGTCCCCTTTCGGTGCGAACCGTTCGGGGTGCCATCCCCGACGCCACTCCTCCATGAATGTGGGATTCTGGGTGCAGCGCGACACGGACATGGTCATGTCCCCGGTAATGCAGATGTTGCAGCCGATGCATTCACGGATGTCGTCGACCCTTCCCTCATCGATCTTCCGCGGCAGGAACGGATCCGCGATGGACGGCCTTGCGCATCCGATCAGGTCGAGAACACCGGAGCGGATCTGCCTGACCATGACATCCGGCGAGGTGAATCGACCGACGCCGGCCACCGGTTTGGCGGTCAGGGCCTTGATCCCCGAAACCAGGCTCTCCTGGGCCGCCTCCTCCCTGAAACGGGACGGTCCGGAGCAGTCCTCCCAGCTGCCATGGGCCAGGTCCCAGAGATCCGGCAGGTCGGCGTGCATGGCCACCAGGTCCCGCACCTCGTTGTTGGTGAAGCCGAGTTCACCGGTGATCTCATCCAGCGAAAGGCGCAGCGTAACGGCGCACCGGTCCCCGACCGCATCGCGACATTCCCCGATCAACTCCCGCATCAGCCGGGAACGGTTTTCAAGGGAGCCGCCGTACTCGTCGTCACGGTGATTGGTCAGCGTGGACAGGAAATGCTGGATCACCCCGAATCCATGGGCACCGTAGAGGCAGATCAGATCGAATCCCGCGGCCCTGGCCCTGAGGCAGGCGTCCCGGTGCCAGTGGCGGAGATCCCGGATGTCCCGCTTCGTCATGGCCCTCGCGGATACCGGGTCGTTGGTGAAGGTGCGTACGGGCAGCGCGGTAGGCGCCATCGGTACTTCCCGGGTATATAGGTTGGGGCCGTTGATCCCCGGGTACGCCAGTTCGATGCCCGCAAGCGCGTCGAATTCATGGATGCCGTCCGCCATCCTGGCCAGCATGGGGATGTCGTCGTCGTCCCAGATTCGGAGTTCGATATAGGGCGTGATTTCTGAGGAGTGGTGCAACTCCACCTGCTCCGTGAACACCACCCCCCAGCCGCCTTCCGCCTTGACCCGGCGCATTTCCGCCACCGCCGAGGGGTCGCGGTAGCCGCCGCCATTGCAGTGCGGCACCTGGTAGAAGCGGTTCCTGGCCCGGACCGGGCCAATGTCCAGGGGCTCGAACAGCAGATCGTATCTGGGATCCCGTGCCATGGGGCGGGCCGCCGATATCCAGCTATTCGCCGTAAATACTGTCGGACATGCCGGCGGCCTCCTTGACGAAATCCAGGGGTCCGTCCCAACCGAAATTGCGGTACACCGCCGCCAGGTGCGCGAATGGCGGCGCCTGGGCGAACAGGTGGAATGTCAGACGGTGACCGGCGTAGCCCGAGTTCAGCAGGTCGCGGGCGAAGGCCAGGAGCCTGCGCCGGTCATCGTGCTGCCAGCGATCGTTGATGCTGTAGAACTTCCGCATCCAGATTCCGGTTTCCTCGCCCTCGAAGGTGTCCAGATCCGGCGTGACGCAGATCTGACCGCCGCACAGTTCCCGCGCGACGTGCATCATCGCCGGGAGGTTGGTGCAGGCATGGACCCTGCCGGTCATCAGCAGGGACTGGTTCGGCATCAGGAAACCGCCGGGACTCTCCTCGGCCAGGGCGATGGCGGCGGTCAGGTGCGCATTGATGCCCTCCCGGTAGACCGCCAGCTGGGCCAGTTTCTCCTGCACCGCCGGCTGTTTCTCGAGGCCGGTCTGTTTCACATTCCACAGTGCCGCGCCGATCATCATGTCTGCATAGGTGATCAGGCGCTGCACGAAGGGCAGGGCCGAATAGCGGTGCAGCGTGGTGCGGATGAAGGCGGCGGCCCGAGTGTGCCGGTAGAAGAGCACATCCTCCCAGGGTATCAGGACATTATCCAGCACCAGCAAGGTGTCCACCTCGTCGAAGCGGTTAGACAGGGGGTAGTCATCCTCCGTGCCCTCGGTCCGGAATCCTGCGCGGCAGATGTGCTTGACCCCGGGGGCGTTCATTCTCAGGATGCAGCCCAGCGCATAGTCGGAATAGGTCGCATCCCCCCAGTTGGCGATGGTGGGCTTGAGGAAGGCCTGATCGGCGTATGCCGCGGCGGTTTCGTACTTGGCCCCACGGATGATGATCCCCGCATCGGTTTCCCGCACGACATGGGTCAGCATGTCCGGGTCCTGATCCTGGGGTCGAAGCGAACGGTCCCCCTTCGGGTCGGTGTTGGCGGAGACGTGGAACGGATCCTCTTCCACCGCCAGGCGGATGTGGTGGTTGATGTTCTCGGAGAACCTCGGGTTGATTTCGTTCAGGATGCCCGCACCGTCGGCGAGGGACCACATTTCCCCCACGGTTTCATCCCCCACCCGGGTGACCACGCCGCAGATATCCTTCATCACCGCGTCCACCGCACGACGCTTGGCGTGCCAGTGCTCCTGCTCCCTGGGGATCTGGTTGCCAACCGGGAATCGCTCACCGTTCTCCTCGAAGCTCATGATGTCCCGGGTAGCCTCCTCGTGCTGCATGTCATAGATGCGCGCACGCACATCGATCAACGGCCTGAACTGGGGGTGGGCGGTGACGTCCTCCACCCGCTTGCCGTCCATGTAGACCTCCCTGCCATCCTGCAGGGAGGCGCGATATTCGGTTCCGGTTCGGATCATGCCAGGTCGAGGTCAGATGAAAAAAACGAGTTTCACTGATCCCCGGTGGGACTGTAAATTACTTTTTTCGGGAACACTGCATCGGGATTGCCAAATCATACGGCTCCGCCGGCCGGGTACTGATTCAGCTATGCCAATGCAAGACCGTGAAAAATCCGTTGCATGGAGCAGTGGTGTCAGCCCCTATACTCGGGTAACGCCATCCAAGGATCCGCTCATGAATCAGCGACTGTTCCTCGAAGGCATGAGCCACGCGGCCTGCACGGTATCCATCATCACTACAGACGGCCCCCACGGGCGTGCCGGAGTCACGGTGAGCGCCATGACGTCGGTGTCCGCCGACCCGCCGACGCTGCTGGTCTGCGTGCATCGTCTGAGTCCGGCCTGCCGGAAGCTGATGGAGAACGGTGTGTTGTGCGTGAACGTGCTGAGCGAGGGCCAGTCGGAGATTTCGGACACCTTCGCCGGACGGGTTGGCCCCCCCGGGCAGGACAAGTTCCGTTGCGCCCGATGGATCACCCGGTCAACCGGTGCACCCAACCTGGAAAACGCCCTGATCGCGTTCGACTGCCGAATCAGCAGCCATTTCCAGGTGGGCACCCACTTCATTTTCATCGCAGAGCCGCAGGAAATCCATATACGCCAGCAGGGCAACGCCCTGGTCTATGCCAACCGTGCCTACGGCGCCACGCGCACACTGGATGAATTCGTCGCGGAGCGGCGCGGGGGTGGAGACGCCGATGTCCTGCACATCGCCTGTTTCGCGACCATCGGGCCGTTTTTCATTCCGAGGCTCGTGCGGACTTTCCTCGAGAAGGCACCGGACACGATGTTCCAGTTCTTCGAGGGCAGCGAACGGGAAATCGAGGAGGCCAACCGGTCCTCCCCGTTCGACCTGATTCTCATGTACGACTCCCCGGCCCTTCCGGAATGTTCAGGGGAAGTTCTGGCGACGGTCAGTCCCCATGTGCTGCTGCCGGCCGGACATCCCCTGTGTGAGTCCCATGATATTTCCCTGAAGGAACTGGCGGAGCACCCGATGATCCTGCTGGACATCTCGCCCAGCCGGGACTTTTTCACCTCCCTGTTCGCGGAGCACGGACTCGAGCCCCAGATTCGCTTCCGCTCGCCCTCATTCGAAACCGTGCGGGGGATGGTGGCCAACGGGCTCGGCTATTCCATACTGATCTCCAGGCCGGCCAGTGCCATGAGCTACGACGGCGGCGCCCTGGCCACCCGCCCCCTGCGGGATTCCGTCACGCCCGGCAGGCTGATACTGCGCCGGGGCGATCAGGACGACCTGGCCCCGCTCGCGGAACACTTCGCCCGCCACACCCGGGAGTTCTTTGCCCATTGGGGCATCTGACCTGTCACCCCCGGCTGCAATGCGCCTGAACTTGACGTATAATTGTTCTCAATATTGAGAACAATTATATTTCTGCGATGAACTGGGATTTCCTTGTCGGTGCGGACAACCGCCCGTTGCAGCTTGAGCTCTTCCCGAGTGATTCGAGCGGTTTCGCACCACCTGACGGCGTCACCCATGTTCCCGGCCTGGTTCCGGAACATCGCAGCCTCTTTCGGCAACTCGCATCAACTATCCGCTGGACCACCCGTTACGGCACCAGGGAGACCGTTACCTGGGGCGAGTCCTACCACCTCCGCAATCAGACCCGGACCCGTCATTCGTGGCCGGACTTTCTCCAACCACTGGCCTCGGCGATCGAGAACTGCTTCGGGTTCCTTCCGAACAACTGCGTGGCCAACCACTATCCTGACGGCAGCCGCACAATCGGCTTCCATTCGGATCAGGGGATGGAAATGCGAGATGGAACCGGCGTGGTGATCATCTCCCTCGGCGCCATGCGTCACATGGTGCTACGACGGATTGACACACCCGCCATCCGGTATCACTATGCGCTGGAGCCGGGATCGGCATTTCACATGGACGATTCGTCCCAGGCCGTCTGGCAGCACGGTATCTTGCCGGAGCCCGGCAGCGGCCCGCGAATCAGCCTGTCCTTCCGGCGTATCATCGACACGGCTGCCCCTTGCCGTGAACCGGATCGGGGAGAGCGGGAAATACAAGAAGCAGCTGCCACAGGCAGGGGCAGCCACTTTCAATACCGAGGGACCTCAAACAGTACCGGCCCGATATGACGCCCGTATGATTACACTGTCCTCATAGACAGCCCTTGCCAGGTGATGCCGGACGGGCGATGCGCCAACCCAAAGAGGCGTCAAGCGAACTTATGCCGAGGCGCGTTCCCGGAGTCGCCCTTCAAGCCGATCGAGTCCCTGACGCAGGGTTTCGTAGAAACCTGATTGCCCGATATGGGCACGGAGCTGGTTGTTGAGTCCGCCTTCAGTGGACAGATCCTCCATGGCCTCGTGAAAGCGTCCGTAGCCGTCCTTCTCGAGGCTTTCCAGGTACCCGGTCACCAGCGACGCCACGTAACGTTCCGCATCCCGGCGGCTTCCGGTGAATCCGGACAGCCAGTCCGACACCACGTCAAGCTGTTTCATGGTGTGGGACAGGATGGCGGTGGCGGCAAAATGGGGACCCATGGCGGATTCGGCACTGACAGAGATCACGTCGTTTTCGTCCCCGAACAGCATTCGCAGCACGTCCCCGTCCGGATAGGCCGGAAGCGGGCAACCCCCGGATTCGATAAACGGGAGCGGCACCGTGACCACGGGATCCGTGGCCGGCAGGATCAGGTTCCCGACCTCTGCAAGGCTGATATCCGCCATGACGGAAATGACCTTCTGGTCTTCCCGGAAATCGAGACCGGGCAGTACCGATCGCGCCACGTCCGCAAGCAGGCAGAGGAACACGATTTCGCTCCGGTCGATCACGTCCTGGTTTTCCGTGACAGCGACCCCCGGCAATGCGGAAAGGCACGCCGAAACCTCGCGGTTTCTCCTGCTGACCCGGATGGCGCAGTCCGGTAGCCTGCGGTTCAGGGACCGCACCATGGGAGCGGCGATATGGCCGGTCCCGAGAAAACCCACGGACAGGGACATGGAACAGGGAAAGGTTTCAACAGGTCCTGAGACTAACCCAGCGGAATGATGCAGACAACGGGAACGCACACACAGGAACGCAGTGCCCGCAGAAGCGGCACAGCGGATTCCTCCAGAGCAGTCACCGGCAAAGACCGCGGGGAGCCGTCATGCCACAGATCCGTTGGGCCGAGGTGCAGGCATCTGTGATGACCGGAAGCATCCGGACATTGCGAAACCCTGATTCTCCGACCGGGATGCCCGGTCGATCCGATGGGGAATGTTCCTGTCTAGGCGCGGGGACCCTGTGTCCCGCCGGAGACAACGTCCATCAGCACCGGCAGCATGTCCTGAACACTCCTGCAGGGGATGGCGCCTTCCCTGGTCAGGCGTTCACCGACATCCACCGGCAACGAATCCCCGGAATCCTCGGGAATTTCACTGAGCTGCCCCCCCATCATGACGGGAATCTCCAGTCCCCGCTCGACCAGCTCGTCACGCAGCCGGCAGAAATAGGTCAGGGCCACACCGTTGTAGGTGCTCAGTGCGATCCCTTCGCAGTCCCGGTCTTCCGCCAGCCGGGCAAGGTCGCCCGGCTGCGCGGAAATACCGCCGTCCACCACGCGCACGCCGAGTCCGTCAAGGACTCCGTCGACCAGGCGTTTGCCGTGCTCATGAACATCAGTACTGGCCGTCAGCACGGTGAGGGCCTGCTCCCGGATGCGCGAACGCGCCGATGCATCCATGAGGGAAAGGTGCAGCCCGACCTGGCGTTCCAGTTCACGCACGGTATCGGACCGCACCATGGGCTGGCGGCGCCGGGCTTCCCGGTCCATCTCACCTGGCCCGAAAAGCTGTTCCAGCCTGCGCCCCCCGATGCGGCGGATCGCCAGCAGCATCTCGAACGCGTCCCGGGTGTCGATTCCCGCCGCCGCAAGGCCCTCGATGGTTTTTTGATGGAATTGCCTTGCGGCTTCCTCCATCCGCGTCGCCATGGAATCCACCTCGGCGAAATCGATCACACCAAGGTAGCCTTCCGCAAGCTCCGCCTGCCGCCGTGCAAAGCACTGGGCGTCGATGATCTCGTCGACTTCGGGAATGCGTTGATTTTCGGTGACCGGCACGGGGTTGACGGCGTGGCCGCTCGGCCGGGTCATCTGTCCCGCGATGTCCAGCATCAGGTAGCTGCCAAGGCTGGCGAAGTTCTCCGCAGGGGTGCCGTCGTAGGCGGTGGTATTGCCGTAGATCATGCTGCCCGGGTTCGGACTCAGCCGGGCCAGGGCGCGCTGGAATGCAAGCCGCAGGACCGGTGTCGTGCAATGATGGCCGAAGCAGTGGGTGATTGTGCCGCCGGCCAGGGTCTCGACGACATGACGCTCGATGAGCGTGGCGCCGAGGGCACAGGACAGATCCTCGAAAACCGCGGCAAAGCCGTCATCCAGGTTCGAATGAACCATCACCGTCACAGGCTGGGCCGCCATGAGACCAATGGCTGCAAGAGTCGAGCGGGTGGCGGCGATATCATCCTGGCGGTCCGGCAACCGGAAGGTGAAGTACTGGCCCAGGTTGCCGATGACCGTGCTGCCCGCAGCCAGTGCGGCACAGGTATTCTCCAGTGCCGCCGGAAATCCCAGCATGAAATCGCCGAAATGGGTGGCAACGGGAGCGGCGTTGGCGACGTCAGCAAACGCCTCCGGGCTGTCCAGTATGAGCCCGGTCCCCTGCAGCCCTTCGCTGCGCTGCGCACGCGGAAACCCCATGGACCAGTCAAGGCATAGACCGAAACGGTCGACCCGACCGCCCCGTGCAGCCACCTGGTCGTGGATCCTGGAGCACGCCTGCCTGCTCTTGTCCCGGTTACGATACCCCACGTGGGCATGCTGCATGATGCGCCCGTTTTGCACGCATTGGCGCTTGTACGTCATCTCGTCCGGCACCCGGTAATGGTCCAGGAATGCGGATCCTTCCACATGCCAGTCCCTGGCCAGGGAAGCCCCTTCCGCCAGCACCTCGCCACCGCCCGGCAATTCCGGTTCCGGCAGGACATCCCCTCTCTCCAGTCTCATTGCGCGCTGACCTGGTCCAGCAGTCTGCCGAGGAACACGTCACAACGCGCCAGTTCGCTGCGGGCAACGAACTCGTCAGGCCTGTGCCCCTGATCCATGGAGCCGGGCCCGCAGATCACGGTGGACAGGCCGAGCTGCTGCTGGAACAGGCCGCCCTCGGTACCGAATGCCAGCTTGATGAAGTCCTCGGTGTCCATCAGGCCCTGGACCCGCCTGACAACTTCCTCCTCGGGCCGGGTGTCCAGGGCGGGATATCGGTTCGTGACCGTGACATCGATGGCCGCATCGGGAAAGTCCCCGCGGTAGCCGGACACGATATCGTCGGCAGCCTCCTCGATCCGTGACAGCAGCGCCTCCGGGTCGTCATGCTGAGTGTGGCGGATCTCCAGGGCGAGCCGGCATTCCCCGGGGATGATATTGAGGGCGGTCCCTCCCTGGATGGTGCCCACCTGGATGGTTGTCCAGGGCACGTCGTAGTGGTGGTCATGGAGACTGCTGGTCCTGACACTCTCCTGGATGTCCCGCAGCGCCTGGATCATCTCCGCGGCGAGATAGATGGCATTCAGCCCCCGGTTCGGCAGCGCGGAGTGGGCCTCCACACCGCGGCAGGTACAGGTCGCGGCCAGCTTGCCCTTGTGGGCGATCCCGACCTGCATCTCCGTCGGTTCGCCAATGATGCAGAAAGCCGGGCGCTCCTTCGCGGATTCCAGCATGTCGAGCATCCGCCGCACTCCGATGCAGCCGACTTCCTCGTCGTAGGAAAAGGCCAGGTGCAGGGGGACTGCCAGAGAACGCCTGGCCGCACCGGGCACCAGTGCAAGGACACAGGCCAGGAATCCCTTCATGTCCGCCGTGCCGCGGCCGTAGAGGCGATCCGCCTCCAGGGTCATCCGGAACGCCTCCCGTGTCCAGTCCTGACCGTCGACGGGTACGACATCGGTGTGCCCGGAAAGCATCACGCCGCCACCCCCGTCAGGGCCGATCCGCGCGTACAGGTTGGCCTTGTCGCCTGCATCATTGTGGATCAGCACGGATTCAACGCCGTACTCATGGAGGTAGTCCCGGACAAACCCGATCAGTGCCAGGTTGCTGTCCCGGCTCACGGTGGGAAATGCGATGAGCTGTTCCAGTATCTGCTCGCTCTTGGTCAGCATCGGAAACCAGATGGCTGGGGGAGGTACTTCGGGATATTACGCCGATTCCAAACCCCGGGTCGATAGCCCCAATCCCTTATATGAACCGTGCGACCCCCGTCCGGAAAGTGGTCGAACTATTCTACAACCGCCTCCAGAATCGCATCTCGAAACACGTTGAAACGATGGGACCGATTACAGCCCCATTGACGCCCTCCCCGGCCTGCAGGCCGGAGATTCCTCTGGCACTCACCACCGCACGGTCATCTCGAATCCCGCCGCATGCGCCGGGGCGGCCCCCATGCTCTCCCGCCGGGTCGCCCGGACGCCGAAGGACAGGTCCGGCACACCCGACGATACCCGCGACAGCCGCCAACCAACCGTCAGGTCCCGGCCGTCTCCCATGAACCCGAACCCCGCATGGGGACTCCCCATGAAACGGCCCCCCAGTGCCGGGAAGCCATAGGCCGCCTCCACCGTCCAGCGGGCGGCAGTCTCGCCGCTGCCCGTGCGGTCCTCCAGCGGATCGGCCCGGAACAGCGCATCAAGCCCACCCTCGGCCTGTCCGCCCATCTCCTGACGAAGCGCAAGCGACAGGCCGCGCTCCGAGGCCGGGTCCGGATCGAACGCGAGCGAAGCCGCAAACCCACGGTCCTCGAGATCATCCGCCTCATGCGTGATCAGCGTACGGCCCGACAGATCCAGCGACAGTCCAAGACTCGGGTCCACCCAGGCAATGCCCCCGCCAACCTCCACCCCCGATCCACTCTCCGCATCCCCGCCGTCCCGGCGCAGGCCCAGCTCCACCTTCGGCGTGACATGACCTCCGCCCTCGGTGGCGATGCGCCAGCTGCCCTCCAGACCGAGTCGCAGGCGGGTTACATCAGAGTCCGACGCTGCCAGTTCGCTGGTCCGGTCCGACTCCGTCCGCGACCACAGTGCATCCGAGGTGATTGCCAGGGCCGGACCGGATCCCTGTGCCGGCGGTGCGATCACATCCCCCCGAAGGCCCGCCGACGCCATCGTCCAGGTGAGGTCGGAGCGAAGCGAGCCGCCCACCTCCGGCTCGAGGGTCACTTCGCCCGTGCCGTAACCCAGCGCGCCCCACAGCTTCAGCCTCTCCGATACCCGGATCGCGCCATAGGGAACCGCCGCCGTCAGCGACGACTCCACCGTTCCATCGCCCTCCCGGACCGCACCACCGCACAGGACCTCCCTCGTCTGCGGGTCCATGTCATGATCGGCATCCGTACAGACCTGCGACGCGGCGCGGGATCCGGTCTCCGTATCCCGGTAACCGCCTTCCCCGCCGCTCTGCAGGAGCGCCATGCCCACCAGCCACTTGCCCCGCGCATAGTCGGTCCCCAGCAGCGCCGTGGTCGCCTCTCCGTCCAGTGAGAACGTCCCCTCCCTGCCATCGAAGCTCGAGTGCGACGCACGGCCCCACAGTGCCAGGCTACCCCCCGAGGAATCCCCGGGGCCCGTCGCCGTGAAATGACTGCCCAGCAGCAGTTCCTGCAACGTCATGGTCCGGATGCCAGGGGGCGCCATGCCGTCGACTCCTTCATTCGTGTCAATCCCCTCGATGCCGAAGCCATGGAGAACAGGGTCGGATTGATTGAGTTGGCTGAATGGGTCGAATGAATTGAATGGATCAGACTGATCCGACTGACCCGAATCCCCATCGCCGGAATCCCGGGGCTGCAGGGAAATGCCCCCGAAGGTGCCTTCGGTGCCCGCCGTGCGCGGGGCCGACAGCCGGCCCGAGATCCCGTCCAGTGCCTGCTCCGCCACCGTCCGGCCGAACCGCGACAGCCACGCCGCCGGCATCGGGTCGTCGTTGGTGATCGTGCCCACCGCAATCCCGTCCGCAATCGACACCGACACCCCGGGCGGGCCGTTCACGCCGGCATCGAACAGCACCATCTCGAAGGTCTCCGGATCCTCGTCATGGCTGTCGTTGTAGAGGGGGACATGGATCTGCGTCTCGGTCTGTCCCGGTTGGAACCGGGCCCGCAGCCGCCACGACCGCTGCCACGCCAGGTAGTCCTCGCCCGCTTTGGCCGACACCGGCGTCGAATCCCGCGTCGCATAGTAGACATGGACCGGCCAGGCAACCTTCTCGCTCAGCGTCACCGTGAAATGACCGTTGCGCTGGTTTTCCTTGAAGCTCGCATCGGCAATCGAGATTGTTGGACCCGACGATGGCGCATCGTTGTCGGAGACCGCCACCGTGGCCGCATGGTCCGGGGCGGCGGCCCGTGTGTAGCCCGTGCCCGTGCCCAGGGTGGCGGTGATGGAACCGTCCGGCTCGTCCACACCATCATCCACCGTGGCCACTTCCACGGTCATGCTGCCGGAGGTCGGGACGGTGAGCGTCCGTGATCCGGTCTCGCCCGAGGCGGCGAAGTCGCCGCTCTGGGCAACGCTCAGCGTTATGTCGAGCGGTGCCGCCGGCACCGGGCTGGCCGAGACCGTGAACGAAGCCGACGTACCTTCCGTCACGCCGCTACCGGCGGTGATGCTTACCACCGGCTCGTCATTGTCGCGCACCGCCACCGCGGCGTGGCCCTGGCCCGTGGCGATCGTGTAGCCCGTGCCCGTACCCAGGGTGACGGACACCGAACCGTCGGCTTCGTCCGTATCATCATCCACCGTCGCCACCGAGAGGTCGGTGCTGGTAGCCCCTGCTGTCAGCGTCACCGTCCGGCTGCCCGCGCCGGGGGCGGCCAGATACTCGCCGCTCTGGGCGACGGTGTAGGTGACCGTGAGGTCGGTGGCCGGGGCCGGGTCGGCCGTGACGGTGAAGGTGGCATGGCCGCCCTCGTCCACGGCGGAGCCCGCCCGGAGGCTGAGCTCGGGGGTCGTGGGTATTATGGGCTGTTCCTCGGCCCGCGCTTTCTCTTCCTGCGGCGGGTTCGCCAGGCATTCGAGCGCCGGCGCCACCGGCGCCCAGCGCTTGAGGCCGCGATCCGCCTGCGCCTGCGCCTCGGCGACGGTCATCGGGTTGTTGCTGTAGGCGTTGTCCACCCCGAAGGCGGCCAGCACCCGGCTCCAGCGCTCGACATGGCCCGAAGTCCGCCAGGTCTCGGTCGCAGCCAGCTGGGCGTCGGCCAGCAGGGCGTCGGAGACGCAGGACGGGGTCTGGCTGTCGGCGCTCTCGGCGCTGGCGCTCAGCGCATCACTGTCCGGCCCCACCTTGAGGGTGGCCGTAGCGGCGAGTGTGTCGAGTTGCTGCACCACGCCGTTACCATCCACATATTCCGGTGTCACCGTGACCGTCAGCGTCATCGCTTCCTGGGCATCATGTTGGATGGTGGCCGTGGTGCCCGTCACGCTCTCACTACCGGTGATGACGGTCTGCTGATCGCTGCTCTCGGCCTCCCAGGATACGTCGTAGGAGGTGGCGTGTGCCACCGCGTCCCAGGAGACGCTGGCACTGGCAGCGTCCACCGCCGCCAGCTGCAGGTTGGAGACTGTTTCGGTGGGCGCCTGCGCCGGCGCGGCCTGCGCGGGCGCGTTCTGCAGCGCGGAAGGGCACGTCGGGTTGGCGGTCAGGTCGAGGGTGTTGCCGGTCATCAGCACGCACCGGGTGACCCGCTCGGCCTCCACGTCGTTCCAGTGCCTGTCCACGGGAACGACGCTCCACTCGTACTTCCGGTCGGGCCGGTTGGATGCAAATCGCTTCGCATGGTCATAGCCATGGGCCTCGAGTTCCGCACGCCACGAGGCGGTGGTCGGGGTGTCGCCGGGAATGATGAAGTCGGCGCGCACGAACTCTTCCTGCATCGCGTGTCCGGACGGGTCCACCGTCCGAAAGCGGACGCGGAAGCCGGCGAACTTTGCGTTGGCATCGTCATAGTCGTTGTGGTGCGAGTTGTCCGGGTTGTTCCAGCGGAAATCCAGGCCGATGATGTGCGCATAGCCGTCTTCGCCATCGTCGGACAGGACGAAATGGCCCGACACGTCGGGATCAAGGACGAGGTTGCCGTCGGGGTTGCCGGTGATCTTGGGCGGCTCGGTGTGGTCCGCCACCCGCACCTCGGCGATCTTGAGGCTGGTGTTTTTCGGGCTGTTGTCGCCCTTGCGGTTGTACGTGTGAGAGGAATAACCCCATCCGGGCGTGTTGTGCCGGAAAGCGAAGTGCCAGATGGGCAGTGGCGTGGTGACGTCGTGCTGGGCGCAATGGACGTTTATCGTCACCGTTTTCGGCTGGTCCCAGTTCTGGGCGGTAAAGGTCAGGTACGTGTTGAGATAACGCCTTTCGCCAACGGGCTCACCCTGGTTCAAAACAGGGCTATTTTCGATGGAGATCCTGCCTTGCCGGATCGGGGGCCAGCCGATGCCGTGGATCCGCGCGTTTTGCACGAACGGGCCAATCGCACTTGAATCCAGATCGGTGGGCTCCCAGATCTCCACGCTCACGACCTTGCCCGGGCCGGGGCTGCGGTCAAGCTGAACCTTGTAGGTCTCTGTCGTGAGCACGGGCCCGTAGTTGCGGGTTACTCTGATGCCGGTTTTTGATCCGTCGTATGTAAAATCAGTCAATGTCTTCTCATCGCCTACGTGGCTGTCCGAGCAGCTGTCGGCCTGCAGCTCATCAACCACGAACTCATCCTCGCTGAGCACAATCTGCGGCATGCTGCCATCAGGAAATGTGGTGCCCGCTTCCCTGATCGTGATGGTGAAGGAATGATCAAAGGGCCCGTTATCTTGATCCCTGACCCTGATATTGAATGTCTCATCCGGATCGTCGATCGAGTCTGCATTTGTGCGTACTTCGATTGTGAAGGTACGAGTACTTTTAGTTCCTGGGGTGTAGCAGACATCCCAGTCGAACGGTGATCCAAAACGCATAAATAAATCTACAGTACTGCACAGCCGAACTGTTGCAGTAGCATCACCTGCCAAACTCGGATCTTCTACTATTAAATTAGTCGACCAGGTGGACGGTACAGTGATGATGAAGGTCTTGGTCTCGCCTTCGGTGATCT
This sequence comes from Candidatus Poriferihabitaceae bacterium, assembly GCA_965213885.1. Taxonomy (GTDB): domain Bacteria; phylum Pseudomonadota; class Gammaproteobacteria; order Arenicellales; family Poriferihabitantaceae; genus VYFG01. The sequence goes on from OZ243919.1 coordinate 1,790,964, forward strand.
CCATGGAGTCGATCGTCTGTGCGGCGACCGGAGCGGCGAGGGTGAGCAGGAGTGCGACAACTGCAACACGGCGCAGGACGCCGGTAAGGGTGCAGCGGGCGGGAAGGTCGGATTCAGATAGAGAGGCTAAAAGCCCTGGGCGACGAAGCCATGAAGACGCAAATCGGCTCGGCTCGGCTCGGCTCGGCTCGGCTCGGCTCGGCTCGGCTCGGCTCGGCTCGGCTCGGCTCGGCTCGGCTCGGCTCGGCTCGGCTCGGCTCGGCTCGGCTCGGCTCGGCAATCATGGTCTGACCATCATCTGAACATGTCAACCCCGGGGTCGCGCCCGAATCCGAACAGAACGCCCAAAGGAATCCTCGGAATTTCCCAATGTCGGTGGTGCGTTGCTGTCCGCTCCCGTGGTTCCGGTCGTTCATCGCTGTGCCTCTTCTGTGGATTGCTTCAGGAATCCTGATAAGGATTGCATGGGCTACGGGACCGGCCGGATACCAACTCCCGCCGCCCGCGCAGATACGGTCGGGATTCTCCTACAGAGCCGCTCCATTAGCAAGACTGACTAACCGCGGCCTGAATAAGGGGATGAGGGGTCGATAGGCGCGAGGCGGTGCGGCACCGTGCCGGACCGTTATAATGCACGTTTTCATCCGGCGGCCACAACCCATGTACCAGAACAGGAATCCCCGAATCGGGTTTATCGGCATCGGTCTGATGGGCCGCCCCATGGTACTGCGGCTTCTGCTCGCCAACTACGTGGTGCGGGTCTGGAATCGCAGCCCGGCCAAGGTTGCGGAAGTGACCACCGCAGGCGCAGTTCCCTGCGCCTCGCCCGCAGAGCTGGCCCGGGGGTCGGACGTGATCCTGCTGTGCCTCGCCAATACCCAGGCCGTGGAGTCCGTGGCCGGCGACGGCGACTTCCTCGCCGGACTTGACCCCGACAGCATCGTGGTGGACCTTTCCAGCATCTCCCCGGAGGCGACCCGCACCCTGGCGTCAAGGGTTGCCGAGGTCTCCGGCGCCAACTGGATCGACGCACCGGTGTCCGGCGGCGTCCCCGGGGCGGAAGCGGGTGAACTGGTCATCATGGCGGGCGGGGACCAGCAGGCGCTGGAGCGTGCCGGACCGGTGCTGGCGCCGCTGTCGAAGCGTGTCACCCGCATGGGCCCGAGCGGTGCCGGCCAGACCGCCAAGCTGTGCAACCAGATCATCGTGGGCTGCAATATTACAGCCATCGGGGAAGCCTTCCGACTTGCCCGGATTGCCGGCGTGGACACCGCACTGCTGCACGACGCATTGTCGGGGGGGTTCGCGGATTCACTGCCGTTCCAGATATTCGGGCGGCGCATGGCCGACGGCAACGAAATCCCGGTGTCCGCCAAGATCACAACCATGCTGAAGGATCTCGATGGCGCCGACGACGCCGCAACCGGCATGGGCCTGGACCTTGCACTGACACGGACTGCGGCGGCACTCCTCAGGGCAAGAACCGATCAGGGTGATGCGGAGCGTTGCATCACCTCCATGGTGGAGCCGTCCGCGCCGTCATGAGTCCGGCGCCGAGATGGATTCCAGAACGGGCGCCGCCCAGGCCTTGTGGGCGCGGATTTCCGTCAGGCTGAGTCCGGAAAGTTCGTAGGGCAGCACCAGCCAGCGGTCAGTTTCGTTGATGAAGTAGTCCGGTGCCGGACGACCGGGAACCGGCCGGTACCAGACTGCGGCCACCCGAATGTCCGCAGGCGTGTTCTGGCGCAGTTTGCGGCGGAGCTTCTCCTTTACGGCCTGGACACTGTGGCCGCTGCTGAAGACATCATCAACCAGTAGCAACCGATGCTCGGCCTCCAGGCGATCCTCGAGGTATTCCAGTCCATGGACCCGGATGCGATCGGAGTTCCTGATCATGTCGGGATAGTCCTGCATGCCCCGGTAGGATGTCCGGATGGCGATATGGTCGGTTTCCACACCCAGGTACTGCAGGCATTCCTGTACCACGATGCCGGCCACACTGCCCCCACGCCAGATTCCCACGATGAAATCCGGCCGGAACCCGCTGGAAAATACCCGGCGCCCGAGCCGGAATCCGTCCAGTATCAGGGCCTGCTCCTCAATGTAGATCTTTTCAGCAGTCCGGGACGGATTCATGCGCTAGAATTGTAGCATGAGTGAGAAGCTCTATCTGAACGCCCAGGATCTGCTGAACGATGCCATGCATCTCGGCGCCATGGTGGTCAACAGCGGCTTCAGGCCCAACTTCATGGTCGGCATCTGGCGCGGCGGTACGCCGATCGGCATCGCGGTACAGGAGGTGCTGTCCTGGGCCGGCATCGAAACCGACCATATCGCGATACGCACCTCGTCCTACGACCAGTCTATCGACCGGCGGGGACACTCCGTGCGTGTCCATGGCCTGCGCTATCTCGTGGACAGGGTCAACGCCGAGGACCGATTGCTCCTGGTGGACGATGTCTTCGACACGGGCCTGACCATACAGGAAGTCATCGACAAGTTGCGGCGGAAGGCGCGGCTGAACACACCGCGCGACATTCGCGTCGCCGTCCCCTGGTACAAGCCTTCGCGCAACCTGGTCGGCAGGGCGCCGGACTACTACCTGCACGAAACCGCGCGATGGATCAAGTTTCCCCACTCCCTGGAAGGACTGAGCGATGACGAGATACGAAAATTCCGACCTGAAATCTGGGAGGTACTGAACGAATGAGCGACACCGACCTGTGCTATCTGACCGGTGTCGAGGCCCTGGCCCTGTTCCGGAACGGCGACCTGTCGCCTGTCGAACTGATGCAGGCCGTGATCGGGCGGGCGGAATCCATGCAGCCCCGGATCAACGCATTCACGGACACGTTCTACGAACAGGCGCTGGCGGCGGCGGCCATGGCAGAGAAACGCTATCGGGGGGGCCGCCCGCGCAAACTGGAGGGTCTGCCCCTTGCCGTCAAGGACGAACTGCGCCTCAAGGGAACCCGGCGCACCTCTTCCTCCCTGGTATTCCGGGACCGCGTGGACGACGATTCCGACGTCATCATCGATCGCCTGCTGCGCGCGGGCAGCATTCCCGTGGCCAAGACCGCCACCCCGGAGTTCTGCCTGCTCGGCTCCTGCCACTCCCGGCTTTTCGGCGTGACCCGGAATCCCTGGGACCTGGACCTGACACCGGGCGGCTCGTCCGGTGGCACAGGCGCCGCGCTGGCGGCCGGCATGGCCATCCTCGGGACCGGCACGGATATCGGCGGCTCCATCCGGATTCCCGCGGCACAGTGCGGAATCGTGGGCTACAAGCCGCCCTACGGTCGCAACCCCGAGATCCCGGTCTTCAACCTGGATGCTTACAGCCACTCCGGCCCCATGACCCGCTCGGTGGCGGATGCCGCACTGATGCAGAATGTCATATCCGGCCCGCACAACCAGGACATCGCCACGCTCCGAAACCGGGTCAGGCTGGATACGGAAAGCGTCCCGGAAAACCTTGATGGCTGGCGGATCGCCTGGTCGATGGATCTCGGGTTCATGGAAATCGACCGTGATGTCGAGAACAATACCCTGCGCGCCCTGGATACGTTCCGGAATCTTGGCGCGACCGTGGAACACGTCGACCTCGGCTGGAATCATGAGATTATCCATGCGGCCCATGCGTACTGGTCGCACAACTGGGCGGTCACCATACAGGGACTGCTGGACACCCACCGCGGGGACCTCACCGACTACACGGTCTTCTTCATCGAGCGGTCCCGACAGTCCACCCGGGCGGATTACCTGCGCTCGCTGCAGATCAAGGTGGAAATGTACCGGGTGTTCGGTCCGCTGATGGACCGGTTCGACCTGTTCGTCTGCCCGACCCTGGCCACCAACCACATCCCGGCGGAGTTCACCTGGCCGGACAGCGAGGTGCTGATCAACGGGAAAGTCGTGGTCTCCGACGAGGAATACTGGTCGCTGACCTATCCTTTCAACATGCTGAGCCGCTGTCCCGCCCTCGCCGTCCCGTCGGGGGTGGGCGGCAACGGGGTGCCCACCGGCATCCAGCTGGTCGCGCGCACCTATGCGGACCGCAAGGTCATGGAGGCCGGCAAGGCCTTCGAGGCCGCGTCCGGCGCCATTCCCGGCTGGCTCCTGGACCGGCGCCTCCCTGCCGGCTGATCCACCCCCGCCACCCGGAATACGACATGCTGACCGTCTACAGTCCCGACCACGAGCTGCGCAACGCGAAAACCGAACTCTACGGCGGGGAACTGGTGCCGCCGTTTGAATGCCCGGAGCGCATGCAGTATGTCCTCGAACGGATTCACGAGGTCCGGCTTGGAGAGGTGATCGGGCCCGAGGACTTCAGCATCGATCCCGTACTGCGCATCCATGACCCGGGGTTCGTGGATTTCCTGCAATCCTGCTGGGCCGAATGGCAGGCCACGGGGTACCGGGGCGAGGCCATTCCCTGCGTTTTTCCCGCCCGCGGCATGCAACAGCGTATTCCGGACCACATCGAGGGCCGGCTGGGATACTACGCCATGGCGCTCGAGACTTCCATCTGCGAGGGGACGTGGTCCGCAGCCCGTTCCAGTGCGAACGTCGCGCTCACCGCCCAGTCCAGGGTCCATTCGTCCGGCGAAGCCGTCTTCGCCCTTTGCCGCCCGCCCGGACACCATGCATCCGCCGACCAGTACGGCGGCTACTGCTTCATCAACAACGCCGCGGTCTGCGCCCAGGCTTTCCTGGACCAGGGCGCATCGCGAGTGGCGATCCTGGATGTGGACTTCCATCACGGCAATGGCACCCAGACCATTTTCTATCACCGGGGCGACGTGCAGTTCATCTCCCTTCATGGCGACCCCAGGGATGCCTTCCCCCATTTTCTCGGCTATGCCGACGAAACCGGCGCCGGCCCCGGGGAAGGCTTCAACCACAATTTTCCCCTCGGTCCCGGTACCGCCTACGATACCTGGAGCGATGCACTCAGGCAGGCCTGCGGGCGGATCCGGGAGTACGGCCCCGATGCGCTGGTGGTTTCACTGGGCGTGGACACCTTCGAGTATGACCCGATCTCGTTTTTCAGGCTCACCTCGGATGATTTCAGACGATACGGCACGGTGATCGCCGGACTGGACCTCCCCACGCTGTTCATCATGGAGGGTGGCTACGCGGTGGAGGAGATCGGCATCAACACCGTGAACGTCCTCATCGGTTTTGAGGGGCACTGAGACGGCCGCGCCATGCTGATTCCCGACAGTGATCGCCCCCGCCTCGACGCGGCGCTCGCCGAGGCACGGGCACGCTATGTTGCCGACAACCCGGAATCGGAGGCCGCGCATCACCAGGCCCGGCGGTTCATGCCCGGGGGCAACACCCGCACGGTGCTGTACAACGACCCCTTTCCCCTGCGCGTGGTGTCCGGACAGGGGGTCCGCATTACCGACGCCGACGACCATGTGTACCTGAATCTCCTGGGGGAGTACACCGCGGGGCTGTTCGGGCATACCCATCCAGTGATCCGCGCCGCCATCGACAGCGCGCTGGATGGCGGAATCAACCTGAGTGCGCACAATGCCCATGAGATCCGCCTGGCGGAACTGGTCTGCGGGCGGTTTCCGTCCATCGACCGTGTCCGCTTCACCAATTCGGGCACCGAGGCAAACCTGATGGCCATCGCCACTGCCCGGCATCACACCGGCCGCAAGAAGGTCATGGTCATGCACGGCGGCTACCATGGCGGTCTGCTCTATTTCGGCGGCGGCGGCATTCCCATCAATGCCCCCTACGATTTCGTGCTGGGACGGTTCAACCGGATGGACGCCACCCGCAACCTGATCCGCGGCAACGCCGGCGACCTGGCCTGTGTCCTCGTCGAGCCGATGATGGGTTCCGCCGGGTGCCTGCCCGCGGATCCGGATTTTCTCCGCATGCTGCGGGAGGAAACCCGGAATGCGGGCACCATCCTCATCTTCGATGAGGTGATGACCTCCCGCCTGTCACCGGGCGGCGCACAGCAACGCTACGATGTGTTGCCGGACCTGACCACGCTCGGCAAGTACATCGGCGGCGGGATGTCCTTCGGTGCCTTCGGCGGCCCACCGGAAATCATGGCGATGTACGACCCGCAGCGGCCGAATGCCATGCCCCATGCCGGCACCTTCAACAACAATACCCTGAGCATGGCCGCAGGCGCAGCGGCCATGGGAGAAGTGTTCACCCCCCGGGCAGCATCCGCGCTCAATGCACGGGGGGACGCGCTGCGCCGGAGACTGAACACCATGGCGGAGGAATGCGGCGCCCCTGTCCACCTGACCGGAGCCGGTTCGCTGATGAACCTGCACGGCTGCCGAACGGAAATCCGCAACCCGGAAGAGCTGGACGCCAGCGATGACCGGATCAGGCAGCTGGTGTTCCTGGAGTTGCTGGCGCGTGGTTTCTATATTGCCCGAAGGGGCTTTATCGCTTTGATGCTGCCGCACACCGACGGGGATCTGGAGAGGTTCTCGGAAGCCATGGGGGACATATTGGAAGAACACGCCCGGACCTGGGGCTGACCGCGTCATCGACCGGATTCAGCGGGGTCCTCCCAGGCCAGCCGCAACACCCCTCCCCGGACGCCTGCCCGACACAGCGGAAGAGATCATTCCGGTGGGTCGGTTTTTCCTCCCAGCACCCCCGCCTCGCCCAATCGCTCAAGCTCCCCGCTGTCCAGTCCGAGCAGCTCCCTCAGCACCCGCCCGGTATCCTCCCCGAGAAGCGGCGCGGCCCGGCGGTAGGTTGCCGGGGTCCGGGAGAAGTTCAGCGGATTGGCCACGCCCGCGACGGTGCCCGACAGGGAATGGTCCAGCTCGATCCGCATGCCCCTGGCCTCGACCTGGGGCATGGCGAATGTCTGTGCGATATTGTTGATGGCCGAGGCCGGCACTCCTTCCCGGGGCAGACGTTCCAGCCAGTAGGCGCTCGGGCGCTTTTCGAACTCCCGCTCAAGCTCACCCTCGAGGGCCACGCGATGCCGGTTACGGTCCGGGTTGGTCGAGAAGCGCGTGTCCTCGGCCAGTTCGGGCCGCCCGAGAAAATGGCACAGGCTGGCGAACTGCGTGTCATTGCCCACGGCGATGATGATGCTCCCGTCCGCGGTGCGGAAGGGCTGGTAGGGGGCGAGGCTGGGGTGCCACTTGCCGGTCAGTCCCGGCAGCACGCCACCGGTCAGATAACTGGACGCCTGGTTTGCCAGCCACCCCACCAGCGTATCGAGCAGCGCCAGGTCAATGTACTGCCCTTCCCCGGTGCGGTCCCGATGATGCAGCGCCGCGAGAATGCCGATGGTCGCATACAGGCCGGTGGTGATGTCGGAGACTGCGATGCCGACCCGCTGGGGCCCGCCCCCGGGTGCATCCTCCGGCTGGCCGGTGATGCTCATGAGTCCGCCGAGCCCCTGGATCAGGTAGTCGTATCCCGGCTGGTCCGCCATGGGCCCGGTCTGCCCGAAGCCGGTGATGGAAACGTAGATCAACCCCGGATGCTCCCGGCGGAGCGTCTCCTGGTCGAGCCCGTACTTGGCGAGTCCGCCGACCTTGAAATTCTCGATGAAGATGTCGCTCTTCCGTACAAGCTGCCGGAGCAGGTGCTGGCCCTCCGGCATTTGTATGTTGAGGGCCAGCGAGGCCTTGTTGCGGTTGGCCGACAGGTAGTAGGAGGACTCCCCCGTGGGGTTGCCCCCGGTGTCCCGGAGCCAGGGGGGACCCCACTGGCGGGTGTCGTCCCCGCGTGCCGGGTGCTCCACCTTGATGACCTCGGCACCCAGGTCGCCCAGTATCTGGGTGCACCAGGGACCGGCGAGAATCCGGGACAGGTCGATGACCCGGATTCCTTCCAGCGGCCCTGCCATGTCCGGGATGCGGATTGCTTCCCGGCTAGACGCGCTCGAACAATGCGGCGATACCCTGGCCACCGCCAATGCACATGGTCACGACTGCCAGCCGTCCGCCGGTACGTTCGAGTTCGGAGATTGCCTTGACCGTGATGATGGCCCCGGTGGCGCCGATGGGATGTCCCAGGGCGATGCCGCTGCCGTTGGGGTTCAGTTTCTCATCCGGCAGGCCAAGATCACGGGCCACCGCGATGGCCTGGGCGGCGAACGCCTCGTTGACCTCCCAGACGTCGATGTCCCCGACCGAGTAGTCGGTGTTCTCCAGCAGGTTCCGTACCGCCGGGACCGGGCCGATGCCCATGTACTTCGGCTCCACGCCGGCAAAGGCGTACTTGAGCAGTTTCGCCCGCGGCTTGATGCCACTGGCCTCCACGGCCTCGCCGGACATCAGCACCACGGCGGCGGCGCCGTCGTTGATGCCGGACGCGTTGCCCGGAGTCACGGAGCCGTCCTTCTTGAACACGGTGCGAAGCTTCGCCATATCCCCCGGGGACAAGTTGAATCGCACGTGCTCGTCCTGCTCGAACACCGTGGTGCCTTTGCGGGACTTGAGTTCGAGCGGCAGGATCTGGTCCTTGAAATGACCGTTTTCGATGGCGTTCTGGGCGCGCTGGTGGCTGGACAGCGCCAGGGCGTCCTGATCCTCCCGCGTGACGTCCCATTTCTCGGCGACGTTCTCCGCGGTAATGCCCATGTGGCAGAGTTCAATGGGGCAGTTCAGGGCCGCCACCATCATGTCCACCAGTTTCGCGTCACCCATCCGGTTGCCGAAACGGGCGCCTTCCGCGACATAGCCCGCGCGGCTCATGGATTCCGTGCCGCCGCCCACCGCGGTATCGCAGATCCCCAACTGGATCTGCTGGGACGCGGTGACGATGGCCTGCAGCCCGCTGCCACAGAGCCGGTTGACGGTGACCGCAGGGGTTTCATGGGACAGTCCGCCTCCCAGTGCCGCCACCCGCGAGATGTACATGTCCTGGGCCTCGGTATGGATCACGTTGCCGATGGCGCAGTGGCCGACGGATTCCGGCGCGATACCGGCCCTGGACACGGCTTCGCGCACCACCGCGGCGGCAAGATCCCCCGGGCGCTGGTCCTTGAGGCTGCCACCGTAGTCGCCAACAGCGGTGCGTACGCCGCTGACCAGATAAACATCGTTGATTTGCATGGGTAATTCCTGTGTGTAGTGGTCGAGGGTTGAGGTCCGGGTCCGGGTCAGGTCTCCTGCAGTTCGGACAAGTCCCTGAAATGCCCGAGGGCTTGCGGATTGGCCAGTGCCTCGGTATTGCGGACCGGTTCACCGTGAACAATGTTTTTTACCGCCAATTCGACGATTTTTCCACTCAACGTTCGGGGGATATCCGGCACCGCGATGATCTTGGCGGGAACATGGCGGGGACTGGCGTTTTCACGAATCACCCGGCGGATTTCCGCCTTCAGTTCCTCCGTCAGCTCCACGCCCTCCCGGAGGAGAACGAACAGGACAATCCGGACGTCATTGGACCAGTTCTGGCCGATGCACAGGCTCTCCAGCACGGCGTTCACCTTTTCCACCTGGCGGTAGATCTCCGCGGTGCCGATCCGCACACCGCCGGGATTGAGCACCGCGTCGGAGCGGCCGTGGATCACCAGACCGCCCGCGGCGGTGATTTCCGCGTAGTCGCCCTGGGCCCAGACACCCGGGAAGCGGGAGAAGTAGGTGTCACGAAAGCGGCTGTCGTCCGGCTCCCCCCAGAATCCCAGGGGCATGGAGGGAAACGGCCTGGTGCAGACCAGTTCACCCCGCTCCCCGGTTACCGGCCCGTCCTCGCCGTACACCGCCACCGCCATGCCAAGACCGGGGCACTGGATCTCGCCCCGACGCACCGGCATCAGTGGATTGCCGAGAACGAAGCAGGACACGATGTCCGTACCCCCGGAAATGGAGGACAGCATCAGGTCCCGGCCGACCTTTTCGTAGACATAGTCGAAGCTCTCGGGTGCCAGCGGTGAACCCGTGGTCAGGACCGCGCGAAGCGCTGAAAGGTCGAATTCCCCGCCCGGGTTCAGGCCGGCCTTCATGCAGGCGGCGATATAGCGGGCGCTGGTTCCGAACACCGTGATGCCGAGTTCACCGGCCATCTGCCACAGGCTCCGGCGGCGCGGGGAGAACGGAGAGCCGTCGTACAGCACCAGGGTGCAACCCGTCGCCAGTGCGCTCACCAGCCAGTTCCACATCATCCAGCCGCAGGTGGTGAAGAAGAACAGCGTATCCTCCCGCCGCAGGTCGCAGTGCAGACGGTGCTCCTTGAGATGCTGCAACAGTGTGCCCCCGGCACCGTGAACGATGCATTTCGGTGCACCGGTGGTGCCGGAGGAATAGAGAATGTAGAGCGGATGGTCGAACGGCATCTTCGTGAAGCCGACCTCCGAGGCTTCCCGGTGGGGCGCCAGAATGTCCTTGAGGAGGGTGAACCTGGCGTCATCCGGCAGGTCCGGCGCCGCGTCAAGGAAAGGCACCACGATCACCCGTCCGAGCGAAGGCAGTTCAGCGGCGACCTCAGCGGCGGATCCGAGAATTCCGTAGGGTCTGCCGTTGTAGCGGTAGCCGTCCACGCAGTAGAGCACCTTGGGCCCGATCTGCGCGAAGCGCTCCAGCACGCCCCGGGTACCGAAGTCCGGCGAGCAGGAGGACCAGGTGGCCCCCAGGCTGGTGGCAGCCAGCATGGCGAACACGGTTTCCGGGATGTTGGCCATGTAACCCGCGACCCGGTCACCGGGCTCCACCCCCAGCGACCGCAGCATGGCCGCATGCCGGGCCACTTCACGGTGGAGTTCCCGGTAGCTGTAGCGGGACTCGCCGCCACCTTCCGAACGGAAGATCAGGGCGCAGCGGTCGTCACGGAATCTGAGCAGGTTCTCCGCGAAATTCAGCCGGCTGCCGGGAAACCACCTAGCGCCGGGCATCGCGCCGGGATTCTCCAGCACGTCACCTTTCGCCCGGTCGCCGAGAACCCCCGTTTCCTCCCAGATCTCCGACCAGAAAAGCGGACTTTGCTCCGTGCTCCAGCGATGCACGGAACCATAATCAGATTTTACATTATATTTCTTTGATATATTTTTGATAAAACTATATATATTTGATTTTTTTTCCGCTGAGGGATCTGGTTGCCACAGCAATTCACCGATGGGACGCTGGCGGTTGTCGTTCATGGCGGCGGCACGGTCATCCGCAGTCAATACTGTTTTTCCGGCACGTTGACGATGAGTCCGTCCATTTCCTTCGTGATCTTGAGCTGGCAGCTCAGGCGGCTGGTTTCGTCCACGTCCTCGGCAAAATCCAGCATTTCCTCTTCCAGGTCCTCCATGGGCGGCAGCCGGTCCACCCAGGACGGGTCGATGTGGACATGGCAGGTCGCACAGCTGCAGGCGCCGCCGCACTCGGCCAGGATTCCCTGAAAGTTGTTGCGCATGGCGACCATCATGACACTGTCCCCCAGCGGGGCGTCGATGGCGTGTTCGGTTCCGTCGTGGAGAATGTAATGGATAACTGGCATGTTCGAAATGGAGTACTGTGTCCGGGTTGGAACGGTTGCCCAAGGGGTGCCGGAGTTGATGTTCCCGATGGAACTCCCGGGGGACGATTCTACCGCATCCGGCCCGGGGCGCATTGTCTTTCCGGCGGAACAGTGCAGCCCGGATGCGACGCTAGGCTCCCGCTACCGGTCGCGGATGGCCCCCGGGGAACAGGGCGGATTCAGACCGTCGCCGACAGGCGGTCCGCCCATTCCTCGAGGGCGTCCAGAACCCGGATGCCGGATGGGTCGTCGCCACCCTCGGGACGCAGTTCCGCCAGTCGGCTGAAGTAGGGTCCGAGCCCCTGGTTTTCGTCCTGGAATCGGTTCCGGCAGTGCATCCCCCATTGCTCCCGCTCCACGTCGTTCAGGCTGTCCGGCCAGTTGCGGGCCCTGTAGCGAAACAGCAGTTCCGGCAGCCTCGCGTCATGAAAGCCATAGCTGCCGGCGGCCAGTTCCCCGGGTGCGGCTCCGGCGATGCGTCGACACAGGTTGCGGTCATGATCGTTCAGAAAGCCGCCATAGAGGGACTCGTCTACGTCCTCGGCGGGCGGATACCGCTGTGCGGCCACCGCCTGCTCGACCCGTCCGGCGAACGCCGCGCTGCCGCGGAGCTGTTCCCGGTGCCGGGCGCACGCCGCAAGGTCCAGACCGGTTCGCTCCTTGGCCGCGTCGTCCAGCGTCGAGACCGGGGCGAGAGCCGGGCAGCGGTTGATTTTCACGGATTGCACCGGCAGGCGCATTGCCGGGTCCCCCAGTTCTGCAGCCGGGGCATACAGCCTGCGGTGCAGTTCCTCCGGGTGCAGTTCGAGAAACGGCGCCGGGTCCACCCTGAGATCGTAGACCAGCACGCTGTTGCGGTTGCGCGTCTCATACACCAGGGGCAGCACCAGGGAGGTGCAGCGGTTCGCGGCGGGATACGCCCGGGTGGTGTGCACCAGGGGCGTGCTTGCCGGAATATCGACCAGTTCCGCCACCCTTCGCTTGTGACGGAGGTCGAACAGCCACCGGTACAGGCGCGGCTGCCGGTCCCTGAGCAGCCGGGCCAGCGCGATGGTGGCCTGTACATCGGACAGGGCGTCATGGGCATCCGGGTGTTCCAGGCCGTTGGCTGCGGTCAGCTCCGCCAGGCGAAAGCTGGGGTTTCCGTCGGGTTTCGACGGCCACCGGATCCCTTCGGGACGCAGGGCTGCGGTCATGCGGGCCAGGTCGATGATGTCCCAGCGGGAACAGCCGTTCTGCCACTCCCTGGCATAGGGATCGTGGAAATTGCGGAACAGCGTGTGGCGGGTGACCTCGTCGTCGAACCGGAGGGAGTTGTAGCCGGTCCCGCATGTGTTCGGCATGGACAGCTGTTCCAGGATGCCGGCAATGAATTCCGCCTCGATGACCCCGCGTTCGAGTGCGAACTGCGGCGTGATGCCGGTGATGAGGCAGGCATCGGGCGACGGCAGACGGTCCACCGGCGGACGGCAGTAGAGCACCAGGGGTTCACCGACGGCATTCAGCGCCTCATCGGTGCGCTGGCCGGCGAACTGCGACGGCCGGTCTCTGACGGGGTCCGCACCGAAAGTTTCGTAGTCGTGCCAGTAGAGGGTTGTCGCGCTCATGGTCCCGGGGCGCCCGGAACGGGAAAAATCGGCATGGAATGCAAGAGCTGGCGGAGATCCGGTTGCAAGCAGAGTTGTGGAACCCGGAGTATAGGTGAATTCGCGATCGGGATCGCCGGCCGGATGCCGGCGAATCCAGGACATCGGGATCGTAAACGGCAACCGGGAAGGGCTTGCCGGCAGCCGGAAACCGGTCATGCACCGCGCCCGGTTTCACAATACAATGCCCGGCGGCGAAGGCGGCACCGCCTCCTGACGGGCTCCAGCGCAACCAACCGACATCCAGACCGTTTCCCGGCGCCAAATCCACGCTCAACAACCAGTGTCCTACGCCGCAAAGAATCAAAACGCCCAGGCCATGGGCCTGATGGTGCTGGCAATGCTGATCCTGCCCGGCATCGACGCGATCGCAAAATCCCTGGCCGGTGTCATCTCACCGGGCCAGATCGCCCTGTGCCGGTTTCTGTTCCAGGTGCTGTTCATGCTGCCGCTCGTTCTGCACACCCGGGGGGCCTGGTTCGACCGGCACCTGTGGCTGCACGCCGCCCGCGGGTGCCTGATCGCCCTGGCTACGGTGCTGTTCTTTTCCGGCCTGGCCCATCTCCCCCTGGCCGACGCCATCTCCATCTTCTTCATCGAGCCGATGCTGGTCACCCTGCTGTCCGCCGTCCTGCTCGGCGAACAGGTGGGATGGCGGCGGATGATCGCCATCGCCGTGGGGTTCATCGGCGCCATGATCATCATCCGTCCGACATTCGCCGACGTGGGCTGGGCCGTTCTCTACCCCGTGGGGGCGGCGGTCAGTTTCTCCTTCTACATCCTGCTGACCCGCAAGATGGTCATGACCGTGGCACCGGTCAGGCTGCAGTTCCTTGCCGGTATCTTCGGCTTCCTGGTCATGAGTGTTGCCGTTTCACTCGGCAACCGGACCGGGTTCGGGCCGCTGGAAGCCGTCTGGCCCAGTCTTGACCAGTGGCTGATGCTGGCGGCCCTGGGCCTCATTGCCACCACCGGGCATCTGCTGGTGGTCTACGCGTTCCAGCGGGCGCCGGTCGGGGTCCTGGCACCGCTCCAGTACGTGGAGATCATCGGAGCCACCCTTCTCGGCCTGGTGTTCTTCGACGACTTCCCGGATTCCGTCACCTGGATCGGCATTGCCGTCATCGTGGGATCCGGCATCTACATCTTCCGGCGCGAATCACGCCTGAATCTGGACAGCGGTTCCCGGGAGGCGGGAAACCGGAAGTAGTCCGGCCCCCTGTCAGGGATCGAAATGGTACCGGGGCCGGTAAGGCGGCAATGGCGGTCGGCCGAGAATGAAGTCCGCCGCCCGGTCGGCGATCATCAGGGTCGGCGCGTTGAGGTTGCCGCTCACGACCTCCGGCATCACCGAGGCATCCACCACCCGCAGGCGTTCAATGCCGTGCAACCGAAGCTCCCCGTCCACCACGGCCATTGCGTCCCGCCCCATGCGGCAGGTGCCGCAGGGATGATAGTCGGTGCCGGCGTTTTCGCGCACATAGCCGGCAAGGTCCGCGTCCGATGACTGATCCGGTCCAGGCTGGATCCGGCGCCCGCGGAAGGGGTCGAAGGCCCGCTGCGCAAACAGTTCCCCCGCACGCCTTACCCCGTCCTTCAGTTCCTGCAGGTCGCGGGAGTCGGACAGGTAGTTGAACTGCGCCCGGGGCGGGTCGGCCGGATTGGCGCTTCGCAGTCGCACCCAGCCGCGGCTGCAGGGCCTCAACTGGTCCACGGTCATGGTCCATGCCTGGTGCAGCCGGATTTCGCGGCCGCGGTATTCCGGCCACACCGGGGCGAAATGGTACTGCAGGTTGGGATGGGCATGCCCGGAGTCGCCGAACACGAGACCGCCCATCTCCCAGACATTGGACCCGGCCACCCCGCCCCGGTCCAGCATCCAGCGAAGTCCCGCCCGCAGCCGCGTCCACGGCCGCTGCAGGCCGTCCAGGGTGACCCGCCGTGTGCAGGCCTGCACGTAGTGGATGTTGAGATGATCCTGCAGGTTCTCCCCCACGCCGGGCAGAATGTGCACCGGGATGATTCCATGGCTGTTCAGCTCCCTCTCCGGCCCGATACCCGAAAGTTTCAGCACCTGGGGCGAATTGATGGCGCCGGCCGAGAGGATCACTTCCCGCGTGGCCACGGCCTCCATCATCGTGTCTCGCAGTGAGAAAAGCACGCCCCGGGCAATGCCGTTCCCGACCTGGATCCGGTGGACCAGGGCGCCTGTCACCAGCCGCACCCCGGGGCGCTTCAGCGCCGGGCGAAGATGAGCCACCGCGGCGGAGCAGCGCCGCCCGCCGCGGGTGGTGCGATCGAGCCGGGCAATTCCCTCCGGCCTGAACCCGTTGAGATCGCCGGACTGCCCCTGCCCCGATGAATCCCCGGCTTCCCACAATGCGTCGAACAGGGGATTCTCCAGGCTGCCCCTCGTGACGCCCAGAGGGCCGCTGTCCCCGCGCCATTCGTCGGCGCCACGATCGGACGTCTCGCCGGCCCTGAAATAGGGCAGGCAATGCGCAAAACCCCACCGGGGCAGATCGTAGTGCGCCGCCCAGCGGTCATAGTCAAGCGGATGGCCGCGCATGTACACCATGGCGTTGATGCTGGAGGAGCCGCCGACCACCTTGCCCCGGGGCAGTTCCACTTCCCTGCCGTTGACGCCCCGGGCCGGTTCTGCCCGGTAATTCCAGTTCAGCGAGGGATCCTTGTAAACGCTGTAGACCCCGGCGGGGATGTGGATCATCAGGCGGCGGTCCCGGGGCCCCGCCTCCAGCACGGTCACGCTGTGGCCGGCCTCGCTGAGGCGGTTCGCCAGCACGCAGCCGGCGGAGCCGGCGCCGACGATCACGAATTCCGACTCGATCCGCTCAGGTCGCATGGCCGATGGGCAGAAGCCGCCCCCCCAGCGAAACCCCGTGCCGCCTGAGGTGGATGCTGCCGATCCATGCCTCCTCGCCCGGCGCCGGAAAATCCCGGCGACAGTGCGCGCCCCGGGATTCCTCCCGCATCAGGGACGCCGTCAGTACACACTCGGCGGTGGCAATCAGGCCAAGAAGGTCCAGCCATTGTCCGGGATCGGTGACGCCCTTGCCTGCAGACGACCACATTGTCTCCCGGATGCCGGCAACCTCGCCGAGACCGGCCGCAATCCCCTCCCCGCTTCGCACCACACCTGCCCGCTCACCCATGACACGGCGCAGATCAGCCAGCGGCCCCGCGGGGTTCCACTGCCCCCGCGCCGGAACCGAAGGCGCTTCACAGCCGGGTTCCGGGACGGGTGTCGCGCACGAGCGCCCGGCGGATTCCCCCGCCCGCCACCCGCCTACGAGCGCATCGATCAGGCTGTTGGACGACAACCGGTTGGCGCCGTGCACACCGCCTGCCGCCTCCCCTGCGGCATACAGCCCCTCGCAAGCCCGCATTTCCTCATCCACCGCAACGCCGCCAAGGCAGGTATGGGCGGACGGCGCCGTCTCCAGCAACTCCACCGCCGGGTCCAGGCCTGCCTCCCGGCAAAATCCGTGGAATCCCGGTCGATGCCGGTCCAGTTCAGCGGACGGAACGGAGCGCAGGTCGAGGAACACGCCGCCGTTGGGCGAGCCCCGGCCGGCAAGCACCTCCTCCGCCACGGCCCGTGCCAGCGTGGCGCGATCGGCCCGTTCCATGCGGTCCGGGTCATACCGCTGCATGAACTGCTCCCCCTTGCCGTTGGTCAGCGCAACGCCGGGCAGGGTGAGCAGCGTGCCCACGATGGTGCTGCCCCTGACGGATGCGGGGGCGGCGAACGCGGTGGGGGTAAACTGGATGAATTCCATATCCCGGAGGGCGCATCCGGCATCCAGGGCGAGGGCAAAGGCGTCGCCGGTCGCGTCCAGCCCGTTGGACGTGACCGGGTAGAGCCGGCCGCATCCGCCGCCCGCCAGGACCACGGCACCGGCAGCCCCGTAGCGCAGGGCGTGGGTCTGCTCGTCGAACAGCCACAGTCCCCGGACCCGGCCTCCGGCCTCCCGGTCCAGCCGGACACAGCGCTGCCGGTCGAGCACACGGACACCGGCCCGTTCCAGATTCCCGCGCAGACTCGCCAGCAGCCGGGGCATGCCGGGCAGGTACTGCACCGAGCGTGGAAATCCGTGGACCGGGGCGGGGGCGCCCAGAAGCCTGCCGTCACGCCGGGCGAAGCCATCCACCTCGGCCGCGAGTTCCCCGAGGCGGACCGGCGCCTCCCCGGTCATGCGCCGGACCAGTCCACGCTCGCCGATGCCGTATCCGCCCCACAGGGTATCCCTGCAGTGGTCGCGGGGGGCATCCGCCGGATCGGTCGCCGCGGCGAATCCGCCGGATGCCCGCACCGAACAGCCACCCGACCCGGCCCTGCCCCTCGATGCGATGACCACGGTGCGTCCCGCACGTTGCGCGGCAGCGGCCGCACGAAGGCCCGCAAGGCCCCCGCCGACGACAAGAACATCCGCCCGGATGGACGCCCGGTCCGCAGTCACCTCGGCCGACGCGGGATGGTCAGTGACGCCTCCGGAAGAAGGCGCCGTAGATGCTGCCGGCCAGTGTGGCGAAGCCCGCCACCAGCAGGACCAGGGCGATGGGACGGCCCAGGAAGCCGCTCCATTCGAAATGCAGCATCTGCATGGCCTGGGCGAAGGTCTGCTCGCCGATCCGGCCGAGTATCAGCCCGAGCACGATGCCGGCGAGGGAGTAGCCCGAACGGCGCAGGAAAAAGCCCACGATCCCGGCGATAAACATCACGATGATGTCAATGGTCAGGCCGCGGACGGCGTAGGAACCCACGGTGGCCAGGCAGAGGATGAGCGGGGCCAGGAACTGGAACGGAATCCTGAGCAGGTTGATGATGGTCTTGGTTTCCAGCCAGCCGATCAGCAGGATCGACAGGTTGGCGAAGAACATCGCCGCGAACACCACCCACACAAGATCGGCGCTGTTGATGAACACCAGGGGCCCCGGCTCCATGTCATGCATCTGGAACACGCCGACCATCATGGCCGTGAGTGCGCCGCCTGGCAGCCCCAGAGCCAGGAGCGGAATCATGGCAGCGCCGGTGGCGGCATTGTTGGCGGTCTCGGAGGAGATGACGCCCTCCATCTTGCCCTTGCCGAACCCGGACCGGTCCTTGGACCAGCGCACCGCCTCGTTGTAGCCCATGAAAGCGGCCAGGGTGGCGCCGATGCCCGGCAGAATGCCGCAGAAAAAGCCGATCAGGATCGACCGGATCACCGCAAACTTGTGGGCGAGCAGTTCCATGAGAGAGGGAAAATCCACGCTCAGCTCGGGCGCCTTGTACGATCCCGTGGCCTTCTTTTCCGCTTGGACGAAAATCTCCGAGACGGCAAAGAAGCCGAGAATCGCGGGGATGAAATGAATGCCGGCCAGGAGATAGGGCATGTTGAAATCCCAGCGTTCGATGCCGCCCACCGGGTCCAGGCCGACGATCGCGATCAACAGCCCCACCAGGATGGACAGCCAGCCTTTCCAGAAGGTCTTGGCGCCGACCGAGGAGGCCACCGCGAGACCGAAGAACACCAGGGCGAAGATCTCGGGCGGGCCGAAGGACCGGATGGCCCAGTTGGCGATGGGCGCCGTGGCGATCATCATGATTACGGCGGACACCGTGCCGCCCAGGGCCGAGCACATGACCGCCGCCCCCACGGCCTTGCCCGCCTGCCCGTTCCGTGTCATCGGGTAGCCGTCGAAAGCGGTGGGCGCGTTTTCCGGCGCGCCGGGAATGTTGAACAGGATCGCGGTGATGGCGCCGCCGTATACCCCGGTACAGTAGATCACCGAAAACAGCATGATGCCGTGCTCCGGCGACAGGTGGGCGGTGAACGGCAGGAGTATGGCGGCCAGGGTCAGCATGCTGACGCCGGGAATGGCACCGAACAGCATGCCGCCGACAACGCCGCCGAGGAAAATCAGGATCCCGAGGGGATCACTGAACAGGGTGACGGTGCCGCCGATGAAATTGTTGAAGGTCTCCACGATGATCCCCTACTGCAGGATGTTCACCATTCCCGTTCCGAATTCGTAGAACGGGCTGATATTGCCGGTGGGAAGACCCACGTACAACAGGCTGACGAACAGTGCCAGCAGCACTGCGTAGATTCCGGCCGCGATGACGAGCATGCGCCCGAAGCGCCGCTCGCCCATGAGATACATGACGGACATGATGAACAAGGGTGCCAGGGCGTAAAAGCCCAGGTCCTGCAGCATGGCGGCGAACAGGACCGGCAGGGCGATCATCCCGCCGAGCTGATTGCCGCGTACCAGGATGATGAAAATCACCAGCAGCAGGGCCGCCACGACCAGCTTGGCGATGTGGAGCCCGGGCTTCTCCAGCCCCATCGCAGCGGCAATCCAGTCCGGTACGAGGATATAGACAAAGGGGATGAGCGAGATGGCCAGGGTGTAGAGGTACCAGGCCAGGGTAGTGTGGTGCGCCTCCTCGGCAGCCTCCTGGGCCCCGTCATCGGTTGCCTGCTCCATCATGCCGGAGGCGGCGTCATCGCCGCGGAACCACTGCTGCAGAAGCTGGCCGAGCGCCGCAATGAGGATCAGCAGCAGTATGGCGCGCGGCCAGGCCGACGCACCGTACTTGTAGATCTCGATCTCCCTGTCGAACTCGAACGAATAGGCGAACAGGAAGATCACCAGGCCAACCCACAAGGCTGCCTCGACGATCTGGCCGATTCTCAGTTTACCCATGTGACCGCCCTTCGCAAAAGTCGTGGTGTACGGTGTGCAGAAAAAACCCCGGCAAGTATTTCATCTGCCGGGGTTTTCAACCAACAGGCTGGGGAAATTACTTCACCTCGAGGCCCATCTCCTTGTACACGTCGCGGTACTGGCCGATGGTGCTGGTAATCAGTTCCCTGGAACCGGCGGTGTCACGATAGCTTTCGATCAGGTTCATGAACTTGCTTTCGTTGAACGCCTGGTAGCTTTCCTGGCAGAAGGCCTTCTGGAATGCCCACTGGAGCCATTCGACACGGTCCGCGGGAGCCTCCTTGTGGACATAGAAGCCCCGGAAGCGGTACAGGGGATCGAAGTCCAGACCGGCATCCGTCAATGAGGGCACGTCGGCAAAGGCCGCCGGCCTTTCCTTGAGGATGGTCAGGATGGGCTTGAAGGTGTCGGCATCGAGGAACTTGCGGACGTCACCCGGCTGTTCGAATAGCGCGTCCACCTGCCCGCCCGCCAGGGCCCCGTAACGCGGCGCGCCCTTGTCAAAGGAAATCTGCTGGATCTGCATGCCCGTGGCATCGGTGATGAACTTCATCGTCACACGTTCCATGGAGCCTTCCTTGGAAACGTTGGCGATGGTGGCCTTGCCGCCCTGGGCCTTCACCCATTCCACGAAGGTGGCCCAATCGGAGAAGCGCTCCTCGTTGCTGCGGATGTAGATCTGGGAAAAGGTGATCTGTGAAGTCACCAGGGGAACCAGGTCTTCCGCCGGGTTGGGGCGGCCGGAGTCCAGGGCATGGGCGCTGGAGGCGTCATCGATGTGCTCTAGGACGGCGTAGCCGTCGGACGGGGCCGCCATGAACGCGGTCATGCCCACCGTGCCGGAGCCGCCCGGCTTGTGGTCCCGGTTGATGGCCACGCCGGTCAGTTCCGTCACCGCCTGGGCCATGGCCTGGGCAACCTGCCCGGAGCCGCCGGCGGGGCCGTAGGGCACGATCATGGTCAGGGCCCGCTCGGGGTAGCCGCCGGGACCGTCCATGCTGGCCGGCAGGCCATCGGTGGCGCAGGCGGCGTAGGCGAGGTTCGCACCGAGCATCATGGATGCAGCCACGATTCCGGTGGAGGCGAGGGTTTTCTTGAATTGCATGTGAGGTTTCCTCTTGGGTAACTAATGGTGTTTGGTGTTTATGATGACAGAAAATTTGGGGTCGAAAATGATCGTTTTCGTCCTGCCTGGAGTACGACAGCCGTCGTACTCCAGGCAGGACCACAGGCTGCGCGTCGGCGCCAAACGCCCGGTGTCGAACTTGGGGATGGTATCCAAGTCACCGGGCCCTGTCGAGTATCAATTGCAGTTTCAATTACCGCGACCGGCACATTCCAGCATTCGCGCTGCCTGCTTGCGAACCGGTGAACTGCACGGCACGCCGGGACGGCCGGCCCGGAACGGCGCCCGCGACGCTCAGGGCGAGAGCAGGATTCCGACCAGAGAAAGGCCCCGTTCCAGGGTCCAGAACGATGCCAGCGCGATGCAGGGCAGCGCCACAACCCAGTGCGCGGCGACGAGGGCGGACCGGCTGATCCGGGCCACGGCCAGAAGCACGGCCCATGCAGCCCCCACGATCAGCACCTGGCCGATTTCCACGCCAATGTTGAAGGAGATCAGGGATTTCCAGAGGTGGGCGCCGCCCGGCAGCAGCAGTTCATGCAGCACGAACGAGAAGCCGAGCCCGTGGACCAGTCCGATGCCGGTCGTGACCGCGTAGGAGACGGCGGAATCCGATGCATGCCGGCCGGAAAGAAGGATCATGGCGGCGGCATAGATGATCGTCAGCGCAATGGCAGTCTCGACCGCAGGAACAAACCACGCTCCGCCCGGCACATAGCCGAGAAACCCGAGCACCAGGGTAATGGTATGACCCAGGGTGAACCCGGTAATGCGCCACAGCAGGCCCGCGAGTCCCGCAGCGCCCGCCGTCAGGCAAAGGACGAACAGCACGTGATCCAGGCCCTCAAGGATATGGACGATTCCCTGGTGGACAAAGGTGGAGACCGCCGCCCATTCCGAATTCCGGATCTGGACGGGCTCGTTCAGAAGGCCGGTGAGCCTGTGCACCCGGACATTTCCCGGGAAGTAGTCCAGGATCAGGTTTGCCGTGTTCTCCTGCCCCTCCAGTCCCGGATCGAAGGTGCTCCGGTAGGTGTAGGTGTCGATGGGCGTGTCGTGGCGGTAGCGGAGCAGAAGATCGGTGACCGTTGCACCGACATGGATTTCCGGATTGTCATAGGGAAACACCTCCCCCTCGAACGCCCTTCCCGCCTCCTCCAGGGACGAGAAGGGCGGCTGCTCCAAGCCGGGGTGGAGCCCGACATCGATGATTTCCGCCCCAAGCGTCTTGCCGTCCACGGAAAACACCTGCCCTTTCTCGGCCAGAGAGGCGAACCCGAAGGGTGCCTTGCGGATGGCTTCGAGGTCGAGGTAATGCAGCAGGGTCCCGGATTCGACGCGGTTGTAGGTGAAAGGCGCGGGTTCCGGGACGCCGCCTTCCTCCGCTTCGCCCACGAGACCCGCCAGAAAAAGCGGTGTCGGCAGGCGCATGTAGACATCCAGTCCCTGACTGGTATGGACGACGTGGATCGTGCGGATGTTCAGGTCGAGGTTGAAATGTGCCTGGACCGGGGCGGATGCGGCAGAAAGCAGAACCGGCAACAACAGCCTGAAGACCATCATCCGGGTCATCGGGTTTGCCGGGAGGACAGACCGTGTGGACGGGCGGCGTTACGGAAACCCGGATGCGATCCGGCACCCGGACATGCTTGGTTCATGGTCCTGCGGGTGACGGGGCACGGCCAGCGCGGTTCACGGTACCGTGGGCCGGTACCGGCTGAAGATGGTCACATGATCCCGTGACCGGTCGCACCATTCGGTGAACGCCATGG
This sequence comes from Candidatus Poriferihabitaceae bacterium, assembly GCA_965213885.1. Classification (GTDB taxonomy): domain Bacteria; phylum Pseudomonadota; class Gammaproteobacteria; order Arenicellales; family Poriferihabitantaceae; genus VYFG01. The sequence goes on from OZ243919.1 coordinate 1,813,703, forward strand.
TACGCAGGCGCCGGGCAAGCCGGGGAAACGCCCGGCTTGCCCGGCGGTCGGAGGATTCCGGTCGACCCGGTTCCCTGCCTCCTGTCCTATCCGCCTCCCGAGACCATGTTGTGCGAGCCGAAATACATGACATGGCCCTTCATGTCCGCGATGTCGGCCGCGCTCAACTGGACCGTCGGCCCGTCGAGTATGGTGTTCGGATGCCGCTCGGCCCACTCGAGGGCGGGCATCAGCGTGGACGTCACGAAAGTCGTCTCCGGAACCAGGTAGTGGTGGGGTATGGCCACCTTGGCGCCGGTCATCTCGACAACGCTGTCTGCCTGCTCATAGTCGAGGATGTGCCGGGAGCCGTCCACCGGTACGAATATCACGTCCACCTGCCCGACCTTCTCCAGGACCTCGGCCGGTGGCGTGGCCCGGTTGTCTCCCCACATCAGAAGGCGCATGCCCCCGGTCTCGATGACGTAGAGGTTATTGTCCAGGTGCCTCAGATTGGTGGGCGGACACGGGTCGTCCCGGCCCTCGAACTGCTTGACGGCATCGGTCCACGGAATGATTCCCGGGGCCACGCACACGTGCTTGTCTGCAATACCGGTGATCTTCACATCACCGAGCTCGAACGTACCCGCCATCCGGTCAAGCAGCATGTTGGCATCCAGCCGGTCCAGTGCGTCGTGATCGAAATGGGCATGGGTGGACAGGCCGATGTCGACCTCGGTCATCGGGAACTCCATCCGGTACCACAACCCCCAGGCGCCGGAGGGATCGTTGCGCCAGGGATCCACGAGCATGCTGACTCCCCTGGGGGAGGTGACCTTGAACGAAGAGTTGCTGTAGAAGGAGATCTCGACCGTGTCCGCCGCATCGCGAACACCGCCCTCGTTCTGGATCTGGATGATCCGGTTGTGATTGTTGGCGGACATCCATGCGTTCATCTGGCTGATCACGTCCTCACTGACCGCGGCGAGCCCTCCCGCGGCGATCGCCAGACTGATGGATAATAGTTTTACTCTTTTCATTTGTGGTGTTCTCTGGTGGTTGTACACTCGTAAATTGCGCACCCGGCGAGGAAATGCCGGCACGATGGCCGGCAGAAGGGGTCGCCAAACACGCCTTTGACAGTCTTTACCCCATCCTCACCATACCAAGAATGGGAAATAAATGCCAGATCAAGACTGATCATCCCCCTCATCCCGAGCCGACCACGGCCGCCACCCTCTATCCGGGGCTGGACGGCACCGGCATCCCGATGCGCAAGGAGGAGACCGGGAACCGATCCAGGTCACATGGGTGACCAACCCCTTCAACAAGGGTGTTTCAGGAGAAAGTTCCAACATTAGAATTGCTGAATCCGGGAAAGCCGGAAACGACCGAGGATCAGTTGAACGCCCGCCAGAGCATCGTCAGGCCGGAGCAGATCAGCACCACGATCACCAGGCGGCGAAACAGTCCCTCGGAGATCCGGTTTCGCAGGAGCTTGCCGAGAAACAGCCCCAGGGTCACGGGGATGATGGCCAGAGCCGACAGGGTCAAGGTGGCCGCATCCAGGATTCCGTACACGAACAGGTTGATGGTCCAGGGAATGACCGCGGCGATGTACAGGAAACTGATGGAGCCGACGAAGCGGTCCTTGACCAGCCCCGGAACGGATACCAGGAAAATGATCAGCATTGGACCGAACATGGAACTTAAGCCGCCGATCACCCCCGCGGCAAGCCCGAAACCCGCTCCCGCGGCCTTTTCCATGGCACCGGGAATGTGAAAGCGCCGGTTGGAGCCCTGCAGCAGCGCGAACGCAATCACCACGATCCCCACGATGCCGAGCAGCCAGCGCTCGTCGATCACGGCCAGGACCTTGACCCCGATCCAGGTGCCCGCCAGGAGGAAGACGAAGGCCGGCCAGAACCTGCGAACGGTGTAGCCGGGATGCCCCGCCTCGGAAACCTGCAGCAGATTCGCCACGACCACGGGCATCGCCATCATCGCCACCGCCAGTTGCGGCGGCAGTACCAGTGACATCAGCGGCACCGGCAGAAGTGGCGTACCCACGCCCAAGGCGCCCTTGACCAGGCCGCCCGACAGCAGGGCGGCAAAACACCAGGCAACAATCCAGTACCCGGCTTCTTGGAGAAGCAGGGAATCCGGGGGCAGTATGTTATGTAACATATGAAATATGAATATAAATTTCCATACCGGTCCAGTCCAGTGAATCTGCAGTCCCGGCACAATCCCGGCGCAACGGCCCAAACAGGGGGCTGACACATGACCGTAAATAAAGGACCACCCACTGGCGCCCGGGTCGCCGGGCGAATTCCAGCGATCGGGACCCCGCCCCCACTCCTTCCCGGGCGTCGGAGCCGGACACCGGCACCTTGTACCGGACTGCCGCAGAGCCTGTTCCGATCATAGCGCCTCCCACCCTCGAGTTGTGCCGATACGTGAGAGCCTTTGCAGCCCGGCCGTCCGCACGACTTGGCATGAAGTCCTTTTCGACCCACAGCATGATTTCGGCGCACACGGGGTTTGAGATAAAACAGTCCGGCCACTACACTACCGGCCTCCATACCTAATCCCACAGTTCATCGTTCAATGGCCCAGCCAGCATCCGCCCCCGGGGACGAGCAGGAAACTGCCGTGATCGAACCACTGGTCCGCCGTGCCCGCGCCGCCATGGCCGGGATTTCCCGGGCCGACCAGGCACGCATCGACGAACTCGTGACCGCGGTGGCCTGGTCGCTGTACAAGCCGGAAAATGCCCGCCGGCTGGCGGAAATGGCCGTCGCGGACACCGGTATCGGCAACGTGGACGACAAGGTTATCAAGAACCAGCGCAAGACCTTCGGCACGCTGAGGGACCTCATGCGGGCCATGACCGTGGGAATCATCGAGGACGACCCCGCCCGGGGACTGGTGCGCTACGCCAAGCCCGTGGGCGTGGTGGCGGCGGTCACGCCGTCCACCAACCCCGCAGCCACCCCGGTGAACAAGACCATGATGGCGCTCAAGGGCGCCAACGCCATCATCATCGCACCCTCCCCTGCCGGCTGGACCACCACCAGTGAAGCGGTGGAACTGATGCGCGGGGCGCTGGTCCGCGCGGGCGCCCCGGCGGACCTGGTGCAGGTGCTGCCATCACCGGTTTCCCGTGAAATGACCCGGGCGCTGATGCACGAGGCCGACCTGGTGGTCACCACCGGCTCCCAGAACAATGTCCGCAGCGCCTACAGCAGCGGCACCCCGGCCATCGGCGTCGGCGCCGGCAACGTGCCCGTGGTGATCGATGCCAGCGCGGACCTCGATGATGCGGCGGAAAAGATTCTCGCCTCCAAGACCTTCGACAATTCCACGTCCTGCTCATCGGAAAATTCGCTGATCATCCTGGACAGCGTGTATGAGGAGGCCATGAACGCACTGGTCCGGGTCGGCGCCTACCGCGCCGCACCGGCGGAACGGGAACTGATCGCACGGACACTCTGGCGGGACGGCAAGCTGAACCGGGACCTCATCGCCCGCGATGCGGATGTCTTCGCCCGCGGCGTCGGCCTGTCGCCGGACGCGGAACATTACCGTTTTTTCCTGGTAGAGGAACCCGGGTTCGATGCGGGGTCGCCGTTCGCGGACGAAAAGCTGTCCCTGGTACTCACGGTCTACCGGGCGCGGGATTTCGATCACGCGGTCGCGCTGGTCGGGGATGTGCTCGATGTCCAGGGCAGGGGCCATTCCTGCGGCATCCACACGCGGACACGAGGTCATCCGGAACGCCTTGCCGAGACCATGGACGTGGTCCGTGTACTGGTCAACCAGGCACATACCTTCGGCAACGGCGGCAGCTTCAACAACGCCCTGAATTTCACCCTTTCCATGGGCTGCGGCACCTGGGGTGGAAACAGCATCTCCGAGAACCTCAACTACCGCCATTTCATCAACATCACGCACCTGGTCACCGCCGTGGGACAGGACAGGCCCACGGAAGAGGAACTCTTCGGCGCCCACTTCGCCCGCTACGGACGCGACTGATGCCGGCGAACACCATCCGGGCGGTGATCGACCGCCACGCGGCGGGGCATGGGGATGACATCTTCCTGGTGGACCCGGAACACGACCGCACACTGACCTTCGGCCAGCTGAAGGCCGGCGCCGAGGCAATCCGCACAAGCCTTGACCGGCTCGGGGTGGCCCGGGGCGCCAAGGTGGCCTTCCTGCTCGACAACGGGTACTGGACCGCCCAGCTCTTTCTCGGCGTGATGGCCGCGGGCCGGGTAATCGTGCCCCTGAACGCCGTGTCCGGGACCCAGCAGCTGGTACATGTCCTCGGACACTCCGACGCCGAACTGGTGTTCGTCTCCGCTGCATACCGCGAACGGCTGGCGGAGCTCAGGGCCGCGGTGGACCGTGATTTTCGGGTGGTGGATCTGGATGAGAAAACAGGGCCGGTCTGGCCGGTAGACGGCAACGACACGCTGCCGGCGCCCCCGTCCGGACCGGACGGGCAGACTCCGGCGCTGCTGCTCTACACCTCCGGCTCCACGGGACTGCCGAAGGGTGCGATCATGAACCAGCGGGCCATCGTCACGGGCGGCCAGAACGTGGTGCTCGGCCACGGCCTTGGCCCGGCGGACCGCGTGCTCTGTGTGCTGCCGGTCTACCACATCAACGGCGCCATGGTCACCGTGGTCGCGCCGCTGGTGAGCGGCGGCAGCGTGGTGATGCCGTCCCGCTTCCGCGCCAGCCGGTTCTGGGACCTGGTGGCCGCCCACGGCTGCACCTGGTCCAGCGTGGTGCCGACGATCATCAAGTACCTGCTTGACCGGGCTGCCGAGGAGCCCTTCGACTTCGGCGCTGACCCGCGCCTGGCGCCCTTCCGCTTCGGGCGTTCGGCGTCCGCACCGCTGCCGGCGGTGGTGCTCAGGCAGTGGGAGGAAACCTTCAGGGTGCCCATGATCGAAACCATCGGGCTGACCGAGACCGCCGGCACCGTGGCCACTAACCCGATGCCGCCCCGGGCCCGCAAACCGGGCTCGGTGGGGTTGCCCTGCGGCAACGAGATCAGGGTGGTGGACGAGGCGGGCAACGAGTGCATGCCCCATGTCCCGGGCGAACTGGTGGTCCGCGGGGACAACGTGCTCGACTGCTATTACAAGAATACCGAGGCCACCGAAAGCGCCTTTACCGGCGAGTGGTTCCGTACCGGCGACCTCGGGAAAAAGGATGACGAGGGATATCTCTACATCACCGGCAGACTGAAGGAGCTCATTATCCGCGGCGGAGAGAATATCGCGCCGCGGGAGATCGACGATGTGCTCTACCGGCACGAGGCCATCCTGGAGGCGGCGGCAGTGGGGGTGGACGACGAGAACTACGGCCAGGAAGTGGTGGCCTGTGTGGTGATCCGCGACGGTCACCGTGCGACGGAGGAGGAACTCAGGGTATTCTGCGAGCGGGCCGTCGGCGGGGTGAAATGCCCCAAGGCCATCTATTTCATGGACGACCTGCCCAAGGGTCCGTCCGGCAAGATCCAACGGCTCCGGCTGCCGGGCTTGATCCGGGACCTCTGAGACGGTGCGCGCGGTCCAGGTCATCGCCTACGGCGGGCGGGATGGCATCGCACTGAACGATGTTCCGCCGCCGGCTCCGGTCGCCGGCGAGGTGCGGGTGAACATCGACGTGGCGGGACTCAACTTCATCGATGTCTACATGCGGGAGGGGAAGTACCGCGACTCCAGGACCTACGGCACTCCCCTGCCCTTCACCCTGGGCATGGAGGGTGCCGGCGTCGTGGCCGATGCCAACGGCTCGGACAGCCTCGAGACGGGCGACCGAGTGGCCTGGTGCCTGTCCCGGGGCAGCTACGCCGATGCTGCCTGTGTGCCCGGCTGGAAACTGGTGAAGCTGCCGCCGGACATCGACTCCGATACCGGCGCCGCCCTCATGCTCCAGGGCTGTACCGCCCATTACCTGACCCATTCCGCCGCCAGCCTGCAGCCGGGAAACCGATGCCTGGTGCACGCCGGCGCCGGGGGCGTCGGGCAGATTCTGATCCAGCTCGCGGTGCGCCGGGGCGCCAGCGTGATCGCTACCGTGGGCAGTCCGGACAAGGCCGCCATCGCGGCAACCCTGGGCGCGGAGCACACCATCCTCTACCGCGAAACGGATTTTCTCGAGGCGGTGATGGACATTACCGGCGGCGAGGGCGTCGATGTCGCCTATGATTCCGTGGGCAGGGACACCATCGACCGCAGCATCCGCTGCCTGCGCCGGCGGGGCACGGTGGTGAACTACGGCGGCGCATCCGGACTGGTGGATTCCGTGAGCCCCCTCGCACTGGCGGAAGCCGGCTCGGTATTCTTCACCCGCCCCCATCTCGCCCACTACCTTGCGGACCGGAACGAGATCGCATGGCGGACGGATGATCTTTTTCAGGCCGTCCGCGAGGGCGCGCTCAGAATCGCCATCGACCGGCGCTTCCCCCTGGAAGCGGCAGGGGAAGCCATGGCATACCTGGAAGCAAGGCGGAGCAGGGGAAAACTGCTGCTGGATCCGTGATCCCTCCCACCGTACCCGGATAACCGGCAGGGGAGAAGATGCCCCCGGAAACCCTGGAGGCGTCCGGGATCCCGGTGCATGCACACTTCCCGGATTCCGGACACGGTCCGCCGGTCAGCATGCCGGCGCGGCATCGTGCGGAAAAACTGCTGGCGGCGCACGGCAAGGTACCCACCATCCCGGGTTTGCCGCGTACATTTTCACGCAGCGGCGTGCGTGACTGGGCCTCAAAGAATGCCTCGTGATCGACCACCAACACCGTGCGCTCGGCCCCGAAGACCGTGCGACAGGTACGATAGGCACTGACCCCCGGCAGACCCTGTTCATCCAAGGCCCGGAAGCGGGCCTTGCCCACCGCCAGCAGATCGGGATGGTAGGTCGGCACCAGCGAACCGATACAATGAAACTTCAAATCCCTGCGATCATACAACTCCATCTTTGAGGGTGAAATGTCCCTGGCTCACACTACTCGATCCCCCGTGTGCACATAAATCGTATTTATTTACTCCGGATTAAGCGCAAGTATGCTGTTTGCCCGAGCCCGTCGTCCATAATTGGCAGATGTCCACGATACATGGATAATGCTAAAAAATGGACGCTACTACAGAAATCCAGTTGCTCGAGACTGCCCTGGCTCACCTGGCAAAGCTCGGCGTAACAGCCACGGTTGAACAGCGAGACATCGACATCGTTAACCGCCGAGTCGATGCGTATGTGCGCATTGGCCGCGACCGAAAGACCCGTGTCTATGCCGTGGAGGTCAAAAAGGGCCTGCGCCCGGCAACCCTGGGCGCCGTGCTTCATCAAATCGAACAGATCGGAAAGCCGCCGCTACTCGTTACCGACTATGTAACGCCACCGTTGGCCGAAAAACTCAAGGCCCGAAACATCGCCTTCCTGGACGCGGCCGGCAACGCCTTCCTTGATCAGCCGCCCGTTTACATATGGATCAAGGGCGAGCGGCCACTGGAAATGCCGGGAACGGGCAAAGCAAAAGGCCGCGCATTCCAAGCGAGCGGTCTCAAGGTCCTGTTTGCACTGCTGTGCAATCCCGATTGGGTCGCCGAACCGTACCGCGAGATCGCGCGCCTGGCAGGCGTGGCCCACGGCACGGTTGGTTGGGTAATGGCCGACCTTCCGGGAATGGGCTTTGTTGTGGAAATCGACGGCAAGCGGAGGTTGCTGAAACCCGAGTTGCTGTTGAAGCGCTGGGCGGAAGCCTATGCGCGAACACTGCGCCCCAGGCTCGTCATCGGACGCTTCCGCACCGATCAGGTGCAGTGGTGGGCTAAAGCGAAGCCAACGAAATATGAGCTGGCCTTTGGTGGCGAGGTTGCGGCAGAACGCCTGACCCAGGCACTGCGACCGGAGACCGTTACCCTTTATGGAGAAAAGGCCGATCCACGCCTGTTGATTGACTATAAGCTGCAGAAGGACCCGGACGGCCCCGTCGAGTTTCTCGAGCGCTTCTGGGCCTTCCCGACAGAAAACAAGGATCTGACACCCGATCCCCTCATCTATGCCGACCTGCTGAACATCGGCGACGCGCGCTGCCTCGAAGCCGCTGACCTCATCTATGAAAAAATAATCGATGGATTTAAGCGATAAAACGGAATTGCGCTGGCTGTCGGCGGTACTGGCCGATGTCGGTGACGCTGCGCCCGGGGCCGATTTCCTGATCGTTGGCGCGATGGCGCGGGACCTGTTGCTTCAATATGGGCAGGGCGTTCCGATCACTCGCGCGACCACGGACATTGACCTGGGGGTTGCCGTCGGAAGCTGGGACGAGTTTCGCAAGCTGCGTGATATCTGCTCTGAATCCGGCTACTTCACCTCCGACCGGCCCGGCAGTCACAGGCTGCTCCATCGTAGCGGCGTGCCGCTCGATCTTATTCCGTTCGGCGGGGTGGAGCGCGAGGATGGAACCATTGAGTGGCCCGAAAACAACGCGGTGATGGGCGTTTTGGGGTACAGAGAAGCGAGTGCGACGGCGACCCAAATACTTTTGCCGGATAAAATGCCAGTTGCAACGGTCTGCCTGCCAATGCTCGCGATCCTGAAACTCATGGCATGGTCCGAACGGCACGCCTACGCACCGGGAAAAGACGCTGCTGATCTGTTCCTCTTGCTCCAAAATTACCTGAACGATGAAAACACGGCGAGACTGTATGAAGTCGGGGCACACTTGCTCGAACGAGAAGACTTCGATTACGAAGCGCGCAATCTCTGATTCCACTCATTTTCTTCTCCGGGGACGAAAGACGTCCCGAGCCAGACAGCACCATTCTTGCGCCGAGGGGTGGTGGACTACTCTGCGATCCTGCTCGCGATCCGGTTTGCCGCCGCCTTGACGGGATCGTTGGCAAGATGGGCGTATTGCGCGGTTGTCCTGGGTGTGGTCGAGCAGCTTGCCGATCATCGGAAGCCCTTCGCCGACGAGCAGTCCGCCCCTGGCAAAGCAATGGCGGAAGTCATGAATTCGTACATTGTCGAGCCCGGCCCGAGCCCGGATACGCCGCCAGGGATGCTGCAGGTCGGTGAGATGGCTGTCGGGCTTGTGCCCGGTGATCACCCACGGATTGTTCTCCCTCCGGTGAATGCCGCGCAACACGGCGACGGCCGGATCGCCCAGATGCACAGTCTCGGCTCCCGCCTTGGTGTCGGGCAATCGCAATTCGCCCGCATCCAGGTCGATATGCTCCCAGCGGAGTTTCTGGACCTTGAAGAGCCGGCACCGCGCCAAAGTCGTGACTGACCACCGCGGTATCGGGTTGGCGGCAGCAACGGGTGAAGTCAACGCGGCGACGATGTCATCGGCCTTGCCGAGGTATTTCTACCAGACGATCTTGGGTTTGCCGTCAATGCGCCTGCATGCGCGGGCGTAGTTAATAGGGCAGTCAGTCAGTCTTGCCGCGAATGATTTTTGACTAGACCATTGTAGGTCATACAAAAACAATGCGGAATTCCAGCGCCCGGGCGGACACCTCAGGATTCATAACCCCCTGATTGAGTGGGTGTTTTCGGACGCAAAGGAAGGAAGAAGGGGAAAAACCAACAGAATTTCACTGCCAAACGCGATTCACTCGGGCTAGAGGTACTCGCCGTCATAGCATGCCGAGCCCCGCTCCCGGTGCCACAGCCTGAACAGATGGCGTCTTTTTTCCGGGTCCCTGTGATCCTGAAATTCCGAGCGGTAATGCCCCACCTCATGGTTGTTGAGATACTGGACCTGGCCCCGTTCAAGCGGTGCCTCATACCAGATTTCCTCGCTGGAGCACACTTCGTCGATGGCATCCAGGGCCGCCACAAGTTCGTCGTCCATGCGCTCGCCCGCCACCTCGTAGCCCTTCCTCACCAGGGAGGAGTTGGCCCGGGCATTGAGCCGGTCTCCGCTCCAGCTGAAATACGGCGCAAGGCATACCGGCGGCTCGCCGTCGGCGTGTTCCTTCTGGCGATCGAAGTACATCGGCCGGTACAGGCGCTCCAGCTGCCCGGGAAATCGATCCTGCATGCGTCGGTGCACGGTATACAGGCTGCAGAAACGACTGACCCCACCCTTCGCCGCCGGGTAGCGGCACAGCAGACCGACATAGTCCGGCACCATTCTGGCGAAGGCATTGTCGTTATGGAAAACCAGTTCCACCGAAGTGTGTGATCCGCGGACGCCGTACCGATAGGCCTGCCCGGTGTCGCGCACGTTGTAGATCATCTCCCCGTTCCATTTCTGCGCCACCGGACGGCCGATGAACTGGCCGAGCAGCCAGTAGACCTCCACCATCGCCTCCAGGGGATAGTCGTCCATCGGCATCCGGTCCAGCACGGCGAAGCCGACACCGTTATCCACCGTACCCTTCATCCGCCCCATGGCATTCTCAGAGTGAGGCAGGGAAAAGTCCGCAACGCGCCTTTGGAGGTTCTGCAGCGGATTGGCGGCAATGAAGGCCGCCAGGCGATCGATTTCCCGGCGCATCCCGCCATCCAGAGGAACCAGCCAGTCCGATTCCGTGACCTCGCGGGCCAGCCAGGCACGCGGGCCCGGCGGGACCTGCCGGACGGGGCTCGTCTCTGCGGTGCAGTCGAGATAGCAAAGGGTCACAACGGCATCACCAGGCGCGTGATCAGACGACCCTGGTGGCCAGTGAGCCCACACCGGCGACGGAGCATTCCACCAGATCTCCTCGCACCACCGGCCCGACGCCGGCGGGGGTTCCGGTCATGATCAGGTCTCCGGGCCTGAGTTCAAACAGACCGGACAGGCAGGCGACGATTTCCGGCACTGTCCAGATCAGCTGGTTGAGGTCGCCCTCCTGGCGGATTTCGCCGTTGATCCGGAGTTCCACCCGCCCTTCCGTGGGATGGCCGATCTCCGTGGCAGGCGCCACGGCGCTCATGGGCGCCGAATGCTCGAAGGCCTTGCCGATTTCCCAGGGACGGCCGGCCTTCTTCATCTCCGCCTGAAGGTCGCGCCGCGTCATGTCCAGGCCCACCGCATAACCCCAAACGTGATCCAGCGCGGCACCGACACCGATCTCGCTGCCGCCCCGGCCGATGGCGGCCACCAGCTCGACTTCATGGTGCACGTCCCCGGTCTTTGGCGGATAGGGGAAATCCCCGCCATCCGGCACCAGGTTGTCGGGGTTCTTGAGAAAGAAGAACGGCAGTTCCCTGTCCGGATCGTGGCCCATCTCAATGGCATGGGCGGCGTAGTTGCGTCCGACACAGTAGATCCGGTGGACCGGGAAGCGGGCGTCACTTCCCCGTACCGGCAGGCAGGGCATCGTGGGAGCGGGAACCACGTATTCGGGCATGGCAGGCATGGACTCCTTGATTCCGCTGGACCCGGTCGTTCAGTCGAACCGCAGCGCGCAGACCGGCGGCAGGTGCCGGGAAACGGGATGGTGCAGCACGGCGCTGACGTTGTTCCCGAGAAAGGACGGTTCTGGCACCTGCCAGGGCCCATTGTCCCGGATGACAGGGAAAAGTCCCTTGCGTATCGCCACGCGCAGCAACGGGAACCTGGAGAACACGTCTTCAAGTACCTCGCATACGGTGGCACCCTCCGCCTCGGTGCGGGGGCACTGGACGTGGCGCCTCAGGTTGGCGGTAAAATGGACGACAGCCATGGCATTCGGATGGGTGGCCGGAATTATAGCGAACCCAGAGAGGATTGCCGCCCCTTTCACGATTTTTTGCGATCTTCTTCCATTGGCATCCACCCGGACTTCCCACTCGGCACTCGACCGGGCCATGCAGGAGCGTGGCTGGATCCTGTTTGAGGACGACCCCGCCCTGCACCGCTGGATCCGGCGCGCCCATCCCGCGGCGCGCCGGGTCCTGGACGATCCCGCTCATCGGCAGTGGTGGCGGCATGGCGACACCTGGTTCGTCGGAGTGAACGCGCTTGAGAACGGCCCCGACGGCGCGGTTCCCGGCGGGCCACCGTTCACGGGCAGAGCACTGTCTTACCTGGCCCGCACGGGTGCATTCCGCGACCTGCCGCTTGACCGGGCGCAGGTCTCCGTGTGCTTCCCCGGGTATCCGGCCAGGTCTGCGGCGGAGTCCGACGCGAGCCACCGCTATCGCCGCCGGCGTGACGCGGCGCATATCGACGGCCTGCTGCGCCATGGACCCGACCGGCGCCGGTATCTCGGTGAACACCACGCCTACATACTCGGCATACCGATGGTGGAGTTCCCGGCCGGGGCCGCGCCATTCGTGGTGTGGGAGGGGTCGCACCGGATCGCGGGAGCATTCTTTCGGCGCCTGCTTTCCGGCAGGGAACCCGGCACATGGAAGGGCCTGGACCTGACGGACGCCTATCATGAACTGCGCCGCGACATTTTCCGGCGCTGCCCGAGAAGGGTGATTCATGCCCAACCGGGGCAATGCTACCTGGTGCACCGCATGGCGCTCCATGGCATGGCACCCTGGCAGGCCCGTGCGAAAGCCGGCCCGGATGGGCGCATGGTCTGCTATTTCAGGCCCGAGATTCCGGATCCCCTGGCCTGGCTCACCCTGCCCTGATCCCGCCGGCGGAGGCCTGCGGCACCCTGCCGCCGTCAGGCCACCCCCGCCCGGGCAAGCATCGAGTCCAGCAGGATCTGGCAGCCCGCCGCGAGGTGTTCGGGATCCGCATTCTCACTCTCGTTGTGACTGATCCCGCCCTCGCAGGGGACGAAGATCATCGCGGTCGGGACTTTTCTTGCCATGTAGACGGCGTCATGCCCGGCACCGCTGATCATGTCCCGGTGACTGTAGCCACCCTCGCTGGCCCCCAGCCGCACCAGGTCCACGCAATCGCGGTCGAAGGGGGTCGCGGGAGCCACCCAGAACACGGACAGGTCGTAACGACAGCCGTGCCGGGCGGCGATGGCATCGAATTCACCCCGCATGACACCCTCCATGTCCTCCAGTACACGGTCGTCCGGATGGCGGGTATCGATGCTCGTCCATACATGCCCCGGGATCACGTTGCGGCTGCCGGGAACGACCCTGATCAGACCGCAGGTGGTACAGGCGTCGGGGGCATAGTCAAGGCCGATGCGGTTCACCGCCTCGATCATCCCCGCGGTGCACACCAGCGCGTCCTTCCTGAGCGGCATCGGCGTGGGACCCGCATGGGCTTCCTGGCCGTGGACGTTCAACTCGTACCAGCGCTGTCCCTGGGCGCCGGTGACCACCCCGATGGTCGTATGCTCGTTTTCCAGGACGGGGCCCTGCTCGATATGGGCTTCGAAGTAGGCGTCCACTTTCCGGTCGCCCAGACCCTCCCCGATCCAACCGAGACGCTCGAGTTCCTCCCGTACGGTCACACCGTCGGCGTCCTCGAGGGCATACACCCAGTCCAGATCGAAGGCGCCGGCATAGGCGCCTGAGCCCATCATGGGCGGCGAAAAGCGGCTGCCCTCCTCGTTGTTCCATACCGCAAGCTCCAGGGGCGCGCGGGTGGTGACCCCGTGGTCCACCAGGGTCCGCAGCACCTCAAACCCGGCGAGAACGCCGTACACCCCGTCGAACCGGCCTCCGGTGGGCTGGCTGTCGAGATGGCTGCCGGTCATGACCGCGGGCAGCCCGTCATCCGCTCCCGCTCGCCGGATGAACAGGTTGCCGGCCAGGTCCAGGGAATGGCTGCAGCCGATCTCCCGGCACCACCGTTCCAGCACGCTGCGCCCAACCTGGTCAAGGTCGGTCATGGCCAGCCGGCATACACCCCCCCGGTCGGTCGCACCGATGCGGGCCATCTCCATGAGGGACCGCCACAGGCGGTCGGCGTCGATTCGAATACGGTTTTCTGAACTCATGGCATGATCACTGATAAATCCGATATAAGCTGACCCGTCCGGCTGCCGGGCATATCCGGCCGGATTTTGGCAAATATACCTGTCTGATGCACCGCAGGGCGAACTGCAATCGTGGCATGACACGGCATCCAGGCCAACCCTTGCAGGTGAATTACCCGGCAGCAGGCTGCGGGACCGTACATGCACGCTGTCCGGCGGCGTACATGGCGGAGGCTTGCGTCCCCGGCAGTCTCAGCGGTCATCATTCCGGTACCATGACCGGAGCACCCCCTTCTCGCCGGGACACCTGGATGGTCCGATTTCCAGAATGACCGGCCCCGGGGCATGGCTTGTGCGCGGCACGGTTTGCCTGTGCCAGACGAGCCTGCCCCGGTCCGTGCTCCGATGCAGCCCGGGACTGGCGCTGCACCGGTTACCGGGACTGGACGATAGTCTGTTCGGTGCACCGGCCGCCGGGGTACGACGGCTACGGTGTCCGGCTTCAGGTCGACGACCAAATCAGCCTCAACCTGCGTTACGAACGTTACGATGCGGCGGGATGCCATTCGGGGACGAGATATTCGGAGAACCTGCACGTGGCGTCCGAACAAGGCGGTGTTCTGAAGATCACCACGACCTGAACGGACGCGAAATCAACGCCCGGATGTCCCTCCCCGGTTACGGTGTCGGGATGCGCGCCCTCGTCGGGCGCTAACGTATCGCATAAATAAAGGGTTTCATCCGTATCTGCTGAATTTGTCATACTATTTTGCATACACCAAACGTTTCCTTACCCACCTATCCGGCGGCCATGGGGCGCAGGTGCCGGTGGTGGGCAGGGCGCTGTGGTGGTGGCATGGCATTCAGCAGCAGGGCGAGGGGGTGGGGTATGGTTGCGGGCGGGGCCGCCGTCGGGCGGGTGGGTACCAGTGTAACCTGACGGGGCCAAAATCCACCAAACGGGGGACTGCTTCTGCGTATTCACTCCGCCAGCCGTGAACGTGGAGGAATTGCGAATCCATCCTGAAAAATTTCTTTTGTGGAAAATCCGATGAAGCGGGAAAAGCCGGAGTGTCTACACGTGTAGACACTTTCCCCTCGCCGCGTACTGAAAAAAAACCGAGCACATTCCAGCACCCGGCCAAGTTACACCACCTGTTTGCTATTCCTCGGTAGGCGTATACCATTCGGGCGCGGGCAGGCCGGGGACTTCTTGATCCGCGCCCCATACCCAATTAACCACGCGGCTGCAATTGCAGCCAGTCAGATTGTCGGACTCATCATACACAAACCGCACCATGTTTTCATTGATGGTATCCGCGTCCAACGTGAAGGTGCGGCCAAGCAATTCGACGGACGGCAGCAAGGCGGTATCGAAAGGGACCGTCCTATGATTCTGGCTGTACACAATTTCCGGGGTACGGCTCCAGGTATCTTCGTCTGGATCAAAGAAGAAAATAGTATCTGCATCGCGCTCATGCGTACTTCCCCCCATCCGCACATGGACATGATCCGGGCCGTCTCCCAAGACGTAGGTGTTACTGCCGTGCTCCCCGAACATGTGACTTGTGGCCCTCCCCTTCGTGATAAAGAGGTCGTCGCCCGGGCCGCCGTACATCATCGCAAATCCCCCAGCTATGCGCGAGTTACTGACTAGCACGTCATCGCCGCCCTCGCCTCGCAATATATCGTTCCGGCCTCTTGGGGTGTTCCCCGTGTACATAACATCATCTTTCGTCGAGCCGATGATGGTATCCGCTCCACTGCCTCCGTTGGCGATTGCGCCCTGATTCACCTCCATGACCTCGACAATCAAACAGGCAGGGTCGTTACCTTCGCCAACGGTCTGGGAACATCCCCATGAGGCCAATTCGGTGGGGCTGTAGCTGCCGATCCTATAAACGCGGTGCCCGAGTAGGATCAAGTCATCGCCTCCGCCGGCCCTTATCTGGACGGTGGCACGGATTGCGTTCCCGGACTCATCTAACTGGGCAGTGCCAGCTTTGAGCATTTCCTTTCGGGCGCGTCTGCCGGATATCAGGGTTCCGGCACCATCGCGACTATTCACCCATAGCTGCGCCCGGTTGTTGCCTTGACTAGCATTGATTCCAAGGCCAGCGCGTTTGATGGTTAGCTGCAATTCCGCATTGGTCAGTGCTCGGGGTCCGTAATAATCTACTTCCGCCCGGGCGTTATTGAACCATAGCAAGGCCAACAGCAGGGTTAGCAGGCCAAATCCGTATAGCACGGGCCGCCGTCGGGCGCGGGGGGTGGGTGTTTGGGTAGTCATGTCAGTCTCCGGTTGTTTCGATTACCCGGATACCAACGCTGGGGAAGGTGCCCGGTCACACGCTGCCAGCGTCCTCCAAAGAGGCCATGGCCGAAGCCATTGAATGACCGGGCATAAGGTGCTGGCAGCGGCCGGGAGTCTACACCCCGGCCACCTGCGGGGCAAGGTGCTACACTCTCAACAGGTGCTACACTCTCAACCCTCGCGCCTTGTCGTCCTGTTCAGCGATCTGCCGCAGGCGTTCCGTGCGCTTGTCGATCATGGCGGATAGGGCAGCTCGCAGGGCGCGGTCGGCAGATATCCGTTTCGCCACTCGCACCCGCCCCCGTAGGTGCTCCAGTTCGATCCGAAGCCGCTGTTCCTCCGGGTTCATAGGTTCCTCCGTGAAAGGTGCAGCGGTGGCCGGAAAGACTGCCTGACACGTAGCAATCCCCCAACCCCGGCCACCGCCGCAAAACTTGGTTAGACGGCTACAGGTCCGTCTGGAAATTCGATGACGTGTTGGCCGCGTTGGTGTGGAAGGTGGCCCGCCAGCGCCTCCCGCACCTTGGCAGGGTCGTCTTTCAACAGACCGGCTTTGATTTTGGCGTCAGTGTCCGCCTGCGCAGCGGTAGCTACGGTGACACCCTCGCCATGAGTGCGAACCCACTCCGGGTTGAGGCCGCCCCCTACTTTGAACGTCTGTGTCCTGGTCGGCGCGGTCGGACGTTCCAGATGCGGATGTACTCGAATCGCATCTGCCTGTAGGCGATCCCACCGGGGCGAGGGTGCAATGCTGATCTGCCACGTCGAATCTTCAAAACAAACGGCCCTTTCCTGATCCTCCGGGCGAACCTCGCGCTTGTCGCGTTCAGCTTCGATCAGCTTCCGGGCATCGTCGGACATGGCCCAGCCCTTCCGGGTCTGTAGCCTCGCGACCAATCCATCCCGCAAGTCTGCCAAGGTTTCGAGATACTTCCCCGGCTCCGGCGGCGGGCGGCCTCAGGCGCCGGAACCCGACAGTGTCGACTGGCGCACCTCGACCCCGAACTGTCGCGCGGTCTCCATCAGCACCTCCCAGCAGAAAAGAGCGAATCCCCGCGGGATGAAGAGCTCATGGCCCGCGTTGCCGTGCCACAGCGTGACGCCGACATGATGCAGCGCCGAGGAGGCCACCGACCCCCGGGGAAAGGCGCTTTCTCTCAGGTCCAGCGGCAGGAAGCGGTTCAGGAGCGCCGTGGCGTCGGGGCCGGTCACGCGGATCCGTGTCCGGGAATGGGACAGGTCCAGGACGGCACCGATGGACGAATCCAGGGGCGGCGCCATGGCCCCAACGATCCACCATTTCAGGGGCTCTGTCCTGAGAACCGCGACGCCGCCGGTTTCGATTGCCTGGCCGGGCCCCGGCAAGGCATCGGTTCCCACAGACCCCGCAAGAGCGGCACCGGCCGTATTCACGGTATCCGGCCAGGCGGCTACTTGGTGCAGGACCAGGTCCCTGAGAAGCTCCAGGGTGATCCCGGGGCCGTCTTCGGTGACGATGCCGCTGACACCGGCGACAATGTGACCGTCCAGTGCGGATGCCCGTTCAGCCATGCATTCTCTCCCCTTCCGGGTCATACATGTGCGGGGAAACGATTTCCACCTCGACGTCGTCCTGCCTCAACGGGTCCGCGACGATGACGGTTTTCCCTGTCCAGGCTTCGTGGCCGCCGGCAATGAACCCGATCCCGATCCAGTGGCCGTTGGCGGGCGACTGGGTCACCCCGGTCACCCATCCCTCCCCGAGACCAGATACCTTGCCGGGTTCGCAGAGGATGGCCCCGGCGTTGAAGGTCCGGCTGCGGTCCTTCGGAAAGATGCCCACCAGCCGGGGTCGGTCCGGCCGCTGCATCTCGGGCCGCTTCCTGAGAGCACTGCCGATATAGGACTTCTTGTCCGAGGCCATGCGCCCGAGGCCGGCGTCCTCGATCGTTACCCGGCCGTCCAGCTCGGCGCCGGTGACATGGCCCTTCTCAATGCGCATCCCCCCCAGTGCCTCGAGACCGTAGAGGCAGCCGTCCACCTGCCGGGTCTCTGCCCACAGCAATTCCATCATCGCCGGACCATGGTCCGAGGGTACGTAGGCCTCGTAGGCCAGTTCTCCGGAAAAACTGATCCGGGCGATGCGACAGGGTATCTCCCCTTTCAATCGGGTCTCGACCACACCCATGAACGGCAGGGCCCCGCTCTCCACGCAGGCCGCATCCTCCACGCAGGCAGCCAGCACCTGCCGGGACTTCGGGCCCGCTACGGCGCAGCCCGCCCACTGCTCCGATACCGAGGTCACGTGCACCCTGAGTTCCTGCCATCGGGTCTGCAGCAGTTCCTCCAGCCAGACCATGACCTTGGCGGCGTGGGCCGTGGTGGTGGTCATGAAGTATTCGGTGTCCTCCAGGCGCCAGGTGGTGCCGTCGTCCATCACGAATCCATCGTCCCGGAGCATGATGCCATAGCGCGCCTTGCCGATCGGCAGCCTGGCGAACGGGTTGGTGTAGATTCGGTTGAGCAACTCGGTGGCGTCCGGGCCCTGCACCGCGATCTTGCCGAGCGACGTGACGTCGCACAGTCCCACGCTGCGCCGGGTGGTTTCCATTTCCCTGACATAGGCCTCGCTGACGCTCTCGCCCGTGCGGGCGAAATACCACGGCCGGTGCCACAGTCCCGCCATGGTCATGGTTGCACCGTGGTCCAGGTTCCAGTCATGCATCGGGGTCCGCCGGAGCGGTCGGAAGTGTTCATCCGTGCTGCGGCCGCGCAGGGCCCCGATGGATACCGGCGTATAGGGCGGACGGAACGTGGTGGTACCCACTTCCGGGATTTCCTTTCCCAGCGCCTCGGCCATCAGCGCCAGGCCGATGACGTTGCCCATCTTGCCGCCGTCCGTGGCCATGCCGAGAGTGGTATATCGCTTCAGGTGCTCCACCGAGACATAGCCCTCGCGGTGGGCGAGGCGCACGTCCTCGGTGGTCACGTCATGCTGCGGGTCCACCATGGCCTTGAGCTTCCTCCGGGGGATGCGCACCTCGTACAGGGGCCTGATCGGACTGCCCCACCCGCCCGCCGCCGGCGCATCCACGACGGTGACATCCCGCCCGAGCGCCCGGGCGGCGGCACGGCCCGCAGCCAATCCGGACTGCTCGCAGTCGGGCACCTTCCAGCACCCGGCAGCGGAACCCGCCATGCGGATGTCCTCGTGGGCGCCCGGGACCAGGAAGCAGGCGTTATCCGCATCCCAGACAGGCTTCACGCCGCGATGGGACATCAGGTTGACCACCGGCGACCAGCCGCCGGATACCAGCAGCAGGTCACAGGCCTGTCTCGACCCGGCCTTCCAGCGGCCGCGCGAGGCGGTGGCGGTGGTCACGGACTTGACGCCGTGGCGGCCGTTGGCACGCATGATGGTGCAGTTGTTCCTCAGGCTGACGCCCGCATCGGCGGCGAGTTCGAACTGCTTTCCGGACACCTTGGAGCGGGCATCCAGCAGGGTGACCTCGGCGCCTGCGCCCGCCATGTCCATGGCAACGTTGTAGGCGGAGTCGTTGTTGGTGGCCACCACCACCTGTTCGCCCGCCAGGATGCCGAACCGATTGAGATAGACGCCGGCGGAGTCCGCGGTCATCACGCCCGGGTAGTCGTTGTTGCCGAAGCCGAAGCCGCGCTCGATCGCTCCGGTGGCGAGGATGATCTGCCGCGTGCGCAGCAGGTGGAGCCTCTGCCGCGGCAGGTCCGGATGGGCCTCCGGCAGGTGATCGGTGACCTGCTCCAGGAGGCCCGCCACCCCGTAATCATACAGGCCGAACGCAGTGGTGCGCTGCAGCAGGCGCACCCCGGCGCCGGCAAGGTCCTGCACCATGTCCTGGCGCCTGTGCTCCGCCTCGCCGCCGTACTGCCCCAGAAGGTCGCCGCCGGGCTCCCAGTCCTGCTCCACCAGTACCACGTCCAGACCGGACTCCGCTGCGGCCAGGGCCGCGGACATGCCGGCAATGCCGGCACCCACCACCAGCACGTCGCAGAATCCGTGCACGTGCTCGTAGTGGTCCGGGTCCGGCTCCCGGGACGCTGCCCCCATGCCCGCGGCGCGGCGGATGAACTTCTCGTACCACATCCAGATTCCGGTACCGCGCCCCCACTCGAAGGGGGGGATGCCCATGAATGTCTTGTAGTAGAAACCGGCCGCGAAGAACCGGCTGAAAAGCCCGTTCACCGCAGCGAGATCATGGCGCACATCCGGCCAGGCGTTCTGTCCGCCCGCGACCAGGCCATCGTACAACTCCTGCATGGTCGCCTTGACATTGGGGTCGCGGCGGTCGCCCGCGCCCACGGTGACGATGGCGCCGGACTCCTCGACCCCGGCGGACATGATGCCCCTCGGGCGGTGGTACTTGAAGCTGCGGCCGAGCACCCATTCGTTGTTGGCAAGGAGTGCGGAAGCCAGGCTGTCGCCGGGGTGGCCGGACAGCGTGCGATTGTCCCAGCTGAACCGCAATACCCGGTCGCGGTTGATGCGCCCTCCCTGGATCAGGCGCTTGGCGCTCATTCGGATTCCTCCGCCGGCATGCCGAGGGCCCTGGCCATGCCGGCATGCGCCGGGCGCACCGAGCGGATTTCATGGGTCACCGTGTCGCGCTCCACCACCAGCCACATGCGGCAGCCGTTGACGTGGTGCCAGGTCTCGGACTGCATGCCCCGGATGTTCTCCCGAAGGAATACCGCCCCGTGCCATTCCTCGGCGGTCGCGTCCAGGGGAGGATACTCCACCGATGCGTCGCCCCCGTAGCTGAACTCGCTGTGGTCGCGTATGCCGCAGTAGGGACAGGGGATCCGGATCATGTCGTCAACTTCCTAGCCGTGGAGCTTGGGGTCGGGACCGGCTCCCCGCTCATCGATGTTGATCCCGCGCTCGAAGCGTTGCAGGTCGAAATGCCTGATCACCGGATCCGGCCTGTCGTTGGCGATGAGGTCGGCGAAGAACCAGCCCGAGGCGGGGCTGGCCTTGAAGCCGCCGTAGTTCCATCCCGCGTTGAGATACAGGTTCTCGACAGGGGTCCTGCAGATGAACGGCGAACCGTCCATGGACATGTCCATGACGCCGGCCCAGTGGCGCAGGAGCCGCACCCGGCCAAGACAGGGCAGGATCGAGGTGGCGCATTCCGACACGTCCTGGACGATGGGCAGGTTGCCCCGCTGGGCGTAGGACTTGTACCAGTCGAGATCCCCGCCGAATACCATGCCGCCCTTGTCGGACTGGGAAATGTAGAAATGGGCGCCGCCCACGCCGAACACCACCACGTGATCGAGCAGCGGCTTCAGCGGTTCGGTCACGAAGGCCTGGAGCTTGTGGGTCTCGATGGGCAGCCTGCCGAGGTCCGCCATCCGCCACAGGCGGGAGGTATTCCCCGCCACGGCGAGTCCGATCTTGCCCGCCCCGATGTCCCCCCGGGTGGTCCTGACCCCGGTGACGCGGCCTCCCTCCCGGCGGATCCCGGTCACCTCGCAGTTCTGGATGATGTCCACGCCGCGGCTGTCCGCGCCCCGGGCGTAACCCCAGGCCACGGCATCGTGGCGGGCGGTGCCGGCGCGGCGCTGGACCGTGGCGCCGACGATGGGGAATCTGGCGTTGTCGTAGTTGAGGTGCGGAATCTCCCGTTTCAGCGTATCGAGCTTCCAGATCTCGCCGTCGCTGCCGGTCAGCCGCATGGTGTTGTAACGCCGCGCCGCGGCGTCCATGGCCGGGGGGCTGTGCAGCAGGGTGACGTGGGCCCGCTGGCTGAACATGACGTTGAAGTTCAGGGAATGGCTCAGGTTCTCCCACAGCTTCAGGGAGTGTTCGTAGAAATACCGGTTTCCGTCCATCATGTAGTTCGAGCGCACGATGGTGGTGTTGCGGCCGGCGTTGCCGCCGCCGAGCCATCCCTTGTCCAGCACGGCCACGTTCCGGATCCCGTGGTTCTCGGCAAGGTAGAACGCCGTGGCCAGTCCGTGCAGTCCGGCACCGACGATGACGACGTCGTAGTGCGGCCGGGGCTCCGGGTCCCGCCAGGCCCGGCTCCAGCCACGCTGTCCCATGAGGCCATGCAGGAATACGCTCCAGGCCGAGTATCTGGTCATGATGGCAGGATCGGGCTCAAGTGGTCATGTGCGGGCCGTAATTTCGGGGGCGATCATATCCCATACCTCCGCACATCCCTAGTCGTCTGTCGCCGCAAATTTGGTCCAAAACGTCCCCGTGCCGGCCATCTCAGGCGTCCAGGCACGCCAGGTAGCGGGACTGGAACCAGTGTACGCCCTGTTCGTGCCTCGGCGACAGCGGGCCCGGACGGTATCCGCCGCCGGCATAGTTGCGATGGGTACTGACGCAAATCCCGAAATCCTCCCGCACCACATCCAGGTTGCGCGCGACCGTCCGCGCGCGGCTCTCCGCCGTCCCGGCACCCAGGTCGTCGAAATAGAAATCGTAGATGAGTTCGGTGCGATCCGGACCGAGCGGGTTGATGCGGGAGGTGTTCATCCCCCCCTGGAACAGCGACAGTGTCCAGTTGGGCCACATCCAGTACCAGCGGCCAAGGTAGAAAAGACCTTCCCTGGGCGGTGCGGTCATGGTGACCAGGTTGTCGTACGCGGTGGTCCGGAACCGTTCGAAATCGACGGTGGCGTAGAAATCCGGATGGATGCCGGGAATGTGGTACCCCTCAACAAAGTTGTCGGTGTAGACTTTCCAGTTGGCCTCGAATTCGACCCGCACCGTCTCGCCGTGCCCGTAGGATTCGATCGCCACGTCGTCGAGCGCCTCCCGGGCGGCGCCGAGCTGGTCCCCGAGGGACCCGGGGGGGTCGACGGCGACGAACAGAAGGCCCCGCCAGGTGGCCGCCTGGATGCGCTCCAGGGGCCAGTCCGCGGCATCGAAGTCCGGGTCCTCGCCGAACCAGGGCGCGTGCATGAGCAGGCCGGCATCCGAGTAGGTCCAGCAATGGTAGGGACAGCGGATGGTCTTCAGGCGTCCCTCGCCCCGCGCCAGCAGCTGGGCGCCCCGGTGGCGGCACACGTTCCTGAAGGCGCGCAGCTCACCGTCGGAACCCCGCACCGCCAGGACCTTGATGCCGGCGATGTCCTCGCTCAGATACTGCCCCGGACTGGAGACCTTCGCGGCCGGCCCGAGAAGCTGCCAGCTGCGAGACAGGAGACCCGCACGCTCCCGCCGGAAGATTCCGGGGTCGACGTAATAGCTCGGATCGAGGTTCAGCTCCACGGGTCGGGGCGGCATTTCAGGCAGGCGGCCCAAGCGTAGCAAGCGGGACAGGCCCGCACAACCGGAGCGGCCCGTCGGGGGTGTCCCTACCCGTCCCGTTCCAGCCATTCCCCGACCAGCCGGATCTGGTCCTCCACCATGAGGGAGGGGGCGTGTGCGCAGCCGGGAATCTCCGCGGACTCGGCGGCCGGATGGCGCGCCTTCATTTCCGCCAGGGTGTCCCGATCCAGTACGATGGACTCCTCCCCCCTGAGAATCAGCGTGGGGATCCGTATGGGATCCCAGCACTGCCACAGGGCCATGTCCATGATGGGCAGGGAGACAAACTGATCAATGACCCCGGGATCGACTTCGAGGACGTACCCGTCGCCGTCCGGCGCCGGGCGCAGGCCATGGCTGACGAGGTGGCGGTAATGCCGGTCCTCCAGGGGGCCAAAGCCCGAGTAAACCGTGCGGAAGTACTCTTCCGCATCCGCCAGCGCGGGAAACCTGGGACGCTTGCTGAGGTATTTCCCGAAACCCGCCAGCGCCTCGCCGGATATGACCGGGCCGACATCGTTGACCACCAGCCGCCGGAGCGGGTTGTCCGAACCCGATGCCAGCAGCATCCCGATCAGTCCGCCCATGGAGGTCCCCACCCAGTCCAGTTCTTCGAAGACAAGGGATTCGATCAGGTGCCGGCTGTCCTGTAGGTACTGGAAGTTGTGGTAGTGGGCGGGATTGGACAGCCTGTCGCTCAGCCCCCGGCCCGGGTAGTCCGGGCAGATCACCCGGTAGCGGTCCCTGAGGGCCCTTGCCAGGAAATCGAAGTCCCGGGCGTTGCGGGAAAGGCCGTGGGCGCAGATCAGCACCCGGGGATTTTGCGGATCGCCCCATTCCGTCCACCGAAGAACATGGCGGGAACCGTCCGCGGTGCCCGACAGAACCGATCCGACCACCGGTTCCGTGTCAGAAGCCGTTTTCATGGCATTTTTCCGTTTTCTCTGCTGCAATGCAAAATAATTGTTGCATTGCACAATCAAATGCGATATGCTGCGCCGCACAATGTTTGATCGGGTATTGATCATACCCCCAAAATTTCAGTTTGTTAACTTTTACAAGAGATTCAATCATGGCTAAAGCAATCGAATACAAGCAGTTGGAAGCAGCACTTGCTCCAGTTGTCGCCTTCAACAAGCTGGTGATCAGTAATGCCGAGACGGCTTTCAACATGCAGATCGCCAGCCTCCGGGCCTATGCAAAGGTGAACCTGGACAACATCAACGCCGGCCTCGAAGTACGCAACGTGGATGATTTCAAAGTGTACGCCGAAAAGCAAAAGGATGTGGCCAAGGAAATCACCGCGCAGATGAGCGCGGACGTCAAGGCCTTCGGTGAACTGAACGCCAAGTTCCTCGAAGACTCCCGCACCCTGACCGAATCCAACATCAAGGCTGCCGCGGAAACCGCAAAAGCAGCCTGACCGGGTGCCTCCACGACCGGCCCTACCGGGCCGGTTTAACCGGATCGGTATCCTCTAGAATCGACTCCGGAATTATTGCCGCTGCCTACAGGCAGCGGCTTTTTTGTGCCCCTCGGGCTCTGCCCCGACCCATTCAGGCGCTCATGAACATTCCGCCGTTGACCGGGATGTTGGCCCCGGTGGTGTAGCCGTTCCGCTCGTCCGCCAGCCAGGAGACCGTGAACGCGATCTCCTCCGGAGTGCCCATCCTGCCCACCGGAACCTGGCGGACGATCCGGTCCCGGATCTCCGGGGGCATGGACATCGTCATGGGCGTCTGCACGTAGCCCGGCGAGATCGTGTTCACCGTCACCCCCCGGGAGGCCGTCTCCTGGGCCACCGCCATGGTGAACCCGTGCAACCCCGCCTTGGCCGCGGAATAGTTGGCCTGGCCGAACTGGCCCTTCTGCCCGTTCACCGAGGCGATGTTGATGATCCGCCCGAAACCCCGCTCGATCATGCCCCGCACCACCGGCTGGGTGATGTTGAAGGCGCTGCTGAGGTTGGTGTCGATCACCGATCCCCACTGCTCCTCGGTCATGTTCCGCAGGGTCCGGTCCCGGGTGATCCCCGCCGCGTTCACCAGGATGTCGATGCCGCCGTAGAGTTGCTCCACCGTCTCCACCATGGATCGTGCGCTGCGGTAGTCCGCCACGTCCACGGGAATGATGGCAAAGTCGTACCCCCCTTCCCGGTGCCGTTGCTGCCAGGCCTCGGCCCCGTCCTGCTCCAGCGGGTAGTAGCCGGCGACCACGGTACAGTCCCGGTCCGCCAGTTCCCGGCAGACCGCGGTGCCGATACCGCCGACGCCGCCGGTGACGAGTGCGATGCGATTTGACATGTTGTTGTTCCGGTTATTGGGTCAAAATACTTGCTGCAATGCAGCATTGCGCGCCGCACAATAATCCCATCCGAAGATTCCTGTCAAGCCCCTGAAACAGCCCTGAAACGGGCGTCCCGGAAGCCGCGATTTGCTTCGGCGCATCCGGGGACCGCAACAGGATGCAGAACCTCCTTCCCCTGGAAGGCCACTGTGAGCCACATCCCCGCGACTCCCTGCCCGCCAGGCGTGAGAGGCCCTGTACGGGCGCGCAGCGCCCTTGCCGCTCCTTTGTGCAAGGCACCAGACGGCGTACAGTGGGAATCCGGAGGCAGAACTGGTCATGTCACGGGCGGCAAGAAAGGCAGCGGCTCGGTTCCGCGGCCAGGCAGCGGACCAGGCGGGTGGCCGCCGTGGAGGGCAGGACTGTCAGCGCCTGTACGGATCCTGTGCCTCGGACACAGCCGGGAAGATCATCGACAGATACGATTCCATGGCGCTCAACCGCGAAGCCGCGATCGGTGCTTCCATGCCCTATTCCTTCTTGTCGGTCCCCTGCGGGTCCACTGGAGGGTCGGGGCGTCCGTCCCCGGCGCCGCCAAGCCAGGCGCCCATCATATCCTGCCACATCTCCATTCTCTTCTTGCTGAGATCGTTCCAGATGGTCACCGGATCCTGTCCCATGAGCCCGCTCATGTTTTTCTGGAACTGTTCCTGCTGCTGCTCGAAGAAGGACAGGTTTTGGTTGAGGAACTCCGAAAATCCCTGGTGCTGCCTCTCGGCGTAGTAGCGGATGAAATTCTGGAGATTGTCGGTGGAGAACAGCGGATCGCTTTCCGATTCCTGCTCGATGATGATCTGCAGCAGGATGCTTCGGGTGATGTCCTTCTTCGACTGGGTGTCGATCACCTGGAATTCCACACCCTCCACTATCATGCTGCGCACATCCCCGAGCGTGATGTACCTGCTTTCCACCGTGTCGTAGATCCGACGGTTGGGGTATTTCTTGATGATACGAACGTCGTCTTTGCTCATGATGGGGCTCGGGAGAAAATAGTCATGTTGGTCTCACAGCCGGATCATACACCGTCATGGTCTGGCGGGTGACAACCCGGCACGCCCGGATCCCCCGCTACACTTCACTTGACTTGGTCAGGAAAAACAATACAATAGCATAAATTGTGCGCTGCACAAATCTCATCTTCCCATTCCGCGGACCGCCTCATGCCCGAAGACCAGACCCAGCATACTGCCAAAAGTGACGATCCGAGTCAGATATTGTTAAACAATATCAAAGAAATGGAGGATATTCTTGGAGAAATTTCTAAAAGTACCTCTGCCACGGACGTGGACCCGTTCCATCTCACCGAGGCCTGTACCGCCTGGATCAAGGCCATTTCCACCGACCCCCAGAAGGTATTCGAGGCCGGGCTGCAGTACTGGCAGGACGCCATGCGCCTTTACCAGCAAAGCGCCCTCACGCTCATGGGGGTGGAGCAGGAACCCGTGATCAGCGAATCGAAGGGCGACCGGCGCTTCCGCCACGAGGCGTGGCAGGACCAGCCGGTGTTCAACCTGATCAAGCAGTCCTACCTGCTGACCTCGCGCTGGGCCCGGGACCTGGCCTCCGACGTCGAGGGCCTGGATGAGCACGATGCGGAAAAGGTGGCCTTCTTTACCGAACGCTACATCGAGTCCCTGTCACCCACCAATTTCGCCGCCACCAACCCGGCAGTCATCGAAAAGACCATCGAATCCAACGGGGAGAATCTGGTCAGGGGCCTGAAGAACATGCTGGCGGATCTCAAGGAGGGCAACGGCCAGCTGCAGATTTCCATGACCGACACGGAAGCGTTCGAACTCGGCCGCAATGTTGCCACGACGCCCGGCAAGGTGGTCTTCCGAAACCGCATGTTCGAACTGCTGCAGTACAGCCCGTCGACGGAAACGGTTTTCACCCGCCCCCTCCTGATCATCCCGCCCTGGATCAACAAGTACTACGTTCTCGATCTGCAGCCGAGAAATTCCTTCATCCGCTGGCTGGTGGAACAGGGCCACACCGTGTTCGTGGTCTCCTGGATCAACCCCGACGCCTCCTACCGTGACACCGGCTTCGATGCGTACGTGATCGAGGGCGTGGGTGCCGCCCTGGACGCCGTGGAGGCGGCCACCGGTGAAAGCCGGGTGAACGCCATCGGCTACTGTATCGGCGGCGCGCTTCTGGCAACCTCCCTTGCCTATCTCAAGGCCACCGGCGACGAACGGATCCGCAGCGCCACGCTCCTGACCACCCTGCTGGATTACTCGGAGCCCGGCGAACTGGGTGTGTTCATCGACCAGAAACAGCTGGACAAGCTGGATGAATCCATGCAGGAGAAGGGCTACCTGAAGGGCAGTTCCATGGCGGGCACCTTCAACCTCCTGCGGGCCAACGACCTGATCTGGTCTTTCTACATCAACAACTACCTGCTCGGAAATGACCCGCGGCCTTTCGACCTGCTGTACTGGAATTCCGATTCCACCCGGCTGCCCGCCAACATGCATCGCTGGTACCTGCAGAACTTCTACATCGACAACAGGTTGCAAGAGCCGGGTGGCATCGAGATCGACGGCGTCCCCATCGACCTCGGCGGCGTGGACGTCCCGGTCTGCTTCGTCTCTGCGGTGGAGGATCACATCGCGCCCTGGAAGTCCACCTACGCGGGCACCCGACTGTTTTCCGGTCAGGTCAAGTTCATCCTGGGAGGGTCGGGCCATATCGCCGGGATCGTCAACCCGCCCGCGGCGGCCAAGTACTGCTACCGGGCCACCAGTCGTCCCCCCGCGGACCCGGACCGGTGGTTTGCCGGCACCAAGGTCCACGAGGGCTCCTGGTGGCCGGAATGGCAGCGCTGGATCAGCCGCAGGGCCGGCAAGCGGATTCCCGCCAGGCGGCCCGGGGACGGCGGACTCGAGATCATCGGGGACGCGCCCGGCAGCTATGTCAAGATGCGCGTGTTGAAGGACGACTGAAGCATTTCCCAATCAACGAAACAAACACACATAGGAGTACATTCCATGAGCAGAGTCGCAGTGGTTACCGGCGGCACCCGGGGTATCGGTGAGGCCGTCAGCGTCAGCCTGAAAGAGGCTGGCTACAGCGTCGCCGCCAGCTATGCGGGCAATGACGAGGCCGCGCAGAAATTCACCGAGAAAACCGGCATCCCGACCTACAAGTTCGACGTCTCCGATTTCGATGCCTGCAAGGCTGCGGTGGAACGGATCGAAGCCGACCTCGGCCCCGTCGATGTCCTGGTGAACAACGCCGGAATCACCAAGGACGGGACCATGCACCGCATGAGCTTTGACCAGTGGAATGCAGTGATCCAGACCAACCTGTCCTCCTGCTTCAACATGAGCCGTTTGGTCATCGAGGGCATGCGGGAACGTGGCTTCGGCCGCATCGTCAACATCGGCTCCGTGAACGGTCAGGCCGGACAGTACGGCCAGGTAAACTACGCCGCGGCGAAGTCCGGGATTCATGGATTCACCAAGGCCCTGGCCCAGGAAGGCGCCGCCAAGGGCATCACCGTGAATGCCATCGCCCCGGGCTATGTGCTCACCGACATGGTGCGCGCGGTCCCGGAGAAGGTGCTGGAGAAGATCATCGCCACCATCCCGGTGGGCCGCCTGGGCGATCCCAATGACATCGCCCGCACGGTGCTGTTCCTGGTGGGCGACGACGCCGGCTTCATTACCGGCTCGACCCTCAGCATCAACGGCGGCCAGCACATGTACTGAACGGGGCGGCCGTCCCGCATGGTCCCGGAGCCGGCGGCATTCCGGGGCTACAGCCCTGCTGCCAGCCAGCGGCCCAGTTCCGGGTGCACTTCCCGCTGGGCCCTGGCGCTGACGATCAGCCCGATGTGGCCGCCGCCAAACCGCAGCTCCCCGTATTGCCCGGGATCGACATGCGCCTGAAGCGCCGAAGACGAGGCTGGCGGCACCAGGTGGTCCCCTTCCGCGAATACGTTCAGCACGGGCGCCTCCAGGCGGTTCAGTTTCACGGCCTCACCCCGGACCCCGAACATCCCCCGGACGAGGCGGTTGTCCCCGTAGAGTTCCCCCATGAACTGGGCAAATGCCCTGCCCGGCTGGTCCGGGCAGTCATGCACCCACCGGTCCATGCGCAGGGAGAACCCGAAGCCGGCGTCCTCCTGGTGACCGTCGATCCGGCGCACATGCCTTCGGAGGTCATCGAAGGGGCGGGTGGAACGGAACATCAACGTGATCAGTTCACCGGGCACGTTGACCGGGTGCGTCGCCAGCCTGGAGAACCGGATGTTCCGGGACCAGAGCCTGATCAGGCTGTCTCCGGCATGGAAATCCACCGGCGTAACCACCAGACCGAGCCTCCTGACCCGCCCAGGCCGCAGGCAGGCATGGATGAGGGCGAAGGTGCCGCCCTGGCAGATACCCAACAGGTTGATCCGCTCGAACCCCGTCGCACCGGCCACATGGTCGAGGGCATCCCCGATGGCGTCCAGGACATACACCGAAAGGTCGTTCTCCCGGTCGGCGTCCGTGGTGCGCACCCAGTCCATGAGAAACACCCGGTTGCCGGCCTCGGCCAACCTGCGCACCATGGAATGGTCCGGGTCGATATCGATCACGTCCGCACGGTTGACGTGGGAATAGACGATCAGGACCGGGACGGCGCCCTCTTCCGGACCGGCGATGAATTCACGCAGCCGCACGGGACCCTTCTCGAGCACCACCCGGTTGGGGGTGCACCAGCCTCTGGCGACGGAATGGCTTTCGATCTGCCGGTTGAACGCCCGGTACCTGTCCCTGAACCGGTCGAGCTCGTGCCTGATGTCCATGGCGGGCCGTCCGGTCACGGGTCATTTCCCGGCACCGCCAGGTCGATGCAGCCGTTGACGACCAGACCGATCATCTCCGCGAACGGGGCCGATCGCACCAGGTTGCCGTAGGCAAGGTCGCAGGCCTCGGCCCAGGCCTGGAAGAATTCCGGGAAGTCCGGGATGTGGTCCCGGTTGCCGGCCAGCGTCTCGATGAACGATTCCATGGCCTCCCTGCCCTGGGCCAGCATCTCCCCCCGGAATTCCCGCATGGCCAGGTCCAGGCCGGGCTGCCGGCTGACCAGGGGGTTTTCCAGAAGGCCGCCCGCCAGGGCCATCTGCCGCCCGAAGGCCTCCTGCCAGACTTCCACCAGGCGGGGGTGCAGCTCGGCCATGGCGGAAGAGGCGACATCCCGCTCCAGGAGTTCCACGTAACAGGCGTAGCACTGCCCGATGCTCACATAACAGGCGCCGGAAAACAGGTATTTCTGGAAGGGTCCGGGTTCGGTGGGGTGTTCGGTCACGTTGTGCATGGACTCGGGCTGCCCGAATGGCGGATTATCGCAGCCAGGAGGCGGATTGCCCAATCCTTGCCGCGTGCCGGAGCCGGGAGTTCAGCCAGGTATCGTCAGTCGTACCCGGCCTGCTGGTCGAAAAAGGAGGCGGTCTCCGGAAGCTCGGGGAGGTCCATGTCAAACGCCAGCGAGCGGACCCTGCTCCTGGGGCGGCCCCGAACCGTCAGCCCCTCGAACCGGCTTGGCATCGGGTTGGGGGAAAGAGGCACGGCATCATCCGCACAATAGACGCAGATGAACAGCGTACGCGGCGCGGGCGACAGGTTGGGGCCGGACCCGTGAAGAAGGCGGGTGTGCATGAAGCAGACCGATCCGGCCGGACCGGTGCAGGTCACCGCCCGGCGCTCGCAGTCCTCGGCGACCCGGTCCGCCACCGCGCCGGTGAAGGTGCCTGCGTGCCACAACGAATGGATGGTCCCCCGATGTGATCCCGGCAAGACCCTGAGCGGCCCGTTGTCAAGGGTCACGTCGTCCAGGAAAACCAGGGCCGTGACCACGTCGTCGTTGCTGTGCGGGGTGAAGCTGAAGTCCTGATGCCACTTGACGTGGGTGGCGCTCCCGGGCAGCTTGGAATTGATCTTGCTGTGGTGGAAGCGGACATCGGGCCCGATGAGATCCGCCAGGATCTCCGGAATCCGCCCGTCCGACATCACCCGAAAATAGCTGTCCGAGATCTCCACCGGTGCATTCACCCGGCGGAGCGCCGGCGCGGCCGGACTGTGGCCGTGTTCGAGGTCGAACCTCGGCTTGCCGTTGACCGTGTCCCCCCAGGGTGCGTCATGACCCCGACTTGCCTCCACCCATTCACGGAACCGGGCCTGCATCGCCCCGAGACTGTCCGGCGGCACGCCGTCTTCCACCACCAGGTAGCCGTGTTCGCGAAAGAAGGACCGGTCGGCGGTCGGCGGCATCAGGCGTCACTCCCGTTTGGCTCGGTGAAGGATGCATTTATCGCACATTTTCCGCACCGATGGCCAGCATCCGGAAATCATCGGCCGGGCGGGCGGCGGAGATTCACCTGCCCCGGAACCCGGTCTAGAAGAGCGCCGCCTGGCGGCTCACGACCGCGTCGAATGCAAGCCCGACGAACGGCAGGACGGCGTCCGCGATGGGTTTCAGCTGGCGCTCGATGTAGTGATCGTAGTCGAGCGGGTTGTCGCGGTACTCCAGGGGTTCCGGCCCCGCCACGGTGATGACGTAGCGGATCGTGCCCCTTTCCTGGTAGCGCAGGCGCCTGCCCGCGGCCCGGTTGCGTTCGTCGGCCAGGCGCGCCGCACGGACATGGGGCGGCACGTTGCGTTCGTAGGCTGCGAGTTTGCGGCGCAGCCGCTTGCGATACACCAGGCCGGCGTCGTGCTCCCCGGCCAGGAGCCCGTCCACGGTACGCCGGATCAGGTCGGACGGGTCCAGATCGTGGAAGACATGGTCATAGAGCGACTGCTGGAAATCCCTGGCCAGCCGGGTCCAGTCCGTGCGGACGTTCTCGAGCCCCTTGAAAACGATCCGGTCCGGCACGTCCCCCTCCCCCGCCACGAGCCCAGCGTAGCGTTTCTTGCTGCCGGCGTCGGAGCCACGGATGGTGGGCATGAGAAAGCGGGCGAAATGGGTCTCGAACTCGAGTTCGAGCAGACTGTCGAGGCCGAACCTCTCCCGGATGTTCTCCTGCCATCCCGCGTTGATTTTCCCGGCCAGGTCACGGCCGATGGCGCGGCACTCCGCCGCCGGCAGGCCTTCGTCCAGGGACACGAAGATCGAATCCGTGTCCCCGTAGATCACGCCGTAGCCCCGCGCCTCGATCCACCGGCCGGTGGTCTGCATGATTTCGTGACCGCGCATGGTGATGGAACTGGCGAGCCTGGCGTCGTAGAATCTGCAGCCGCCCGATCCGAGCACGCCGTAGAAGGAGTTCATCAGGATCTTGATCGCCCGGGAGCGGGGCTGGTCGTTGTCCCTCTTGGCCTGGTCACGCTGCTGCCACAGGTCAGCGATGATGCCCGGCAGGTAATGGTGCGAACGGTGGAACCGCGCCCCGAGAAACCCCTCGACCGCTTCGTCCGGCGCCCTCAGACCCTCTACCAACCCCATGGGATCGATCCGGAAAGTCCGGATGATGGACGGATAGAGGCTCTTGAAATCCAGCACCAGGACATTGCGGTATAGTCCTGGCTTCGAATCCATGACATATCCCCCGGGACTGGTGAGGCCGCCGTCCGGCGGCAGGTTGGGCGCCACGTAACCGCCGCGATGCAACTTCGGCAGGTACAGGTTGGTGAACGCGGCCACCGAACCCCCGGCCCTGTCCAGCTCGAGCCCGGTCAGGTGGCTTCTGAGCACCAGGTAATCGATGAGATTGGTGGCCTTCAGGATATCCAGCACCAGGCGGCAGTCCTCCAGGTTGTAGGCCGCCAGTGCAGGCTTGTCGTGGAGAAAATTGTGGCGGATTTCCGCGAAACGGTCATCGACGTCCTCATCCAGCTTCTTGCCCCGGCCAAGCAGTTCCCGCGACACGTGCTCCAGGGAGAAGCTGGCGAAACTCCAGGTTGCCGCCCGCAGCGCATCAATGCCGTCGATGGCTACCCTGCCCGGTATGTACACCCGGCCCTTGCCCCGCTCGGCGCGCGTCTCCCGCCACCGGGCCTGTTCCCCGCCGCGGCCGATCCTCATGGGAATCCGGTGGTGCCCGGCCCGCTCGAGGATGATCCGAAGGTCGAAATTCACCAGGTTCCAGCCGACGATCAGGTCCGGGTCCAGGTCGTTGACGCGGTCCTGAAGCAATGCCAGCAGCCCGGCCTCGTCCTGGCACCAGGCAATGGCGGTATGCGCACAGGGTTCCTCCTCGCCGATGACCAGCACCTCCCCGTCTCCCGCCCCGTCACCTGCCAGGCCCACCGACCAGAGCGTGCCGTCGAGGTCGCATTCGATATCCAGGGACAGCAGGCGCAGCCTCGGCCGGTAGTCCGCCGCCCGCAACCTGCAGTCGCGGACTTCCCGGTATCCCTCCCTCGGGATCATCCGCCCGGTGAAGGCCAGGCCCCCGCGGACAAAGCGTTCCATGAGAAACCGGTCGTGGAGGCGGATATCGCTCTCCAGCACCTCGATCCCCTGGTCGCCCAGGATGTCCTCGGCCACGTGCCGGTCGCCGATGGTCCGGGTGTATACCGCCGCCGCCCGGCTGCCCGGAAAGGTCCTGAG
Source organism: Candidatus Poriferihabitaceae bacterium (assembly GCA_965213885.1). Lineage (GTDB taxonomy): Bacteria > Pseudomonadota > Gammaproteobacteria > Arenicellales > Poriferihabitantaceae > VYFG01. Next base: position 1,848,012 of record OZ243919.1, read on the forward strand.
CGGCAGTGATTCCACGGACACCGCCGCACCGAGGGGGCGAAGGGTCGCCTCGGCCCGCTCCGCATCATCCGCGGCCACGAAACAGACCGTCCGCTCTCCCTCGACCAGGAGACGCACGGGCCCGTCGTCGGCAGCCACCCAGTACTCGATCTCGGTGCCGCCGCGGCGGTCACGGCTGGCGCGGGTGAGGAGGAAGCCCCGGTCGATGAAATCGTCCATGCTAACGCAGGAACATCAGAGAAAATGGGTATTCAACATCATGGTCATGAATGATAGTGTTCCCCCCTTCCGATCACCAACCCAATTCAGGGATTTCGCGCATCCATGTTCACGATCTCACCGGCGCAGGCGGAGGAGTTCCATCGCAGCGGCGTGGTTCTGGTGGAACATATCATCTCATCGAAAGAGGTGAAGGAGTTGCGTGAGCGCTTCAAACGCCTCTTCCGGGGCCAGTTCGAGACCGGCACCATGCCGGACGAGGTCAACTGGCAGGAAGGCCAGTCGGATCCGAGCCGTGCACGCCAGATCTGCAACGGCTGGCGCGCGGACAGGGTCATTGCCCGCACGGTGCTCAGGCAGGACATTGCCCGCGCGGTGGCGGAACTCATGGGGTGGGACGGCGCCCGGATCATGCAGGACAACGTGATCTGGAAACCCGTGGGCACCCTGTCCTTCAACTACCACCAGGACAACGCCTACCTTGACTGGTTCGAGCCCGGGGAGATCTGCACCGTCTGGATCGCCCTGGATGACATCGAGGCGCCGAACGGTACCATGGAGCTGGTGCCGGGCTCCCACTGCTGGGGCGTGTCCGAGCCGGAAGGCGAATTCCACGCGCCGGCGGACTACCGGGCGCCCATGAAAAGGCGGGCCGCCGAACTGGGTGTCCGCCCGGACATTCTCCATGTGGCCGTGCCGAGGGGGCACGGCTCCATTCACCATGGCAGCATCTGGCACGGCTCGGGCCCCAACCACGGCGATGCGCCCCGGCGCAGCCTGGCGATCCACGCCATGCCCGCGAAGGCCCGCTACCGCCGCGACGGTTTTTCCCGGGGGAACGGCCCGGTGTATTCGCGCTATGCCCGCCTTGCGTCCGACGAGATGGACGAGAACTACTTTCCCGTCCTTTGGCGCAGCGACGGCTATCGCACACCGGGGCTCTGCCGCTACCTGGAGGGCGCGCCGTGAGTCTTCTGCGCGACCTCTGGCCGGTCTTCAGGGAGTCGGACTGGCGCCCGTCGGCGCTGGCAAGAAGGCTCTTCGGCACGGAGGAGCGCGATTTCCGTGCGCTCTGCGGGATGATGATGGACTCCGACGGGGACTATTCCAGCCTGGTCATCGCCGAGCGGATACTCGACACCTACGCGCGGCTCGATCACGATGCCCGGCTCGACTTCTACGCCTTTCTCAACGCCGATTTCGACCTTGATCCCGCGCTGGTGGCGGAAACGGCCCGGCACTATGCCGAAGAACCGTCTTCGGCAACGCTCCGGGCGCTGATCCGGGCGGCCGAACCCCGCCGCCAGGAACTCCTTCGCCGCCTGAACCTGAGTGCCGGGGGAACCCGCCGCCTGGTGAAGATGCGCGAGCACCTGCTCGGGGTGGTGCGGGACTTCCCGGATCTCGGGCGCCTGGACGTGGACTTCCAGCACCTGTTCTCTTCCTGGTTCAACCGCGGTTTCCTGGTGTTGCAGCCGGTTGACTGGACCACCCCGGCCCACATCCTCGAGAAGATCATCGCCTACGAGGCGGTGCATGAGATCCGGAACTGGAACGAGCTTCGGCGCAGACTGGAGCCGGACGACCGCCATTGCTATGCCCTGTTCCATCCGGTTATGGAAGATGAGCCGCTGGTGTTCGTGGAAGTGGCGCTCACCGCGAACATGCCCGTACACATCAACGACATCCTGGACGTCGACCGGAAGCCTGTGGTGCCCGAAGAGGCGACCCATGCCGTGTTCTATTCCATCTCCAACTGTCACCGCGGCCTTGACGGGGTCTCCTTCGGTAATTTCCTGATCAAGCAGGTGGCCAGCAATTTGCGGGCGCGGTTCCCTTCCCTCAGGTCGTTCGCCACCATCTCCCCGGCGCCCGGCTTCCGGCGCTGGCTGGAAAGCCGCCCGGCCGAAGAAGGCGGCCCGCCGCCGCCCGGCGACCCGATCCCCGCGGAGACGCTGCTGCCGCAGGCGGCCCGTTACCTGCTCGAGGCCAAGCTGCCGAACGGCAAACCGCTCGATCCCGTGGCCCGCTTTCATCTCAAGAACGGCGCCAGGCTCGAGCGACTCAACGCGGATGCGGACCCCTCGCCCAAGGGCCTGGAGCAGGCCCTTGGGCTCATGGTGAACTACGTGTACGACCTGACCCGGGTGGAGGAAAACCACGAAGTCTACATGAAGACCCGGAAGGTGATCTCGAGCAGCCAGGTACGCAGACTGCTGTCGAGCTGATCCCGGCAACCCACACTCCTGCCATGACCAATCACCTGATCGATCGCCTGCTTGCGCCCCGTGCCGGCTCCGAGCGGCCCTTCCTTGTCCTGCCGGACGGCTCCACCCTGAGCTACGGCGCGTTCGGTGCCAGGGTGAACCAGGTCGCCCGCCTGCTCGCGGACCGGGGCCTCGGGCCCGGCGACCGGGTGGCCGCACAGGTGCCGAAATCCTGGCAGACCCTGGCACTGTACCTCGGCACCATCAAGGCGGGGGGCGTGTTCCTGCCCCTGAACACCGCCTACACGGCCAGGGAGGTGGGCTATTTCGTCGGGGACGCGGAGCCAAGAATTCTCGTCTGCGACACAGGTGACGCCGGGGAACTTGCACCGCTGATGGCATCCGGCGGCACGAACCCGGTAGACGGCTGCCTGCTCACCCTGGATGCGGACGGTCGGGGCAGCCTCGCCGACGGGGCGGACACCCGGGACACGGAGTTCGACGCCGTTCCGCGGTCGCCCGACGACCTCGCCGCGATCCTGTACACCTCCGGCACCACCGGGCGCGCCAAGGGCGCCATGCTGACCCATGACAACCTCTGGTCCAATGCCGAGGCCCTGACGGACTGCTGGCGGTTCACCGGCGAAGACGTGCTGCTCCATGCCCTGCCCGTCTTCCACACCCATGGCCTGTTTGTCGCAACCAACGTGCTCATGGTAGCGGGAGGACGCATGATCTTCCTGCCCGGGTTCCGGATCGACGAGGTCATCCGCTGTCTTTCGCAGGCCACCAGCATGATGGGGGTGCCCACCTTCTATACCCGGCTATTGCAGGATCACCGGCTCGACCGCGAGCTGGTCCGGCATGTCCGCCTGTTCGTGTCCGGCAGCGCACCGCTGCTTGCAGAGACCCATGACGCCTTTGCGAATCGCACCGGCCACAGGATCCTGGAGCGCTACGGCATGACGGAAACCGGAATGAACACCTCCAATCCCTACGAGGGCGAGCGGCGCGCCGGCACGGTGGGCCCCGCGTTGCCGGGTGTCACCATACGCGTAGTCGACGGGGAGAGCGGGGAAACCATGCCCGCCGGCGAAATCGGCCGGGTTGAGGTCCGGGGGCCCAATGTCTTTCCGGGGTACTGGCGCATGCCGGAAAAAACCCGGGAGGAATTCACCGGGGATGGATTCTTCATCACCGGCGACCTCGGCATGCTGGGCGAGGACGGCTACCTCACCATTGTCGGGCGCAGCAAGGATCTCATCATCAGCGGCGGCTACAATGTCTATCCCAAGGAGATCGAACTGGTGCTGGACGCCCTGCCCGGCGTCGGGGAGTCCGCCGTCATCGGCGTGCCCCACCCGGATTTCGGTGAAGGGGTGGTGGCCGTGCTGACGGGAAATTCTCCCCCCGACGAGGAGAGGGTGCGTGAACTGGTGTCCGGCCAGCTGGCCCGGTTCAAACAGCCCAGGCGGGTTTTCCACGTGGACGAACTGCCCCGCAACAGCATGGGCAAGGTGCAGAAGAACCGGCTCAGGGAGCAGTACGCGGACGCCTTCGCCGCAAAATAGGTACCCCGTCCGCACCGGCACCCGGAACGTGCCTGCACCCGTCAGGGCGGCCTTGGAACACTCAGGCCGGCGCGATCAGGTACACCGGGCTCGACCAGGCGACATGGCCGTCCTCCATGACCACCCGGACATAGAGCGGGTTGTCCCGGTTGTCCTCAAGCGTGATGTCGCGAACCAGGGTTGCACGGTACGCCGGGTTCTCGTCCGGGAGCCTGAACATCCGGATGCGGCGCTCGATTCCGCCGTTTTCAAAGACCAGGTCCTCGAGGCCGATATCGCGGACGGGTATTTCCGCCTTGACCAGCGCCGTGTCGATGACCAGTGTGCCCGTGTCGGCGCTGTCGAGCCACGCCTCGAACCCGCCGAATCCCCCCGTGGTCAACGCGGTCCATTCCAGGCGGTGGTCGCCGACCCGGTCAAGGCGCTTGTCCAGGTTGTAGCGGTTGACGGGCCGGATGGACGTGAAACGGTTTCCACGCAGTTCGGCGTGGCCGTCCCAGACGGTTTCCCTGCCCCGCCCGCGGTATTCCGAACCTTCCCAGATCACCCGGATGCGCCGGCCCAGGTCCCCGGCGCCGAACGGCCGCCAGGTCTCCAGGGTGTCGAGGCCGTTGCGGATGTCGATCCGCTCAATGGGACTGGATGAAAGGACGTCGACATGGAACCTTGCCGAGGCCCCGTCGGTCCCCACGATGTCCCCCATCATCGCCCGGTCGGTTTCGTCGTGCTCTGTGCTGCCGAGCAGCGGGTCCTCGAGGTAGCGCCTGCCGGGGGTGTCGAGAGCCACCCGGGTGTCCAGCACCATGCGGCTGCCGGTGGTGCCGTAGTGGTGGCGTTTCCGGAGCGCGTCCATGATCCCCTCCCGGGTCAGTTCCCTCGCCAGTATGCAGGTCAAGCCACCGTAGGCTCCGAACTTGGTAGCCCCGGGGTGGGACGCGCCGGGGCGGCCCTTGTGCCCGTCGGAATTCGCCATGATGCCGACACGGTAGCCCTGCTCGAAGGCGTCGTGGATCAGCCATTCGAAAGTGCCCCAGGCGGAATGCACCTCCACCGCGCGTTCCAGCCGCTGGTCGTGCGCCACCCTGATGTCGGCGTAGCGTCCGCCGATATGGGCGAACACCACGCAGTCCTCGTCCTTCAGCGCCTCGAAAAGGGCGCCGGCCGAGTTGGCGTCGGAGTCGACGTCGGACAGGTCATCCACCAGCGCGTGGGATGAACGGTGGATCTGACGGCCCTCCTCCATCATGAGCACGTTGCGGTCGCCGCCGAGGCCGGTATTGCCCGACCATTCCCAACCCGGGAACACCACGAACCGGTGGTCCCGGTTGAATTCCCGGGACAGCTCGTTCAGGTGTTCCCAGAACGGCGTGGTGATCTGGAAGTCGTTGCCCTGGTGTACGCAGACGTCGAGAAAGGCCCTGTCACGGGCAAATTCGTAGAAGTCCCGGGCGGAATTGGTGCCGATGGTTTCCTCAGACTGCCCGTGCAGGTCACCCCAGAACGGACGCAGCCCAGCCCCGGCGGCGACCCGGTTCGGGTTGGACCGGCAGACCGTGCCGCCGTCTTCGTCCAGAAGCGAGATCACGAGGTCGCCCGGCTCGTTCACCCGGAGTTCCTCGATCATGCTGACGAACCCGCCGGGAGCCAGGCTGACCGACTCCGGCAGACCCTCCACCGGCAGGGATGACGCGAGCCTGAACGTCACGTCGCACCGGTCGGACGGATTGCCCCAGCGGTCCTCGCCCTTCACCACCAGGCGAAAGGGTTCTCCCACCCCGACACCGGTTGGCATGATCGCCTTGTAGAGGGCCGGCGGCCCGGGGGTGACGGCGATCCAGGGCTGCTCGGGCAGTTCCACGTAGTTGTAGGTGGCGATGGCATCCACCAGGATGCGGAACTCGAACGTGTATTCGCAGAAGGTCTGCAGGCGGATGCCCGGGGACCCCCAGCGGCGGTCGCCGAACCGGACGGTGATCCGGTCCCCCTCCCGGAGGAACCCCCGCACCACCTGGATGTACAGCACCTTGTCCCACGGCCGGATGTTGCGTTTGGGGAAGTACTCCACGTTGAGCACCGCACCGTTGCTGGCCTCCACCGTGGTGTAGTTCGGTGCCGCCGGGTCATCGAACTGCGGGCGCGCCATGTCCGACGCGAAGCGGTGGGCCACCTTGATGGACCCGGTGTCGTCGATACCGAAGTAACCCGCGGTGTAGACCAGGGTGAATTCCTGGTAGGACCCGGCTTCGAAGCTCCCGGTGGGAGAAACGGCGGCGCTGCCCATCTTGTGCGGCAGGTAGGTGGAATGGGGCATCTTGGAGGTGCTGGTTGGGCCGATTGCGGAATCCGGAATAGACGCGTATTCGCAGTTCGGTGGTTCTTTGTTGATTCTGGATACTCTGCTGCTGAAAACTGACGCATGACGGGGCTGCTTTACCCTGGTACCGGTTTTCCCCTCAAACGCCCGTGGTCAATCCCGCCTTCGGCCGTTGACGGAATCCCCGGCATCCCGAATAATGATCCTCCGGTGCCGGGTCACTCCTCCCGAAGGAGACCCTGTCAACGCCCGACCCAAGTGTAACGTGCGCCGGTCGCATTGTGCGATTGTACGCAGACGCGACAAGCGCATGGACCGTTGCTTCAGCGGCAATCAAGCTCGGCATTCAGCGAAGAATTTCCTCGAATGTATTTCTTTCGGATAGAGGTGAAAAATGGTCTTGGATACAGAGTTCGAAACCTGGTCTGAACGTTGCGGCTGTGACGCATCACCAGATGGACGGCAAGGGCACACCGCTTCCGTGACTGCATGAATTCCCGCAATCACGGGATCAGCGGCATCGTCCGGCGCCATTACCGATGGATGCATTCGCCATTGTGGTTCCGGATCTGCGCGGAAACGGTGAGATCCGGGTCTCGACTCCGGCCCCGGGCCGATCGGCTACACCAAGCGGACAATTGCCGGGGACAGCACGCACCTCATGGACCAGTCCAGACAGGGCCGATCCAAAGATGAACCGAATGCATGGATTGCATGCGCGAGACCAGTTTTTCACACATGGAACGAAGAAACCGGAAAGGGAGAACAGGGAAAATTTCAGGGTCCCGGCACCGCCGGCCGGATTTCTCCTGGGGGCTGACTCTCGGGAATTGCCGGTTGACGGCGGAACGCGGTCACTGCCCCCCGGGACCGGGGTCTTCATCGAATCCGGCCGCACACCGGGGAGCGGCCGGCCTGAACCCGCAACCCGGTGCCGGCGCCGCAATCAATACCAGGCATCTGGCAGTTCGCGCTTCCTTCGCGCCAGGAAATCGTCCAGTGCGTCCTTCACCGCGACGTCCATGGCCGGCGGCTGATAGGATGAGAGGATCTCGTTCCAGCGGCCGTGGGCCCGCCGCACGGCGTCCATCGAGCCCGCGTCCTGCCACTGCTCGAAGCTTTCGGTGTCCGAGATCCCGGATTCAAAGAACGCCGTCTCGTAGTTACGTATCGTGTGTCCGCAACCGAGGAAATGACCCGCCGGCTCAACCTCCGCGTAGGCATCCCGGGCCAGTGAATTCTCATCCAGCGGCAGTCCACCGAGAAGGACCTGGTAGGCACCCAGCCGATCGGCGTCCATCACCAGCTTTTCATAGCCCGTCACCAGGCCGCTTTCCAGCCAGCCCGCGGCATGCAGCACGAAATTGGCCCCACCGAGAATCGTGGACAGCATGGAGTCCGCGCTTTCCGCAGCCGCCTGGGCGTCGGGCAGCTTGGACGCCGTCAGTGAGCCGCCGCAGCGAAAGGGCAGGTTCAGCCGCCGGGCCAACTGACCGACGATCAGGTTGGACATCACCGGCTCCGGCATGCCGAAGGTGGGCGCGCCGCTTCGAAGGCTCATGGAGGAAAGGAAATTCCCGAGCACAAACGGTGCCCCCGGACGGACGATCTGGGTGAAGGCGCACACCATCATCGCCTCCGCCAGGGCCTGCGCAATCGAGGCCGCGGTGGTTACCGGGCCCATGGCACCGCTGAGGATGAACGGCACCCCGACAAGCCCCTGCCCGGCACCGCAATAGACCCTGGCAGCCTCGGTCACCACCTTGTCGACCATCAATGGGGAGTTGGTGTTCACGTTTCCCATGATCACGCAGTGCTCCTCGATGAACCCGTCGCCGAAGACCACCCGCGCCATGTCCACCGAATCCTGCGCCCGCGACATTGCTGTGATCGCACCGAGGATCGGTTTGTCGCTGTACACCAGTTGGTTGTACACCATGTCCAGGTGGCGCTTGGAGACCGGCACGTCGCAGGGTTCGCAGATCACGAGTCCGGTGTGGTGCAGCGACGGCATGGACCAGGCCAGCTTGACCAGGTTTGCGTGATCCTGGATGGTGCCGTAGCGGCGTCCGCCCTCGAGGTCCCGCACGAAGGGGGGGCCATAGACGGGGGCGAATACCTGGCTGGCACCCCCGATCTCCACGTTGTGCGCCGGATTGCGTGCATGCTGGGTGAATGCGGGCGGCGCCGTGCTGCAGAGCGACCGGGCCATGCCCGCCGGCATCCGGACCCTGGTGCCGTTGACGTCGGCGCCGGCCTGCCGCCACAGGCGGAGCGCCTCCGGGTCGGCGCGGAACTCGATGCCGACTTCCTCGATCAGCCAGTCCGCCTGCCGTTCCAGCATGACGAGGCCCTCTTCCTCGAGAAACGCGTAAAACGGTATCCGGCGCGAGATGTAGGCGGGTGCGGACGGGGCGGCACGCTCACGGCGTGCGCTGCGGCCACCCCTGGCTGGTTTCGCGGTATCGGCTTTTCGTGGCATGGGACGGTGCTACGGCGCAGACGGTGGGCACGATGCCCGATCCGGGCAGTATAGCAATCCGCGAATCCCTCCCTTTCCTGTTTGCGGTATGGAATGTCCCGATCAGGTCGCCAGAGAAAAGATTACTTTCCTTTGCGGGTGGAGTACCCGCCCGGCAGATGAAATCCGGTTCAGACCGAGTGATGCAGACGGCCGGATGAATCGGTAAAAAACTCGTCGTTGAACAGTTCGTCGTCGTCGTCCCACCCGTGATCGCGAAACCACTTGCGTTCCAGGTAGGCATTGAGCCTGCGCCTGGTCTCGAACTTGCCGGCTCGGCGGGCTGCCGTGCCGTTGGGTGCGGGATTGGCGACGCTTTGCGTCATCTGAACGGGAGCTCCTTCTTCCAGAAGGTCCAGGTCAACGTCCGATTCCAGTGCCTCATCTTCGTCGAACAAATCAAACTCACCATCCACAGTGGGACTGTCTTTCTCATTGCTCATCATCGATTACCAGGAAAACGATAACCTGATATCAATTATGGGAAGAATGCGAGAAATCGCAACAAATATTTTTCCATCAGGTGACAATTTTGTAGTCAGAAATTCTTATACTTCCGCCGCAAAATTGGCCCGGAACTTGCTCAGTCAGCCTCCCGCCGCTCTTCCAGTCTGTCGGTGGCCGGGGCGGGCGCCCTCGACAGTGAACTGACCCTGGCCCGAAGTTCCGGTGTCATCTCCACCTTGAGGGAGTCCAGGGAGGGCCGAAGCTGGGCTACGTTCCTCGCACCGAGGATGGGGCAGGTCACCTGGGGGTGTGTCCTCACCCATGCCACGGCGAGAGAGACCGGATGGACCCCCATGGTGCCGGCGAATTCGGTGAAGCGGGAGGCGACCTCGTACACCCAGGGTTCGCCGTAACGGGCGCCGTAACCCTCGTTGTCCACCAGCCGCCCTCCGGCGGGATTGAGACCGGTGCCGTACCTGCCGCTCAGGAGGCCGCCGCCCACGGGTCCGTAACTGACCACCGCCAGTTGCTCCACCATCGCCATGGGGAAGATCTCCGACTCGGCCTGGCGCTTCACCAAGTTGTACATCGGCTGGATCACGTCGAACCGGGGCCAACCGTTCATCGCCGAGATGCCAAGTCCCTTCATCAGTTGCCAGGCCGCGTAGTTGCTTGCGCCCAGGATCAGCACCTTGCCCTGGCGGACCAGGTTTTCCAGGCAGCGGAGAATTTCCTCCAGGGGCACGGCATCCAGCCACTGGTGCATGTAGAGGAGATCCAGGCGGTCCGTTCCAAGACGTCTCAGGCTGTCTTCCACCGAACGCTGGATGTGTCGCCTGCTGGCGCCCCGGTCGTTGGGCCCCTCGCCCATGGCCATACCGACCTTGGAGGTGATGACGAGTTCATCCCGTTCACCCGCCATGCAGCGCCCGAGAATGCGTTCCGCCTCTCCCAGGCTGTAGATGTCGGCACAGTCGAAAAAATTGATGCCTGCGTCCCGTGCGGCCCGGTAGAGCTTGGCGGACTCGCCGGCATCCGCATCCCCGCCGAAGGACATGGTGCCGAAACAGAGTTCGGAAACCTGCACACCGGTCCTGCCAAGGGCCTTGAACTGCATACGGGTACTGTCCAGAAGGGAGTCCGGCCCATTATGGCATGAAAGTCCCGACCGCCGGTGGGACGGACTGCGCGCCAGGATGTTCCGCCTGGGTATCCGCCGCCCCGGTAACGCCCGACAGCCCTGCCGGAAGACCATGTTGCCGGAATTGCGTCAGGGAATGAAAGGATTACTCGAGGTAGTCCCTGATCCAGCGTGCAAATGCCTCTTCACGGGTGAGTCCGGCCATCCAGGACTTGTCCGGCACCCCCGCAAGTTCCCCCGGAAGCATGCCCTCCCGCAATGCCTTCATGGTTTCATGGACTGCAAGGTACGCCGCCAGGACCGGCTGGTGCCCCCTGAGGCAGACCCGCACGCCACAGGATGCAAGGTATCCGGGGTCCATGATCCCGGCACCGGCGCCGCCCAGTATCAGCGGCAGTCCGGCAGCCCGGGCCAGTGCCTCGAGCTCGGCCTTTTGCTTCACCCCGATCAGGAACAGCGCGTCTACGCCGGTGTCCTGGTAGGCGTGCATCCGGTTTACGGCGTCCTTCACCCCGTTCACCGCAACCGCGCTGGTGCGCGCGGCGATGACGAGCGAGCCGTCCCGACGCCCGGCCACCGCGGCCCGCATCTTGCCGGCCCCCTCTGCAAGTGACACAAGAGCGGTTCGGCCACCGCTGCCGAACGGCCTCGGCAGTTCGGTGTCCTCGATGGACAGGCCGGACACCCCGGCGACCTCCAGTTCCTCCACCGTGCGCATGACGTTGAGGGCATTGCCGTAGCCGTGGTCGGCATCCACCAGCAGGGGAATCTGCGATCCGCGGCTGATCCGGTAGGCCTGTCCGGCGAATTCGCTCAGGGTCAGAAGGATATGATCCGGATCACCCAGCACCGCCAGGGAAGCGACCGACCCTGCGAACATGCCGCATTCGAACCCGAGGCTCTCGGCGATGCGCGCGGAAACCGGATCGAACACCGATGCGGGGTGGACGCAGGACTGGCCTTTCAGTATGGTCCTGAACGCTTGCCTTCTCGACTCCCAGCGCATCAGCGTTTCTTCTCAGGCGCGCCTGGCCGGCAACAGTGCAGGGGCGGGACGCCTCGGGCAGGCGGGTGCACCGGCGAGGTGGAAGAAGACGCCCCCTGTGGCATAACGGGTGCGTCCTCAATCAATCGTGCAAGCCAACCAGGAACCAGTCATGGACACGCAGTGTACTTCAGCATCGATGGAATTTCACCCGTCTGGCAGACGTTCGGAGTCCGGTCGGCCCGCCAGTGGACGGGCCGGTCCTGATTCAGGCGACTTCGCGCACTATGGATCCGTCCGACGGCTTTCGATGCGGGCGGCTGCCCTGGGGGCTTCGCTGCTGACCACCCTCATGATACTTCCGGCGGACGCCCTCGCCGTTGGGGGAATGCATCCTTCAAACCTGGTCGAGTGGTCTTCCGGGGAAAGCGAGGAACGGCTTTCCCGTTCGGCCCACAAGCGCGATTTCTTTCCGCTCAGCAACCATTTCATCAGCCAGGACAACAGCATCTTTTGCGGACCGGTATCCGCCTCGATCGTCCTCAACGCGCTCAGGCTTGGCAGGGAGGGCCTGCCCCAGGACAGTTCTTCCATCGCCGAACACGAACTTGCCTGGCTTCCTGAAGGCGCGAACCCGTTTTTCGGCAAGTACACGCCCAACAACGTTCTCACCGGGCGCACGAAGTCCCGGATTGAGGTTCTCGGCAAGCCCATCGAGATCGGCGGCAAGCCGATGCGCGACTTCGGACTGCAGCTTCACCAACTCGCCCAGGTGCTTCGAAGCCATGGTGTCGACGTGACGGTCCGGGTCGTGGGCGAGGCGGCGGATGCCTCGACAATCCGCCGGGAGATCGCACGGAACCTTGCTTCCGGGAACGATTATGTGCTGATCAACTACGCGCGCAGGGAACTCGGACAGCAGGGCGGTGGACACATCTCCCCGGTCGGGGCTTACGACGAGGAAAGCGATTCATTCCTGATCATGGACGTGAACCCCAACAGGGCACCCTGGGCCTGGGTCAGAACCGGAGACCTTGTGAAGGCGATGCGCACCTTCGATACAATCGAAAACCGTGGCTACCTGCTGATTGCCGAAACAGACTAGCACGCCTCCCACCAGAAAGTTTCGGATACTAAAGTAGCCTCTCAATGAGTACCGGTCACTTATTGAGAGGCTTGATCAAGAAGAAATTTTACGTCATTTGATTGACTCGGAGGGGCGCGACCGGCTTCAAGGGCTGGTGCACACGGGACGCGCGGTAACAGCGGTTGCGGTGAAGTTCAGCGGTCCTTTCTGACGATCTTCCAGCCGGTAATCATCGGCTTGACCAGGTTCTCCCGTTTCCAGACGAGATAGAACAGGATCGCGGCGACATGCAGCCCAGCCAGGGCGAGCAGGATACGCGCGTTCAGGTGGTGGATGTGACCGATTGATCCGCGTATGCCGGAGGACACCATCCCCGCAAGAGGACCCTCGGCAAACAGTCCATCGTCCTCGGAGAACAGCCCGGTGATGACCTGGACCGCCAGGGCAAGAAGAATGGCAATGACCGACAGGGCGCCCACCGGGTTGTGGCCGGGAACGCCGCTCGGTGACCGCCGAAACATGCCGCGCAGATAGCAGGCAAGGGCCGTCGGAGACACCACCAGTGCGCGGAAGCGGGCCGGTCGGGGGCCGACAAACCCCCAGTAGATCCGGATCAGCAGGAGCGTCCCAGTGGTGTATCCCAGATACATGTGATAGTCGATGGTGTCGAAATCACGGTACTGGCCGAGCAGCCAGCCGGTGGTGACCGTGATCACCAGGAGCCAGTGCCAGATCCTGGTCAGGGGATCCCAGATCTTGCGCTGCTCATACTGTTCCTGCATGGTGATCTTGTCCTGCTGTACCCTAGACCGGCACGGGCCTGCCTGCGGGTCAGGCGGGTCCGGGACCGCCGGACGGGGTCGACATGATAGTCCGGGTGCCGGCGCCTTACCTAGAAATCCTTGGTGCGGTAGTCATCGTGGCAGCCCTTGCAGGCCCCCCCGACGGACCTGACTGCATCCCTCAGGCTGTCCAGCCCGTCCCCGGCGACCAGCGAAATCTCAAGGGCGGCGTCCTTCATTGCCTGGGATTTTTCGCCAACCTCCGATCCGGCCTCCCAGATCGTGGGTCTGGCCCGGGTCTTGCCCTCGCGCGCCTCGTTGTGGGAGTCGGGCGGCCACATGCGCGCGCCGCTCAGGTTCACCACGACGTTCAGGTTTTCCGCCAACTGGGCGGCCAGCGCGGCATCGTAATCAAGGTCGCCCTTGGCCATGGCGAAGAGCGGGCCGGCGTAGTGGCTGTAGAGCTGCATCGCACCCCGCCTCGCCTTGATGGCCTTGTCGGTGGCATCGTCCGCCAGTGCCTCGGGTATCGCGGTGAACAGGGCCGCGGCCATCAGTGCCGGAGCTGCCAAGGCTTTGTGAACTGCATTCATGAATCGCTACTCCTTAAGGATTGGTCAGTGGATAAACCATACTTTAGCATACTGAAATGTACACGTATTGGCCAAGGGGCGGGGGCACATCGGTGAAGGCTGTCCGGTCCCTACCCCCGGGTTCGCCGGACCGGGGCCGCGATCAGTAGATCCCCGCATCCAGACCGGCTGCCATCTGCATTCCCAGCTCCTCGCACTGCCCGAGAAACCCGTCGCAAAATTCGCCCCGCATCACGAGGGTGTCGGCAATGGGCTTCCAGCGAAGCCCGGTGATGATCTTTTCCATGCTGCTTCGGGCGCCCTGACCGTCCAGGCCGCCCTTGACATAGAGCGCGCAGGGCATGGCCTCGGTTTTCTCGAGACAGGGGTAGTAGATGCGCTCGAAGAAATCCTTGATGAGCCCGCTCATGTAGCCGAAGTTCTCGGTGGTGCCCACGATCACCGCATCCGCGTCCAGCACGTCCGAAGGCTCCGCCTGCAGGGGGTCCCGCACTACCAGCCGAACGTCTTCGAAGGCATCGTTCGCGGCGCCCCGCACCACCGCGTCACGCAGCCTGCGGCAGTTGTCGGAGGGACAGTTCGCGACGATGAGAAGCGTGGGCAAGGCCTTTGACCTGTCAGGGGTTCAATTCGTTCACCCTACCCTGATCCAGGTCACCATGCCGCCGGTCTGGTGCTCAAGCATGTGGCAATGCAACAGCCAGTCACCCGGGTTGTCCGCCAGGAACTTCACCGCCAGGCGTTCCCCCGGCGGAATCAGCACCGTGTCCCTGAGCACCCCGCCGGACTCCGCTGTCCCGGTCATGGCACCCGGAACCTCGAAATGATGGCCATGCAGATGCATGCCGTGGAACCAGGCTGTCCGGTTCTCGAAGACAATCTCCTGGGTGCTTCCGAGAGGCGCGGACAACAGGGGCTTCTCCGGCCTGCCGATCACGCCGTTCTGCGCCCAGACCATGCCAAGGCGCGCCAGCGCCCGGATGTCCAGCATCTCCCCCTGGTAGTCCGCCCGGTCGAGGTCCCCCATGGCGCCGCCCCGCATCACCAGAGGGGTGCTTGCATCCGGCACGGCCGCTGCCGGGCGCACGGGATTCGGTGGGAGGGCCCGGGGGGACTCCGCCCTCGGCGGTTTGCCGGGGTAGTCCGACGGAGAGAACCCAACCAGCGGGATCACCTGTCCGCGGTCGTGGAAATCCAGTGTCGCGTCCACACCCGGTTCCGCCGGAACATCCGCGATGACATCCATCCGCTGCCCGGGACTGAGCACCAGCTCGGACCGGACTGTCCATGGTGCGGCCAGCGGCATGCCGTCCAGCGAAACGGCCCAGGCCCGCCACGGGGGAATCTTCAGGGTCATGACCAGGGAATTGGCGGTGTTCACCAGCCTGAGGCGAAGCCGGTCTCCCGCCTCGACGCGGATCGTCTCGCTGCCCCTGCCGTTCACGGTCAGCCAGTTGCCGACGCGACCCGCATGGGTGATGTCGTGGAGGTTCCCGAAGGACGGATGGATGCGCCCCGTCTCGTCCAGGCGCCAGTCATCCAGCACCAGGACCACGTCCCGGTCCACATCCGGCGGTTCCGGTTCGTCCACCACCAGGACCCCGTAGAGCCCGCGCCCCACCTGTTCGGATGAGCGCTGGTGGGCGTGATACCAGTACGTCCCCGCGTCCGGCACTGTGAATTCGTAGTGGAAGGTTTCCCCCGGAAGGACGCTTTCCTGGGTCATGCCCACCACCCCGTCCATCGCGTTGTCGATCCTCAGGCCATGCCAGTGGATTGCGCTGCCCTCGGCAAGTTCATTTCGAAAATCCACCACCAGGCGCTCGCCCTGCCTCAGCCGGATCAGGGGCCCCGGCACCTGTCCGTTGTAGGACCAGGTTTCCGTGTCCGCGGGCAGTTCCGGGTCCAGGCGCTGGCGGCTCCTCCCGGCAACCAGGGCAAGACTGTGCACCCGAGGAGAAGCCGCCCCCCAGGCGCCCACGGGGAGCACCAGCCCCGCGGCCACGCCGGCAAAGAGCCGGCGACGGGATGGTGAGTGCTCCGCGGTGCCCGGGGCAAGGGCTCTCGTTCGCGCCATGGACGTTACAATACCACCCGGAAAAATCTGTTGCATCTGGATTTCACGGCCTTGTCTCCCGTTCCTGCCCGTGCTGTGGGGCCACTATAGCACAGGCACATCCCGGTCCAGATGAATCCGGGATGCGATTCGTGGTGAAAGGGGATCTCCGGCCGGGCCATGGACGGACAACCCGGACACCTTCTCAGGAATACGCGGCCTGTCTCTTGGCATTCCAGCCCTGGAGGAAGCGGTCCGCCACCATGGCGATGATCGCCATACCGATGCCGGCGATGATGCCCACGCCGAAGTCGCCGTCGCCAAGGCCGATGTACACCTGCTGCCCGAGGCCGTTGGTGCCCACCAGAGCGGCGATCACCAGCATGGCGATGGCATACATGATGGTCTGGTTGAGACCCAGCATGATCACCGGCAGGGCAAGGGGCAGCTTCACCTGAGACAGCAGCTGCCAGCGGGTGCAGCCCATGCTGGTGGACGCCTCGATCACGTCCGCGGGGAGATTCCGGAGGCCATGCTCGGTGTAGCGGATGGACGGGACGATTGCGTAGGCGACGACGGCCAGAAGGGCGCTGAACTCCCCGATCTTGAAGAGCATGACGAAGGGAATCAGGATCACGAACAGCGGCATGGTCTGCAGGGTGTCGTTGATGGGACGCACGAGCCTGGACACCATGTTCACCTCCGAAGCGACGATGCCGATCATGCCGCCCACGACAAAGGCGATGAGCACCGCGATGCCGCAAAGATAGACCGACAGCATCGCCTGGGGCCACACGCCCGCCAGGACCAGAGACAGGAGCGCCAGCAGGGTCCCGGTCGCGAGCTTCCTGCCGCCCAGCTGGAAGCCGAGGACCGAGGTCATTGCCACCAGCACCAGCCAGGAGAGCTTGGTCAGCCCGAAGTAGAGCAGCACCCCCATGAACAAGACGGTCAGTGCCAGGGGCGCCCGGCCCCGGAACCAGGCCCAGGCGCCGAGCGCCGCGATCAGCACCGCGTAGCCCAGGCGCATGGGCTGGGTGAATTCAAAGCCCCAGGAATAGGGACTGATGGTATCCACGAGACCTACCCGCACCGGCAGCATGATGTAGTAGAACGCCACCGTCTTCAGCGCGCCGATGACGTCGCCCCAGTTGAGAATGAAGTTCTCCAGCCACTGGTTCATGGCATCGGCAGGATAGATCACCCAGGCCCGGGGCCACTCCCTGAACGCGGGAACCACGTTCGCAAGAAAAAAGGCCAGGATGGCCGCAGCGGCCCCGATCACCAGGTAGCGGTGGCGTCGCAGGAAACCCTCCTCGGCGCCGGGTTCCCGGTCATCCTCACCGGCGAATCCGTAGGTGATGCGGTCGATGACCATGGCCAGCAGGGCAATCACGATGCCTGCAAGTATGCTTTCACCGAACTGTGCCTTGCGGATGCGCAGCAGCACCTCCCAGCCGATGTCCGCCGTGCCGCCGATGATCGAGGCGATGATGACCATGGAGACGGCCGCCATGGTGGTCTGGTTGGCACCCAGCAGCAACTGGTGGGACGCGGAGGGAATCCGCACCTGCCAGAAGAGCTGTCTCGGAGTGGCCCCGGACATGAGGCCGGACTCGATGACCTCGGCAGATACCCGCCGCAGACCCAGCATGGTGTTGCGCACCATGGGAGGAAAGGCGAATAGGATGCTCGCAATCAGTCCGACCACGGGCCCGAATCCGAATAGGAGCAGGATCGGCAGGAGATAGGCGAACGCGGGAATCGTCTGGAGCATGTCGAGCATGGGCAGGATGATCTTTTCCGCGCGGTCCGAGCGAAACCCCCACACGCCGAACATGAACCCCACCGCGATGGCCAGCGGCACCGAGAGGATGACCAGGGAGAGCGAATTCATGCTTTCCGGCCAGTAGCCCACGACAACCATGTACAGCAGCGCCAAGGTCGAGAACACCGCCAGCTTCCATCCCGATGCGGCCCAGGATGCAGCTGCCGTCAGTACCACAACCACCGGCCAGGGGACCCATTGCAGGAACAGCTGGACCCCCCCGACCGGCACCGCAAGGATGTCCGACAACCCGCGGAAAAACCAGCCGGTCCACTTGGTGAACCAGTTCATTGCGCCGTTCAGCATCGGGGTCAGCGGCACCACCCATCCCTCCGGATAGGCGATGAACCAGTCGCCCTTCTCCCCCAGGAGCTGGATCAGCAGCAGCAGCCCGATGAGGACGATCCAGAGCAGCCTCTGCCCGGTCTCAGCGCCCACTGGAGGCGCTCTCCCTGGCCAGTGCCCGGATCACGTTTTCGGCGGTGGCGATGCCGAGGGAGGTCCCGTCCTCCGCCCGCACCCGGACGCCGGATGTCTCGGCAAGCACCGGCAGGAGATCCTCGATGCAGCACTTCTCGTCCACCTCCGGCAGATGCTCGCCCTGGTCGGATCCAGTCGTGACGCGAGCCACCGACCGGGCCGTGAGCACACGTGTGACGGGCACGTCGTTGGTGAATTCGGCGACGTAATCATCCGCCGGGTTCACAATGAGCTCCGCGGGTGTGCCCATCTGCACGATCTGTCCGTCCTTCATGATCATCATGCGGTCCGCGATGCGCAGGGCCTCGAGAAAATCATGGGTGATGAAGACGATGGACTTGTGCAGCTGGTTCTGGATGCTCAGGAACTCGTTCTGCATCTCGCGCCGGATGAGGGGATCCAGGGCGGAAAAGGGCTCGTCCAGGAACCAGATGTCCGGCTCCACCGCCAGGGAGCGGGCGATGCCCACCCGCTGCTGCTGGCCGCCGGAGAGCTGCCTCGGGTAGCTCTTTTCCCTGCCTGTCAGGCCCACGAGGTCGATCACCCGCTGCGCCCGCTGACGCCGATCCGCCACACCGAGTCCCTGGAGTTTCAGCGGGAAGGCGATGTTGTCGATGACATTCAGATGGGGCAGGAGGCCGAAACTCTGGAACACCATCCCCATCTTGTGTCTGCGGATGTCGATGAGCTCGGCGGCATTCTTCTTGAGAAGGTCCTCCCCGTCAAGCAGGACCTCCCCCGCAGTGGGCTCCACCAGGCGCGAGAGACAGCGCACCACGGTAGACTTTCCCGACCCCGACAGCCCCATGATGACGAAGATCTCACCCACGTGCACATCGAAGCTGACGTCGCCGCAGGCCACGATATGCCCGGATTCCCGGATTCCGCCGGCGTGGGCGTCCGGGTCGGGAACCGCGCCGGCGCCCCGGTCGAAGAACCGGTCGGGGGTATCGCCATAGACTTTCCAGACGTTGCGGCAGGAAAGCTTGATCGGTTTTTCCATCAGGGGGGGTAGCGGGGATGCGCGGAACGGACGGGCACCCGGGCAACTGGGCCGGGAAGCATGCCTTCGGGCATGTCCCGGCCCCGGGATCGGGAAGCCGTGATTGTCAGCGGATCACATCCCGGCGGCGACCCAGGCAGACCATCTGTCCTCGTTGGCATTGACCCACTCGGTCACCACCTCCTCGAGATCCCGCTTCTTGCTGTCCACTTCCAGCATCAGGGCATTCTGGGTGGCGTTGTCAATGGTCATGGCCTCGAACAGCTTGAGCGCGCCGGGCCACTTCTCGCCGAAGCCCTTCCACACGATCTTGCCGATGTTGGCCTGGGCGAAACCACAGTCATTGGTCTTGTTCGGATCGAAGCCATGCTCAGGTTCGGTGCCGCAGTTCGGATGGGCGGCGGGCAGATCCACCCAGTCCATGTCCAGTTCCGCATGCAACCAGTGCGGGGCCCAGAACATCATCAGGGCGGACTCCTTGGCCGCATAGGCCGCCTTGAGTTCGGCGATCATGGCGCCCTCGCTGCCGCCGGCAATGGGCTGGAACGGCAAATCCGCGGATTCCACGAGGTCCTTCGACCGCGTGCCCCAGTCAGCCGGGTAGGTGATCAGTCGCCCCTTGGGGAAGGTTTCCGGCGCAGCAAACGCCTGGGCACATTCGATCAGCGCCTCGTGGGATGGCAGGCCGGGGCATTTTTCCGCCATGTAGGCGGGATACATCCAGCCTTCCCGCGGTTCGAGGCCAAGGGGGCCGACCTTGATGATGTCGCCGGACTCCACCGCCTTGGGATAGATGTCGCCGACGTTGTTGTCCCAAACCTCAGGCTGCATGTGCAGGTTGCCCTCGGCAATGCCCTTGAACTGCGGCACCGCACCCGCGGTAACGTACTCAATGTTGAAACCGGCCTTCTGCAGAAGCTGGCCGGTGATATGCGCGGAGATATGCTGCCCGGTCCATTCGTTGATCGCGATCTTGATGGGATCCGAGGAACCGTTGGCCGCAAGGACATTGTTGCAAGCCATGACGCCCGCCGTCAGGCCAAGTAAAATGTGTCTGATATTCATGATTCGTCTCCTCCAGAAGGGTCAGTGAATCGAAATGCCAGTCGGTTGGCAATACTGGGGAATTCAGCGATTCCGCCGAAAACGATACCACTTAAGCGGGGGTCGGACAACCGGATTTCCGACAGCGTATACTTGCTGCCCGACACATTCCAGACCGAACATTCCATGACCCTGAAACCCGCATCAGACTGGTACGAAATCCACCCGGTCGGCGATGGCATCAGCCTGATACGGGAGACCCATGTCGCCGCCTGGCTTCGCTGCAACATCTGGCATGTCAGGGGACGCGAGCGTGACCTTCTGATCGACTCCGGGATGGGACTGCGGCCGCTCAAGAAGGAGGTGAGCCTGATTTCCGGGCGGGCGGTAACCTGCATCGCCACCCACGCCCATTTCGATCATATCGGCGGCCAGCATGAATTCGAGACCCGGCTGGGACACCGGAGCGAGGCCGGGATCCACGCTGCACCGACCAGAGACAATGCTGCGGACTGGGGCCCTTTCATCCGTGCGGAGACGTTCAGCGCCCTGCCCCATGACGGCTACGATTACCGCGAATACAGCGTGACGCCCGCCCCCCTGACCGGCTATCTGGACGAGGGCGACGTGGTGGATCTCGGCGACCGTCATTTCAGGGTCCTGCACCTGCCCGGCCATTCCCCGGGCTCCATCGCGCTCTACGAGCAGGCTACGGGAACCCTGTTTTCCGGCGATACCGTCTACGACGGCGCGCTCTACGATACCCTCTACCACTCGGACAGGGCCCTGTACCGACAAAGCCTGGAGCGGCTGCGTTCCCTGCCCGTCAGCATCGTGCACGGCGGACACGAGGACTCCTTTGGCCGCGAGCGGCTGATCCGGCTCATCGACGACTACGCCGCCGGGAAAAACCGTATCGGCGATGCGGGGGAGTGGGTCGGCCGGCAGATTGGCTGACGGAGCAACCGCCGCCTTTCCGGGGTCAGGGAAGCAGGATGTTGAAGCGACTTCTCAGATCGGCATCGGTCTTCGGGTCGATGTATACCGGACGATGGTCCCTGAGGATCATACGCGCTCGCTCGTTGGCCTTTTCGAGGATCGTTCGCTTGCCCGCCGCCATCCAGGAAACCGGGTCCTGGCGGTCCGACAGCGCGGGATAGTAGTAGTCCCGCTCCATGGCCGCCATGGTGTCCGCCCCGCCGAGAAAATGCCCTTCGCCGAAGACCGCCTCGCGAATCGCCCCGGGGTTCAGGGTCCCGTCGTTGACCTCGATGCCCCGAAGGAGCCGGTACACCAGGGAAAGCATCTCGTCATCCACCACGAAAGCCTCGAAGGAAGCACCGAGGAGGCTCGCCATCATGCCGGAGGACTCGTACAGCATGTTACCGCCCGCGAGGCCCACGGCCGTCGCGGACAGCGCTTTCTCCAGCCCCATCTGCGCATCCACCGCCTTGGCATCCGCCATGCTGCAGGCCGCACCCGACGGTAGTCCGAGCCAGTTGGCGAGCTGCACCGAGGCGGCGTTCAGGAGGGAAATCTCGCCGCCGCTGCCGGCGAACGAACCCGTCCGAAGGTCGATCACGAAGGGCCAGTTGGAGAAGATCATCGGGTAGCCGCGCTCGAACACGTTGACCATGACCAGCGCCGAGAGGGTCTCGGCCAGCGTCGAGGCCAGCATCCCGGCGGGCGCCGCCGGCGCCGTGGCGCCGGACTGCGCGGCCACGATGTTGTTGAGCGGCATCCGGTGGCGCATGGCGGCCAGGGCCACGTGCACCGCGTCGGCCCCGTACCGAAGGGGCGAAATCACCGGACTGACGTGAGCCTTGCAGAACGGCCTTTTGCGGAAGCGCCCTTCCCCGCCAAGCACCCGGTCGAAGAGCGCGATGACCGGGTCCACATGGCCGGCGACGAAAAAACTGGTGCCGATGGGCTTGGTGGTTCCGCGCACCAGCGTATAGGCGGTGTTGATATCGAGGTCGAAATTGTCCGGCACGTTGGTGGCGACGCAGCAGCGGGTGAACCAGGCGATGTTCTTGAGCGCGTCGGCCAGGCGGGTGAAGTCATGGAGATCCTTCAGGGTGGACGGGCGGTAGTCGCCGCTCTCCAGATCCAGGGTCTGCACCGCCGCACCGCCAGTGCCGAAATACACCCGCTCTTCCCCGACCTCGATATCGTGCGCGGGGTCGCGGCCATGGAAGGTGAAGGACCGGCAGGCCCCGGCAATGATGTCCTCCACCATGGCGCGGGGGTAGCAAAGCCTGCCCCGGTCGCTGAGTTCCGCCCCGGCTGACAGGGCCTTTTCCCTGAGCACCGCGGGGACCTCGCCCATGCCGATTTCCGCGAGTATCCCAAGGGCGGTGTCGTAGATCGCCCGAACCTCCCCCTCGCCGAGTGGCCTGTAGCGGCCCCCGGCCGGGCCCGGGGGACAGGGATCGACCGCCGGAGGTCGGGCGCGCTGCGCATGCATGGCTTCCCTGCTGGATTGCCCTCCCCGCCTGGTGCGCCTTGGGCTCATCAGTCCTTCCAGCGCCGGTTTTCCGGGTCGTACAGGCATGGCGCACCGACCCTCGCGGGGTAGCGCTCCCCGAGAATGCCAACGTCGAGGTCCATCTCCCGCGTCGACGACCCGGGCTCCACGTAGGCATAGGCGATGTTCCTGTTCACCCGGTGCCCGTAACCTGCAGACGTCACGGAGCCAACCAGCCTGCCGTCCCGGTACACCGGATCCCCTCCATGGGCAGGAGCATGATCGCAATCCACCGTCATCACCACAAGCCGCCGCCGGTCCCCGCGGCGGATTTGCTCTGCCAGTGCCTCCCTGCCGATAAAGGCGCCCTTGTCCATCCTGACGAAGCGCCCAAGGCCGGCTTCCAGCGGGTTGTGCTCATGGATCAGATCCGCCTTCCAGTGCAGGTAACCCTTCTCGAGACGCATGGACTCGGTGGCGTAGAGCCCGAACTGGACGAGGCCGAATGCCCGCCCCGCCTCTTTCAGCAACCGGTAGACCAGGAGCAGCCTCTCGTTCGGGACATGCAGTTCATAGGCGAGTTCGCCGGAGAAACTTACCCGCATGCACATCACTTCCGCGTGCCCGATATGCATGCGCCTGGCGTGCATGGGAGGGAATGACTCCCGGGACCAGTCGCCCCGGGGGGAGAGTGACTCGAGGAGTTCCCTCGAAAACGGCCCCGCCACCACCAGCGTGGTGTGACTCCCCGTCAATTCCGTCAGGGTCACGGACCGCGGCATGTGCAGGTGCAGCCAGTCCCGGTCATGCCATTCAGCGCCGGCGGCGGAGCCGTACCAGTAGTGGTCCTCGCCGAGCCTTGCGATGGTGGCCTCGGAAAGAACGTGCCCCCTGGCGGTCAGAAGGTAGCAGAGGCTGACCTTTCCGTCAGTCCCGGGCAGCACACTGCAGGTCATGTCGTCAAGGAACGCACCGGCCCCGGGGCCCCGGATTTCGTAGCGGTTGAATCCGGAAACCTCCATCAGCCCGGCGGCGCCGGCGAGGCCAGCCACTTCCCCGGCCACCACCTCCAGGGTGGGCGTGAATCGCCAGGAGTGTTCGTCCACGAAGTCTGCTGACGGCCTGAAGAAGAGCGACCGCTCCCATCCGTTCACCACCCCAAAAATACAGTGCTGGTGTTCGAGCTCGGCGTGGAGTGGTGTGGTGCGCAGGCATCGGGCAGCCGAACGGTGCTCATGCGGCAGATGGTAGTGGAATTCGTTCCGGTACTCCTCGACGGCCTTCAGGCAGGTGGCCTCGGTGCTCGCCCAGCCGGTGAGGCGGCGGGGATCCAGATACCAGGCGTCCCATTCGCACTCCCCGTGCACCATGATCTCGGCCAGCACCTTGCCGAGTCCGCCGCCCTCGCCGATGCCGGCGCGAAGCCCGAGACAGGCAAAGGCGTTGGGCACCCCGGGCACCGGCCCCACCAGCGGGCTGCCGTCGGCGCTGTAGGTGATGGGGCCGTTGATGACCGTGTGGATGCCGGTTTCCGTCAGGCAAGGCAGCCGCCGAAAGATGCCCTCCATGTTGTCCAGGCACCGGTCAAGGTCCGACGGGCAAAGCGCGCTGGTGAAGCCGGGGTCGATTCCGTCCATGCCAAAGGGCCGGCAGCCCTGCTCGTAGACCCCGACCAGGAGCCCGGTCTTCTCCTGCCGACTGTAGAAATCGTCCCCGGGGTCCCGGATGACAGGCACGCGGAAATCAAGCGCCTCGATTCCGGGGATGGGCTCCGTCAGGAAGTACATGTGCTCCATGGAGATGACGGGATGGCTGATGCCGAGCATCGCACCCACCTCGTTGACCCGGTAGCCGGAGGCGTTGACCACCATCTCGCAGGTGATGTCGCCGTTCTTCGTGTGGACGATGAATTCTCCACCGGTCTTTCGGGTGATGTCATGGACTTCGTTGAACCGGTACACCTCCGCGCCCGCCTTCCGCGCCCGCCTGGCCAGCGAGAAGACCAGCTGGGCGGGGTCGATATCCCCGTCAAGAGGGTCCCACCAGGCCCCCAGGAGGCCGTCGGTCTGCATGAGGGGGTGGCGCCGGCCCACCTCGGCGGCATCAATGAATTCCATCTCCACGCCGACCCCAGACGCCATGCCGACAAAATGGCGGTAGGTATCCACCTGTGCTCTGGTATGCGCAAGGCGCATGCCCCCGGTGATGTGATAGTTGATGGGGTACTCGGGATCCCGTGCCAATTCCCGGTACAGGTCGATGGAATGGCGCTTCAGCGCCACCATGGTCTGATTGACGCCGAACTGGGTCACCTGGGCGGCGGCGTGCCAGGTGGAACCGGACGTCAGCTCATCGCGCTCCACCAGCACCACATCGGTCCAGCCCTCCCGGGTCAGGTGGTACAGCGTGGACGCCCCGCCGATTCCGCCGCCGATCACGACCACTCTGGCATGAGTTTTCATGTCTCCCCCTGGATACAGTGCACGGTGCAGGGTACAGGAAAACCGACCCGGGCCCTGTATGCGCTACCCGGTTTCCGGATATCCGTATCCGTGAAGGCCGGGTCCGTGAACGGATGCTCCCCGCGAGGAACGTGCCCATTCGCGTCGGGAAGGCAGGTCCCGCTCCTGTTCCCTTCCGTCATCTTCCCATCCGCTCGGCGATGGCGACGATGCGATACATGTTGCGCAGTACCGGCTTCTCGATCAGCTTGCCGTCAATGACCACCAGGCCCGTGTCCGCAGCCTCGAACTCCGCGATGATCCGGCGCGCACGCCCAACCTGTTCCGCCGATGGCGTGAACACCTCGTTCAGTGCCGCAATCTGCTTCGGATGCACCGCACCCTTGCCCGCGAATCCCAGGTCCCGGGCACGTTCCGCCTCCACCCGCATCCCCTCCGCATCATCCAGATCCAGATAGGGCACGTCGATCACGTCCAGTCCCGCACCGGCCCCGGCATGCACCACCCGGGAACGCGCATGCAACAGCGGCTCCCAGGCGTTCGTGCAGCGCAACTCCGCCGCCATGTCCACACCACCGAAGAACAAGGCATCAATCCGCCCCGAACACCCGGCAATCGCAAAGGCCGCCTCCAGCCCGGCATTGGTCTCGATGATTACATGCAGCCGCGTCGGATGCCCCGCCTCGTCCAGCAGCCGGTCCAGCATCACCACCTCGTCCGGCGTGCGGACCTTGGGCAGCATCAGCGCCGGCGGCGGCGTCGCGGCTTCCAGCACCGCCAGCACATCCTCCATGCCGAACCGCTCGCGGATCGAGTTGATCCGCAAGATCCGCTCCACCCCGTCATCCCCGGGGGACTGCCCAAACAGCGACAGCGCCAGCTCCCGTGCACGGGCCTTGTCGCCGGGCGCAATCCCGTCCTCCAGTTCCACGCAGACCATGTCCGCCCCGCAGGACAGCGCCTTGGGGTACATCTCCGGCCGGAGACCCGGCACGAAAATGAAACTCCGCCTGGGGCGCGGGGCCAGGGGCGTCATCGGGCCTCCCCAGACTGACGGGCCCGTCCAGACGGAGGCCTCCCGGGAATCGAGCGGTCCACGCCGCGAACGATGTCCGGACCGCCGGCGTGCACGACGAACGGCGATTCCCCGATTCGTCGGGCACTGACGGCAACCGCGTTTTCAATACCGGAGGCTTTCTGAAGATTGCTCATGTCTCAACCCTATAGTCTGCATTTGATCGACACCCGTGTTGGTCGTACCTGCAGCGTGACAGAGGGTCATGCGGTAACGTACAACGGGCTGGCATCAGACCGATCAGTTTCGACGGAACGGGATTGCACCCCTGGAATCCGGGCAGGCTTCAAACACCATTCTTCAATTCAGGACGTTTGTATTGTCGCTGTTTCAATGGCTTCCGGACACGGATCGGACGACGGTTATATACCACGCGCCGGGGACCGTTTGCACGACGCCGGAACGTGCAATGCCGTCGAAAACATGCGGGCAGAATGGAGGCTGGATGAAAAAAAGTTACAGCCATCCATCGACCAACCTATAATCTTCCTGTATCCGAATGAGTTCATAAAACCGGTTGTACCGTATTCATGCCAACTGAAAACAACCAGCCCCTGGGCGGCAACCAGATGCCGCGCTTTGCCGGCCCGGGCACCATGTTCCGCCTGCCGGCCCATGCCACCGCGGAAGGCCTCGACATCGCCATCGTCGGCGTACCGCTCGACATCGGCACCAGTAACCGATCCGGATCCCGCTACGGACCGAGGCAGATCCGGGGCGAATCCGTGCTTGTCCGGCCCTATGGCATGCATACACGCGCCGCACCCTTCGACAGCTTCCAGGTGGGGGATGCCGGCGACGTGGCCATCAACACCTTCAACCTGCTGAAGTCCATCGACGTCATCGAGCGGCACTACGATGAAATCCTCGCTCATGGCGCGAAACCCGTCAGCCTGGGCGGCGACCACACCATCGCCCTGCCCATCCTGAGGGCGCTCAGAAAGGTGCATGAACCGGTGGCACTGGTGCATGTGGATGCGCATGCCGACATCAACGACGTTATGTTCGGCGAGAAGATCGCCCACGGCACCATATTCCGCCGCGCCATCGAGGAAGGCCTGGTACAGGGGTCGAAGATGTTCCAGATCGGCCTTCGGACCACAGGTTACAGCGCGGAGGACTTCGACTGGTCCCGGAACCAGGGCGCGCGGGTGGTGCCAGCAGAGGAATGCTGGTACAGGTCCCTGGAGCCACTGATGGCGGAAATCAGGGACGTGATCGGACCCGAGACACCGACCTATCTCAGTTTCGACATCGACGGCCTCGACCCTTCCGCGGCCCCCGGGACGGGCACGCCGGAACCCGGCGGGCTCACAGCCTCTCAGGGAATCGAGATCATCCGCGGGGTATACGGCCTCAACCTGGTCGGGGCGGACCTGGTGGAAGTCTCACCCCCCTACGACACCACGGGGAACACCGCCCTGCTTGCCGCGAACCTGGTTTTCGAGATGCTGTGTAGTTTCCCCGGGTGTGAACGGAGGATATAACGCAACCTCCGAATCCGGTTGGACGGTGCAAGAACATGACGGCCCCTGCTTCGTCCGCATGGATCAACCTGGCCGGTTCCGGTTGCGCTGCTGAATGCGGCCAGGATCTCAAAGGCAATTTAATCCGGCAGTCGAAGAAAGAGGTACAGGTGAAATGACCGATGATCCAATCCTGGAAACTGGTTATGTCTACATAACTGGAAGTCAAGGAAATTATCCTTCCCGTCTGCAAGATCGGCAGGACCGCAAGAACGCCGTGGGCGAGATGCGAAGAAATTAACAACAGTTCAACCGGTGACTTTCTCTGGGAAGTTGCTCACTTCGTTTACACGAACGACTGCAAGGGACTTGAAGCATTGGTGCACAGGAAACTCGCCCCACTCAGGCAGAAAGGACGTGAATTTTTCAACTTGGGGACGGATGATGCGTTAATCGTGCTTCAGTCGATCATTGATTCCCAGTCCAGCATCAAGATTCTTGACATGCCAGTTACAAGACCAGAAGAAACGAAAGTCAATGTGCAAAGGAAAAGGCGAAAGCCAGTAGCGGCAAGTGACAGACATCATGAGTATGCCGAATATCTGAAAATTTTCACATCGGTGCTGACCATCAAGGGCAGGCCATTCGGTCAACTGAACATGCCCTGGTTCGGCATGAGCGACGATAACTTCGGGACGCAATGGAACCTGGCATTGACCGCCGAATCGAATGAGGCTCACTTGGGGGTGAACCTTGAGGGATTAAAATATGATGACTGGCCCATTGCCAAGTTGCTGTTGTCCGAGCAGAACCATCCCAGTCTTGAGAATCTGAAGTCGCAGGTTAACGATCCTGATGGAATCTTCATAAGACTTGTAAGAGACGCCTGGCAGGGTCCCAGCAGGCCGGAAATCAAAGAACAATTCATCGGCGGGGGGATGGTCAGC
Source organism: Candidatus Poriferihabitaceae bacterium (assembly GCA_965213885.1). Lineage (GTDB taxonomy): Bacteria > Pseudomonadota > Gammaproteobacteria > Arenicellales > Poriferihabitantaceae > VYFG01. The sequence continues at coordinate 1,876,707 of OZ243919.1, forward strand.
CTGGCCGAGACAGACAACCGGAAATGGCTGCAAATGGTCAGGGAGGCGCTGGACTGCCTGGATTCAACAAAATCCTACCGTGGCCGGACGAAGCAATTGGTAACCCGGGTGAAACAACCGATGAAAGGGGATCGAAGGCGCCTGATGGATGTTTCGCCGCACCTGACTGTCCTGTGCAAGGTCGGTCTGGGGGAAGGCTTTGAAGATGACTTCAAACGAAAGCTCAGGGAAATGGAGCCTGTTTACAACTGGATGAAGGGGTTGGCTGGAAGATAGAATAATCCAAGCATGTATCAATCCATCCTTGAAGCAATCGGGCACACACCCCTGGTGCGCCTTGACCGTTTCACCCGCAACCGTGATCTCCAGGGCACCATCCTTGCCAAGCTGGATTATCTGAACCCCGGCTTCTCAAAAAAGGACCGGGCCGCCCTCGGTGCCATCGATCATGCGGAGGCCACGGGTCTGCTGTCGCCCGGCCAGACCGTGATCGAACTGACGTCGGGAAACATGGGAACCGGCCTTGCCATCGTGTGCGGCATCAGGGGCTACCCGTTCATCGCGGTGATGTCGAAGGGCAATTCCCCGGAGCGGGCCCGGATGATGCGTGCACTCGGGGCCGAGGTCGTGCTTGTCGATCAGATGCCGGGTTCCATTCCCGGACAGGTTTCGGGGCAGGACCTTGAACTCGTCGAACGGGAGGCGCGGCGGCTGACTGAAAAACTCAACGGATTTCGCGTGGACCAGTTCAGGCGCGAGGGGGCACTGATTGCCCACTACCGGACCACCGGGCCGGAACTCTGGGACCAGACAGACGGGTGCCTCGACGGATTCTGCGATTTTCTCGGAAGCGGCGGAACCTATGCCGGCGTCACGAGGTTTCTGAAGGAGAAGAACGAAGCCATCCGGTGCTACGCAATCGAACCGGAGGGGGCCGCAGCCGCTTCCGGCCAGGAGGTGACAAATCCGGACCATCCCATCCAGGGCGGCGGGTACGCAATTCCGGACCTGGCATTCCTGCAAGACGTCCCGGTGGATGGATATCTCACGGTCTCTGGCGAAGAGGCCTGCCTGGCGACCCGGGCACTTGCCGGCGAGGAGGGAATATTCGGCGGTTACTCCTCAGGAGCGAACCTGGCGGCCGCAGCCCGGCTTCTGGCGGGAGAGATGCGCGGAAGAACGATTGCCATCATCATCTGCGATTCGGGACTCAAGTACCTGTCGACGGATCTTTATACTGGTGAAGGCAGCTTTCCTGAGGCGGAGTAGCCGGAAACTTGCGTGATTTTTTCCATCATCTGAATTACGCACGGACTGAACCATGAGATTCCCCTGTACGTCCTTCCAGGGTACCGGGATATGGCCCGGGATTTCTCGTTGACGATTTCAATCTGCCTGGACATCATTTCCTGTCGGGCGATTGACAATTGAGCCTGATAGTGTTCTCATGTTAGAGAACATCATGCACTCAACCTTTCCATGCGCGAGATTGAAGAGAAAATCCTGGATTTCGTGGCCCGGTCCTGTTTCGAGGAACAGCGTTCGCCTACCCTGGCGGAAATTGCCGAGGGGATCGGCTATACCTCCAGGGGTTCCGTACACCGATACGTCAAATCGCTGATCAACGAAGGGTATCTGACGTCCGACGGCGCCAACAGGAATCTCCACTGTACCGGCAAGCCACGCGCTGACCTGACCATCCCCCTGCTGGGCCGGATCGCCGCCGGGCGGCCAATTGAGGCCATCGAGGAGCGCATGGAAATCAACATCACTGACCTGTTCGCCGGTCCTGACCGATTCGTGCTCCAGGTGAACGGGGACTCCATGATCGAGGCCGGCATCCACGATCGGGACTATGTCATCGTGCAACAGTCCGGCACCCCCCGGGAAGGTGACATCGTGGTGGCCCTGGTGGACGGCTACGAGGCTACCCTGAAACGCTACCACGCCCTGCCCGGCAACCGGATCCGCCTGGTGCCGGAGAACCCTGACATGGAACCGATGAATTTTTCCGCTGACCAGGTGCAGGTCCAGGGCATTGTTGTGGGCCAAATGCGGCAATACTGATTCACGGCATCAGTGTACGGAATGGTCTTCCGGTGACACCACTCCTTCCTTCACCGTTGCTGCAGCCCGAGACCGGCGGCTCTGTGGAGACACCTACTCCGGCAAGGCTCTGGCGATTGCCTGGTTCAGCATGTCGCTGTGAAACGGGTCCAGTGTGTCCACCAGGTTCTCCGAAGCCTGCATCAGGAAGTCCAGTTCCCTGGCATGGATATTGATATGGCCGAGTTTTCGGTTCTCCCGCCATGATTTGCCGTACCACCAGCACTGGATTCCATCAAGACCCTGCCATTCCGGGTTCAGTTGGCAACCGATCAGGTTCAGCATCAACGTGAAACCCTGTTTTGTCGGAAGCTCCACCAGCGGACGGTCCAGGACCGCCAGCAGATGGAGATCAAACTGGCTGATCCCGGCCCCCGCCTGGGTCCAGTGCCCGCTATTGTGTACTCTCGGCGCCAACTCATTGACCAGGAGTCCCTGGCGTGTCTCGAAGCACTCCATAGCCATCACGCCGACATAGTCGAAGCTGTCCATCACCCGCCCTAGCATGTCCTCCGCTTCATCCTGAAGCCCTTCGTTACCGGACGCCGGTGCGAGGGTATAGCGCAGCATGCCGTCCTGGTGATAGTTCTCCACCAGCGGAAAAAACGCCTTGCCCCCACCGCGGAACCGCGCCCCCACCAGCGACACCTCCCGCTCGAAATGGATCAGACGCTCGGCGATCATGCCGCCGTAGGCATGTTCAGGTATGCCGCCATCATCCTCGGACCCGACCATCCACTGGCCCTTGCCGTCATAGCCGTCCCGGATGCTTTTCACCACCAGTTCGTCACCAAGGCGAAGGCGGGCGGCATCGAGGTCTTGCGAAACATCGACGGTTTGCCAGGGCGACGTGGCAATGTCGAGCTGGTCAAGGAGAGCCTTCTGCTGGTCCCGGGCAGGGAGCAGGGACAAGGCCTCCCCGTTGCACCACGCGGACTCGTTCCTCAAACCTTCGACCATTTCGTTTCCGAGCAGGTGCTCGAGTTCCGCCGTGATCACCGGGTAACGCGCCAGGATCTCCTCCCGGGACAGGGAAAGCCGTGAATTCGAAGTGCCCGGCAGAACCTCACCGGTGACGTGGTCAAGACGGTCCACCGAAATCCCCAGCCGGGCTCCAGCCGCAGCCATCATCAGGCCGAGCTGGCCGGCGCCGACCACCAGGATGTCCGCCATGTCAGTCCCGGGGATCGGGCTGATCGAGAACCGTCTTCGTGACGGCGGCGCGGCGCTCATCCAGCCGCTTTGCCAAGTCTCCATCCGAGAGGGCAAGAATCTGACAGGCCAGGAGTCCTGCATTCGATGCGCCGGTGCTCCCGATGGCAAGGGTGCCCACGGCCACGCCCCGGGGCATCTGGACAATGGACAGCAGGCTGTCCATGCCCTTGAGGGCCTTGCTTTCCACCGGCACCCCGAGTACCGGCAGGGGCGTTGCCGCCGCAACCATACCCGGCAGATGGGCTGCCCCGCCTGCGCCGGCAATGATCACCCTGAAGCCGACTTCCCGTGCGTCCGATGCGAACTTCATCATCTTGTCAGGCGTGCGATGGGCGGATACCACCTCACAATGATAGGCTACCCCCAGTTCGTCCAGTATTTCGCAGGCCGCGGACATGGTCTCCCAGTCGCTGCGGGAGCCCATGATCACCGCAACCCGGGGTGCTCCCGGTGTTGAATGTTTGTCGCTCATGTCCCGAACCCGGTAAAGGTTGGGATTTTACCCGTCCCGGCCTGGAGATTCAGTGAGGGGAGTGAAATTTCCTCGGGCTATTCACCCGTATTGACTCGATCAGTACAATAGGCGGCTTCTACCGCCGTCGGGGTGTAGCTCAGCCTGGTAGAGTACTGCCTTCGGGAGGCAGGGGCCGGTGGTTCGAATCCACTCACCCCGACCATTTGAACGTCCGCGTTTCGGAGGAACCGCCGTCGGCATACCGTGGGGTTGCCGAAAGCGGGTCAGCCCTTTTTCCGCATGCCGGCAAGAAACGTCCTGACGATCATGAAGACCGTCAGGGCCATCAGCAGCACCGCCACGGGACGGCGGAAGAACAGGAACGTGTCGTACTGGGACGTGATCACCACCTGCTGCAAGGCCCGCTCCCACTCGGGCACGAGGATGAATCCGATGAGGAAGGCCACGTAGGAGAAATCGAACTTGCGCATGAAATAACCAATCACACCGAACACCAGCATCACCATCACGTCGAACATGGAGGACTGCCCGAGATAAGCTCCCATGATGCAGGTGAAAATCACCAGCGGATACAGGACCACCGAGGGAATCTGGACCGCCTTGCAGAACAGCTTGAGCCCGAACCTGCCAATGATGAGCAGAAAGAAACTCGCGATCACCAGGCTGCCGAAAACCCCGTACATCAGTTGCGAGTTCTCCTCGAAAAGGAGCGGCCCCGGCATCATGCCGTGAATCATGAAGGCGCCCATCAGCATCGCCACGGCGAGATTGCCGGGAATGCCGAGGACGAACAGCGGTATCAGGCTGGCGCCCACCACGGCGCTGTTGGCGGCTTCGGACGAGGCGATTCCCTCGAGGCGACCCTTGCCGAATTCCTCCGGCTTGTCCGATCGCTTGAGCGCCTGGTCATAGGAAAGGAACGAGGCGACCGGCGCACCAAGGCCGGGCATGGCGCCGACCCCGATGCCGATGGCACTGGAACGCAGCAGCGTCTTCGTGTTCGCGAAAAATTCCTTCAGTGAGACGAACCTGTCTTCCGGCCTGTCTGAAAAGTTCCGCGCCGCCCCTTCGGTGCCTGTGCCGACCCCCAGCCGCTCGAGTTGGATCAGGATTTCCGAGAAGGCAAGTAGGCCGATTGCGACCGGGATCAGTGAGAGCCCGCTTTCCAGCTGGTAGATGTCGAACGTAAGGCGCGGCAGGGCGGTCACGGGCTCGGTCCCGATCATGCCGACGAGGAGCCCCGCCGCCGCAGCCACAAGCCCGCGGGAAATCGACTTGGTGCCGATTCCCGCGATCACCGTGAGCGCCAGCGAGATCAGCGCGAACATTTCCGGCGGCCCCATGTAGAGCGCCACCGTGGCGAGCGGCGCCGCAATGAGCACCAGGACCGTGGTGGAGATGAAATCGCCGGACACGGAACTGTAGAGCGCCATCCTGAGCGCCTTCTCGCCCTTGCCCTGCTCCGTCAGGGGATAACCGTCCCAGGTCGTCGCCGCCGCCTCCGGGGTGCCCGGCGTTCTCAGCAACACCGCCGAAATCGCACCGCCGAAGAACGCGCCCTTGTTCAGACCCACCAGGAACCCGATGGCCGCAAGGGGGGACATGTAGTAGGTCAGCGGGATGAATAGCGCGATGGCCATGGGGCCGTTGATCCCCGGAATCGCGCCGATGGCCACCCCGGTTGCCACGCCCACGAACACGAACAGGAGGCTCATGGGGGACAGGGAGTCCATCAGGCCGGCAAGGATCATTTCCATTGGCGGGTCCTTCTCAAGTTCAGTCTCTCACAGGCCCGGGATCGGAACCCCGAACCCGTAACGCATGACCGCGTACATGAGAGCGACCGCGACCAACGCAATCAACCCGATCCTGACGGGGCTGCGGGCGCCCACGAGGTACTGGAGCAGCAGCATGAAACCGAGCGCCGAGGCAATGTAACCCACGGTATGGATGCCGGCCACGAACAGTGCCGCCGGCACCATGTACTTGAACAGGTGGAGAATATCCAGCCGGCCCACCTGGGTGAATCCGGTGCCGCCTCCCTCCTCCGGATACTCGCTTTCCGCCGCGTCAAGCCGGGTGTCCCTTCTCCGGGCCACCTCCGTCCGCACGATCGCCAACACGGCCATGACCAGCATGACGGCCACCGCGACATTGGGAACCAGCGCCGGCGAAGCGCCGTATCCCGGGTAGGGCGGGGTGTACCGGGGAATCGCCCAGACAAGAAGGACCACACTGGCCAGCACGATCAGCACATAGGCCAGCGTGTCCCGTTGTATCCGCGTCAAGGCAGCCGCCCTCCCGCCTGATCCGGCCAGGTTGGTTAGACGTGCAGTTTACTGGTTCTTCGCCTGCTCGCCAAACAGGTCATAGAGTTCCATCAGGGATTTCTCGGCGTGGTCCCGCCCCCAGGTCACCGGGAGCATCAGGAGCTTTTCGGTGATGAACGACTCCGTTTCCGCATCGGCAGCGAGCTTGTCCGCCGCCGCGGTGATCCTAGCGGCGACGTCATCCGGCAGGCCCTTGGGCGCCACCAGCCCGACGATCATCTCCACGGCCTCGTCATAACCCTGCTCTTTCAGGGTCGGGACATCCGGCAGCGGCGGAAGGCGTTCGTTGAGCGCGGACGCCAGCAGCTTGAGACGGCCCGCCCGGACATGCTCGTAGAGAATCGCCCCGACGTAACCGATGTCCGCATGGCCTCCGGTCACCGCCTTGATGACGGAAGGCCCTCCCTTGCTGGGAATCAGGGAAATATTCACGCCTTCAGCCTTGGCGATGCGCTGGATGGCATCGCGGTCATCCGCACCGTGGAACATGCAGACCAGCGCCTTGTCGTTGGAGCGGGCCCACTCGAAAGCCTCTTTCAGGGTGTTCCATGGCCGGTCCGGTTGGGAGATGAAACCGCTGGAATTCAGCGCGACCAGGGACAGGTAGTCGAAGTCGTCGAACCCGTATTTCACCGGGGAGTGGTGCGGCTGGTAGGTGTAGGCGGTGACCGCCGCGATTCCCAGGGTGTATCCGTCCGGCTTGGACTTGCTGAGTTCGGTTGCCATCACGCTGCCGTGGGAACCTCCGGTAACGTTCTTCACGTTCACCGGTTGCCCGAACTCCTTGCTGAACCTTTCCGCAAGCCCCCTTGCGAGGCGGTCGATCTGGGCACCCGGTTGAACCATGGTCATGAACGTGACCGGCCTTTCCGGATACTCGGCCATGGCCGACGGGGCGGCAAGGATCAAGGCAAGAGCGGTGCCGAAACCTTTGATGAATAGTGATTTGAGCATGATCTTCTCCTGTGGTGTAGTGAGATTGGGGCAGTTTTCCCTTCCTGATGAACGCGGCCCGCAACCTTTCCCCGAGGGCGGAATCAGGCAGGGTTTGCAAAAAAGCTTATACCCCTATCGTGGGCGATTATGTCGTATGGACGACAAATCTGCCAATGGAATGACGATTCCTTCCCGGCTCCGGCAGGCACTCAGTGCGTTGAGCCAGCCAGGTCCACTCCCAGTTTGGCCAGTGTCTCCGCGGCCGCCTGGGAGGATCCGGCCTGCATGTAGAGCATCCGTCGGTCCGTACGAAGACCGTGGGTCCGTTTCAGCACCCCCAGGGTGGACGTGACGGTCTGGCGGCAGCAACCAATCATGTCCGCCATTTCCTGGTGCGTGAGCGGTATGTCGATGTAGATCCTCCCATCCCGGCTGCGGCCGTAACGCTGGAAAAGCCGGGCCAGCAGCTTGACCAGCCGGGTGGTGACATCGGTTGAGGTCAGATTGAGCAGCATGTCGCCAAGAACCCGCAGCCTCCCGGACAGGATGTCGATCACCTGCATCGCCATGGACGGGTTGTCCATCAGGTACTCGCGGAACTGGTTGTGATCGAACCTGACCAGTTCCACCGGAGTGCAGGCCTGCGCAAAGACATCCCGGTGCGTCCCGCGCCACACCTCCGCGAGGCCAAACAGCTCCCCGCTGAAACAGAACCACATGATGACCTCCTTGCCCTGCGGGGACAGCTCGTAGATCTTCGCCCGACCGTTCAGGATGACATAGACGTATTCGCTGGGTGCCCCGGCCTGGAATATGAGCGCGTTCTTCTCCACCCTGGCCACCGCGCCGATACGGAACAATCGCTCCCGGTCATCCGCGGAGAGCGTCTGCAGAAGGTTGGTGGACGGCAATTGGTGCTGTTCCGGGAATGCCATGGTACGGATCGGCATAGAGACGTTGTCGGCTGGCTTTCGCTATAATGCCTGAACTATTCCTGATGTGGGGTGCCCATGCAACTGGACTGGCCCGGGGAAAGCGCCGCTGACCCCGCCCTGCCACGGAGCCGCTGGTTCCACCCGTCCAGCAACTGTTGTCTGGATTTTCACGGTGACCCGGCCGCCTCGGAGCTTCGGGTGTTTTCAGACGGCAACCACCACATGGCGCTCGAGCAGGTGCTCGAAGCCTTCCGCTCGGAACAGGGACTCTCGTCCATCTTCTACTGCACGACCCCCCCAAAGGTGTACCTTGACTGGATGCAGTCGGGCACCATCGAAATCGGCAATCTCCGCCTTGGCATGGCCCCGGACATCGTCATCGGTCCCGATGACATCATGGAGATGCTCGCATCCCGGGATGCGGTCTGCCGCTTCTCGGTGTTCGCGCAAAGCCGCGGCAACAGCCTACTCGTTCGAAAGGGCAACCCGAAGAACATCCGGGACGCACAGGATCTCCTGTCTCCGGATGTCCGGCTTTTCATTTCGAATCCCCGGACGGAAAGTGCCAGCCACGCGGTTTACCGGCAGACCCTGGAAGGGTTCGCCGGCGAGGCCGTCGGGAATCTCCTTGACTCAGGCGACCGGGTGCTGTTCGGCGACCTGATCCACCACCGGGAAGCGCCCCAGGCGGTTGCCGACGGCCGGGTGGACGTCGCCGTGGTCTATGGACACCTTGCGCTTCGCTACACGCGAATCTTCCCGGAAATCTTCGAGCGGATCCCGCTCCCTGAGGGGGAACACAACATCACCACCCGCTATGCCGTGGGCCTGGTGGATGAATCCCGCGAGACGGCCGGCGAGCTTTACCGGTTCTTCCTGGGTGAAGGGGCAGCGGCCATCTACCGTCATCACGGGCTGCTGCCGATCCAGGATTGATTTTCCGGCGAGTTGCCCGGCCGGGGAACCCCTTCTCCATTGTGCGGACCAGAGTTACGGCCCCCGGGCAGCCAGCAACGCACGATTGAACTGCTGGTACAGTACGGCCACCTCGAATCCCGCCGCTCTCAGCCAGTCCTCGTAATCCGGTAGCGCCACAACATGATCCTCCTTTGCGCTGTATTTCTCGTGGTAGCTGCCGAAGTCCGGCACCGCCCGGGGATCGGCCAGCATGTCTCGCATGGCGTCCCAGATCACCCGCAGGTCCGGGAAAAAGGGGGCGTACCGGTAAGTGAAGCGGTCGGCGATATAGAAAACGCCTCCGGTACGGAGTCGGGAGTGCACCCACCGGAATACGGCCTGTTTCACCGGGTCCGTCACCTCGTGCAGCGCCTGGACGCAGATGACGGCGTCGAACGCCTCCCCGGTGAGCAGACCGTCCAGGTCGGCGAAATCCGCCCTCTGGAGCCGGATCCGACTGTCCGCGGCCAGGGAGGAGAGCCTGGATTCTGCCAGCGAAAGCATGGCATCCGAGGCGTCGATACCGAGCAATGAGCGGGACTCGAAGAACGTCGGGGCCATATCATGCAGACAGGCCTCCACCTGGCCAGAGCCGATCCCGAGGTCCAGAAGGCGCGAACCCGGCGGGCAGTTCTCCCTGAGAAGCCTGGCGACGAGACCGACCTGGCGATGACGGTCCGGATTGGTCTCAAGACTGCCGGCGAGATCCCATTCGACGGCGAATTTCCCGTCTTCCCAGGCGTCCCGGTTCAATGCAGGCTCACCTGAAGGTGAGGAACATGGCGGAGGTCCAGACCTTGGCGTCATCCACCTGGCGCCCCATCAGGTAGACCGGCCTGAAGCCGGCCGGCCCGTTGACGGGGTCTATCTCAAGCGTACCCGTGACATCCCTCGGCATGCCCTCGTCACTGATCCGGTCCACGGAGACAAACAGTCCGGCACCGCCCAGGTCCTTGCGGACCGAGCCATCGCTGGCAAGCAGATCGGCGCCCGACAGGGTGAGTTCGAATTCAGGACAATGGACAAACGGGTTGCCATCGAGCGGATTGCCGACCTTCACGTATCCGTCGATGGTGCCCCGGATCGTGATCGTGGCATTGGCGAGACCGGAAAGATCGATCTCGATGGCATCGGTATCGCCGTAGGTATCCGAGGTGAATCCGATCGTGGTTGCGGACTGACGCCAGCAGGTTTCCTCGTTGTGCTCGAATCCGTATCCCCTGAACCCGTTGACCACCCCGTTCAGGATGGTGATGGTTCCCTTCCACGCGGCCCAGCGGTAACGGTCCCGAATTCTTGCGCCGCCCCAGGAGACGCGGAACCGCCGATCGGAGAACCCTGCCTCCTGTTGCAGGCTGCGGCGCCAGACCGGACCGGTATGATCCACCGCAATGATCTCGTCCCACCCGGCGTCGCCGAGAAACCGATAGGAGATGACAGCAGGCCCGCCGACGTCGAATTCATCCCCCTGGATGGCATCGCCGCAGCGCGTATACCCGGCGATGCGCTCCCCGGTAGTGGCAAAGGTGTGCCGGGCGCGGAGCGCGGCGCCCACGGCGGCCCGGTCCAGTGCCGGCGCCAGGATTCCCGTGACCCCGCCCTTGGTACCGAATACCGCGGTGCCCGGGACGCCGCCGCCGCAGCGACCGCGGTGCTCGTCTCCGTTGGCGGAAGCGCCCAGCTTGTACCCGCGGCGCATGGTCTCCTCGTAAAGCCAGGGGAAATGCCCCCAGGCCGACTCGATTTCCACCAGGCGCTCCAGCACCGGGTGGTGCCAGTCCATGATGCACCGGCGCCCGCCCACGTGCGGCATCAGCAAATGCCCCTCCGGGTCATGGATATAGGTGGCCCACAGCTCTTCCAGGGGCCAGGCACCCGGTTCGATCGTGTCGGCGGCCATGTCCTCGTTCCACTCGAAGGAACGACAGACATTGCCGTCCCTGTCGAACGGAAATTCCGGGTCGCCATCCCTCAGGAAGACCACGTTGTGATCGCCGCCGGCGCAGGAACTGCCGCACCATTCCGTTCCGGGATAGCAGACGAACTCGCCGCTCCGGTTGAGCTGGTGGATCAGTTCCACCGCCCGGTCCCAGCGCGCCTTGGTGACGTTGAAGTCATTGGCGGTATATCCAAGCACGTCCAGACCCGCGACGTCACGGCCGTATGTCAGGTTGTAGGTGGTGTCGTTGGTGCCGACGGTATCGTCGGAATGCACATGGAGATCACCGTAATAATCCCGCTCAAACGCGAAATCATCGTCCACGGTGATGTAGAAAGTCTTGTCCGGAACCCAGGAGCAATCGAGGTGTCGCGCGGTGATTTTCAGTTCACCGGCCAGATCCGTGGGCACCCCGTCCACCAGGGCGACCGCCCAACCCCGGTCCTCGAGTGCCACTGTCCTGGTGTCCACCGTCTGCTCTTCCCGGCTGAACGTCAGTTCCACATTCCCGCCGGTGTCCCAGCAGGTATTGCCCCAGGCATCCTCTGCGCGGACACGGAGCGGCACCGCCGCATCCGTGTGGACCATTCGCGAGGCGACCATGACCAGTTGCTCCGGACGCCCCGGCATGATGTCGATGGCAATGTCCGGCGTGACCGCCGCGCACCGGGAAGTGCCGAGAGGGTCGCAGTAGCAGCGGAAGCGGAAGCCCTGCTCCACGAAGGTCTGCACCCTTGTGCCGGGACCCCCGTGACGACGGTCACCCATGCGGATGATGATGTGATCACCTGGTTTCAGGTAGCCGTCAACGGTGTCCACGATGATGGCCTTCTGGAAAGGCCGCTCATGCCCTTTCTGATCGAATCTCACCTTGAGGGCCTGGACCGTTGCCGAACTCTGCCCGGGGACACAGGGCCCTGCCTGGTATTCCGCGGACACATAGTTCGCAGCCCCGGGATCCGCGGTCTGGAATAACGCCCAGTCCGAGTAGAACTTGAACGTCGCCTTGATCCAGGCGCCGTCGGCCATTCCGGACGCACCGATCTCATAGTCCAGGATGATTTCGGTCCATTCCCCGGCCACCAGCCGGTCGACGTTGCAGGTGACGTTTCCCAGGAACGGCATGTCCTTGGTTTTCTGGTAAAGGCCCTCTGGAGCGAAGTATTCACCCAGACGCTCTTGCAGTTCCTGTTCGGTCATCTTTTTCATTGTGGTATCTCCTCCGCTCGTGTCACTTGGGGGATGCATCAGGACCCGGGACCCGGCTGGGCCTGACCCGGGAAGCCAGATTAAGAAGTCCTGCAGGATCAGTTCTGTCGCGTAGCCGACATAATTATACCCTTGGACCTGTCGGTGGAATCCGGGGCGGAAATGAACGGGGGTACCCGAATTCAAAACCGATCGGCATTCGTCTTACCGCCCCTCAAGCGCTCCTTTCGGTCTACGCCAAACAGGCAACGGGGCCATTGCAATCCTTCCTGTCGAGGTTTGCCTGGTGTCCATCGCCCGTGCCGCCTGCATGGCCTGCGAATCATTCAGGGGGGATTTCCACACCCGGTTGTCCCAATCCGTCTCGTGACCCGGGTCAACCGCCCCGGCTACTGCCCTCCGGGGCAATGTTTCCAGGGGAATCATTCCCCGCAGGCATCACGGGCCATTCCATGGAACACAGCTGACACCGGATCAGAGGACACCCCTTCTCTTCCGAAATGACATGCCGATAGCCGGAAGCATGTTGTGCACCACCCGGGCCTTGCCAGGCAGCCCTGTTCCTGCGAGTGCAAAAACAGCACGTGCCGTACCGGATCTGGCTGACAACGCGGTCCGGCCAACGCTTGGCGGCTGTTACCGAACCGGTGATCAGCGGGCTACTCCCCCTTCGAGGAGGATCAGTCTTTTCCCTGTTCGTCCAGGCGATAGGAAATCGCGTCAATCTGCAGTTCGAGATTGTCCCGGGTCCAGCGGTCCAGGGCGTTGCTCTCGCTGAAATGAATTTGCTCCAGAAGTTGCCTGCCGAAATCCTGGAAATCCTTCTGCGGGTTGTCATTCTTGGAAAATTCCATGACATACAGATGCTCAATCATGATCCCCTGAGATATGATTTTCCCCATCAGGCCATAGAGCAGCTCTCTTTGGTGGTATGGGAACTTGGAAATTAACTTATCTGCTTCTGATTTCATCAATATTTTCTATTGCAATTTCATAGGGTTCCGGATCATTCGGATTGAGGCAAACAACTATCACCTCGTCGAATACCCGGGCAAGTTATACCTGTTGGAGGGGGAGCGATCATACATGTCTATTTTCTGCCGTTCGATTGAGCATTCAAAACTTGGGTTCTATCCACGGAACTCACCCACTCAGACTTCAAGAGTAAACGACATCCGGCACTTCGGGCAACTCTCTTGTACAGGGTGATGATCAGGACTTTCCAAAAGTCCTCCTCCCATGATCTTGGACCTGAGTTTGGTCTTTGGTCTATTCAAGTAGTGACGGTGGTAAGAAGGCATCATGGAGATGGCGGATGCTTACGAAGGAGGAATTTGCTGCGTGACGTTGAGGTCCGCCCTGCACGGGACGCAGCGGAGCGTCCGCGTTGGGATCGTCTGGTATCGGCGCATCGTGATCTTCCGTTCCGGGGTCTGTGCGGTCATTCGCTTCGTCATGTTGCGGTGCACAGGGACCGCCGGGTTGCGCTGCTTGGCTGGACGGCCGGCACCCGAGACCGCTGGATCGGGGGAGCGGCGACCGTCAGTTCCGGCACCTGAAACTGATTGCGAACAACGATTCGTGGTTCTGTCGGACAAGGGGAGGAGACGGAATCTGGCGTCCCGGGTATTGGGCCTGCACCGGTTGTCCGGGGACCTGCGGGAAGCCTGGGGTTTCCCGGTTCTGCTGACGGAGACGTTCGTGGACCCATCGCGGTGTTCGGGCGCCTGCTACCGGGCTTCGAACTGGCGGCACCTCAGCCGGACACGGGGATTCCCCCGACTGCCCGGGAGTGGAGCCAGCGGCTCGAATCCGAGGGATGGGTTTCGTTCTTTGCCGATGTCGAGGGAGCAACCTGTCCGGAGGATGTGATTGTCGATGCAATGACCAACAAAGAAATTGCACAAATTCATAGATCTTGAAGTACGGTATGCCCAGATGTAATTCGAATCTCACGATGTCGTTGTCCATCCTCGTGGGTTCACTACAGAATACATGGTAACTTTGCATGGATCACACACAGGCCATATTTCCGATGAAAGCAACTACGCAGCCAGGCAACATTCTGTTCATCATGTGCGATCAGCTGCGCTTCGATTATCTGTCCTGTTACGGCCACCCGATCTTGCAGACTCCCAATATCGACAAGCTTGCAATGCGAGGGGTACGCTTCACGCACGCCTATTGTGCCGCCCCGATTTGCGCGTCTTCACGTGCCAGTTATTACAGTGGCCGGTACGTCTCCAGTCATGGTGTGCTGGGAAACGACGACAACGCCCGCTTGGACGAAATGATGATCGCCGATTACCTGCAGCCTCTAGGTTACCGCTCGGCCGTGGTAGGCAAAACACACGTTCATAAAAATATGCGGGAAATATCTGCGCTCGGCCTGGGTCCTGACTTGCCCTGGTGCAGAGCTTCACAAACTGGTGGCTTCGAGCCCTACGAATCTCACGAAGGTCTGTTTCCCGATCCTGTCCTTGCCATGAATCCTGGCCAGGGCTACGACACATACCTGAAGTCACTGGGTTATGACTCGAATAACCCTTGGGACAAGAATGCCAACAGCAGTGTCGACTCCAATGGAAATCTGCATTCGGGCTGGCTGCTGCGCAGTTCAAGATTTCCCGCAGCAATTGACGAAGAGCATTCGGAAACCGCGTTTACCACGCGACGCGCGATGGACTTTATTCGGGAGTGTGGTGGCCAGCCTTGGTGCCTGCATCTGAGTTACATCAAACCGCACTGGCCGGTCATTGCCCCGGCTCCCTACCATGAAATGTACCGACAATTCGATATGCCGGGTGCGATTCGTAATGAAAGCGAGCGTCAGAATCCCCACCCAGTCTACGGGGCATTCATGCAACAGGAATACAGCGCATCCTATTCTCGCGACGACGTCAGGGACACCGTCATCCCGACTTACATGGGCCTGATCAGGCAAATCGATGACCACCTCGGCCAGTTGTTTGATTTTATGAAGGCACAGAATCTCGATCAGAATACTTTGGTCGTATTCACCGCCGACCACGGCGATTATCTCGGTGATCATTGGCTCGGAGAAAAAGATCTATTTCACGACGTCTCGGCCAAGGTGCCGCTGATCGTCGCCGATCCACGAACGGACGCCGATGCAACCCGGGGTCAGACCTGTGACAAACTCGTCGAAGCGGTCGATATACTTCCCAGTATTGTCGAATTTGCTGGCGGCTTACCCTGTCGGGAACGTCTGGAAGGCCAATCCCTGTTGCCCTTGATTCACGACCAAGCAGATAGGTTTCAGCGCGATTACGCAGTCAGTGAAATCGACTACGCGGATCGCGGCCCACGTGCTCTGCTCAAAATCGGCCCGTATCAGTGTCGTGCGACGATGGTCAGCGATCATCGCTGGAAATACATCCACCACCACAAGTTTGCAGCGCAACTGTTCGACCTGGAGAACGACCCGGACGAATTGATAGACCTCGGGCAGGACACACGATACGCCGGGATTCTTCAACAAATGCAGAATTTCCTGTTCGAGTGGCGTGGAAATCTGAAACGCCGTTGTGGGCTGGACTACGAATTCATGGCGGGACAAGGCCCTGAACGCGACGAGGAGTGGGGTATATTGATCGGACGGTGGTAGCACTCAGCCGCAAACTGCCGGCCGACCGGCGCGGTAGGAACGCCGGTTTCCCGGCGCCCCCCGCACAGAATCCGGACGTGGACGTTCATCCATCCGGCTCCTACCCCGGATCATTGACGGCAAACCGCTGACCCGGCCATGGGTGGCGGATGTTGGTTCCGGGCCATCAGAGACTGACCATCCGGTACAGCCGTTGCCAACTGAACCCGCTGGCTCGTTGCGACCGCCTGCGAATGGTCATCATCCATGCGCTCATCAGCCGGTGTTTGAATTTGTCCAGCCACCAGGAGGGTCCGGGCACGGCGAAATAGTTCAGCCAACCTGCAAGGACCTTGCCAAGCCACTCGCCTATTTCTCTTTCCTCATGCGGCCCCTCGACTCGGGGCGATATGAAGACCTCCCAGGGTCCCGGCAGAAGGCGGGCGGACGTGCATGGGTTCTCGGACACCGCAGGGCCCCCGGCCTCTCTTCAGAGCGATACCGGGTCGTGTTGGCTTCGACATCTCCGAGTGTCTCGCCATCCCAGACTCAGGACCTTCCGATGCTCAATAGCCCTGCCCACCCGTATCGCTGCCGACACTTCGCCGGCCCCCTCACGAGGACCTGCGCATGGCTCGCGGAGAGTCGTGGCTGGTTAGGCCTTCAACACGAGGGACTGTATCCCTCTACCTTCTGCCAGTCCGCCTGGCATACCGGAAATCAGTCCCGATTTCCTTTTCAGTCTCCGGTAGTCTTACCGGTCTTCCTGAAGTAAGTCCATACATGAATGCCGATAACCAGCACGATCGCTGCAAAGATAATTGCCGCAATCGGCCTGTCGATAAAGTCCAAGGGGCTTTTGACGCGCGCCATCGACGATCGCAGTTTCACTTCCATGATGCCGCCCAGCACCATGCCGAGTACAATGGGGACGCTCGGTAAATCCAAACGTTTCAGGATCAGCCCGAAAACGCCGAACGCCGCGCCAATCGCACAGTCAGTCATCGAGTTTCGCAACGAATAAAGGCCGACAAAGGACAACGTCAAGATCATCACACCCAGAAACCTGCTCGGAATGCGTATCACACGGAGGATCTGGTTGGTCGAAAAGATGAGGAATATCAGGACAAAGATGTTCAGCAGAAATAACCCGATGTAGAGTGCAACCACAAAAGGCATCTGGTTGGCAAAGAGTTGCGGCCCGGGAATCACGTTATGCACGTAAAATACCGACAGCATCATCGCCGTCAGGGCTTCACCGGGGATACCCAACGCCAGCAACGGGATCATCGCCGCACCAGGCACAGCATTATTTGCCGATTCGGCAGCGACCAGCCCTTCGGGGGCACCCTTGCCAAAAAGCTCCGGCGTTTTCGAAGTTTTTTGTGCATAGGTGTAGGACATGAATTGCGAGGTGAATTCTCCGACGCCCGGGATCATGCCCATGAGCACACCGAAGGAAGACCCCACAGTTGCCACCCGTCTGTAGATCCAGAGTTCCTTCAGGCCCTCGAACAGTCCGCCTTCCACCCTCGTCGCTTCGGGATGGGTGTCCTTTTCAACCAACAAGAGGAAAGCCTGGGAAAGCGCGAACAATCCCAGCACGACCACAATGAGGTCTACACCTGAAGCGAGCCAGGTCTGATCGAATGTAAAGCGGCGTGTGTATTTGACCGGCTCCAGTCCCACCGTGTTCAGAAAAATGCCGAAACAGGCCATCATGCCAGCCACGAATACCTTGCCGCGATGGGCCAGAACCACTAGCACGATCCCGAGTAGCGCGGCGAGAAAAATTTCACGGCTGCCAAAGTGCGGGGCGACCAGGGCCAGAACCTGTGCCAGCAATATCAGGCAGACGACCGAAAAAATTCCCCCAACGAAAGAAGCCGAGTAAGCCAGGGACAGCGCCCGCTTCGGATTGCCGTCGCGGGCAATGGGATAGCCATCGTAAGTGGTCAGAGCATTGACCGCGGTACCCGGCGTGTTGATCAAGATTGCAGGAATAGCGCCCCCGTACATGGATGACCCGTAAATTCCGAGCAGCAGGGTCAAACCGACGATGGGTTCCATCGCAAAGGTCGCCGGCAATAGGATGGCGATGGCAACCGCCGCGCCCACACCCGGAACGGCGCCGATGATCACTCCGCCAACCGAGCCTACCAACAGTGCTCCGAGCACTTCCCAGCGCAGGAGAATGACAATGGCTGATGATAGGGTTTCCATGAAATTACCTCAGAGGTACAGCAACATGAAATTACGGATACCATCCGGCAGATATTCGTAAACCTGACCGGCCGGAATCTTTACCTGTAAAAACGCCTTGAAAATCACCACAATGCCTACGCCCATCGTCAAGGCACCGACAAACATTTCTTTTCTGCGGTACCCTACCCGATAGGTCAAAACCAAGGTGAACAACAGCGTAGCCCCCAAGTATCCGATTCTGGGAACGATCCAGACGTAGATCAGAAACCAAACCGAATACTCGAGGGAACGAATCCAGAATATCACCTCGGGACCACGTCCAGGAGTTCTCGGCGAAACCAGGGAACCAAGGCAATGCAGTAAGGCGAAAAGCAACATACCGACCAGGCTGATAGTCGGCCAGAAGGCGGGCTGTGCAAAAAACTTGGTTCGCTTGGCCCATATAGCCTGCTCACCAAGTTGGCTGACCAGGAAAATGGAAATCAGCAAAAACGCTACGGCAAAGGCCAGATCGCCGGGGAGGCGTTCGCGCTGAAAAAATTGCACGAATCCCGATTTTGAGACCATTGAAATATCCTTCTACGTCAGCGAAAAGGCCTAATGCATATGGCAGTACTGCACAGAATTTCGACTCTACTCGAGGATCTGGTTTATACGGCCAAAGGAAGCTATGTCGCGTTCGATCTGCTCGTGAGCCTGGTCGACATCCTGCCAGTAGATCAAGGCACCGGTTTCTTCCGAAAGTGTCTTTGCCTTGTCGGACTGCATGACGCGCATGGCGACACTGCGGATTTTTTCCCGCGCATCCGACGGCGTATCTTTATGGACGAACAACCCATTCCACAGTGCGATATCGAGTTCGGGGGCGATTTCGGCAACCGTTGGGGCATCGGGCGTTTTCGAAATACGCTCACCGGTAATCGAGGCTAGAACCTTGACCTTGTCCAGGCATGGCAGCACCAGCTGCAGTGTGGTATTTATTACGTCGGCATCGCCTGAAGCCAGGGTATTGCAATCGAGCGCATCGAAGGCTGCATCCGAGGCATATTCGAATCCCATTTGCACCGCCATGGCCAAAGTCACCTTGGTCGGAATCAGCGGAGCACCGAAGTGGCCAAGCGTGACATCATTGTCTTTTGCGTGTTCGGCCAGCCCCTGAATGTCGTCATAGGGAGCATCCCCATTTGCGACGATCACGAAAGGGTAAGTCAGGAAGTTACCGATGGGCTCAAATGGATTGGGGCTCAGTTCGGGAATTCCGATATTCGGCCCAACTACCGGGACGGCGATAATGAATGAGCCAACCGTGTAGCCGTCGGCCGGTGCATTCGCTACTTCAACGGCGCCGGGGAAGGGTCCGCCGCCTCCGCCAGGCTTGTTGACTACTGCCGCGGGCACACCGAACTCGGCCTGAAATTCATCTGCAATCATTCGGGTCAGTACGTCTTCCAGATCACCCGGCGGCCAGGGCACGACAAAGGTGACCGGCTTTTCCGGGTACTCGGCCTGTGCCGAAAAAGCGACAAGCGACATGGCCATGAACAGGATCATTGTTAACTTTTTCATAACTCCTCCAGTTTTTCAGATTGTAGTTAAGTCTTTACCAACGCCAGCACACTGCCAGAAATGTAATTTCAGTGCCAGCCGGCCTCGGGTTTATCGAACCAGACATGCACCTGCCCCGTGCCTGTCGCGCTTTCATAATCACTGAACATGCGTCCTTTCGCCCTGCATTCACGCTCGCCCAGAGCGCCAATCATGATCAGGTAGTGTCCGAACATGCCTTCCGGCTTATGCGGACGAAATGCCTCCATCTCATCAATGACGCGTGCGTGATCGCCCTGCTTCCACCAATCGAGACGCACCTCGTCCGCTGCACGGGCCTCCGGCGTGCGAATATGAATCGGGTCGGATGCTTCGTGATCGGAGATTTCGTCGAACGGCCAGAACCGATGGCTCATGCCGCCACTGGCGATGATCACAACGCGCTGGTCCGAAGCGGCAACCGCATCGGCTATACCGCGGCCGACAGCGAGGAAATTGTGATCGCGTGCCGTCTGACACAGGCCCATGGACAGCCAAGCCTCACCGCGATTGAGATAATGCGCGGTGTTGATGGTTGGGTAGTGGACCGGTAAGCAGGGATCGTCACAGGGATAACAGCGGGTGCCCTCGAGATTGACCTTCTCCGCCAGCAGGTGGGCGAATTCCGGGTCGCCTTTCAGATTGTAGGGAACCTGCGTCATGCCGCGCGGCAGTTCCTCGGAGGTGAACTTGCCTTGCAGCCGTTCGTGTGAGGTGACGACAAATTCCCAAGTGGTAAACCAGTGTGAATCGAGGAGCAGGATCGTATCGGGTTGTAGTTCGTCAAGCACTTCTTTGCGAATGCGTTCCAGCCCGGGCACCAGGCTGATCTCCTTCCCATCGTTGAGTTCCAGTCTCAATTCACGGGGGAACATGATTGTAGGGGCGTGTGACAGGAACCCGGCTCCGACAATTTCTCCCATTGCGATTCCACCTGACAATTCGCGATGACGAAAGAACGAGAATAGCATTCAGTTCTTTCGTTTGCAACCAAACGATATTTTTCGAGGAGACCGGGGGAAATTTCCTTTCCGCAGGCTCTGCCAGGGACGGTTCCAGCACATCCGTGGTCACATGATCCACTGTCATCCAAACAGCGACCTCGGTGGCGCAGGAACGGCTACCGTTCTTCTGGCGGGAGAGACTTCAGTCAGCGACAGCAAAAGAGACTTGATTCCGTTTGGATGCTAACGATATGATGCAAGATGATCAGTGCCCTGATTCGAGCCAGTTGCCAGCAGATACTCTAATGATGGCGACGATTCGAACAACCTGATTCGCATGTAATACAATCTGCCATCTTCTCTACATCCAACTAAGTTGGCTATCGAGGGGGCAAGCCGTGCAGGTCATTCGATTCAGCACCTGCGGATTCACATGCTCGGACCACCTATGGAGATGCCCGAATGACCAGCTGGAATCCTTCCGACAACGGCCATGCAGTCCTTTCAGACCATGATTCATTCGTCAATGGCCCCCCTCACAATACATTCGCACGAATGCGCCGTGAGGACCCCCTGGCCCGCTGTGACGGCGGCGAGTTCGAGGATTACTGGTCGCTAACGCGATATGAAGACATTATTGCCTACAACAGGGATTTCAAACTGTTGAGTTCGGCGCGCGGGATTCGCCTGGAAGACCAGAGCTACGAGGAGTATCTCGCGCGGCGCACCTTCCAGGAGACAGACCCGCCCGAGCACACGCGCATGCGCATGCTTGTGGGCAAGGCTTTTTCCAGGCGGGTGATTGCCGAGTACGAGAAAACAATTCGCGATCTGTGCGACGAAATTCTGGACCAGTCCCTGCCCCTCGGAGAATTCGATGCGGTCAAGGAGATTGCGCGACAACTGCCGATGCGCATGCTTGGGCAAATCATCGGTGTACCGGATGAAGATCTGGAATGGCTGGTGACCAAGGGAGACGAACTCATCGCCGCCACCGATCCCGAATATGCAGGCTCCCTGGCCGATCATGGCGACAGCAACAAGTACCGCCTCTTGCCATTTCGCTCTCCGGCTGGCGCCGAGCTATACGACTACGCCAAAAAGCTGATGGAAGACAAGCCTGCCCGGAACGAAATGAGCGGCGTGCTGGACCTGATTGCCCAACCCAACGAGCAGGGCGAGGTTATCAGTGATATCGAGTTCCGCAATTTCTTCTGCCTGGTTGTAGCGGCAGGCAACGATACCACGCGCTACACGCTGTCGGCCTCATTGCACGCATTGGCAAACAAACCGGAATTGCTGCAACAGTTACAACTGGCCGACGGTGACTTGTGGAATACCGCTACCGAGGAAATGATCCGTTGGGCTTCTCCGACGATGTACTTCCGCCGTACTGCGATGCAGGATTTCGAGCTGTATGGCAAGAAAGTACGCGAAGGCGACAAGGTTCTGTTTTGGTTTGTATCCGGAAACCGAGACGAAAAGCAATTTGAAACTCCGTTCGAGATCGATTTAACTCGCAATCCCAATCGACACATGGCGTTTGGCCAAGGCGGGCCCCATGTTTGTCTCGGAATGTGGCTGGCACGGCTCGAAGTTCGATTGCTGCTGCAGGCACTGGTAGGACGAGTGAAGTCGGTCAGGCAAGCTGGACAGCATGAATTCTTACGTTCCAACTTTGTTGGCGGAATAAAGAGACTACCGCTTTCCGTCGAGTTGAAAGCAAGCGATTGATATATGCATAAGTAATGTCCTATTTCAGGCGTAAAGAAATGCGGACTGTGGCGGACAAAAGGCCTCAGCATGCTTCTGCGGTGTTGAAGCGCTCCGGCATGACCGCGTGCCACATCGGCGAGTTCGCCGACATCCGATTTCGCAAGATTGGCTTGGGGATTCATCTTACAGGCAGCCCCAAAGATATTCGACCGGGTTCAGCTCCGGCGCATAGGGCGGCAGGATGACCAGGCGCAGATGTGGGTGCGTCTTCAGGGAAGTCCCGCACCACCATCGCCCGGTGGGCCGCCAGCCGGTCTCAGACCACCACGAAGGGGGCAGCCAGTTGGCGGTCCAGGTGGGTGAGAATCGCCACGATGCGTCGCGAGTCGATCTTGGCATTGGGGTGCAACCGGAAGTACAACTGCACCCGGTCCCGTTCCGGCGCGACGCAATGGACCCGACCACACTCACCTTACGCCAGGAGCGGGTACGCTGATGGATGGGAGTCTGTCCGCGCAGCGCCCAGCCACGCCGGACCAGCGGGGCCATCAGGAACGCTGTCTCGTCGATGAAAACAAGCCAGGTCTTCAGGCGCGCGGCGTTTTCTTTACCCGGTGCCAATCGGTCCGGATCCAGGTGGCGATGACTGTCTCGTCACGTTCCAGGGCACGCTGCGTGGGCTTTTTCGTGCTCCAGCCCAGGGCACGCATCAGCCGCCCGATATGATCAGGATGATACTGCACGCCGAACCATGCCTGGATCGCCTCGGCGATGCGTGCGCAGGTCCAAAGGTCGGTGGGAAATCCGGCAGTCATGGCGCCCTTGATCAACAGCTTCTCCAACCGGGCTTTCTCCCCATCAGTGAGCTTGGACGGTCGCCCCGGAGCCGGCCTGGCCTGCAGGGCCTGAGTCCCCTGTTGGCGACAGGCTGCACGCCAGCGGCGTACGCCACGGCGATCAGCCTTGACCATCGAGGCTACTTCATGTGGTTGGCAACCCTCGTCGAGCAGTGCCATTGCACGTTCTCGTCGACGTTGCAGGGCTTGTGGACTTCCGGAAGGTCTCATGGGGCATCTCCTGCCGGAAGAATAGGTCATTCTATATGCAGCGACCAATCATCAGACCTTCCCTGCACATGACTGATTGTATGGTCACGGCGCTGACGGAATCACACCGGAAGGACTTGTTACCGATGATCGCCCATGCGTTTGCCAATGACGATCCACTGGCTCGCTCTCAGGAAATCAAGGAGTCTGAGTTTCATAATTTCATTGACCGTCTCTATGATGATTTCGTCGCCGGCGGATTGAGCCGCGTGGCGATCGACTCCAGTTCAAAACGAATCGCCGCCGTCGTACTCGCAAAAGCGCATCAATGCGAGCCGAGTGAGGAGGGTAGTGATGCCATCGCCGCTATCATCACGGCCGCACGGGATCGTTATTTTTCCGGCCACTCTCCGGCTGCCGGTGAACTGATACATATTCACTTTGTTGCGTCCGCTGCGAATTATCGCCGTCGACGATGGGTGCTTCAGCTGATTTCAGACTGCCTTGCAGCGGCAAAGAAACAGGGATACCAAAATGCCGTCGTCGAAGCCTCTGGGAATCGCTCGAGAAACCTGTTCGAAAACCATTTCGAGTTCTGCGCAAAGGTCAATATCGACTACACGGGATTTCAATGGCAGGGTAGTTTTCCGTTCCGCTCCATCGCTGACCAGGGTGGGCTGACACTGATGAGCCGACGGCTGGATTAATCACGTTGCCCGAATATGGCGTATGCGACGTAGATTTTGTCCTACTGCAAGCATGCGGAGTTGGGTTAGAATATTTTCGTTAGCTTCCTAACTTTTAATGATAGGACACACTTCTCGACTCACCAATAGCCATAGAAAACCGGGGCAATCTGATAAAAAGCCTGACCCCATTGTGCTGGATGACAACAGGATCACAAACCCTTCAAGAGACGAAACCATGAATGCAGAAGCTCAAGACAGGCGTGTAGACATAGAAGGAATTTCGATATCCACCGATCACTTCATCGGCGGAAAACGAGTCTCATCACCAACAACATTTGAAGTTCGTTCGCCGCTCGATTGGGACTGGAAACTCGCCGACATCGCCCGCGGTGACGCAACCACCGCCGCAGCGGCAATCGAAGCCGCACAACAAGGATTCGACACCTGGTCGCGAATGTCACCTGCCGAGCGCGGCCAAATCATGAATAACCTGGCTGACAGTATCGAGGCCAATATTGAAAAAATCGCAATCGTTGAATGTCTCGATATGGCGATGTTGCTGGAAAGTCTGAAGATGCGCGTGATCCCGCGTTCGGCAAAGAATTTTCGCGCCTATGCAGACCTCGCCACAGAGTATCAGGAGCGCGTGTGGAATTCGAATGGCACGCACAACACCGTGATTCGAATGCCCGCAGGCCCCGCAGTTGTCATTACTCCATGGAACGCGCCGTTCATGTTGTCGACCTGGAAATGCGCGCCAGCGCTTGCCGCCGGCAATTCAGTCATCCTCAAGCCAGCCGAATGGTCGCCGCTGTCGTTAAGCCTGCTTGCCGACTGGATCAATGATGCCGGATTTCCGCCGGGGGCATTCAATATTGTGCAGGGCATTGGCAGTGAATTGGGACCATGCCTGACCGGTGACCCGAAGGTCAAACGCATATCGTTTACCGGTTCACCGGCAACAGCGCGCCACATCGGCCACGCAGCTGCAGAAAATATCGTTCCGTTCACCGCGGAACTGGGTGGCAAGGGCGCGCTGGTGGTATTTGCCGATGCCGATATTGATGCTGCCGCACAAAAAGCTTCCAACCAGTTCCACGACTCCGGTCAGGTTTGTCTCGCAGGCACGCGCATCCTCGTCGAGGAAGCGATTCGCGATGAATTCTTAGATAAGTTGACGATGTATACCGAGAAGCAGATACAGGGCGATAGCCGGGACCCGGCGACTACGCTGTCTCCGGCGATACATCCGAATCATCTCAGGAATGTGGAAGCCTACGTCGATAATGCCCGTACCAGTGGCGATCAGATCCTATTTGGCGGTCAACGCTGGAAGCAAGATGGCTTGTGGTATGAGCCCACGTTAATCGAGCCGAGGTCGAACGACTCCGAAGTGGTACAAAACGAAATCTTCGGCCCGGTACTGACCTTTCAAACCTTTGCAGACGAGGCCGAGGCAGTCAACATGGCCAACTCAACAGCCTATGGCCTTTCTGGAATTGTTTATACCAGCGATGCGGCAAAAGCCGATCGTGTCGGTCGTGCAGTACGTGCCGGCACGGTGTGGGTCAATACTTTCTTGATTCGCGACCTGACCGCGCCATTCGGCGGTATCGGAATCAGCGGAATCGGCCGTGAAGGCGGCCACTATGCGCTGGAATTTCACTGCGACCTGAAAACACTGCAGATCCTCGAGGATAGCGTCCTCTAGCCAGTCTCATGGATTCCGCCTGGTGACGGGCAAATCAAAAGCCTCCCGCACACCGAGGTCGGACGGCATGATTTGGACGAGGCTATTTTTCGTCGAGTACGCTCTTGTAATGCGCAGCGCCCTGCCCTCCGGCAGCCCGTTTTCCGCGAAACTCCCAGTCACCGCCTTTCGCAGTCGAAATCACCTCTTCAGATTCGGTCGGTTGCGCACCGACGTCATCACGAATCGGGGACGGTCCCTGCACGATTTTATTCACCAGTTTACCGAGGCCTTCAACTTCCACCTCGACGATATCACCGGGATAAACCGTACGACTCATCGCGGGCGTACCGGACAGCAGCAAATCTCCAGGCTCCAGAGTGATATTGCGGGCAATATCGGCAACCAGGTAGTGCATATCCCATTCCATCTCGTCAGTATTTCCATCCTGCATCACCCTTCCATTGACGATAGTTCTGATCTGCTTTCCGTGGAAATCCCAGCCGGTGATCAGGCCCGGACCTACCGGGCATAAGGTGTCCGATCCCTTAACCCTCAACATTGAACCTGCATCCGTGTCACGGAAATCGTGCAGACCGTAATCATTGGCGATCGCATAACCGGCGATATAGTCCCCTGCTTCGGCCTGACTGACATTCCGGCAGTGTCTTCCGATCACAATCGCGATTTCACCTTCATAGTTCAACCACTTGCAACGCTCAGGCCTGACGACATCAGTCTTGTGGCCACACAGTGCGGTCAACGGTTTTTGAAAATATGTCGGCGCATCCGGCAGCACGGTCATGAATTCCTCCACCCGACTTCTGTAATTCAGGTGGACACATATGATTTTTCTCGGTTCGGTTGGCGGCAGGTGAATGGCTTCTTCCACTGGCACCTCACGACCGTCTCTGGCAATCAGCATTTCTCCATTGAATGCAACCGTGGTTGCATAACCATCGAGTAGTATTCTTCTGATTTCGGCCATGGCTCAGATTTATTGTTTGGTTCCGAACGTATTCATGCTATCTTATATTCATTAGCGCTTCAAGCATGAAAACAGCATACCGGTCCATCTCCGGCAGAAACCATGGACGAGATATGCGGGCATGCGAGCCCTTGGCAAGATGCCTGGTATAAATTCGGATCTCGATGAAATAGTATTTCGTCGAGTAAATTCACGGGAAATATTGAAACCATGATCAGAGACTCCACGCCTTCCCCGGCTGAAATTGACGCTAACAGTCAGTTAAAGAAAATGAATATTGATCATGAATCCATGGCCACGATGTCGAATATTTTTCGCGTCGCAACCAAGTTTCGTTCTCACGTGGAAAGAGAAGTCTTAAGCCAGCATAACCTGTCTTTTTCGACATTCACCATACTCTGGATTACCTGGATTAGGGGGCCGAAGGAGTTCAAGGAACTGGCCATGGATTGTGGTGTCAGCAAGGGGACCATGACCGGCCTGATCAAAGGACTGAATAAAATGAACCTGGTGTCGCGTGATAAACACAAAACCGATGGTCGCAGGCTAATGATCAATATTACACCGGCAGGTCGCCGACTGATCAGAAATTTATTTCCGGAAGTCAATCGACAGGAAACACTGTTCAACAAGCAGTTAAATTTGAAAGAGAAAAAGGAACTCGCAGAAATGCTGCGCATCATTCTCAACACTTCCCTTTCCTAGCTGTACAGCAAACCCATTGAACATGATTCACCGATAGCCACCAAATATCCAAATGATTGCAGCCTACCCGGTAGTCGGCATTCCCGTCGATGTCAAGCTATACGAAGACGCGCCCTATCACACCGTCGGGGAGAAATACATCAACGCGATTGCCCACGGAGTCGAATGCTACCCGTTGATTATTCCGGCAATGAGTGATGGTCACGATCTCAAGGCCTTCGGCAGCATGTTCTCATGGGCAGATATCGTCGCTTCTCTCGACGGCATTTTTCTGCCCGGCAGCCACTCCAATATTCATCCTCGTCGCTACGGAAAATCCGAACGTCAGCCAGTATTGCCAGTCGACGAACAGCGCGACGAAATGACGCTGGATTTGATTCACGTTTGCGTTGAAAATCAGGTTCCTCTGCTTGCCGTGTGCCGTGGCTACCAGGAGCTGAATGTGGCTTTTGGAGGCAGCATTCAGGTCGAGATTCACGAAATGGGGATGTATTCCGATCACCGGGAAAATTATGAACTTCAACGGGACCAGCAATACCAGCTCGCACATCCAGTTGAATTTACACCCGGCGGGCTGTTACACAGCATCCACGGCGATACTTTCGCGATGGTGAATTCCCTGCACGGGCAGGGAATCGATCGCCTAGGCGACGGATTGCAGGTCGAGGCTGTTGCCCCGGACGGTCTGATCGAAGCGATTCGTGTAACCGACAGTCCCGGTTTCACACTTGGCGTTCAATGGCACCCAGAGTGGCATTTCTGGGAAGACATGCTCTCGAAGGAAATTTTTCATACGTTTCGTGATGCTGTACTCACACGATTTGAAGCACGTCAATGAACTTTCGAACACAGCGACCCAAAGCGATTTTTCTCTACTCCCTAGCCGACTGTATTGAAACTCGGCGGCAATCACGGAGAACCTGATGCTAGATTCCGATATTAGAAATGTTGCCCGTCGTTTGCATGAGGCGGAAGCAAACGTAGAGCGCATCAAGCAGACTTCCTTGGAGTATCCCAACATTACCATCAAGGATGCCTATGCCATCCAGAGTGAGTGGTGCAGGATCAAAATCTCCGAGGGTCAGGTAGTAAAGGGACACAAGATCGGGCTGACGTCACGCGCGATGCAAATGCAAGCCGATATAGACGAGCCGGATTTCGGTATGCTGTTCGATCAAATGTTTTTCGACGACGGCTCCGAAATTGAAGCCAGAAAATTTCTGACACCCATGGTAGAAGTCGAACTGGCATTTGTTCTCGGCGCCCGCCTCGAGGGCGACGCAGTTACTATTTTCGACGTAATCAATGCAACAGACTTCGTAACGCCCGCTCTCGAAATAATCGATTTTCGAAACAACGGCGTGGACCCGGGACAGCAACAGTCTCGCACAGTGATGGATACGATTGCCGACAATGCCGCCAACGCCGGAATCATACTTGGCGGCCGTGCGGTGCGGCCGATGGATCTGGATTTACGTTGGGTTTCCGCGCTGCTGTATAAAAACGGCATCATCGAGGAAAGCGGGGTCGCCGCCGGCGTGCTCAACAACCCGGCCAACGGCATCGTCTGGCTGGCCAAGAAATTAGCACCATTTTGCATCGCGCTGGAACCCGGCCAGGTGGTTCTTGCAGGCTCCTTTACGAGACCGGTGCCCGTTGCTCCCGGCGACACTATTCACGGAGATTTCTGCAATCTCGGATCAATTACCTGCAGGTTTCGCTAGGCATGAAGACACCCACCAATCCCTTTAAAACTGCTCTCGCCGATCACAGGGTTCAGTACGGCTACTGGATGGCGTTGGCCAGCCCCTACACTGCCGAGATCTGCGCCACCGCCGGTTTCGACTGGCTGATGATTGATGGCGAGCACGGGCCAAACGACATTCGTTCGATTCTGGCACAGTTGCAGGCAGTGGCTGCCTATCCGTCACAGCCCGTGGTGCGACCGGCAGAGGGAAGCATGGCCAGCATCAAGCAATTGCTCGACATCGGAGCGCACAACCTCCTCATACCGATGGTCGAAACCGCCGAGCAGGCCCAGCAGTTGGTCAGCGCGACGCGCTATCCGCCCGTCGGCTCCCGAGGTGTCGGTGCGGCAATCGCCCGATCATCGCGTTGGCTTGCGATCGACAACTATGATCACGAAATTGAAAACGAAATTTGTCTATTGCTCCAGATAGAATCCCGAACTGGGCTGAATAACCTCGACCGGATACTGGAGGTCGACGGCTACGACGGTATTTTCATCGGTCCTTCGGACCTAGCTGCATCCCTGGGCCATATCGGCAACACCGGACATCCGGATGTGCAGTCCGAAATCGGCGCCGCAATCACAAAGATCAGGCGGGCAAAAAAAGCCGCGGGGATACTCAGTACCGAAGACGGCATGATCCGGGCCTACCTGGAGATGGGGGCAGTGTTTATCGCCATTGGCATAGACACCATCGCACTGGCAAGCTCCATACGCTCACTGGCGAGCAGGTATCTGCATAAAGATCCGGTACTCGTACGGACTTAAGTTCAAGAGTCATGTTAATTCCGGCTGAGGTATGTTATGTTTATCGTTAGCATCCAAACGATATATCGATAACACCTCTGGAGTGATTGAATTGGCGATAAGCTGTCGGCTTGGAAAGACGGAAACAACAATAGACAGTACCGGTTCCTCCGAAGTGCCGCCACAGTTAAAGAGAGAGGGCTACTCATGATAGATGACTTCAAACGTATCCGTGTGCTGTCCGCCGATCACCTGAACCTGGCACGTGGCAAGTATGTTCCCGTTGGATTGGCGAAAAATGGTGAAATGAACGCCTGTATCGGCATCTATGCAGTCGATTACAAACGGGATCTAGTCAATGCCCCCGGAGCCGGAATGGACTTGGGTCTGCCCGACCTGAAGGCACTCTACAATATCAAGGACATCCGACCCGGTTGGGAACAGGATACCGGGGTCGTCGTGGCCGACCTATACAGCAACGACAAGCCCCTGCCGCTCTGTGGAAGGGGCCTGCTGCAGAAGACCCTTGCCGACTGGAAAGCGCTGGGCTGCGACGTCAACATCGGAATCGAACTGGAGGCTTACGTTTTTCAACGCGGGCATGATGGAAAATGGGAGCCTTATGACACACCCGGAGCCTACGTGTACGGTACAGGTCCGAGTGTAGACCCCGAGGGATTGATGGATACGGTCTGGGAAGCCGCCGAAAGACTGAACTTTCCGATTGAGGCGATCAATTCCGAATTCGACTGGCCACAGTTTGAGTTCACTCTCGAATATGCCGATGCGCTCACCGCGCTGGACAATCTCTTCCTGTTTCGCCTGATGTCCAAGGAATTGTTGATCAAGCGCGGCTATCTCTTCAGTTATATGCCCAAGCCCCTGTCTGATCGAGGCGGCAGCGGTATGCACCTGAACATCAGCTTATCAGACAAACACGGCAACAATCTGCTCGACGATCCGAGTAAAGATGACGGCCTCTCCGACATGGTCAAGCCAATGGTTGCCGGCCTGGTCAAGCATCATGTGTCGCTGGCTACTCTGATGTGCCCCACGGTCAATTCATACAAGCGACTTCGTCCGTCAAATATTTGCGGATATGCGGGCAACTGGGGCTACGATCATCGCTGCGCCACGACGCGAATTCCCCTCGACCGCGGCAAGGCAACCCGCATCGAGCATCGGTTGGCCGACTGTGCAGCGAATCCCTACATTGCGGCGGCGGCAGCGCTGCAGGCCTGCCTGCTAGGCTATACGAAACAATACCCAGTCCCGGATCCCGAGCCGAGCGAAGGTTTCACCGAACCCAAAACCGACAATGTCATACCGGATACGATGGGCGAGGGTCTTCGCGCGCTCAAGGCTGACACCGATCTGACCGAGGCAATCGGGAGCCCCATGGTCGATCATTTTCTGGCAATCAAGGGCAAGGAATGGAATGAATATCTCGATCACACCACCGACTGGGAAATTGATACCTATCTGGAATTCATCTAGCTTCATCTTACGCGATGGTGGCGCTGGACCGGACTGAAGCTGATCCTGGAGGGAATTTCTCCCGGAAATGTCCGCCTGCACAAGCGCTACCGGTATTCCGGAGTCCCTTGAACGGGGGGTGCGGGTGGTATCATTCCACGCCATGTTGCAAGCCACTCCCGCCCTCTGTGAATCCGGTATCAACGCCGCGCTGCGGGCTGAGAATCGGGCCTCTAGAGAGGAGCTCGCGCAGCTGAGGGAGTGGATAGCCTGGTCAAGAACGCCTCAGACTGACTGATTACTTCGCAAAGCAATCGCTGAGCAGTTGCTGCGGGGCGACACTGCGATGAAATGTGAGGGTGATTGAACCAGCAAGCCGCTACCCAATATTCGCCACCAGGCAATCTCCCCGGAATTCCGCTGATTGACCTCGCCATTCCGACAAATTCAGGATTGATCGATTGTAATTGCACTATGATCGGAATCTATCCGGCACTCAATATTGATCACATTGCTTAACAGGGCAAGCATGAGTGGCGCCCATTCCCTGGTTTATATACGAACCAGGTACGATCCAAATCAACCTCGAGAACATGTGCTCTCCGATGGAAGACCGGGGTCCAATGCCGGGAATGTTCCCGGAAGCGGTTCACCGAACCGGGTTCGTGGTCAGAACCGGGATGACCGGGTATGGGGCTGAGCAGCCGCTGTCCGTTTCCCTGACCGGAGTCGGATGGAAGCCGGCACCGGATGGCAAAGCATGACACGGACGGAAGTGCCGGCCCACGGCGGACCGCGGAGGCAGCGGCGCCGCTGGTTCCGTCTGTCCGGTGCCGTTGCCGGCGTCTTCGTCCTTCTGTCGGCGCTCTTCGCCGGTCTCTACGCCTGGCTCTCCCTTCCTTCCTACCAGGGCACCCTGGTCCTCGACGGGCTCGAGGCGCCGGTGGAGATCATCCGGGACGCCCATGCGATTCCACACATCTATGCAAAATCGCACCGGGACAGCGCCTTCGCCATGGGTTACGCCCACGCCCAGGACCGGCTCTGGCAGATGGAGCTGCAACGCCGGATCGGCGCGGGGCGACTCGCTGAACTGGTGGGCGAGACGGGACTCGAGACCGACCTTCTGATGCGAACACTTGGCGTGTACCGGATCGCGGGAGCCAATTTCGGGAAACTGTCCACGACGGCCCGGCAGATCTACGAGGCCTATGCATCCGGCGTGAATGCCTACCTCGAGACCCGAACCGGCATGCTGCCACTGGAATTCCAGCTGCTCCGCCACGAACCCGAACCATGGCAGCCGGCCGACAGCCTCGTCTGGCTCAAGCTCATGGCCTGGACCCTGGGTGACAATCATGCCGACGAACTCCTGCGTGCCCGTCTGGCGGACCGTCTCGACCGTGCCCAGCTGCAGGATCTCTGGGCCCAGCACCCGGACGATCCTATGCCCGGGCCGCATTCGGATCCTCGGGCCCTGTTACCCGCCGGCATTGACTACGCGGCGCTTGCCGCTGCCATGCCGGAGCGGCGGGGGTCGGGCCTCGGTTCCAACAGCTGGGCATTGTCAGGCGTACATACGAAGTCCGGTTTCCCGCTGCTGGCAAACGATCCGCACCTGCGACTGGATGTGCCGGGCTTCTGGTACCTTGCCCATATCAGCACGCCGGACTTCGAACTCGCGGGGGCCACCCTGCCGGGACTGCCCTTCCCCGTGCTCGGCCAGGCCCGCCGCTTCGCGTGGGGCTTCACCAACACCGCGCCGGATGTCCAGGACCTGTTCGTCGAGCGGATCGATCCGGCGAATCCCGCCAACTATCTCGCCCCCCGGGGCAGCCTACCCTTCGATGTCCGCATCGAGACGATCGGGGTTCGCGGCGGGGAGCCAGTCCGGTTTGCGGTGCGCGGGACCCGCCACGGCCCGGTGATCTCCGACGTGATCGGGGAGGAAGCGGAATTCCTGGAGACAGGGCATGTCCTTGCCCTTTCGTGGACGGCACTCTCCGGGGACGATCGCAGCGGCGAGGCGCTTGTACTCGCCACCACGGCACCGAATCTCACGGGCTTTGTCAACGGACTGCGCCACCTGGTCGCACCGCAGATGAACGTCGTCTACGCCGACCGAGAGGGCAATATCGGTTTTGTCGCGCCCGGCCGCCTGCCGGTCCGCGCACGGGACAAGGGCCACCTGCCCGCACCCGGCTGGACCGGCACCCACGACTGGGTAGGCTACATCCCCTTCAACGAGTTGCCGCAAGCCGACAACCCCGCATCCGGACACATCGTCAGCGCCAATCACCGGATCGCCCCGGAAGGCTATCCCCACTTCATCACGGACACCTGGGTGCCGCCCTACCGGGCGAAGCGGATCCGGGAACTGCTCGAGGGTGGGACGCAGCATACCGTCGGGAGCCTGGCCGGCATCCAGCAGGACGTCGTCTCGCTGGGCGCGAGACGCATGCTGCCTGTCCTCCTTTCCCTTGCCGACGCGCCGGGCGGGAAGACCCGCACTGCCCTTCGTCTGCTCGATGCATGGGACCACACCATGGACCGCGACCGGGCCGAACCGCTCATCTACATGGCCTGGATGAGGGAACTGACCCGTGCGCTCTTCGCCGACGAACTGGGGGACATCTTCGAGGACTACTTCGATATCCGCACCGAGGTGGTCCACCGCGCGCTCACCGAACGCCGGGCCTGGTGCGACGACATCACGTCCGGGAAGCGGGAGACCTGCGCCGTGCAGGTGAGCGGGGCGCTTGCGGCGGCGCTGGCCTACCTTGCCGGAGAGTACGGCCACGACATGGCGGGATGGAAATGGGGGACGGCACATGCCGTCCATATGCCCCACCAACTGCTGGGCAAGATTCCCGCCATCGGCTCCTGGTTCGAAATCCGCATGCCCACGGGCGGCGAGAAGGAGACGGTGAAAGCCGGCGGATTCGATGTGTCCGATGACGGCAGTCCGTTTGCCCAGATCCACGGCGCTGGCTACCGCGCAGTCTATGACCTCGCCGACCGGGAGCGATCGGTCTTCATCACAAGCACAGGACAGTCCGGAAATCCGCTGTCTCACCGCTACAGGGACTACGCCGGGCCCTGGCGTGACGGCCATTACCTGCCCATGCTCACCGACCGCGCGCGAATCGCGGAAAACTCCCTTGGGTCGCTGGTGCTGACGCCAAGGTGACACGGCCGCCGGAACGGCAGAGCCCGGGAACACCCCAGGCCCGTCCGCCGGGTTCTGGCCGCGGGATCAGTTCATATCCAGCGCCTTTTTCCGTTCATTCGCCCAGGTCCGTATCATCTGGTCGACGGCGAGGCCGATGAACGCGACACACAGCCCCAGGGTCAGCCCGACACCGGTTCCCTGGGGATCCGAGATGGCCTTCAGGATCAACTGCCCGAGATCCGTAGTGCCGATGAAGGCGCCGATGATCACCATGAACAGCGCAAAGATCACGGTCTGGTTCACCCCGAGCATGATATGCGGAAACGCCATGGGCAGCTCGATCGAAACCCACCTTTGCAGGCGCGACACGCCAAGCATGGAGCCCGCGTCATGGAGGACCGGCGGCACGCTGCGCAGTCCCTCCACGGTATACCGGGTCGCCGGGACGGTGGCATAGACGACGGTGGCGATGATCACGGAGGTGTCGGTAATACCGAACAGCATGATCACCGGGATCAGGTAAATGAACGAGGGAAACGTCTGGAGAAAGTCGCAGACCAGCAGGATCACCCGGCTGGCAATCGTGCTCTGGGCGCACAGGGAACCCAGGGTGATGCCGAGGGCCGCCGAGACGATCACGGAAAACGAGGCCATGTAGGCGGTAATGAGAGCCCTGTCCCAGTATTCGGACAGCGCGATGAAAAGCAGGAATCCGCCGATGATCAGGGCCGACCTGAAACCCGCCAGGATGTAGCCGGCACCCATCATCAGCAGAAAGGTAGCTGCGACGGGCATGTCGAGGTACCTATCCCGCATCGGCACCAGGATGTACGTGATCAGGAACTCGTTGAAGCCTTTCAGGGTGTAGAAGAACGTGTCCCAGATCCAGTCGACCGTGGTCTGCCATAACGGCGCCGTGGTGATGCCCTTGTTGTGCGGAACGATGTAGAGGTAGTTGAAGCCCTCCCTGAACAGGAAACTGCCGACGTATGCCAAGACCGAACCGGCCAGAAAGATGGCCAGGGCCATCAGGGCGTATCGGTTGCGCTGGACGAAGGAAAGGTCGGCGAAGTAGTCCGTCTGCTTGTTCGCCCAGGCCAGTGACATCTTGTCCAGCACCACGGCGATCAGCACGATGCACACCCCGATTTCGATCCCGGTGCCGATTCGGAGGGAATTGAGTGCGATCAGCAGGTTGGAGCCCAGCCCCTGGGCGCCGATGAACGCGGCGATCACAGTCATCGCCAGGCACTGCATGACCACCTGGTTGACACCGATCAGGATGTCGCGCCTGGCCGTGGGCACCAGCACCCGGAACATCATCTGCCACCCGTTGCATCCGCTCATCATGCCCGACTCCATCACGTCCGCAGGAACCTTCTTCAGACCCAGCAGCGTGAGGCGGACCATGGGGGGTGTGGCGAACACGATGGTGGCGATCGCGGCGGCATGATCCCCGACGCCGAACAGCACGATCACCGGCACCAGATAGGAATAGTGCGGCATGGTCTGGGCGACGTTGAGCAGGGGGTTCAGGGCCGCCTCGACGATCCTGCTCTTGTAGGCCCAGATACCCAGCACAAGGCCGAGGATGACGGAAACCGGTGCGGCAATCAGCACGAACGACAGCGTCTCCATGGACGGCTTCCACTGGCCGAAAATCGCGATAAACATGGTGCAGACTCCGGCCAGCACCGCCAGCCCCCTGCCCTGCAGCTTGTAGCCGAGAATGATCGCCCAGCCGGTGACGACCGTCCAGGGAAGCGCGGGCCAGCGTGCCCAGGGGTATTCATTGATGAAGTCCCAGCTGGTGAAGGCAACGACAGTCTTGTTCCCGCCGAGGAAGATCTCACGCACGAAGTTGATGACGAACAGAAAGGTCCCCGATACCGTCCTGGTCATCTCCCGGAACAGGGGCTTTTCCTCATAATCCTCGATGATCGGGTCGTATACGTTGATCGGCATCCAGTCGAACATCAGGTACCTGACCGAATCGTTGATGATCACGGGGAACTGCTTCAGGAGCGGCGGCAGGCGCCACAGGTAATTGGTCTCCGACGGGGTGATGGACAGGCATAGCAGGAAAAAAGCCGCCAGAAGGAAGGCGAACTGGACGATTTTCGGGTGCTTGGCCAGGAAACTCATCACACGGAAATCACATCTCCCCGTCTTTTCCGGTTCTCCCCCCGAACAGAACCTTGATCACGTGGGACGAATGCAGGATGCCCACCACCCTGTCATCCTGGTCCACCACCGCCACCGGCTTTTCCTGTCCGAGAATGTCCTCGGCAACGGATTCGATGATTGCATCCTTTGGAACCCTGAGGTCCCCCGGTACTTCCGAGGCATTCACCGGATCCATCACGGATTCCACCCGGAGCACCTTTTCACGCGGCACATCCTCGGTGAACCTGCGCACGTACTCGGTCGCCGGGTTCAGCACGATGTTGGCCGGTGTGTCCAGTTGCTCGACCACGCCGTCCTTCATGATGGCGATCCGGTCGGCGAGACGCAGCGCCTCGTCGAAGTCATGCGTGACGAAGAGGATTGTCTTGCCGAGCACACCCTGCAGGCGCAGGAACTCGTCCTGCATTTCCTTGCGGATCAGCGGGTCCAGCGCGGAGAACGGCTCGTCCAGGAACCAGATGTCGGGTTCGACGGCCAGGGACCGGGCGATGCCAACCCTCTGCTGCTGACCCCCGGAAAGCTCTCTCGGGAAATAGTTCTCGCGCCCGTCAAGACCCACCAGGTGGACCATTTCCATGGCCCTCTTGACGCTCTCCCGGGTACTGATACCCTTGATCTGGAGCGGGAAGGCGATGTTCTCGAGCACGGTTTTGTGGGGCAGCAGCCCGAAGTTCTGGAAGACCATGCCCATCTTGCTGCGCCGAAGCTCGATGAGTTCCTTGTGATTCAGTGTCAACAGGTCCTGACCCTCGACGTAGATCTTTCCAGCGGTCGCGTCGGTCAGTCTCGATATGCAGCGAAGCAGTGTCGACTTGCCGGATCCGGACAGGCCCATGATCACCAGGAGTTCACCCTCGTGCACTTCGAAGGAGACATCGTTGACGCCAACCACGAGGCCGGCCTCGAGAAACTTCCTGCTGTCCACGACTCCTTGGGAATCCCTGAGCATCTGCCCGGCATTACTGCCGAAGATCTTGTAGATGGATTCGCACCTGATGATGGCCTGCTCTGCCCCGGCAGGCGGTTCTTGAGAAGACATGGCCGGTTCTGTGATTTTTCCGTTGGGGAGGAATAGCGTACCCGATTTTCTGTCCCGTGTGCGATTGCTGCACCCCGAAATAGATTCCCCCCTGAAAAGGGGGGAATCCGGGTACCGCCTGGATCAGGCCTTCCAGGCCCTGGCCGGGGTCTTCCCGTCAGTTGGTCGCACCGAGCACCGATACGGTCCAGGGCTTCCAGACATCCTCGTTGTCCGCCAGCCACTTGGCGGCCGCATCTTCGTGCGTCATGCCGTCGACATCCACCAGCGCGGCCATGGCACCGATCTGCGGCGTAGTGAACGACAGCTTGGTGAACGCAGTGTAGGCTTGGGGGTGCGATCGCGGAAAACGATAGTTGGCGCCCTTCTTCAGCCAGCCCGTCGGGGATCCACAACCGGTCGTTGCCAGATCACCCCCGTCGGCGATCCTGCAGCCGTCGAAATAAGGCGGGAACTCGATGAACGTGAAACCCTTCGCATCGGTGAAGTTGGGCGTCCAGTTGAAGATGATGGTTCCGCGACCCTCCTTCTCCGCCGCCTTGAGTTCCGCCCACAGCGCATCGGCGGCTCCGGCGAACTTCACCACCCACTTGTCGTCCAGACCGAGTCCCTTGAGGCGATTCGGCATGACGTCACCGTGCCAGCTTTGCGGACCCTCCAGCCAACGGCCCTTGCCGCCGGAATCGGGGGTGGAGAAATTTTCATGGCAGTCCTTCAGGGCCTCCCAGTTCGGCAGGCCGGGGCAAAGACCCTTTTCGATGACCCAGTTGGGTACTCCCATCTCCTCCAGGGTCTCCGCCGCGTGGGTGCCGGCGTCGATGAGGCCTCCCTGCTCCATGGCATTGTAGTAGGTGTTCTGCATGGTGGATTGCCAGACCTCATGCACAATAGTGATGTCGCCGGTGCGGACCGCCTCGAAGCTCGCCTGGTTGTCCACGGGGACATATTCCACTGTGTTGCCCATACTTTCGAACATGCCGCCGATGACGTGCGCCATCACGATCTGGCTGGACCAGTTCTTGATCGGGATCTTGATCGGTTCGTTGCTGTCCGCCGTTGCTGTACCCGTGGTGAGACCAAGGAACAGGGCCGAAAACAGCACTGTGAGTAATTGTTTCGAATGATTCATATCAGTCATTATGGCTTGGGGGTATTTCGGGTCAGAAAGAATACCGTTATCTCTACCCCGATAGTAGTACCATTTCTGCACCATCGCACCATACGGAAGTAAGATGCCGGTTTCAGGGAGGGCACCCGATTCCCCCTACGTGTTCCTATGGAATTCCGTGGATTCACGGATTCCGCTGCGCCCGCCGCACCGCGGACGCGATCAGGGGAAGGCCTGCAAACACCATCAGGAGCCGTACGGTGTGGTGGAAGGTCACCATGGCCACGTCAAACCCGAACAACAGCGCGAGCAGTGTCACCTCATAGAATCCCCCGGGGATGAACGCAAGCAGGATGTTCAGGTAGGGCATGCCAAGCCACAGTGCCAGCCCCAGCGCCAGGGTGGCGTAGACCCCGACCACCAGGATCGAATTCAGGAGCGCATCTACCAGGTAGACCAGCAGTTCCCGGGCCCGTATCCGGCAAAGGCGCGCCCCGACGGCCCCGCCGATCGTGAATTGCGCGAGGACCACGAATTCATAGATTCTCGGAATGGACAGGACGCCGGTGACGTGTAGCCCCGCGCTCAGGATGAGTGGTCCGAGCAGGTGCGGCATCGGCAGGCGCACCACCCTGCCGAGCACGTATCCCGCCAGGGCGATGGCGATGAACTCCGCCATGGCCGCGGGCGGCAGGGACCCAAGACCCGGGAAGCCGGAAAGCACCCGGTTGGAGGCTTCTACCGCGGCCTGTCCCTGGACCAGGGTCAGAAGAACCGGCGTGGCACAGAAAACCACCGCCACCCGAACCAGGTGGCACAGCGCCACCACGTAGTCCCTGTCTACCAGGTCCCTGCTGACGGCGATGGTCTCCGCCTGTCCGCCGGGCAGGCAGCACAAGAGGGCCAGGGTCGGTGGATACCGGCGCAGGCCGGCAAGATACGCGTATCCCGCCGCCGTGGCCAGCACGGTGGCCGCCATCATGCCGATCACGGACACCGACCACTGACCGAACTTGTCAATCACGCCGGGATCGAACATGGCGCCCACCAGCACGCCAAGGCCCAGGGAGACCGACACGTGCAGCCAGCGCGGTATGTCGAGAACTTTCCTTGCCGGCCTGAACAGTCCCCCGAGCAGCCAGACCCCGAACAGGCTGCCAAGAAGATAGGGCGCCGGGGCGCCCGCGGCCTTCAGCAAGGTCCCGGCTGCAAGGGCGGTGGCGAAGGTAAGGGAGATGTTGCGCAGGTCGCGCAGGAGCACGGATGACAACGGGGGTCGAACGGCTGGGAAAGCTCGATTATAGGGTGCTTTTGAAGCCCGGCGGGTTGCCCGCCCGAACCCTGCTCACAGCATGGCCGAATACCGGGACCCCGGG
Organism: Candidatus Poriferihabitaceae bacterium; assembly: GCA_965213885.1. GTDB lineage: Bacteria > Pseudomonadota > Gammaproteobacteria > Arenicellales > Poriferihabitantaceae > VYFG01. Next base: position 1,916,838 of record OZ243919.1, read on the forward strand.
CTGAGCCTGAGCCAGTCGTAGCGATCGCCCGAGTCCACGGTGATCTCATTCACCGTCCCTCCGCGCATCACGGAAACCCGCACGGCAACGCCGGCAGGACCGGTGGCCCAGACCTGACGCAGAAAATCCGCTATTCCGGAGACCGGGTTCCCGTTCACCGCGACGATGATGTCGTTTCGACGGATTCCCACCGATTCGGCCGGACCGTCTGCGGCCACGCGCAACACAAACAGGTGCCCGCGATCCATCTCGACATGGATGCCGAGCCAGGGTCGCGGCACTCCACGGGCACGGCCGATTTCCAGCAGATCGTCGAGAATGGGCTTGAGCGCATTGATGGGGACAAACATGTTACCCGGCACGGGCCGGTCCCCGGCGAGGGCGTCGTGCACGATCAGCGACCCCACACCGACGAGCTTGCCGTCGGTATTGATGAGTGCCGCGCCGCCGAATCCCCGGAACGGAGGTGCGGTAAAGATGGCCTGTTCCAGCAGGTATTCCCAGTAGCCGGGAAATTCCCGCACATCCACCACTTCCGCCGGCTGCAGGAAGTCCGGACCGATCTGCGCGACGATGAGGGCCGCGTCACCGGGTGTGAGCAAGGAGGAGTCCCCCAGAGACATCCCCTTGATTCCGAGCGGCTGCCTCGCCCGCACGAGGCCGAAGCCGCTGTCGTAGTCATAGGCGACCAATTCCGCGGGAACGTATTCGTTGCTGCCGTCGGTGATCTCGATGTCGGATGCCTCCATGATCAGGTACCCGATGGTCAGAACGAGACCCTCGTCGTCGATGACGATCCCGTTGCCCTGCCGCTTGGTACCCAGGCTGCGGGCGGTTCTTGCGGATTCGGGCACTACGGCACGGAGTCCTACAACAGCCTTGAGGGTGGCCTCGACCAGGTTGTCCCGTTCCTGGGATGCGCAGGGAGGCACGGCCACGATCAGCAGCACGGCCAGAAAATGCCGCGCGGTGCCCGCGAATCCGGATGGGACGGGCGTTCTGTCCATTTCAACCTCCAGCACCGGAAACCGGCGCGTCAAGATAGTCCCATGGAATTATAAGGGCATGACCCGTATATGGACGCCGTATATGGACGCCGGTGCCCAATCGTCCGGACCAGCATCATTTCCGGCGCCTCTACTATGGTGCCCGGCAACCTGTTCCGCACGGACTCGCATCCTCAGCATGGTTCTGTTCCGGGTTTGCTGCCGGGGATTTCCGGCGGGGCGGATCCATCAGGTCAGCCTGGAAGAGCGGATCGATACTGCATCGGGGCCGGAACCCGGATCGGCCGCGCCCTGTCCGGGAAACCCGCGACCGGCTCGAATCACTCCCGTGGCCGGATATGCCGCTGCTCACGGCTCTGAGGGCTGACGACATGCGTGGCATATCGTATTCCATCGGGCAGCTGACTCGAATGTCCTGGTGGCGACCCCGGGGATCCGGTTGCTACACTCCGTAGCTGGTTCCCGTCAAGATCAGATGAACGTGCAACCCCTTTCCAGGCTCTACGGGCTGGTGGTCTTCCTGTCCGCCGCCGTCCTTCTCATCTTGGAGATCGTGGCCGGGCGCCTGCTGGCACCCTACATCGGCGTCTCGCTCTACACCTGGACCTCCATCATCGGCGTGATCCTGGCAGGGCTTTCCCTGGGCCACTGGATCGGTGGCAGGCTGGCGGACATCGGTGCGGGCCACGTGGCTGCCGGGGCAGTGCTGATCGTCGCCGCCCTGGCCACCCTGGCCGTGCTGCCGCTGCTCCTGCTGGTGGGCACGATCGTGCAGGACAGTGAAATCGGGCTGTTGAACGCCAGTTTCATCTATGTACTGACCCTGTTCTTCCTGCCCGCCGCCGCCATCGGCGTCATCTCGCCACTGCTGACCACGCTGGCACTGAAACTGGAACAGAAACCCGGCAGCGTAGTCGGCCGGATGCACGCCCTGTCCGCCGTGGGCAGCATCCTCGGGACGTTTCTTTGCGGCTACTGGCTGGTCCAGTGGTTCGGCACACGGTCCATCATCTGGTCCTCGGCGGCGATCCTCTTCGCCATGGCACTGCCATTCCTGATCGGGCGGACCGGGGGCACCAGGACCATGATCGCGGGACTGGCCGCCGCCATGTTGCTGGTGCTGCTGACCTGGCTGGAGGACGGATTCGCCAGTCCCTGCGATGTGGAGAGCAGCTATTACTGCCTGCGGGTGGTGGACGAGCGGGACCCCTCGGGCGTACTGCAGGGGAAAAGCCTCATTATCGACCACATGGTGCACAGCACCAACAGCCGGCACGACCCCGGGCTGCTGTGGGTGCCTTATGCCCATGCCATGGACACGCTGGTCCAGGCGTATTTTCCCGGCAGGCCGCCCGCGTCCTTTCTGTTCGGCGGCGGGGGTGCCTATACCCTGCCGCGGGCGGTGCTGCATCGGGACCCCGGGGCCACCGTCACGGTCAGTGAAATCGACCCGTCGGTCACCCGGCTTGCGGGCAGAGAACTCTATCTGGATCCGGACCCGATCACCATTCATCATGTCGACGTCAGGAACCTCCTCGGACGGGCGCAGGCAGGGTCCTTCGACGTCATTGTGACCGATGTCTTCCACGATATCGGCATCCCTTGGCACCTGACCACGAGGGAGTTCAGCGAACTGGTGGCGCGGACCCTGAAAGATGACGGTCTGTACCTCATCAACGTGATCGACGTCTTTCCCCAGAACTCGCTGGTGCAGTCCATGCTGCAGACACTTCGCGGTTCGTTCCCCCACGTTGGCATCTGGATCGAGTCTCCCCCCCGCGAGGAAGCCCGCTTGACCTTCGTGCTGTCGGCGTCCGGCCGTCCCGTGCCCGGCGATATCGTCGATTCGCGCTCGGGACCCCGGCGGCGCTGGTTCAACATTGCCGATTTCGTCGGCGAACAGGCCACGAGGAATGATGCCGAGGTGATCACCGACGACTATGCGCCGGTGGAGCGGCTGTTGAGGGAAATGCTGGTGACCCGGACTGGCAACTGAGCAGTCGGGCCCTGCCGGCGCCTAACCCAGGGGACAGTCCCCCGGATTGGCGTGCGAATAGAAGATCTTCTGGTTGTGAAGCTTTCCCAGCAGACGGCGGATGCGATGGACGATATCCATCTCCGCTTTCTGTTCAACCCCGGGAGTCAGACGCATGGTTACCTGGCTTTCCAGCGCCTGCTCGATCAGATCAAGTTCGCCGGGATTGAGAGTGAATTTGTCGTTGTATCTGCCCATCGGTCAGTGTAAAAGTCTGCTGTTGGTGCAAGACAGTTTCGCAGAATCTTCACGCGAACCACAATTAGAATCCCTGTTCTCTAAACAAGATTTTTCTTATATGGCATCCCGGACAATGGCGGAAACCAGAAATGCCCTGCTCCTCGCGGCCCATGGCAGCCGGCTTGAATCCTCGAACGAGGAAGTCAGAGCGCTGACCCGCGCGCTGGCGGAAGCCGCCGTGGAATTCGACCTGGTTGACTGCGCATTCCTCGAGCTTGCCGTGCCGGACATCGTCACCGGCGCAGAGACCCTGATCCGGCGCGGCGCAACCGATCTCACGGTCATGCCGTACTTCCTGGTTGCCGGGAGGCACGTGGTGGCGGATGTCCCAGGGGAAGTCGAACGGATCCGCCGGCAACATCCCGGCGTCACAGTCCGCATCACCGATCACCTCGGTATTTCAGATACCATGATCCAAGCGATCCTGGAGCGGATCTCTGGTAAGACTTCATAATAACCTGTTGAAACAAAAATAGAAAATAATATTAGATATATCTTATATACCCAATCCTTGATACCGGGCATACTTCTTCTATCCACAAAAACTCCTTGCATTTATCCGCACAGGATATTTCTCCCCGGGGCGGTTTCTCACACAATGGGCGCTCAATTTTCAGTATCAGCCCAAGAGGTCCCAAGTGATGAAGCCCCTTCTCAAAACCATATCGGCGACTGCCCTCGGCATGTCTCTTTGCCTTGGTCCAGTCCAGGCCAACCAGGTCCAGGGCGACAACGTCCTTGACTTGGCCAATCCCATGTCCTGGTTCAATATGGCCGGAGCCACCGGCCAGGCCGGAAGCACCCAAGGCAGCGGTTTCGTTTTCCATCCGCTGAAGCCCCAGAGCTGGTCTGCCGCCGTCTCTCCCAAGGAGCACAACACGTTCCACATGGCGATGACCAACCCGGCAACCTATACCTACTACATGCAGCCCGGCTTCTACATGGAGTTCATGAACCCGGCCAACTACTTCGCCTGGATGAATCCCGCTTCCTACCAAGCGTTCATGGATCCGGCCACCTTCAACTACTGGATGACGCCGAATGCCCACATGCATATGTTCGATCCCGCCATGTACGCCGGCATGCTTGACATGAACAGCTACTTCACGTGGATGAATCCGGCGACCTACATGGCCTGGATGGACCCCAACACCTATACGAAGTTTCTGGATCCCGCCAACTACATGGCCGCGTTCGTACCCGATGGGCAGGCTGCTGGCACCGAGGCCGACAGCGGGGCTTCCACCCAGAATTAAACCATTTTCCTCTAGAAGGCCGTCAATTCTGGCAGCCTTCAATTCCTCTCCTACGTGGTGTTCAGTGCCGGGTCTCCCGGCACTTTTTTTGGTTCCATACCCGGATATTGCGGACGCCCGGTCAGTTCTCTCGTCGAAAAATCGCCTCCAAGTAATGGTATGGCCCGTATATGGGGAATCAGGAGCCGATAGAGGACCGCTTTTTCGAATAGTCACTGATCGTGCGTGCTCATGCACGATCAGTGACTATTCGAAATGTTCACGATTCCGGGGATTAACGTACACGTCCGGAATAGTGAGCGTCACGATCACTATTCTGTTGGGGTTACTGGAGATATATTGATGTAAAATCTATTATTATATACACTAATAAAAATAGTGACCATATATATGGACGTTAAATGAGAAAAACCCGATTAGACTTGATGGTGCCGATTCCGGTGAGGCGGGCGGTGCGTAAGCTTGGGCAGGATATCCGTGATGCCCGGCTCAGGCGACGTATTCCAACGGCAGTCATGGCCGAACGGGCCTCTATCAGCCGAACAACCCTGAACAAGATAGAAAAGGGTGACCCCGGCGTTTCGCTGGGTAACTACGCCAATGTGCTCTTTGTGTTGGGCATGGCGGAGCGGTTGGGTGACCTGGCGGACGTCAAGACGGATACGGTGGGGCTTGGGCTTGAAGAGGAGCGTTTGCCGCAACGCATCCGCAAGTCGCCTCGGTCTGGGCAGAAGAGTAAAGCGTGATGGAAACAGAAGTGTACGTCTATGTGGATATTGCTGGTACGCCGCATCTGGCAGGGCGACTTTGGGCGCGCGTGCGTAAAATCAGGGAAAGTGCCACGTTCGAATATGATCCAGGCTGGCTTGAGAATGTCGATCGTTTCTCCCTGGAACCGGCTCTGACGCTGGGTCCGGGTCCCTTTCATACATCTTCAGATAAACCCCTTTTCGGTACCATCGGCGACTCCGCGCCCGACCGCTGGGGGCGAGTGCTGATGCGCCGGGCTGAACGGCGACGGGCAGAGCGCGCAGGCGAGACGCCGCGTACCTTGATGGAAATCGACTATTTGCTCATGGTCGATGATGAAGCCCGACAAGGCGCCCTTCGTTTTGCCAGGGTTGAGGGGGGTCCGATTCTTGCCGAACATGAAACGGCTCGTATACCGCCATTGATCGATCTGCCTCAATTGCTGTCGGCGGCGGAGCATGTTGTGGGTGACACGGATAGCGACGAGGATCTGCACCTGCTGTTGGCCCCCGGCTCATCATTGGGTGGTGCGCGCCCCAAGGCGTCTGTTCGCGACCGGGACAGGCATCTCGCCATCGCCAAGTTTCCGCACAAGGACGACGAGATCAATACGGTTCTGTGGGAGGCGATTGCGCTTCGACTTGCGGCAAAGGCGGGTATCCCCGTGCCCGACTGGCGAATTGAACATGTACTGAACAAGCCGGTGCTGTTGCTGCGTCGGTTCGACCGAGAACAAGGGCAGCGCATTCCGTTTCTTTCGGCCATGAGTATGCTCGGGGCCAGCGACAACGAGTCGCGCAGTTACCTGGAATTTGTCGATGCGCTTCGTCGCTATGGCGCCAGCCCGAAACAGGATATGCATAAGCTGTGGCGACGTATCGTCTTCAATATTCTGATTTCCAACACGGATGACCACTTGCGTAATCACGCCTTCCTCTATACCGGCCCGGACGGTTGGCGGTTGGCCCCGGCCTATGACCTCAATCCGGTACCCACGGACATCAAACCACGCGTGCTGACCACGGCCATCGATCTCGATGATGGTTCGGCCTCTCTGGATCTGGCGATGAGTGTGGTGGGTTATTTCGAGTTGGATGAAGGTAAGGCTCGCGTGATCGCCGCCGAGGTTGGGAAGGCCGTGACAACCTGGCGCGAAGAGGCCGTGCGACTGGGTTTGACGCAAACCGAGATCGATCGCATGGCCTCAGCCTTTGAACATGAGGACTTGAAGGCGGCGCTTGTATTAGATTACCCCCAAGTTTTTAATGAAACGAACCACTAGAAACGAAAACTCCTCACAAATCCGCCGGGCGAAAGACCGCCGGCTCGCGAACTGCTCCTGCGACAGGATCGCGATGATCCGGAAACGGGCCGCATCGTCGTGAAGAGTGCGACTGATCTGGGACTGTGCCATGATAGAGTCAGTGTACAGTGCAGCATTCGCATTGTTTAGCCCTTTTATTGACTACCCGGTAGGGCTAAGGCGGACCGGAAGCGCCGCAATGCCTCCCCGCCGGAAATGGCTTCCCTCGCAAGGGCGGCGCCTTCCATCTGGTCACCGGCGATGCCGCAATGGGATAAGGCAATGGCGCCCGCATACACCAGGCTGTCGAACATCGGCCCCGGCGTTCCGGACAATGCATCGAGACCCAGTTGCAGCGCGTGCTCCGCCACCGGCGCAAGGACTTCCGTGTTGCCATATGTCGAGGCGGACAACCGCTCCGCAAACTGTGCCGGGACAGCGATGGCGCGCTCGGCCCTGTGAATTCCCAGATCCTCCGGGGCAAGACGCGTCATCCGGGGCTCTCCCTGGCCCGTGAAGGCAAAGTAGCGGGACAGCTGGCTCAGCGACGGTATGCAACCGCCCTCCACTCCGCGCACGATGGCCGCGGTCCGAAAGCCGGCGTGCGCAGCCAGGGCCGCGTATACCGGGGGATAGGCCTTGTGCACATAGCCCGTCATCAGATGGCTGGCCTCTGCGCCGCTGATGGGACAGAGCACCACCTCGATGGTGGAAAGGCAGCATCGCTTCACCATGGCATCGCGCAGCGCCACGAGATCATGCAGGCGCGGCGCGTAGTGGCGCTGATCCAGGTAGGCCCAGCCGGTCCCGGGATCATCCAGCCGGCCACGGGCGCGGTGCACATCGAGATCCACGTCGTGGCCGGCAGCGGCCAGGATCATGCGCGGAGTCAGGCCGTACTTGGGGCCGGCGGCCTCGATTCCGTGCAGATAGGTCGGCAGGCCGCAGGCCGCCAGCACCGCCGGCACGAAGGGGGTGGCGGGGATGCTGCGAAGGAAACCGTTGAACGGATCCGCCATCGCCATCACGACCGGGGATCTTGCGGCGGTCCGGATCATCTCGGATAACAAGGCATCCATGACCCCGATGTTCTCCTCGTCCGTCTCCCGTTTCATTCGAAGGGCGATCAGGAAAATCCCGCATCGAATCGGATCCGCTTCACCGCGAAGGATGATGCCCATGGCGTCCCTGGCCTGGGCCCGGTCCAGGGACTTGCTGAGCTCGGGGCCGGTGGCCACCAGCTGCAGGTATTCGCGCATGCGAAGCTGCGGGGCGGAATGCTCGCTCATGATTTCCGGAAGATAGGGGCGGAACGCATTGTGGCCTTGCCCGGGGGAGCCGTCAACCGGATCAGATGCCGGACTCCATCCCACGAGGGCCGCGCCAGGCGCCTGCCCGCCCGGAAGGCATGCCGTCAGGGTCCGGCATGCACCTTTCACCCGGCAACGGTTCCCGATTGGGCCCTGCGATGAAAATCCGGCCGAGGGTATGGGACCGCGCGCCTGTCCGGCTTACCACGCTCCGGTGGCACCGGCCTCCATGATGGACACCATGGCATCCCGGATGCGCTGGCCTTCCGCCTTGAGTTCGGCGTTGATCTGTGAATCCGGATGCCAGACGAAGTTGAGCCAGGAGACGTCCCAATCCAGCGTCATCAGCCAGACGTCCCGGTTGGCATCTTCCAGCACCGCGATTCGGCAGGGCAGGAAGATGGAGAATTCGGGGCTGTAGTCCAGGATCGCACGGGCAACCAGGGCATCACAGTAATGGTGAATCTCCAGCTTGGGCGTGTTCTCGTCGCCGGTCTTGGCGGCGATCTCCTTGGAGATCTGGTCCGGGCCGAGGCGCTTCAGGTTCTCCTCGATGGCACGGCTGTCCATGGACTCGATCACCTCATCGAACGTCAGGCTCTCGTCGGCCTTCATCTTGAGGGTCATGAAATTGAACACCTGACGCAACGACCACGGATTCGATCCCGCCATGTTCTGCATGATGGCCTCCCTCGTTTCCGCAGGGAAGGGCTCGATCACCGTGTTGGGCACCCATTCCTTCTCATCCATGGGTTTCGCCATGGTGGGGACCGGAAAGGGGAAGGCATTGCTCTTTCGCAACTGCTCGATGGCGGAGGTCACTTCCTCGGGAAACGCCTGTTGGGCCAGCGAGGCTCCCGGCAGCGACACCGCGACCAGGACCATGGTCAAGACCCGCGCGGCCGGGCCGGCGGACGCGCGCAGAAGGGGCTTCAGCATTCTCGTGGATTCGGTCATGTTCTGCTCCAATGTCGTTAATGTTCGGTCTGTTCTTAGCGGGATCAGATAAACAGGCTGATGTCCGACTCACCGGCAAATTCAAGAAAAGTCGCCGCGCCGCCGAGATCGACACCGTCGATGAAATCCTCGGGCTTCATGTCGAACAGGTCAATGGTCATCTGGCACCCCACCATCTTGACCTCAAGTTCGAGGCAGGCCGAGCGCAGGTCCTCCACGGAGGACACCCCCTTGGACTTGATCTTGTTCTTCATCATGGCGGTCATCATGGACTGCATTCCCGGAACGGCCGTGCCCATCACCGGAAACCACTTGTCCATTCCCATCGGCATCGGCATGCCGGGATTACCGAGCGGGCTGACCTCCAGGTCCAGGTTTTTCTTGAGCAGCTGCAGGCCGTAAAACGTAAAGAAGATGGACACCTTGTAGTCCAGCGCCGCGGCAGTGGATGCAAGGATGAATGGCGGGTAGGCCCAGTCGAGGCTTCCCTTGGTGGCAATCAATGCCATTTTCTTTTGTGACATGGTGATTCAGGTTCTGCTGGATGGTTTCGGTCAATCTGCGCAATCTCAGGCACCCCGCTCCGGGCAGTCAGCCAAGGTCTCGCCACCGGTGTACCGCGCAGCATGTCACGGCGCCTTTCCGTCCCACGGCAACCATCCGGATGTTCGTCGGATGTCAGCCGGCCGGAGAAACTCCGACGAATCTTTCCGGAGCAGGGCAGTCGGGACGCCTCGCACCGGCCAATATGGCTACTGGGTCTCCCCCGTCATGGAATGCATGGCTTCCTGAAGGCTGGACATCATGCCTTCATACCACTTGGTGTAATCCTCCGGCGTCATCAGGCTGTCCATCATCCCGGTATAGGTCTGCGGGTTCATGCCCTGGGACATCATCTGCATGTAGGCATTGGGGTTCATCAACTGCGTATAGGCGCCGGGATTCGACAGCCCGAACCAGCTGCCCGGATTCATCATGGCAGTCATCCCCTGGGGGGACATCATCTGCATGTAGGCGCCCGGGTTGGTCCAGTTCTGGGGACTCATCATCGTGAAGGGGCCGCCCTGAGGCTGCCCCATCCCCATCTGCCCCATCCCCATCTGCCCCATCCCCATCTGTCCCATCCCCATCATGGGCATCATCCCACCCATGGGCGCCATCATCATCGGCGCCATCATCATGGGGTTCATCATGGCCATCGGGTTTGCCATGGTCATCGGATTCATCATGGTCATCGGATTCATCATGGCCATGGGATTCGTCATCATGCCCGACATTGGATTGTTCATGGCGCCCGCCATACCCATCGGGTTATTTCCGGACGGTACCTGGGCTGTGCCACCGGATTCAGCCATGGAATTCATCATGGCCTCCATCATCTGGGTGACGTCCATGGGGTTCGGGGCTTTCGTGCTCGAAGACTCGTCCTGGGCGCCTGCCAGGGACGAAACCATGAGGCTGGCCGCCAGGGACAGTGCCGTGATCAATCTGTTCATGCTGATACCTTTCGGGAAGGCCCGGAATTCGGGCAGTGGACTTTAGTTAACTAATTTCTAAAGTATAAGCTTTCCGCCACCCGGGAACCTGTGGGCTGATGGGGTAACGTGGGAATAGGAGCCCTCACCCCCGGATATCCCGAAGTATATAGGGAGCGGTTCTGTCCACCCTGCAGGTCTGCCCGGATCTCAGGACGGGGAACCTGGGGATTCTCCGGCCTCCCCCCGCCAACCAACGAACCCAGAGCGGCCGGCAAGAAAGAATCCGTGCCTCAAATGTTCAAGTATGTTCTAATATACGAAGTCTTCATGAAAGGGCCAGCATCATGAAACCGAGCACGATTTTCCAATCACTTTGCATGTTTTCTATACTCCTTCTGCCACTTGCAGGGCTGGCACAGGAGTCGTCGGATGACACCGGGGACGCGACCGGCCACGGCGGGACCCCGATGGGTGAATTCCTGGGTGCCAAGAATTCCGTCCACCCGGAATGGTTCAAGGAGAGCTTCCTGGATTTCGAGGAGGATATCGAAGAGGCCGCCGCCGAGGGCCGCCGGCTCATGATCTATTTCCATCAGGACGGGTGTCCCTATTGCAACAAGCTGGTGGAACACAATTTCAGCAGCGAGATCATGGGCCAAAAGGTGCGCCAGCACTTTGACGTGGTGGCCATCAACATGTGGGGCGACCGGGAGGTGGTGGAGGTTGGCGGCCGCCAGTTCACGGAAAAGACCCTGGCCTCAGCGCTGGATGTGGATTTCACTCCCACCCTCCTGTTTTTCAGCGAAGACCGCAAGGTGGTACTGCGCCTGGACGGCTACCTGCCGCCGGAGGATTTCGGTCTCGCCCTGGATTACGTCGCCGCACGCCTGGAGTCCGGCACCTCCTGGGCGGACTATGTGGCCGAACGCCGCAAGGGCGCCGCGACGGACCTGGCAAACGCCATGGACCGTGCCATGCCGCCACCCTATGACCTGGCCGCGAGCGGAGGCAGTCGGCCCCTGGCCGTTCTTTTCGAGGAAGGGGACTGCATGAACTGCAACCTCCTGCATGAAAAGACCTTCCGTGACCCCGACGCCGGTCCCCTGCTTGACCGCTTCAATATCCTGCAGGTCAATCGATGGGCAGACACCCCCGTCAGGCTCCCCGACGGCACCTCTACCACGGCTGCCCGCTGGGCCCGGGACCTCGGCATCGGCTACAGCCCGTCCATGGTGCTGTTCGACCCGCAGGGCCGGATCATCATGAAGATCAATGCACAGTTCCGGACTTTTCACATCCTGGGTGCGCTGGCATACGCCTCCAGCGGGGCCTACCATGAAGAACCAAACTTCCAGCGCTATCTCAGTGCCCGTGCGGAGGAAATACGGGAACAGGGAATCAACGTGGATATCTGGAAATACTAGATGCCCGTTACTGACCGGAATAGCGTCCGGTTCCGGGCCGTATACCCCTCCGGGAGACCGGGGTTCCGCGGACCCGTCACCCGCCACGCAGGACCGGTTTGTGCCGATGATGACCGAGCGGCAGAGGCGAACGCTGATGCCGGCACGCAGAAACAACCCGTAACCTACTGTTATTCCAACGACCTGCCAGCATCCGGGACGAAGCACTGCCGGGGTTGAATATGCCAAAATTTATATTTGTCTTTCTAATATACATTATATAATCATCAGTATACTGAGGTTGAAACAACTGCTTCATTCCGTATACCGATGAGCACCACGGACAAGACATCTTCCAACGGTGCCGGCCTGGCCGGGGCGGCAAGGACCCTCCTGCTTGACTGCCCGGTACCCGGGTTCGCCGCACGCAGTACCATGGGGCCGGTCTCCCTGGAGGATTACCGGGGACAATGGCTGATCCTGTTTGCCCATCCGGCAGACTTCACCCCGGTCTGCACTTCCGAATTCATCGCCCTGCAACACCTGTACGGGCAGTTCCGGCAGCGGGGCTGCGCGCTCCTCGGCCTGTCGGTGGACAGCATCTACTCCCATGTCGCCTGGGTGCGGAATATCAGGGAAAAGTTCGGCGTCGAGATCACGTTTCCCATCGTGGAGGACATCTCCATGTCCATCGCCCGGGCCTACGGCATGCTGGACGAATCCTCCAGCAGCACCGCCACGGTCCGCTGTGTGTTCTTCATCAATCCCGACGGCATCCTGCGGGCAAAGATCTTCTACCCCATGCAGGTGGGCCGGTCCGCCGCCGAGATCCTGCGGACCCTTGTGGCGCTCCAGTCCGTGGCCGAACGCGATTCCATGACCACGCCGGAAGGCTGGCAGCCCGGAGATTCGCTGGTGCCCATGGCGCCCGTCACCATGGCTGATGCGGACCATGTGGATACCATGCAGGATACTCCGGAGTGGTATTTTGCCGCGCCCAGGGTGGTGAACTGACATGCGTACTTCCGGCAACGAAACGGCGACGAACGGGACCCTGCAGTCCGGAATGCCGATGGAGACATTCTGCAGCTGGCTGAAACTGATCTCCAATCCGAACCGGCTGCGCATCCTGCAGCATCTGAGGGCCGGCGAGTGCGCAGTGGGGGAACTCGAGTCTGCACTGGAGCTCAAGCAGCCCAACCTCTCGCACGAACTGCGCAAGCTGCGGGATCACAGGCTCGTGACCACGCGCCGTCAGTCCAAGGTGATCTTCTATTCCCTCTCCGACACCTCCACCAAGAGATTTGTGGACGGACTCATTGAACTGCGCGGAAAGCTCCATGAGTCCATCCGTGAACCGGCACCTGTCGATACTTACAACTGCCCGGCCGACATGGAGAGTGGCCGGAAAAACCTGTCCCAAGGAAACGGTGAGTGCGGACAGTTCGCCGTCGTGCATCACCTGAATTCAATCATCTGAACCAGCAGTTCATCATGCAAACCAGAAACCTGCTTCCTGCCCTGATCTCGGCTGTTCTTCTCCTGTCTGCCTCCATCCTGGGTGTGTCCGCGTCCCATGCCATGGCCGAAACCGCCGCCACCCCGGACTCCTCGACCGGTGTACTCTTCCAGAGTGACACGGTTATCATGGAGGAAGGTGGGGAGAAGAAAATACTGGAAGAAGAGGAAGAAGAGCCCGATTGCTGAACCAGGGGTCACCCCCCGGGTGTCTACGGCCTGGCTGCAGGCTGCACGAAACCCATGGGGCTACCCTGATGAAGCCGTACAATCAACAATTACACCAACCATCAATACAGAGGAATCTGCCATGAAACACCATCAAATCCTGCTGCCTGCCCTGCTCGCAGCCAGTCTTTCAACTCCTGCACTTGCAGAGAACAAGCCGGTTGGCATCACGCCGGACCTGATGTCCGTCAACGTGATGCACAACGGCCAGTCCGTGGAAGTCATGCGCAACCAGGACAACAAGAACACGGTCATCGACGCATTCGCCAAGACCTCCCGTCCCTGCCCGCCTTTCTGCATCCAGCCGATGGTCCTGGCCGAGGGCGTGGAAACCCTGGGTGAAGTGGAGGTTCTCGACTATGCCGCGAAGATGTCCGCCGGCGACAGCAGCATCATGCTGGTTGACTCCCGGACCCCCGACTGGGTTTCCAGGGGCACCATTCCCGGCGCGGTGAACGTTCCGTGGACCCTGCTGACCCCATCCCAGGGTGCCACCACGGAAGTGATCACCAACACCATGACCGGGCAGTTCAATGTCGCCCTGGCCGAGGGTGTTGATTTCATCGAGATCGACGATGCCATCGCCAACAACCGGGTGAGCGAGGTGTTCGACTACGGCGGCGCCAAGACCCTGGTCATGTTCTGCAACGGGATGTGGTGCGGGCAGTCTCCTGCCAGCATCAAGACCCTGCTCAAGTACGGCTACCCTGCAGAGAAGATCAAGTGGTACCGTGACGGCATGCAGGCCTGGGAAATCCTGGGCTTCACGACTGCGAAACCCTGATACTGTCTGTATCCGGACGTTCAAGGGCGGCTCCGGCCGCCCTTTTCATTGGCGGACCGCACCGGGTGCCAGGACCGGTCGTGACGGACCCGTCGGCGGAACCCGCGACCGGAACGCGCCGGGGGGCCACGCACACCCCACCCCGTCCGTACCCGCACACCACATTTTGATGAGTCCTGCCCGCCTTCCCGCACATACCGCCCGGCAGACTGTTTTTGCTATCATAAACAGGAATAATCCATAACAGGAGATGCCACCATGACCACAGTAGGAAACCTGATCAGGGCCAAGTCGGAGAAACCGGTGATCCACAGTGTCCAGCCAGACCAGATGGTGCGTGCCGCCCTGGAGTTGATGAAGGAGCATGACATCGGCTGCGTCCTGGTCATGGAGGGTGACAGGCTGTGCGGGATATTCAGTGAACGCGATTACGCCCGCAAGATGATCCTCGTGGGGAAAACCTCCCATGACACCCCGGTCAGCGAAATCATGACCCCCGAGGTCATCTGCACGTCCCCGTCGAACAGCGTTGACGAATGCCTTGCGCTGACGAACAAGCACGGCTTCCGGCACCTGCCGGTGAAGGAAGACGACCGGGTCGTGGGCATGGTATCCACCGGGGATCTCATCTCATCCATCATCAAGGAGCAGCAGGACACAATCGATCATCTGCAGCAGTACATCGCCAGCTGACTCGACCCGCATGCACAAATCGCCCACCCTCAACGCCGCCGGCCAGGCAGCATAAACGGATCAGCCATGCCCCCATTACTTCGCAACGTCGACCCGGACGGCCTGCTTGAATATTCCGTGGTGTTCACCGACCGGTCCCTGAACCACATGTCGGAGCGGTTCCAGCAGGTCATGAATGATCTCTCGGAGACGCTCAAGGATGTCTACCGGGCCCAGGCAACGGTACTGGTTCCCGGGGGCGGCACCTATGCCATGGAGGCAGTGGCGCGCCAGTTTGCGCAAGACCGCAGATGCCTGGTGATCCGCAACGGCTGGTTCAGCTACCGCTGGACGCAGATCCTGGAGACCGGGAACATTCCCGCCGCATCCACGGTGCTGAAGGCATCCCGTGTTTCGGACGGGCCTGAGGCCCCGTTCGCCCCGGCGCCGCTCGAGACGGTGGTGAATGCCATCCGCCGGGAAAAGCCCGAGCTGGTGTTTGCCCCGCACGTGGAAACCTCCAGCGGAATGATCCTGCCGGACGACTACCTGCGTGCGGTCACCGCTGCGGTGCGGGAACACGGCGGACTGACGGTCCTCGACTGCATCGCGTCGGGAGCGGCCTGGCTGGACATGAACGACTCCGGTGTCGACATTCTCATCAGCGCACCGCAGAAGGGCTGGAGCGCATCGCCCTGCAGCGGCATCGTCATGCTCGGAGAAAGGGCGCTGGAACGGATCGTGGACACACGCAGTTCCAGTTTCGCGGCGGACCTCGCCAAATGGCTGGAGATCATGCGCGCCTACGAGAGCGGCGGTCATGCCTACCACGCCACCATGCCGACAGATGCGCTGACCGTGCTTCGCGACACCATGATGGAGGTACGCGATTTCGGCTTTGACCGTGCCAGGGACGCCCAGTGGGAGCTCGGGCACCGGGTGCGGTCGCTGCTCGAGGACCGCGGTTTTGCCAGCGTTGCCGCCGAAGGCTTCCAGGCACCGGGCGTGGTGGTGTCCTATACCGGGAACCCGGCCATCCAGAACGGCAGCCGGTTCGCCGCCGCCGGGCTCCAGATTGCCGCGGGCGTGCCGCTGATGTGTGACGAACCGTCGGACTTCCGGAGCTTCCGCATTGGCCTGTTCGGACTGGACAAGCTGGCGGACATCGACCAGGCCGTCGGCAACCTTGCCGCAGCCCTCGACACCCTGTAGGGCGCCCGGATCCGGATCAGTAGCGAATCTCCACGCTGCCCCCCGCGGGCGGCAGCGCGTCCCCGCCCTCCACGGTCAACTCCAGACCTTGACCGTCTCTGGCCGGCAGTACGGACAGCACCCGGCCGGACGTGGCGCGGTCACCGGCCACCAAGGTCACCGTAGTGTCCACCGGGGGAACCGCCGCGCCGGGCGCAATCCGGGCCCGGACCACGGTCCCGGCTGCACCGAATACCAGGGCCGGGCGGGAGGCGTTCTCCAGGTTGACCCGGTCTCCCGGCCGGGCATTGACCCTGAGCACGGTGCCCGCCGCGGGTGCGGTGATGCGGCTTCGTCCAAGCCGGCTTTCGCTTGCCGCGTGGTCCGCTACACTGCGGCGGTATTCCGATTCCGCCCTGAGGTGACGGATTCCGCTCAGGTCCAGTTCGACCTGGGACAGCGACCCCTCCTCGTACAGTTCGTTGTCCCGCTCCAGGGTGCGGTCGGCTTCATCCAGCAGGGCCTTCTTCCACGCCATCTGGGCCGCGGCGGCCTCCAGGTCCGCCTTGAACGGGGACTGGTCCAGGCGTAGCAGCACCGCACCCGCCTCCACCCTGTCGCCGGGGTGCACGCCCGGTGGCACCACCTCGCCGCTGACGCCGAAATCAAGGTAATACCGGTGTGCAAAGTCCACCCGGCCGGTCACGGACTCCGCGGCCGCGGTGATGGAAATCGAGAGCATAAAGACGCCTGCCAGGCCGTTGACAACTCCGCCGGCATGACGCTTCGGCGCCCTGCCCGTGTCCCTGCCTGCATGCATTGGTCGTAGGTTGTTCATTGGAACTGCACCGGTTCGTTGTTCATCAGGATGTCCAGCCGGTCCCATGCCAGTGCACGCTCATAACGCACATGGGCGAGTCGGCTGAGGGCGGCCGCCACCGCGGAATTGGCGGTTCCGATCCTCGCACGGACCTCCATTTCGTACAGCAGCCGTACCCGGTCGAGATCCAGCTCGCTGTACAGAAGCTCCGCCTCGGCGGCGTTGAGTTCCGTGTCCAGGTAAGCCAGGCGCTGGACCAGGTGCAGGACCTCCACCCGCAGGTCATGCTCAAGGGCCGCCTCCCGGGCTTCCAGCTCCAGCACCCTGGCCGAAGCAGCCCGGATTTCCCCCCGCCGTTTCATGGTCCCACCCAGCGGAATGTCGAGATAGACGGATGCCCGGAACTGGTCCCGGGTGGAAGGCACCCGGTAACGGTATTCCGCAGCCTCGAATCGGGTGCCCAGCACCGGCCCGGCACCCACCGAGAGCCCCTCCAGGCGCTTGCGGGCCGCTTCCGTCTCCAGCCTGGCAATACGCATGGCCGCGCTGTTTTCAAGTACCCTGGCCAGCACCTCCTCGTAGTCAGGGGTTTCCCTCCGGTAGCCGGAAAGGTCCGGTTCCACCAGCCGGTCAGGGTAGGAATCGGCCCGGTTCAGGGCCACCGCCAGGCGTAGCCGGGCGGTCCTTCGTGCAAGACCGAGGCGAGTGCGTTCGGCAAATTCGTCCAGGTACACCGCTTCCAGGCGATGGACCTCCACGGCCGGCACCTCGTTGTATTTCTCCATCCGGTCGCGCTGGTTCCGGAATGTCAGGAACGCAAGCGTCATGACCTCGTCCTGCGCCGCGTAGGCATAGTCGGCGAGGATGACGCCGAAAAACGCGCGGAGCGCCTCGTGCCTCGCTTCCGCCCGGTTCCGTTCCTGGCGGACGGAAATGGCCTTCGCACCGGTATCCAGGGATTCATACAGCGCGTGATCCGAGCCGAAGCGCGTCAGCGGCTTGTCCAGAGTCAGGATGGCCCTGCTCTCATTGGTGAAATCGTGTCCGTCCGTGGCGATCCGGTCGGCGGCGCGCAGGTCCAACCTGAGGGACGCGGACAGGGCGTTGCGGTCATCAAGCCGCATCCTGGCAGCCCGGTTCGCCGTCAGGCGGGCCTCGCCCAGCCGCAATGCCGGATCGTCGTCGCCCAGCATCGACAGGGCCTGTCCCAGTGTCAGTGTGCGCGGAAACGGTTCCGGGTCCCCTTGGGTTTCCGCTGCAGCGACACCCCACACGCCAAACATCCACATGCACAGCACGGTCATTACCCGGGGGACAGTCACCCGGGGTGCGAGAAACAGAAAGTCCATGGGATCTTGTCAGTGGTTGTGACGGGACGGCAGTCCCCGTCTCGCCTTGCGGCTAGCTCGGCTGGTTTTCCCGGCGAAACTTGCTGAAACGGGTATTCCTGTAATGTCCGTCCACAACGTATCGGCCCAGGAGCAGGAAATCATGCGCATTCTTCAGGGCGCCGGTGTAGCGGGCGATCAGCTCCCCCTCATCGTCGAAGAACGCAAATACGGGCGTCGCCCTGACGCGCATGGCCTTCAGGGAAAACTCCCTGGTCGTAATGTCGTTTCCGTCGAAATCGGTAATCAGGACATCACCTTCGGCATCCATGCTGAGAATCCGGAAATTCTCATGGTAGAAATCCTGTACCGCCTGCCTGTTCAGCACGGTATGCTTCATCCGCACGCACCAGGGACAGTCCTTGGTCTCGAACATCACCAGCAGGGCGGACTTGCCCTCGTCCTGGATGATTTCCAGTTCCTCCTGCAGGTCACCAAAGGAGACATGGAAGAATCCGTCCGGACTTTCTGCCAGCATACTGGTGTCCATCGCCGTGCCGCGCAGCGGGGTGAAAACCAGGAACACGGCGACGACAGCCGCCAGGGAAAAGGAAAAGAACTTCATGGGAACTCCTCACCCGGGGTGGACCGTTATATCAACACATGCTAATATACTCTACCCTTGGTGCTCCTGCAACTTGAGACTCTTGGGCCATTCCGGATCGGCCCGGACATCCGCTCAGGACACCGGAAAGTCCAGCACTGCCCTGGCTGCGGTGCGAACATCCGCCAGCACCGGCCCAAGGTGGCGCAACATCACGGAACCGCTGAAGGAATTGCCGCCGAATACCGGCGCAAGCATCTCCTCGCCAACCAGGCAAAGGAATGCGAGCGACCGCAGGCATTCCCACTGACCTTCCCCCAGCAGGGGCCGGATGGCCCTGGCATACCCGCCTTCCCGCGCCAGCAGGTCATCGGCCGAACACCAGGCGGCTGCGGATTCACGGGGCCTTGCCGGGGCCGGCTCAGGCCACCGGAACACTTCCTGCATCCGGCGGAACACCAGAGTCACCACCTCCTGCTCCCGGGGATTGTCCAGGGCCCCGACCAGTGCCGCGAGGGAGTTTCTTCCGGGCTCCCCGAGAAATTCGAGCAACAGCAGCGCAACCGGGTTCCGATCCGGGCCGGAAAACCGTTCCTCCAGGGCCCGGAAATCCGGGTGCTCTCCCCGGGTGTCGGGATACAGCGCGGGGTGCCCCAGGAAAAAGCCGACACGCCACGGGTGGCGCCGGCGTCCACGCCGCCACAGGTCCGCCGCCCGGTCGGCGTTGATCAGGCCGGGCTGCAGAATCCGGCCAAGTGCACCGGCCACGGTGGCTGCGTCCTCCTCGAACGGCAGGTGTTCCAGCATGTAATGGGCCAGTTCCCGGCCCACGGGCCAGTCTGCGGCTCCCGGATGCCGCAAGAGGGCCAGTGCAATCTCCACACTCTGGTTGCACCACCAGACGTCGGCCGCCACCCGCGCATCCAGCCGATCGGCGAAGGCCACGGCCACCACCGCTTCCGGGTCCCCCAGCAACAGCAGCCTCGCGGGTTCCCTGTGCAGGGAATCCATCCGGGTCCAGCGACCGATATGTGACGGATATCCCCCCGGCAGGTTCAGGAACAGTTCCGAAAGATAATCCCTGAGGGCGCGGAAATAACGGTTCGGATCGGTCCCCGGGTCCAGCGGAATGCGCGCCTCTCCCGCATCCGTCAGGGCCGCAAGGCTGGCCGCCGCCTCATCAATCCGTATCGCGCGGACACTGCGGGTCGCCAGAACACCCAGCCTCAGTTTGTCCTGTGCGCCGAGTTGCCGCTCCGCGTCGCGGACGCGGATTCGCCCTTCAGTACTGGACACGTGTCCCCCAGGGCACTTGCGCGCCGCCCTTGATCAGCCAGATGACGGGGTAGCAGGGCTCCGCCGCGGGCATCCGGCCAAGGCCATCGGTGAACCAGACCAGCACATCCGGCCTGGAATCCTGCCGGTCCAGATGATCGAATACGGGTCTGAAATCCGTCGAGCCACCTCCACGAATCGCGGTCGCACTGACCAGGGGCTCCCAGGGTTCGTACACCATCGGGTAGTCGTCGGCCAGGGCGGCATCACAGGCATACAGGGTCACCCTGGCCCGGATCTGGTCCTTGATGGCACCCACCTCGGTCACCACCTCATCAAGCTGCCGGTCTCCGATCGACCCGCTGACATCCAGCGACACGGCCAGGTTCACTGCGTCGCTGCGCAGCCCGGGAAAAATGCCTGGTGGCCCCCGCCGGGTGCTCGGCCGGGTCCAGCGATAGTTTTCCCTTGCGCTGTCTGTCAGGAAACGCGCCAGCAGCGAACGCCAGTCTACCCTGCCGTCCAGGCTCGATTCCACCTGGCGAACGAGCAAACCACTGAGTTGACCGGAAGCGCCGGTCTTGAGCAGCGCGGAAGCGGTTCGCTGTCGCCAGACACGGCCCAGGGCAGCGGCCGTCCCGTCCGGGGCCGCCGACCCGGGGGCCGTGTCCCGGATTTTCCGCTCCCGGAATATCCCCGCATCCTCCCCGTGCCGATGCTCCGGCGACCGGAAGACCCCGTCTCCGCCATGGCCCCGGGCGGACGTATCTCCATCTCCGCCGCCGCCGGCAGGGGCCGCTTCCCCGGATGCAACCTCCCCTGATCGAAGTGGGCTGTCATCCAGCATCGGATAGATTTCCTCGGCAGCCAGGCCGCGATAGGCGTCAAAGACCAGGGTGCCGGGCGGCGGGTCGAGCCCCTCCGCCTCGAGAATCCCGTTGATACTCAGTTCACAGGCGAGGTTCCAGCGTTGGCGGATCCGGTGTCCCCGGCGGGCGAAGTATCCGAATGCGCAATACAGCGCCGCCCTGGACAGGACGAACAGCAGTTCACCGGGCCCGAGAGCCAGCACGTAGCGGGGATCGTAGAAAATCCGCCGGGCATCGGTTTGAAGGGTGCGGCAGCGGCCATCCTCCGGCACCAAGGGCAGGTGCAGTAACAGGGTGCCGATGAACGGGCGTTCCAGAACCAGTCGGGCCCTGGCGGCCACCAACCTTTTCCGGGCACGCTTCCCGGTTTCCCCATTCGGGCCCCTTCCCCGCTCAGGCATACAGCAGGATGTCCGCCACCGTATCCGCCCAGGGCGCGAACTCCGGCAGTTCCATCACGTGGTCACCGGCCACCCTGACGAGGTCGGATACCAGCATGATCGCGATCTCGCGCTGCGGCAGGGTGACGGCGTAGGCGAGTATCCGCCCGCAGATCTCTCCGGGCGGTGCTGCAGTTTCCGTCGACCCAGCTGCGCGGCTGATGAGTGCGCAGGCCAGGGCATACTGGAGATCAAGCTCCTCCGGGGGCGCCGGTCGCTCACCGGCAAGGATGCGGTCGATGTCGGGCAATGCCTCGCGGCTTGCCAGGAAAGCCTGGAACTCCACCGCCGCACCCTGCCCGACACATCCCTCGATCGCGGGGCCGATCACCGCCGGATTGTGGTCGTACTTCCTGAGTGCCCGGTGCACGAATTCCCAGCTGCGCGGCGTGGGGAAGGCCCTCGGATTGTCCGCCGGGTCGAAATGGAACAGCCTGTCCGGGCGGAACCGCACGAATCCGATCACACGCTCGTCGATCCCGTGGGTGTAGGCCCAGGCAGCCCAGTCCTCGACATCGACGCCGATCTCGTAGTGGGAAAACCGGTTCGCCAGCGGAGACGGCATGGTGTAGCTGATGCCGCGGTCGCCCTGTCGGTTGCCCGCGGCCACGATGGCCCAGCCCCGTGGAACCTGGTAGTCTCCCAGCCGCCGGTCCAGGATCAGCTGATACGCCGCGGCGGAAACACTGGGCACGGCGGAGGTCAATTCGTCCAGAAAGAGGAACCCCGAGGCCCCGTGGCGCGCCTCGTCGGGCAACATCGACGGTACGGCCCATTCGACATGTTCTCCCGTCCGGAACGGGATGCCCCGCAGGTCGCTCGGCTCCATCTGCGACAGACGGATATCCACCACGGGAACCCGGTGGCGCGCACCCGCCTGCCGAACCAGGTCGGACTTGCCGATTCCGGGCGGCCCCCAGAGCATTACCGGCGTATGCTCACCACTGACCGCTCCGGCCAGTTCGTGGTCCAGGATCATACTGATATGGGATGGTCGCATGTTGTGTTGGGTTCAGGAAACGAGGCGGCCAGCCTCGACACGGTCCTCGGGAAGGATTGATTATAGATAGGACGCGTCACGCGCAATATCCCCACGGCGTGATATGGCGGTGATGGCCGGTGGTATACACTGTCCGCCAGTATTTGCGATTGCTTTGCGAGACGAATCAACGGGTTGATGAATCATCTTCCGCTCTTTTTCGATGTCAGGAACCGCCGCTGCCTGCTGGTGGGCGGCGGACGGGTCGCGGCCAGGCGGGCACAGGCCATGCTCAGGGCCGGCGCCGTTGTGGATCTCGTTGCTCCGGACATTGATCCGGCACTCCGGGACCGGATCGAGGCGGCCGGCGGCCGGATTGTCGAGCGCCCCTGGCAACCCGACGACCGGGCCGACGGCCATGTCCTGGTGGTGGCAGCCACGGATGATCCCGCAGTCAACACCGCGGTCGCATCCATGGCCCGTGAACGGAACATACCGGTCAACGTGGTGACCGACGCCGGGCAGTCGGACATCGCCTTTCCCAGCACCATCCACCGCGAACCCCTGACGGTTGCGGTCTCCAGCGGCAGCGCTTCGCCCCTGCTCGCGAAACTGCTGGGGAACAGGATCGATGCCCTGATCCCGGCGGGGTACGGATACCTGGCGGGACTGGTGGGCAGATACCGTCACACGGTCCGGGAGAAGTTCACGAATCCGGAGGATCGCCGGCGGTTCTGGGAACGGGCCCTCACCGGTAACGTTGCCGAAAGCGTTTTTTCCGGCAATCCCGACCTGGCGGAATCGCTTCTCGAGCGGGAACTGGCGAAAGCGCCCGACGACAACCCGGGGGGGGAGGCATACCTGATCGGCGCCGGTCCCGGCGACCCGGACCTGCTCACCTTTCGCGCCTGGCGCCTGCTGCAGCAATCGGAAGTGGTGCTCTACGACCGCCTGGTATCGGACCGCATACTCGACCAGATCAACCCCGAAGCCGAAATGGTCTACGTGGGCAAGCAAAGGGCCCGTCACGCCGTGCCCCAACGGAGCATCAACCGCCTGTTGGTGGAGTACGCCCGCTCCGGACGGCGGGTGGCGCGGCTGAAGGGGGGTGATCCGTTTATTTTCGGCCGTGGCGGGGAGGAGATCGAACTCCTCGCCCGTCACCGGATCCCATTCCAGGTGGTCCCCGGCGTCACCGCGGCAGCCGGGTGCGCCTGCTACAGCGGCATTCCCCTGACCCACCGGGACCACGCCCAGTCCGTCCGCTTCGTGACCGGGCAGCTCAGGGACGGCAGCGTGGACCTTCCCTGGGACCAGCTCGTGCAGCCGGGGCAGACCGTGGTGATCTACATGGGCCTCAAGGGGCTGCCGGTCATTGCCAGGGAACTGGTGGCCGCAGGCATGGATCCCGACATGCCCGCAGCGCTCATCGAGCAGGGAACCATGCCGTCCCAGAAGGTGCACTGTGCAACCATTGCCACCCTCCCGGGAATCCCGGAACGACGCAACGTGCAGGCGCCGACGCTTCTCATCATTGGCACCGTTGTGACGCTGCACGGGACGCTGAGCTGGTTCGAGCCACCGGCCCCGGGACCAGCGGGAAAGCCCGGTTCAGACCACGCTGCCGAATGATCTGTCGATGCTGCCCGGCGGCGGAGTGAGACCGGCGATCACGCAGCCCTGCGCCACCGGCCCGCCGGGGAACAGCTGGTAGAGAAATTTCATTCCGCCCTTGTGATGAAATTTCTCGTCCAGTGCATCCGTCAGTTCCCGGCGCTTGCCGAATTCGTGCCGGGAGAAATAGTCCTGCAGGCCGGCGATGGCCTCCCAGTGATCCTGGGTGAGCGACAGCCCGGCTTCGGCGGCGATGTCAATGGCCGATTCCGGCGACCAGCCATGGGGTGCGTGGGGAAAATCAATGTTCGGTTGCTCTGTCATGGATACCGTTACCTGTTGCCATCCATCTACTGGACGTAGCGAATATATATCGGTTCACAAGCCGGACAAAACGTATCAGTACTTGGGCGGCAGTACAATGGGCGGGGCGTCCTCGATGGTGAGTTCCAGGGCGTTGCCGATACCGGCGCCTTCTCCCGCCTTCTCCCGGCCCCCGACCCTGCCAACCTGCCTGATCCCGTTTTGCATTCGCTGACGTGCCGCATGGAGCATTTCGTGGAGGTTCCGGTCATAGGACAACAGGTAGGCCCGGGGGCGCCTGTCCCCTTTCTCCCGTATCCAAAGGGCGATGGCGCCCCGTTCCTCCCGTGACGGGTCGGGCTCGCGTATGTCCGAACTCAGCAGTTCGAACGACTCGGGCATGACATTGCGGGTCGGCCAGCCCTCCAGGCTCTCCACGCCATACCACTGTGCCCCGTAGACCAGCGGCAGGAAGGCAAGGGCGGCGATCCGGAACCGGGGCTCGAAACGCTGGCTGAGCCAGATCCAGGCGACAATCACCAGCGGCACGATGTAACCGATGCTGATCGCTAGTTTGTCCATGAGGGCATGTGGTCCAGCGCGTAGGGCGTCAGGGTTGCGGGCAGTGTACTGAACTGGCCGACGTCGCCGTCCTCGTCGATGGTGAAGCGGACTGCCGTGAGTTCGTGGTCCACACCCAGCAGCTCCACGTCATCCTGGAACACGGTCCTGAATCTGGGATTCACCCGGTCGACACGCACATCCACGGGCACCGGCACGTCGGATACCGCGTTGTAGAAATACACGTTCACGATGTACTCCCCGGGATGCATCTTGCGCACCGTGATGATTTCCTGGTTGACGGGATAGATCTTTTCCTGCCCGTCGATGATGATGATGTCGTTGACCTCGCCGCGGTCATCGCGATCCAGGTGCAACCACCCCGCCTCCTTGTTGAGGTAGGATGCCGTCCTGCCGTCGGGACCCTTGACCCAGAGATCGATATCGTCGGCAAGGTGATCCGGCCAGTTGGCGGTAATGATGTATTCCGCCTGCTTTTCCACATTGGCCAGCCTGTCCTCCGGATTGATGTATAAAAGCGTGATCAGGTAGAGAAAGGAAAACCCGAGCAGGCAGTTGAACAGCAGATCGATGAACGGATCCGCGTTCAGGGTGAATCTATTCCTGCCCCGGTAGAGACTGTTCATGGCATCCCTCTGAAACCTTCGCGGCCAGGCGGATGATTTCGGCCACCAGGTCGTCCGCATACCGGTCCAGGATTTTGCAATAGACACTGAGCAGGAGGGATCCGCTGATCCCGCTGAGGGTGGTATAGAGGGCCACCTGCATCCCCTCCCCCATGGTGCCCAGAAGAACCTTGAGCCCGGCGATGTCGTCCTGGCGCAGCTGGTATGCCGTGCCCAGCATCATGATGAACCCGATGACGGTCCCGATCAGGCCGATGCGAATCAGCATGTCGGCGGTGAACCAGCCAAGGTGATGGCCTCGGTGGACCCGTTCCACCAAGCGCGCATGCAGCGCCTCCCCCATGCCGTTGCCGCGCTCCCGCACAAGCAGGGAGAAATGTTCCGCGATTTCGCGGTCCTCGTTCCCGCCCGCCAGGGTGCCTGCCAGCCCCCGGGCGACCAGTGACGACAGTGCCTGTCGCAGCCGTGAGAGTCGCCAGGCCGCCTTGCCGAGTATCCCTGCCATGATGACGAACAGCACCATGATGACCACCGAAAGCCAGGTCCGGTCGGCATCCAGCACCAGGGAAAAGTAGCCGAATCGCCAAAGCAGGAAGGCACCGAACAGAACCAGCCCGCTCACCAGCATCCAGGCATAGAAAGGCAACAGCGGCTCTTCCTCCAGGGTGTCCTGTCCGCGCCGGAAAATCGCCTTGAGCAGGGTGATCTCGGTACTCATCGGTTCAGTGTATGCCAACAAACCGTCCCGTGACCAGTGCACTGACCAGCGTGGGATGAAAAAATGCCGACTGCACCAGCCCGGGCGGCCAGTGCTTCGTCATCAGGGTGAACACCTTTCCGGTGCCCGGGCCTAGCGGAATTCCGGCGGCTCTCAGGCCCCCTGCGAGACGAAGCCATTCCGCGGTGGGTGACGGCAGCTGGCCGTCGGCGATGGCCAGGGTCCTGTCGTCGCCCGCGAACAGGTACGTGGGCGCCCTGGTCCACCCGTCTTCCCGGAAAAACCGTTCCACGGAATGCTCCAGCAACTGTCCGACCCGGCCGATCACCGCGGAATCACCGGACACCTGCCACCAGTCGAACAGTCCCGCCGACGCATGGACCAGGGTGTCCAGATCCGCTGGCGCCGCCGCCGCATCGACCCCCGCGAGCAGTCCGGGACCGGAGCCACCGGTTGCCTCCATGACCGCATCCGCGAGACGGCCTGCGGCCGCCAGATAGTCCGGGTCCCGGGCAGCGCCGTGGCTGAGCGCCGACAACGCCAGGCCATTCCACGACAAGAGCAGCTTCCCGTCCCGTTCGAGGACGTCCTGGCGGCGCAGGGAAACCAGCGCCTGGCGGGTGACCCCGGCCATGAGACCGACCGGCGCCACGAGCAGACGGTCTCCCGCCTGCTGCCTGATTTCCACCCGGGCACGCCATGACTCGCCC
Source organism: Candidatus Poriferihabitaceae bacterium (assembly GCA_965213885.1). GTDB lineage: Bacteria > Pseudomonadota > Gammaproteobacteria > Arenicellales > Poriferihabitantaceae > VYFG01. Next base: position 1,943,838 of record OZ243919.1, read on the forward strand.
AGCAGGATTTCCAGGTCCCTTTGCGCAGCAAGATAGTACGTGCCGTTGACGCCGTCCTCTCCCGTGGCGGACAGCGACGAGACGAACCAGCCCCCCCGGGCAGTAAAACGCGCCAGCATGTTGTCGAGGATCCCCTCCGCCACCACGCCGTACCCGGGCCTTTCCAGGGCCAGCGCCGCCCGGAAAAGCAGTCGGGCCACCAGAGCCTGTGTATAGAGCATCTGTTCGTAATGCGGCCCTGTCCAGTCACGGTTTTCCGCATAGCGGAATACACCGCCCTCCACCGGGTCCACCAGATCACCTGCAATCATGGAATCAAGACTTTGCCGGAGAAACGCCGCCATGGCATCGCTGGGATTGAGCTGGTGGAGGTCCAGAAGGGCCATCAGCTGCGGCGCGAAGGGGTACTTCGAGTCGGTGCCGAATCCGCCGAAGCGTGCGTCCGACACCCTGCCCGCCTGCTCGAGAAAGCCCTGCAGCAACGCACCCAGATCCGCCGCCCCGACCCTGCTCCAGGCGCCGGCGCCGGCGCCGGTCTCGCGATGCCCGGGGACCAGAAGGCGCCGCGCGGCCCCGGGATTTTCCTCCCACGCCCTTGAGAATGTTTCCAGAGCCGATTCGAGTTCAGGGGCTGTGACAAAGGTCCATGCCATGACCGGTACACCGTCCGGCGTCACGACCGCCGTCGCTGGCCATCCGCCAATGCCCACGAAATCCCGCATGAACGCCTGCAGCACGCGATCATCCGCGGCGTGCATTTCCCGGTCGAGAAGCACCGGGACAAACGAACGGTTGATCACCCCGGCGAGTTCCGCGTCCAGGAGCGTGTCCTGCTTGAAACGGTAGCACCAGTAACAGGACTGGTAGCCGCTCGAGACGAGAAAGGGCAGGTTCCGGGCGCGCGCATCCCCGATGGATACCGACTCCGGCGAACGCCACGCCACGGGGTCATCCGCATGACTTCGCAGGTAAGGGGATGGATGTTCTGACAGGTCGGCGCCGGCCAGTGCGGCAGTCGTCCACAGCAGCGGGGGAAGGAGCAGGGGCAGGGCCAGGCGGCCTGCCCGATGCAATCCCTGCCTCATGGCCCCTCGTTCACCCGGGTCGTCACTGGCGTACGGCCCCGCCATCTTCGGAGAACGTTCCCGGCGCCCCTAGCCGTTCAGCAGAGCACGTGCCTTGCGGATGGACTTCTCGAGGTAAAAACCGTAGAAGTCCGGCGTGGACAGACCAACCATCCTTTCCACCAGTTCGTTGCCGTCCGCATCCAGGAAAATCACCGTTGGCGTCAGGCCGGAAGTGAAGAATGGCTGCAGGAATACCTGGGTTGAAACACGACTGCCATCGGGGAGGGTGATGAATTCGCCGGCGTCCAGGGAGATCTTGCCGAACACCACCTTGTTGTCGAACTCCCCGCCCGCAAGAATGGCCGAGAAAAACTCCCCTTCCACGACCCGGCAGTACGGACAGTCCGCCTGGTCGATCATGATCACCAGGGGCTTGCGCCCCTGGCGGGCGGATGCGGTGGCGGCCTCCCAGTTATCGATCTTGTCCATCGCGGCGAGGCCGGCAGGTGGCCTGTTCAAGAAAAGGCGGGCGCTGCAGAGTGCAGCGCCCGCCCGTATCTACTTTCCCGGTTCGTGATTGGTGATCCACGAATCCACGCCGGGATGCAGTCTACTTGATCACCCGTTGGGCCCACAAGTCGGCTTCGCGGGCCTGCTGGGCGATGCCATCCTCAGCCTCCTCCAGCGCCCTGGCAACCAGTTTCATGGCCGCCTCGGTATTGCCGGCCTCGTGTTCGGCTTTCGCCTTTTTCAGGAACTTCTTGGTGTCGCGCCATTCGTATCCGATGGCAGCGGCCTCCTTACGCTTGGCATCCGCGGCTTCCCAGGCGGTAGCGAAATCGTCATTGCTCGACACGGAAGCACAGGACACCAGGAACGTGGCCGCAATGGGCAGTGAAATCAGTTTTTTCAGCATGTCAATTCTCCTTATCTGCGTGCGCTGGGCCCGTTGAACTCAAGGCCGTTGCTCATGTAGGTGAGGAAAAACTCGAGCTCGCGGTATTCCCGCCCCTGGGGTTTGAAAGAGGCTGCACGCACCTGACGGTTGCAGCCGCCGAAGCGACGGTGGATGGTGCCGATGGCGCCCCACTTGGAGCGGTACACCGGCCAGCCGGTGGGATGGCCGAATGCCGGGCTCAGCATTTCCGAGCGCACCCTGTTCCCGGAACCCGAGCCGTGACAGTCGATGCAGGCGAAATTCAACTGGCCGCGCTTGCGGTAGTAGAATTCCTTGCCGCGGTCATAGGCCGCCAGCGCGTCCGGGTCGTCCGCAGGAATCACCACGTTCACCTTCTGGCCGCGGGACACGTATGACATGTACGCAGACAGTTCCGCGATCTTGCCCTTCTGGTACTTGAGCGGTTTTTCACCGTTTGCCTCGCGACATTCGTTGATCGCCAGTTCCAGCGTAATCACCTCCTTACGTTCGGCATCCCAGTACGGGTATTGACCACGAACCGCGCCGTCGTTCCCAAAGCAGTCGGAATAACCCTTGCCGTTCGCGAAAGGCTTCTCGAACTGGGCCCTGCCGGCATCAATGGCCAGCTCGTAGGGGGGAAATTCCTCGATTTCCATCCATTCCTCGCGGGAGACCTTGTCGATGGAGTAGATTCCGTTCTTGAAATCCTCCTTCGGTACACTCGGAAATTTGGTGGTGAAATAATTCTGGAAGGCGATCCGGTCCGATTCGGGGTCGGCATGTGCCGCCAGTCCGCCAATCGCCATCGCGGCCGCCGCCAGGGCTACCAAGAACATTCTCATAATGCGCTCCAGTTGGTGACTTTTGTATCTGGTTGGTTTGGAAGATCAGGGGATCCGGACTACTTGACCGTGGTTTCCCCGGAATCGGTTTCACCCTTGTTGTCCACCGCACTGACCATCAGCTTGTCCCCCGCAGCCGGTCCGGACACGGTAAAGGCCAGGTAGGGGTTCTTCGAGATCGCGGGCCCCATGCTGCAATGGAAAATCTCGCTGCCGTTGTGCATGCAGGACACCTCGGTGATGTGATGCGCCGGGATCAGTTCGCCGGTCTTGCTGTCCTTGCGCAGTCCGGTCTCCATGGCGTGCTTCATCAGCATCTTGACCTGGACCGCACCACCACTTGCTTTCGCTTTACATTTGATTGCCATGATTGTCTCCTCGCTTAACCGCCGCAGCCACCGATGGTGACCTTGATTTCTTTGCTGGTTGCCGTGTAGAGCTTGCCGCCCGCACGCACATACGCGACCAGGGGAGAGGACTTGCCCATCTTGATCCGTGTGCTTGCCGCCGTGGCGCCATCAAAGGAGGCGACCATGGGGGACGGGTTCTCGGCTACCAAAAGGATGATGCTCTCGGTTCCTTCGATGGAGGAAGTCACCGAAATGGGGACCACGGCGCCGTTCTCGGCGATATCGGGGCCCTTCATCTGGATGGCGTCCGAGGCCTCGGCGTCGGCGCTGCCGAAGATCGCGGTGACCGCACCCTCGATATTGTCCGCACGAAACGCGTCGGTCGGCCATGCGGCCAGGGCCCTCAGCGGAATCGTGCTCATGGTTGCCCCGGCACTGACACCGGTCAGCAACATCAGAGTCTTGTTGAAATCTCTTCTGTTCATAGTACTACCGTTGGTGTGATTGGTTCAAAGTGTGTAGAGGTACTCGACGATGGCGTCAATCTCTTCATCGCTGATGATGTTGTGCAGCCCGAAGGGCGGCATGATGGAATAGGGATTGAATTCCAGGGCATTGGCGACCTGCGCCCTCAATTTGGCGCGGTCAGGGAACCTGGCCTTCATCGCCACAAGAGGCGGACCCTGGTTTCCGGGCAACGGGCCGTTATCCATCATGTGGCAGGCAAGGCAGTTGCCTTTCCGACGGTCCACGGCAACCTGCTTGCCCTTGGCGACCATCGCCTCATCTGCGCTGACCGTGGCATGGGTCCCTGGCAACAGCAGCAGGAACGAAGCCAGAAGTGCGAAAAAAGAGGTTTTCTTGATCATGCGAGTACCGACCTCCAGAATATGGTGTTTACTAATGTTTGATTTGAGGGGGCGAAATCCCTTTCACGGAATATTCACAAGCTGATACTAATTTATACTTATCCAATATACAACTTGTCCAGAGTAGTTTAGTATCCTTTCCATCAAGTAATCCTTTGAAGATAGGATCAATATCCCTTATAGTATATTCTCCACAGCCGGTTGCCAAGTACCTGTCGCCCTGACATGCCAATGAATCGACCGTTCCAGCCGCCGGAAGGGAAGCCTCAGCGCTCATGACAACCCTCGCAGAACCCTTTGCTGGCGAGGATGCACAGCCGGTCGGCAAGCCCAGCCTGGCGGTGATGCGCCAGGCTGCCTGCGCCGCGTCGGAGCTCCTGAAGAACCTGGCCAATGACCACCGGCTCATGATCCTGTGCATGCTCGCGGAGCGCGAAATGTCTGTCTCGGAAATCAGCCAGCACATCGACCTCGGCCAGTCCCCGCTGTCCCAGCACCTGGCCCGGCTGCGCTCGGACGGCCTCGTCAGGACCCGCAAGGTGGCCCAGCACGTGTTCTATTCCCTGGACAGCGAAGAGGCCAAGGCGGTCATCCAGACCCTGTATAGCCTCTATTGCGGCCCCGGAAAGGGGAATCATGCGCCGCCGGCCCGGGCCGACTAGACGATCTTGCCCTCGTAGTCCGCCAGGCCGGGATTGTCTCCCACCCCAATCAGGGTGGGGTGGTTCATCTTGGCGATGGTGATCCGGTTGTCCTCCCCCCGCTGGCCCAGCAGGTAATCCCGCACGATGTCCCAGATCAGGCGGCCGTCCGGATGGGGCCCCACCACTGCCCAGCCGGCAACCCGGTAAGTCTTGTCCGGCTCGATGGCCTCGCCGGAATCCAGCCTGGCTTCGGTGATCCGCTCCAGCAGCGGCCTGGCCGGATCGATGGTGTAGTCCATGCCCCCGACCCGCACCATGTCGCCGCCCGACTGCAGGTAGGGGTCCGGGTCGAAGAGGTTGTCGGCCACACCCTCGAGAATCTCCATCAGGGTCTTGCCGGTCATTTCCTGGAGATAGGTCTCGCCGTAGGTCATGCTGGTCTGGGTCATCACGTCCTCCATGGTGATCCAGTCCCCGGGCAGCACGCTGGTGCCCCAGCGGAAGCCGGGAGACAGGGTGACCTGGGCATCGTACTCGTGCCTGAGGGCGTCGCAGATCAACTGGTCCCAGGTCCCCATGAAGTTGCCCCGGCGGTAGAGGGCGCGGTCGGCGATGGCGAGCTTCTCCCCCAGGATCTCCTCGTAGGTCTTGCCGATGCGGCCCGGGTGGGCCTGGTGATCCGGCGACCGGGATTCCATCACGTTCCCGTCATACACCGTGCTGCGCAAGTCCCCGATGAACGCCGACATTTCGGGGTCCGGCGCCAGCAGGTTCTCGAATACCGGCATCATGTGATACCGCATACCGTTGACCTCTCCGGTCCCGATATCCATATCCATCACACCGATGAATTTCCCGTTTGAGCCAGCGTTGGTGACGATGCAAAGGCCGCCGTCCGGGCGGGTCACCTCCACCGGGGCCGGGATGCCGTCATGGGTATGTCCGCCGAAGATGGCGTCGATGCCGGGCACCCGGCCAGCCATCTTGATGTCCACGTCCATGCCGTTGTGGGACAGCACGACGATGGCATCGGGACTCTCGTCGTCCCGGATCGTTTCCACCAGCGAGATCATGTCCTCCTCGCGAATGCCGAACGACCAGTCCGGGATGAACCCCTGGGGATTGGCATTGGCGGTGCGCGGAAACGCCTGCCCGATGACGGCCAGCCGGCGCCCGCCGAACTCCCGCATGGTGTAGGGCTTGAACGCCATGCCCGCATCCTCGTCGTACAGGCCGAGTCCGCCGAACTTCTCCACCATCTCGAAATAGGCGTCCTCGAACAGGCTGGTTTCCTTGACCCGCACGTTCTGGCAGATGAACTCGCCATTGAACCGCTGCACGTTGGCCAGCAGTTCCTCCTGGTGATAGGTGAATTCCCAGTGACCGGTCATGATGTCCACGCCGAGCAGGTTGGAGGCATCCACCATGTCCCGGCCCCGCGTCCAGAGCGATGTGCCCGAACCCTGCCACAGGTCCCCGCCATCCATGGTCAGGGTGTGCTCCGTACCGCCGGCCTGCTCCCGCAACATGTCGAGCAGGGTCTTCAGGTGGGCGAATCCCCCCATGCGGCCATACTCCCGGGCGCTCTTCTCGAAGTCGAGGTTGGTGTAGGCATAGGCCTCGATGGAATGCTCGCTGATGCCCGCGGTATCCAGCAGGGCCCTGCCCACCAGGTGGGGTAGTCTTCCCTTGGCCGAGCCGACGCCCAGGTTCACGTTGGGTTCACGGAAATAGACCGGCAGAAGCTGCGCGTGAATATCCGTCATGTGCAGGATCCGCACGTTGCCCTGCATGGGCAGACTGTACAGACCGTCAAGCCCCTCGGCTTCGGCCCGGGCTACGAACCGTTCCAGGGATTTCGGGACCAGGGATCCCGAGGCGGCAAAACCGAAGACCTTGAGCAAGGTACGGCGATTGAATTGGGACATGTCGATCACTCCTCCAGCCTTTCGGGAACTAAAATACCCTCATCGGCGGGTGTTACTTATATTAGAAATATGTTATATAGAATTTCCGTATATATTGCCATGTATAATTTGACTTTGGCAACCTGCTGAATCGGATTTCCACTACATTTCCATCTTCCAAAGTGGGTATGATCGGGGGTGTATCATTATCCTCGGGGGATATCGCCCTGATCGGTCAAGTGGCAATACACTTTCCGGCAACGGCTGCAGACGAAGGCGGATACCCGCGTATCGGCACAAGCGGAAATCCCGCACCGTGCCGGGACTGCATCATGCCCGCTCAATCATCAGGAAACTTAAGGTATACAACTCATGACGACTCCCGACCACGAACTCGACGCCCGCAATCTCAACTGCCCCCTGCCCATCCTGCGGGCCAAGAAGACTCTCAACGGCATGGAAGCGGGGAAAGTTCTGAAAATCATGGCCACCGACCCGGGTTCGGTGAAGGATTTCGCGGCCTTCGCCAACCAGACCGGCAATGAGCTGCTGGATTCCACGGAAGTCGGCAGCGAGTTTCATTTCCTGCTCCGGAAAGCCTGATCCCCCCAAGGCCGTGAACCCGGGACCCCGTCGAATCCTGCCGCCGCCAGGCGGCCTGCGGGACGGTGGCGGATTCCGCGCGGCCGCGAACCCACGAGCGTGAGGTGACTGGACGGTGGAGTTCGAGCATTACCAGCTGATTGCCCTGTACGGGTTTCTGGTGGCCATGGCGTTCGGCGCCATCGCCAACCGGACCCACTTCTGCACCATGGGGGCCATCAGCGACTGGATCAACATGGGTTCGCGCACCCGGTTCAGGGTGTGGCTTCTGGCCATGGGCATTGCCATCATCGGCACCCAGTCGCTCTACCTGAGCGGCCAGGTCGACCTGAGCGGCACGATCTACCATGGCACCGCCTTCTCCTGGTTCGGCTACCTGTTCGGCGGCTTCCTCTTCGGCATCGGAATGACCATCGGCTCGGGATGCGGACAAAGAACCCTGGTCCGGGTCGGATCCGGGAATCTCAAGTCCCTGGTCCTGTTGCTCGTCCTCGCTGTGACCGCCTATATGACCCTGCGTGGACTGCTGGCCCTGGTGCGTCTCGAGATCACCGGACCCACCACCATCGACCTGGCCGAGCGGGGCTTCGCCAGCCAGGGATTCGATGAGCTCCTCGGCGCCGCAACCGGGATCAGCAAAACAGCGATCGGCATTGTCCTGACCGCTCTGGTGGGAGGCGGCATCGTGCTTTATGCGCTCCGCGACCGCAAGGTACGCACCGAGTTCGACAACCTGCTGGCGGGGGTCGGTGTGGGACTGGTGATCGTGGCCGCCTGGTTCATCACCGGCGTCCTCGGATACGACGACTTCGAACCCACCCCGGTGGAGGGCGTCAGTTTCATCAATCCGGTGGGCAACACGCTCGCCTACCTGATGACCTACACGGGCTCCACCATCAGTTTCGGCATCGTTCTGGTGCTTGGCACCATTGCAGGCTCGTTCCTCTACAGCCTATTGACCGGCACCCTGCGCACGGAAGTCTTCCATGACCGGTCTGACCTGGTGAACCACCTGTACGGCGGGGTGCTGATGGGATTCGGTGGCGTGCTCTCTCTCGGTTGTACCATCGGCCAGGGGATCACCGGCATGTCAACCCTCGCTCCGGGTTCGGTGCTGGCGCTCCTGTCCATCATCGCCGGCGGCGTGATGACCATGAAGATGCAGTATTACCTGTATGACGGCCAGGGCTGGTGGCATGCCTTCAAGTGCACGGCGACCGACCTGCTACCCTCGAAATAGACCGCATCCGGCCCCGCAAGGGGGCGTCAGCCCAACGTCATCTCCCCGTCGGAAAAGCCGGCAAGGCGATACCACTCCCGCGCCTTTTCAGCATCCCTCTCCACGCCGTTGCCGCTCTCGTACATCATGCCGAGGGTGGCGCAGGAGCCCTCCATGCCCTGTGCGGCCGCACGGGTGAACCATTCCACCGCCTTGGCGGCGTTCCGGCCCACGCAGTCCCCTTCCATGTACATGAACCCAAGGCCGTGCTGCGCCAGGCCGAGGCCCTGTTTCGCCGCGGCGACCATCCACTTCATCGCCAGCAGTTCATTGCGCACGACCCCGAGTCCGTTCTGGTACATGATGGCCAGCCGGTACTGGGACTCGGCGTCCCCCCGCTCCGCGATGGGACCGAGGAGTGCCAGCGCCTGGGCAAAGTTCTTGGCTTCAAATGCGGCAATCCCGCTCGTGCGCTCCACGCTGTCCATCTCAGGGACCGTTCCGGTCATGTTTCGGGTCGGTTGGCGGCATCGGGTGGGCAGGCTAACGCTTGTTCGCGAACAGTCTCTCGTTGGCCGCGAGGACCGCAGCCTCCACCCGGGAATGCAGGCCGAGCTTCTTCAGGATGGATTTCACGTGCAGCTTCACGGTGCCGTCGGAGATGCCCAGATGCCGGGCGATCACTTTGTTGCTCTGCCCCTCGGTGAGATGGCTCAGAATCTCCATTTCCCTAGGGGACAGACTGGAGAAAATGGACTTGTCCTCCTCTTCCAGATCCTCATCGCGGTTCTTGATGATCATCGCAAGCTTGCCCGCCAGTTCCGGGGCAACGACCATCTCCCCCTGGATGACCTTGCGCAGTGCGAGCACGAGATCGTCGGGATCCATGTCCTTCATCAGATAGCCGCTGGCGTCATGTCGCATGCACTCCTTGAGATCCGCGGTATCGTCACTGGTGGTCAGGATCAGTACCGGGATTTCCTTGTTCAGTTCCCGCAGCTGTTTCAGTGTCTGGATGCCCGTGACTTCCGGCATCCGCAGGTCCACCATGACAACGTCCGGCTGGATGGACACAGTCGCCTCCACGCCCTCGTTGCCGTTGGAACAGGATGTCACCTCAACGCCGCGTCGCTTCAGCAACGTCTCAAGGCCCTCCCGGAACAGGGCATGGTCATCGATCAGTACGACTTTCATCTGCCTGTCATGCAATCGCAGCCACCAGCTGCGGTGGTTCGGATGCATCGTCCGGTACGTCACGGGCAGCTGCATCCTGAGAGTACTCGAATTCCAGGATCACACAGCTGCCCTCGCCCGGCTCGGATTCCAGGCGCAGCATCGCGCCGAGATTCTCCGCGCGTTCCGCCATGATCTGCCGGCCGATATGCTCACCCGCCCCGCCGGCGGACAACGCCGATTCATCGAATCCGACGCCGTCATCCTCCACCACGATCCGATGGCAGTTGCCGTGATGCCGCAGGAAGACTCTCACGGTATCCGCATCGGCATGCTTCTTGATGTTGTTCAGCGCCTCCTGGACGATCCTGACCACGTCGTTCCGCATTTCTGCACTCAGGTGATCCTCGTCCCACTCGTTCTGGAAGAACACCAGTGCGCCCGTATCCGAGCGGAACTTGCGAATCAGTTTTTCCACCGACTGGATCACGTCATGGGACTTCAGGGGTGCACGGAACTGCGCGATCAGGGAACGCAGTTCGTGGTTGGCCTCCTCCACCTGGCGCTCGAGCTTCTCAAGCTCCTCCCAGGTCACACGCTCCTCACCCTGGTGCAGGGTTTCGTCGAGCACCCGAACCTGGAAGCGGAGGCTTGCCAGGGTCTGGGCCAGAGAATCGTGCAGTTCGTTGGCAAGACGGGCGCGTTCCTCCACCAGCATCAGCTTGCCGGACTCCTGGTCGAGGCGCGACTGCTCCAGGGCCACACCCAGATGCTGGCCGATGCCGGCGAGCAGTTCCCGGGTTTCGTCGTTGAATTCGGCATCGGAGCGGATGAACAGCTGGTAACTGCCGAGAATGGAACCACGGTACTGCAGCGGTACCGACACGATCAGGCGCGCCGCACCACCCTCCCTTGCGCCCGAATCCAGGGTCTCGGCAATGGTTTCCGAACGGACCTCGATGGAGCCCCGGCCGAACAGGTTGTTCCGCCATACGAAACGGATGGGAACATCCGGCTCCAGGAACTGGCTTTCACGGTCAAGTCCGTAGCTGTCCCTGAGGCTGAGGCGGGAATTTTCCAGCACCCTGAGAACCGCCGCATCGGCATCGAAAACTTCGCCCAGCCTGCGCAGGAACCGGGAAAGGAGGTCATCCACCTCGTAGGCCGTATTGACCGAGGTGACCGCCTCGTAAAGCAGTTCCAGTGCCTGCGCCTTCCGCTTCAGGTTCTGCGTATGGGCATGCACCTGGGCTTCCAGGTTGTCATGCAGCGACTGCACCACGTCCGCCAGGCCGTTGATGTCCCCTGCGAGTTCGTTGAACTCCCCGTTGTCGAGCCTCGGCATGCGCGCCGAAAGATCGCCCTCACGGACCCGGGAAACCCAGTACCGGATGTGGGACAGGGGATTGATCAGCGAACGGCGTACAAACAGGACCGACTTGACCACCATGGCCAGCATCACCACGGGGGCGAGGAATAAGCCCCACTCCAGCAGGTCCTGCCCGCCGGACCGGTAAAGGACGGTTCCCTGCACTGCGAACATCACCAGCAGGAGTACGCAAACCACCAGCAGCGGCAGCATGATCTGGCGACAGGTGAATCCCTGTCCGGGGCGGTACCATCGCGACTCCGGCCTGTTCAGGCAGCGTGGCTCCTCTGACGGGGCGTGGGATTCGGGCTGATGACGTTGCGACTGGTCCAACAATGGAAAGTTCGGGTAACCGAAACGCACTATAACGGTATTGCAGGGGATTTTCTAGCTGCCCACCCCTTCACCGCCCTCCTCACTGCCCGGGTCCGGCTGATTGCCGTGGGACGGGTCATTGGGATTCATGAAGATGAAGCGGTACTCCCCGTCCTCCATCTGCACGTAATCGAGTTCGGCGTTGCGCAACAGTTCGGCACTGGTGGGACCCACCACGATATCGATGCCGTTGCTTCGGGCGTGAGAGTCATTGTGATCCGAGTGATCGAATCCCATGGCGTAGTCGAGGTTGCCGTCCGGCAACCGCCTCGCCGCCACGCGTAGCGCCATGCCCTCGCTGTCGGACTCCTTCATGGATTCCCTGATCTGCCTGGCGGCGTTTTCACTGATATTGATCATGCTGTTGGCCCCCCTGCGGGCGCTGCCGTTTCAGAACCGTCCATCATCCGCGCCACGCTGCCGAGAAACGATGTCACCCAGGGATTCTGCCGGGTGTGGCGCTGGTGGCAGTAGGTGGCGAACAGGTTGCCCATGACCAGTCCGTCATGAGCACCGTCGATACCGTGCCCCCGGCAAACCTGCAGACCGAACGGAACCGTATCGGCCAGACCCACAAGCCTGGAATAGTGGAACTCGTGCGCCCTGAACGCGCCGCCTGTCTTCCAGGGATGCTGCCCGGTCCGCTCGAGGACGACACATCCGCGCCCCACGGGACGCTCCTCCATGGAGACTTCGGCCGGGATGGCACCGACCATGGCATGTCGCCTTCCCCGCCAGGCAAGGGCCCGGGTGAGGTACATGAGGCCGCCGCATTCCGCGTAGACGGGCCCGCCGTCGCCAATGAACCGCCGGATGGCCCCACGCAACTCCGCGTTGCGCTCAAGCGCGAAGGCATGGGTTTCCGGAAATCCGCCGCCGATCATCAGCGCATCCACCTCGGGCAGCCTGCTGTCGGACAGCGTATCGAAGAAAAAAAGCTCCGCACCCTGGCGCCGCATTTCATCGAGGTCATCAGGATAGTAGAAACAGAATGCGCTGTCGCGGGCAATGCCGATGCGGACTCCGCTCCCTGCCGGAGCCGGTTCCCCGGGCCGTTTCGGAACTTCCAGTGCGGGCGCCTCCCGGGCCCTGTCCAGAAGCGGGTCGAGGTCGACGCAATCGGCAACGAGCCGGCCCAACCTGTCCAGCCTCTCGTCCGAACCCCCGGTCTCCGATCGGGTCGTCAGCCCGAGATGGCGCTCGACAATGCGCACGTCCTCGCAGCGGGGGATGGCGCCGGCGACCCGGAGATCGGTATAGGTCTCCACCGCGGCCCGCAGCTTGCCGAGGTGGCGGCTGCCGCTGTAGTTGTTCAGCACCACGCCGGCGAACTCAATGCCCGGATCGAAGGACCGGTAGCCATTGATCAGCGGCGCCACCCCCCGGGTCATCCCCTCCACGTCAATCACCAGGAGCACCGATGCCGACAGCAGCCTGGCCAGGGCCGCATTGCTGTCGCTGCCACCGGGATCGATGCCGTCATAAAGCCCCTTGTTGCCCTCCACCACGCAGAGCGACGCACCGGCGCCGTAGCGGCCGAACAGGCACAGGATCTCGTCCGCCTCCATGGTGTTGAAATCGAGGTTGAAGCAGTCCCGGCCAGCCGCCGCGCCGAGCCACAGGGGGTCGATGTAGTCCGGCCCTTTCTTGAAGGGCTGAACCGTCAGGCCACGCCGTGACAGGGCCACCAGAAGGCCCAGCGCGAACGTGGTCTTGCCCGAGGATTTCCGGGTCGCCGAGATCAGCAGTCGGGCCATGCCGGGATGGACAGTCAGGCCGCGGTACGGGAGCGGCGATAATCGGGAAGGAACGGAAGAACCCTGACCAGCAGAAGCACCATCACCACGGCAAGGGCGATTCCGCCGACACCCAGCAGCCACTCCGGCATCGAGGGGTTGTACAGGGCCACCTCACCATCGTGGAAAGAACTCGCTACGCGCTTCCCCGGGAACAGCGCGAGCGGATAGGCCTGTCCGCCGATGATGGTGACATAGAGCTGGCAGAAGCCGCCGGCGATGGCGAAGACGGCGGCAGCCAGCGCTATTCCCGGGAACCTGTCCCGCCCGCAAAGGAAAACCAGGACAAGAGGCAGAAGGCCTCCCAGAATTACCTGACCCACCCAGAACAGGACGGTGTAGATACCACCGCCAACGAGCATGAAGTATTCGACGCCATGGTGTTCCGTGGCATACAGGTTGGTCAGATGGAAGGCGGCCACGAGGAACAGTTCCGTGGCGATGAATATACCCATCAGCCGCGCAAGCCGCCCAAGGAGGGCCGCATCCGGACTGTCCTCGCACCACCGGCCGAGAACCATGCTGATGATGATGAATACCGCCGTCCCCAGGATGAGGGACAGCACGATGAACACCGGGATGATCATCGAGGCGTCGTAGAACTGCCGCGCCACGAGAAACCCGAAAATCCCCCCGGTGCCGCTGGTCAGCACGAAGCGCCAGACAAAGGCCAGCAGGCCGGCGCGGCTCACGTAACCCGCCAGGGAACGTTCGAACAGGGTCCACAGATAGACCATCACCACCAGTATGAAACCGGTGTAGAGGAAGATGTTCCAGGCAAAGATGGACTTGAAGTTGTAGTGGGTCATGGCCACGATCAGCCGGTCCGGGCGGCCGAGATCGAGCACCAGGACGATCAGGCCGCCCACCAGAAGGCAGATGGCCAACAACCCGGAGAGCCGCGCCCAGGGGCTGTATTCCTTGCGGTCGAACAGCGAACTCATCGAGGCCACATTCAGCGCGCCGGATGCCGCGAGGACGAGCAGGACAGCGAAAACATGGGGCAGGCCCCAGACCACCTGGTTGTTCATCCCGGTAATCCAGTGACCCTCCACGTCCATGCGGTGAGCGGCGAGATAACCCGCCGCAACCAGACACAGCATTCCCAGCAGGGTCAGCCAGTAGGTCGTGCTGCGGGTGCCCAGGGTGCGATAGTGACTGGTCTGGTTCATATCCGCGCGGGCCGGTTACAGGTTGCGGTAACGCACGCCGGTATTCAGGTCGAGATCCCGGCGCACCTGAGCGCTGGGATGATCCCGGAGTGCGCCCGCGAGCATCCCGGATTCGTCATTCAGGTCGCCGAACACCATCGCGCCGCCGCCATCGGACTGGCAGGCTTCCACGCAGGCCGGCGTTCTGTCGCGGTCCACGCGGTGGACGCACAGCGTGCAGCTCTCCACCGTGCCCTTCCCCCTGGGTGAATAGGACTTCTGATTGGACAGCGCCTCGTGCACGAAGGAACGCGCCTTGAAGGGGCAGGCCATGACACAGTAGCGGCAGCCGATGCAGGTATGCTTGTCCACCAGCACGATGCCGTCGTCGCGGCGGAAGGACGCCCCCGTGGGACAGACGTCCACACAGGGCGGATGTTCACAATGCTGGCACAGCATGGGCAGGGAGGATTCGTGGCCGGTATGCTCGTCCACCAGGTCCAGCTTGCGGATCCACTGCGGATCCGTCAGCGGCCGGCCGAATCCCTGCAGGTTGTGTTCGTCATTGCAGGCACTGACGCAGGCATCGCATCCGCTGCTGCACCTGGCGGTATCGATCAACAGCCCCCAGCGGGTCAGGCTGTTGACCGCCTCGTCATCATCCTTGGCCAGGGCCAGTCTGATGATGCTGAACCCTCCGCCCAGGGCGGCCATGCCCGCGGCGCCGGCGAGCAACCGGCGGCGGTCGGGGTTCGCGGTGTCATCCGGGCGCTTGCGGTCAGTCGACATCAGTCCGTCTCCCGCTCCCGCACGGGCGCCACCCGGTAGGACATCACGCTGAGGACGTCACCGGTGTGCACGCCGGATGTCGCGGCATTGGCACCCGCGGGAACGCTGTCGGGCGTGGTGGCATGGCATCCGAAGCAATCCAGCTCGACACTGGTGTAGGTGTGGCAGATCTCGCAGAACTGGTCCGGGGCGTCCACCGGGATGAATCCGCCCTCGGGATTGCGCTGCACGTGACAGTCCACGCATTCCACCAGGCTGAACCGCGGCGTGCGGATTCCCTCGTGTACGGTCAGGTCGCGCTGGTGCAGGAGAAAGTCCATGTGATCCCGGCGCATCTCTTCGGTGGGCGCCACGCAGGCGTCGCCCTTGCCGCGGGGCAGTTCCGGCAGGTCCGCCGACGCGGCCGGCGGAACCAGTGCCAGGAACAGCGCCACGAAGGGAACCAGCCTGCCCAGTCCCATGGCCGCCTCCCTATTCCCCCATTCCCATGTCGATGTAGCCGGTCGGGCAGACATCGGCGCAGATATGGCACCCGATGCAGCGGGTGTAGTCCGTATCGACGTAGCGGCCGGTGGTGGACTGGTCCTTTTTCACCCGGAAAACCGCATCCTGGGGGCAGTAGATCACGCAGTTGTCGCACTCGAAGCACATTCCGCAACTCATGCAGCGGTCCGCTTCCTGGCGGGCGGTCTCCGCATCGAAGCCGATATGGCGCTCCTCGAAGTGTCCGAGCACCTCCTCTGCATCGGGGCCGTCGCTCTGGCGCTTGTGGCGCGGCGTGTAGGCAAAGTGCCCGAGGAACAGCTCTGCGGTCGGAATCACCTCGTGGGCGCTGCGGTCCTCGAAATTGTGAATCGCGAAGCCGGCATCGTTGGTCCCCCAGGTGGGCTGGTGGTTGTAGCCCTCCGGCTCCAGGTTGGCCTCGCGCAGCTTCTGCATCAGGTTGAAATGGTGCACATCCACCTTTGGCCGCTTTACCATCTCGTCATTGCGCAGGTAATAATCCACGCTGTCGGCAGCGATGGATGCCTGCCCGATCGCGGTGGTCAGCAGGTGCGGGCGGATGATGTCCCCGGCGACGTAGTGGCCCTTGCGCTCCGGGTGCTGGTAGAACTTGTCCGCATCGATGAGCCCGCGGCCGTTGTCCAGTTCCTCGAGTCCGGAGAGGTCGCCACCCTGTCCGATCGCGGAGACGATCAGATCGCATTCGATATCGAACTCGGTGCCCTCCACCGCCACCGGTCGGCCATCGTCCTCGATCCGGCATTCCGCCATGCGCAATACCGTGGCCCGGCCTTCGTCGTTCTTGAGCACCTCCACCGGAATCACGCCGTAATGGATGTCGACGCCCTCTTGCAGCGCATCCTCCACCTCGTGGTCCGCTGCGGTCATGCTTTCCCGGGGGAAGAGCGAAGTCAGGGTCACAGCGGCGCCCTCGCGCATCGCGGCATAGGCCGAGTCATGGGCCACGTAGCCGCCGATGACGGCCTCGGGACGGTGGGACTTGTTGATGTTCTTGATCTTGCCGAGCCGGCGGGCCACCGAAACCACGTCGATGGAGGTATCGCCGCCGCCCACGCATACCACCCGGTCGGTTGCGGCCTGGAGCTTGCCCTGGTTGAAGGCCTCCAGGAACTTGACGCCGCTGACGCAGTTGGGGGCGTCGGAGCCCGGGACCGGCAGGGGCCGGCCGGTCTGGCAGCCGATGCACCAGATCACGGCGTCGAATCCCTTGTCGAGCTCCCCGACGGTGACATCGGTTCCAACCCTGGTGCCGGTACGCACCTCGATGCCCCCCATGTCCAGGATGCGCACGATCTCGTGGTCCAGGTAGTCCCTGGGCGTCCGGTACCCGGGAATGCCATAGCGCATCATGCCGCCCAGCTGGTCATGTTCCTCAAAAATGGTGGAACCGTGGCCCTTGCGGCGGAGCTGGTAGGCCGCGGCGAGACCGGCGGGACCGCCGCCGACAATGGCAACCCGCTTTTCCCCCAGTTCCGGCGTCTCGAAGGTGTACTTCCTTTCGAAGGCGTTGTCGCCGATGAACTGCTCCACCGCGTTGATGCCCACGAAATCCTCCACGTCATTGCGGTTGCATCCGTCCTCGCAGGGGGCCGGGCAGACCCGTCCCATCATGGACGGGAAGGGATTGGCATCGGTGCTGCGGCGAAAGGCGTATTCCTCCCATTCCATGTCCGCGGGCGGTTTCTCGATGCCGCGGACGATCTGCAGCCAGCCGCGGATATCCTCACCGGACGGGCAGCTGCCCTGGCAGGGAGGCGTACGATGTACATAGGTCGGGCACTTGTGGGAATGATCCGCACTGAAGATGGCCTCCTGCCAGTCATCCCACTGGTGCTCTCCATCCTTGAACGCACGGAACGTCAGATTCTGTTCCGGTTGCTGCTTGTTGTTTACAGACATTGCATATTCTCCGATAGTCGGGTCCACGGGTGACGGGGCGCCCGTGAAAGTGAATCTGTCCGCCGGGTCCGGCTCATCCGCCCGTCCCCAGCTCGAGCGCGTCGCCCACGAGGTGGTGCACGCTGACGATCATGTCCATCTCCATGCCGTAGTAGGGAAGCACCTTGGTGAACTGGCTCTTGCAGATCGCGCAGATCGCCGCCATGTGCGTCACGCCGTTCTCCTCGATCACCTCACCAAGCGACTGCACCCGGGGCAGGGCCCCCTTGACGCGCAGTTCCAGCAGGTCGTCGGTCAGAAGTCCGCCGCCACCGCCGCAGCAGAACGTGCCCTCATGGATCGTTTCCTGACGCATGTCCACGAAATGGTTGCAGCAGGCCCTGATGACTTCCCGCGGGATGATGAACTGGCCGCCGGGCATGCTGCCCATGCGCGAACCGCGGGACACGTTGCAGGAATCATGGAACGTGACCACCTTGTCGTCGTTGTTCTCCCTGTTGAACCTGAGTGCACCCTGCCGGATCAGGTCGTAGGTGGCCTCGCAGATGTGCTGCGGTGCCGGGTAGTCCGGATCGAGGAAGTCAAACGGTCCGATCAGGGTGTTCCAGTAGCTGTAGGCCACCCGCCAGGCATGGCCGCATTCGCCCACGATGATGCGCTTGACGCCGAGTTCCATCGCCGCCTCGCGGATGCGCAGGGCCACCCGCTGCATGTTCCCCTGGCTGCCGATGAACAGGCCGAAATTGGCCGCCTCGGAGGCATGCGAGCTCAGGGTCCAGCTGATCCCGGCGTGATGAAAGACCTTGGCATAACCGATCAGGCCGTCCACATGGGGTTCGGCGAAGAAATCCGCCGACGGCGTGACCAGTAGGACATCGGCGCCCTGCTCGTCCAGGGGGAAGCGCACGTCCACGTCGGTTTCCTCCTTGACCTCCTCCTCGAGGCCCTCCAACGTATCGGCGAGCGCGGGTTCCGGCAGTCCCAGATTGTTGCCGATCCTGAAGACCTTGCCGATGATTTCATTGGAGTATTTCTGCCCCACCCCGACACTGTCGAGGATTTCCCTCCCCGCCATGGTGATTTCGGCGGTGTCGATGCCGTAGGGGCAGTAGACCGAACAGCGGCGGCATTCGGAGCATTGGTGATAGTAGCCGTACCATTCCTCAAGGACCTCCTCGGTGAGGTCCGCGGCCCCGACCAGCCAGGGAAGGTACTTGCCGGCCCACGTGAAATGACGCCGGTACACCTTGCGCATCAGGTCCTGCCTGGCGACCGGCATGTTCTTGGGGTCCGCGGTGCCGAGATAGTAATGGCACTTGTCGGTGCAGGCACCGCATTTCACGCAGGCGTCCATGAACACCTGCAATGAACGGTGACTGCCCAGAAGTTCACCCATCTTGGCAATGGCCCGATCATGCCAGTCCTCCACCAGTTCCCCGGGAAATCCGAGCGGTTCCTGGTGATCGGGCTTGGCGACGAACGGCCTGCTGTGCGCCATGGCCCCTTCCCGGAGTGCCGGCGTCCGCGGCACGTTGGTGATGACCGGGATGTCGAATTCGGCCTTTACCGCCATCAGGCACCTCCCGTCACGTGCCGCCTTTCCCTGGGATTGTCCACCTGGTTGCGGGTCGGGCTGAAGAACACGCCCGGGGCATGCAGGAGCTTGCTGACGGGAAAGACGAACATGAGGCAGGCAACCAGCAGGAGGTGAATCACCAGCAGCGGGTCGGCGGGCAGCGGGGAAAGGTTGAACCGGAGCAGTCCGAGCGCGAAGGCCTTGAGCGCCACCACGTCGGTGTGCCAGACGTATTTCATCAGCAGGCCGGATCCGCCGATTCCCACCAGCAGTGCCAGCATCAGATGGTCGGACGGGGCCGAGATGTACCGCACGCGGTCCACCAGGATCCGGCGGGCCCAGAGGCCGGCGAGACCGATCACCATGGCATAGCCGGCATAGATTCCCGCGGACTGGATCAGGGTCACCCAACCCCAGACCGGCTCGGTGAAATAGCGCAGATGCCGCAACAGGACGACGAACAGGCCGAAATGGAAGAGCCATCCGAACAGCCAGGTCCACTTGCTGGACTTGAACAGGCTTTCGAACAGCACCACCTCCCTCAGCATTCGCAGCACCACGCCCGTGGACGTGACCGGTGCGGGCGTGGTGGGAATCTTCAGTGGAGCCGGGGTGCGCGCATACTGTACGACCTTGCGCGTCAATCCGACGAGGAGCGTCGCGGTGGCGAGATAGAAAAGTCCGGCAACAACCGTGGTCAGGATCGACATTTCCGTTCCCGGGACTCAGCGCGGCGCGATACGCCCTTCGGGCTTACACGCAGCCGGTCGGCTTCGGCAGACCGGCGTACTTGCAAGCCTGTTTCGCCGGGCCGTAGGGGAACAGCTCGTAGAGGTACTTGCTATTGCCCTTGTCCTTGCCAAGGCGCTTGCCAATGGCCTTGGTCAGCACCCGGACCGCCGGCGCGATCTGGTATTCCTCGTAGTACTCCCTGAGGAAGTTCACCACCTCCCAGTGATTCTCGGTGAGATCGCAACCGTCCAGACTGGCCATGGCCTCGGCCAGTTCTTGGCTCCAGTCGCTCAGGTTGGCGAGATAGCCCTCTTCGTCGGTTTCATAGGATTTGCCTTCTATTTCGATACTCATTTGTTTGACTCCACAATGAATGGAATTGGATTGATGGTTGATCCTTTGGTTACATCCAGGACTGCACCTTGGAGGATTCCGCAGCGAGACGGACGAAGCCGTCGTAGCCCACCACGCCGATGCCCTCGACGAGTCCATCCTCGGCGATGCCCCGGGCCTTGAGATCGGGGCCGAGGACGGAGACGGAGCGGTCCGACATGGCCCTGGCGAGGTCATCGGACATCAATCCGCCCCGGATGGCGGCGTAGACACCGTCCTCGATCAGCAGTATGTGACTGCCCTTGAGGGACAGGCGCAGGCAGGTTGCAAGACTGTTCTTCTCGAACGGCGACTTGTTCACGGTATGCAGTATTGCGCTCATGGTCAGAAATTCAGTATCACGTCGGCCTGGTCGATGATTTCGCGAAGTTCCGCCTCACCGACCACGCTGATCAGCGGCTTCTCTTCCCAGTCGTCGTCCTCGTCCTCGTAGACCAGGGGCATGAGTTCGTCCTCGCTGATCCCGCGGCTTTCCAGGGACTCCCTCTCGACATACATCTTCTTGACGTCATAGTCCCCGAGCGCCCGGTAGGTGGCGCTGAAGTTCTTGGTGCCGATCCCCGCGGTATCCTGGTTGCCCTTCAGCTGGAACACGCCGTCGTCCAGGAAGGCCATGGCCACGTCCTGGTCGAAGGCGGCACCGATCAACGCCACTTCAAGCCCTTCCTGGGCATAGTTCGAACCGTGGGGTGCGCGGCGGTTGATATACAGGAATTTCTTGACGGTTCCGCCCGTCTGGCTGTCTGGTTCTGACATGTCTGCTTGGCTCGGATCAGTCGCCGAAGGACACCAGGCGATCCGCCTGTATCCCGGCCTCGATGAGTTGTCCCAGTCCTGAAATACGGAATCCGTCGGCGATGTTGTTGGCGTCCTTGCTGTTGCGCTTCTGTTCGTCCCGATCGACGATGCCGCGGCGTTGCGCCGCGGCCACGCACACCACCAGGTCGAGCTCGTGTTCCGACGCCAGTTCCGTCCACCGGTTGACGATGTTGCGGTCATCCTGGGGAGGGGTTGTCAGACGGGTTCCGTTGTGGACGCCGTCATGGTAGAAGAAAATGCGCATCACCTCGTGACCCCCGTCCAGCGCCGCCTTCACGAACTGGAAGGCGGTGTCACTGGCCTGGTGTGTATACGGCCCCTCGTTGACCACCACGGCAAATTTCATTCCGCCACCTACAGCCGGATGTAGGTGGACGAGTTGAGGCTCTTGCGGGAGCCGCGCCAGTTGTCGATATGGTATTTCGTGAACGGCAGGCCGGTCAGCTCGAAAAAGCGCGGCCAGCCGATGCGGTCGATCCAGTCGTTCATCCGCTCCCAGTCCTTGGCGTCGTTCTGGTAGGCCTTGAGGATCTTCTTGACGATGGCCGTGGCCTCGGGCCAGCGCGGGGGATTGTTGGGAACCCCGCCGGCGACCAGTTTCTGGAAGCTCGGCTTGCTGCGGGCATTGGAATGGTTGCCGCCCACCCAGATCGCCAGCTTGGAATGCTCGGGGTCGTTGATCTGCATCGGCGGACACGGCGGGTAGCAGGCGCCGCAGCAGATGCATTTTTTCTCGTCCACCTCCAGGCTGGGCTTGCCGTTTACCATGGCGGGACGGATCGCCGCCACCGGGCACCGCGCCACCACGGAAGGACGCTCACAGACATTGGCCACCAGGTCGTGGTTGATCTTGGGCGGCTTCGTGTGCTGGACATTGATCGCGATGTCACCCTGCCCCCCGCAGTTGATCTGGCAGCAGGACGTGGTGATGTGCACCCGGTTGGGCATGCGGCAGTTCTTGAACTCGTCGATGAGTTCATCCATCATGGCCTTGACCACGCCGGAGGCGTCGGTGCCGGGTATGTCGCAATGCAGCCAGCCCTGGGTATGGGAAATGGCCGCCACGGAATTGGCAGTGCCACCCACGACGAACCCCTCGCGCTCAAGGGCCTCGATCAGCGGCTCCACCTTGGTTTCGTCTTCCACCATGTACTCGATGTTGCTGCGGATGGTGAAGCGGACATGTCCGTCGGCGTACTGGTCGCCGATGTCGCACAGCTTGCGCAGCGTGTAGACATCGAGAATCCGCTGGGTGCCGGCCTTCACCGTCCACACCGACTCGCCGGTGAACGCGTGGTGCACCAGGACGCCGGGACGCGGGTGTTCGTGGTACTTCCACTGGCCGAAGTTCCTGATCATGACGGGATGCATGTACTGCATGCCGTCCGGGCAGCCCGACTCGATGGGCCGGCGCATGTCTTGAAGGTTTACCATTGCTGTTTTGCCTGGTGAAGATTGATGAAAGCCCGATCCGCGATCCGGTTACCGGGTCAACTGGCCAGTTTTTCCTCGCGCTTGCGTTCGAACCACTTGCGGGCCTCTTCATCCCAGCCGTCCATGCGGACATAGGAACTTTCCCGGGGATGACTGATCATGTTGGGGTCCACGTCAACGCCGATGCCCTCGAGGAAGTTCACCAGACCGATCCGTTCGATCATTTCACCGCAGCGCTCGTGCTCAAGGCCGTTCTCCGCCCAGAAGTCAATGGTCTCCTCGGCGATTTCCACGATGCGTTCATAGTCCTCCTCGCTGTCCATCTTCATGAACGGCACGATGACGGTGCCCATCAGGTCACCGATCTTGAGGGTCCGCTTGCCGCCGATGAGCAGGCTCACTCCCTTGTCGTCTCCCGGATGCAGCGCCTTGTTCATGACGTTGAGGCAGTGCATGCACTTGACGCAGTTGCGGTCCTCGATCTCGATGCGGTCGTCATCGGTCAGGGACATGCAGTTGGTCGGACAACGGGTGATGACATTGTCGATCACGTGCTGCCGCCCCTTCGCGTCCACGTACTCCTTCACCGCATCCTGGTCCACCTGGATCTCGTCACGCCAGGTGCCGATCACCGCGAAATCGGCGCGTTCGATGGAGTTGGTGCAGTCGTTGGGACATCCTGAAATCTTGAACTTGAACTTGTAGGGCAGCGCCGGGCGATGGATGTCGTCGGTGAAGTTGTTCACCAGTTCACGATGCAGCCGCTGCTCGTTGGCACAGGACATCTCACAGCGGGCGGCCCCGACACAGGACATGCCCGTGCGCACGCATGGCCCCGCGCCGCCGAGATCGAAACCGTATTCGTTGATTTCGTCGAAGAAGTGCTGGGTGTTCTCGGTGGACGTGCCGATGAACATGATGTTCCCGGTCTGGCCATGGAATGTCACCAGCCCGGAGCCCCACTTCTCCCAGCTGTCCGCCAGCTGCCGCAGCATGTCGGTGGTATAGTGGTTGCCCGCCGGCGGCTGGACCCTCAGCGTGTGGAATTCCTTGGAGTCGGGGAACTGCTTGCCCACTTCGGAAAAGCGGGGAATGATACCGCCGCCGTAGCCGAAGACGCTGACCGTGCCCCCCTTCCAGTAGCCCTTGCGGGTCTCGTAGGAGTGTTCGAGTTGGCCGAGCAGGTCGTTTGCCATGCCGTTGATGCGCTGATCGGGATGATCGTCCCGCAGCCGCTTGATACCGCTGATGAAACTCGGCCAGGGGCCGTGCTCCAGTTCATCCAGCATCGGTGTTACATGTTTGTCATCGCTCATCGGTGATTGACTCCTGGAATAAAGCTCCGATCGGTTTCGGGGACCATCCGCACCAGGGGGTGCTCAAGGTCAGTGGGTTGATTCGGGCTGACCTTGGCAGCCCGTTGCCGACTGTTTTTCGGAGGAATATGGCTGATCAGGCATCTCCTTTGTTATTCCGGTTCTTCGGCCGGGCCAGGAAGCCGCTTCCGACTCGCACGATGATATAAGATTGATCAGCATGTCCGCCTTGCTTTTGCGTACTTTGGCCCTGAGCAAATTCTAGCGTCGTTCCCCGATGACTACAGTTACCCAAAAGGATAGTCGCCAACAAGCGCTTATCCCGATGGAGGTATGGACGAAAACCGGTACCGCTGGCTGAATGGTCGGGCGACATGGAAGCGATTGGATCGTCCGCATGAACGCCATTCATTCTCCCACGCCCCGAGTCCCTTGAGTGCCACTGCCCATGCTTCGAACACGGAGCGCCGGATGAACGCCGGCTGGACCCCGCCCGGAATGGTCGGGAATCGCGGCAAACCCCGGGAGTCATACGCCCGAATCCTGATGGATGATGAGGCGTATGCCGGATGGCGGGCGGACAAGCTGGCCGGCCAGGGAAACGCCCCGACGCCCCCCGTGGTCCCGGTGAAAGACCCATTTCACCTGACACAACGCGAATGGTCCGACATGCGGGACTGCGTGCGGCGCCACAACCTGTTCATCTACGATCTCGGCCGCCATGGGGATGACGACCGACAGGCCATCGACAACGATTTCCTGCTGCCCGCGCTCTGCCGTCAGCTGGGTCTGACCGAGTTGCTGGCAAACCCCGCATCGGACCTCCGCGGCATCAGCCGTATCGAGGCCGTGGACCCGGACCATCCGCGTGCGGGCGCGAAGGAACGGGCGCGCTACATCCCCTATACCCGCAAACGACTCAACTGGCATACGGACGGCTATTACAACCCGGCGGAATTCCGAGTCCGCGCGTTCGCGCTGCATTGCGTGCGCGGCGCCCAGAGCGGCGGGGAGAGCCGGCTGCTGGACCCGGAACTGCTGTATATCCTGCTGCGCGACCACTCGCCCAGGCTCGCCCGCGCGCTCAGCCACCCGGAGGCTTTCCTCATTCCCGCCGACGACGGGCAGTCCGGCAGCGGCCGGCGCGAGTTCAGGGGACCGGTATTCAGCATCGACGGGGAAACCGGCGCCCTCTATACCCGGTTCACCCGCCGGCGCCGCCATATCGTCTGGCGGAAGGATTCGGATACACGGGCTGCGGTGGAATTCATCGCCTCGCTTCTCGACACCCCGCATCCCGCGATTCTCCGCTGGACGCTCGAACCCGGCCAGGGCATCGTGTGCAACAACGTGCTGCACTGCCGGACCGCCTTCGAGGACAGGCCCGGAAAGGGAAACGGCCGGCTGCTCCACCGCCTGCGTTTCCGTCAGCGGATCGCGCCGGAATGACCGCCATGAACTATCTGGACCGGGGCCTGGTGGATCTGGGTGCGGAATGCCAGGATGATGCGAAGACCTCCGTCGAGGTCCTCGCACGCAGGGCGGAGCAGCTGTCCCGGCAACTGGCGTCGGCACCCGCCGACGACCCGAGCCTGCGCGCGCGCCTGTTGACCGAGTTGTCCAGGGTAGAAGTCTCCATGGACCGGACATCCGATGCCTGGAGCCATGCCATGGAGGCATTCCGGATCCAGCTGGCGAAGGAGGACTGGGAGCAGGCGGTAGTGGCCTGTGATGCGCTGTTCTCCTGTGGATCCGACGAGTCGCTGATCGCCCTCGGGCACGGACTGTGGCTCGGCATCACTTTCCCCATTGACCCCTCGCTCACCGTCAGACAGCTGATGCACGTCATCGAGGAAACCCCGGCGGAATCCGACGGGGCGGCGGTGGCGGCGGCGGTGGCGGCCTACGTGGTGGAACTCCGCTCCGAGGGCAACCAGCACAGCGAGCTGTCCCTCGCGGTGGGCCAGCTTCTGAACGATGTGGCCCGCAGGCATGGAGACGTTCGGGAGCCCGAGGCGTTCGAGGACTGGTTCCGGCGTCTGGAACTTGATGACCCGGCGAAATTCCTGGGGCGCATGCGCAACGTCATCGACGTGCTGGTGCAGGACCAGTGGTGGATCGACCGGGACGCCCTCCAGGCCGCCCTGCCGCCGGAACGCTGACATGCTCTGGGAGGAAACAGCCGGTGACGGTGAATTCGTCGTTCCGCGGGACATCATCGACCTGTGCTTCCGCATCGACTGCCGGGAACTGCCCGTGGACCACGCCTGGTCCCTGTACCAGAGCCTGCGCAGCCTGCTGCCCTGGATCGACGAGGATGCCAGGGTGGCCATCCATTCCATTCACGGCGCCACCTCCGGCAATGGCTGGATCCGCCCCCCGGAATTGCCCGGCAGCCTGTTGCAGCTCCCCCGCAGAACACGCCTGTACCTCAGGATCCCGGCGGAACGGGAGCCGGATGCACTGGCACTCTGCGGCAGCGTACTTCAGCTGGATGGCTACCGGATGAAGCTTGGAGACTGCCACCAGAAACCCCTGGTTTCCGCGGACACGGTCTTCTGCCGCTCACTGACCGGAGATGACGTGGATGACGAGGAGGAATTCACCCGTTGGGTGGCGGACATGCTGCGGCAGCGGGGCATCCGGCTGCGCAAGATGCTGTGCGGGCTCCGGCATGTGATTCATTGCCCCGGGGACGACATCGCCGCCCGCAGCGTCATGCTGTCCGATCTCGAACCCCTGGAGTCCATCCGCCTGCAGGAGTCGGGAATCGGCAACGGACAAAAGCTCGGCTGCGGGATCTTCCTGCCCCACAAGAGCATCGCCGCGGTCGGGTCGCCCCAGGGGGAGGCGTGAAATGGGAGGCGTCAATGGCCGCCGTGTACCGGGTCCATGTTGATCGCAATACTGTATATCGGAGACAATCATGAACATTACTGTGAACAATCGGGAAATCGAGACCACGGAAGAAGGCTTCCTCGTCAATGCTGACGACTGGGGCGAGGATGTCGCCCTGCAGATCGCGATGGATGAGGGTCTGGAGCTGACCGATCGACACTGGGATGTCATCCGCTACCTGCGGGATGAATATTTCAACAACGGCGGCAACCAGCCGAACAACCGGGTCATGGCCAAGGCCATGGCGGAGAAATGGCCGGGAGAAAAAGTGAACGCGGGCACCCTGTTCGAGCTCTTTCCCGGGACCCCCAGCAAGCAGGCCGGGCGGATGTCAGGTCTGCCCGAAAGCAAGCGAAAGGGCGGCTATTGAACACCTAGGCCCAATTCCCCACATACGATTGCAACGAGAATATCCATCATGAGCGAAAAGCAGGAAATCATCCGGAAAATGCTGAAAATGCAGAAACAGTTCATCGCCAGGGAGCAGACGGGTGGTCTGGATCCCAAGGATTACTACGACCCGGAATCAGGTGATGACCTGGACGGGTTCCAGGCCAGCTATGACGAACTGGCCAACAAGCTGGTGGACCTGGCGCACGCCGAGAAGGGCTCAAGACGCTGAGCATGCCGCGCCGGTCCTGCCGGCCCGGCGCGGAAACACGCAGGCAAGGTACCGGGGTTCACCTCCCCGGTCGTGAAGGCTTCAGGCCGGATCCCGCCGCAGGGGCTGGCACATGCAGTGCACGCCCCCGCCCGCCCGGGTGAACTGGGTCATGTCGGGATCGTACACCCGGAAGCCCGCCGCGCGCATCCTGGCATTCAGATCGCCGGCCGCCAGGGTGGACAGTACCCGGTCATTCCCGAGCGCCACTACATTGCACCCCAGGGTCATGGTCTCCTCGTAGGTGGCGGGGATAATTTCAATGTTCTTCTCCCGCAACCACGCCACGACATCATCCGCAGTGGTCTCCAGGCACACCGCCGCGCAATCCTCGTTCAGCATGCAGACCATCAGGTCGATATGCACATAGAACGGGTCAATGGGCGCGAACTTGATTTCCCAGCCCTCCGCGGCGAACCAGTCCGCCACCTGGCGCGCCGCGACGCCCTCGGATCGGTGATCCGTGTAGCCCACCAGGGCCGCACCGGGCCGGATCATGTTGAAATCCCCGCCCTCGAAGTTGCCCGCCGAGACCATGTCGTAGATGGGAACGCCGTTATCCAGGTAGAAACGCAGCACCGCGGCGTACTCCCCCCTTCTGCGGGGATTGGCCAGCTGGCAGATCACCGCGCCGTAAGGTGTCATGAACGACGAGTCCCGGGCAAAGACCTGCATCTCGGTGGCGGCATCGCCCGGAAGAAAATGACACCGTACACCAGCGTCCTCGTAGGCCGAGACCATTTCACCGTGCTGTCTCAGGGCGAGGTCACGATCGAACCGGTAGCCCCGCCTGAGGGAGTCCCGAACGAGGGAACTGTACTCGGCATTCGCCTCCCCGAGCCAGCCGAAGGTGTCCGCCGGTCCCAGGAGCACGTCCCGCAAGGGACCGGTCTCCGATTTCAGGTACCACCCGGTCATCTCCGGAGTGTTGCCGCCTTCCACGCGTATACGCAATGCCGTGCCGTTCATGCCGATAGGATGATTCGAGTTCATGGTTCATGCCGCCCGTGCGGCCCCTTGGTTGCCGTCGGAATCCGGTTGCCGGAAACAGTCCGCCTGCCCGTGGAGATCCGGATGATCATACCCGGGACCACATCCGCACCAGGTTCAGGTAGCTCCGGTCCACCCGGCGAGTACTGTCGGCTTCCGGCGCGTGCCGGCGCAGGTCCTCCCGGGCGAGCCAGAGCTGGTAAAGCAATTCCCGCTGTCCGGCGCCGGGCACCATGCTCTGCATCCATGTGACCGCCGCCAGCCGTTCGCCCCGGGTCACCCGGTGAACCTCGTGGAGGGAAGATGCGGGATACATCACTCCGTCGCCTGCGGGAAGCTTCACGCTCCGGGGACCAAATTCGGTATGAATCACCAGTTCACCGCCCTCATAATCCTCCGTCCGGCTGAGAAACACGGTGATGGCCAGGTCGCAGCGGTAACGCGTTCTCGGATCGGGTCCGATGCCCATCACGGGGTCGTCCACATGCGGCCCGTACTGCATGCCCTTGCGGTAACGGGAGTAATACGGAACCGCAACCCGATGGGGCAGACCGGCATTCAGGTAGACCGGATGCCGCACCAGCGAACCCATCACCACACTGTTCAGACGCGATGACTGTTCATCGTCCGGCACCAACTCCTCGTTGTGCTTGTCGCGGCGCGCCCGTTCCCCCGCGGACCCACTGCCCTCTGCAAACCGGCCATCGTCAAGAATTCCCCGCACGAGGGCGAGCTGGTCTTGATCCAGTATCTCCGGGAGGGTAACCAGCATCAGAATGCGCAGGTGTCGAGGTACCTTTTCAGGTGGCCGGGGGCGCAGGCGGGCAGTTCCCGGCTGACCGTGAGCCAGTGCTTTCTCGCCCTGGCGATGAGCGGGGCGAGGGACCGGTAGTTGCCGTTGCCGCGGGCACCCCGGTAAGCCTCGCAGAAGCTGGGAAACAGATCCCTCCTCAGGGGCGTCATGTTGGCATAGTAGAAATCCACCGAGGGCCAGTTTTCCAGCGTCATGCAGGCGGGCAGGGCAGCGAGGCAGTCCGCCAGGTTGTCCCGCACGGCCCTGATTTTCAGTTCCGTCAGCGGGTCCTCCACCCGGCTCAGCAGGGACTGCCAACCCTCCCCGATGAGTGCACCGGCGACCCGCTCGCCGATTTCATGCAGGATCACGTTCTCCATTTCCGTGTCCACGAGCCGCTCCAGCGCCCCCTCGGGATCCCCTTCGAAGCCGTAGTGGGCAACGACCTTGCCCATGGCGTTGTCCTCGCGCCGCCAACCCCACTCCTCCACCATGCTGCCGAGGTATCGGCTCAGGGCTTCGCGGCGGACGAAAATCAGTCCCGGGGCAGACATCGCTGGCGGCGCCGCCAGCGAACGTGCCCGTTCCCCGCCGGAAACCAGCAGGTCCAGTTCCGGCTTGCCGCCCGGATCGGCCTCCGGGTTCCCGGCCGTATCGCGCTGCAGCAGGTCGGCGAAAAAGAACAGCGGCACTCCACCGTGGCCGCGCACCCCGGCATAGACATAGCCCGCCGGATTGAGTACCGCATTGACGGATTCATTGTCGAAACAGTCCACTTCCCCGCCGGGCAGCGGAAGCCCGCGGAAATCCGACCCTGCGGCCTCCAGGGCATTCCAGTGGGATTCCATCCCGGAAATCCACTCCCCAAGATCCCTTCGTCCCACCGGCGAACAGGGGCCAAGACCCCGGCGCCAGCGGTAGTAGTCCCGCATTTTCATCAGGTAGGTACACAGTGTATACCCGCCCGCGAAACGGGCATCCGCCACATCCGCATTGTGCTGTACCGTAAGCACCAGGCCCTTCAGATCAAGGTCGGGAATCGCTGTCATGGCGCTTGGGATCTGTTCCGGGGGCGTCCGGTCCGGTAGAAAGATGGTTTGATTACACTGGTATCATATGCCCTTGTCAACGCAACGGAAACCCGATAGTCCGACGACCCTGATGGAAAAGGCCCGTATCCGCACCGGATGGAAGAACCGCAGCCGGGAGATCACCCTGGAGGAATTCGCCAATGCCCTGTCCAGCATTTGCTGGCGTATGGCCCTCAACGCCGCACGGAATCTCCATCAGCAGGATTTCATCTACGGAAACGATCACCAGAGACTCGGGGTGATCCGAGAATACCTTCTGTTCCTGATGCACTGTGCGGACCGCCTGATGTTCGATACCCTCGACCGGGCGCAGCGCGGCCAATTCATGCAGGCGCTGGCGCGGGACTGCCGGCGCCACTACCGGGAGAACAGCACGGAGATCACTGCGAGCGCAGAGCGCGGCGACGCCTTCATCGAGCAGGCCAACCGGCGCATGGACGAGTACGCAGCCACGAACTTCCGGGACCGTGCTCCCGGCTATGACATGCTCCGTCTGCTGGGCGCCCGGATCCAGGAATACATGGGCGAGGACCAGACCAACCGGTGGGTGATCGACCAGGTCATGGACATTGACGGACCGGAAATTTTCGAGGTGTTCGTCAAATCCATGGACAGGCTGAAGCGCAGCTCGGGATTCTGAGCGCGCGTCGCCCTGCCGGTCCACGGGGAGCCGGCGGGACATATAATAATTATATACTTATATATGTATCAAAAATAATATTATTTTACTTATGTACAATTTTCCGTCAGCATCGCGGCATGATCGAACAACCGGGCATCCCGGGCGCGCAGGCGCCGGGGGCCCTTGACAGGCTTTCAACTTTGATCCGCAAACCATGCAATTCCAGTCACCCAAGGGGTTCGCCGTCCCCGGCCGCGGCCTGAATGACCAACGACCCCGTTTCGGCGGGTTGTCCGCCGTCGCTCGGAGCAACCGGGCCGGCTTGAACCGGACCGGCGCCTTCCCCGGAGGCCGGTCGCTGGCGGGGGGCCGTCATGTCTGAAAAACACCCGGTCATCGCCGTCACGGGGTCATCCGGCGCCGGTACCTCCACGATCAAGAGCGCCTTCGAACACATTTTCCGCATCGAAAACATCAAGGCCAGCGTCGTGGAAGGGGACAGTTATCACCGCTATGACCGCGACATGATGCGCCAGAAGATCGAGGAAGCCGAAAAGCAGGACGGGACGTTCAGTCATTTCGGTCCCGAAGCCAATGATCTCGGCCTGCTCGAAAAGCTGTTTTTCCAGTACGGCCTGAACGGTACCGGCGAACGGCGCTATTACCTGCACAACGAGGAGGAGGCGACGCCCTACCAACAGGAACCCGGGGAATTCACGCCCTGGGAACCCATCCCGGAAGGCACCGATGTGCTGTTCTACGAGGGGCTGCACGGGGGGTTCCAGCACGGAGACATCAACGTGGCCGGGCAGGTGGATCTCCTGATCGGCGTGGTGCCGATCGTGAACCTGGAATGGATACAGAAAATCCACCGTGACACCAACAACCGCGGCTACGGTGCCGAAGCCGTCACCGACACCATCCTGCGGCGCATGTACGACTATGTCCATTACATCACACCACAGTTCTCACGCACCGACATCAACTTCCAGCGGGTCCCCACGGTGGACACTTCCAACCCGTTCATTGCACGAGACATTCCCACCGCGGACGAAAGCCTGGTGGTCATCCGGTTCCAGGATGCCACCAAGTTCTCCGTCGACTTCCCCTACCTGCTGTCGATGCTGCACGACTCCTTCATGTCCCGGCGCAACACCATCGTCGTGCCCGGAGGCAAGATGGCCCTCGCGATGGAACTGATCCTGCTGCCCATCATTTCTCGCCTGATGGAACGGCGGCTCGCGCTGATCAAGGCGGACTGCCGGCAACCCTACTGAACCCGAGGGGCGCCGGGGAGTTCCGGCCCGTCGCCATCACGGCCTCGGGGGGGACCGGGATTGCTTCTATTGCATGCCTGCTGCCTTGTGTGGCTGCCTACTTCCAGTTTTCGGCGTGATCCGTGCACTGCTCCTGGCCATCTGCGTAGCCCGCCTCGTAGGCTTCCGTCAGACGCTGCTCCTCAAGCTTGGGATTGCCAAGGAATCCGGTGGCCCAGCCGACAATGTAATTCCGGGAAATTTTTTTCCTTTCCAGCTCGGTGATGGTCTGGTAGTAAGTACTGGTCATGTGCGTGCCCTTGTTTCTTGTATCCGTCACCCCGGCTGCAGGCTGACGGCCATTTCGCCGCCCGGAACATCACCGGGCATCGGAATGCGGGCAAAATACCAGCAATGCCGCCGGGGTTAAACTACCCTTTATAATAGTGACGTTCTATTTCTTCGGTGATATCCCAGGCACATTCGGTATCGGGCATGACGGTTACGAGGTCGCCGGCGGCGAAGCGGACAGGTTCTTCCCCCCGCACGTTGATTTCACCTGCCCCGCTGGCGATGAAGCTCGTCTCGGTGGAGGGGCAGTGCCTGACAAGGTGGCCGGCGGACTCGACAACCAGGGGCCAGTCCTCCACGCCAAGCACGTCAAGCTTCATGGGCGAGGGTGATCTCTCCACCAATACACTGGGCATCGATCCGTTCCGGAACAGGGGAAAATGACAGTGACTCGAATTCTAGCATTCCCCCGGGTGCCGGACGGAGGGCCGGCGTCCGTTGCCGATGCCGCGGGGCTTCCCGCCGACCAGGAACGGAAATGACCTGTCATGTTCAGTGAGTGCAAACCGGGCTCCTTCATCTACACGCTGGACAATGCCCTGTCCTCCGGGACCTGCGAGGCGATGATCCGCCAGTTCGAGGACAGTCCCGGGCAACAGGCCCCGGGGCGAATCGGCCAGAATACCCGCGCCGAATCCTCGATCAAGCGCTCGACCGATCTGAGGATATCCGGCCGCCCGGAGTGGGCGGAGCACGACACAAGGCTGAAGGAATCCCTCGGCCAAGCGCTCGGACTTCTCGGCGGACTGCATCCGTTTTTCAAGGTCAACCGCCTGCATGACATTGGCTACAACATGCAACGTACCGATCCGGGAGGCTACTACCACTGGCATCTGGATTCCGGCCCCGGGGATTTCGCCAGGCGCCAGCTCGTCGCCATCTGGTATCTCAACGATGCACCCGAGCAGGGCGGGGCGACGGAATTCTTCTTCCAGCAGGTCAGTGTCCGCCCGAGAGCCGGCCTGCTGCTGCTGTTTCCGCCCTTCTGGACCCATCTCCACCGGGGCGCCGAGGTAGTGCGGGGTGTCAAATACATCGCGACGACATGGGTATGCGTCGATTGACCCGCACCGCGCACCTGACCTTCGACGCCGGTGCGGACGGACCGGAAATACCGTTCCATCCACCAAATTTTTTCCGAGGCAACCCCCATGGACTTCGGTAAAATCCGCAATCCGGACCCGGGAGATCCGGATCGTGATCGGTATCCTCCCGACTGCGGTGTCGTCTCTGGCCGGACTGGCCGTCCGGGAGAGCCGGGACGCCGGGGCCGCCATTTCCCCGGCCGGCGCCGACCGTGCCGGTTGACCAACCGCAGACCTGTTCCACCAAGCTACCATTCGGATATCCCTGATGCACAAGTTCCATTTTCTTCTGCTTCTGCCCCCGCTCCTGCTCATGGACCCTGCTCGGGGCGCGGACACACCCGATTATGAGCGTGAAAGGCGCATCGCCATGGAGATAGAGCCCCAGATCTTCGACGGGGAAGCCGTCTGGCTGAACACGCCGGAACGGACATTCCTGTCCATATACACGCAGGCGGATGAACCCGCGGGGGCCGTCCTGATCCTGCACGGCCGGGACACCCATCCCGAAGGGGGAAATGTCGCGGGCCCGATGCGCGTAGGGCTGGTCGACGAGGGCTGGTCAACCCTGGCCCTGCAGATGCCGGTTCTGGAGAAAGGCCAAAAGTATTACGACTACCTGTCCGTCCTCGGATTCGCCCATGCCCGGATCGAGGCCGGACTGGATTTCCTGCGGGAACAGGGCTACCGGACCGTGGTACTGGCCGCGCACAGCTGCGGCGCCCATATGGCCAATGACTGGCTGAATCGCCGCGGAGACGGTGCGATCAACGGCTACGTGGCCATGGGCCTTGGCACCACCGACTACGGCCAGGAGCTGAAGACCCCCTTTCCCATGGACAGCATGACCGTTCCGATTCTCGACATCTACGGCAGCGAGGAATATCCCCGCCCCCTTGCCATGGTGGCGATGAGGGCCGGGATGCTGGAGAAAGGCGGCCATCCGGATTCGACCCAACTGGTGGTCGAGGGCGCGAACCATTTCTTCCATGACATGGGGGATGCACTGACGCGGAGGGTGGCCGGCTGGCTGAACACCGTCCGGTTCTGACCATGCGCCGGCATGACCGCGCCGGATCGGTCGGACACCCGCAACCCCGCGCCCGGCAATACCCGCTGGCTCAGCTTCTGCGGGGAGACGGCGCCCTCCGGCTCCGCGAACAATCCAGGCCAGGCGGCCGGGTTATTTCTCCAGCTCCGCCTGCAGTGCCGGAACCGCGGTGAAGAGGTCCTCGTTCCAGCCATAATCGGCTACCTGGAAGATGGGTGCCTCCTCGTCATTGTTGATGGCGACAATGACCTTGGAGTCCTTCATGCCGGCGAGGTGCTGTATGGCACCGGAAATGCCCACGGCAACATAAAGGTCGGGCGCGACCACCTTGCCTGTCTGGCCTACCTGATAGTCGTTGGGCACGAACCCGGCATCGACGGCGGCCCGCGAGGCGCCAACCGCACCTCCCAGGGTGTCCGCCAGGGTTTCCAGCATGGAGAAGTTCTCGCCGCTTTTCATCCCGCGCCCCCCGGACACCACGATCTTGGCGGAGGCCAGCTCCGGCCTCTCGCTGTGGCTCAGGTTCTGACCGACGAACCGGATCCCTTCGACGGCGCCCGCATCGCCAATACTGCTGACTTCCGCGTTGCCGCTTTCTCCGTCCGCAGGATCGAACGCGGTCGTTCTCACGGTCAGCATCTTGACCGGATCACAGGACTTGACGGTTGCCAGGGCGTTGCCGGCGTAGATCGGGCGCACGAAGGTGTCCGCGGAAACCACCTCGCTGATGTCGGAGATGGCTTGGACGTCACAGAGCGCGGCGACATAGGGAATCAGCGCCTTGCCGAAGGTGGACGCCGGGGCCATGACATGGGTGTAGCCATCCACGTTCGCGCGGATCAGTCGAGCGGTGTTTTCCGTGATTTCATTGGCGTAGGTCACCGAGTCGGCACACAGGACCCTGGACACACCGGCGATTTTCGCACACTGTGCCGCCACTTCAGCGCAGCCGCTGCCAGCCACCAGCACATGGATGTCGCCGCCGACCCCGGCGGCCGCGGATACCGTGTTCAGCGTTCCCGGGGAAAGCTGGCTGTGGTCGTGTTCAGCGATAACCAGGATGCTCATCAGATCACCTTTGCTTCGTTCTTGAGTTTATCCACCAGTTCGGCGGCGTCCGAAACCAGGATGCCCGCTTCCCGGGCAGGCGGCTCATCCACGCGCAGGACCTCGATCCGGTTGACCACTTCCACGCCAAGGTCCGCCGGCGACAAAACATCTATGGGCTTCTTCTTGGCCTTCATGATATTGGGGAGGGATGCATAGCGCGGCTCGTTGAGACGCAGGTCCGCAGTCACCACCGCCGGGGAGACGACCTGGATGTCCTCGAGCCCCGCATCGATTTCCCGGGTGATGGCGAATCCGTCGTCATTCTTCGCGATCCTGGATATGTAGCTTCCCAGGGGGCGACCCATCAGCGCGGCCAGTATCTGCCCGGTCTGATTGTTGTCATCGTCGATGGACTGCTTGCCGAGGACCACGAGATCGGCACCCTCCCTTTCCGCGACCGACTGGATCAGGCGGGCGATGACCAGCGGCTCAAGCCGCTCGTCGGTGAGCGCGTGCACGCCCCGGTCCGCTCCCATGGCCAGGCCCGTGCGGATGGTCTCGGCGGCCTTTTCCGGGCCCGCTGACATGATGATCACCTCCTCGGCGACGCCGGCCTCCCTGATCCGCAGTGCCTCCTCCACGGCGATCTCGCAGAACGGATTCATCGCCATCTTGACGTTCGTGGTCTCCACCCCGGTGTTGTCCGGCTTCACCCGGATCCGGATGTTGGCATCGACCACGCGTTTGACTGGTACCAGTACTTTCATGAAAGGAAATCTCCTGGGATTTGATGCCCAACCTGCGGGGATACCAGGGATCGGCCCCCCGAAATCAAGGGCCGGATTCTAACCCGGCACAGGACCGGGGGAGAACCCGTAAAGGCGCGTATTTATAGGGGAACCGGAGACCTGCTGATTGTCAGAAAACGACGCCCATTGGCAGATTCGGGAACCGGAGCGATCCCATCCTCGGGTAGAATACGCCCGCCAATGCCCCGACGTCATGAACACCTCCCTCGAAGATTGCCTGCAAACCGCCCTGGATGCCGCGGACATCGCCCGTGAGATCACCGGCCGCCACTTCCGTACCCGGCTGGCCGTGGACAACAAACAGGACCGCAGCCCGGTCACGATCGCTGACCGGGAAACCGAGGAGGCGATCTGCGCGCTGATCCGGTCCCGCCATCCCGGCCACGGCATCTTCGGTGAGGAAGGGGGAAACCAGATCAGGCAACAACACTGGCACTGGATCATCGACCCCATTGACGGCACCCGGAGTTTCACTTCCGGCAGACCCACTTTCGGCACCCTGATCGCCCTGATGGACGGGCGAAAGCCGGCGCTCGGACTCATTGACCAGGGCATCCTTGACGAACGCTGGATCGGTGTCACAGGCACCGGGACAACCTTCAACGGCAAACCGTGCATCACCCGCCGGGAAACCCGGATGGAGCACTGCTCGATCTACGCCACCAGTCCGGACATGTTCGACGGAGAAGCCATGATCCGTTTTCGCAGACTGGCGGACCGCTGCCAGAACCTGGTCTGGGGCGGTGACTGTTACTGTTACGGCCTGCTCGCGGCAGGATACACGGATATCGTGTGCGAGGCGGACCTGTACCCCTATGACTACCTGCCGCTGGTGTCCGTGGTGGAAGGCGCCGGTGGTATCATCACCGACTGGGACGGAAACGCGCTGTCCCTCGATTCCGGCGACAGGGTGCTCGCCACCGCCAACGAGAAACTGCACCTTGCCGCCCTTGCGTTACTGAACCGGTAGACCGGCAACCCGGCACCGAAACCGCTGTGCGCCGCACCAAGGCGCCATTACCCCGAAACCTACTCCAATCCACGATGGCTCAGTTTGTATTCACCATGAACGGCGTGGGCAAGGTTGTGCCGCCCAACCGCCAGATACTCAAGGACATCTACCTGAATTTCTTCCCGGGTGCCAAGATCGGTGTTCTCGGATACAACGGGGCGGGCAAGTCCACCCTGCTCCGGATCATGGCCGGCGTCGATACCGACATCCACGGCGAAGCGCGGCCGCAGCCGGGACTGAGCGTCGGCTACCTGGCGCAGGAACCGCAACTGGACGATTCCAAGGACGTGCGCGGCAACGTGGAAGACGGGCTCGGGCCGGTCAAGGAAGCCATGGAGAAACTGGACGCCGTCTACGCCGCCTACGCCGAACCCGATGCCGATTTCGACGCACTGGCCACGGAACAGGCACGTCTGGAGGCTATCATCCAGGCGGCCGACGCCCACCACATCGACCACAAGCTTGAAATCGCCGCGGATGCCCTCCGGCTGCCGCCCTGGGACGCTGAAATCCGCAATCTCTCCGGCGGGGAGAAGCGCCGCGTGGCGCTTTGCCGTCTGTTGCTGTCAAGCCCGGACATGCTGATTCTCGATGAACCCACCAACCACCTGGATGCGGAATCGGTCGCCTGGCTGGAGCGGTACCTGCATGAATTCGAGGGCACCGTGGTGGCAGTGACCCACGACCGGTATTTTCTCGATAACGTGGCGGGCTGGATACTGGAACTGGACCGCGGCCACGGCATACCCTGGGAAGGAAATTATTCCTCGTGGCTGCAGCAGAAGGAAAGGCGCCTTGAACAGGAACAGAAATCGGAGGCTGCGCGCATCAGGTCCATGAAGGAGGAACTGGAATGGGTGCGCGCCGGAGTCAAGGGTCGCGGGACCAAGAGCAAGGCCAGGCTCAAGCGTTTCGAGGAACTCAGTTCCAGCGAATACCAGAAGCGTGCCGAAACCAACGAGATCTACATACCTCCGGGGCCCAGGCTCGGTGACCTCGTGGTGGAAGCTACAGGGGTCTCGAAATCCTTCGGTGACCGGCTACTCTGCGAGAACCTCGATTTCAGTCTGCCTAAGGGCGGAATCGTCGGGGTGATCGGCCCGAACGGCGCAGGCAAGACCACGCTGTTTCGCATGATCATCGGCCAGGAGGAACCCACCGAGGGCAGTATCCGCGTGGGTGAAACCGTGCGGGTCGCCTACGTGGACCAGAGCCGGGATGCCCTCGACGGCAACAAGACGGTGTTCGAGGAAATCACCGGGGGCAGCGACGTGATGCTGGTGAACGGCCATGAACTGCAGTCCCGCCGCTATGTGGGACGGTTCAATTTCCGGGGGACCGACCAGCAAAAGAAAATCGGGTCCCTGTCCGGCGGTGAGCGCAACCGGGTGCACCTGGCCAAGCTGCTGGCGGACGGCGGCAACCTGCTCCTGCTGGACGAACCCACCAACGATCTCGACGTGGAGACGCTGCGGGCACTTGAGGAAGCCCTGCTGAACTTTCCCGGGTGTGCGGTGGTGATCTCTCACGACCGCTGGTTCCTCGACCGGGTCGCTACCCACATACTCGCCTTCGAGGGCGACTCCAGCGTTGTCTGGCATGAAGGGAACTACAGCGAATACGAGGAGGATTACCGGCGACGTCACGGCGACACCATCAGGCCGACACGGATCAAGTACCGGCGCCTGAAATAGGTTCCCCGCGCCGCCGGTACTCCCGGTTCACGGCACGGGAACGATGCCTGCCGCATCCAGGGGATACGCGGTCACCGGCTCTCCCGTCAGGGTGACCAGGAAGGCGGCCAAGTCCCCGATCCGGGCCCCATCGAGCCCCAGGGGTCGCAGCAGCGTTTCACTGCTGGCATGGAGGCGCGCCAGGTCGATCTCGTTGTAATGCCGCACCACCGCGGTCAGGTCGGCCAGTGAGCCGTCGTGCATGTACGGCGCGGTGGCGGCGACATTGCGCAGCGACGGCACCCGGAAGCGGCCCCAGTCGTCCGGGTTGCGGGAGACGAAATTGCCGGGCGCCCTGGCGGCGCTTCGCGGGGGCTCGTCGCTGTGGCGCCCTGTGCGGTTGTACGGACTGCGCAGGTAGCGGTCCAGTCCGCCGTGCCTTCCGGGATCCACCCGGTCCCCATCCACGAAGTGCGCAAGGCCGATCTGGTGGAATTCGTCGTTGCTGAAACCGGGTCCGAAATGGCACAGACTGCACCGGCCCTCGCCAACGAAGAATTTCAGGCCGCGGCGGGCGGAGGCGGAAAACAGATCCGTCGTGACGTCCCCGCCCCTCTCCAGGGCATCGCGGAAACGGTCAAAGGGCGTTGCCGGCGTGACCAGCGTCTCCTGCCAGGCCGACAGCATCTTGCCGATGTTGACCAGGATGCTTTCCGGGGAGTCCGCGGACGCAGGACGGCCGACGACGCGCCGGTAGGACCGCGCCAGGTCCGGGCTGAAAATCACCCGCCGCGCGAGCAGCTCCGGCCCCGCCGCCATCTCCAGCGGATTCAGCATGGGTCGGACGCTCTGCCCCCACAGGGTATCCGACTGGCCGGTCCATCCGTACCAGCGCCTGCCGGCCAGGTTTGCGATCGCGGGCGTGTTCCGGTCCAGGACCTCCCTGCCCCTCCCGCGGGGCAGCCCGTCGGCCATGGCCCGGTCCGGCCTGTGGCAACTCGCACAACTCACGTCCCCGCCGCCGGACAGGCGGGCATCGGAAAACAGTACCCGGCCGAAGCGGATCGCCTCCCCGTTTCCGGAAAAGCGGTTGCTCGGGTCCCTGCCCTGCTTCGGAGGCCACGGCCCGTGGGACAGGATCATGGCCCGCTCGGACGGGGTGAAACGCACCGGCTCGGATGCCGCCGATGGCAGGCAGCCGGCGCTTCCGAGCAGGGCGCAGAATCCGGCCGTCAGCCACTTGGTCCTTGAAGGCACCGCGGGAGAGGTCAGGGATCCAGGGACAGTGTCCGTACCAGCCGCATCCTGGTTACCCCGTGTTTCAGGATCAGGCTGATCTCCCAGGTTCCGGGCATGTGAAACAGGAATCCGTCCGCCGTCACGACGCCGTCCGTCCCGGGCGACACCGTCGGCCGGTAATTCATGCCATGACCATGGGCGGGCATGCCGGCATCCACCTCCTCCAGCTCCTGCATGGGAATGCACAGGGAAATCCGAATCGCGAAGGGCTCGCCCACCCGGATGATTTCCGGCACGAAGGCAAGGTGAGCCGCGGGTTCGCCGTCGATCCGAAGGAGATTTCCATCCCGGGATGCGCCGTCGGTGCAGGGGCCACCGGCCAGAACGGGGGCACCCAGGCATAAGAGCATCACGGCAAGGACCTGCCTTGTCATGGTCTTGCCCGGGATGAGCGGATCAGGTTCTCCGCGTTTCTCCAGGCAATGTTCTCCGCGAGTTCCCGCGGCAGGCCACTCAACCACCCACGGGTCCACTCGGCGTGCGGGCGCACGTAGTACCACCGTTCCGGGGTATAGGTATCGGTGCCGGGCATGAAACGGTCGGGAAAGTCCTCGAACAGCGCAAGCCACTCCGGGCTGACCCGGTTGCCGGGGGCATGTTCGGAACGGAAGGCGAGATCGGCCCACAGGTTGTCATGCCTCGAGAGCATGCGCCGGACTTCCGCCACCGACGCGAATCCGGAATGGGCCCACAAGACCCTTGCCTGGGGGTCCGCCGCGAAGATCCGTTCCACCGCATCACTGTCGGAATGGGCGTGCAGGAACAGCCCGTGTTCCCGCGCCAGCCGGATCACCGCCTGCATGACTTCGGTTTCCACATCTTCCCCGTAGGCGTGGAATTCCCCGATGCCCGCGTACTCGTTGTCGGCCAGCCGCTGACGCAGGAAGTCGATGACGCCGGGGTCGTGCATCCAGGTTGAAATCTCTCCCCGGCGGCGATAAGGCCGCAATACCGGAACCACAAGCTCCGGGGCAAGGGCATGAAGCATGAGCGTGCCGTCGTCGCTGGAACTGGAAACGAATGCCCTGGCGAGTCCCGCCTCCCGGAGCATGCGGACGGCCTGCTCCGGAGGGAACCGGTCCCAGGCATCGTGGCTGTAGTGGATGTGCACATCCACAATCTCCAGTTCCTGCGCACACAGCGGCGATAGGATGAGGGGCCACAGCAGCAAAACGGCCAGGCCACGGTACAAACGGAGCATGTCGGACGCAACCTTCGGTATTCCCCGGTTATCTTAGCAGCAATCAACAACCCCTTACACGGACTCGGACAGGCCGAGAATCCGCGCCGTTTCCGCCGCATCGGCCACATGGATTCCCCGTGCCGCCACCCGGCTCTTCAGGTCCGCGACCTGGTCCGCGGTATAGTCCGCCCTGCTGCCGTCCGGTCGCAGCAGGTTGTTCTCGAACCCCACTCGGGCATGGCCTCCTGCCTCGATTGCGGCCAGCGCGCAGTCATGCTCCCGGCTGCCGAACGCACAGACAAACCAGTCCATCGGCGTATCGCCCTTGACCGCCAGGAACGGCTCGATGTCCGCGGGTTCGGACTCCCGGTCCCGTTGGTACCGGCCGAGGACAAAGAGGACGCACAAACGCCCCCCGGGCACCACGCCTTCCCGCTGCAGTGACATCAGGCGGGCAAGGTCCGCGTCATCGTAGACGATGTGCTGCACATGAACCCGGTTTCCCCGGGTCCAGCCGTAGAATTCCGCTGCCAGGGCGGTGTCCGTGCCGGGTCCGGCCATTTCCCGCACCGCCATGCTGATGAGCCCGGGCCTGACCGCATAGACGCATTCGGCCTGCTGGGCCGGAGAATAGATGCCCACCGCCTCCGTGGTCATTTGCAGCAGCATGTCCGGAACCGCATCCCGCATGGCCCGGAACAGCTGCCGGTACCGCGCCGGGTCCAGCACATGTTCCTCGTTGTCGCCGCGCACGTGCGCATGCAGGATGGTGGCTCCCGCGGCATGGCAGCGAGCGGCCTCCGCCACGGTTTCGTCGATACTCACCGGCAGGTTCGGGTGATCCCGGTGCGTCTTGCGGGCGCCGTTGGGCGCCGCCATGATGATGGCCGTGCGAGTCATTTTGCTCCGGCCGCCACGGCGGTATCGACCGCCAGGGACAGCTTGTCCACCAGTTCATCGATCTGCCCGTCGCCGATGATGAACGGCGGCGCGAGGAGGACATGGTCGCCCTGCCTGCCATCGATGGTGCCACCCATGGGATAACAGATCAGCCCGGCATCGAATGCCGCCTGCTTGAGTTTCGCGTGCACCTTGAGGGCGGCGTCGAAGGGGGTCTTTGCCTCCCGGTCGGCAACGATCTCCAGGCCGCGGAACAGCCCCCGGCCCCGGATGTCGCCGATGTTCGGATGGTTCGCGAACCGCTCCCGCAAGGCCTGCCCGAGCTTCCCGCCCTGCTCCTCGCAGCGGGTGACCAGATCACGCTCCAGCAAGACGCTGACCACCGCCCGCCCGGCGGCGCATGCGACCGGGTGGCCGATGTAGGTGTGGCCATGCTGGAAAAATCCGCTGCCGCTCTCGATCGCACGGTAGATTTCGCCGCTGCACAGGGCCGCCCCGATGGGTTGGTAGCCGGCGCCGAGGCCCTTGGCGATGGTGACGATGTCCGGTGAGATGCCGTCCTGCTCGCAGGCGAACAGGGTACCCGTACGCCCCATGCCGCACATGACTTCATCCAGGATGAGGAGCACACCGTAGCGGTCGCAGATCTCCCTGACCCGCCGGAAATACCCGGGCACCGGCGGCACCGCCCCCATGGTGGCGCCGACCACCGGTTCCGCGATGAAGGCCATCACCGTCCCGGGCCCGAGACGCAGGATCTCCGCCTCCAGTTCATCCGCCACCCGCAAGCCGTACGCATCCCGGGTCTCACCGTCCATGCACCCGCGGTATTCGTAACAGGGGCTGATGTGAGCGGTGTCGATCATGAGCGGCGAGAAGGGTTCGCGGCGCCACATGTTGCCGCCTGCAGCCAGCGCTCCCAGAGTATTGCCGTGGTAGCTCTGCAGTCTCGCAATGACCCGGCAACGGTCGGGTTCACCCTTTTCCAGGTAATACTGGCGTGCGAGCTTGATGGCCGCTTCCACCGCCTCCGAACCGCCGGTGACGAAGTAGACCCGTTCGAGGGACGCCGGTGCATGGGCGATCAACAGATCGGCAAGTGCCTCCGCCGGTTCACTGGTGAAGAAGCCTGTATGGGCGAATGCAAGGTTCTCCAGCTGGTCCTTGAGCGCCCCGATCACCTCGGGATCGCCATGGCCCAGGCACGACACCGCGGCCCCGCCCGAGCCGTCCAGGTAACGCTTGCCGTTCCTGTCGATGAGATAGCAACCCTCGCCGGCCACGGCAAGGGGCGGCAAGGCACGGGTGTGCCGGGGAAATACGTGATCCATGGGTGGTTCCGCAAGTATCGCAGTGGGTAAAATGACCATGACGGCCGGTGCCGGGATATGCACCGGTCGTCACACCTCGACCTGAGGTGCTATTGTAACTGCCCCGATCTCCCTGCAAGGCTCCGGAGCCGCCGGATAGGAATCCCGGACCGGCACGATCCGGCAAGAGCATTCAGCGGACGCTCATGGTCACCGGGCCGGTGCCTCCATGGGCATGGTTGATCGGCATCAATCCAGAATTCGCCCGCGTATCAGGCAAGCATGCCCCTGCAAAGACTGCACGCCCCGACCCCGCACCGGAACCGGGAGACCCCGTTCCCGGACTCCGCTTGCAACCACCCGCCTACCCGGATGATCCGCATCCCCGGCAACGGCCCGTCATCCGGGGACCGTATCCGATGAACATGCGCTTCTGGCTTCTTGCGTTTCTGTGGCTGCCGGCCGGCGTGGTGGCGGTCACATTGGCCCGCTTCGGAATGGCGTACGGGTTTGCCATTCACCCGGCGAACCTGCCAATGGCGGCCGCATCGCT
Organism: Candidatus Poriferihabitaceae bacterium; assembly: GCA_965213885.1. Classification (GTDB taxonomy): domain Bacteria; phylum Pseudomonadota; class Gammaproteobacteria; order Arenicellales; family Poriferihabitantaceae; genus VYFG01. The sequence continues at coordinate 1,988,192 of OZ243919.1, forward strand.
GGCCCTGGTGGCGCCCTGCGGCCTGCCCCTGGCGTTGGGGTGCCGAACGCTGTGGCGTCTGGGCCACCGCCGTACCGCCTGGTCGGCGGGCGCCCTTCTCGGGTTCGCCACCACCGGATCGACAATCGTCGCGGGCCTGCTCGGACCGGTAGCCATCGTGCTTTATACGGCGTTCCTCAGCCTGCCGGCCTGGGTCATGGCATGGTATCTGGCCCGGCGGGGCTGACCGGGGCCGGAACACCGGCCCATCCGCATCCGGGGGGATGACTCCGTTCAGAGTATCTGGCTGAGAAACTCCTGTGTCCGGGGATCCCTGGCCTCGGTGAAGAACGTCGCCGGAGGACCATGCTCCACGATGACGCCCCTGTCGGTGAAATAGATATGGTCCGCCACTTCCCTTGCGAACCCCATTTCGTGGGTAACCAGGATGCAGGTCATCCCGCTCCGGGCGAGGTCCCTGATCACGGTCAGCACCTCCTTCACCGTTTCCGGATCCAGCGCTGCAGTGACCTCGTCGAACAGCATGACATCCGGATTCATTGCCAGTGACCGGGCGATGGCCACGCGCTGCTGCTGCCCCCCCGACAGTTCTCCGGGATAACTGTCCTCCTTGCCCTGTAGGTTTACCCTGGCCATCAGTTCCCGGGCCCGCCTCTCCGCTTCCTCCCTGGGCTGCTTCAGCACCTTGAGCGGCGCCATCATCACGTTCTGCAGGGCGGTCTTGTGCGGGAACAGGTTGTACTGCTGGAACACCATGCCGACTTTCTTGCGGAGCTCGAGCTTGTTGAGTGCGGGATCATGCACCTCCTGCCCCTCGACCAGGATGGAACCGGAGTTGATGGGATTCAGGGCATTGATGCAGCGGATCAGGGTGGACTTGCCGGAGCCGGAAGGTCCGATGACGCAGATCACCTCGCCTTTCATGACATCCAGCGAAATACCCTTGAGCACCTCGAGATCGCCGAATGATTTGTGCACCTCTCGCAGGGACACAAGCGGCTGGTCCGGGGTCCAGTTGTCTGTACTCATATCGAAATGGTCACGTCGGTGTTACTGTTTGACGGCAAATTTGCGCTCGAGGCGCAGTGTCCACCTGGCGATGGGATAGCAGTAGAGAAAAAAGATCACCAGGGCAAACCCGAAATACGGCAGCAGCAGTTCGGGATGATTGTCCTCCGACTCCATCGCCTGGCGTGACAGGGTCACCAGTTCCTCCACCCCGAGCAACGAAACCAGCGGAGTGGCCATGGTGAGAATGGCATACCAGTTCATCCATGGCGGGATCATGCGCTTGAAGCATTGCGGCAAAATGATCTGCCACAGGATCTGGCGACGGTTGAATGCCAGCGATTCCGCCGCCTCCCACTGTCCCGTGGGAACGGACTGGATGCCCCCGCGCACGATTTCCGAGATGTTGGCCATGATCGGCAATGCCAGACCGAAAACGGCTTTCATCCAGTCCGGGATCGGGTAGATCCTTCCACCCAGCTCGAACTCGAACGGAAAGGCCAGCATCACGATGAACAGCAGCACCAGCCAGGGGGAATTGCGGAACAGCTGGGTCACGAACCAGCTCAACCCGGAAAGCAGGCCAATCGGCGACACCTGGCCCAGCCCCACCAGGATTCCTGTGGCGGTCCCGATCAGCATCGTCAGGAAGCTGATCAGGATATTGAGCGTGAAGCCCTCTCCCACCAGGAACGGAAGCCAGCGCCAGAGCGCCTCGAATGCCTGGGCATGGGTATAGCCGCCCTGCGCGAGTACCAGCACGGGCCAGAGCAGCATCAGGGCCGCGGCGGCGATCAGCACGCCCGGGCCGAGACTGTCCAGCCAACGGCTGAATCCGAGCTCCGACACACTGCCCCGGGATGACAGCCGGTACGGCTTCAGGACCGGCAGGTCCGTCCCGGAGGCCGGGCCGGGATCGATGCCGGGAATCGGCCTTGCAAGAACCCTCATTGTCCGTAACCCGGAATCCGCGCCGCCCGCTCCCAGGAATTCATCGCCATCACGAGAATACCCACCAGAATGATATAGACCAGGAACAGCACCACCATGCAGGCATACTGCGCGGTGGAGTAGTCGTTGTAGATGCTCACCATCTGGTAAAGCAGTTCGGGAACCGCGATGGCCAGGGCCTGGGTGGTGGTCTTCACCAGATTCACCAGGTTGTTGTTGAGCGCCGGAAGGCTGACCCGGAATGCCAGCGGGAAGACCACGTACATGAAGGTCTGAAGGCGGCTCATGCCCAGGGACTCGGAGGCCTCCCGGGTGGACTCGGGAACGGCCTCGATGCCGGCCCGGAATATCTCGACGTTGAACGCGCCGGCAAAGAACGACAGCGATATGATCGCCCAGCCGACGTTGGAGATGATCGGCACCTCAAGCCAGCCGTCCGGTGAATAGGTCGGCGTGAACTGGCCCAGTGCAAAATAGAAGAACAGCAGCTGAATCAGCGGCGGCGTGTTGCGGAAGAACTGGATATAACCCTGCACAAGGCTCCTGATCAGGCGGGACCTGGCGCCCTGTAGCCATGAGCCGATGAGGCCGATGACCACGCTCAGGATCACGCAGGTCACCGAGAGCTTGACGGTCACCCAAAGTCCGGTCAGCACCCGGTCCGTCTGCACCGGGTCATAGAAAAAGATGAAGTTCCAGCGCGGATGATCCGCCGACAGGTCGAAGAAAAACTGCTGGAACGCGTTCATGACCGATCAGTCACCACAATGGGGTTTCCCACCGGCCGGGGGCGGGGGGACGGCATCCGGCCATCCCCTCCCCGTGCAGTCAATGGTCAGGTGATTACTGTATCCAGTCGGCATGCCGGGCATGCTGGTCCACCAGGTATCTGGTGGCCTGGATGCCCCATTTCTTCTCCAGCTCGATCAGCTTGCCCGACTGGTGCCAGTTGTAGGTCATGCCGGACATGAAATTGCCGAAGATGCAATCCTTCTCACCCAGCGGCACGGCAAGACCCCAGGGGTTGTCGTCCTCGCTGGCCAGCGGCATCTCGAAATCGTTCCAGTTGCCGGAGGAAAGATCCGACATGATCGAAGAGTCATCGTAGACCCAGGCGATGCATTTCTTGTCCCGGAGCGCCTGCTTGGCCTCCGCGTTGCCGGTAAAGGCGACGATTTCCGCGCCGTAACGTTCACTGACGATCTTGTTGTAGAACGCACCCTGCTTGCCGCACACCGGCTTGCCGCGAAGATCCTCCCATTCCTGCAGGGAAAGGGCCTGTGGAGACATCACGTTGGTACCGGACGTGTAGTAGTTGGGCTGGGTGATGCCCACGATCTTGCGCCGGTCAGGCCGGTCAGACATGGTGGCAATCATCATGTCAATCTTGCCCTGTTCCAGAAACTGCATGCGGTTGGAGGACTGCACGGCAATCGTCTCGAGTTCCACGCCCATGGCATCGGCCACCAGCTGCGCCATGTCAACCTCCATGCCCACGATGCTGCCGTCCTCGTCACGGTATCCCCAGGGCTTGTAGTCCGCCTTGACGCCCACGACCAGCTTGCCGCGGTCCATCACCTTGTTCCAGACATCGTTGGTGCATTCGGCGCCTGCGCCCGCGGAGCCGAGCAGCATCGCGGATGCGGCCGTGGCGACCAGCATTTTTTGTTTCATCTCTCGCATTTCACAAACTCCTCCTCTGTTTTGTTGGAATGCCGCGAGGCGCCGGCAAACTGCGCCCACCGGCATGTTCGCGACTCTTTGGGCCTGAAAATATAGCGGAAATCCGCTTGGTTGGATAGTTTCTGCTCTCCGACCCAGCCATTCCCGCTAACGCGTTGAGGCTGCCTGTAGAGCCGGGATGGGGCTGATCCGAGGGGGTTGGACGATTGGCGGGGGAAGCGGTTCCCGCCTGGCCGATGCCGGATGGGTTGCGTGGCCACTGGTTTCCCTGAAGAACCGGCTCGCCGCACACTCGGTCGCGACGTTCGCTCAGGAGGTGTCATTGACTTACAGCGTGCCGCGACGATGACCGAAAGCGATGGCCTTGTACAGCGTTTCCCAGTCCGGCAGCCAGTAGTCGATGAACAAGGCCCGCAGCCTGCGCCAGAAGTACAGGACACGTCCCGCCCCGGCCTTCGCCGCCCGGAACAGGACGCAGCAGCGCTGCTGGACCTGGTCGATGAGATTGGGTCATGACCCGAAATCGGACGATGGGCAGGTCTCTGCCGCCGATTGGGGGGTTTTTGGCGGGATGGTGTTGATTTCGGCCGAGCGACACCCCGGCCAATCGGCCGTGTGGGACCCAGGAAAGGATGGGGTCGATCAATCCTGCGCCGGCCGGGCCACCACCGTTCTGAACAGGGCCTGATGCGGGGTTGAACGGGCACACAGGAAACGGATCCGACGGGTGTTGTGGATCACCACCGCCCCGATCTTCAAGAGCTTGAGCCGGATCGTGCCCACATACGCATGGGCCAGCTGGGTCTGTTTCAGCGCCAATGACCGCAACCGCTCCAGCAGGATATACGCCAGGGAGGATACAATCATTCTGAATTGGTTGGCCCACCACACGTGACAACTCGTGCGATCGGCAAACAGGTCGTGTTGCTGCTGCTTGATCGCGTTTTCCATCTCCCCCCGGGCACAGTACACCGGTTCATACAGGGCTTGCGGATCCCCCGGCAGGTTGGTGACAACATACCGGGGATTGGCCTTGGTGACCAACCGCTCGGCCTTGACAATGACCCGGCGCTCGATGATCTGTTCCTTCTTCTTCCACGACCCGGCCCCATAACGGAATGCCCCGAACACCCGTTGTTTCTCACCCGTGGCCTCAAACTGCCGTTCCGCCCCGACACCGACGCACCGCTGGAACCGCCGCCCCAGAGCCTCGATGAGGTGCGCCCGATCCGGCTGCAAATCGTGCTCGGGGGCACGCCCCAGAGCACACAGTGGAACGCGTACATCGCCCGCTATCACTACCTCGGCTACCAGACGCTGGTGGGCGCGCAGATGCGCTACACCGTGCACGACCGCGACGGCGGTCTGCTGGCGCTGCTGGGGTTCTCCACCGCAGCCCGCAAACTCGCCCCCCGCGACCGCTTCATCGGCTGGACGCCGGCGCTGAGGGAACAGAATCTGCCGCGGGTCATCGACAACGCCCGGTTCCTTATCCTGCCCTGGATCCGCATCCCCAACCTGGCCTCGCACATCCTGTCCGTCGTGTGCCGGCAACTCACAGGTGACTGGACCGCACGCTATAACACCCTGCCCGTGTTGGTCGAAACGTTCGTCGAAATCCCGCGCTTCAATGGCGGGCTGTACAAGGCGTCGGGCTGGACCCACGTCGGCATGACCCAGGGCCGTGGGCGCTACGACCGGCACACGAAACGCGACCAGCCGAAAAAAGCCATCTGGCTGCGACCGCTCCGAAAGGACTGGAAACGAGCCCTCAATCGGTAAGCACTGCCAAGCGGCGCCTCGGCAACCCACTCCTCAACCGCACCCGCCGAAACCGTCTGAAAGTCCTTATCCATCACCCTCAGAGCGTACCAATTCCTGCACCAATCCGTCCCGGTTTATTCCGGGACAAACACCACCATCCTGGCTGGTTAATTGGGATGTAACAGCAAGCTACCCGGCCACACCCAGGATCAGACAACCGTGCGATACGCCCACCTCGCCGACGATCCCGTCAAGTCGGCGGCAAACCGGATCGCGAGCAGGATCGCCGAAGTCAGCGGGTGAACCAAACCCGGTCCGTCTGATCATCTCGCTGGCAAAATAGCTTCGGTTGGGCGAGCCGAACAATAGAGACAGGCCAGGAGCACTCTCTCTAGCCTGCGGCAACAAGCGGTTCGATGGTGCCAATTTCGTTTGAACCTCGCGCCACATCCAGGTCGTAGAAGTTTTGCAGATTCAACCAAAGCTCCGGTGTCATTCCGAGGGCTTGGCCCATGCGTAGCGCAGTGTCTGCCGTGATGGATCGGCGGCCGTGGACGATTTCGTTGATGCGGCGTGGCGATACGCCGATCGTTTTCGCCAACCGGTACTGACTGATTCCGAGCTCGTCGAGAATCTCGGTCAGATGTTCGCCAGGGTGAATCGGAGAGGGTGTGGTCATGATATTCGATGCCTCAATGATAGTCGGTGATTTCAATGTCCATCGCGCCTCGGCCTGTCCATCGAAAGCACACGCGCCACTGGTCGTTGATGCGGATACTCCCGGCGCACGTCGGCCAACAACCGCTTGGCGGCGTTGCGTTCGCAGTCGTTCTTCTTCCGCCCGTCGGCCTTGACGATCGGCTCCGGCGCCAGGGGAAACACCGCCCGGTGTTCCGGTTGCACCAGCACCGCGCCCAGCAGTTGATGATAGCAGGTGGTGTGCCCGTTCCGATGATGCGTCTCGCAGCAGTGCCCGCAATGCACGCGCGAGGAGGAGAAATACCCCGTGCCGTCCACGCTCAAAAGGGAATGGCCCATCCAGTCGAACCCCTCCAGGCCCTTGCCCCGCTACAAACACCGCCTTGAACGCGCCGCGCAACGAGCGCGGGTCCACCTCGTCCAGCCGCTCGCGCAGGCGCGTGTCCGAGGGCGCGCGTCGCACCCCGTACAAACTCTTCAGATTCGCGCGAATCGCCTCGGTCTGGCGCGCGTCGCGCTCGAAGCTCAACAGCGACGGGTACTTCAACCCGAACACCGCCAGCCCCGACATCAGGGCAGTCGGTGAGGTTCAATCCCCGCCCGGCGATGGGGTCGTCGATGCAAGAGAAACACGTACGCACGAGGCGAAGCAACCCCGGCGCGCTCAATGTCTTGCGAAAAGAAGGGTTGGACATGATTCATCACCCGACACTCGAAGAAACGCCGACATGATGCTGTTTCACAACGTAAAGTTTACGAAGAACTTTTTCCAGACCCGCCGAAACCCCCTTCAGCGCTCGCTTTTCAGAGGAAGCGGGAATGGCTGTTCGGGCGGATGGCCCGGCAATCCGGGTGATCCGGGACGGATGCCCGTGGCGTTACTGCAACTGTCGCCGGATCGCCTCCTTTCGCCTGGCCACATAGGCCTCCAGTTCCTCCCGGCGGTCGGGCTGGAGAACAGGCTCCCGGTATTCCCGCAGACGTTGCTGCCAAAGTTCGGTGGCCCGGTCGGTGGCGGTTCTGGCACCATCGGAATGCCACACCTCATAGTTTCGCCAGTCCGCCAGCGTGGATTCATAGAAGGCGTGCCGGTAGCGCTTCAGGGTATGGGGGTGATCGAAAAACTGACCCCCGGTCGGGACCTGCGAGATGGCCTCCCACGCCAGTGCCTCCGCGTCCATCTCCACCGGCTGCACCACTTCCGCCATCATCTGCAGGAGCTCGGCGTCCAGGACGAACTTCTCGAACGACGCTGTCAGTCCTCCCTCCATCCATCCGGCGGCGTGATACAGGAGGTTGGTGTGAGACAGGAAGCACGCCCATAGGGACATTTCGGATTCCCAGCCCGCCTGGACATCCACCGTGTTGGCGGTGGCGGAGTTGCTGCACCGGAACGGCAATCCGTACCTTCTCGCAAGCTGACCCGAGGCAAGCACCGCCCGGGCATACTCCGGGGTCCCGAATGCCGGCGCTCCGGTACGCATGTCCACGTTGGAGGTATAGCTGCCGTAAACCACCGGAGCGCCCGGCCGGACGATCTGGGTCAGCACGATTCCCGACAGTGCTTCCGCGTTCTGCTGTGACAGGGCGCCGGCAAGGGTGGTGGGCGTCATGGCGCCCATCAGCGTGAAGGGGGTCACCACACAGCACTGCCCGAGCCTTGCGGTGACGATCAGCCCATCGGACATCTCACCGTCAAACCGCCGCGGCGAATTCACCGATATGATCGTCAGGCAGGACGGCGACTCCTGCATCGCCTCCATGGAGATGCCCCTTGAAATCCGTGAAATCTCGATACCGTCCCGGGCGCGGTCCTCGCCGATACTGGTATTCAGCCAGCACTTGTCGGTGAGGGTCGCGGCAGCGAGATAGCAGTCCAGGTGGCGGCTGAACGCCGGCATCTCCAGCGGCGGGGCGGGCTGATTACCGGTGGCGTGAACGACATCATGGACCTGCACCAGTTTCAGCAACCGGCAGTAATCCTCATAATTTCCGTTGCGCTTGCCATGAATGCGATCATGCACGTTGGGCGGCCCGCCGACGGACGTGGTGCAGATGGCATTGCCGCCAAGGTTCAGGCGGTTTTCCGGATTTCTCGGGGTCAATGTGAACCTGGAAGGGGCGCTGGCCAATGCCCTGTCCACCAGTTCCTCACCGATCCGGACGCGGCCGGTCGCATCATCCACCTCGGCACCGGCCTCCCGGAACAGCGTCCGGGCCTGATCCCCCATGAATTCGATGCCGATTTCCCCGAGGATCTTCAGGGATGCACGGTGAATGGTCTCCAGCTGATCCTCGCCGAGGATCGGCACCGGTGGCAGGGATGTCCTGATCTGTTTGTAGGCGGTCTCCCGGCCATTGCGGGCGGCATCTTCGGACGCCTGCAACCGGGTCTTTCTTCGGCGGGACATGATGACCTGCGGCCCAACGGAATATCGCTGCCGACATTAGACCCCGGTTCGATCCCGTCGTCTGTGGATTTACGACCTGGGATGCGACTTGCGCGACGAAAACGCAGGATTATGCCGATCTGTCCGCGTCGGGGACCCGTTCCTCCCGGGGCGTCCGGCCGTACACATCCCGGTAGGACTTGATGAAGTGGGAATGGGAGGAAAAGCCGGAGGCAATGGCCACGTCCAGACCCGACCACGATGTGTACAGCAGCAGTTGGCGCGCATTTTCCAGGCGCAACTTCAGATAGTATTTCTGGGGCGTGGTGTCGCGGTATTTCCGGAACAGCCTTTCCAGCTGCCGCAGCGAGACATCCACATGGCCGGCCACCTCCTGGGGCGTCAGTGGGTCCTCGATGTTGTTCTGCATCAGGTCAATGGCTTCGGCAAGCTTGGGCGACAGGCGCATGAGGTCGTACCTGTTCTCCATCCGTTGCCGGTCGTCCGGCGTGCGCAGGCGGTCATGCTGGTAGATCTGGGAGATCCTCCGCGCCATCTCATGACCGCAATCCTGTTCCACGAGCTTGAGCATCATGTCCAGAGCCGCGGTTCCGCCCGAACAGGTTCCCCGGCTGCGATCGATCTCGTAGATATTGCTGGTGATTTCAAGGTGCGGGTAGAGTTCCCGGAACACCGGCAGATTCTCCCAGTGGATGGTACAGCGGTAACCGTCCAGCAGTCCGGCCCTGGCCAGAACGAAACTGCCGGAGCTTGCACTGCCGAGCAGGGCGCCCCTGCGGTCCAGCGCCCACAGGTTTCTGAATGTCGGCTCATCCGCGAAGTACTGGGTTTCGCTGGTGGCCACCAGCAGTATCCGGTCACAGGCGGTGATGTTCTCAAGCGGGCCCTCGACCGTCACCTGGACGCCGCTGCTGGAACATACGTTCTGTCCGTCCGGGGACACCAGGTGCCAGCGATAGGCATGATTCTCAGTGAACCGGTTGGCGGTCCGCATGCAGTCCACCAGGCAGCTGAACGGTATCAGGGGAAAACGATCGAACAGGAGGAGGACAACGTCCCGGGGCTTGGCGGGCGGGGGCGTACGCTCCCTGGAACACGGTAACGGTGACAACACTTCTGTGACCGGTGAAAGGTATGCGCAATATAACCCTGATCGCGCGGTTTCGACAATGCCGGCTATACTTCCGGGCATACGTGGTCAGCCACCGGATCGTGCAGCATGAATCAAGGTCCATACGACATTCTGATTACAGGCGGAACGGGTTTGATCGGCCAGGCACTGATCCCCGTTCTCGAAGCCGAGGGACACCGGATTTCCGTACTGACGCGCCAGCCGGACCGATACCCCGGCAAGGCCGGGCGCCCCCGTCTCTTCGCCGCCTTGCGGGACATCCCGGAGGATCACCCGGTGGATACTGTCATCAACCTCGCGGGGGCGAGAATGATCGGCCGGCGGTGGAGCCCCCGGCGCAAACAGGTCCTGCGGGACAGCCGAATTGCCCTGACCCGGGAACTGGTGGAGTGGATGTCCCGACGCCCGGCGCCGCCGGCCGTGCTGATCAGTGGATCGGCGGTGGGGTATTACGGAGACCGCCAGGGCGAAATCCTCGAAGAGGATCAGCCATGCGGCAGGGACTTCGGTGCCCTACTGTGCCGGGATTGGGAGCAAGAAGGCATGGAAGCCGCGACGCAGGGAACCCGCGTGGCTGTCATCCGCACCGGCCTTGTACTGAGCGGCAAGGGCGGCATGCTGCCCCCCATGCTGCAGAGCTTCGGGTGGGGACTTGGAGCGCGGATCGGGAACGGCAGGCAATGGATGAGCTGGATCCACATAGACGACCAGGTCGCCGCCATCGTCCACCTGCTTGCCAATCCGGAGTCCGCCGGCGCCTATAACCTGACGGCGCCGGAACCCGCGATCAATACCGGGTTCAGCGACTGCCTTGCACGCGTGCTGCGCCGCCCGCGCCTGCTCGCAGTTCCGGCGCCGGCGTTGCACCTGGGGCTTGGCGAGGCTGCAGGACTGTTGCTCGGCGGTCAGCGCTCGATGCCGGCGAAGCTCCGGCAGGAAGGCTTCAGGTTCACCTACCCGTCCCTGGAAGGCGCCTTTCGGGACATCGCCGGCCATTGACCGGGACCATGGCGCCGAAGTTCCGGCCCCGTGGGACGGCCACCCGTGAACGGGCATGTGGCAAGACCGAAGGAGCACTTCGTCAACGGCCGGCCGGCGGATCACATTCGAAGACCGTGCGGTATCATCCGGGACCCGAACCGATGGACGGCCGTCAATGAACATCTCCGGTATCGGCTGGAAACACGATCACGCCTTTCTTTTCGGGCGCGGAAAACCAGCCTTCAGGCAGGGGCGATCTTCCCGAAAATATCCGGGGCAGGCTCAAGTGCAGTCCAACCTAGAATCCTCCCCATCCCAGAACCCCGGCAGCCGCCCCCGTCTCCAGCAGGCGATTGGCCCGGGCAGCGCCGATACGCATTCGTCTGCGACCCGATCATGACACCCCATGAGACCGCCACCGACGACCTCCGGCACCGCCTTGATGCCGCCGCCGAGCCAGCCACCAGGGCATGGTTCGAAAAATACCTGAAGCATGCCATCTCCTATCGCGGAGTGAAGACCCCCCAGGTCAGCCGAATTCTCGCTGACTGGCGGCGTATTCACGACCTCGGCCAACTGCCCGACAAAGACCAGCTCTCCCTTGCCAGGTCCCTGATCGAGGGACGTTTCGCGGAGGACAAGTTTGCCGGCATCCTCTACATCCAGAAATACCTGTTGCGGCGGATGGATCCGGTGCAGATCCTGGACGTGGCGGAAAGCCTCTTCGCTGCGGGCGCGTTCTTCGACTGGTCGACCACGGACTGGTTCAGCGTACGGGTTCTTGGCCCCATGATCGCACGCTACGGCATACCTGTCGCGCATCGGGTGGCCGGGTGGCGGGGCGCTGAGAATCTCTGGCAACGACGCTCCTCAATTGTCCCGTTCCGGGCTGTCGTCCATGATCAAGCCTACCATCCCATCATACGGGCAACGGTAGGTACTCTCGTCATAGAGCGCGACCGGTTCATACAGACCGGGATCGGCTGGGTAGTCAGCGACCTGTCGAAAGTGCACCCGAAGGTTGCCGAGGCCTTGGTCGAAAGGCACTTCGCGGACCTTTCCACCGAGGTCATCAGGCGGCACACACGGTATCTTCCGGGGCATGCGGGATATAAAGGACGTGCATCAGTGAACCGCAGAAGACACGACCCTTAGAAATACAGATCAGGAATGAAAGCGGAGCGGTTTTACAGTCGTGATCATGGTAAACATGGAGTAAATTTACCGAGGCTGGCAGGCTTTCCATCGGCGTCGATTCGAATCAGAACGGGCTTGCGCCCGGGTCGGTACTGTCTTCGATGCTGAAGCGTGTCGATGTGGCTGCCTACCAGACGCCCAGTGACGGACTGAGCGGCAAATTCACTGCCGGCGTCATCAGCCTGGGCCTTGCCGAAGGCAGCATCGACTGGGCGCGGGACGAGCACAATGCCGGCCTCCTGTCGGACAGCCTGAAGACTGCCGTCGAGAAGGCCAGGAACGATATCGTAACGGCCAGGGTCACGGTGCACGACTACGTGCAGGATTCCGACTGCCCCGGCTGAGTCCACTTTCCTGACGCCCAGCTTCGGGACAGGCCCATAGCCATGGGAATCCGGTAATCCAGTGAGTCGCCGAACGGCCGGCTCCGGATGGCTGCAGGTCTTCCGGGCGTCACCGATCCGGCGGTTCAGTTGCACCACGGGTTCGTTTTCTTCGGGAAATGGGAGTCGCCTGGTCCCTGCCCTGCTTCCCGGCAAAGACAATGCCATGGCCAAGCTGCCACCGATGCTACATCAGGGCAACAGGCGGTGTCCGGTACGATACGCAAAAGCCGTACCGTAACAACCGGAACGTCAGTTATCCTTGCGGGGATCTTCTTGCAGGCTTTCAGACGGATAGCGAAAGGAGCCGTACCGGATCACCAGTGTTGCCAACGCCAGGATCAGGATTGCGGAGGAGATGTAAATCAGTGGCAGGACCGGAAGCTCCCCGATCGGTATTTCCTCCACCAGGTGATGATCCATCTGGATGATGCCCACCATCATGCGGGTGAGGGCCGTAATGGCCACGTAGATCAGGAACCGCACGGGCATGCGCTTGGTTTTGAAATAGATGCCGACCATGGCACCCAGTTCAAGGTAGATGAAAAGCAGCAGGATGTCCTCGATGGATGCCGAGCGCTTGCTGGCCATCAGGTGAAGGAACTCGGACCCGGCGGACCAAACCACCATGCTGCCGATCACGAACAGGGCCAGGTAATGGAACACATCCGTCAGGAAATTTCCAAGTAAGCGGACTGACTGGTTGAGTTTGCGGTTTGTTTCGAGCATTTTGGCTCCAATACGGGACCGTTGTGCGGCAATCTAGCATATTTTCCAATAGCCGATCCGGAGTTGCGCCCGTCCTCATCCCCTACAGGACAGTGCCCTGCAGCACTTGATTCTCCCCCGGAGAAAATCCGACAGCCGGCCGGAACACAGGAGTACGGTTCCCAAACGGCCAGGATTTCCCTCCTCGCCCGCGATCCATCCCGGGATTCCGTCCGGCCGGGATCCGGGACCGGGGTGCGGAATTCAGTTGGCCCACCCCCCGGACACTGCTGTTCGCAGTAGCGACATGCCTCAATAAAGAGCCCGGCAGTCGGCGTCTTCCGGACCGCTCCAAAGTTCCGGTTCCACGTGGCTCTCTATGCCTTTTTCCGTTTCATCCTGAAGGTTTGACAGAAAATCGAGACGGCTGCGAGCCTCGATCTCATTGATGCTCGTCAGGAACCCGGAGAGGCTTTTCGCCTCCAGCTTCCGGTTTGGCAGTATGACCGCGATGGCCTCCATCCGCCCGGGGTCGAGAGCGACCTTGAAAAAATGCGCGGGAACATCCACCAGAATCCCGTTGTCATCCACCCCGTCACCATCCATGTCCACGGCAAGCCTGGTTGTCTCGCGGTCCTCGTAGAGCGGCCCGGTGACGACATGGAGCAGGCCGCGCACACCCCCACTGCCGCATCTTCCGTTCCAGCACCCACCAGATGCCTCTGTTGAATCCGACGCCCACCTGCGGCGCCATGTTGCTCATGAGGAAGCTCTCGCTCATGGCCGTCTCGGACCTCTTCATGGACCCAGCCGGCGCGAGATGAGGTAGTGTATCCGTTTGAATTATGGGAATTATAGACTTAAGTAACCGAAACGGTATAATCGCCTCTATCCAACAAGGGGGGGCATTGGACCATGGAAAACGACGATGCGATCATGACCGAGATCATGAATGTGCGTCCCCGTGATACCTTTCCGGCATCAGGTTATTGCAGGGTAAAAGGGTGCGGGATTCTGTACTCAAGAAGCGAAGGCGGGCGTAAGGGAATGTGCTCAGTGCATTATAAAGGCATCAAAAAGATAATAGATGAAAAACGAACGACTTGGGATGAGATCAATCGCCGCTTTCCCATGGAGGTGCGCGACCCGCTCCCCATGCCCGAAGCCAATATATCAGAAGTCGAGTTCCAAAATCACATCATCCACTATCTGCAAGACAACAATCATGGGGTATGGATGCTTGATCCGAATAGGCAACGCGGCGTTCCCGACCTTTTGATTATCACTGCTGACGGACGGGTAATGCTGCGGGAACTGAAGGTTCAGGGCGGAAGAGCGGAGGAAGGCCAAAACACACTGATGGAGAAGCTACGAAAGAATGGTGCTGATGTTGCTGTGTGGCGCCCAGAACAATGGGGCGATGGCACAATCGAGCAGCAGGTTCTTGGTGAGTCTGCTTACAGCATTGCAGCAACCAACGAAGAAAAGTCCTGACAATCATCAGTTCCTGTCGCTCGACAACAACCAACACAGGATTGTTGGTTTGACCAATTCGGCTCAATGAGTGTGGAGGCCGTCATGTGTTTTCTTGTACGTCTTGGGGCGATTTGGCTTCTTTGACCGGGCCTTGATCAGTTCCGCAATCCACTTCGTATTCCGCACGGTCGTGCATCCATCGCGGGTGTTACCTTCAACGTCTTGTGAATTCTGCAGAAGTTATAGCGCAGAAAAAAGAGGTTGCCCATGGCAGAGTGCTTTTCGATCTTCTTGGAAAATGCGTTGGTCAGGCGGGTGAACCGGCGGTTGCCCATGCGCATGGTGAGATTGGAGCGCTTGATGTAGGACGTTGATATTTTTCCCTTGTCCGGTTTGCCCTCAACTACCTGCTTCTTGATCCCGGTGCACTCGGCAGAACTGTAACGTCTGTCGTTACCGGATCCTTCGGAATTGCCGTATTGCTTGATGATCTGGGCAAAGTCCACGTCGCCGCCGAATGCGCCCTCTACGGCGCCGATATAGGACGCCAGCCCGTCAGTGGATATCTGTGGGCGATCCTCTAGCTTGGAGCGGATATCGTCCATGAGTTCCAGGGCGCTTTGTCCGTCGCAATCCCCCACCAGATAGCTGATCACCAACTTGGGATTGTGCATCGATGGCGGAGAATGTCCAGGCATCGCCAGCGTCCTCCGGGGCGGTATTAGCCTTGGGTACGTTCTTTGTGGTCGCAATCCGCCAATGCCGGACCAGCCAGGACGACCAGCAGCAAGGCCAGGCGGGCCACTCCTCGTTCCTTGGATACGGAACCTGGAAAACTGAAACTGGTCACACGGGGATCCGGTATTGCCGACGCTGTGTCCGCCTGAATTATTCCAAAGCCGATACGATCCGGTGGTGCAGTGGTTCACCGGCAAAGCGGCTCATCTCCTGGAGTCCGGTGGGACTGGTGACATTGACCTCGATCAGCCGGCCGCCGATCACATCAATGCCCGCGAAGAAAATTCCCCGGGAAACCAGTTCGGGTTTCAGCGCCGCACAGATTTCACGATCCCCGGATGTCAGGTCCGTCGGCTGGGCACTGCCTCCCTGATCAAGATTGTTCAGTTCCACGCCCTCGGCATGCACGCGCAGAATGGCTCCCAGGGGCTCGCCCTGGAGCAGGAGAATCCGTTTGTCCCCTTCCCGCGCCGCCGGCAGGTACTCCTGGGAGACGACCCAGTGCCGCCCCGCCCGGGTGGAGGCCTCGAGCGGGGACGGGTCATCTCCCGGCGAAAAAAAGACGATTCCCTTTCCGCCGTGACCGTCGACCGGCTTGACCGTGATCCTGCCGACCTGGTCCGAGAATGCCAGGATCTCCTCGACCGAATTGCTGATCAGGGTCCGCGGGGTGTAACGCGGAAACACCAGCGCCGCCAGCTTCTCGTTCCAGTCCCGCACACCTTGCGGTCGGTTGATCACGCGGGTGGCCCGGGGAAGAAAATCGAGCAGCAGGGTGGTATACAGGTAGCCCCGGTCGAAGGGCGGGTCGGTTCTCAGCCAGACGGCATCCGCCCGGGCCAGGGGAACGGTTTCATCCGCCAGCACGGTGAACGGCGCATCGTGATCGTCCCGAACATCCAGCCACTGTATCCTGGAATGCAGTTCATCATGCCGAAGACCCAACCAGCCGGGATCCGCGTAACCCACCGTGTGCCCCCGCTCCACACAGGCCCGCATCAGGAAATAAGTCGTATCCTTCCAGGGTTTCACGGACCCGAGGGGGTCCATGATGAAGACATGCCTCACAGCAGGTTATCGCGGACGGTGATCAGTTGGTGTAGCCCAGGGTCTTCAGGGCGGCGCCGATCTCGTCCAGGATTACCGGATCGTCTATGGTCGCGGGCATCTTCCATTCATCACCGTCGGCGATCTTTTTCATGGTGCCGCGAAGGATCTTGCCGGACCGGGTCTTGGGCAGGCGGGCCACGACCGCGGCCAGCTTGAACGCGGCCACCGGTCCGATTTTCTCACGTACCAGGCTCACGCATTCCCTGACGATGTCCGCGTGGTCCCTGCCGACGCCGCTGCTGAGCACCAGGCAGCCCAGCGGCAGTTCACCCTTGAGCTGGTCCCTGACACCGATGACGGCACATTCCGCCACGTCAGGATGCGCCGCCAGCACCTCCTCGATCGCGCCCGTGGACAGGCGGTGACCGGCGACGTTGATGACGTCGTCGGTGCGCGACATGACGAAAACATATCCGTCCTCGTCGATAAAGCCTGCGTCACCGGTTTCGTAGTACCCGGGAAAGCGGCTGAAATAGGAATCAAACATTCGCTGGCGGGCATTCCACAATGTCGGAAATGTACCCGGCGGAAGCGGAAGTTTCACGACCAGAGAGCCGATGTCCCCCGCAGTCACCGGATTGCCGTCATCATCCAGCACCTCCATCGCCCAGCCCGGCACGGGCCGGGTCGGCGATCCTTCCTTGACCGGAAGCAGTTCAATGCCAAGGCAGTTGGCGCAGATGGACCAGCCGGTTTCAGTCTGCCACCAGTGATCGATCACCGGCACGTCCAGCTTGTCTGTCGCCCACTGCAGTGTGTCGGGGTCCGTTCGTTCGCCGGCGAGAAAGAGGGCCCGCAGCCCTGAAGTGTCATGCCTGTCCAGGTAGGCGCCTTCCGGATCCTCCTTCTTGATGGCGCGAAACGCGGTGGGGGCGGTGAACAGCACCTTGACGTCATGCTCCTCGATGACACGCCAGAACACGCCGGGGTCCGGCGTCCCCACGGGCTTGCCCTCGAAAACGATGGTGGTGTTACGACCGAGCAGCGGGCCGTACACGATATAGGAATGCCCAACCACCCAGCCAACATCGGAGGCCGCCCAGAACACCTCGCCGGGGTCCATGTTGTAGATGTTCTTCATGGTCCAGTTGAGAGCGACCATGCCGCTTCCGGTGTCCCGAATCACTCCTTTGGGCTGGCCGGTGGTGCCGGAGGTATAGAGGATGTAGAGGGGGGCAAGAGCATCCAGTGGCACGCAATCCACCGGTGAGGCCGCCGCGACGGCATCATTCCAGTCGATGTCCCGCCCGACCGCCATCTCCGCCCGCGCCTGGGGCCGCTGAAAAATGATGCAGTGCTCCGGTTTGTGGTCGGCCAGTTCAATGGCCTGGTCCAGGAGTGGCTTGTACTCGATGGTCCGGCCAGGTTCCAGACCGCAGGATGCGGCCACGATCGCCCTGGGTTCACAGTCGTCGATCCGGACGGCGAGCTCGTTGGAAGCGAACCCGCCGAACACCACCGAGTGGACCGCGCCGATCCGGGCGCATGCCAGCATGGCGACGAGCGCTTCCGGGATCATGGGCATATAGAGGATGACCCTGTCCCCGGCACAAATGCCCAGGTCGGCCAAAGCGCCGGCGAATACGGCCACCCTGTCCCTCAGCTCCCCGTAGGTGATCTGCTGCTGGGTTCCGGTGATGGGACTGTCGTGGATAATGGCAAGCTGATCCGCGTGACCGGCTTCCACGTGCCGGTCAACAGCATTGTAGCAGACGTTGGTCCGGCCGCCGGTAAACCAGCGGTAGTACGGTGCATCACGGTCGTCCAGAACCCTGTCCCACCTGCGGTACCAGTGAACCTGTTCGGCGACCTTGCTCCAGAATCCCTCCGGGTCATCCATGGAACGGCGGTAAATCTCTTCAAAGGTGTCTGTCATGTTTCTCATCCCGCGGCGCTGCAACCATCGGACGGATCGGGCCGCCTTTGTGTTTCGAAAATACCGTCGAACAATCCGGCAGCATGCCGGGAGGGGTGCGTTTTACGTTATAGTCTAGAGCAATCCCATTTCGTATGCTACCAATGGCCTACAGCACCATTCTCGTGGAAACCCGTGACCGTGCGGGGCTCATCCGACTGAACCGGCCCGGGGCGCTGAACGCGCTTTCATCCGGGATGATGATCGAACTTGGGCAGGCCCTGCGCGACTTCGAGGATGACGACGCTGTCGGCGCCATCGTGATCACCGGCAACGAGAAAGCCTTTGCCGCCGGTGCCGACATCAAGGAAATGAAGGACAAGAGCTACATGGATGTCTTCCGGCAGGATTTCATCACCGACAACTGGGAAGCGGTGATGCAATGCCGCAAGCCGGTCATTGCCGCAGTGGCGGGATACGCCCTGGGGGGTGGCTGCGAGCTTGCCATGATGTGTGATTTCATCGTCGCCGCAGACAATGCCCGGTTCGGACAACCGGAAATCAACCTCGGCATCATCCCGGGCGCCGGCGGCACCCAGCGGCTGACGCGGGCGGTGGGCAAGTCCAAGGCCATGGACCTGTGCCTGACCGGGCGCATGATGGATGCCGAGGAGGCGGAGCGTGCGGGCCTTGTTGCCCGGATCGTGCCCGCCGGGGAACTGCTGGAGAGGTCCCTGGAAATCGCGCAGGCCGTCGCCGGAAAGTCCCTGCCTGCAGTGATGGCCTGCAAGGAGTCCGTCAACCGCTCCTTTGAGTCCGT
Source organism: Candidatus Poriferihabitaceae bacterium (assembly GCA_965213885.1). Lineage (GTDB taxonomy): Bacteria > Pseudomonadota > Gammaproteobacteria > Arenicellales > Poriferihabitantaceae > VYFG01. The sequence continues at coordinate 2,007,108 of OZ243919.1, forward strand.
GCTGGCGGAAGGACTGCTGTTCGAACGCCGCCAGTTCCACGCCCTGTTCGCAACCGAGGACCAGAAGGAAGGCATGTCGGCCTTCGCCGAGAAGCGCGAAGCCCAGTGGAAGCATCGCTGAACGGCATCCGGACCATTCCAGGCAGTCGGCAATGAAGGCGCTCGACGGCAACTGGCGGACGCCCCTCCTCGTCATTTCCGCCGGATGCCTGATCTCCATGATCGGTTTCGGCGTCCGTTCCGGGTTCGGCCTGTTTCTCGAGCCCATGACCATGGCCAGGGACTGGAACCGGGAGATGTACGGCCTTGCCATGGCCCTGCAGAACCTCTTCTGGGGTCTCAGCCTGCCTTTCGCCGGGGCGCTGGCAGACCGATTCGGACCCGTCTGGGTCATCATTTCCGGCGCGCTCATGTATGCCCTTGCGGTATATGGCATGTCCATCGCGGACACCCCCATGGCGCTCCATCTCACGGGCGGAATCCTGGCGGGAATGGGCATCGCGTTCTCCGCGTTTACCATCACCATGGCGGCCATGGCCCGGGTGGTGGGACCACAGCAGCGATCCATGGTGCTGGGGCTCGGCACTGCGGCAGGGTCCCTCGGCCAGTTCCTGTTTTCCCCCATCACCCAGGGATTTATCGGAGCCTTCGGCTGGATCACGGCACTGGTCCTGCTGGCAGCGATCCTCATGATCATGGTACCGCTGTCCTTTGCCCTGCCCAACGATCCCAACCAGTCCGCGGGTGAAACCATGGACCAGACCATGACCGAGGCGCTGCGCGAAGCGGCCGGGCACCTGGGTTACATCCTGCTCACCGCGGGATTTTTCGTCTGCGGATTCCACATCGCATTCATCACCGTGCATTTCCCTGCCTACATCCAGGATCTGGGCCTGGATCCCGTGATCGGTGCCTGGGCCATCGGCGTCATCGGGCTGATGAATATCGTGGGGTCAATTCTCTCCGGGGTCGTCGGCCAGCGGTTCAGCATGAAGATGGCGCTCAGCCTGATCTACTTCCTGCGCTCGATCGTGATCCTGGCCTTGCTGGTGTTGCCGAAAACCCCTTTGGTCATCCTCACCTTCGCCGGCGCCATTGGCATCCTCTGGCTCTCCACGGTGCCCCTGACGACCGGCATCGTCGCCCAGGTGTTCGGCATGCGTTACATGTCCATGCTGTTCGGGATCGTATTCCTCAGCCACCAGATCGGCAGTTTCCTCGGCGTCTGGCTGGGTGGGCGCATCTATGACCAGACCGGCGCCTACGACGGCATCTGGTATGCCGGGATCATACTGGGACTGGCGGCGGCCCTGTTACACCTGCCCATCAACGAAAGACCCCTGCCCAGGCTGCGAATGGCCTGACCGGCACTCCGGCCCGGCCCGGGTCAGGCCCTGCCCTGTGTTTCAAAGGCCAGCACCTCCTCACCCTTGCCGTCGGAGGTGACGGATACCTTGATACAGCCCCCCTTGGCCAGTTTCCCGAACAAGAGCTCGTCCGCCATGGGCCGCTTGATTTCCTGCTGGATCAGCCGCGCCATCGGCCTGGCGCCCATTGCCGGGTCATAGCCCTTCCGCGCCAGCCACTCAAGAGCCGCATCATCCACCTCGATCGTCACGTTCCTGTCCGCAAGCTGGTGCTCCACCTCCAGCAGGAATTTCTTGACCACGTGGCGGATGGTGTCCGCAGTCAGGCCGGCAAAGCGGATGACGGCATCCAGCCGGTTGCGGAATTCCGGTGTAAAGGTTTTCCGGATGGCCTCCATGTCATCCGTGGAATGGTCCTGGGTGATGAAGCCCATGGATTCCCTGGCGGCCCGCTCCGCGCCGGCATTGGTGGTCATGATGATGATGACATTGCGAAAATCCGACTTGCGGCCGTTGTTGTCGGTCAGGTTGCCGTAATCCATGACCTGGAGCAGGATGTTGAATACATCGGGATGCGCCTTCTCGATCTCGTCGAACAGGAGCACCGCATGGGGATGCTTGTTGATCGCCTCCGTCAGCAGCCCACCCTGGTCGAAGCCGACATATCCCGGGGGAGCACCGATGAGCCTCGACACCGTGTGGCGCTCCATGTACTCCGACATGTCGAAACGGATGAACTCGATGCCCAGGGTGTTGGCGAGCTGCCTGGTCACCTCGGTCTTGCCGACACCGGTGGGCCCGGAAAACAGCAGCGAGGCGATGGGGCGCTCGGTACTGCCAAGTCCTGACCGGGCCATCTTGATGGCGGCCGACAGGGCACCGATGGCGGGGTCCTGTCCGAACACCACCATCCTCAGGTCCCGCTCCAGGTTTTTCAGGGCCTGAACGTCGGACGCTGAGACATGCTTGGGCGGAATCCGCGCGATGTCCGCGATCATCTTCTCGATTTCCTTCACGCCCACGGTTTTCTTGCGCTTTTCCGCGGTTGCCAGGCGGGTGCGGGCACCGGCCTCGTCGATCACGTCGATGGCGGTATCCGGGAGCTGGCGGTCCGAGAGGTAGCGGGCCGACAGTTCCACCGCACTGCGCAGTGCCGGGTTGGTATAGCGAACCTCATGGTGCTCCTCGAAGCGCGACTTGAGCCCGCGCAGGATCTCCACGGCCTCGTCGATGGTGGGTTCGGTGATGTCTATTTTCTGGAACCGCCGCGACAGTGCCCGGTCCTTCTCGAATATGGTGCGGTATTCCTGGTAGGTGGTGGACCCGATGCACTTGAGATCGCCGGAGGCCAGCATGGGTTTCAGCAGGTTGGAGGCATCCAGCGCGCCACCGGATACCGCACCCGCACCGATGATGGTGTGGATTTCATCGATGAACAGGATTGCGCCGTCCTCCTTGTCCAGGGCTTTCAGCACCGACTTCAGCCGCTGCTCGAAATCCCCCCGGTACTTCGCTCCCGCAAGCAGGGCCCCCATGTCCAGGGTATAGATCGTCGAGTGCTCGAGGATGTCCGGCACATCCCCCAACACGATGTTCCGCGCCAGGCCTTCGGCAAGGGCGGTTTTGCCCACGCCGGCCTCGCCCACGAACAACGGGTTGTTCTTTCGCCGCCGGCAGAGTATCTGGATCGTTCGCTCGAGTTCCATGGCGCGCCCGATCAGGGGGTCGATGCGTCCCTGCTCCGCAAGCTGGTTCAGGTTGATGGTGTAGTTCTCGAGTGCCCCGTCGGCCTGTTCATACCCCCCCTCCCCGTCGTATTCGTGCTCCTGCTCCTGCTCCGGCGCCGGCAGGCGGTCCCCTTCCGGCACCTTGGTGATGCCGTGGGAAATGTAGTTCACCACATCGTAGCGACTGATCTCCTGCTGGCTGAGGAAATAGACCGCGAAGGACTCCCTTTCGCTGAACACCGCGACGAGGACGTTGGCGCCCTTGACCTCTTTCTTGCCCGAACTCTGCACATGCATGATGGCACGCTGCAGCACCCGCTGGAAACCGAGACCCGGCTGCGGCTCGTCCTCGCTTTCCGGCTCGAGTTGCGGCACCTCGTGTTCCAGGTACTGCTCCAGCGACTGCTTGAGAACCCCGATATCCCCCCCGCACAGCCGTATGGCCTTGCTGGTCTCCCTGTCATCCAGCAACGCATAGAGCAGGTGCTCCACGGTGATGATCTCGTGCCGGCGGGTACGGGCGTAGTTGACCGCCGTTCCCAGGGTGACTTCAAGCTCTTCGGACAGCATGGCCTTTGCCGGATCGGACGGGAACATCCCGGGGATTTGCGGGCAGGTCACCACCCAGTACTGCCGCGGGCGCCATCATGCCGGATCCATGGTGCATTGCAAGGGGTGCTGGTATTCCAAGGCATGGTCGATGACCAGCTGGACCTTGGTTTCGGCAATCTCTCTCGGAAACACCCCGCAGACGCCAATGCCCCGGGTATGCACGTGCAGCATCACCTGCTCGGCCCTGGGTTGGGACATATGGAAGATCTTCATCAGCAGTTTCACCACGAACTCCATCGGGGTGTAGTCGTCGTTGTGCAGCAGGACCTTGTACATCGGCGGCTTCTTGAGCTTCGGTTTGCTCCGCTCGACGATCAATCCCGTGCCTGAACCGTGATTGCCGCCGGGCTCCTTCTTGTCGGACATCGGTATTCAGGTCATGTGGAAATGGCCACGTCCCGGGGCGGTCCTCACATGGCTCCGCCACAACCGCCGCAGGCTCCGCTGCCGCCCACCGACTGGAAGACATTGTTGAAAACGAACGACGCGTTCATCCCGTCATCCACATAATCCACCTCGGCACCTTCAAGAAAGCCCAGTGCCACAGGGTCCACCACCAGCGTGAAACCGGATTCGTCCGACATCACGCTGTCCGCGGACTCCGCCTTCTCGGCAAATGTCATGCCGTAGTTCATGCCGGAACATCCTCCGCCGGAGACATAAATCCTCACCGCGGACACTTCTCCGTTGGTGTCATTGACCAGGTTGGATATCTTGTCCCGGGCGCTTCGCGTCACCGTCAGGGCCGATTCGTTCAGGGTATGGCTGTACTCGATCATGTTACACTCGATCCGGTTGTCATTCGTGATTCAAAACGCACCGCAGGGAAGTCAGGAACCCGCCTGCGGACAGGGTTGTATCTGGAGCCATTGTACCCATTATCAAGCGGGAAAAAAATGACAAATACACCCTGGGGCCGGCTGGTGCGGTGCATCCCCCGCCGCCGTATCGGCGCTTTCCCGGTAGCAACCCCGCAACCAGCATTCCAGAGAAATCCATGAGCAGAACCGTCAAATGCGCCATCCTGGGAATCGAGGCGAAAGGTCTTGAGAAGCCGCCCTATCCCGGGGAGCTCGGCCAGAGAATCTACGAGAACATTTCCGCTGAGGGATGGAACCAGTGGCTGCAGCGACTGGTGACGATCATCAACGAGGAGCAGCTGAATTCCGCGGATCCGGCCTGCCAGGAACGCATCGAAAGGCACATGGTCGGCTTCCTGTTCCGGGAGGGGGACTACGGCCACGCACCTGCGGGATTTCACCGCAGCTAGCATGGCGGCCCGCCGGGGCGGGCCCGGTATTCCGGATGCCGGTCAGGCAGCAGCCGGGCGGGCTGCGGAAAACAGGCGGAAAAAGTTCTCCGTGGTCACTGCGGCAATCTCCTCGAGCGGTTTGCCGCGTAGGCCGGCGATGCATTCGGCGGTATGCCGGACGTAGGCGGGTTCGTTGGTCTTGCCACGCTTCGGCACCGGCGCCAGGTAGGGCGCGTCCGTTTCCACCAGCACCCTGTCCAGCGGCACCTTGCGTGCCACTTCACGCAGCGTCTCGGCGCTGCGGAAGGTGACGATGCCGGAAAACGAGATGTACAGGCCGATGTCCAAGGCCTGGCGCGCCATTGGCCAGTCCCCGGAGAAGCAGTGCATCACGCCGCCGGCCTCCCCGGCCCCCAGGTCGCGCAGCATGCCCATGGTATCCGTCGCCGCCTCCCGGGAATGTACGATCAGGGGTTTGCCGCATGCCCTGGCCGCCTCAATATGGCGGGCGAATCTCCGCCGCTGCCATTCGGGGCGGTCATCCTGATGGAAATAGTCCAGCCCGGTCTCGCCGATGGCCACCACCCTGGCGTCATCCGCCAGTGTCACCAGCCGCCCCACCTCCGGATCCTCCCCTTCGGTGGTGCATGGATGGACGCCGACCGAGGCAAAGATATGGGCGTTCTCCCGGGCCAGTCCCAGAACCTGGTGCAGGTCCTCGAGGTTCACGCATACGCAGAGCATATGACCGACCCCGTTTTCCGCCGCACGGTCCAGCAGTCCGGCCATGTCCCCGGCCAACGGTTCAAAATTGATGTGACAGTGGGAATCTACCAGTTGCATGGGGGCATTCCTGTTCGGGTCAGTGAAACCCGGTGATCCTTCATCGTCGTGCCGGATCATCACGGGTAGTGTCGGTATGTTGGCGCCCGCTTCCGGTGAACCCGATCCCCGGAGGTGCCTTCGGATCGCCGTGAACAGAGGATTCGGTGAGCAGGCCGGCCGATCCGTCAATCCGCGGGCAGGGCCGCCTCGCCCAGCGCAACAAGAATCTCCTCCAGAGCGAGCCTCAGGTTCAGCTGGTCCCGGGCAATACGCCGATAGAAACCGATTTTATCATAGAGCGCGAACAGGGCCCCCGGCGAAATGGACGGACATTCCGGCCTCCCGTGCTCCGGAGCACCCCAGGGTGCGTCCCCGCCGGCCGTCTGCCACCGGATCAGCTGGCCGGTCAGGCGCTGCAGCCAGCCGAGCAGCGCCAATGGATCCTGTTTCGCCAGGGATTCCGCCAACACGATGGGATCCCCCTCACCGGCGCACAGATCCCTGAGCGACCCGAGATTGGCGGCCTGCCAGGAGAGCGTTCCGCTTTCCAGGTCGGCCAGAATGTCCAGCGGTCCCATCCCGGAGGAGACGGCATTCCGGATCAGTGGGTCATCGGCATCCGTCCGGCCCCGCAACCACTCGATGGACGACTCCGCGGCCGGTCCGGTGAGCGTCTCCACCACGCAGCGGCTGCGGATGGTGGGGAGCAGGGAACCCGGCTGGTCCGTCACCAGCACGAAGCGGGCGCCCGGCGGCGGCTCTTCCAGCAGTTTCAGCAGGGCATTGGATGCATTGGCGTTCATCCGGTCCGAGGGCGCCAGCAGGGCCACCCGGCCGGATGCGGAATGGGAAGATTGGTAGAACCGTTCGATCAGCAGCCGGATCTTCTCCACCGTGATCACCCTCGACGGCCTGCTGCGGCCCTCTCTTCCCGGCCTGTCCGGGTAACGCGCCGCATAGGCGGCGAGCCGTTCCAGCCTGCAGAACTCGCGCTCATGCTCGGTGATCAGCACATGAAAATCGGGATGGGAGCCGGCGACGAACAGGCGGCAGTCCCGGCACCGGCCGCATGGCAGTTCCCCAGGCTCCGGGCACAGCAGTCGCTGTGCCAGCATGACGGCGAACTCGCGTTTTCCGATCCCGGAAGTCCCCGCCAGCACCAGACCCTGGTGAAACGCCGGACCGTCGGGGAAAAACCTCGGCCACTGTGGCGTCAGCCAGGGATACAGGGGGTCCATCTCAGTGTTCGTCGCGTGCGGCCAGAAAATCCTGCAGCAGATTCGAGATCGCCTGCTGCACCTCCGCCACACTGCCCCCGGCATCCACCACGCGCATCCGGTCCGCGTACCTGGCGGCACGGTCCAGATAGCACTCGCGTACCGCACGCTTGAACGCCATGGCCTCGTCCTCGAACCGGTCCGCGACCCCTCCCCGGCGGCCGCTTCTGACCATGCCCGCTTCCGCCGGCAGATCCAGCACCACAGTCAGGTCCGGATTCAGTCCTTCCTGGACCCATTGCTCCAGAATCCCGATGCTGGCCGCATCGATACCCCTGCCCGCACCCTGGTAGGCGTAGGTGGCATCGGTGAATCGGTCCGAGATCACCCAGCGTCCCGATTCCAGGGCAGGCAGTATCCGTTCCTCCAGGTGCTGGCGGCGGGCGGCAAAGACCAGCATCAGCTCACTGTGAGCGCTGATATCCAGCGCTGTCTCCCGTACGATCAGGTCCCGCAGCCGTTCGCCCAGATCTGTCCCGCCGGGTTCCCGGGTCCGTACCACCTCGATGCCACGGTCCGCGAGCCACTGCTCGATGAATCCCATCTGCGTAGTCTTGCCGGCGCCATCCACGCCCTCCAACGTAATGAAGGCTCCGCGCCGACCGGATGTCCCGTTCATTGCTTCCTGCCGAGAATGTACTTGCGCACCGCGCGGTTGTGTTCTTCGAGAGTGCGGGAAAAATGATGCCTTCCGCCACCCTTTGCCACGAAATAGTAGGCTTCGGTTTCCGCCGGTCTGACCGCCGCCATCAGGGAATCCATGCCGGGCAGGCTGATCGGGGTGGGTGTCAGGCCCGCCCGGGTGTAGGTATTGTACGGGGTGTCTGTTTTCAGGTGCTTGCGGGTGATGTTGCCGTCAAACGCATCGCCGACCCCGTAGATCACCGTGGGGTCGGTCTGCAGGCGCATCCCCTTGCGCAGCCGGTTGAACAACACCCCGGCAATGGTAGGCTGCTCATCCCGGTCCTGGGTCTCCTTCTCGATGATGGAGGCCACGATCAGTACCTCGTAGGGGTCGTCCAGCGGCAGGTCCGATGACCGCTGTGCCCAGACCTGGGCCAGCCTGTGCTGCATCAGGTCAAACGCCTTGCGATAGATATCCAGGTCCGGATCCCCTTTTCGATAATGGTAGGTATCCGGATAGAATTGCCCTTCCGGATGCAGGTCCGGATGCCCCAGCACCTCCATGATCCTGTCGTCGCTCCACTCCCGGGTATCCTGACGAAGTCCCTCGGCGGCGCCGAGGACCTCCCGCATCATACGAAAGGTCCAGCCCTCCACGATCGTCACGCTCACATCCACCTGCCCCCGGCCGCTGACGATACGGTCGAGAAATTCGGTCAGCGCCATGGTGCGGGGAAAGTCATACTCACCGGCCATGATCGGCTTGCTGCCATGTTGCCGTGCCAGAATCCTCAGACTCCAGGGCTCCGGGATGATCCCCGCATCCGTCAGGCGCCGGGAGATGCCGTTCAGGGTTTCACCCCGCGCGACCACGAAGATTTCCTCGCCGAACTCGAACGGTTTGCTCACCGCCTGCCCGTAATAGAACCAGGCCCCGCCCAGGACCACGCCGGTGGCGGGCACCAGGAGGGCGAGAAGGCGGATGAGGCTGTTCCTGAACAATGGGCGCTACCGTCACGGCGCGGCGTTCAGACCCGCCTGAACAACAGGGTGCCGTTGGTGCCGCCGAAACCAAACGAGTTGGACAGCGCCACCTCGATCGCGGCTTCCCGCGCGATGGCCGGAACGTAATCCAGGTCACATTCGGGATCGGGATCCACCAGATTGATGGTGGGGGGAATGCACTGGTGGAAGAGGCTGAGAACAGTCATCACCGCCTCCACCCCGCCGGCGGCGCCCAGCAGATGGCCGATCATGGACTTGTTGGAACTGATCTGGAGCTTGCCGGCGTGGTCTCCGAAGCTGCGCTTGAGCGCCCGCGTCTCCGCGACGTCCCCGAGGGGCGTGGACGTCCCGTGGGCATTGATGTAGTCGATCTGTTCCGGGTTGAGGCCGGCGTTGCGCATGGCGCCGTTCATGCAGTTCGAGGCGCCCTCCCCCCCGGGCGAAGGGCCGGTCATGTGGTAGGCGTCCCCGCTCAGGCCGAATCCGGCCAGTTCGGCATAGATCCGGGCACCCCGGCGGCGCGCGTGCCCGTATTCCTCCAGCAGCAGGATACCCGCCCCCTCGCCCATCACGAAGCCATCCCGGCCGGTGTCCCAGGGGCGGCTGGCGCAGGCCGGATCGTCATTGCGCCGGCTCAGTGCCCGCGCCGCGCCGAACCCGGCAAGCGAGGTCGGGGAGATCGGGGCTTCGGAACCGCCTGCGATCATCACGTCCGCATCGCCGTATTCGATCAACCTGCCGGCCTCACCGATCGCGTGGGTACCGGTGCTGCAGGCAGTGACCATGGAGAGGTTCGGACCCTTGAGTCCGTACATGATCGACAGGTTGCCCGAAACCATGTTGATGATGGTCATCGGGATGTAGAACGGCGAAACCCGGCGAAATCCCCGTTCCTGGTAGATCAGGGTGGTATTCTCGATATTGGCGATGCCCCCGATGCCGGAACCGATATACACGCCGATCCGTTCCGCGTTGTCTTCCGTCACCTCCAGCCCGGAATCCGCCAGCGCCTGCACCCCCGCGCTGATGCCGAGCTGCATGAAACGGTCCATCTTGCGGGCATCCTTCTCCGGCATGTACTGCGCGGGCTCGAAATTCCTGACCTCACCGACGATGGTGCAGGGGAGTCCCGACGGGTCAAAGGCCGTAACCGTACCGATGCCGCTGACACCATCCAGCATCGACTGCCAGCTCGAACCCACATCCACGCCAACCGGGGTGATGGCACCCAGGCCCGTCACAACGACACGTCTCTTGTTCATCTTGATTTTGCAGTTAGCGTTGGCGATGTCATCGACATCAGTAGCTTAACCGATCAGGCGCGACCGCCCGGAACGCGGTATCCGGCGCCGGTCCCGCCGGGGGTCCGGGCCGCCGTATATTCCGGAATTGAAAACGCCGTCGGAACGACGGCGTTTCGTGCTCCTGAGAAGCCCCATTCCGAGCATCCAAGAATCGGTTACCGCAGGGAGGTCAGCAGCCTCGGGAGCCCGGGATGCCGCGTCCCGTGCAGCATGAACCGGCTTCGCGGACAGTCCACCATGAACGGCGGGACAGATCCTGAACGTCAGACGCTGACGTTCTTCTCGATATAGTCGATGACATCCTTGACTTTCACGATGGTCTCGGCCTTGTCGTCGGGAATTTCGGTATCGAACTCCTCTTCCAGGGCCATGACAAGTTCCACGGTATCCAGCGAATCCGCACCCAGGTCATCAACAAAGGATGCGTCCATGGTGACCTGGTCCTCGCTGACACCGAGCTGTTCTACAACGACTTTGGTTACACGCTCTACAATTGTGCTCATTCGAATAATGTTCTCCAGTGAATGATGTGGAAATATTCCGGGTGGGATTCTCGGCGGCACCCCGGGCCGGGCCGCCACCTGTTTCCGCCTTCACAGAGTGCCAAAAAAGGCGGAACCAGGCCAGCCCCGTTATCGAATTTTGGATGGACGGATATTAAACAATCAATTTCATCAAGTCTATCGGCATTGGGGAAATTCGCTGCCGGTCCAGGGCGTGGATTCAGGCGGGGCTTGCATCCTTGTTGCCCGGCTTTGCGGAACTCTTTCCCGAATTTCCGGAAATCCGGTCAGGGCATGTACATCCCGCCGTTGACGTGAATGGTGGTGCCGGTGATGTAGTCCGCCATGGACGACGACAGGAATACCACTGCCTGGGCGATGTCTTCCGGCGACCCGAGGCGGCCCATGGGAACGCGCCCGAGAATGGCGGATTTCCGGTCCTCGCTCAACCCGCCGGTCATGTCGGTGGCGATGAAGCCTGGCGCGATCACATTGACCGTGATGCCGCGACCGGCCACTTCCTGGGCCAGGGATCTGGTGAAGCCCTGCAGGCCCGCCTTGGCAGCGCTGTAATTTGCCTGGCCCGGGTTCCCGGTGGCTCCCACCACGGATGCAATGCTGATGATACGCCCGGCCCTGGCGCGGATCATGCCCCGGAGGCATGCCCTGCTCATGCGGTAGGCGGACTTCAGATTGGTGTCCAGCACGGCGTCCCACTCTTCCTCTCCCATCCGCAGCATCAGGTTGTCGCGGGTGATGCCGGCATTGTTGACCAATACGCCGGGTGCGCCGAATTCGCCGGTGACCGCCGTGACCGCGGCCTCCACGGAATCGTTATCGGTGACATCGAGCACGAGGCCCCGGCCCCTGATGTCCGCTTCAGCGAACTCCGCACTGATGGCGCCGGCGCCGCCCTCCGTGGTCGAGGTGCCGATCACCGTTCCGCCCCGCTCGCCCAATGCCAGTGCAATGGCCCGCCCGATTCCCCGGCTGGCGCCGGTGACCAGGCAAACCCGGTCCTGCAATATCCGATTCAGATCGATCATGCGTACATCGCCTCAGGTCAGTTCCGGATCCCCGCGCCGGTCACAGTGTCAGCAATGCCGAGCCCCAGGTGAATCCCCCGCCGAATCCTTCCATCAGAACGGTGTCCCCTGTCCGGATCTTGCCGCTGCGGATCGATTCATCCAGTGCCAGTGGCACCGACGCGGCGGATGTGTTGCCGTGGTGGTTCAACGTGACAATGACGCGGTCCGCGGGAAATCCCGTTCGCTTGCCCACCGCGTTGATGATCCGCACGTTCGCCTGATGGGGTATCAGCCAGTCCACCTCATCCCGGCTGATCCCGTTGGCCTGCAGCGTTTCATCCACCAGCGCGCTCATGGCAGTCACCGCCCAGCGAAAAACGTCGTTGCCGGCCATGGTGGTGTAGGCCGTACCGTTGATCACCGCGTCGTAGTTGCGCGAAACACCTGTCGGGACGCACAGAAGGTCCTTGTAGGTGCCGTCGCTGTGCAGGTGCGTGGAATGAATGCCCGGGCTGTCATCGTCCTGCAGAACCACCGCACCGCCGCCGTCCCCGAACAGGATGCAGGTGCCGCGGTCGGACCAGTCAATGATCCGTGAAAAGGTCTCCGCCCCGACAACCAGCGCGCAGCGCGCCCCCTCGGTGCGGATAAACCGGTTGGCGATGTCCAGGGCGAAAATGAAACCCGCGCACACGGCCTGCACATCGAAAGCCGGACATCCCCGGATACCCAGTCGCTGCTGGAGCAGGCAGGCGGTGCTGGGAAATACCTGGTCCGGCGTGGTAGTGGCGACCACCACCAGGTCGATCTGCCCGGGAGTGACACCTGCGACACTGAGCGCCTCCCGGGCGGCCTGTTCCGCCAGGTCGCAGGTGAATTCGTCATCCGCGGCAATCCGGCGCTCGGAAATGCCGGTACGGGCCAAGATCCATTCGTCGCTGGTGTCCACCATGGATTCCAGGTCGTGATTGGTCAACACTTTGTCCGGCAGGTAGCTCCCGCTGCCGATCAGGCGGGCGTATCTCATCACGCAAGCCTATCCTAATCCTGCGTCCCTGTCAGTGATTCGGCGATCTGAGCCACCAGATCCTTGCGCACTTCCTCCACTGCCACTTCGATTGCATGGCGGAATCCCACATGATCGGTGCCGCCGTGGGACTTCACCACGGTACCGCGCAGGCCCACCAGGCTGGCGCCGTTATAGTGCCGGTGATCGAGCCGGGCCTTCACGCGGTCAAGCACCGGGCGCGCGGCAAACGCCGCGGCCCTGCTGGAAATGTTGTGGCTGAACTCCTCCCGGAGCGCACCCATGATCATCTGCGCCACACCCTCGCTGGCCTTGAGTGCGATGTTCCCCGTGAATCCGTCGCACACGACGAGGTCGGTACTGCCCATGTAGATCTCGTCCGGTTCGACAAAGCCGCGATAGTTCAGGGGGCCGTCCCGGAACAGTTCCGCTGCGGCCTTCAGGATCTCGCTGCCCTTAACCTCTTCCACGCCGATATTGAGAAGGCCCACCGAGGGATTTACCGGACCGCCCAGGCAGCGGATGAGCAGGCTGCCCATGAGCCCGAACTGGTGAAGGATCTCGGGCGGGCAGTCGATGTTCGCCCCGAGATCCAGCATGTGGGTATGGCCATGAAGCTTGGGCAGCGCGGTGCAGATCGCGGGACGTTCGATGCCGGGGATGGTCTTCAGCACGAACCGGGCGGTGGCCATCAACGCGCCGGTGTTGCCGGAACTGACGCAGGCATCTGCCCTGCCCTCGCTGACGAGATTGATGGCAACCCGCATGGAGGAATCCTTTTTCTTCCGCAGGGCGTTGGCCGGCGTGTCATCCATCCCGACCACCTCGCTGGCGGGATGCACCGTGATCCTGGTGTCGGGATTCGGCCCGAGCCGGGACCGCAACTTGTCCGGATTCCCCACCAGGATCACCTCAAGGTCAGGAATATCCCGGACCGCCTCCGCACAGGCCGGGACCGTGGCATCCATGCCGAAATCCCCGCCCATGGCATCAACGGACAGGGTGATCATGGCTGATGACTGCTACGCAACCGGCCGCCCCGGGGGGCGGATGCATGCGGGAATCAGTCGTCGGTGCGGGTTTCGACCACCTTGCGTCCGCGGTAGTAACCATCGGAGGTGACATGGTGGCGACGATGTATCTCGCCGGTCATTTCGTCAACGGACAGGGTCGGTGCCGAAAGGCTGTGGTGGGAACGTCGCATGCCGCGCTTCGACGGGGTTTTTCTGTTTTGCTGTACGGCCATGAGTGCCTCTAAACTGGTCGATGGAAAATTACCTGGTCAAATAACCGGCGACGATCATTGCCGGCCGGGACACGGCGCCGACCAGGGACATGCTGAAGGGCGAAGGATTATAGTCCCTTTGGCAAGTCCGGGTCAAAAAAAGAAAAAGAAAGCCCGGAGCCAACCGGCAGGACGGCGGCCGGCCGGATCGTGAATCCGCAGGCAGGTTTTTCTATCCCGGTATAGAGAGAATTTTCTCCCGATCAATGACACCAATCTCCGGTCAGGATAAAATTCCCGCCCCTTTTTCCCTTTTCGCTCTGTGAACACCGTCCAGACAGACGACCTGCGCATAGCGGATGTCTCCCCGGTCATCAATCCGCACATGCTTTGCGAGCAACTCCCCGCCACCGGGGAGGCTGCTGCCACAGCCCTGACCGCCCGTTCCGAAATCGAACGCATCCTGGATGGCGAGGATGACCGGATTCTGGTCGTGGTCGGACCCTGCTCCGTACACGACACGGCCGCGGCCCTGGAATATGCCGAGCGGCTGCTCGCCCAGAAAAAGCGCCTGGCCGGGGAACTGATCATGGTGATGCGGGTGTACTTCGAAAAGCCGCGCACCACCGTGGGATGGAAGGGGCTGATCAATGACCCCGACCTTGACGAATCCTTCGACATCAACAAGGGGCTGCATCTGGCCCGCAGGCTGCTGCTTGATCTCAATGAAATGGGCATGCCGGCCGGCACCGAATATCTGGATCTCATCACCCCCCAGTATCTCGCCGACCTCATTACATGGGGAGCAATCGGCGCCCGGACTACGGAAAGCCAGGTGCACCGGGAGATGACCTCCGGTCTTTCCTGCCCGGTGGGCCTCAAGAACGGCACCAACGGGAATCTGGCCATCGCGGTGGACGCTATCCGGGCCGCTGCCCGGCCCCACCGCTTCCTCACCCTGACCAAGTATGGCCAGTCCTCCATCTACACGACCACCGGCAATCCCTACTGCCATATCATCCTGCGCGGTGGCCGAACACCCAATTACGCTGCCGGGCATGTCCAGGAAGCATGCGAGAAGCTCGCCCGGGCCGGCCTCGCGCCCCAGGTCATGATCGACTTCAGCCACGCCAACAGCCGCAAGATTCCGGAAAACCAGATCAACGTCTGCGATGACGTCTGTGCCCAGATCTCGGACGGCGAGAACCGCATCATGGGTGTCATGATCGAGAGCAACCTGGTGGCCGGGCGGCAGGACGTGGTCGACGGCAGAGCCGAGACCTACGGCCAGAGCATCACCGACGCATGCATCTCCTTCGACGACACGGTTCCGGTGCTCGAGAAATTGGCCGCCGCCGTGTCGGCGCGCAGAAAGGCCTGACCCGCCCGCAGATCCCCCACCTATTTTAGGACCGACCAGAACATGATCAGACCCCATGGTTCCGACACGCTGATGCCGCTGTTCGTCGGCGATCCCGCGGAAAGCCGTCGCCTGACGATTGCCGCGGAATCCATGCCCTCGGTGGTCATGAGTTCCTCGGGGGCTGCCAATGCAGTCATGCTGGGCGGTGGTTATTTCACCCCGCTGAACGGTTACATGAACCGCGACGACGCGCTCGGCGTGGCGGAAAACATGCGGACCCGGAACGGCACATTCTGGCCCTCGCCCGTCCTTTGCCTGGTGGACGGTGCGGACAACCTCGGCGCGGGATGCGAGGTGGCCCTGCGGGACCCCAACGTGGACGGACGGCCGGTAATCGCGGTACTGAACCTCGAAGCGGCGGAACGGCTGACCGACGAAGACGTGAGCCTCATCTGCGAGAAGGTCTACCGCACCACCGACCCGAAGCACCCCGGCGTAGCTGAATTCGTCGCCCAGGGACGGACACTGCTGTCCGGGCCGATCCGCGTGCTGAATTTCAGCTATTTTGAAACCGGGTTCGCCGACACCTTCCGTACCGCCGTGCAGATCCGGGAGGAGATCGGGAGGCGCGGATGGAACCGCGTGGTGGCGTTCCAGACGCGCAACCCCATGCATCTCGCCCACGAGGAGCTCTGCCGTATCGCCATGGAACGCCTGGAGGCCGACGGCTGCGTCATCCATATGCTGCTCGGCAAGCTCAAGCCCGGCGATATTCCTGCGGATGTGCGTGACGCAGCCATCCGCAAGATGGCGGAACTGTATTTTCCGCCCAACAGCGTGATGATCACGGGCTACGGCTTCGACATGCTCTACGCGGGGCCGAGGGAAGCCGTACTGCATGCCATCTTCCGCCAGAACCTGGGGGCAACCCATTTCATCATCGGCCGGGATCACGCCGGTGTGGGTGATTATTACGGCGCCTTCGACGCCCAGACCATCTTCGATGAAGAGGTGCCCGAAGACGCTCTGGATATCGAAATCTTCCGTGCCGACCATACCGCCTGGTCAAAAAAGCTCGGCAGGGTCGTGATGATGCGCGAGGCCCCGGATCATACCCGGGACGACTTCATCCTTCTGTCAGGCACCAGGGTACGTGAAATGCTCGGCAACGGAATCGCCCCGCCGCCGGAGTTTTCACGCCCTGAAGTCGCGAAAATACTGATCGACTACTACCAGTCCCTGCAGTAGACCCACCGGAGCGCCCGGCAGGTCCGGGCGCCGCGAACGGCGGGGAAATGATCCGCTCCCGGGGTATCCGATGGACGTCCCGGCCAGGCGGTCCGCGGCACCGGGCGAGCGGTTATAATCTGTCCGTCTTTTCATCTGGAAGGCGGCCCTGCATTCCGCTTCATCGCAGGCGGTCAGCTCTGCCCCCTGTACCGTTTTCGATCGAACCCATTTCAAGCAAGGAAACCGACGACAAATGCCTGAATCCAATCATGCCAGACTCCTGATCCTGGGCTCCGGCCCTGCCGGGTATACCGCTGCGGTCTATGCCGCCAGGGCTAATCTGGGGCCGGTTCTCATCACCGGTCTCGAACAGGGAGGCCAGCTTACAACCACCACCGACGTTGACAACTGGCCCGGCGATGTCGAGGGGCTGCAGGGCCCTGACCTGATGATCCGCATGCAAAAGCACGCGGAACGGTTCGACACTGAGATTGTTTTCGACCACATTCATACCGCCCGGGCAACCAGGGCGCCGTTTCGGCTAGAAGGGGACAACGGGGTCTATACCTGCGATGCGCTGATCATTGCGACCGGGGCATCCGCGAAGTACCTCGGCCTGCCCTCCGAGGAGGCTTTCAAGGGCAAGGGCGTATCCGCCTGCGCCACCTGCGACGGATTCTTTTACCGCGGCCAGGACGTGGCCGTCATCGGAGGTGGCAATACAGCGGTGGAGGAAGCGCTCTACCTGTCCAACATTGCAAGGAAAGTCACCTTGGTGCACCGCCGGGACGAACTGCGGGCCGAGGCCATCCTGGTCGATCACCTGATGGCGAAGGTCGAAAATGCCGGCGGCAACATCGCCGTCGAATGGGACAGCGAGCTCCAGGAGGTCCTGGGTGATGACAGCGGCGTCACCGGGATGCGGATCCGCAACAAGAATTCCGGCGAGGAGAAGAACATTGATCTGATGGGCGTGTTCATCGCCATCGGCCACACGCCGAACACCTCCCTGTTCCAGGGGCAGATCGACATGGAAGGCGACTACCTGGTTACCCGGGGAGGCATGGACGGCGGCGCTACCGCCACCAGCGTGCCGGGAGTCTTTGCCGCCGGGGATGTCATGGATCATGTCTACCGCCAGGCGGTCACCTCCGCGGGTACCGGGTGCATGGCGGCGCTTGATGCGGACCGCTACCTGAAGACTCTGGCATAACACTCGGCAGGGCCACTGCACACATGGCCGGCGGCAACGACAGCGACAACGGGGAAGACAGCGACCTGTTTCGGCGGACCATGCAAAGCCTGGGTGTGTCCAGGGTACACTACCCCCGGACTGGGGCGAGTGGCAAGTCGGCGGACGCCCGGCAGGTGCGACCCCGGGGGACGACCCCCCCAGCGCCCCGGACCGGAGGGGCCGCAGCACCGGTGGTGGTGGATCGGACCGACTCGGACCAAGCGGTTCTTTTTGTTCGCGCAGGCGTCGCTGCCGCCAGGATCAGGCAGCTGCGACGGGGCAGGCTCGCTGTTGAGGAGTCAATGGACCTGCACGGCCTGCGCGGCGCCGAAACGGAGCCTGCCCTGGAACGCTTCATCAACGAATGCCTGGAGGCGGGCCTTCAGATTGTGCTCGTGATTCACGGCAAGGGGCGGGGGTCCGAGGTCAGGGGCGGCGTGCTCAAACCCCTGGCCGTCAACTGGCTGAAACAACAGCCGGACATCCTGGCCTTTTGCGAGGCACAGCCGCACGATGGCGGCGGCGGGGCGCTTTATGCCCTACTGAGGCCCCGGCCGGAACCGGTCAAAGCATGGTGGTAGGCGGCCCAAAGGACGCCTGCCCGGCATGATCCCGAACGGGACCGCGCCTCACCGCACCACCTGGATTACAGGGACAGTATCCAGTCCACCAGTGTTTTCGCGTCGGCATCGTTGACCAGGGGGTTCGGCGGCATCGGAATCTGGCCCCAGACGCCCACGCCACCTGCCTTCACCTTCTCGATCAGGGTGTCGGCTGCGGTTGCGTCATCCTTGTACTTGGCAGCGATTTCCTGCAACGACGGACCGACCAGCCTGGTGTCCACCTTGTGACAGGCGAGGCAATTGCTGTTGCGCGCAAGTTCTTCGCTGGCGCCCGAGACGGCAGGGGCAGCCGACACGGATAGGGCCAGCATGACCGGTGTGAGCTGTTTCAATTTCATGGTTATTCTCCTGGAATAGGAAGTTGAGCTTGGGAAAATTACGGGTGCATACGGACGCGATGCGAATGGGGCGACAGTGAACCACCGGAGTGATCGTCCTACAGGATGTGTAATATTGCGCATCGGACAGGCAGGTTGGCAATTGTCTGCAAGTGATATCCTACAGGTCGTAGGCCCGCTCCTCATGGGATACCAGGTCTAGCCCCATGGACTCGTCATCCTCATCGACACGCAGCTGCGTAACCAGGTTGACCAGTTTCAGGATCACCCAGGTGGCAACAGCAGTCCAAAGGACAGTGGCAACGACACCGACCAGCTGCACCCAGACCTGGGAGCCGATGGATCCGATCCCGTCGGCAAGGCCCTGTCCGCTGAAAATGCCAAGACCCGTGGAGGCAAAAACACCAACCAGCAGCGTCCCGAGGATACCGCCCACCCCATGGACCGGAAAGACATCCAGGGAATCGTCGACTTTCAGGCGGTTTTTCAGATGCGTCGTTGCGATGGAACAGATCAGGCCGGCCAGAATGCCGATTACCAGCGCGCCGGCCGGACCGACAAAGCCCGAAGCCGGCGTAATGGTTCCGAGTCCGGCAACCATGCCGGTCGCGGCGCCCAGGGCGGTGGGCTTTCTGTACCGGAGCCATTCGAAACACATCCAGGTCATGGCCCCCGCGGCGGCGGAGATATGGGTCACCAGCATCGCCATGGCGCCATCACCGTTCGCCGCCAGCGCACTGCCACCGTTGAAGCCGAACCAGCCCACCCAGAGCATGCCCGCTCCGGCCACGGTGAGAGTCATGTTGTGGGGCGGCATGGGAACCCGGGAGAACCCGGTCCGGGGCCCGATGACAAGAGCCGATACCAGCGCCGCCACCCCGGCCGTGATGTGCACCACGGTGCCTCCGGCAAAGTCGAGCAGCCCCATGGCGCCCAGCCAGCCGCCACCCCAGACCCAGTGGGTGATCGGGACGTAGACGACCAGCAGCCACAGTACGGAGAACAGCAGCACGGCGGAGAACCGGATACGCTCGGCAAAGCCGCCCACCACCAGCGCCGGGGTGATGATCGCAAACGTCATCTGGAAGAGCGCGAATAGCGATTCCGGGATGGTCCCGGAAACCGTGTCTTCCCCGATTCCGGCGAAGAACACGTGGGAAAGGTCGCCGATCCAGGCATTGCCCTCGCCAAACGCCAGAGAATAGCCGCAGACAAGCCAGACGATGGTGGCGACGCCGGCCACACTGAAGCACTGCATCAGCACCGACAGCACGTTGCGGGCGCGGACGAGGCCGCCGTAGAACAGCGACAGACCGGGCAGGGTCATGAACAGCACCAGTGCCGTGGATGCCATGATCCAGGCGGTGTCCCCGGAGTCGATCTGGTCGGCCCGAACGGTTTCGGAAACCAGGAGCATCAACCAGAAAATCGCGAATATTCTTTTCATGCGTTACCCATTGGGAACCATCAGCCTGCGTGCCCGAAGGGCCGCATGTACGCCGCAGGAGAAAACAGGCGCCGGAGTATAAACCGGCCCTTTCCTCCGCTCCATCCCACTTAGGTCAATCCGGACATGCCAGATGGGATATTGGAACAGATATCCATCAGAGTTTGGCACACGGTTGCTGCAATCGACCCCCATAAAACACGGGTGTACGGGACTGGAAGTACAACAACGACTACGTGGATGCCGAAGATGGCTACCGTCACTCAAAATGGCTCGCCATGATGCAACGACGGTTGAAGCTCGCCGCGAAGATACTCAATCCTGACAACAGGGTTCTTATCGCAATCGACGATAAGGAACTTGCGCGACTTGCGCTGCTCCTGGAACAGACCTATCCTGGTGCAAGGCAGGAAAAGATCACAACTGTAATCAATTCACGAGGAAATACCTCGAATACGCCCGCAACCACAACCTGTACATCGACGAATTTATCGAAGCGACTACATCGGGAAGGGCGCCTGAGACTCGCCGGCGGCTCGATGAGTTGATGGAAACTCTGGAGACGGGCAACCGCCTGGTCGTCAACGAGCTGTACCGCCTCGGCCGTTCGCTCGGCCAGGTCGTCGCCATCCTCAATGCGCTCGTGAAACAGGAAGTTTCTTTTGTGGCCATCAAGGAAACCATTCGTGTCGAGGGCAAGCAGGCAAGTACAGCAAGCTGCCGGATCCTATATACTTGCTTGCACTGCTAGCAATCGATAGTCTGGTGGCTTCCCGCGCCATCAGGAGGAACGGGCGATGGCCAACATTACGATCCGCAATCTCGACGATGACGTGAAAACACGCCTGCGCGTGCGCGCCGCCGAGCATCACCGTTCCATGGAGGAAGAGGTCCGCATCATCCTGCGCGACGCCGTGAACGGCGGAGGAGGCGGCCCTCGGGATCTCGCGAAGTTCACCCGCGAGTGCTTCGCGCCCCTTGGCGGTGTGGAACTCGAACTTCCTCCGCGTGGCCCCATACGCGAGCCGCCTGATTTCTCCTGAGGTACGGGCATGTTCGCCATCGATACAAACACGATATAGGGTTCCTTATTCTCATAATAGACTGATAATATTATTCTTTTATTTCCCCGCTTCCACTCCGAAGTGCATCCCTCGCCGCGATCCCGGAATGAGGGCGTAGCCCGAATGGAGGGATCGCGGCGGCGGCGGAAAAAATCAGCGCCCCTGGCGCCCATTCCGGCCGGAAATGGCGTCAATCTCGACTCCGGAGGATACGGACAGAGGCCATTTACCAACGCAAGGGCCTGCCCGGTGCCTTCCGGCTGAGCGGGGCCCCTCCCGTTGGTCACAGGAGTTCCGGACCGGCGATGCGACCCCCTTCAGGGTGGGACCAGCGCCCCGGCGAAGACCTCCGCAGGCGTGCGATACCCCAGCACCTTCCGGGGTCGGTGATTGAGCCGATCTTCCACCGCCCGGACCTGCGCCTCCGTCACCTGGCGGAAGTCCGTCCCCTTCGGGAAGTACTGGCGCACCAGGCCGTGGGTGTGCTCGTTCAATCCCCGCTCCCAGGAATGGTAGGGAGTGGCGAAGTAGAAGCCCGCTCCCAGCGAATCCGAAATCGCCCGGTGCCCTGCAAACTCCTTGCCGTTGTCCGCCGTGAGAGTGTGAACCCGGTCTCGAATCGGCCCCATGCGCCGGGTGAGGGCCTCGGTCACCGCCGCCGCGGTCTTCACCTCGACCCGCTCCAGGAAGGTAAACTTCGAACCCCGGTCCACCGACGACACCAGAGCACCCCGGTGCCTCGCTCCGATGATCGTATCGAGCTCCCAGTCCCCGATCCGGGACTTCTCCTCCACCACCCAGGGACGCTCGCCAATGTCCACCCGGCCGGGTATGTGACCGCGTCCGGCATGCCGCCCACCGCGCCAGTTCGGCTTCTTGCCACGGCGACGCAGGTGCCGGTACAGGGTGCCTCCCGTCCGTCGGTCTGCCCGTACATGCTGGTAGATCCACTCCTTCCCCGCCATCACCTCGCCCAGCTGCCGGTACCGGCCCGCAATCTGTTCCGGGCTCCATCCTTCCTTCAGTCGGCCTTCCACCACTCTCCAAAGATCGGGAGTCATCTTGCGCGGTACCGCCGAGGCTTCATGGCGCCGGGACGTCGCCTTGCCATGGGCCTGCTTGGGCCGGTAGCCCCGCTGCCCCCGGTTGCGCGATATCTCCCGGGAGATCGTCCCGGGGTCCCGTCCGAGATCGTGGGCAATCTCCCGTTGCGACAGGCCCCTATGCAGCAGGGTGTGGATCTGGCATCGTTCGCAATGGGTCAGGTGGTGGTAGCCAACAGGCATCGACAATCCTCCGTTGTAGCAAACAGAGATTGTTGACCATCACCTGGCCCGCCGCAATCCGCTCTCCTTCAAGCACTCAGGCGACTTATCCGGTGTTGCACCTCACAGTGGCACGGGGGTTTTGATTTCTCCCTGAAATCAATGGAATAGATCAACTCTGGTCTGGAAGTTCAGACTAGGCGATCGTCTGAGTGCCGCAACATTGCTACGGACGGTTTACCTCCCCATGACTCGTACAACCGCACCTCCAAAGCCCGGCCCCGGTCCCTGCTAATCTGTATCAGTAACATCGAGCCGCCGCTGTAGATGACGAGCCCTGCAACGGACCCCCAGACGACGCCAAACTCGGGGATCAGAAGCACAATGGATGTGACCAACGGCAAGCTCGTCAGCAGCGCCGGTTTTAATCGAGCCTTACGATCGTACGTGTCAAAAACCGGTTTCAGCCAATCTAACGTCAAGGTCGCCTTTCCTTCGTCGCCCTAAGTGATCAGGGTCGGCGCGCAGAAGCGAGTCGTTGTGCTTCAGCGGACGAGAGAGCCACTTGGTATTTCCGAATTCTACGCATAATCGTGTTCTCGTCGTTCATGGCTGTCGTCCGGGGGCGTCAGCCCCCAAACGTGCCTCCAAGTTCAAATTGCGTTCCGACCAGTCCCGCGACCCAGGAGTCTGAACCGTTGGAACGCACGGTCTCGACCCACATCGGCTCGCTGAACAGCGGGCCGGTGAGGATTTGCCCGTCACGAATGGGTGGATTTTCGCTCACTGGCGTCATCAATCGTCATATCCCGGGACGGTTCCGGCGGTCGTCGGCAGCCCCAGCTTCTTTCCCGCTGCAATCATCCGCTTGTCCAGGCTGTAGATAGCCTCCGAGCCGCGGTTCCAGGCGATAGCGAGGTGCAGCGCGTCGGCGGCCCGCAAACCGGTCTCGAAGCGGTTGAGGCAGCCTCGTGCCCGATCGAAGTCGTCGGGATTCGGCAAGATCACGATAAAGGACTCTCGGACCATGGCTTCGAATCGCGCGTCTGCCTCGTGCGCCGCCGCGGGGTCCAGGCCGCCCATGCGAACTTCACGGGCGAGCAGCGAAGCGAACTCGACGCGGGTCCAATGGCTTACGGCAAGATCGTCCTGCGGCAGGGCGTCGAAAAAGCCCGCGATCGGTTTGCTGGTGGCCTCGGGAAGTATGAGGGGCGCGAGGAAACTGGTGTCGAAATAGAGCATTCAGGCAAGCCGCTAACCTTAGAGCCCCTCGTCTCTCGCCTCGCGCAGCAGCTCGGCGGCGGGGCGCCGCAACGGCGGCATGGAAGCCCGGAACCCGGCAAGCTCCCCGAGCGGCAGCGGCTTCTTGGGACCGACGGCGGGGGACAGATGCGCCACTGCCTTGCCGCGGCGGGTGATCACCACCTCCTGGCCCGCTTCCACCTTGTCCAGAAGTTCGCTGAGACGGGCTTTGGCTTGGGCAAGATTCACTGTGTCCATGACAACCTCATATGGTCATGCAGATGGTCACATGATAGCAGCGTTCGATCAGGCACGCTACAGGTTTGGTAATGAGGGGCGCCCCGCCCGTGAGTTCTGTCAAACTCGGTTTCGACGCCGATTCACCCCTAATTGTCGTGGGTACAACCGTTAGCTCGCGGGGCGGTCACACAGCGGATTTGCCTCGTTTCACAACCTCTTTGTGGATGGACTGATTATTCCACGGCAAAGTTGCCACCCATTCCACGCTGAAAGTTGCCACCCTTTGACGGTGGCACTTCACCCATCGGAGCAGAGCGACGCATTGATGACAACCGGTATGGTGTTCTCCCTTTCAAATCTGAGAGAACACCATGCCCAACCAGAGTATATCGATGCGCAAAATCAGAGAGATTCTTCGGCTCAAGTGGGATCAGGGTAAGCGGTGCGGCTACACCACGTGGATTTCAGTTTGAAGCTGGTGTAAAGGCCCAGGGCAGCAGCGCATCGATATCCAAGGTCGAATGACCGGAGGCAATGGCTTCGAGCGTGGCCTTGAGGTAGGCGTGGGGGTCCACCTGATTCATCATCTTTCAGAAGCTCACAGCCCTGGCATTGGGCCCATTGCCGGTGCTCGACAATCTGCTCTACGAGTCTCTGAAAATGGTCCGACGCGTCCAAACGGCTGAGATTGTAGAGGTCAAGAATAAGCGCATCATCCGTTGTCCGTTCCTCGACCACCACGTCTTCGACTATCTTGAAAACCCGGTGCGCATCTTCATCTTGCGTATCAGACCAGTCTCTCCATGTTGCCAGAAGCTGGCCGTCGTTTGCCGCAACAAGAAACACCTTGTCTTCGTTCTTCCCTGCGACCGCCATCGCGAGATCTACAATCGTTGCGTCCTTCTCACTCTGCGTCAGTTCGCTCAGGTCCTTGACGATGGTAATCGTCTTGCCTGATGCCGGAAGCGAAAGCGATACGATCTTATCTCCGGCCTTCCATTCTTCAGAATCGCCTCCGAAATGCTCCCAGATGCGTCGGCAGTGATAGGTCTTACCGTCCCCTGCTGTCCCCGTCAGAATTACGTTTCGTGGAGTCGCTGACTCGAAGTTGCTTCGCACCTCATTGAGGCGTGCCGGGTCAATATGGATTGCCGGTTCGATCGCATGACGTTCTATCTCGGACTGGATCAACTCGTCGTACATGTTGTCGCTGGCTGGAATCGGACCGTAGTGTCGCAGGAACGATATGAGACTGTTGCTGTGAGCCATGACGTTTTAAATACCTCCCACCAAGCTGGTGCCACTGCGAGGCACCGAGACCCTCTCAAGATTGCAGACCGCAGAACGGTTGATCCCATTTTCCACTTGAGCCTCCCGTCTTCCTCTGTGCCACCGCTTCCAACTCGGGTGGACGCAAGGGCAGGTCGGGCGCGATACCGTCGCGATGCCGCGCCACGAATTCCGAGACGGCGCGCCGGACATCCACACCACCAACAGGTCGAGTTCCGCATACTCGCCCTGGTCGAGCGTTACGGACAGACGAACACTGTGCATCTTGGACTTGGGTCGCGGCAAAATCGTTAACTCCCTGGAATATCCACCAGTATTACACCATCCGCGCACTTTTCCAATGCTGAAGAGGTGATGGCCGGATTCTGGCGCGTCCGGCCTGGGGCCAAACCGGGCTCTATTCCGCTAAGGCCGCTACCGCGGCCTAATCCGCTCTATTCAGCAGAGGGCGGTGATGTGGCGGCGAACGTGGCGTAAGTCGTTTGATTCGGGTAGAAGTTCGTTGTCCAGCGCACTTCCGCCGAGGCCACGAAAGTGCCACGCCCACCACGCCCGAAGATACTACTTCTCCCGTTCGATCTTCCAGCCATACAACGCAAGAAGGTGACAGCCGATTTCGCGAGTGGTTCGATCTCGTCGGACGGGCGGCAATCGCCGCATCAATCTCCAACGCACGAAGACTCACTTGTAGCCAGTCTGCCGAAAGCAGCATGACGATGCCGATTCGCCTGCACGCCAGGTTCTGTTGGTGCCTCAAGCTCTGATCGGTCGTCACGAGAACCTCGTATCCCTCCCGCTCGACCAGATCAAGCAACTCACCGTTGTCCTTTTCCGACCAACCTTTCTCCGCCAGTGTATCCACAGTATGCGCTGGAAGGTGGTTCCGCAGAGGAGCAGGTGTGCCTTGATCGAATAGCAGTTTCAACGCGCTAGTTCCGATCTCAGCGTTTGGGCCTCATGTTCGAGCACCGTGCGAACCTGCTGCTCATCAACGCCCGGAAACCACTCGACGAAGTCTTCGACCGTGGCGCCGCCGGCTAGGTTTTCGTATAGGGCCGACAGGGGAATCCGGGTGCATGCGAAGACCCAGGCACCGCTAACTTTCCCCGGCTTTCGCTCCACCGCCGGGCAGGTGTCCCAGTTTGTCATCTTTGTTGCCTCCTCTTGGTTTGCATCGCCGCCTTCGACTTCATCCAAGGCAGTGCATTGCGATCGTGGTTTCTCCGGCAACGCGCTGGCAGCTTCGCGCACATCGCGCTTGCCGGTGACGATATCGGCAATCGTTTAACCCACCATACACTTCAGGTCAGGACGCGGAGGGCCGTTTCCGGAGCCTTGTCGAGAATCCGCAGCAGGGAGCGCGCCGCGCCGGTGGGGCAACGCTTGCCCTGTTCCCAATTGCGGATTGTCTCTTGCGATACGTCGATGCGCCGCGCCATCTCGATCTGCGTCAGGCCCAAACGGCGACGGATGCGGCGGGTATATTTCGCTACGTCCCGCATGGCTTCTTCCTCGTCTTCCTGTTGCTGCCGGGTAATCTGTGCTTCTGTTGTGCCATCCACCAATTCAGGGTCGATTCGCCCTTTGGGGAATGTGTCAGGATTGTCCAGATCAACCTTGATGCGTGTAGTACTCATAGTATTGAACCTCTCTTGCGTTGGCTTTGCGAGCGGAAATCATGCGGGTGATGGTGTTGCGCATGGTGATAACAACCGCATAAAGCCGATTTTCGATGATTCCCAACACCTGGAATCGGTCTTCGCCGTAATCGCGCCTGCGGTCCTACTCAACTATCCTGTGCGGGTCCAGGAGCACCCGGGTGGTATAGGCGAAGTCGAAACCTCGTTCTTGCAGACAGGCATTATTTTTGACCTCGTCCCATTGAAACTCCATCCGAATTTTATAGGCCATTGGCCTACTTGTGTCAATGCTATGCCATCGTTGTAACGGGCGACCTGGGAACAGCTTGACCGATCAGCCAGCGAAGATATGCCAAGCGATGCGAGTTCGGGCGGAGTCTGATGTTATCCCCACGTTGCCCACCGGCTTCGCATGCCTGCAAGGCTGCTGCGCCCGTGGACAACAAGGGAAAACCGTGGCCCGGCCAGGCTGGGATCGGTCGGGCATGAAAACGATGTTGCCGACCTTCCGGAACTTCCGGATGATCTGCCTCTGGCTCGAGAGCCTTGGTTCGATGTAATCGACGGTCATCTTGATGTCACGATGACCCAGGATGTCCCTGAGCGCCACCAGCGAAGCGGGGATGTTGTAGACGTCCTCGATCTCCTCGGGGAAAGGTTGGCCAGGATCGTGGCCACCAGATGGCGAATCTTGTGGGGACTGACTTCCATCTTGTACTTGGCGGTCGTGCGCTTGAATATCCCGGAGCATTGTTCCGGAACGAGCCTGTCTCCCCGGTAACGGGTACTGTACCGCTGAATCCGGAACACCTGGCCCTCCTTGCTGAATTCCGAAAACCGTTTCCAGACATCCCACTTCATTGCCAGGAGCCTGTTGTGGAGATCCCGTGTAGTACAACGTCAGGGCGATGTTGAGAAGGAACGGGGAGAGGTGGTTTGCCTGGTCCTCGTAGAGAAACCGGCACCGCTTCTTCCGGTCCATTTCGTGCAGGCCTTCCTGCGGGTGTTGTACCTGGTGAGGGGTTTCAACTGAAGGATCGGGTTCTCGGCCATGAGTTCCAGCTCGACGTAGTAGTGGAGGGCGGCGCGAAGGTGGCGGTGACAGTTGTTGGAGGTGGTGGTGGAACTCCTGGTCACCACAGAATCGCGCCACCGGGGTAATTCATGCAGGGTCACCTCCTCCGGTGTCCTGAATCCGGTATCACGGCAGAACCGGCTCATACAGCCCTTGCAGTTCGTGAACATGACCGGCCGCAGCGGCCTTTGACGGCGGTACCAGGCGCAGATGTCCATAAGGTCCCAAATCTTGATATCGGAAATATCTGTGTTCTTTCATGACATGTTTGTTCTTTATTGGTAATCCGGGGATTATAGAAACACCCCGGAGCATCGGGGTCATGTCAGGTGGACCGAAGTCTCAAGATACTACAGCAAGAATAGGGCTGGCACTGCAACGCCGACCCTCGGGAGAAATGGAACAATGGCTCGTCGAAAACCGGGATCATCGCGCCGTGTCTTCCCATGCAGGTCCGCCTGTATATCGGGCGCCCAGGAGAACGCGTGAGATGATTTCGCACCGGTCGGCCGGGATCTTCAGGAACACGGCCTCGCCGGCTCCTTCGGCCTGGCGGACAAACGGGCCGTGTTCTTCCCCGGTCCCCAGATCGACGAAGAAAGTTCCCGGATCCCAGTTCGGTATGCCGAGAGAATGGGAGGAGCGGGTATACGAACGCTCCAAGCAAGGCGGACATACCATTCTATTCATTCTGCACTATCCGGCACCGGCGTGAAATCGTAGTCATCAAGTCGGAGAATCGCATCGACGCCGCCGAATTTCCTGATCAGCGCCGCCTGATCATCCAATGCCCGCCGGTTTTCCCGGACCGGGTCCACCAGCAACCGCAGCCGGCGCCCGCATTCCGCCAACACATCCGCATAGGCGGCGTCCGGTGCCAGGTCCACCAACTCCGAAGGATCGTTCTCCATGTCATACAGTTCCGGCAGATACCCGGGATACTCGTTGTATTTCCATCGCGGTGTGCGCAGCATGAACATGCCCGTGGGCGAGCCACCGTCATGGTACTCGCTCAACACCGTGCGGTTGGCATGGTGGCCTGCTGCAAGATCCTGCAAAGGCAGGCCGGCGGTGACGGCGCCGTCCGCCGGAATGCCGTGAGCCGACAGAACGGTGGGATAGATGTCCACCAGGGAGGCCAGTGTCGAAACCGTCTTCCCTTCGGGTATCCCAGGCCCCGCGAGGATCATGGGAATGCCCGCCGACTCGTCGTACAGTGTCATCTTCGTCCACAGGCCACGGTCGCCGTTGTGGTCACCGTGGTCACTGGCATAGATCACCAGCGTATTGTCCGCCTGTCCGCTCTCCTCCAGTGCCGCCAGCACCTGTCCGACCTGATGGTCCAGGAAACTGCAGAGCCCGTAGTAGGACGCCCGGGCCACCTGCCGGGTCTCATCGTTGAACCAGCGGTCGTAGTCGAAATTGCGCGCGAGCGCCCGGGTCACGGGATGGCGGCTCCGATCACCCTCTCCGGTAAAGCGGGCATGGTCCATCCGTTCCAGGGGGTAGAGGCGGTAGAACGGTTCCGGACAGCGCAGGGGGTAGTGCGGTCGCAGCCAGGAGACGAACAGGGTCCACCGGCTGTCCGTGCCGGCTGTTGCCGATTCCTGAAGCCACGCACAGGCGGCCTCGGTGACACCGGTATCATAGTCGGTGTAACTGCTCTGCCCGGGCCCGATGTCGCTGGCGTAGTGGGAGCAGTCCAGCACCGCCTCGTGGTCCCTGAGCAGACCCTTGATCCAGCCCACGCCGTCACGTATGTAGAGCGGGAGGACCTCGCGGTCAAAGCCGTTGTTCGTATCCGCCCCCCGGTAATGCAGTTTGCCGATGGACTCCACCCGGCACCCATGGTCCTGCAGGATATGCCCCCATCCCCTGGGTTCGCCATGGTAGGCCTGTGCGTTGTCCCAGCAGCGGGTCGCGTGCACGTACATGCCCGTTGCCAGTGATGCCCGGGCGGGAACACAGATCGGTGACGGGGTATACGCCCGGGTGAACCGGGTGCCCCTCCCTGCCAGTCTGTCCAGGTTGTCCGTCCTGACCAGCGGGTGCCCGGCACAACCCAGGGCGTCCCGGCGGTGTTCGTCGCTGAACAGGATGAGTACGTTATGAGGGCGCATCCGGGGCAAGCCCGTCCGACTGACTCCTGACGTGTCGGAAAGTCAGGTTGATTCTGGGGCCCACCGGTTTCCGGGTCCGAGTGAGGGCATGTTTCCAGTTGTGCTGCGTCCGTCCCCGCATGATCAGCACGCTGCCATGGACCAGGTCGACGAAGACCGGATTCACTGCGGGATCGAAGCGGTGGCGGAGCCGGAAACGGCGGGTCCCGCCAAGGCTTACGGAAACGATGCAGGGCTCTGCCCCCAGTTCGGGCTCGTCGTCTGCATGCCAGCC
Organism: Candidatus Poriferihabitaceae bacterium; assembly: GCA_965213885.1. Lineage (GTDB taxonomy): Bacteria > Pseudomonadota > Gammaproteobacteria > Arenicellales > Poriferihabitantaceae > VYFG01. The sequence continues at coordinate 2,037,329 of OZ243919.1, forward strand.
CATGGAGTCACTTCCATCCCGGTACAGGTTCAGAAGGACACTGTTGAAACGGGCGGCAAACCGTTCCTCCAGGCGGCCTTTCAGCGCAAGAAGCTCTTCCCGCCAGGGCAGGGGCTGGTTCACCAGGCCCGAATAGCGGTAGATGGCACCGGGATCACCATACCAGGCAGCGAGACGGGGGGATCTGAGCCGTCGTCCGAACATGCTGATTTCGGGCTGGGTCCAGGAGACGTGACGCAGCAGGCTGTCCATCAGCAACGCCCCGTCCTCCGGCGGGACCGCCCCCTCGACCAGGCGGCAGTCGCCGTCCTTGAGCTGCAGCTTGAGACCGCTGGTGTCCGGCAGCGGATTCAAAGACCCCGGATCACTTTTCCCGGATTGAAAATGTTATCCGGGTCCAGCGCACGCTTGATCATCCGCATGGGTTCAACGGCTTCGCCATGCTCAATTTCCAGGAACTCGATCTTTCCATAGCCGATACCGTGCTCACCGGTACAGGTGCCGTCCATCTGCAGCGCCCGCAATACCATCCGGTGATGCAGGGCCTGTGCCTTTTCCACCTCCCCGGGGTCGTCATGATCAACCAGCAGAAGAAGATGGAAGTTGCCGTCTCCCACATGCCCCACGATGGGCGCCAGGAGTCCGGTACGGTCGATATCCTCGCGGGTCTGGTTGATGCAGTCTGCCAGGCGGGACACGGGTACGCACACATCGGTCGCCCAGATCTCTCCCTTGGGATGCAACCGCTTCGTTGCCCAAGCGACTTCGTGGCGGGCCCGCCACAGGCGGTTGCGCTCCTCGGTATTGGATGTCCACTGAAAGCCGCCGCCGCCGAATTCCAGGGCAATTTCCTGGGTCAGTTCGGCCTGTTCCCCGACCGAGGATTCGCTGCCGTGGAACTCGAGAAACAGCGTGGGCCGCTCGGTAAATTCGGTCTTCGAGTACAGGTTGATGGATTTCATGGTCAGTGCGTCAAGCAGTTCCACCCGTGCCACCGGGATCCCGTACTGGATGATGCCGATGACCGTATCCACCGCCCCTTCCATGGTCTCGAAGGTGCAGACGGCGGCGGAAATGGCCTCGGGGATGGGGTAGAGCCTGAGCGTGATCTCGGTGAAAACGGCCAGGGTACCCTCGGAACCTACCAGCAGTCTCGTCAGGTCATAGCCGGCCGCAGACTTGGGCGCACGCCTGGCAGTCCGCACCAGTGACCCGTCCGCCAGCACCGCCTCGATGTTGATGACGTTGTCCCGCATGGTACCGTAACGCACCGCGTTAGTGCCGGAGGCCCGGGTGGCGGTCATGCCGCCGACCGTGGCGTTGGCTCCCGGATCAATGGGAAAGAACAGGCCCTGGTCCTTCAGGTATTCGTTCAACTGCCGACGGGTGACCCCTGGCTGGACCACCACGTCGAAATCCCCGGCGTGCACGGCAATCACCTCGTTCATTTCGGTGAAGTCGATGGTCACGCCGCCCCTGAGGGCGGCGATATTGCCTTCCAGGGAAGTCCCCGCGCCATGCGGGACCACCGGCATTCCCGTTTGTGCGCAAATTTGCACCACCTGCCGAACCTCCTCCCGGTTCCGCACCCGGATCACGGCATGGGGCGGCATGGCAGGGTGAAAGGACTCGTCCTTTCCCGCCTGTTCCCTGACGCTTTCGGATGTCAGCACCCGGTCGCCGAACTGTTTGCAAAGCTCCGCCAGTCCGGCAGAGTAATCGAATTGCTGCAGGGCCTCCGGGGCCGCGGGTATCAGGGACATGGCAATACCTTTTCCAGTTCGTCCGGGTCGAGAAAGTAGTGGCAGATCTCCTCGCCGTCGACAACCACCACAGGCACATGCTCCCGGTAATGCGCCAGCCAGTCTTCCCGGTCCTCGATCTCCAGCACTTCGACCTCGAAACCAGAGACGGTGCCGCGCCGGCAGCGGAATGCCCGCAACTCATCCAGTAGACTATCACACAGGTGGCAGTCGTGGCGCACAAACACCTGCACCAGCGGAACCTCAGTCCCCTTCTTCATGGCCCGCCAGGGAAAGGAATGCCCGTTCATCCAGCATGGGAACGTCAAGCTGCTCCGCTGTTTCCGCCTTGGAACCCGCATCAGCGCCGACAACGACATAGTCGGTATTCTTCGACACGCTGCCCGTGACCTTGGCGCCAAGGGACTGGAGGATTTTCCTCGCATCGGACCGGGCCATGGACAACGCCCCGGTGAGCACGACGGTCTTGCCGTTGAACGGCGAGTTCTCCCTGACCGGCCGGACCACTGCCCTTGGCCAGGCCACGCCGGCGTCGATGAGCCGGCGGACGATTTTCCGGTTGTGATCCTGGCCGAAGAAAACCCGCACGCTTTCCGCCACCACCGGCCCGATGTCGGGGACCTGCTGCAACTGCCCGGCATCCGCGCCCATGATCGGGTCCAGATCACCGAAATGTGCCGCCAGGGTCTCTGCCGTGGCTTCACCCACCAGGGGAATGCCCAGGGCATGCAGGAACCGGGGGAGGGTCGTCTTCCTGCTGCCGTCAATGGCGCCGATCAGGTTTTCTGCGGACTTTTCCGCCATGCGTTCCAGCCCGGCCACCGGTTCCGTCTCAAGCAGGTAAAGGTCGGCAACATCCCGAATCAGGTTTGCCGCCAGCAACTGGTCCACGATCTTGTCCCCCAGCCCCTCGATATCCATTGCCCTGCGACTGGCGAAATGACGGATGTTTTCCTTGCGCTGGGCACTGCAGAACAGGCCGCCGCTGCAGCGTGCGATCACTCCGTCACCCTCGTAGACGACGTCGGATCCGCATACCGGGCATTTCCGCGGGAACTCGAACGGACCGGTGCCGTCGGGCCTTCGCTCCCTGACCACCGACAGGATTTCGGGGATGACATCGCCTGCCCGGCGCAGGATGACGGTATCCCCTTCCCGGGCGCCAAGCCTGGCGATCTCGTTCCGATTGTGCAGGGTGGCATTGGACACCGTGACGCCCCCCACGAATACAGGCCTCAGCCTCGCCACCGGCGTGATGGCGCCGGTGCGCCCCACCTGGATCTCGATCCGCTCCAGCACCGTCATTTCTTCCTGGGCGGGCAGCTTGTGGGCCAGTGCCCAGCGTGGTGCCCGTGCGGTATGTCCGAGGCTCGACTGCCAGTCCATGCGTGACACCTTGTACACCACACCGTCGATGTCATAGGGTAGTCGTTCCCCCTTCTCCCGCATTTCACGGTAATAGGCCAGGCAGCCGTCGATGCCCCGAACCCGTTGCGCCAGATCACAGACCGGCAGGCCGAATCCGCCAATCCATTGCAGGATATCCCAGTGCGTGTCCGGTATCGCGGCATTCTCCACCTGCCCGAGCGAGTAGGCAAGGAAACTCAAGGGGCGGCGCGCAGTCACCGCCGGGTCGATCTGCCGCAGGCTGCCGGCGGCGGCATTGCGCGGATTGACAAACGTTTTCTGTCCCGCCGCCTCCTGCTCCCGGTTCATGGCGGCGAAATCCGCCTTGCGCATGAATACCTCGCCGCGGACCTCCAGCACGGCGGGAACCGCATCGCCGTTTAGGGTCGTCCCCGGCCCCAGGACCTGACGCATGTTCTGGGTGATGTTTTCGCCGCGCCGGCCGTCGCCCCGGGTGGCCGCCTGTACCAGCCAGCCGTTCTCATACCGAAGGCTGACCGCCAGCCCGTCGATCTTCGGCTCGGCGACATATTCCACTTCACCGTCCTCCAGCTCGATGATCTCGCGGACCCTGCGGTCGAACGCAACGACCTCCCCGTCCTCAAAGGCATTGGCCAGGGAGCGCATGGGCACTGCATGCACAACTTCGGAAAATGTCCGCACCACCGAACCGGCAACCTTGCGGGTGGGCGAGTCCTCGCTCGCGTATTCGGGATGGTCGGCCTCCAGTGCCTCGAGCTCCCGAAGCAGGCGGTCATAGGTAGCATCCGGGATGACCGGGTCGTCCAGAACGTGGTAGCGGTAATTATGGTATTCGAGTTCTTCACGCAGGGCGTGGACCCGTTCGGTGATGCTCGCGGTGGAGTGGCTGTCCCCGCCGGTACTGGATGTGCTGGTGGACACGGGCGACCCGGTCAGAACAACCTGATCGCTTCCTGGCTTCCGGGCACGATGCCGTGGCTTTCCATCTCACGGGCGACCTGTTCGATGGAGCGGCGGATTGCTTCAATATTCTCGTTGGTAAGGCCGTCATATCCGGGTGCGATGGCTTCTCCCTTGATTCTCGACGCAAAGGCCTTGGCTGCGTCCACCATTTCCGAAAACACCGCTCCCGGCAGGCAGTTGACCGCCGGACGGGTGAAGAATGTGACCCCCCGTGCCCGTGCTCCGCGCATGTTCTTGATATCAAACCGGCCGGTATCGGTCATGTTCGCCATGCTGTACAGGCAGACCTTCTGCTTGTCCACCGGCTTGTACCGGGCATAAAAACCACTGTCATCCGGGACCAGTCCGATCTGGGAGGCGCAGCGGGCGACTGCGGCGCCATCAAAGAAGTCGTCGTCCACCGGCCGGATGTTGACCACGAAAATGGAATCGAACTTGCGTCTCAGGTTGTCGATGGCGATGGCCTGCTGTTGCGCGCTTTCCATGGGGGCCATGAAGGAAAAGCCGCGACCGGTGCTTTCCGACAGCTTGACCACCAGGTTGGAAAACCGGGTCATGTCCTTCGGCGTCATCGGGCCGTTGCTGTCCGCGAGTTGGACGGTCATCACGAGGTCGCCGAACCGGGCCTCCTCTGGCTCATGCTCGATATCCGACCAGATCTTGTCCGGCAGCCGAAGTCCATACACGCTGTGCCCCTTGGAAATGCCTGCCGCCGCCTCACGGTAGACCGCCAGCACGGAATCCCGACTGACATCCCTGCCGCCGCTGAGTTTGACGTAGTAATCGATCTGACTGAGTTTCTCGAAACCCGGCGCCGGCTGCAGGTCCGAGCCGGGCTCCTCAGGCCGGTACTGCGCCCCGGACGGCTGTTCGGCGTCCCCGCCGTCTTCGGGGGCAGCACCGTCTTCCGGCTCCTCTTCCCCGAGTCCAGCCAAATCACCGATTTCGATGTCCGGAGCTACGGCACGGTGATCATCCTCCCCATCGGTGTCATTGCGCCTCGCGTACCCATCCGACGGATCTCCAGAATCCCGGACCATATCCTGCCCGGCATCCCCGGCATCCGGCATGTCAACACCCGACTCCGCCCGTTCACGTTCCATGGAAACCCATCGCGAGGAACCCTCCCTCGGTTCGGCCAGGTCTTCCGCGTCCTCGACGGATTCCATTACGGCAGGCGCTTGCGGACCGGATGTATCGTTATCCAGCGACGGCTCGGACACCTTGGGGCGGGACGACTTCTTCAGCCTTCCATTCGACCGCCGACCCTCCTGCCAGCGCGAGAGCAGGTAGATGGCCGCGATCAACACTATGCCCAGGGAAATCAGAGCGATTTGAAGATTCATGATGTTATATCTGGAACATAGTTGGCAAATCCACAAAGTCCGTATCTACCGGCACACCTGCCTCAACCCGTACCCGCGCCTGCGGCCTGGCTCCCGCCGCGCAGGTTCCCTCCTTTGCACCGGAGTCTTGCAGCTCTTCCCCACATGTCACTGCACCAGCCTCCCGGCCAGCGGCGGACAACCGTCAGCAACCTCCTGCCGGCACGGAAGCCGCAGTCTGCACTCGGACACGGCAGTCTCCGTTCGAACACGTTCCGGCAGGGGAGGGTCATACTCGGCCACAGTGCCATATTCAGCGGCGTCAGGGTACCGGGCATCGGAACCGGTCCGTGCGGCGTGCCCGAATTCCGGCTTTCGGAATCGAAATGCCATTGCTGGTGCACATGGAGGTCTTGCGCCGATTGAGGATGGTCTTGGCGGTGGTTGCCGTCGCGACAGTTCTTGTACCGGTAGTGTTCCGACTTGCCCGGGGGCCGGGTGGCGGTTCCGGCACCACCGTGATGCGGGGCAACCGGCCGGCACGTTCCGGTGAGCCCTATTCGACCCGATCAGGGCCGGATTGTGCATGGGGGTACCGTCGGATCAATTCCACGGTGATTACCGTCCCGACAACCTGTCTGTCTGGCATGGCTAGTCTCTTTGCTGACAGGTTGTTATATCTTTTTCAGAAACCAGTGTCTAGCTTTTTTGCGGATTTTGCCACAGAACCCCTCGCCGTCCGGCACCGGCCGATCACGACTGTGCAGCCATCTCAACCGCTCTTTCAATGTCCACCGTCACCATCCGGGAGACGCCCGGCTCGGACATGGTCACTCCGACCAGCACGTCCGCTGCCTCCATGGTGATCTTGTTATGGGTAATCACCACCATCTGGCTCGCATCACACAGCTTGCGCAGCGTATTGCAGTAACGGTGGACGTTGGCGTCATCCAGGGGTGCATCCACCTCATCCAGCATACAGAACGGCGCCGGGTTCAGCCTGAACAGGGAGAATAGCAGGGCGACCGCAGTCAACGCCTTCTCGCCGCCCGACAGGAGATGGATGGTGCTGTTCCGCTTTCCGGGTGGACGCGCCATGACGGTTACGCCGGCCGTCAGCAGGTCGTCACTGGTCAATTGCAGTTCCGCCCGGCCCCCGCCGAAGAGTTGGGGGAAGAAATCGTTGAAGCCCGCATTCAGGCGATCGAACGTGTCACGGAACCGGCTGCGGGTTTCCCTGTCGATCTTGCGGATCACGCTCTCCAGAGTTTCCAGTGCCTCGGTCAGATCGTTGTGTTGCTTGTCAAGGTACTCCTTGCGCTGGCTTTGCTCCTCGAACTCCTCGATCGCGACCAGGTTCACGGGGCCGATACGCTCGACCCGGTTCCGGATGTCCTCCAGACTGCGGTCCCATTCCTCCACATTGGCCGACTCCGGCAGGTCCGCCATCAGCGCCTGGCGGTCCGGGGCCAGTGCCGACACTTCCCCGGCCAGCGTGTCCCGGCGCACCAGGACCTCCTGCCGGCCAAGACGCTGACTCTCCAGTGCCTCGCGTTCCCTGGCTACCGCTTGCTCCTCATCCCTGCGCCGATTTTCCAGCGCGGACAGCCGGTGATCGATTTCCGCCATTTCGTCCTGCGCCGTCTGATACCGCTGTTCGACCTCCACCCGATTCTGCAGAAGGGTCTGCAGACGCGCGCTCAATTCCTCCTGCGGCGTGTCGCCGTCGGCAACACCGGCGCTCAACTCGCCGAGACGCCGGTCATCGTCACTGATCTGCTGTCCAAGCCGACTCAATTGCTCGATCGCGGCCTCAAGAGACGAGTCGAGGCGCTGCTTTTCCAGCAGTTTCTGCTGTTGTTCATCCCGCACCGACACCACCAGTTCACGGCACCGGACAACCTCCTTTTCCAGCGAAACGCGGCGTGACAGCAACTCGTGCCGACGGGAATCCAGCTTACCGAGTTCACCCCGGGCCTGATCCAGCAATTCCCTGGCTTCATCGATCTGTTCATGATCCTGCTGGATCTGTGACTCTAGTTCGCCCAGGTCACGGATCATCTGCTCGCTCCGCTGGCCGGCTTCGAGGAGGCGCGCTTCCTCACGTCCCAGCTGGTTGTGGAGCGCGGTCTTTTCCGCCATGAGCCCGTTCAGTTCCGTCCGCTGCTGCTGCAGCCCGGACTCGGCATCTTCTCGGGCCGACTCCAGTCTTCCGATATGGTCTTCACTGTTGGATATCTCGATCTTGAACGCGTCCACCCGCGTATCGAGCTGCTTGATTTCCTCTTCCCGGACGAGAACGCCGGTTTCAAGCTGGCTTTCGCTGGCGAAACTGATCCAGTTGGCGCCCACCACGATCCCATCCCTGGTGACCACGCAGTCCCTGCCGAGCAGGCTGTCCTGCATGGCCAGCGCCTGGTCCAGGCCATCGGCCACATAGATGTCCGCCAGTAACGACGCCAGGTCGACTTCCCCGGCGGTGACCTTGTCGATCAGGCGTTCGCCCGACTGCCGGAAAGGCGGGGAGGCGACCTGCCCTTCCAGCATCACGGATACCACGCCCTCGGGGCGGCCGCTTAAATCCGGCACGGTTCCGGTCCGCAGGCAGACCGCCCCCAGAAAACCGTTGAGAATCCGGTCGGCGGCTCTCTGCCAGCCTTCCTCGACCCGGACCTTCCACGCCAGCCTGGCCGCATCGCCGCCGAAACGGTCGGACAGCCACCGGTTCAGTTCCGCATCGTCCCCACCCAGGGCGGCGGCCTGGATCTCGCGCAGGGAATCCAACCGGGAAGCGGCTTCCTGCTGACGCACGCGGCGCTCTCCCAACTCTTCCCTGCGGGCCGAAAGGTCATCCCGGATCACCTGCAGCTGTTGCTCGTTCTGTTGCAGTTTGAGTGTCCGGGTATCAACGATGTCATCGTGACGTCTGACACGGTCACGCAATGCCTGAATCTCGCTGTCAGAGGCATGTTGCCGCACACTTTCCAGGTCCTCCCGCAGCCGGTCGCGCCGCTGGGCCGCCTGTTCCAGGTGCCGCTCCAGCTGTCCGATACGGGATTGCTGCACCTCCTGTTGCTGTACCGGTTGTTGCACCGCCTGATTGAAGGTCTCCCAGGTCTGCTGCCAGGATGACAGAACCTCCTCGGCCTCCCCGAGGGCAACTTCCGATTCCTCCAGGCGGGAATCGAGCGTCTCCAGGACGGGCGCGATCTCCTCAAGACCCGCTTCGATTTCCCCCTGGCGACGGCGGCCGGCCTCCAGGTCCCGCTGGCGTTCGCCCCGCCCCTGTCGCAGGCGTTCGATCTCCTCTCCCTGCCGCTGCCGGGTTTCCCGCAAGTGTTCGATCTGCTGCTCGACGGCACGGATCTCGGATCCAAGAGCGTAGAAATCCTGCTGGATCTTCTCGTTCTCCTCGCGCCGTTCGGCCTGGTGGCTGCGGAGTTGATCGAGTTCGCTCTCTGTTCCGCGCTGGGTGCTGATAGCGGCTTCCAGTGCCTTCTCCAATCTGGCGGTCAGCAGGTTCTGTTTCTCCATCTCGGCTTCAAGCTGCCGCAACCGCATCACCTGCAACTGGCCGTTCACCCGGCGTTCCTCCTCTTTCAGCACCTTGTAACGGCGTGCGGCGGATGACTGTCGCTGAAGCCGACGGAGATGCTTTTCCAGTTCATCGCGGATGTCCTCCACCCGCTCCAGATTTTCCCGGGTGTGGCGTATGCGGATTTCCGTCTCGCGGCGCCGGTCCTTGTATCGCGACGTGCCTGCGGCCTCCTCCACAAAGGCGCGCAGTTCCTCTGGTCTGGCTTCCACGATCCGACCCACCATGCCCTGCTCGATGATGGAATAGGATCGGGCGCCGAGGCCGGTGCCCCGGAACAGGTCCAGGACATCCTTGCGCCGGGATTTGATGTTGTTGACGAAGTAGTGGGACTCACTGTCCCTGCTCAGTGTCCGCCTGACGGAAATTTCCGCAAACTTGGCGTAGTTTCCACCGGCCAGGCCCTCCTGGTTGTCGAATACCAGTTCCACCGAAGCCTTGCCCACCGGCTTGCGGGAGGCCGAACCGTTGAAGATGACATCCGTCATCTGATCACCCCGCATCACCTTGGCAGAGCCTTCACCCATGACCCACCGGACCGCATCGATCACGTTGGACTTGCCGCAACCGTTGGGACCGACCACACCCACAAGGCTTCCCGGGAGGCGGATATCCGTAGGATCGACGAAAGACTTGAACCCGGAAACCGTTAATTTTTTCAGCCGCATTCGGTTTTGTGTTTCACAATCAAGGAGTTATTCTTTTGTGTTCCACTAACATATTGAAAACAAAGCGAACATCCGTCAATCTGCCGGTTCGGATTATACCCGTTCAGCCCCGTATACCCCAGACCCGGACAGACTGATACCGCGTACGTGTTCGGTGGAGACGTGATGGAAGGTTGGGCCGGCTCCGATGTCACCAGGTGGGTCGGGACGCACCCATCACTCATTCTCGACGACCCCTCTGAACGACGTCGCTTTGGCACATTCACACCCCCTGAAGATCTGTATGAACTGATGCGCAACACGTATGTCGCCGGTTCCGGCGGGGCGATTGACTGTGTCCTGGTCGCCTGGGGCTGCAGGCCCCAATCTTGTCCCTACACACAGGGTGGGATCGCGATTGAGGTGGCAATGGGCCATACGCCATGACCTGTTCCGAGGGACACGGTGTCTGGGCCTTTGGCGGTGCACCTGCGCATCTCCCTGAACCTTATGCGGATGATCGGCGCCCGGGAATATGTGTTCTGGAGCAACACGGACGGAGAGGTCGGCGGATCGTCTCGGCGGGTATGGGAACTGCCCAGCCATGGTGAACGGCCCTGGGATTCCCTGGGATATAATCCGGATGCGGGTGCAGAATTCCGAACCACGAGGAAAACCGACGATGTCGCTCAATCCCTATCTGTTCTTCGACGGCAACTGCCGGGAGGCCTTCGAGTTCTATCGTGCGGTATTCGGCGGCAAGTTCCTGGTCGTGCGGACCTTCAGGGATGGGCCACCGGACCTGAATGTGCCAGAGTCGGAGAAGGACCGCATCATGCATATCTCCCTGCCCATCGGGTCGGGGGTGCTGATGGGTAGCGACAGTACCTCGGTTTTCGGATCATACCCGGTGCAGGGAACCAACTTCTCGATTTCCGTGGTTGGCGAGAGCAGAGAACACTGCGACAAGGTATTTACAGGGCTATCGGAAGGCGGCACGGTCAAGCTGCCGCTGGAGGAGACATTCTGGGGGGCCTACTTCGGGAACTGGACCGACCGCTTCGGGATCAACTGGATGATCAATTACGAACTGCCGCGAGAGTAGGCCGGGTTAGTATTACTTGTCGGGGCTGCAGCCGCATCCCCGTTATCCGGACCGTTTATGCGGAATGTGAATGCGCAAACGGCAACCGGCTCTCCGCCAATCCGGTATGGCCTGATATTGTCGAACAAGGTGATCGATAGGTAGGGCTCTCCCGATGTGAGTAGGTTGTCCCATTGCCAAGTCGGGTTGTCGAGAGCATTGCAGCGCTCTTCGCAACATACCGTCGAATTGCTGACTCGATTAGGGGTGTGCCCGATAGCCGGCCGGGCCGGTGTCGTCGCTCCGGGTCTCGGGCTCCTCTCCGGCGTAGGCATCGAGTTCAATCACGTTGCGGTCGGGGTCCCGGATGAAGACCGCCTGCAAGTCCCTGAACGAGAACTGGCCGCTCAAGGGGATGTCGTTCTCGGCAAGAAATTGCCGGGCGGCGTTGATCGATCCAACCCTGAATGAAACGTGGGTTATGCCCGGATACTTCTCGTCAACGTCCATGAGAATATTCTTGTCATTCGGCCTGTCGGCAGGACCGAGCAGATTGATGACGACGCCCGAGGGATGCTGCATGATGATCGGATGGCCCTGTTCGAATCCGGCATCGGACAGGATCCGGAATCCCAGCCGTTCATAGAAGGCAATGGAAATCAGCTTGTCGCTGACCCGGATGCCGATGTGATCGACCTTTCTTATATCGAGCATTGGCTGTACGTTGCCTTGGGCATGAGCATTCGGATGACGACTGATTATAGCCGACGGCAAGCGGTCAGTCTGGGACTGGAATGTCAGCCCGGGAAGCAGTCGCATCGGGCGCCTAGTTGCACCTCATTCCATATTCTGATTCCGGGCTGCCCACTGACGTTTGATGCCGTTGTGTCCATGACCGGGGTTCAATACATGATTTGGGATGAGATTGCGAAGCGGATGCAGATCCAGGAATCGTTGACATCGCAGATCGTGGACGAGATCCAGAAAGTGCTCAAGCCACTCGGCGTCGGCGTGGTTGTCAAGGCTGCGCATCCATGTATGACCACGCGCGGTATTAGGTAGCGGCAATCAGCGATGTGACCCTCCCGGTGTGACTGACTTTGGGAGGCCAGGCATTTGTTCGCATGCATCGAAAGCCTATGAAGGGGATGCCGTCGGCGGAATCCGGCCGGGTCTCAACAGCAGCCAGCCGCCCAGCAGGATCATGGGCAGGCTCAGGACCTGTCCCATGCTGATCCATTCCAGTGCGACCGGACCCAGATGGGAATCCGGCTCGCGCACGAACTCCACCACGAAACGGAAGACGCCGTAGCCCAGCAGGAAGAGTCCAGCCACCTGCCCCTCCTGGCGCTTGCGTGAGGCATACCACCATACCAGGATGAACAACAGCACCCCCTCCAGGCCCGCCTCGTAGAGTTGGGATGGGTGCCGGGGAAGATCGGGCATGGTCTGGAACAACACGCCCCAGGGCAGTTCGGTAGGCTTGCCCCAAAGCTCCTGGTTGATGAAGTTGCCGATGCGACCGAACAGCAATCCGGCAGGAACCAGCGGCGCCATGAAGTCGGAGACCGCGAGCAGGGACCGGGCAGACCTGTGTCCATACAGCCACATGGCCACGATGACGCCGAGCAAACCCCCGTGAAAGGACATCCCACCGTCCCAGATTGCCAGTATTCCCGCCGGATTCGCGAAAAAATGGGGCAGGTTGTAGAAAAGCACGTACCCCAGCCTGCCGCCGAGAATGACGCCGAGAGCGATGTAAACCAGAAGATCGGTGATCTCTTCGGGCTTCCATCCGGACCCCGGCCGGCTGGCCTGCAACCGTCCGAGCATGGCGCCCGTGATGAATCCGGCCAGATACATGAGTCCGTACCAGTGTACCGACAGCGGCCCGATGGAGATGGCAACGGGGTCGAAGCCCGGATGGGTGATCAAGGTATCGTCTCGGTAGGGGGTTGTCTGAAACGCCGGTAGGGCGGGGCCCCGATTATAGGTGCTCCGCCCGCCCTTCCCAACAACCTCATGCACATCCCCCTGCCATGGTCGGCCAGCTTCCCTGTCACCCGCCAACGGAACCTGTCCGGCCTCAGGTCCTGCACATCAGGATATCGTGGACATTGTGACCAAGACTCCGCCCCCGGCGCTCGAACCGGGTTTCCGGTCGCCAGTCGGGGCGTTCCGCGAATCCGCCGGATGCATGGACATTCCTGAGCGCCGCGCAACCCTCCAGGATTGCCAGGGCATGCGCCGCGTAGTCCTCCCAGTCGGTGGCGAAGTGAAAGACCCCTTCCCCGGGCAGGAGCCTGGAAGCCACCTGGTCGGCAAACCCGGGAGACAGGATGCGGCGCTTGTGATGGCGTTTCTTCGGCCACGGGTCCGGAAAATACAGGTGGAGCCGGTGAAGGCTGTTTGCCGGCACCGCCTGCTCAAGCACCACGACCGCATCCTCCCGTACGATGCGGACATTGGTGATGCTGTCACGTTCGAGCCGCAGCAACAGATTACCGACACCCGGCCGGTGCACCTCGATACCGAGAAAATTCCATTGCGGTCGCTCGAGGGCCATCTGCCGAAGCGTGCTGCCGTCGCCGAATCCCACCTCGCAGATCACCGGGGCGTTGCGCCCGAAAATCGCCTGGAAATCGAACAGTTGCCCCGGCGAACGGGCAATACCGTACCTGGGCCACAGTTCCTCCAGGGCGCGCGCCTGGCCCGCAGTCAGCCGCCCCTCCCGGGTGACGAAGCTTCTGATCGGTTGACGGGTCTTTGGAGAGGACATGGGAAGCCGGGTTGCCGGAACCGGAAAGGATGCATCCGACCCGTTGGTTCCGGAAATCCAGGGTCTTCTCCTGTCACAGCTGCGGACATGCGGATCACCGGATTATAGGCCATCGCACCGGTGGTAACGGGCCCGGCGATACCCCGCATCTGCCAGGCAAAACGGGCTGTGTCATGATTGTTTCCGAAAATGTCGCATTCGCTCTTGCACCCGGCAGACACAGGAGTACATTTCAATTGTGCCGTCCGGACCTCCCGCACCGCCCGGCCGGTCCCGGTGAACACCGGTCTCCGCTGTGTTTTCCCGATTCGATTGCCATGACACCACCCATCCAGGCCCTGGTAAGACCCGACGATCTGCAGGCGGTCCTGCAGCAGACCGGTGAGGCGCGGGGCATGCCCAACACGGTCTATACCTCCGAGGAGGCCTATGCGTTCGAACGCGAACATCTGTTCGCCCCGCACTGGACCGCCATCGCCTTCGCCGATTCCCTGTCGCCCGGTGAGGTCAGGGCGGTGGATTTCATGGGCCTGCCGATCCTGCTCACCCGGCTGAAAACCAACGGTGAAATCCGGGTGTTCCACAATGTCTGCAGTCACCGCGGCCTGCGTCTGGTCAGCGGCTCCCGGCAAACCAACGGCCTTCTGGTCTGCCCGTATCATTCCTGGACGTACAGTCTTGACGGAGAACTCAAGGCGACCCCCCATATCGGTGGCATAGGTGTCCACGGTGTGGACGGATTCCGCTGCGCCGAACACGGGCTGAAGCCCATACGCCACCATGTCTGGCTGGGCGTGCTGTTCGTCAATCTCGACGGTACCGCCCCGCCGTTCGAGGAGGCGGCGGCGACCGTGCTGAAGCGGTACCGGAACCTCATGGGACCTGACGGGGAATCCCAGCTCCGCCGGTCCATCACGCACGATGGCGGCACCATGGACGTCAGATGCAACTGGAAACTGGCTCTGGAGAATTTCCTGGAGGCCTATCACCTGCCTTTCATCCATCCCGGGCTCAACAGCTACTCGCCGCTGAGCCGGCACTACAACGAAATCATCGACGACCTGTGCGCGGGCCAGGTCACGACAACCTTCGACCCCGGCCTGGATCGTGACGATCCCCTGCCCCTGTTCAGCGGCTGGAACCCGGACCGGCTGGCCACGGGGGAATACCCTGCCCTGTTCCCCAACCTGCTGCTGGGATTCCAGGCCAACCACGTATTCGGCATGATTGTCTCCCCGGTATCTCCCGACTCGTGCCGCGAGGAATTCATGATTTTCTACGCCGGGGATGAAGCCAACGAGGACCGTTATCTTCGCCAGAGAAAATCAAACCTCGATGCCTGGACATCGGTGTTCAACGAGGATATCGAGCCCTGCGAACGGATGCAGGTCGGCAGGAACTCGCCCGGCTTCCGGGGCGGCGCATTCTCACCGGTTCACGATGTCTGCTCGCATCACTTCCATCAATGGATTGCGAAGCATTACCTGGCAGCGCTTCCTGATACGCCCGTCAAAACGGCCTGATGCACCGATCGCGGGCTTGCCGATTGCCCGGTTTCAGTGTCAAAGGGGTGTAAAAGACAGCAGCCCGGCTGAAGACGGCTTTTCCGGGTCGCCGGTACCATCCCCCGCACGAAACGGAGAGCGGTGCGTTTCAGGGGGGAACGGATGTCGGGTGTGGCGGGTTCAGGTGCCGGAGGCGCGCCCGTCGGCGGGTCAGGCTTCCTGATTCAACAGTTTCTGCAATTCGCCGTTTTCATACATCTCGGTGACGATGTCGCAACCGCCGACAAACTGACCGTGCACATACAGCTGTGGAATGGTGGGCCATTGGGAGAACTCCTTGATCCCCTCCCTGACCATGTGGTCGGCGAGCACGTCCACCGATGCGAAACGGACATCCAGCGCATGCAGGATCGAGGCCGTGCGGCTGGAAAATCCGCACTGCGGAAAGTCCGGGGTGCCCTTCATGAAGAGCACGATTTCGTTCCCCTCAACGACATCTTTCAACTGGTCTTGTATGGTCATGGTTCTGGACTCCTGAAAAATTGCTGCATCAATCCCGGTGCTCTTCCGGGGTCAGGGTTTTCATGGATAGTGCGTGGATTTGTGATTTCATTCTATCACCCAGGGCCTGGTACACCATCTGGTGGCGCTGCACCAGCGACTTGCCGGCGAATTCCGGGTGAATGATCACCGCATCGAAGTGCGCGCCGTCCCCTTCCACCGTCACCTCGGTGCCGGGCAGGCCGGCGCAAATCCAGTCTTCTATGTCTTTCGGGGTCACCATGAGTCGAAGGTATCCGGCAAGTGGGATTTCAGATGGGGATCAGCAGGCAAAACACAAGGGCGTAACAGCATGGCCGCTCAGCCCCGGCCGGGACCATCCGGCGGATCAGACGTCAGCAGATCCGCCAGGCCCAGAATCCGCATCAGCGATTGAATCCGGCCCGGGACATTGCACGGGCGCAGCCTGCAGTTTTTCCGCGCGGCCTCGGCCATCCAGTACACCAGCAGGGCCAGCCCCGCACTGTCGACATGGTCGACCGCCGCGAGATCAAGGATACATTCATTCCCGGCAAACGCCCGGGTAGACTGCAGTGCCTGATTCACCGTGTCGACGGTAAGGTCCCCACGAAGCGAGAGACCGGTTTCGGTTTGCACCACCTGGACCATATCCACCCCGGGCGGCCCTCAACCTGGACTGTTCACGTGATTGGCCTCCCGCATCGAACCGATCAGACCGTCAAGCCCGAGACTGCGGATGGAAGTACTGTAGATCTTGCGGTAGTTGGTGACGAGATTGACCCCCGCGATGGTGATGTTATAGATCTTCCACCGGCCGTCACCATCCAGAATCATGGAATATCTCAGCGGGATGACAGGGCCGTCCGCCAGGGTGATCTCGGATTCGACGGTGGCGAATTTCAGCCCGCCTCTCTCCCTGATCCGGGTGGTATTGAACGCCATCGTTCCGTCGCCAGTGTACTGGAACAGGGCGGTGGCGTAGGTGCGGATCAGAAGTTTCCGGAATTCCTCGCCGAACTGCCTGCGCTGCTCCGTGCTTGCGGACTTCCAGTTCTGGGCGAGCACCAGCTTGGAAATCTTGCCGAAATCGAAGTATGGATTGGTGACCCGGTCCACCATGTGATACAGCGCGGGGTGGTCCCCTTCCAGTTCCCCCCTTCGCAGGGTGAATTCCGCCAGCAATTCCTCAACGGCCATCTGGATGAACTGTTCCGGTGCAGGCTCGGCCCGTACGGGCAGACTGGTCAGGATGCCCATGCAAAGTGCGAAGAGGGCCGGGGCAAACGCGTTGACCGGGGTGGGGCCGGACTTGCTCCCGACGGTGATGCCCATAAATTTGACTCCGAGTTGTGATGCGGCGCTAGTTGCCTTCATCGTCATTATTACCGGCCAGGCTGAACATGAACTGACCGATCAGGGATTCGAGCTGGAGTGCCGATTGGGTAATCTCGATCTCGTCGTCTTCCTCGAGGAATATGTCTTCTGCGCCGGGATCGAGACCCACGAACTGGGCGCCCAGGAGGCCGGAGGTGAGGATGCTGGCACCCGTGTCCACGGGCAGGTTGTCATAGTGCCCGGCAATATCCATACCCACGACCGCGCTGTAGTCGTCCTTGTCGATTGTGATTTCGGCCACGCGTCCGATACGCACCCCCCCGACCATCACCGGCGCCTTCACGCTGAGCCCGCCGACATTTTCGAACCGCGCATGTACCCGGTAGACATCGCCCCCGGTTCCGGTGGACCCGCTGACCTTCAGCGCCAGCACGGCGAGGGACGCGATACCCAGAACAACGAACAGCCCGACCCAGATTTCGATGGTTTTCTTCTGCACCTTCACAAGCCTCCAAACATCAAAGCGGTGAGGATAAAGTCTCCGCCAAGCACCACCAGGGAAGAAGTCACCACGGTGCGTGTGGTGGCCCGGCTGACTCCCTCGGACGTCGGCACTGCGTCAAAACCCTCAAACAGCGCGATCCAGGTCACGACAAAACCGAACACGATGCTCTTGATGACGCCGTTGAGTACATCGTCAACCAAGTCCACGCCTTCGTTCATCGATGACCAGTACACACCGGAGTCTACACCGAACTGCCCATGACCGATCAGGTAGCCGCCCAGTATGCCGATGGCGCTCATCATGGCCGCCAGTAGCGGCAGCGCGATGATCCCGGCAATGAACCGGGGGCCGATCACCCGCGTCATGGGATCCACCGCCATCATCTCCATGGCGGAAATCTGCTCCGTGGCCTTCATGAGCCCGATCTCGGCGGTCAACGCGGAACCCGCCCGGCCGGCGAACAGCAGCGCCGACAGAACCGGCCCGAGTTCGCGGACCAGGAAGAGCGCGACCACTAGGCCAAGGCTGGATTCGGCGCTGAAATTCACCAGTTGGTAATAACCCTGCATCCCCAGCACCATGCCCACGAAAAATCCGGATACCAGGATGATCAGAACGGTCAAAACCCCGATGAAATAAAGCTGCTGGACGACCAGGCCGAACCTCGGCAGACAGCGAAAGGCGCCGGACAGTGCGTGCAGGAGAAACACCACGGCATGTCCAAGACGAGAGACGAAGTCGATCCCGGTCCTGCCGAGCCGCTGTATCCACAGCATCAGCCAGAGCCTCTCAGGTCGGCGAAATAATCTTCCGCCGGATAATGATAGCCCACGGGACCATCCGGCAGGCCTCGCATGAACTGCCGGGTTTCCGGCTGTCCGCTCTGCATCACCTCCTCCGGCGGACCATGGCCAATGACCCGCCCGTTGCCGAGGAGATAAACATAATCGGCAATACTGCAGCCTTCCCGCACATCGTGGGTGACGACGATGGAGGTCAGCCCCAGCGCATCGTTGAGTTCCCGGATCAACTTGACGATCACTCCCATGGAAATGGGGTCAAGACCGACGAAGGGTTCGTCATACATGATCATCGCGGGATCCAGCACGATGGCCCGGGCCAGCGCCACCCGGCGCGCCATGCCGCCGGACAGGGATGACGGCATGAGTTCCCGCGCGCCGCGCAATCCCACAAGTTCCAGTTTCATCAGCACCAGGATGCGGATCAGCGGCTCCGGGAGATCGGTTTGTTCACGCAGGGGAAAAGCCACGTTCTCGAACACTGTCAGGTCGGTCAACAGTGCACTGCTCTGGAACAGCATACCCATGTTCCGGCGCATGGTGTAAAGACGCTCTCCGGCGCCGTAGGGAACTTCAACACCATCGAAACGCACACTGCCTTTCAGGGGTCTCAACCGGCCGCCGATGAAACCCAGCAGGGTCGATTTGCCGCATCCGCTCGGCCCCATCACAACCGTAACCTTGCCCCGGGGTATACGCAGGTCCAGCCCAGAGAAAATCTCCCTTCCGTCATAACCGAACTGGACATCCGACACTTCGACCATGGAATTTTCAAGCAGGTCGGGAACTTGGCGGTCGGGCATCGTGTCTACAGGGGAGAGCAGTATGATCGCATCCGGCGAATCTCGATAGACGCGGGATTCTACCAGAAGCCTCGACACGGCGGCATTCATCTTGCCCGCACCACCGGATGCTGGTTAAGCTGAAGTCTTGCAACCGGGGCATTGACCGCGCACCGCCCCCATCCGACAGAATGATACCGTCATGAAGCAAGCTGCAGGAAATCCGGGAACCGGCATCCCGAAAACCGCCCGGGGACGGGCGCCCCTCTGGTTCCGCCGGGTCGCCATGACTTTGATGCTGGCCCCGCTGGCGGCCATCGCGTTCGGCCCCGCCGCATCCCCGGCCACCCGCCATATCCATCCGGGAGACGAGGTGGTGTTGCATCACTCCGTCCAGGCGGCCGCCGGCGCACGGGTCTATCTCCAGCATGGCAAGGTCGTCACCGGCGCCGGACTGGCGCACCGGAACCCGTACTGCTATTTTCACGTGTTCCGCGACCCCGCGGTGATTGACTCAGGGTTCACGATCCATCCTGACCAGTTCGCCGTGAAGGGGCTCAGGAGCCGCATCGAGTATTCGGGAGTCCTGTTGCCGAATGTCCGTTATGCGATGTCCAGCCTGCCCATTCAGGACTACAGTGCCGAGTACATGATGACCACGGTCCGGCTCGTATCCGCCGGCCAGCCGCGCGTCAGGGAACTGAAGTGCGGGATTTTTGCCGTTCCCTTCGAGCGCGGCTACATTACCCTGGAGGAAATCCAGGACGCACTCGGAGGCGTCGTCACCCTGAGGCTCGGCCAGCCATAGCCGTTGCAGGCATCCGCCGGCTCCCGGCGCTGGACGTCAACGGCGCAGAGGCTTGACGTTGTCGGCCTGCCCAGTGCCATCCCTGATGCCCAGGCGGCCCTGGACCGAGGCGATGATCCCCTCCGGATCAAGGCCGCATGAGGCAAGCTGCTGCTGCTGGCTGCCGTGATCGAAGTGCCTGTCCGGCACGCCCAGGTTGATCACGTCCACCTTCCGTTTCCCGGCAAGCAGCAGTTCATTGACCGCCGATCCCGCGCCCCCGGCGATCACGTGGTCCTCCACAGTGACCAGGCAGCCGTGGGAATCCGCCAGGCCGAGCACCAGTTCCCGGTCCAGCGGTTTCACGAAGCGCATGTTCGCCACGGTGGCATCCAGTGTTTCCGCGGCTTCCAGCGCCGGTGCGAGCAGGGTGCCGAAGGAAAGGATGGCCACATCCCTCCCCTGCCGACAGATCTCGCCCTTGCCGATGGGCAGCATTTCCATCTCTTTGGACTCGGCCACCCCCGGACCGCCGCCCCGGGGATATCGGACCGTCGCGGGTCCCTGGTGCACGAATCCGGTGTAGAGCATGTTGCGGCATTCCGCTTCGTCCGCAGGTGCCATGATCAGCATGTTGGGTATGCAGCGCAGGTATGAGAAATCGTAGGTCCCGGAATGGGTGGCACCGTCTGCGCCCACGAACCCCGCCCGATCTATGGCGAATACGACATCCAGATCCTGTATGGAGATGTCGTGAATCAGCTGGTCATAGGCCCGCTGCAGGAAAGTCGAGTAGATCGCCACCACCGGTTTGAGCCCCTCGCAGGCCAGCCCGGCGGCAAACGTCAGTGAATGCTGTTCCGCAATGCCCACATCGAAGTACCGGTCCGGATAGGCCGTGGAAAATTTCACCAGGCCGGACCCCTCGCGCATGGCCGGTGTGATCCCGATCAGCCGGCCGTCCATCTCGGCCATGTCGCAGAGCCAGTCGCCGAAAACATGGGTAAAGGTACGGGTCTTCACCGGCTTGGACTCCAGCTTCCCGGTACTGGGATTGAACGGCGACACGCCATGATACACGCAGGGATCGCCCTCGGCGGGCTCAAAACCCTTGCCTTTCTGGGTGACCACGTGCAGGAATCTCGGACCATCCAGGTCACGCATGTTCTCGAGGGTCTTGACCAGAGCCTTCAGGTCATGACCGTCCACGGGGCCGATGTAGTAGAAACCAAGCTCCTCGAACAGGGTGCTGGGCATCAACATGCCCTTGATGTGCTCCTCACAGCGGCGGGCATAACTGAGCAGGCGGGGAGGCAGTGTGCTGAGAACGGTCTGACTCTCGCGCACGGAGGTGTAGGTGCGACCGGAGAGTATCCGCGCGAGATAGTTGGATATGGCCCCCACGTTGGGCGATATCGACATTTCATTGTCGTTCAGGATCACCAGCAGGTTGGCGTCCAGGTCGCCGGCATTGTTGAGGGCCTCGTAGGCCATGCCCCCCGTGAGGGCACCGTCACCGATCACCGCCACAACCTCGCGGTCCTCCCCCTTGGCGCTCGCCGCCACGGCCATCCCCAGGGCCGCACTCACCGAGGTGCTCGCATGTCCGGCACCGAACGTGTCATATTCGCTTTCTGTCCTCTTCAGGAAGCCGGACAGGCCGCCAAACTGCCGGATGGTGGCAAACCGGTCCCGTCGGCCGGTGATGATCTTGTGCGGGTACGCCTGGTGGCCGATATCCCAGACCAGCCGGTCCCTTGGCGTATTGAAGACGTAATGCAGCGCCAGTGTGAGCTCCACCGCCCCCAGTCCCGGTGCCAAATGACCCCCGGTCTGGGACGTCACCTCGATCAGAAAACGACGCAATTCGTCCGCCAGTTGGGGCAGTTGCTCGGGTTGCAGCAACTTGAGCTGTCGCGGCGTGTCGATGGAATACAGGAGCGGATATTCGGCTGGTTCAGGCATGGCGACGGCAATCAGGATTCATTCGTATTATTGTTCATTGTTGTTCATGACAGGTTTGCAACCGTAATCAGTAGCTTCGGGCAACAACAAAATTTGCGATCTGATGAAATATACCACCCCTGTCACCCAGGTCGCAGGCGTTATCAAGGGCGGCCTCATGCCACCGGTCTCTTTGGACGCGGGCCTGGTCCAGTCCCAGAAGGGAAACAAAAGTGGTCTTCTGCATCCTGTCGTCCGACCCGCTGTCCTTCCCAAGGACAGTGCTGTCCGCGGTGACATCCAGAATATCGTCGACGATCTGGAACGCCATGCCGATGGCCTTGCCGTAACTATCCAGGGCGTTGAGCTGCGACTCCGCGGATTCCGTGGCCGCAAGGCCACCCAGCACGCAGCAGGTGCGGATCAGGGCCCCGGTTTTCATGCCGTGCATGGAAACCAGGTCCTCGAGGTCGAGCGTCCGGCCGGTGGCCGCCATGTCCAGCTTCTGTCCGCCGGCCATTCCGGATCCACCGATGCCGGCAGCCAGGCAATTCACCATGCGCAGCCGCCTTTCCGCTGGCAGGGAACTCAGATCTCCGCCGGACAAGATCTCGAACGCCAACGACTGCAGGGCGTCACCCGCCAGAATTGCCGTGGCCTCGTCAAACTTGCGATGGCATGTGGGTCTGCCCCTTCGCAGGTCGTCGTCATCCATGGCGGGCAGATCGTCGTGCACGAGGGAGTACGCATGCACCAGTTCCACGGCCGCGGCGGCGGCGTCGAGCACGTCACCCGATGCGGGTCCGCATCCTTTCAGCTGTTCCCCGGCGGCGTA
Source organism: Candidatus Poriferihabitaceae bacterium (assembly GCA_965213885.1). Taxonomy (GTDB): domain Bacteria; phylum Pseudomonadota; class Gammaproteobacteria; order Arenicellales; family Poriferihabitantaceae; genus VYFG01. The sequence goes on from OZ243919.1 coordinate 2,059,889, forward strand.
GACGAGCATGGCCCGGAGCCGCTTGCCGCCGTCCAGCGTGGCGTAGCGCATTGCGCCCATAAGCTCGGCGGGTATGGCCGGCTGCCGTTCAAACACCCCCTCGAGCACCGACTCCGTGCGCTCCCGGCAGCGGCGCCAGTGCTCGCCGAAGTCATCCCCCGGCATGTGACCATACTGGTTTCATGGCATCAATATTCACCGGCATCAGGGTCCTCACCGCCGGGATCGTGCCGCTCATCACCCTCCAATATGTCGCTCCCTGACTCCACTTGGTAGATGCCGTGCTTCTTGACCAGCTTGTCCACCCGCTGCTGGGCCCTGTCAAGGCTTTCCTGGCATTTTTCCGACAGTTCCATACCACGCTCGAAGTCCTTCATGGTCTGCTCGAGTGTCTGCTCCCCCTGCTCCATGCGCTGTACGATACCCTCCAGCTCGGCGAGTAGTTTTTCGAAGTCCGGAGTGGCGGATTTTCTTGTCGTCGGCATCGCGGGGACCGGAGGCTGGCAGGCATTGACTGCTGGCAAATTCTACCAGAGTTTCGGGCATACGCCCGGCACGGGGCTGGGTTATCATCGCCCAATCGAATCCACGGTGTTGAAATGAGCAGTTCCTACGATGCATCGGCCATAGAAGTTCTTTCCGGACTCGACCCCGTGAAAAAACGCCCGGGGATGTTCACGGAAACGGACCGCCCGAACCACCTTGCCCATGAGGTGATCGACAACAGCGTGGACGAGGCAATCGCCGGATTCGCCCGCCGGATCGAGATCACGCTGCACCGGGACGGCGCGATGACCGTACGTGACGACGGCCGGGGCATGCCGGTTGACCTGCACGACGAACACGGCGTGACCGGTGTGGAACTCATCCTCACGCGACTCCACGCGGGCGGCAAGTTTTCCGGAAACGCCTACAACTATTCTGGCGGACTGCACGGTGTCGGAGTATCCGTAGTCAACGCGCTCTCGGACCATCTTGAAGTCTGGGTTCGACGCAATGGCAATGAGCACTACATGTCGTTCACCAACGGCGAGAAAAAGGGGGAGTTGCAGGTTATCGGACAGGTCGGTCAGCGCAATACCGGCACCACCCTGCGCTTTCACCCGGACCCCGCCTATTTCGACTCCTCCAGGTTTCATGTTCCCCGCCTGAAACGGGCCTTGCGCGCGAAGGCGGTGCTGTGTCCGGGTCTTGAGGTTGCGTACGAGGATGAGGTCCATCCGGAGAACAGCGAACGCTGGCAGTATGAGGATGGCCTTCTTGAGTATCTTGCCGGGGCCCTGGAAGGAGCGGGGCTCGTGCCCGAATCGCCCTGCGTCTTTCACCACAAGGGCGATGACGGTGAAATCGACTGGGCAGTGGTATGGGTGACGGATGGCGGCGAGTGTGTCGCCGAAAGCTACGTCAACCTGATCCCCACGGTGCAGGGCGGCTCTCATGTCTCCGGTCTGCGCGGCGGGTTTACCGAGGCGATCCGTGAATTCTGCGAATTCCGCGACCTGCTCCCGAGGGGAATCAAGATCACACCCGAGGATGTCTGGAACAACTGCTCCTATGTCCTGTCCCTCAGGATGCACGACCCCCAGTTCAGCGGCCAGACCAAGGACCGTCTCAGTTCCCGGGAGGCGGCGACGCTCATCCAGTCCGCCGCAAAGGACGAGTTGAGCCTGTGGCTGAACCAGCATGTCAAGGAGGCGGAGAAGATCGCCCTGCTGGCCATAGAATCAGCCCAGCGCCGGCTACGCGCGGGCAAACGGGTGCAGCGGAAGAAGATCACCAGCGGGCCGGCATTGCCCGGAAAACTGGCGGACTGCACCAGCGACGATCTGGAACGGACCGAGCTGTTTCTCGTCGAGGGCGACTCCGCGGGAGGATCCGCCAAACAGGCAAGGGATCGGGTGTTTCAGGCGATCATGCCCCTCAGGGGCAAGATTCTGAACACCTGGGAAGTAGACCCCGCCGAAGTGCTGGCATCCCAGGAGGTCCACGACATCGCCGTGGCCCTCGGTGTAGACCCCGGGTCCGAGGATCTGTCGGGTCTGCGCTATGGCCGGATCTGCATCCTCGCCGACGCGGATTCGGATGGCCTGCATATCGCCACATTGCTGTGTGCATTGTTCCTGCGCCACTTCAGGAAGCTAGTCGAAGCCGGCCGCGTTTGCGTCGCCATGCCGCCACTGTACCGGATCGATGTAGCCAAGACGGCGTACTATGCGCTTGATGAAGCGGACAAGAACCGAATTCTCGCCCGGATCGAGGAGGAAAAAATCCGCGGCAAGGTCAACGTGCAGCGGTTCAAGGGACTCGGTGAAATGAACCCCCTCCAACTCAGGGAAACCACCATGAACCCGGTTTCGCGCAGTCTTTTGCAACTCAAGATGGACGCCAGGGACAGCCCCTATGAAACCATAGACATGCTGCTTGCGAGGAAGCGCGCCGCTGACCGCAGGAACTGGCTGGCCGAGAACGGGGACCGGGCGGAAGTGGCCTGACTGCCGGGGTCGGCCACCGGTGCGATTTTCCCCGGGTTGACTGTCTGTGAACCTTATCAGGGGGAGCAGCCATGAACACACAGATCGGAAAATATGTTCGCTGGCGCCCCGATACGCTCCAACCCTCGCCGAATTTACGATTCAGACGCACATTTCCCGGGTCCGGCAGGTTCCCATGTTCCTGCATTTCTCGCTGGCATGTATGGAGACAAATTTCAATGGCGCCGACTGGCAATGTCCTGGAAACTCCTGATGGATACCGGCAGTTTAAACAGGATCTGGACAGACTGATCGTCTGCTGATGTGCGCAATCATCGATACCATTAGAAAAGTCCAGCTTCCATTCGTGCAAACACCCTGCGGGCGGCATCGACCGTGGCCGAAATATCCTCCTCGGAATGCGCCGCGGAAACGAACCCGGCTTCGAATGCCGACGGTGCCAGATAGATTCCCTCCTCGAGCATACCGTGGAAGAACCGGTTGAACCGGTCTCCATCGCAGGCGCCGACATCGTCGAACCCCGTGACCGCAGGCCTGTCGGTGAAGAACAGGCCGAACATCGCGCCCACGCGGTTTGACCGCATCGGAATGCCCCGTTCCCCGGCCGCCTCCAGAATACCCTCCACCAGCTGCATCGTTCTTTGCTCCAGGGTCTGGTAGAAGCCCTGCGCCTCGGTACCGCGCAAGGTGGCAATCCCCGCAGCCATTGCCACGGGATTTCCCGACAGGGTTCCGGCCTGATAGACCCCCCCTTCCGGCGCCAGGTGGGCCATGATCTCCGCCCGGGCGCCGAACGCGCCCACCGGCATGCCCCCGCCGATGATCTTGCCGAGGACCGTGATGTCTCCCGGTACGCCGTAGCGCCCCTGGGCACCCTGATATCCCACGCGAAAGCCGGTCATGACCTCGTCCATGATGAGCAGGCTGCCGTACCGATCACACAGGCTACGGAGCCCTTCGAGGAACCCCTCGACCGGGGGCACGCAGTTCATGTTGCCGGCTACCGGTTCGAGAATGACCGCTGCAACCGTGTCACCCACCGAATCAAAGATCCGCCGCACGGAGTCGAGGTCATTGTACCCGGCCGTCAGGGTGTCCTTGACCGTGTCCGCCGGAACCCCGGGGGAAGTGGGGACGCCGAGCGTCAGGGCACCGGAACCCGCCTTGACCAGGAGGCTGTCCGCGTGGCCGTGATAACAGCCCTCGAACTTGATAATCCTGTCCCGACCGGTGAATCCCCGGGCCAACCGGATCGCGCTCATGGTCGCCTCGGTGCCAGAATTCACCATGCGCACCTGTTCCACCCAGGGCAGTCGCCGGCAGATGAGTTCCGCCATTTCCGTCTCGATCATGGTGGGTGCACCGAAACTGAGGCCGTTCGCCGACCGCAGGGCCACCGCCGAAATCACGTCCGGGTGGGCATGCCCGAGAATCATCGGTCCCCAGGATCCCACGTAATCGATGTATCCAGTTCCATCCTCGGCAAAGACGCGGCTGCCCTTGGCCCTGCAGATGAACACCGGGCTGCCGCCGACGGAGCGGAACGCCCGTACCGGGGAATTGACGCCTCCGGGTATGACCCGGCAGGCCTGTTGATAGAGTGTCTGATTCTGCATCTTTCCAGCTCGTCACTACTCATTCAGCGTCCTGGAACGGGGACAGAGAATTCAGAATTCATGCCGCCCAAGCTCTTCAGCGCCCAGCATGAACAGTACCTGATCATCGTTCCGCGTCGCCAGCCATGTGAAAGGCACCGACGGCCACCGGTTAAGGACGGCCTGTCCCGCACTCCCCGCCTCGACGATGAGCGAACCGCCGGGATTCAGGTAGTCCCGGGCGGACTCCAGCAGCGGCGCGATGAAATCCAGTCCGTCCTCCCCGGCCTCCAGTCCCAGCCGGGGCTCGGCCAGGTACTCCGGGGGTAGTGTATCCATCCGACTTCTGGAAACATAGGGCGGATTGCACAGAATCAGATCGAAACGGCGGGCCATCCCCTCGAATCGGTCTCCCCGGTTGATCTCCACCCGGTCTGAAACCCCATGACGCTGAACGTTGAGCTCCGCCACGGCGAGCGCGTCCGCCGAGAAGTCGCTGAGCAGGACCCGGGCCCGGGGAAACGCCATTGCCGCGGCGATGCCGATGCACCCGTTGCCGCAGCACAGGTCAAGGATGGAACGGATGTCGCCGGACCATATCCATGGCTCGAAACGATCGGGTATCCATTCGGCGAAATAGGAGCGCGGCACCAGTACCCGCTCGTCGACGGTGAACCGGTACCCGGCAAACCAGGCCTCTCCGAGCAGGTATGCCAGCGGCCTGCGGCTGTTGATGCGTCGACGGATGAGATCTGCAACCGTCGCCCGCTCGTTTTCGGACAGTCGGTGCTCCCAATGGATCGCCGGTCCGTCCGGAGTCATCCCGCAGGCCCACAGCACCAGCCACGCCGCCTCGCCGGCGGCGTCATCAGTGCCGTGACCGAAGCAAAGACCACCCGACTCCAGGCGGTTCGCAGCCACGCCAACGGCATCGGCAAGGCTGATCCCGTCCGCGAGTAGCGTTTCGGGGGGCTGATCTGCGGTCCCGGGAATCATGGGGCTGATGCCGGGCCGGGGTCCATGAAAAAGGCGCCCTGCAGGCGCCTGTTTCATGGGATTCCCCGGCCCGCTCACTTTCTGTTGTAACGGGCCTGGAACCTACCGACCCGACCTGCGGTATCCACCACCTTCTGCTTCCCGGTGTAGAAGGGATGGCAGGACGAGCAAATCTCGATGTGGAGGTCCTTTCCCAGCGTGGACCGGGTCTGGAAGCTGTTCCCGCAGGCACAGGTCACCGTGATTGCACTGTATTCCGGATGAATGCCTGATTTCATGTCTGTCTCCTGGAACGAGGACGGCGCCGCCAAGTGGATTGCCGGGCAGGGTCGCGATGGTAGTGAAATATCCCGCACGATTCAAGGGGAAATCATGCGCCAAGGACACCCGCGCCGGCCGATGCCGGGAGCCGTCACCGGTTCATCGACTTGATGAACTCCGCGTTGTTCTTGGTGGCCTTCAGCTTGTCGATCAGGAACTCCACTGCCTGCAGGTCATCCATGGGATGCAGCAGTTTGCGCAGCAGCCAGATCTTCTGCAGTTCCGCGGGGGCCGTCAGCAGTTCTTCCCGGCGAGTGCCGGAACGGTTGATGTTCATCGCCGGATACACCCGTTTCTCCGCGATCCGGCGATCGAGGTGGATTTCCATGTTGCCGGTGCCCTTGAATTCCTCATAAATCACGTCGTCCATCTTGGATCCGGTGTCGATCAGCGCCGTAGCGAGAATGGTCAGACTGCCCCCCTCCTCGATATGTCGAGCCGCGCCGAAGAAGCGCTTCGGCCGCTGCAGTGCATTGGCGTCCACACCGCCAGTGAGCACCTTGCCGGAAGCCGGCGCCACCGTGTTGTAGGCTCGCGCCAGCCGGGTGATGGAGTCCAGCAGAATCACGACGTCTTTCTTGTGCTCCACCAGTCGCTTGGCTTTCTCGATCACCATTTCGGCCACCTGGACATGGCGGGCTGCAGGCTCGTCGAAGGTGCTGGAGACGACCTCCCCGCGCACGGTTCGCTGCATTTCCGTCACCTCCTCCGGCCGTTCGTCGATCAGCAGCACCATCAGCATCACCTCCGGGTTCATCCTGGTGATGGATTGCGCCATCTGCTGAAGCATCACGGTTTTCCCGGTCTTCGGTGCCGACACGATGAGACCCCGCTGTCCCTTGCCGATGGGGGCGATCAGGTCGATCACCCGGCCGGTCAGATCCTCGCTGGATCCGTTCTCACGCTCCAGAATCAAGCGCTCGTCGGGGTGCAGGGGAGTCAGGTTCTCGAACAGGATCTTCTTCTTCGCCTCCTCCGGCGTCTGGAAATTGATCTGTTCGACTTTCAGCAATGCGAAATAGCGTTCCGAATCCTTGGGTGGGCGGATCAGTCCCGAAACGGTATCCCCGGTGCGCAATCCGAACCGCCGGATCTGGCTTGGCGACATGTAGATGTCATCGGGGCCGGCCAGGTAGGAAGATGAGGCGGACCGAAGAAAACCGAAGCCGTCCTGCAGGATCTCCACCACGCCCTCGCCCATGACTCTTTGGCCCTTGCGGGCCTGGGCCTTCAGTATGGCGAAGATCTGGTCCTGCTTGCGCAGCCTGGTGATGTTGTCGAGATTCAGTTCACGGGCCAGTTCCGCCAGTTCGATGGGCTTTTTCTCTTTCAGTTCCGTGAGACTGATCGGCGGCACCTCATGGAATTCCGGCGGGAGAGGCTGTCTTGAGGGATTGCGGGGTGCCTTGGGTTTGGCTTCTGGGCTGATAGACATGGGGGAGAAAGTCTGTGTTAATAGGTGCGCTGAACCTTGCGCTCACTGAGTTGGGACACTTGGCAGGTTATCCCGGGATACCTGACGCCAGAAAACTTCTGGAGCAGTCTGAACGACTGCGAGGAGGATGCGGTATGTGAATAATAATGCCGTAAGGGGCAGATGTCCAGCACCGGAACAAAAGCCACGGGGCCCAGCCTGCCCGAGATCGCTGCTCCGCCGGACCCGGAACATGGAATGCGTGGCCGGGTCCGCGCATTCCGGGCCGCCCCTGCATGGGGCGGATGCGCCCGCTAGTTCATGATGCGGCGGATTCGACGTTGCTTTCGATAAATGCCGCAAGCTGCGACTTCGATACCGCTCCTACTTTTGTGGCTTCGACATTCCCGTCCTTGAACAGCATCAGGGTGGGAATGCCGCGGATGCCGAATTTCGGAGGTGTTTCCGGATTGTCATCAATGTTAAGCTTGGCAATTTTCAACCTGCCGCCATATTCTTCGGCAAGTTCGTCCAGGATTGGCGCGATCATCTTGCAGGGTCCGCACCATTCCGCCCAGTAGTCTATCAGCACGGGGCCTTCTGCATTCAACACTTCATCGGCGAAGGACTCATCGCTAACGTGCACGATTTTGTTGGACATGTGGTCTGTATGGGGATAGGGGTGAACCGTCGTAATATGCAATCATCGGATTATTGAATCAAGGCTTTTCGCCCAAATTATTTCTTGCCCGCCTGTAATGCGGGCGGACCACGAGAATGACGGAAAAACATCTTACAGATCATAAATTTACAGAATTCACACTGGATGAGCGACTGCTTCGCGGTCTGGCAGAAGCTGGGTTCGAATACTGTACACCGATCCAGGCGCAGTCGCTGCCGCATGCCCTGGACGGCACGGATGTGGCGGGGCAGGCCAAAACCGGAACCGGCAAGACCATCGCGTTTCTGCTTGCCTGCTGCCACCGGCTGCTGACCCGGGAACCGCTGCCGGGATACCGGCAGGGCGAACCCCGAGCCCTGATTCTTGCACCCACGCGGGAATTGGCCATCCAGATACACAAGGATGCGCTGCTGCTCGGCCGGTTTACCGGGCTGTCCATCGGCCTGATCTATGGCGGTACCGGCTACGAGCAGCAAAAGAACATGCTTTCGGGGAACAACGACATCCTGGTCGGCACCCCGGGACGCCTGATCGACTTCTACCGCCAGAACCTGTTCTCTCTCAAGCATGCGGACGTTGCCATACTGGACGAGGCGGACCGGATGTTTGACCTCGGATTCATCAAGGATATCCGCTATCTGCTGCGCCGGATGCCGTCTGCAGACCAGAGGCTGAACCTGCTCTTTTCCGCAACCTTGTCCTATCGGGTGATGGAACTGGCCTTTGAGCACATGAACAATCCGATGGAAATCAAGGTGGACAGCGACGAGGTGATTGCCGACAAGGTCGTGGAAACCAGCTACTACCCCAGCGACGAGGAAAAGCTGCCGCTGCTGGTCAACCAGTTGAAACAGATCCCTTCCGACCGGGTGCTCGTCTTCGTCAATACCCGCCATGCCGCGGAAGATGTCGCCAATACATTGCTCGCCAACGGAATCGAAAGTGCAACCCTGTCCGGCGATGTCCCCCAGAACAAGAGGGAAAAGCTGCTGACTCAATTCAAGGAGGGGGAAAAGCGGGTCCTGGTAGCCACCGACGTCGCCGCCCGCGGCCTGCATATCCCCTCAGTTGGTCATGTGATCAACTACGACCTGCCCCAGGACGCGGAAGACTACGTTCACCGCATTGGCAGGACAGCCAGGGCCGGTGCCAGCGGTGAGGCCATCAGCTTCATCTGCGAAAAATATGCGTATTCGATCATGGAGATCGAGGAGTTCATCGGTCACAGCCTGCCGAAGAATCCCATCGACCCTTCCATGCTCGCCCCCATCCAGGCGACGCCCCGCCGCCGGGCCCGGGATCGCGGCAGACCGGGTTCCAGCCGGGAACAGCAGCGGGAGGCGCGCGGTAAATCACCCCGCGGAACGGGCGGTCAGAAGCGGTCCGGACCACGGGAAAACCCGGTGGACCACGCCCGCGCGGACAAACCGGGTATCGCTGCACCCGCAACCGCCCGGACCAGCCCGGTGGATCCCATCCGCGCAGACAAACCGGAGTCCGCCAGCAAGACACCATCCGGACATGCAGACAAGCTCGCCCCGACCGGTACCACGCCGGAATTGCCGAAGCAGCAGAAGACCGCCTGGGAAGTCCCCCTCGGGGAAAAGGAAATGCAGCAACCGCAAAACCAGCGCTTCAGCCGGCGATTCGGGGAGGTTCCCGCCATCGGCTGACTGCTGCCCACCCCCATGGACTGGGACTGGTCTCGGACACAGCCGGGGTAACCGGATTACGGTTAGCCTGATGCTCACCAGCGCGCGCTGATCTCGAACCCGAGGGTATGCTCCGGTCCGGCTCCGTCGCTTTCCCTTCGTGTCGCCTTCAGCCCGAAGGAGAAATCGGGTGCATTCCTTGCCGGCGTGAGCCGCCAGCCGAGGCTGGAGTCGCGCGCACCGGTGGCGAGACCGAGGCCCATATGCGGGCTGCTGATGAAGCGCCCCGAAAAGGCCGGGAAACCATATGCCCCCTCGGCAGACCAGCGACTCCCGGAGGTCGATCCGGAGCCCGTGCGGTCACTCAGCGGATCGGCCTGGAACAGCGCGTCGAGCCCGCCCTCAGCCTGTCCGCCCCAGTCCTGGCGCAGCGCGAAGGACAGGCCTCGTTCCGAGGCCGGGTCGGGATCGAAGGCGAGTGAGGTCGCGAAGCCCCGGTTCTCCAGTTCTCCCGCGTCATGCGCCACAAGCGCCCGACCCGAAAAGTCGAGCGAGAGGCCGAGACGTGGGTCCATCCAGGTGATGCCGCCGCCGAGCTCCACCCCGAAGCCGGTCTCGGCATCGCCGCCGTCATGGCGCATGCCCATTTCCAGCTTTGGCGTGATGCTGGCATCGCCCTCCAGTGGCACCTTCCAGCTGCCCTCCAAACCAAGCCTGAGCCGCGTCACATTGGACTCCGACGCCGCAAGCCCGCGTGTCTTCTCCGAGGAGGTCCCGGCCCACAGCGCGTCCGAGACCAGCGCCAGTGCCGGGCCGCCTGCCCCGGACCCAGACTCCGATCCAGGGCTCTCCTTCGTTGGCAGCAGGTCGCCGCGCAGGCCCAGGGACGCCATACTCCACGAGATGTCCGACTTCAGCATCTCGCCCAGCTCGGGTTTGAGCATTACCTCGCCTACGCCGTGGCCGAGCGCGCCCCAGAGCTTCACACGTTCCGAAGCCTGCAGGGTCAGATAGGGAATCGCCGCCGTCAGCGTGGCCTCCACCTTCCCGCCGGCCCCGCGCACCGATCCAGAGCCTGCCCCGGACTCCGATCCGGGATCGGCATAACTGCCCCCGCCCTTGCCGCTGCTCCGCATCAGCGCCATGCCGGCCAGCCATCGATCCCGCGCATAGTCCGCGCCCAGCATCGCCGTCATCGCCTCACCGTCGAGCGAGAAGCGGCCTTCCCGGCCATCGAAGCCCGATTGCGCCGCCCGGCCCCAGAAGGCGAGGTTGCCGCCAGTGGCGTCCCGCTCTCCCGTCAGCGTGAAACGGCTGCTGAGCAACAGGTCCCGCCCGGAAAGTGTCCGTGACCTGTCGGCTGCCCGCTCATCGCCGAACAGCCGGTCGATGTCGGACAGGGACAGCCGGGCGCGCTCCGACAGGCTTGTCCCGGACAATGAGCCGTGTGGGGACGCCGCCCCGAACCCGGTGGAGCCACCGAAGGACAGGGCCTGCCCGGCGACCATGCCCTGCATGCCGGCCGTCCGCGGCGCCGCGATACGTCCGGCAATGCCGTCCAGCGCCTGCTCGGCGACAGCGCGCCCGAAGCGGCCCAGCCAGGCCGCCGGCATCGGGTCCGAATTGACGATGGTGCCGATTGCCAGTTCGTCCGCGATGATGGCGCCCGTTGCCTCCGTCAGCACGACGGTGAGGGTCTCCCGGCCCTCGTCGTGGGAGTCATCGAAGGTCTCGACCCAGAATTCCCCTCGAGTCGACCCCGGGTAAACGGTCACCCGGCTGTCGGCGTAGCGGAAATCCGCGTGGGGGATCGCCTCCCCGTAGCTCGGCCCGTGGCCGTTTTCGTCGTCGTGGGGGTTCGTCCCGAATCGGGTCTCCCACCACACATCCACCTCGTGGTCCACCGCATGGGAGAGCGTGAACGTGAAATGCAAATCGTCGCCCTCCGCTGCCTCGACATCGTCAATATGGATCGTCGGCAACGATGGCTCTTCGTTGTCGACCACCGCGACGGTGGCGCTGGCGTCTGTCGCGTGCGGGGTGTAGCCGGTTCCCGGTTCGACGGTAATGGTGAGGCTGCCGTCGTCTTCAAGCGTCGAATCATCGACGGTGGGGATGTCAACGGTGACGGTGGCATCCGCGCCGAGCGTCACGGTGCGTGCGCCGAGTTCCCCGTCCCCGGAGAAGGCGCCGCTTTGCGTCACGCGCAGGTTGACGATGATGTCCTGCGAGGGGGCCGGGGCGCCTGTGAGCGTGAAGCGCGCAACGCTTCCTTCGGTGATCTCGGCGCCGCCGGTTATGCGCACGATGGTCGCCCGAGTGTCATCATCATCGTCGTTGTCGGCCACCGCCACTGTCGCCGTGGCCGGGCTGCCGACCTGGTAGCCGGCTCCGGCCGCAAGCGTTGCCGATACGCCGCCGTTCGCCTCCTCAAGGTCGTCATCCGTTGTCGCGAGCGTGTAGGTGGCCGTGTCGCTCCCCGCGGCGATGGTGACCGTCTTCGATCCCTCCTCGCCATCCGCCAGAAAATCGCTCACCGCGTCGTCGGCAATGGCCAGCGTGACCTCGAGATCCGACTTCGGCGCCGGAGTCGCCTGCACGGTGAAGACGGCGTCGCCGCCTTCGGTGATGTCGCTGCCGGCCGAAATCGTAACCTCGGGATCGGGGTCGGGGGTGTCGCCTATGATCGTGACCTTCGTCCAACACAGGGCGGTCGAGGTACAATGGGCCGCGGCGGCGTTGAATGGGTAGCTCTTGAAGCCGGGGAAGCCGCGATCCGGGTTGCCGAGCCACTGGACGGTGTCCCAGGTGGCAGTGAAGGTTTTGCCCACGGAACCCTCACATAACTCGATTTCCAGTTCGATCGTGTCGGTATCGATGTCCTCGGCGATGCGCACCAGGGGTCCGGTTCTCACCATCCCCTCGGGGAAGGAGGGCCAGTGGCCCCAATCGACCACATCCGTTCCAGGTTCCCTGCAATCGCCCCCACCCTGGGCCGTACCGGGGCCCCAATCGAAATAGAAGGCCACATCGATTCCGTGGCCTTTCAGACCCGCCGGCACGGGCATCAGGATCCGGCTCTTTCTGCCGGCATACTTCACCGTGGCCGTTGCCGGGGGCGTGATCCCGCTCACGCGCTCCCGGATCGTGACGACGGCCGTGTCAGGCTCGCCGAGGGTTACGGTGCCCGGCAGTTCGGATGCCCGGATTGCCAGCTTGAAGGTCTCATTGGGGTCATTCCGGTTGTCGCGTGTGGTCGAAATGCGCGCCTGCCCGCTCGTTGCGCCCGCCCGGATCGTGACCGTCTGCACGGCGCCGTCGTAGTCCGTGCCGGGTGTCGCGGTGTGGCCGGACGGGCTGGTCGCCTCCAACTCAATCACCGTATCGGCAGCGAGGGACTCGGACAGCTTGACCGTCACCGACAGCGAATCGCCCTCCAGCACCTCGTAGCGCGATGCCGAGAGCGAGACCGTGCCCTCTGGCCCCGAGGCGTCATTGTCGGTGATGGTGACCGTGGCCGGGGTAATGGTCAGCGCGCCGGAGCTTCCCGTGACTTCGATCGTCTCATCCTCCTCGTGCAGGGCGTCGTCGGTGGGCGTCAGGTCGAACGTGCCTGCTTTGCTGGCATCGCCCGCGGCGATGGTGATGTCGAAGTTCGACACAGCGCCGTAGTCCGTGCCCGCTATCGCCGTGCCGCTGCCCACGCTCACCGTTACGGTTTTGGCGTCCACGTAGCGCGTGCTGCCGTTCACCGTGGCCGTCACGGTGATAGTGGTCAATCCATTGCCCTCGCCCAGCGTGGCGGGTGACACCGAGAGCGTGATGCCGCTGGGCGCCGCGTCATCGTCGGTGATGGTCAGGATCTGGTTATCCGGGTTGGCGACGCCCCCGCCGCTGGCGGTGGCCGAGACCGTCACACTCTTGTCCGGGGCATCCACGTTGTTGTTCACCGCGGTGATCTTCACAGTGCCGGTGCTGGTCCTCGCACCCGCCGCAATCGTCAGGGTCTTGTTGCCGCTCACCGTGAAATCGCCCGCGACCGTGTCGGCGCCCGCCGCCGCAGCCACCGTCAGGGTCACCGCCGTGTTGGACTTGCCCGACAGCGTCGCCGTCACCGTGCTGGAGTTCGTGGCGCCGCTCTCGTCGATGGTGGTTGGCGCCAACACCAGGGTGGCCGTCGGCGTGCCCTCGTCGTCCGTGATAGTGAGGGTCTGGTCGGCCGGGTTGGCAACGCTCCCGCCCGCGGCCACCCCCGACACCACGACCGATGCATTCGCCGCATCCACGTCGTTGTCCACCGCCGTGATCGTGACCGTGCCGGTGCTGGCCTTCGCGCCCGCCGCGATCGTCAGGGTCTTGTTGGCGCTCAACGTGACCGGGGCATTGTTCGGCACCGAGACCTCCACCGTCACCGCGGCGCTCGACTCGCCCGAGAGCGTTGCCGTCACCGTGCTGGCGTTGCCATTCCCGCTCTCGTTGACGGTGGTTGGATCCAGCGCCAGTGTTACCGTCGGGACGCCCTCGTCGTCTGTGATGGTCAGCGTCTGGTTGCCCGGGTTGGCAACGCCCCCGCCGCTGGCGGTGGCCGAGACCGTCACCGTCTTGTTCGGCGCGTCCACGTCATTGTCCACCGCGGTGATCGTCACCGCGCCGGTGCTGGTGGTCGCACCGGCGGCGATGGTCAGGGTCGTGCCGCTCAGGGTGAAATCGCCCGCAACGGTGTCGGCGCCCGCCGCCGCAGCCACCGTCAGGGTCACCGCGGCGTTCGACTTGCCCGACAGCGTCGCCGTCACCGTGCTGGCGTTGCCATTCCCGCTCTCGTTGATGGTGGTTGGCGTCAGCACCAGCGTCACCGTCGGGACGCCTTCGTCGTCTGTGATCGTCAGGGTCTGATCAGTCGGGTCGGCAACGCTGCCGCCGCTGGCGGTGGCCGAGACCGTCACCGTCTTGTTCGGCGCATCCACGTCGTTGTCCACCGCCGTGATCGTCACCGCGCCGGTGCTGGTGGTCGCGCCCGCCGCGATGGTCAGGGTCTTGTTGTTGCTCACCGTGAAATCGCTCGCCGCGGTGTCGGTGCCCGCGGCTGCGGCCACCGTCAGGGTCACCGCCGTATTGGACTTGCCCGAAAGGGTCGCTTTCACCGTGCTGGAGTTCGTCGCACCGGTCTCGTTGATGGTGGTGGGCGTCAGCACCAGCGTCACGGTGGGCGTGCCCTCGTCGTCCGTGATCGTGAGCGTCTGGTTGCCCGGGTTGGCAACGGCAACGCCGCCGCCCGCCGCCACCCCCGACACCACGACCGACGCATTCGGCGCATCCACATCATTGTCCACCGCCGTGATCGTCACCGTGCCGGTGCTGGCCTTCGAGCCCGCTGCGATGGTCAGGGTCGTGGTGGCGCTCAACGTGACCGGGGCATCGTTCGGCACTGAGACCTCCACCGTTACCGCCGCGCTCGACTCGCCTGACAACGTCGCCGTCACCGTGCTGGCGTTGCCATTCCCGCTCTCGTTGATGGTGGTTGGCGTCAGCACCAGGGTCACCGTGGGCGTGCCCTCGTCGTCCGTGATCGTGAGCGACGTCCCGGTGACAGTGACGCTGGCGAGCGTACCTTCAATGCTGATGCCCTCATCGGGCTCGTCTATATCGTCATCGGTGGGCGTGAGCGTGAATTCCACATAGCCGCTCGACGCCCCCGCATTGATCGTAATGTTCTGGGTCCCCAGGTTGGCGTAGTCCGTCCCCTCCGTGGCACCGTCGGCGTCCGCACCTATCTCCACCGCCACCGTCTTGGCCACGTTAAAGGTCGAATTGCCGCCGAGCGTCGCCGTCACCCGCACCGTCTTCACACCGCCGTCCTCGGCCAGGGAGGTCTGGGTTCCCATCGTGCCCGTGTCCGCGTCCACCGACAGTGTCAGCGCCGTGGGCGCCGCGTCGTCGTTGGTGATGGTGCCGGTGGCTTCGGCATCGCTGATAATGCCGCCGACCGGCTCGGTCAACTCCACCAGGAAGGTCTCGTTGCCCTCGTGCAGGGTGTCCTCGGTGGTGGCGACCGTGAAGGTCTGGCTGCTCGCGCCGCTGGCGAAATCCAGCTTCGTCGCCGTGGTCATCGCGGTGTAGTCGGTGGTGGCCGCCGCGCCCGCCCCGGTGTCCGCCTTGGTGTTCCACTTCACCGACACCGCGTTGTCCATGGCGCCTGAGCGGGTCACCGTGAAGGTGATCGCATCGCCCTCATCGGCGCTGGCGTCGGCCACCGCAAACGAGGGCTGGCCGTCGTCGTCGGTCAGGGTGAGCGTGGCGTCCGTCACCGTCACGCCCGTCACCGTCCCGTCCAGACCGATCGTCTCGCTGCCCTCGTGCAGATCGTCCTGCGTCGGCGTCAGGTCGAACGTGCCGGCTTTGCTTGCGTCGCCCGCGGCGATGACGATGTCGAAGTTGGCCACGGCGTCGTAGTCCGTGTCCGATGTCGCCGTGCCGCCGCCCACGCTCACCGTCACCGTCTTCGCGTCCACGTAACGCGTGGTGCCGTTCACCGTGGCGGTCACCGTGATCTCGGTCTCGCCAGCCCCCTCGCCGACGGTGGCCGGCGAAACCGTCAGCGTGATGCCGGTGGGCGCCGCATCGTCGTCGGTCAGCGTGATCGTGGCATCCGTCACCGTCACGCCCATCAGTGTCCCGTCCAGGCTGATCGTCTCGTTGCCCTCATGCAGCACGTCGTTGGTGGGCGTGAGCGTGAACTCCACATACCCGCTCGACGACCCCGCATTGATCGTGATGCTCCGGGTCCCCAGGTTGGCGTAGTCCGCGCCCTCCGTCGCGCTGTCGGCGTCCACACCCACCTCCAACGTCACCGTCTTCGCCTCGACAAACCGCGTCTCGTCGGTGATCGTCGCAGTGACCCTGACCGTCTTCGCACTGCCGTTCTCGGCGATGGTTGTCTGCGTGCCGTTCGTGCCCGTGTCCGCGTCCACCGAGATCATGATTGCGCCCGGCGCGTCGTCATCGTCGTTGATGGTGACCGTGGTTGAGGTGATGGTCAGACTGCCGGACGTGCCCGTGACGTTGATCGTCTCGTTGGCCTCGTCCAGGACGTCGTTGATGGGCGTCAGGTCAAAGGTGCCGGTTTTGCTCGCATCGCCCGCAGCGATGGTGATGTCGAAGTTCGCCACCGCGTCGTAGTCCGTGCCCGATATCGCCGTGCCGCCGCCCACGCTCACCGTCACGGTCTTGGCGTCCACGTAGCGCGTGGTGCCGTTCACCGTGGCCGTCACCGTGATTTCGGTCTCGCCGTCCTCCTCCCCGACCGTGGCCGGTGACACCGACAGCGTGATGCCGCTGGGCGCGTCGTCGTCGTCGTTGATGGTGAGGGTCTGATTGGCCGGGTTGGCCACGCCCCCGCCGCTGGCGGTGGCCGAGACCGTCACCGTCTTGTTCGGGGCATCCACGTCGTTGTCCACCGCCGTGATCGTCACCGAGCCGGTGCTGGTGGTCGCACCCGCTGCGATGGTCAGGGTGGTGCCGCTCAGGGTGAAATCGCCCGAAGCGGTGTCGGCGCCCGCCGCCGCGGCCACCGTCAGCGTCACCGCCTCGTTCGACTTGCCCGACAGCGTCGCCGTCACCGTGCTCGCGTTGTCATCCCCGCTCTCGTCGATGGTGGTTGGATCCAGCACCAGGGTGGCCGTCGGGACGCCTTCGTCGTCGGTGATGGTGAGCGTCTGGTTGCCCGGGTCGGCAACGCCCCCGCCGCTGGCGGTGGCCGAGACCGTCACCGTCTTGTTCGGGGCATCCACGTCGTTGTCCACCGCCGTGATCGTCACCGAGCCGGTGCTGGTGGTCGCACCCGCCGCGATGGTCAGGGTGGTGCCGCTCAGGGTGAAATCGCCCGAAGCGGTGTTGGCGCCCGCCGCCGCGGCCACCGTCAGCGTCACCGCCTCGTTCGACTTGCCCGACAGCGTCGCCGTCACCGTGCTCGCGTTGTCATCCCCGCTCTCGTCGATGGTGGTTGGATCCAGCACCAGGGTGGCCGTCGGCGTGCCCTCGTCGTCGGTGATGGTGAGCGTCTGATTGCCCGGGTTGGCAACGCCCCCGCCGCTGGCGGTGGCCGAGACCGTCACCGTCTTGTTCGGCGCGTCCACGTCATTGTCCACCGCGGTGATCGTCACCGCGCCGGTGCTGGTCGTCGCACCCGCTGCGATGGTCAGGGTCGTGTTGGCGCTCAACGTGACCGGGGCATCGTTCGGCACCGAGACCGTCACCGTCACCGTCGCGCTCGACTTGCCCGACAGCATCGCCGTCACCGTGCTCGCGTTGTCATCCCCGCTCTCGTCGATGGCGGTGGGCGTCAGCGCCAGGGTGACCGTGGGCGTGCCCTCGTCGTCGTTGATCGTCAGGGTTTGATTGTCCGGGTTGGCAACCCCGCCGCCCGCGGCCACCCCCGACACCACGACCGATGCATTCGCCGCGTCCACGTCGTTGTCCACCGCCGTGATCTTCACCGTGCCGGTGCTGGTGGTCGCACCGGCGGCGATGGTCAGTATGGCGTTGTTGCTCAACGTGACCGGGGCATCGTTCGGCACCGAGACCGTCACCGTCACCGCCGCGCTCGACTTGCCCGACAGCATCGCCGTCACCGTGCTGGAGTTTGTGGCGCCACTCTCGTTGATGGTGGTTGGATCCAGCACCAGCGTCACCGTCGGGACGCCTTCGTCGTCCGTGATAGTGAGCGTCTGGTTGCCCGGGTCGGCAACCCCGCCGCCACTGGCGGTGGCCGAGACCGTCACCGTCTTGTTCGGCGCGTCCACGTCATTGTCCACCGCGGTGATCGTCACCGTGCCGGTGCTGGTGGTCGCACCCGCGGCGATGGTCAGGGTGGTGCCGCTAAGGGTGAAATCGCCCGAAGCGGTGTCGGCCCCCGCCGCCGCGGCCACCGTCAGGGTCACCGCCGCGTTGGACTTGCCCGACAGCATCGCCGTCACCGTGCTGGAGTTCGTCGCCCCGCTCTCGTCGATGGCGGTTGGCGTCAGCACCAGGGTGGCCGTCGGGACGCCCTCGTCGTCGTTGATCGTCAGGGTCTGATTGTCCGGGTTGGCCACGCCGCCGCCGCTGGCGGTGGCCGAGACCGTCACCGTCTTGTTCGGCGCGTCCACGTCATTGTCCACCGCCGTGATCGTCACCGTGCCGGTGCTGGTGGTCGCACCCGCGGCGATGGTCAGGGTCGTGGTGGTGCTCAACGCGAAGTCGGCCGCAACCGTGTCCGCGCCTGCCGCTGCAGCCACCGTCAGGGTCACCGCTTCGTTCGACTTGCCCGACAGCGTCGCCATCACCGTGCTCGCGTTGCCATTCCCGCTCTCGTTGATGGCGGTTGGATCCAGCGCCAGTGTCACCGTCGGGACGCCCTCGTCGTCGGTGATCGTCAGGGTCTGATTGCCCGGGTTGGCCACGCCGCCGCCGCTGGCGGTGGCCGAGACCGTCACCGTCTTGTTCGGCGCGTCAACGTCATTGTCCACCGCCGTGATCGTCACCGCGCCGGTGCTGGTGGTCGCACCGGCGGCGATGGTCAGGGTCGTGCCGCTCAGGGTGAAATCGCCCGCGATCGTGTCGGCGCCCGCGGTTGCTGCCACCGTCAGGGTCACCGCTTCGTTCGACTTGCCCGACAGCGTCGCCATCACCGTGCTCGCGTTGCCATTCCCGCTCTCGTTGATGGCGGTTGGATCCAGCGCCAGTGTCACCGTCGGGACGCCCTCGTCGTCGGTGATCGTCAGGGTCTGATTGCCCGGGTTGGCCACGCCGCCACCGCTGGCGACGGCGGAAACCGTCACCGTCTTGTTCGGCGCGTCAACGTCATTGTCCACCGCCGTGATCGTCACCGAGCCGGTGCTGGTGGTCGCGCCCGCCGCGATGGTCAGCGTCTTGTTGTTGCTCACCGTGAAATCGCTCGCAACCGTGTCGGCGCCCGCGGCTGCGGCCACCGTCACGGTCACCGCAACGCTCGACTTGCCCGACAGCGTCGCCGTCACCGTGCTGGCGTTGTCATCCCCGCTCTCGTCGATGGCGGTGGGCGTCAACACCAGCCTCACCGTGGGCATGACCTCGTCGTCGGTGATCGTCAGGGATGTCCCGGCGACGGTGATGCCGGCGAGCGTGCCTTCAATGCTGATGCCCTCATCGGGCTCGTCTATGTCGTCGTTGGTGGGCGTGAGCGTGAAGTCGTCTGTGACGCTGGCAACTCCGGCGCCGATGGTGATGGTCCGGTCAGCAACGGTGGTGTAGTCGGTGCCTTCCACAGCGCTGTCACCGTCCTTGCCGACGGCGAGAGTGAGATCCGCGGCCGCTTCGAGGCGGGTGGTACCGTCGAGCGTGGCGGTGACGCGCACGGTCTTCATGCCGCCGTCCTCGGCGAGGGATGTCTGCACGTTGTCGGTGTCCTTGTCGGCATCGACGGTGAGCGTGATGGACGGTGCGGCGTCGTCGCTGGTCAGCGTGATGCTGGCGCCGGCAACGGCGACCCCGGCGAGGGTGGCGTCGAAGGAGATGGTCTCGCTATCCTCGCGGAAAGCGTCGTCGGTGGGCGTGAGGGTGAAGGTGTGCTCCACGTCCTGGTCGCCGGCGGGGATGGTGAGGGTGACGTCGGCGACGTTCGTGTAGTCCGTGCCTTCGGTGGCGCTGTCGGTGTTCTTGCCGACGATCAGCGTCAAGGTCTTGTCTTCGTCGAACTGGGTAGAGCCGCCGAGCGTGGCGGTCACCTTGACGGTCTTCGCGCCGCCGTTCTCGGCGAGTGAGGACTGAACGTTCTGGGTGTCGTTGTCGGCATCGACGGCGAGTGTGAGTGTGGTCGGGGCCGCGTCGTTGTCGGTGAGCGAGAGGGAGGCGTCGGTGACAGTAACGCCGTCGAGCGTCCCGTCCAAGCTGATGGTCTCGCTGGTCTCGTGCCGGGTATCGTCGATGGGCGTGAGCGTGAACTCCACATACCCGCTCGACGCCCCCGCATTGATCGTGATGCTCCTGGTCGTGACCTCCGTGTAGTCCGTCCCCTCGGTCGCACTGTCAGTGTCCGCACCGACCTCCAACGTCACCGTCTTCGACTCGGTAAAGGTTGAGCTGCCACCCAGCGTCGCTGTTACCCGCACCGTCTTGGCACCGCCGTTCTCGGCCAAGGAGGTCTGCACATTGTTCGTGCCCGTGTCCGCATCCACCGACAGCGTCAGCGCCGTGGGCGCCCCGTCGTCGTCGGTGAGCGTGATCGAGGCGTCCGTTACCATCAGGCCCGTCAGCGTGCCGTGCAGGCTGATCGTCTCGCTGCCCTCGTGCAGCGTGTCATCCCTGGGCGTGAGCGTGAAATCCACGTAGCCGCTCGACGACCCCGCATTGATCGTGATGCTCCTGGTCGTGACCTCCGTGTAGTCCGTGTCCTCCGTCGCGCTGTCGGCGTCCGCGCCCACCTCCAACGTCACCGTCTTCGCCTCGGTAAAGGTTGAGCTGCCGCCCAGCGTCGCCGTCACGCGCACCGTCTTGGTGCCGCCGTCTTCCGCGATGGTTGTCTGCGTTCCGTCTGTTCCCGTATCCGCGTCCACCGACAGCGTCAGCGCCGTGGGCGCCGCGTCGTCGTCGTTGATGGTGCCGATGGCCTGGGCGGTGGCGATCGTGGCGCCGACAGCCCCGGTCAGCTCTACCCGGAAGGTCTCGTTGCCCTCGTGCAGCGTGTCCTCGGTGGTGTCGACCGTGAAGGTCTGAGTGCCCACGCCCTTGGCGAAGGTCAGCGTCGTCGCCGTCGTTACCGGGGTGTAGTCGGTGGTAGCCGCCGCGCCTGCTCCGCTGGCCGCCCTGGTGTTCCACTTCACCGACACCGCGTTGTCCATCGCACCGCTACGAGTCACCGTGAAGGTGATCGCATCGCCCTCGGACGCGCTCGCGTCGGCTATGGCGAACGAGGGCTGGGTGTCGTCGTTCCTGATCGTGCCCGTGGCCGTGCCCTTGCCCGACTCAATGCTCACCCCGGTGCCCGGGTCCCCGTCGCCCAGCACCGGGGCGCTCAGCACCGCCTTGAACGTCTCGTCCGGCTCGAACAGGTCGTCCTGCGTGGTCTGCACCTCCACCGTCTGGCTGGTGACGCCCTTGGCAAAGTTCAGCGTCTGCGCCGTCGTGATGCCGGTGTAGTCGTCCGTGCCGGCGGCCTTGACGCCCTCGCCTGAATCCGCCGCAGTCGCCACCTTCACCGACGCCACGTTGTCCTCAGCCCCGGCGCGGCTCACCGTGAAAGTCACCTTGCCGCCCTCGGTGGCGTCCGCATCGGCAATCGAGAACCTCACCGGGTCGTCGTTGTCGGTAAGGGTCACTGTTGCGGGGGTGATCGTTACGCTGCTCAGCGTGCCTGTAACGTCGATCGTCTCGTTGGCTTCGTCGAGGTTGTCGTCCACCGGCGTCACGGTGAAACTGCCGGTGTGGCTGGCAGCGCCCGCGGCAATGGTGATGTTGAAGTTGTTCACCGCCGCATAGTCGGCGGGCGATGCCGCCGTACCGTCCGCCACGCTCACCACCACGGTCCTGGCGTCCACGTAGCGCGTCTCGCCGTTCACCGTGGCCGTTACCGTGACCACCGTGGCGCCGGCGTCCTCCGCCACCGTGCTCGGTGTGCCCGAGGTCGAACCGTTGGTATCCACGCTCAGCGTGATGCCACTCGGCGCGGCGTCATCGTCGGTGATGGTACCGGTGGCCTGGGCATCGCCGATGATGGCGCCGACCGGCTCGGTCAGTTCCACCAGGAAGGTCTCGTTGCCCTCGTGCAGCGTGTCCTCGGTGGTGGCGACCGTGAAGGTCTGAGTGCCCACGCCCTTGGCGAAATCCAGTTTTGTCGCCGTTGTTACCGGGGTGTAGTCACTGGTCGAGGCTGCGCCTGCCCCGGTGGCCGCCTTGGTGTTCCACTTCACCGACACCACATTGTCCATCGCACCGGAGCGAGTCACCGTGAAGGTGATGGCATCGCCCTCCGACGCGCTCGCGTCCGCCACCGCAAACGACGGCTGGGCATCGTCGTCGGTGAGCGTAAGCGAAGTGTCCGTCACCGCCACACCGGTCAGCGTCCCGTCCAGGCTGATCGTTTCGCTGCCTTCGTACAGGTCGTCGTTGGTGGGCGTGAGCGTGAAGTCGTCTGTGACGCTGGCGACTCCGGCGCCGATGGTGATGGTCCGGTCGGCGACGTTGGTGTAGTCGGTGCCTTCCACGGCGCTGTCGCTGCTCTTGCCGACGGCCAGCGTGAGATCCGCGGACTCTTCGAGGCGGGTGGTGCCGTCCAACGTGGCGGTGACGCGCACGGTCTTGGCCCCACCGTCCTCGGCGAGAGATGTCTGGACGTTGTCGGTGTCCTTGTCGGCATCGACCGTCAGGGTGATGGACGGTGCGGCGTCGTCGCTGGTCAGCGTGATGCTGGCGCCGGTAACGGCGACCCCGGTGAGGGTGGCGTCGAAGGAGATGGTCTCGCTGGCCTCGCGGAAAGCGTCGTCGGTGGGCGTGAGGGTGAAGGTGTGCTCCACGTCCTGGTCGCCGGCGGAGATGGTGAGGGTGATGTTGGCGACGTTCGTGTAGTCCGTGCCTTCGGTGGCGCTGTCGTCGTCGTCGCCGACGATCAGTGTCAGGGTCTTGTCAACGTCGAACTGGGTTGCGCCGCCGAGCGTGGCGGTCACCTTGACGGTCTTCGCGCCGCCATTCTCGGCGAGCGAGGACTGAACGTTCTCGGTGTCGTTGTCGGCATCGACGGCGAGCGTGAGGGTGGTCGGGGCCGCGTCGTCGTTGTTGATGGTGCCGGTGGCCGCGGCGTCGGTAATCGTGGCGCCGACCGGCTCGGTCAGCTCTATCAGGAAGGTCTCGTCGGCCTCGTTCAGCGTGTCCTCGGTGGTGGCGACGGTGAAAGTCAGACGGCTCACGCCCTTGGCGAAATCCAACTTCGTCGCCGTGGTCATCTCGGTGTAGTCGTTGGTCGAAGCAGCGCCCGCCCCGGTGGCCGCCTTGGTGTTCCACTTCACGGACACCGCGTTGTCCATCGCCCCGCTACGAGTCACCGTAAAGGTGATCGCATCACCCTCCGACGCGCTCGCGTCGGCCACCGCAAACGAGGGTTGAACGTCGTCGTCTTCAAGGGTGATGGTAGCCTTGGTGATTGTGAGCGCGTCCGAGGTGCCGGTGACGTCAATCGTCTCGTTGCCCTCGTGCAGGTCGTCATCGGTGGGCGTCAGGTCGAACGTGCCGGTGTGGCTGGCGGCGCCCGCGGCGATGGTGATGTCGAAGTTGGCCACCGCGTCGTAGTCCGTGTCCGATGTCGCCGAGCCCCCGCCCACGCTCACCGTCACGGTTTTCGCGTCCACGTAACGCGTGGCGCCGTTCACCGTGGCGGTCACCGTGATCTCGGTCTCGCCGTCCTCCTCGCCGACCGTGGCCGGCGCCACCGTCAGCGTGATGCCACTCGGCGCGGCGTCATCGTCGGTGATGGTGCCGGTGGCCTGGGCCGTGGCGATCGTGGCGCCGACCGCCCCGGTCAGCTCCACCAGGAAGGTCTCGTCGTCCTCGTCCAGCACGTCCTCGGTGGTGGCGACCGTGAAGGTCTGAGTGCGCTCGCCCTTGGCGAAGGTCAACGTCCGCGCCGTCGTTACCGGGGTGTAGTCGCTGGGAAATGCCGCGTTCGCCCCACCTCCGGAGTCCGACCTGGTGTTCCACTTCACCGACACCACGTTGTCCATGGCCCCTGAGCGGGTCACCGTGAAGGTGATGGCGTCGCCCTCCGACGCACTCGCGTCGGCCACGGCGAACGAGGGCTGGGTGTCGTCGTTCTTGATCGTCCCGATGGCCGTGCCCTTGCCCGACTCAATGCTCACCTCGGTGCCGGGGTCGTTCTCCGCCAGCGCCGGGGCGCTCAGGACTGCCTTGAACGTCTCGTCCGGCTCAAACAGGTCGTCCTGCGTGGTCTGCACCTCCACCGTCTGGCTGGTGGTCCCGGCGGCAAAGTTCAATGTCTGCGCCGCGGCGATAGCGGTGTAGTCGTCCGCATCGGCGGCGCCGTCGCCCGAATCCGCCGCAGTCGCAATCTTCACCGACGCCACGTTGTCTTCGGCCCCGGCGCGGCTCACCGTGAAAGTGACCTTGCCGCCCTCGGTAGCTTCGGCATCGGCAATCGAGAAGCTCACCGGGTCGTCGGTGTCGGTAAGGGTGACCGTCGCGGGGGTGATCGTGATGTCGGTGAGCGTGCCGGTGACGTCGATCGTCTCATCGGCCTCGTCGAGGTCGTCGTCCACCGGCGTCACGGTGAAACTGCCGCTCTGGCTGGCGGCGCCTGCGGCAATGGTGATGTTGAAGCCGCTCACCGCCGCATAGTCCGCCGGGGAGGCGGCTGTGCCGTCGGCCACGCTCACCGCCACGGTCTTGGCGTCCACGTAGCGCGTCATGCCGTTCACCGTGGCCGTGACCGTAACCACCGTGGCCCCGGCATCCTCGGCCACCGTGCTCGGCGTGCCGTCCTCGGCGCCATTGGTGTCCACGCTCAACGTGATGCCGCTCGGCGCGGCGTCATCGTCATTGATGGTGATGGCGGCGTCGGTAAACGTGATGTTGGCCTGCGTGCCCTCGACGCTGATAGTCTCGTTCGGCTCGTCCAGCAGGTCACTGGTGGGCGTCAGGGTGAAGTCCACGTATCCACTGGCGTCACCCCCGTCAATCGTGATGGTGAGGGTGCCGACCTCGGTGTAGTCCTCGCCTTCCGTGGCCGAGTCCGCCGACTTGCCCACTTCAAACGTGACCGCCTGGTTGGCCGCAAAGCGCGTGGCGCTGGTGATGCGGGCAGTTACCCGTACCGTGGTGGCCCCGGCTTCCTCGCCCACACTGGTCGGCGTGCCGTTCCCGCCGGCGTTGGTGTCCACGGCCAGGGTAATGAATTCCGGCGCATTGTCATCGTCGTTGATGGTGATTGTGGCCGGGGCGAACGTGACGCCGGCCAGCTCGCCGTCGACGCTTATGGTCTCGTTCGCCTCGTCGAGGACGTCCTGCGTGGGCGCGAGGGAAAAGTCCACATAGGCGCTTGTCTCGCCAGCGGGGATCTTGATGTTCTGGTCCGCCACCAACGCGTAGTCCGTGCCTTCCGTGGCGGAGTCGCCGTCCTTGCCCACCTTCACCTTGACCGTTTGCTCGGTGGCAAAGCGCGTGGCGCTGGTGATGGTCGCGGTGACTCGCACCGTGGTGGTCCCGGCCCCTTCGCCCAAAGTGGTCGGCGTGCCGTCCCCTCCGGCGTTGGTGTCCACCGACAACGTAATCGCGCTGGGCGCCGCGTCGTCGTCCGTGATGGTGATGGAGGAATTGGCGAACGTGACGCCGGTGAGCGTTCCGTCCACGCTGATGGTCTCGCTTCCCTCAAACAGCACATCGGTGGTGGGCGTGAGCATGAATTCCACGTAGGCGCTGGCGTCTCCGATGGGGATTTCGATGCTCTGCTCCCCCACCATGGCGTAGTCCGTGCCCTCCGTGGCGGAGTCGCCGTCCTTGCCCACCTTCACCGTGACCGTCTGCGCGGTGGCGAAGCGCGTCGTGCCGTCGATGGTGGCCGTGACCCGCACCGTCTTGACGCCGCCTTCCTCGGCAATGCTGCTCTGCACGTTTTCCGTGCCGGTGTCCGCATCCACCATCAAGGTGATGGCGCTGGGCGCGGCGTCGTCGTCCGTGATGGTGATGGCGGTATTGGTGAACGTGACGTCGGTGAGCGTGCCGTCCACGCTGATGGTCTCGCTTCCCTCGGACAGCACGTCGCTGGTGGGCGTGAGCGGGAAGTCCACGTAGGCGCTGGCCGCGCCGATGGGGATTACGATGCTCTGCGCTGCTACGTTGGAATAATCCGTGCCTTCCGTGGCGGAGTCGCCGTCCTTGCCCACCGTTACCGTGACCGTCTGCGCGGTCGCAAAGCGCGTAGCGCCGTTGATGGTGGCCGTGACCCGCACCGTCTTGACGCCGCCTTCCTCCGCAATACTGCTCTGCACGTTGTTCGTGGCGGTGTCCGCATCCACCGACAGGGTGATGCCGGTGGGGGCGGCGTCATCGTCAGTGATGGTGCCGGTGGCCTCGGCGGCGGCAATCGTGCCGCCGACCGCCCCGGTCAGCTCCACCAGGAAGGTCTCGTTGCCCTCGGCCAGCACGTCCTCGGTGGTGGCGACCGTGAAGGTCCGGCTGCTTGCGCCCCTGGCGAAGCTCAGCGTCGTCGGCGCCGTCACAGGGGTGTAGTCGGTGGCCGAGGCCGCGCCCGCCCCGGTGGCCGCCTTGGTGTTCCACTTCACCGACACCGCGTTGTCCATCGCCCCGCTGCGGGTCACTGTAAAGGTGATGCCGTCGCCTTCCGTGGCACTGGCATCGGCCACGGCAAACGAGGGCTGGGTGTCGTCATTCTTGATCGTCCCCGTGGCCGTGCCCTTGCCCGTGGCGATGCTCACCCCGGTGCCCGGGTCCCCGTCGCCAAGCGCCGGGGCGCTCAAATTCGCCAGGAACGTCTCGTCCGGCTCGAACAGGTCGTCCTGTGTGGTCTGCACCTCCACCGTCTGACTGGCGACGCCCTTGGCAAAGTTCACCGTCTGCGCCGTCGCGATGGCGGTGTAATCGTCCGCGTCGGCCGCTTTGACCCCTTCGCCGCTGTCCGTGGCGGTGGTCACCTTCACCGACACCACGTTGTCCCCGGCCCCTTCGCGGCTCACCGTGAACTCTACCTTGCCGCCCTCGGTGGCCTCCGCATCGGCAATCGAGAAGCTCACCGGGTCGTCGTTGTCGGTGAAGGTCACTGTTGCGCCGGTGATCGTGACGCTGCTCAGCGTGCCGGTGACGTCGATCGTCTCGTTGGACTCGTCGAGGTCGTCATCCACCGGCGTCACGGTGAAGGTTTCGCTCTGGCTGGCCACGCCCGCGGCAATGGTGATGTTGAAGCCGCTCACCGCCGCATAGTCGGCGGGTGACGCCGCGGTGCCGTCCGTCACGCTCACCGCCACGGTCTTGGCGTCCACGTAGCGCGTGTCGCCGTTCACTGTGGCCGTGACCGTCACCGTCGTGGCCCCAGCGTCCTCTCCCACCGTGCTCGGCGTGCCGTCCTCGGCGCCGTTGGTGTCCACGCTCAGCGTGATGCCGCTCGGCGCCGCGTCATTGTCCGTCAGCGTGATCTCATCGGGCGTTATCGTGATGCCGGACAGGGTTCCCGTAACGTCGATGGTCTCGTTGCCCTCGGACAACACGTCATTATCGGGGGTGAGGGTGAAGGTGTTGCTGGCATCGTCCTCGCCCGCGCCTATGGTGATGTCGAAACTTTCCACGGCCGTGTAGTCCGTGCCGGAGATGGCCGTGCCGCCGCCCACACTCACCGATACGGTCCTGGCCAGCGCGTAGCGGGTGGCGCCGTTCACCGCGGCGGTAACGGTGATGGTTTTGGCGCCGCCGTTCTCCGTGACCGAGTCGGGATTCGCCGTGAGCGTGATGCCGCTCGGGGCGGCGTCATCGTCGGTCACCGTCACGGTCACGCCCTCGGCGGTTTCGCTGTCGTAGTCCGTCCCCGCGGCGCTTACCGTGTGCGCGATGGTGGTGGTGCGCGCGTCGCCGGTGTTGTCGATGACGTCGGCCTGGCCGGTGACGATCACCGTGCGTTCCGTATTCCAGTTGCCGGCGTTGAACACCAGGCGCGCCGTATCGACCCTGGCCACGGACTCATCGCCGCTTTTCAGGTTGACCGTTACCGCGCCGGTGGGCTGGCTTGTGAGCACCACCTTGTAGGTTTTCTGGTCCTCCCTCTCATCGGCGGTGCCCGCGTTGTCCGCCTCGGCCACGGTCAATGCCGTGGGAGTGACGCTGACGCCGCGGGTATCATCATCCGTGATCGTCCCGCTGGCGGCGCCCGCGCCTTCCTTCGTCGAGACCGTGGCGTTGGTCGGCGTGCCCAGCGTGACCGTAATCGTTTCGTTTTCCTCATCCACCTCATCGCCGGCCACGGGGATCTTGATCATCGCCTGCGTCTGCCCCGCGGCGATCGTCACGGAACGCGGGTCGGGCTCGGTGTAGTCCGTGCCCGCCGTGGCCGTGCCGCCCAGTGTGTAGGGCACCGTCACGTCCAGGCCGCTGGTCGCCGAGAGCGTGACGGTGAAGGTCATGTTGTTGGCAGGATTGGGGGCCGCCACGTTGCCCTCGGCCACTGCCGTGGCGTCGGCGACGGAAACGGTGGGCGTGGCGTCGTTGTCATTGATGGTTCCCGTGCCGTCCAGCGTAGTGGCGCCGCCCGTCAATGTGGCCATGTCAGGCGAGGACAGGCGCACGACCACCGTCTCGTCGGGTTCATCGATGTCATCGCCGGTCACCGTGACCGCCACGGACTTGCTGGTCTCGTTGGGGGCGAAGGTCAGCGTGTCGCTCGTCAGTGTCTCGTAGTCCGTGCCGCCCGAGGTTGCGGTACCGGTGCCGGCGTCCGCATAAGCCACGGTCACCGTGTTGCCGCTGTGCGGGGTCAACTGCACGGTGAAGGTGAGCGTCGCCGTGGCGCCGCTGTCCACCTCGGTCACGGATGGACTGTTGATGGACAGCGTCGGCGCGCCATCGTCATCGTTGACCGTGACCGTCACGCCGCTCGCGGTTGCGTCCTCGTAATCCGTCCCCGTGGCGGTCACGGTATGGGTGATCGCCACAGCGCGCCGGTCATTCGGATTGTCGATACCGTCAGCTACCGCGGTCACCGTCACCGTTTGCGGCTCATCCCAGTCGGAGGCGGTGAACGTGAGCGTCGCCGGAGCAACCTCGGCGATTTTCGTCCCGGCACTGACAACCCCGATCGTTACCGTCCCGCCCGAGGGTTCGCTGTCGAGCACCACGGTATAGGTGTCCTGGTGTTCTTTTGCCTCCGTGGTGGCCGTGTTGTCTTCCTCGTCCAGCGTCAGCGTGGCCTTCGACACGGTGATGCCGCGGGTGTCGTTGTCGGTGATCGTGCCGACGGCTGTGGCGTCAGCAATGGCGGGATCGGGCTCGCCTCCCGTGTCCTTGGCCATGCTCAGCTTCACCAGGAAAGTTTCGTCCATTTCGTCAATGACGTCCTGGGTCGTTGTAACCTCGAAGGTCTGCTCCCCATCGTTTTTTGCGAACTCCAGCGTCCCTGAGCGGGTCCTGTAGTCCGAATTGGCCACCGCGCTATTTGCCCCATCAGTCCCGTCATTGGCCGTGGCCGCCAGTACCGACAGCCTGTTCTCCATTGCGCCGGTGCGCTTTACCTTGAAGGCGAGCTTGCCGCCCTCAACCGCAGATAAGTCACCAACAGAAAGCATCGGCTGCGGGTCGTCATCTTCTATGGTTAGTGAGAGATTCGGGCCGGTGGGTTTAATGCCGTCACTATTCTCCCAATTCACTCCCTTGAGCTTGATTGAAACATTTTCAGTTGTGCCACTGCCACCTTCATAGAGCTTGTCATCTTTGACCGTGAACGTTACGGAGCAGGTCAGTTTGTTTCCAGTGGTGGAGCAGTCTTTACTTGGGACATCGACAAGAGACATGTAGTCGTCATTTCGTGTCGCTTGCTTGGCCGATCCCGAATATTCCAGTTTGAATGTGGGGTCGCCTTCTGCAACAGTCACACCGGAAAAAGGGGCGCCTGCTGGCGTGTCTTTTTTGGGCAGGCGATCCATTTCGATTTCAAAGGTTGCACGCCGTTTGCCTGATTCCTCCGACAAGGCAGCCGGGTCCGGGGAGAGTTCCTGTAGCTTGGCGCCGGTCCTGTCGTTGTCCAGCATGATGATTTCGTACTTGCTGCGGTCTCCCTTGGTGTAGTTAGTTGGGAAATTCGTTCCGTCATCGATTTCCACGACCAGAAGCTCGCGGTATCGCTCGTCAACGGTGTCATCTGTGATTGTCAGGGTGACGCTGCCGGAGTTTTCGCCCGCCTTGATAGTGATGGGACCGGGCTCGCTATGGTCAGCCGACGTTGCCTCGCCGCTCGGGAAATAATCAAACTTGAGAGGAATCTGGATATCGCTGGTTGGAGCTGCGCCGGCTATTTCTGCAGTAATGGTTACATCCTTGCCTTCTGTAAGAGTCTTCCTCGTGCTTGGAAACCCATCAATGCCCCCTCCCCCTTCTCCACGCAAGTGAACGACACCTCCGGTGGATGCCGTATCGTTATCCATGATGGAGACTGAAAGTGGCTGCGATGAAAGCTTGCTGTCCTGAAAATTGACCGTTTTGAACGTCCCTTTCGCGTTGCCCGGGTCATTGGCTTTACCGGCAGCGCCGAAATCCAAGGTGAAGTACTCGGTGGGTTCGACTAGCTTATCATCAGCGATGACTATGTCGATGGTGACGTACTTATTACCCTCATCTATTGTCGCTGTACCGCTGTCCATCGTGAAGTCTTTATCTGATGCAGCCGATGCGGTTGTGTATGGATCGTCACCGACGGTGTAACCAATAGCCAGGTCGTAGGGAAGCGGCTCGTTGAGGCTGATCGTCAGTTGATTTTCGTTTCCTGTGCCTCCTTCCTTTGCCACGAACTCCGGATTAGAAGAACCTATGGCAGAGTCCGAAACAGGTGAGAGGGTGAGATACCTTTCATCGTTTTCTCTGATTCTCACTATGACTTTGTCATCGAACTCAATAGTATTGCCTCCGTCCTCATAAGTGCCTGATACTGTTACAGTGAAATACTGATTTGGTTCGTAAGAATCGTCGTCGTTTATCATTACAGAAAACTCATGAGGCCCAGAACTCCCCGCAGGAAATGTATGGGATGGGGGAATGCTGGTATAGTCTGTTCCCTCCACTGCTTTCTCACGAACATGATTTGCAGGTCCACCGCCACTGATGCTCGAATAATTCACCGTCAGTGCATTTGAATTGTCCCCTGTCCTGCTTACGGAAAAGGTCGCTGTTTCCCCTTCGTTTATTGAAGAATACTGGACGCCTTGACTTGGGCTCACCGAGATTTTAACCCCTTGGGTCTGAGCCACCGCCTGCAGCGGCAGCGCAGCCAGCAATACCGCCAACAACAAACCGCCGGTTGCGCCGCTGGCGCGCGCGGGGAACGCAGGGACAAGGGCATGACAGGCCCTGAAGGCTGCCGACAGGAAGCCGCGCCATCCGCGGGGCCGAGGCGCTCCGCTTCCGCCGCGCGGCGGTATATAGCGCAAACCCATTACCGCTAGGCAGTAAGGATGAAGCGTCGGGGGTGCGGGCCAGCGCCTGCCCGAAAGGCATTTGGAGAATGTCGTCGAGGCGGCTGATCGGACTGCCGGCCTGCAATGGCAGGAGGGTTCGAGGCTGGCGGGGGAACCGGGTTGGCGGCCGGATGCGGCCCGTCCGCAACGGTTCGCGCAAACTCAGGCGGGCATATCCAACGGCGTAACCAGCCCCGCCGCGCGCCGGACGGACTCATCGCCGACGGCTCGACGGCTCGACGGCTCGACGGCTCGACGGCTCGACGGCTCGACGGCTCGACGGCTCGACGGCTCGACGGCTCGACGGCTCGACGGCTCGACGGCTCGACGGCTCGACGGCTCGACGGCTCGACGGCTCGACGGCTCGACGGCTCGACGGCTCGACGATCATGGTCTGACCATCATCCTTAATCTGTCAACCCCACAGTCGGTACGGAGCCGAAAAAGGACGCACTGGGGATTGTCCATATGACAACCGTCGATGTCTTGCCACTCTTCATGTTCTTCCTGTTCCCGTCGTTCATATTATTGTTCCCCCTCAGGTGGATTTCTTCAGGAATCATGGCCCAGAGTGTTGGTGCGATTCTCATACAGGTGCATATTTTTCACAAGGCCCTTGTTTCGGCTCACCTGTAGTAGAGACCATGCGATATGTACCGCCATTCCGATGCAGAGAGAATCTATCTTATTGTTTTTATTGTCTTCGTAGCACTCAATGCCCGGCCATCCCCGATGGTGAAGTCGCCATACCTGCGACGTAAGCGTTCGCTCTGCAGCAGTTCTCATATATGACCCGCTCATTGAGGAGATTCTCGAGGAGCGATGCGTGTCGAGTCGCGAACAGATCAGGCCGAGAGGGGTGTGAAGCGCAAGATGAGCAACTTTCCGTTCCGGAAACGTGGGCCGAAACCGCGGACGGTACACGCTTGGGAGCCTGAAATCATCCCAATTTCTTAATACAACAGTATTGAGTATTGGGGCTAGAAGCGCTTGCTGGCGGCGATGTTGACCTTGTTGGAGTCTTCCATGGGACCGGGACCCTCGACATCCTTGCCGATAAATTCAATGTTGAGCCTGGTGCTGGGCCATGGCGTCCAGGAATAGCCGAGATGAATGGTGTCCAGCGTCTCCACGCCGTGCGGGGCATCTTCGGCATCGGAAGAGAAGCGGTTCACGGACAGATGGATATTCGAGTATTCACTCAGGCGGTAGTTCAGAGTTGGGTTGATGTTGACGGAGTTGCCGGGATGCAGGTACCGGGTTGCGGCCGAAGCAGTCTCACGGTCACCCACCCTGCCGAGAATGAAGCTGTCGATGCTGTTGCCCAACGTCACGCTGAGCGCGGCGAACAGTTCGCCGAAGTGCCAGCCGCCGAACAGGTTCAGTCCCCATCCGGTATCACTGGCGGTTCCGGTGCTGTCGTAGTCGTCAAGCTCCAACTCCCGTCCCAGGGCGGATATCCCGTACAGGCTGTCATTCGTGCCGCCGCGCCAGGACAGTGAAATGCTGGGTGAGGAAGTGTCGCTTTCACCCGGCACCCCCGCCAACGACTCGTCCAGGGGTTCATCGTGACCAATCAGTTGGTAACCGCTCTCCAGTGCCACACTGATTTCACCCACCCCCTGCCGGGTGGCCCAGGACAGCTGTTCAGCGGTCAGACCCCGGGTCGCAAGCGAACCACCCGCCGGATGCAGAAAATCCTGGAAATTACTCCAGTTGTTGCCCACCGTCAGCGTGCCCTGCGGACTCGTGAGCGACGTGGACACCCTGCGTATGGAAATCTCCCCTCTCTCGGCGGCAGGATCCTGCATGAGCGAAATACCGGTCCCCGGCAGGCGAAGGGATCCAAGGTTCCCGTCCTGAACGTCGAATTCGAGGATGGACGTCATGGAGAGCCCCGATGGTTCGCTGCCCTCCGCACCGATGGAGTATGACTCCACGGCCTTCGGGCCCAGCCGGCTACCGGAAAGGATGCGGCAGGGTTCAAGGGCCTGGTCATCCATGGCGGCACCCGTTCCCAGACAGTCAATGGTCAGGGGTTCGACCCCGATACCGGCCTGGCTGGTGTTCTCGGTGGCAACGTCCGCCTGCGCAGCAGCCGCACCCACCAGCAGCGCGCCGGCCAGAACGGAGCCCGGCAGAATCCGGGAGGTCACCCCGGCCGCATGCCGCCGCCACACCAGCTTGTTGCCGGCATGTTGCGAAAGTGGACCCAACTTGTTCTTTTCAGGGTAATATCGCTGCATTGAAGTGCGGTAATCTTTCGCCGGCCTCGGTAACCGTCAATGGGTCGATTATATGCCCCGGCTGACCGGCCTGTCCATAAAATTCCATTATAGTTCACCGGCATCCCGGCGGGGTTTCTCAGCCGGATGGACGCAGGGAAACCCGGTTGATCAGATTCAGACGCTCGTCCATGGCCAGCGTTTCAAGGGCCTGCACCGTGCCCGGATACAATGCCGGGTCGGCCAGGGACCCGCTGACGTCCAGGGTGCCGGCACCCAGTTCGAGCGTTGCACTATCCAGTCCCGAAACGAGGTCCAGCAACCCCCCGACGGTGTCCAGCCAGTCCGGGTCAGCACGTCCGGGATCCACCACCCGGTCGACCCGTCCGGCACGGGCTCCGGAATGCCGGCCTCTGAGCACCTCTTCGAGCTGCAGCCAGGAATCGGCGTCGGGCAATACCCCCCTCGCATGCCAGGCGCCGTCCCGTGCCAGGCGGAGTTGCAGCCAGGACAGGCTCTCCGGTTCGACCCGGGTTCGGTCCAGGACAATGCGAACCCCGGGAACCTCCGCGGCGAGCCGGATAGCAGCACCGGATGCGACCCGGCCTGACACGCGCCCCGTCAGGGTGACATCACGCCCCCGCACTTCCACGCCCAGCTGGTGATAGCCCGCCTCGCCAAGGACCTCGCGCACATTGTCCCTGATCTCCCGTTCCATGGGCAGCGACTCCACCAGCAGTGCGAAGAAGCTCAGCACCACCAGGCCCAGAAGGCCCAGCCACAGGAACTTTATCGTGTTCCTTTCCACCCTGCGGGCCGCCCTTTCCGGCTGCAGTGATTCACCGTTGGCATCCCGGACAGTAGTACGTCGCACGCTGCCCCGTGACCACCTTGCGCACTGGGGCCAGGCAGCGTTCGCAGGGCTCTCCTTCGCGGCCGTATACCCGTAGGGAGCGGTGAAAGTATCCAGGATCTCCTGTCGCGCTGGTGAAGTCCCGCAGAGTTGTGCCGCCCTGTTCAATGGCCCGCCGCAATATGGTTTGAACGGCGGATGCCAGCGCCTGGTAGCGGTGCCGGGAAAGCCGGTTGCCGGCCCTGCCCGGATGGACACCGGCATCGAACAGCGCCTCGGCCGCATAGATATTGCCAACGCCCACCACCACCCGCGCGTTCATGAGGATGTTCTTGATGGCGGTCCGGCGGAACCGGCCGTCCGCCCACAACAGGTCCCCAGTGAACTCCGCAGACAGCGGCTCCACCCCGAGATTCTTCAGTAACGGATGGTGGTGTATTGTCCCCGGCTGCCACAACAGGCAGCCGAACCGGCGGGGGTCCCGGAACCGCATCGTCTGTCCATCCCTGGTTTCCAGATCGAAATGGTCATGCGGACCGTGGGGCGGCACGGGCCGGCCCAGCACCCGCAGGGAGCCGGACATGCCAAGGTGCAGGAGCAGGCCGCCGCCGTCCATGCCGAAAAGCAGATATTTGCCGCGACGGCCGACGAACCGGATGGTGCGACCCGAGACACGATTCTCCAGCGCAGACGGAATGGGCCAGCGAAGATTGCGGTTCCTCACCACCAGCCGGCGGATCTCGGCCGTCTCCAGGTACGGCGCGATACCGCGACGGGTGATCTCAACCTCGGGAAGCTCCGGCATGGAAATCTGGTTCAAAGTCGTTACAATCGCGCCCTTGGAGCATAACCGATTCCCCCCGCGCGATGTCCTTCACCATCACCATTCAAAACAGCGAACAACAGTTTCGAACCAATCCCGGCGAAACCATTCTGGATGCCGCGCTCAGGGACAATCGTATCTTCCCCTATGGCTGCAGGAGCGGGGTCTGCGGTGCCTGCAAGTGCAACCTTGTCAGCGGGTCGGTGGACTACGGCGACTACGAGGAGTTCACGCTCACCGAGGAGGAAAAGGCCCAGGGGAAGGTGCTGATCTGCCAGGCCATCCCGCTGGAGGACGTGACCATCGACGCGGAAGAGGTCATGACCGGGCAGAACATCCAGATCAAGATGCTGCCCTGCCGGGTCGGCAAGATGGAACCACTGTCGCAGGATGTCATGCGGCTCTACCTGACACTGCCCAAGACCCAGGAATTCAACTTCATACCTGGCCAGTACATCGATCTGCTCATGAAGGATGGCCAGCGCCGCAGTTTCTCGATCGCAAACCAGCCGGAACTGACCAGGGAGGAAGGCCTCGAGTTGCACATCCGCCTGGTTCCCGGAGGGCATTTCACGCCTCGGGTATTCGACTCGATGAAGGAACGTGACCTGCTGCGCCTCGAGGGCCCCTTCGGCACCTATTTCCTGCAGACCGACGTCGAGCGCCCGATCATCATGGTCGCTGGGGGAACCGGTTTTGCACCGGTCAAGGGACTGATCGAGCACGCCATTGCGAAGGACGAGCACTACGCAATCCACCTGTTCTGGGGTGCACGGGACGAGAAGGATCTCTATCTTGATTCCCTGGCTGGCGAATGGGCTGCACGTCTGGCGAACTTCCGCTACACCCCGGTGCTGTCGGAATCCACCTCAACAGACTGGGCCGGTGCCACCGGTTTCGCCCACGAGGCGGTGGTCGCGTCCTATGACGATTTCAGCGGATTCGATGTGTATGCCAGCGGCCCGCCGGTCATGGTGAATGCGGTACGCGATCACCTCGGCGACCGGGGCATGTCGCCGGATTCATTTCACTTCGACTCCTTCGAGTTTGCCCACGAGGGCTGACGGACCCGACACGCCCTGATCACGCCTGCGCAGGAACGGGCGGCTCCCCCCTGATCGCCGTGCGAAACATTTCCCGGCGCTGCCCGTCGTAATCGTTCACCGCGTAGTGCATGGTGTTGCGGTTGTCCCAGATTGCCACCACACCGGGTTGCCAGCGCCAGCGGCAGGCAAATTCGGGGCGAGCGCAGTGGGCGTACAGCCTTTCGAGGAACCGGGGACCGACATCCCCCGCCGGTCCCTCGATGCGAATGGTATAGGTCGGATTGACAAACAGCATCTGCTCGCCTGTCTCCGGGTGACGGCACACCGCCGGGTGGCGGATTTCGCGATCCGCCTCCGGGTTGTCCCGTTCCATCACGATGGAACCTCTGAACCTGGCGGATTCCTCCGGTGCATGGGAAACCCCATAGGGCTTGCCGGAATGGATGGCGGTGGCCCCGGCCAGCAGGCACCGGTCGCCTTCCGGGAGACGCTTCCAGGCCAGCGACATGTTGACCCACAGGGTGTCTCCTCCGGACGGGGGCGTGTCCACGCTGTACAGTATGGAAGCCGAGGGCGGCGCGGGCAGGAAACTGAAATCCGAATGCCATTCTCCCCCGAACACCCCCATATCGGTTTCGTGGGCCTCCTTGAGCACCCTGATCACCTCCGGATGCCCTGTCACCGGCCGGATGTAGGGCAGTTGCAAGAGTTCTCCGAAACGGCGACTGAACCGCTCGAGCCCTTCCAACTCCAGGGACTGACCGGGCAGAAACAGGACCTTGTGGCGGAGCCAGGCGGACCGGACGGCCGTGAAGTCGGATTCATTCATCGAGCCGATGTCGAGGCCGTGAAGCTCGGCCCCGATGGCCGGTGTCAGGGGAACTATACGCACGGAACTGTCAGGAGACGGGAATCTTCCCGGTAGCATACCGGTCCGGGCCTCCGGTGCAAAGACTGACTGCTGCCGACGGTGGTTCTCCTGGCCTGATGCGCGGGTTTTCCCGCCGCTCTGGGGGGGGGGGGATGTCAAATCCCGTCGCCGGTCACGGGGAGGCTATCCGACCAGGGAGAGGATCTGCCGCAGGGAGGTGACGTGATAGTCGGAGAACTCGGGCCAGGGAAAATGTCCGTTGCTGTCGAAATGCACGGTTCGCACTCCGGCCCGCTTTCCCGCTTCGATATCATACAGGAAATCACCAACCATCACGGTCTCGGCGGGCAGCACGCGCCAGAGATCCAGAAGGTGCCGGACCCCGTCCGGACTCGGCTTGGGAGCGCATGTCATCCGGCCGATGACATGGTGCGCCGGGAACAGGTGATCCAGCCCGGTGGCGCGCAGGGTCGCTTCCGCGATTTCCTCGTCGTTACGGGTCAGGATCCCCAGGGTGCCGCCCCGGGAAGCCAGGAATTCGAGCACTTCCAGCGCGTCGGGCTGGGGCTCTGCCCGTGCCGCCAGATCCATCTCGATCTGATGCAGGCGCCGACGGGCCTTCTCTGCGGCGGCAGGTTCCATTCGGGCGATTGCCTCGAGGATGGGCGTGTCTGCCGGAATGTCGATCTGGCGCCGGATGTCATTGAAATCATGCACGGGAACAGTCAAGGTGCCGTCCATGTCGAAAATCCAGTGATGGCAGTCCCTGAGAGGCATCAATCGCAGCTGGCGTGGACGGTTGCGGTACGGGCCGGTCAGTTTCCGGCGGGCGGCCCGAACAGCGC
This sequence comes from Candidatus Poriferihabitaceae bacterium, assembly GCA_965213885.1. Classification (GTDB taxonomy): domain Bacteria; phylum Pseudomonadota; class Gammaproteobacteria; order Arenicellales; family Poriferihabitantaceae; genus VYFG01. Next base: position 2,097,885 of record OZ243919.1, read on the forward strand.
GTCGAAGACGTCCCGGTAATCCGCCGCAAAGGTAGCCGTCAAGCCCTTTCGGATGTACTCCGGGAGCATGTCAAAGTCCCCCCTGTTGGCTATGGGCAACACCAGGTTGCGGATTTTCATTCGGCGGGCGGCGACGATCTTCTCGCGGATACCGCCGACCGGCAACACCTTGCCGGTGAGGGAGATTTCACCGGACATGGCATATGATGACTTCACCATTCTTCCGCTGGCCAGGGAGATCAGCGCGGTCGCCATGGTGATGCCAGCGCTTGGCCCGTCCTTCGGCGTTGCTCCGGCAGGCACATGCAGGTGGATCATCGAATCCCTGAAGAAGTCCGGTTCCAGACCAAAACTGGCTGCATTGCCAATCACGTAACTGTAGGCAATCTCCGCGGATTCCCGCATCACGTCCCCGAGCTGGCCCGTGAGCCGGAACCCGCGAGCGTATCCATGACTGCGGGTTGCCTCGACATCCAAAGTGGCACCGCCGAGGGCGGTCCAGGCGAGGCCGGTAACCACACCGACACCGCGGATCCGCTCCTCCTCGCTGAACACCGGCTTGCCGAGGTAGTCCTCGAGATCCCTGGCCTGTACGTGGATGGGTGGGGCTTCACCCGCATGCAGCCGCATGACCACCTTGCGGACGATGGTGCCCAGCAGTTTCTCGAGGCGGCGCACCCCGGCCTCGCGGGCATACTGCTCTATGATCCTGCGCATGGCAGCGGCATGGAGGCGCAGCTGGCCACGTTTCCTGAGGCCGGCGCGCTCAAGCTGCCGCGGCAGCAGGTGTTTGCGGGCTATGGAAACCTTTTCCGCCGCGAGGTAGCCGGAAAGCCGCATCACCTCCATCCGGTCCTGCAATGGTCCCGCGATGGTATCCAGCTGGTTGGCCGTGCAGATGAAGAGCACCCTGGACAGATCCACGCGCACATCCAGGTAGTGATCCAGGAAGTCGCGGTTCTGCTCCGGGTCCAACACCTCGAGGAGGGCCGAGGCCGGATCGCCACGGTAGCTGTTTCCGATCTTGTCGAGCTCGTCGAGCATGATCACCGGATTGGCCGTTCCACACTCCCGCAACGCCTGGATAAACTTGCCCGGCATGGAGCCGATATAGGTGCGGCGGTGGCCCTTGATCTCCGATTCGTCCTGCATGCCCCCCAGGCTCAGGCGATAGAACTTCCTGCCGAGCGCGGTGGCAATGGACCGGCCCAGGGAGGTCTTGCCCACACCCGGCGGACCGACCAGCAGGATGATGGAGCCGGCGATGTCGCCGCGCATTTTACCCACCCCGATAAACTCCAGGATCCGGTCCTTGATCTCGCTGAGCCCCTCGTGGTCCCGGTCCAGGATCTTCGCTGCCCGGTCAAGATCCAGCGAATCCTCACTGATCCGACCCCAAGGCACGCCGGTCAGCCAGTCCAGGTAGTTCCGCGTGACCGTGTACTCCGGCGACCCGCGTTCCAGCACCGCCATCTTGTCCAATTCCTCATCGATGCGTCCCTGCGCATGCTCCGGCACGACGCAATCCTCGAGCTTTTCCCGGAAGGCCTCGATTTCCGCCGCCCGGTCGTCCTTGGAAATGCCAAGCTCCATCTGGATGAACTTGAGTTGCTCCCTGAGAAACGCCTCCCGCTGGTGCTTCGTCATCTCGCTCTCCACGTGGGCGCGGATTTCCGTCTGGGCCCTGGCAATCTCCAGTTCCTTCTGCAGGAGTACGAGGGTCTTTTCCAGCCTGGGCTGCAGATCCAGGGTCTCCAGCACGTCCTGCAGTTCGTTCGGCGCGGCGGTGGTCAGACTGGCGCCGAAGTCCGCCAGCCGGGAGGGCTCTCCCGGTCCGAAATGATTGAGGAACATCTTCAGTTCCTCGCCGTACATCGGATTCAGCGGCAGCAGTTCCTTGATGATGTTGACGATGGCCGTGGTATAGGCTTTGATCTCCACCGACTCCGCCGGGACATGCTCGGGGTGGTAGGTCACATAGACGGTGAACGGGTGCCTGCGGCTCCCCCAGGCATTGATACGGAAACGCTGCAGGCCCGCCAGAATGACCTGCAGCTGATTTTCCTGCTGTTCGAGCTGATGGATCCGGCACACGGTGCCCACGGGTCTGAAATCGGTCCAGTTCACCCTGTCCGGCGCCACGCCGCCGGTGAATACGACACCCACCACCGGATTCCCGGTACTGGTGATGCGCTGAAGTGGCTGCCCCCACTTACCCGCCTCCATGAGCATCGGGAGCACCTGTCCCGGAAAAAACGGTTTCTTTTCAAGCGGCAACACTAGCAACTCCCCGGGAAGGACATCCTCCGGCCGCGCCAGATCGGTGACGATTTCTCCCTGGGGCTGCCGGGTATCCGTATCTTCCATGGGCTGTTCCGTTCGTGACTGTGGCTGATCGTTCATAGGGAAAGTATGGTGAAACACCGGCAATTTACAAGGGAGAACCGCGGATTGCGGAACCCCGGAACCCCCGTGGCCACCCCGGAGGCGAAAGACGACCTGCCCGGGGAAGTGCCTTGCAGGGAAGGACGGGGGGACTGTCTGCCAATCCCCACGTTCACCGGTCCACGATACGGCCGTCCTCAAGTGACACCATCCGCCCCATCCGCTCTGCCAGGCGGATATCGTGCGTAACCACGATCAGGCTGGTTCCCGTGTCTCCGTTGAGTTCAACCAGCAGGTCATGGATCGAACCTGCGGTCCGGGCATCCAGATTCCCCGTGGGTTCGTCCGCCATGATGCAGCGTGGCTTCGCGACCATGGCCCTCGCCAGGGCGGCCCGTTGGCGTTCGCCACCGGACAGTTCCGCCGGCCTGTGCCGCAGCCGCTCCCCCAGCCCGACCCGGGTGAGGATTTCCGCCGCCTGTTCCATGGCTTCTTCGGGGTCCGTCCGCCGGATCAGCAATGGCATGGCGACGTTTTCCTGCGCGGAAAACTCATCCAGAAGATGATGGAACTGGTAGACGAATCCCAGGGCATGATTGCGCAGGTCGCCGCGGGCCTTCTGTGACAGCCGGTTGACGTCCTGCTGGTCGATATGGACCGACCCGGACGAGGGCTCCGCCAGGCCACCGAGAATGTGCAGCAGCGTAGTCTTGCCCGAGCCGGAGGCGCCGACGATCGATACCAGTTCGCCCTGACCCACCTGGAAGTCGATACCCTTCAGCACTTCCACCTGGATGGTTCCTTCCCGGAAGGTCCTGCAGACGTCCCGGGCAATGACGATGGGTTCATTCATCGACTGCATCAGTCATACCTCAACGCATCCGCCGGCTGGACCCGGGACGCTCGCCAGGCCGGGTACAGCGTGGCCAGGAAACTGAGCAGCAACGCGAGGATCACCACCCAGAACACGTCGGGCCAGCGAAGTTCCGCGGGAAAGTCGGTGATGACATAGACGTTGACCGGAAAGAGTTCGGTGTTGAACAGGCGCTCCAGGGCGGGGACGATGGTCTGTACGTTCAGCGCCGTGATGACGCCGAGAATGGCCCCGGCAAACGTGCCGACGAACCCGATCACCGTTCCCTGGACCATGAACACCTTCATGATGCTGGCGGGACTCATGCCCAGGGTCCTCAAAATGGCGACGTCCGGCTGCTTGTCGGTCACGATCATCACCAGCGTGGAAACGATATTGAAGGCCGCCACGGCAATGATGAGCGTCAGGACGATGAACACCACCCGCTTCTCGATTTCCAGGGCACGGAAGAAATTGGCGTGTTCACGGGTCCAGTCTCGGATGTAGTAACGGTTCTGGAGGTCCTGGCCGATCTGCTGTCCGACCAGGGGAGCCCGGTCGACATCGTGAAGCTTCAGCCTGATTCCGCTGACCTTGTCGTCCATTTCCAGAAGGCGCGCGGCATCATCGATATGCACCAGCGCGATGCCGCTGTCATACTCGTGCATGTCGATCTTGAAAAGGCCCACGACAGTAAACCGCTTGAGCCTCGGCAACAGGCCCGCCGGAGTCACCCGGCCCTTGGGTGCCACCACCGTGACCTTGTCGCCAAGCTTCACCCCCAGGATGCGTGCCAGCGTGTCTCCGAGAATGATTCCGAATTCGCCCGGTCTGAGTGCCATGGGATCACCCTCCACGATGTGATCCATCACCTCCGACACGGACCGCTCCCCTTCCGGCAGGATGCCCCGGATCAGTGCGCCTGTCACTTCCCCACCGCGGGTGAGCATGCCCTGGCCCAGGATGAACGGCGACTGCGCAGCGACTTCCTCGTTGCGTGACAGCACCTGCGCCAGCCCCTCCCAGTCCTCCAGGCCTCCCTGGTAGCCGCTGACCGTCACGTGAGACACGACGAACAGGATTCTTTCGCGCAGTTCGTTGTGAAACCCGTTCATCACGGACATCACCGAGATCAGGGCCCACACACCCAGCACCACCCCGAGCATGGATGTCGCGGAAATGAACGAGATGAAATGGTTCCTCCGCTTGGCGCGGGTATACCGAAGGCCTATGAGGAGTTCCAGCGGCCGGATCATGCGTTTTCGTGCCGCATGTGCGGAAACAGGATCACGTCCCGGATGGAAGGGCTGTCGGTCAGCAGCATGACCAACCGGTCGATCCCGATGCCCTCGCCGGCGGTGGGCGGCATGCCGTATTCGAGGGCCCGGATGTAGTCGGCGTCGAAATGCATGGCCTCGTGGTCGCCGGCCTCCTTTTCCGCGGCCTGTATGCGGAACCGTTCGGCCTGGTCCTCGGGGTCATTGAGTTCGGAGAAACCGTTGGCGATCTCACGTCCCGCTGCGAAAAATTCGAACCGGTCGCAGACTTCCGGATTCTCATCGTTGCGCCGGGACAGCGGGGAAACCTCCACCGGGTACTGGGTCACAAATGCAGGCTGAATCAGCCGGTGTTCCACGGTCGCCTCGAAAATCGCGGTCTGCAGCCTGCCGAGCTCGTGGCTGTCCCCGACCTCCAGACCGAGCCCCCGCGCGATGGCGCCCGCGGTATCCCGGTCGCCCAGTTCAGCGGCGGTGATTCCGGGGTTGTACGCAAGGATCGCCTCCTGCATGGTAAACCGCGAGAAGGGGCAGCCAAAGTCGATGGTCTCACCCTGGTAGCTGATCTTGAGGCTGCCGCAGACCTGCTCGCAGACCTGGCGCATCAACTCCTCGGTCAGGTCCACGAGGTCGTTGTAATCGGCATAGGCCCAGTAGAATTCGAGCATCGTGAACTCGGGGTTGTGACGGGTGCTCACCCCTTCGTTGCGGAAGCTGCGGTTGATCTCGAACACCCGTTCGAATCCGCCCACGGTCAGGCGCTTGAGATACAGTTCCGGAGCGACGCGCAGGTACAGCGGCATGTCGAGCACGTTGTGATGGGTCTCGAACGGCCGCGCAACGGCGCCGCCGGGAATGGGATGCATCATCGGTGTTTCCACCTCGAGGAAACCCCGCCCGATCATGAACTCCCGGATCGCCCGGATGGTCCGGAAACGCTTGAGGAAAACGTCGCGGGAATCCTCGTTCATGATGAGGTCCAGGTACCGCTGCCGGTAACGCGTCTCGGCATCGGTCAGCCCGTGAAATTTTTCCGGCAGGGGCCGCAGGGACTTGGTAAGCAGCATGATCCGTCTGACCCGCACCGACAGTTCCCCGGTGCGGGTGCGGAACAGTTCACCCTCGGCACCGATGATGTCGCCGATGTCGAGCTTCCTGAACTGGTCGTCATATGCCCCCTCCGACAACGCGTCCCGCTGCACGTAGAGCTGGATCCGTCCGCTTTCGTCCTGAATGGTGACGAAGCTTGCCTTCCCCATGATTCTCAGCAGCATCACGCGTCCCGCCACCCGGACCCGCACCGGCTCTTCGGGCAGGTCCTGACCGAATTGCCGGTGCAGGTCCGCCGCCAGCGCATCGCGACGGAAATCGTTGGGAAATGCGATACCGTCATCCCTGAGTGCCGCGAGTTTCTCGCGGCGCAGTTGCACTTGCTCGTTCTCTTCCGACATGTCTTGAATCAGTGAAGGGGGCAGGCCGACGGTTACAGTCCGGCCTTGAGGCTGGCTTCCATGAACCGGTTCAGGTCACCGTCCAGAACCCCCTGGGTGTTTCCGGTTTCAACGCCGGTCCTGAGATCCTTGATGCGGGACTGGTCGAGCACGTAGGAACGGATCTGGCTGCCCCAGCCAATGTCAGCCTTGCCCTCCTCCTCGGCCTGGGAGGCTTCGCGCCGCTTCTGCAGTTCGGCCTCGTACAGGCGGGCACGCAGCATGTTCATGGCTTCCGCCTTGTTGCGGTGCTGGGACCGGTCGTTCTGGCACTGGACCACGATACCGGAAGGATGGTGGGTGATCCGTACCGCAGAGTCGGTCCGGTTGACGTGTTGCCCGCCGGCGCCGCTGGCGCGATAGGTGTCGATGCGCAGGTCCGACGGGTTGATTTCGATATCGAGGCTGTCATCAATTTCGGGATACACATACACCGAAGCGAACGAGGTATGACGGCGGTTGCCGGAATCGAACGGGCTCTTGCGCACCAGCCTGTGGACCCCGGTCTCGGTGCGGAGGTAGCCGTAGGCGTATTCCCCGTTGAACTTGATCGTCGCACTCTTGATGCCGGCTACCTCGCCATCGGACCGTTCGATGATATCCACGCCATACCCCGCAGCATCGCCCCAGCGCGTGTACATGCGAAACAGCATTTCCGCCCAGTCCTGGGCCTCGGTGCCGCCGGAGCCGGCCTGGATGTCGACGAAGGCCTTGGCAGTGTCCATCTCTCCGCTGAACATGCGGCGGAATTCGAGCTTCAGAATCCGGCCGATGATGCGGTCCACTTCCGCGACGACCTCATCAAGGGTCTCGGCATCCTCCTCCAGTTCCGCGAGTTCCAGCAGTTCGCGGGCCTCGACAAGATCATCGTCGATACTGTCCAGCCCCTCGACAACTTCCGCCAGTCGCGTGCGCTCCTGTCCCAGTGCCTGGGCCTCCCCCGGGTTGTCCCAGAGGTTCGGATTCTCCATCCGTAAATCTACCTCCTCCAGGCGCTCCTTGCGGTTTTCGTAGTCAAAGAAACCCCCTGAGCGCAACCACGCGCTCGACGCCGGACTGGATGGATTCGCGAAGTTCGTTGGGGATTTCCATGATCTTTCGGGCGGGATTTCGAAAAGCGCGCAGGATACCGAAAATCGTCCCCAAATGACAGCAGCAGTTCCATGGCTGGCCCGGGTGTTTGTGAACCCTGATCCCGTCGCATGCCCACACTGTCGGCCGAAAAGACGGCAGGGACCCGCCCCAGCGTCCGGAACCCACTCCGAGGCGCTCAACAAGCCCCTCGGAATGCATGCGGGATGCCGGGCGCTTCGTAGCGTTCGTACTCAGTTTCACTCCTGTTTCCGTTTGACACGCCCGGGGGCAGACGGTACATTTCGTCCCCCCATTTCAATGCCGAGATGGCGGAATTGGTAGACGCGCTGGCTTCAGGTGCCAGTGGGGGCAACCCCGTGGAGGTTCAAGTCCTCTTCTCGGCACCAAATTCATCCACTGTCACAGACCACCAACACCCAGGTAGAGCACTGTGATTTACAGTGTTTTTATTACTGAATATTCATTCCGTTGTTTTCAGCTGTCCTTGAAAGCCGCAGGAATGGTACTTGGGGGGAACGCAGATTGGCAGTTTTGTGAAACCGTCTAGGCAAAGATTGCCGAACAAGAAAGTAGGATGCATCTTCGTTTCGCTCTACGAGCTCATGAGTGCGCTCGACATTCCAGCGCCACCTTGTCACGGCCATCGGTACGGCCCCTCCTGCGCCAGCGGCAGAATCTGCTGAAGGTCAAACCGCGAGCGGTGCAGAAGCTCCGTAGCTTGGTGTCACTGGCCTCGAATTCCGAAAGCAATCGGGGCCACTCCGTGCGGCTGCGGTGGATGTGCCTGGATCGTTGCGATTGTGCCATCGTGGGTCTCCGGATTCATGAAAGGGAGACGCACGATATCCATGGAGGCTGATGGGTGAAAGAACGCCGTCGAATGCTTACCGATGGTGACAGATCACCACGATTCCCGTTCCCGTCCTTAGCCCCGTTAAGCCGCAACTTCAGCCGTTTGTATGGACCGGGTCAGAATGTTCGCAAGGACAGGGCATCGGATTTCCTGGAAATATCAACCGGACAGGGGCAGAATTCCAGGCGCATGCACTTGCTGGTAGTGCCGGAACGAGAGAAGTCTAATGGGAGATAAAAGGAACCCTCATTCCAGCACGCCGGGCAGCACGGAAAAAACCACAGTTTCTCGGTTACAATTCCTTATTTTCGGGAATGCTCACCGGACTGTATGGACGGATGCGCCAACAATGAGCCCTACGCCTTGCAGGTAACAGATTCCAGCATGGAGCCGGAATTCCCCGAGGGCTGTGTGATCATCTCCGAACCCAACGGGGTGCTTGAAAACGGCTGCTACGTGATCGGGTCCGACGGCGGGGAATTGCTCTTTCGCCAGCTGCTGATCGACGACAGTGGCTGGCGACTGCACGCTCTCCAGGGGGATCATGCCGATATCCCCATCGACGGGCCCGCTGCGATCCGGGGCCGTGTCATCCAGAGGGCCGGGAAATCCCGCAAGGACCGAAAAGCCTATTGAGGGCATATGCGATCATCTCCGGGATCAAGTTTTATCTGCTGGATTCTTGGCCGTCCTGAATCCAATGGGCATTCCTGTCATGGACGTGACTTAAGGCATATTACTGGCCAATCCCATGCATCAGAGTGCAGGCTTCGTGCTGTCCCAGAAAACGAGGAATTTGAGAAAAGCGGTGACTGGTGGACAAAATGGATTGTCCGTGCAGAGATGAAAGCCGCTGTACCGGCTCGGGACCAAGCGAAAATTTGTGTAATGTTCACTGTATACAGAAAAATTCTATTTGTTTTCTCAGCGACTTGATCAGTGCATCAAATAGAACAACCTCCCACAACTCTCTACACCCTGATCCACGGTTATGAAAATTGTGAGCAATATCTGATAAAGCTCGAAGAGAGGGAACTTGAAAAAATTTTCGATGAAGGCGAAAGCTGGCGGATCGAGCGAAAAGAATCCTTAAGTGGCAGTGCTTCCAAAAGTGTACAAGAAGCAATTTGCGCTTTTTCGAACGATCTTGCGGCATCAGGCAAGCCTGGAGTTGTTTTCATCGGTGTAACCGACGATGGCAGGGCTCCCGGGTTCGTTCCGAATGATGAAAGGCTCCGCTAATTATCGGATATGAAGACAGATGGCCGCATACTGCCGCTACCATCCATACTGGTTGAACGACGTTTGGTCAGGGGACTCGAACTGGCCGTGGTAACAGTATTGCCATCGGACTCACATCCGGTTCGCCTGGATGGCAACATCCAGGTTCGCATCGGTCCACGCAGGGGAATCGCCACTTCGCAGGACGAGCGAATTCTCAATGAGAAACGACGCCACTCGACACTACCCTACGACATTCATCCTGTACCCGGTATGACCGTAAATGAATTGAATCTATGTCAATTTCAGGATGAATATCTGCAACATGCCTTTAGCCCCGAAACCCTCTCAGAAAACCGGCGCTCTATTGAGGAACGATTATCTGCGCTAAAAATGTCACCAGTGTCGATGACAAGAAGGCGACTGTCCTGGGCTGCCTAGTCCTGGGAAAAAATCCTCGAGACTATTTTCCGGACTCCTACAGTAATTTTATCCGAGTTGCAGGAAAGAAACTGTCCGACATGGTGATTGACGAACAGGAAATTGATAGCCCTGTATCGGACATAATCCGCCGTTCTGAAGAGAAGCTCCGCACCCACATATCAAAAGCGGTTGACATCACATCAAAAGACCTGGAACTCCGAACGGAAGAATATCCGTTTTGAGCATTGCAACAGATTGTACGCAACGCAGTCATGCACCGGAGTTATGAATCAACATACGCTCCCACAAGGATATACTGGTTCTCAGACCGAATTGAAATTCACAACCCGGGTGGCCCGTTTGGCTAGGCGGAACGATGAGGCGCATCAGCTGGCTGACCGCCAGCACGGTCATCCCGAACATGAGGTGGGCGAGAACCTTGTCGTAGCCGCGCACGCGAACATGGCGGCCGCCGAACTCATCCTTCAGCCGCCCATTGACCCGCTCGGACCCCGAGCGCACGACGTAGCGACGCTCCTCGGGAAAGACGAGACCGAGGGTCCGCCGCGCCATCTTCTCGCGCTTCAACGCCTCCTGCATGTCGACCGAGCTGCGCGGGCTCACGTCGATGATCGGCTTGTGGCCCAGCGCGATGCTGTGCGCCCAGATCTCGATGGAATCGTAGGCCGCGTCCATAAGGTCATAGAGGCACTCGACCCGCCCGGCCATCACGGTTCCCAACAGAATCGCCACCTGGGAGTCGTGCGTCGACGCAGACGTCATGATGCAGCTGATGGGCACCACGCCATCGGCCGTGTCGACGTGTAGCTTGTAGCCAATCCAGGAGGTGGTATGGCCCTTCGCGTTACGCGATGGTGCCGACATCGCAGGCCCTCGGCAGGTCGGCCAGCATCTGCGGCAGGGTCATCGTCAGTTGCCGTTCCAGCCGGCTCGCCTCCTTCGCACGCTCCTCGCCCTTACGAGGCCGTCCCCGCTTGCGCTGCTTCGGCTTCGCCCCCTTCGGCTTCGGCCGAGGCTTCGCCCGCGCCTCGATCGCCGTCGCATCCCGCGAGATGTGCTCCACCAGATGACCATCCATCGTCCGAGCGATCAGCGTCTCATGCAGACGGCTCGCAAGACCTCTCTCGGCAAACTCGGAAAAGGCCCGCGAAAACGTCGCTTCGCTTGGAAGCCGGCCGCCACCGCTCCAGCCGCAAAACCGCCGGAGCCTACCATCAACTTCAAGACGCTCGATCAGCGCCCGCGTCGTCGGAACGTCGAGCACGGCCTTGGCGATGAAGGCGCACGTCAGCGCCGCGCGGTCCTCCTCCGGACGCCCTACCTGGCCGCGGAAATAGGGAAGAAGAGCCTCAACCCGCACCAGCTCCAGTACCGTGACGAAGAGCTCGTAGCGCTCCCCCATCGGGCCGAACTCGCTCTCAAGTCGCGGGAAGAGCTCTTGTTGAAAGGCGTATCAGTAATCCGATAGAATCTCGCGCAGGGATACGGCTCCGCTTCTCCTTGGTCGTCATGCGGTGTTTAGTCGCAGCACATGATACTCAGGAGGGTGGGCCGGTCGCACCGCAACAGCCTGAAATCAGGCGATAAACCCACTCGCCGCGCCTATTTTGCAAGACTCGACTATCAGCGACAATTAGAACTACCGTGCAAATGTGGAGCAGGTCTCATGACAAATTTGTCCTGATTGCGGGAGAGGGTATCGTGAAGAAGTCTGCAAGTCTGGTAGTTCGGCCGCGCATCGGCGACGCAGGTTGTCCGGGCTTCCCTCGGCGCATGAGCGCCGGGCTTCCATTCGGCGTCGCTGTCATCGTCCTGACTGTCGTGCTCGGCAGCGCGGGCACGGCACGGGCCGAGAACGAATGCGGCCGGCCCGAAGCCGGAACGCCGGTCGTCTGCTCGTCATCGAACTACGATGCGGCCACGGACGGCAACATCGTGTACCGCCCCGTCGAGGCGAACGGAGACGGTTTCACCATCCGCCTCGCCGATGACCTCTCGATCCGCTACGACCGCGACGACCCCGACGACGACCAGTTGGTTCTGCCTGGCGAGGGAGACCCGCTCTACAGCGCCGTCAGGATCGAGACCGATGCGGGCCATGCGGGCGGCATCTCGCTCTTCTCTTCCGCCGACGTGATCTCGAACGGGAGAGGGATTTCGGTCGGCCACTACGGAAGGTCCGGCGCGATGCGCACGGAAATCGCCGGCGGCTCGTTCTCGATCGCTAGCGATTGGCTACGCGCGTTCGCCATCCACAGCTATCGTGGCGACGAATACGACACAAACGACGGGTTCAGCGGCGACCACGATCTCATCGTCCGCGACGTCGACATTGATTTGAAAGGTGGGTGGGCCGGTGTGATCGGAGTCCAACGCGTCGAGGGAGACCTGAATGTCGCCGTGCGGGACTCCGACATCAAGGTCGATGCCCCTTGGGCCACTGGCGTGTTCACCAGCCATCGCGGCACCGGAGACCTAGACGTCGATGTCCGGAATGTCGACATAGACGTTGGCGGCGCAATCTCGAATGACGGAATCCTGGGCTACCATCTTGGTAGCGGCGACACCGACGTTACCGTTCGGGACAGCACCATCGCTGTCAAGACCGGGGAAGCCACGAACTCCAACGGTATAGCCTTTCTCTATTCAAGGGGGGAGGGTGGCGACCTCTCCTTCGATGTCCAGGACGTCGACATCGATGTCTCCAGCAGCCTCGGCATCTACCGCATGCACGACAATGAGGAAGGAGGGAGGTATTTCGATGGCATCTGGGGCGGATACTGGAGCGAGGAAGGCGACATACACGTCGATGTCCGACGCGCCGATATCGTGGTCATGGGTGCGGACTCCGGTGGTATGTCCTTCATACATGACCGGAAGGGCGATATCGACATCGCCGCGCGCGACGTCGATATCCGGGTCGAGGGCAACCGTTCCGTGGGCATCGGCGGCGGCCAGCGTCACGAGGGCACTGGCGACATAACCATTGACGTGCGCGATTCGACCGTCGTGGCGACCGGAGAGAGCGTCGCCGGCATTCGGGCGTTCAACTTCACGGGCGAAGGCAGCATCGACATTCGCGTCGAGGACGGAACGATTGCGGCGGAGGGCAAGGACAGTTCCGGCATCCTGGTCGGCCTCACCGGCCGGTTGTTCGACGACAGACCTGAGCCAATCGGGGCCCCCGCCATTCGGGACGTCACGGTGGACGCCAGCAACAACACGCGCGGGGAGACGGCCGCGCAGAATGTCTTTGTGAACGGGCGAGTGCGCGGCGGCTCGGGTGTGGGGGCGGGGGTCCGGCTCTACGGCGGCGGCCGGGTCGAGATCGGCCCCCGGGGTAGCGTCGGCGCGGCCTCGGGCGTTGCCGTGCGGGCCGAGGGACCCGAGGGAACCGAGACCGCGTTGCATGTCGAGGCGCAGCTGGACGGCCGCCTGGCGAGCGATGCGATCGCGGGGGAGATCAGAAACGATGACGGCCGGACGACTGTCGCGGTCAACGGGGTGGTCCTGCACGACGGCATGACGGGCGTGACCGGTGCGACGGCGCCGAACGGCGCGCGCGACATCTCCCTTGCCGCCTCGCAGACCGTTGCGGGACGGGCGTTCCTGCCGGCGGATTTCGTGACCGCCTATGCGCCACGGGCCGCGGTCTACGAGGCGCTGCCCGGGTTCATGCTGCGGCTGGACAATCGGGGGACGGTGGGCAAGCGGTTACGCATACCCGGTTCGCCCGCGTGGGTTCAGGTCTCGGCCGGCCAGGGCTCCTACGAGCCGGATCGCTCGCACGTCGGCGCGGCCTACGATTTCGACCGCTTCGAAGCCGAGGCAGGGGTGGAGTTTACGTTGTCCGGAGAGGAGAACCTGACCGGCTGGGCCGCGCTGCGCCATGTGCGGAGCTCGGCGGACGTGTCCGCGCCGACGGGCGGCGGGAAGATCGATGCCGAGGGCTTCGGCGCGTCGTTCGGGGCCTCCTGGGAGAACGCCGCCGGCTACCATGCGAGCGGGCGCATCTCGGTGAGCCAGTACGGGTCGGACCTGCGCGCGGACGGCCGGGGCCTCCTGAAGGAGGGAGCCGATGCAACGGTGCGCACCCTCGGGGTCGAGGCGGGCCGGCGTTTCTCGCTCGCCGACGATCTGACCCTGACGCCCCAGGCGTGGTTGACCCGCTCGGACGTTTCGATGGACGGATTCCGGGACGCCGTGGGTTCGCGGGTCTCGCCTGGAAAGACGGATCGGTCCGTCGTCGGTCTCGGCGTCGTCACGGAAACCGCACATTCATGGGACGGCGGTGAACGAAGGCTCGACTTGCGCGGCCGTCTGGGCGTGGAGCGGGTGCTCGGGGATGCGGAGACTGCGGCCGATGTCTCGGGCGAGCGCCTCGTCTCGGAGGATGCCCGGACCCGGGGAGTGTTCGCCCTGGGGGCGGCGTACCGCTGGAACCGGTGGTCGCTGGACGGAGAGATTTCCGCCTCCGGCCTGGGCTCGGACGACAGCGGCTACACCGTCAGCCTCCGTCTCGGGACGCAGTTCTAGGGTGCGACCGGATCATAGCCGTCGTCGGCACCGCGTGAGGCCGCTGCTCAGCGTATTGACCCCATCGAGGGCCGAACCGAATGGCCGCGCCAAGACGCATCCTTCGATCGCCGGAACCGCCCGGGATCGTCAATTGTTCGAGGACCTGGTCGCGGAGCTTGGAGAGTGGCTGCATCCTCGCGACTATGCCGAAGGCCAGCCCCTCGCCGGGCAGGATACGCCGCACGAAGGCCTGTAGTTGCTACTCTCCGGCCGGGCCTTTGCCGTATGATGACGGGGGTGCAGCGGCTCTACCAGCTCGGCCCCGGCGACGCTGTCTGGCCGGCAGGCGCGCTCGGCGCGAACGCGAGCAGCGTGGTTGCAGACCGACCCTGTCGGACCGTGACTCTGGCGCCCGATACCCGGCGTTGGCTGGAGTCGGATCAGGGACATCTCGCGTTCAGGCTCTACCGTTACCTTCTTGCTGGGAAGCTTCAGGCCGAGCCGGAAGACGGATCCTCACAAGAGAAGAAATGCGACCAAGTGGACTCTTAGCCATCAAACGATTCGCCGCGACTACCGCCCTCGTGTTTTCCGCTTTCGTGTGTGCGTCCCTCGCGAGCGCCCAGGAACAGGCTGCCATGATCGAGTGGCCCTTTGTCGGCGCCGAGCAGGCGCACACAAAGTACTCCTCGGTCGAGGACATCACCGCCGCCAACGTCGGCGAACTGGAAATCGTCTGGCAATGGGAGCCGAATGAGAGGCCTCTGGAGGAGTACGGCACGCGGCCGGGCCCGTTCCAGGCGACGCCCATCATGGTCGACAACGTGCTCTACCTGTCGACCATGTACACGCGGGTGGTGGCCCTCGACGCGGAGACGGGCGCCGAGCTCTGGACCTTCGATCCCAAGATCTACGAGGGCGGGCCCAAAGGTGCGGGGCCGCGTGGCTTCAAGCACCGAGGCGTCGCCTGGTGGAGCGACGGGGACGACGCGCGTATCTTCCTCAACAGCCGCGACCGGCTGTATGCGATCAACGCGGCAACCGGTGAGCTGGACGCGAGCTTCGGCGACGGCGGGAGCGTCCTGCTGACCGAGGGCCACGGCCGCCCGGTGACCCGCTTCGAGTTCGACCAGACTTCGCCGCCGGTGGTGTTCGAGGACCTGGTGATCGTCGGGAGCCGCATACCCGACCGGCTGCAGCGGAAGTTCGACCCGCCCGGAACGGTGCAGGCGTTCGACGCCCGCACGGGCGAGCGCCGCTGGGTCTTCTTCACCATCCCGCAATCGAGCGACGACTTCGGCGCGGGCACCTGGGAGGACGAGTCGTGGCGCTTCACCGGTCACGCCAACGTGTGGGGGCTGATGTCGCTCGATGTCGAGCGCGGGCTGCTCTACGTGCCGACGAGTACGCCGAGCAGCGACTACTGGGGCGGCCGCCGGCTGGGGGCAAATCTCTTCGCCGAGTCGCTGGTATGCCTGGATGCGCGCACGGGCGGGCGGCAGTGGCACTTCCAGACGGTCCACCATGGCGTCTGGGACTACGACCTGGCCGCAGCGCCCAACCTCGTGACGATCGCGGTGGACGGGCGCGAGATCGACGCGGTGGCGCAAGTCTCCAAGCACGGTTTCACGTACGTGTTCGACCGGGTGACGGGCGAGCCGGTGTGGCCCATCGAGGAGCGTGCGGTGGACACCGTAACGGATGTGCCGGGCGAGGTGCTGTATCCGACGCAGCCGTTCCCGACGAAGCCGCCGCCCTTCAGCAAACAGGGGGTGTCGCTGGAGGACGCGAACGATCTGACACCTGAGATCCACACGCTCGCGGTGGCGGAGATGAAGCAGTTTCGGCTAGGGCCGCTCTTCACACCGCCGAGTCTTCAGGCGACGCTTCAGCGGCCGGGTGCGAGCGGCGGCGCGAACTGGGGCGGAGCGGCATTCGATGCCGAGAGCGGGACCCTGTTCGTGCGGACATCGGAAGACGCCGACACGAACCAGGTGTGCGTAAATCCGGGTGACGATCCGGAGGTCGACGTCGCGTACAGCAACAACTGCCCCTTCGGCGCCACGCTCCTCATGTTTCACGAGCCCGACGGACCGGGCGCCGCTGAGATGCCTAAGAGCAAGCTCGGCCCGATCCCGCTCATCAAGCCGCCCTACGCGTATCTGGTAGCGATCGATCTGAACGCAGGCGAGATTGCGTGGAAGGTGCCCTTCGGCGAGGGCAGCCCCGAGCTCCGTGAGCACCCGCTGCTGCAGGGCGTCGCGCTGCCGGAGCGCCTTGGCACGCGCGGCAATGCCGGCCCGATGGTGACCAAGGGAGGCCTGGTGTTCCTCGGCGGCGGCGCGCCCTACCTCTATGCCTTCGACAAAGCGACCGGCGCCGAGATCTGGCGTGGCGCGACGCCCTTCAAGACTTACGCCAACCCGATGACCTACCGGGCTCGGTCGGGGCGGCAGTTCATCGTCATCGCGACCGGCGCCGGGGCGGACGCAGCCCTCGTTGCCTTCGCGCGGTGAGCGTGCTCACACCATTTGGGTGCACTCCGACCGCGGTACTTGATGGGAAAGGGTGAGGGGGGCGGGGCCGCTTCCGCACCGGCGGAAATGGCGGGTGAAGCCTCGCAAAGCCCCATCGGTTCTTGAGCAATCAGATCGATGGGTGACGGTTATCGGGCTTTGTCTTGCTTCCGGGCGAAGCCGATACCTGTACGAAATCCTCGATCCACCACCGACCGAACAACCAGGACCAAGACAGGAGCGTTTCCCCGATCTTCCTGACTTCCGACATTTCAGCCTCATATCTTGCGGATGACTGAGGTTTTATGCGGGTTCCAGATGATGAGCATGCCCGCATAGTTCCTGTCCCAAGGGGGATACAGTGCCGTAACGGAAACCGTGAATCGCTGATCAACAGCGTGTGATGTCACTCGTTGGTGGAACTGGCAGGGATTTCAGCGGCCGGTTCCGATAACGGACCCGTTCGTAACGTTTCAGGGAAGACCGGGGGGACCCGGCAGTAGGAAACGGCGGATGTCTTCAGTTGCAATATTGCGGGGAGTGAAGGTGGTGCCTGTGGGTTGTGACGGACTTCAGGCAGCCCTCATGGAAGGGTTGGGCATTTTGAGAGTTGCGGTGTTGGCAATCTGGACAAGGTCACATGCGATGGCAGACCGGGATGCATACCTGGCTGTCGAGCGAACGCCGGGAACAGTCAGCGGTGCATGGGTAGTCACCGGTACGCTGATTCCGTTGTCCGACTTGTACGAAAAACTCGCCGGCAGCGCAACCGTTGACGAGTTTATCGAGTGGTTTCCCGGCGTCGACAGGAAACAGATGCGGGCGGTGCCGGAACACGATGCCCAGGCGCTGAGGACTGCGCCACGACCACAGCATGTGCAGGACCTCCCCAACCATCACTGATGCCCGGTAGTACCAGACCGGTTCGGGCCCGGGCTGACAATGGCCTGAAGGAGGGGGACTGAATAATGAATTGCCCGGAAGAGGGATCGTCTCTGCATCACCGACCCCGATCGCGGTCAGGCGGTATTCCGGCGCAGACAGCACCGTTCATGCTCGATGAGCCAGCGTTTTCGCTCGATGCCGCCGGCATAGCCCCGAAGCGTACCGTCCCGGCCGATCACACGGTGACAGGGAATGATGACTGCGATGGGATTGCGGGCGTTGCCGGACGCGGCCGCACGAACGGCCCGTGGTCTGCCCGCACGTCCGGCAAGCGCGGTGTAGTCCAGTGTACTGCCCGGCGGAATCTGTCTCAGGGCTTGCCAGACACTGCGCTGGAATGGGGTTCCGCCGGCGTCCAGCGCGATACCCCCGAACGGGTCGCCGCCGTGGGTAAAGTAGGACTCCAGGGCTTCATGAACCGGCGTGGGCCCTTTCGCCCGGCGGATTCCGAACTCGCCGAAGCGCCCTGTCAAAAGGCGGTCAATACGCTCGGGATTATCGGAAAAATCCAGGTAGACCAGGGTTTCTCCATCGAGAATCACGTCCACCATGCCAATGGGTGAGCGATAGGGAAACAGTTCGAGCTGCTTCATCGGGATTCTCCTCCGGTGCGCCTGAACGTGCTGGGATTCTTGCCGTACACGCTGGAAAAAGTGTGATTGAACTGCCGCACGCTGGAAAATCCGGAAGTAAGGGCGATATCCGACATCGGGCGGTCCGTATCGGTGATCAGCCGTTTTGCCGCCAGCAGCCGGCGGGTCCGCGCCACCTGCATGGGGCTTGCGCCCACGTGTCTGGAAAACAGCCTGCGCAGATGCCGCGAGCCCACGCCCAGCCGCTCGGCCAGGGATTCCACGTTGCCTTCGTCAAGGGCTCCCTGGTCGATGAGTCCGAGTGCCCTGGACACGGTGGTCCTGACACCGTTCCAGGCCGGACTGTTCGGCGCCGATTCCGGACGGCAGCGCAGGCAGGGACGGAAACCCGCTTCCAGCGCCGCCGCGGCAGAAGGAAAGAACCTGCAGTTTTCCGGCCTGGGCGTGATCGCGGGGCATACGGGACGGCAGAAAATCCCGGTGCTGGTGACACCGGTGAAAAAGCAGCCGTCGAATACCGGGTTACGGGTCCGTACCGCCTCGTAGCAGTCTGCAAAGCTGATTACCATGGAACCGAAGTATAGCCAGGTCCGGCTCCCGTGCTGGCAATTTTCGGAACTGGAAGTCTGCCCTGTCGAACGACTCCCGGCCACAGGCCCTGCTCCGGGAGTCGGCCACCATGCCCGGCGATCAGGAAACGGGCGCCGCGGACTCCGTTACGTCGGCAAACCGCCTGTACCGGTTCAGGGCATTTCCGATGCGCCGGGAGCGGCGTCGGAGTACAGTGGAAACCGACGGCACAGTGCAACGACTTCCTCACGCACCCGGTCCACCACGGACTCGTCACCCATGTTGTCCAGAAGATCGCAAATCCAGCCGGTGATCTGTTTCGCCTCCTCCACCCCGAAGCCACGCGTGGTCATGGCCGGGGTGCCGATCCGCAGACCGCTGGTCACGAATGGAGAACGCGGGTCGTTGGGCACGGTGTTCTTGTTCACCGTGATGTTGGCCCGGCCGAGTGCCGCGTCCGCATCCTTCCCGGTGATGTCCTTGCTGATCAGGTCGAGCAGGAACAGGTGATTGTCGGTGCCTCCAGAAACGATGTCGAATCCACGCGACTGGAATACCTCCACCATCGCACGGGCATTGTCCAGAACCTGCTGCTGGTAGTCCCGGAATCCGGGCTCCATGGCCTCCTTGAAGGCGACCGCCTTGGCGGCGATCACATGCATCAGCGGTCCGCCCTGGGTGCCCGGAAAAACCAGGGAGTTCAGTTTCTTGGTGATGTCATCGTTGGCCTTGGCAAGGATCATGCCTCCCCGGGGACCCCGCAGGGTCTTGTGGGTGGTGGTGGTCACCACGTCGGCGACGGGCACCGGGTTGGGATAGTGGCCAGTGGCAACCAACCCGGCGACATGGGCCATGTCCACGAACAGGTACGCCCCCACGCCGTCGGCAATGTCCCGGAACCGTTGCCAGTCCATGATGCGCGAGTAGGCAGAGAAGCCGGCTACGATCATCTTCGGTCCGTGTTCTGCCGCCAGCCGTTCGACCTCGTCGTAATCCACTTCTCCCGTGCCGGTATTGAGCCCGTACTGCACCGCATGATAGATCTTGCCGGAGAAGTTCACGCTGGCACCATGGGTCAGATGCCCGCCATGGGCCAGGCTCATGCCAAGCACGGTCTCGCCGGGTTCCATCAGTGCCATGTAGACAGCCGCATTGGCCTGGGAGCCTGAATGCGGCTGCACGTTGACGTAATCCGCGTCGAACAGTTCGCAGGCACGGTCAATGGCAAGCACTTCCGCCTGGTCGACGAACTCACAACCACCATAATAACGTTTTCCGGGATAGCCCTCGGCGTACTTGTTGGTCATCTGGCAGCCCTGCGCCGCCATGACGCGCGGGCTGGTGAAATTTTCCGAGGCGATGAGTTCGATGTGGTGCTCCTGGCGACCGGCCTCGTCCCGGATGGCCGCGGCGAGCTCCGGATCGAATTCCGCGATGGATTGTTGCTTGTCAAACATTTCGGTGATTCTCTGATATCGGATTGGGATTTGGATTACTGCTCGGATCTGTCGGCTATGACCGGTCCGGAGAGCAGGCGTCCGATTCTATCCGTCCCGGAGCGGCTTGAATAGTAAAGAATAATTGATGCGAGCCCAAGGCCGGCCCCCGTCAGCGGTGCCGGTCGGCGCAAGCGTACCCTCCCAGCATCATTTTACAGTGATCCGCCCATCAAGTTTCGGCGTGTACGGGCGGCGGGCGGCGAGGTACTCGGCCACGACATCCGCCATATCCGGACCGAAATCATAGGCATCCCTGGCGTTTTTCTCGAAGACCGCGTAGCCGTCTCCACCGCCGCGCAGGAAGCTGTTCGAGACAACGCGGTATGTCCTGCCCGGGTGGATCGGAACCCACTGACTGTCCTCCATGACCTCGACATCAAGGATCCGTCTCTCGTCCGCGCCCCCTGACAGGGTGAAGCTGTAGCGGAGCCCCGCGACCTGAGGGAAGCGGCCATGACCCTCCTCGACCCGGCTGACCCCGGCCTCGAGTGCCACCACGATGTCGGCACCGGTGAGCGAGAATCTCGACAACAGGTTCTGGAACGGAAGCACGGTGAGTACCTCACCCATGGTAATCGGGCCCTGGTCGATCGAGGCCCGCAGACCGCCGCCATTGGTGATCGCAATTTCGGCGCCGGACTGCTTCATGTGCGCCAGCAGCGCATCGGCGACGAGATTGCCCATCTCGCATTCCCGGATACGGCAATGCTCGGGGCGGCCGTCAATCAGGGCACTCGCCTCGCCAACGACCCGGTTGCGGATTTCGGCGAGCGGCGCCGCCAGGGCGGCAATTCGTGCCTTCAGCGCATCGTCCTCGGGCACCGTACGGTCCATCAGGAGCGGCTCGCCCGTCGCCTCCGTAATGGCGCCGTGATCGTCGAAGCTGACGTCGAGCCGTCCGAGATACTTTCCGTAGGCATAGGCCTGAACGATGGCGGTACGCCCGCCGTCCGGGCCGGTGACCCAGGTCGGATAGGGGCCGCTTGCCCTGTCCGAGGTGTTCGAAAGAAAGGTGTTCGTATGGCCGCCGACGATCACGTCGATGCCCCCGACCATCGCTGCAATCTGCCGGTCCAGCGCGTAGCCGGAATGCGAAAGGACGATGATGCGGTCAATGCCCTGCCCGGCGAACCGCTCGATTTCCCTGCGGACCGCCCCGACCGGGTCGGTGAATCTGATTTTCGGGCCCGGTGAGGAGATCTCGGGCGTATCCACGGGCGTCAGACCAATGAGCCCATAGCGCAAGCCCCCCCGCCGGACCACCGTGGAGGGCATCATGACGTCCGCGAGTGCGGGTTCCAGAGTTACATCGGCGTTGGACATCAGCACCGGGAACCGGACCGCGTCCATGAAGCCTCGGAGTACTTCCGGACCGTCGTCGAATTCATGGTTGCCCACGGTCATGGCATCGTAGCCGAGCGTGTTCATCATCTCGGCGGCGACCTTTCCCTTGTACCAGGTGTAGAAAAGGGAGCCCTGGAACTGATCCCCCGCGTCGACAAGCAGCGCGCCCGGCGCATCCGCGCGCGCCGTCCGGATGGCCGTAGCCAGGCGGGCATACCCGCCGAAGCATTTTCCGGCCGCGCCGTCCTTGGCCGAACAGTTGCTGTCATACCGGTTGATCGGCTCGACGCGGGAATGAAGATCGTTCGTGTGCAGGATCGTCAATGTCTCGGCGCGGACGCCGGCGACAAGGAGCAACGCGATAACGGCGAACAGGAGGCCTTTGAAATTCATCGTATTGATCTATTGTGCGGATGGAACATGGCGGCACCGGTTTCTAGGCGGCGAAGTCACGCGCGAAGGTATCAAAATCCCCGGCCGCCAGTGCTTCGCGGATTCGCTTCATGACTTTCTGGTAGTAATGGAGATTGTGCAGGGTGCACAGCCTGGCGCCAAGGATCTCGTCCTTGCGGTGCAGGTGCCGGAGGTACGAACGGGAATAGTGCCGGCACGTGTAACAGTCGCAGGAGGGATCCAGGGGGCGTGTGTCCAGCCGATACCTGCTGTTGCGGATCTTGACCGATCCCTCGCTGGTGAAGAGCCAGCCGTTGCGTGCATTGCGTGTCGGCATGACGCAGTCGAACATGTCGACACCCCGAACCACGGCATCGACCAGGTCGCGGGGGGTACCCACGCCCATGAGATAACGGGGCCGGTCCTCGGGCAGGTGCCAGGCTACGGCGTCGAGTACATCCAGCATCTCCTCCTTCGGCTCGCCCACCGACAGCCCCCCGATGGCGTAGCCGTCGAAAGCGGTCTCCCGGAGGCGGGCAAGCGACTCGAGGCGAAGGTCCGGGTACATGCCGCCCTGGAGGATGCCGAACAGCGCCCCCCCGCCGCGATAATGTGCCTTGCAACGCGCTGCCCAACGTGCCGAAAGCTCCATGGAGCGCCGGGCCTCGTCCCGGGTGGCGGGATAGCCGGTGCACTCGTCGAAAACCATGACGATGTCGGAACCCAGCACAGCCTGGATGTCCATGGACTCCTCGGGCCCGAGAAACACCCTGCTGCCGTCTACCGGCGACCGGAAAGCCACTCCCTGCTCGGTCACCTTGCGCAGTTCCGCCAGGCTCCATACCTGGAACCCCCCGGAATCCGTCAGAATCGGCCCACCCCAGTGCATGAAGTCATGCAACCCCCCGTGAGCCCGGATCACTTCCATGCCCGGCTGCAGCATCAGGTGAAAGGTGTTGCCGAGAATGATCTGGGCGCCGGTTGCCGATACCTCCTCCGGTGTCATCGCCTTGACTGTTGCGCTGGTGCCCACCGGCATGAACGCCGGCGTCTCGATGACGCCGCGGGACAGCGTGACGCGGCCACGGCGGGCCTTGCCCGAAGTGGCGAGAAGCTCGAATTCCATCATCTGGCCGGCTCCGCCCGCTCAAGCAGCATCGCATCTCCGTAGCTGAAGAAACGGAAGCGATTCGCCACGGCATACCGGTACATCTCCATCACCGGATGGTAACCCGCGAAGGCGGTTGCCAATACCAGCAGCGTCGATTTCGGCAGGTGAAAGTTGGTGACCAGCGCATCCACGACGCGAAAGCGGAATCCTGGTCTGATGAACAGGTCCGTATCCCCGGAAAAGGGACAAGGCTCTCCTCCCAGGGCGGCGGTTTCAAGGGCCCTCACCGCGGTGGTGCCCACCGCAACGACCCGTCCACCCCCATTCCCGGCCTGCCGGACCCGCTCGCAGGTCTCCTCGCTGACGTCAATCCATTCCGCATGCATGCGGTGGGTCTTCAGATCGCCATCCTGAACCGGGAGGAAGGTGCCGGCGCCCACGTGAAGGGTCACCGTGGTCCAGCCGATGCCGTGCCCCCCGAGTTCGCGGATCAGCTCCGGGGTAAAATGCAGCCCTGCGGTCGGGGCCGCCACCGCGCCCGGCACGGCAGCATAGACGGTCTGGTAGCGCGTACCATCCTCCCGCACCGGCCTGCGGCGAATGTAGGGCGGCAACGGCACCGACCCGTGATCCCGGAACAGCCCGTCGGCAGTTCCCTTCCGGTCTACACAAAGTACATGGAAACGGCCCTCCCGCCCCTCCACGGCCAGCGTCCTGTCCGCAACCGCCAGCACCCGGCCCGGCGGCACGGGCCTGCTGGCCCGGAGTTGCGCCAGGAAACGCCTTGGCGACAGGACCCGTTCCAGCATGACCTCTACCCTACCCCCTGAGGGCTTGCGCGCCTCGAGCCGCGCGGGCACCACACGGGTGTCGTTGGCTACCAGCAGGTCGCCCGGATGCAGTTGCTCGATCAGGTCCCTGAAAAGCCCCTCACGCAATGCGCCGTCGCCGCCATCGCGCCAGAGCAGACGGCTTTGGTCACGGTCCGGCAGGGGATTCTGCGCGATGAGGTCCTCGGGCAGTTCGTAGTCGAAGTCGCTGATATCCATGGCAAGGGCGGAATCCGCGGATTCTAGCGTCCGTTCCGGCGATGGCAACCATTCCGGCCGAACCCGGTGCCCTGTCGTGGGACCCGGGTTCTGTGGAATCCGCTGATTAAACTGTATATGATCGGCCCGTGCCGAGGTGGCGAAACTGGTAGACGCGTCAGACTCAAAATCTGATTGGGGCAACTCAGTGTCGGTTCGAGTCCGACCCTCGGCACCACGATCCCGGCGGCAGCACGCAGGTCCGAAGGAGCGGCCTGAAAAAGCCGCCCGGGGGCGGCTGTTCCGGTGCCTGTATTCCCGGGATTCTCAGGCCGCCTGTGCCGTCAGCGCACGGTCGATGGCCCCGACGATTTCGTCCAGGTCGCCCCGGCTGCAGACCAGTGCGGGGCTGAGGCAGAGGGTGTTGTTGTGCCGTGGGAAGCTGCGCACGGTGCGCCCGATCATGACACCGCTCTCGCGCAGGCAATGCGTTACCACCGCCGCGGCTACCGCCTCGTCCACGGGCTCCTTCGTCACCCGGTCCTGCACCAGTTCCGCGCCTGCGAACAGGCCCTTTCCGCGCACGTCGCCGACCATGGGGTGCTTGTCCTTCAGTTCATGGAGGAGACCCATGAGGTACTCGCCCATCTCGTTGACGTTGTCGAGCAGGTTCTCCTGTTCGATGATGCGCATGTTTTCAAGCGCCGCCGCAGGGCCCGCAGTGCAGCCGCCGAATGTGCTGATGTCCCGAAAATAATGCATCGTGTCGGACACGTCGGCGAGGAATTCGCCGAACAGATCCTCCGTGGTCACGGTCACCGAGATCGCGGCATACCCGCTGGCGACGCCCTTGGCCATGGTCACGATGTCCGGCTCGACACCGTAATGCTGGTAGCCGAACCACTTGCCGGTCCGGCCCATGCCGCAGACCACCTCGTCCATGTGAATGAGCACACCGTATTTCCTGCAAATCTCCTGCACGGTCTCGAAGTAGCCCTCAGGCGGCGTGATCACCCCACCCCCGGCAGTGATGGGCTCAAGGATCAGCGATCCCACCGTGTCGGGGCCTTCCCGCAGGATGACCTTCTCGATCTCCCTCGCCGCCTGCACACCGTAGTCCGGATCGTCGCCATTCGGTGCCCGGTAGGCGAGGCAATGGGGAACCTCGACGAACCCCGGCGTGAACGGACCGTACTGATCCTTGCGCTGGAGCTGGCCACCGCTCGACAGCGCGGTGATGGTGGTACCGTGATAATCACGGTCACGATAGAGAATCTTGTGCTTCCTGCCGCCGTTCTTCAGCGCGGCGAGCTGGCGCACCAGCTTGTAGCCCTTTTCATTGGCCTCGGAGCCCGAGTTGCTGTAGTACACCCGGCTGAGCCCCGGCATCTTCTCGGTCAGTCTTTCCGCGAACATCGCCCCCGGCACGGAACCGGCGGTATTGGCGAAATAGCACATCTTCACCAGCTGCTCGCGAACGGCATCGGCGATGGACTCCCGCC
Source organism: Candidatus Poriferihabitaceae bacterium (assembly GCA_965213885.1). Taxonomy (GTDB): domain Bacteria; phylum Pseudomonadota; class Gammaproteobacteria; order Arenicellales; family Poriferihabitantaceae; genus VYFG01. Next base: position 2,123,522 of record OZ243919.1, read on the forward strand.
CATAGCCCACGTTCACGGTCCAGACGCCGCCGGATACCGCATCCAGGTATTCCCTGCCATTGATGTCCTTCACCCTGAGGCCCTTGCCTTCCACGATCACCAGGGGGTCGGCGTTTTCCAGGGGCTTGTGCTGAATCATGTGATGCCAGACATGCGCCCTGTCTTCGTCGACTACCTTGGCGCTTTCGAGGCCGGATACTGCTTTGTTCATGAAATCACCTCTAGTCGTACCGCCGGCTCACCGGCAGATGGGGTTCGTGCACGCACTCGCAGGGTAACATAGCTGCTGGGAGCAGGTGCTGATAGGGCCAGATCGGGTCGTTGCACGGTGCCAGCCCGGTGGACAGGCGCCATCCCGGACGCAGGCTCCGGAGTGCTCCATTGGGTACATTTTCGCGGTTTTTTCTGTTCCTCCTGGCCCCGCGCCTCCGTGACAAGGGAATCACGGCCAAACAAACCGTTGAGGCTGCGATTCGCGGTTCCTGGCGGGGTTTGGCGGCCAATGGATTGGCGGCATGGAATCTGCCCAGATGAATCGAGCAATTCCGGCAGGGGCCTCATCCCTGTCGAGCGGACCGCCTGTCTCCGGATCAATCAACACTTCCGGGAACAGACAACCCGAGATCGATAGATTTCATTACCAGGCTTCAGTGGGATTGGAAACATCAACCACGCAGATCGAAATCTTCCTGTTTTCTTCCGCCGACAAGGATTCACGAAGTCTGTTTCCCAGTTCAACCTCACTGCAGGGCAGTTTGCCACTTGGTGGCGGCTGTGTTCTGTCGGCACCGAACCAGAAGACCAGAAAAATCCCATAGCCGTCAGCACGTGGATCCCGCGTATACCGGGCAATGAGTTGATCATGGATGGCATTCCACAGATCGACATGTTCGTTTTTCTTGATTTCTACCGGGACAGCAAATCCTTGACCGCCACCCACGGAAATCCGAATATCCGCCCGCTTATCTTCAGCATACTGGCCCTCAGGCTGTGCATCGACGCCCAGAGCCGCAAGACGATACTTCAGATCGGACAACAACGCATCCCTGCAGGCATTCTCATGTTTCGGACTGTCCGGTCGAACGGATCCGGGTTCAAGATTCCAGTATTGCTTGTAATCATCCGTATTGCCAATAGATATAGCTCGCCAGATCGTAATCAAAAGCGCGGGCCATCTCGGTGAATGACCAGTGGCTGACACGAATCAATTCAAACCGCCCGGCCAGGCTTTCGGTCAACCCCTGCTGCATCCGCAAGGGAGCCGATCCGAGAATCACAACATGCAGGGAACTTCCGGCAGCCCGGTCAGCATCCCACAAGTCCTTGACTGTATCCAACCACTGGGGAATCTTCTGGATTTCGTCCAGTACCAGAACGAAACCCTGATCGGATTGGTTGGCCTTTCCACGCGCCGCTTCCCATTTCCTGACCAACCACTCCCTGTCCCTCACACCAGCAGGCCCAATGGCCTGTTCCGCTGTATCATAAGATGGGAATGTGGGTTCTTCGGATGCCGGTTCATCCACCGGAAGGTAGTCGAACCCCAGGGTAGTTCGTCGCAATGCCTGTCTGACGAGGGTGGTCTTGCCGGTCTGACGCGGGACGGAAACGACGATCAGCCTTTCCGGACGTTACTCCAGGCGGCTGACGAGGATTCGGACGTAGTGGCGCTCATATTCAGCCATCCACTCACATTACATCATTGAGTAATTTTACTCAATGATGTAATACCACTGTTATCCAGTGATATCGCGAGTCAGGATGGCACTGACAGAACCGACCGAAGGGATGCAACGGATTCATCCGCAGTTATTACCACGTTCCGGAAACCGCCCCTCCTGCGACATCTGCCCACGATCTTCTGCCATGTCGCAGCTACGGGGCAACGCCTTGCACACGTTATTCGCCAACTGACAAATCCATTTCAAGGAGTGCGTTATTACTGCCCGAAGTTTTCTGCTTGCACAGGCAGCGTGGTTACACAGGTTTGAGTATGGTGTTCCTCCCGAACTGCAGTCCTCGCCCCGTACCGGTCCTCGGACAACACGGCGCACGACCTGAAGCCGAACCAGGCACATTACTCACCATCCGCGTTCATTTCACCGGCACTATTTCGAAACCCACGGTACGTTGGCGATCCCTCGAAAACCGAACAGCCGCCGACGTGCTCTACCGAAACAGTTTCGTTCATGTGCTCAGATAATGATTCTTTCCTGCGATCGGAGTGCTTGCGGAGCAGAGAATCGGCCCAGTTATCCGTACAATACCACCTCCATGGACGTTTCCCATATTCTCGACCCGCTCAACAACGCCCAGCGCGAAGCGGTCACCCTGCCACCCGGGCCCGCCCTGGTACTTGCCGGGGCCGGCAGCGGCAAGACCCGGGTCCTGACCCACCGCATCAGCTGGCTGGTGCGGACGGACGGACTTTCGCCGCTCAACGTTCTGGCGGTCACCTTCACCAACAAGGCCGCCCGGGAAATGCGCGGGCGCATCGAGGAGTTGCTGCAGTTTCCCGCCGGCGGCATGTGGATGGGCACCTTCCACGGACTCTGCCACCGCCTGCTCAGGATGCACTGGAAGCAGGCTGGACTGCCGGAGACCTTCGAGATCATCGACAGTGAGGATCAGCTTCGCATCGTGCGCCGGGTCCTGGCGGAACTCGACCTGGACGAGGCCCGCTGGGTGCCCCGGCAGCTGCAGCGGAACATCAACTGGCACAAGGACGAGGCCCGCCGCCCCCACCATGTTCCGGAGAGCGACAATTTCCACCAACAGACCCTGCTGCGCATCTTCACCGCCTACGAGGAAACCTGCCAGCGCCTGGGGCTGGTGGATTTCGCCGAAATCCTGCTCAGGACACTGGAACTGTTCCGGAACAACCAGGACGTACGTGAAACCTGGCAGCGCCGGTTCCAGCATGTGCTGGTGGACGAGTTCCAGGACACCAACACCATCCAGTACCAGTGGCTCAGGATGCTTGCCGGCACCCGCAAGAACCTGTTCGCCGTTGGGGATGACGACCAGTCGATCTACAGCTGGCGGGGAGCGAGGATCGAGAACATGCTGTCCTTCGAGAAGGACTTTCCCGGCACCCAGGTCATCCGCCTGGAACAGAACTACCGCTCCAGCGGCCACATCCTCGCCGCCGCCAACGCGGTGATCGCCAACAACACCGGCCGCATGGGCAAGAACCTCTGGACCGACGCCGGCCAGGGCAATCTGATCCGGCTCTACGGCGCCAGCAACGAGATCGACGAGGCCCGGTTCGTGGTCAGCACCATCGAATCCTGGATCCGGGACGGAAACCGGCGGGACAGCGTGGCCATCCTGTACCGGTCCAATGCACAGTCCAGGGTGTTCGAGGATCTGTTACTGTCGAACTCCATTCCCTACCGCGTCTACGGAGGGTTGCGATTTTTCGAGCGGGCGGAAGTCAAGGACGCCCTTGCCTACATGCGGCTGGTGAGCAACCGGGATTCCGACCCCTCGTTCGAGCGCGTGGTCAACCTGCCGCCCCGGGGAATCGGGGCGCGCACCCTGGAGGTGATCCGGGAGCATGCCCGGGCGGGCACGGTGTCGATGTGGCAGGCGGCGCTTCAGGTCCTGGAAAAAGGGGTTCTGCCCGCACGGTCCGGGGAAGCGGTCGGGGGCTTTCTCCAGAGGATCGACGCCATGGCCGACGATACCCTGGACCGGCCCCTGGCCGAACTGACCGAACGGATTCTCGACCAAAGCGGCCTCATGATCCACCATGCCAAGGACAAGTCGGAACGGGCCCAGGGCCGGGTGGAAAACCTGCAGGAACTGGTGACCGCAGCCAGAAACTTCGATCCGGTGGAGACGGAGGACGAGACCCCGGACATGCTGTCGATGTTCCTCACCAGCGCCGCCCTTGAGGCGGGGGAAGGCCAGTCAGAGGAATGGGAGGAATGCGTTCAGCTCATGACCATGCATTCCGCCAAGGGCCTCGAGTTCCCGCTGGTTTTCCTTTGCGGCATGGAGGAAGGCCTGTTCCCCCACCAGCGGTCGATTGAAGAACCGGGACGCATGGAGGAGGAGCGACGCCTGTTCTACGTCGGCATGACCCGGGCCATGGATCAGCTGTACCTGTGCCATGCGGAAATCCGCCGGCTGTATGGCAAGGACCATTACACCCAGGGTTCGCGTTTTCTGGACGAAGTACCCCCCGGGCTCCTCGAGGAAATCCGCTCGAGGGCGTTCAGCAGACCGCTTCAAAGATCCTACGGCTCCACCGGGAAGCCGGCATACAACGGACTGCGACCGGGCAGCCAGGTCCGGCATGAGAAGTTCGGCGAGGGCATGGTGCTGTCCTTGGAGGGACAGGGGGATCACGTCCGGGTCCAGGTCAACTTCAGCGAGGTGGGAACCAAATGGATACTGCCGGCCTATGCCCGGCTGGAATTGATGTGAGGCCTGCCGTCATACCGGTCAACCCGTCCATGCGAATGACCGTCACTGCCTCGAGGGCACGGCGGGGCTTACCTGAATTCAGGCTGCGTCCTTTTGCTTGTGTTCGAAGCGGTGTCCCTTTGACTGCTGCTCGAGCTGGTGGGGCTCCACCGGTTCAATCTCCACAGCCAGCCAATGGAAACAGGGCTCGCTCACCCTGTATGGCCTCAGCGGCGCAGTGATCAGCTCCGGATGTTCATACAGCATTTCATCAGTCACCGGGATGAACACCTTGTGCGAAGGCGATGCTTCGGATACGAAAGGCATGTGCTTGCTACCAGTTGCTACCATTGATCTAGACCAAGGGGAATTACACTCCCGCGCGGTGGTACGCAATAAGGAGAAATCATGGTATTTCGGTGGCAGTTACGGGTTTCAAAACCCCATGCGGGCCCCGGTCAGGGCATCTCTGCCTGAAACGTCCATGGCGGCGATTCGCGCACCCTGGTCCATACCGCGGAACCGTTCCGTATCCTCCCCGACAGGAAGACCGCGGTTTTTCATTGCCGAACCGAAATGGCGTCCGGGGACAGGAACCTGCCATGAATTGCGCCCACCGGGGGCGCAATTCATGGCAATCCGGTGACAGTTCGAAGGGTTTCCGGGGAAGTCTGTCGACGGAGGAATGGCATCCGGTATACTTTCAGTCCGAAACCATGGGCTCAGTCATACCGAATGTCCAGAACCATTGCCATCGTCGAGGATGATATCGACCAGCGGGAAAACTACGCCGACGCACTGAAATCCCAGGGATACGCGATCCAGGTGTACGGGAACCGCGCCGATGCCAGCGCGGGATTCCGCCGCTCGCTGCCGGACCTCGCCATTCTCGATATCATGCTCGAATCCGACATGGACGGCGGCTTCGATCTCTGCCGGGAACTGCGCCAACAGTCCCCCAAGCTTCCGATCATCTTTCTCACGGCCAGAGACAGTGACATCGACCGGATTTCCGGTCTCCGGCTGGATGCCTGGGACTATATCACCAAGCCGGTGAATCTCCAGTTCCTGGCGGTACGGGTCTCTTCCCTGTTCCGGATGGCATCCACGATCCAGACCTCCTCACAGCAGCCCGCTGCGATGGTGCTGGGGGACCTTGAGCTGGACCAGAACAGCATGTCGGTGAGCTGGAAGGGCCAGGTGCTCAGCTTTACACTGACGGAATTCTGGCTGACCGATGCCCTCGCCCGCCACCCGGGTCATGTCAAGACCTATGAGGCGCTGATGCAGACCACGCGCCAGAGCTACGTGGAGAAGAACACCATCAACGGCTACGTCCGGCGCGTGCGCAAGAAATTCAAGGAAGTGGACCCCGGCTTCAACAAGATCCAGACCGTGTTCGGTGTCGGATACCGCTGGCAGGCCGACTGAGGCCGGACCACATCGAGTCATGTCCCCCTGATCACCCGGTCCCGTTGCAAAGATGTTCAAGCCGTTTCGGTCCCTCAGCATCAAATCGAAACTGACATGGATTGCACTGTCCCTGCTGATCATTCCCTGGATGGGTTACCAGTACGTACAGGAGATTCGCGGCTTCCTCCTGCGTAGCCAGCAAGATGCCCAGCTGCTGGCCGCCAACGGCATCGCCACGGTGCTCAACGACCGCTCGGAACTGTTCAATCCCACCACCGGGGTGCAGGAGCTGCTGGGCGCGCGGAACGACCTCTACGCCCATGCCCTGAAAGGTGCCATCCAGCTGGATGGCCAGGTCGAGGACTGGGGGGAGACCGTCAGCCAGTTCAACTACTATACCGGCAACACCACCTTCAGTTGCGATGCCGGGGACGATCCGGACGGCTTTTCCCTGGCCAACGTGATCGGCTACTCCAACGACGACCTGTATGTCCTGTTCGAAATCAATGACGACACGATCGTATACCGCGACCTGAACCTCCTGAAGCTGGACACCAGCGACCAGGTCAGGATGCTGCTGCAGCTGCCCCGGGGTGAACTGCGCCACTACCTGCTCGTAGCCAGGGCCCCCGGAAGGATGAGCATCTACCTCGTCGACGAGAACTGGGAGCTGCCACTGAAGGGTGAGCCCGTCACGACGTTTATCGCGGAGCTGGGGGAAACGCCATGGGGTTACCGTGTCGAGTTGCGGATTCCGCGGAACATCATCGGGCGGCGCGCCCGGCTCGGCTACTTCGTGGTGGATGTGGACAACAAGGAATCCCGGCAGATCGTCGGAACACTGTCCACCTCCCCCAGGGAGGCGAACAGCAAGCCAGGCCAGGTCCTCCTCAACTCGCCGGAGCTGACCAAGATTCTGAAGGCGCTGGACCGGCCGCATTCGCGAATCTGGATACTGGACAACGAACAGCGCGTCCGCGCGGTGGTGGGCGGATTGTCCGCACCCATGGAAGAAGCGCCGATCGCCGATTCGGAGCGGTCCTTTTTCGCTCGCCAGTACCTGCGCGCCGAGGCATTTTTCGACCGGTTGCTGAGACGGCCGGCCGAGCAGTTCGTCGACGTGCCCAGGGATATTTCCCATCGGCCGGACAGGATCTTCACTCGCATTCTCAAGGGAGAACCCATGGTGGAGGCCAGGCCCTCACTGGACGGCAGGGCCCAGATCATCGTCGCCGGTTATCCCATCCGTTCCGGCGATGAAATCCTCGGCGCCGTCATCGTGGAGCAAAGCAGCAACGCCATCATGGCGGAGCAGTATTCCCTGCTGCGGAATCTCACCCTGGTGACGATTCTTGTCTTTGCATTCGTACTGACCGCCCTGGTGATCTTCTCCTGGCGGCTGACGGTTCGCATCCGCAGGCTCTACACCACCACCGAAAAGGCGATCACCCCCGAAGGCCGTGTGATCGAGGACCGCATCCCGCAACGCTACTACCCCAAGGACGAGCTCGGCGATCTCGGCAGAAGCATCACCAGCATGCTGACACGCCTGTCCGGTTACACGCGCTACCTGGAAGGCATGCCGGATACCCTGGCCCACGAAATGAACAACCCCCTGAATGTCGTATCGTCTTCCCTGGAATTACTGGAGAACGAGCTGCCCGGCGTCACCGGCAACAAGCATATGCAGCGGGCGCAGAACGGCGTCAACCGGCTGCGTGCGATTCTCACGGCCCTGACCGAAGCGGCCAATCTGGAGGACGCCATGCGCGACGAGGCCAAGGAACGGCTGGATCTGGCCGCGCTGGTGGCGGAAGTGGTGGAGGGATACCACAGTGTCTATGATGAACACACCTTTCAGTTGCAGGTCGGAGCGGGACCCCTGTGGATCGAGGGCAATACCGATCACCTCGCACAGATGCTGGACAAGCTCGTAGACAACGCGGTGCAATTCACCCCCCGCGAATGCCCCATTGTCATCCGCTTACGGGAGAATCAGGGTGAGGCGGAGATCATGGTGCTGAACGAGGGGCCCACCATTCCGGACAACATCCGCAAACATGTGTTCGACCCCATGGTGTCCTACGGCAAGACCAACGCCAAGCAGTCCCACCTCGGCCTCGGCTTGTTCGTAGTCCGCCTGATTTCCGAGTACCACCATGGCACGGCCTCCATAGACAACCGCCCGGACAAGGGCGGCGTGGGCGTCACGGTGTCCATCCCGAAGGCGGCATGAGGGAGCAGCGGCTCCCGGTCACGGGATAGCCGGGCCCCGGGAACGCCCGGGGCAGACGCGATGTCCCGCGTCTCATCCAGTTCGGCCGGAGCAGCGGCGGAGCGTCCCCGGAACTACCAGCTGCCGATGGTCCAGCGCCGCATGTTCGGGATTTCCCCCAGTTCCTTCTCCTCGGTCAGCCACATCGAGTCCACCTCCCGGTTTTCATAGACCTCCGTGAGATGGTTGTCACGGAACACCGTGACCCGCTCCAGGCGGCCGCCGATCCTCCATTCCCGGACCGTGTAATTCTCGTTTGCGGCCACACCCGCCGGCTCCGTACCGGAAGCGATATCGGCCGGCAGCTTGAGTCCGTCGGGCGAATCCGTCCCGGCGTCCTGGGACCACGCCGGTGCAGACAGAATTGCCGCCAGAATGACGGCCGCAAGGGGGGAATGCCTGGTGTGGCGGATATCCGGCATGGTCAGCTTGGTGATCGGATCGTAGGCTGTTTCGGTTAACGGGCGGTTGCCTTGGCTCTCCGGACTGCAGGTGGTGCGCTGGCCCCGATCCTGCCTCCCGGGTGGGTCATCGGATGCGGGACGTCCCAAGGGGATCGAAACCACCCTGTCCGCCGCGGTAGAAATCGTTCACCGCATCCCGGATTTCCTCGGGACGGTCCAGAATCCGGAACATGTCCAAGTCCCCTTCCGCAATGGTACCGCGCTCCAGAAGGGTGCTACGGAACCAGTCCACCAGACCGCCCCAGAAACTCCCGTTCACAAGTATAACCGGAATCCGGTGCACTTTATCGGTTTGCATCAGCGTCAGGCATTCCAGGACCTCGTCCAGGGTGCCGACCCCGCCGGGCATGACCACGAATGCCGTGGCAAAGTGTACGAATATCATCTTGCGGACGAAGAAATGCTGGAAGCTCAGGTTGATATCCTGGTAGGGATTGGGCGTCTCGTCACGTCCCGGCAGCCGGATATTCAGCCCGATGCTGGCCGAGCCGCCCTCCTGGGCGCCCTGATTGACAGCCTCCATGATTCCCGGCCCCCCTCCGCTGATGACGGCAAACCCCTCCACGGAGAGCAGCCGCGCCGACCGTCGGGCGATATCGTAGTCCGGGTCATCCCGGGGAATCCTGGCCGAGCCGAAGAAGCTGACCGCGGCGCCGATTTCCGACAGGCAGTCATGGGCAGTGGTGATTTCCTGCATGATCCCGACCAACTGGTTCGCGCCGAGCGCACCACCGCGCATGCCGTTCAGTTCGCAGAGGAGTCGTTGCATCGGTTTGTTCATGGCGAAAATCTTCCCGGAAGGTTATCGGGGACTGCGGTTACAATACCGCGGGCGCCCCCCGATCTTACCCCTCCGAGATGGCACCTGACAAAATTAATGAGCTGGTACTGGTAGACGGTTCATCCTTCCTGTTCCGGGCGTACCATGCCATCGGCAGCCAGGGCGGACTCTCCACCCGGGATGGCCAGCCGACACATGCCGTATTTGGCGTGGTCAACATGCTGAAGAGCCTGATCAGGGAGGTCCAGCCGGAATACCTCGCCATGGTCATGGACGCCAAGGGCAAGACCTTCCGTCACGAGATGTATCCGCAGTACAAAGCCAACCGGCCGCCGATGCCGGACGATCTCAGGGTGCAACTCGGCCATCTGCTCGAAATCATCCCCGCCATGGGCCTGCCGCTGGTGTCCGTGCCCGGGATCGAGGCGGACGACGTCATCGGGACGCTGGCCACCAGGGCCGTCCGGGAAGGCTACCGCGTCATGATCGTCAGCAGCGACAAGGATCTGACCCAGCTGGTGAACGAGCACGTGGTCATGGTTGACACGATGAAGAACTCCACTCTTGACCCTGACGGCGTCATGGCGAAGTTCGGCGTACCGCCGGAGAGGATCATCGATCTGCTGGCCCTGACCGGAGACACCTCGGACAACGTCCCGGGCATCCCCAGAGTCGGACCCAAGACCGCCGCCAAGTGGCTGGCGGAGTACGGCAGCCTGGACGCACTGGTGGCGCGTGCGGACGAGGTGAAGGGCAAGATCGGCGAGACCCTGCGCGAGAACCTGGACCTCCTGTTCCTGTCCCGCTCCCTGGTTACCCTGAAACTCGACGCCGAGCTCGACCTGTCATTCCGCGAACTCACGCTCGGGGAGCCGGATCGGCCTGCCCTGCGGCGCCTGTACAGGGCCCTGGAATTCCGGAACTGGCTGGCGGAACTCGGTGATGAGGGGGACGATGGCGAAACCGTCGGTCCATCCGACCCGGCAAGCGTCGCGGATTACGAAACCATCCTGGACGACCGGACCCTGATCCGATGGATCGACCGCATGCGCGCGGCGGAGGTGGTGGCGCTGGATACGGAGACCACCTCCGTGGACGCCCATCGGGCCTCCCTGGTAGGCATGTCGTTCTGCGTCGAGACCGGGAAAGCCGCCTATCTTCCGATGGCCCACGACTTTGCCGGCGCACCCCGGCAACTGGACCGGAACGCGGCGCTCGACAGGCTGAAGCCGCTGCTGGAGGATTCCGCCGTGGTCAAGACCGGGCAGAATCTCAAGTATGACCTGGAGGTTCTCGGCCACCACGGCGTCAGTGTGGCGGGGGCCGAACACGACACCATGCTGATGTCCTACCTGCTGGATGCCGGAATTTCCCGGCACGACATGGACACCCTCGCCACCAGGCATCTCGGCCATACCACCATCAAGTTCAGCGATGTGGCCGGCAGCGGAAAGAACCAGCTCACCTTCAACGAGGTGCCGCTGGACCGGGCCACGGAGTATGCCGCCGAGGACGCCGATGTCACCTTTCGGCTGCACCGGGCACTGCTGCCCCGACTGAAACGGTTCCCCCGGCTGATGGACCTGTACCGGGAGATGGAAATACCACTGATCCGGGTTCTCGAGCGGATGGAAACCCGGGGCGTGCGCGTGGATGCGGACATGCTGCGCGCGCAAAGCACGGAGATCACCGCACGGCTCGTGGAAATCGAGCGCGAGGCGCACAGAACCGCGGGGGAGGAATTCAATATCGCGTCACCCAAGCAGATCCAGGAGATCCTGTTCGAGAAACAGGGCCTGCCCGTGACCAGCAGGACCTCCAAGGGACAGCCGTCCACCGCGGAAAACGTGCTGCAGGACCTGGCCGTGGAGCATGCACTTCCCCGTCTGATCCTGGAACACCGCGGCCTTGCCAAGCTGAAAAGCACCTACACCGAGAAGTTGCCCCTGCTGGTCAACCCGAATACCGGACGGATACACACCTCCTATCAGCAGGCGGTGGCGGCCACCGGGCGGCTGTCCTCCAGTGACCCCAACCTGCAGAACATTCCCGTGCGCACCGAGGAGGGCCGGAGAATCCGCGAGGCGTTCATCGCCCAGGATGGCTTCACCCTGCTGGCGGCGGACTATTCCCAGATCGAGCTGCGGATCATGGCGCACCTGTCGGGAGACCGGGGCCTGATCAACGCCTTCAGGCAGGGGCTGGATGTCCACAGCGCCACCGCCGCCGAAGTATTCGGCGGCAGCCCCGAGGAGGTGGACCCCGAACGGCGCCGCCGGGCGAAGGCGATCAACTTCGGCCTGATCTACGGCATGTCCCCCTTCGGCCTGGCCCGGCAGCTCGGGATTGCACAAAGGGAGGCCCGCGACTACATCGAGATCTATTTCGACCGCTACCCCGGTGTCCGGGAATACATGGACCGCATCCGGGAACTGGCCCGTAACCAGGGCTATGTGGAGACCCTTTTCGGCCGTCGCCTCCACCTGCCCGAGATCGCCTCGAAGAACCCCGCGCGGCGCCAGTACGCGGAACGCACGGCCATCAATGCGCCGATGCAGGGCACCGCAGCTGACCTCATCAAGAAGGCCATGATCCTGGTGGACCGGTGGATTCTGAAAAACGCGTCCCGTTCGCGCATGATCCTGCAGGTGCACGATGAACTGGTGCTCGAGGTGCCCGAGGAGGAAGCCGGGCCGATGGCGGGAACCATCGCGGAACTCATGTGCTCCGTGACCGAGTTGTCCGTGCCGCTGGTGGTGGACACAGGCACCGGACCCAACTGGAAAGTAGCGCACTGAGCCCGCAATCTGGTAGCATGGTCGGTGCCTAACCATCACGCAGAACCACGACATGGCCACTGCCGCCGCTCACCGTATTCCGGTGGATTCAAAGAGCAGAGCCTGGAACTCAGGCAGCAGATTGAGGACGGCGCCGATTTCGCCGGGACCGCGGCGAAACACTCCAACTGCTCGTCCACCCGTAGCGGCGGGGATCCGGGACATATCCACCGGGAGCGGCTGGTTCCGGAATTCGATCGTACCGATTTTCAGGACGAGGCCGGCGTGATGCACGGCTCCTTGAAGACCCGGTTCGGCTGTTACCTGGCGGAGGATCAATCCCGCCAAGACTAGCCAGGACCCGTTTGCCACCCATTGCATCACCTGTCGCAGACCCGCTATGGCAGACTATTCCACCAAGCCCGTCACGAACGGCACAATGCGATTCACCTCCCGCTCAGTCCAGGCCATTCTGGACCAGGCAGGAATCCTGCTGAACGGACCCAATCCCTGGGATATCCAGGTCAGGGACGAGTCCATGCTCCTTCGCCTGCTGACCGGCGGATCGCTGGCACTGGGCGAGTCGTACATGGACGGCAAGTGGGAGGTGGAGCAACTCGACGAAATGATCCATCGCGTGATGCGCTCGCCGCTGGCGCAGAAAAGCTCGTATCTCCCTCACCGGTGGATGCGTCTCAAGGCTATCCTGTTCAACCTGCAAAAGCAGTCCCGCGCCTTCCAGGTCGGGCAGGAGCATTACGATCTCGGCAACGATATCTATGAAATCATGCTGGACCGGCGCATGGTGTACACCTGCGGCTACTGGCGCAATGCCGACTCCCTGGACCAGGCCCAGGAGGACAAGCTGGAACTGGTGTGCCGGAAGCTGGACCTGAAGCCGGGCATGCGGGTGCTGGACATCGGCTGCGGCTGGGGAAGCTTCGCCGAGTATGCGGCGGGGAGATACGGCTGCGAGGTCGTGGGGATCACCGTGTCGAAGGAACAGGTCGAACTGGCGGAGGAGCGCTGCGCTGGCCTGCCGGTGTCTTTCCGGCTCCAGGATTACCGCGACGTCAGGGACCAGTTCGACGCCATCGTCTCCCTCGGCATGTTCGAGCACGTCGGGCACAAGAACTACCGCACCTTCATGGAAGTGCTGCTGCGCTGCCTGAAGCCGGAATCCCTGGCACTGCTGCACACCATCGGCAAGAACAACTCCCTGCCCGGCGTCGACCCCTGGATCGCACGCTACATCTTCCCCAACGGGGAAATCCCCTCCCTGCGGCGGATCTGCCACGCGCTGGAGCCGGACCTGGTGGTGGAGGACCTGCATAATTTCGGTCCCGACTATGACCGGACCCTGATGAGCTGGTACCGTAACTTCGACGCCGGCTGGGAGAAGCTCAGGGACAGGTACTCGGAACGCTTCTACCGCATGTGGACCTATTACCTGCGGGTCTGCGCGGGCGCATTCCGTGCCAGGGATCTGCAGCTGTGGCAGTTCGTTCTTTCCATGGGCAACAGTTCAACCGCCTACCGGCGCCCGGACTACTGACCGCTGAGGGGCTTCCCCACGGCTGATCGTCCGCTCCCGGGCGTGGACCCTGGCGGCACCGACATGTAGTGTTCTTCCTGGCCCAGGACGGAGTCCGTGTTCCCTGTAGTAGTGGATGGACCGGGGGGCCGTCGGAAGATTGGATCCGGGAACCCCGGGATATATAGAGGCTACGCCGAGAAATACCGGGACCGGGGGGAGTTGATCCATCTTGTAGGCGTGGCGTTCAGCACGGAGGACCGGAACCTGACGGCAGTGAAGGTGGCACCAGCCTGAACACTCCGGACTATAGGGGTGGTCAAGCGCCCATGGAATTCGGCCGGCCAATCCACGGTCCGACGGCCCTGGACAGGCAATTCACACTCCATTGCAGGGGTGTGGCAGGAGCGTGCCGGAACAGATACTGGCGCCAAACGCATGCATCCGGCGACCATCTCCGGCATGGTTACCATGGCGCACTATCCGCCACACCTTGGACTGATCCCCGTCCAGCCCCGGCCCTTCCGGTCATCGGAACGGAGCCGGGCCGGGTTCAGGTCAGGGCAGCTTCAGCCCATGCCCGGCCCCCGCCCTGATTCGCCTTGCCGGTCCGGCCGTCCGCAACCGCTCACCACCGCACGGTCATCTCGAATCCCGCCGCATGCGCCGGGGCGGTCCCCATGCTCTCCCGCCGGGTCGCCCGCACGCCAAAGGACAGGTCCGGAACGCCCGACGATACCCGCGACAGCCGCCACCCAACCGTCACGTCCCGGCCGTCTCCCATGAACCCGAACCCCGCATGGGGACTCCCCGTGAAACGGCCCCCCAGTGCCGGGAAACCATAGGCCGCCTCCACCGTCCAGCGGGCGGCAGTCTCCCCGCTGCCCGTGCGGTCCTCCAGCGGATCGGCCCGGAACAGCGCATCAAGCCCACCCTCGGCCTGTCCGCCCATCTCCTGACGAAGCGCAAGCGACAGGCCACGCTCCGAGGCCGGGTCCGGATCGAAGGCAAGCGAAGCCGCAAACCCACGGTCCTCAAGATCATCCGCCTCATGCGTGATCAGCGTACGGCCCGACAGGTCCAGCGACAGTCCGAGACTCGGGTCCACCCAGGCAATGCCCCCGCCAACCTCCACCCCCGATCCACTCTCCGCATCCCCGCCGTCCCGGCGCAGTCCCAGCTCCACCTTCGGCGTGACATGACCTCCGCCCTCGGTGGCGATGCGCCAGCTGCCCTCCAGACCGAGTCGCAGGCGGGTTACATCAGAGTCCGACGCTGCCAGTTCGCTGGTCCGGTCCGACTCCGTCCGCGACCACAGTGCATCCGAGGTGATTGCCAGGGCCGGACCGGATCCCTGTGCCGGCGGTGCGATCACATCCCCCCGAAGGCCCGCCGACGCCATCGTCCAGGTGAGGTCGGAGCGAAGCGAGCCGCCCACCTCCGGCTTGAGGGTCACTTCGCCCGTGCCGTAACCCAGCGCGCCCCACAGCTTCAGCCTCTCCGATACCCGGATCGCGCCATAGGGAACCGCCGCCGTCAGCGACGACTCCACCGTTCCATCGCCCTCCCGGACCGCACCGCCGCACAGAACCTCCCTCGTCTGCGGGTCCATGTCATGATCGGCATCCGTACAGAGCTGCGACGCGGCGCGGGACCCGGTCTCCGTATCCCGGTAACCGCCTTCCCCGCCGCTCTGCAGCAGCGCCAGGCCCACCAGCCACTGGCCCCGCGCATAGTCGGTCCCCAGCAGCGCCGTGGTCGCCTCTCCGTCCAGCGAGAACGTCCCCTCCCTGCCATCGAAGCTCGAGTGCGCCGCACGGCCCCACAGTGCCAGGCTGCCTCCCGAGGAATCCCCGGGGCCCGTCGCCGTGAAATGACTGCCCAGCAGCAGTTCCTGCAGCGTCATGGTCCGGATGCCAGGGGGCGCCATGCCGTCGACTCCTTCATTCGTGTCAATCCCGTCGATGCCGAAGCCATGGAGAACAGGGCCGGATGGATTGAATGGGCTGAATGGGTCGGATTGATTGAGTTGGCTGAATTCGCTGAATGGATCCAATGGATCAGACTGATCAGAATGACCCGAATCCCCATCGCCGGAATCCCGGGGCTGCAGGGAAATGCCCCCGAACGTGCCCTCGGTGCCCGCCGTGCGCGGGGCCGACAGCCGGCCTGAGATTCCGTCCAGTGCCTGCTCCGCCACCGTCCGGCCGAACCGCGACAGCCACGCCGCCGGCATCGGGTCGTCGTTGACGATGGTGCCGACCGCGACGTCGTCCGTAATCGACACCGGCACCTTCTGGCCCGAGCGGTACATGAATGCGTCGAAGAGCTCGACCTCGAACGTCTCCGGATTCTCGTCGTGGCTGTCGTCGCGAATGCCGATACGGATTTCTGTGAACGTTTCGCCGGCCCTGATCCGGCTTCCTATGCGCCACGCGCGCGGGACGTGGCTATAGTCCCTGTTCGCCGTTGCCGAGACCGGCGTCGATTCGCGCGTCGCGTAGGCGAAGCGGACATCCTGGTCCGTCGCCTTGCTCAAGCGTACCGTGAACCAACCGTTGCGTTCGTTCTCGTTCAGGGTGGCATCGGCAATCGAGATCGTGGGACCGGCGGATGGCGTCGTTGCATCATTGTCGGATACCGCCACCGTGGCCTCATGGTCCGGGGCGGCGGCCCGTGTGTAGCCCGTGCCCGTGCCCAGGGTGGCGGTGATGGAACCGTCCGGCTCGTCCACACCATCATCCACCGTGGCCACTTCCACGGTCATGCTGCCGGAGGTCGGGACGGTGAGCGTCCGCGATCCCGTCTCGCCCGAGGCGGCGAAATCGCCGCTCTGGGCAACGCTCAGCGTTATGTCGAGCGGTGCGGCCGGCACCGGGCTGGCTGTCAGCGTAAAGGAGGCCGGGCTGCCTTCCGTCACACCCGTGCCGGCCACAATGCGGATCACTGGCTCGTCATTGTCGCGCACCGCCACCGCGGCGCTGCTCTTGCCCGTGGCGATCGTATAGCCCGTGCCCGCACCCAGGGTGACGGACACCGAGCCGTCGGCCTCGTCCGTATCATCATCCACCGTACCCACGGAGAGTGCGGTGCTGGTAGTCCCTGCTGTCAGCGTCACCGTCCGGCTGCCCGCGCTGGGGGTATCCAGATACTCGCCGGACTGGGCGACGGTCCAGGTGACCGTGAGGTCGGCAGAAGGCGCAGGATCGGCGGTGACGGTGAAGGTGGCATTGCCGCCCTCATCCACGGCGGAGCCCGCCCGGAGGCTGAGTTCGGGCGTGGTGGGTGTGACCGGCTGGACCTCGGCCTGTTCCGGCTGTTCCTCCTGCGGCGGGTTCGCCAGGCATTCGAGCGCCGGCGCCACCAGCGCCCAGCGCTTGAGGCCGCGATTCGCCTGTGCCTGCGCCTCGGCGATGGTCATCGGGTTGCTGCTCCAGGCGTTGCTCTCCCCGAAGGCGGCCAGCACCCGGCTCCAGCGCTCGACATGGCCCGAAGTCCGCCAGGTCTCGGTCGCCGCCAGCTGGGCGTCGGCCAGCAGGGCGTCGGAGACGCAGGAAGGTTCCTCGGCCGAGACGGCTTGCGCCCGCTCGTCCTGCTGCGGCGAGCCCTGGCCGCCGCCGACGGTGATGGTGACCCAGGCATAACCCTTTTCGTTGCCGCGGTTGAGCCCGCCCCCCGTTGTAGTGCCGCCGCTCGCATTTGGACGTGTCACGACCAGAATCTTTGGTATCGCGGCCAGCCTGAGGTGCAGGACCGTGGGCGTGGCCGGGGCGGTGAAGGAGGCGGTGGCGCCGTCCTCTTTCACGCCTCCCTGGACGACCGTGTTCGAGTTCGGGCCGTCCACCTGCCGCCACTGCCAGAAATGATCGCTGCTGGCCCAAGGCCCGGTGGCCGTGCCCGAGAGGGTGACCGTCGCGCCGGCGGTAACCGTCTGGTCGGCGCCGGCATCTGCCGTCGGCCTGAACGGTGCGCCGGGATTGCTGCCGTGTAACCAAAGGGTCGCCAACTCCAGATTGTTCTTGAACACGCCATCCGGCAGCGATGAAAGGTTGTTGCCATTCAGATACAGAATCCTGAGCTTTGTGAGACTGTCAAAGACGCCTGGCCGCAGCGTCGTCAGCTGGTTCGAGTCCAGGTCCAGAACCCACAACCTCGCCAGGTCGTCGAAGATGCCCGCCGGCAGCGTTGTCAGGCTGTTTCCATCCAGCCGCAGGCGCTTCAGATTCGTGAGCCCGTCGAAATCGCCCGCCTTCAGGCTGCTCAAACCCTTGTTGGACAGATTCAGGTTGTTGCTAGAGGCGTTGCCGACGATGGCCGCCAGGTGTTCGTCGGTCACGTTGGCGCAGCTGCTGACACCGGAAATCTTGCGGACAATCTCGTCGCGCACCGCCTTCGTGCGCCCGCAGATGCCGGCGTGCTCGACCTTGACCGGCCATCTCATCTCCCAGTCGCGCACATGTTCCAGACCGCCCCAGCGGAGTTGGGGAATCTCCACCTTGAGTTCATCACGGCCGGGGCCGATGGCAAAAAGGCGCACCCACTGCGTGCGGTTCGACGGTGTGAAGATCAGACAGTCATCCAGCGGGCCGCCACAGGACTGGGCCCTGCCGTCCCGCCGCTTGACCCCCGCCGCCTTGCCGCCGCGGGCCGACAGATACACCGTGAGCGAGCTGTCATGCTTGAATGCCGCTTCACTCAGGGTGATCTCGAAGTCTTGATGTCCGCCTTCGTCCATGACAATGGTCTGGCCTTCTTTCAGACCTTTAATCACAATCGGTGGATCGGATTCATGTACCTTCACATGGACGCTCCAGGTCTGTTCCAGTACTCCGGAATAGCCGGGATAGGCATGGCTGGGCTGGCCCTTGTCTCCGGTGTAGTCGGTATACAGACGATGGACAATGGGAATCTGCGCGGTGTAATGGTCTGCGCATTTAATCTTGACATTGACCCGTTGGTACTGATCCCAGTTGCCGGGGGTGAAGTACAGTTTGGTGTGGGTATACTCCCAGTAGGGGTGGTTGGCGTTGGCCACATACAGGCGACCCTTGGCGACATAGTCACTGCGATAGTCGTCATCGGGGTCTTTGATCCAGACTTCTACCGGACCCAAGGGTTTTTTCTCCAGTTTGACGTGATAGAAAGGTCCAGGACCGGTGCCATCGGTTTTGTTGGTACAGCCATCGGCTTCGTTCCAGGTCAGGTGGGCGTTATCGAACACCAGACCGGGTTTTCTGTTGGCATGATAGTCGGCGGTTTCCTTGTCCAGGATAGTGATGTAGGTATGGGTGGTCGGAGAACCCGGGGCATTTGCGCTGACAAAGCCTGCGGGCAGGATGCCATCATGCAGATCCAGTCGGAAAGTTTCTTCGGGTTCCTCTCCGCCCTTTGTCGTTGTGCGGACGTTGAAGGTGGCGCTGCTGCGCCGGGCGGGGATGGTTACTCGAAAGGTCGTGCCATGATAGTCGACGCCGGTGCCGGTGGCGGTGAGCGGGGTGGCGGAGAAGGCGGAGATAGTCGTGGCCGTATCGCGCAGGCGCGACAGTTTCACCGTCACGACCGCATCTTCCCCTTCGTTGACGTAGTAGTCCGGTTGAGAGAAGTAGACCAGCGTCTGATTGGGATTCAGGGTGAAGGTGTGCTGGTTGGCGCCGGTGGGGGTGGTGGATGCCAGCCGCCTGCCTTCGAAATCAACGATGTTGTGATTGCTGGCGAAGCTCAGTCTCACGTCGCCGGAGACGGTGTCCAGATCACCCCCCTGGGCATACACGAAAACGACCGTCTTGTAGGTGACGGGATCGTAATTGCTCAGATCATGGCGCACATCCAGCCCGGCGGTGGTGCCAGAGAGCGTGAAGTCCGACGCGTACACATTGGGCAGATGCTTGTCGAACTCCACCCGCCAGACCAGACTCGTGCCCAGATTCCTGACTTCTTGCGCATGCTTCTTGATCGAGACCAGTTCCGGGGCGTTGGCCAAATTGAATCTGTTGTTGTTGTTGCCCGTGGGTATGGTGCTGGCGAGTTCATTGCCAGAATCGTCCATGATGTCGTGATCGTTCCGGATAGTCAGTGTCACTGGGCCGGTGAGGCTCTTCAGGTTACCGCCGGAGGCGGTGACGTCGAAGATACTGGTCGCGTGTTCCGATACCGAGGTAATCGTGGCGGTGGTGCCGGTGACCTGGAAGTCGGCTGCATCCACGCTGGGTATGTATCCGCCGCTGGCATCATCGAACGTCACCCGCCAGGTCAGGCGGTCGGCATCGGTCATGGCGGTGGTCGGTGACTGGCGCTCGATTGAGACCACGGTTGGGGCTGTGTTGTCGAGTTGGAAGAAGTTGTCATTCGTGCCGCTGACCGTGGGCGATGCGGGCAGTGCGTTGCCGGACAGGTCTTCAATGTCGTGGCCGCTCGCAAAGACCAGTTGGATGGTGTTGTTGGCATTCTCAATCGCGCTGCCGGAGGCGGTGATGTCGTAGACGCTGGTCGAGACCGACGAGACGGCCAGGGAGGTGGTTCCGGAGAACTCAGAGGGGGTGTTGGAAAAATCCATCGCATTCACATTGCGCACCGGCTCGCTGAAGGTCACCCGCCAGGTCAGGCTGTCGGCATTGGTGTATTGCGCGGTCGGCGACTGGCGCTCGATCGAGGTTACGCCCGGGGCTTGCGCCTGCGCCCCGGCAGCCAAGCCCAGCAACAAAGGCAGGGCGAGCAGGGCCGAAAACAGGCCGCGCCGCAGACGGCGGGTGGCAGCACGGGAACCCGCTGCGGCGCGGGCGGGAGAAAGATCGAAGCTGTCGGAGGAAGAAGCGGGCTGGCGAGTATCGGAACGCCTGCCGGCGGATGCGGAAGGCTCAGGCGGGGAGGCTAGCGGGCGAGAGCGATCCCGTGATGCATACGCAGGTTGGGCGATCCGGCGATCCGGCGATCCGGCGATCCGGCGATCCGGCGATCCGGCGATCCGGCGATCCGGCGATCCGGCGATCCGGCGATCCGGCGATCCGGCGATCATGCTCTGTCCCTCATCCTTCCCTGTCAACCCCAAGGTCGGCACCGGAATACAATAGGACGCCTCGGCAGAACGGCGAAATGAATGAAGAAAACGGGAAATACGGGAAGTACACCGTACCCGGAACGAAACCCTCTCATGCCTCATGTCGAATCTCCCATGCATCTGAAAACAGACCGTCATCATCGCGGGAGAACCCTGTACGGCTCCACAGAATCCCGCCAACAGGCCAAAATTTTGCCATAAATCCGGCTACGGGGCCATGCGCATATGCGGCTCTTTCCCGCTGCCCGGACCGGGCACCATGATTCCGAGTGAGTACCGACCGGCTATTCCAACCGGTCATTGTCCGGTTCAGGCCGACGGCGGTTCCACCGGCAACGCCCGCAGGTACTCCCCGAAGGATGGAATGGGGATTCTGTAATGATCGTGAATCTCCCGGGTCGGGGACAGCAGCCCGGCGTGCAGGGCTTGGGTCAGGAAATCCTCCATGGTCTCTCCTGTTTTCCCGCGCACCTCTTCTGTGAGTGTTTCAATCCCATCGTAGGTCAGTGTGCCGCCGTTCTTCTCGGCAGCCAAAGCCAATCCCTTGTAGACCCAGGATCGATCGGTGCCGGCGGCAAGCCGGCCGGCATAGTATTCCCTCTTGTATGCCTCCGCAGCAGCCATGGCCTCATCCAGATGGGCCGAATCAATGCGTCCCTCATGGGCCCGGAGAATGTCGCATGCCGCAACCGAAACGCTGTTGATATGCTGCGGCCACCCCTGGGACCGTTCGGCCAGTTCGTTCACCCACACTTCCCGATCTTCCTGTGTGCCTGTGAAACCATAGGCGCCCAGGATATCCCGGATGGCACAGGCTGAATCATCAAACGGCAGGGGATCCAGGGTCACCACCCGCCCCCTGGCGAATCTGGAAAGTCCGCACTCGCGCAACACCTTCTGGGTGTCGCTCAGTCCAAAGAACGCCGCCACCAGGGGAATCCCCTGGGGGTCCCGGTGAAGACAGTCCATCACACCCTTCGTGGAGCCGGAGGCCGGTATGTTCTGGGCTTCGTCCACACACACCACGATGTGAAACTTCTCCAGAAGCGGGACGGCATTCTGGAAAATCCAACTGGCCGGAGCCCCGGCATCACTTCGTCCGCCTACCGACAGGCCGAGCGCTCCACCTCCGCGGTCCGACAGTTCACGGAACAGTTTCCTGGAGAGGTCAAGAAGATCATCCAGCATCCTGGCCACAGGCGCCCCGGAAGCCATTTCCCGGAGTCGTTCGCTTTCGGCACTGGCCGCATTGACCATGGTCCTGACGACAGCTCCTGGTGATTCCAGGGATTCAGGATTCATGGCCACCGCCACCCAGGGGGCCTCGGGGGTCGAATGGCACCGCACCGCCTCCATGCATTCTTCCATCAGTGCCGACTTCCCGGCGCCCGGGGCGCCCTGGAAGACCATCGTACCGCCGCCGACCATTCCATCGCTGAGGCTTGTGATCGCAGACCGGTACACCCCGTATTCCGCATCACGCCCCCGGAAGAACGCCTCCCGGCCCGCTTCGGAACGGTCCGTACGTCTCAACCATATCTCCAGCGGCAATGGATCGGCCGGCGGCGGCTTCGGAAAGGGTCTGTCGTTCATACCGGCAATCTTACCCCAGCAGGGTTTATTCCTGCAGACCAGATTGGCAGCGGGAAGATGAAGGAGAGTGGCATGCGTGCAGATCAGTCCCCGGTCATCGCTTTCAAGAAAAGACTTCACAGAATTGATCTCCACCGTCGGTACCGGGGGCGTTGCAGAGGTTCCACGTCGGCAGAACCGCCCAGTCAGCCCAAAATCCGGATTGGCTCAATGGTTCAACATTGAAGCGGGCACCGATGGTCTGCTCGGGTACCGCGATGATCGCCTGGCGGATTCCCTGGTTGTGCAGCTTGTCAAATGCAATGAACATCAGCGCCCTGGTTTTACCCGAGGCGGGCGGGGCCTTGATCAGAAGATATTGCTCCCCCTGCTGGAATACTTGCAGGGCAAATATCCGACACCCGATCAAAACCCGGGCAAGAAATTTTCATCCCTTATGCCCAGAACGGAGCAGCCCGCCCGGGGACACCTGGCGCGGGATTCGATAAGGGCTTCTTCAGCATGGATTACGGACAGCATCGGGGCGGATTTTCTCGGGAATCGGGAGGCGCCCGGATCGACCCAATAAGCAGCGGTTTTCACCACGCGAATTGGAACGGTCTCCATGTCGGAGATTCTTCCTGTCGGAGATTCTTCCTTGTGGATTACACCAGCGTACTACACAATACCTGAACCGAATCTGGTGGAAGTCGAGTGCGCCTGGAAGTATCCCCATACCCGGAATTGTTTTGGACATCAGGCAGTAGGGTAGTACCGATTCAGGTAGTTGCAGGGATCGTCGAACCGTTCACCAGCATCCCCGACAGCGATGTGAACATCAAGCTTGAAAGCACTGCCGAAGTTCCCACCGAATTGGACCGCAGCAAAGTCCGCACCCTGGTGGAAAATGTCATCACGCCTGGGTTCATCGACAAGGAGGTAAAATAAATGGAACGCACCAATGCATCCAATCGTTGCCGGACCATCCGTATTGGAAACCGCAATGCATGGGCAGATCGTGTTCTTGAAATGAACCGTTCGATACCAATAGCAGTCTTGAAGACCGGAATGCATGGTGATCCAGGGCTTGCCT
The DNA here is from genome assembly GCA_965213885.1 of Candidatus Poriferihabitaceae bacterium. GTDB lineage: Bacteria > Pseudomonadota > Gammaproteobacteria > Arenicellales > Poriferihabitantaceae > VYFG01. Next base: position 2,146,898 of record OZ243919.1, read on the forward strand.
ATTCCTCAGCGGGTCAACCCGACTTTCGTGCAGCGTTCCTCAATCTCGACTTTTGGCCTTGTCCTGCAGGGCAGGAAGCTGGACACGGACAATGCACCCATCTGGGTCAAAATCCAGTCTCCAGGTGGCCACCTTCGATACGCACGAGCTCGTGCACTACCAGCCACTCCTTGGGCTGTGTTCTGTTGGCCCCGGTCCGCTTCGCAATCCAAAACATGTCTACAACCGTATGATGCTGACAGTGCGGCTGAGACTGTTGGCATCATACGGATGTAGGCATGTACGCTTACGGGAAAAATATTGATGTGACTATGCTTGACTAAGGGATTCAGAAAATAAACTGTGAATGATTCTGGAAAGAACGGATGGCACATGGGAGTGGACGTGGGCGGCACCAAGATCGAGTGCGCGGTCATCACGCCCGGGAACTATCCCGAAACTATCGTCAGGCGGCGTATTCCCACGGAGGGCAGCGGCGGATACATGCATGTGCTCCAACGCATCGCCGGCCTGGTCGGGGCAGTCGGTGAAGAGGTCGGCCTGCAGCCGGATGTCCTTGGGGTCGGCACCCCAGGCACCTTGGACCCCGATACCGGACTGCTTCGGGGGTGCAACTCCCAACACCTGCTGCACCGGCCGTTCAAGGCGGACCTGGAAGCCCTGATCGGAATCCCGGTCGTGGTGGAGAACGATGCCAACTGCCTGGCCCTGGCGGAAACGCGAATGGGCGCGGTGCCCGATCTTCCGGGGCCGAAGGACGTGGTGTTCGGCGTCATCATGGGCACCGGAGTGGGTGGTGGTCTGGTTGTGAACGGAAATCTTGTTCTCGGCGCCAACCACATCACCGGTGAGTGGGGGCACAATCACTTGGACGACGCCGGAGGTCAATGCTGGTGCGGACGGACTGGATGCGTGGAAACCCTGCTCTCGGGACCGGCCCTCGAAAACCACTTTAGGGATCACACGGGATTCCGGCTCCCCCTGGCGGAGATTGCCGACAGGGCCAAGGCGGGAGATGCCATGGCCCGGCAGACCACAGACCGGCTGCTCTCCTTTTTCGGCCGGGGAATCGCCGGCATCATCAATTCCATCGACCCGGACATCATCGTCATCGGGGGAGGCGTCGGGAACATCGACCTTCTGTACATGCATGGCCTGGAGCAGGCGGCAAGGTGGGTCTTCAGCCCCACCCTGAAAACCAGGCTGGTCAGGCCGGCACTGGGGGACAGCGCCGGGGTATTCGGGGCGGCCCTCCTGGCCGCCGCATCCCAGGGCGGGGGCCGGGATCAGTACCGGTAGTGATCCGGCTTGTAGGGCCCGTCCACGGAAACGCCGATGTAATCCGCCTGCTCCTGGGACATCCTGGTCAGCTTGGCGCCGATCTTGTCGAGGTGGAGGCGGGCCACTTCCTCGTCCAGGTGCTTCGGCAACACATGCACCCGGTTGTCGTATTTTTCGCCGTCGCTCCACAACTCGATCTGGGCGAGAACCTGGTTGGTGAAGCTGTTGGACATCACGAAACTCGGATGACCGGTGGCGCAGCCGAGGTTCACCAGGCGGCCCTCGGCCAGCAGGGTGATCCGATTGCCGCTCGGCAGGACGATCTGGTCCACCTGGGGCTTCACATTCTCCCACGCGTACTGCTTCAGTGAGGCGATGTCAATCTCGTTGTCGAAATGGCCGATGTTGCAGACGATGGCCTGGTCCTTCATCCGGACCAGTTGATCGTGGGCGATGACGTTGAAGTTGCCGGTGGCGGTGACGAAGATATCCACGTCACCGACGACATCGTCGAGGTCCACGACCCGGAAACCCTCCATCGCCGCCTGCAGGGCGCAGATGGGATCGATCTCGGTGATCCAGACGGTGGAGCCAAGACCGCGCAGCGACTGGGCGCAACCCTTGCCGACGTCGCCGTAACCCAGCACCAGCGAAATCTTTCCGGCCACCATCACGTCGGTGGCACGCTTGATGCCGTCCACCAGGGATTCCCGACAGCCGTAGAAATTGTCGAACTTGGACTTGGTGACCGAGTCGTTCACGTTGATGGCCGGAAACGGCAGGGTACCGGCCTTTTCCATCTGGTAGAGACGCTTCACGCCGGTGGTGGTCTCTTCGGTGACGCCCTGGATATTGGCGAGGCGGGAACTGTACCAGTCGGGACTGGTTTTCAGCCTGGCCCGGATGGCGTCGAAGAGAACCACCTCCTCCTCGCTGCCCGGGTTGTCAAGCACGGAGATGTCCTGCTCCGCCCTGGCGCCCAGCACCAGCAGCAAGGTGGCGTCGCCGCCATCGTCCAGGATCATGTTGGGACCGCCGCCGTCATGCCATTCCATGATGCGGTGCGAGTAATCCCAGTATTCCTCCAGGCTTTCCCCCTTGTAGGCAAACACCGGGATGCCGGCATCGGCGATGGCCGCCGCGGCATGATCCTGGGTGGAAAAGATGTTGCATGAGGCCCAGCGCACCTCCGCTCCGAGGGCCACCAGCGACTCGATGAGCACCGCTGTCTGGATGGTCATGTGAATGGAGCCGGCAATCCGCGCTCCCTTGAGTGGCCGGTCCTCGGTGTACTTCTCGCGGGTGGCCACCAGGCCGGGCATTTCGGACTCGGCGATGCTGATCTCCTTGCGGCCGAAGTCTGCCTGGCCGATGTCAGCGACAGCATAGTCCGGACTGATCTTCTCTGCTGCTTGGATGGACATGTGTGATTTCCTGATTTTGGTTGCCTGTAGACTGGTCACCCGCGGTCGCCATTCACGCGGGCCGTTAAAGAGTGCCCCTCAGATCCCCGCATCCTCACGGAGTGCTGCGGCCCGGTCGGTACGCTCCCAGGTGAAGTGGTCCCCGGTACGGCCGAAGTGACCGTAGGCGGCTGTTTCACGGTAGATCGGCCGGAGCAGGTCCAGCATCTCCACAATGGCCTTCGGCCGAAGGTCGAAGTGTCGGTTCACCAGTTCTGCGATCCGGTCGTCGTCGATCCTGCCGGTACCGAAGGTATCCACCATGACCGACACCGGCCTGGCAACGCCGATGGCATAGGCCACCTGGACCTCGCACCTGTCTGCCAGGCCCGCCGCCACCAGGTTCTTGGCCACGTAGCGCGTGGCGTAGGCCGCGGAACGATCCACCTTGGAAGGATCCTTGCCGGAGAAGGCGCCGCCGCCGTGATGTGCGGTGCCGCCGTAGGTGTCGACGATGATCTTGCGTCCGGTCAGGCCGCAGTCCCCCACGGGGCCGCCGATCACGAAACGCCCGGTCGGATTCACCAGGAACCGGGTATCCGGAGACACCATGTCCGCCGGCAGTACCGGCTTGACGATTTCCTCAATGACGGCCTCGCTGATTTCATCATGCGTGATGCCGTCTTCGTGCTGCGTGGAGAGCACCACGGTATCGACGAAGCTGGGACTGCCGTCCACGTACCGCACGGTGACCTGGCTTTTGGCATCGGGCCGCAGCCAGGGCAGGGCGCCGGACCTGCGCACCTCCGACTGCCTCTTCACCAGCAAGTGGGCGTAGGTGATGGGAAACGGCATCAGCACATCCGTCTCGTTACAGGCATACCCAAACATCAGGCCCTGGTCGCCGGCCCCCTGATCGTGATCCTGGCCCTCCCCCTCGTTGACGCCTTGGGCAATATCGCTGGACTGCTTGTCCAGGGAGACGATTACCGCGCAGCTTGACGCATCGAAACCCATCGCCGAAGAGTTGTAGCCGATGTCCCTGATCGTACTGCGGACCACCTCCGGATAGTCCACCTGTGCGCTGCTGGTGATCTCGCCGGATACCACCACCATTCCGGTGTTGACCAGGGTTTCGCACGCCACCCTGGAATGGGGGTCTCCCGCAAGCATGGCATCGAGAATCGAATCCGACACCTGGTCCGCGACCTTGTCGGGATGGCCCTCTGAAACGGACTCGGATGTGAACAGATAGGATTTGGACATGAGTTACTTTCCTCGAACAAGACAATACCCGCGCAAGCGGGCAGTCATGGTGGCACTCGATTGATTATTTAATATAAATGAATCTTTATATTAATTATTAATCATATCACAATCGATTCGGGCGAGAAACCATCCCGCGGCGTGCAGACAGCCGGAAATTGACCCAATCTACCGGATATCCGGGGTGCAGGCCGGCCGCTTCAGGTTTAGAATACGCGCCCGTGTATTGCCGCTGGCGCGATCCGCGCCTTCAGTCAGACTACTTCCATGAAACCGGAGATCAACGACGCTCAGAATACCGCCCGGATACTTGCCGAGGCCCTGCCCTACATCCGCAAGTTCCAGGGCAAGACCGTCGTGATCAAGTATGGTGGCAATGCCATGAAGGATGACCGCCTCAAGGCCGGGTTCGCCCGGGACGTCATCCTGATGAAGACGGTGGGCGTCAACCCCGTGGTGGTGCATGGCGGCGGGCCGCAGATCAGCGACTTCATGAAAAGGCTCGGCAAGGAATCCAGGTTCATCGACGGCATGCGCGTGACCGACAGCGAGACCATGGACATTGTCGAAATGGTCCTTGGCGGACTGGTCAACAAGGAGATCGTCAACCTGATCAACTCCCTCGGGGGGCACGCGGTGGGCCTGACCGGCAAGGACGGCGACCTGATCAGGGCACGAAAACTGCATGTCACCCGGGATGATCCGATCCTGGAAAAATCGGAAATCATCGACTACGGCCATGTCGGTGAGGTGGAGTCCATCGACCCGCACATCGTGCAGTTGCTGGATACCGAAGCGTTCATACCCGTGATTGCACCCATTGGAGTCGGCAGGGACGGGCAGACCTACAACATCAACGCTGACCTCGTGGCCGGCGGCCTGGCCACCACGATGAAGGCGGAAAAGCTGATCCTTCTGACCAACACCGCCGGGGTGCTCGATCGGGAAGGCCGTCTGATCGAGACGGTCAAGGCCAACAGTGTGAAGGCGCTGTACGAGGACGGCACCATCAGCGGCGGGATGATCCCCAAGGTGGACTGCGCCCTGGACGCCGTGCTGGCCGGTGTGCGCACCTCCAGCATCATTGACGGACGCATGCCCCATGCGCTGCTGCTCGAGCTGTTCACGGACTCCGGGATCGGCACCCAGATTCAGGCGTGAGCACGGTTGCACAGACCCCGGGTGACCCTGAGGGAAGATTGCCGGATCTCCAGACCATCAACCACGAAGACGGTGCGGTCCTGCATTACACCGCCATGCGGCTGAAGCGTTTCGGAGACCTGCGCCAGGACCCGGAATGGCTCCAGGTCCAGCTCGCCTCGGACCACTCCCTGGTCCTGCCGCTATGGGCGGACAAGAACCTGTTCCGGACACTCGGACAGCCCCCGGCACCGGCATTGCTGCAACGGCCCGACGCTGCGCAGTTTCTGGCCAACGCGGTGGAGGTGATCTATCTCGGACATGAAGGCGAGCGCGCGGTGTTTGCCGCGGATCTCGCCGAGCTGGACAGGCGTCATGTTCAGGGCCTGATCGAACAATCAGCTCCGGGCTACCGGTTTATCGATCTGCGCCGTGTCAGCGCCCTGGTAACCCCGGAGCAGGGATCCCTCCTGGCCTATGCGCGGGTGCTCGCGGCATGGCACCGCAACCACGGTTTCTGTGCCCGCTGCGGCCATCGCACCCGCTCCCGGAGAGGTGGACACATGCGTCACTGTGGACAGTGCGGGCGCGAGCATTTCCCGCGTATCGACCCGGCCGTCATCATGCTGGTGGAACAGCCGGACCCGGGGGACGGGCAACCGCGCTGCCTGCTGGGGCGCCACACCCGGCTTCCAGGCCGTGTATACTCCACCCTCGCCGGATATGTCGACCCAGGCGAGACCCTGGAACAGGCCGTGGCAAGGGAGGTATGGGAAGAAGCCCGGATCCGGGTTACCGACGTCCGTTATGTCGCGTCCCAGCCGTGGCCCTTCGCCGGATCCCTCATGCTCGGCTTCAAGGCAGTGAGTACGGACGCCGAACCGGACATCACCCAGGATGAGCTGGAGGATGCGCGCTGGTTCACCGCGGCGGAGCTGCGGGATTTTGGTGAGTTCGAGGATGGCCGCGACGCCGAATTCGAGCTTCCCCGGCGGGATTCCATCGCCAGACTCCTGATCGAGCAATGGATGGCGGACTGCGGATGACCCGTAGAATGCCGGGGCCTCGCCCGGTCGATTGCATTTCCTGCATGAGAAACCATTTTATTCAGTCAATATTCCAGCAACCACTCATCCCATGTCGGAACTGCACCAGGAAACGGTAATCAGCGTACATCACTGGACCGACCGTCTGTTCACTTTCCGCACCACGCGTGATTCCTCGCTGCGTTTCCGCAACGGCGAGTTCGCCATGGTGGGCATCGAGTTCGACGGCAAGCCGTTGCTGCGCGCCTACAGCATGACCAGCGCGAACTACGAGGAATTTCTCGAGTTCTACAGCATCAAGGTTCCCGACGGCCCCCTGACCTCGCGGCTGCAGCACATCCAGGAGGGCGACAGGGTCTACGTGAGCAAGAAACCCACGGGGTCACTGCTCTGGGACCACCTGCGCCCGGGCAGGCATCTTTACCTGCTCAGCACCGGCACGGGGCTGGCGCCGTTCCTGTCCGTGATCAAGGATCCGGACATCTACGAAAATTTCGAGAAAGTGGTCCTGGCTCACGGCTGCCGCTACATCAACGAACTGACCTACGAGAGGCTGATCACACACGAACTGCAGAACAACGAGTTCTTCGGCGACAGTGTCCGGTCCAAGCTGGTCTACTATCCCGCCGTAACCAGGGAAGAGTTCAGGAACTTCGGCCGCCTCAACACCCTGATCGAAAGCGGCAAGCTGATGGCGGATGTCGGCCTGCCGGCCCTTTCCGTCGAGGATGACCGATTCATGCTCTGTGGCGGCCCGCACATGCTGAAAACCCTGAGCGGCATGCTCACCGACCTGGGTTTCCGGGAAACCCGCAGGAGCGATTACCGGGAATTCGTCGTGGAACGGGCTTTCGTGGACAAATAGACGTCCTCGCAGGCCGCGTCCGGCAAGCCGCAGGCGCCCCGCCGGATACAGGGAAATCCCGCCCCGGTTCTCCGGTCACCTATCCCGCGGTCCGGATGCCCGCCGCGTACGCACCGGCCGCGATATCGTCAAGCCGGCTCCAGTCGGACTCGATCAATGCGCCGATCCCGTGGCGGATATCCGCCTCCACGGCGAAGCCGAGGGCGGTGGCGTCACGCCGTTCCAGCGCTTCGATGATCCCTACATGGCGATCACAGGTGCTGTAGCGGGACAGGTGCTCGCGGCTGAGAGTGTAGCGCAGGAAAGGACTGATCTGCAGCCAGACGCTCTCGATCAGCGGCAGGAAAACCTCGCCGCCCCCGACCCGGTACAGGGTGAAATGAAAATCCCGGTGAGTGACCAGATAACGCCTGTGGTCGCCGGCTTCGATCGCCTGGTCAATGGACCGGTTGAGACGGTCGAGGCGCATCACCTCCCGGTCCGTGATCCCCGGCATGGCATCGACGGCTGCCTGTCTCTCCAGGCAGATCCGGGCCCTCACCAACTCGGCAAGCTTTTCCCTGGTCATCACCGGGACGCTCACCCGCCCGGTTTCCGACAGGATCAGCGCCCGTTCCGCCACCAGCCGCCGGAGCGCCTCGCGCACCGGCATCGGGCTGACGCCGAGATCTTCGGCAATGCCCCGGATGGTGACCGCCCTGCCGGGAACGAAATCACCATCGAGGATCGAACGACGGAGCGCCTGGTGGGTCCGTGACTGTAAAGACTGCGTGCCGGGCCGGGAACTGCCCATCCTACCTCCAAGCACGTGTTCGTGATTTCCGACTATAGCCCGCCCGGACCCTTCCAGTCACCCGGATACGGATTTGTGATCACAAATAATTGCCTCAGGATCCGACGGCACATACAATGCGATCACTTCATGCCGCCCCCTGCCGGAGCCACTTCATGGAATCCTACGACACCCGCGAACTGCAAATCCTCGATGCCCGCCACCACCTGCATCCGTTCACGGACCATCGCGACCTGCACCGGTCCGGGGTGCGTATCATCACCGGGGCGGAAAACATCTATCTGTATGATTCCGAAGGAAAGAAATACATCGACGGCATGTCTGGACTGTGGTGCGTGAACATCGGTTACGGCCGTACCGAACTGGCGGACGTGGCCAAGCACCAGATGGAGCAGCTTCCCTACTACAACACCTTTTTCCAGACCTCCACCCCGCCTGCCATCGGGCTGGCCGAGATCCTCGCCGAAGTCACACCGCCACAGTTCAACCGGGTGTTCTTCGGCTGCAGCGGATCGGATGGGAATGACACCGTGATCCGCCTGGTGCGCTATTTCTGGGAACTCCAGGACCAGCCCAGGCGTACGGTGGTGATCAGCAGGGAAAACGCCTACCATGGCAGCACCATGGCGGGCGCCAGCCTTGGCGGAATGCAGGCCATGCACGCAGTCGGCGGGCTTCCGATCCCGGATGTCGTGCACGTGGACCAGCCCTACCACTACCGGGAGGGCGGCGATCTGGACCCCGGCGAATTCGGGCTCCGGGCGGCACGCTCGCTGGAGGAGAAGATTCTCGAACTCGGGGCCGACAGGGTGGCCGCCTTCATCGGCGAACCCATCCAGGGCGCCGGCGGCGTGATCGTGCCGCCGGACACCTATTGGCCGGAGATCCAGCGCATCTGTCGCCAGTATGACGTACTGCTGGTGGCGGACGAGGTCATCACCGGATTCGGCCGCACCGGCCAGTGGTTCGGATGCCAGGCGTTCGGTTTCGAGCCGGATATCATGACCATGGCCAAGGCCCTTTCCTCGGGCTACCAGCCCATCGGCGCGGTCATGGTCTCCGACCGGATCGCCGGGGTCTTCGACCGGGAGAACCGGGAATTCACCCATGGCTACACCTATTCGGGGCACCCCGTGGCCTGCGCGGTGGCACTCAAGAACCTGCAGATCATGCGCGATGAGCGAATCGTGGAAAACGCCCGCGACAACGTCATGGATTACCTGCAGGCGAGATTCCGGGAATTCTCCGGCCATCCGCTGGTGGGCGAAGCGCGCGGCATGGGGTTTCTCGGGGCCCTGGAACTGGTGAAGGACAAGCAGACCAGGGAGAAATTCGATGACAGGGGCAGTGCCGGCATCGCCTGCCGCGGCGTCTGTGCGGACAACGGCCTCATCATGCGCGCCATGGGGGATTCCATGATCCTGTGCCCGCCGCTGATCATCACCCGGCGCCAGGTGGACGAACTGATGGAGAAGATCGGTGCAAGCCTCGAAGGGACCGCCATGTTGCTCAGGGAGCACTAAAGGGTCGTTCTCGACCATATCCCGGGCTGGTTTCGGGCCGGATCATTTTTTACAATTACCCACCCACCCAGGAAGCCAGTGAACCGGCATGTCTTCCAAGCCCGCAGCAGTACCGCCACCGGATGCAGAAGAGCCGGATAACGGCACCACCCGGAGAATCAAAGGCATTCCCCATATCTACTACGACGGGTACTGGATTCGCTACTACAACCCACCGGAAGACACCCTGGCCGAAAAGAAACGCCTCATTGACGTGCTGACCAAGCGCACCTTTCATCACACCGAAGCGGGAATCAACACCCCGGGCGAGAGACTGGAACTGGCGCGGGAGGCTTTTGAGCACGAAGGCAACCCCCAGCGCAAGCGCGTGAATGCCGCCATGCTTGCCGGCGCCCTGTTCAACCGTGCCACGGATATCTTTACCACGATCGTGGATCTCGAGCAGAAGGGCATCAAAATCACCCGGGACAATGCGCTGATGGTGCAATGTTCGAAATGTTTCTCGGAGGCACTGGATCTGTCCAAGAACGTGCTCCATCACAGCGGCGAGGAAGGGGTGGACGAACTCTGGGGAGAGCCCGTCAAGGTGTTCACGATGCCCATCGGGGACTACTACACCAGCCGCTACCGCAAGATCGCCCAAGCCATGCGGGAAATCGACCTGATCGGCGACACCCTGAAATGCACGCTCAGAATCCACGACAGTTTCGCTGCGGCGCATCCGCTGATCGACGACTTCGTCAGTATCGCCAAGAAGGAATGCGAAATCCTGCGAAGCGACACGGGGTATTATCAGGTGTGGCCGGAATTCGTGGCCGACGGCGAGAAACTGACCGAATTCCTGGCACCGATTCCCCGCGGCGCGAACAGCACCCTCGAGCGGCACATCAAGCGCGGCACCCTGCTGCTGCGCGGCGGCAAGAACCTCATCACCTGGATTGCCAATGTCCGCGTCCCCATGCCGGTCAGCACCCAGTCCTTTCTCGAACGGTGCGAGCAATACCGTGACAGCGTCACCTGATTCCGCCCGCGTCCTCACCTCCGGACGCAGGCCGATGCCATTGAAACCCGAATTCCCGTCCCCGGAGACATGAACCAAGAGACATCTCTCAGGCAAACCCCGCTGCATGCGTTGCACCTTCGACTGGGTGCCAGAATGGTTCCCTTCGCCGGTTACGACATGCCGGTGAGCTATCCGGGCGGCATCATGTCGGAACATCGTCATACCCGGGACATGGCGGGCCTCTTCGACGTCTCGCACATGGGCCTGATCGAGGTGCGCGGGAAGAATGTCGCCGCCAGACTGGAAACCGAGCTGCCGGTGGACTTGATCGGCCTGCCGGTGGGCCGGCAGAGATACGCCCTGCTGCTCAATGACGACGGCGGTATCCGCGATGATCTGATGGCGGTCAACCGTGGGGAGTGCTTCTGGCTTGTGGTGAACGCGGCGTGCCGGCACACGGACCTGGCCTACCTGGAACGGAAGCTCGGCGCCTGGCTGGATTTTACCCTGCGCGAGGACCTCGCCCTGCTGGCACTGCAGGGGCCCGCCTCACCCGGCGCCCTGGCCGCCGTGGGTGCCGACGCGGACGCGCTGACGGGGATGAAGTTCATGCAGGTCGGGGGCATGCACCTGGCCGGTGCGGATTGTCTGGTATCCCGCTCCGGCTACACCGGTGAGGACGGTTTCGAGATTTCGCTGCCGGCAGACCGGGCCGCATCCCTGGCCGGGGCACTGCTTGAACAGGCCGCCGTCGCACCGGTCGGACTGGGTGCGCGGGACTCGCTGCGACTGGAAGCGGGCCTTTGCCTGTACGGCCAGGACATCGGTCCCGAAACCAGTCCCGTCGAGGCCGGACTCCACTGGGCCATCTCCCCGGCCCGGCGTTCCGGCGGCGCACGCCCGGGAGGATTTCCCGGCGCGGACCGGATTCTGGGTGAACTGGACTGGGGAGCGGAGCGCCGGCTCGTCGGACTGCTGCCGGAGGGCCGTGCGCCCATTCGAGCCGGTTCGCCGCTGTTCGGTGAAAACGGGGAGGCGCTCGGCGAAATCACCAGCGGTGGCTTCGGCCCAACGCTGGAACGACCACTCAGCATGGGTTATGTTCCGGCACACCATGCACGGCCCGGGACCATGCTGACTGCCGAGGTGCGCGGAAGACGAATACCGGTTTCCGTGGCCGCGATGCCTTTCGTGCCCCGGCGGTACTACCGTTGACCCCCCGGTCAGCATTGAACACGATATCACACGCAATCGGAGCAGGTTATGAGCATGAAATACACCCGTGACCACGAATGGGCCCTGCTGGACGGAAACCTGGTGACGGTGGGAATCACCGACTATGCCCAGGGACAGCTGGGAGATGTGGTTTTCGTCGATCTTCCGGAAGTGGGACGCGAACTCGCCACCGGTGAGGATGCGGCAGTTGTGGAATCCGTCAAGGCCGCGGGAGAGGTCAAGGCACCCGTCTCCGGCAAAGTGGTGGAGGTCAATGAGTCCCTGTCGGATGAACCGGAAGCCGTCAACGACGACCCCGTGGGCAGCGGCTGGTTCTACAGGATACTTCCGTCGAATCCCGAGGAGTTCGACAGTCTCATGGACGAGAGCGCCTACCGGGAACTGCTCGCTTCGCTCGATTGACCCCCTTCCCCGACCGCACCACCGGACCAGCCGATATGCCCAGAGCCGACGATTTCACCCGGCGCCACATCGGACCCAATCCCGAGGACATCGCCGCGATGCTCGGTACGCTGGACCTCGAGTCAATGGACGAGCTGATCGAGCAGACCATCCCCGCCTCGATCCGCAGCGACACGCCCTTCGAACTGCCGGAGTCGCTGGACGAAAACCGGCTCAACAAGCTTTCGCGGCAGATCTCGTCGGAGAACACCTCCGCCATCTCCATGATCGGCATGGGCTACTACGGCACCGTCACGCCACCGGTCATCCGGCGCAACGTGATGGAGAACCCGGACTGGTACACCGCCTACACACCCTACCAGCCCGAGGTCAGCCAGGCTCGGCTCGAAGTGCTGATCACTTTCCAGCAGATGGTCATGGATCTCACCTCCCTTGGCCTTGCCAACGCCTCCATGCTGGACGAGGCGACCGCCGCCGCGGAAGCCATGATGATGGCCCGGCGCGTCGGCAAGAACAAGAGCAACCGCTTTTTCGTCGACGAGGACTGCTTTCCCCAGACCATTGCCGTGGTACAGACCCGGGCCGAGCCGATGGGCATCGAGGTCGTGGTGGGCGACCTCAGCACCCTCTCCCACGGCGAGTATTTTGCCGGGCTGCTGCAGTACCCGGGCTGCTCCGGCCAGATCCGCGACTTCCATTGGGAAATCCGGCAACTGAAATCCACCGACGGTCTCGTGGTCATGGCCGCGGACCTGCTGGCGCTGACTCAGCTCAAGCCCCCGGGGGAGCTCGGCGCCGACATTGCCGTGGGCAGTACCCAGCGCTTCGGCGTCCCGATGGGATTCGGCGGACCCCATGCCGCCTATTTTGCCACCCACGACACCTACAAGCGTGCGGTCCCGGGGCGGCTGATCGGGGTCAGCGTGGACAGCAACGGCCGCCCGGCCTACCGCATGGCGCTGCAGACCCGCGAGCAGCATATCCGCAGGGACAAGGCAAACAGCAATATCTGCACCTCGCAGGTACTGCTCGCCATCATGGCGACCCTGTACGCCCAGTATCACGGACCGGAGGGCCTGGACCGCATCGCCAGGTCGGTCAACCGGCTCACCCGGGCGCTGGCGACGGGCCTGGGGGAAATCGGCTTCAGCATTGTCCACGAGTCGTACTTCGACACCATCATCGTGCGGACACCCGGGCGGGCGGACTACTTTATCGACAAGGCGGAACAGGCGCGCTACAACCTCCGGCGGGTGGACGGCGACCATGTGGGGATCAGCCTGGACGAAACCGTCAACCGGGCGAAAGCCGAGGGACTGATTCACGTCTTTGCGGGCACCACCCCGGAGCAGGTCAGCGGGGTGATCTTCGACCGTGACCTGGCGCAGTCCATTCCGGACAACCTGTGCCGCACCAGCGAATACCTGACACATCCGCACTTCCACAGGTACCGCAGCGAGACCGAGTTCATGCGCTACCTGCGCAAGACCGCGGCCAAGGATGTGACCCTCGCGCGCTCGATGATCCCGCTGGGCTCCTGCACCATGAAGCTCAATGCCGCCAGTGAAATGGAATCGATTTCCAATCCGCAGTACGCGCATATCCATCCGTTCGCACCGGAAAAGCATACCCGCGGCTATCAACGCATCATCCGCGAACTCGACGCCCTGCTGTGCGAGATCACCGGCTTCAGCGCCTTCTCCTTCCAACCCAACGCCGGCTCGCAGGGTGAATACTCGGGACTGCTCTGCATCCGTGCCCTGCACCGCGCCCATGGCGAGGACCATCGCAATGTCTGCCTCATCCCTTCATCCGCCCACGGCACCAATCCGGCCAGTGCGGTGATGGCCGGCATGAAGGTGGTGGTGGTGAAATGCGACCATGACGGCAATATCGATATCGAGGATTTCCGCGTGAAGGCGGCCGACCATGCCGACAACCTCGCCGCCACCATGGTGACCTACCCATCCACCCACGGGGTGTTCGAGGAGTCCATCCGGGACATCTGCAATATCGTCCACCAGCACGGCGGCCAGGTGTACATGGACGGCGCCAACATGAACGCCATGGTGGGCATCTGCCGCCCCGCCGAGATCGGCGCCGATGTCATGCATCTCAATCTGCACAAGACCTTCGCCATACCCCACGGCGGCGGCGGACCCGGCATGGGCCCCATCGGCGTGCGCGAGCACCTGATGCCGTTCCTGCCGAACCATCCCGTGGTCAGCTGCAACAATCACGGCTCCAGCCCCCTCGGAACGGTATCCGCGGCACCCTGGGGTTCGCCGCTGATCCTGATCATATCCTGGGCCTACATCAAGTTGCTCGGCACCTACGGCCTCAACCGCTCCACCAGGGTGGCGATCCTCAATGCGAACTACATCGCCCACCGGCTGGACCCTCACTTTCCCGTGGTCTACCGCGGCAATCATGACCGGGTTGCCCACGAATGCGTGGTGGATCTGGCCCCGCTCAAGTCCACCAGCGGCATCACCGTGGAGGACGTGGCCAAGCGGCTGGTGGATTACGGGTTCCATGCCCCGACGATGTCCTGGCCCGTACCGGATTCCCTCATGATCGAGCCCACGGAGAGCGAGTCCCTGGAAGAGATCGACCGTTTCTGTGAAGCCATGATCCGGATCCGCGAGGAAATCCGTGAAATCGAGGATGGCATGGCGGACCGCGAAAACAACCTGCTGAAGAACGCACCCCACAGCTACCACCTTCTGGTGGAAGACGAGTGGAACCTGCCCTACAGCCGCGAACGGGCGTTCTTCCCCACCAGGGAGATGCGGGAAAACAAGTACTGGCCGCCGGTGGGCCGGGTGGACAATGTCCACGGCGACCGCCACCTGGTCTGCACCTGTCCGCCGCTGTCCGCCTATGAAGAGCCGGAAGCCGGCAAAGGAGACCGCTGATGGACGAACGCGACGCACCCGCACAAAGCGCCGGAGCCGGGGCGAAGGGCGGGACAACCGCGCGGCCGGAGCCGGTGATCCGGGGGCAAAAGCTCCGCGGGGCCGACAAGACCGCGCGCATCCCGGTCAAGGTGGAGGTCAGGCCGCGCTCGGAGCGGCTGCGCAAGCCGAAATGGATCCGGGCAAGCTTCCCGGGCACACAGGCGGTTACGGACCTGAAAAGGATCCTCCGGTCGCAGGGACTGCACACCGTGTGCGAGGAGGCTGCCTGCCCCAACCTCGGTGAGTGTTTCGGCGGTGGGACAGCCACTTTCATGGTCATGGGCGACATCTGCACCCGCCGCTGCCCGTTCTGCGACGTGGGCCACGGCAGGCCGAATCCGCTTGATGCCGGGGAGCCGGAGCGTCTCGCGGAAACCATCGCCCTGATGCGGCTCAGATATGTCGTGATCACCTCGGTGGACCGCGATGACCTGCGGGACGGCGGTGCCGGTCATTTCCGGGCCTGCATCGCCGCGGTGCGGCAGCACTGCCCGCAGACCCGGGTGGAGATCCTGACGCCGGATTTCCGCGGCCGCATGGACGTGGCGCTGGAAATTCTCGCGGAGGCACCGCCGGACGTGTTCAACCACAACCTCGAAACCGTACCGCGGCTGTACCGCAAGGTCCGTCCCGGTTCCGACTACCAGTACTCCCTGGACCTGCTGCGGCGGGCGGGGACGATCGTGCCGGGCCTGCCCACAAAGTCCGGACTCATGCTGGGGCTCGGCGAAACCCGGCAGGAAGTCCTGGCCGTGATGCGGGACCTGCGTACCCACGACGTCGACATGCTGACCGTGGGCCAGTATCTTCAGCCCAGCGCATACCATCTCAACGTGGAACGCTACTGGACCCCGGAGGAATTCGACGAGTTGCGCGAGCGGGGGGAGGAAATGGGCTTCGCCAACGTGGCCGCCGGACCCATGGTCCGCTCCTCCTATCACGCGGACCGGCAGGCCGGCCAGGGCTGACCCCGCCGACGCTCCACCCTGGGTATGACGTTTATGTCGCGGATAGTGCGGGTTCACCGGCAAATTCGCGGGTTTCGAATTTTGCGAGGGATCAAAATCGGGATATACTCTGCCCCCCAGATTGCCGGTCGGTGGCCATTGATCCATCATGTTCAACCACCGCCTGTTCCAACAACCAGTGTCTATCAAATGTGAGGTGACCTTCATGAAAGTAATGACGACAACTGCGCTCGCAACTGCGATTTCCGTGACCGCATTCACCGCCCAGGCCGGCACGCTTGACGATGTCAAGGCCCGGGGCGAACTCAACTGTGTGGTAACCACCGGCCTCGCCGGATTCGCCGCACCGGATGAAAACGGCCGCTGGGAAGGTTTCGACGTGGACTTCTGCCGCGCTGTGGCGGCCGCGGTTCTGGGCGATCCCGAAAAGGTCAAGTTCGTTCCCACCACCGGCAAGACCCGTTTCACGATCCTGAACTCGGGTGAGGGCGACATCCTGTTTCGCAACACCACCGAGACGATGAGCCGGGATGCGGACCTGAAACTGACCTTCCTGCCGGTGAACTACTATGACGGCCAGGGTTTCCTGATCCGCAAGGAGCTGGGAATCGATTCCGCGAAGGATCTGGACGGAGCCTCCGTGTGCATCCAGACCGGTACCACCACGGAATTGAACCTGGCGGACTTTTTCCGTGTCAACAACATCTCCTACGAACCGGTCACCATTGAGACCAACGAGGAAGGCATCGCCAACTACTCCGCCAACCGCTGCGACGTCTATACCACTGACGCTTCCGGACTGGCGTCCACCCGCGCCGCCCTGGAGGATCCTTCCGCGCACAAGATCCTGCCGGAGATCATTTCCAAGGAGCCGCTCGCAGGTGCCGTGCGCCAGGGTGATGACCAGTGGGCCGACATCGGCAAGTGGGTCGTCAATGCCATCATCTCCGCGGAAGAACTGGGTGTGACTCAGGCAAACGTGGGCGAACTGGCTGCGGCGGCGACCGACAACCCGAGCATCAACCGCATGCTGGGCACCGAGGGCAACATGGGCGAGATGGTCGGCCTCGACGCCCAATGGGCGGTCCGTGCCATCACGGCCATCGGGAACTACGGCGAATCATTCGATCGCCACATCGGCCCGGCCACGCCGATTGGTCTTGAGCGCGGCCTGAACGCGCAATGGAACAACGGCGGCATCCTGTACGCCGCTCCCATTCGCTGATCGGACCAGGCACATGCCGGGGCGCTTCGTCGCCCCGGCATGCTTGCCAGAAAACCGGCGGCCGGATCTGTGACAGGGCCACCGGTTTGTTCAACGGCCGGAATCTCGGACTCCCACGGTCAGGAGTCCCCCGGCCCAATCTAGGGAAATCAGATCCGGTAGCGAGACGCGCTCGGGCCGGACCCGGACAGGAGAAAGATTCCGGAAAGAACAACAGAAGAGGTGCAACCGACACCGTGGTAAACGCCGATGAGTGAAGCAGCCATCCCCCAGCAGTCACAGCGCAATTCGTTGTCCCGGCTGTGGAATGACAAGGAGGCCCGTAGCGTCATCATCCAGATCTTCGCCTTCTCGTGCATCTTCGCATTCTTTTTCTTCATGGTCAGGAATGCGATGTACAACCTGGAGGCCATCGGCAAGGACATCAGCCTGGACTTCCTCTGGCAACCCTCAAGCTACGACATCAGCCAGTCCCTGATCGAATACAACTCCCGCAGCACCCACTTCAGGGCCATGATCGTGGGCATCCTGAACACGCTCCTGGTGGCTGTTTGCGGAATCATCCTGGCCACCGTCATCGGCTTTCTGCTGGGCGTGTTCCGGCTGTCGAAGAACTTCCTCATCAACAGGCTGGCGTACGTCTACATCGAGTATGTGCGCAATGTTCCGGTACTGCTGCATATCCTGCTGGTGCACGGCCTGATCGTGAACTCGCTGCCGCTGCCCAAGAACGCGGTGAACGTGGCCGACGCCGGGTTTCTCACCAACCGCGGCTTCTTCATGCCGAAACCGTCCATGGAGCCCATGTTCTGGCTGGTGGTCATCGCGTTCGCCCTCGGCATTGCCTTCACTGTGTGGTTCCGCAGGTACGCCAGACGAATCCAGAACGAAACCGGACAGCATTACCCGGTTTTCTGGATCTGCACCGCCGCCATCGCGGGGGTCCCCGTACTCGCCTTCCTGGTCACCGGCATGCCCCTCGCCTGGGAGATACCCGAACTCAAGGGCTTCAACTTCAGGGGGGGCATGGTGATCCGGCCGGAGTTCATCGCCCTGTGGCTAGCGCTGTCACTCTATACGGCGGCGTTCATCGGCGAAATCGTCCGTGCTGGCATCACGGCGGTGAACTGGGGGCAGTCGGAGGCGGCCTTTGCCCTCGGCATCAGTCGCAACCGTACCCTGAACCTGGTGGTGATACCCCAGGCCCTGCGGATTATCGTGCCACCGCTCACCAGCCAGTATCTCAACCTCACCAAGAACTCCTCCCTGGCCATCGCCATCGGCTACATGGACATCGTCGCCACCATCGGCGGAATTTCCCTGAACCAGACCGGCCGGGAGATGGAGTGCATGACTATCGTGCTGGTGCTCTACCTGTGTTTTTCCCTGCTGATTTCGGCGTTCATGAACTGGTACAACCAGCGCATCAAGCTGGTGGAGCGATAGGCGGCAGACATGAACGACAACATTCCGCACTACAATCCCGGGGAACACCCGGACCTGCCTCCGCCGAGGAACCTGGTGGGGCCGGTGGCATGGGTCCGCGACAATCTGCTGTCCTCGCCGACCAACGTCATCCTGACCGTTCTGTCCATCTGGTTCCTGATCCAGATGGTTCCCCCGGTGATGGACTGGGCGTTCCTCGACGCCATCTATACCGGCGAGGACCGTAACGAATGCCGGGCCAAGGGCGACGGCGCCTGCTGGGCCTTCATCAATGAACGCTTCGAACTGTTCACCTACGGGTTCTATCCGGAACCGGAGCGCTGGCGGGTCAACCTGTCCTTCATACTGCTCATCATCGCGCTGATACCGGTACTGTTCGACAAGGCCCCGCTGCGGAAGCCCGGCCTGTACTTCACCGCGCTGTTTCCGTTCATCGCCGCCTACCTGCTGGTCGGCGGCGATTTCCTGGGCCTGCACCTGACGCATGTCCCGTCGGAAAAGTTCGGCGGCTTCATGCTGACCCTGGTGGTGGGGATTACCGGGATCGCGTTCTCCCTGCCCCTCGGCATCCTGCTGGCCTTGGGCCGCCAGTCCAGGCTGACGATCATCCGGGTGTTCTGCGTCTCGTTCATCGAATTCATCCGCGGCGTGCCGCTCATCACCCTGCTCTTCGTGGCCTCCACCATGCTGAGCTACTTCCTGCCCCCAGGCACCAATTTCGACCTGCTCCTGCGAGTGCTCATCATGGTGACCCTGTTCGCCTCCGGCTACATGGCGGAGGTTATCCGGGGCGGACTTCAGGCCATCCCCAAGGGCCAGACGGAGGCAGCCGACTCCATGGGCCTCAAATACTGGCAGTCCATGCGGCTGATCGTGCTGCCCCAGGCCCTCAAGATCTCCATCCCGGGGATCGTGAACACGTTTATCGGCCTCTACAAGGACACCACCCTGGTGATCGTGATCGGCCTTCTGGATCCCCTCGGCATCGGACGGGCTTCACTTTCCGACACGAAATGGACCGGCCTTTCCAACGAGGTCTATCTGTTCGTCGCCATCTTCTTCTTCATTTCCTGCTTCGCCATGTCCCGGTATTCCCTGTACCTGGAACGGAAGCTGGAAACCGGGCACAAGCGCTAGAGGGCAAGAACGCATGAATACTGAAACCCAGGTCAGCAGCAAAGCATCACCCGAAATCGCCATCGCGATCACCCGCATGCACAAATGGTATGGCCAGTTCCATGTGCTGAAGAACATCAACCTGGAGGTGACCCGGGGCGAACGCATCGTCATCTGCGGTCCGTCCGGTTCCGGAAAATCCACCATGATTCGCTGTATCAACCGGCTGGAGGAACACCAGGATGGAAGCATCGTGGTGGACGGCGTGGAGCTGACCAACGATCTCAAGAACATCGAGACCATCCGCAGCGAGGTCGGGATGGTTTTTCAGCACTTCAACCTGTTCCCCCACCTGACGGTGATAGAGAACTGTGTGCTCGCGCCGATCTGGGTGCGCAAGATGCCGCGCAGGGAGGCCGAGGAAATTGCCATGAAATTCCTCGATCGGGTCAAGATTCCGGAGCAGGCGCACAAGTTTCCCGGACAACTCTCCGGCGGCCAGCAGCAGCGCGTCGCCATCGCCCGCAGCCTTTGCATGAGTCCCCGCATCATGTTGTTCGACGAGCCGACCTCGGCGCTGGATCCGGAAATGATCAAGGAGGTACTGGAAGTCATGATCGAACTCGCCCGCGAAGGCATGACTATGCTCTGCGTCACCCACGAGATGGGCTTCGCCAAGACCGTGGCGGATCGCGTAATCTTCATGGACGAAGGCGAGATCATCGAGGAGAACAACCCTGCGGATTTCTTCGACAATCCACAGCATGACCGCACCAAGCTGTTCCTCAGCCAGATCCTGGATCACTGAACGCCGAAAGGCCGGCCCGGGAAACCGGACGCATTCCCCTTCCGGATCCGGTCGGCCGGGCGCTACCCCAGGGTCGCGCTCCCATGGTACTTCCACATCAGCAGCGCCACCGCACTGCGGCAGGGAGACCAGCGCTCCGCAATGACGGCGGATTCCCTGCCGGTGGGCCTGTCCGGCAGACCGAGATGGCGCTGGAGCGCCAGTTGCAGCCCCAGGTCATCCTCCGGAAACACATCCCGGTGACCGAGGGCGAACATGGCGTAGATCTGGCATGACCAGCGGCCGAACCCCCGGACCCTGGTCAGTTCCCCGACGACCTCCCGGGTGTCCATCCGGTGCAGCGCGGACAGTTCCAGGTCCCCGCGCCGGATCATCTCCGCCAGCCCCAGCGCGTAGTCGATTTTCTGCCGCGAGAGACCGCATGCCCGAAGCCCCGCCTCGCCGCGGTTGAGCACCTTCCGCCAGGTGATCACCCCGCGGCAGGACCGTTCAAGCCTGCTCCGGACCGCGGCGGCGGATCGCGTTGAAACCTGTTGCGAGATGATGATCTGCATCAGGGTTCCGAACCCCGGCTCATGGACACGGGGCTCCGGGTAGCCGATGCGTGCGATCAGGGCGCCGATCCCCGGGTCGAGCGACGCCGCCCGGCGAAGCTGATCGCGCAACCGGCGTCTTTGACGATGGTCCGGGGGAGGTTGCAAGCCGGGAATTCCGGGGTAGTCGGGGGGTTCCGCCATGGCTGAAGGAATGAGAATATCACGGATATTTCCCATCGGATCACTACCTGGATGTCCGGACCGGAAATCATCATCCGTCCCGGCGGACTCGAGCAGGCAGCAGTGCAATCCCTGCTGCGGGAGCATCTCGACCGGATGTTTGCCGTCTCGCCACCGGAAAGCTGCCATGCCCTGGATGCTTCGGAACTGGACCACCCCAGCGTGTCCTTCTGGAGCGCCTGGGAAGGCGATACGCTGGCCGGATGCGGTGCGCTCAGGGAACTGGATGCCAGGCACGGCGAGATCAAGTCCATGCGTACCGCCGACGCGTATCTTCGCCGCGGCGTGGCGGCACGCATCCTCGAAACCATGCTTGCCGCCGCCGGCGAGCGCGGATATGGCCGCCTCAGCCTGGAAACCGGCACCATGGAGGCATTCATCCCGGCCCGGACACTCTACGCAAGGTACGGATTCGAATACTGCCAGCCGTTCGGCGAATATGTGCCCGATCCGAACAGTCTCTACATGACCCTGGAACTGCGGTGACCTGCGATGCCCCCGTAGTGCCGAGCGCTTGGCGATCGCGGTTTTGGATTAGAATACCCGACAGGTAACACACGATTCGCTGGCACGCGCCGTATGCAACTGCTCATCGTAGAAGACGACACGGCCACCGCGGCCTATATCCAGAAGGGACTTTCGGAGGCGGGCCACAACGCCGATATCTCGTCCACGGGAGACGAGGGCCTTGCCATGGCTACCCAAGGCCACTACGATGCCCTGATTATTGACCGCATGCTGCCGAACCTGGACGGGCTGTCGCTGATCTCGACGCTCCGGGACCGGGGGCTGAAGACGCCCGCGCTGATCCTGAGTACGCTCGGCGAAGTCAGCGACCGCGTGGAAGGGCTGAAAATGGGCGGAGACGATTACCTGACCAAGCCCTTCGCCTTTTCGGAGTTGCTGGCACGGCTGGAGGCGCTGGCACGCCGCAACGCCGCCGAGGCCCAGGAAACCACGCTGGTGGTCGGTGAATTGCGCATGGACCTGCTGGGACGCGAGGTCTGGCGGGGCGGAACTCCCATCGACCTGCAGCCACGGGAATTCCGGCTGCTCGAATTCCTGATGCGGCACAGCAACCAGGTGGTGACCCGGACCATGCTGCTGGAAAACGTCTGGGACTACAACTTCGATCCCCAGACCAACGTCATTGACGTGCATATCAGCCGCCTGCGCGGCAAGATCGACAAGAACTTCGACACCCAGATGCTGAACACCGTGCGCGGTGCCGGCTACATCCTGCGTGAAAGTCAAACGTAAACTGTTTCACAGCTATACGTTCCGCCTGGCGCTGCTGTACGCGCTGATTTTCAGCAGTTCCACGCTGATCCTGTTCTATTTCTTCTACCTGTTCACCGCGTCCTACATGACGCAGCAGATGGACAACACCATCGAGGCGGAAATCCAGGGGCTGGCGGAACGCTATGACCGGGACGGGCTGGAGGGTCTCACCCGCCTCATCGCCGAACGGGTCAACCGCTCCCAGGGTACCGGAAACTCCCTCTACCTGCTGACCAACTACACCCTGGAACCCCTGGTGGGCAATCTCGACCGCTGGCCGCTCGAGGCCTCCATCGACAATGAGAAATGGCTGGAGTTTTCCCTGGAGGTCAACGAGCAGACCAACGAAACCCACCTCGCCAGGGCGCGGATTTTCCGTCTTCCCGGCCGCCACGGCCTGCTGGTGGGGCGGGATATCCACCAGCTCACCCAGGCCAAGCGACGGATCGTCCAGGCACTGACCTGGGGGCTCGCAATCATGGTACTGCTGGCCTTCGTCGGCGGGCTGGTCCTCAGCCGACGCACGGTACGAAACATCGAGCGCATCAACCAGACTGCCAGCAGCATCATGTCCGGAAACCTCTCCCGGCGGGTTGAGATCACCAACCGGAACGATGACTTCGACCAGCTCGCGGCCAACCTGAACGAGATGCTGGACCGGATCCAGACACTGATGGAGGATATCCGGCGGGTATCGGACAATATCGCGCACGATCTTCGCACTCCGCTCACCCGGCTGCGGCAGCACATGGAGGAGGCGCGCCGGCAGGTGGACGCCGAATCCATCTCCGCCATCAGCCTGGAAAGCGCCATCCGGGAAGCGGATTCCCTGCTGACCACGTTCAACGCCCTGCTGCGTATCGCCAGGATTGAGGCCGGCCAGGTGACCACGGATTTCTCCGTCCTTGATTACCGCACCCTGGTGGAGGATGTGGTGGAGTTCTACGAGCCACTGGCCGAGGAGAAGAACCAGTTGCTCACCGTGGACACGGCGCATACCATCAAGACGATGGGGGACCGGGACCTCCTGTTCCAGGCCCTCGCCAATGTGATCGAAAACGCCATCAAGTACACTCAGGAAAATGGCCACATTTCCGTGATCCTGTCCCAGGTGGACAATGATGCCGTGATCACCATCGCCGACAATGGCCCCGGTATCCCCGAGGCCGAACGCGAGCGGGTGTTCCGCCGGTTCTACCGCCTTGACCGCAGCCGCTCCACGACGGGCAACGGTCTCGGGCTCAGCATGGTCGCCGCCGTGGTGACCATGCATCAGGGCCAAATCCGGCTGATGGACAATAATCCGGGACTGAAGACCGTCATGCGGTTTCCACTCCTCGGCGGCGTCGGCAGTGTTGGTCCGCCACTGGCGGAAGCCGCCTGACCTTACGGCATCACAGCAATCAGGGCCCATGAAGATTCCGGAATCCGTGACCTCCACCAACAGGATTATCGTGGGTTGCGCCGCCATCGTTGTGGTGATCGCCGGCATGCGCACCGCCAGCGGCATCCTCGCTCCGCTGCTGATGGCGGCGTTCATCTCCATCATCTGCTCAGCGCCCCTGTTCTGGCTCAAGCGCCGCGGCTTCACCAATTCCTTGGCGCTCGTACTGATCGTGGCGGTCCTCGGGCTGGCCGGAGCCGCCGTGGTCGGACTGATCGCCGGTTCCCTGGATGAGTTCAGCAATACCATCCCGCGCTACCGGGAGAATCTCGGAGTGCTCTACGACGACCTGAATACGCTGTTGGGGCGATGGGGCTACGTCATCCCTCTTGAAGGCGTCTACGAGCAGCTGGATCCCAATGCCCTGATCCGGTTCCTCAACTACATGCTGAACGGGCTCAGCGGGATCATCGGCGACGGGCTCATCGTATTTCTCGCGGTACTCTTCATCCTGGCCGAGGTGTCGACGCTGCCGGAAAAACTGCGCAGCACCCTGAAGCGGCCCGACGAGTCCATGGCTCACTTCCAGACCTTCATCAACAAGGTCATCCATTATCTCGGCCTCAAGGCCGCCACCAGCCTGCTCACCGCGGTCTGTGTGGCGGTGATCCTGTGGTTTCTCGAGATTGACTACGTGTTCCTGTGGGCGGTGCTTGCCTTCTTTCTCAACTTCATTCCCTATATCGGCTCCATTCTCGCCGGGCTGCCCGCGGTGGTTCTGGGGCTGATCGACCACGGCCCCCTGGTGGCGCTCTGGACCACCCTCGGCTATGTGGCCGTCAATATCATTGTCGGCAACGTGATCGAAACCCGGTGGATGGGGGAAGGTCTGAACCTGTCCTCATTCGTGGTGTTCGTCTCCCTGATTTTCTGGGGCTGGGTGTTGGGGCCCACGGGCATGTTCCTGTCCATCCCCCTGACCATGTCCATCACCATCGCCCTGGAAAGCAATCCTGAGACACGTCCGATCGCCCGTCTGATGCGGAACACCGCCAGGGAACCCTGAACGCGGCGGTCGGATCGCCGGAGACTACTCCAGCCGGATCAGTGCACCCGTGGACTGCCCCGCGGAATCCCCGCTGTCCCGTTCGCCGGGATTGCCGGCCAGATCACCCGGGGTGAACCACCGGGAGGCAATCTGGTCGATGGGCACCAGATCGGAAATCCGGTTGAAGCCGAACCACGGCAGCAGGGCCAGCCCCCCCGCCACGAGCCCGCCGAGCACCAGGAGAACCATCAGCCAGCGCAGGATGGGGCTGCGGGATCTCCTTCTCCGGGTACGGAACCTGATCCTGCGTCTGGGCACCTCCTTGCCGGACTCGATCCCGGCGATCGGGGCAGGTTCAGGCTCCAGCTCGATCCTGCCGACCAGGTCGTCCCCATCCAGGTGCAGCAGCCTGGCATAGGACCTCATGTAACCCTTGACGAACGTGGGACCAGGCAGCCCTGCATAGTCTCCGGCTTCCAGGTCTTTGATCACATCCACGCCCAGCCTGAGACTGTCGGCTACCTCCTCCATCGTCAGCCCCATTTCCATTCTGCGCTCCCTGAGCAGGTGCCCCGGGGAATCCGGGGGTCGGGGTGTTGATTCTGTCAGCCCGGCTTCACTCATGAAATCGACTTGTTCGACCTGCTTCACGTTGCCTGCGTCCGCCGGGCCATGGTCACACGGCGATGTCCGGTGAAACGGCCGTCCCGGGACCGGTCATGCGACCCCTCTCCCGCGGACGGATCCAGCACCTGACCGCAGGCTTCAAATCGAACCGGACATTCAGATCTTCCCGGGCGGCGGATCAGGCGCCTGCGGATGCCACGGCTTTCATGCTGAGACGCACCCGGCCCTGCTTGTCCACCTCCAGGACCTTCACCTTGACAACGTCTCCTTCCTTGAGCACATCGCTGACCTGGTCGACCCGTTCGTTGGATATCTGGGAGATATGCACCAGGCCGTCCCGACCGGGCAGGATGTTGACGAAGGCGCCGAAGTCCATCAGCCGAACCACCTTGCCCGTGTAGACGCTGTTGACTTCCACGTCGGCAGTGATTTGCTTGATGCGGCGGATGGCTTCCTGGGCTGCGGAATTATCGGTGGAAGCGATCTTCACCGTGCCATCGTCGTCAATGTCGATGGTGACACCCGTCTCCTCCGACAGGGCGCGAATCGTGGAACCGCCCTTGCCGATGACGTCGCGGATTTTCTCGGGATTGATGGTGATGGTCACAATGCGGGGCGCGTAGTCGGACATTTCCGCCCGCGGCACGGAAATCACTCTGGTCATCTCCCCCAGGATATGCAGCCGCCCTTCCCTGGCCTGGGACAGTGCCTGTTGCATGATTTCCCGGGTGATGCCGTCGATCTTGATGTCCATCTGTAACGCGGTGATGCCCTGGTCGGTGCCGGCCACCTTGAAGTCCATGTCGCCCAGGTGATCCTCGTCGCCGAGTATGTCGGTGAGTACGGAAAAACGATCGCCTTCCTTGATCAGCCCCATGGCAACGCCGGCCACGGCGGACTTCACCGGGACACCGGCATCCATCAGTGCCAGGCTGGTGCCGCAGACACTGGCCATGGAACTGGAACCGTTGGACTCGGTGATTTCGGATACGACCCGAATCGTGTACGGAAACTCTTCCTGATCGGGAACAACGGCGAGAATGCCGCGCTTGGCAAGCCGTCCATGACCGATCTCGCGGCGCTTTGGACTGCCCACCCTGCCGGTTTCACCGACGCAATAGGGCGGAAAATTGTAGTGCAGCATGAAATTGTCGCGATATTCGCCATCCAGCGCATCGATGATCTGTGCATCGCGCTCGGTCCCGAGCGTCGCCACGACAATGGCCTGGGTTTCGCCCCGGGTGAACTTGGCGGAACCGTGGGTTCTCGGAAGCACGCCGGTCTCGATGCTGATGGGGCGCACGGTGCGGGTGTCCCGGCCGTCGATCCGCGGGTTTCCGTCCAGGATCTGGCTGCGCACCACGTTCTTCTTCAGCTTCTTGAATTCGTCCAGAGTCGCACTGCGGACATCCTCCGCGGTGCCTTCGGGGCACAGTTCCTCCAGCAGCGCGTCCTTCACCTCGGCAACGGCGTTCTGGCGCTCCACCTTGTCGCTGATCCTGAATGCCCCTGCGGTCCGTTCCCCGGCGAAGTCGGCAACGGCACCTGCCAGAGAGGTGTCGTGCTCCGGCGGCTGCCAGTCCCACCGGGGCTTGCCGGCTTCCCGGCCCAGTTCCCGCGCGGTCTGGATCACGGCCTGGCAGGCCTGGTGGCCGAACATGACGGCGCCCAGCATCTCATCCTCGGACAGTATGTTGGCCTCGGATTCCACCATCAGAACGGCGTTTTCCGTCCCCGCCACCACCAGGTCCAGGCGGGACTGCTCCTGCAGCTGGGTGCGGGTGGGATTGAGCACGTACTGGCCGTCGATGAATCCCACCCGCGCGGCGCCGATGGGGCCGTTGAAAGGAATGCCGGACACCTCAAGCGCCGCCGACGCGCCGATCATGGCGACGACATCGGGATTGATTTCCGGATCCACCGACAACACCGTGCAGATGATCTGGACCTCGTTCATGAAGCCGTCGGGAAACAGGGGGCGGATGGGGCGGTCGATGAGGCGGCAGGTGAGCACGGCGTTTTCCGAGGGTCGACCTTCCCGCTTGAAGAACCCGCCGGGAATGCGGCCCACGGCATAGGTGCGCTCTTCGTAATCCACGGTCAGGGGAAAGAAGTCCTGCTGGCCGGGTTCCCTGCGCCCCACCACGGTTACCAGAACGACCGTGTCACCCATACTGGTGACCACTGCGCCGTCAGCTTGTCTTGCCGTTGCGCCGGTTTCCAGGCGCACCTCGTTTTGACCGTACTGAAAGGTCTTGATTACTCTGTTCACTTAATGTGTCTCCAGCGCCTGGCGCGGTAGATTCCGGGGGAGTTATTTCCGCAGGCCAAGTTTTGCAATGAGGGCGCGATAGCGCTCGATATCGGTCTTTCGCAGGTAACTCAGCAGCTTGCGCCGATGGTTAACAAGCCGCAAAAGCCCCTGGCGGGAATGATGGTCGTGGATATGGGTCTTGAAATGTCGGGAGAGATCCTCGATGCGCGCCGTCATGAGCGCGATCTGGACTTCGGGCGATCCGGTGTCCCCCTCGCTGCGCCGGTGCTCTTTCACCACGGCAGCCTTGTCTTCGGCAGTCAAAGCCATTGAAATCCTCTAAAGGAAATTGAATACCTGTGCCGAAGTAGAGAGGCATTGCCCGAACCTCGAACACCGTACCCCCTGACCGTGAGCCGGTCAGGGGAGGCGTATTCTAGCGGCACGCCCGTCCGGTCACAACCCTGTAACCCGGAAAGATCAGGATTTTTACCCCGGGAGGCTGTATAATTTTGCGCCTTTCAATCACCGTATGCGTAACAGCGACCGGATGTTCCAATGAAGCTCGATCGGGTTGGGTTTGTGGGCTGGCGGGGCATGGTGGGCTCCGTCCTCATGCAGCGCATGATGCAGGAAAAAGACTTCTCCCGCATGGGAGAGGTCGTGTTCTTCACCACGTCCCAGACCGGTCAGACCGGTCCGGATATTGGCCGGGACAGCGGAACGCTCGTCGACGCCACCGACCTGGATGCCCTTGGCGCCTGCGACGTGATCGTCACCTGCCAGGGCGGCGGCTACACATCGGACGTCCATCCCCGCCTGCGCGCCGGCGGCTGGAACGGCTACTGGATCGACGCGGCCTCCACCCTGCGCATGTCCAGGGATGCCGTCATCATCCTGGACCCCGTCAACCTGCCGCTGATCCGGGACGGGCTGGACAGCGGCCTGAAGGATTTCATCGGCCCCAACTGCACCGTCAGCCTGATGATGCTGGCGCTGGACGGACTGCTCGGGGAGAACCTGGTGGAATGGATTTCCGTGGCCACCTACCAGGCCGTATCCGGCGCCGGAGCGCGCCAGATGCGGGAATTCATCCGGCAGATGGGCATGGTGCACGGCCGTGCGGAAAACCTGGTGGACAACTCGGACAGCAGCATCCTGGATATCGACCGGAACGTGCTTGAAACCCTGCAGTCGGCGAGCCTGCCGGTGCAGGAGATCGGCTACCCCCTGACGGGGAACCTACTGCCCTGGATCGACGGGGACCTCGATTCGGGCATCAGCCGCGAAGAATGGAAAGGTGCCGTGGAAACCAACAAGATCCTTGGCCGCAGCGGTGCGCCCATACCCGTCGAAAGCACCTGCGTCCGCGTCGGATCCATGCGCTGCCACAGCCAGGCGTTCACCCTGAAGCTGAACCGGGACCTGCCGCTGGAGGAAATCGAGACGCTTGTGGACGGCGCCAACGACTGGGTGCATGTCGTACCCAACCGGCGCGAGCCCTCCCTCGGCGACCTGACGCCAGCGAAGGTGACCGGCACGCTCGACATTCCGGTGGGACGCATCCGCAAGCTCCACATCGGTCCCGGGCACGTGGCCGCCTTCACGGTAGGCGACCAGTTGCTCTGGGGCGCGGCGGAGCCGCTGCGGCGGATGCTGTGCATCCTCTCGGAGCACGGGATCAGGGGAGGGCAGGGCCGGGAGGAAGACTCCGTGCGACCGGACCGGGTGGCCGCCGCCTAGATTCCCCGGCCCCGCAGCTTCCCCGGCCGCAGTCAGGCCGCAGCAGTCAGCTGGTTACCGAGAGCGCTCTCCAGTGCCGCCAGGCAGTAGTCGACGTTTTCCGGCCGGGCGACTTCGCCCATCAGGCCGATGCGCCAGATCCTGCCGGACAACTCGCCCAGGCCGGCACCGATTTCGAGATCATGCTTGTCCAGCAGTTCCTGCCGAAGTCTGGCGTCATCCACGCCCTCGGGAATCCTGACCGCATTCAGCTGCGGCAGCCGCGCGGATTCGGCCACAAACATCTCGAGGCCCAGATTCTGCAGCCCGCGAACCAGGCGGTCATGGCAGTCCCGGTGGCGCTGCCAGGCGTTTTCCAGACCCTCCTCTTGCAGCATGATCAGCGCCTCGTGGAGGGCGTAGATGGCATTGACCGGCGCGGTATGGTGGTAACTGCGTCCGCCGGCACTGTCCCAGTAGCCCATGACCAGGCTGAGGTCGAGAAACCAGCTCTGCACCCTGCTCCCGCGTGACCGGACTTTTTCCAGAGCCGCCTCGCCGAAGGTCACCGGAGACAGTCCGGGCATGCAGGACAGGCATTTCTGGCTGCCGGAATACACCGCATCCAGTTTCCACTCGTCCACCAGCAGCGGCACGCCCCCGAGCGAGGTCACCGTGTCGGCGATGACCAGGGCTCCCTGCCGATGCGCTAGGTCCGCGATCGTCGCGGCATCGCTCAGGGCGCCGGTGGAGGTTTCCGCGTGCACGAAGGCGACGATTTTCGTATCCGGGTGCCGATCCAAGGCATCCGCCACCCTTGCCGGACTCACCGGAGCGCCCCAGGGATCCTCCACCACCACGGCGACACCGCCGGATCGTTCCACGTTCTCCCGCATGCGCCCACCGAAAACCCCGTTGACGCAGACGATGACCTTGTCCCCGGGTTCCACCAGGTTCACGAAGCACATCTCCATACCGGCGGAACCGGGCGCGCTGACGGGCATGGTCAGGGCGTTTCCGGTCCGGAACGCATGTTTGAGCAGTGCCTTGGTTTCGTCCATCAGGCCGGCGAAGGCCGGATCGAGGTGGCCGACGGTGGGTCTCGCCGAGGCTGCCAGCACCCGGGGATGAACCATAGTGGGGCCGGGCCCCATCAACCTCCGCGGAGGCGGGGCAAAAGACTGGTACATGGGAAAATCCTGGAAAATTGAGCCTGTTATGGTAATCGGGCATGGAATGCAGATGGATCAATTATTCTTATCAGTCATATCATTTTTCCTGATTTTTCGCATGCGGTCTTTCTGGCAGCTTACGCAGTCCGGCGTAACCCCATGCGACCCGTACCCGGCTCGAGACGACAATTTGCGCCCGCACCCCGTTTCCGGCTGCAGCCGTACGGGGAATCGAATACAATCTGCGCCGTTTCCATTCTCCCGGACCGGGAGCCCGGCCCGGCCATGGTCATGAGTCCGAACACCTCCCGAGAATGAATATCCTGATCGCAGACAGCTTTCCCGATTCACACAGGCTTGAACTCGAGAACCTGGGACACCGGGTCACCATGAACCCGGCCCTGGATGAGCGGGCGCTCACCGGGGCCATCGGCAACAACGACGTGCTGGTGGTACGCAGCACCCGGGTGAATGCCGCCACCCTGGATGCAGGTACCGGCCTCAGGCTGGTGATCCGCGCCGGGGCCGGCACCAACACCATCGACTGCGCCCGGGCATCCAGCAGGGGCATCCAGGTCTGCAACGTGCCCGGCGCCAATGCCCTGGCGGTGGCGGAACTGGTCCTCGGCCTGATCATCTGCATCGACCGCAGGCTCGCCGATAACGTGGCGGACCTGAGGAACGGCGTCTGGAACAAGCGGAAATACAGCCAATCCCGCGGGCTTTGCGGGCAGAAGCTCGGGATACTGGGGATGGGTGCCATCGGCCTGGCCGTGGCGGAACGCGCCCGGGCCTTCGGCATGCAGGTGTTTGCCGTGCACAGGGATGGCCGCGACCAGGCCACCGCCGAGCGCATGTCCCGGGCGGGAATCACCGAAGTCGACAGCCAGGAGGCCCTCCTGGAACAGTGCGACATCGTGACCATCCACCTGCCGGCCACCGGAAAAACCCGGGGGATGGTCAACGGGGACTTCCTGGCGCGAATGAAGCCGGGCGCGATGCTGATCAATTCATCCCGCGGGGAACTGGTGGACGAGGCGGCCCTGCTGCACGCCATCGAAACCAGGGGCATCCGCGCGGGGCTTGACGTGTACAACAACGAACCCGCCGGCGGGGAGGGCGGCTTCGAATCCGCCATTGCCCGTCACCCGGCGGTTTGCGGCACCCACCACATCGGTGCGTCCACCGCCCAGGCGCAGACCGCCGTGGCGGACGGGGTTGTAGATATCATCCGGGCCTTCGAGATCGGTGAGGTGCGCAACTGTGTCAACGCCTGAAGTACCCGGTAAAATCCGCCGGCAGGCCCCTGCGCAAACATCCTGAAAAGAGAAAATTCCACATTTCCGAACTGAATCCCATGTCCAGCCGCAAACACAATTTCAGTGCCGGGCCCTGCACACTGCCCCTCACGGTCCTCGAGGAGGCCCAGGCCGAATTTGTCGATTACCAGGGTGCCGGCATGTCTCTCATCGAGATGAGCCACCGGGGAAAGCATTTTGACGCGGTGGCCAACGAGGCCATGGCGCTGGCCATGGAAGTATCCGGCGCGCCCGACGATTTCAGCGTGCTGTTCCTCCAGGGAGGCGCGATACTGCAATTTTCCATGGTGCCCATGAATCTGCTGAAACCCGGACTCAGGGCGGGCTATCTCAATACCGGCACCTGGGCCAGGGGCGCCATCGCCGATGCCCGTGAGTACGGCGATATCTACGTTGCCTGGAACGGAGAGACCGACCACTACTCCCGCATGCCCGCCGGCGGCGAGATCGGGATCGAGGACGGCACCCGCTACCTGCACGTCACCAGCAACGAGACCATCGGCGGCATCCAGATTCACGAATGGCCGACGTTGGACGTGCCCATGGTGGCGGACATGTCGTCCGACTACCTGTCGAGACCCATTCCCTGGGACAAATTCGATCTCGTCTATGGCGGGGTCCAGAAAAACCTCGGACCGGCAGGCATGGCGGTGGTCTTCGTGCGCAAGTCCATCCTGGAGGAGACCAACCGGGACATCGGCCGCTACCTGCGCTACGACATCCAGGCGTCCAAGCAGTCGATGTTCAACACGCCGCCGGTGTTCACCATCTACATGCTCGGCAAGGTGCTCAGGTGGATGCGGGACGAGGGCGGCATTCCCGAAATGGAGGCGCGCGCTGCGAGAAAGGCGGGGCTTGTCTACGACACCATCGACCGGAGCGGGGGCTTCTACCGGTGCCCCGTGGACGTGGCGTCCCGTTCTCACATGAACGTGGTGTTCCGCCTGCCGAGCGAGGACCTGGAAGCAAAGTTCCTCGACGAGGCGACCGGTGCGGACCTGCTGAACCTGAAGGGCCACCGCAGCGTCGGCGGCTGCCGCGCCAGCATCTACAACGCCCTGCCCCATGAGAGCGTGGCCGCCCTGACGGATTTCATGAGGTCCTTCCAGGCCAACAACGGCTGATCCCGTCCCCGCAAACCATGCCAAAGATCAGACCATTCGACGGATACCTGGTCAGGAACGAAGTGGCGTCCAGGGTGGTTGCGCCGGAATACGACACCGTGCCGGCGGTCCAGCGGCGCGCATTCGCCGACGCCAACCCGCAGAATTTCCTCAATACCATCCGCCTGCTTGATGATTTCGATTCAGCCTGCCCCCCCACCCAGGATGAACTGATCGAGTTCAACCGCGGCAACCTCGAACGCCTGCTTGATGAGGGCCTGTTCAGCCGTATCGAAAAACCCTGCATCTACATCTACGAACTCAACCACATCGAACACACCCAGACCGGTGTCGTCTGCGAGATATCCGCCGACGAGTACGACCGGGGCCATGTCAAGAAGCACGAGAACACCCGCCGGAACCAGGAGGACCTGCTGACTCACTATCAAAAGGAGATCGGTGTCGCCTCCTGCCCGATCTCGCTGGCGTATACGGCCAACGAGGAAATCGACCGGTTCATCCGCGAACAGCAGAAAGCCCCGCCCCTGCTGGAATTCACCACCGGGGACAATGTGTCGCAGCGGGTCTGGTGCATCGGGGAGGTTTCGCTGCAGGAGGAGCTTTCGCGTCTGTTCGAATCCGTAGAGGACACCTACCTGACGGATGGCCACCACCGGGCGGCATCCGGCTGGCGCTACACGGAACTGATGCGGAAGGAGCGGGGGGGTGACGGGAACCAGCCCCATGAACAACTGCTGGTCGCCCTGTTTTCCGACCATGAACTCAAGCTGCTGCCCTATCACCGTTGCGTGCGGGACCTCGGGGGTCTGGACCAGGCGGCCTTCCTGCATGCCCTGGAAAAGGACTTCACCGTCTCCGTGGCCGGGGATCAGGCAAACTGCCTGCCCGCCGCGCATGGTGAGTTCGGCATGTATCTCGGCAATACCTGGTACCGGCTGGTCATCCGTCCGGGGCTGGTTGACCGGGATGATCCGGTGGCCTGCCTGGATGTTTCCCTGCTGCAGAACCACATCCTCGGGCCGGTTTGCGGCATCCATGATTTCCGGTCCGACCCCCGTCTCGGCTACGTATCCGGCGTAGAAGGCAGGAAGGGGCTGGAACAGAAGGTCCGCGAGGGCTGGGCGGCCTCGTTCGCCTGCCATGCCACGGCCATGGACCAGTTGTTCCACGTCGCCGATGCGGGTGCGCTGATGCCACCGAAATCCACCTATTTCGACCCGAAGACCCGCTCCGGTATCTGGGTGAGGCGCAAATAGGGGTGCCGCTGCGGCCCGGGACCGCGGCGCGGATTCCGTCCGCCGAACCGGCCCCGGCCAGGGTCTCAGCAGCGTTCCAGCCTGCCGCAGGTGACGCGGGGCAGACCTGCCAGGTCGTGCATGGTTTCCACCCGGACGAAGCCGGCGTCCCCAAGCATCTCCGCCACCGCCGCCGCCTGTTCACTCCCGTGCTCCAGCACGAGGTGCCCGCCGGGCGCAATGTATGGCGGTGCCGATTCGATGACGGTACCGAGGTCGGCAAGGCCGTTCCGTCCGGCAACCAGCGCATCCGCCGGCTCGTGGCGAATCTCGCCAAGCAGGCACGGGTCGTTCACGTCCACGTAGGGCGGATTGGAGAGAACCAGGTCGAATCTCTCGCCCGCTACCGTGGAAAACCAGTCTGAAACCAGCCACCGCACGTTCGGCACCTTGAGCCTGGCCGCATTCAGACGGGCCACCCCCATCGCCGGCAGGGAACGGTCCACCGCGGTGATGCGCGATTCCGGCCGTTCCCGGGCCACAGCCAGGGCGATGGCGCCGCAGCCGGTGCCGAGATCGAGAATCCGCGAGGGGCCCACCGGCAGCCTGGCGAGCCCCTGATCCACCAGGAGTTCCGTTTCCGGGCGGGGGATCAGGACATCGGGAGTCACCTGCAGGTTCATTGACCAGAATTCCCGATGTCCGACCAGGTAAGCCACGGGCACACCCCGGGCACGCTCCTCGACCTGTCTGAAGAAGGCCCTGGACTCGGTGTCCGCTAGGGCACTGTCCGGATGGGCGAGCAGCCAGGCTCGGCCCTTCCCGAGCTGATGCGCCAGCAGCACCTCTGCATCAAGCCGGGCAGTGTCCGTTTCGCCTTCCCGGAGAATTTCAGTCGCCCTGCCGAGCGAACGGAAGATACTGCTGGTCACGCGCCGGCGTTCAGCTCGGCCAGCAGGACGGCCTGGTTTTCGGTGACCAGGGGTTCGATTACCTGGTCCAGGTCGCCACCCATGATATCGACCAGCCGGTAGAGGGTCAGGTTGATGCGATGGTCCGTGACCCTGCCCTGGGGAAAGTTGTAGGTGCGGATGCGCTCGGACCGGTCACCGCTGCCGACCAGGGACTTGCGTGTGCTGGCCTCCGTTTCCCGTTGCCTTCGCTGCTCGGCTTCCAGCAACCGGGAGGCCAGCATGGACATGGCCCTGGCCCGGTTCTTGTGCTGGGAGCGCTCGTCCTGGCATTCCACCACGATGCCGCTCGGCAGGTGCGTGATCCGGATGGCGGAATCGGTCTTGTTGACGTGTTGACCGCCGGCACCGGACGCGCGATAGGTATCCACCCTGAGATCCGCGGGGTTGAGATCCACCGCGTCCAGCTCCTCGGCTTCGGGCAACACCGCCACCGTGCAGGCCGACGTGTGGATCCGCCCCTGAGACTCGGTTTCCGGCACGCGCTGGACGCGGTGGGCGCCGGACTCGAACTTGAGGCGTGAATAGGCGCCCTGCCCCACGATGCGGGAGATGATTTCCCGGTACCCACCGTGTTCGCCTTCGCTGCGGCTCATCACCTCCACCTGCCAGCCCCGGGTCTCGGCGTAGCAGTCGTACATCCGGAACAGGTCACCGGCGAAGATGGCCGCCTCGTCTCCCCCGGTGCCCGCGCGAATCTCGAGAAAGATGTTGCGATTGTCGTTGGGGTCCCGGGGCAGCAGGAGTTTCTTCAGCTCATTCTCGCGCTCCGCCAGACCTGATTCGAGTCCGGATAGTTCCTCCCTGGCCAGGTCACGGATGGAGCGGTCGTCGTCCTGCAGCATCTGCCGCGTCTCCTCGACCTGGCTCTCCAGGTCACGGAAACCGTCAAACGCCATCACCACCGGTTCGATCTCCGACAGCTCGATGGACAGGCGGCGGAATTCATCCTGCCGCAGGGCCGTATCCGGTTCGGACAGGAGCGCGTGGATTTCCCCGTGCCGGTCCCGTATCTGCTGGAGCTTTTCGCGTATGGAGGAGTTCATGGGAACAGGGACTGATTGTGGGGCATGACAGAAGCGGACCGGTCCGGCCTCGGCCTGGCGCCGGCCAGGCAGTCCGGGCTACAGCCCGAAGAGCTTGCGTGCGGCGGAAAGCAGTCCGGGGTTGTCCTCCATGTCGGCTTGCTTGAGTTGCTGGCTGGGATGATGGGCAAACTTGTTGGACAGGTCCCGCGCCAGTTGCTCGAGCACCTGTTCGGGCTCACCCCCCCTGGCCAAGCGCGCCCTCGCCTTGTCCAGTTCCTCCTTACGGATGCCGTCCACCCTGCTGCGGAACGTCCGGATGACGGGTTCGGACTCCAACGAGCGCATCCAGCGCATGAATCGCACCACCTGCAGGTCGATGATGCTCTCGGCTTCGCGGGCCGCCCTCTCCCGCATGCCCCGGTTCTGCTCCACCACGCCCTGCAGATCGTCGACGGTGTACAGGTAGACATCCGGCAGTTCCCCCACCTGGGACTCGACGTCCCTCGGCACCGCCAAGTCGAGGATGAAGATCGGGCGGTGCCGGCGCTGGCGGATGGCCCCCTCCACCGCACCCTTGCCCAGAATGGGCAGCGTGCTTGCAGTGGACGATACGATGATATCTGCCTGGTGCAGGCGGTCCGGTATCTCCGCAAGGGCGATGGCCTGGCAATCCACCGCCTCAGCCAACCTCCGCGCCCGCTCCACCGAACGGTTTGCAATGATCAGTTTCCGCACCTGCTGTTCCTTCAGGTGACGAGCCACCAGTTCAATGGTTTCCCCGGCTCCGATGAGCAGGACGGTGAGTGACGACAGGTCCGAAAACACCCGGGAGGCCAGACTGACGCCGGCGTAGGCCACGGAAACCGGGCTGGAACCGATGGCCGTGTCCGTGCGCACCTGCTTGGCCACGCTGAAGGTATGCTGGAACAGCCGGTTGAACACCTTGCCGGTGGTTCCGGCCGCGCTGGCGCGCTGGAAGGCATCCTTCATCTGTCCCAGGATCTGGGGTTCGCCCAGCACCATCGAGTCCAGACCGGACGCCACCCTGAATGCGTGTTTCACGGCCTGCTCGTCCGGGTAGGCGTACAGACTGCGGCTGAGTTCCCCCTCGCACAGTCCGGCATGCGCCGACAGCCAGTTCACCACCCGCTCGCGGTTGATCCGGGTGTTGCCGCAATACAGCTCGGTACGATTGCAGGTGGAGAGAATGGCAGCCTCGGTGGCAATGCGCGATCTTGCTAGGTCATCCAGTACCTCGCCCATGACATCCGGGCCGAAAGCCACCCGTTCGCGCAGTCTCACGGGCGCGGTTTCATGGTTCAGACCCAGGGCCAGAAGGTGCACGGAACGAAATTGGCAGCGATTCTATATGTCATTGTATTATAATGCCGGGATGGAAAAATGTCCGTACCCCGCGTGATGGTCAGACGATACGGCGAGATACCGAGCAGGGGGCCAGATGTACCAACGGACCGGATTCGCCCGGTTTCCGTGAAATTGACGGCTCGGGAAGACCCCGGCATGAATCCAGATCTGTCCGCACGTGCCACGTGCCATCATTCCACCACGTCCCGGCTGACCGGCCAGCGGCATACATGAACAACCATCCGCAGCAAGCCCCGAAGAGCCTTTTCACCGGCATCAGGTTGGCATCGGCCCTGACTGTGCTCTCGCTTGGCCTATTGCTCGGCGCCTGTGCGCCTGCCGTGACGCCGACCGGTGAAATGCGGTCGGGAGCGGAGACCGCGATCGGCCCTGAGGTCGCGACCGACGGCGATTCCGCCCTCGCAGGAGCGCCTGACCAACCCGCCGCCGGAAACTCCGAACTGACCCCTGAGCTTCTGTACGATGTGCTGGTGGCGGCAGTGGCCAATCAGCGCAACCGTCCCGAACTGGCGCTGGACGCACTGGTACGCGCCGTCTACCTGTCCAGGAACCGGTATCTGGCGGCCAATGCGATCGAGCTTGCGCTGCGACTCGGGGACTACCAGCAGGCCATCGACCTCTCACGCCTGCTCCTGGCCCTGGACCCGGACAATGTCAGCGCCGTGCTCGCCCTGGCCACCGCCCAGATCCGCAATGGAATGGTGGAGGACGCGGCCGATACGCTGCTGGACCTGATGGGTGGTCGGGACATCGGCCAGGAGGCGGTACTGCGGGAGATGGCCGGCCTCATCGCCCGCCAGAAGGAACCCGCTAGAACCCTTCTGCGCGACCGCCTGGGCAGGGCGGTGGAGGACGGTAATTCCATGGCCGTCTTCACGGCGGCCCTGGTTGCCACCCGTCTCGACGAGTCCGAGCGCTATCGCACCCTGCTGGACCTGGTGCTCGACCGCGTGCCCGGGTGGGAAGCTGCGGCCATACTCAAACTCACCTACATTGCGGACAACGAACGCGAACGGCTGGACTCGTGGGCGGAGGAGTTTCTCGAGACCAGCCCGGCAGCCGAACGCTTTCGCATCCGGTACGGCCACCTGCTGATCCAGGACGAGCGCCTGGAAGAATCCCTGCAACAATTCAATGCCGTCCTTGAATTCAATCCGGAGTCTGCCGACGCCCTGTTCGCCGCTGCAGTGATCAACATGGAACGGCAGGAGCATGAAACCGCCGAGTCGCTCTTTCGGCGCCACATCGCCGGCAACAGCAACGCTGACCAGGCCCGCATCTATCTGGCGGAAATGCTGATCGACCAGGAACGGTACGACGATGCCTCCCCGTTGCTGCGCCAGGTGCAGTCCAGCCGGAATTATCTGGAAGCCCAGATCATGCTCTCCGGGGTCATCGCGCGGCAGAGCAACGTGGAGGCCGGGCTCAGCCACCTGCGCGGGATCGATGCCAACGGCGAGGATGAATCCGTGCGCCTGATCCTGGAACAGGATCTGCTCCTCAGGGAATTCGATCTCATGGAGCGATCCCTGGCACTGCTGACGGAGGCGCTGGTGGAGCGGCCGGAACAGCCGAACCTGCTCTACAGCCGCGGCCTCCTCGCTGCCCAGCTGAACCGGATCGACGTGGTCGAACGGGATATGCGGCTGCTGATCGAACTGCAGCCTGACAATGCCCATGCATACAACGCGCTGGGCTATACCCTGGCGGACCAGACGGATCGCCTGGTCGAGGCGCTGGAACTCATCACCAGGGCGCTGGAGCTGCTTCCCGGGGACCCGTACATCCTGGACAGCATGGGCTGGGTACAGTACCGGATAGGCGATATCGACCAGGCGCTGGAGTACCTAGCGCAGGCCTGGGACCACAAGAAGGACGCGGAGATCGCGGCCCACCTGGGAGAGGTGCTCTGGGTTCTCGGCCGAAGGGCCGAGGCCGAGGATATCTGGAAACAGGGACAGGAAACCGGGCCGGACAATACCACCCTGCTCAAAACCATCGACCGGTTCCTCGACGGCGATACCGACCGGCACGCGGTGTACTCCCGGGGAGCATCCCGACGCCTGCCCCTGGATCCGACCCTCAGCGCCTGATACGGCCTGAGACCCTGACCCGACTCAAGACATTGTCAGCCCGATTCACCGGTCCCAGGCATGCGCTACTTGCACTGGCAGTGTCCATCCTGTCCGCCTGTGCCACGCCCACCCCGATGGAGCCGCTTTCGCGCGTGGAGGCCATCGCCCGATGGGAAACCATACGCGGAGAACTGGCCTCCATCGACCACTGGTTCCTGAAGGGCAAGATGGGGGTGCGAACCGGCTCCAAGGGCGGCAGCGCCACACTCAAATGGCGCTATGCTCCCGACAGCCAGGAAATCGAGCTCTATGGTCCGTTCGGCGGTGGCCGGGTCATCATCAACGTGGACGGCAGCGGTGCGGTGCTGCGGGATACCAAGGGCCGGGTGATCCGTGGCAAATCCGCCTCTGAGGTCCTGTTCAGGCGACTCGGCTGGCATGTGCCGTTCGACCACCTCGCCGACTGGGCCCGGGGGCTCCCGGGCGATGGGGCCAGTGAAGTCTTCATTGACGGAACGGGGCGACTCAGGCGCATGGTGCAGGACAACTGGCGGGTCGAGTACCAGGAATACGAGTCTCCGGGAAACACCCTGCCCGGATTCGCCCTGCCGGCAAAACTGCAGGTTTCCGCCCTACCCGGCACCATGGAAGTCTATGCCGACGATGGCGAGTACCTTGGGGACGAACTCAGTGTCAAGGTCATTTTCAGTCGCTGGTGGGAAATTGAGCGAAAATCCTCCTGATGCCCGACTCCTCTCGCCGGCGAAGATCAATCTGTTCCTGCATGTGACCGGGCGCCGCCCGGACGGTTATCACCTGCTGCAGACCTGGATGCAGTTTCTCGACTGGGGCGACGGGATGAGGTTCCGGGCAAACCGCCGCGGCATGATCCGGCGGCACGATGAACACCCCTTCACGCTTCCGGCCGCCGATCTTTGTGTCCGCGCCGCCGAAGCCCTGCGGGAGGCTGCCGGCAGGCCGGAGTTGGGCGCCGACATCACGCTGACCAAACGGGTGCCACCCGGTACCGGCCTGGGCGGCGGCAGCAGCAATGCCGCCACCACGCTGCTAGCCCTCAACCGCTTGTGGCATCTGCATCTGTCCGCAGCCCGTTTGCTCGACCTCGGCCGGAGACTCGGCGCCGACGTGCCCGTCTTCCTGCATGGCGCTGCCGCCTGGGCGGAAGGCACCGGAGATCTGCTGACGACAGCGGTGGCCCCCACGGGCTGGCTGGCGGTGGCCCTGCCGGGTGTTCCGGTCTCCACGGAACTGATTTACTCGGACCCGGGTCTGCGCCGGGACCATCCCCGGGTTTCCATCCGGGACTACACGGCCGGGCGCACCGGCAACGACCTGGAAGCGGTTGTCTTCCGGCGCAACCCGGAAGTGGCTGCGGTCCACCACTGCCTGGCGCAGTTCGGCCCCGCAAGGATGAGCGGCAGCGGCAGTGCGGTTTTCGTGCCCCTGTCAACCCGCGGAGCCGCCGAACAGGCCATTCGCCAATTACCCGACGGGGTGACGGGATTGGTCGCCCGGCGCCTGAACCGGAGTCCGCTCAAGGACTGGAGTCCCGGGCCGGAGTCCTGAACGGTTGTCCGTTGTGCATTTTGATCTGTCTATTGATTTGGGCGTTGACACCGACCGGTCCGATATTGACAATACCGCGCTTTTCGCCCGCAGCATCCCGGCGCGTTCCTGTATCCGGCCGTCAGATCGACCTCGTCCGGCTCCCTTGGCCAGGCGGTTGCCTGAAAAAATATCGGAAATGCGCTAGTATCCCCTGCCGGGCCGGACCGGCTGGCCGAAGTCATTCTCGGCACCGATCCCAGTTACCTGTTCACCGAATTACCACATTCAACAGAAACCAGATATTGGGGTGTAGCCAAGCGGCCTAAGGCACCGGGTTTTGATCCCGGCATTCGGAGGTTCGAATCCTCCCACCCCAGCCATTGATTGTGAGAGGAATCTTCGTGTCGCTTGACAATCTCTCGGTTTTTGCGGGCAACGCAAACCCCGAACTGGCGCTTGAGGTTGTACAGAGTCTCGGCATACCCCTGGGCAAGGCGTCGGTGGGAACATTCAGCGACGGTGAAATCAACATCGAGATCATGGAAAACGTCCGGGGCCGCGATGTGTTCGTGATCCAGCCCACCTGTGCCCCGGCAAACAACAACCTGATGGAACTCCTGGTGATGATCGACGCGTTGCACCGTTCTTCCGCCGGCCGGATCACCGCGGTGATGCCGTATTTCGGCTACGCCCGCCAGGACCGGCGGCCGCGGACCGCACGGGTGGCGATCTCGGCCAAGCTGGTGGCATCCATGATCCGGTCGGCCGGCGCTGACCGGGTCCTGACCATGGACCTGCACGCCGACCAGATCCAGGGATTTTTCGACATCCCGTGCGACAACATATACGGCTCCCCGGTCCTGATGGGGGAGATCTGGCGCAAGCGCCTGTCCAATCCCGTCGTGGTTTCTCCCGACGTGGGGGG
Source organism: Candidatus Poriferihabitaceae bacterium (assembly GCA_965213885.1). Lineage (GTDB taxonomy): Bacteria > Pseudomonadota > Gammaproteobacteria > Arenicellales > Poriferihabitantaceae > VYFG01. The sequence goes on from OZ243919.1 coordinate 2,189,275, forward strand.
GGTGGTGCGCGCCCGGGCCATGGCGAAGCAACTGGAAACCGAACTGGCGATCATCGACAAGCGGCGCCCGCGGGCGAACGAGGCTAAGGTGATGCATATCATCGGCGAGGTGGAAGGTCGATCCTGCATCATGATCGATGACATGGTGGACACCGCCAATACACTGTGCGAGGCGGCGGAGGCCCTGAAGGACCGCGGCGCGCTAAAAGTGGTGGCGACCTGTACCCACGCGGTGCTGTCCGGCGGGGCGATCAGGCGCATCTCCGAGTCTTCCCTGGATGAACTGCTGGTGACCAATTCCATCCCGTTGAGCCGGGAGGCGCAGGACTGCTCCATGATCACGCAACTCAGTGTGGCGGAGCTGCTGGCGGAATCCATTCGCCGGATAGCCACCGGGGACTCCATCAGCAACCTGTTCATTGACTGACCGGGGCTTCGGGCCGGACCCCGGCACGAAGCCCCGGGATTGTTTTATTGTTTGACAAACGGCCCCATGGGCCAATGGAAAGTGAGAGAAAGCACACATGAGTGAAGAAGTCGTTCTAAAGGCCCGCATCCGGGCACGAACCGGCACCAGCCTGGTGCGCCGCCTGCGCAAAGAAGGCGACGTCCCGGCGGTTCTGTATGGCGCCGGCAAGGAGAACCTGAGTATCGCGGTGAATCACGACCTCCTGTTCCACAACCTGGAACGGGAGGAGTTCTTTTCCCAGGTGATCACCATCGACACCGACGGCAAGAGGGAACGGGCGATCCTGCGCGATGTCCAGCGCCATCCCCACAAGACCCGGATCCTGCATGCGGATTTCCAGCGGGTCGACGAAAACAAGCCGATCCACATCGCCCTGCCGATCCACTACTCCGGCGAGGATGAGTGCCTCGGCGTGCGGATCGACGGGGGCATGATTTCCCACCTGATGAACGAGGTAGAGGTCACCTGCCTGCCGAAAGACCTGCCGGAATACATCGAGTTGGGCGTCAGCGAGTTGCGCCTCGGCCAGTCCCTGCACCTGTCGGATATCCAGTTGCCCAAGGGCGTGCAGATCACCGCGTTCACCCACGGCGATATCCATGAGCACGACAATGCTGTGGTGGCAGTACAGGCCACCCGGGTATCGGCAAAATCCGCTGAAACGGAGGAAGAGGTCGGGGGGGAGAAAGCCGATGCCGATACCGGGGAAGAGGAATAGGCCCGATTCCCGGCCGGACAACCACCGGTTATCCCCCGGCCCCGAAGCGATATCGCCGGAATACCGCGTCCCTGCGTAAGCCATGCCAGCACTGGCCATTGGCCTGATTGCCGGACTGGGCAATCCGGGCAGACAATATGCCGAAACCCGGCATAATGCTGGCTTCTGGTTCATCCAGGCGTTGCAACAGTCCTTTGGCTTCTCGCTTCAGGAGGACAGCCGGTACAAGGCACTGACCGGTGATTTCAGGCTCGGCGGCGCAATCGTCAGGGTCATCGCACCGCAGACATTCATGAATCTCAGCGGCGACAGCGTAGTGCCCTATGCCCGGTTTTTCCGTATCCAAACGCAACAGGTCCTGGTGGCCTATGATGAACTGGATCTCCCACCGGGAACCATCCGACTCAAGCTGGAAGGCGGGCATGGCGGACACAAGGGTCTCGGGGACATCATGCAGAAATCCGGCGCCCGGGACATGAAGCGCCTGCGAATCGGGATCGGTCATCCCGGCCGGGGCAGCCAGGCGTCCCCGTACGTGCTTTCAAAACCCCCCGCCGATGACCGGATCGTCATCCTGGACGCCATCGACCGGGCGGTATCGGCGCTGCCGGATATGCTCCAGGGCGACTTCCCCCGGGTCATGAACTTCCTCCACACCGACTGATCATGGGCTTCAAATGCGGCATCGTGGGCCTGCCCAATGTGGGCAAGTCCACCCTGTTCAATGCCCTTACCCAGTCCGCTGCCGCACAGGCGGCGAACTATGCATTCTGCACCATCGATCCCAACGTGGGCATTGTGGAAGTGCCGGACCCGCGACTTCCCCGGATCAGCGACATCGTCAGGCCCGGCAAAACCGTCCCGACCACCATCGAGTTCGTGGACATCGCGGGACTGGTGGCCGGCGCATCGAAGGGTGAGGGCCTTGGCAACCGATTCCTGTCCCACATTCGCGAGGTGGATGCCATCGCCCACGTGGTCCGGGCCTTCGAGGACGGCAATGTCGTACACGTGACAGACCGCGTGGACCCCATCTGCGACATCGAGACCATCAATACCGAACTGGTTCTGGCAGACATGGAAACCGCTGACCGGGCGCTGAGGCGGGCGGAAAAGAACAGCAAGTCCGGCGATAAGGAACAGATCACCATGGCAGCGCTCTTGCGGCGGATCATGGAATGCCTGGACGGGGGCAGGCCTCTTCGCAGCCTGGAACTGGATGCCGGCGCACGCGCACGGCTGAGGCCACTTTGCTTCCTCACGATCAAGCCCGGCCTCTATGTCGCCAACGTCGACGAGGACGGATTCGAACACAATTCCCACCTGGAGGCGATCCGGGCGGTTGCAAGGGACGAGGGTACGGAGATGGTCCCCGTTTGCGCGGCCATCGAGCAGGAACTGTCGCAGATCAGCCCCGGGGAGGCGGAAGCCTTTCTTACGGACATGGGGCTCAGCGAGCCCGGGCTCAACCGGGTGATTCGCGCAGGATATCGCCTCCTTGACCTGCTGACCTTCTTCACCGCCGGTCCCAGGGAGGTCCGCGCATGGACCGTTCGGACCGGCGCCACCGCACCTCAGGCCGCCGGGGTGATCCACACGGACTTTGAGCGCGGATTCATCCGGGCCGAAACCACGGGATACGACGACTTCATCGACTGCGGCGGGGAGGCCGGCGCCCGGGAAGCGGGAAAGCTGAGACTGGAAGGGAAGGACTACCGGGTGCAGGACGGCGATATCATGCATTTCCGTTTCAACGTGTAGCGGCACGGGCCCACCAACCGCTCCGCCATAGAACCGCAATCCGGATCGATCAATGACGCCGGGGGACAGCCCTACCACAGTGACCCTTGACGGGATCACCACCCGGCTGGACGAGTATCTCGACCCGGTGCTTTCCACCCGCCGCACCTCGTCAGGACCCGCCAGAGGCCTGCTTCCGCTCACAGAGGAAGAACAGGAGTTCGCCCTGCACTGGACTGACGTGATCCGGCGGTCCAACTCGGAGATGGCATTCCAGTTCGTCAGCCATGCCCCCAGGGCAATACGGCTCATGGGCCTGGAGGGGACACGCCGATGGCTGCTGCACGCCATGGACGTGTACGACAAGGAGGGTCTTTATCCCGGATGCACCGCACTTGATGCCCTGGAGGCATACGCGGCCGAATTCCGTCTCGGTCACATTACCGTCTCCCTGGACGAGATCCGCCCGGTACTGGAAACATTCATTACCGGCCTGGCGGGACGCACATTGAAGCTGGAGGCCGGCAACAGTAGCTACACGGACACCAACACGCTCTACCTGCCCGCCCGGATCAATCGATTCAACGACCGGGAACTGAATTATTGCCTGTACAAGGTCATGTCGGTGCACCTGTGGGCGCAGACATGGTTCGGCACCTTCCGCCGGCAGGGCCCGGACTCGCCACACCTGGTGCAGATCCTCGCGGAGTTTCAGGACAACGGCCGTGCGCTGCGACTGTTCAACCTGCTGGAAACCGCCAGACTCAACGCCTGCATCGGACGGGAACTTCCCGGACTCGCCCGGGAAATGTTCGGGCTGCATACCCCGGCACCGGTCCATGACGCCACCTGGCGGCATTACCTGGATCTTCTCGAGGACAAGGACGCTACGGTGTCGGATACCCTGGCCGCAACGGAAAAGCTGTATCCCCTGCAAATGCCCTGGCCGGAAGCCCCCGTCTACCAGGGCGGGTTCGACCTCGAGGCAGCCAGGGACGGCATCGAGCAACGCCTGGAGCTGGAGAAGGATGAGCTTCAGTCCGCTCTCGCCGACCTGGTGCGCCAGACCCTGGGCGAGGGGGACGAGGCGGCCGCGGCGGAGAACGCCGAAGTCGACCTCCGGCTCGACCGGGAATCCGGTGCCAATCCCGAGCTTGCCGTGAACGGCGAACCGGTGACGCCTCCCGTGGATCTGGAAAATCTGCTGCGCTCCCTGCTGCAGGATCTGGAGGCCATCCCGGAAGACTGGCTTGCGCCCGCCGGCGACGGCGACTACAACGCCGATGAGCAGGGACAGCAGCCGGAGCCTACAGATAGGGCCCTGACAGGCAGTGACACGATTTTCTACGATGAATGGGACTATCGTCGTCAGACCTACCGCAGGAACTGGTGCACCCTCAGAGAGACGACGACCCAGCCGGTTTACGATGATTTCTACGACCGCACCCTGAAACGGTATGCAAGCCTGGTGGGAGAGATACGACGGTATTTCGAAGCCCTGCGGGGAGACGACCGCATCCTGAAAGCGGAGCCCACCGGAGACAACGTGGACCTGGATGCCCTGATCACCGCTTATGCGGACATGCAGACCGGCGTGGAAATGAGCGACAGGGTTTACACCCGCAAGCAGAAAGTGGAGCGGGACCTGGCCGTGGTCTTCATGGTAGACATCAGCGGCTCCACCAAGGGATGGATCAACGAAGCGGAGCGGGAAAGCCTGATACTGCTGTGCGAGGCCCTGGAAATCCTCGGCGACCAGTATGCCATTTACGGGTTTTCCGGCATGACCCGAAACCGCTGCGAGGTGTACCGGATCAAGTCGTTTGAGCGCCGCTATGACGATGAAATACGAGCCCGTATCAGCGGATTGCGCCCCCAGGACTACACCCGGATGGGTGTCACCATCCGGCACCTGACCGACATCCTGGGCCAGGTGGAGGCAAGAACCCGCATCCTGATCACCCTGTCCGACGGCAAACCGGATGACTATGACGGCTACCGCGGGGAATACGGCATCGAGGATACGCGCCAGGCCCTGCTGGAAGCGCGCAACACCGGGATTCATCCATTCTGCATCACCATCGACACCGAGGCCGGGGAATATCTGCCGCACATGTACGGCCCCGCCAGTTTCGTGGTGGTGGACGAAGTACGCAAGCTTCCCCTGAAAGTGGCCGATATCTACCGCCGCCTGACCACCTGAACGACATGCTGCCGTCAACCCCTGCATCCGGACCGAAGTGCCTGCCGATACGCAGGATTCGCCACGGCGACCCGAGTCGATCCGGGACTTGCCAAATGGGGAAATCCGCAAGTACCATGACGGCAGTATCCGGATGGGCGCGTCACCTGCCCCGTGGATACGGCTCCACCGGAGAATTCAAAACAATGAACAGTCAGCGCACCGGCTCCAGGCCGGATGCAACCGCCGCAGAGCGGGCGGGCACGCCGGCAACGGTTGCCGCTGCCGGCCCGGAAAATGCAAGTCCCGGCCAGGATGGCGTGGAATCGGCCGGTGCCGAGGACGAACCGGCCCCTCCGGACGGGCCTCCCCCGACTCCGGGTTTCCAGTCACCGCCAGCCGGGCTGGCCGGGAGGCGATAACGTCATGTCTTCCATACACGGGTCCCGCAAGGTCATCTTCGCCGCAATGGCCGGCAACAGCCTGATCGCCACAACCAAGTTCATTGCCGCAGGCATCACCGGCAGTTCCGCCATGTTCAGCGAGGCCATCCATTCGGTGGTGGACACCGGCAACCAGTGCCTCCTGCTGTATGGCCTGAAGCGGTCCGGCAAACCGGCAGATGCGCGCCACCCGTTCGGCTACAGTATGGAGCTCTATTTCTGGACCTTCGTGGTAGCCATCCTGATCTTCTCCCTGGGGGCGGGCCTGTCCATCTATGAGGGAGTCAGCAAACTGCAGAATCCCCACGCGATCCAGAAACCGCTGGTGAACTACATCGTGCTCGGGTTCGCGATCCTCTTCGAGGGTGCCGCCTGGTGTGTGGCCCTGCATGAATTCCGCAAGACCAAGGGCGCTCTCAGCTACATCAAGGCAATACAGCGCAGCAAGGACCCCGCGGTGTTCACCGTCCTATTCGAGGACAGCGCGGCGATGCTGGGCCTGTGCGCGGCCCTGATCGGCATTGGCCTGGCACAGATCACCGGCAACCCGGTCTTCGACGCCATCGCCTCCATTGTCATCGGCATCATTCTCGCCTGCACGGCAGCCGTGCTTGCCTACGAGAGCAAGGGTCTGCTCATCGGCGAGGCGGCGCGGCCCAGGGTGATCGGCAGTATCCGCAGGATTGTCAACGGCCACGAGGGCATTATCAGCATCAACGAGCTGCTGACCATGCATTTCGGACCACGCGACATCCTTCTTTGTCTCAGCGTCGACTTCGTTGACGGGATTTCCGCGAGCGAGGTGGAATCCACGATTTCGGATATGGAGGCGGACATCAAGTTGGCCCACCCGGAAATCACCCGGGTATTCATCGAGGCCCAGAGCTGGCGCGGTCACGATGACAACCTGCGCATGAAATACCTCGCCGGGAAGTAGCCCTGCACGGACTCCGGCCATCCCGCAGTCCGTCCGGCGCCGCCGGCAGGAGATTCGGGCACGACCCCGGGATGCGCCCCGCTGCCGGTCACTGCAGCCGATGTCCCCGGTACAGGGTTTCCAGCGCCCTGAACTCCGCATTTCCCAGGGTGCCGGTGAGATCCAGCACCAGCGAGCGGGTATAGAAATCGCCGAGATCAAGATTCACCCCGATGCCCCGGAGTTCGACTACGCCGCCTCCCTCCAGCCGCTGTATCACCCCCCTCAGGTGACTGTCCAGGAACCCGGGCGGATTGTGATGACCGGTGGCACTGTCCATGGGCGCACCATCCGAAATCATCACCAGGCAACGGCGATGGGCTTCGCAGGCGCTTAACCGCCCGGCTGCCCATTCCAGGGCCTCGCCATCCAGCCCTTCACGAAAGTGGTTCGTCGACAGCAGTGCCGCGATGCCTTCCCGGGCTCGGCGCCAGGGGGTTGCGGCGTCCTTGTAGACCACATGCAGGCGGTCATTGAGCCGGCCCGGGCAATCCGGGCTTCCCGCCCTGCGCCAAGCCTCGATGGATTGCCCCCCGGTCCAGCCGCCGGTGGTGAAACCAAGGACCTCGTTCGGCACGCCGGCCAGGTCCAGGGCGCGGCTGTAGATATCCACCAGTACCGCCACCGCCTCATACCGCAGGCGTTTCATGGAACCTGAATTGTCAATGAGGAAACTGACCACGGTCTCGGCCCTGGGCACCCACTGCCGTTGACGGAAGATGCGACTGTAGGACGGGTTGGCGACAATCTGGGACAGCCGCCTCCCGTCCAGATACCCGTCATCCTCGCCGAAGTTCCAGCCTGCATACTCGGGCGCCGAAAACAGGGTTTTCAGCCGCTGGGCGAGCCTGGGGACGCTGATAGCCTGGGCCCGCACCAGCCGGTCCAGGTCGGCCCGCAGCCGACGGCGCCGGGACTGGAGCGGCACCACCTCCCGGGCATAGACCTCGCGGTCATGGTCCCGGCAGAAAACGCGGTACCGCCCGCCGGATTCACCGGACTGCCCGATCCCGGCCCCGGGATCAACCGCGTCCGTGTACAGCTCGTCGCCTGCGTGCTGGCGCGGCAGCATCATCCGTTGGGCAGTCCGGGCAGTCTGGCGCCCCACGCCGCCGCCGAGGACATCGGCGATGTTTCCGGCCACCCATGCGATGGCGAGCGCATGCAGTGCGTAAGCTTGCTGGTCATGTCGCAGACGGGGCAGTGCCTTGAGTGCATCCCCGATCAGCGGCCCGAGGCGGAAACGGGTGGACTCAATGAGCCCCTCCACTTCCTCGTCCTGCCCGGCCCCGGACAGGCGTGAGCGCACGATCTGGGTGATGCTGTACACGACCAGGCCGAACTCGTTCTCCGTAAATCCCGAGGCCCGGCTTTTACGGCACCATTCGTTGAATGCATCGTCGAGATTGCGCCGAAGGCCCTTCAGCCCCTGTGGTGCCAGGCTTTCCGCCCGGAGCTGCTCCAGGATGTCGAACACCATGGCCGCGACCTGGTTCGGGGGCATCAATGACCCGTGCAGTTCCAGGTCCGTATGGAGCAGCCGCAGGGCCATGGCATCGGCCACGCCGCGGCACCGGGCCAGGGAATCCCGGCTGACATCCAGGGCCATATGCGGGCTCATCAGGGTCACGCCGCGATTGCCGTCGAACAGCAGGTCCCGCCGAAATTCCGCTGCCGGATGCGCCGCCAGCGCCCGAATGGCTGCCGCGCAATGACGCTCAATATGGCGTTTGCGGACCTGTTCGCTGCTCAAGGGAACATACCCGGTCCGGCGCCGGGTCTATGGCCCGATGGCGATGGAGTATTCCAGTTCCTCGCCCATGGCGCGCTGGTAGTACTCCGCGATGATGGAGCGCTCGGCATCATCGCATTTGTTCAGGAACGAAAGACGGAAAGCACGGGCCATATCGCCGAAGATCTCTGTGTTCTCCGCCCATGTGATCACCGTGCGCGGCGACATGACGGTGGAAATATCCCCTGCGGCGAAACCCTTGCGGGTGAGATCGGCCACCGCCACCATGCTTTCCACGACACCCGCGCGGTTCCCGAATGACGGCACCTGTGCCAGCACGATGCGAACCTCGTCCGGGGCATCGAGGTAATTCAGCGTGGTGACGATGTTCCACCGGTCCACCTGGGCCTGGTTCAGTACCTGGGTACCATGATAGAGGCTGTTCAGGTTGCCGAGACCCACGGTGTTCGCCGTGGCAAACAGCCGGAACGCCGGATGGGGGTTGATGACCCGGTTCTGGTCCAGCAGGGTGAATTTTCCGTTCCGCTCCAGGATCCGCTGAATCACGAACATGACATCGGGTCGCCCTGCGTCAAATTCGTCGAAGATCAGCGCCACCGGCCGTTGCAGTGCCCAGGGGATCATGCCTTCCTGGAATTCCGTCACCTGGCGGCCCTCGCGAATCGCGATCACATCCCGCCCCACCAGGTCCAGACGGCTGATGTGGCCATCCAGGTTGACCCGCACGCAGGGCCAGTTGAGCCTGGATGCAACCTGCTCGATATGGGTGGATTTCCCCGTGCCGTGGAAACCCTGGACCATGACCCGGCGGTCGTTGATGAAGCCAGCCAGGATGGCCAGGGTCACGTCCGGATTGAAGCAGTAGGCCGGATCGGTCTCCGGCACATGGGCATCGCGCTCGCTGAATGCGGGTACCTCCAGATCGGCTTCGATACCGAATACCTCCCGGGCGGACACGGCCTTGTCCGGAACGAGTTCAATCATGTCTGGGAGATCGGGTCAGGGCGGTTGAAGGCGGCAATTGTACCGTTTTTATCACCGCCGGCACCGCTGCCAGACCGCACCAGAGTGCGTCATTATTGCACCATGGCTGTGCAAACGAACATCCACAGGAAAACTTCAGGGGGCTATCTCGCTGATTATAAACAGTAAATAAAACTGGCATGGCAATTGCTCTCCTATCTGCCAGGTGCCCGAAAGGGTCGTTTATTCAAGTTCATGAGGAGGATTTACATGAAATTCATTGTAGCGATCATCAAGCCCTTCAAGGTGGATGACGTGCGCTCCGCCCTTTCCGAGGTCGGCGTCAGCGGAATGACCATGACGGAGGTCAAGGGCTTCGGCCGCCAGAAGGGCCATTCCGAACTCTACCGCGGTGCGGAATACGTGGTGGATTTCCTGCCCAAGATAAAACTGGAGATCGCCGTCGACAGTGCGGCTCTCGCCCGGGTGGTGGAGGCGATCGTCAACGCCGCCTCCACCGGCAAGGTGGGGGACGGCAAGGTCTTCGTGTACGACATCGAGCAGGTAGTCCGTATCCGTACGGGCGAATCCGGCATTGACGCAATCTGATCAAAGAGGACGACTACCGTGGAAAACAACCTATTTCATTTACAGTACGCCATCGACACATTCTACTTTCTGGTCTGTGGCGCCCTCGTCATGTGGATGGCCGCCGGTTTCGCGATGCTCGAAGCCGGCATGGTGCGTGCCAAGAACACCACCGAAATCCTGACCAAGAACATGGCCCTCTATGCCATTTCCTGCGTCATGTACCTGGTTTGCGGCTATGCCGTCATGTACGGCGGGGAATGGTTCCTGTCCGGCATGGGGGACATCGACACCGGCGGCGTGCTTGCGGCATTCGCCGCCCGCGAGGACGGCTTCACCGGCGGATCCATCTACTCCGACGCGTCGGACTTCTTCTTCCAGGTCGTCTTCGTGGCCACCGCGATGTCCATCGTCTCCGGTGCCGTGGCGGAACGGATGAAGCTCTGGGCGTTCCTCCTGTTCGCCGTGGTCATGACCGCGATCATCTACCCTGTCGAGGGCAACTGGACCTGGGGCGGAGGCGCCGTATTCGGGATGTACAGCCTGGGCGACCTGGGCTTCAGCGATTTCGCGGGCTCGGGCATCGTGCACATGGCCGGCGCCACTGCCGCACTCGCCGGCGTGATCCTGCTCGGGCCCCGCCAGGGCAAGTACGGCAAGGACGGCAGCATCCGCGCCATGCCCGGCGCCAACATGCCGCTCGCCACGGTCGGCACCTTCATCCTGTGGATGGGGTGGTTCGGTTTCAACGGCGGCTCGGTATTGAAGCTCGGTGATATCGGCAACGCCCATGCGGTCGCGATGGTGTTCCTGAACACCAATACAGCTGCCGCGGGCGGCGCCATCGCCGCCCTGGCCGTTGCCAGGCTGCTGTACGGCAAGGCCGACCTCACCATGCTGCTGAACGGCGCTCTCGCCGGACTGGTGACCATCACCGCGGAGCCCTCCACCCCCACCGCCCTCGTCGCCACCCTGTGGGGGGGGCTCGGCGGTGTGCTGGTGGTCTTCAGCATCCGGCTAATGGACAAACTGAGAATCGATGATCCGGTGGGCGCCATATCTGTCCACGGCACCTGTGGACTGCTCGGCCTTCTCCTGGTGCCGCTGACCAATGACGGCTCCACCTTCCTTGGCCAGATCATCGGTGCCGCCACCATCTTTGTCTGGGTATTCGCCGCAAGCGCTGTCGTCTGGCTGATTCTCAAGCACTCCATTGGCATCCGGGTCAACGAGGAGGAGGAGTACGAGGGCATGGACATGGCGGACTGCGGCATCGAGGCTTATCCGGAGTTCACCCGCACGATCGTCTGACACCGGCACGGTTTGGACCACCGGCATTTCCCGCCCCCTTCCCCAAGGGGGCTGTTCCTGTCAGCCCCCCGGGTTTGCCGGTTGTTTCCGTCCCTGCGATTTGAATGCTGAACGGGACACGCCGCCTACTCTCCACAGGTCCACGGGACACCAAGGATGCGGCAGACTTCCCGGTCCGAAAGGGCCCGAGGTTCGGCCAATGGCAACCTCGGCGGTGGTGATGCAGACTTCACCGCGAAGCTGCCGTTCAGTTTCTCCCGGGGTGCGGCCGCAACGAACAGGCCCAGTGCTTCGGCCACGGCATCTCCCTCGCTGGCGACATCCACTTCGGGGTTCAAGGCAACATACCCGTCGCCCTCACGCTCAACAATGGCGGTCAAATGACTCTTCGACGCTTCGCCTCCCTACCGGAAATGCGCGTGGTTACCGCTTGACGAGTCGACATCCACCGAATTTCGAGGACAGAAATGTGACCCGTTGCCGCGTCCCACGACCATGCCGGTACCGGCACCGCTTCCGCGCTCATCCCCTACAATAGCCCCTTTTCGTGCATTGGAAACGCAGAATGACCGATTCCACGAATTTCGACCATGCCGCCCCGGCAACCATCGGTGTCCTGTTGACGAACCTGGGCACACCCGCCGGCCCGACACCAGGCGACATCAGGCGATTCCTGAAGGAGTTTCTGGGCGATCCCAGGGTGGTGGAACTGCCAAGGGTGCTGTGGTGGCCGATACTGAACGGCGTGATCCTGAATACCCGCCCAAGGCGCAAGGTCAGGGACTATGCCGAGATCTGGGGGGAGGACGGCGCGCCGCTCATGGCCATATCCATCCGCCAGGCGCAGGCGCTGCAGGCCTCGCTCTCGGAGTTGCCGGTGACGGTCGAACTGGCCATGCGCTACGGCAACCCTTCCATCGCCGGCGGCCTGGCGCGGCTCGGACAGCGCGGTGCGGCCCACGTCCTCGTGCTGCCCCTGTACCCGCAATACTCGGCCACCACCACGGCCACCACGTTCGATGCCGTGGCAGCGGCACTCAAGTCGGAACGCCGGCTGCCGGAACTGCGTTTCGTCAACCACTATCACGACGACCCGACCTATATCGACGCCCTGGCGGACAGCGTGAAGGACCATCGCAGCCGGCATGGCAGTCCGGACCTGCTGTTGATGTCCTTTCACGGCATCCCCCGGGAATACTTCGACAAGGGGGACCCCTACCACTGCGAATGCCAGAAGACCGCCCGACTGCTGGCGGAGAAGCTCGGGCTCGCCGGAAACGAGTGGCGGATCAGCTTCCAGTCGCGTCTGGGACCGAAACAATGGCTGAAGCCCTACACCGATGCGACCCTGCGCCAGCTTGCAGCGGACGGGGTCCGGTCAGTGCAGGTCATCTGCCCCGGGTTCAGCGCCGACTGCCTGGAGACCCTGGAGGAGATCGCGATTCAGAACCGGGACACGTTCCTGGGGGCGGGCGGCGAGCGCTTTGAATACATCCCCTGCCTCAACGACACCCCGTCGCATATCCAGATGATGAAACAACTGGTGCTCCGGCATATCCGGGGCTGGCCCACCGAATTCGGCGACCCCGAGGATACCAAACGACGGGCCATGACCCTGGGTGCGCCCGCATAGTTGCGGAGGAGCGGGAGTCATTTGAAGGTCCTGACGGCCCGGCGGCCTTCGCCGAGGGCGATCCGCCATTCGGCTGAACGGCAGCCGCGGGGCGCCATGATCTGGCAGAATTGCAGCGGCGCCTCCAGGTCGTTCATGGTTGTTTCACTCCGGCCCGTTGGCGCTCCCGAGAATACGGTGGCCCGCCCTCCCGCAGTGCCGGGAGCTGCGCCGGCCGGGCAGTTGTTTCCAGACAATGGGGGGGACCATGCGGATTCTGTTACAACGGGTACGTACCGCATCGGTGGAGACCGGCGGCGAGCAGGTGGCGATCATCGGCCCCGGACTCCTGTTGCTGGTCGGTTTCGGCGAAACGGACAACAGCGACTGGCAATTGAAAATCGGCCGTGCCGCGGAGAAGCTGGTGAACCTGCGAATCTTTGCCAATGACCGCGGCAGGCTGGATCATTCTGTCGTCGACATCCGGGGCGACATACTCGCAGTGCCCCAGTTCACCCTGTACGGGAAGAGCCACAAGGGGCGGCGACCGGACTTCACAGACGCCATGGACCCGGCAGGCGCCTCGCCGGCCTTCGACGCCTTCAGGACGGCGCTGGAATCGGCCCTGGGCAAGACCGTTCCCGCCGGTGTGTTCGGCGCCGACATGCAGGTCGCCCTGGTCAACGACGGCCCCCTCACCCTGCAGTTCGAATTCTGATGGCAATGGCACCGGTACCGGAACAACCGCTCAATCACCGCGTCGCGGAGACCATTCTGGAGGGCTTCAACCGACATTTCAAGCTGTTCCAGGAAATCACCCGCGCCGCCAAGGACCGCTTCGAGCAGTCCGACTGGGAAGGCGAGAGCAATGCCCGCAAGGAGCGGATCTACTATTACGACCAACGGGTCAACGAGGCCATCGATCAACTCCGAAACCGTTTTGAACTCACGCCCTTCGACACGACGCTGTGGCAGGACGTCAAGCGCTGGTACCTCTGGCTGCTGTACAACCACGACCAGCCGGAACTGGCGGAAACTTTCTACAATTCCGTGTTTTGCCGGCTGTTCGACAGCGCCTACTTCAACAACGACTACATTTTCGTCAAGCCGGGAACGGCAGTGGAATTCCTTGACCTGGATCACCCGGTATACAACAGCTTCTATCCGGACGACCAGAGTCTGGAGACCTGCCTCGGGCAAGTGCTGACGTCCTTCGGCCTGGGCCGCCCCTGGCAGGACATTGATCGCGATGCCAGACTCCTGGCGGACGACCTGCGGCCCACGCTGGGATATTCGCTGAAGCCGGCTCCCCACCGCCAGTTCCATGTGGCTTCCAGCCTGTTTTTCAGGAACAAGGCGGCCTACATCGTCTGCCGGGCCATGATCGGGCTGGATATGCAGCCTTTCGTGATACCGATCCTGATCAACGAGGATTTCGAGCTGTACGTCGACACGGTCATCACCGATGTCAACGATCTTGCCCTGCTCTTCAGTTTCACCCGGGCCTACTTCATGGTGGACACCGATGTGCCATCAGGCCTGGTGGGCTTCCTCAAAAGCCTGTTGCCGACCAAGACCACCGCCGATCTGTATACCTGCATCGGCTTTCAGAAACAGGGCAAGACCCTGTTTTACCGCGAGTTCCTGCATCACCTGGAACATTCCTCCGACAAACTGGTCATCGCCCCGGGCATCCGGGGCATGGTGATGAGCGTGTTCACCCTGCCCTCCTTTCCCTATGTATTCAAGGTGATCAAGGATCATTTCGCACCGCCCAAGAACATGGACCGCGAGACCGTGGAGCGGAAATACCAGCTGGTGAAGATGCATGACCGGGTGGGTCGCATGGCGGACACGCTGGAATTCTCCCATGTCGCATTCCCGCTGTCCCGGATCTCCGGTGAACTGCTGGAAGAACTGAGGGACGCCATCGCCGACAGCCTGATCTTTGAGAATGACTACGTGGTGATCCGGCACCTCTACATCGAACGGCGCATGGTGCCATTCAATATCTACCTGGACCATGCCGAAGACGAGTTGCTGGACGCGTCAGTGATCAGCTACGGCAATGCAGTGAAGGAAATGATCGCTGCCAACATCTTCCCCGGGGACATGCTGCTGAAGAACTTCGGCGTGACCAGGCATGGGCGCGTGGTGTTCTACGACTACGATGAGATCTGCCACATGGACGAAATCCGGATCCGCGCCATTCCCGAGGCCCGAACCCCGGAACAGGAACTCTCGGCGGAACCCTGGTACCATGTCGGCGACAGCGACTTCTTCCCCGAGCAGTTCGAGCACTTCGTGGTCAATCATCCCAAGGTCCGGGAACGCTTTGTGGTTCACCACCCCGAGTTGCTCGACCCCGAATACTGGAAGCAGGTGCAGTTGGATATCCGGGAAAAGAAACGCCATGATGTTTTTCCCTACGATACCGAAAGACGGTTCATCAACCGATATCCCGGCATGTACCGGTAGCCGGAAACTCTGGCGGGCGATCCCGGTCGGCATTGCCGTTGCTGCGCCATCCGGCGCCATTTCGCTGTGGCAGGGCCCGCCCGGGGCGGGTTATGAGAGTTGCCTCTCCCGGATTTCGTCGATGGTCTTGCAGTCGATGCAGAGTCTGGCGGTGGGGCGTGCCTCCAGGCGCTTGAGTCCGATTTCCTCTCCGCAATTCTCGCAAAATCCATAATCGCCGGATTTGAGGTAGGCGATCGTGCTCTCGATCTTGCGGATCAGCTTCCGGTCACGATCACGGCCGCGCAATTCCAGGGCCATGTCGGTTTCCTGGCTGGCGCGATCCGTGAGATCAGGGTAATTCGCGGTTTCATCCTGCATATGGACCACGGTGCGGGAAGTCTCGTCCTTCAGTTCCTTGAGCCATCCGTTGAGAATCTGGCGAAAGTGATCGATCTGACCCGGCCCCATGTACTCCTCGTTCCTCTTCGGCTTGTAGGGAGGAACGCCGTGGATCAAGACTGCGGGTTTCTTCCTGGTTGGCATGTATTGGTTGGCATGTATTGGTCGGCTTGTTTTTGAAGTGGTCACCCGGGACCTGCGTTCACTCGTCCCGGGGCCGGAAAAATCAGGCGCAGCTTTATACCAAAACCCTATCCGAGATGCAATGAAATTATCCGGACCGAGTCCGCGCGGGCCCCGCACGCCGGGCATGGTCACTTCCTGGCACGCCGTCGCCGGCGGGCCTCGGCGCGAATCCGGCGCGCATCGGTGGGGCTTGCGTGCAGCGGACGGTAGATCTCCACCCTGTCATGCGCCTGCACCGGGTGGTCCAAAGTCAGGCAACGGCCGAAGATTCCCACCATTTCGTCCTCCAGCATGATTTCCGGGAAGCGGTCCAGTATGCCTGACTGGCGGATAGCATCCGCAATGGTCGCCTCCGGTTCCATATGCACGGGGATGACCACCTGTTCATCCGGCAGGGCATAGACGACCTCGATCTCAAACCCCATCAGCCCCGCCGTTCCACCAGTTCGTCCGCGCGCCTGCAGAAGGATTCCACCATTGAATCCGCGATCAGTCTGAAAACCGGTCCCACTGCCGCCTCCACGACACGATTGGAGAACCCGAAACGCAGCAACAGCGAGATCCGGGAGGCCTCCGGGGAAATGGCCTTGAACGTCCAGGTGCCGGACAGATCGCTGAACGGACCGTCCACCAGCGTCATTTCCATTCGCTGGTCATCAACCATGATGTTGCGGGTGGTGAACGATCTATTCAGACCCCGGAAGGCGATATCCACCGAGGCCGTGTAGCCCCTGTCGTCCCGGGCCAGTACGCGCGCACCCCCGCACCAGGGCAGAAACTCCTGATAGCGATCGACGTCGTTGACGAGTTCGCTCAGATGCGCGGCGGGATGCATCACCAGCGCCGAACGCTCCACCTGGTACATTCGGGGAAGACCGCATTGCAGGAACTCTGGATTATACTTCAGCCCCCTCATCCACAGTGCACGGGTAATCCGCAGTCCCGACCGTGGCCAAACCCAGGAAAAAAACCGACCCCAACACCATTGCCGTCAACCGCAAGGCGACCTTCGACTATTTCATCGAGGAACCGTATGAGACGGGCATCGCCCTGGAAGGCTGGGAAGTCAAGAGTCTCCGGGAAGGCCGCGCCCAGCTCAAGGAAAGCTACGTGATCGTGCAGAACGGGGAGGTGTTCCTTGTCGGCGCCCATATTTCGCCACTGATCCAGGCCAGCAGCCATATCCGCCCCGATCCGACCAGGGCCAGAAAGCTGCTCCTCCACAGGAAGGAAATCAACAAGCTGATCGGCGCCACCGAGCGCGAGGGCTACACCCTGGTGCCACTTGCGCTGTACTGGTCAAGGGGAAAGGCCAAACTGAGGATCGCACTTGCAAAGGGCAAGAAACAGCACGACAAGCGCCAGACCATCAAGCAGCGGGAATGGGAACGGGACAGGGCGAGGCTGCTAAAGCGGTAGACGGGGCGGCCGCGGGCACTTGAAAAACTCCTTTCAGTCACGCCGCTTTCGGGTGTAGAATCGCCTGTTCTATGGGGGTGACTGGCTTCGACGTCGGTCGCGAAACCATCGGAGCATGCCGAGGTGCAGAGTTCCTCGCAAATCCAGCTGCATAAGAATAGTTGCCAACGACGACAACTACGCACTAGCGGCTTAAGTCCCGCTAGTCCTTCCACCCGGCTCGCCTGTCGGCTTGGGCTCGGAAGGTCATTCCAGACAGGATCGCTTGCCGGCTGTGCCTGTTAGCCGGCTGCTAAAGGTAAGCAGGCTCGCTGTTCGGTAAGTTTGTCTGCCAACTGGCCGGATGGTTAACCTGAAGCGCAGACTAAGCATGTAGTTGCCGGTGAGCGTAGGGCTTGCGGACGCGGGTTCAATTCCCGCCACCTCCACCACTGAGACATTCGATAATGTCCGACAATATCCTATTATATCTTTTAATTCAGTATTTTATCGTACACTGACATCCTATGCAGTGCAGTGCTGCGTTGTAAGATCCGGCAGTTTTAGTACTACTCTTAGTGGAACATTCAGCTTCAGTGATGTGAGTCGCCGTGAGGACCGCGGCCCTTCGGTTGCAATTTTGCTGCCGACATCGCGTGCGGCATGATGAATCCGACAACACCTTCGATCACCTCAGGCAGCCTGCCGGCACGAAGCGCCGCGTTCTCCAGAAAAGCATTCCACTGACGCTGCTTCTGCTCATCCTCGGCGAAGGCCGGCGGAAGGGCATCAAGCAGGTCCGCCGGGATCTCGGTCTCGCGCCGTTCGAATGTCGCGACGATTACGCGGGCAAGCCGGTCGTCGTCGAAAGGAAACGACTGACAGAGGAGCCTAATAGTCATAGAAGTCCTTCATCCGACTGTTCGCGCGCGTACGCGCGCAGGTGAGGTGCCGGAAGGTCCAGCATGCACGGGAAATCGATGACCTCGGCACCCGGCTCCAAGGCGTCTCCAAATGCAACGTCAACTGTCACGGCGATACGGGCTCCACTGATTGACGCGGTCTTGCGCTTCCGCAGTCCGCCGTACTCGAGCTCCTCCCGGATCTGGTCGACACGTACCTCGTTCACATCGAAATCGACGCCATCCTCGACTTTGATCGCAAGAATCTCCTTGAACGCTGCCACCATCGCCTCCGGGCTTGTACATGGATCCTGTCAATCCGGCCTCTTGCCTGCGCCCTGGAGTCACCGCCAGCCCATCCATAGTCACTCAACCGGGTGAAAGCCACTCCCGGGGTCCTTATCCGGGGATCGGGGTTAACTATTGCTATCCGCCCGACTTCAAATGTTAGAATGGAAACTATTTGTTCTTCTGTGCCTTGCTCAATCGGTATGTTGCGGCTAAGCATATTCGTACTTGGCGCCCCGAGCGCCTGATTCGGAAATACGGATGATGAAAATGAGAGTTCACCTCGAAGCAAAGTGGCTTTTGCCCCTGTCTGCGCTCTGCCTTGCCTTGCTGCCCCGGACCGTTCTGGCAGCCGTTGATGCGGAATCCGCATTCGTCTTCAACACCTTTTCATTTCTGATCTGGGGTGCGCTGGTGATGTGGATGTGCGCCGGCTTCACCATGCTGGAGGCAGGTTCGGTCCGTACCAAGAATGCATCGGTCATCTGCCTCAAGAATATCGGACTTTATTCCATTGCAGGCATTGCGTACTACATCGTGGGGTACAACCTCATGTATGTGGAAGTCAATGACCTGGTCGGAACCCTGACCCTGTTCTACAACTCGACCCCGGAAGAGGTCTCGCTTTTGGCCGATGGATCCGAAAGCGCGTCCGCATCGGTGGTGAGCGCCGGCTATTCAACCATGTCGGACTGGTTCTTCCAGATGGTGTTCGTCGCGACAACGGCGTCCATCGTATCCGGCGCGCTGGCCGAAAGAGTGAAATTGTGGTCGTTCTTCGCCTTCATACTGGTTCTCACAGCCTTCATTTACCCCATCATCGGCGCATGGACTTGGGGTGGCGGTTGGCTGAACCAGATGGGCTTCAAGGACTTTGCCGGTTCTACCATAGTGCACTCCACCGGCGGCTGGGCCGCCCTGGCGGGGGCCCTGGTCATCGGCGCAAGGTCCGGCAAATTCCGCAAGGACGGAACCGTTAGGCTCACGCCGCCCTCCAATGTGCCTGCAGTGACGCTGGGAATCTTCATCCTCTGGCTCGGCTGGTTCGGATTCAACGGTGGTTCCCAGCTTGCGCTCGGCAGTGCCGCAGATGCGGTGGCCATGGGCATTGTTCTCGCGAACACCAACCTGGCGGCAGCGGCAGGGGTACTGGTAGCCGTCAGTGTTTCCCGGCCGATTTTCGGGAGGGTGGACCTGTTGAGCGTCCTGAACGGGGCGATCGGCGGCCTGGTAGCGATTACCGCGGGACCGGACATGGTCAATCACATCTGGGCGATCCTGATCGGCGGAATTGGTGGCCTGGTCTGCACTGTCGGTATGCGACTGCTTGAGCGGTGGAGGGTTGACGACGTAGTCGGCGCCATTCCGGCACACCTGTTCGCCGGGGTCTGGGGCACGCTCGCCGTCTGCATCGTATCCGGCGGCAACCTCCTGACCCAACTGACCGGGATTGTCGCCATCGGCGCCTTTGTATTTACCACTTCCTACCTTGTTTGGTCTGTCCTGAGCCGGACGCTGGGGTGTCGCGTATCCCCCACGGTGGAGGAATTGGGGCAGGATACTGCCGAACTGGGCATCGAAGCCTACCCCGAATTCGTGCTGATGCCGGATATGGAGCTTACAGAGGACATGGAAAAAATTGATGATTGATATATAATCCTCCTCTGAGCGCCCTTCAGTGAGTTTCCTGTAATACCAATTTACGAGAAAGCAACGATCATGTTGGAAGTTGAGCACGAGCAGAACACCCTGATATTGAAGATCTCCGGCCGGATTGACGGCAGCAACGCTGGAGACTTCCAGTCTAAAGTTCAGGAGTCGATACCCACAGACACCGGCTCGGTCATTCTGGACATGAATGATCTGATCTATATCAGCAGTGCCGGACTGCGGGTCATTCTGTTACTGGCCAAGAATCTCAGGAGCAAGAAGGGGAAACTGGCCATGTGTTCCGTGGCTGGACCTGTGAAGGACGTCTTCACGATTAGTGGTTTCAGTGCCATCATCCCCACCTATGACGACCGGTCCAGTGCCCTTAGCGCAATAGCCTAGAGCATCTCCACATCCCCAGGGCATCAGCACTGAACCGCTCACCTCTCTGCAAGGAAAACCAATCGAACCCCAATGTGAGATCAACCGGGGCGCCGCCGGGAGGTATGCAGCTCTGGAGCTTGGCAGGCTTTGGCGTGTATGATCGGGGCCCTGCACTGCACGGGGATCGGGAAACCATCCGCAACGTCCTTCCGCTGATACCCGCTGCGGAAAGCGTGCAAGGTAGCGATACTCCCTGCGAACTTTCCAATGTTGTCCGTGTTGATCGACCGACACGCAGGTCCCTGAACACATCCGGACTCTGTGATTCGGCTTGTTTGGTACGGCCCGGCGAACAGTTTGCCGGGATCATTGCACCATAAGTTCAGAATCTTCCACATGAGTGATCGATTCTCATATCCTCAGGCACTGTCACCCGAGGAATTCCGCCGTTTGGGTACTCAGGTCATCGAACTCGCAGCGCGCCATCTGGAGACTGTGGTCGAACTGCCGATTCGGCCGGTACCCCCGGAAGAGGTCAAGTCGCAGTTGCTGGACCAGCCATTGCCCCGGGAAGGGCGGTCACCTGAAGACATGCTGGCTTTTCTGGAGCAGAACATGATGCCGTATTCACGCGGCAACGGTCATCCGGGCTACATGGGCTGGGTGATCTCTCCCCCGGCTCATATGGCCGTGCTGACGGATCTGCTGGGTGCGGCAATAGATACGAATTGCGGCGGTGGCCATCCGACCGCCACCTGGCTGGAAAGATGCGCCATCCGCTGGATCAAGGCGCTCCTTGGCTACGAATCCCCCGGCAGTCATGGCCTGTTGGTGTCCGGGGGATCGATGGCGAGCCTCACCGCCATCGCGGCAGCCCGGTACGCCGCGACCCGGCGTGCAGGCTGGGATATCCGTCAGCAGGGCTTGTGCGGAGGGCCGGATCTGGTCCTCTATGCTTCCCGTGAGACGCATTCCTGTATTACCAAGGCGGTGGAGTTGATGGGTATGGGCCAGAATGCCATCCGCTTCGTGGAAACCGATGAACAGTACGGCATTGAACTTGATGCCCTTGACGCCGCGGTTGAAGAGGACATCCGGGGTGGACGGGTGCCTTTCTGTATCGTGGGCAATGCCGGCACGGCCAACACGGGGGCCGTGGACAATATGGCGGCCCTGGCCGACATCTGCGAACGACATGGCATCTGGTTGCACGTGGACGGCTCCTACGGGGCGTTTGGCGTGATGGATCCCCAATGTGCGAACCTGTTTGCGGGCATGGAGCGTGCGGATTCCATCGCACTCGATCCGCACAAGTGGCTTTCGACCCCGTTTGACTGCGGTTGCGTCCTGGTGCGCGACAGGCATGTCCTCCGGGAATGCTTTTCCCTGATTTCACCACTCATCCGCCAGGTGGGCATGGATTCCGATGATCTTGGTGCACAGCATGAGTATGGTCTTGAACTCAGCCGCTCATTCCGTGCCCTCAAGGTCTGGTCGGTTCTGTCGCATGTCGGCGTGGATGGGTTCCGTGACACCATAATCCGCCAGAACGCCATGGCAGCCGATCTGGCGGATTATGTGCAGCAGTCCGATGAACTAGAGCTTCTGGCGCCCACGGTCCTTTCGGTGGTGTGTTTCCGTTACGTGCCGCCGACCCTGGATGCCGACGACGGACGTCTCAATGCCCTGAACAGGGAGATCGTCGTGAAACTCCAGGCAGAAGGCCGTGTCTATCCCTCCAGCACCGAACTCGAGGGACGGTTTGCCATCCGGGCGAACATTTTCCACTATGCAGCCGATCGCAGTGATGTGGACGCCCTGATCCAGGGCGTCAGGCGATACGGCAACGAGTTGATGCAGGGTAATAGCCGGTAGACCGGAATCCGCACATCAAGGACGACCCGCACGAACGGAGTCCACTTCTTCGTCGATCAGGTCATCAGTTATTGCTGGTCAGATGTGCCCGCACGCTCCTTCCCAAGGGCGATCACGGTGGCCGAATCCAGGAAATTGAAACGGCAGTACCGACATCTTCTTCATCCGGATACTCCGTGTCGGAATCGGGCGCAGACAGGCGCTCCGATTCCAGGTGCGCCAACCTGTCGTCAGTGGCCCTGTCATGCACAATTCCACCGTCACCTCACTTTCTGGGTTGAAGTGGGATGTCATGTGGATCACCCAGCGGTTCGGTTCCGGGCACTCACCCCGGTCAATCAGTGGCACATGATGATGCGCCTTACCTGTCTCCCGGGTGCCTGCTCTGCTCCCCGGCATTGCCTCGAAATTCCGATCACAACAGTCCCAGGACCCCGGGCCGGCATGAATCAGGCTATCGTTCCTTGGATTCCTGCACGAGTGTGATCCGGTTGATACCGCCAACTCTCTGGTAATTGAAGTCACTGGTGAGGGTCTTGACGAAAAATACGCCAAGCCCGCCAATGCGCCGGCCCTCGACATCGGCATCGAGATCGGGGACGGGCGCATCCTCGAATGGATTGAATGGAGCCCCGTCATCTTCCATGACAACCGTCAGCGTGCCTTCGTCAACACTGAGGACCACCCGGATTGCGTCATCCCTATCATCAAGTTTTCCATAGCTGATGGAATTGGTGATCAGTTCGTCAAGCGCCAGATTGGTATTGAATATCCATTGCAGTTCCCAGTCATGGGCTTCTCCAAAGGACTTGATCTCATCTGCTATGCGAGTGATTTCAGTCAAATCATTACGCAAGGCCAAAATAAGGGTTTGCTGGTCAGGCATCACACTCCTCCCCTCTTTGCCATGATTCTTGAATCAATCGGCTGAATAGTGCAGGACCACGCAGGTTATATCGTCAAACTGCGGGGCATCACCAACGAACTCTTCCACTGTACTGACCAGATGCTTGATATCCTCTTCCGGAGTTTGTCCGGGATCCAGGGCGCTGATCGTTTCCAGAGTTCTGTCATCCCCGAACGCCTCCCCTTCACAGTTGAAGGATTCGGGTATGCCATCTGTCATCATGATGATTCGCGAACCGTCCTCCAGCGAGACAGTCGTCTCACTGTAAACCAGATCATCAATCAAGGCCAGTACAGCCCCCTCCGTCTGTTCCAGTACACGGGTGCCTTTGCTGTCTGAAACAATCGGCGGGTTGTGACCTCCGGTGGAATACGTCAAGGTTCCGTTTGCCTCATCCAGGATGCCGTAGAAAAGGGTCACGAATAGCTGTTCGTCATTGTTCTTCTCCAGGTAATCGTTCATGTATTCCAGCACGGCGGCCGGGGAGTCGATGTGAAATACGGTACTGCGCAACAGAGTCCGTGCCATGACCATGAACAGGGCTGCTGGCACCCCCTTTCCCGAAACATCCGCTATGGCGACGCCGATCCGTTTCTCATCAAGACGAAACAGGTCGAAGAAGTCGCCTCCGACCTCTTTCGCCGGAGTCATGTAGCCGGACGCGGGAAACGGTCCCGAAAGTTCCATGTCGTCCGGAATCAGGGAAAGCTGGACCCGGGTCGCGATATCGAGCTCCTTCTGTATCGACGCCAGGGCCTCCTTGGTGCGCAACGCCTCGCGCAACCGGTCATGCTGGTCCTGAACCCGGCCTGACATGTGCTGGAATGCAATGGCCATCATGGCCATGGAGTCGGGTGGTTTCGCGTCATCGTCAACATCATCCGAGAGATTGCGCAGAGCCCGCTGGTCGAAATCTGTCGGGGTTTCCTGAACAATGGACCGGAGCTTCTCCAGCTCCTGCAGCACCTTTTCACGCTCCTCTCCGTCCAGGGTCTCCGACAGGCCGGTCATCTCCCGAATGATGAACCGCTTCTGGCGCGACTGTTGTCGCTCCCGGGAGCGCCGGAACCGATTCAGCGTCACCAGGTCGATGCGGAGCCTGCTGATGGCGTTCGATATCTGGCCAACCTCGTTGTCGTCGGATACCGAGTCCTCGATCTGTGCCTGCAGATCGCCTTTAGAGAGGGCGTTGAGGACCCTGACACTCTCCGCCAACGGGGAAAACGCCCGGGACATGTAATAGTTCAGGCCGATCAACAGAACCAGCAGGAGTCCGCCGATCACGAACGCCGAGGGCGTACTGATTGCCTGTTGCCGGGTAATCAGTCCGGTGATGTCCTTAACGATGACGATCCGTCCGAGAAGTCCGGAAAGCTCGGCGTTCTGCGGCAGCACCGACACCGAGAAGTACCGTTCCTCCACCCGGATGGTCTGGAGCATGTCAATGTTCTGCAGATCGATCTGCTTGCGAAGTTTGCCCCACAGCTCCCTGTCGGAGGACGAAATCAATCGGCCACGCCGGTTTACAAATACCACTGACGAATCCGTGACGCGTTCCATTTCCTCAATGGCCAGCAGCATGTCCGTGAAGAAGATTGCCATGGCGACCGGCCTGTCCGGGCCGGCATATAACGGAAATCCGTAAACGACTCCGGTATTTCTTTGCGCATCGTTACCGATACCCCTCGCCGCGGTGCCGTTCTCGATGTTTGTTTTCGCGATGCCCGATGAAATGGCCGGGGACTGGAATACGGTAGGCAGGGATGAAAACGCCAGTGCGCCGTCCGCATACACCAGATCGAAACGTCCGACCGCCCCTTCCTCGTTGAGCCGCGCGAACATATCCCGGCCCAGGGACTGGATCAACGCGGTATCCTGGCGCTCGATTGCACCGATCAGTTCCCTGTTGCCGGTTACCAGCGATTCGCTGGCCTCCATCTGCTGGATGATTCCGTTCTTGATCTTGTTCCACAGGCTGATCTGGTCACTGACCGACTCCCGGGCGTACTGGTCCTTGATCAGATCTTCCCGTTCAAGACCGACGAAGATGATGCTGGCGCAGATGACCCCGATGGTCAGCATCACAAAGAAACTTATTCGGGTGCGGAGCAGCATGGTTCAGCCAGATAGGTCCCGGGCAGCTGCTTATTGCAGACCGCTGTCCTTGAAGTCGGCGATGGAAATCATGTTCATGGGGGGGTAAATCCCCAGGGCCTTCACGACGTCAATGTTGACCCAGAACTTGAAACGGCTAAGCTGGGCGATCGGCAGGTTTCTCGGGTTGATTCCGTCCACCAGGATTTTTTCCGCCTGCAGGCCCGCCAGCTTGCCGAGCGTGTGGTAGTTCGATACCAGGCCGAACATGCTGTGCGAACTCTTCAGCGTGACCTGCGTGGATGCAAAGACGGGCAGGCCCGCCTCGATCGCGGTCTTGGTGTACGTAGCACCGTGCCGGGTAAAGAAGGCATCCGGACCGATGTAGAGTACATCCGCTCCCTCGGACTTCACCCGATGGATCAGATCCGGCAATGTGTCCGGATCCGGTTTTCCGTCCTCGTTCAGGGGAACCGGCAGGGGCAGGAATTCCATGCCTGCCCTGGGCACGGCTTCCTGGAGCTGTTCGATATTGATCCTGGAATTCCTGGCGGTCTTGTCGTAGATGGCGGCCAGTTTCCTGAAGGGACGATAGGCCCGTATGACGTTGAGTTGCACATCCAGCGGGGCGAGAAAAGACACCCCCGAGACCATCCGTCCGGTACTTTCATAGCTTTTGATGATGTTGGCCACCTGGGGATATGCCACCAGCACGAAGATGGCCGGGATATCGCGGATGAATTTTTCCGGGGTGTCCGTATCCGCACTGCCGACGATGCTCAAGGTTGCACCCGTGCCCCAGGTGTATACCAGGTCCGGTTTTGTCCGCCGGATTTCCTCAACGATCGGCGGGGCATTCGCCCGATCAAGTTCAAGGCTGCGGACTGTCAGTTCATAGGGAATCCCCCGCTGGTTGAGATAGTCCCTGAACCCTGCCTCGACCTCGGTTTCCCCGCGCCAGACCACTGCGAAAATCCTGTAGGGCCGGCCGTTTTCACCGCCGCCCTTGTCCTGGGCATGACCCGGAAGCGGTACCACCAGCACGATGGCCAGCAGTCCTGCAGCGAGATGCATCAACGGTTGCCGGAAATTCATGCCCTGACTTCTCCCGAAACCCTGCGCCGGTCGGTATTGACGGCCAACAGGGTCAGCAGCACAGCGAGTATGACCATGCCGCCAATGGTTGCCATCGCGCCTGGATAGGACATCTGCTGCACCAGCAGTGCGGCCAGCAAGGGCCCGATCATCAGGCCGATCCGATCCACGAAGCGGTAAATGCTGATCGCAACCGGCATCTCGATACGATTGCGGTATCCGTATATGATTTGCTGCATGATGGCATAGAGCGGCGACATGACCAGGCAGTGCCCGGTGCCGACGGCGATGATTGCAATCAGCACGGCACGGGATTCACCGCCCAGGAAACTGCTCGCCATTCCCGCAAAAAGCCCCACTCCACTCAGTAAAGCCCCCACAATGGTGAAGGTGACATATCTTCTCGTATGATCAGCCAGGCGCGAGATGACGGGTGTGCCGACCACGATCAGCACCCCGTACAGCATCATCATCTGTCCGATCTCGGTATTGCTGTGGCCGAGATGATTCAGATACAGGGGTACCAGGAAAAACAGGAACGCAGACAGCGTGGCCCTGGTCGGAACCGCCGTCAGCACGGTACCGGTGAACCGGGCGTTTCCGAACAGGATTTTCCACGGCTCAAGGCCGGTTGCCCTGGATTGTGGGGTAGGTATGGGCTTGATATTCGACTCGGCATCCAGATCCCTGAGCAGCTGGTACGCTATCAGTCCCGAGACCACGGACAGGCCTGCCGAAATGAGAAACGTCATCTGCTGCCCCACGTAGTCGGCAAACATCCCCCCCATGGAGGGGCCGCAAACGTAGCCCGCGAAAATAGCGCCCACGAATGCCGATGCACTGTACGCCCGATTCGTTTCCTTGGCATACAGGGCCACCCAGGTTTCGCAGGCATTGAATATCAGGCCATAACCGATACCGTTCAGACAGCGCCACAACATCAGCTCGGTATAGCTGTCGCTGAAATAGGTTCCGCAATAACCGACGAATGCACAGCAGATCCCTGCGAGAAACAGCCGTGAACTGCCGAGGCGCTGGGTCAGCTTTCCGGCAAACAGGGTGGCGGCGAAGATCGCCACCATGAACAGGGTGATCGGCAGGCTGATCATCACTTCATACGAAAAAACCGGCTCGATCGGGATAAAGCTGCCCACGAAAAGCGGGAAAAAGGACCGGGACAGTTCTTCCGAGAAAATGAACAGGAAAAAAGGAACGCGGATCAGGGCGGGGGTCTTTTCCACGAGACTGAGCCGATCCGAAAACCAGTATCGTCTGTTGGCCTGCGTTTTCAGCATGGCAATCTTCTGG
Organism: Candidatus Poriferihabitaceae bacterium; assembly: GCA_965213885.1. Classification (GTDB taxonomy): domain Bacteria; phylum Pseudomonadota; class Gammaproteobacteria; order Arenicellales; family Poriferihabitantaceae; genus VYFG01. Next base: position 2,216,976 of record OZ243919.1, read on the forward strand.
CTAACCACCGGATCAATCTGCGCATCCCTGAGTTCGCGCAGTTCGAACTGGAAATCCAGATACCGCTGCTCCATGTGGTACATCAGTCGGTTGAGGCTGGAGACCATGAGGCCGACCTCGTTCCGGGCCCGTAACAGCACCCGTTGGGTGAACGACCCTTTCGAGCCCGCCTCCAGCACTTTCTGGATGTGCGTCGTGGGATCCAGAATACGCAGGCTCATGAACATCATGAGAAATTCGAGGGCAATCACCATCGAGACAATGATCACGGCGATGATCTCATAGAGTACCGTGGCGAGCTGCTGCCGGACGTTGTCTCCACTGACGCCCACATGCAGGGCGGCGTTCAGACTGCCGTTCGAATAGATGGGGAACCCGCTGTCGAGGTAATTGCCGATAGTCCCAGTCCAGTACGTCTGGGCGGGCGCATGCGGGTCGTGGGCGTTTTCCTGCAGCCGGTTCCGAAGGTTTTGCGGCAGGTTGCGCTCGTACATGACCCGGGAAGAGCCATCCACAAGAGCCAGAAACTGGATGTCCGTATTGGCATCCAGGATATGCCTGAAGTACTCGTCGACCCCGACAAGCTCGCTTGGCGGTATGCCGAGATCGTTGATGGCATAGGACAATTCGGTGGACAGGGCCCGGCCCACGGCGATGGCCTTTCGGTTCAGTTCGGGCTTGAGATCCTCCTCAAATCCCTGCAGGGCGATCCAGGAAATGACGATCTGGCTGACCAGCATGATCACTCCGCCCAGTACCAGGAGCCGGACAAAGAGACTTCTTTGCTGGGCCGAGACCTGTACGCCGGCCGAATCCTGTTTCGTTGTGCGGATCGCGCTTACAATCACGACCCCTTGCCCTCGTCCAGTTCCCTGGCCCTGGCAACCGTGGCGTCCATGTCCTTGTATGTCGCCAGTACCGCGGCAACGAACCTGCGGTAGATCGGATGCTTGATATCCGCCCCCTTGAGTACCGAAACATCCTTCTGTTTGGCCGTGGAGATGGCGTCCATGATCTGTCCCATCAGCTTGAGTTCCCTGCAGGTTCGATTGAGCAGGAACATGGCGCCAAGAAATGCGATGATGATCGAGATTCCTGCGGCAACGGAGTTGACGGCAAACAGGCGGCGCGCCTGCTCCCCGATTCTCTGGTCCAGAAACTCCCGGGAATACCGGAGCACCAGAGAACCGACATTCTGGCCGAGGTTGTTCCGGATTGAAGTACCGACGACAACAGCATCATGGTCCTGGGTCGACCACGACGCGTTGTTGAAATTCAGGCGCCAGGTGCTGATCCATTCCTCCGGAACCAGGTCCCCCACGGAACTTGAGTCGGAACTGTAAAGGACCATCCCGAATTCATCGAACACCTCGATGGACAGTATCTGGCGGTCATCAAGGGCATATGCCTCCAGTATTTCCGTGATTTCGAGATTTTCCAGCACCAGGCCCAAGTCCATCTGGTTCTCGACATCATTCCTGATTTCGCTCGTCACGAATTCGAAGCGGGAAGTCAGCAACTGGGAAAAAGTCTGTCCGAACTTATGCACACTCAGGGCGCTGGTCGTGACGATTCCCAGTATGAGGATCGGAACCAGGAGCAACGCAACACGGAATGCGAAACCCAAAACCATCTTCTACTTCCCCAGGGCGCCCAGGAGTGGATTGACGACACCTCGGACAGGAGAGCATCCTGACTGAACGAGATGAAAAACGCTCTCCGCCTGTCCAACTCTGGAGTGCAGACGAAATTCGAAGAGCAAGATCATGATGAGGTCAGAATTATACCGTTAATTCAGTGTATTCAACCGGATTCCGGCCAGTCGGGCCAAAACCCGGAACGGCAGGCCGCAACGGGCCTTGCCAGCAGGATGCTCCGGACGAATCCGAATTCAAACGCACACTGTATCGGACAAACGGCACGGATATCAAGGGGGAATTGCGATCGGTGCGCGCGACATCTTTGTTCAGTTTTCTGAGAACCATGCAGATGCGGATTCTTGTGGGTTTATCTTGTATGAGGTATATGGACTGGAGATCGGGGCGCAATCCTTGCCCCACAATCCCCGAGCAGGACAGGCTCATGGCAGACATCGAACAGCTCATCCAAGCCCGTGACCGGGTCAGGGCCGAATTCCAGACCATCGGCGACATGCGTCCGGGATCCCTGCAGAAAAACCTGACCCGCTACGGAAAGCTGGACGGCACCGACATCCCGGTGCGCAAGGAGGAGACCGGGAGCCGACCTTGCAAGACAGTGGGCGAAGGCCTGGCGCGACCCGCCAGACCAGGGCCACCTCGATCACCTCATCGAGGAACTCGCCAGACACGCCGATCACTGCCAGCAGGCGGAGCAAGACAGGGCCTACTTCCAGACCAACCGGATGCGCATGAACTGCCGCCGGTTCCCGGGGCAGAACCTGTGCATCTCAACGGGGGGCGTCGAAGGAGCCTGCAAGTCCGTGATCGGGGGCCGGTTGAAACGCGGCGGCATGCACTCGAGCGTCGACGGCGCAAACGACGTCATCGCACTGCACCTCCGTCCACAGCAACCGATTCGACGACTTCCGGGAGCGAAGGACTGGCTGGAATCACCGGGCCTGTACAATATGGTCGTGCACCCATTGCGACCCGCCTCCTCCTCGACAGGGTCGTCCTGTCCGAACGCCGGAATCAGGACCCGCTCCACAGGTCAGGCCCCTCCCCGCGGCGTATTCGTATCTGCCCCCGGATGATGTCCCCTGGCACCGGCAGTCGACAAAATGGCCGGGAGCCGGCTTTCAGCAGGAACGCCGACGTACTCTTAAGATATACTTGGCATCGCAAGATTCCCGACAGTCCCTACCAATGACCACGGAAACGCCGAAGCAAGGTTCTTCCGCTGCGGGCGAAATATCAACTGGGGGCGCACGCCTTTTTACCGACTATCAGGTCCATCCGTCCTGTTACGACGAGATGTTCGGGGCCGACGGCATACCGCATGACCATTGCCGGGAGCTGTGGAAGGCGCTTGATGCCATGTCCCGCACCGACATAAAGGCCATGCAGGAACGTGCCGAACGGTCCTTCCTGCATGAGGGCATCACTTTTGCCGTGTACGGAGACGAGAATGCGCAGGAGCGGATCATCCCGATTGATCTGCTGCCCAGAATACTCGACGCCAGGACCTGGGATTTCATCGAGCGAGGACTGCGCCAGCGGATCAAGGCCCTGAACCTGTTCCTCGCAGACGTCTACGGACCAGCCCGAATCCTTGCCGACGGCGTCCTGCCGAGCGAACTTGTCTACAGTTGCCCCCAGTACCGCATCGAAATGCGCGGAGTGGAGGTGCCGCATGGAGCATACGTTTCACTTTGCGGGACAGACATCGTCCGGACGCATGACGGCTTCATGGTACTTGAGGACAATCTGCGCGTGCCGTCCGGGGTGTCATACATGCTGGCGAACCGCAGGGCATTGAAAGCCAGTTTCCGCAACCTGTTCCGGCAGCATCGTGTGCGCAGCATCGAGGACTATGGCCATCTGCTTCTCCAGACCCTGACGGAACTGGCCCCTCCCGACATTTCCAGCCCCTGCATTGTCCTGCTGACCCCGGGCGTCTACAACTCGGCATTCTACGAACACATGTTTCTGGCCCGCGAAATGGGGATTGAGCTTGTGCAGGGCAAGGATTTGCTGGTCCACAACGGTTTCGTCTACATGCGGACTACCGGCGGACTGCGGCGTGTGGACGTGATCTACCGCCGGGTCGATGACGATTTTCTGGATCCGCTGGCTTTCCGTCCCGACTCGCAACTGGGCGTGCCCGGCCTGTACTACGCCTATCGGCTGGGAAATGTGGTCATCGCCAACGCCCCGGGTACGGGGGTTGCCGACGACAAGAGCGTCTACCCATACGTCCCCGACATGATTCGGTATTATCTGGGCGAGGACCCGTTGCTCGCCAATGTCGAGACCCACCTTTGCCGGCAGCCCGAAGGACTGGAATACACCCTCGACAATCTCGAGCATCTGGTTGTGAAGATGGTCGGAGAATCGGGGGGGTATGGCATGCTGGTCGGGCCCCACGCAACACCCGCCGAACGCGCCAAATATGCCGAGGAGATCCGCAGGGATCCATCCAATTTCATCTCCCAGCCCACCCTCGACCTTTCCTGCGCGCCCTGCTTGACGGATGACGGGGTTGCGCCGCGACATGTTGATCTGCGCCCTTTCGTATTGCATGGCCGCAACACGCGACTGGTGCCCGGGGCATTTTGCAGGGTTGCCCTCACCCCCGGCTCCCTGGTTGTGAACTCCAGCCAGGGCGGCGGCGGCAAGGATTTCTGGGTACTGTCCTCCTGACCCTGTCGACATGCTGTCGCACAACGCCCAAGGACTGTACTGGATCGGCCGGTACCTCGAGCGGGCGGAGCATGGCTGCCGCCTGCTTGCTGACCAGCTCGAGGCCCTTCAGGATCGGCCGGTGGACGATATCGACCGCATGTGGCGCCGCCTGTATGCAGGCCTGAAGCGCAGCCCGGCGGGCGGCATCCTGGAATCCAATCTGAGCGATGAGGAATTCATGCTGGCGGATTCCTTCACCCTCGCCGACGACCTGACTTTCGAGCCGAGCAATCCTGATGCCATCCGCAACTGCGTGGCTTCGGCGCGCGAGAATGCCCGCCAGGTTCGAAACTCGATCGGCAAGGACATGTGGCATTGCCTCAACACCGTTCATCTGGAACTGTCCGGGGTCGGGATCGGTGACATCTGGAACAATCAGCCGGGAGAATTCTATTCCCATACCAAGGACGCCATCCGGATGTTTTCCGGGGCCGCCGACAGCATCATGTATCGCGATTGCGGATGGCATTTCCTGCAGCTGGGCCGATTCATCGAACGGTCCCAACTGCTCGCGGCCCTGCTGGATGCACAGTTGGCAACCTTTCCCACCGGGGAACAGCAGATCGAGTCCGACTGGCGCTCCCTGTTGCAGGTCTGCGAGGCAAGGTTTGCCTACAGCCGCCGATATTCACTGGAATACTCGCCGCACAACGTCATCGGATTCCTGGTATCCGATCCCTTGCTTGCACATTCGATCCGACATTCGCTGGCACAGATTACAGATGCACTTGATGCCATTTCCGAGCAGCAAGCCGCTACGAAAGCGAGCCACCTGGGAGGACGCATGATCGCGTTCATCGATTATGAATGGCCGGACCGGGATCCCGAGGATGATCAGGCTACGTGCAAGGCATTGCAGCGAATCCACGAGACCTGCTGCCATCTTCACGAAAACATCGAAGCAACCTATTTCAACTACATCATCGAGGACAGCCCGCGTTCATGAAGTCGCCGCCACAGAAGTTCCTGGTCGAACACCATTCCCACTTCCACTACACGGCTCCGGCATACCATAGCGTGATGCTCCTTCGCCTGCACCCGAGAGAAGACTGCGGACAACGGGTGCTGAAATTCAGCCTCCAAACAGACCCTGCCGCTGCACTCGCCTCCTTCGAGGACGCGTTCGGCAACACCTGTCACCTGCTCAATATCCATCGGGAACACCGGCAGACCGTCCTGAATTCCCGGGTACAGGTGGAAACCTGCCCGGCGCCGTCGCTCGATGGCCATGCAGAAGGTGACAGCTGGGACGCGCTTGCAGCGATGGCAAACCCGATCCGGTTCTGGGAATACCTGAATCCCAGCCGTTTCGTCTACACCTGCCCGTCCCTGGAGTCATTCATGACCGCGAACGGTATCCGCCGCGGTACCGGGCCGATTTCCTCACTGCTGGAAACGGCAACCATATTGCATGGGACATTCCGGTACGAGCCAGGCAGCACCGGGGTGTACTCTCCGATTGAACATATTCTGGAGACCGGGCGCGGGGTCTGCCAGGACTACACGCACGTCCTGATCGCCATCGCCCGTTCCTGGGGGATACCGGGCCGTTATGTGTCGGGCTATCTTCACCTGGAAGGCGTCGCAGGCGAACAGGTTCCTGCAGGCGCCAGCCATGCCTGGGGAGAGTTCCTGCTTCCCGGCCTGGGTTGGATCGGAATCGACCCGACCAATAACACCCTCACCGACCACCGGCATTTACGCATTGCCGTGGGCCGCGACTACGCTGACGCCGCCCCGACCCGGGGAACCCTGTTCAGTGACGGTGAATCCGGCCTGGAGGTGCAGGTAACAGTCAGGGAAAGCGATGAACCGCTGCCGGCGGTCAAACTGTACGCCCAGCATGCAAACCTCATCGCCACGAGAGCGCCGGCCCCTTCACATTATCACCCTGACCAGTAGCCCCGGGACCTGCCGACGGTTCCTGCAACTTCCACACACCCCGGTAACCCCGTGAGCATCACCCGCTCCCTTCATCCCGGATCAGGGTGTGGCACCGGGATGCGACCTGGGAAGCGGCCAAGCTGCCGGCGCTCCGGCGGCCCATACCCCGTCTCCCGCCCCATCGCCAGGATCGGATCCCGTGCAACCACCGGCGCCAACATACCGGCTCCACCGGCAGGCAGTCCGGTAACCCGGGGCAGGTGCGATGCCTGTTCGTCACCTCCCCTTCCCGCCTCGCCGTGACCCTACCCGCGGAACTTCTCGGGGCCTACCAGGATACCGCGTACCGCGTGTATGACAGGAACAACGTCGAGATCCTTCGTATCAGGGAAGCAAGCGACTTCATGGTTGCACGCATGCGGCAACTGGAGGTGACCACGGCCTGCCTGATCACCGCCTGGAATCCGCACAGCGAACCAACCGGTGAAACGGAAAACCGGGCAAGGAACTCGGCCCTGGAGTCCGAGATCCGAAAAACCGGACTTTTCCTGCTTCCGGGGAGGGGCGAGGACCCGCAGGATGGATGGCCCGGGGAAGAGAGTTTTCTGGTGTTCGGCCCGACCAGGGGCCTGACAATCAGGTGGTGCCGCCAATACCGTCAGAACGCCGTGGTCTGGGTCGGGAACGACGGGGTCCCTCTCCTTCTCCTGCAGGATGGAACCCTGCTGGACGCGGGCGATTGACCGGGATGCCGCCGCCGGACGGGAAGTTTCCGGCGGTAGCGGTGATGGCCCGTTGTGCAGGATGCATCAGCCGAGCAACGACGCCATCGTATTCTCCAGAATATCAAGTCCTCGCTCGAGCTGATCGTCCGGCACGGTGAGCGGCACCAGCAGCCGGATTACGTTTCCGTAAGTGCCGCAAGACAGGAGAATCAGGCCGTTGTCCCTGGCCGCGGAGATAATTTTCCCGGTGAGTTCGGCATCGGGCTGGTGGAGATCGCCACCCCTGAACAGCTCCATCGCCACCATGGCTCCAAGGCCCCGCACTTCACCAATTTCCCGGTATTTCCCCGCCAGGGTGTTCAGCCGACCGGTCATCGCACGACCGATGGCCAGGGAACGATCCACAAGGTTCTCCTCTTCGAACGCCTCCAGTACCGCCAGGGCCGCCGCGCAGGCAATGGGGCTGCCGCCGTAGGTTCCGCCGAGACCGCCGGCACCGATGGCATCGATGACATCCTCCCGCCCGGTCATGCCGGAAAGCGGGAAGCCGCCGGCGATGGACTTGGCGAAAGCCGTGATATCCGCGGCAACCCCCATCTGCTCCATGGCGAAGAAGGTGCCGGTGCGGCCGGCGCCGGTTTGCACCTCGTCCGCGATCAGCAGGATCCCGTGTTCGTCACACAGCGCACGCAGGCGCTGCATGAACGACGGCGTAGCAACGTAGAACCCACCTTCTCCCTGCACTGGCTCCAGAAGAATCGCCGCAATATCAACGGGTTCCGCGTCATTCTTGAATATCCGGTTGATTGAAGCGATGGCATCGTCCTCGCTCACACCGTGGAGCGCACAGGGATAGTCCGCGCGGAACACCCCGCCGGGCATCAGTCCCATGCCGACACGGTACGGCGCCACCTTGCCCGTCAACGCCAGGGTCGCCAGGGTGCGGCCATGGTAGCCGGATGTGAATGCAATCACGCCGGCGCGCCCGGTATAGGCCCGCGCGGCTTTCACCGCGTTCTCCACCGCCTCGGCGCCCGCAACGAAAAGTGCGCTCTTCTTCGCAAAATCCCCCGGAACCAGACAGTTCAGTTTCTCGCAGACGGAAATGTAGTTCTCGTATCCCATCACCATGAAGCACGTATGGGAAAAGGCATCCAACTGCCTGAGGACCGCAGCCTTCACCCCGGGGTGCATATGGCCGGTATTGAGCACTGCGATACCGCCTGCGAAGTCGAGGTATTCGCGGCCCTCCACGTCCCAGACCTTGGCGTTTTCGGCGCGCTCGACGAAAATGGGGTGGATCGCCCCGACACCCCGGGCTACCGCTGCCCGGCGCCGGGCCATCAGGGATTCGTTGGTTGCAGTACCGACCTGAAGGCCGGGCACGGATTTCAGTTGTTTTGCGCTGGCTGACATGTGCGTCTCGATTTCTGGGTGGATATGCCCGCCGTGACGGACCGGATCGGCTGCCCGGACAGGTGAGGAATCCTATGGTAGCCCCCAGTCACGCTGTTTTCCACCATCCCACTCAATTTTGGGAAGAGCCATTTTCCGTCTCACGCATACCAACCTCAGCGATGAATCGGAAGATGAGCTATGCCGTCACTCAGCCAATTTCACGGGGCCGGATCACTCTCAGAGAATCAGCATGGGCGCGTTCCGCCAGCTCCGCCAGTTCATAGCGATCCTGAAGATTCATCCAGCTCCGGGCGTCGGTCTTGAAGTAGTGGGCAAGACGCAACGCCGTATCCGCCGTGATGCCCCGGCGTCCGCGAATGATTTCCTTGATTCAGTTTGGAGCCACACCAATAGCCTTGGCAAGACGAGGGCAGACAAATCAAAGGGGTCCATGAAATCGTGCTTCAGAACCTCACCCGGGTGGACTGGTGCAAGCCTGGTCATGACAACATTTCCTCAAATGACATCTATGAAACTACTTCGGGTTAATGGTGATCCACTATCTCAACATCGTAAACGTCTCCGTCGACGAAACGTAAACAGAGGCGCCACTGTTCGTTGATCCGGATACTGTACCTCTCCTGCGGTCTCCTTTCAGGGCTTCAAGCCGGTTGCCGGGGGGAACCTGCAGGAAATCAAGCGTCGCTGCGGCATCCAGTTGCGCAAGCTTACGCCGTGCCACCCACTCCATGTTCACGAATCTGGTAACCCGATAACCGTAGGCGAGTTGCTCTGTGTCCCGGCACCGGAAGCTCCGAATCATATCTACTCTTGGTATCCGGCAGATCAAATGAAACGGGACCCGGAACTTTCCATCTCCTCGCAAAGGAAAATAATCGAATGTCATTCGCACAATTGATCATGGTGCAGGAATTTGGGATTGTTTAATATCCGGTGTGTAAATATTATTGTTGGACTGAGGTCGGATCGAAGCGGGTGGCCATCATCCAGAGTCTGCTGATCACCTGCAGGCTGCAGGGGATCGATCCCTACATGTACCTGGTGGATGTGTTTCAGCGGGTCGGTGAGCACCCGCAAAGGAAGTGATCGAACTCACCCCAAGACTTTGGAGAGACAAGTTCGGAGTCAACCCGATGAAGAGCGACCTGGAACTGGTCAAGAACGCCTCAGACTGACCGGTTCCGATATGGCTGCAACATAAAATGGCTATTTTCCTGAAATTGATTCCCTTATCCAGTGTTCTGTCACATCGAAGTATCAGGAAATCATTGAGCCTGGACTTTGGGGTTTTGGAGTTGTATCGGAGGTATCGGAACGAAGAAAGTCCGTAATCTGCAGTCGATTAGGAATTGCATTCACCGCGCCGTCAAATCTGGTAGACAATGCAGCAGCAACATTTGCATATTCAGCCGCCAGAAAAGGATCCTGGCCTCTAGCTAGTTCAGCCAAAATCGCTCCGGCAAAAGTATCGCCTGCTCCATTTGAATCAATGCTTCTTACTCTGAGCCCCTCAATTTTTCTGCGTTCTTGTTGCGTTGAAACGATAGCGCCGTCATTTTCGAGTTTCAATACGACAATTTCAGCTCCGAGATTGTGATAGAAATCGACAATGGCATCGGCGGAATTCAATTCTGACAATTCTCGTGCATCATCGATGCTCGGAAGAGCGATGTGACAGTATTTCATGGCTTCATGGACAATAGCGCGGGCTCGTTTGACAGACCAAAGATTCAACCTTAAATTGGTGTCATACGATACTTTTGTACCATTGCAATTCGCTATGTCTATCGCCGTGAATACGGTGTCCGCAGCTGTGGAACTGATCGCCTGACTGATTGCGGAAACGTGCAGATATTTTGCATCCGCTATATAGGGAATCGACAAGTTATGCGGCTCTATCTTGGTAGCGGCTGAGTGCTTTCGATAGTATGAAAAGTGATGTCCAAAATTATCGTGCGTTACAAAGTATATACCGGTTGTGGCGCATGGATCTTTAGAAACTTGTGATACGTCAATGCCCTCTTCCCTCCAAAGGGTTAGAAAACTCTCACCAAACTTGTCCTTACCAATACGAGTTATATAACCAACATCCGCACCTTGGCGTGCCGCCGAGACTGCACAGTTAGATGTGTCTCCTCCAAATCCCTGGAGCATAACCCCTGGTTCTTTTTCGTTGAATTCAAGGAGTGGTTCACCCAAGCAAACGATATCCACCATTTCTATGATTCTCTGATAGGTAATAGTAGTTCGAGGGCCAACGCAATCTGTTGCTTGATACCCTTCCAATCTTGATCGTATATTTGCTGCCTAGATGCGAGCCAAGAGCCTCCAATTGAGCATACGGAAGGGATTTCAAAATATTCACTCATATTTTCCTGATTCACTCCGCCAGTGGCACAAAACTGAATGTCGTATGCAGAAAAAGGGCCAGATAGCCCTCGAAGGTACTGAGGGCCTCCAGCGACATCAGCAGGAAAATATTTCAACAAGGAGCACTGTTCCTTAATAGCAGCCTGCACCTCAGAAGGCGTTACCACTCCCGGGATGAAAGGGATTCCTTGGTCTTGAAAGCTACTAACAACTTCCGAATCAAAACCAGGGCTGACACCAAACTGAGCACCAACATCCTGCACAATAGTTGCCTGTTCAAGTGTAATCACGGTGCCTGCCCCAACTAGCATTTCAGGAAAAGTATTGCGGATAGCAAATATTGCCTTGGTTGCGTCTGACGTTCTTAGTGTAATTTCCATGATGGAAATGCCACCCTCCAAGATTGCCTCAGCAAGCGGCAAAGCATTGGATGCTGAAGCTATTTCAAGCACAGGAATGAGTCGATGCGTCCGAATTCGATCCATAAGATTCACGGAACCTGTCCCATGGTTATTGGATCCATCAGTGTTGTTGGCACGATGCAAATCCAGCGTGCATTACCTGCCCATCCAGCCGCCATCGACTGTCAAAATGGAACCATGCATATAGTCTGAAGCTGACGATGCTAGAAAGACAATTGGCCCAGCGAAATCTTCTGTCTCTCCCCAACGTTGAGCCGGGATTCGATCAAGAATGGACTGACTTCTAATTGTGTCTTCTTGCAGTGCCTTAGTATTGTCTGTTCTGATGTATCCCGGTGCGATTGCATTAACGTTGATACCGTGAGCAGCCCATTCGTTCGATAGTGCTTTTGTGAGTTGCCCAATGGCGCCCTTGCTAGCTGCATAGCCTGGAACAGTGATCCCACCCTGAAAGGTGAGGAGTGAGGCGGTAAAAATAATCTTCCCAGATTTGCGCTCCAGCATTTTCTTGCCTACCGACTTCGACAATACAAACTGAGCATTCAGGTTTACTTCAATAACTGTGTCCCAGTAGTCTTCGGAGTGCTCGGACGCTGGTGCTCGCATTATCGTGCCCGCATTGTTGACCAGAATATCAATGATTGGATGGTTCTCATGTAAAGCGTCTATGAAACTATGTAGTGCCCTACGATCGCTAAAATCACAGGCATATCCTGTAAATTTTCGGTCTAATGCATTCACCTCCTTTGATACTTCACTGTTCTCTAATTCCAGCGTGGCACTAACACCGACAATGTCTGCGCCCGCACTAGCAAGCGCACAGGCCATAGCTTTACCAATGCCTCGTTTGCAACCTGTAACCAAAGCTGTTTTTCCTGCAAGGGAAAATCGATTAAGCACACTCATTAAGCTACCGCCTCGCCAACCTGAATCAGGCTTTTTAGCGCACTCGGATTCCCGCTTAAATCCGCAAGGACTTCTCCAACCTTATCGAGCCCCTGAACGTTCGTTATGATTGACTCGCAATCAATTGACCCGGATGCAATCATCTGGATTGCTGCATCAAAATCATCTGCCGTGTAAACACGCGCTCCCAGGAGTTCAATCTCTCGCCAGAAAAATTGAAACAAATTGATTTGTGGTTGTCCTGCGTGGATTGCAACCATCACAATTCGGGCGCGAGCGGCTGCCGCAGATGTCATGCAGTGAACACCGGCCTGACTACCTGACACCTCAAAAATCACATCGGCACCCTTCTGACCCGTCGTTTCGTACATATATTTACCGACATCAACCTGGGTGGGATTGATAGTGTCAAATCCCAGGTTGCTGGCAATACTTAGCCGTTGATCATTTATCTCTGAGATAACAACATTCCCGCCTTTTTGTTTCGCAACCATCGAGATCAAGATCCCAATCGGACCACCTCCAATGACGAGGACGTCTTCCCCAGCACTCATTCGACTGCGGCTAACATCGTGGCACGCAACTGCTGTTGGTTCTACGAGAGCAGCATGTTTGAGCGAAACACCATCGGGTAATTTGTGTACCGTATGACGAGTCACAGTCCAGCTTTGCTGTAGTGCACCATCGGTATCAAGACCCAGAAATTTCAGATTTTGGCAAATATGGCTATTGCCATTCAGGCAAGCAGCACATTCATTGCAATGTTCCAATGGCCGTACCACCACGTTGTCTCCAATTGCAATATCGAGAACATCGGTCGCAACAGCCTCCACAGTGCCTGACATTTCATGTCCGATTATTCTTTCACAACCAACCCTTTCATCCATATTGCCGTGATAGACATGTAAGTCAGTGCCGCACAAACCGCAATAGGCCACTCGTATGCGTACTTCCCCAGATTTTGGCTCCGCTGGACAACATGCTCCCATTGTGAAGGTCCTATCACAATTGTAATAAGAAGCTTTCATATTATTTTCTCCGATATATACAGTTTGGGACCATTGTTGAAAAACAAAAAGGGTTAATGAAAAAGAGCATCAAGCAATAGACGCTACAGAGTGGCGTATGTACGACTATGGTATTTTGAATGGCAATAACTTCTTCCAATCAAACTCGACGCCGGTACCAGGTGTGTTTGGAGCGACTGCCCGATGATTTTCGACTTGTAGCGGTCGTTTGGTGTATTGATCGATTGGAAAGCTGTGAACTTCAATCCATCCTGCATTTTCCTGGGCAGAAACCAGGCTCACATGCAATTCCTGCATGCCATGACTGCACACAGGTATGTTTCTATTTCGCGACAGGTCTGCCACTCGAAGCCAGCCTGTGATACCACCACAATTTGACGCATCGGGCTGTATAAAAGAAAGATCCGACTGTTCAAGAGCGAACTCAAATTCATAAATGGTATGGAGATTTTCTCCCATTGCGAGCGGCACGTTGGTGGCCCGGGCAATCTCAGAAAACCCCCGGTAGTCATCCGGATCAATGGGCTCTTCAAACCAGTAGATGTCATATTTCGAAAACTCTAATGCAGCCTCAATAGCCTTTTCGACCGACATGGAGTAGTTTGCATCGACCATAAAGGTAACGTCCTTTCCGACTAACTCTCGAATCGCAGCGACTCTTTCGACATCTTCATTCAGATCCTCACGACCAACCTTGATCTTTACGGCACTAAACCCCTGGTCGAGATATCCCGAAACATTTTCCTTTAGTCTTTCGAGAGAAAAATTAAGATCGATACCACCATAATAGGCTGCAGTGGTGTTGTTCGTGCCCCCGGCTAGTTTCCACAATGGTTGCTGTTCTTTTTTTCCTTTTATATCCCACAAAGCGATATCTACTGCAGAAATTGCGAATGAGGAAATTCCTCCGCGTCCGACATAATGGATGTGCCAGAACATTTCATCATAGATGGTTTCGATGTCATCACCGTTTTTTCCTAAAAGGAAGGGTTTCAAATCTTGTTCGAGCATGGCAAGAATTGCTTGTCCACCACGCCCGCCTGTGTAGGTATACCCGATACCAGAAATACCATTTACAAGAGTGATAGTTGTCGTTACAAGTTCGAAGTGGGTGTGGTCACCATGCTTTGCATCACTCAAAATTTCTGGAAGCGGGATTTTGAATAGCTGATTTTCTACGTTACCTATTACTGATGAATCCATATTATTTCCAGCCAGTTAAAACGGAATATTTCAAAAGTGTTCAGCCAACCAGATTCAGGCTAACGTCTTCAATGACCAGTTCGTGAGGCTCACTCTTTTCTACGACTTTTGCAAAATCTCGTAGTATCGATCCCAGATGTGCAGATATCGCGACTTTAGCGTCTTCGGCATTTCGGGCTTTCAACGCCGTAACGATGGCATCGTGCTCAAAATAGGTTTTGTCACCGCGGGGGCCGATATTCCAGCTGGAATACCGAATGATTTGGGCCTGGGTGTTCAACCTGGAATAAAGTTCCATGAGCAGTCCATGGTCACAATTCAGGATAAATCGTTCGTGAAATTTCCAGTCCAGTTCAAATGCCGCACTCCGGTCCTTAAACTCCCCATCCTTGCGCAGCTTCCCGATAGCATTATTTATCGCATCTAACTCCCCAACAAATTCATCAGACACCAGTGACTTAGTAAACATGATTTCTACTGCTTCCAGCTCTAGTAACCTTCTTATGTCATAGAGTTCACACATTTCTTTATACGAAAAACTGCGAACAACAGATCCTCGACGAGGAACGTTAATTATTAATCCCTCACCGGAAAGAATCAGCAACGCTTCTTTTACTGGAGCAATACTCACTCCCAGATCCTTTGCTAATGCATCTGCCCATATCCGGTCGCCAGCAATCAGCTCACCGTCGATTATTCTTGACTTTAAGAGACTGCAAATTTGTTGCGTCAGGGTTTCCTTAACTAGGTGCAATTTGTTCGATTTCATTCAGCATCCGGGGTTAATTTGGGTTTCTTATATATAACATAAATCTAATATATTAAATATATTTTATTTGTGCTATTTTATATGTTATATAGGGGGCACTGTCAAATAAATTGACGGTCCTGAGTACTACCAGATACCCAATACGAGGAAAACATGAACCCAATTAAACGAAAGACACTCCTAAAAACCCTTTTTGGCCTGGCCGCATTTAGTTTTATGGCATTACCTTTAGGCAGCGCACAGGCTGGGCAGAAGCTGAAATTCGCACATGTTTACGAAGTCG
The DNA here is from genome assembly GCA_965213885.1 of Candidatus Poriferihabitaceae bacterium. Taxonomy (GTDB): domain Bacteria; phylum Pseudomonadota; class Gammaproteobacteria; order Arenicellales; family Poriferihabitantaceae; genus VYFG01. Next base: position 2,232,370 of record OZ243919.1, read on the forward strand.
GGCATCCGCTGCACAAAGGGGCATTGATGGCTGCAGAGGAAATAAACAAAGCCACCGAAGGGCGCTACGAGATAGAGGTGTTTCCGGCATCTTCCTTAGGGAAAGAGGCAGGGCTAAATGAAGGTCTGACCCTGGGCACTGTCGACATAATCTATACCGGCGCAGGTTTCGCTGGTTCCATCTACGGACCAATATCTATTACAGATTTTCCTTTTACGTTGCGAAGTCTGAATCACTGGAAAGCGTATGGACAAAGCGACCTGTTCAAAGATCTTTCCAAAGGATTTGAGGAAGCGTCTGGGGGAAGTGTTGTTAGTGCGATTAGCTACTACGGCACCCGTCACGTTACTTCAAACAAACCGATTCTGTCTCCAGCGGATATAAAAGATATCAAGATTCGCGTGCCAAATGCGCCGGCGTATGTTTTGTTTCCCAAGGCTGCCGGGGCAAATCCAACACCGATGGCCTTTGCGGAAGTCTATCTTGCTTTGCAACAGGGTGTAGTCGACGCCCAGGAAAATCCTCTGCCTACTATCCAGGCAAAGAAATTCCACGAAGTGCAATCGGATATTAACCTCACAGGTCACATTACCAACTCAACACTAACAGTGGTATCCGGTTCTCGTCTTTCCGGAATGAGTGATGCAGATCAGGCCGCAGTGAAAAAAGCGCTGCAAGATTCTGCCGCATGGGTTTCGGAACAAATCGTGCAATCTGAAGCAGAGCTTGTAGATTGGTTCAAGGGACAGGGGACAAACGTCAATGAAGTTGATCGTCAACCATTTATGGACATGGTAAAACCAGCGCTGCTTGGTGACGACATGCCGTTCAGTAATGAAGTCTACAACCGGCTGCAAGCGATTCCGGACGCCAGCTAGTCTTGTTCAATACCTGCTGCTTCTGGATGGAAGCAGCAGGCTCGCTTAATGAAATGACCACAATCATGTAAATCCGTGTCCAGACAGATATAAACACTGAGCAAATTGCGAGAGGAACCGTCGCGCTATGGATAATCCGAATACCCCTGGAAAAGAAGATATTTTTAGTGAGCTTGAAGAAGTTACCGATGACATTTCAGACGTTGGGCTTCTTGATTTTCCAGTCCTTATCATTTTTGTACTGTTGTTTTTTATCGTAGCTTTACAGTTTTTTACCCGATATGTATTAAATGACAGTCTCGGTTGGACAGAGGAAATCGCAAGATACCTGTTGATACTGCTTGCTTTTGTTGGGTCAGTTACCTGCGTGCGCAAAGGTAAGCACATCTATCTGGAATTTTTCTACCGATATTTGCCACAAGGTTTAATCAAGCCAATTTCAACAATAGTCGAGCTGATTGTTTTTGGAATGTTTGGTTACATGGGGTGGCTTGGAATCGAGTTGGCACAAAAAACCAAGTCACAGCGAATGGTTTCTCTCGATCTACCAAAAAGTGTCATTTATTACATTGTCGTGGCTGCCTGCATCGCAATGGCGATTTTTGCAGCCTATCGAATAGTCCGGCTTCTCAAAATGTCCGCAAGTGATGTTGCAGCAGAGAAACTCAGTAATCTAGATTAGGAGACAACATCATGGGACTTTGGATACTTTTTATCGTACTGGCAGTTTGTTTGATTTTGGGGGTTCCCGTTGCGGTTTCCTTGGCACTTGCCTCTTTATCATATATTCTGATTTCAGGTACGCCTGAAGTAGTGTTGATCCACAATATGATTACCGGGGTGGATAGTTTTCCACTTCTTGCAATCCCTTTCTTTATCTTGGCCGGTCATTTAATGAATACCGGCGGAATTACGACCAAGATTTTTGCATTCGCCCGTGCACTAATGGGGTGGACTCCGGGTGGCCTTGGCCATGTCAATGTTGGCGCTAGTGTCATATTTGCTGGAATGTCTGGTGCCGCAGTTGCAGATGCGGGAGGCCTTGGTAATGTTGAAATTAAAGCGATGCGTGACGCAGGCTATGATACGGATTTTGCGGTTGGGGTTACGGCAGCTTCTTCAACAATCGGTCCAATAATTCCCCCTTCGCTGCCATTGGTCATATTCGGTGTCATGGCTTCCGTTTCAATCGGTGAGCTGTTTGCAGCGGGTCTGGTGCCTGGATTGTTAATGGCAGTTTCACTGATGGTCATGGTTGCGTGGTACTCCAAGAAAAGAAACTATCCGCGTGATGCCAAGTTTGATCTCTGCGTTATTTGGTACACATTCAAAGCGGCATTTTTTCCACTGTTAACTCCAGCAATCATAATTGGCGGAATCGCTACAGGTGTGTTTACCCCAACTGAAGCTGCAATAGCAGCTGTAGTGTACGCAATGTTTTTAGGGATGGTTATATATCGAACTCTATCCTGGAAGCACATTGTGAGGGTTTCAATGGATACCATAGAGACATCTGCTGCAATTTTGATGATTGTGTCTGCGGCAACAATATTTGCCTGGATTCTCACTGCGAATCAGGTGGCTGGACTATTGGGAGATGCACTTCTTGGGTTGACTCAGAATAAACATCTGATCCTACTCATGATCATGGGCATTGTATTGGCGATAGGCTTATTCATGGAAACCATTGCCGCAATCACCATCCTTGTTCCCGTACTAATGCCTATTTCTATAACAGTTGGCATCGATCCTGTTCATCTGGGAATCATTGTAATTCTGAATCTAATGCTGGGATTGTTGACCCCACCAATCGGTATGGTTCTGTATGTGCTTTCAGAAGTTTCCGGAGTTAGTTTCGAAAAGTGTGTAAAAGCTACTATGCCTTTCCTGGTGCCTCTGGTTATCGTGCTTCTACTGATCACTTTTATTCCGGAAATAGCGCTTTGGTTGCCTAACACTGTGTTCAAGGGAGGATAGGAAACAGCCAATTGCAAAGAGCGGCCTGTGTTGGCGCTCAAGCTGCCAGATCAATCAATCCTGGAAAATCCGAAATATTGTGTTAACTAACTGAATATAATAAATTAATCAAGAATATCGAATGCCATTCGTACAATTGACCATGGAGCAGGAATTTTTGATTTAATATCCGGTGAGTTCCATGTATCCCCATCCGGATACCGGCGTTCCATCCCAGATTCCGTCAACATTCACCAGTCCCTCGTAGTAGCGAAAGGTCAGGTTCATCACCTGATCGTCCATTACCGGCGTGACAGTGAGGGACCGGTCTTCCGGGGAGTCTGCCCGCAGATGCCAGGCAACGGGATACGTGGTTTCATGCTCCGTACCGGTCCAGAATCGGGTAGGTTCAAGGCTGAGGCGGCCAGGGTCCAGCAGGGTCTTTCGATTCGCCGGGTCGAGCAGCGCGGCGGACAGGTACGGCGGATTACCCGCCTCCCTGACCTGGAAAATCACCAACCTGTAGCCGTTGTCGAGATTGAGGGAGAACCAGTCCCATCCGCTTTGCCCGGTGCCCAGGACCGCGCTGGACCATTCCCTGTCCATCCAGGTCTGCCCCCGGACCGGGAAGATCTCCTCCCCGAGTCGTATCGTCCCCCGGGTCGACAGGCCGGGCATGGAATAGTAGTAGCTTGCAGCCCGTTCGTCCGCGGTCTTGACGCTGTATCCGCGATCACCCTGCAACACGGGCGGAAGTTCAGCCTCCACGACGAGGTCCAGCGCCAGTTCGCCGATCCCGGCAGTCAACCGGGCGGTGAAGCAGCCATCGCAGGCTGCATCCTCGCCGGTCGCCCTTACAGACCAGCCATTGACCCAGACGGCGAACGGCACCGCCTCGGCCCCGGCGAGGCCCAGCGCCCCGCGGGCGAAGTCCTCTCGGGCGGTGAAGCTCTTCCCATCCACGTCCGTCAGCGCCAGGTGCGCCATCCATGACTGGTCCGTAGACCAGGCGGAATCGGACCGGGCACCGGCAGTCCCTGTACGGAAGCGAAAGAACGTGAGCTGATAGCCGAACACCCTGCCCTCGGGACTTTCGAGCCGGCCCGTGAAATACCACCATTCCTGGCGGAATTCCGGGTGTGCTCCGTGATCCCGTGGAAACGCGATGGCGTAACCCGGAACTACCGGCCTGAACTGTTCCTCGGCCGACATGGACAGAAAGGCGATCAGGTCGCCCCGGGACCGCGGCTCGGCGGGTGGCTCGATTCCCGCGCCGCGATACAAGACGACCAGCATTCCGGCGAGTACCGATATACCCGCAACGGCCACCCACCGGAAGGTCCGACCTCCTCTTGGACTCGGGTATTCAGTCTTCACGAAGCCTCCGGATCTCCTCTCCGCCCCGGAAGCTCCATGCCGGGTAGGCCGCTGCCACCAGGGCGGCCGTCACCGACAGTGCCACCGCCTGCCATGCCAGGTTCCAATCCACCAGGCTCTCCATGGACCAGCCGAAGGATCGCACATTGATGATGCGGATGAGAATCAGGGACAACAGCATCCCCAGCGGCACGGCCACCAGTCCTGCGGCCAGGCCGGCCAACCCTGACTCCAGTACCAGCAACCCCCCGATCTGCCGCCGGCTGAAACCGATCGCCGACAGCATGGCGAATTCCCGCCGACGTTCAAGCAGCAAGGCCATCAGCGCCGACAGAATGCCGGCCACCGCGACGATCACCGCCAGCAGGCGCAGTACCGCCGTAATCCGGAATGTATGGTCGAAGACCGCCAGCGAGGTCTGCCGGAGGTCGCGATTGGACCGGATGAACATCCCGCGGGGTGCCCCCGGAAGGCTCTGAACGGACTCAATCGTCTGCGTCACGTCGGCGCCGGGGGTCAGGTACAGGGCGGCCGAGACCTGACGGCGATCATCAAAATGCCGGTTCCAGGTACGCCGGTCCATGGTCACTAGGCCGAGTTCGCTGGAGTAGTCCCGGTAAACCGCGGCAATGGTAAACCGATACATTCCGCGATCCGTGGGTAACTCGACCCGATCACCCGGGGCAAGGCGTAGCCGGTGGGCCAGCGCTTCGGTGATCAGGACCTCGCCGTCCCTGCGGAACCGGCTCCAGAGCTCCGGGGCGTGGCCGTCGATGATCCGGAAACCGTCAAACCCCTCTCTTGGCATATCCACTGCAAATACGGTGAGCGATCCGTGGTCAGTCCCGAGGTCGACCCGGCGCCCGGTACTCAGATCACGCAGCTCCGGCAATCGACGAAGCTCCGCAAGGAAGTCTTCCGTCAGGGCCGGCCCCCCTTCCGTGCCGGTACTGAGGTATACGTCTGCGCGCAGATAGTGGGTGAGCCAGTCTTCCACAGAGAAACGGAAACTCTGGATCATCAGTTCAATGCCCAGGGTAGCGGATACCGCCACCGACAGTGCCGCAACAGCCACGCCGGTCCGGTCCAGGTGGCGCCCGGCATTGCCGAACGCCACCTTCGGCACCAGTTGCCAGTGCCCCGGCCGAAAGACGGCACTCGCCCGGGACCCCTGGTAGAGCAGCCACGGCCCGCACAGTGAAAGGGCGCATATCAGGAGGAACAATCCGGCAAAAGGCAGGATCAGGGTCTCCCCCGGCCAGAGAATCAGCATGGCGGCGAGGACCCCGACCCCCAGTGCCGACGGCAACAGCAGCGGCGCCAGGCGTTGCAGTCTCCGGGATCCCGCCGTTTCGTGGAGCAACACCACCGGCGCCTCCCGGGCGGCCGCCAGTGTGGGCGCCAAGCCTGCAACCACGCTCGCCGCCAGGCCCACCAGCAGGGCCTTGGAAACGGTCCAGGCGGAAAGGACAGGCACCGGATTCCCGAGTTCGTGGTACAGGGCGTTGATGGTGTCACTCACCAGGATGGTCAGCACCTCCGCCAGGACCCCGCCGAGCAGTATGCCGGAGACGGTGCCGAACACCCCGATCAGCACCACTTCGAGGAGCAGCACCAGGGAGACCTGGCCGCCGGTGACACCCACCGCACCCAGCAACCCCAGTAACCGCCGGCGCCGGATCGCGTGGAAGCTGACCGCACTGTAGACCAGGAACATGGCAACCACCAGGGCGAGCAGGCTGAGCGCGGTGAGGTTGATGCGAAACGCACGGCTCATGTCCTTCCGGGCGCCATGGTGGATGCCGAGGTCGATCAGCCTCACGTCGGCGGGCAGCAAAGCGCGCAACGCACTTTCCTCACCCGGCTCAAGGCGCAGGTCCACGTAGCTGATTCGGCCCTGCAGGGCAAGAAAATCCTGAATCCAGGAAATGTCCGTCACCAGCAGCCTGGATTCCGATTCGCCGGGGATCGTGAGAGTGCCGGTCCAATGAAAGGCCTGCCTGCGGCTGCCATGTTCCAGCACCACGGGGTCACCTTTCTTCCCCGCCAGACCCGCCGGCCCGAACAGGGGCCAGGAGATTCCCGCCATGACTTCCGAACCGGGCCCGTCAGTGCGCTGATCAAGGTGAAAGTTCCGCAACCGGTAATCGCTCAGCGGATCCACGCCCATCAGGGTCCAGCGGTCCTTACTGCCCGCAATCGACACTGTGGCGCTGATCACCGGCGCAGCGGCCCGGATGCCCGCCTCCACGCGCACGATGCGGTAGAGCGATTCATCCAGCGCCCGGGTGCTCCCGGTGAGGCGATGGGTGGCGGCCCCGTTCATGACCCTGCCCGCCCGGTTGAATTCCGCCATCGCCGAACCGTTGGCGATGTCGATGCCCACGACCACGGACACGCCCGCGGCCACACTGAGGACAGTCAGCACCAGCTGCCAGGGACGCCTCAACAGGTCCCGGACAAGCGCGACAACTACCAGTCCCATGGACCCAGCACACCGTCCACAATGCGCAGCCGGCGCCCGGCCGCAGCGGCGGCCCGGCGGCTGTGCGTCGCCATCACGACACAGGTTCCCTGTTCCGCGAGGCCGCTCAGCAATGTAACCACCGCCTCCCCCCTTTCGCGGTCGAGGTTGCCCGTCGGCTCATCCGCAAGAACGACGGACGGCCCGTGTACCGCCGCACGCAGTACCGCCAGCCTCTGCTGCTCCCCCCCGGACAGGGTTTCCGGATAGGCATCGCGCCGCTCCGCCAGGCCGAAATTCGACAGCATGCCGTCGATCTGGCCCAGGGGCTCGTCGATACCGTTGAGCGACAACGGCAGCCGCAGGTTCTCCGCCACCGTGAGCGTGGGCACCAAGTTGAAGAACTGGAACACCAGGCCGATGTGCCGGCGTCGGTGACGGGTGCACGCATCGCTGCCCAGCGCAGCGAGATCGTTGCCCGCCACGCAGACGATCCCGGTGTCCGGTCGGTCCAGGCCGGCGAGAAGATTCAGCAGGGTGGATTTGCCGGAGCCGCTGGGCCCGCCGATCGCGACAAAATCGCCGGCCTTTGCGGAAAAATTCAGCGAAGTGAGAATCCGGCGGGTGCTGTCGCCCTCGCGGTAGGATTTGGCAATGCCCTGCAGATTGATCACCATCTCGCTGTCTTTCGCCATCAGTCTGCCTTTTCCTTCAACCACGCATTTCTATTGGGTAATCGGTATGGTTCCACGATACGGCACTCCCGCACTCCAGCCGGAGAACCACAATCTCCACTGAATGGGCGCCGGCATGCGGGGACGGCTGCATCGGGGTTGTGTCCATGCCCATTCCCGACCGGTGCAGTTCACTGCATGCCTCCGGCATCCCTTGCAATTTTCGAACATGTGTTTGAGTCAGGATCATCGGATTGTCCATTCTGGCACGCACGGGGAGTAGCAACCTGCTCAAATCACTCCACTACATTTTCGTTTGGGCCCTGAGATGCACTGGCGGCAATGATTGATCATACCTCCGATACTGGCGGGGATTGCGTTATTCTATTGGATGAATCGGGAGGAAAGGCACAGTGAAGAGACCGCTCCCCGGGAGGAAGCCCTCGCCGTGCGGGTCGCCGAAGTCGTGACCATTCCGTTTCGGCCCTCGGTCGCCGGTTACGGCCGCGTCGCGGCCGCTTCATCCTGGTCCGTGATCAGCCAGGTCCAGGGACGGACCGTGGAAGTACAGCCCGAACTCTCTCCCGGCCGGATCGTGAATGAAGGGGACCCCCAATCCCCAGAAGACGCTCGCGGTTCTTCGTGAACACCGTCGCGTCCCACACACGGTCGTCGATCTCCAGCCCCGCAAACCATCGGAACAGAAAGTTGAACTCCAGCTGCTCCATCAGCTGGCGCTCCGAGCAGATCGAGTAGAACGCTTGCAGCAACAGTGCTCGCAGCAGCTTCCCCGACGCGGTCCCCGGACGGTCTGTGCGCGAATAAAGCGACTCAAACTCTCCCGACATCTCCGATAACGCCGCGTTCGTCAAATCGCGGCGCTCCTAGGGGTGACCCCGAGGCACGCGCGCCTCCAGATCAACGTAGCTGAATAGGCTGCCGCTACCATCGTCCTTGCCCCGCATCGCCGCCCCGCTCCGTCTCGCTCCGTCTCGCTCCGTCTCGCTCCGTCTCGCTCCCAGCGCAGCGAATCACGCCATGCACAAACGCGCCAGGAGTTTTTCAGCAGCCCGCTAGTATAATGTCCGATTAATTAGTTGAAATAAAATGCTCGTTTGTTGTCCAATAGCAAGACCGTCATTCGAGGAGTTTGCCATGGGGCGACCGGCAAGAGAAATTGTGCTGAGCGAAGAGGAGAGAAAGGAACTGCGACGTTGGCGCCGACAGAGCACCGGGAAGTCGGGGCTGTTCGTTCGGGCCGGCATCGTTCTGGACTGTGCGGCCGGATTCTCCGGTGAGGAGATTGCCGAACGTCATCGGATCAGCCGGCAGACGATTTCCAAGTGGCGTCGTCGATTTGCCGCTGAGCGTCTGGCCGGACTGAGCGATGCGCCTCGAAGCGGCCAGCCGCGACGTCACGGTGATGAAAAAGTGCAGGCGGTTTTGGATGCCACGCTGAACCGCAAGCCGAAGAAGGCTACTCACTGGAGTGTACGCAGCCTGTCGGAAGAGTTGGCCATGCCACGGGATTTCGTGCATCGCGTCTGGCGTGCCTTTGGTCTGAAGCCTCATCTGTCGCATCACTTCAAGCTCTCCACCGACCCGCACTTTGTGGAAAAGGTACGCGATGTGGTGGGTCTCTACCTGGATCCGCCCGAAAAAGCGCTGGTTTTGTGTGTGGATGAGAACAGTCAGATTCAGGCGCTGGACCGCACGCAACGGTCGTTGCCTTTGAACTACGGCATACCTGAGACGCGCACCCATGACGATCGGCGTTACGGCACGACGACACTGTTCGCGGCGTTGGATGTCGCGACGGGCGAGGTCATCGGCAAGATCAAACGACGCCACCGCAGCATCGATTTCATCCGCTTCTTACGGCATATCGATCGGGTCGTTCCCGACGATCTGGAGATCCACATGATCCTGGACAACTACGGGACTCACAAAACCGCGAAGGTCAAGCAGTGGCTTTTGCGCCACCGGCGATTCCATTGCCACTTCACGCCGACTTACCGTTCGTGGATCAATCTGGTGGAGCGCTTCTTTGCCCATCTGACGGAGCACCAGTTGCGGCGTGGCTCTCACCGTTCGGTGGTCGCTTTGGAGAAGGCAATCCGTGATTACCTGAACATCAACAACGAGCAGCCCAAGCCTTTTCGCTGGACAAAATCCGCAGACGAGATCATCGAATCAGTGAATAGTGTTCTTACATTAATTAATCGGACAGGACGCCAGGGTCTGATCAATCGGGATCAAGAATCAATCCATCAAAGGTTAGGAGTGTAGGCAAATAAAATCCGTACAAATACATGCCGCTTGCAGCTTCGTATTGAGGACTAGTCAGAACTAATTCCAGTGTCTCACCGCTGCCTTCGTCAAGGTCATCCTCGAATAAATTCATTTCGATCTTTGCGGTCGTTGCCGAGCCTGCCGGAAAAACGATCTTGCCTGTTTTCCCGGCAGGGACACTGTAGTCCGATCCAATCTTCGCCGAACCGTCATTTACACTGTACGAATAACGGACTTTCTCCGGATAATTGTAACCGGTATTTGTCGTTGGCTTGGTGATCTCGAAGGTCATGGTGTTGCCTTCGTATTCTTTTACATCATTGCCGTATGCTATGCCCCCGGGTGCGTAGACGACTACTGCCAGCGCCAGGAGTATGTAGTTCACTTCTGATTTCAGCAGTCGTGCGACGTGATGGTCACCAGTTATCATCATACCACCTCCGTTCAGTTATTAATTTTCGCAATTGGCGAGGTCGCTCATCCTAAGCCTCAATCTCTCGCGTCATAAGTTTCCGTCGACGATTCCGGGGCTGCTGCAGAAGCATCTGCGGTAAAAATAACCGGCTTGTTAGCGGCGGTCAAGACCCCAATCTTGATGCCGATCGTGACCGAAACCAGTCCGCAGGCCCAGGTGCTGGCCCCTCTCGTCGTTTCCGTTGCATTCGGATTGCTTTCCTCCACGCTGTTTGTCCTGTTCGTCTTTCCCTGGATTCTTGGCATTTGCTTCGATTTCAAGGATGTCGGAAAATGGCAGGCCGCATTCAAAATCAGGTCGGCTGCAGCCTGATCACATGTGCAGGGGCCGGAAGTCAGCACGAAATAACCCGATGAAATACAGCAATCGCTTACAGATCCGGATCATCATTCGTGCGATTGACCACGAGGCAGTAGATTCCGGTTGTGCAAACCCTGGTGACACATGGTAACCATGAAGATCGGTGCCCTTATTTTTCCCGGCTTTGAACTGCTGGACCTGTGCGGACCGTTGGAAATGTTCGGGATGTACCCGGAGCATTTCGACATCCGGCTGGTTGCGGAGACCGGCAGCCCCGTCACGAGCAGCCAGAAACCGGTCTCGTTGCCGGATCACACCCTTGCCGACGGGGAACAATTCGACCTGCTGCTGGTGCCCGGGGGAAAAGGGACCCGGCAGGCGGTGCACCAGCCGGTAGTCATGCAATGGTTGCGGCAACAGTCCGAGAGTGCCCGGCTGATCACCTCGGTGTGCACCGGTTCCGCCCTCCTCGCCCAGGCCGGCATCCTGGATGGCCGCAGAGCCACCACCAACAAGAACGCCTTCGGCTGGGTGTCCGGTTTCGGTGCCAAAGTGCAGTGGGTCAGACAGGCAAGATGGGTGCAGGACGGCAACGTCTACACCTCATCCGGCGTCTCTGCGGGTACGGACATGGCCCTGGCGGTGATCGCCGATGTTCTCGGTTTGGACCAGGCGCGGCAGGCCGCGGACTGGGCCGAATACTTCTGGAACGAGGACCCGGAAAACGATCCCTTCGCCGTGAAGGCGGGACTGGTGCCGGATCGGTGATCCAGCATTTCCCGTCACCTTGCCAGACGCAAGCGATCGATCGTCACGGCTCCTCCGGGTAGCGGCATATACAGGCGTTCCGATTTCCTCCCGGACTTGGCAGCGCGTTCCGGGCGTGTGACGGCAACCGGGGAAGCGGACAGGGGCGGTGATAGATGCCTGCGGACGGGTCCATCCATTCTTCCCTGGAATCCTCATGTTTCCAGACAACCCCATCCGGGTTGCCGCCATGCCCGGGATGTGCCCGCATCAGGATGACAGGGCAAATGAGACCAGGGCCAGGATGGCGATCATTCCGACCAGGCTGCGCACATACAGCCTGAGCGCATTGCCGAGTTCCGTTGTTCCGGGATCCGCAAGGCCCGGATTCAGCCACGGCTCGTCGACCACCCGGTCCGCGTATGTCCGGGGTCCGGAGAGCCGGACACCGAGCGCACCCGCCATGGCCGCCTCGGGCCAGCCGGCATTGGGGGAACGGTGGTGTCGCGAATCCCGCATCATGCAGCGCAGGGACTGCCGGAGCCTGACCGAGAATAACGCGAACAGCAATCCCGTCAGCCGTGCAGGAATGAAGTTCACCGCATCATCAAGCCGGGCAGAGGCCCAGCCGAACGCCGCATGGCGTTCCGTACGGTGTCCGACCATCGAGTCCAGGGTATTGATCGTCTTGTAGGCGACGATGCCCGGCAACCCGAGAACCGCCCCCCAGAACACGGGGGCGATGACGCCGTCCGAGGTGTTCTCCGCCAGGCTTTCCAGCGCGGCGCGGCCGACGCCGGCCCCGTCAAGATGTGAAGTTTCACGCCCGACGATCCGGGACACCGCCCACCTCGCCTCACCAAGATTGCCCTGCAGGAGGGGAAGAAGCACCACGTTGACATGTTCGTACAGGGATCTTGCCGCGATCAGGGGCCAACTGAGACAGGCACCGATCATCAGACCCGCGATGCCTTCGGGCAGGGCCCGCTGGACCAGGACCGCGGGACAGACGGTGACGGACGCCACAAGCAACACCGCCAGGATTCCGGTTGCCCTGCGAACGGATTCGACATGCCGTGGGACATTCAGCCACGAATCCAGCAACCCGATCAGGCGGCCAAGCCATGAAACCGGATGGCCGATCCGCGTATAGAACCCCCGTGGCCAGCCGAGCGCAGCGTCCATGAGGACCGCCGCCAGCATCATGGAGCAATACACGGCCGGTTCAGAACCTGCCGGGACGCCGGGGGATATCGATCCGGCCGGCTCTTCCCGGGATAACGGAGATGCCTGGCCTCATGCCGGCAATGTCGACGGCATGTCCTCGCCGATACGTTCCACAAGCGGATCCGGACAATCTCCGGCGGCTGGTGCCGGCGGGACGGGCGCTGCGCCCATACGGGTCGTCAGCCGTTGACCGCCATTCGGGTCGCCGTACCGGCGCGGCCGTTCTTCAACAGCCCCGCCACCAGAAACGCCAGTTCCACCGACTGCTCCGCATTCAACCGCGGGTCGCAGTGGGTATGGTAACGGTCGGAAAGATTGTCCTCCGAGATATCCCGCGCACCGCCAGTGCATTCGGTGACATTCTTGCCGGTCATTTCGACATGGATTCCGCCGGGGTGGACGCCTTCCGCCTTGGTCACATCGAAGAACCGCTGCACCTCCGCCAGTATCCGCTGGAACGGACGGGTCTTGTACCCGTTGGCCGTGATCGTGTTGCCGTGCATCGGATCACAGGACCAGACCACCTTGCGGCCCTCTCTCTCCACGGCGCGGATCAGCCGCGGCAGGGACTGTTCCACCCTGTCATGGCCGAAGCGTGCGATCAAGGTCAGCCGTCCGGGCATATTGTCCGGGTTGAGTACATCGATCAGGGACAGGAGCTCTTCCGGTTCCAGCGACGGCCCGCACTTGATCCCGATGGGATTTCGCACGCCCCGGCAGAACTCCACATGGGCATGATCCAGCTGCCTGGTGCGGTCCCCGATCCAGATCATGTGCCCCGAAGTGGCATACCATTCACCGGTGGTGGAATCGGTCCGGGTGAGCGCTTCCTCGTAACCGAGAAGCAGGGCTTCGTGACTGGTGTAGAAACTGGTTTCCCGGATTCGCGGGTTGTTTTCCGCGTTGATGCCGATGGCGGACATGAAGGCCATGGACTCCGATATACGATCCGCGAGTTCCCGGTACCGGTCCGCCTGGGGATTGCCCGCAACGAATTCCAACATCCACTCATGCACGTTCTCCAGGTTGGAAAACCCCCCCTGGGCAAAGGCACGCAACAGGTTCAGCGTGGCAGCAGACTGCCGGTATGCCATCTTCAGCCGCTCCGGATCCGCAACCCTTGCCGCCTCGTCGAATTCGATTCCGTTGATGATGTCCCCGCGGTAGGAAGGCAGGCTGACGCCGTCCCGCGTCTCGAAGTCCGAGGACCTCGGCTTGGCAAACTGGCCCGCGATGCGTCCGACCTTGACCACCGGCTTCGATGCGCCGCATGTGAGCACGATAGACATCTGGAGAAATACGCGGAAAAAATCCCGGATATTGTCCGCGCCATGCTCGCTGAAGCTCTCCGCACAGTCGCCCCCCTGGAGCAGAAAGGCACGGCCTTCGCACACCTCGCCCAGGGATTTCCGGAGGGCACGGGCCTCGCCCGCGAACACCAGGGGCGGCCACGTGGCGATATGTTCCTCGACGAACCGGAGAGTTTCCCGGTCCGGGTAGCTTGGCGCCTGGCATATGGGCTGGTCACGCCAGGTGGATGGCGTCCATTGTCGGGTCATGGCGAAATCCGGCGTTCGGATAGCGGTAGCGGCCGCCTATTTTAACGTGATTTCAGGTATTCGGCTGACACAATCCCAAATGTGGACTGCACCGGGAAACCGGCCCGACTTTGCCGATCAGGGCCTGATCCGGGTTCCCGGAATCTGCTTGGGGAAAAAATCCTCGCAGCCGCCCTCCCTGTGGACGTCGCCGGTGGCACAGTGCAGGCCGCCGCCGAACGGATACGCGTCACGGAACGGCACCGGAATCACGTTCATCCCCAGACGATCCATCTGTTCCATCTGATGAACCTCGCTGGCCTCGACGATCACGGTCCCGTGATCCAGCACCAGGCAATTCATGGACAGCCAGACACTGGAGTAACACAGCGGTGGCGGGGTGTCATGGGCTGGCCGGGCGGCGTCCACGATCTCCCAGTCATTGGCCTCGAAAATCTTCCGTTGCGGCTCCGGCAGGCGGCGGTTGGGATTGTTGATGATGAGACCCGGCCGCAGCGGCACGAAGGTGGCATCGATATGGATCGGATAGGGGTCGCCGGGAAAATTCACGGCGTGGACGCGATGGTCGGAAAAATGTCGCTGCAGCCATTCCATGGCCCGGCGGTTGGTGGTGAGTCCATGCTGGCAGAACAGGTCCTTTCCGAGGCGCATGACGTCGGCCGCGTCGAACAGCGGTTCGGTCTCCGTGGTCACGAAATCCAGTGCCGCGGTGCGTTCCAGCCGTTCATCGATGGTGATGTCGTCAAAATAGCCCGCCTTGTAGGAGCGGTCATCCAGGCGGGGGCGGGGGGCCTGCTCCCAGCGGAAGTTGGGATCCTCATCGAAATACCGCTGCATCAGGTCGTGATAGGCGAGGTACTCGAAGTAGCGGCAGCGAAAGGACATGGCCGCGGATAGAATCTCGCTCCCCACCGTGAGCAGAACATCCCGGGGCGGCATGCAGCCGAACTGGCTCGCGGCCATGAAATCCGGCGTGGCCACGGCCTGATTCCACTGGATCGGAGTTGGCCGGTCCACCCGGATACCCCTTTCCTCCAGCACCTTGACGAGATTGTCCAACTGGACGTTGGCCTTCTCCACGGTCTCCAGGGGCCGCGGACCCCACATGCCGTGCATGTCGCTGTCCTCGGGCACCTTGGCCTCGGTAGCCGGCTCGCTGGGAGGGATGCAGGTATGGTCGGCCCGGCCGACGATGACATGCTTCAGCGGATCGAACTCGTTCCAGGAATTGACAACGGTACTGGCCATGGCGGGACGGTAACCCTGATCGGAAAAAAACCGCGCTAATATAGTCGAAGTCGGTGGCACATTACAGCAAGATCGTCCCTGCCGCCGCCCCGCCGAATCGCCAATCCATGATACCGGGACCGGTTTCGCGGGGCATACGGCAACCGGACGCGCCCGGGTCGGAGCCGCGATCGGCAATCAGCGATCGGGGACCATGCTGCCGGGCCTCCTCCTGGAAATCCACCCGGCAATGGCCAGACTGGCCAGAGTCAGCACGAGAATGAGGCCAACCAGTACTTCGGCCCTCGGCTGGGCTTCCATGAGATGCCCGGTGACTGCGGTGACAGCCGCCCCCATCATCACAACGACCGCACCGGACAGGCCCGACGCGCTCGCTGACAGTTCCTTGCGCATGAACATGACCAGGGAACTTGCGCCCGGCATCGTCAGGCCGTTTCCAAGACCCACGAAGACGATGCCGCAAAACAGGCTCCATGGGGTCACCCATCCCGCCAACAGCACCGCAAGGCATCCAAGAAGCCCCAGGTTCGCCAAGATACGGCCGAACACAATCATCGTGTCCAGCTCACGGGCAGCGGAATACCTGGCGGACAGGAAGCTGCCAAGCAGGAAGCCCACGGTGATCGTCGCCATCCCAAGACCAATCTGCGACTCCGGCATCCCAAGCTGCCTATTGGCGACGAGAGGGATGCCGCTGATGAAGGCATAGAACCCGCCAACCGAGAAGGCCATGATGAGCGTGTATGCCCAGAAATGCAGGTTGGCCAACAGCTCGAAGTAGGATCGTACAAAAGCTGCACCGCTTTCGGCGCCTCCACCTGCCGTTTCAGGGAGTTGCACCCAAACCAGCACCCACAGACCGACCCCGACACCGGTGTATACCCAGAAATTGACCCGCCACCCTGCTATTTCGCCCAGAAATCCGCCAAGAGACGGACCGACAATCGGGGCGAGACTCATCGCCATGGCCATGTAGCCGAGTATGCTCGCTGCCTGCTTCGGTCCGGCGATGTCGCTTACAATGGCGCGGGACAAGGCCGCGCCCGTGATCACCCCGCCCTGCAGGACACGGAAGAAGAGAAACGATTCGAAACTGTCGGCCAATGCACAGCCGACCGACGCGGCAACGAACAGCACCAGGCTCGCAAGAAGGACCGGCCGGCGGCCATATTTGTCTGCAACAGGCCCCGCGAGAATCTGAATTACCGCCGTAAAGGCCAGGTAGCCTGACACCGCCAGGGACATCGTGTCATACCCCACCCGGAATTCACCGGCCATGACTCCCAGCGACGGCAGAAACATATTCAGCGACAGCAAGGGAACCGATATCAGCAGTATCAGCGTCAGTATCGGTATTGAGTCGGTTGCCCGTGCCATGAAATTTCTCTGAAATGCGAAGCGACCCAACCGAACCGGCGGTCGCCGCAGGCGCTTTCAGTCCGGTAATTTCCCATCCACCCGTGCACGCAGGTCGATACCGGGGTGCTCCAGTGTTCTCCCGGTGGCGTCCTTCGACCTGAGAACCCCCGCCGCGCCGGTCCGGTCAGCCAATGCACATGCCCATGTTCAGCCGCTCTTCGACCATGAAACCGATCGACTTGTAGAAAACCCGTACACCCTCGTTGGCTGGGCGAATCTGGAGATTGACCTTCGTGCAACCCGCGGCTCGCAAGGCCCGGACGGCATGATCCACGAGGGATCCGGCGATGCCCCGCCGGCGGTATTCCGGTGCGACCGCCACCTTGTACAGCCATCCGCGGTGGCCGTCGTATCCCGCCATCGCCGTGCCGATGATCAAGCTGCCGTTCTTCGCGACAATCAGCATTCCATCCCCCGTGGAGAGCTTGGCGTCGAACACCGCCGCAGGAGCGTTGTGAGGCGGGTCGTCCGGGAAAACCCTGTTCCACAATGCGACAACGCCCGGGCGGTCGGCAACAGTGGCCGGTCGAATCTGCAATTGCCTGTACCTCGGCTCTGGGGAAGATTGCGACGGGGGGATACCCCGGCCACGATCGTTCGGATGCGTAACCAGAAGGCGTGGACATTAACCCGTCATGCGCGGAAATGAAAGCAGGCGGAGACTGCCGCACCTGCCCCTCGTTTCGTAATGGTCAGGGATTTATTCGGGCCGCTGCTGACTGTCGACGGCTGCGGCGTCCAGACAATGATCGGATGTTCGCGACAACAGGGGAACAATTCCTGTATCGGCCTCCCGGCATTCGCCGAGGCCACCTTCCCCGCGGGGGTATCCGTAGAGCGGTACTGGGGTTTCCCGATATCGGGAGCATCGCAATTCCGAGCACGAACAAGCCGCCGAACAAGGACTGAGAGCAGTGTCGTCGAGATATCGGTTGTAACGGCCCGGGTAAAGAGACCGGCCTTGCTCCATGAAATCGCGGCCACCAGCACGAACAGTATCCTCACCACGTTCACTTTCGACATTTTCTCTCTTGCCTCTTGACGGGGGGGCTGCAGTTCGCGGGCGGGTACATCTTGCGGGTGTGACATCCCCAAAATATTTCCCCCGGGGTTACCCGATCTGATCACAATTACTTCGACATTCACCGAACTGTCTTCCCGGTTTCTGCGGAAAACCCGGCATCGAACGCTCACCCGGTGGGTGTTTGAACTGAGCCGCGTTCCGCGGCAGGAGTTTGTGCCAATCCTTGGCCCCATTCCCTTTCCCACTGTCCGAGCAATACGGTGACAGCCGTCGCATCACCTACGGCCTGACCCTGGGCCCGTTACCAGGGAGTTGCTGGCGGACGAGGTCGACGATCGGCCGAATCCGGCGACCCGCCCCTTTTATCCCGGAAGAAACTGAATCAGAATCGGGGATGTCAACCTTCGAATCGTCCCATGACTGACCGCGAGACTCCACCTGTGCAACCGATCAGCGGCACCGTGGTACCACGCTTTGCCGGACCATCCACATTCTGCCGCCTGCCGGAATTGCGAGACGTACCCTACTGCGATGTCGCCATTCTCGGGGTGCCATTCGACTCCGGTACCAGCTACCGGCCTGGTGCCCGTTTCGGTCCCCAAGCCATTCGCCAGGCATCGCGCCACCTGCGCTACAACTTCCATCCCGCCTACGCCACCGAGCCGTTCCGGGAAATCCAGGTGGCGGACGCCGGCGATGTCGCCTGCAATCCCTACAGTATCGACGAGGCCATCGCCCAGATCGAAACGGCGGCTTTGGAATTGCTGACCAAATCGGGCAGCATGATCAGCCTGGGAGGCGATCACACCATCGCCCTGCCCCTTCTGAGGGCCATGCACCGCCGCCACGGCCCGGTGGCCTTGGTGCATTTCGACGCCCACCTGGATACCTGGGACACATACTTCGGGGCACCGTACACCCACGGCACCCCGTTTCGCCGTGCCGCGGAGGAGGGTCTGTTCAACGACCAGGCCTCCATGCACGTGGGAATCCGCGGGCCCCTGTACAGCCGTGAGGATCTCGAACGTGATGCCGACCTGGGTTTCAAGGTCATACACTGCGACGAGCTCGAAGAACAGGGGCCCGGCCACGTCGCCCGCCGGATTCGTGATCGCGTCGGCGACGCCCCCCTTTACCTGTCCATCGATATCGATGTGCTCGATCCGGCCCATGCGCCGGGAACCGGTACCCCGGAATTGGCGGGGCTCACCAGCCGGGAACTGGTCAACATCCTGCGGGGACTGCAAGGGCTGAAACTGGTTGGCGGGGACGTGGTGGAAGTGGCCCCGGCCTATGATCACGCCGAGATCACTTCCCTGGCCGCCGCTACTCTGGTATTCGAACTGGTCAACCTGGTACTCCGTGGGCAGGAATGAAGAACCGGTGATCCGGTCGGGGAACGGGGGCGACACCGCGCCAATCAACCGGATCTACAATCACTATGTTCTCCACACGACGGCGACCTTCGACATCGAACCCTGGAGCGAGGATCAAAGGCAGGCATGGATTCTGGGTCTCGCGAAGCCGTATTTCCTGGTGGTGGCAGAAGCCTCGGGCGAAATCGTGGGTTTCGCCCACAACGGGAAGTTTCGTCCCAAGGCTGCCTATGACTCGTCGACTGACGTCACGGTATACACCGCCCCGGATGTGACACCCCCCGGGACGGGCACTGCGCTGTACCAGGCGCTTTTCACGCGCCTCAACACCACAGACCTGCATCGCGCCTACGCGATCATTGCACTACCCAACGCCGCCTCCATCGCGCTGCATGAGAAATTCGGTTTCAGCCTTACCGGCGTGCTCAGCGAGGTCGGCACGAAATTCGGCCGGCGGGTTGACGTGGCCTGGTACGAGAAACCCCTGCCCCACCGGTGAATCCCGTTCCCTGACTGCCGGGTCCGCAACGCGTATAATCGGCGTCCCCGCCCAATCTGATAATGCCTCATCATGTCCAGACCCAGCGATCGCAGCCCGGATGAGTTGCGACCGGTCAGTATCATTCGCCACTACACCCGTCACGCGGAAGGTTCCGTATTGGTCAGCTTCGGCGACACGCGGGTACTGTGCACCGCCAGCATCGACGAGCGCGTGCCGCCGTTCCTCCGCCACCAGAAGAAGGGATGGGTCACCGCCGAATACGGCATGCTGCCGCGGTCGACGACCACACGTACCGACCGTGAGGCCGCAAGAGGCAGGCAAAACGGGCGTTCCCTGGAGATTCAGAGACTCATCGGTCGATCGCTGCGCGCGGCGGTGGATGCCCGTGTGCTCGGTGAACGCACGATCACCGTGGACTGCGATGTGATCCAGGCCGACGGCGGCACCCGCACTACCGCCATTACCGGGGCCTGGGTGGCGCTCCGGGACGCCGTGAACTGGCTGTTGTACCATGACCTCATCGCGGACGATCCGGTCCACCGCGCGGTGAGCGCGGTCTCGGTTGGCGTGTTCGAAGGACAGGTGGTGACCGACCTAGACTACGCGGAGGACAACCGGGCGGAAACCGACATGAACGTTGTCATGGATGACCGGGGCGGCCTGATCGAGGTGCAGGGAACCGCGGAAGGCGCCCCATTCGACCGGGAGACGTTGAACCGGATGCTGGATCACGCCGGGAAAGCCTGCGGGACCCTGTTCGCAATCCAGCGGGACGCCCTCGAGAACTGACCCGGTGCGGCCATGACGCGTTTCGTGCTCGCCACAGGCAATCCGGGCAAGCTCCGGGAGATGCGCCGCCTGCTGCCGGGATACGATGTCATCCCGCAATCCGACTTCACCCGGGAGCGCGTCGAGGAGACCGGGCTTACTTTCGTGGAGAACGCGATCCTGAAGGCGCGTCACGCCAGCCGTGCGAGCGGTCTGCCCGCCGTGGCGGATGATTCCGGGCTGGAAGTGGACGCGCTGGACGGCGCACCCGGAATCCACTCGGCGCGCTATGCCGGAAACGTCGCGGATGACCGGGAAAACGTGGCCAGGCTGCTCCGGGAACTGGAAGGGGTCTCCGGGCGAAGCGCCCGTTTCCGCTGTGTCATCGTGGTCCTGCGGCACCCATCGGACCCGGCCCCCCTGATCTGCGATGGCACCTGGGAGGGCGAGATTGCCCGGGTGCCGCGTGGAGACAGCGGGTTCGGTTACGATCCGGTGTTCCTGGTGCCGGAACTTGGCGTGACCGCGGCCGAGTTGTCCGCGGACGGGAAGAATTCCCGCAGCCACCGCGGGCGAGCGCTGACGGCACTGAAACGAAAACTGCAGTCCAAACCCATCCCCGGACATCCGTGACAAGTACCATGCTCCTGGACAAACTGGTTACCTACAAGGGCCGCAGGGGCCCCCTGCTGCTGGTGGTGGCCGACGGCGTCGGCTTGGCGCCCGCGGGGCCCGCCAACGCGGTGTCCCTTGCCGAAACCCCGGTGATGGACCGCCTGATCGCATCCCGCCACAGCACCAGGCTGCACGCCCATGGTCCCTGGGTGGGCCTGCCCGGAGAGGACGACATGGGCAACAGCGAGGTTGGACACAACGCCCTTGGCAGCGGCCAGATCATCAACCAGGGTGCCAAGCTGGTGAACGAGGCGTTCGCATGCGGCGGCATTTTCGACAGCGATTCCTGGCGGCAGGTGGAAAGGCGCGGCAGGGCCGGTGCCTGCGTGCACTTTATTGGGCTGTTGTCCGACGGCAACGTGCACTCCCATATCGACCACCTGCTCGCCATGATACGGCGGTGCGCCGAATCGGGCATTGTGAAGGTCCGGGTGCATTGCCTGCTGGACGGACGGGACGTGGCCCCACGGTCCGCACCGGACTATGTCGAGCAGCTCCAGAAAGTTCTTCGGGCCGCCAGTGAAGACGGATACCTCGACTACCGCATCGCCTCCGGCGGGGGCCGCATGGTCATCACCATGGACCGTTACCAGGCGGACTGGGACATGGTGAGGCGGGGATACGACACCCATGTGCTTGGCGAGGGCCGCCCGGTCACCGATGTGACCGCCGAGATACGGCGGCAATACAATGCGGATTCCCGGATCACCGACCAGACGCTTGAGCCATTCGTGGTCACGGACGGCGGGGGCAATCCCGTGGGGACGGTGGCGGACGGTGATGCGGTGGTGCTGTTCAATTTCCGTGGCGACCGGGCCATCGAGTTTTCCCAGGCCATGGAATCCGGCCCGTTCGAGGCATTCGAGCGCAAACGCCGCCCCGACGCGTTTTTCTGCGGCATGCTTCAATACGATGGCGACCTGGAGGTTCCCGCGAACTATCTGGTCAATCCGCCGGTGATCGAAGGAACCATGGTGGAATATCTCTGCGCCGAGGGCCTCAAGACCTTCGCCGTCAGCGAAACCCAGAAATTCGGCCACGTCACCTATTTCTGGAACGGCAACCGCTCCGGCCGCTTCGACGAGACCCTCGAGACCTGGGTCGAGATTCCGTCGGACCGGGTCCCCTTCAACGAGGCCCCGGGGATGAAAGCGGAGGAAATCACCGGGGAGACCATCAGGCTCTTGCGCTCCGGGGAGTACCGTTTCGGCCGCATCAACTTCGCCAACGGCGACATGGTGGGGCACACCGGCGATATCCCCGCCACCGTGTCCGCCCTGGAAACCATCGACCGGTGTCTTGGGCGGCTGGAGCAGGCCGTTGTGGAACTGGAGGGCACCATGATCCTCACCGCCGATCATGGCAACGCGGACGAAATGTTCCTGCAAAAGGGGGATCTGCGGATTCCGCGGACCGCCCATACCCTGAACCCGGTACCGTTCGTGATCGTGGATCCCGCGGGCGACTGCGGCTACCAGCTGCGGAGCGACATCGACGGCGGCCTGGCGAACGTGGCGGCCACTGTGTTCAACCTGCTGGGCTACCGGGCACCGGCTGACTACGAGCCTTCACTCCTCGACTTCCCGGACGAACCCCGAAGCCGGCGGCTGATCCATGCGGGGGCCGTGGTGAACCTGGGCCTTGAAACGGTCAAGCTGCCCAACGGGGAAATCCTGGCCCTCGAGATCGTGCGCCATCCGGGCGGCGTTGTGGTGATTGCCATGGACGACGAGCGGCGCATCTGCCTGATCCGGCAGTTCCGGCATGCCGCGGGCGGATGGATCTGGGAGCTGCCGGCGGGGCTGACGGAGGGCCACGAGGATCCGCTGGCCACCGCGCACCGCGAACTGAAAGAGGAAACCGGCTGCACCGCGGGTGACATGGTCCCGCTCGGCTCCACCCTGACCACCCCGGGTTTCTGCAGCGAGCGGCTGCACATCTTTCTCGCCACCGGCGCGAGGCGCGGCGAGGCTGAGCCCGAAGACTACGAATTCATCGAAACCCACTGGTTGACAGTGGCGGAAGCCCTTTCCATGGCCAGGGACGGCACCATCGACGACGCCAAGACGATCGTGGCGCTGTTCCGGCTTCAGGGATGGCTCGACCGGCTGGAGTCCGGCTGAAACCGGCTGTACGCCGTTACCGGCCGACCCGGCGGATCAGTCCAGGAGGGACCTGACCAGGTTGCTGAGGGTGCCCATGTCGGCCCGGCCCTGAACCCGGGTTCTCAGGACCCCCATGACCTTGCCCATATCCTTCATTGAACCGGCGGAGGTCTCGGTGATGGCCTGCCGTACCAGTTCCTCCAGTTCGCCGCCGGACAGCTGCTCGGGCAGGTACTGTTCCAGGATGCGGATATTGGCCCTTTCCTTCGCCACGAGGTCTTCGCGGCCACCCTCACCGAACTGTTCGGCCGCATCGGTGCACTGCTTGATTAGCTTCTGGATGATTTGCAGGACCCCGCTGTCGTCCAGTTCGATACGCTCGTCCACCTCGCGGCGCTGAACCGCGGCACGGATCATGCGGATGGTCTCCAGGGCAACGGCATCCTTCTGCCGCATGGCGGATTTCATGTCGTCCAGGATGCGCTGTTTGAGTTCAGACATGGGGCAGTTCCGTTGTCCAGGCGTCAAGCCCTCGGGAATTTGATGCCGGACCGGGCCATGAGCAGGGTGCAGGCGGGTGCCGGTCCGCGCGGGGATTCCGCGTCGGCGCCGGGCCGGCCTGGATCAGTACAGGCGCTTGCGTCTTGCCTTCTGTCGGGAGACGCGTTTCATCTCCCTGCGGACCGCGGCATCGGCATCACGCTTGCGGATGGTGGTGGGCTTTTCATAGTGCTGGCGGCGACGCGACTCGGAGAATACGCCTGCACGCTCACAGGCGCGCCGGAAGCGGCGCAGGATCACGTCGAAGGGTTCGTTTTGTCGGACTTGTACCGAAGGCATAGACCAGTCAACTCCTAGTAGAGGCGTTTCGATCGGGTGCGCGATTTTACTCGGGATCATCCCTCAAGTCGAGACTGGTGAAACAGACTGGTGAAACAGGTCAGAAGGGGACATCTCAACTGGGCTGAACGGCGGCAAGGGTCAAATCGGGAAATTCCGGGTTTCGCCGGGATTCCGTCGCCCCCGCCCGGGTCAGCCCCGGCGGAGCTCGGAGCACCTTGCGAAAGCTGCGACCTTCGGACCGATTCGCGCTAGAATCTCTCCTTCCCGGCAGCAGACAAAGACACTCATGACATCCCCCGAGAATCGTAGCCGAAACAGAGAGGCACTGCGCGCGGACCATGACCGGTTCCTGGCCCGATACGAGGGAATCAAGACCCGGGGACTGAATCTCGACCTTACCCGGGGCAAGCCGTCCGCCAGCCAGTTGGATCTGTCGGGCGGCCTTCTGGGCCTCCCCGGAGAAGAATACCTGGACAACGGGCTCGATACCCGGAACTACGGCGGCCTCGACGGCCTGCCGGCCATGAAGGCGCTGTTTGCCGAAATCCTCGAGGTGCCTGCCGCCAATGTGATCATAGGGGGTAACTCCAGCCTCAACATGATGTTCGACACCCTGGCGCGGGCCTGCCTGTTCGGCGTGCCCGACGGGACCCTCCCCTGGAGCGCCGTCAGCGGACGGAAATTCCTCTGCCCGGTACCGGGATATGACCGCCATTTCCGTGTCACCGAGCACCTCGGATTCGAACTGGTCGCCATACCCATGACGGACTGCGGTCCCGATATGGACCGGGTCGAGACACTGACTGCCACGGACCACGACATCAAGGGCATCTGGTGCGTGCCCCGGTTCAGCAATCCCACCGGCTGCTGCTACAGCGAAGAGGTGGTGCGGCGCCTGGCGACCATGCCGGCGGCAGGGGACTTCCGGATCATCTGGGACAATGCCTACGCAGAGCACCATCTCGGGAATCCGCCGCCGCCGCTTGCGAACATCTACGAGCTTTGCGCTCAGGCGGGAAACCCCAACCGAGTGATCGAATTCGCCTCCACCTCGAAGATCACCTACCCGGGCTCCGGCGTGGCAGCCATGGCCGCAAGCGACGGGAATGTTGCCGACACCCTGCGTCACCTGTCCGTGCAGACCATCGGTCCTGACAAGGTGAACCAGTTGAGGCACCTGCGTCTCTTCGGCGACATCCGGGGACTGCGCAGCCACATGCGCCTGCACGCGAACCTGGTGCGGCCCAGGTTCGAGGCGGTGGACGAGGTGCTGACACGGGAACTGGGCGGGCTGGACATCGCCGACTGGACCCGGCCCGGCGGGGGATACTTCATCAGCCTGGACGTGCCGGACGGGACTGCCGCCCGAGTCATTTCCCTGGCTGCCGAAGCCGGGGTCAAGCTGACGGAAGCAGGTGCTCCCTTTCCCTATGGCCGGGACCCGGACGATCGCAATATCCGGATCGCGCCGACCTTCCCCGCGCTGGAAGAAGTGGGGCTTGCCACCGAGGTTCTTGCCGCCTGCGTGAAGCTGGCAGCCAGCGAATAGGCGCCCGCGACACGCCCGGACAGCTCAGGAATAGTCCGCCAGCACCCGGTCGCCGACCACTTCACGTCTCCAGCCCCGGAACAGCTCGATTTCCGCCGCACCGCGGACAAATTCCTCCACGGCGGCCCGGTTGGCCAGCAACGACGGGCTGATCCCGATATCCTCCGCGACGTCCCGCAACAGTTTCATGATGCCCTTGACCCGCCTGCGGTCCTCGGGGGCAAGCACCTGGGTCCAGACTGTGGCGGCGCCCGGGTTCCTGGGCGTTTCCCGACAGATGCGCACCAGGGCATCGCCGTATCTTCGAAGCGCCCCCCGGGTCATTCCCTTCACACGCGCGAGCATGGCCATTGACCCGGGGGGGTCGCGACTGATCGCCAGCAACGCCGGTGTCGGCAACAACCATTCCCGGGGCAGGTTTTTCTCGATGGCCTTTTGCTCCCGCCAGACCGCAAGCCGGCGCGCGGTTTCCTGGGCCTCCACCGCCAATGCGGCGGCACCCTTGAGCCGGAGCCAGGCCCTGTCGGGATTCGGACGCCATGTCTCGGGAGCGACCTGCCGCCTGCATTCCTCCCTGAACCAGGACATCCTGTCGTATCCGTCGAGGCGTTCTCCCAGGTAATCGCGCAGGTCGTGGAGGTAACGCACATCGTCCGCGGCATATGCCATCTCGGAAGCAGGAAGCGGACGCCTTGTCCAATCCGCACGGGTGTGATCCTTGGGCAGCGTAACGCCGGTAACCTCGGCCACCATCGCCGCGTAGCTGACCTGGTCGCCGAAACCGCAGAATGCCGCCGCTATCTGGGTGTCGAACAGGTTGCCCGGGGAGGTGTCGATCCGCGTATCCAGGGCCTCCAGGTCCTGGCGGCAGGAGTGCAGCACGATTTCCGCCCCGGAATCCGTCATGAGCGCCCGCAGAGGTGCAAGGTCCCCGACCGCCAATGGATCGAGCAACAGCGGATTTCCCGTCCCCCGAAGCTGCACCAGGCAGAGGATGGGCGCATAGGTCTTTTCCCGCATGAATTCCGTGTCCAGCGCGACCACCCCTGCCGACGACAGTTCGGCACAGGCGACTTCCAGCTGCTCGTCCCGTTCGATGATTGTGAATCCGGCCATGGCGCAATGATAACATCGGGCACTCCATCTCCCCGTTCCCATGCTGCCCGCCATTACAACCCTGATCCGTATCTGCCTCCTGGCAGCCAGGCCCCAGGACCTGCCTGCTTCGCGGGAATTCTTCTACCTGTGCGTTGCGGCCGCCTTCGCAATCCTGTTCACGGGCTACAGCATACTGGCGGGCACCGGCAATCCCCTGTTGCTGGCGGCCATCAACACCGCGTTGTTGGGTGTGATCTGGCTGATCATCCTGCAGGTCGCCGGACGGACGGACCGGTGGTTCCAGTCCGTCAGCGCCATTTACGGGTCCGCCGCCATTCTGAACCTGGTCTCCCTGCCGATCATCACCAGCGGGCTGGACATTCCCTCGATGGACGAGGAGGGCATCAGTCAAACGTCGAGACTGGTGATCATCGGCCTTTGGGCCTGGGAAGTCGCGGTCACCGCACGCATCACCCGGGAAACGCTGGAAATCAACCTGCCCCTGGCCGTGATCCTCAGCATCGCCATGTCCTTCGTCCTGCAGATGGCCATGGTCACCCTGTTCGGATTCGCCCCTTGAATATCTTCATCGCCGGAATCTGCGGTACCTTCATGGCGGGCATCGCCCAGCTTGCCCGGGAACTCGGCCATCGGGTCAGGGGCTGCGACGCCAACGTGTATCCGCCGATGAGCGAAGTGCTGGCGGATGCAGGAATCAAGGTGTACAAGGGATATGACCCGGCGCATATCGATGCGGATACCGACCAGGTGGTCATCGGCAACGCCCTGTCTCGGGGGAACCCGATTGTCGAGGCGGTGCTGGACGACGGGATGGTCTACCGTTCCGGTCCCGCCTGGCTCGCGGAGCACGTTCTCACACGCTGCCGCGTGATTGCTGTAGCCGGCACCCATGGCAAGACTTCCACTGCTTCCATGATCGCCTGGATCCTGGAGTCCGCTGGCAGGAGCCCGGGATTCCTGATCGGCGGGAAGCCCGGGAACTTCCAGGAAACCGCCCGCCTGGGAAGCGGAGGAGATTTCGTGATCGAGGCGGACGAGTACGATACGGCGTTTTTCGACAAGCGCTCGAAATTCGTGCACTACGGCCCGGGTATCGCGGTGCTGAACAACCTGGAATTCGATCACGCGGACATCTTCGACGACGTGGGCCAGATCAAGCGCCAGTTCCATCATCTGATCCGGATCATTCCCCGCAACGGCAGTGTCGTCGTCAACGCCGATGATGCGAACCTGGCGGAGGTTCTCGACCTTGGCCTTTGGTCACGCCGGGTGGATTTTTCCCTGGACAACCCGGGCACCGAATGGCATGCGGTGCCCGCCGGGGCGTCGGCAACATCCTTCCGCGTGATGCGACAGGGTGAAGTATCCGGCACGGTCCGGTGGGACTGCATCGGAACACACAACCTGCAGAATGCCCTGGCGGCAGTGGCGGCATCGGCGGAAGCCGGAATCGACCCCCGCATCGCCTGCGGGGCGCTGGCGCAATTCCGGCCCAGCGCGCGGCGCCTGCAGTGCCTGCACCGTTCCTCCAGGGCCGTCCTTTTTGAGGATTTCGCCCACCACCCCACCGCCATCTCCCGTACCCTGGAGGCCTTGCGCGCCCACTATCCCGGACATCGCCTGGTCGCGGTCCTGGAACCCGGGTCGAACACCATGCGCCTGGGGCACGACCCGTGGACCATGGGGCGCGCCCTGTCCCTGGCGGATGAAACCATCCTCTACCGTAGCTCCGAACTGTCCTGGGACCCGCTGTCCCTGCCCGGAGCGGACCGGATCACGGTCGTCGACGATCCCGAAGCGGCCGTTTCTCTAGCCCTGCGAAGGGCTGTCGGCGGCGCGGTGGTCGTCGCCATGAGCAACGGAGGGTTCGGCGGCATTCCCCGGGGTCTGGCGAATGAACTGGATGGGGCAACCTGAAATTCGCGATGAAGTGGGAACCTGTTCGTCTCCAGATGGTCATAAGGATTCGGTACAATTCACTTCTATTCGTCGAACCGCGAAATCGGACCATGAAAAAATATCTGCTCGGAGCGCTATTCACGGCTATCTGCCTGCTGTTCGCTGCCCAGGGAGTGGCCCAGGACAGCGAATACCTGGAAGGAGGGCACTATGAACTGCTCGATGAAGTCCAGCCGGTCCAGTCCGGGGACAAGATCGAAGTGGTGGAGATGTTCTGGTACCGCTGCCCCCATTGCTATCGTCTGGAGCCGTACCTGCACAAGTGGCTGGAAAACAAGCCGGAGAATGCGGAACTCGTACCCATTCCCGCCATCCTGAACGAAAACTGGGCATTCCATGCAAGGGTCTATTACACCTTCGAGGCGCTTGGCCTGACTGAACAGCTGCACGGGAAATTCTATGACGCCCTGCACAGGGAACGAAGACCCTTCAACACGCCGGAGCAGATCGCGGACTGGGTGGCCGAACAGGGCATCAACAAGGATGCCATTCTCGGGACATTCCAATCGTTCGCGATCAACAACAAGGTCAATTTCGCCGGCATCATGACCCGGAAGTATGGAATCAGTGGCGTGCCGTCCATCATCGTGGACGGCAAGTACCGCACCAGCGTTTCCATGGCAAGCAGCCATGATGCGCTGCTGGACCTGATCAATTACCTCGTGGAAAAGGCCGCCGTCGAACGTCAGCCCTGAGGCGGGCAGGCGTCTTTTTCAGGAAGCAGCACCGCAGGGATTTTCCAGGCGGGGCACCGGTCAATGCGTGGCGAAATCCTCCATGCTTCCACCCGCCACCAGTTCACCGGCATTCCGGATGAAGGCCAGCAGACTGGAGACCTGCGGCATCTCGCTGGCGAAATAGTATTCGGCGCAGCGGATCTTCGTTTTCAGGAACTCGCCGCCCAGGTTCTCATCCCCTGTGCCGTCGTCCAGCAGGCAGGCCGCCCGGTACGCGGATTTTGCCATCAGCCACCCACAGGCCACCACACCCCACAGGCGCAGATAGGGCTCGGCCACCGCAGCCACCTCCCGGATGGCGTCAGGGGACCGGTTCACCAGCAGGTTGGCCGCGGTCACCAGTGAATCCAGTGCGTCGTCAAGGGTTCCGGCCATCTCCTCCCCGATCGCGTCGAAACCCGCAACATCCTGGCGGATGTAGTCGATTACCCGCAATGTCATCTGCCCCCCGTCCCGGACAAGCTTCCGGCCCGACAGGTCCAGCGCCTGGATTCCCGTGGTGCCTTCATAAATGGGCGTGATCCGCTGATCGCGGTAGAACTGGGCCGCACCGGTTTCCTCGATGAATCCCATGCCGCCGTGCACCTGCAGCGCCATCGACACGTTCTCAAGCCCAAGCTCCGTGGAATACGCCTTCACGATGGGGGTCAGGATTTCAACCATATCTGCCGCCGCCGTCCGAGTCTCCTCCTCGGGGTGCCGGTGCGCCTTGTCCATGCAGGACGCGGACACCAGGCCGAGTGCGCGCAACGCCTCGTTGCGGCACTTCTGCGTCCAAAGGTTTCGCTGTATGTCCGGGTGATGAATGATAGCGACGCGGTCCCCGGCCGGATTGTCGATGGCCTTGCCCTGGAGCCGCTCGGCGGCATGCTGCACGGCCTTCTGGTATGCCCTCTCGGCCACGGCATAGCCCTGTACGCCCACGGCATGTCGCGCCAGGTTCATCATGGTGAACATGTACATGAGTCCCTGGTTTTCCTCCCCCACCCGGTAGCCGACAGCGCCTTTCCCGGTGCCGTAGCCGAGCACCGCCGTGGGGCAGGCATGTATTCCCAGCTTGTGCTCGAGTGAAACCGTCTCGATGTCATTGGGCACCGTCCAGTTCCCGTCCGGGTCGGCAAGAAACTTGGGCACGATGAACAGGGAAATGCCCTTCACCCCTTCCGGTGCATCCGGCGTACGGGCAAGGACGAGATGAATGATGTTCTCCGTCAGGTCATGATCACCATAGGTGATGAAAATCTTCTGCCCGGTGATCAGGTAGTGGTCGCCGTCCGGCACTGCGCGGGTTCGCACGGCGGCCAGGTCGGAACCCGCCTGGGGTTCCGTCAGGTTCATGGTGCCGGTCCACTCCCCGGTGACGAGTTTTCCAAGGTATGTCTGCTGCTGTTCCTCGGAGCCATGGTCCATGATGGCCTCGATCGCACTTTGGGTCAGCAGCGGGCAGAGCGCGAAGGACATATTGGCAGATTCCCAGATTTCATGGGTGGCGGTGGTCACCAGCCAGGGCAGGTTCTGACCGCCGAAATCTTCCGGGAACGGCAGGCCATTCCAGCCACCCTCGACAAACCGGGCGTAGGCCGCCTTCCAGCCTTCCGCGGTGATTGTCTGCCCGCCTTCCAGGCGAACGCCCTCACGGTCGCCGGTCTGGTTCAGGGGCGCCAGCACCTCGCTGGCAAATCGGCCGGCCTCGTCGAGAATCGCCCGCAGCAAATCCGGCGACGCCTCCTCGAAACCGGGAAGCTGCTGCACACCGGCCAGGTCGGCCAGTTCGGTGCAGGCAAAGTACAGGTCCCTTACTGGGGCGGTATAGGTCATGGCAATTCACTGGCCGGCGAACCGGAAAACGGGAAAACGGGAAACCCCATTTTATCGTCGTTGGTGATGAAATGGGGCAGAATCCGGCTATCCGGCGGCCCGGACTAGTGTTCTCCCCCGGCCCTGAAGTTGAAGACCGCGCCGGAACGTATGCCCGACGGCCAGCGTGATGTGACGGTTTTCAGCTTGGTGTAGAAGTGCACGCCCTCGGGACCATGAATGGCGTGATCGCCGAACAAGGACCGCTTCCAGCCACCGAAGCTGTGAAAGGCCAACGGCACGGGAATAGGAACATTGATGCCCACCATGCCGATCTGCACCCGGTGACTG
The DNA here is from genome assembly GCA_965213885.1 of Candidatus Poriferihabitaceae bacterium. Lineage (GTDB taxonomy): Bacteria > Pseudomonadota > Gammaproteobacteria > Arenicellales > Poriferihabitantaceae > VYFG01. Next base: position 2,263,791 of record OZ243919.1, read on the forward strand.
AAATCCCGGGCGGCATCCCCGTCGCGCGTGAAGATCGCGGTACCGTTGCCGTATTCGTGCTCGTTGATCATCTTCACCGCATCCTCGTAGGAGTCCGCGCGAACGATGGACAGTACCGGACCGAAGATCTCGTCGGTGTAGATGCTCATGTTGGCCTGGACCCGGTCGAAGATGGTGGCACCGACGAAGCAGCCGTCCTCATGTCCGGACACCTGAATGCTGCGGCCGTCCAGTACCAGCTCAGCGCCTTCCTCCACGCCCTTGTCGATATAACCCATGATGCGGTTCCGGGCTTCCGGCGTGACCACCGGACCCATCTCGGCGTCGGAGTCCGTGTATGGACCCACCTTGAGCGCCTCCACCCGTGGCACCAGTTTTTCAATGATGCGCTCGGTGGTGCCCTCGCCCACGGTCACCACCACGGAAACGGCCATGCAGCGTTCCCCGGCGGAGCCGTAGGCGGCACCCATCACCGCGTCCACCACCTGGTCCATGTCCGCGTCAGGCATCACCAGCATGTGGTTCTTGGCCCCGCAAAGGGCCTGTACCCGTTTGTTGTTGGCAGTCCCGGTATGGTAGATGTACTGGCCGATGGCGGTGGAGCCTACGAAGCTAACCGCCTGAACCCTCAGGTCCGTGAGCAGCGTGTCCACGGCCTCCTTGTCGCCGTTGACCACGTTGAGCACTCCTTCCGGCAACCCGGCTTCGGTCATCAGTTCCGCCAGGAGCAGCGGACAGGAAGGGTCCTTCTCGGACGGCTTCAGCACGAATGTATTGCCGCATGCGATGGCCAGCGGAAACATCCACATGGGCACCATTGCGGGAAAGTTGAACGGTGTGATTCCGGCACATACCCCCAGCGGCTGACGCATGCTCCAGGAGTCCACCCCCGCCGCAACGCTACCGGAATACTCGCCCTTCAGAAGCTGGGAAATGCCGCAGGCGTATTCCACCACCTCCAATCCCCGGGTAATCGATCCCCTGGCATCCTCCAGGGTCTTGCCGTGTTCCGATGACACCGCCTCCGCCAGCCCGTCCATGTTGGCCCTGATGAGATCGCGGAACCGGAACATGATCTGCGCCCGCCGGCCGGCCGGCACATCGGACCATGCGGGGAATGCCGCCTGAGCCGCACCGATTGCCTGGCCCACCTCCTCCCTGCTGGCCAGCGGCACCTGTTTCGTCACCTGGCCCGTAGCCGGATTGAAGATGTCCCCCGCCCGGCCGCTTTCCCCGGGCACTTTCTTCCCGCCGATGTAGTGGTGCAACGTGGTGGTTATGGCTCTGTTCATGATTTCACCTTCAGATTCGATACTTGTTCGGTCGACCGTTCGCCGGTAGCAGTATAAGCTGCGGACCGGCGCACGACCACTTCATGCTAGACGGAACGGGCGGCAGCACACAGGTTATTGAGTTTCGATACCGCCAGATCCCTGCCGAGCAGGCCAAGACCGCAGTCCGGCGCCGCGATGAGGCGTTCATGGTCGATATGCGCCAGGGCCTGAAGCAAGCGCTCCCGGATTTCCTCGACACTTTCCACCCGGCTCTTCGCGATGGCCACCAGGCCGAAGATTACCTTGGTGGTATTGAAATGCTCAAGCAGGCGCAGGTCGTTGTGACGGTGGGCGTCCTCCACGGACACGGCGTCGATGCAGGAGGCCTCCACGGCATCCGCGATCGCAAGGTAGGCACCCGCGTCCGCCTTGGGATAATCGGGATGATCCAGCCGGTCCGGGTAACCGCAGCACATGTGCACAGTCCGTTCGACATGATCGGGACAGCCGTGAAAGGCCCTTTCCAGATTCTCGAACCCGTAGTCCAGGGCCTCGGCTGGCTTGCGGGCGAACAGCGGCTCATCGATCTGGATGTAGCGACAGCCGGCTTCGGCAAGCGCCAGCACCTCCCGGTTCAGGGCATCCGCGATGTCCGCTCCCAGCATTGCCGGATCATGGTAGTAGGCATCCGCGTTGGTATCGCTCACGGTCATCGGACCCGGCATGGTGAACTTGACCGGGCGGTCGGTACAGGCCTGGGCCCGCTTCCAGTCATCCGCGGCGAACAGGCATTTCACGGACACCGGTCCGTTGATGGTGGGGAGGTTGGCGGCATAGGTTCCCCCGCGCAACTCCCTGTTGGTCAGGTTGATGAAGTCAAAGCCGTTCAGGTGGCGGCAGTGGTAATGGATGTAGTTTTCCCTGGGCACCTCGCCGTCCGTGGGAATATCAATCCCGGCATTTACCTGCTCCTGAACGGCCTCCTCGATTCCGCGGGAAATGATGGCTTGCGCATCCGGTCCCAGATCCTCCATGGCCCTTTTCCAGAGCTTGGTCGGATCCGCCGTGTCTGGACCTGCAGGGATGTTGAACCAGTCGGGCAACTTGACATAGTCGGGCTTCGGCCAAGCACCGATACAGGTCGTCTTGATGGTCATGGTACGGAACTGCAATAGGGTTGATTCATCACAGCGGACGAGCCCCTGATCCCGGCACCGTATCCGCAAGAAGGCGGATTATGCCGGGAACACCCGAATCCACCAACCCGATCGCGGTCATTTCACACCAAATTTTGCCCGCACCACCTGTTCAGCATCCATTCCACCCTGTGACCCGGGAGACCCGGTAGCTTACAATGTCCGGAACTCGTTGGCCGGATACGGCGCTTGACTGAATATCTTTTTCAACTTCCCCATCAGGGGCAGGGCACACTGCAGACCCGGATACAGGAAATGCTGGTCAATGCCATACTGGAGGGCCACCTTGCACCCGGAAGTGCCCTGCCCTCCAGCCGCAAGCTCGCCCGCCAGTTGAAGGTGGCCCGCAATACCGTGATCTATGCCTACCAGCATCTGGTGGACGAGGGTTTCCTGATTTCCAGGGAGCGTAGCGGTTTCTTCGTGAGTCCGGAGATACTCCGGGGACGTGTTCAACTAGCACCGGAACGAAGCCGGAGCAAGAACCGCATCCGGTGGGGCGAGAAGCTGGTACTCGCGCCCGACGACATGCGTCAGAACCTGAAACCCCTCGACTGGTACCAGTATCCATATCCCTTCATCTGCGGGCAGTACGACCAGCAGCTTTTCCCCATCGCCGACTGGCGCGAGTGTTGTCGGGAAGCGGCAGCCATCAACGCGATCCACTCCTGGGCCAGGGATCAGGTTGACCGGGATTACCCGGGCCTCGTGGACGAGATTCACCGCAAGCTCCTGCCGCGCCGGGGGGTCTGGGCAGACCCGGACCAGATTCTGGTAACGGTTGGCGCCCAGCAGGGCCTGTATCTCGCCGCGCAGTTGCTGCTGAATCGTGAACGCAGGATGGGATTCGAATCTCCCGGTTACGTGGATGCGGAAAATACTTTCCGCATATTCACGGGGAACCTCAGCGCCCTGCAGGTAGACCTCAAGGGATTGGTCCCCGACGAGAATTTCGCGGCATGCGACCTGGTGTACACCACCCCCAGCCACCAGTATCCGACGACGGTCACCATGCCCCGCAACCGCCGCCAGGAAGTCCTGGAAGCCGCCAGCCAGCACGACATTCTGATCCTCGAGGACGACTACGAATCGGAGTTCAACTATGTGGGCGAGCCCACTCCGGCACTCAAGAGCATGGACGAGGACGGTCGCGTCATCTACATCGGCAGCCTGTCTAAAACGCTGGCGCCGGGTATCCGCCTGGGGTTCATGGTGGGGTCCAGGGAATTCATCCACCAGGCCAGGGCGCTCAGGCGGCTGATGATGCGCCATCCGCCGAGCAACAACCAGTTCGTGATCGCGGAGTTCCTGAAACGCGGTTACCACGATGCGCTGGTGAACCGGCTGAGCCAGACCCTGCACCGGCGCTGGAGCCTGCTGGGGGACCTGCTCGAGCATCACCTTCCCGGGGGTAGTCGCAGATCCACGTTCGGCGGATCGGCCATCTGGGTGAAAGGGAAGCCGTCGCTGGATGCCAACAGGCTGCTGCGCCTGGCCATGGCGGAAGGAATCCTGTTCGAACCCGGGGCGGTTTTCTTTCATGGGGACAACCAGCCGACCCGCTACTTCCGGCTGGGGTTCTCCTCCATTCCCACCGACCATATCGAGCCGGGTATCGAAAAACTGATCTCTCTACTGGCCCGACTCAGTTGAACAGTAGATGTCAGATTTACTTTTCATGTAGAGGATAAATCACGAATAGAGTAGGTCGGAATCTTGAGCCGGCCGGCGCTACAGGGCTACACTATGAAATGAATCTTCGACTCCAGGAGAAGTAACCATGGCCACGAAAGCGGCCACCAGGACAAAAGAGTTTACCCATCGTGCGACCTATCAGGATGTGCTCGATGCGCCACCACACAAGGTGGCAGAGATCGTCGACGGCACATTGCACGTGAACGCTCGACCAGCCTCCAGGCATGCCAGGGCGAGTTCGGTCCTTGGTGGAAATATCGGGACGCCCTATGATTATGACCCCGGTGGCCCAGGCGGATGGTGGATCATATTTGAGCCGGAACTGCATTTTGGAGAAGACATCCTGGTCCCCGATCTGGCGGGATGGCGCCGGGAACGGATGCCGGAATATCCGGACGTGGTGTACTTCACGCTGGCGCCGGACTGGGTATGCGAGGTTCTCTCACCATCAACCAGGGCGCTGGACCAGGGCATGAAGCGTGCGATCTACGCCCGTGAGGGCATTGCCCATCTCTGGTTCGTCGACCCCGATGCGCGCACCCTGGAGGCCTTCGAACTGCGGGACGGCCACTGGATGTTGCTTGACACAATCACCGGCAATGCCCAGGTATCGCTGCCGCCTTTCGATGGGATCAGCTTCAGCCTGGGAAATTTGTGGCCGGATACCGGTACAGAAACCGGAGGCAGGGAAGAAGGAACGAACTGAAACAGTCTCTCCTGGATGGGGGGACTACCCGGAGATTGTCGTGCCCAACAACCTTCGTTCCTTGGTGAGCAAGGCCCATCAGTACGAGCCCGACATCAACCCCACCTACCCGGACGTGGGCGTAGTTCTTTAGAGCGACTTGTAAAATCCTGCAGGAGCCTGACTTCCGACATTTCAGCCCCATTCTTGCGGAGGACTGAGGTTTATGGGGGAACTGTCTGAAGTCAAGAATTACACGAAAGAATGGTTAAATCTTGCTTCGGGTAATATTCTGGCCCGGACGCGATGATTCCCGGCGCGCGGTTCAACTGCCGCCGATCTCCTTCCAGTGATGGCAGGCCACTTCATGCTCGTCGCCGACATGCTGCAGGGCAGGCTCCCGTTCACTGCAGATTTCTGTGGCATAGGGGCAACGGGTATGGAACTTGCAGCCGGGGGGGGGCCGGGTGGGTGACGGTATCTCTCCCTGGAGCTTCTGCGCCTCGCCGCGATGGTCCGGGTCGAGGGAGGGAATGGCCGACAGCAGGGCCCTCGTATAGGGGTGGCCTGGTGCAGAAAAGAGTTTGCGCGTCGGGGCCGATTCCACCAGCCGGCCCAGGTACATGACCGCAACATGGTCGGTGATGTGGGCCACGACCGACAGGTCGTGGCTGATGAACAGATAGGTCAGTCCGAGGTCATTCTGCAGTGACTTCAGCAGATTCAGTATGTCCGCCTGGATGGACACGTCCAGCGCCGCAACGCTCTCGTCCGCCACCACGAACCGCGGGTTGCATACCAAGGCCCTGGCTATGGAGATTCTCTGTCTCTGACCACCGGAAAATGCATGGGGGAAACGCCTCAGGTGCTCCAGGTTCAGGCGGCATTTCTCGGCAATGTTGCGTACCGCCTCGTCGGTCTCTCCCCTGGTGCTGGTGATCTCCATCACCTCCAGCGGTTCGGCGATGATGTCACGTACGGTCATTCGGGGGCTCAGGGCCGCATAGGGGTCCTGAAAGATCAGCTGGGCACGCCTGCGGTAATCCTTGAGTTGCTCCTTGCCGAGATTCACCAGATCATAGGTAACCTCGTCGTCCCGGTATTCCACCTGGCCGGTGGTGATGGGCGAGGCGCGCAGAAAGGCCCTGCCAAGTGTCGTCTTGCCCGATCCGCTCTCCCCCACCAGACCGAAAAAGGAACCCTGCGGAATATTCAGGTCTACGTTGTCCACGGCGCGCAGGAACAGCTTCTTGGTGAAAAGTCCCCCGCCAATGGGAAAATGCACCGACAGGTTTCTCGCGCGGACGATGGTTTCCGGCGTCCCGGAATCATCCCGGGCGTCGGTATCCCCCGTAACCTGTGTTGCCGCCTGCCCGTTCATGCGACCGACTCCTGCCCGGTGGTGACGAAGCATGCGGCACGATGCCCCTCGTGGATGTCCATCATGGAGGGAACGGATTGCTGGCACCGCGGTTCGGCCATGGAGCAGCGTGTGTGGAAAACGCAGCCGGCCGGGCGCTCCAGTGGACTGGGTATGTCCCCCGGGACCGGCGTCAGCGGTGCGTCGAGATTCTCGAGTTTGGGCAGGGCGTTGAGCAGGCCCCGGGTATAGGGATGCGTCGGGCGCTGGATGACGTCCCTGACCGAACCCTGCTCCGCCAGCCGGCCAAGATACATGACCGCGACACGGTCGGCGGTCTGCGCGATCACGCCAAGGTCATGGGTAATGAAGATGATTCCCATGCCGTATTCCGCCACAAGGTCCTTCATCAGGTCGATCACCTGGGCTTGGATCGTCACGTCGAGCGCCGTGGTGGGCTCATCCGCGATCAGGAGCCTTGGACTCGTTGACAACGCCATCGCGATCATGGCGCGCTGGCGCATGCCGCCGGACAGTTCGAATGCATACTGGTTGAACCGGTGTTCGGCATCGGAGATCCCGACACGCTCCAGCATTTCAACGGAAATCCTGGCAGCTTCCTGCTGGCTGATTTTCTTGTGCAGAAGGAGCTGTTCCACCATCTGGGCGCCGATGGTGATCGCCGGCGCGAAACTGGCCATGGGTTCCTGGAAGATCATGGATACGGCGCCGCCCCTGACGATCTCCATGTCCCTGGCCTTTTTCAGGGACAGGATGTCCACGGAACCGCTTTCCAGGTTCAGCGTGATCCTGCTGCCGGGGTCGTAGACCGCGTTCTCCGGGTTAAGCTGCATCACCGATTTGGCGGTCACCGACTTGCCGGAGCCGGATTCCCCCACCAGGCCCAGTATCTCTCCAGGGTTGACCTCGAAGGAGACCTCCTCCACGGCCATAATCCGACCCTCGTCAGTGTCGAACTGCAGGGTCAGGTTTTCAACCTTGAGAAGGCTCATTTCTTGGATTTCGAATACGGGTCGGCGGCATCCCGCAGTCCGTCGCCGACGAACACGAAGGCCAGCACGAAGGCGATGAAGAAGATCACGGGAATGAAATACCACTGGTAGTTCAGCAGTACGTCCGCCTTGGAAACGTTCTGCATCAGTGATCCCAGGGAGTTCACCGGGTCGGTGAGGCCAAGCCCGATGAAGCTGAGCGCGGTCTCCGAACGCACCACGTAGGGAAATGTGATCATCAGGTCGACGATGATGTAACTGGTGAAGCTCGGCAGCAGATGCCGACGGATGATATGACTGGCGGACGCGCCGCTGAGCTGTGCGGCGAGGACGTATTCCTGGGCACGCTCCGTCAGCAGATGCGTTCGAATGCGACGTGCAAGGGTCGGCCAGCCGATCAGGCCGAGTATGGTGGCGATAAAGAAGAACCGGGTTTCGGAGCTCCATTCGTCGGGCATGAATGCCGCCAACGCCATGAACAGCGGTATCGGCGGCACCGTCCGGATGGCATCGGTGATCATCTGCAGCACCGAGTCGATCCAGCCGCCGAAATAACCGGCGACCCCGCCGATGATGAGGGCGAGGACGAACGAGATGAACACGCCGAGGGTGCCCACCGCCAGGGACGTATAGATCGCGTGCAGCGTGCGTGAATAGATGTCCTTGCCAGTGCCATCGGTGCCGAAAATGTGAATGCCGCCCTTGTCCACCCCAAACAGGTGCTTGTTCCAGGTGAACATCTGGACATTGACGTCAAAAGCCTTCCCCGGGAGGTCCCACTCGATGTCCAGCAGACTGTACTCCCAGTCCTCGACAAAGAACTGCAGATATCTCCGTTCATCCCGGTTCTGCGTGATCACCCAGCGGAAATTCGTCTCGAAACCCCGTTTGCGCTCGGTGGCGTAGATGAACGGGCGCCAGGAAAACCCGTTCTCGTCCCAGAATTTGGGGATTTGCGGCGGTCCGTTTTCGTATTCCTTGTCACGACCCGAGATATCCGGCGCATAGGGAGAGAGAAATGGCGCGAACAGACCTGTCAGGATCATGATCGTCAGTGCCCAGGCGGCCACCATCGAAGTCTTGTTGCCCTTGAACCGGGCCCGGATCAGCTGGCCCTGGGAAGCTGTGAAATAGGCTTCCTTCAGCTTCTGCTGATCCTGTTCCCTTTTTCTCCAGAACAACAGTTTCATGGCATTCCCCCGGTCAGCCGATCAGGCCTTTGCGGATCCTGGGATCCATCAGCGCCAGCAGGACGTCCGTCACGAAATTCACGATGACGATGCTGGCGGTCAGCAGGAAAATGATCGCGCCGGCAAGCTGCTGGTCATTGGAACGGGCGAGGGCTTCGATCAGGAGTGCACCCGCCTCCGTCAGGGTCAGGATCAGCGCGACCACCGGCAGTTCGTTGAAAATCCTGTTGAGGTCGAAGCCCAGGGAGTTGATCACCGGCCCCATGGCATGGCGCGCCGGATAACGCCAAAGCAGCCGGCGCCCGTATATCCCCCGGGCCGAAGCGGCCGTCACGTACAGCTTGCCGATTTCATCCAGCATCAGTGCGCGTACCGTCTGCATGGCAAATGCGGTGGCAGACCAGCCCAGCACGAAAATGGGAAGCCATGCGCGGGACAGGAAATCCTGGAACTTGGCGAGGGACCAGGACGCATCCCTGTATTCCTTGGAGAACAGTCCGGTGAGGGAATCGCCGAACAGGACGGTACTGATCAGCATGATGATCAGCGCCAGCAGGAAGTTCGGCAGTGCCAGACCGAGGTAACTGAGAAACCGGAGCAGGTTGTTAGTGACCGGGCTGGAGGTGGAGGCCGAATAGATCCCGACCGGTATGGCAATCAGGTAGGCCAGTATCAGTGCCGCAAGACAGATTCCAAGACTGATCCAGTACTTGTCACTCAGCAACTGGTTGATGTTCAGCCTGAGTATGCAGGAGTCCCCGAACTCCCCCTTGAAGAACACGTTGCCGACCCAGCTTGCCCAGCGGATCAGGAATGGCCGGTCCAGGCCGAGACGCCGCTCTTCCGCCTCGATGTCATCCACCGTGATCTGCTGGCCCTGGGTATTCTTGAATGCCAGATAGCGCTCGGCACAGTTGCCCGGCACCATCTCCATGAGAGTGAATACGATCAGGGAGACCGTCAGCAGCGTAAACAGCGCCATGAAGGCGCGGGTTACGGTGAACTGTATGAACTGACCCATGATCTGGTTGAGGCCTGCGAGAACGGCAACACGGCGTCCCGGCTCTAAAGTCGGGAAACCCGAAAAAAAAGCCGGTCAGGATCAGAATCCTGACCGGCCTCAGATTTACCGTATGAGAGGTTTACTCGTCAAGCCACCACTGGGTCGCCCGGTACGGGTAGGTCCGGTAGTACTCGTAGGAGTGGGTCTTGAAGTCGGTAAAGTTGTGCAGGTTGTTGTGATGGAACAACGGCGCCGGGGCACGGGCCACGCCGATGAACAGCAGGTTGCCCGTCATGTTCTCCACCATGCGCGCGCCCAACTCCTTGAACTCATCGGAACCCACCGTGGCCGACTGGAAGGCATTCACATCGTCGATGAGCTGCTTCACGTAGTCCGGCGGCTCAACGCCCTTCTCCCCGTTGGAATCCACCCATTCCGCCCACAGCATCCCGTTGCGGACCCCGAAGTAGTTCTCGAACGGCGGTACCCACAACTCGTTGTTGCCCAGCACAATCGCCAGCGGCTGGCTCTTCCGCCACATCACCACGTCCAGCTGGTTGGCGGACTGCGCCGAGCGGAACTCGTCCGGCGTCACCTCCTTCACCGTGGTCTGGATGCCGACGTCAGCCCAGTGCTGACCCGCCATCTCCACCAGCTGTCCGGCAATACCCTGGGTCGCGAACTGCAGGTTCAGCACCAGCTTCTCCCCGTTCGGCAACTCCCGGAATCCGTCTCCGTCCGTGTCCACCATACCGATCTCGTCCAGCCGCGCCCTCGCCCCGTCCGGGTCATGCTCCGTCATGTGGGACTCCCACTTGGGATCCACGAATTCCGGCCTTGGGGAAAACCCGATGTACTGCGTCGGGGTGCCCTGCCCGAAGTTGACCACCTCATTGATCTCCTCCCGGTTCAGGGCGATGGACATGGCCTCACGGAACCGCAGGTCGCCGAAGACCTTCCGCTTCTCCGGATCCGCCGACGTCACGTTGAAGCCGAAGGATGGGAGGGTGATCTCCGGACGGAGCTGGATCTTGTAGTTCCCCTTCTCCTGGTTCTCCAGCAGGATGGGGGCCGAAGGCAGTTGCAGGGACTGCGCCTTGTAGTCCACTTCACCGTTCACCAGCTTCAGAATCCGGACCTCGTTGTCGTTGATGTACACCTCGTCCTGCTCGCTGATGTACGGCAACTGGTTCCCCTGGGTATCCACGATGTGGAAATACGGGTTGGCCACCAGGTGGCGTCCCTCCGTGGTGTCGGTCACGTAGATATGGCTCTCCAGTGTCGGCATGGTGTCCGCCGGGAGGGCGCCCACCTTGTCGGGGGCGTTCAGCATCGGGGTGGGCGTGTCGGTCCAGTCGGAGTTCCCGAAATAGGCCTTGATCACTTCCAGGCCGTTCTCAAACCCCGCCTCCCGGGCCAGCTGGTCCGCATCCGGGTTGATGTCCGGGTGGTACCGGCCAAGAAAATGGCGGGGCTGGAAACCCTGGGCGAAGGAGGTCGCGAAGTGCGCCAGCAGACCCGGCTTCGGCGCCGGCAGGTTGAAACGCACGGTCTGGGGATCCAGAACATCCACCGTCATCTGCTCCCCCGCAACCAGCACGTAGTCCTTCGGCTTCTCGATCACCTTGGAATCCAGCGCCAGGTTGTCGTACCAGAACTTCACGTCCTCCGCGGTGAACGGCGCCCCGTCGGACCATCGGTGTCCCTTCCGGAGAAAGAACGTGAGCTGGGTGTAGTCATCGTTCCATTCCCAGTCCCTGGCCACGTTCGGCACGATGGTCTGCAGGTCGTCCGAGTAGCGCACCAGGTTGACGTGACGCACGGACAGGAAGTCCGATGTACCAGCCTCGGTGGCGTTGGACAGCACATCCAGGGTGCCCCCGTACTGACCGATGGAGTCGTAGGGCGCCATCACCAGGGGCTCCGCCGGCAGCCGCTCCGCCAGCGGCGGCAGGTCGGGATTGCCGCGAATGCGCGCGTTCAACGCGCCGATGTCCGGGTTCTCGTTGAAGGACAGCTTGCAGCCGGCCAGGGATTCGAACTCGGATAGTTCGTATTGCTGGGGATACTTGCCCGCGGCAACACTCATGCCGTCGGCGATGGTAACCGCCGGGCAGTTCGCCTGGGCTGCGCCGGCAAACAGACCGAGCAGGGCCGCATAGATAATCTTGTTTCTCATGTCGTGTGTCTCCTCATTCAGTGCCCATCAAGGGGTGATTAGTATCCGGCTTCGAAATGCCCAGGAGCCGGGTTTATTAGACCAATGTCTTGTTTCACTGGTATTGCAGGAATTCAGGATTCCGGTTAAAGCATCGGGGCCGGGCATTCTCAGATTTATCTTCGGCATTGTCAACTTCAGGTGTATCCTCGCAGCAGTTCTCATTTTGGTTTTGTCGGGTGCCTGTTGAGTGTTTCACTGTTTTTGCAGTTGGGTGGATCCGGTTACGGAGACGAGGCGGGGAAGTCAGGGAGGCTGTGCCGTAGGTCTGCCGGTGGCGAGCAGGGTCATGAGGTCGTTCCAGGAGGGGAACACCTGGTATTCGGTGACGGTGCGCAGGTGTTCGAACAGGCGTCTGCGGGTGCCGAGGCGCTGCCGGGCCTGCCGCCAGAGGGTTTCGGCGAGTTCGCAGACGGTGTGCAGTGCAAAGGCGAGCAAGTTGAGGACGACGAGCACGGCGGCGAGGGTATCCTTGCCGTGGCCGAAGTTGTGTTCGAGGTGGTAGCCGTGCTGCTTGAGGACGTTGAAGGTTTCGTTCTCGATCTTCCATCGTGCGCGTGCGCAGTCGGCGAGTTCGGCGACGTTGTCGCGGTTGACGTCGAGGCTGGTGACGAAGGCGCCGCGATAGGTAACGGTGCCGTCGGGTCGGGCGCTGGTGATCTCCAGCCAGTTGACGCGCAGGGTGTCGTCGCCGTCGCGGATGGGCAGGTCGTTCATCCAGCGGTAGCGGTGGATGCGGCGCTTCGCGCCGGGGCCTGCGGTGCGCCGGCGTGTGGGCAGGCGGATGCCGTCTAGGTATTCGTAGAGGGTCTTGTGGCTGGCTGGCTTGGCGGTGAGCAGGAAGTCGCCGCCGGCGTCGAGCATGGCCTGGCAGACGGGCTGGCAGGCGTAGAGGTCGTCGCCGAGGTAGACCGGGCGCAGGGCGGCGCAGCGGGGGCCGTGTCGTTGCAGCCAGCGCTTGACGGCCTGGCGTTCGCAGTCCTGCTTCGCGGCGCCGTCCTGGGGCCGCACGAACTCCGGGGGCAACGGCAGCGACTGCGCATGGCCTGGCGCGACGATGTGGGCGGCGAGCATCGGGTGGAAGTACTCGGTGCCGCCGTCGCTGCGCTTGCGGGTCGAGCAGTGGTCGCAGCGGATCTTGCGCGAGCGGAAGAACTCGGTGCCGTCCAGGGCGATGAGCGTCCGGCCATCGAGGCGGCGCATGGGCGTGAGCGCGCCGTGCGCGTGCAGATCCTCCACGATGCCATGGAACTGCTCGTCGAAGTGTGCCGTCGGCACGCCGTCGAGCAGCTGCCGGACATGGTTGTCGCAGGGGATGCGCGTCAGCCCGAACAGGGTGTGCGCGTTCGAGCGCGTGCGGCCCTCGGCCAGCGCGCGCTGGTGCGCCAGGAACGACGGCGACTGCAGGAGGAACACCGACAGTGCCGCCATGCCGATGTCGGCCATGGCGTAGCACCGGTTGTCGCCGCGGCGGGGATCCGGCATGCGCGCGAAGCACGCCCGCAGCCCGTCGAGATGGTGCGCGAGGTACCTCACCGCTCCGCCTCCGCCGCCATGATCGCCGCCAGCACCGCGAGGCGCTCCGCCGGCGGCATCGCCGCGTAGCGCCGGCCCCAACTCGCCGCCTTGCGCTTGATCGTCTGGCGGTGCGTGAAGTTCCGCCCCGCGCACGACGCCCAGTGCACCCGGTCCGGCGCGAAGTTGAACCACACCTTCTCGGTCACCACCCCCGCCTGGTTCATCACCTGCAGCGACACGCTGCGCCAGTCGCCCAGCAGCTCGTCGTACAGCGCCGAGGGATACCCCGACACCATCACCGCGCACGGCAGCCCCTGGAGCAGTGCCAGCAGGTGCTCGTGGTCGGCGTCCTCGTAGTCGTACCGGTACCGGCGCGCCGACTTGCGCGCGCTCCTCAGGTACGGCGGGTCGCTGTACACCAGCTCCGAACCGTCGAACGCGAACGCCGACAGGTACGCGTGGCAGTCGCCGTGCACCCGTTCCACCGGATAACCACACTCGAACCGCGACAGCGCACGCTCGTCCAGGTCGATCCCGATGTTACGCAGCGCCGCCGGCTTGCGCTTCATCACCGCGCCGCCGCCCAGGTGCGTCTCGATGTACACCGCGTGCGGCGGCATCATCGCAATCAGCGCCTGGCACAGCCCTGACGTCGCCTTCGATCCGAACCACGGGTTGCCCATGGCCCGCACTATAGGCGCTGCGTCCTATGGTGTCAAGCCCTTCAAACCATCGATCCGCCGTCACACCGCCCGATGAGGCCAAAATGAGAACTGCTGGTATCCTCGAGGTTCACGCCGGGGTGCCGGGAGTTCAGCATCTGCATCTACCCCCGCATGCGCTCCGCCTTCGGGTCATACATTGGCCTCAGGCTCGCACTGGCCGGCACCTGGATACCGCCGACCTCGATGGTGAATTCGCCTGACGCGATGTAGTCCTGTGTCACCCCGTCCGGTTCATAGACATAGCCGAGCCCCACGGAACCTCCCAGGGTATGCCCGTAGTTCCCGGAGGTCAGGTGGCCCACCATGTGGCCGTTCCTCAGAATGGGTTCGTGGTGATACAGCATCACCTCGGGATCCCGCAACAGGAACTGGACCATGCGCTTGCCTTTCCAGGAACCGGTTTCCCGCTGCCTGGCGATGGCATCGCGGCCAATGAACGGTACCGGCTTATCCAGATCGCATACGAAACCAAGGCCGCATTCCAACGGCGTATCCTCATCACCGATATCATGCCCGAGGTGCACGAACTTCTTCTCGATCCGACAGGAATCCAGGGCGTGCATCCCGGCCAGCTTCAGGCCGTGGGACTCCCCGTGACCGATCAGCCAGTCGAACCCGTGCCGCGCCATGTCCACCGGCAGGTAAATCTCCCAGCCCAGTTCGCCCACATAGGACACCCGCGCAGCCCGGCCCACCGCCGAACCAACCTCCACCTCGGCCACCCGGCCGAACGGAAAGTTCGCGGTGGAGAAATCATGCGCGATGGCATCGCTGAGGAGCGCGCGGCTTCCCGGACCCATGACGCCGAATACCGCCCAGGCATTGGTGACGTCGGTGACCACGCAGTGGGTACCGTCGGGAATGTGACGTTCCAGCCAGTTCATGTCCTTGCGGGCCACGGCGGCGCCGCTCACGACAAGAAACCGGTCTTCCGACAGGCGCGTCACGGTCAGGTCCGCCTCGATGCCGCCCCGGTCGTTCAGCCAGTGGGTGTAGACCATGCGGCCGGGGGGAAGGTCAACGTTGGCGCTGGAGATATGCTGCAGCACTTTGCAGCTGTCACGCCCCTGCACCAGGTACTTGGCAAAACTGCTCTGGTCGAACAGCACCACTCCTTCCCTGGCCGCACGGTGCTCCGCCGCCGAGTATTCAAACCAGTTCTGCTTGCCGAAACTGTATTCGTACTCGGGTTCGATGCCTTCCGGGGCGAACCAGTTGGGACGCTCCCAGCCCGCCGACTCGCCAAAGCAGGCGCGATGCGCCATGAGCCGTTCGTGCACCGGGGAATGGCGTACATTCCGGGCCGTCTCCATCTGGCGATAGGGATAGTGATTGTCATACAGGAGTCCCAGTGTCTCTGTCACCCGGGACTGGATGTAGTGCTGTGTTCCCTGAAACCGGTGCATGCGGCGAATGTCGTTGCCCCAGAGGTCGAGCGGAGGACGACCCTCCACGATCCATTCGGCCAGCACCTTTCCCAACCCGCCGGCACTCTGGATGCCGATGGAGTTGAGACCGGCCGCAACAAAATAGTTGCGTACCTCAGGTGCCTCGCCCACGTGGAACTGATCGTCCGGAGTGAAGCTTTCCGGGCCACAGAAGAACTTGCGCCAGCCGACGTCCTGCAGCAACGGCACCCGTTCCATGGCATCCTCAAGCACCGGCATGAGCTGTTCCTCCATGTGCCCTTCTATTTCGTCGAAACTGAAGTCCACGGGGATTCCGTCCTGGCCCCAGGCCACGGCCTGTTTCTCGAATGCACCCACCAGCAGGCTACCGGCATCCGGCTTGTAGTAGGCGCACTTGTCATGGTCACGCATCACGGGCAGATCGTCCGGCAGGTCGCTGAGCTTTTCCGTGACCGCATAGTAGTGTTCGCATGCGTGCAGCGGGATGTTGACCCCGGATTTCCTGGCCAGGTGGCGTGCCCACAGCCCGGCGCAGTTCACCACGATGTCCGTCTCGATGTCGCCATGATCCGTGGCGACTCCCGCCACCCGTCCATCCCGGATCTTCACGTCGATCACGGTTACCCCCTCCATGCATTGCGCACCGCGCCCCCTGGCGCCCTTGACGAAGGCCGCGGTCACATCCACGGGGCTGGCATACCCGTCGTGAGGCACCCAGGTGCCCCCGAGAAGGTCATCCGTTTTCAGCAGCGGATACAGGCCCGCCACTTCCCCGGGAGTCAGGATATCCACCCGGGTGACACCGAACGCATTGTTCATCGAGGCCACCCGCTTCAACTCCTCAAAACGCGCATCGCTATGCGCGATGGACAGGGAGCCCACCTGGCGGAATCCGGTGGACTGCCCGGTCTCCTCCTCAAGCTGCCGCAGGACGGACATGGAGTATTCCGCCAGCTTGGCATGGTTTTCATTGGCGCGCATGGTGCCAATGAGACCCGCAGCATGCCAGGTTGTACCGCAACTGAACTGGCTTCGTTCCAGCTGGACAACATCGCTCCAGCCGGTCCTGGAGAGGTGATAGGCAACGCTGGAGCCGGTGACGCCGCCGCCGATCACGACGGCACTGGCCCGTCGGGGCAACTGTATGGGCATTGGTCTATCCTGGTGATGTATTGATCACGGGCATCTTTGCAGGGGCTGTCATTCTAGGCCAGGGCACAGGTGCGGAAAAGCGGAAATTGCGCGGCGCACGCACCTGGGTGCGACACCGCCCGGCAGGTCCACAGTAGCTGGCAACCCCCGTTCCCCGCAGGTCAGGCCACGGCCCCCTCGATCCCCAACCGGTCCAGGGCATGACGCACCGCCGCCAGCGCGCCGCGCATGTGATCCTGGTCAAGCCGGCCGATGCAGCCAATGCGGAAGCTGTCCGCCAGCGTGAGTTTACCCGGATAAATCACGTATCCCTGGTCCCGCATCAGTCCATAGAACCGTTCAAACACGAACTTCCGGTTCTCCGGCATGTGGAATGTCACGATATTCGGCGCCTGCAGCCCGTCCGGGAGCAATGTCCGGAAGCCGAGGGCCCTCATGCCTTCCACCAGCACTGCGCAGTTGGCCCGGTAGCGTGCGCCCCTGCCTTCGATTCCGCCTTCGTGGTCGAACTCGTCCAACGCCTGGTCGCAGGCCAGGATCGCATGGGTAGGCGGCGTGAATCGCCATTGCCGGTTGCCCTGCATGGCATGCCACTGGTCGTACAGGTCCAGGCTGAGAGATGGAGAGTTCCCCTTCGTATCGGCCAGCGCTTCTTTCCTGGCAATGCAGAAACCCACGCCGGGAACCCCTTCCAGACACTTGTTGCTTGAGGCGCAAGCCGCATCGAAACGCATCTCCCGCGCATCCAGCGGGACGGCCCCGAAAGCGCTCATGGCGTCCACCAGCAACCCCCGACCGCAGCGTTCCACGGCCCCGGCGATTTCCGTCAGCGGATTGAGAATACCGGACGTGGTTTCCGAATGAACCACCGCGACATGGGTGATGGCACGGTCCCGCTCAAGCGAGTCTTCCACCGCGGCAGGGTTCACCGGTTCATGCTCCGCGAACTCGATCGTGGTGTGGGACCGTCCGTGGTACCGGCAGATTTTCTCCATTCGTTTTCCATAGGCGCCGTTGATACAAATCAGCAGCTTTCCGTCCCGGGGAATGAAACTGCCCAGCATGGCTTCCACTACAAAGGTACCGCTGCCCTGAAGTGGCACCGCCACATGGCTGTCCCGGCCGCCAGCGATCTTCACCAGCCTTTCCAGCATCTTCTGGTTCAGTTCGATGAAATGGCGGTCCCTGGAGCCGTAGTCATGCAGCATGGCCCGCTTGACCGATGCTGAAGTGGTCAGGGGTCCCGGTGTCAGCAGCAGTGGATCGCCGGTTTCCGATACCGCCGCCATCGAGGTAGGGACAGGATGGTCCATAACAATATCCAGTGAGTTGCGATCAGTGGATTCTGCTGGAAATCACCGTGGAATTACATCCCGGCGACCTGTTGAAACATCAGGATTTGACGTTCGTGCTTGTCCTGGCCTGCCGTTACAGCCATTGTCAACGATATTTCGATGGACTTGCGCTGTGGGGATTTTCAGGTCCGAGCGGTGGAGGATCAATCACCGGCCCCGGAAGATGCTGGGGTATCGCACGCCTGCGGAGGTCTTCGCCGGGGCACGGGTCCCGCCCTGCGGCGGGGACATCGCCGGCCCGGGCATCTCGTGACCCACGGGAGGGGCCCCGCTCTGCCGGAAGGCGCCGGGCAGGCCCTTGCGTCGGCGGATGGCCTCTGTCCGTATCCCCCGGAGTCGGGATTGACGCCATTTCCGGCCAGAATGGGCGCCAGGGGCGCTGATTTTCGCGGCGAGGGATGCACTTCGAAGTGGAAGCGGGGACTGTATAATCCCCGGCTTCCAAACACATTGACGCCACCTGAATGACCACAACCACTGGGAATGTCATCGTGAACGGCCGTACCTACCGCTGGCCAGGGAGGCCCGTGGTGGTGATCTGCGTCGACGGTTCGGAACCTGCCTACATTGAAAAGGCCGTGGATGCCGGTGTGATGCCCTGGACGAAACAGGTACTCGAAACCCGGGGCACCGACCTGCGCTGCCGTTGTGTGGTACCCAGCTTCACCAACCCCAACAACCTTTCCATTGTCACCGGCGTGGAGCCCTCTGTGCACGGCATCTGCGGCAATTTCTACTACGACCGGGAAAACGACAGGGAGGTCATGATGAATGACCCGTCGCTGCTGCGCACGCCGACGGTATTCAAGGCTTTCCAGGACGCCGGCGCAAAGGTCGCGATCATCACCGCAAAGGACAAGCTGCGCCGGCTGCTCGGGAACGAGCTGGACATAGGCCCGGACGGGGCCATCTGCTTTTCATCCGAAAAGGCGGACCTGGCCACGCTGGAGGAACACGGCATTGATGGCGTGCCGGACCTGGTGGGCCTGCCGGTGCCCTCAGTGTACAGTGCGGAACTCTCCGGGTTCATCTTCGCCGCCGGAGTCAAACTGATGGAAACCGTGCGGCCGGACATCATGTACCTTTCCACCACCGATTACATCCAGCACAAGCACCCGCCGGGCAGCGAGGTGGCCAATGCCTTCTATGCCATGATGGACGGGTACTGGAAGAAGCTGGACGCCCTCGATGCCGTAATCGGGATCACGGCGGACCACGGCATGAACGCCAAGCACGACGGGGAAGGCAACCCCAACGTCATCTATCTGCAGGACCGGCTGGATCAGTGGATCGGCGCCGGCAGAAGCAGGGTGATCCTGCCCATCACCGATCCCTACGTCGTTCATCACGGCGCCCTCGGCTCCTATGCCACCGTATACCTCCCGGCTGATGTGGACCGTGGACAGGTCATTGAGTGGCTGCGGAGACTGGAGGGGATCGAAGTCGTGTACGGCAACGAGGACGGTTGCCGGGAGTTCGGTCTGGCCAGCGACCGCATGGGGGACATCATTGTGGTATCCACCATCCACACGGTGATCGGGACGAGTGAGGACCGCCATGACCTTTCCGGCCTGGATGCTCCGCTCCGTTCCCACGGGGGGACCAGTGAACAGACCGTACCGCTGATATTCAACCATCCCGTGAGCGGAATCGGGAACCGCCCGGAACTGCGCAATTTCGATGTGTTCGATCTTGCGCTCAACCACATCACTCCCGGGTAGCACAAGAAAATTCATGAACGTATCCAGCGACGCCATGCGCCACGAGAAAATGCGGATCGCCGGCCGGCAGGTGGACGGCGAAACCGGCGGAACCGTGGAAATCTTCAATCCCTATACCAACACGGTGGTGGGCACCGTCCCCCGGGCCAGCCGGGCCCAGGTGGCCGAGGCATTCAGGATTGCCGCGGCCTGCAAGCCGGCGCTGAGCCGGTACGAGCGCCAGCAGATCCTGACCAGGACCGCGGAAACCCTGGTGTCGCGCAAGGAAGAGATATCCGACCTGATCACCGCGGAGAGCGGCCTTTGCAAGAAGGACAGCCTGTACGAAGTCGGCCGCGCCTTTGACGTGTTCAGCCTGGCGGGCCAGCTTTGCATTCATGACGACGGCCGGATCTTCTCCTGCGATCTCACCCCACACGGCAAGAAGCGGAAGATTTTCACCCAGCGGGAACCATTGAACGCCATCTCCGCAATCACGCCGTTCAACCATCCGCTCAACATGATTGCGCACAAGATCGCGCCCGCCGTCGCAACCGGCAACTGCCTGGTGTGCAAGCCCACGGAACTGACGCCGCTGACCGCGCTGCTGCTGGCAGACGTGCTGTACGAGTCCGGTCTGCCGCCGGAGATGCTGTCGGTCGTCACCGGACTGCCGGAGGATGTGGGCGAGGAAATGATCACCAATCCGCTCATTGACCTGATCACGTTCACGGGCAGCGTGCCGGTGGGAAAGCACATCGCAAAATCCGCGGGTTACAAGCGCACGGTGCTGGAGCTCGGCGGCAACTCCCCGCTCATCGTCATGGAGGATGCGGACCTGGACCGGGCAGCAGAGCTGGCAGTGGCGGGCGGCACGAAAAACTCCGGGCAACGCTGCACCGCGGTCAAGCGGGTGCTGTGCGTGGAGTCCGTCGCGGACGGTTTCGCGGCTCTGGTGACGGAAAAGGCGGCCAAACTCAGGTACGGAGATCCGATGGATCCGCAAACCGACGTCGGCACCGTAATCCATGAGGAGGCAGCAACCCTGATCCAGGATCGCGTCGACGGAGCGGTCTCGAACGGCGCCGAGCTGCTGTACGGGAATGACCGTCAGGGGGCACTTTATTCCCCCACGGTACTGGATCATGTCCCGCCCGACTGCACGCTGGTGGCTGAGGAAACCTTCGGTCCCCCGATCCCCCTGATCCGGGTGCGTGACGCCTGTCACGCCATTGAAGTGGCCAATTCCACCGCTTTCGGCCTGTCCTCGGGAGTCTGCACCAACCGGCTCGACTACATCAGCCGCTTCGTGAATGAACTGCACACCGGTACCGTGAACATCTGGGAGGTGCCGGGATACCGGACCGAGATGTCACCCTTCGGCGGTATCAAGGATTCCGGACTTGGCTACAAGGAAGGCATCATCGAGGCCATGGCCAGCTATACCAATCTGAAGACATTCTCCCTGCCCTGGGGTTGATTCACCGAAGGGACGCCGGACCGCGGTCGCCACGCAAGGAGCCGCGGCATCCCGGGTTTGCCGGGATGATCACAGGCACCCCTCCGACATGCATTGCATCCCGTTGCCCCCGGACGGACCCACATTCCCGCCCATAGTTTGCACGTTGTTTGTCCGCTTTTTGTCTATGGAGAATCCCCGGGGGAGCGGTTAAACTACTGCGCCCGGATTAACTGTTTCATTGTTCCACGGTGCCCCGACATGAACGATTCCGATCTCCCTTCCAGGACCACACCCGACTATCCGTACGAAGAGACCGGAGACATGAACGTCAAGGCCGTCATTGGCCTTGAGGTGAAGGTCCAGGGGGACCTGAGCGGCAAGGAGGACCTCATCATCAACGGCACGGTGGAAGGGTCCATCAATTTCCACGAGAGCAACGTCTTCATCGGGAAGAAGGGCAAGGTCAACGCCGATGTCACGGCAAACAGCATCGTTGTCGAAGGAGAGGTCAAGGGAGGCATGCGGGGCAACGAACAGATCATCATCAAACCCACGGGGAGGGTCTTCGGGGACCTCAGGGCGCCCCGGGTGATCCTGAACGATGGCTGTCAGTTCAAGGGGTCGGTGGACATGGAAGAGAAATCCCATGCCCCGGGAGAACTGAAGTTGGGCAACACCGCGGCCAACAACAAGCAGTTACCCAAACGGGTCCTGACCGGCGGCCCCAAGCCGCCACCGGCCCCACGCAGAAAGCGGTAACGGTGCGGATAACACCCGGAAAGCCCCCTATCAGGGATATCAGCCATGGCCATCGAAGCAGGCGAGACCGCCCCCGCGTTCACCCTCAACGATCAGGATGGCAACAGCGTTGCCCTGGAGGACTTTCGCGGTCGGACGGTGGTGATCTTCTTCTATCCCAAGGACAACACGCCCGGCTGTACCAGGGAAGCCTGCGGATTTCGCGACAACATCCGGAAGTTTGACGCCCTGGACACGGTCATCCTCGGAGTCTCCCCGGATGCGGAGAAGTCGCACATCCGGTTTATCGATCAGTTCAACCTGCCCTTCACCCTGCTTTCGGACCCGGACAGGAAAGTCATGGAACAGTACGGCGCATGGGGCGAGAAGGTCCTGTACGGCATGAAGAGGGTGGGTGTCATCCGCTCCACCACGATCGTGGGGCCTGACGGCAAGGTGCTGAAGCACTGGCGGAGGGTTCCGAAGGCTGCGGACCACCCGAACAAGGTGCTCGAGTTCCTGGAGGCGCGTTCGGCCTGAGCGGCATCCGCCGGGACCGGAGTCAGCCGGCGCTCCTGGCATCATCCACTGCCGAGGCAACCATCCGCGCAAGCCGGTCAACCTTCCCGACATCCTCACCCTCTATCATCACCCGCACCAGCGGCTCCGTTCCGGAAGGGCGCAGCACGACACGCCCCTGGTCACCAAGCTCAGTTTCCGCTGCCTCCACGGCTGCCCTGACCCGGGCGCTCTCCACAAGCGCCCCGGCATTGGCGCCATCCGCGTCAACGTTGATCATTTCCTGCGGATACACCCGCATACCGGCCACCAGGGTGGACAGTGGCTGCCCGGCTTCCAGCATCACCTGCATCACCTCCAGGGCCGCCACGATACCGTCGCCGGTGGTTCCCTTGTCGAGGCAGATGATGTGACCCGAGGTTTCGCCCCCCAGGAGCCAGCCCTTCCCGACCAGGGTCTCATGAACGAATCGATCGCCCACACCGGTACGGCAAAACGGGATCTTCCTCTGCTCGAGCGCCTGCTGGAGCCCCAGGTTGGTCATCAGTGTCCCGACCACTCCGCCACCCAGGTTTCCCCGGGCCTGCCTGTGTCCGGCAAGCAGATAGAGAATCTGGTCGCCGTCAACGCCGTGACCGGTTTCATCCACCAGCAGGACGCGGTCGGCGTCACCGTCCAGCGCAATGCCCAGTGCGGCGCGTTCCTGCAGGACTCTTGCCTTGAGTCCATCGAGACTGGTCGATCCGCATTCGCGGTTGATATTGTACCCGTCCGGCCGGTTGCCGATGGCAACCACATCCACGCCGAGCTCCGCCAGTACCCGTGGAGCCACCTCGTACCCGGCACCGTTGGCACAATCAATCACCACCTTCAGCCCCGAGAGGCTGAGAGACCGGGGGAAGGTATTCTTGCAGAATTCGATGTAACGCCCCTGGGCATCGGAAAACCGCTCCGCCCGCCCCAGCCGGCTGGAGTCAACGCAGGTCATTTCTCCCTGCATCGCCCTGTCGATGGCGGCCACCAATGCATCGTCCAGTTTGGTGCCCTCGGCGGAAAAGATCTTGATGCCGTTGTCGTGGTAGGGATTGTGCGACGCGCTGATCACCACACCGGCGCAGGCCCTGGCGGTCCGGGTGAGGTAAGCGATGCCCGGGGTTGGCATGGGTCCGAGCAACGAGATGTTCACGCCCGCGGCGGAAAAGCCGGCTTCCAAGGCGGACTCCAGCAGGTAGCCGGAAATACGGGTATCCTTGCCAACCAGCACCTTGTCACCGTCGCCGGCGCTGCCAAGTACCTGGCCCGCCGCCCAGCCCAGCTTCATGACAGTCCGGGGGGTGATGGGTTCGAGGCCTACGCGGCCGCGAACCCCGTCGGTACCGAACAGAGACTCCGACACCGTGGAACGTGACGCTAGGCGGCCTCGTTGGGATCCGGCAGGTCGATATCGGATTCCGACAGGACAGGATCCAGCTTCTCGTCCCTGGCACCCGTGTTCACCTCACTGCCCGGACTGGATTCGGACTTGTCGTCCTCGTCCGGGGACCGGGGGTCCCGGCCCTCCATGATCGCCTCGATCTGGTCCGACTCCAGAGTCTCCCATTCAAGGAGCTTCCGCGTCATGACCTCGAGCTTGTCGCGGTTGTCCTCGATGATTCCCCGCGCACGGTCATACTGCTCGGAGATGATCCGGGTGATCTCCTGCTCGACCTTCTCCGCGGTCTCGTCACTGAGTCCTCCGGTTGGCCGGCCATACATGTCGGTACTTTCCCGATTGTAGATCCGGGGGCCGAGCAGTTCGCTCATGCCCCACTCCGCCACCATGGATTCCGCGGTGCGGGTCGCCATCTGCATGTCGCCGGCCGCCCCGCTCGTGACCTGGTCCATGAAAATCTCCTCCGCGATCCGTCCGCCCATGGATACCGCAATCTGGGCCAGGAGTTTCTCCTTTTCCAGGCTGAGTTCATCCGCCTCGGGGAGGAATTGCGTGGTACCGAGCGCACGCCCCCTGGGAATGATCGTCACCTTCAGTATGGGATCGACCAGGTCACGAAGTATCCAGCCGACCACGGTGTGGCCGGATTCATGGTAGGCGGTGTTGGTCAGATCCTCCTTGCTCATCACCATGGACTTGCGTTCAGCGCCCATCATGATCTTGTCCCGGGCCGCCCAGAACTCCTCCACACCAACCAGTTTCTTCTTCAGTCTGGCGCTCAGCAGGGCCGCCTCATTGACCAGGTTGGCAATCTGGGCGCCGGAGAATCCGGGCGTGCCCCGTGCGATATCGCGCGGATTGACATCGTCGGATACCGGCACCTTGCGCATGTGCACCTTGAGGATGGCCTCACGGCCACGGATGTCCGGCAGGGGCACATGGACCTGGCGGTCGAAACGGCCGGGACGCAGCAGTGCGGGGTCCAGCACATCCGGGCGATTGGTGGCGGCGATCACGATGACGCCTTCATTCTCCTCGAATCCGTCCATCTCCACCAGGAGCTGGTTCAGGGTCTGCTCCCGCTCGTCGTTGCCGCCGCCGAATCCGGCACCGCGATGACGCCCGACGGCATCGATCTCGTCAATGAATATGATGCAGGGGGCATTCTTCTTGGCCTGGTCAAACATGTCCCGCACCCGGGATGCGCCGACGCCGACGAACATTTCCACGAAGTCGGAGCCCGAGATGGTGAAGAACGGCACCTTGGCCTCTCCGGCAATGGCCTTGGCAAGGAGGGTCTTGCCCGTACCGGGGCTGCCGGTCATCAGCACACCGCGCGGAATGCGGCCTCCAAGCCTGTGGAACCGCGAGGGGTCCTGCAGGAATTCCACCAGTTCACCAACATCCTCCTTGGCCTCGTCCACCCCGGCCACATCTTCAAAAGTGATGTGGTTCTTGTCCTCGGCCAGCATCTTGGCCTTGCTCTTGCCGAAGCTGAGCGCACCGCCCCGGCCGCCGCCCTGCATCTGCTTCATGAAGAAAATCCACACGCCGATCAGGAGCAGGATGGGGAATGAACTGATCAGCAGGCTCATCAGCAGGGAGGTGCCCTCCTCCTGCTTTGCACGGATCCGGACGCCGTTGGCATACAGGTCGTCAATCAGCTTGGGATCGTTTGGGGCATAGGTGATGAACGCGCGGTTGTCGTTGGTCTCTCCGGTGATCGTATCGCCCGAAATCTCCACGGCGGCGATGTTGCCCTTTTCAACCTCACCGAGAAAAGTCGAGTAGTCCATCTCTCCGCCACGGTTACCCTGCGGCGATGTGAAATTCTCGAAGACGGACATCAGCACCATGGCGATCACCAGCCACAGCAGGATGTTCTTGGTCATGTTGGACACTGTTGGTACTCCGGTAAACGTGGAACCCGGGTTCCACCGGTCAGGTTAATCATATCATGTTACACATGGGCACCCGGCCGGCCGGCAGGCGGCGGCCGCAACCTCAATCACCCTCCTTGCCGGTGACAGCCCCACCGAGGAACCCCCGGCCAAGGAGATAGAACTCCCGGGATTCCGCTCGGGAGGCCTCCGGCTTGATGGTGAAGGTCCGGTCGAACCTCAAACGCATTGCCCTGCGGATTCCGGTTGCCGTCCCATCCTCGAACAGTTTGGTCAGAAGCGTTCCGTCCGGCCGGAGAGCATGATCGCAGAATTCCATCACCGCCTCCTGTATTGCCTCGGCCCGGGCCTCGTCGGTGGCCCGGATACCGGTAATATTGGGGGCCATGTCGGACAATACAAGGTCAACCGGCGCGTCCCCGAGCCACGCCAGAACGTCATCCGAAACGTCCGGATCCGTGAAATCCCCCTGCACGAAATGGACGCCCGGAACGGGGGACATGGACAGCAGGTCCACCGCGACGACCAGGGCCGGAGAAGTCACCCGTCCCGCGACATACTGCGTCCAGCTTCCGGGCGCGCTGCCCAGGTCCACGACCCGGGTGGACGGCCGGACCAGCCGGTACTTGCGGTCGATCTCTTCCAGCTTGAAGTAGGACCGCGCCCTTACCCCGTCGGCCCTGGCTCTTCGCACATACGGATCATTTTTCTGACGCCTGCGCCAGTTGTCTGATTTGCGCCGCCTGCGTCCGGTGGTCACGGTATCAGCCTCCCGCCGGAAGCATCACGAGGGCCCGGCAACCCGGTACAATTCCCGCCCATGAAAACGCTTTCCGTGCAACAGAGAAAATACCTGAAAGGCCAGGCGCATTCCCTGAAACCCGTGGTCACCGTCGGCCCCGGCGGACTCTCCCCGGGCGTGGTGGAGGAACTGACCCGGAACATCGCCCACCATGAACTGATGAAGATCAAGCTCCCCGCAGGGGGGAAAGCGGAACGAAGGGCGCTGCTCAATGCGGCCTGTGATGCGGTCGGTGCCGCCGCCGTGACGTTGATCGGCCGCACCGGCATCATGTATCGGGCCGCGGAAAACACCCGCATCCGGCTGCCGGAATGAATGGTCCGACCGCACTCGCCGTTCCTGCCGGAGGTTGGCGGGCATGCTGCCCGGATCCAGGGGGGTTGCCCGGGCAATTACCGTGCTGGTCCCGTCGCCGGGCACGGCCAGGATCTTCCGCCTGCTCATTTGGGAATCATGGGCATCAAGATCCCTGTCGACCCGGTTCCGTCAGCCCGGAAACCGCGCCCGGGAGGAGTGCAGCGGTGCCGGCAGCTCGAACTCCCTGCCCTCCGCCGGGTTGGCCGGAATCAGCAGTGAAAGGACCAGGGAGCACGCCGCGAAACCGGTTCCGCACAGGAAAACCCACATGGGCGAACTCAACCACACCAATCCCAGCGCCACCGGCAGCAGGACTGCGGCAATGTGGTTGATGGTAAACGACACGCCGGCCGATGAGGCAAAGTCCCTGGGATCCGCGATCTTCTGAAAATAGGTCTTGATGGCAATGGCCAGGGCGAAGAACATGTGGTCGAGGATATACAGCACGGCAGCCAGCCCGGCGTGGCTGACGAAGGCATAGGTGGTGAAGATCACGATGAGCCCGAGATATTCGAACACCAGGGCGTTACGGTCGCCCCAGCGTCCCACCAGGCGCCCGATCACGGGAGCGAGCCAGATATTGATGGCACAGTTCACCAGGAACAGGAGGGTCAGACCGGCGGCGCTGTAGCCGAATTTCTCCACCATCATGAAACCGGCGAACACCACGAAAATCTGCCTGCGGGCGCCGGAGAAAAACACCAGGGCGTAGTAGAGCCAGTATCGACGCCGGAGGATCAGTTGCTTGTGCTGCCGGTGCCTGGACGCGATGGCGGGATAGGACAGGAGCACCACCAGGGTGATCACCGCGGTCATTCCCCCTCCGGCAAGGAGGACATGACGGTACGACAGCGAAAACAGCTCAAGGCCCGCGTAGATCAGGCCGAATGCCACCAGCGAAGTGAATGACCCCACCCCGAGAATCCGCCCCAGGACCAGCGCAGTGCGGTCCTTGTCAATCCACTGCAGGGTCAGGGAGCTCTGTACCGCCTCGTAGTAGTGAAACCCGAAAGACATCAGCAGCGTGGTGCAGTACAGTCCGACGACCGAGGGCAGGTATCCCGTCAGGGCGGTTCCGATGCCCATGAGCAGCAGGGACACGATGGCCAGGGTCTGCTCACGCATCAGCAGGAGGACGAAGATCACCGCAAATGCCAAGAATCCCGGAACCTCCCGGATACTCTGCAGGATGCCGATTTCCCTGCCGCTGAATCCCGCCATCTCGACACTGAGGTTGTTGATCATCGCCGACCAGGTGGCGAAGGACAGGGGAACCGCCGAGGCCATCAGCATCAGCAGCATTTCCGGTGAACGCAGGTAGGCCTTGAGGGCAGAATTCACATGGGAGTCTCAGTTGGCAACCGGTTATTCTATCGCGAACGCCGGCCCGCCGGTCCGGGCGGTTCAGGCGTCACCGAATCCGTAATCCGACACTGCGGCATCCTGCCGGATATAGTCCCTGGCCAGGTCCTGCTCCACCTGCCGCCGGGAACGCTTTCGGGGATCACCGTATCCGCCGCCCCCGGGAAGCTCCACCACCAGCCGCCGGCCCGTCGGTATCCACTGCGTGCCCTTGCTCTTCAACGGGCTGCCGTCGTCCAGGCGAACCACCCCCGGGGCTCCCGGTGAGCCGCCTTCCCGGCCCCGTGCGGGATGGTCGCAACGATCGAACATGGCATTCAGGTACATGTGGTGTCCCTGGTTGGCGGACATTTCGATGACCTGGCCGAGCCCGCCCCGCTGGACGCCGGCGCCGCCCGAGTCCCGCCGGAGTTCCTTGCGCCAGATGGTGACGGGACCCACGTGCTCCATCACCTCGGCGGACATGGTGTGGACACCGGAGGGAAAGGCGGTGGCACTGAGACCGTCAAGCTCCGGGCGCGCGCCGGTCCCGCCGGAATTGAACATCAGCACCTGGCACCTTTGCAGGGTCTCCCCGGGAGCGGGATGTCCCTCCGGCATGGGCCTGACCCCGAGCTGGATGTTCCACAGTGCGCTCGCGCCTTCCGCCGGCACCCGCCCGGGCAGCACCTGGTGCAGGGCGCCCAGCACCGCATCGGGCAGGAACTGTCCGAGCACATGACGGATGGCCACGGGCGCGGGATGTCTGGCATTGAGTATGCAGTGTTCCGGGGCTGTGACGAGAAATGGCTCCAGTGAGGCATGATTGTTCGGGATGGCCGGCGCCAGGGCGCACTTGAGGGCATAGCAGGTATAGGCCGTAGTGTAGATCAGTGGTACGTTGATCCCGAACGCACTCAGGCCGGACGTGCCATCGTAGTCCGCCAGCACGCCCTCGGGGGCGAGATCTAGGCGCAGCCGCATGGTCACGGGGGCATCATAGCCGTCCACGGTGATGGTGTTGCTGCAGGAGGTCCGCGGCAGTGTTTCCAGGCGCTCCAGGGTAGCCTGCCGACTGTGGCCGAAGATAAACGCCTGCAACCGGTCCAGGTCGTCAATGCCGAATTCCCCCATCATGTCCATCAGCCGCCGGTGGCCGGTATCATTGCAGGCGGACAGCGAGTGCAGGTCGCCGATCACCTGGTCCGCTTCGCGCACGTTGTTCCGGATGATGTTCAGGAGATTCGCATCCACCCGGCCGCGTTCGGCGAATTTCATGATCGGTATCCTCAGGCCCTCCTCGTACACCTCGCTGGCATCCGGGCCGAATCCCCGTCCGCCCACGTCGACCACGTGGGCAGTGCAGGCGAAAAAACCGATCAAGCGCCCGTCCCGGAAGGAGGGGTTCACGAAAGTGAAATCGTGCAGGTGCCCGGTGCCTTTCCACGGGTCGTTGGTGAGATAGGAATCTCCCTCGAGGATATTGTCCTCGCCGATGTCCTGGATAAAGTGGCGCACCGCCGCGGCCATGGCATTCACATGCCCCGGCGTCCCGGTAACTGCCTGTGCAAGCATGAGGCCGTCCCGGCCGAACACGCCGGCGGACAGGTCCCCCGCTTCCCGCACCGAAGTGGAAAACGCGGTCCGGACAAGCGTGAGGGCCTGTTCCTCCACCACGGAAATCAGTCGGTTCCACATGACCTGCATGTGGACATCCGCCAGTTTTTCATTCATGGAACATCTCCATCATCTTGCGTCTGATCAACAGGCAGCCATCCACTTGCATGACTGCGTCGAAATCCGATGTCAGCACCGTGGTGGTCTCCCTTTCCACCACCAGGGCCGGCCCGGTCACAAGGGCGCCCGGGACCAGGTTTTCCCGGTGGTGGATGGTGGCCCTTACCCACCGTCCCAGGCGTGCGTCGTAGATCTCCCGGCCGTCATCGGCAACGGCGGCTGCCAGTGATGCCGGCGGTTCCACCCGTGCCGCAGGAACCGGCGGGGAACTGGCCTGCACGGACCAGTTGATCACCTCCACATCGAGCCCGTTCAATGCCCGGCCGAACAGGCGGGCATAGGCGGATTCAAAGAGTTGCCGCAGATGCGTCCCGTCGTTCGGACCATAGGTCTGCATCGGCAGGTCGACAACGATTTCCCAGCCCTGCCCCTGATAGCGCATGTAGGCGCGTGCGGAAAAAACCATGTCGCTGCGGTCCGTGCCCGCGCTGACGAACTGCGCCGCCTCCGCGGAGAGCCGGGACAGGAGATCATTGGTCCACCCGGCATCAAACTGGCTGAGGCGCAGGTAAGCGCCATGAACTGCCTCGTAGGCGAACGGTGCGCGCAGGAACCCGATGGCCGAGCCCACGCCGGCGCCGGGCGGCACCAGCACCGAATCCATGCCGAGTTTTTCGCAAAGCCGGGCCGCGTGGAGCGGGGCTGCACCGCCAAAGGCGATCATGGTGAAATCCGACAGTTCCCTGCCGCATTCCACCGCGTGCACCCTGGCCGCATTGACCATGTTTTCGTCCACTACCTCGCAGATTCCGACGGCGGCGGTGGCGGCGTCCATACCGAGCCGGTCGCCGACACTGCGCTCCAGGGCCGCCCCGGCAAGGGAAGCCGACAGCGGAATCTCGCCGCCGGCAAAACCGGCCGGATCAAGACGTCCCAGCACCAGGTCGGCATCCGTGACCGCGGATTGCTGCCCGCCCCGCCGGTAGCAGGCCGGACCGGGTTCGGATCCGGCACTCTCCGGCCCCACCCGGATCTGCTGCATTTCATCCACCCAGCCGATTGACCCACCGCCCGCGCCGATTTCCACCATTTCGATCACCGGTATGGAGATGGGCATTCCAGAACCCTTCTTGAAGCGGTAGGTTCTCGCAACCTCAAAGGTGCGCGCGGTCTTGGGCGTGCAGTCCTCGACCAGGCAGATCTTCGCCGTGGTACCGCCCATGTCATAGGACAGCACCCGCCCGAGCCCGTACCGGGCGGCGTAGTCCGCAGCGAAGATGGCACCGCCGGCCGGTCCGGATTCCAGCAGCCTCACCGGAAAATCGATGGCGCTGTCGATGGAAATCAGCCCGCCGCCGGAATGGATCATGCATACCGGGCAGTCCGTGCCGATGGCCTTGAGCCCGGCTGCCAGTCGCCTGAGGTAGGACGACATCAGCGGCTTGACGAAGGCATTGGCGCAGACCGTGTTGAAGCGTTCGAACTCCCGGACCTGGGGCGACACCTCACAGGAGATGGACATGGCCACGCCGGGGGACTGCCCACCGATAATCTCCCGTGCCCGGCGCTCGTGCGTCCCGTCGACATAGGAGTGGATGAAGCCGATGGCCACACTCTGGTAACCCTCATCATGGATTCTCCGGCCGAGCGCCACCAGGGCGTCCTCGTCCAGCGGCTCCAGTTCATGCCCGCTGGCCGCAATCCGCCCGGCCACGGGGAAGCGGTGTTCCCGGGAGACCAGGGGCGGAGGCAGAGAGAGATTCAGGTCATACTGCTCAAAGCGGCCCTCGTTCCGCATCTCGATCACATCGCGGAATCCGGCGGTGGTGACAAACGCCGTTTTCGCCCCCCGCCGCTCGATCAGGGCATTCGTGGCCAGGGTGGTCCCGTGAATCAGGAGGTCGATCGCGGATTCGGGTATGTCCGCCTCCCTGCACACCCTGCCCACCCCGTCCACGATGGCGCATTCCGGCTCGGTATGGTCCGTCAGCACCTTGACCGAGTGCAGGCGTTCGCCGCATTCCAGCACCACATCGGTGAAGGTGCCGCCGATGTCGGCGCCAACGCGGACCTTCAGGCCTTGAAAACTCATCGTCAGGGGAGCGGAAAAATGTGCACCGATGATACCCCAGGCCCGGGCCGCCACAATGCCGTCACCGTACGCCGGCCCATGGCCACAGGTCAGCCTCCGTGTCCGGGGGTGGCCCGGCCGGCCGGCAGCCGGATATCCCGGGTGATTCCGGCACCGGGACTTCGAGGTCCCGCCGGGCGGGACGGATCCACGCCTGTGGCCGTGCCGTGCAGCTTCCCCGCCTTGAGCGCCAACGAAAAAGCACCCCGGGAGGTGCTTTTCAGGGATGGAAGGCCGTTCCGGGTCTACGCGTCACCGTCCCCGGCTGCACCATCCCCGGACAGGTCCCTGTCAACCAGCTGCACATAGGCCATGGGCGCATTGTCCCCGTCGCGGAATCCGCACTTCAGGATGCGGAGATAGCCGCCAGGGCGGGACTGGAAGTGGGGTCCGAGTTCATCGAAGAGCTTGCTGACGACCGCGCGATCACGCAACCGGGCGAAGGCCAGGCGGCGGTTGGCCACGCTGGGTTTCTTGGCCAGGGTAATGAGCGGCTCCGCGTGACGGCGCAATTCCTTGGCCTTGGGCAATGTGGTCTTGATCTGTTCGTGCGTAAACAGCGAATTGGTCATGTTCGCCAGCATCGCCTTGCGGTGCGACGAGGTACGGTTGAGCTTTCGCCCTGAAATTCTATGTCGCATCAGAAGCCACCGATAGTCAGTCCGCCGGGTTCCTCCTCCTTTGCCAGGGAAGCCGGCGGCCAGTTTTCGAGTTTTACCCCGAGTGCCAGACCGCGCTGGGCCAACACGTCCTTGATCTCGGTCAGGGATTTCTTGCCGAGATTCGGGGTTTTCAGCAGTTCGGTTTCGGTGTGCTGCACCAGGTCGCCGATGTAGTAGATGTTTTCCGCCTTGAGACAGTTGGCGGAACGCACCGTCAGTTCCAGATCATCCACCGGGCGGACCAGGATCGGATCGATCTTGGGCTCCTCGTCGGCCTTGGACTGGATCATGGATTCCTCCAGGTTGACGAACACGGAGATCTGGTCGTGCAGGATGGTGGCGGCGCGGCGGACGGCGGTCTCGGGATCGATGGAACCGTTGGATTCAATGTCCAGGATCAGGCGGTCGAGATCGGTGCGCTGCTCCACCCGGGCATCCTCCACCGAATACGAGATCCGGGTGATCGGGCTGTAGGAGGCATCCAGGTGAATCACGCCCACCGCACGCGATTCGTCGGTGTCGTGCAGCCGGCTTTCGGCGGTTTCGTAGCCGCGGCCGCGGCACACGGTGAATTCCATGTCCAGTGAGCCCTCCTTCGCCAGCGTGGCGATATGATGGTCAGGATTCACGATCTCCACATCATCAATCAATTCAATGTCCCCGGCGGTCACCTTGCCGGGACCCTTCTTCTTCAGGCTCAGCCGGGCCTCGTTGCGGGTATGCAGTTTCAACGCCAGGGTCTTCATGTTCATCAGGATGTCGAGGACATCCTCCTGAACCCCCTCCAGGGCGGAATATTCGTGGAGTACACCCTCGACCCTGACTTCCGTGATCGCGCAGCCGGGCATGGACGACAGCAGAATACGCCGCAGCGCATTTCCCAGGGTATGGCCGAAGCCGCGCTCCAGCGGCTCGATGGTGATCCGGGAATGTCTGTCATCGATATTCTTTGCTTCTACCAGTCGCGGCCTCAGAAACTCAATTGTGGGATCCTGCATATGTGTTCCTCGTACAAACGAAGTTAAACCCAAAAGCGGGGGCCATGGCCGTGAGACCGAGGCCGAACCTTTCAATATCCAGCGCCGCGCTTCGCCCCGGGGCGGGTGTACGGCAATGACCCGGAATGCCTTACTTGGAGTAAAGCGCCACCACAAGGGCCTCGTTGATATCCGGAGGCAGGTCGGCCCTTTCCGGTAACGATTTGAACAGTCCCTTGGCTCCCTTGATATCGACCTCCACCCAGGGCACGAAGCCAATCTGC
Organism: Candidatus Poriferihabitaceae bacterium; assembly: GCA_965213885.1. GTDB lineage: Bacteria > Pseudomonadota > Gammaproteobacteria > Arenicellales > Poriferihabitantaceae > VYFG01. The sequence continues at coordinate 2,297,627 of OZ243919.1, forward strand.
TCGGCGATTTCCAGGGCCGACGCGATGCGCAGCTGCTTCTTGCTCCGGTCGACGATTTCGATGGCGTCGCCGGGCTTGACCCGGCTGGACGGGATATTCACCTTGCGGCCATTCACCATCACGGACTTGTGAGTCACAAGCTGCCGGCTTTCGGCGCGGGTAACGCCGAATCCCATGCGATACACCACATTGTCAAGACGACTTTCCAGCAGTTGCAGGAGGTTGAGACCGGTGGAACCCTGCAGACGCGCGGCCTCGTCGTAGTAGGCCCGGAACTGCTTTTCCAGTACGCCGTACATCCGGCGAAGCTTCTGCTTTTCCCGCAACTGGGTACCGTAGACCGTCACCCGGGGACGGCGCGCGCCCGCCCGGACGCCGGGAATACGGTCGAACTTGCACTTTGAGTCTATGGTGCGGACCGGACTTTTCAGAAACAGGTCGGTTCCCTCGCGACGGGCCAGTTTGCAGGTGGGGCCGAGATATCTTGCCATCGTTGCTATTTATGAGTTCATTACGGTTTCAGGGCCGATTCGATCCCGGCTACACGCGGCGTCGCTTGGGCGGCCGGCAGCCATTGTGCGGAATCGGCGTGATATCGGAGATGGAGTGAATCTCCAGCCCCAGCGCGTTGAGCGCCCGGACGGCGGATTCCCTCCCCGGGCCGGGGCCCTTGATCTTGATCTCCAGTTGCTTCACGCCCATTTCCTGGGCTTTCCTGCCACAGGCATCCGCCGCGGTCTGCGCAGCGAACGGGGTGCTCTTGCGGGATCCCTTGAAGCCGGAATTGCCGGCAGACGCCCAGCACAGGGTATCGCCATGGCGATCCGAAATCGTCACGATGGTGTTGTTGAAGGTCGCATGGATATGCGCAATGCCCTCCTGGACATTCTTTCGGACCTTGGCTTTCGTCCGGGTGCTTTTGCTTGTGCCCTTGGCCATGATTCTCGGCAGTTATTTCTTGACAGGTCGACGCGGGCCCTTGCGGGTGCGTGCATTGGTTTTGGTCCGCTGGCCGTGCACCGGCAAACCACGGCGATGACGCAATCCTCGGTAACAGCCGAGATCCATGAGCCGCTTGATGTTCATGGAAACCTCCCGGCGCAGATCGCCCTCCACCTCGACGCCCGCCACCTCGGCACGGAGCCTCTCCGCCTGTTCCTCGCTCAGGTCCTGAACCTTGGTGGTCCGGGGGACCCCGGCGGAGTCGCAGATTTTCTGCGCGATGGGACGGCCGATACCGTAGATCGAGGTCAAGCCGATCTCGATGTGCTTGTGGTTCGGCAGATTGATTCCAGCTATTCGTGCCACGTTCTAATCTCTAAATTCAGGTAAAAATCAGCGGGTTAGGGGATCAAAAAGGCGCAGTATTCTACCAAAACCAGGCACCCTTCACAATCGCCAGAACCCATCCAGAACTGTTATCCCTGGCGCTGCTTGTGCCTGGGGTCGGTGCAGATCACCCGGACCGTTCGGTTCCGGCGGATGATCTTGCAGTTTCGGCAAATTTTCTTGACGGAAGCGCGTACTTTCATGGAAATTCTCCGGTGATGGTTCAGACGGCCCGCCTAGCGAAGGCCCGGATTGCCTGTCAGCGAGGACTTCTTCAGTATGCTTTCATACTGACGCGACATCAGGTGCGACTGCACCTGGGAAATCAGGTCCATGGTGACCACCACGATGATGAGCAGTGAGGTGCCTCCGAAGTAGAACGGCACGCTGTACTTCACGATCAGGAACTCGGGAATGAGGCAGACTACGGTGATGTAGAGGGCCCCGACCAGGGTCAACTTGGACACCACGCCGTCGATGTACTTTGCACTCTGGGCACCGGGCCGGATGCCCGGGATGAAGGCGCCGGACCGCTTCAGGTTGTCCGCGATGTCATTCGGATTGAACACCATCGCGGTATAGAAGAAGCAGAAAAAGATGATCATGCCCCCGTACAACAGGGTGTAGATCGGTTCTCCGGGCTGCAGCTTGGTGGCGATATCGCTGAGCCATCCCATCCCTTCGGCCTGGCCGAACCAGCTGCCGAGACTGGCGGGAAACAGGATCAGGCTGGAAGCGAAAATGGGCGGAATGACGCCGGCCATGTTCAGCTTCAGCGGCAGGTGGCTGGACTGTCCCGCGAGCATGCGCCGTCCCTGCTGCCGCTTGGCATAGTTCACCGTGATGCGACGCTGGCCCCGTTCCACGAAAACCACGCAGAAGGTGACGATGATGGCGCCGATAAACAGGAGCAGGACAAACATCGGCGTGAACGCGCCGGTCCGTGCCAGTTCCAGGGTGCCGGTGACCGCCGCCGGCAATCCGGCAACGATGGAGGCAAAGATGATCAGCGAGATGCCGTTTCCGATGCCGCGTTCCGTCACCTGCTCCCCGAGCCATACCAGGAACATGGTCCCGGCAACCAGGCTGGCCGCGGCGATAATCTTGAACCCGATTCCGGGTATCAGGATGACCGGAGAACCCGCGACCTGCATGTTTTCGATGGCCACCGATATACCCACGGCCTGGAAGGCGGCGAGCAGGACGGTGCCGTAGCGGGTGTACTGGGTGATCTTGCGGCGGCCGGATTCGCCCTCCTTCTTGAGCTGTTCCAGCGTGGGCACGATCGCACTCATCATCTGCATGATGATGGAGGCCGAGATGTAGGGCATGACCCCCAGGGCAAAAATCGACAGCCGGCTGAGCGCACCGCCGGAAAACATGTTGAAGACGTCCACGATGGAGCCGCGGGTCTGGCTGAACAGCTCCGCCACGGCATTGGAGTCCACCCCGGGCACGGGAATATAGGTCCCGAGCCGGTAGACGATGAGAGCTCCCAGCAGGAACAGGATTCGCTGCTTGAGTTCGGACATGCTGGCCAGCATGCCGGTGGTGGGAGCGTTTTTCTTTGCCATGTGCCTGTAGCCGTCCGGACCGTCAGTCCTCGACCTTGCCGCCGGCCTGCTCGATGACCTTGCGGGCACCGCCGGTCACGCCAAGCCCACGCACCGTGACCGCGCGATCGATGTCGCCCGACAGGATCACCTTGGCGCGGTCCACGTGCAGACCGATCACCCCGGCGGACTTGAGGGCTTCAAGATCCACCACATCACCTTCCACCTTGGCCAGTTCATGCAGTCGGATCTCCGCCGCGTTCCGGTTGACGCGGCTGCGGAAACCACGCTTGGGCAGGCGCCTTTGCAGCGGCATCTGGCCACCCTCGAAGCCCACCTTGTGGTAACCGCCGGAGCGGGACTTCTGGCCCTTGGTGCCGCGACCGGCCGTTTTTCCCTGACCACTGGCGTTGCCGCGGCCCACCCGCTTGCTGGCGGCGCGGGACCCTGCCGCGGGTTTGATGGAATTCAGTCGCATGATCTTCAGGAGTTGGTCGATGGAGCCGGTGTCTGCACTTCCTTGCATTCAAGCATGTAACTGACCTTGTTGATCATCCCCCTGTTCTCCGGGGTATCGATGACTTCCACGGTCTGGTGCATGCGCCGGAGGCCCAGGCCGCGTACGCAGGCCTGGTGTCTCTTGAGCCTGCCGTGCAGGCTTCGTACCAGGGTGACCTGGATTTTCTTCTGTTTCGTCATGATTCATTTCTCTCGGGAAATTTCGGTTCGCAATACCGGCATCCGGATCACAGATCCTTGACGTTCTTGCCTCGCTTGGCGGCCACCTGGGTGGCGCTGCGCATGTTGCGGAGCGCGTCGATGGTGGCCCGGGTCACGTTGACCGGGTTGGTGGTGCCGATCACCTTGGTCAACACGTTCTGCAGTCCCAGCACCTCGAACACCGCACGCATGGTGCCGCCGGCGACGATGCCGGTACCCTCCGACGCTGGACGCAGCACAACCCTGGCCGCGCCATGGGTGCCCACCAGCGGATAGGGAATGGTGTTGTCGGAAAGCTGCACCTTGAACATGTTGCGGCGCGCATCCTCCATCGCCTTTTGCACCGCTACGGGCACTTCCCGGGCCTTTCCCCGGCCCATGCCGACGTGACCGTCGCCGTCGCCCACCACGGTCAGGGCGGAGAAGCCGAATATCCGGCCGCCCTTGACCACTTTCGACACGCGGCGCACATTGATCAACTGCTCCTGGTAGCTGTCTTTCCGGGATGAATCCCGGTCTTTCGGATTAGCCATAACGAACGGATGATATCTCTAGAATTTGAGGCCGCCTTCGCGGGCGGCGTTGGCGAATGCCTTGATCCTGCCGTGATAGCGGAAGCCGGAACGGTCAAAAGCCACGGTTTCCACCCCGGCCGACTGCGCCTTTTCCGCCAGCAGCCTGCCGACGGCACCCGCGGCTTCGGTGTTGCCGGTGTATTTCAGTTCCTTGCGCAGGCCGGCATCCAGGGTGGACGCCGCCGCCAGCACCCTGGAGCCGCTGGCGTCGATGACCTGGGCATAGAAGTGGCGCGGGGTCCGATGCACGGTCAGGCGCACCGCCTCAAGCCCGGCGATCCGGGTCCGGGTCCTGCGCGCCCGTCTCAATCTCGACTTTTTCTTGTCACTCATAGCTCGATACTCGGATGAATGGAACCGTCAGGCCCGATCACTTCTTCTTCGCCTGCTTGCGCACCACATGCTCGTCCTTGTAGCGGATGCCCTTGCCCTTGTACGGCTCCGGCGAACGGAACGCCCGTATTTCCGCGGCGGTCTGTCCCAGCAACTGCTTGTCCGAAGACCTCAGCACGATCGTGGTCTGGTTCGGCGTCTCGGCGGTCACTCCTTCCGGCAGGTCATAGCTCACCGGATGGGAAAAACCCAGGGTCAGGTTGAGCTTTTGGCCCTGGGCCTGGGCGCGATAGCCGACGCCCATGATGCTCAGCACGCGCTCGAAGCCGCTGGTCACACCGGTCATGATGTTGTTGACCAGGGCCCGGGTGGTTCCCGACATGGCGACCAGCTTCTTCGACGCCCGGCGGTCGGCATCGGCCACGGACACTGTCAGGACGTCATCATCCCGGACCAGGCGGATGCCGTCCACGAGGGCCATGGCCAACTCGCCCTTGGGCCCCTTGGCGCTGAAACGGCCGTCCTCGATTTTCACTTCCACCCCGGGCGGCACCGGGATGGGGGCTTTTGCGATTCGTGACATGGTACTGTTCTCTGGTTCTCTGGTTCTCTGCCTGCTGGCCGGATCAGAACACCGTGCAGATGATTTCACCGCCGACCCCGCTTTCGCGGGCCGCCTTGTCCGTCATGATCCCCTTGGAAGTGGACACCAGGGCCACACCGAGCCCGTTGCGCACCCGCTGGATCTCTCCGCAGCCGGCGTACACACGCCGGCCAGGCCTGCTGATCCGGTTGATTTCCTCGATCACGGGCGCGCCCTGGAAATACTTGAGTTCGATATCCAGGGTCTTCGTGGAGCCTTCAGCGGCGACCTTGTACTCCCGGATATAGCCCTCCTGCTTGAGCACTTCCGCGATGGATGACTTGGTCCGGGAAGCGGGCATGGTAACCGAACGCTTCCCGGCGTGCTGGCCGTTGCGAATCCGGGTCAACATATCGGCAATGGGATCAGACATGCTCATGATGCTTTCCTCACCTACCAGCTGGACTTGACCACGCCCGGGGCCTCACCACGCATGATGACCTCCCGTAGCTGGTTCCGGCACAGGCCGAACTTGCGAAAGTATCCGTGGGGCCTGCCGGTCAACTCACACCGGTTGCGCCTTCTGACCCTGGCGGAATCCCTGGGCAGCTTCTGCATCTGCATCATGGCTTCCCACTGGTCCGCCGCACTGGTCTCGGGGCTCGCGATGGTCTTGCGCAGCTGTGCACGTCTGGCGGCGTGTTTCTTCACCAGCCGGGCACGCTTGACCTCGCGGGCAATCATGGATTTCTTCGCCATATCCTCAGTTCCTGATCGGAAAGTTAAATGCTCTCAACAACGCCATCGCCTCTTCATCCGTCCTTGCCGAGGTGGTAATGCAGATGTCGAGTCCGCGCAGCGCATCGAGATTGTCATAGTCGACCTCGGGGAACACGATCTGTTCCCTGAGACCGAAGGAATAGTTCCCCCGCCCGTCGAAGGATTTCGGCGAAAGACCGCGGAAATCCCGAATCCGGGGTATGGCCACCGAGATCAGACGCTCGAAGAATTCGTACATGCGCTCCCGCCTGAGGGTTACCTTGGCGCCGACCGGCCAGCCCTCGCGGATCTTGAACGCGGCCTCGGACTTCTTCGCTTTGGTGATGACGGGCTTCTGGCCCGTGATCTTCTGCAGGTCGTCCGAGGCGGTCTGCAGCACGTTCTTGTTCGCCACCGCCTCGCCCAGCCCCATGTTCAGGGTGATCTTGATCAGGCGCGGGATCTGCATGCTGCTTGAAAACTCGAACTGCGCATACAGCTTCGGCGCAATCTCTTTGTGATAACGATCTTCCAGTCTGCTCATGGTTCTGCTCACAGTCGCCACCAGGTGTCGATACCGGCTCAGGCCAGATCGATGACTTCCCCGTTGGATTTGAAGTACCGGACCTTGCGGCCGTCCTCCAGCCGCTTGAAACCGATGCGCTCCCCCTTTTTCGTTGCCGGGTTGTACAGCACCAGGTTGGACAGGTGAATCGGGGCCTCCTGCTCCATGATGCCGCCCGTCTCCCCGGAATTGGGATTGCCGCGCTTGTGTTTCTTGACGAGGTTGACGTTGTCCACCAGCGCCCGCTCGTCGTCAAGCACCCTGAGCACATTGCCGCGTTTGCCCTTGTCACGGCCCGCGGTCACGATCACGTCGTCGCCTTTCTTGATTCTCTGCATGATGAACTCTCTCGATTCTCCGGGGGTCTCCTGATGCGGCGGCTACAGAACCTCGGGCGCCAGGGAGATGATCCGCATGAACTTCTCCGACCGCAGTTCGCGGGTTACCGGGCCGAATATCCGGGTGCCGATGGGCTGGTGATTCGCATTCAGCAGCACGGCGGCATTGCGGTCGAAGCGGATCAGGGATCCGTCGGGCCGTCTTACGCCGCTGCGGGTACGGACGATGACCGCGTTGTAGACATCGCCCTTTTTCACCCTGCTGTTGGGCAGGGCCTCCTTGATGGAGATCTTGATGATGTCGCCGATACCGGCGTAGCGCCGCTTGGACCCGCCCAGCACCTTGATGCACTGGACCCGCTTGGCACCGCTGTTGTCCGCCACGGACAGGATGGATTGCATCTGGATCATGGCTGGCTCCTAGACGGCCTTGCTCATCACTTCCACCAGCCGCCAGCATTTGTGCTTGCTGATGGGCCGACACTCCTCAATCCGCACCACGTCACCCACGCCACACGCGTTTTGTTCGTCGTGCGCATGGAACTTGGTGGAACGGCGGATGTATTTCTTGTAGAGCGGGTGTTTGACCTGACGCTCCACCAGCACCGTAATGGTCTTGTCCATCGCGGCGCTGACCACGCTGCCCTGCAGCGATCGTGGGGATTTCTCGGTAATCGTGGCGGTCATCTCAGTTTCCGGCTTTCTCGTTCAACACAGTCTTGATGCGGGCAATGTCCTTTCGCACAATCCCGAAACGGGCGGGACTGGACAGCTGGCCCGCCCCCCGCTGCATCCTCAGGTTGAATTGCTCCTGGCGCAATCCGAGCAGCTCCGTCTTCAATTCCTCCACGCTCTTCGATCTCAGTTCAGACGCTTTCATCAACCTACCTGACGCTTGGCAAATGTTGTTTGGACCGGCAATTTGGCGCTGGCAAGGCGAAATGCCTCCCGGGCCAGGGGCTCCGGCACCCCCTCGATTTCGTACAGCATGGTTCCGGGCTGGACCAGAGCCACCCAGTACTCGGGATTGCCCTTGCCCTTGCCCATGCGTACCTCCAGCGGCTTCTTGGACACCGGCTTATCCGGAAACACGCGTATCCAGATCCGGCCGCCACGTTTCACATGGCGGGTGATTGCGCGCCGCGCCGCCTCGATCTGGCGCGCCGTGAGACGGCCGCGGCCGGAACTCTGCAGGCCGTATTCGCCGAAGCTGACCCGGTTGCCGCGGGTCGCCAGTCCCCGGTTGCGACCCTTCTGCTGTTTGCGGAATTTCGTTCTTTTCGGTTGAAGCATCGTCTACAGACCCTTTCTCAGGCCGCCTCGGTTTTCTGTTCCTGGGTCTCGGCCGGGGCGGCTTCCTCGGTAAACACCTCGCCCTTGAAGATCCAGACCTTGACGCCGATGATCCCGTACGTCGTCAGCGCCTCATGGACGCCGTAATCAATATCGGCACGCAGGGTATGCAGCGGCACCCGACCCTCGCGGTACCACTCGGTACGGGCGATCTCGGCTCCGTTGAGGCGGCCGGAAACCATGACCTTGACGCCTTCGGCACCCAGTCGCATGGAGTTCTGCACGGCCCGTTTCATGGCGCGGCGAAACATGATCCGCTTCTCGAGCTGCTGGCAGATGTTCTCCGCCACCAGCTTGGCATCCAGTTCGGGCTTGCGGATCTCCTCCACGGCCACCTGCACGGGAGAGCCGTTGAGCCGACTGAGACCCGCCCTCAGGCGCTCGATGTCCTCGCCCTTCTTCCCGATCACGATGCCCGGACGGGCGGTGTAGATGGTGACGTTCAGATTCTGCGCCGGCCGGTCGATGACCACCCTGCTGACCGCCGCGTTGGCGAGCCGCCTCATGATGAACCGGCGCAGCCTCAGATCGCTTGCCAGCGTCGCGGCATAATCCCTGCTGGGGGCATACCACTTGGTGTTCCAGTCCCGGGAAATTCCGAGACGCATGCCGTTCGGATTGACTTTCTGTCCCATGATTATCTCCGCCTCGGTTGCGGTTCATCACTCACGCTCACGGTGATGTGACAATTGCGCTTGATGATCTTGGCCCCCCGGCCCTTGGCCCGGGCACGGTAGCGTTTCATGACCGGCGCCTCGTCCACCATGATCGCGTTGATCCACAGCTCGTCGATATCCGCACCCTCGTTGTGCTCCGCATTGGCAATGGCGGAGTCCAGGGTCTTGCGCACCAGCAGCGCTCCTTTGCGATTGCTGAACTGGAGCAGATCGAGCGCCCTCTCCACCGACAGACTGCGGACCTGGTCCGCCACCAGCCGGCATTTCTGCGGAGACAGCCTGACGTAACGTGATACTGCTTTCGCTTGCATGGCTTACCTGGCCTTCTTCCCGGCTGTGTGTCCGCGGTAGGTGCGGGTGGGGGCAAATTCGCCCAGCTTGTGGCCGACCATGTTCTCGTTGATCAGGATCGGCAGATGCTGGCGGCCGTTGTGCACTGCGATGGTCAGCCCGACGAATTCCGGCATGATCATGGAACGTCGCGACCAGGTCTTGATCGGCTTGCGGGAGTTCTCCTCGCGCGCCTTCTCGATCTTGGCCCAGAGGTGATGATCCACGAACGGACCTTTCTTGATGGAACGTGGCATGACTATTTCTTCCTTCTGCGGAGGATCATTGAAGAGGTTCGCTTGTTGGTTCGGGTCCGATACCCCTTGGTGGGGACGCCCCAGGGCGTCACCGGGTGACGGCCGCCGGAGGTCCGGCCCTCGCCGCCGCCGTGGGGATGATCCACCGGGTTCATGGCGACGCCGCGCACCGTGGGACGCACCCCGCGCCAGCGCTTGGCCCCGGCCTTGCCGAGTTTCTTCAGGCTGTGCTCCGAGTTGCCGACCTGGCCGATGGTCGCGCGGCAGTCAAGATGCACCTTGCGCATCTCGCCGGACCGGAGCCGGAGCTGGGCATAGGAACCCTCCTTGCCCACGAACTGCACCGAGGATCCGGCCGAACGCGCCAGCTGGGCGCCCTTGCCGGGCTTGAGCTCGACGCAGTGGACCACCGTGCCCATCGGTATGTTCCTGAGGGGCAGGCAGTTGCCGTTGTTGAACGGCGCCCCGGGGCCGGACATTACCGAGTTCCCGGCCTTGATGCCGCGGGGAGAAATGATATACCGGTGCTCCCCGTCACGATAGACCAGCAGTGCGATGTGCGCGCTGCGATTGGGATCGTACTCCAGCTGCTTGACCGTCGCCGGGACACCATCCTTGTCGCGCTTGAAATCCACCACGCGGTATTGCCGCTTGTGGCCACCGCCGCGGTGGCGGACGGTGATACGCCCGGCGTTGTTGCGTCCGTCAATGGCCTTCTTGGGTTCGAGCAGGGGGCCATAGGGCTTGCCCTTGTGCAGGTCCGGGGTCACCACCCGGACCATGCCGCGCTGGCCCGGAGTGACTGGTTTTTGTTTTGCTAATGCCATGTCTAGTTACTCTGCTGATTCTGTAGCGCCCGGCCGGATCCGGGATCAGGCGCCCGCCAGTCCGAGGAAGTCGATGTCGTGGCCTTCCTGCAGCCTGACATAGGCCTTCTTCCAGTTGCTGCGCTTTCCCGGTATGCGGCCAAACCGCTTGACCTTGCCGCGCACGTTGACGACCTGGACGCGATCCACCTTGACATCAAACAGTTTCTCCACCGCCAGGCGCACCTCCCGCTTGGTGGCATCGGGCAGAACGGCAAAGACGATCTGGCGACGCTTGTCTGCGGCGATGGTGGATTTCTCGGTAATCACCGGACGCAGGATCACCTGGTACAGGCGCTCGTCCTTCACTGCAGTGGCGGCACTCATCTCAACACCTCGTCAATTTTCTTCACGGCGCCGACCGTGACGATGACCTTGTCGAAACTGATCAGGCTCACGGGATCGATTTCCCGGCTGTTGACCACGGCCACGCGGGGCAGGTTGCGTGCGGACAGCCCGATGTTCCGGTCGTCCTCCTCCAGGACCAGCAGCGCCTCGACCACATCCAGTCCTTTCAGGGTGTCGGCCAGATCCCGGGTCTTCGGCGCATCCATAGAGAAATTGTCCACCACGATCAGCCGCCCCTGACGGTTCAGCTCCGACAGGATGGAGCGCATCGCGGCGCGGTACATCTTGCGGTTCACCTTCTGGGAATGGTCCCGGTTGGCGACCGCGAAGGTGACGCCGCCGCCGCGGAAGATCGGGCTGCGGATGGTGCCGGCGCGCGAACGGCCGGTCCCCTTCTGGCGCCAGGGCTTGGCGCCGCCGCCGGCCACCTGGGAGCGGCTCTTCAGGCCCTTGGTGCCGGCCCGGGCACCTGCCTGGTAGGCCACCACCACCTGATGGACCAGCGCCTCGTTATAGTCAGCGTCGAAGGCATCGGACAGTTTCACGGTATGGTCTTCGCTGCCGGAAGTGCTGTTGACTGCTAGTTGAACGGACATTGTCAGGCTCTCGTTATGCTGTTATTGCGCTGCTTCAGGCCTCGGCGCCTTCCGGCCGGGCCTTGACCGCCGGACGGATCACCACGTCGGCACCCCGGGCGCCGGGCACGGAGCCGCTGACCAGGAGCAGGTTGCGCTCACTGTCCACGCGAACCACCTCCAGGTTCTGCTGGGTACGGTTCCGGTTGCCCATTGCGCCAGCCATCTTCTTGCCCTTGAATACCTTTCCGGGATCCTGGTTCTGGCCGATGGAGCCGGGCAGCCGGTGGGCCTTCGAATTGCCGTGGGTTGCCCGCCCGCCGCTGAAGTTGTGGCGCTTGATGGTGCCCGAGAACCCCTTGCCGATGCTACGGCCGCTCACGTCCACCTTCTGGCCGACGGCGAATATCTCCACGGTGAGATTGCTGCCGACCTCATTTTCGGAGGGTTCGTCCAGACGGAACTCCCAGACCCCGCGGCCGGGCTCCACCCCAGCCTTGCCAAAATGCCCCCGCATGGGCCTGGACACGCGGCCGGCACGCCGCTCGCCCACGGTCACCTGCAAGCCGTTGTAGCCGTCCGCCACCTCGGTGCGCACCTGGGAAACACGGTTGGGCGTCACCTCGATCACGGTGACCGGGGTGGACACGCCGTCTTCACTGAAGACCCGTGTCATGCCGATTTTCTTTCCTACCAGTCCGATAGACATTGAATCTGTCCTGTCAATCGTCAGTTGAGTTTGATTTCAACGTCCACGCCCGCTGCCAGATCCAGCTTCATCAGGGCGTCGACGGTCTTGTCGGTGGGCTCCACGATATCGAGGACGCGCTTGTGCGTGCGGATCTCGAACTGGTCGCGGGCCTTCTTGTTGACATGGGGAGACCTGAGCAGCGTGTACTTTTCGATCTTGGTCGGCAAGGGGATCGGGCCCATCACCAGCGCGCCGGTGCGGCGCGCCGTATCGACTATCTCCAACGCCGAGCGGTCGATCGTCTTGTGATCGAAGGCTTTCAGGCTGATCCGGATTTTCTGGTTTTCGACCTTCACGGTGCTACTCTTCTCGAAAAATTGATTTGGCGATCAGGCGAGGATCTTGGACACTACGCCCGCACCCACGGTGCGGCCGCCCTCGCGAATCGCGAACCGGAGACCCTCCTCCATCGCGATCGGCGCAATCAGTTCCGCCACCAGGTTCACATTGTCCCCGGGCATCACCATCTCCGTCCCGTCCGGCAGCGCGCACGCCCCAGTCACGTCCGTCGTCCGAAAGTAAAACTGCGGCCGGTACCCGTTGAAAAACGGCGTGTGGCGACCACCCTCCTCCTTCGACAGTATGTATACCTCCGCCTCGAACTTCGTGTGCGGCGTGATCGACCCCGGCTTCGCCAGTACCTGTCCCCGCTCCACCTCCTCCCGCTTCGTCCCGCGCAGCAGAATCCCAACATTGTCCCCCGCCTGACCCTCATCCAGCAGCTTGCGGAACATCTCCACGCCCGTGCACGTCGTCTTCGTCGTCTCGTTGATCCCCACAATCGATATCTCGTCCCCGACCTTGATCACGCCCCGCTCTATCCGACCCGTCACCACAGTGCCGCGGCCGGAAATCGAGAACACGTCCTCAACCGGCATCAGAAAATCTCCGTCCACCGCCCGCTCCGGCTCCGGTATGTAACTGTCCAGCGCCTCCGCCAGCCGCAGTATCGATCCCTCACCAATGTCCGAGGTGTCCCCCTCCAGCGCCTTCAGCGCAGAGCCCACAATGATCGGCGTGTCGTCCCCGGGAAACTCGTAAATGTCCAGCAACTCCCGTACCTCCATCTCCACCAGCTCCAGAAGCTCCTCGTCGTCTACCATGTCCGCCTTGTTCAGAAACACCACGATGTACGGAACGCCAACCTGGCGCGCCAGCAGAATGTGCTCCCGCGTCTGAGGCATCGGACCGTCCGCCGCCGAACAGACCAGAATCGCTCCGTCCATCTGCGCCGCCCCCGTGATCATGTTCTTTACATAATCCGCGTGGCCCGGACAGTCCACGTGCGCATAATGACGATTCTCCGTCTCGTACTCCACATGCGCCGTCGCAATCGTGATCCCGCGCTCGCGCTCCTCCGGCGCATTGTCAATCTCGTCAAACGCCGTCACCGCCCCACCGTGACGCGCCGACAGAACCTTCGTCAGCGCCGCCGTCAGCGTCGTCTTGCCGTGGTCAACATGACCAATCGTCCCTACATTCACGTGCGGCTTCGTTCTTTCAAACTTCTCTTTCGACATCTTCGAACTCTCTTTGAAAATACAGTGAAATGTTCTATCTGCAGATTCCTGCCTCAGGCGGCCCGGATGGAATCCGCCACGTTCACCGGCACCGACGCATACTTCTTGAATTCCATGGTATAGCTCGCCCGTCCCTGGGTGGCGGACCTGAGCGTGGTGGCATAACCGAACATTTCGGACAGGGGAACTTCCGCGCGGACCACCTTGCCGGAAGGAGATTCATCCATTTCGTGGATCATGCCCCGCCGTGCATTGATGTCCCCGTTGACGTTGCCCATGTACTCTTCCGGCATCACCACTTCCACCGCCATCATCGGCTCCAGCAGCTGCGGCCCCGCCCTGCGGCAGCCCTCGCGAAAAGCCATGCCGCCTGCCGCCTTGAAGGCATGCTCGGAGGAATCCACTTCGTGGTACGAGCCGTCATACAGGACGACGCGCACATCGATCACGGGGTAGCCGGCCAGAACGCCGGTCTGCATGGTTTCCCGGATGCCCTTGTCCACGGAAGGAATGTACTCCCGCGGAACCACACCACCCTTGATTTCATCGACGAACTCATACCCGGCGCCGGGCTCCCGGGGGCTGATACGGAGAAACACATGCCCGTACTGGCCGCGACCGCCGGTCTGCTTGACATACCGGTATTCCTGCTCCACCTGCCGGGTGACGGTTTCACGGTACGCCACCTGGGGCCTGCCCACATTGGCGTCCACGTTGAATTCCCGTTTCAGCCGGTCGATGATGATTTCCAGGTGCAGTTCGCCCATGCCGGAGATGATGGTCTGGCCGGACTCCTCGTCGGTGGCCACCCGGAATGACGGGTCCTCCTGCGCCAGCTTGCCGAGCGCCACTCCCAGTTTCTCCTGGTCCACCTTGGTCTTCGGCTCCACCGCCTGGGAGATGACCGGGTCCGGAAACTCCATCCGCTCCAGGATCACCTCGTTGGCCGGATCGCACAGTGTATCCCCCGTGCTCACGGTCTTCAGGCCTACCGCCGCAACGATTTCGCCCGCACGGACCTCCTTCAGGTCCTCCCGGTCATTGGCCCGCATCAGCAGCACGCGGCCGATCCGCTCCTTTCTCTGTTTCACGGCGTTGTAGACCGTGTCCCCGGCGCTGAGGACACCGGAGTACACTCTCAGGAACACCAGCTGCCCCAGGTAGGGATCGCTCATGATCTTGAAACCCAGGGCGGAAAACGGCTCGTTGTCGTCTGCGTGGCGTTCGATCAGCATGTCGCCGTTACGCCCGGTGCCGCGGATCGGGGGCACATCGACCGGGCTCGGCAGGTAGTGAATCACGGCATCCAGCATGGCCTGGACGCCCTTGTTCTTGAAGGCGCTGCCGCAAAGCACCGGCACCACCTCGTTGCGCAGGGTGCGCTGGCGGATGCCGCTGCGGATGTCGTCGATTTCCAGTTCCCCGGACTCGAAGTACCTTTCCATCAGGCCCTCATCGGCTTCCGCCGCCGCTTCCACCAGCCGCTCGCGGTATTCCTCGCTAAGGGCGCGCATCGCCTCGGGAATGTCCTGCTGCTGAAATCGGACGCCCCGGTTCCCCTCCTCCCAGTAGACCGCCTTCATGGTGACCAGGTCCACGATGCCGCTGAAGGAGTCCTCGGCGCCGATGGGAAGCTGGACCGCCACCGGATTCGCCCCCAGGCGGTCCCCGATCTGGTGCATGACCCTCGGAAAATCGGCGCCCATCCGGTCCATCTTGTTGACGAACGCCATGCGCGGCACGCGGTACTTGTCCGCCTGGCGCCAGACCGTTTCGGATTGCGGCTCCACACCGCCCACGGCGCAGAACACGGCCACGGCGCCGTCAAGCACCCGCAGGGACCGCTCCACCTCGATGGTAAAATCCACGTGTCCGGGGGTGTCGATGATATTGATGCGGTATTCCGGCAGATCCCCGGACATGCCCCTCCAGAAACAGGTGGTGGCCGCGGAGGTGATGGTGATGCCCCGCTCCTGCTCCTGCTCCATCCAGTCCATGACGGCGGTCCCCTCGTGGACCTCTCCGATCTTGTGCGAGATGCCGGTGTAGAAAAGTATGCGTTCGGTGGTCGTGGTCTTGCCCGCATCGATATGCGCCATGATACCGATGTTCCGGTAACGCTCGATTGATGTCTTGCGGGCCACTGTTCTTGCGCTGGTCGTGCGGTCTGGGTCGTCTAGAAACGATAATGCGAGAATGCCTTGTTCGCCTCGGCCATCTTGTGCGTATCCTCGCGCTTTTTCACCGCCGTTCCCCTCTCCTCGGCGGCATCCATCAGTTCGCCGGCCAGACGGGCGGTCATCGACTTCTCGTTGCGCCTGCGCGCGGCGTCCACCAGCCACCGCATCGCCAGGGCGATCTGGCGGCTGGGGCGCACTTCCACGGGCACCTGGTAAGTGGCGCCGCCCACGCGGCGGCTCTTGACCTCGACGCCGGGGCTGACATTCTCCAGGGCCGCATTGAACACTTCCACGGGATCGCCCTTGCCCCGCTCCCGGATCGCGTCGAAGGCACCGTACATGATCTTTTCGGCAACGGATTTCTTGCCGTCCAGCATCATGATGTTGATGAACTTCGCGACCGTCTGATCCTTGTACTTGGGATCCGGCAGAATCTCGCGTTTCGGTACTTCTCTGCGTCTGGGCATTGCGTTTGCTCTTCAGTTGGCCAATGCATAAAAATGCGGCTCTTCCCGCATAGGTTGTTCGCGGCAAAAGCTGGTCAATGTTCCGGGGCGCCCCTGACCACGGCCGTGAAGGCCGCGTCCAAGGCACCGACTGTTTCACTTGGTGAAGCCCGATCCGATACATGCCGGCAACCCGGCATCAACTCCCTTTCGAAGCTTCACAAACAGGAGTTTGGGGGCAGTACCCGGTGAATCCCGATGGATGTCACAATCGGCTGGTCCTGCCAGCCTTCGTATTGCCCTGCGTTGTACTGTTAACTTTTATCCAGAGGCGGACGAAGTCAGGACTTCGGCCGCTTGGCACCGTATTTGGACCGGCCCTGTCTGCGGTCGGACACGCCGGAGGTGTCCAGGGCGCCGCGGACGGTGTGATAGCGCACACCCGGCAGGTCCTTGACCCGGCCACCCCGGAGCAGGACCACGGAGTGTTCCTGCAGGTTGTGGCCCTCACCACCGATATAGGTGGTTACTTCATAACCGTTCGTCAATCTTACCCGGGCCACCTTCCGAAGAGCGGAATTCGGCTTTTTCGGTGTGGTGGTGTAGACACGCGTGCAAACCCCCCGGCGCTGCGGACAGGCCTGAAGAGCCGGTACATTGGTTTTCTTCACCTGCTGCCGGCGGGGTTTCCTGACCAGTTGGTTGATGGTTGGCATGCGTATTGTCTGCTTCGGTATCCGACGACTGAAATTTGGTTGGGCGATTGGTTCCGAATCACGCCTGGCAGGCCCCGGTCCGCCCGGACCCGGTTGCCGCAGCATGAGGACAGCCTCTCAGGCTGGTCCGCCGGAATTCCCGGGAAGCCCGGACTCGTTCTGCGGCTTCGGGACGCCCGCAAGGATTTTCACCCTTGCCGGTCCCCCAAGAGGGCGGCGATTCTATGTCCCGGAGGGTTCCCTGTCAAGCGCCGCGGGCGCCCGTGAGAGTGCGGGAAAACGCCCGTCGACAGTGGATTCCGGTCCTGTCCGCAGCCGCCGTGAACCCCGCCGCCCGGAAGCGGCGGGTTGCGGCCGTAGAGCCCCGGATCAGACCTCCGTGATTTCCAGTTCCAGGGCCTCGTCATCGACGTTGTCCACCGTTCCCAGCAACTCCTCGATCTCCTGGTTGTTCTGCTGGCTCTCGATGCGGTTGCGCTTGCGCTCCTCGTGGAATGCAAGGCCCGTACCCGCAGGAACCAGGCGGCCCACGATCACGTTCTCCTTCAGCCCGCGCAGTTCGTCGACCTTGCCGTTGATGGAGGCCGCAGTGAGCACGCGCGTGGTCTCCTGGAACGACGCCGCGGAAATGAAGGATTCGGTGGTCAGCGACGCCTTGGTGATGCCCAGGAGCTCAGGGGCGAATGTGGCCGGCTGCTTGCCTTCGGCAGCGAGCTGGTCGTTGTACTGCAGCAGCATGGCGCGCTCCACCTGCTCTCCCGGCAGGAACGTGCTGTCCCCGACGTCCTTGATGCGCACCTTGCGCAACATCTGGCGGATGATCACCTCGATGTGCTTGTCGTTGATCTTGACGCCCTGCAACTGATACACGTCCTGCACCTCGTTGACGATGTAGTCCGCCAGACTGGCGATTCCGCGAAATTCGAGAATGTCGCTTGCCAGCGCCGGGCCCTCCACCACGACCTCCCCCCGCTCCACGGATTCGCCCTCGAACACGTTGATTCTGCGGGTCTTGGGTATCAGGGTCTCGTGAGTTTCCCCGTCCTTGGTGGTGATCACCAGCCGGTACTTGCTCTTGGTTTCCCTGCCGAAGGACACCACGCCCGTGGCGGTGGCCAGGATAGCCGGCTCCTTGGGCTTGCGCGCCTCGAACAGTTCCGCCACCCGCGGCAGGCCCCCGGTGATATCCCGGGTCTTGGAGGACTCCTGGGGAATCCTGGCGATCACATCGCCCTCGCCGACGGCCTGGCCGTCCTCGAGCAGGACGATGGAATCCGGCGGCAGTTGGTAGCGGGCGTCCACGTCGGTCCCCGGAATCTTGACCGGCTTGCCGTTCTTGTCCACAAGGCTGATGGTGGGCTTGATGTCGTGGGCACTGCCGCGTCGGCGCTGGGGATCGAGAATCACGTAGGTGGTCCGCCCCGTGATGTCATCGGTCTGCACGTTCACGGTTACGCCCTCGAGGAGATCGGTGAAGATCACCTTGCCGGCAACCTCGGTCACGATGGGGTGGGTGTGGGGGTCCCAGGTGGCGACGACATCGCCCACGGAGACGCCGGACCCCTCCTTCACGGAAAGCACCGCACCGTAGGGCAGCTTGTGCCGCTCCCGGTCACGGCCCTGCGCATCCTGGACCACCAGTTCGCTGGAGCGCGTGACCACCACGCTGTTCCCATCGCTGTTCTCCACCAGCTTGACACCCCGAAGCGCGATGCTGCCCTCGTTCTTCAGTTCGATCTGGCTGGTCACCGAGGAGCCCGAGGCGGCCCCGCCGATGTGGAACGTCCGCATGGTGAGCTGGGTGCCGGGCTCACCGATGGACTGGGCCGCGATGACGCCGATGGCCTCGCCGATGTTGATCTTGTGGCCACGGCCGAGATCAC
This sequence comes from Candidatus Poriferihabitaceae bacterium, assembly GCA_965213885.1. Taxonomy (GTDB): domain Bacteria; phylum Pseudomonadota; class Gammaproteobacteria; order Arenicellales; family Poriferihabitantaceae; genus VYFG01. Next base: position 2,316,284 of record OZ243919.1, read on the forward strand.
GTCCGTAGCACTTGGCGCAGACGCCGTAGCGCGTCTCGCAGGTCACCGCGGAACGCACGGTCACCACGTGCAGGTTGGCCTCGTCCACCCGCCTGACGCCCCTTTCATCCAGCATCTCGTCCTTGCCGACGATCGTCTCCCCCGTCCCCGGGTCAACGATGTCATCGGTGCTGTAGCGGCCGAGAATCCGGTCGCCCAGGGGCACCACGATCTCGCCGCCCTGGACCTGTGCCTCGCGGCGGATTCCCTGCAACGTGCCGCAATCCTCCTCCGTGACCACCAGGTCCTGGCACACGTCCACCAGCCGGCGGGTCAGGTAGCCGGAGTTCGCGGTTTTGAGCGCGGTGTCGGCGAGGCCCTTGCGGGCACCGTGGGTGGAAATGAAGTACTGCAGTACGTTGAGTCCCTCGCGGAAGTTCGCGGTGATCGGCGTCTCGATGATGGAGCCGTCCGGCTTGGCCATCAGACCGCGCATGCCGGCAAGCTGGCGGATCTGGGCGTGGGAGCCTCGGGCCCCCGAATCCGCCATCATGTAGATGGAATTGAAGGCTTCCTGGTCGATGGTGTCGCCATCCTTGACCACCCTGTCCACGCCGAGTTCATCCATCATGGCATCCGCGACCTGTTCACTGGTCCGGGTCCAGATGTCGATGACCTTGTTGTAGCGTTCGCCGTCGGTCAGCAGGCCGTTGGCGTACTGGTTCTGGATCGCTACGACCTCCTTCTGGGCCTGCCCCAGCAACCTGTCCTTGTTGCCCGGAATGACCATGTCGTCAACGCCGATCGAAATGCCGGCCAGGGCGGCCATCCGGAAGCCGGTATACATCAGCTGGTCCGCGAAGATCACGGTATCCTTGAGACCGCAGTTGCGGTAGCTGGTATTGATCAGTTCGGAGATGGTCTTTTTCTTCATCGGGCGGTCCACCATCTCGAACGGCAGGCCCTTTGGCAGTATTTCGGCCAGCAGTGCACGCCCGACGGTGGTATCCACGATCCGGGTATTTCCCGTAGCCTCGCCGCGGTCATCCTTCTCCGGCATCCGCACCCTGACACGGGCGTGCAGGTGGGCCAAGCCGTTCTCGTTGGCCCGCTTGAGTTCATTCAGGTCGGCGAAGTACTTGCCGGTGCCCACGGCCACGGCATCCTCCCGGGTCATGAAGTAGAGTCCGAGCACGATGTCCTGGGAGGGCACGATGATGGGCTCTCCGTTGGCCGGCGAGAGGATGTTGTTGGTGGACATCATCAACGAACGGGCCTCGAGCTGGGCCTCGATCGACAGCGGCACGTGAACCGCCATCTGGTCGCCGTCGAAGTCCGCGTTGTAGGGTGTGCACACGAGCGGATGGAGCTGGATCGCCTTGCCCTCGATCAGCACCGGCTCGAAGGCCTGGACCCCCAGGCGATGCAGCGTCGGCGCCCGGTTCAGCATCACCGGGTGTTCCCGGATGACCTCCTCCAGGATATCCCAGACCTCGGGGCTTTCTATTTCCACCATCTTCTTCGCATGCTTGATGGTGGTAGCCAGGCCGCGCAGTTCGAGCTTGCTGAAGATGAACGGCTTGAACAGTTCGAGCGCCATCTTCTTCGGCAGTCCGCACTGGTGGAGCTTGAGGGTCGGACCGACCACGATCACCGAACGGCCGGAATAGTCCACCCGCTTGCCCAGCAGGTTCTGGCGGAAGCGGCCCTGTTTGCCCTTGATCATGTCCGAGATGGACTTCAGCTGCCGCTTGTTGGCGCCGGTGATGGCCTTGCCCCGGCGCCCGTTGTCCAGGAGGGCGTCCACCGCCTCCTGCAGCATCCGCTTCTCATTGCGGACGATGAGATCGGGCGCGTTGAGGTCGAGCAACCGCTTGAGGCGGTTGTTCCGGTTGATCACACGTCGGTACAGGTCGTTCAGGTCGGAGGTGGCGAAACGGCCGCCCTCGAGGGGCACCAGCGGGCGCAGGTCCGGCGGCAGCACCGGCAGCACGTCCATGATCATCCATTCGGGCTTGTTGCCGGACCGGCTGAAGGCCTCGATGACCTTCAGCCGGCTGGTCAGTTTCTTGATCTTGGTATCGGACCGGGTGGCGGCAAGCTCCTCGCGGAGCAGTCCTTCCTCCACCTCGAGGTCGATCTCCTGCAACAGGGAGCGGATGGCATCGGCGCCCATGCGGGCCTCGAACGCATCCCCGTATTTCTCGATGGTGTCGAGGTAGGTTTCCTCGGTCAGCAGCGCCCCGCGCTCGAACTCCGTCGCACCCGGATCGATGATGACGTAGGCCTCGAAATAGAGCACCCGCTCCATTTCCCGCACCGTCATGTCCAGCAGCAGCCCGAGCCTGGACGGCAGCGACTTGAGGAACCAGATATGGGCGCAGGGCGCAGCCAGGTCGATATGCCCCATGCGCTCGCGGCGCACCTTGGAAAGGGTCACCTCAACACCGCATTTCTCGCAGATCACGCCGCGGTGCTTCAGCCGCTTGTACTTGCCACACAGGCACTCGTAGTCGCTGACCGGGCCGAACAGCTTGGCACAGAACAGGCCGTCACGCTCCGGCCGGAAGGTACGGTAGTTGATCGTCTCGGGCTTCTTGACCTCGCCGTAGGACCAGGAACGGATCTTTTCCGGCGACGCTATGGTGATCCGAATGGAATCGAAATCCTCAACCGTATCGTTTTGCTTGAACAGGTTAAAAATGTCTCTCATTTTTCTGCCTCGTAGTAATTCGGTTGATTCAGCCGTGGTCGTCCTTGAGCTCGATATTCAGCCCGAGCGCGCGGATTTCCTTGACCAGGACATTGAAGGACTCGGGCATGCCGGCATCCATCCCGTGGTCGCCGCGGACGATGTTCTCGTAGATCTTGGAACGGCCCACCACATCGTCGGATTTCACCGTCAGCATCTCCTGCAGCGTGTAGGCGGCGCCGTAGGCTTCCAGCGCCCAAACCTCCATTTCGCCGAAACGCTGGCCACCGAACTGCGCCTTCCCGCCCAGGGGTTGCTGGGTGATCAGGCCATAGGGGCCGGTGGAACGGGCGTGCATCTTGTCGTCCACCAGGTGGTTCAGCTTCAGGATGTACATGTAGCCGCAGGTCACCGGCCGGTCGAAGGGTTCGCCGGTGCAGCCGTCATACAGCGTGGTCTGGCCGCTTTCCGGCAAGCCGGCAAGCTTCAGCATGCCCTTGATCTCGGATTCGTGGGCACCGTCGAACACCGGCGTGGCCATGGGCACACCCGCGGTCAGGTTGGCGGCCAGTTCCATGACCTCGTCATCGCTGAGCGAGTCCAGCAACTCCTTCTTGCCGCTGGTGTTGTAGACCTTGGCCAGGTATCTGCGGAGCTGGTCGGTCTTCCTGCTCTTGCGCAGCATGTCATCGATCTGCCGGCCGATCGTCTTGGCCGCCCAGCCGAGGTGGGTCTCCAGGACCTGGCCGACGTTCATCCGCGATGGCACTCCCAGAGGATTCAGGCAGATGTCCACGGAGGTGCCGTCCTCCATGTAGGGCATGTCCTCCACCGGCACGATCTTGGAGATCACCCCCTTGTTGCCGTGACGGCCGGCCATCTTGTCGCCAGGCTGCAACCGCCGCTTGACCGCCACGAAGACCTTGACGACCTTGAGCACACCGGGAGCAAGGTCGTCGCCCATCTGGATCTTTTCCTTCTTCTCCTCGAAACGGCGGTCGAATTCCTCGCGCTGCGCCTCGAGCTGGCCCCGGATCTTGTCGAGCTGCCCGTTGACCCCTTCGTTGCGGAGCCGGATCTCGAACCACTGCTTGCGCGGCAGATCCTCCAGGTATACCGCGCTGACCTTGCTGCCGGCCTTCAGGTCGCCGGGGCCGCCTTCCGCCACCTGGTTGCGGATCAGTTTCTCGATCCGGGCGAAGGAGTCATCTTCCACGATGCGCAACTGGTCGTCCAGGTTCTTGCGCACCATGGCCAGTTCGAAATCGTCGTTGGCGGTGGCCCGCGCATCCTTTTTCAGCCCTTCCCGGGTGAACACCTGGACGTCGATCACGGTGCCCTTCATTCCCGAGGGCATGCGCAGGGAGGTGTCCTTCACGTCGGACGCCTTCTCCCCGAAAATGGCCCGCAGCAGCTTCTCCTCGGGAGTGAGCTGGGTCTCGCCCTTGGGCGTGATCTTGCCCACGAGGACATCCCCCGGCTTCACCTCGGCGCCGATGTACACGATGCCGGACTCGTCGAGCTTGGACAGCGCGCTTTCGCCCACGTTGGGGATATCCCGGCTGATCTCCTCGGAGCCCAGCTTGGTGTCGCGGGCCACGCAGGACAGTTCCTGGATGTGGATCGAGGTATAGATCTCGTCCTTGACCAGGCGCTCCGAGATGAGGATCGAGTCCTCGAAGTTGTAGCCGTTCCAGGGCATGAACGCGATCAGCACGTTGCGGCCGAGAGCCAGTTCCCCCATATCGGTGGATGGCCCGTCCGCGAGCACGTCCCCCTTGGCGACCAGGTCGTTGTACTTCACCAGGGGCCGCTGGTTGATGGTGGTGTTCTGGTTCGAGCGCTGGTACTTGGTCAGGTTGTAGATGTCCACCCCGGGCTCGCCCTCGATCCCCTCGTCGTCATTCACCCGGACCACGATCCGGGTGGCGTCGACGAAATCCACCACGCCGCCCCGACGGGCGATGACGGTCACGCCGGAATCCATCGCTACGGTCCGCTCCATCCCCGTACCCACCAGCGGTTTCTCGCTGCGGAGCACCGGAACCGCCTGACGCTGCATGTTGGATCCCATGAGCGCGCGGTTCGCGTCGTCATGCTCCAGGAAGGGTATCAGGGAGGCGGCCACGGACACGATCTGCTGCGGCGCCACGTCGATGTAGTCGATCTGGTCCGGAGTGGACAGCGAGAACTCGTTCTTGTGGCGGCAGGACACCAGTTCGTTGGTGAAGCTGCTGTTTGCGTCCAGGCCGGAGTTGGCCTGGGCGATGACGAACTTGTGCTCCTCGATCGCCGACAGGTATTCCACGAAGTCGGTGACCTTGCCTTCTTCCACCTTGCGGTACGGCGTCTCGAGGAATCCGTACTCGTTGGTGCGGGCGAAAACCGCCAGCGAATTGATCAGGCCGATGTTCGGACCTTCCGGCGTCTCGATGGGGCAGACCCGGCCGTAGTGGGTCGGATGCACATCGCGCACCTCGAAGCCGGCGCGCTCCCGGGTCAGACCGCCGGGGCCGAGGGCGGAAACCCGCCGCTTGTGGGTGACCTCGGACAGCGGGTTGGTCTGGTCCATGAACTGGGAGAGCTGGCTGGAGCCGAAGAACTCCCGCACCACCGCCGCCACCGGCTTGGCGTTGATCAGGTCCTGGGGAGTCAGGTTCTCGCTCTCCACCAGGTTGAGGCGCTCCTTGACCGCACGCTCCACCCGCACCAGACCGATGCGGAACTGGTTCTCTACCAGCTCGCCCACGGAACGGACGCGCCGGTTGCCCAGGTTGTCTATGTCGTCGATCTCTCCCTTGCCGTTCTTGAGGGCCACGATCTTCTTCATCACGTCGATGATGTCCTGCTTGCTCAGCGTGCCCGGCCCCTCGTTGCTTTCCCGGCCCAGCCGGCGGTTGAGCTTCATCCGCCCCACGGCGGACAGGTCGTAGCGCTCATGATTGAAGAACAGGTTGGTGAACAGCGCGGCGGACGCCTCCTTGGTGGGCGGCTCGCCGGGGCGCATCATGCGATAGATCTCGATTTGCGCCTCTTCCTCACTGCGGGTGCTGTCGATGCGAAGGGTCTCGGAAATGAACGGGCCGCAGTCGATGTCATTGGTATGAATGGTCTCGAGGCCGGTCACGCCGGCCTCGCGCAACTCCTGGAGCAGTTCCTTGGTGATCTCGTCATTGGCCTCGGCCAGCAGTTCGCCGGTGTCGGTGTTGACGGCGGGCTTTGCCAGGGTGCGGCCGATGATGTACTCATTGGGTACCTCGATCTCGTTCAGCCCGGCCTTTTCCAGCTCCCTCGTATGACGGGCCGTAATGCGCCTTTCGGCTTCGACAATCACCTTGCCCTTGGGTCCCTTGAGATCGAATTCCAGTTGTTGGCCACGCAGTCTCTCGGGGACCAGCTGCATGCTGCAGCCTTCCTCCCCGATGGTGACGTGGTCATTCTCGAAGAACATGGCGAGAATCTCCTCGGTGCTGTATCCGAGGGCCCGCAGGATAATGGTCGCCGGCAGCTTGCGGCGGCGGTCGATACGGATGTACAGGAGGTCCCTCGGATCGAACTCCATGTCCAGCCACGAACCGCGGTAGGGGATGACCCGGGCCGAAAACAGCAGCTTGCGCGATGCATGGGTCTTGCCGCCGTCATGGTCGAATATGACGCCGGGCGAACGGTGCAACTGGGAAACGATCACGCGTTCGGTGCCGTTGATGATGAAGGTTCCGTTGTCCGTCATCAGCGGCATGTCGCCCAGAAACACCTCCTGCTCGATCACATCCTTGGGTTTCTTGCCGCTGCCGCTCTTGTTGAAGATCACAAGGCGCATCACCACCCGAAGCGGGCAGGAAAAGATCAGTCCGCGCTGCATGCACTCGTTGACGTCGAACCTGGGCTTCTCGAGCCGGTAGCTGACGAAATCCAGGATCACGCTCCCGTTGTAGCTTTCGATGGGAAACACGGATTTGAAGGCCGCCTGGATTCCCTGATCAATCCGCTGCTCGGGCGGAACCTCCGCCTGCAGGTAGTTGATATAGGATTCCTTCTGCGTCTCCAGCAGGTACGGCACGGGGAAGTTGTCCGTCCGCTTGCTGAAATTCTTGCGGATACGTTTCTTTTCGGTAAAGGAATAGCCCATGAGTTGCCCCTTAGAACGAACTTGATTTGGCAACGGCGCCAGCGCCGTCAGGATTGGAACCGGATTCCCCATCGGCGGTCCGCGGCGGTGTCTCGCCGTGACCGGCCCACGGGACATACGGCCCCCGGGTCAGCTTGCAAACCGGATCCGCGGATACCGCACGAACAGCGGCGCAGGGAAGCGGGAAACCCGCTCCCTGCGCCACGGTCGGAACAGTAGTCGGATGCAACTGGAATTACTTGAGTTCGACGGAACCGCCGGCTTCCTCGATCTGCTTCTTGAACTCTTCCGCTTCCCCCTTGTTGACACCCTCCTTGACCGGGGAAGGCACACCTTCCACCAGGTCCTTCGCCTCTTTCAGGCCAAGGCCGGTGATGGCGCGAACCGCCTTGATGACGCCAACCTTCTTTTCACCAAAACCGGTGAGAACGACATCGAACTCGTCCTTCTCCTCAACAGCGGCGCCCTCCGCATCGCCGCCGCCGGCGGCAGGGCCAGCGGCCACCGCCACGGCGGCCGCAGCGGATACGCCGAATTTCTCTTCCATGTCCTTGATCAATTCGGACAGGTCGAGCACTGACATCTCGGCAATGGCGTCGAGAATCTCATCTTTGGTTACAGCCATGGATCTACTCCTGATTACAGAACACTAAAACAATTGATTCGGAATTTCGGCAAACAGCCGACCGGAAGGACCATCAGGCCGCTTCCCTGGACTCCGCGACAGCGGCCAACGTCCTGACGAACTTGCCGGGCACCTCGTTGAGCGTGGTCACGAACTTCTGGACCGGGGCCTGCATGGTCCCCATCAGCTTGGCCAGCAGTTCCTGACGCCCGGGCAGCCTGGAAAGCTCATCGATCATCTGCCGATCCATCAGTGAGCCGTTCATGGCGCCCACCGTGATCTTCAGCTTGTCGCTGTCTTTCGCATACCTGGACATCACCTTCGCCACGGCAACCGGATCTTCCGAGATGGAAAAGATCACCGGGCCGGCAAAGTGTTCGCCCAGGCACGCGAAGTCCGTGTCAGCGACGGCAATCCGGGCCAGGTTGTTCTTCACAACCCTGATCCAGACGCCGGCGCTGCGCGCCTCCCTGCGAAGGTCGGTCAACTGAGCCACCGTCATTCCGCGATACTCGGCAAGTACACCGGCGTTGGCCGAAGCGATGGCTTCACTGGCCTCGCTGATGACCGCCTTTTTCTGTGCGAGACTTAAACTCATCAATCAACTCCCAATTTACGTTTGGTGTCCTGAACCAGGAAAAACCTGACTTGGGCCACCGTCTAGGCTGGCTTCGCGCCGGACCGCAAGGCGGTCCCTTGATCAATTAAGCCCCGGGAATCTCCCGGAAAGCGCCAGCGGTCTTTGACAATCCACCGAATCCGGTCTCATCACCGGAGCCGGCAGACCCCAAACAGTTCGGCAGGTCTTGCGACATGCCTTGCATCAGTGTCAGCGAATGACGCTGATCGAGCCGCGATCCACCCTGATGCCAGGGCCCATGGAGCTGGACAGCGCCACGCGGCGGATATACTGCCCCTTGGAGGCGGCGGGCTTCGCCCGGATCAGGGCGCTGATCACTGCGTTCAGGTTCTCTTCCAGATCCTCGACGGAGAACGAGACCTTGCCGATGGAACAATGGATGATCCCGGCCCTGTCGATCCGGTACTGCACCTGGCCGGACTTGGCATCCGACACGGCCCTGACCACGTCCGTGGTCACGGTGCCCACCTTGGGATTGGGCATCATGCCCCTGGGACCGAGAATCTGGCCCAGTTGGCCCACGACGCGCATGGAGGCCGGCGTGGCGATGCACAGCTCGAACGCGATCTCGCCCGCCTTGACACTGTCCGCCAGGTCCTGCAGTCCGACGAGGTCGGCCCCCGCCTCGCGTGCCGCATCGGCGTCCTCGCCCTCGGCGAAAACGGCCACGCGCACGGTCTTGCCAGTGCCCTTGGGCAATACCGTGGCGCCGCGGACATTCTGGTCCGACTTGCGGGCATTGACACCGAGATTCACGGCCATGTCCACACTTTCGTCAAACTTGGCCGAGGAAAGCTCCTTCAGCAGGGACAACGCCTCGCCGACGGGATAGAACTTCTCCCGCTCAACCTTCTCCAGCACCGCGCGGATACGCTTGCCATTCTTTGCCATGATCAGACGCCCTCCACTTCCACGCCCATGCTGCGGGCGGTACCTGCAATGATGCGTACGGCGGAATCCATGTCATAGGAACTGAGGTCGGGCTCCTTGGTCCGGGCGATTTCCTCAACCTGTGAGCGAGTCAGCCTGCCCACCTTGTCCCGGTTCGGCACGCCGCTGCCCTTGGCGATTCCGGCGGCCTTCCGGATCAGGATGGCCGCGGGCGGGGTCTTCCTGATGAAGGTGAAGCTCTTGTCCGCGTACACGGTAATCACCACCGGGACCGGCAGCCCCTTTTCCAGGTCCGCGGTCTCTGCATTGAACGCCTTGCAGAATTCCATGATGTTGACGCCGTGCTGTCCCAGCGCCGGCCCGACCGGCGGACTCGGCTTGGCGTCGCCCGCAGGCACCTGCAGCTTGATGTATGAATCGATCTTTTTCGCCATGGTTATCTCCAGGTTGGGTACCAGCGCTCGGGAATTGCCGGATGGGCCGGGCGTGCCAGAAACCTGGCCCGACCAACGACTCCGGAGATTCCGACCCGCAAGGGCGAGCTCCCCTGTTACAAATTGCCAGGTGGCATCGGGTCAGCCCTTCTCCACCTGGGTGAAATCCAGTTCGACCGGCGTTGACCGGCCGAATATGGTGACGGAAACGCGCAGCTTCGATTTTTCGAAATTGGCATCCTCAACGGTGCCGTTGAAATCGGCGAACGGTCCGTCGATGATGCGGACCAGCTCGCCGGGGGCGAAGGTGAACTTCATCTTCGGCGCATCGGAGCTTGCGGTAACCTGCTGGATGATCTCGTCCGCCTCCCGGTCGGAAATCGGCATCGGCCGGTTTTCGGTGCCCCCGATGAATCCCGCCACCCTGGGCACACCCTTGACGAGGTGCCAGGTGTCATCGGTCATCGCCATGTGCACCAGCACATAGCCAGGGAAGAACTTGCGCTCGCTGGTCCGTTTCTGACCGCCCTTCATTTCCACCACTTCCTCGGTGGGAACGAGAATGTCGCCGAAGAAGTCCTGCATGCCGCTTCGATCGATATGCTCGTGCAGCGACTGTTGCACCTTCTTCTCATACCCGGAAAACGACTGGATCACGTACCAGCGCTTCTGCGGGGCATCCCCGGCGGAATCTTCGACAACTTCCGGTGCAGTCTGTTCAGCCATGGTCAATCGCTCACTCCCAGGATCAGGTTGTAGATCGTCTCGAACAGCAGTTTGTCCACCAGGGCGATAAACAGGCCGATCACGATGACCAGAAGGATGACCATCAGCGTCACCATCATGGCTTCACGGCGATTCGGCCAGACGACTTTCTGGCGCTCGATGTTTGCGCCCCGGGCAAACGCCCAGGCCGTCTTGCCGGCGTCGCTGGTATAGGCGATTGCCGTCGCAGCCGCCATGCCGGCCAGAACAATACCGACCCGGGCGACCTGGATCAGGTCATCGAGGTAGTAGTAGGCAGCGACCGAGGCGGCTACTACCAGTCCCGCGATGATCAATATCAGCTTGTCTTTCAACGCATCAATACGGTTCTGTTACCGGGCGATGACCGCAGAACGATCCGGTTTCGAATCTGGCAGGCCAGGAGGGAATCGAACCCCCAACCTGCGGTTTTGGAGACCGCCGCTCTGCCAATTGAGCTACTGGCCTTCGAAACTCGCCCCATTGTGCCGGCAGGCCCGGAACCGGGTGGGAGCGAAGCACGCCGCGCTCCCGTCCTGCCGACGGCTTGTACCCGGGTTACCCGGGAACGGTTGCATGACCCGGTCGAAGCATCGCCCGCCTCAGGCGAGGATCTTGGACACTACGCCCGCACCCACGGTGCGGCCGCCCTCGCGAATCGCGAACCGGAGACCCTCCTCCATCGCGATCGGCGCAATCAGTTCCGCCACCAGGTTCACATTGTCCCCGGGCATCACCATCTCCGTCCCGTCCGGCAGCGCGCACGCCCCAGTCACGTCCGTCGTCCGAAAGTAAAACTGCGGCCGGTACCCGTTGAAAAACGGCGTGTGGCGACCACCCTCCTCCTTCGACAGTATGTATACCTCCGCCTCGAACTTCGTGTGCGGCGTGATCGACCCCGGCTTCGCCAGTACCTGTCCCCGCTCCACCTCCTCCCGCTTCGTCCCGCGCAGCAGAATCCCAACATTGTCCCCCGCCTGACCCTCATCCAGCAGCTTGCGGAACATCTCCACGCCCGTGCACGTCGTCTTCGTCGTCTCGTTGATCCCCACAATCGATATCTCGTCCCCGACCTTGATCACGCCCCGCTCTATCCGACCCGTCACCACAGTGCCGCGGCCGGAAATCGAGAACACGTCCTCAACCGGCATCAGAAAATCTCCGTCCACCGCCCGCTCCGGCTCCGGTATGTAACTGTCCAGCGCCTCCGCCAGCCGCAGTATCGATCCCTCACCAATGTCCGAGGTGTCCCCCTCCAGCGCCTTCAGCGCAGAGCCCACAATGATCGGCGTGTCGTCCCCGGGAAACTCGTAAATGTCCAGCAACTCCCGTACCTCCATCTCCACCAGCTCCAGAAGCTCCTCGTCGTCTACCATGTCCGCCTTGTTCAGAAACACCACGATGTACGGAACGCCAACCTGGCGCGCCAGCAGAATGTGCTCCCGCGTCTGAGGCATCGGACCGTCCGCCGCCGAACAGACCAGAATCGCTCCGTCCATCTGCGCCGCCCCCGTGATCATGTTCTTTACATAATCCGCGTGGCCCGGACAGTCCACGTGCGCATAATGACGATTCTCCGTCTCGTACTCCACATGCGCCGTCGCAATCGTGATCCCGCGCTCGCGCTCCTCCGGCGCATTGTCAATCTCGTCAAACGCCGTCACCGCCCCACCGTGACGCGCCGACAGAACCTTCGTCAGCGCCGCCGTCAGCGTCGTCTTGCCGTGGTCAACATGACCAATCGTCCCTACATTCACGTGCGGCTTCGTTCTTTCAAACTTCTCTTTCGACATGTGTCAAGTCCCACTCGTTTAAAGATGTCATTCCCGCTTCACGGGCATATTTGGTTGCTGGAGCCCATAACCAGACTTGAACTGGTGACCTCTTCCTTACCAAGGAAGTGCTCTACCGACTGAGCTATATGGGCATCGTTTACCAATTCAGCCACCCCCGGCCGGAATTCGGAGCCGATGGAGCGGGTGATGGGAATCGAACCCACATCATCAGCTTGGAAGGCTGAGGTTCTAGCCGTTGAACTACACCCGCATTACTCATTCTCTTTCCCCACTCCCCCCGACTGGACGCGGAGATGGTGGAGGGGGGAGGATTCGAACCTCCGAAGGCTGAGCCAACAGATTTACAGTCTGCCCCCTTTGACCGCTCGGGAACCCCTCCAAATACCGGTCCCCAGATTGCCTGACGTTCTGGCGGCAGCACCCACCCGGCCATCCCGGCTCGCAAGAGCCTGCCCGGATGGAGCCCGCAGAGGGACTCGAACCCACGACCTGCTGATTCATACCCGCTACCGCTTTCACGGCCCCGAACCGCCGTCCCGGGGACTTCCCGGAGTGGCGGAACCGGTTTGGGGTCTGGACTTTCTCTTCACCATACCGGACACCGGTCGCCCGACGCCCCGCTACAGGTGGGTGGTGTAAAGTCTCTACACTCCCCCGCACCTGACCGGGAACTCTGGCCGGAAACCCTGCGAAGCTCATCGGTTTCGGTACGGGGTAGCACGGGATTGCCATTCACGGAAATTGTGCGCTGCCCGGTATCGGCCCCGCAACATCTCCGGAGTAAGGTTTCCCCGTTTTAGCCACCTCCACTTCTCGGGTTTCCCCGGGAAGGTGCAAAAAATACAAATCAGCTGCTCTAGCCAACTGAGCTATGCGGGCCCAAAATGAAAACGAAAATACCCTGCCAATCTAAAGAATCAGCGAAGGGAAATTGGTTTCAGGAAGCGCCTGACCGGCCAACCGTATGGCCTGCACATAACCGCCAAACAAAATGGAGCGCGATTTTACTCAAATTGCCCCATTGATTGCAATGTAATTTCACCATTATTTTTACGACCGGGTGGGTAAGGAACCCAGGGGTTGATTCCGGTGGCCGGACGTGGAGTTTCATTCCGTTTCCAGGGCATCGCACGCCTTTTCCGACACCCTGACGCCCTCCGCCAGCCAGTCGCGCTCCAGCAACTGGCCGAGAAACCCGCTTTCCGCGGTGACGTCCAGCCAGAAAAGCGGCCCCAGGGTTCGATACTCCGGCTGGGAACGGGCATCGACCTCCTGCTGATCCTGGAGGTACTCGACATACCGCAGGGCCAGTTCCTCCTGGGTGAAATAGCCAAGCGATATCCTCCCCTTGCCCTCACGCAGATAGTAGAAATGATCCAGATCCTTCTGGGCCAGCATCTCCATGGTGGACTGGGCCGAGTCTCCGGACCCGAAGGGGCCGAGATAGACCCGCACCGCCCTCAGTTCCCGGCTTGCGCTGCGTTCCCGGGCACTGGCCCAGGGCTGCTGCCTGACCCATTCCCGGGCACCATCCCAGTGCTCGTCCCGATGAAACGGCCCCACGCGGACGCAGACATGTTCCCCCTCGGGCAACATCGCGGATTCCGCGTCGGAGAGGGTGCCGTCGTCACCGGCCCGGCCCGGCCCGGCCGCCGCCGGGTCTTCCCGGCCTCCCGCCGACGGCGCCGGGGCATCCGGCACGGCTTCCTTCAGCAGGAGCATGCTGTCCCGGTTGATGTCCTGACGGGCCTCGCCCCCGAACTGCACCGATTCAACCTGGTGATTGCTGATTCCCAGAAAAACCAGTACGTTAACCACCAGAAGCACGGCCGCGACCCACTTCATGGCAGGCGCTCCCCGGCCACCAGTGAAAGGCCGTCCAGAACCAGGTTGGACCGGATCTCCCCCGGATGCCGGATACCGGCGGATACGATTCCGGCATCACCCCCGGTGACCAGAACCGGCACCCGCCCGCCAGCCCCCCCCGGGGACCGGAGTCCGTCGATGCAGCGGTCGACTCCACCGCAAACGGCATGGCAGGCACCCGCGCGCACCGCGTCGTCACTGTTGGTGGCAAGCGGTGACGGGAGGACGCCTTCCGCATCCGCGTTCCCGCCCTGCGCCGGCAGGCCGGCGTCCAGCCGGATGCAACCGGTCTCCCGATCCAGCACCCGCATCATCGTCGCGATGCCCGGCAATATGGCCCCGCCCGCAAAACGGCCGCGAACGACAAGGTCCACGGTGACCGCGGTGCCCGCATCCACCACCACGACGGCCTCTTCGCCCCCCTCTGTGCAGATCGTCCGGTGCGCGGCAAGAGCCGCCAGCCACCGGTCGCAGCCCAGCTGGGACGGATCGTCGTAACCATTGATCATTCCATCGAATTCCGCTTCGGACGCCACGAACTCCGCGGCCACCCCCCAGCGCCGGTGACACCAGCTCCTGAACATGTCCACCGCGCCGCTGTGGCTGACAGCGCTCACCAGTATCCGCCCGGGCGACGGCATCCCGGGGAAGCCGCTGTCCAGTATGCGGGCGCCTTCACGGTCGCTGGGCGCCGTTTCAACTGCAGCGGACCGTCCGGCCCGGATGGAGACCACGCCCTCGGCAGCCGACGCCGGATGATTCTGCCCGGCGCCGATGATGCCGGACCCCCGCCTAAGGCGCCACTTGAGCCTCTGGTTTCCCATGTCCACCAGCAGGCAACTGCCCGGATCAGTTCCCATCCTGTCCCGGTTCCGGAATCCTCAGGGACACCTCGCCGGCATGGAATACCCGTCTGCCCCGCCCCGTTGCCAGGCAAAGGGCGCCCCGGGTGTCTACCCCGATCACGCGGCCATGAACCCGGCTCCCGGCAACGATGACCACTTCGGCGCCATGGAAGGCGTGAGCGGCGTTCCAGCGATCGACATCCGGCGCAAACCCCTCCCGGCAGAAGCGGGCCAGGTCACGGTTCAGGTTGGCAATCACTGTGGCGGTCAGCAATTCGGTGTCAATGTCATATCCATTCTCGAAAAGACCGGTCCAGGGGACCGCGGCCTCAGGATCCCTGGCAGCAAACTGCGGTAGTGTAACATTGAGTCCAATACCGATGACGCATCGCTCCCGGCCCAACTCCACCAGTATCCCCGCCAGTTTCCTGTGTTCGAGGAGAACGTCGTTGGGCCATTTCAGGGTGACGCCGCGCACGCCCTGCTCCCGCAGCGCATCCAGCACGGACAGTCCGCAGACCAGGGACAGTCCGCCGGGCTGTGCACCGCGCAGGTTCCAACCCAACGACAGGTAGATGCCCCGCCCCGGCGCGGATTCCCAGCGCCGGCCCCTGCGCCCCCGCCCGGTGGTCTGTTCCGCGGCCAGGCAGACCGAGGCGTGGAAATCCGCCACCTCATGCAGGATATAATCGTTGGTGGAGCCTACAGATTCGAACCAGTGGAGCTTGCCGGCTGATTCGGCAGCCGCGGCCCGCAACCGTTGGTCAACGCGACGGATATCCATCTTGGTGCTGTCGGAAGATCGGGATATCGGGAATGATTCATCCCCGGGAACATCCATATGATATTGCATGTGCTTTCGGGAAGGGATAGGGTAGTCTCTCTCTTGGGACCTTCTGACCTCATCAGCGGCCGATGATTCAACGCAACCCCACCCGTGCGGTCCGGATCGGACGCGTAACCGTCGGCGACAATCACCCCATTGCCGTGCAGAGCATGTGCGCCACGCCGACCACCGACGTGGACGCCACGCTGGCGCAGCTCCGGTTGCTGGAACAGGCCGGCGCCGATATCGTGCGCATCGCCGCGGACAACCGCAGGGATGCACAGGCGCTGATCCGGATCCGGGGCGAGAGTGAGGCGGTACTGAGCGTCGACCTGCAGGAAAACTACCGCCTGGCCGAAGTGATTGCGCCCCATGTGGACAAGATCCGCTACAACCCCGGACATCTGTACCATCATGAGCGCCGGAAACCCTGGAAGGACAAGGTCTCCTTCCTGGTGGACATCGCGGGCGAGAACGACTGCGCTATCCGCATCGGGGTCAACGCGGGTTCGGTGGATCCGGAAAAATCCTCCGGTGACGAGAACGGGAACTCGGTGGCCCCCATGGTGGAAAGCGCCCTCGAGCACAGCGACCTGCTGGACTCCCTGGGTTTCTCCCGCTACTGCGTCTCCCTCAAGGATTCCGATCCGCAGAAAACCGTGGCGGCCTACACCGCCTTTGCGGGCGCCCGACCGGAAATCCCCCTGCATGTCGGTGTGACCGAGGCGGGCATGCCACCCATGGGAATCGAAAAGACGCGCATTGCCTTCGAGCAGCTGATCGGCAATGGCATCGGCGACACCGTCCGGGTGTCGCTCACGCTGCCCAACGACCGCAAACACGAGGAAATCATCGCCGGCCGACAGATACTCGCCGATATCAGCGCCGGCCGAGTCCGCACCGTAGTGCACTTCAATCCGGATCGCCTGAACCTGATCAGCTGCCCCAGCTGCTCCCGGGTGGAGAACGAGGCCTTCATCGACCTGGCGCACAAGGTGCAGGCAAGGACCCGGTGGGCCGAGGAGCACGCGCTGACCATCGCCGTCATGGGCTGCCGGGTCAATGGGCCGGGGGAGACCGACGACGCCGATCTCGGTCTCTGGTGCGGACCGAACTACGTCAACCTGAAATGCCGCGGGGAAAAGGTCGGGGCGTTCCGCTATGACGAAATCCTCGACCGACTGGATGTCGAGCTCACCAGGCTGGTGGAGAAGCCCTGAGTCCCGCCGGGGCGGATCCCGCCCCTCAGCCATGCGGCGACCGGCATCCGCACGCCCGCGGAATGGCGCCGGGCCGGCCTGATGCGGCAATGGCATGGACCTTGCGGCATCCGTCAAAAGCCGCGACGGCAATTTTGATATAATCCGCTGCCGGCAATCAACCTGATCTGGAAAATGCCCGATTATCGCTCTTGGACCACCACCCGCGGCCGAACCATGGCGGGCGCCCGCGCACTGTGGCGCGCCACCGGCATGAAAGAGGAGGATTTCGATAAGCCCATCATTGCGGTGTCGAATTCGTTCACCCAGTTCGTTCCCGGTCACGTGCACCTGAAAGACATGGGACAGTTGGTGGCCCGTGAAATCGAGAAGGCCGGCGGCGTGGCCAAGGAATTCAATACCATCGCGGTGGACGACGGCATCGCCATGGGGCACGGCGGCATGCTCTATTCCCTGCCCTCCCGGGAAATCATCGCCGATTCCGTCGAATACATGGTCAACGCCCACTGCGCCGACGCGCTGGTCTGCATCTCCAACTGCGACAAGATCACTCCGGGCATGCTGATGGCGACGATGCGGCTGAATATCCCCACCATCTTCGTCTCCGGCGGCCCCATGGAGGCGGGCAAGGTCACCTGGCGTGACCACGAACGGTCCGTCGACCTGATCGACGCCATGATCGTGGCGGCGGACGACAGCGTGTCGGACGAGGAGACGGCCGCCATGGAGCGCTCCGCCTGCCCCACCTGCGGTTCCTGTTCCGGGATGTTCACCGCCAACTCGATGAACTGCCTGACCGAGGCCCTCGGCCTCGCCCTGCCCGGCAACGGCACCCTGGTGGCAACCCACGCCGAACGCGAGAGCCTGTTTCTGCAGGCGGGACGGCGGATCGTGGCGATGGCCAGACGCCATTACGAGGAAGATGACACAGGGCTGCTGCCCCGCAACATCGCCAGCTTCGAGGCGTTCGAGAACGCCATAACCCTGGACATCGCCATGGGTGGCTCCACCAACACGGTGCTGCATCTGCTCGCCGCGGCCCGGGAAGGGGAGATCCCCTTCAGCATGCAGGACATCGACCGCCTGTCCCGCAAGGTCCCCAACCTGTGCAAGGTGGCTCCCGCCACCCCGGACTACCATGTCGAGGACGTGCACCGCGCCGGTGGCGTCATCGGCATCCTGGGCGAACTGGACCGGGCGGGGCTGATCAACCGCGACGTCTGCACCGTGCACGCCCCCACCATCGGCGAGGCCATCGCCGAGTGGGACGTGGTGAATTCGGACCGGCCCGACTGCCGGGATTTCTACCGCGCCGCGCCCGGCGGAATCCCCACCCAGGTGGCCTTCAGCCAGAACAAGCGTTACCAGTCCCTGGATCTGGACCGGGATAGCGGCTGCGTTCGGGACAAGGCCCATGCATACAGCCAGGACGGCGGGCTGGCCGTACTCTACGGCAACCTGGCCGAGGAGGGCTGCATCGTCAAGACCGCAGGGGTTGACGAGAGCATCCTGACATTCACCGGCCGAGCCCGGATCTTCGAAAGCCAGGAGGCTGCGGTGGACGGCATCCTGGGCAACGAAATCGAGCCTGGAGACATCGTGGTGATCCGTTACGAGGGCCCCAAGGGCGGACCCGGGATGCAGGAGATGCTCTACCCGACGTCCTACCTCAAGTCCAAGAATCTCGGCAAAGCCTGCGCTCTGGTCACGGATGGGCGCTTCTCCGGCGGCACGTCCGGACTGTCCATCGGCCACGTTTCCCCGGAAGCAGCGGAAGGCGGCCTGATCGGCCTTGTGGAGGAAAACGACACCATCGAGATCGATATTCCGGACAGGCGCATCCATCTCGCCTTGGACGAGGCCACCATCAAATCCCGGCGCGCAGCCATGGAGGCCAGGGGGAGCGATGCGTGGAAACCCGATCGGGACCGCACAGTCAGCACCGCCCTGAAAGCCTACGGACTTCTGGCCACCAGCGCGGCCAACGGTGCAGTGAGGGACATCAACCAGCTCTGAGGCCCGTCCCTGCACGAATCCGTCCGGGCGAGCGGACAGGCAACCGCAGCCCACGGGCTTCGGCACGGCGGGATTGACCCGCAGGCGCCTTCCTCCCACGACCCGGGCCGCGCGCCCGGCTGCAAGGGGACCTGGCGGATCACATCCGGTAGGCGATCAGTGCGTGGCGGGTGTCCGGGGTCACCCGGTCCGGATCCAGTGCGAGCGCACTGTCCACGGACATGAATTCAGCCGACGTCACTTCCTCCGCCTGCAGGCGGAACGGCCCCTCGTGCACGCAGGAAAATACCCGCCCCCAGTTGCGGTTCCTGACCGGGGACTTCAGGTCATCATAGAACAGGTCGAAATGGCCGGTGAGCCGGGGGCTGATGCCGAGTTCTTCCTTGAGTTCCCTGCGAGCCGACAACTCATAGCTTTCGCCGTGCTGGATGATGCCGCCGGCTGCCAGGTCGTAGCGCCCGGGACACCAGTCCTTGGTGTCGGAACGCGCCTGCACCAGGATCTCGCCGGCCTGGTTGAACACCAGGACATAGGTCACCCGGTAGGTGTATCCCCTGCCCTTGACCACGGGTCTCGGCAGCGCATCGACGACGTTGTCCGCCAGGTCGATGACCGTGACGATTTCAGGCGGCTTCGCCTCGTCGGTGACGCTCATCGGGGCGGATGCGAAAGAATGCCCGAACGTGGAAGCGCGCCGGGAACCGGGCCATGGCGGCAGCGACATGCCTGGATGCCGCGGCCAGCCGCCGGCACTGCCCGCTCATCCGGCGGAAGAAGCCGCAGTCCGTCCGGATCCTTGTTCTTCAGGGGTCTCATCGCAGCCGCATTCCCAGAGTTTCCGGAACTGCACATACAGGCGCCGCCCGAAGGTGCGGACCCGGGCATATCCCATCGCACCATGTCACAAACCGTCTCGCGTCATTGGGACGGCAATTATAACGGGACCGGAACGCCACGGCCCGGATGCATTGCTGCCGCCCCGGGCGCGCAGCCCGGATGATCCGTGCAGGGCCCGGCTTGCAATCCGGCAAGGCGGGGGGATCACCTGACCATCGCGCAGGCCTGGCGAGGCGGGATATCGAGTGCTGCCCGGGCCGACGGATGAGAAAAATCACTTCAGGCGGACGGAGCGGCGGCAAGAATACGCCGCCGATACCGGCCGGCCTTCCGGACACGAGAATTCACGATGCGATAAACTTTGCCCTCGCCTGTATTGCCTGGTCTCATTCACCCCGGGAGTGGCTCTTGGTTGACCGTATCGTGGACAGAAATTCCCTGGACCAGCGTCCTGGGGGCGAGCCCGCATGGCGTATGGTCCGAGGCTTGGTGGACAGGTCACGACGACCGGCCTCCAACCGGAACGCCACGGATGCGGTCCGGTCGGTGTCACGCGAGCCCGCTCCCTTCTCCCTCCATCCCGAAGGATGCGGGAAACCTCACGCGAACCTGCTTGATGGCGGACGGAAGCACCGGCTCCTGGAGGCTGCGGGGGTGGCTGGCGCCATGCGGGGGCGCGTTCCGCGCGATGTCGAATTGCGGGTAGACCCGCTGCGCGGGACGGTTTTCGCCTGTTGCCGGCATAGCGAATAATGGAGATTGCGTCGTTTGCCCGGGGCTTCGGTCTGGGGTTCAGCCTGATTGCCGCCATTGGCGCACAGAACGCCTATGTCCTGACCCGGGGCATCCTGCAGAATCATCACTGGCCGGTCGCCCTGGTGTGCAGTCTGCTGGATGCCCTGCTGATCGCCTTGGGCATACTGGGCATGGGCCGACTGGTGACGGTATGGCCCTGGTTCATCGATGGACTGACCGTATTCGGGGCATTGTTCCTGTTCGGCTATGGCCTGCTTGCCCTTCGCCGCCTGTTTCACCGCGGCCGGCTGGAGACGGGAAGCGACCGGGTATCGCTCGGGGCTGCGATTTCCACGGCACTGGCGCTGAGCCTGCTCAATCCCCATGTCTATCTGGACACGGTGGTGCTGATAGGCGGTGTCAGTGTTCGGGAACCTCCCGGTGCCCGGGCGCTGTTCGGCGCAGGTGCGGCGATGGCGTCCATGGTGTGGTTTTCCTGCCTCACCATCGGCGGGCGGGCAATGCAGGGCTGGTTCCGGTCGAAAAGGGCCTGGCAGGCGCTGGACCTGCTCGTCGTGACGGTGATGTGGGCGATCGCTTTCTCCCTGGTAGGGAATCTGGTGTGAAATCCGCAGGTACGGCCCGCCGGGTTGCCGCCGGCGGGCCGGTGTTTCATGTCCCCGGCGCGGTCGCGCGTGCCGAGCGCCGCCCGGTGGGCTTTCTCCTTCCCACTGAGCGTGATGAGCAAGTCCAGTTCTGCCGGACTGGACTTCGCGGACAAATCATGAAGGAAAGCGCCGGCAACGGTGTCCCGGCTCAACGACGGCTTCCTGATCGCGACAGGGGTCTGGGCGGCGAGCGCTTCGAGCGTCGAAAAATGCTGACAGCCGGCAAATCCGCGTGTTCGCCATGCTCCGGGCGCCAATCGAATATCTCGGCCCGCCCGGCCACCTCGAAATCGATATAAGCGGATTGGGGGATGTCGTCCGCAACGTTCACGTCCCGCAAGATTGCGGTCTTTTCGTCCCGCGACCGGCATGCGCACGAAGCTTGATTTCCCGGAGCCGTTGTCGCCGTAAACGATCGTCAGACCGCTTGCAGCGAACGTCAGACCCTGGCCGCTCGCCAGCGCGTTCACACCTAGAGGATCGCGCAGCCCCGCGATCGCGACCGGCTTGCCGGCCAGCCACTGAGGCGCGATATGCTCGTCGGACAGGGGGAAACTTTCGCCCCCGTTCCCGAGGCAAATCTCCTCAAGCTCGTTTATGTCCCGATCCGACAGCTCGCCGCCCACCAGCAGGCGGCGTAGCGCGTCTCTCAGCCACCCGGGCCTGTCTCTCGATCACTCGAGAATGTCTTCGAGGGCCGACGTCTCCGTGTAGGGGCGCATTTCGCTTTCAGGTGTCCAAGCCATTAGAACCTAATCGGTCTTGTCCAGGCGGTAGTGTCTGCTCAGCAATGCGATCGCATCGGCCAGCGTGATCGGCAACTTCAACGCCTTGTAATCGAATTCCGGATCGTCGGAGACCCGTTCGAGAAACTTGGCCAGGTCAGCCCATATGGGGCCGGCGACATTGAGCTCGCCCTCACCCGGCAGCAACTGAATCAGCCGGAAGACATCGCCGCGGTGCTTTCGTATGTGACGCGAATCAATATCCTCGCCTCCCGCCCTGAGCCCGGCAAGATCGAGAAACGCGCGCGCCTTGAACGGGATCAGGATCCTCTCGTCGATCAGGCTGATCCCGTCGATCACGACGCGCATGTCCCGGAGCGCTTCGAAATAGTCATCGTCAAGCAATATTGCCGAGAGGCTGATCACATCCTCTTCAACGGGTATCGGCGAGAGCTTGGCACTATCGGGAAGCGGCTGCGTCTCCGGGCGGCGTGTGAAGAGCTCGATCATCGCAGGGTATGTATCGTCCAAAGGGCGATGAAAACGGTAGAATTCCCGCCGGCCGCTGGAGCGTTCCCGAGCCCGGTATCCGCCGGCGTCCAGGAAGCCCGCGAGGACCGTGGCAAACTCGGCACTCACCGCCTCCACACAGAGCACGATGTCGAAGTCCTTGGTGGCTCGAAACGGGAGTCCGACTTCGCCGAAAAGGATATCGCAGGCGCTGCCGCCAATCAGCGCATAGCTTTCTTCGTGCCCTGCGAAATGTTCTCGGAACCGCCCCAGTCCCCTCACCATGTCCATTGTTCCAGTAGCCGGTCGACGGCCATGGACAAACGCTCATCTGAGTCCCACCAGAACTGGGCGAACAGGGAAAGTGGATCGACCATTTGGTTCCTAGCCAACACCCGCGGATCGTATCGCCAAGTCGCTAACGCTCCATCCGATCCGTACTCGGCATCTCGCCGATCCACCCACCCCTCGGCGATCAGTTCGCGCATCTGATCGGAGGTCACGGCATAAACCGGCAGTGTCGCGGGAGGACTCAGATCGGTTAGACGGGCGAGGGCGTGCTCACCGGCCAGCGGCAGACTCCACGGCTTCTTCCGCCATCGGATATGGTCCACTCGCCGCTCAGGACGAATCAGTAGCGTCTTGGCAATATCGATCAGCAAGCGCCCTTCTGTGCGAAACGACATGAGCTTCCTGCGACCGCGCCGTTCGATCCGGGCAAGGCTAACGGCGGCGAGCTCTTCGAAAGCGCGGCTCATGGTCATGACCGAATACCGAAGCGACTCCGTCATCTCTGTCGGCGTCCACTGCTGACCCGGCTCACCATTGAGGAGGTGGAAAAACAAAACCAGTTGAGCCGACGGCGACAAACTGTCGGGCCGTTTCGGTTTCGGCCCCCTGAAATGCTCGCGCAAGTCCGTCGCTAGTGTAGTGTCCTTATCAAAGTGGTGATTAAGAAGCGTCCGCCAGAGCGGCCCGACCGCGTTCGACCTTCACCATAATCTCGCCGAGGGATTTCGTCCACACCAGCGGCTGCGGATGCTCGTTGTGACGCTTCAGGTACTCCCGCAGGCACTGCTCGAGATGCGGCACAGAGGTGAAGACGCCGCGCCGGATCTGCTTGTCGGTCAGCATCGCGAAGAACCGCTCCACCAGGTTCGCCCACGAGGCGCTGGTCGGCGTGAAGTGCAGGAAGATGCGCTTCCTGCGCTCGATCCAGGCCTGCACCTTCTCGTGCTTGTGGGTCGCGTAGTTGTCGAGCACGATTCAAATCCCGGCAACCACAGCAGGTATCGTGAAGGACGAGTGGCCGCGGTTCACGCACCCCCCGTTGCGTACCCGATACGCCGCAACCATCGGGAAGTGCGTCTTTCGCATCGTCCCGGGAGTGAATCGCCGCCAGCGTCAAACCTGACACGAGCACCGGCCCGCCGACCCCGCGTTTCAGGGAAGTCCCTCATTGGTCGTGGGGGCGGTTTCTGGAGGCCTGGGCTTGCTTGATCTTTTCTGGCCAGGTAGACCGGATGTAGGAGAGAATGTCCCAGATCCCGTCATCGCCCAGGACATCCCCGAATCCGGGCATGGCGCTCTTGAACCCGGCCAATCCGCGTGCCTCCATCAGGGCCTTACCACCATACTTGGTGTAGAGAAACAACAGGATGTTGTCGTGGTGCCAGGTATGGCCGGTCGCATCGTGGGGCGGCGCCGGTACGAATCCATCCTTGCCGGTCTGCTGCCAGTTTGGCTGTCCTTCCAACGCGAAGCCATGACATGAAGCGCAGTGTTCCTGGTAGAGGATCCGCCCGTTCCCGTGGTTGCGGTTCTCCAGCTCATGACCGGCGAGTACGGCGCCGGGAGACAGGAATGCCAGGACAAACACAAGATGTTTCATGACATCCGATTCTAGGGAATTGCCGCAACGGTTGTCAGCACTGCAGTCGCCGCGAGGATGCAACAGACCGCGCCCCATTCTACGGCAATGGATCTTCGCAGACCCGCTGCCGCAACCCGGTCGCCCTTGCTCATTCCTGGAATGAAGTGCAGCTTGTTGACCGCTGCGGCTCCCAGCAGGACCCCAAGCGCGCCGACCTTGGAGAGCAACGCAAGGCCGTAGCCTGTCGACACCAGGGCAGAGAGGCTGCCGAGCAGATTCCATGCCATGACAATCCCGGCGACGATGAGCAGCGGCACTGCATAGATTGCGACACGCCCGAAATGGTGTCCCAGCTCGGCTGCCCGGGGCAGGCTGCCACGATTTCCGGCAAGCGTCTGGAGTGGCGAGAGGATACCGATCCAGAATGCGGCAACCGCAAGATGTATCATGAGCAGGAACCCAAGCCAGAAAGGTTCTGCTTCCTGGATGTGCCCGGCCTGGCCAAAGGACCACAGCGCCAGTCCGCCGCCACCGGCTGATACAAACAGGCCGATACCAGGAACGTATACTCCGCCGATGACGAGTGATAAGCCCGCGACCTGCAAAACGAGCGCCGTCCCGGCGGGTGTTTGCCAGAGCAGGCCCAGCATATCGGGGTCCGTCATGCCGGCAGCCTCGCCTGTCAGGACCGCCGCCTTCAAGGCGAACCCGGCGACGGAAGCCAGAAGGGCAAGCAAGGCAAGTCCAAGCACTTGTCGGTTGATCGCGCCGTGCATGTGACCGGTCCTGCGGCGAAATGCCATGCGGACCAGAACGAGTCCTGCTGAACCGAGTGCCCCAAGATAGAGCAGGAACCGCGCAACGACCGAAGCGAGCTCCCATGCATCAGGGAAGTTCATTCAATCCGAAACGTGAACATGTCGCGCATGACATGCCCATCGCGCGCAAGACCGCGCCATTCAATCCGGTAGATTCCACTTCCCATGTCTTTCAGCGGCACCTCGAACCGGGAAGAGAACATTTTCTGGTCCTCCAGGTCCAGGTCGACCATGGAACGATCGGCGTGAGCAGCCCGGACGCGGGTCAACCGTACCTGCCTTTCAAAGCTCAGAACAATATGGGACGGCACCTCATTGAGCACGGCACCGTTTTCCGGTGTGGTTCCACCGACGGGCGTATGCGCGAACGAGACCGCTACTGCCAGGGCAAGCAATCCGGCCAGCACGAGCAGCTTCCCGCGGCAGGGAACAAAGTTGCGCCGACGAGAAGACATCAGGATCGCCGGACTGCCGGCCACTGATCGCACAGTGGGGCCAGGGTGTCGGCATCCCCGATGTTGTCGAGAATCACGGCAGCGACCCGCACAAGCGGCCGAAGGAGAGTGGGCTCCCGCCCCGTCTTCTCGGCTTCCTCCCTCGGCAGGGACAGTCGATCATAATGATTAGGAGGGAAAACTGCCAGAGAGATCATGCCATGATCGGCACGCCCGATCAATTGAGGTCGGACTGCTTAATGCAAAGGCGAATTTCCCGCGTATGCAGGCAGGCACCCCCTGAAAGGGCCGGCATTGCCTGATCAGGCTCCGCCCACCTCTGATTGCAGTGACATCGGGATGTTCAGATCCTCCCGAACACATTCCCTCCATGGCCCGCCCCGGGTGCGGGCCGCAACACCTTCTGTGCGGTCGGGGAACCATGGGTGACAGGGCGGGCGCGGGATGCGGCGCCGGCACCCCGCGCCGGACTCCGGGGTGGGACAGGGACGACCGGGCTCAGGAATCCTGCAGGTAGCTTTCCATGGAATCGTCCATGGCTTCCATCCACGGGGTATGGTGAACCGGAGACTGGCTGCCGGTAATCAGGGACCTGTACGCATTGTTCCGGAACTCCATGATGTTCTCATGCTTGTGGTGCTCCCACTCCATGAACGTCTTGTTGACCCCTTCAATGTCAAAACTCGGATAGTCCGTCTGGTCGATGAGCGCCTGGGTGTAATCCCCCTGGAACCAGATCATCTGCTCGTCGTCCTCGAGCGTTTCCTCCCGGGCCCGCCATGCGGCGCTGTCCCTCTGCATTTCCTCCTTTGACGGCAGCTGGATGCGCCCCATGATGACGTCCCTTGCATACCAGGCCTGGGCATCAAACATGTTGAAGGTGTAGAACTGGTCCTGCATGCCGATGTAGAACACTTTCGGGTTGTCCTCCCAGACCACGCCCTGGTAGAGGTCGAGCGGCCAGAGTCTGTTCGTGGTCTCCAGGCGCAGGCTGTTCTCCATGAAAGGGAAATGGTGCAGGTAGCCGGTGCAAAGGATGATGGCGTCCACTTCCCTGGAGGTCCCGTCCTTGAAGGTCACCGTCTTGCGGTTGACATTGGTCAGCAGGGGCACTTCGCTGAAGCTGTCCGGCCAGTGAAAATGGGTGGGAGAAGTGCGGTGGCTGATGGTGACGGACTTGCAGCCGTACTTGTGGCACTGGGAAGCGATGTCCTCCGCCGAATAGCTGGTGCCGACGATCAGTATATCCTCGCCGATGAATTCCCGGGCATCACGGAAGTCGTGTGCATGCAGCACCCGACCGTTGAAGGTTGCCATGCCGTCGAACTGGGGCACGTTCGGTATGGAGAAATGGCCAGTTGCCACGACCACGTAATCGAACTCCTCGGTGATCCATTCACCGTTGTTCAGGTCGCGCACCGTCACGCTGAACATGTCGGTCTCGTCGGAATAGGTCACATTGTGGGCCGCGTGGTTGAACCTGCAGAACTTTCGCACGCCGGATTTCTCGACCCGCCCCTTGATGTAGTCCGCCAGTACGGCACGCGGCGGATAGGACGCGATGAGCTTGCCGAAATGCTCCTCGAAGGTGTAATCGGCAAATTCCAGGCACTCTTTGGGTCCGTTGGACCAGAGATAGCGGTACATGCTGCAGTGGACCGGCTCGCCATGCTCGTCCAGGCCCGTCCTCCAGGTATAGTTCCACAAGCCCCCCCAGTCCTCCTGCTTCTCGTAGCAGACAATCTCGGGAATCTCGGCTCCCTTGGCGGCGGCGGAAGCAAATGCTCTGAGCTGGGCCGTGCCGGAAGGGCCGGCACCTAAGATGGCAACGCGTGTCATTGTCTACTCCAGGTGATGTTGTATAGTGCGGATATTTGGTCGCTGATGATCGGAATATACCTGTTTTGACAAGGTCACAAAACTCCAGATGAGGGTACCTAGTAAGGGGTATGGGAGAATGGTTTCCCAGGCAAATGATGCCCATGCCGTCGACGAGCGGTTCGAGTCGGCAACCCAGGATTGCCTGCTGGAACTGGTGCACAGCAGCTCCATCCGCGCGCCCCTGACACGGCTCTGCGACACCTGCAGGGCCATCCTTGGAGCCGACACCTGTGAAATGTACCTGTCCGGTGTGGGTGGTGCGGAGCCCGTGCTGATGGCAGCGGGCGGCCCTGCGAACAAGCGCCCCGGCCCCCTGGACACCCGTCACTGGAAAGCACTGGCGAGACTGACGACCGGGTACGAGGCGGCTGCGGAATCTCCGCGGGCGCTCCTGTTTCCCTTGCGCCATGAGCGCCTGCTGGTCGCGGCACTCAGGATCACATGGCCTGCGGCAACATCCATACCGGGCCCCGAGCTGGAACGGTTCACCCGGATGGTGCCGCTCATGGCGCGAATCATGATCAGCGTACAGCTGGCGCAGCAGCAGCGCCGCCATGATCTCTACGAGGAGCGGGCCGCGATCTCCAGGGAACTGCACGATTCCCTCGCCCAGTCACTAGCGTACCTCAAGATCCAGGCGAGCAGACTCGACCAGTCGCTGCAGAATACGTCGGAGCCCGACCCCGTGGGCTCCCCCCCGGAGGATATCCTGGGGGACCTCAGGGAAACCCTCAGGGACGCCTACAGGCAGCTGCGGGAGCTGATGACCACGTTCCGGCTGACGATGCACGGTAAATCCTTCCGGCACGCGGTGCGCGACTCCGTGGATGAATTCACTATACGCAGCAACATCGGTTTCGAGCTCGACAATGCGTGGCGCGACGACGTGCTCAGCGTGGAGGAGGAAATGCAGGTGTTGCAGATCATCCGCGAAGCCCTGTATAACATTGTCAGGCATTCCCAGGCGGACCATGCGCGCATCTCCCTCACCCACCACGGTAATGTCCATCGGCTCAACATCCAGGACAACGGCATCGGCATGAATGCCGGACACCGAAAATTGCGTAACCTCGGGCTCGTGATCATGCAGGAGCGAGCCCGCCGGCTGGACGGCGCCATGCGGATTGCCGCACCGGACGAGGGCGGCACACAGATCGAAATCACGTTCACGCCCCGTGCAATGGTGCCCTGATATGCGCGTACTGATCATTGACGACCACCCCCTGTTCCGCAAGGGCGCCAGCCAGCTACTCGAGATGGACGCACGTTTCGAGGTGGTCGGCGAAGCGGACGACGGCGCCTCGAGTATCGCGCAAACCCGCCTGCTGGCCCCGGACCTGGTCCTTCTCGACCTCAACATGAAGCCGGATTCCGGCATCGAGGTTCTACGCCGCATCAAGCAGGAGCGGCCGGACATCATGGTCGTCATGCTGACGGTTTCCGACCAGGGAGAGGACATCGCCAAGGCCATTCAACTCGGTGCGGACGGCTACCTGCTCAAGGACATGGAGCCGGAAGACTTGCTGGCAAAGCTCGCCCAAGTATCCCAGGGGCAGATCGTGATGGACGAAACCGTCGCCAACCTGCTGGCGAACCTCCTGAAGAGCGGGGAGCATCCCCTGCTGCCTGAAGACGCCAACCTCACGGAACGGGAAACAGAGACCCTGGCGCTTCTGGCCGAGGGCCTGAACAACAAGCGGATCGCCCGCCGTCTCAATATTTCCGACGGCACCGTCAAGGTGCACATCAAGAACATCCTGCGCAAGCTGAAAGTCCGCTCACGCCTCGAGGCGGCCATCTGGGCCATCAACAACGGCTTTGCCGAAGGCCGCTGAACCCACCAACCCGACGGAACAGGAATCGGACATGGTGCGCATCGCTCCCTTGAACCTCTCGAAGACCGGGGATTCCACGACGGGCCGGGAATCCAGCGAGGAGAACCGGCTGCTGCACTCACTGCCGGCGATAGTGCTGCAATGCAGCCAGGAGGGCAGGATCCTGTTCGTCAGCGACAACTGGATTGACCTGACCGGCTGCGCGGCGGCAGAAAGCGCCCACCGGGACCTCCTTGACTTCATCCTCCCGGAGGACCACAGCCTCCTGCGGGAGCATTTCACGGGCCCGCTTCCCCAGGGCCCGGTGAACATGACCCTGCGCTATCTCAGTCGCGAAGGCCATTCCGGGTGGATCCAGCTGAACCTGCATGAAACCGTGCTGGCCGACGGCAGCGGCGGCTACATCGGACTGGTGACGGACATTACCGACCAGGTGGGCCGGGAAGCGTCACTCCTGGCCCAGCACCGAACCCTGAGCGGCATACTGGACGATCTGCCTGGCATGGTGTTCCGCTGCCGGAATGATCCCGACTGGACGATGGAGTATGTCAGCCGCGGCAGCGTCGCACTCACCGGATACCGCCCGGGGGAGATCATCAACAACAGGCGCCTGTCCTACGGCAGCCTGATCGTACCCGATGACCGGGAAAAGGTGTGGAACGCGGTGCAGATGGCGATTCATGAACAGCGCGGCTATGACCTGGACTATCGTATTGAGGCCGAAGGCGGCGATATCCGCCATGTCTGGGAACGGGGCAAGGGCATCTATTCCGCCAGCAACGATCTGCTGGGCCTGGAGGGATTCATCACGGACATCACCCGGTACCGCCAGCGATTCCGGCCGCTCAGGGAAACAGACCTGTACCTGGACGATGGCGTCAGCCTGACCAGGCCGCTGTTGTCGGACCGGGTCCGGCACCGCCTCAGCCGTCTCGAGCAGGATCTCCGCAATGGCGCCCCCCAACCCGGATTCGGCCTGGTGTGCATCTACTTTGACAACCTGGGCATCCATTTGGCGGAGGCCGGCGACGGCGTCCACGCGAGCATGCTCAGTGCGCTGGTAACCCGCGCGCTCTCCCTGTGCACGCCGGCCGACAGCCTGCACATCGACGTCACCGGACAGATACTGCTGCTTCTGGACGCCGCGCCGGACAGGGAATTCATGGCGCGGTTCGCAAACCGCCTGCAGGAGCTGTTTTTCGATCCCGTGGAAATCGATGAACTGCAGATACTGCTCACGCTGAGCATCGGCACCTTATGGTGCGAATCCCGGGAGAACGCAGACTCGCTGATGGCATATTCCGAGGAATGCATGCGCCGGGTCCACGAGACCGGCGGCAATGGCTGGCGGGTATCGGTCGTGGGCGGCTAGGAGCCGGGCAGACCCCGGGGAAAATACCCTGCGGGATTCTCCCGCGGGCCGGCAATCCGGGACCTCATCGGGCGAATACGACTTTTTAGGTATATCCTATGCACTATTGCCCGCCCACACCGGGCGTTTCACCATGAGCGAGGCTGGAAAAATTCGAATTTTTCCGGTAATCCAGATACTATCCATATAAATCTGAATAGGAACGGCGGCGCTTGCTGCCGGCCATGGCCCATAACCCGATACACCAATGAGGTAAATCCAATGACGGTTTCCAGAATACCACGATCCGAACGACGGAGGTTTCTCAAACAGGCTGCGGCCGGTGCAGCCACCGTGACCACCGCGGGCCTGCTTCCCTCCGTGGCGTTTTCCGCCAACAAGACTCTCACCGTCGGCATGAACATACCCATGACCGGTGACTACGCGCCCTGGGGGCTACCGGGGCTGTACGGTTGCGAAATCATTGCCGACAACATCAATGCCGCCGGCGGAGTCACCATCGGCGGGGAGACATACGACATCAACGTAGCCTCCTACGACCACGCCTATGACACGGAAAAGGCGATCCAGGGATTCAAGAAGCTGGTGCTCGAGGACGACGCCAAGATGGTGATGATGCTGGGAGGCTCCACCGTGGCCGCGGTACTGCCCTGGGGGACACGCAAGAAGGTGCTCACCACCACATTGCTGCCGAGCGACATCACGCCGGACTCGGAATACCTTGTCGCCACCTGCGAATCCCATCCGCTGTACAACGTCACCGGCGTCGTATGGATGGCCAGGGAGTTTCCGGATGTCAAGACCGCGGCCATCGTGACCAACAACGACGCCGAGTACGGCCTGCAGTCCGCCGCCACCTACAAGGCAGCCTTCGAGGTTGCCGGCATCGAGGTGGTGGACACCAATCTGCACGGCTTCGACGTCACGGACTTCGCGCCCATCATCAGTTCCCTGTTGGCGAAAAACCCGGACGTGGTCTGCATGGCAACGAGCTTCTATGTCACGCCCATCATGGAACAACTCTACCACCAGGGCTACAAGGGCAA
Source organism: Candidatus Poriferihabitaceae bacterium (assembly GCA_965213885.1). Taxonomy (GTDB): domain Bacteria; phylum Pseudomonadota; class Gammaproteobacteria; order Arenicellales; family Poriferihabitantaceae; genus VYFG01. The sequence continues at coordinate 2,347,742 of OZ243919.1, forward strand.
GATCATTTCCTGCACTCTGGACTATTACGAGGAAATCATCGCCAAGACCAGCGAGGAATTCGTCAACGGCACCATCTACCAGTTCCCGGATTTCGACGACCCGAAACTCACGGAATCCGGCATCACCTTTCCGGACCCGGGTGGCTTCGACGCCGCCTTCCGCAAGGACCATCCCAACGACTGGTCCGCGGTGGCCTGGGAATATCCCGCAATCCTGCTGAACTGGATCGAGAACGCCAAGGCAGCGGGCAGCGTGGAGTCCGAGGAGGTCATGGCCTCCATGAAGGGCAACAAGCAGGAATTCGTGTTCGGTGGCGGCGACTGGTGGGGCAGCCAGCTCTGGGGCCTCGACAATGCCCTCGTGGGTCGTTGGCCGGTGGTCGTGATCGAAAACGGCAAGGCCCGCATCCAGGAGTACGGCAACGTGGCCGGATGGCTGACGGACAACAAGGAGGTGCTGGTGAAGCACATGAAGGAATTGGGACTGCGAACCGTCTGACCCACATGACGGAACCAGGGGAGAACCCGGTGTTCTCCCCTTTTTTTTACCACGCCGCAGCACGTTCGGTCTCCCGAGCATGGAATTACTGATCCAGTCTATCGTCAACGGTTTCATCCAGAGCGGGTTCTACGCGCTGGCGGCCGTGGGCCTGGTGCTGATCTTCGGGGTCATGGGTGTGGTCAATTTCGCCCATGGCGAACTGGTGATGGCGGGCGCCTATACCGTTTGGCTGCTTCACGCCCAGCACGGCATGCCGTTTCTGGTCACCATCCTGGTTGCCATCATGCTGGTGACCGCGATCGGGATGATCATGGAACAATTCATGTTCCGGCCCATGCGGGACAATCCCTTCGGGGGACTGATCTGTTCGATCGGCGTGCTGTTCATTCTGCAGGTCATCGCCACCCTCGTGGGCGGGGAAGGCCCGTCCAAGCAGGTACCGCCCCCCTATGAGGGAACACTGGTCCTGTTCGAATTCCTGCGCGTCCCCTACCAGCGGTTGTTCGCCATCGGGGTGGCCCTGGCCAGCCTGGGGGTACTCTGGTACTTCCTGACACGCACCAGGCTGGGATGGGCGCTGCGTGCGGTGGCCCAGGACCGTGAAGCCGCTGCATTGCAGGGCATCAACAGCAACCGGATCTCGATGATCGCCATCTGTGTCGGGGCGGCCATGGCCGGCCTGGCCGGCGCACTCATGGCACCGCTGACCAATATCAACCCCCACATGGGCCACAACGTCATCATCACCGCCTTCATCGTCACCATCGTCGGCGGTGTCGGCAGCCTCTCAGGGGCGGTGATCGCGTCGTTCCTGTATGCCATTTTCCACACGTTCGTGACCACCTATTTCAACAGCACGGTCGCCACCATTGCGGGCTTGATGATCATGGTGGTGATCCTGATCGTTCGCCCGACGGGCATCATGGGTCACCGGGTGAGCGACTGACCGGGTGACATGAACGGGTCCGGCATCAGGCATTTCGTCACCGTCGCGGTGATCCTCGCCATCCTCGTGGTGCTGCCGCACTATCTCAAGTACCACCACCAGGATTTTCTCCTGTTCCTCGTCATCAACGTCCTGGTGGTCGCCAGTTACCGGCTTGTCACGCTCACCGGCGAATGGTCCCTGATCCACGCAGTGATGATGGGCATCGGCGCCTATACCAGTGCCATCCTGTCCAAGCATTTCGATGTCTCCTTCTGGGTCAGCTTGCCGCTGGCAGGTGTCGGGGCCGGACTCATGGCGGCCCTGCTCTGTTTCCCGCTGTTCCGGATGACCCAGTTCTACTTCCTGATCGGATCCTTCGCTGCGGGCGAGGCCATCAGGCTGTCCTGGATTCATTTCATCAAGCCCTTCGGGGGCACCAGCGGGGTCAGCGCCATTCCGCCTCCTGAACTGCTGGACATCGATTTTCTCGAGCCGATTCCGTATTTCTACATGGTGCTGGTCATCGTCACGGCCTGCCTGTTCCTGCTGTACCGCATCGAGAAGTCCCGGATCGGGCTGACACTGCACGCGGTGCACTGGAAGGCCCCGCTGGCGGAATCCGTCGGCGTCAACACCTGGAACTACCGTTCGCTGGCATTCATCACCGGGTCCGTATTCGTCGGCCTGGCGGGCGCCCTGAAGGTGCACTACATCGGCACCGTCACACCCAAGCAGTTCGATATCGGCTTCATGGTATTCATCCTGATCTGGGTGATCGTGGGCGGCTACCGGACATTCTACGGGCCCATTGTCGGCGCGGTGGTGCTATCCGTCCTGGACGAGATCTTCCGCGGGCTCGATGTGTTCCGTCCCGCGGTGTACGGCGCGATCCTGGTCTTCGGCATCCTGTTCCTTCCGAACGGCCTTGAAAGCCTGCCGGACAAGGTCAGGGCACGAATCGGCAGGAGCAGAGGCAGCGGCTGATGTCCATCCTGGAAGTCCGGAACCTGAGCATGCAGTTCGGCGGCCTGGTCGCCCTGAACGGGGTCAGCTTCCACGTCGAGCAGGGAGAGATTCACGGCCTGATCGGCCCCAACGGCGCCGGCAAGAGCACGATGTTCAAGATCATCGCCGGCTTCAGTACCCCCACCGGCGGGGACATCCTGTTTGACGGACACCGGATTACCGGCATCAAGCCTTCCCGGATCGCCGCAGAGGGGGTCGTGCGGACATTCCAGGAAACGACGCTGTTCCAGGAACTGACGGTCTACGAGAACATCCTCATCGGCACCCACAACCGGTCGCGTACGGATATCCTCTCCGCGATCCTTGGCCTGGACAGGATGAAACAGCGGGATGCCGGCCGGGCGGCCAGGGAAGTCATGGAATTCATGGGCCTCGACGCACGCGGGGAACAACTGGCTTCCGAACTGCCCCTGGGGTCCCAGCGGGCACTGGCAATCGCCATCGCCCTGGTAACCCGGCCACGGCTGCTGCTGATGGACGAGCCGTTCGCCGGGATGAACCCCGAAGAGACCGGCACCATGATGGAACTGACGCGCAGGGTGCGGGAATCCGGTGTCACCATCGTCCTTGTGGAACATGACATGAAGGCGGTCATGGGGCTCTGCGAACGGCTTACGGTGCTCAATTTCGGCACCCTGCTGGCGCAGGGCTCGCCGGAGGAGGTGCGCAGTAATCCGGAGGTGATCAGGGCCTATCTCGGGGGGGATCACGAGTGAAGCTTTCCATTCGGGACCTGCAAGTCAACTACCACAACGTCGCCGCCCTCAAGGGCATCAGCCTGGAGGTCCCCAATGCGTCCTTCGTCACCCTGATCGGCTCGAACGGGGCCGGCAAGAGCACGACCCTGCGGGCCATCTCCGGGCTGGTGAAACCGGGCAGCGGCGAAATCCTGCTCAACGACCAGCGTATCGACGGCGTCATGGCCGACCGAATCCTGCGCATGGGCATCGCCCATGTGCCCGAAGGCCGGAGGATATTCAAGGATCTCAGTGTCGAGGAGAACCTGAGGCTGGGAGCGTTCATCTACGATGACCGCGACCGCATCGAACAGGACCTTCACGGGATCTTCGAGAAATTCCCCCGCCTTGGAGAACGCCGCCACCAGCACGGCCGGACGTTGAGCGGCGGCGAGCAGCAGATGCTGTCCATCGGCCGGGCCCTGATGTCCCGCCCCCGCGTGCTGCTGCTGGACGAGCCTTCGCTGGGGCTTGCGCCGATCATCGTGCAGGAGATCGGCACTATCCTCCGGGAGATCAACGCGCAGGGTGTGACGATCATCCTGGTCGAACAGAACGCGGACCTCGCCCTGCAGCTCGCGGATCGCGGCTACGTACTGGAAACCGGGCTGATCGCGCTGGAGGACCGGGCCGACCGGCTTGCCAACAACGAGCATGTGAAGAAGGCGTATCTGGGCATCTGACCCGCATGTCGACCCGGCCTGCTGCCGACACCGGCCGAATTACTGTGGCAGGCCTCATCTGCGCCCCAGCAGCCACATCGCCAGCGCCCCCGCCGCCAGACCCCAGAACGCGGAGCCCACACCGTACAGTTCGACGCCGGACAAAGTGACCAGGAAGGTGATCAGGGCCGGCTCCCGCCAGGCGCCGTCGGTCATGGCCTGCTGCAAACTGCCGGTGATGGTGCCGAGAAGCGCGATGCCGGCAATGGCGATCACCAGTGCATCCGGAAAGGCGATGAACAGGGCAGCTATGGTGCCCCCGAAGACCCCCGCCGCCACTCCCGCGAGATAACGTCTTTCGCTGTCCGGGTGCGCATCGGGGCCCGCACAGATCGCGGCAGTGATTGCAGCAAGATTGTAGGCAACCCCGCCGAACGGTGCCATCAGCAGGGTCATCAGGCCGGTGCTCCCGATAACGGGGGAGACCGGAACGTGCGCATATCCGTACGTGCGCAGCACGGCAACCCCCGGGATATTCTGGGATGCCATGGTGACCAGGAAGAGCGGCACCCCGACACCGAGTATCACCGCCGGGTCCAGCGACGGCGACGTGAATACCGGCCTTGCCAGGGCGACTGTCAGGGTATCGAATCTGAACAGGCCGTAGATCGCGGACAATCCCATCCCGAGAAACAGCACCAGGATCACCACGTACCGCGGGGACAGGCGTTTCACCAGCAGATACGCGGCAAACATGGGCAATACCAGCGCAAGATCCGACTGCATGACGACGAAGACATCCATGCCGAACCTCGCCAGCACCCCGGCGAGCATGGCGGACGCCAGTTGCAGGGGCACCCTGTCCATGATGCGTTCGAACCATCCGCAATAACCCACCAGCGTGACCAGGGCCCCGGAAAACAGGAAGGCGCCGACGGCCGCAGACAGGTCCACGCCCACCAGGGCAACCACCAGCATCGCGGCCCCGGGTGTTGACCAGGCCGTGACAACCGGCGCCCGGTATTTCAGGGACAGCGCGATGGTGGTGACACCCATTCCGACGCCGAGAGCCCCCATCCAGGAACCGATCAGCCCGGCACCGGCAACAGAGGCCGCCTGGAACACGATGGCCGCGGAACCCCCGTAGCCGACCAGTATGGCAATGAGCCCAGCTGCCAGGGCACTCAGGGGCATGGATTCATGCAGGCGCCGGACGGGCGTATGTCGTTTTTCCGGAAACCCGGACGGATAAGATCCGGGAACGTCGAGGACAACCTAATAGTGGCCCTTCACACGCTCCTTCGCGGGATCAAAATGCGGGAAGGGGACGACCCTGGCGGGAATGCGCTTCTGGTGGCCGTCCAGTTTCCCCACTTCGATTTCCGCACCCTCACCGGCGTACTCAACATTCATCCGGCAAAGCGCGATGTTCTTGCCCAGGACGGGTGAAATCGTGGCACTGGTGATCTGCCCGACCTGGTAGCGCCCCTGGAACACGCCATCGCCATGGGCCGCCGGTTCCCGGCCGGACAGTTCAAGACCCACCAGCCGACGCTGGGGGCTGGCCTTGCGCTTTTCCAGCGCCGCCCGGCCGATAAAATCGTCGGTCTTGGACCCGAGCGGCACCGAGAACCCGATACCCGCCTCGAAGGGATCCGTCTGCTCGCAGAATTCGTGACCGGCGAAGATCAGGCCCGCCTCGATGCGCAGGATGTCCAGGGCCTCCAGTCCCATGGGCCGGATGCCGAACTCCTCACCAGCCCCTGCGATCATCCGCCACACCGCAGGTCCCTGGTCGGGATGGCAGAAGATCTCGTAGCCGAGTTCCCCGGTATAGCCGGTACGCGAAACCAGTACCGGTATGCCCCGGTCATCGGGCATCCTGGCAATGGAGAAACGGAACCAGGCCATCTCGTTCATGTTGGCCTGATCCGGCCTGGTCCAGATCACCTTGTCCAGCACGTCGCGGCTCTTCGGTCCCTGGACCTGCAGGTTGACGAGTTGGTTCGTGCTGTTCTTGACCCACACCTTGAGCCCCCGTTCCTCGGCCTGCTCCCTGAGCCATAGCCCGGAGCCGTCATTGCCGCCGACCCACCGGAAATTGTCCCGGGCCAGGCGGAATATGGTGCCGTCGTCGATCATCCCGCCGGACGGGTTGCACATCGCGGTGTAGACAACCCGTCCCACTGCGAGCTTCTTGATGTCACGTGGCACGCAGGCCTGCATCAGCTGCTCGGCGTCGGGGCCGACCACCTCGTATTTCCGCAATGCCGACAGGTCGATCATTGCGGCATTCTGGCGGCAGGCCCAGTACTCCTCGATCGCCCCCTGGTTGGTGTAGTCGTTGGCCAGCCAGTAACCATTGTACTCGACGAAGTTGCGGGTGAGTTTCGATGTTTCCGGGTGAAAGGCGGTATCCTGGGTCATGACGGGTTCCGCGTCGGTGGTTTTTCGAAAGGCGATGGCGCGCCGGAACAGCGTCCTGTCATCATAGGCGCGCACCTGGATATCGGTGGGAATCCAGCCATTGGCGGCGTCGACGTCGTCCGGACACGCAGAAGAAACACAGACCAGGTCCCTGAGTGCGCGCATCAGGACATAGTCCCCGGGACGCGACCACGGCTCGTCGGAGTAGAGCTGGTACTGGTCATCGAAGAACGTGTTGAAAAACAGGTTCATCGCCATCCAGCCCTTTCTCGGTGCAACGGGATATTCCGACAGGACCCGATTGAAATTGTCGGAACAGTTGACATGTCCCGGATATCCCATGTCGTCGTAGTACCTGGCCGTGCAGGCCAGGCCAAAGCTGTCGTGGCGTCCGCAGGTATCCTGGATGACCTCCACCATCGGTTCCAGATCCGCGTCGAAGAACTTGGAGTGCAGGCCCGGCCCGGGATATGCGGCCCCCATCAGGGTACGGGTGACCGTGGCGTCCAGGCAGCGCTCGATTCCCTGGTCCAGCTTGGCGAGGTCGAAGCACTGGAAATCGGAACACTGCCGGCCGTCGACATCCAGGACCTGGATGTACTGGCCCGCCCTGATCTCGTAGCTCGCCGCAGTGGATGCCTTGACCGTAAAGTCCTGCAGGGGATCGGTCAGCGGATCCGGCAAGGGACGCGACACCGGCACCTGGGGCCGTCCCCGGCTGACCCAGGCGATGAGGTCCGTGGGGGGCATCTGCGAATCCACGGACATGGGTTCGCCCGGGGCACCCAGAACCAGGATGCATTCCTCCTCCACGGTAAATTCCAGCCGGCTGCCCGCCGGGGTCTCTCCGTCGAGTACAGCGGCCACGGTCTCTCCCGCCAGATCAATGCCGAATCCCGCCAGGCGACGACATATCCTGTCCGCACCGGCGCTGTCGGACTGGAGCATTGCCGCAAGTGCGCCGCCACCGGCGTTTTCAGCCAGGCCCAGGCTGCCCGTCAGATTCCTCCCGGCCGCGTCGAAAGCGAAGATATGGGCAGGTTGCAGTCCCTCGGGATCCACCAGCTCCACACCATCTCCGGGAAGCATGGGGATGACCACCATGGCGCCGCCGTGGATCACGTAGCGTTCCCGGCCGAGCCAGTGGCTGCCGAGACCAGGCTCCCGCAGGGTTTCTGCGGGATTGTATTGAATGTTCATATCACCGCCTCTCCCGTGACAATTTGCCGGATTGCCGCCGACCAATATAGCAAAGCGGCCCGGCTCGTGCATTACCCAATTGCAGGTAAAACGGATCGATTGATACGCCTTTTCCGTGCGTCTGTACCACAAACGGTGTCCGGCCGGGCTATCCTCCCATTGCCCGTGAAGCGGCGGCGGGCGGTCCCTTCCATCCCCGGCCTATTCCGGAGTGAACGAACGGTCCCGTTCAGGGCAGGGCCGCACTCGTCAGCGGGCCCGACGGGGTCAGCAGCGTTTCGGAAAGGCCGCGCGAGGTAAACCGCATGCGCAGGTCCAGCAACCGTTCTGCGTACTCGAGCCGGACCCCCAGGTAATCCGGTTCATTGCTCACATCCTCCATTTCGCCGGGGTCTTCCTGCAGGTCGAAGAGCAGGGGCGGCAGGGCGGGAAAGTGGACGTACTTGAACCGTTCGTCACGCAGCACGCCGAGGTGGCACTGGTGGACACTGACTCCCGGGTTGCTGTCCCGCAACCAGCCGGAGTTGTGACGGAAGTCGAATTCCCAGTGTACCGCAGTGCGCCACCTATCGGGCGGTGCCGCAGTCTCCAGGATCGGCAGCAGGGACCGGCCATCGCACTGGGAAGGAACCCCGATACCCAGCCAGTCCAGCATGGTCGGCATGATGTCCACGTTCTCGGTGAACATGTCGAACCGGCCTCCCCTGCTGGCATCGGCGGAACTCCTCGGGTCACGGACGATGAGCGGGATATGGTAGGACTGGTCGAAGAATCCGAGTTTGCCATTCAGCCAGTGATCCCCCAACTGCTCGCCGTGATCCGAGGTGAAGATCACCAGGGTATCGTCCCAAAGGCCACGCTCCCCGAGAAAATCGAACAGCCGGCCAAGGTGTTCGTCCACTTCGTTCATGAGGCCGTAGTAGGACGCCCAGGCATCCTCCAGGCGCCTGAGGTCGCCGCTGTCACCGTACTGCGCGTCCCGGATCATGGCCGCGAGGAAAGGATGCACCGCCGCCTCCCTGGCTTGATCCCCGTGACGGAGGGGGGACCGGATTCCGGCCGGGGGATACAAGGCGTTGTAGGGTTCCGGAGCCACGAACGGCGGATGGGGCCGAAGCAGGGAAAGATGGGTGACCCAGGGCCCGTCGGCGGCATCGATCCATTCCCGGCAGCGGCGGACCAGGTAGGCGGTCTCGTGATCCTCGCCCCGAATGGCCAGGGGGAGAACCCGATCGCCCCCATCCGCCCAGGTCGTACCCGGCGCCCTGGTCCCGTAGAGGTCCCAGGGCTTGCGCGGTATCGTGTAGCCCTGCCGCACCAGGTATTCCACCCAGGGCACCGGCACTTCATCGCGCATCGGCGTATGGGTGCCGATCCCGGGCAGGGGCTCGCTGTAATGGGACAGCCTGGGATCCGAAGGGTCCAGCCCCCCGGGATCCGCCGCGGTATCCGTGTAACCGAACAGGGAGGGATCGTATCCGATCCTTCTCATCTCCAGCGCCCAGTTGGTCAGACCCCTGGAAACGGGCGTGCCGTTCGCCACGCAGCGGTGATTGAACAGATACATCCCGGTATGCAGGGAGGTGCGGCTGGGCGCACAGGGGGCAGCTTGGGCGAAATGGTTCGTGAAGACGGCCCCTTCCCCGGCCAGCCGGTCAAGGGACGGCGTTTTCACCACCGGATCATCCAGCAGGGACAGGCAGGGACCCCGCCATTGATCGGCGGTAATGAACAGGACATTCACGGCCGGAAGGAGAACCTGGGATTTACCCGGAGACTAGCCGAGAGCCCGGGTTGAAATCAACGCAGTTTCGAGCTGAAAACCGGGCAGTGACCGTACGGACGGGCTCCCGCTCAGAATTCGAATTCCATTTCCCGGAAAATGGTCCCGGCATTCTGCCGCTTGAGCTCGAAATAGGTGTCCAGATGACTGAAGGGGCCCTGATCCACGAGGTAGGCATCCTGCAGGGTGCCACCGTCCTCGACAAGCGCCCTGATCCTGTCACGCATGTAGACCAGGTAGTCCCGGGTATACCTGGTCACCTCGTCATAGCCGGTCGGCCCGCCGTGCCCCGGGATCACGGTGTCCGCGCCGAGGCCCGTGAACGCATCCCAGGTCCGGATCCAGCCGGCAGTATCGGTGTCCTCCATCACCGGCAGCAGCCGCTCGTGGAACGCGACATCCCCGGCAATCACCAGTTTTTGCCGGGGCAGCCAGACGGAAATGTCGCCCGGGCTGTGGGCGGGGCCGAGATAGAGGGCCTCGATGCGCTCGCCGCCGAGTTCGATGGCCCATTCATTCTCGAACGTGATATCCGGCAGGGCCAACTCCGTACCGAACGCCTTGTCCCGCCGACCGAGACGCATCCGGTGCAGGATTTCATGCCCGTTTTCCTCGATCTCGTGCAGGGTGTCGACGTGGGCCACGATCTTCGCGCCCTGGGCCTTCCAGTAACTCGAGCCGAGCATGGCGTGACCCTGGCCGTTTTCCAGGATCACATACTTCACCGGCTGGTCGGTCAGCTTCCTGATTTCCGCATGCAGCGACTCCGCAAGCAGGGCATTGTCGCCGGCATTGACCACCACCACACCATCACCGGTAATGATGAACGAGAGGTTGTTGTTATGGCCGGAATTCTCGTAGGTGGGCGGTGCGGTGGCGCCAATGGCGGACCAGACATTTTCCGTGACCCGGAGCGGGGCACTGTACAGCATTCCGTCCGGGGAGGTGTCCGCGGTCACGGGAAGGCCTGCCTCCGCCCAGGCGGGAAAACCGTCCTCATAGTTGACGACGTTGGTATAACCCATGTCCATGAGATCCCTGGCCGCAAGCGGACTTCGCAGATTCAGCCCGCAGAAGGTGACGATGGGCGTATGCCTGTCCGGCACCCGTTCGGGAACCCGGAACTCGAGCCAGCCCCGGCTGACGTTATGCACCCTGGGCGCATCGATGGTGCCGCCTGTCTGGGCGATTTCCGCCGCCTCGCGCACGTCGATGAACACCAGGTCCGGCACCTCGGCAATCATCCTTTCCAGTTCCTCGGTATCGATATTCCGGATCTCGGTGCTCACCCGTTCGAGATAACGGTCGCCCTGGATGATTTTCGGGTCGATGTTCTGCGCCATCGCAGGCGGGGCCATCGTCCAGGCGCAGAACAGCGCGGCTGCCGAGGTTACCGTGCCAACGCATGACCTGTTCACTCCGATTGGCGGAGAGGTATCCGGCAAATCCAGGTCGGTCACAGCAGGCATGATCACCATGTGAGAATATCTTTACGGCTCCCCGGCATGCTGTGGCTGACAGAACCCGGCCGGGTGATAGGGCGGACCCGAACACCGAATCCAGCCTGTACTGGGGAAGGTCTGATCAATGCAGCTACGCGCAAAACCGTTGGCTTATAACTCATTGATTAATATCAATACAGAATTTTCATGAACCGCGATTTCACACTATATCAGAAATTCCTTAAATAGTGCTTGAAGTAGTGAAGCCGAGTCAAGGAGCAACAGCAGGAATCACTCTTTACTGCCTTTTTGTGTGCACCAACCTTGCGCACTCCAGGCAGACAGTTGTTCGGTAAAATAAATTAATGTCTTGTTCCTGGGTTGCCTGAACCACGGTACGTGCCTGCCTCATTGGCATAAATTTGCGCGACGGGTTGCTGGGGAACGGCGTGAGGCCAAAGCCTTCATACCATGCACTTCGACGGTCAAGGTCCGCCTTGCCGCCATCACTGACAACATCGAGAATGATTGCGTGGCATCCCGCCAGTTCGGAAATATTGTTCGCTTTCCTGAATACATGGTCACCCAGTATCCGTTCACTGCTCTCATCGACGACAACGTAGACGTGGGTCATGTCGTTCTTCTGCTGTTTCCTGGGGGAAAATCTGAGGTGGTTGTGCAGACGGACGACGCCGAAATCAAAATCGGCTCGAACATGCCGCGCCGGATTGAAGGCCTCGATACTGACAGAGGCTTGTTCAGTCGATATGCACCACGCGTGCTCCGTAGTCTCGAGCCGCTTCCAGAGCGCGCCTTGTGGGAGCTGGCGGGGAGTCAAGGGCGGCGGCGAAGGCCTTGGCATCCTCCAGAGTGAGCGTATGCCGGGATTGCAGTTCGAGGATACGTGTTGCCTCACGCTCGATCACGGCACGGAGGAATGCGGATTTGTCCATGGACAACGCAAGTGCGACGCGTTCGATCAGACCGGCCAACCGGTCATCGTGACGTATCTGGGTTGTCCTGGTCTGCTTAGCTGGGAGGTATCGAAATCCAGCATGATGACCTCCATGAGTGGAAATAGAATGTAATGCATTATGTTTTATTCATTACACGTCAACGCCAACTGGCGATGGAGAACTGCGGCAGGCATCGGTGGACCATGGATCCTCACAACGAAACCGGCTTCACCCCAACTGTGAGAACGGCACAGCTTGCGGAATAACACCCCGTTCCAGGGGCGGACAGGACCCGTGCCGGTTTGCCGAACCTTCAAGATCTTGCACCATCTTCTGCGACTCGAGGATTGGCAAGAAGCAACTGATTGAATAGATTGAGCCCGACCACCAAGAGGGGCATCGTTGATCCCCTGATGCTCTCCGATGACTGACAGGCCCATGCATGAATGATCCTGCAGACAAACTCATCCACGGGTGCGGGGCGCCTGATCGTCAAATGACTTGATATTGTAAGTGTTTCATATAATACTAGAACACTTATTAAATATTTTGGAACATACTTGAGCATTCATTCTAAATACAACCCCCTGGAAGAACACCTTAAATCCGTGGGATTCAAGGAAATCCGGATGACATTCGAGGAAATTGAAGCGGTCATCGGAACCCGTCTCCCTCCTTCGGCCCGGAAGCACCGACCCTGGTGGAGCAATAACCCATCAAACAGCGTTATGACCCGATCCTGGCTTGCTGCGGGTTACAAGACATCCCGGGTTGATATCTCAAATGAGCATCTTGTTTTTGTCAAAGGCGACTCACGAGGCTTCCTCGACACTTCGTCCCGGGTTCCTGAAAATGATTCAGGCAAACATCCTGTATTTGGCTGCTTGGCCGGTACCGTAACCTTCGCCGAAGATGTCGACCTGACGAGCCCGGCCATGCCGGAATGGGCAAATATGGTTCACCAGGATCTTTGCCATGAGTGACATGCTTCTGGATACATGTGCTGTGATCTGGACGGGAAACGGTGACCCCCTTGATGCGGATGCAATGACCCAACTCAACACAGTCCACAAAGATGGGCGCCGAGTATATGTCTCACCGTTCTCAGCGTGGGAGCTGGGCCTGCTTGTCTCCCGTGGAAAGCTGCGCATGGAGCGTCCTGTGGCGAACTGGTTCGAAGACTATGTCATCAAAAGCAGGGTCGCTCTTGCCGAGATTTCCTCGCGCATCCTTGCAAAATCGTCGTTCCTGCCGGGAACCCCACCAACGGACCCGGCTGATCGGATCATCATTGCCACTGCACGTGCAATGAACCTCTGTATTGTCACCCGAGACCGCCGGATATTGGATTACGCCCGCGAGGGTCATGTCAGGGCGCTTCGTTGTTGATCGGATGCCGTCGTAATTTCTCCGGTTGACCGCGCCGCCGACTGGGACGGGGGGTCTCCGGTGCATTACCGCTATTGCATCATGCCGGGCGGCGCCGAAACCGTCTTGCCGTGTATCTGCCGGGTCAGGGGCGGCGTGGCATGGTGCAGCACCATCCGCCATCCGCCGGGCTGTTTCCGGTAGGCATTGACCGCCTGCACCACAACCACCCCCCGTTCCGTCACCGATGCGAGCGTCTCCCGGACCACGTGGGTGGACAGGTCATCGGATGCCTGGATGAGGACTGTCTCGTAACGGAGGTCCGGGGACGTCCCGGAGTCGAGAATCCTGGCCCAGCTCTCCAGCACCGCCTTCCTGCCGGCAAGCAGGGGTCCGCCCGGGTGGATGCAGGCGACCGCGTCCGCCGCCCATACCCGGCTCATCTCACCGAGGTTCAGGTTGGCGAATGCCCTGTAGAAGGCGCGCTCGGCCTCCTCGGCGGTCGGAAAGCCGGTGTCATCATGGGTGCTTTTCATGCGTCCCATATTAACAGGTCAGCCACTGCCCCCGAAGTAGTCCGCCCCCTGAGGGGTCCCCGCCCGCCAGTTGCCGGGGTACTGCCGAGCTGGCCGCTCACGCCCCCCGGACTGCGAAAAAAACCCCGGACGGAGCCGGGGTTTTCGTTGCGCCGAACAGATCGCTAGCCGCGATAGTTCTTGCTGAAATGGCTCTTGGCCTTTTCGTGATGTTCCTTTTCAGCACTGATCTGCAGGACATGCCAGACGATCCAGAGGATCAGTCCGATGATCACCCACATCACTTCGCTGCCGACGAAAGGATAGATCGGTCCGATTTCGGCAAGGTTTTTCCAGGCTTCAATTCCAGTAGACATTGTTTCCTCCGGTCAGTCAGTTAAGGGTTTTGGCCACATCGGCCTCGGCCTGTTGCATCTCCTCCGCCTCGGAGTCGTAGATCTCGTGCTCGAGGCTGTCCAGACCCACGATTTCCACCTCCGGCGGTATCCGCAGCATTCCCATGCCGTGCAGGATCTTGGCAATGACCCAGCCCGGCAGGAAACCCAGAAGGCCGAACATGATCAACGCACCGACGAACTGCCCTAGGGGATTGATGGTGGCATAGCCCTCGTAGGGAGAGGACGGATAGCCCCACAGCACGAAACCACAGATGACAAGACCCACAAAGCCAGCGTACCCGTGTACGGCCACCGCGCCCACGGCATCGTCGATCTTGAACTTGCGTTCCACCCAGTAATGCATCTTGTAGGCGCAGACCACGCCGATCACGGCAATGATCGTGGCCTGGAGCGGGTGGTACAGATCATTGCCCGCCGAGGCGGTGATGATGCCGGCAAGGCCGGATGAATAGGTCCAGAACGCATCGCCCTTGGAAACCCAGTAGCCCGCCAGCAGGCCGCCGGCCAGGGACATCAGGAAGTTGAAGGTGATGCCGCTCAGGGTTGTGGGACCAAGGTAGATGTTGGTGGCGGTGAAGAATACCGCGTCGTCGCCCACCTCGGCGCCCATGTCGATGATCGGCACGTTACAGGCCACGTAGAACCCCCAGAACCCGGTATAGATCAGGAAGAGCCCGACGGTGACCAGCCAGGGGTTGCGCGGATTGATGTTGCGCGCCGTGCCGTCGGCACGGAACCGGCCGATGCGGGGACCCAGCACGAACAGGATGCCGAGGGCGAATCCACCCGCAATGGCATGAATGACGCCGGATGCGTAGGCATCGTGGTAGCCGAGCTTCTGCACCATCCAGCCGGCGTAGTGCCAGCCCCAGGCTGCATCGATGATCCAGAAGAAGGAACCGATGGCCACTGCCAGAATCCAGAACGCAGCGTTGGTGATGCGCTCGATGACGGCACCGGACACGATGGAGGCCGCCGTCCAGGAGAACAGCAGGAAGGCCGCCCAGAAGACGCCGGTGATCCGGTCACCCAGGTGGGGTCCCATGGTTTCCGCCCAGGGCGCGTTGGGGGCGCCGGCCTCCCATTCCACGCCGCCGGTGATCCCCGGCCCGTTGGGCCAGCCCCAGTAGATCCACCAGCCGAACAGGAAGAACGTGATGGTCACCAGCGGCACCAGCATGGTGTTCTTCATCAGGGTGTGCAGGTGATTCTTGCGCCGGGAGACACCGACCTCGTACATGCAGAACCCGACGTGTATCAAAAACATCAACGGTATGGTTACCCAGTAGTAGAACTCGGTAAATATCGTCACAAGCGAACTCAGTTCGTTATCCACGGTATCCTCCTAAGTGATTAATATTGAATTGATTTATTATGGATTCGCGAAGGCCAGGTGGGACTTCGGCCGTCACAGCAAAATGCTTCGACCGATGCAGGGGAAAATGGCGTTCAACCACATAAAGACACTATCACACGACACGCAATTCAATTGACCGTCCGCAATCACCGCCACGGGGCCGGCAGCCGACAGGTCTAGGGCATACCGACTATAAGGATCATAGTCCAATTACCGGAACCGTGCCAGTACCAAAGGAGCACCACTCCATGGCTGACGCCGTCCGGTTGTCGGGTATAATTCCCGGCCTCCGATCCCTGACCTGCATACCCCATGAAAAGCCGTGTTATTGCACTGTTTGCAGCGAGCGCCCTGATTGCCGCCGGCCTTGCGGTCGCAGACCACAACAGCACCGAATCCCTGGCCAAGCGGATTGGCGCCGTTGGCAGCCTGAAGATCATGTCCGAGGAAGAGGCCGCGGCGGCCAGGGCCGAAGCGGCGGCGACCGCGAACACCGCAGCCACCGAGGTCGCCGCGGCGGGTCCCGTGAACGGCGAAAACGTGTACAACACCGCCTGTTTCGCCTGTCACAACACCGGTGTGGCCGGTTCGCCGACCATTGGCGACATCCCCGCCTGGGAACCGAGAATCGCCCAGGGGCTGGAAGTCCTGCTCGACCATGCGATCAACGGTTTCCAGGGCGCCACGGGCGTCATGCCCGCCAGGGGTGGCTACGCGGCACTCACGGACGAACAGGTCGGCGCAGCGGTGGAATACATGATCCAGGCTTCCCGGTAGCACCGCGTCTGACCCATCCCTAACTTGACAGTGACAGACCCATGACAGATTCCGTTTTGCTCGAATCCACCCGGGAGGGCGTGCGTACGCTGACGCTCAACCGGCCGGCCCAGTTCAACGCAATGTCCGGCGAACTGCTCAATGACCTGCTCGCCGCGTTTGATCGTGTTGCCGCCGATGACTCGGTCCGCGTGGTCATAGTGGCGGGAGCCGGCAAGGTGTTCTGCGCCGGCCACGATCTCAAGCAGGCCCGGGCCCATGAGGACCTCGACCACCAGCGCCGCCTGTTCGGCCAGTCCAGCGAAATCATGCAGCGGATCGTTGCCCTGCCCCAGCCAGTCATCGCCCGCGTCCATGGCATGGCCACCGCTGCGGGCTGCCAGCTGGTGGCCGGCTGCGACCTTGCGGTAGCGGCGGAGGATGCGACGTTCGCCGTCTCCGGTATCCGGCTCGGCCTTTTCTGTTCCACGCCCGCCGTGGCCCTCACGCGCAACGTCCCGCTGAAACAGTCGATGGAGATGCTCCTGACCGGGGAATTCATCGACGCGAGGACGGCTCTGGATTGCGGGTTGGTGAACCGGGTCTGCCGATCCGATGAACTGGACGACTGCGTCAACGGACTGGCGTACAGCATCTGCCAGAAGCCGCCCCGTGTCATCCGCCTTGGCAAGGAACTGGTCTACCGGCAGTTGAACCAGCCCCTGGACGAGGCCTACGCCGACGCCACCGAAACCATCTCCTGCAACATGATGATGGACGAGGCCATCGAGGGAGTGGACGCGTTCATCGGGAAACGCCAGCCCCGCTGGAACTGATTCTCCGCCACGGACACCCCTTCGCGGACCGGGACAGATGAACACATACCGCATCGTGCTGCTCGCCGGCGACGGTATCGGCGAAGAGATCATGGCCGAGGCGGTCAAGCTCCTCGAGGTCGTGTCCACCCGGCATGCCGATGTCGGATTCGAACTGATACCGGCCGCCTTCGGCGCCTCGGCCTGGTTTGCTACCGGCAGCTGCTGGCCCGCGGAAACCGAGGCACTGTGCGATTCGGCGGACGCGATACTAAAGGGCACCATCGGACTCGGCCACGCCGAATCCAGGCAGATTCCCCCGGACCAGTCGCCGGAAAAGGGACTCCTGACGATGCGCCGCCGCTATGACACCTTCGCCAATTTCCGCCCGGTCTACCTGCCGGGCTCCCTGGCGCACTTCTCCCCCCTGCGGCCCGAGATCATCGGTGACGGAATCGACATCATGATCATACGCGAGCTGGTGGGGGGCCTGTATTTCGGCGAGAAGGAAGCCGGGGTGAACGCACAGGGGCTGCGCTACGCCCGGGAAATCCTGGAGTATGACGAAAGCCAGATCCACCGGATCGTCCAGGTGGCGTTCGAGACCGCCCGGAAGAGGCGGCGGAAGCTGCACAGTGTGCACAAGAGCAACGTGCTCAAGTCCAGCATGCTGTGGACCGAGATCGTCGAGGAGGTCTCGGTGGATTACCCGGACGTGGAGGTCAACCATGTGCTGGTGGACGCCGCGGCCACCTACCTGTGCCTGCGGCCCACGGAATTCGACGTCATGGTGATGGAAAACCTGTTCGGCGATATCCTGAGCGACCAGGGCGGCGGCATTCTCGGATCACTCGGCCTGATGCCCTCCGCCTGCATGGGACCGCAGAAGTCCTACTACGAACCGTCCCACGGATCCGCCCCGGACATCGCCGGAAAGAACATCGCCAACCCCTATTCCATGATCGGTTCCGTGGCGATGATGCTCGAGATGAGCTTCGGCATGGACCGGGAGGCAAGAAACCTGTGGCAGGCGATGCAACAGGTGTTCGCCGGCGGCTATTCCACGCCGGACATCTCCAGACCCGGATCCGACATCACCATGGTGAGCACCGAGGAGTTCGGCGACCGGGTCGCAACCGAGCTGTTGAAACTCCCGGCCTGAAGCCGGTCACCGCCCGTTCCCGCGGGTCCAGATCTTCTGCATCTCCAGGAACAGGAAAGAAGCCGTCCAGGTGATGAGGACCAGCCCCGTGAGGGTCTCGAAGCCGGCGATGAACCGGACCGGACCGATGGGCCGCAGATCGCCCATGCCGAGGCTGGTGAAATTGCTGATGGAAAAGTACACGCAATCGAGGAGCGCTCCGTCCGCCCCGGTCAGTGACCCCATGGATCCGTCCCAGAGCACCAGGTAGTAACCGAGTCCGTACAACCAGATTTCCACAACGTGCGCCGCAAGGGCACCGAATACCGCCAGCAGCAGGTGGATCCGCCGGCGCCGCGTCAGGTGCAGCAACCGGTCCCCCATGAATCTCAGGGCCTCGTAATGAACCCAGACGGCCAGGGCCGTGAGCACGGTGCTGATCAGGATGGCCTTCAGCACGGCGCGACACCGGCAGGCGCAAGGACAGGGGGACGTCCGGGACCAGGCTTCAGCATGGGATGACCGGCAGTTCTTCCGCGGCCCGGGGGGTCAGCCATTCCGCCCCATCCGCCGTGATCACGATATTCTCCTCGTGCACCATCTGACGGCCCGGGGCGAACACCATGCCGGGCTCCAGCGTCAGCACCATCCCGACCTCCAGCACGGTGCCGTCCCCCGCGGTGTTGGAAGGCCGCTCTGTGAGTTCCATGCCAAGACCGTGTCCGAGCCGGCCCACCTCGTTCCCGAGGCTGCCGCCCTCGGCCAGGACGGTCTGCATGGCCCGCCAGAGATCACCGGCGGTTCTGCCGGGGCGGGCCGCGGCGAACCCCGCCCCGGTGGCCTGCCAAACCACACGATAGGCTTTGCGGGTCGCGCTGTCCGCATCGCCGAATGCCCAGTTGCGGTCGAAGTCGCAGAAATAGCCGTCCCAGGTCGAACCCGTGTCGATGATCAGGACATCCCCGGAATCGATCCGCCGGTCGGAGGGGCCCATGATGATGCTGTCATATCCCCCGGGTCCGGAGCCTGCCACCAGATAACTGCAGCTGTCCGCCCCGAGTCCGAGGAGGTCATGCTGCATGGCGCGGCAGATTTCCCGTTCGGTGTGGCCGACACGGGCATGGTCCGGAACCTTGGCGAATGCCTCACCGGCCAGGCGACAGATGAACCGGATTTTCTCGATCTCCCGGGGGGACTTGACCATGCGCTGGCGCTGCAGCGCCCCCGCCACATCCACCACGCTGCCGCGAATCCGGTCCTGCAGCTGGGAGAATGCCTGTGCCGGCATCCGCAGCATGCTCTCCGGTCCGAGGCACATGCCGGTTCTGCCGTGCCTGCGCGGCAGGGACTCCAGCGTGGCGGCGAGCAGCGAAATGCCGTCGTCCTCCGGACGGGGGCTCGGCCAGGTGCGGATGTCGTCGATCCATGTTCCGGCCATGCCGCCAACGCCGATCTCCGGAATCACGGCGACCGGCTTGCCCGAAGCCGGCACCACCAGGAACCACGGTCTGGTGGGGCTCTGCCAGAACTGGGTGAGGAAGCCGCTGAAATACCGGATCTCGGCCTCCGTGGTCAGGATCACGGCATCGCACCGGTCCTGATCCATCCACCGCTGGAACCGGTCCACCCGCTCCTCGAACTCAGCTTCCGGAAAGCCGCGCTCCGGCGGTGTCAACGGCCCGATCGAGACAACTCGGGATTTCTCCGGGGCTTCGGGCAAGGTTCCCGCCGGTCGTCTCAGTGCTGGTGCCCGCCCGGCCCGTGCGCATGCCCGTGGGCCAGTTCCTCCGTGGTGGCCATCCTGACATCGCCGATCTCGACATCGAAGCGCACGGTCCGTCCCGCCAGGGGGTGGTGCAGATCCACGTCCAGATTGAACCGTCCCACCTTGAGCACCACGACCTCGCAGGGCCCGGTCTCTGTACGGACGGTCACCACGTCCCCGGGACGGTGCCGTCCCGGCGTCAGCACATGCTTGTTCGGCACCCGTTCCACCCAGTCGTCGCGGCGCAGGCCGAAGGCCTGTTCGGGTGGCAGCGTGAGGGTGAACGAGTCGCCCTTCGAGCGGCCTTCCATCTCCTGCTCCAGGGCGCCCAGGATCGCGCCCGTCCCATGGAGGTAGAACATACCGGGCGACTCCCTGTCGGTGGATTGAAGGAGCTGGTCGCCCTCGTACATCTTGAAGTGAAACTCGACAACGGTGTCTTTCATGATCTGCATCGTGACGCCCCCGGCCTGTGATGAACACCCCTCCGGACGGTCCCGTCCATCCCGGATCAGGGAGTTCATCCCGGAACATTCCATACCCATCACCTCCCGTCAACCGGCGATTCCCGTCATTTTGCACGATACCCGCCGGGCACCGGAGCCTGACAGATGAGGGGTACATGGGCCGGAGGAGTTGCAGGGCCGGCCCACCACGACCATCCATCCCGGGAAATGCGGCCGAACTGTTGATAGACTCTTGACCGACAGAGCCGGTATTCACCAGCACCCGACCCATTCATGAACATCATTTCACCCGACATCCTGACGCTCGCGGGAATGTGTTACGTGACCCTGCTGTTCTACATCGCATGGCGGGGAGACCGGCTCGGGTCCCAGCAGATACCCGCGAAGTCGGCGCTGGTCTACAGCCTTTCCCTGGCGGTGTACTGTTCCTCCTGGACGTTCTTCGGCGCCGTGGGGACGGCGTCTTCCCGCGGGTGGGAGTTCTTCGCGATCTACCTCGGGCCCATTCTCCTGTTCCTGCTGGGATACCGGTTGGTGCAGCGCATCATTCTCATCAGCAAGCAGCAGAACATCACCTCGGTCTCGGACTTCATTTCCTCCAGGTACGGCAAGAGCCGACTGGTGGCAATCCTGGTCACCGTGATCGCCGTCTTCGGATCTCTGCCCTATATCTCCCTGCAATTACATGCCATCACCCTGGCATTCGACACCGTGACCTCCCGGTCACTGGACGGACTCGGTTCCGTGTCTGATCACCCGCTGACGGATACGGCATTCTACAGCGCCGTCCTGCTGGCGGGGTTCACCATCCTGTTCGGCACCCGTCACCACAACGCCACGGAACACCACCGCGGCCTGATCCAGGCCATCGCCTTCGAATCGGTAGTGAAGCTGGTGGCCATCCTGGCCGTCGGGGTCTTCTGCCTCCGGCTGCTTCCGGAAGTCCCCCTGGCATCCTCCGGAACTTCCTGGATGAACATGGGCGCGCCCGACCGGGATGCCGGATCCGGCTTTCCATTCCTGGATTTTGCGGTCCGCGTGCTTCTCAGCATGGTGGCGATCCTCTTCCTGCCCCGACAGTTCCATGTCACGGTGGTGGAGGCGGACAATCACCACCAGGTGATGGGCGCCCGATGGCTACTGCCCGCCTACCTGATCCTGATCAGCATCGCCGTGATCCCCATTGCCCTTGCCGGCAATCTCCTGCTTCCCGGGGGCGGCAACGCAGACCTGTTTGTCCTTATTCTGCCGCTCAGTCACGGTGAGAGCCTACTCGTGACGGCGGCGTTCATCGGCGGGATATCGGCAGCGACCGGCATGGTGATTGTCGCCGCCATCAGCCTCAGCACCATGGTGTGCAACGACATCGTGATGCCGATGCTGATCTACGTGCGGCGCCTCGACATCCTGCGGTATCCCGGCCTCAGCCGGATGATCCTCAACATACGACGCATCGCCATCGCGATCATCCTGCTGTTCTCCTACGGCTACTACAGGCTCTCGGACACCAGCCAGGGACTTGCCAACATCGGCCTGGTCTCATTCGCCGCGACCATGCAGTTTGCGCCGGCGGCCCTGGTCGGGCTCTACTGGGGCGGCGCCAACCGGCGGGGGGCGGTGGCCGGGCTCATGCTGGGTTTCATCGTCTGGGGATACTGCCTCCTCCTGCCCACCCTGCTGGGTTATCGGGAAATCAACGTGATCTTCGGGGAGTCGTCCTGGCTGCATCCGCACCACCTGTTCGGGATCGAGGGCCTGTCCCCGCTGGTGCATGGGGTTTTCTGGAGCATGGTATTCAACATCGGCGCCCTGTTCCTCGGCTCCATCCGGTTCCGGACTTCCCTGCTGGACAGGGTCCAGGCAAGCGTGTTTCTGCATACCACGCCGGTGGAGCATCCGGTATCCCTGTTCCGGGGGGAAGGTCACCATGCCTCCGTGCACGACGCCCGGACGCTCTGCCGGAGCATACTCGGGGAGGCGGTGTCCGAACGGATTTTCGGGTCCGGACACGAACCGGCCCGTTATCAGGACAACGACCCGGTGTCTCGGGAACTGATGCAGGAGATCGAGCGATCCATCGCCAGCGTCATCGGCGCCTCGTCGGCAAGACACGTGGTGGCAAAAACCCTGCTCGGGCGTGACATCAGCGCCGAGGACCTGGTGGTCATGATGGATGAGACCTCCCAGGCCATTGCCTTCAACCGCGAGTTGCTGCAATCCGGTTTCGAGAACATCAGCCAGGGCGTCAGCGTGATCGACCGGCACCAGAAACTCGTTGCCTGGAACTCCCGCTTCGTCGAGTTGCTGGAAT
Organism: Candidatus Poriferihabitaceae bacterium; assembly: GCA_965213885.1. Lineage (GTDB taxonomy): Bacteria > Pseudomonadota > Gammaproteobacteria > Arenicellales > Poriferihabitantaceae > VYFG01. The sequence goes on from OZ243919.1 coordinate 2,370,319, forward strand.
TTCCCGAGGATTTCCTCTACGTCGGCATGCCGGTGGAGGAGGTGCTCCGGTACAACGCCGCCCGCGGCGAGTACGGCGACGGCAACAGCAGACGCCTGGTGGCCAGGCGGATGGAGGGCTTCCGTTCCGGCAAGCCCCATACCGAGGAGCGCAGAAGGCCCAACGGGCGGTATATCCGTTCCCAGGGCAATCCCATGCCGGGCGGGGGCTTCGTCACCAGCTACACCGACATTACCGACACGGTCAATGCCGAGGAACTGCTGCGCAAGACGAACGAGAACCTGGAGATCCGGGTTATGGAAAGAACCCACGACCTGGAGGAACTCAACCGGCAATTACAGGAGGTGACCGAGGGCAAGACCCGGTTTCTCGCCGCGGCCAGCCATGACCTGCTGCAACCGATCAACGCCGCGAGACTGTTCAACCAGAACATCCTTGAGCAGTCGGACCGGACCGACCTCACCATCCGGGAACTGACGTCGAGGGTGGACCGCTCACTGGTGAACGCGGACAGGCTGCTGCGCGCCCTCCTGGACATTTCCAAGCTGGATGCCGGCAGCATCAAGCCGGAGCTGTCCGACTTCGACATTCACGAACTGCTGGAAGAACTGGCGCAGGAAATGGAGTCCCTCGCGGAGCGAAAGAGCCTGACCCTGCGCATCCGCAACCGCCACATCGGCGTCCGCAGCGACCGGAGGCTGCTTCATTCCATGGTGCAGAACCTGATCACCAATGCCATTCGCTACACCCGCGAGGGCGGCGTCCTGGTGGGCTGCCGGCTACGCGGCAGCCGCCTGTCGCTGGAGGTCTGCGACACCGGAATCGGCATCCGGCAGGCGGACCGGGAACGGATCTTCCGGGAATTTCACCGGGTGCCGGTCGATTCCCGACAATTGAACGACCATGGTCTTGGACTGGGTCTGGCCATCACCCACCGTCTTTCACGGATGCTGGATCATCCGGTGACCGTGAGGTCCGAATTCGGCCGGGGCAGCCGCTTCAGCATCTCGGTTCCCGTGCGGCGTCTCCGGACGGCCGCGAAGGCGATGCGGGAACCGATGAGGCCGGTCAGCCGCCTGGATGGCCTGCGGGTCCTTTGCCTGGAAGATTCCCAGGAAACGCTGGAGGCCATGGAGGTGCTGCTGAAGCGCTGGGGATGCCAGGTGGTTTCCTGCCCCGATATCGCCGCCGCCCGGGACGCGTTAAGGCGGACAGATCCGGAAGTGGTGATCGCGGACTACAGCCTGCAGGACACGGAAACGGGCCTCGATCTGTTGCGGAAAGCCTGCCCGCCCAGCCCAGGCGGGCGTTTCGGGATCATGATTTCCGCCGAGCAGGATCCCTCAATTCGCAGCCGGGCACATGCCGAAGGGATGTATTTTCTCAACAAGCCCGTGGACCCCTCCTCCCTGCGCACGCTGCTCAGGCAGGCCATGGCGGCACGGCCGGAGGAAGACACGGCCCGGGCACCCGAGCAGGCTGAAACGTACGCCGGATAGACGGCGTCATGCTCCCGGCTCAGTTGGCCGAATCCGATAGCACGAAGTCCAGCTGCTTCGCCACCACCACCGCCTGTGTTCTCGTGCGGACCTTGAGCTTGCGGAATATCGCGGTGACATGGGACTTGACCGTGGCCTCGGAAATGTCCATCTCCCAGGCAATCTGCTTGTTGAGCAGGCCGTCGGTCATCTTCATCAGCACCTTGAGCTGGGTGGGCGTCAGCAGGGCGATGTTCTCGATGTCCTCGAGCAGCTTGCGTTCCGCTTCGGACACCGCCGTGGACGCGGATGCCGGAACCGCTGTTTCTCCCAGGACCACCTGTTCGATGGCGCTCCTGATCTGGCCGGGGGATACGGACTTGACGATGTAGCCCGATGCACCCGCATGGATGGCGGCCCGCACCGTTTCCGCCCCCTCGCTCGCGCTCACCACGATGACCGGAATTTCCGGGTAACTGTTCTTGATGTGTATGAGTCCGGCCAGCCCGCTGCTGTCGCTCATGCGCAGATCCAGCAGCAGCAGGCCCACCTTTTCCCGTTCCAGAACCTCCAGTGTCGCTGCCAGTGTCTCCACCTCCAGGATGTTCGCGGACCCGAACAGGGGCTTGATCGCGGCAAGCAGGGCCTGACGGAAAAGCGGGTGGTCATCAGAGATGACGATGGTCTGGTTCATGGCCGTGATGCGGTAATCACCTGCTATGATAGTATGTGGTCTTGTCCGCCCAGTCCAGTTTGCCGCACCATCCATGGTTTCTCCCCAATCCCTGCCGGCGGATTTCACCCCGGGGCCGGGACTGCTTCGGGGGAGAAACCTGCTGGTAACCGGCGCCCATTCGGACCTGGGTCATGCAGTGACCACCGCGCTGGCCTCCCACGGGGCATCGCTCCTGTTGTGCACGCGCAAGGAACGCCTGCTGGCGGAACTGTATGATACGCTGGTCGCGGAAAACTACCCCGAACCGCTACTCATCGCCATGGACCTGAACCAGGCGGAAGGGGAACACTTTTCCCAGCTGGCCGACAGCCTGGGGGAGGTAGTGGGCACCCTGCACGGAATCGTCCACCTGGACCTCCCCTCCGCCCCGCTGTCGCCGGTAACGCTCTCGAAGCTCGAGACCTGGGAGACCTGCCTGCGACGGGTGCTCCGACAGCCGATGCAGCTCATCCGCGCCCTGATCCCGCTGATGCAGGCCGCGGACAACCCGTCGGTCGTGCTCCATACCCTGCCCTGCGGACGGCAGGGAAAGGCGTATTGGGGACCGCTCGGCTGCGCCCTCGCCGCCCTGGAAAACCTCTGCCAGATTCTCGCGGAGGAGCATCCGAAAATCCGGTTCAACACCCTGGACACGGGGCCGGTGGATTCCGACCTGCGGCGGCGTTTCTATCCGGGCGAGAACCGTTCACGCCTCAAGCCGGTCACCGACCCGGCAGTGATCAACGGATTCCTTCATCTGGTCTCGGGCGTAGGGGAGAGCCAGAGCGGCAAGGCATTCCGGGTCGCCTGAACCGGGGCATCCGAAGCACCGGCGACGCCGGGCGCTATTCGGTATCGTCGTCGTCGAGTTCCAGCAGCGGCACGCTCGGAATCGAGTTGCCCGCAATGCCGCGGATGGAGCCGTACATGTGATTGGTGCTGAGCAGCACCTTCTCGATCTGTTTTTCGCGCTTCTTCCAGATCGTCTGCATGGAGCGTTTCTCGGACTCCAGGTCCGTCTGCAGCCGGGTGAACCCCTCCACGATGGCCTCGACCTGCTGGCGGAACTCATTGCCGGTGAGGTAATCGTACAGCATGCCCATCTTGTCGCCGCGGTTCTCCCGGGCAGCGACCGCCTCGCTCAGGCGGATGACTCCGTCCCGCAACACCACGGACAGGCTGCGGAATTCCTCGAAACTGCAGATCCAGATGCCGTCCCTCAGCCCCATGCAGTCCATGTCCGGGGGCATGGTCTGGGTGACGAGGACCCCCACACCAGCCCCCTTCTCCCGGATATCCTGCCGGAACTTCTCGATCCAGCCGGGCTGGAATGCCTTTGCGCGCTTGCTTTCGTAGTAGATCGTTCCGCAATTCTGGCGACTGCGCGTATGGACGATCTGCAGGCAGTCCGCACCGCGCGCGCCCTTCTTGATCTCCTCGATGGTATCCAGGGGAAACCGTGCCCGCAGCCATTCCTCGATGGCGAGCTCCTGCACTTCCCCCTGTAATTGTATGGAACCCTGCTCGACCCTGCGCTGGGCATCCTGCAACTGGCGGTTCAGGTCGGAGATCACCTTGTCGCGTTCCGCCATGTCAAGCCGGGACTTTTCCTCCAGGTTCCGCTTGATCTGTTCACGATCCCGGGTGAGCTTCCTCTCGGCCTCCGCCCTGACAACGTCGGACAGTTCTTCCTTTTCCCGCTGCAGCCGCGCGATATCCGCCTGGGCGCGGTGAAAGGCCTTCAGCTTCTCGTTCTTCTCGCCGAGTTCCCGCTCGAGCGACCCGAGTTTTTCCTCCTGTTCGGACTCGATCCGGCTTTTCAGCTGCTGCGCCAGTTCCGCCTCCCGCTCCTTGATGCCGAGGGCAATGGCCGCCTCGGTTTCCCTTGCCTGGCGTGCCCGCTCCTCTTGCAGCGCCGCCTGCTGGCGGTCGATCTCCTCCTTCCCTGCGCGGATCTGTTCCTCCTGCTGTTTCCGTTGCGCCTCGAGTTCGCCGCGCAGCCGGTTCTCGATGCGGTGGGTAAGCACGTCGTTGACGTCAATCTCCCGGCCGCAGCCGGGACACTGGATGCGGCTGCTGTCGTCAGCCATCCGCAGATGCCAGGAAGCGATCGAGTTCTTCGTGCAGGGCCTGCCGCCGGGACTGCGGCGCGAACACCGCGTCCGCGGCGTTCCGGGTGAGCCGCACCAGCTGGGCCCGGGTCAGGGCCAGGGCGCCTGCAACCGCCTCCAGGTTCTCGTTCATGTATCCGCCGAAATAGGCGGGATCATCGGAATTGACCGTGGCCTTCAGGCCATGGTCCAGCATGTCCGCCAGGGGGTGCTCTGCCATGGATCCGACCACGCAAAGCCGCAGGTTGGACAGGGGGCACACGGTCAGCGGTACCTGCTCGCGGACCAGGCGGCGGACGAGTACCGGGTCCCGAAGACAGCTGTTGCCGTGATCGATGCGTTCCACGCCCAGGCTGTCCAGGGCGCCGCGGACATATTCCGGCGGCCCTTCCTCGCCGGCATGCGCAACGCGGCGGTAGCCCCGCCTGGCAGCCTCCCTGAATACCTGTTCGAATTTCTCCGGGGGATTTCCCCGTTCACCTGAATCCAGGCCCACCGCGACGATCCGGTGGCGGAACGGCTCGGCCTGGTCCAGGGTCCGGAATGCCTCCTGCTCGTCCAGGTGGCGGAGGAAGCACATGATCAGTTCCGAACTGATGCCGAATTCCCGCTCGGCGCGGTCCAGTGCCGAGGTGATGCCGAGGACAGCGGTTTCAAACGGTATCCCCCGGTTCACATGCCCCTGGGGGTCGAAGAATATTTCCGTATGTCGCAGGTTCTGCGCCTGTCCGCGAACCAGGTACGCCCAGGTCAGATCGAAGAAATCCTGTTCCGTGCGCAGGACATTCATACCCTCGTAGTAGACGTCGAGAAAATCCTGCAGGCGGGTGAACGAGTACGCCTCGCGGAGCGCCTCCACCGATGGATACCGAAGCCCGGTTCCGTTGCGTTCCGCCAGGTCAAACACCAGTTCCGGCTCCAGCGTTCCCTCGATGTGACAGTGCAGCTCGATCTTGGGCAGTGCCCGGATGAATGCGGTGTCAGTGGCTTCCATGGCGGGAAAGATAGCACAGAAGTGGATGAAAGATTTCTCCGGGGAAGCGGGTGTCAGGCTTCCTCCGGGGCCGGACGGATCACCTGGGCGACAACGAACGCCGGGAACGCGCGCCAGCCAGCCACGGGCACCGCTTTCAACCTGTCCGATCGTCCGGTCCGGTCATCCGGACGTGCCGCCGGCATCCTCCGTCTCGCTGGCGGCCAGCAGCACCGCATTGCCGCCTGCAGCTGTGGTGTCGATGCAGACGGAACGTTCCGCGACATAGGCTTCCGGGTAGATGCGCTCCGTGATCAGCCGCACGATCGGCCCGGTGCGGGCCGCCAGCCGGCGGCGGACCGCCGCCAGGTCCTGGGTGCCGTCCGCGGAAACCGCAGACGGGTTCAGGTCATCCAGCCGCGCCGGATGAAGAGCCCCGTCCAGTGCCACCAGGGGCATCCCCTGTCCCAGCAGGGGCGTCAGCGCCGCCAGTGCCCCGGCCCCCACCGCGAGCACCCGGTTGCCCGGCCACAGGGCCTGTACGGTCCTGTCCAGGAGGGCGTCCGGATCATGCGACAGGCACACCACGAGGCCCAGCGGGTGCCTGGCAATCCGGTTGGACTCGCCGGTAGGGCCTGGAAGAATCACAGGCCCGCAGTCCATGTCCGCGGCCGCCGCCATGACTTCGGGGACACGCCCCCGGAGCAGTTCCCACAGACACGCCGGCCGGTCGCGGCGGTCTCCCCTGGACAACTCCCCAAGCCCCCTGACGGCCCTGTCCAGCGTGCCCTTCGACACCGGGTTCGCGGGGACCCCGCTTTCGCCGGAAGGGGGGTCGTCCCACCGGCAGAAGCGGCGCAGGTAGTAGGGGCCGCCGGCCTTCGGGCCGGTGCCGGAAAGACCCTCCCCGCCGAATGGCTGGGAGCCCACCACGGCGCCGATCTGGTTGCGGTTCACGTAGATATTGCCCGCGCGCACGTGTTTGACGACATCCTGCGCACGCTGGTCGATGCGGGTATGCAGCCCGAAGGTGAGGCCGTAACCGGCCGCGTTGACGGCATCCACGACCCGGGAGATTTCCGGCGCCTCGAATGAAGCCACATGCAGGACCGGGCCGAAAATTTCCCCGGTCACCTCCCCGATGCCTCCGACCGCGATCACCATGGGCGGTACGAAATGCCCTGCAGGCGGCACGTCCAGTTCGTAGAGCAGCCGGCCGTCTGCCCGGCACTGCGCACGGTAGGCCAGGATCCTGGTCGCCGATTCCCTGTCTATGACGGGACCCACGTCCGTGGACAGGGCGAGCGGATCGCCCACGGACAGCGCCCTCATGGCCCCGAACAGCATCTCGAGCAACCGGTCCCGGATATCGTCCTGCACATAGAGGACGCGCAGGGCCGAGCACCGCTGACCCGCACTGCGGAACGCGCCTTCCACGATATCTGCCACCGCCTGCTCCAGCAGCGCGGTCGAGTCCACGATCATGGCATTGATGCCGCCGGTTTCCGCGATCAGCATGGCGTCCGGCGCCGCTGTCCGGGCCAACTGCCGGTTGATGACCGCGGCCACGTCCGTGGACCCGGTAAAGCAGACCCCCGCGATCTCGGCCCGGGCCGTCAGCGCGGCGCCCACGGTTTCACCATCGCCGATGACCAGTTGCAGCACGTCCGCCGGGATGCCCGCCCGGTGCAGAAGCCCGACTGCCCTGCCGGCGATCAGCGGTGTCTGCTCCGCCGGCTTCGCGAGCACGGTGTTGCCGGTGACGAGCGCGGCGGCGACCTGGCCGGTGAAGATGGCCAGAGGGAAATTCCAGGGGGATATGCAGACAATGGCCCCCCTGGCCACGGTGCCCCGTTCCGCCAGCAGGGCCCTGGCGGCGTAATAGCGCAGAAAATCCACGGCCTCGCGAATCTCGGCGATGGCGTCCGCCAGGGTCTTTCCCGCCTCCCGGGCCAGCAGTGCGAGCCATTCCCCGGTGTGGTCCTCGTACAGGTCCGCGGCCCGCAACAGCCGCCGGGCCCGGTCGGCGACCGGCAACGCGGACCAGTCCGGGAAGGCGGACACGGCCCTGGCCGCCATGGCCGGCAGCGCTCCCGGGTCGCAGGGCGTGACCCTGCCGACCGTCTCGTCCGGGTCCGCGGGGTTCCTGACCGCCACGGCGCCGCCCGTCCCCGGCGGGAAATCCCAGAAGCGACCGCCCAGCCATCGATCGCGGGCTGCCAACAGCCCGCCGCAGATGCCCGGATGGTTGACGTCGTATCCCCGGGAATTCCGCCGCCCGGGTGCGTACAGGTCCCGGGGCGGTGGAATCCTCGGGTTCGGCACGGCGTCCAGGGCTCCGACCGCGGCCACGGGGTCCCGCGCGATCTCCTCCGGACTGACCGCCGCGTCCACAATCTGGTTGACGAAGCTCGAGTTGGCACCGTTCTCGAGCAGCCTTCGCACCAGGTAGGCCAGCAGGTCCTCGTGGGTGCCCACAGGCGCATAGATACGGCAGCGGGTGCCCACCTGATCGCGCACGATGTCATGCAGCGCCTCCCCCATGCCGTGGAGGCGCTGGAACTCGAAACCGTCCCGGTCTTCTCCCGCCAGGTGCAGCACCGCCGCCATGGTATGGGCGTTGTGGGTGGCGAACTGCGGGTAGACCCGGTCACGCATGCCGAGGAGCCTGCGGGCACAGGCGAGATAGCTGACATCGGTGGAAGCCTTGCGGGTGAACACCGGGAATCCGGACAGGCCGTTCACCTGCGCGCGCTTGATCTCGGTATCCCAGTAGGCCCCCTTCACCAGCCGGACCATGATGCGGCGGCCGTGTTTTCCGGCCAGTCCGTACAGCCAGTCCAGCACCGGGACCGCGCGCTGCCCATAGGCCTGCACCACGATGCCGAAGCCGTCCCAGCCTGCAAGCGACGGGTCAGGCAGGACCCGTTCGACCACGTCCAGGGACACTTCCAGCCTGTCCGCCTCCTCGGCATCGATGTTGAGCCCCACGCCGGCCTGCCGCGCGGACCGGCAGAGTTCCAGCACCCGGTCGCACATCAGCGGCAGCATGCGGTCGGCCTGGACGAATTCGTAACGCGGGTGCAGGGCGCTCAGCTTGACGGAAATACCGGGATTGTCCCGCAGGTCCCCGGAACGGGCCCTGGCATTGATGGTCCGGATCGCCGCCAGGTAGGTCGCGTGGTACCTCCGGGCATCGGCCCCGGTACGTGCGGCCTCGCCCAGCATGTCGTAGGAATAGGTGTACCCCGCCTCTTCCATCGGTTCGCCGCGGGCCTGGGCCTCGTCCATATCCTGGCCGAGCACGAACTGCTCTCCCATCTCCCGCATGGCGGCCTCCACCGCCCGGCGCACCACGGGCTCCCCCAGTCTGCGCAGGACGCCATGCAGCGCACCGGCCACCCCCCCAGCCTCTTCCTCGAGCATCCTGCCGGTCAGCAGCAGCGCCCAGGTCGAGGCGTTCACCAGGATGGAGCCGGAATCGCCGATGTGGGAGGCCCAGTCATGGGGCACGATCTTGTCCTGGATGAGGGCGTCGATGGTTTTCGCGTCCGGCACCCTCAGCAGGGCCTCCGCCAGGCACATGAGGGCCACCCCTTCGTGGGTGGACAGCCCGTACTCCGCCAGGAAGGCCTGCATGACACCCGGGGCATGGTGGTTCCTGACCCGCCTGACCAGGTCGGCGCCTGCCGCGCTGATCCGCCGCCGGGCCGCCGCGTCCAGATCCAGCAGTTGCAGTAGCCGCCGGATGGCGGCGGCCTCATCCTCTAGATACGCCAGGCGAATCCGCTGCCGCTCCGGCTCTGTCATGCCAATTTCCCGGTTCACCGGAATCTGTTCTGGTGCTGAAATCCTACCAGAGTTCTGCCGGAAGCCGCTCCCGGGCCGGGCCGGCCACCGGACGGTGCCGAGCGTCCCCGGGGGATTGATTCATGTTACCTTCCGGTCTCCGGCGGCGGACTGGACCGGCACGTCAACGGTGCCCGGGCGTCCGCGTTCCCCCCGTGAGCTCCCGCCGCTTTCGCGGCCGGCATGTGTATCGGTCCCGACCCGGTACCGGACCCCCAAGACGTGACTTCGCGATACCTGATCCCGCTGCTGTTCGTGACCCTCTGGAGCACGGGCTTCATCGGTGCCAAGTACGGCCTGCCCGCCGCGGAGCCGTTCACCTTTCTCGGCGTGCGCATGCTGGTCGCGGTGCTGGCCCTGGGAATCCTGATTCCCCTGTTCAGGGTTCGATGGCCGGGACGTCCGCGTGACTACCTGCACATCGCGGTGGTCGGCGTCCTGGTTCACGGCGTCTACCTCGGGGGCGTGTTCTCCGCCATCTACCGAGGCGTCGATGCGGGCCTGAGCGCGGTCATCGTGGGTCTGCAGCCGCTGGTCACCGTGCTCCTGGCCGCCCTCTGGCTGAAGGAGGATCTCGGGCGCCTGAAAATGCTCGGGATGCTCGTCGGTCTCGCCGGGATCACGATCGTCATCGGCGAGCGCGGGATCGGCATCACGGGAATCAGTGTGACCGGCCTGTCCCTTTGCGTGGCGTCCCTGCTGGCAATCTCCTGCGGCACCCTGTACCAGAAGCGATTCTGCACCGAATTCGACCTGCTGCCCGGCGTGCTGGTGCAGTATCTCGCTGCGGGGGGGTTCTACTGGGTGCTTGCGTTCGCTCTGGAAAGCCGCGACATCTACTGGTCGCCCCGGTTCGTCCTCGCCCTCGGCTGGCTGGTGCTGGTGCTCTCCCTGGGAGCGGTCCTGCTGCTCATGCGGCTGATCCGCCACGGTGAAGCCGGGCGCGTGGCAAGCCTGTTCTACCTGGTGCCGCCGCTGGTCGCCGTGGAGGCATGGCTGCTGTTCGGTGAACGACTGTCGGCCGCCGCCGTCGGCGGCATTGCACTGTGCGTGCTCGGAGTGGCCATGGTCATGAAGTCCCCCGCCCGGGCGTAGGCGCGGGTTCCCCGGGCGGGAGACGGCACTTTTTCCCGGCGCCAACAAACGGTAACATTGCTCCCGGACCGGCAACCGAGATTCCCTCCATGGCAGACGACCCGAAGGGCCCGAGCGCATTTGTGACCGAAGCCTACTCCCTCAAGGACAAGGAGGGCATCCTCGCGTTCTACCGAAAATGGGCCGACGACTACGACCGGAATCTGCAGTCCCTCGGCTATGTCTCGCCGCGGGACATCGCCGCCCTGCTCGCCGCCCACCTGGAGGACCGGGACGCTACCGTCCTCGACCTCGGCTGCGGCACCGGGCTCACCGGCCAGGAGGCCGCCGGGAAGGGGTTCACCCGAATCGACGGAATCGATATCTCGGGCGAGATGATTGCGGTGGCGCGGTCCCGGGGGATCTACCGCCGCCTGCTGGTGGGGGATCTGAACCGCTCCCTGCCGCTGCCGGACAACGCCTATGACGCCGCGATCTCCTCCGGCACCTTCACCCATGGACATGTCGGCCCCGAACCGATACCGGAAATCCTGCGGGTACTGAACCCCGGGGGCCTGCTGGCCTGCACGATACACTTCGACCTGTGGCACAGCCGCGGTTTCGACGCCATGTTCGCAGAGCTGATGTCGGGCGGCCTCGTCCGGTGCGAGGCCCTGTCCGAGGGCCCCTACTACGAGGGCGGCGACAATGAAGGCTGGTACTGTGTGTACCGGAAGCTGGCGGACGGTAACCCGGCATCCGGATGAACCGGTGTCCATGAACCGAAGACCCTGCGGCTCGGGGCACCCGGAAGCGGCGGGTTCCCGGCATCTGCCCGCCGGCAAGCGCCTTGCGGGCAGTGACCGGTCCCCGTTCCTTCGGCTAGACTAGAACCATTCCCAGCCACCCGCCCGCCCCATCCGGTTTCCGCCCATGAACGTCAACTGGAACTACCCCACGAACATCCGCGCCGGCGAAGGTCGGATCTCCGAGATTGCGCGGATCTGCAGCGAATTCGGCGTGTCCGCCCCGCTTCTGGTCACCGACCCCGGGATTGCGGCACTGCCCATGGCGGGCGCCATCCTGGACACCACGCGGGAAGCCGGCCTGCGTGGGGCGATGTACTGCGACATCAAGCCCAATCCCACGGGAACCAACGTGGACGACGGCATCAGGGCGTACCGGGAAGGCGGTCACGACGGCGTGATCGCGCTCGGCGGCGGCAGTGCCCTCGATGCGGGCAAGGCCATCGCGGTGGCCGTGAACCAGGACTGCGGCCTCTGGGACCTGGAGGACGTGGGCGACAACTGGCTGAATGCCGACCCCGCCGGAATCCCCCCCGTCATCGCCGTCCCGACCACTGCGGGCACCGGATCGGAGGTGGGCCGGGCATCGGTGATCGTGAAGGAGGACGAGGAGCGCAAACTGATCATCTTTCACCCGGCGATGCTCCCGGTCTGCGTCATCCTGGATGCGGAACTGACCACGGGACTACCGCCCGGCCTCACGGCCGCCACCGGCATGGACGCGCTCTCCCACAACCTCGAGGCCTTCTGCTCGCCGGCCTACCACCCCCTGGCGGAGGGGATCGCCGTCGAGGGCATCCGCCTGATCAAGGAAAACCTGCCGCGGGCGGTGGCGGACGGATCCGACATCGGGGCCCGGCGGCAGATGCTGGTCGCCTCCTCCATGGGCGCCACGGCATTCCAGCGGGGTCTCGGGGCCATGCATGCCCTGTCTCATCCGCTGGGCGCGGTCTACGACGCCCACCACGGCACGCTGAACGCGATCCTGATGCCCTACGTCCTGGTAGCCAACCGCAGTGCCATCGAGGCGCCGGTGAGCCGTCTTGCGCGCTACCTCGAACTGTCGCCGGATTTCGACGGGTTCCTGGAATGGGTTCTGGCGTTGCGCGGGCAGATCGGCATCCCCGACGACCTCGCGGCCATCGGTATCGATGACGACCGGGTGGACGACATCGGCCGCATGGCGGTGGCAGACCCGTCCGCCGGAACCAATCCGATTCCGTACGATGCCGGCGCCTATTCCCGCATCGTGGCCGCGGCGCTGGCCGGCAGCCTGTGACATGCACCCGCACCGCCGCCGCTGTCCGGAATGTCCCGGCCATGGCGGCTGCGACCTCCATGCCGGCCGGATCGGTCCGGCCGGCCCTCGCCGGATGCGCGCCTGCCGCCGGAAGCGGGACTGCTTGAGATGACCCGGACGACGTTTCGGATCGCCCTCGTGACCCTGGCGTTGACCCTGCCGGGATGGCAGGCAGCGGCGCAGACCGGGGGCACGGAGGAATTCGACCCTGATGTCGCGCACCGCATCCTGGACTCCATCGAATTCCAGTATTCCATCACCAGCTTCCGCGACCGGGACTGGCTGAACGAGGCCATCCGGCAGGTGAGCCGGCAGCGCACGAACATCCTCCAGTGCGTCAACGCCAGGGAAAGGGATCTGGCATCCCTCAGCGAGACCATCGGCCCGGAACTGATCGAGCAGATTTCGGCCAGTGAGGAAAGGACCCCGGAGGAGGAGACGATCGCCGAACAGGTGGCGTCGCTGCGCAGCGACGCCACCGAATGCAAGCTGCTCCTGGAACAGTCGGGCCAGCTGCATACCCGGCTGACGGATCTCGAGACAGACCTGAAGCGTGCGCAGTTGAACCGGAAGGAGACGTCCGTCCTCTACAACCTGGCCCACGGTTTCGCCGGGGTGGGCCCCTATTACGGCAAGCGGTGGCGAACCATCGTGAACACACTGAAAGACCCCCTCCTCCTCGAACGCGCCGGGGTGGTGCTGGGGCTGCTGGCCGGCGGCCTCCTGTTCGGACTGGCGGTCAAACGGCGAATCCGGATGCCGGTCACCGACCCGTCCGCCGCCTATACCTCGCAGGCCGCCGCGGGCTTCAGGTTCCTGGTGCTGAACAGCACCCCGCTGCTCATCCCCGTTGTCCTTCTGCTGGGCTACATGTGGACTGCCCGGGGCGTGGAGTGGCTGGGGTCCGCCTACGGACAGCTGCTTTGGCTGCTCCTTGGCTACGTGGTCGCGCTGGTGCTGATTCCCGTCCTCATCCACCGAGTCGGCCTGTATGCAAGGACCGCGCTGGAGCAGGAGCTCCCCGTGCGTGCGCTCGACATCCGCCTGGCGTGCATCGCGACGCTGCTGGGCCTTTGGGTGCTGGAAGTGCAGATCCTGGGGCCCGAAGCCGGGTATCAGACCACCCAACTGCTGGTCAGGAACGTGCTGGCCTCGCTGATCATCATCAGCCTGCTGGAATTCGCGTATTTCCTGAAGAAGGTTCCGGCCATTCCCAGGGCCGGCAACCTCATACGCGCACTTTCCATCGGCCTGTTGCTGCTCAGTCTCTTTCTGGAATGGGCCGGCTATCGCGGCATGTCCCGGTTTCTCTGGGGAGGGCTGGTGTTCACCGCGCTGGTCCTGGCCGGCTACTACCTGCTTGAGCATTTGCTGCGGGATTTCTACAACGGGATCGACCACGGCAAACATCCCTGGCAGGTGTGGTTCAGACGCTTCCTCTCGGTGGGCGAGAACGAACCGGTGCCTGGCCTGATCTGGCTTCGCCTGCTGTCCGTCGTACTGCTCTGGACGGCCCTGATCATCCTGTTCCTCAAAATCTGGGGCGCATCGGACTCCACCATGGATTCCCTGTTTTCCCTGGCAAGGGACGGATTCTGGTTCGGTGAGACCCAGATCGTTCCGGCCAACGTGCTGATCGGTATCCTGGTTTTCACGTTGCTGCTGATGCTGTTCCGGTGGGTCAGGGACAACCTCAACCTCAAGTACCTCAGCAATTCGCGGATGGACAGCGGTGCCAGGGAGGCCCTGGTCACCATCATCGGCTACGTGGGTTTCGTCATCGCCGCGCTGGCCGGCCTGTCCGTCATCGGGGTCAGCTTCACCAACATCGCCATCGTGGCCGGCGCACTGTCCCTCGGCATCGGGTTCGGCCTGCAGAACATCGTCAACAATTTCGTCTCCGGCATCATCCTGCTTCTCGAGCGCCCCATCAGGACGGGGGACTGGATCTCCACGGGCAGCACCGAGGGATTCGTCCGGAAAATCAGTGTACGCTCCACCGAGGTACAGACCTTCAACCGGGCCGACGTCATCGTCCCCAACTCCGAGCTGATCTCCGCGCCGGTCACCAACTGGACACTACGCAACCGCCACGGCAGGGTCATCGTGCCCGTGGGCGTTGCCTACGGCAGCGACACCGAGCTGGTCAGGCGCCTGCTGGAGGAGTCCGCCGCGGAAGTGCCGGAAGTGGTCGGGGATGACCCCAATCTGCCGGTCCGGGTGTATTTCCGGCGTTTCGGCGAGAGCGCCCTCGATTTCGAGCTGCGCTGCTACATCCACGATATCTGGTACATTCTGGACGTGACCAGCAGGCTCCATTTCGCCATCGACCGGAAATTCCGCGAGCATGGAATCGAGATCGCCTTCCCCCAGCGGGACATCCATATCCGCAGCGAAAATCCGCTGCCCGGCGGCACGGGCGACACCTGAGCACCCGCTTCCGGGAATGCCCGCCGCGGTATTCAGGCGTACAGGTCGATCTCGTAACCGGCGAACTTCCGCATATTGATCACGCCGCTGTCCAGGATCAGGTACTGCCCCTTGATGCCCTGCAGCACGCCCGTGACCGTGTCCGTCTTGTCCAGGCTGAAGCTCTGGACCTTGACGGGATACTCGATCACAGGGAAGGCGATTTCCGTCACCGGCTCTTCCAGTACTTCCCAGGCCAAATCCGCGTACGACTCCGCCAGCTTCTCGAGATCCTGCCGCGCGGCGCCGATGATCTCCGCCGCCTTCCCGGCCAGGTCCGCAAACGGGTCGATGCCCTTCAGCATCCTGCGCCAGTCGGTCCGGTCGCTGACATATTGCCGGAGGGTCGCCTCGATCAGCCCGGAGTGAAACCGGCTGCGGACCCGGAATACCGGCACGGCCTGGCTTGCGCCTTGGTCGATCCAGCGCGTGGGGATCTGCGTCTCGCGCGTGATCCCCACCTTGAGCCCGGAGGAATTGGCGATATACACCACATGCGGCTGCATGCAGTGGGCCTGCGCCCAGTCCGGCTCCCTGCAGGTGCCGAGATGGTAGTGGCAGGTCTCGGGGCGCATGATGCACATGTCGCATTCCGCCAGGTCCCGGAAACAGGGAAAGCAGTAGCCCTGGTTGAAGCTCTTGCGGGTTTCACGGCCGCAGGCCACGCATTCGATGCGGCCGGAATACTGAAGGGACAGCCGTCGCCCCAGCAGTTCGTTCATCGCCACCGGGTCCTCCCCTAGCGGCAGGTGATACTGCACCGGCGCACCGAGACTGGACCGCATCTTGCGGATGCCGCCCCGGCCCAGCAGCCGGATCAAGCGGGCCCCTCCACGGACAGCGCCCGCCCGAGGTCGTCCGTCAGGTCCCCGACGCCTTCGATGCCCACCGCCAGGCGCACCAGTCCGTCACCGATGCCGATTTCCCGCCTTTCCTCCGGCGACAGGCCCGCATGCGACGACGCCGCGGGCATGGTCACCAGTGACTCCACACCGCCGAGGCTCACCGCCCGGGTGACCAGTTCGAGCCGCCGGATCATTTCCCCGGCGCCCCTCCCGCCGCCGGCATGTTCGAAGCTGAGTACGCCGCCGAAGCCCCTGAGCAGGTTCTGGGCCCGGTCATGGTCCGGGTGGGATGCAAGCCCGGGGTAGTACACCCCGGACACCGCTTCGTGCGACTCGAGGTATCCGGCGAGGGCCAACGCGGTTGCATTTTGCTGCGCCACCCGGAGCGGCAGGGTCTTCATGCCCCGCTGGAGCAGGAAACAGGCGTGGGGATCCAGCGTCCCTCCGAAATGGTCCAGCTTGTGCTTGCACCCCGAGACAATCTCCCCCGACCCGGCAATCACGCCGGCGACGATATCGCTGTGGCCGTTGAGATACTTGGTGGCGCTGTGCAGCACGACGTCGAATCCGAACGCCAGTGGATTGCAGTTCACCGGCGATGCCAGGGTGTTGTCGATGAGGCTGACCAGGCCATGTTCGCGGGCGAAGGCCGCCGCCCCGGGCAGGTCGCCCACGTTCAGGAGCGGATTGGTGATGGTCTCGATGTAGAAGGCCCGCGTGTTGGGCCTGAGGCCGGCTCGCCATTCGTCCACATCGTGGAGGTCGACGAAGTCGCAGCTGATTCCCAGCGCCGGCAGGTCCCGGGTCAGCAGGGTATGGGTTCCGCCGTAGAGGCCCCGCTGCGCGAGCAGATGGTCGCCGGAATCAAGCACGGACAACAGCGCGGTATAGATCGCCGCCATGCCGCTGGACGTCACCAGCGCATCCTCGGCGCCTTCCAGGTCGGCCAGCTTGCGGTGCAGGGCGACATGGTTCGGGGAATTGTTGAGCCGAAGGTAGGGGATATCGTGATAACCCGTGTCTTCAGCGGTTTCATAGGTGGAGGACTGGAACACGGGCTGCACCAGTGCACCTTCCACCCTGGGGTCCGGTTCCCCGGCATGGACCGCCCGCGTCAGGATCGAGAGGTCCCGGCCGCGTGCGGTCACGACAGTCCCCCGGCCATCGCGGATGGGCGAAAACGGCGGCCGGTCAGGGCCGGAACGGCCCGTCCCACAGCACCGGCGGGACCCTTGCGGGACGGCGCCGGCAGACCGGACACTGCGTGAATTGGTACACCTGGAAGCATCTCTACCTGGGGATTTCCCGGCACTGGCGGTTGGACCGCCCGTCAGAATTCAGGTCTGATGATAACCCGCCGCGGATCAGCGACAAAGCCGGCTGACCAGCCGGCTGACCAGCGCATGCGCAATGGTACAATAGAAACGGCGAAATCCTTCTTTCACTCCCCAATGAGCCAATCGGACACACTCGAAAACCATTTCAGGTCCCTCATCATCGATATCGGCGAGGATATCCGGCGGTCGGGACTGGTGGATACGCCGCACCGGGCGGCCAAGGCATTCCGGCATCTGACCAGGGGCTACGACCAGACCCTGGAAGAGGTGGTCAACGGAGCCATCTTCGAGTCCGACAATGACCAGATGGTCATCGTCAAGGACATCGAGCTGTACTCCATGTGCGAACACCACATGCTGCCCTTCGTGGGGAAATGCCATATTGCCTATCTGCCGGAGGGAAAGGTGATCGGCCTTTCCAAGCTGGCGCGCATCACGGAGATGTACGCCCGCCGGCTGCAGATACAGGAGACCCTGACGGAACAGATCGCCCATGCGGTGGAGAGCGTCGCCGGGGCCCGCGGGGTAGGGGTGATCGTGGAAGCCAAACATTTCTGCATGATGATGCGGGGCGTGGAAAAACAGAACTCGGTGATGAAAACGTCCATGATGCTCGGCACCTTCCGGGCCGATCACCGTACCCGCACCGAGTTTCTGAACCTGGTACATGACTGACTCCGCCGGCACGGGAATCGACTCCCGCGCGCCTGCGGGGGACACGCCGGCCCGCGGGCCGGCCTATGGCCATGAAGGCGCTGCTGATCGACGGGCTTAATCTGGTCAGACGCATCTACGCCGCTGTTCCGCAGGCGGAATCCGGCGACCGGGAGTCCCATTTGAAGCGGGCGGTATCCGCCAGCGTATCGTCACTCGAGCGCGCCCTGCGCTTTCACCAGCCAAGCCATGCGGTGGCGGTTTTCGAATCCCCCGCACCCACCTGGCGGCATCAGCTCTATCCTGACTACAAGAAAAGCCGCCCGCCCATGCCCGGGCCGTTGCGGGACGGGATACCCGCCGTGAAGGATGCCTTCCTGGAAACCGGCGTGGAAAGCCTCGAGCGGCCGGGTTACGAGGCCGACGACATCATCGCCACCATTGCCGGCAAGATCGCCCTCGGCGGCGGTTTCAGCACCATCCTGTCCACCGACCGCCACTTCTGCCAACTGCTCGGCGAGCACATCGAGGTCTATGACCACTTCGGCCAGCGGCCGCTGGACCGCGACCTGATCCTGGGGCGGTTCGGCGTCGAACCCCGGGACCTGCCGTTCTTTCTGGCACTGACCGGTGACAGTAGCAAATCCATCCCCGGAATCGTCGGTGTGGGTCCGCACACCGCGGCCCGGCTGGTGGCGGAATTCGACGACCTGGAATCCCTCCTGGAAGCCGCCGAAAGCATGACCGGCAGGGTCGGTGCCAAGATCCTACACGGTGCGCAATCCGCCAGGACCGCGCTGGCCCTGTTCCGGTTCAAGACCGATATCGCGCTCGGGGTCAACCTGAACCAGTTGCGCCAGTCCCCCCGCCAATGAGGGGCCCCGCCGCATTCCGCGGCCGTCCTTCGCCCTGGACGCCACCGGCCGGTCCGCCCGTGGCGGTACGACGGCGGCCAAATATGCTATCTTTGCGCCGGTCTAACCGGTCCCGGAGGACCCGCCGAGTCAATGCCCAGCAGCCACCCTACACGGGAAGAGCCCGCGAACCCGGACACCGGCCGTCCGGTCATCCGCACACTTCCCGCACCGGACAGGATGAACGCTCCGGGGAGGCTCCCGGCCGGTGCGCATGCCTTCGCCCGCGGCAGGCCGCACCGGAAACCCCGCCTGCACGAGCAACCACGTTCGCGACGATGGAACTCTGGGAACAGGTAGCGCTCGGCGCCATCATCCTCCTGGTCCTGCTGTGGCAAGGGCCCGCGCTCCTGCGCGCCTCCCGCGAACGGCCCGATGGCCCCAGGGACTGGATGGGCGCACTGATTCCCATTGGCCTCGTGGTGTTGTTCGTGCTGTTTCTGATCAGCATGATCTGAGTTGTCCGACAGGGGCAATCCACCCACCGGAACCGCATCGACATACATCCCGACCATCCAGGAACCATGACCGGAAAACAGGCTGAAAACGTGACCATGTCAGGCGGGGGGGCCTATTCCCTGGCCACCCGCGGCGCCAAGGATGTCATCGACATCGCCACGCCCAGAGTGCTCGAGGCGGTCAACCAGCTAGGCCTGTCCCCGACCAGTGAACGGTTCACCATGGCGGACATGGGCTGTGCGGATGGCGGCACCTCACTGGAGATGGTGCGCAGTGTTCTCGGGCGGGTCAGGGAACGGTCTCCCGCCGTCCAGTCCACCGTGGTCTACGCCGACCAACCCGGAAATGACTACAACGCGCTGGTGGACATCCTGCATGGCAGAACCCAATTTCACAGTTGGTTCGGGGAGATCGGGCAGGCCTGGCCGGTATTCTCCGGATCATCCTTCTACCTCCAGTGCGTACCCGACGGCACGCTGGACCTGGCGTTTTCCGCCACGGCGATGCACTGGCTGTCCACACTCCCCTGCCGGATCACCGGCCATGTCCACATGGTCGGCGCCGCTGGCCCGGAGGCCGAGGCCTTCTCCGAACAGGGCCGCAGGGACTGGGAAACCATCCTGATGCAGCGTGCGCGGGAACTGCGGCCCGGGGGACGGATGGTGCTGGTGAACTTCTGCCGCGACGAAAGCGGGCGGTACCTCGGAAACACAGGCGGCGTCAACATGTTCGATACGTTCAACCGCATCTGGCAGTCCTTCCTTGCGGATGGCCGAATCTCGGAGGACGAGTACCACCGCATGACCCTGCCCCAGTACTACCGCACCATGGAGGAGTTCTCCCATCCCCTGGTCGATCCGGACAGTGCCTGTCACCGGGCCGGCCTGAGGCTCGACAGCATAGAGACACGGATCGTCCCGTGTCCGTTCGCCGAACAGTTCAGGCAAGACGGCGAAGTCGGGGCATTCGCCGACGGACTGATCCCCACCGTGCGGACCTGGAACCAGAGCATCTTCGCGGCCGGGCTGGAACCCGCGCGGCCTGCGGAGGAACGGTCGGAACTGATCGAGGATTTCTACGGTGAATATCACCGCCTCGTGTTGGATGACCCCCGCGGGCATGGCATGGATTATGTCCATGCCTACATGACCATTTCCCGGGTCTGACCGCCCGCGCCCGACGCGCGCCGCGGCCAGCCGGGGTCTGCCCCGCCGATTGCACGGGTGCACGAAATATGGTACAGACCCGGTGATTTCAGCCAGTCCTTCGCTCACGGAAGTCGTCGAATGATCGCTTACGCCCGGAGAACCGATGGGCTGCCTCAACCCGGGCTCCCTGCTCGCGCGAATACTGCTGGCTGGCTGCCCAGCGACGACGAACGCTGCCAAGCACACTGGTCTCCGTCGACCGGCCGACCAGCCAGCGCGGCCCGGCATAAATTGACAGCGCAGTCTGGTCGAAGTCCCGTCCGCCATATTCTCTGAGCGTGATGTTGGTCCCCGTCCGCAGTCGCAGCCGATGGCTCAACGGATGCTGATACTCGCCGCCACCCCATAACACAACACCCAAGCCGGTGCGCGTACCCGAGTCCGCATCGCGCCGAAACGGCAGACCGTAAACATAGATGGTCCCGGCATCGGAAGCCGCATTGATGTTGCTGTCCGGCGCCAGCGTCGCGCCGAAATAGCCGCTCCAGCGCCGACGCGCACGCATAGCCTCGATAAAACGCTGCACGTTGGCGACGATCGCCGAGGGCGGCTCGCCCGCCAGCACGCGATCGAAATGCTTGCGCGATAAGGCATCCTCGCCCTTGAGAAAGAAGGCGCGCGCCAGCTCCGGCCGGTCGATCAGAATGGCGTGAAACGCCGCGATGGCCTCATCAAGCAACCCGGTTCGGTTCGATGCGGGTGTTTCCGGGTGTTTCCGGGCGTTGCGCAACGCCGAGTGCGGCCAGACCGACCAGAAACAGCACATCCGTTCGGTCCGGATGGTTGGGTGCCAGCGGACGCAAGACCGCCAGCGCCTCGGTGAACTGCCCCCGCTCAATCAGCGCTCTTGCATTGCCCACTGGTGAATCAGATGACAGCGGCAATGTCTCGGCGAAAGCGGTGGGGGACGTTCCGGCAAACAGTGATGAAGTAAATAAAAACGCAGGTCAGCGTAACGGAGCGCATAAAAATCAAGCCGCAAGACTGTAATATCGGAAAATGAGCGCCGACTTGACCGAGCGCTGTTCGCTCCCAGTTAACAACGCAACGCCGGGGGTAGAAACGACCGGCCTACAAGAATGCGTGGAGATATGCCAGACAGCGCAACCTGGTCACTTACGCTATCATCAAGCAACTCGACTATGTCAACGATATGCGCCTGGACGGGCTGTATCCGGGCTACTGGATTTAAGGATTGCAGGAAAATGCACTACAAGATGAATTTCAAACCAATATTCGGGTTTATCAATCGGGAGTGGCGATTAATCGTCCTGTAACCCTGCCAGATACAACAACACAGTCGTTTTACCCGATATAGCTGTGTCCAGACAGCCCGCCAGAATCGCCGTCACCACATGACGGCGAAATTGTCAATTCTTCTGGTAGACGATATCCGCCCCATCCACCCGGTGGGCAAAGTCCTTCAAATTGTTGGCGTCCAGAGTATAGCTCCAGCCCCCGATCGAAATATTCGGCAGGGTCACGTCGCCGATGGCGATACGTTGCGCCCCCTGCCATAGGGACTGACTCCTTATGTTGTCGTCACGATCAGCCAGGATCACGTCACGATCTCCTTCCTCGTTGCCATCCAAGTCGAAGATGTCGTATCCCGTCGAGCCGTTCATGAAGTCCGAGCCCGGGCCACCGACAAGCCAGTCGCGGCCACGACCTCCCCACAGGAAATCATTGCCGGCGCCGCCGTAAAGCCGGTCGTTACCCCGGCCGCCATAAAGCCGGTCGTTGCCCGTCTCACCATACAGATAGTCGTCGCCCCGCTGGCCTCGCAGTATATCGTCTCCCGGTCCGCCGTAAAGCCGGTCGTTGCCCCGGCCACCGCCCAGAAGGTCATCACCCGACCCACCCTGCAGCAGGTCATCGCCGTCCATGCCGTAGTAGCGCTTGGTTCCCGTGTCGGTCAACTTCTCGCATTGCTGATGTACGGTGCTTTCCCAGCAACCCAGTTCCTCGAACGACCCACTCCACTGCGAGCTGGTCTTCCCTTGCTTATACACGTTACCATCCGGGCTGATCTGGTCATTTCCGTCGCTCCCGTAGACGGTGTCGTTGCCCCCGCCAGTAAAAATGTCGACGCCGGCCTCATCTGCATTGATTTGCATGGTGTACTCCAGACCCTCCGGCATGTCCGGTTCGAAATCCAATCGCTGGTTCTTGTACTTCTGCGCCCGAACCCGGTCGTCTCCGTTGGTTCCCACTATGCTGTAAGCCCAATGATCTCCATTGCTAAATAGACCTCTATCTCTGACAGCCTGAGAAGGGGTATAAACCATCCACCTGTGCCAAAGGCCGCTGTGGTACCAGGAGCTTGTCAGAGTGTGTCCTTTCTCATAAGCACGGACGGTGAAAGACGGCGCCCTGCCGAAGGGATCGACCTGACCCTCAATTTCTGAAGGGATTGCCAATTCCACTTCAAATTCGTCTTCTGCGGCTATCACGGGCATTGCGAAGACGCACGCCAGTGCTGCCAGCGGAGCAAAAAGAATCTTTCTCGAAATCATAATGTCCTCAATATTCCAGCCCATCTCTTTTTGTGCAAAATTACCAATGATCGGACAACAATCCAATTTGCCGGTCACCTCGTGTCAAAACACGCCAAACTGATCCATTTAATGGTACCCCCGTGCCACTGTGAGGTGCAACACCGGATAAGTCGCCTGAGTGCTTGAAGGAGAGCGGATTGCGGCGGGCCAGGTGATGGTCAACAATCTCTGTTTGCTACAACGGAGGATTGTCGATGCCTGTTGGCTACCACCACCTGACCCATTGCGAACGATGCCAGATCAACACCCTGTTGCATAGGGGCCTGTCGCAACGGGAGATTGCCCACGATCTCGGACGGGACCCCGGGACGATCTCCCGGGAGATGTCGTGGGGCCGGGGGCAGCGGGGCTACCGGCCCAAGCAGGCCCATGGCAAGGCGACGTCCCGGCGCCATGAAGCCTCGGCAGTACCGCGCAAGATGACTCCCGATCTTTGGAGAGTGGTGGAAGGCCGACTGAAGGAAGGATGGAGCCCGGAACAGATTGCGGGCCGGTATCGGCAGCTGGGCGAGGTGATGGCGGGGAAGGAGTGGATCTACCAGCATGTACGGGCGGACCGACGGACGGGAGGCACCCTGTACCGGCACCTGCGTCGCCGTGGCAAGAAGCCGAACTGGCGCGGTGGGCGGCATGCCGGACGCGGTCACATACCCGGCCGGGTGGACATTGGCGAGCGTCCCTGGGTGGTGGAGGAGAAGTCCCGGATCGGGGACTGGGAGCTCGATACGATCATCGGAGCGAGGCACCGGGGCGCTCTGGTGTCGTCGGTGGACCGGGGTTCGAAGTTTACCTTCCTGGAGCGGGTCGAGGTGAAGACCGCGGCGGCGGTGACCACGGCGCTCACCCGGCGCATGGGGCCGATTCGAGACCGGGTTCACACTCTCACGGCGGACAACGGCAAGGAGTTTGCGGGGCACCGGGAGATTTCGGATTCGCTGGGAGCGGGCTTCTACTTCGCCACTCCCTACCATTCCTGGGAGCGGGGACTGAACGAACACACCAACGGCCTGGTGCGCCAGTACTTCCCGAAGGGGACGGACTTCCGCCAGGTGACGGAGGCGCAGGTCCGGGCGGTGGAAGATCGGCTCAATCACCGACCCCGCAAGGTGCTGGGGTATCGCACGCCCGCGGAGGTCTTCGCCGGGCCCTGGTCCCCCCCTGAAGGCGGCGACATCGCCGGTCCGGGCATCTCGTGACCCACGGGAGGGGCCCCGCTCGGCCGGAAGGCGCCGGGCAGGCCCTTGCGCCGGCGAATGGCCTCTGTCCGTATCCCCCGGAGTCGGGATTGACGCCATTTCCGGCCGGAATGGGCGCCCAGGGGCGCTGATTTTCCGTCGCCGCCGCGATCCCTCCATTCGGGCTACGCCCTCATTCCGGGATAGCGGCGAGGGATGCACTTCGGAGTGGAAGCGGGGGTCATAAAAGACAATGACTTAGGCCTATTATTCGAATCCTGCTCGGGATTGTGGGGCAAAGATTGCGCCCTGATATCTATCTTTCATACAAGATAAACCTGCAAGAATCCGCATCTGCATGATTCTCAGAAAAACTGAACAAATATGTCGCGTACCCCGAATCGCCTGCGCCTTTACTGGCACCCGTAAATAGGTAATACTATCCTCCGCAAAATTGGCCGGGGTGCCCGCCCGAAGGTGCACCTGCACGTATCAAACCGATCAACCCAACTTTGCAATTCTGAAGCATTGCATGAATCGTTTTCACTCAATCTTCCCTGACACTACTTTATAAGGAGTACCTGCAACATGAAACGTCGTGATCTATTGAAAGGTGGTGCGGCCGTTGCCGCCGGTGCCACCACTCTGGCGGCTCCCGCCATTGCCCAGGAACGCATCGAGATTGCCATGGTGTCCACCTGGCCCAGGGATTTCCCCGGCCTCGGCACCGGCGCCCAGCGCTTTGCCCAGCGATTGATCGATATCAGCGACGGTCGCTTCCAGGTGGAGTACTTCGCCGCCGGCGAACGGGTCGGCGCCTTCGACTCCTTCGATGAGGTCGCATCCGGCAATGCCCAGATCTACCATGCGGCGGACTACTACTGGAAAGGCAAGCATCCTGCCTGGGCCTATTTCACCGCGGTCCCCTTCGGCCTGACCTACACCGAGATGAATGCGTGGATACGCTTCGGCGGCGGCCAGGAACTGTGGGATGAACTGGCCGGCGAATCCGGTCTGAAGAACCTGATGTGCGGTAATACCGGCGTACAGATGGGGGGCTGGTTCCGCAAGGAAATGGAATCCGCCGATGATTTCAAGGGCCTCAAGATGCGTATTCCCGGTCTCGGGGGCGACGTGCTGGCCCAGCTGGGCGCATCCCCCGTGTCGCTGCCGGGCGGCCAGATCTACGAGAACCTGATCTCCGGGGCCATTGACGCCACCGAATGGGTCGGACCCTGGAACGACGCCGCCATGAAGTTCTACGAGGCTGCCAAGTACTACTACTATCCCGGCATGCACGAACCCGGCCCCATGCTGGCCGCCGGCATCAACAAGGACTTCTGGGAGGGCCTGTCCAATTCCGACAAGGTCATGGTCGAATCGGCCGCCTCCATGGAAAACGATGTCATGATGTCGGAGTTCAATGCCAACAACGGCGCATCGCTGACCAAGCTCATCAACGAGCAGGGCGTCCAGCTTCGCAAGTTCAGCGATGAGATTTACGACTCCTTCGGCGAAGCCGCCGACGCGGTGTTCGCGGAAACCGTGGAACACAGTGACCTTGCCCGGCGGGTGCACGAAAGCTTCCTCAGGGCCCGCGCCGACATCGGTGCCTGGCAGAAGATCGCCGACCAGGAGTACCTGCGCCAGCGCAACCGGGTCACCGGAATCTGATCGGGCCTTCTGCCGATTACCTGCCGGGTGACTGAAACCGGTCTCCGGTTACCTGGAAAACGGAGCCTGTTGGCTCCGTTTTCCGGTTCTTCACATCGATAAATCGACGCCAGGCAACGCCGCGGTACAAGACTCCCGCCATGGATCCATGTTGATTCGCCTGCTGGAAATCGCTGCCGGCTACCCGCGGCTCCTGCGGGTGCTGGCCGCCCTGATGGTGGCGGCGGTGATGCTGTTTCTCGTCGACAATTTCTTGGTGTACTGGACCGAGTGGCCCGGCATCGGCGCGTTGCTCACCCACCTGGGACTCCTGACCCCAGCGAGGAATTTCAAGGCGCTCGAGGGTTTCGTGCTCATCGCCGGATGGATCCAGTTTTTCCTGTTTGTGGCCATCTCGCTACTGGTCGTCTGGTGGGTGTTCCGCACGCCCGGGCGGGACATGGATGACGATGCCCGCCTGTTCGATGCCCTGGCCTCCTACTTTACCCGCATGGCCTTCTGGGCCGTCCTGCTGGTCGGTCTCGCCGATTCCATGATCTCCTTCCTGCGGGTGGAGGGATTCCTTTCCGCCATCGTCGGCGATCACCTCACCACGCAGCTTGGCCGCTCCATATTCCGGGGCTCCTGGGTTCACTACCCGCTCGTGGGCATCGCCGCCGTCATCGCCCTGTTTTCCCGTTCCATCGGTTTCATCTGGCTGTCACTGATGATCGTCGCCGCGGAGTTCACGATCGTCATCTCCCGCTTCGTGTTCTCCTACGAGCAGGCCTTCCAGGGAGACGTCGTGCGCTTCTGGTATGCCGGCCTGTTCCTGTTCGCCAGCGCCTACACACTGATGCACGACGGCCACGTGCGCGTGGATGTGCTGTACGCCAATTTTTCCGAGCGCGGCCAGGCCGTGACCAACACCCTCGGTTCGCTGCTGCTGGGCCTGCCGCTTTGCTGGACTATCCTGATCCTCGGCACCAGCAGCCGGGGCAGCATCATCATCAGCCCGCTACTGAGCTACGAAATCTCCCAGAGTGGATTCGGCATGTACACCAAGTACCTGATGGCCGCCTACCTGATGGTGTTCGCCCTTACCATGGCGATCCAGTTCGTCAGTTTCTTTCTTTCGAATATGGCGCAGTTCACCGTCCGCGAGGACGACCCGGGCGCGGTCCGGG
The DNA here is from genome assembly GCA_965213885.1 of Candidatus Poriferihabitaceae bacterium. Classification (GTDB taxonomy): domain Bacteria; phylum Pseudomonadota; class Gammaproteobacteria; order Arenicellales; family Poriferihabitantaceae; genus VYFG01. The sequence continues at coordinate 2,397,084 of OZ243919.1, forward strand.
TTGAACCGGGGAACGCGCCCCGCCGGTTGGAGGCCTGACCATGGAACTGGTTTTCCTGTGTATCCTGATCCTGGTGATGGTGGTGGCCCTGAGCTCGGGGTTTCCGGTCGCCTTCGCGTTGCCGGGATCCGCGATCATCACCATCGCCCTGGCTGCCGGCACGGGCTACCTCTTTGCCGGCGACACTTCCGCCTATTTCGCCCAGGACGGCCCCTCCCAGTGGCTCACCGCTGGGATCACGAACTTCCGAAGTCTCTACTGGGAAGTGGAGCGCGATACGCTGATCGCCATCCCGCTGTTCGTCTTCATGGGCATCATGCTGGAGCGTTCGCGCATCGCGGAAGACCTGCTGGTGTCCATGGCGCAGCTGTTCGGCCCCATTCCCGGCGGACTCGGAATCTCCGTGGTATTCGTCGGTGCGCTGCTTGCCGCCACCACCGGCATCCTCGGCGCCACGGTCATCGCCATGGGACTGATCTCGCTGCCGGCGATGCTGCGCAACAACTACTCGAGACCCCTGGCAACGGGAACCATCTGCGCATCGGGAACCCTGGGCCAGATCATCCCCCCGTCCATCGTCCTCATCATCCTCGCGGACCAGCTGTCCAACGCGGCGGACCAGGCCAGCACGCTGCGCAAGGCGGAATACAAGGAACTGACCGGGGAATTCGCGTTGCCCTCCGAACTGGACATCTCCTCCGCCAGCGCCGGCGACATGTTCATGGGGGCCATGATTCCGGGCCTGATCCTGGTGGGTCTGTACATGCTGTACATCCTGGTCGTCGCCATCCTGAAGCCGAACACCGCGCCACCGGTTCCCTATGAGGGTTCGTACGACCGGAAGTACGCGATCTCGGTGGCCGTGTCCCTGATTCCCCCGCTGACACTCATCTTCGTGGTACTCGGATCCATCATCCTCGGTATCGCAACAGTCAACCAGGCCGGTGCCATCGGTGCCGTCGGCGCCATCATCATGGGCGGCTACCGACTGACCCAGGGCAGGCGCCACCAGTACACCCCGACCGTCATGGCGGTGGCGGCCATCGCCGTGATCGTGGTGCTCCTGCAGATGGTCGAACTCAACATCAAGAAGATCGACAACCAGCAGGAGTTCGTCAGCGTCCTGCTCGCCGGGGCGGCGGTACTGGTGTTCGTGGTGGCGCTCGTCTGGAGCATCTGGCGCACCTACCGGATCAACAACACCCTGGTCAGCGTCATGGTGGACACCGCCAAGACCACGTCCATGGTGTTCATCATCCTGATCGGCGCCGCGATGCTGACATCGGCCTTCCGGGCCTTCGGCGGCGAGGAACTGGTCAGGCACTTCCTGACCAGTCTGCCGGGGGGGTTCTGGACCCAGTTCCTGGTCGTCATGCTGGTCATCTTCCTGCTGGGCTTCTTCCTGGACTTCATCGAGATCGCGGTCGTGGTGGTCCCCATCGTGGCGCCCATCCTGCTGTCCGACACCTCGGCCAACATCACGGCGGTGTGGCTCGGGGTCATGATCGGCCTCAACATCCAGACCTCGTTCCTGACGCCGCCTTTCGGGTTCGCCCTGTTCTACCTGCGCGGGGTTGCGCCCCCCGAGGTCAAGACCACGCACATCTACAAGGGGGCGGTGGCGTTCATCGCCCTCCAGCTGGTTGGCTTGGCCATTGCCGGCTACTTCCCGGGCCTGGTCAACTACATGCCCAACAGGACCCACCTCACGGCGGATACCGCACCGCCTCCGGTCAATCCTAGGCTGCAGCTCTGCATCGAGGAGGACCTGTTTCCCTATTATTCGGAAAACCGGCAGTCGCTGCTGGATGCCATCGACAGGGCACGCGGCCAGGACTACTCCATGCTGCCGGACGACCTGAGAGAGGACATGATGCGCGGATTCGATACGGCCGCGTCCACCTTCGACCGGGTGGCGGCGGTGGAAGGCACCGCCGCGGCGCTGGCGGAATTTTCCGGGGGATTTCGCCCCCTGCACCAGCAGGCCCGGCGGATGCAGCGGGACCTGCAAAAGCTGGAGAGCGAACTGGATGAGGCCCGAAAGCGGCTCACAAGGCTCGAGCGGCGGGAATCCCCGCCGCAGGATTTGATTGCGGAGACCACCGGCACCATCCAGCGACTGAAATCGGAGATCGCCGAGATAGAACAGGGCATGTCGGAAACCTGGGGAGCCCGGCACGGCCAATACCAGGAACTGGCCAAGGCTGACAAGATTGCCCGCGGCCAGTATCGCCGGGGCGCCGACGAGGCCTACGAACCGCTCGCAAAACTGCGTGCGCTGCTGCTGGACGTGGATGCCCTGGAGGACGCCGGGACAATCCTGGACGGCGTGGACCGCATCATCCTCGACGAGACGGCCGAAACCGCCATGGACCTGATCAAGGAACGGGAGAGCGCATTGTCCGAGTTGGAGGGCGCAAGCTCCATCAGGTCCGCCCTGTCCAAGGCCCGGCGGGCCCTGCGGGGTGACAGCCCCGACCGGGAAAAGTCCCTGGCCCAGCTCGCGAGCGCACGGGAACTGTACCGGGGCGAACTGGACTGGCGCCGGGAAGCCGCATCCGGACTCATGCAGCCGCTCAATGCCTACAACAACGCCATCCGGGAAAGCATCGGCCTTCGCATGCAGTCCCGCCTGCCCCTGGACAAGGCCAAGTCGGTGGCCACCTGCCTATCCCATCATCGGGACATTTCCCTGCATTTTTAGGAATTTTAACGGATTTTAGTTGATTTTTCGGAGATTTTCCGAAGAAGGCCGGGAACAACCACGCCAGCCGGACCGCTGCGGATTCCACCCGTGCCGGGCGCTGTGTGGCATCTCCCGGACCGCCGTGGTCCGTGCACAGGGCCGACTTCCGACCCGTTCACCACCACGCCTTCATTGGATTCCCGACAATGGATCGCCTTGTTTTGCACAATCAGTTTGTAAACGGCTGACACTGGGTGGCAGGTGACCATAATCAATTGACGATCCGCTGCACCCCCTTCACCTCCGATTGATGCGGCGGATCATTGATCAACCCATGGATCGGTTTTTCTTGCCCGCATTCCATAGCCTGTCCGGCAACCGCTGAAGGGGAGATTCCAGCCGGCGCGGGTCCGTCGGCCGGCAAGGCAATTCCAGCTGAGGCCCGGTAACTTCCGACAATCCCGGACCGCCGTCCGGGCGACAGCCGAACCGCCGCCCTGACCGCCCAAGCGGCCAAGCGGGGAAAGCTGCGGGGTCGTCTTCCGATCCCGGCCAGCCAGGATCTATCTGTCCAGGAGCCTCCAGCCCGCGGTGAGCAGTCCCGCGCCAAGCACGATCTTCAGCAGGTCGCCGTAGAGAAACGGGATCATGCCCCAGGCCAGCACGGGCTTGTCCCAGCCAACCACGCCGCCCAGCCAGCCGAGGCCCAGCAGGTAAATCACCCCGTTGGCGAGAATCATGGCAGCCACCAGACGCCCCGGGCTGCGGTCCCAGCCCTGTTCCGCGAGCCATCCGCACAACATGGCCGCAAGGACGAATCCCAGCAGGTAACCGCCGGTAGGCCCCATCATGTAGCCCAGGCCGATTCCCTTTTCGGGCGTGCCCGCGAACACCGGCAGACCCAGCGCCCCCTGAGCAAGATAGAACAGCACCGTGGCCGCGGCCATGCGCCAACCGTAGATGAATCCGATGAGCATCACCGCCAGTGTCTGCATGGTCATGGGGACCGGGTAGAACGGCACCTTGATCTTGGCGGATAGGGTCAGCAGCAGGGAACCGGCAATCATGAGAACGACGATGCGCAGAAAGGTGCGGTCCCGCCAGAAAACGTCCAGCAGCGTGCGGTAGGTGTCGGTTGAATTGGGGTTCATGCGCAAGATCGATCGGTTATGGTGAGCGCGAATTGTAGCCCAGCGAAATGAAGCTGGACAATAATCCCGCCAAAAGCATGAGGGCCGCGGCAATCATCGCCGGCAGGTCGCCGTAGCGGATGAACGGTGTCGTGCCGGTTCTCGGCTGGACGGAACCGGTAACCACCGCTGCCTCGAACTGCGGGGCCACTTCGGTGACCCTGCCGCGCCAGTTGATCAGCGACGACAGGCCGTTGTTGGAGGACCGGATCATGGGCCGTTCGGATTCCCTGGCCCTGAAACGCGCCATCTGCAGTCGCTGGTGCGGTGCCAGGGTATCCCCGAACCACATGTCCTCGCTGACATTGATCAGGAACCCCGCTTCCGGAACCTGGTGCCGCCATTCATGGGGAAAGGCGTCCTCGTAGCAGATGGATGCCGCCGCCAGGTGCCCCGCCAGGGGCAACGGCTCCTGCGGCGATCGCCAGGGGGAAAAATCCGCCATCGGGATGGTGAGATGTTTCAGGATCGGATGGAGCAGGTCCTGCATCGGGAAGTATTCACCGTACGGCACCAGATGCTGCTTGTTGTAGAACCGGATGTCGCCACTGACCGCCACCAGCGTATTGTAGTAGTCCGGACCCGGTGGCGGCCGGTGCAGGGTGCCGAAGGCGAAGTCCGCCGGGTGTCCGAGCAGTGCATCCCAGAACTCCGGGGGGAGATTCTCCAGGTAATCGGGGACCGCGCCCTCGGGCCACACCACGAGATCCTTGTCGCGATGCGCGGCGCTGCGGGCAAGGTATTCGCCGATGATGGCATCCTGGTTGCCCTCCTCCCACTTCTCGAGCAGGGGCACGTTGTTCTGGATGACGGCCACCTCGATGCGCTCACCGCGGGGGGCAGACCATGCATGCCCGTCCAGCACCCAACCGGCAAGCCATCCGCCGAACGGAACCAGTGTCGCCAGGAGCGCCGCCGGGCTCAACTGCCGGACCATCCCCAGTACCGCCCCGACGGTCGCAAGGGCAACCAGTCCGACCAGGTAGACCCCTCCCACCGGCGCGAGGCCGGCAAGCGGCGTGTCAAGAAACGCATAGCCGGCGCTCAGCCAGGGCATTCCGGAAAAGATCCAGCCCCTGATCCATTCCGGCAGGATCCAGAGAACCGGGATGATCAGCCCCAGCCTGACCGCCGGACCGGCACCGCCGAACCACGCCTGGAGCCAGCCGCTGACCGCGGGGAACAGCGCCAGAACGAACACCAGGCCGAACACGCAGACCCCGGCCAGCACCGGGGGCATGCCGCCGAACGACTGGATGCTGACGTAGACCCAGTAGACCCCGGCGCCGAACTGGCCAAGGCCGAACAGGAGGCCGAGACGAAACGCCCGGCCGCGGCCCGCCTTCTCCCAAAGCAGGAACAGGATGCCCGTGGCGACCAGGAACAGCCACCACCACCGAAAAGGCGCGAAGGCCCCGACGGACAGGACTCCTGCGCCCAGGGCCAGCAGGTAGTTCATGCGGCCCCGGCCGGTTCGCGGTACGGATCCGGATAGCCCAGGCCCTGAAGAAGCCGCTCCTCGAGGGCCTCCATTTCACCGGCCTGCCGGTCGTCCGCGTGGTCGTATCCGCACAGGTGCAGAACTCCGTGAATCACCATGTGAGCCCAGTGGGCCAGCGGCGGCTTTCCCTGCTGCCGCGCCTCGTCCGCAACCACCGGGGCGCAGATCACCACGTCGCCGAGCAGGTCCGCCTCCACCCCCGCAATGGGATCGAAGGAAAAGGTCAGGACATTGGTGGGCCGATCCTGGCCCCGGTACTCGGCGTTCAGCCGCCGCATTTCCCCGGTGCCCACGACCCGGATGGTCAGCGCCCGCCTGGCGATCCCGGCGGCATTCACCGCGGTCCCGGCCCAGAGTGAAAACGACGCGGGCTCCGGCAGTCCGTCCGGATGCGTCGCCAGCTGCAGATCCAGTTCCAGTGGATGGTTTTCTGGTGACGGCGTCACCGTTCGTGGACTTCCTCGGTATTTTCGTAGGCCTGGACGATGCGCTGTACCAGGGGATGGCGCACCACGTCACGGGGCATGAACCAGGTGAAACTGATGCCCTCGATGTCCGCCAGCACCCGGCCGGCGTGCTTGAGCCCGGAATGTTGTCCACGCGGCAGATCCACCTGGGTGATGTCCCCGGTGATGATGGCCTTGGAACCGAAACCGATCCGGGTGAGAAACATCTTCATCTGCTCCACCGTGGTGTTCTGGGCCTCGTCCAGAATCACGAACGATTCGTTCAGGGTGCGCCCGCGCATGTAGGCGAGCGGCGCCAGTTCGATGGTCCCTCTGGTGATCAGCTTGCCCACCCGTTCGAATCCCAGCATCTCGTACAGCGCATCGAACAGGGGGCGCAGGTAGGGATCGATTTTCTGGCCGATATCCCCCGGCAGAAAACCCAGCTTCTCCCCCGCCTCCACCGCCGGGCGCACCAGCAGTATCCGTTCGATCTCGTTGTCCGCCAGCGCGGCCACGGCACAGGCCACCGCGAGATAGGTCTTGCCCGTCCCGGCCGGCCCGATGCCGAAGTTGATGTCGTGGCCGGCAATTCGGCGCAGGTAGTCCCGCTGGCGCGGGTTCTGCCCGCGAATGACATGCCTGCGCAGGCGGATCACCACCTCGTCCTCTTCCAGCTCCCTGTCCTCCCCGTTGCCCTCGCCCCTTTCCACCCGGGACAGCTCCAGGTTGATCTGGCGCCGCTGAATGGGCTGGCTGGTATCCGCGGTCAACTCGAACAGTCGGCGGATGACCGATTCCGCCCGGGCGCTGCGGTGACTGCCGCCGACGATGCTGAACGCATTGTTCCGCTGGACGATCCGGACGCCCAGGTAGGATTCGATCTGTTCCAGATTGGCGTTCTGCTGCCCGCAAAGCAGGGACAGGCGCTCGGCTTCCGCGGGATGCAGCTCGAAGGTGAGGGGCCTAGACAACCTTGAGCCCGGGCACGAAATTGCCAATGGTGCGCATGCCGGCGGGGGCCTCTTCCATCAGCCGTCCCCGGAGGGAGTTGGGCAGCGCCTCGGTGATGAGGATGTCCGCGAACCTGCCCGCCAGGCTTTCGTCACCGGGAAAGTTCACCACCCGGTTGTTCTCCGTGCGCCCGGAGTACTCGGTCGGATCCTTGCGGGAGGGGCCCTCCACCAGCACGGACTGCACGCTACCGACCATCCCCGCGCTGATCCGGTTGGCGGAGGCGAGGATGGTCCGCTGCAGCCTCGCCAGCCGCGCCTTCTTGACGTCCATGGGGGTATCGTCGGCGAGCAATTCGGCCGGCGTTCCGGGCCTCGGGCTGTAGATGAAGCTGAAACTGTGGTCGTAACGGACCCGGTCGATCAGCGTCATGGTGGCCTCGAAATCCTCTTCCGTCTCGCCGGGGAATCCGACGATGAAATCCGAAGACAGGGAAATACCGGGCCGCATCGCCCTCACGCGATCGATCCAGTCGACATACTCTGCGGCGCTATAGCCACGTTTCATCCGCGCCAGTATCCGGTCCGATCCGCTCTGCACCGGCAGGTGCAGATGACTGACCAGTTCGGGTATGGCGGCATAGGCCTCGACGAGGGCGTCGGTGAAATCGACGGGATGGGACGTGGTGTACCGCAGCCGGTCGATCCCGTCCACGGCCGCGACGTAGTGCAGCAGCTCGGCGAACCCGACGACGTGGCCGTCGTGGGCATGACCGCGATAGGCGTTGACGTTCTGCCCCAGCAGGTTGATCTCGCGCACGCCCTGCTCCGCAAGGCACGCCACCTCCTCGATCACATCGTCGAAGGGCCGGCTGAATTCCGTGCCCCGGGTGTAGGGAACCACGCAGAACGAGCAGTACTTGCTGCAGCCTTCCATGATGGAGACAAAGGCCTTGACACCATCCACACGCGGTGGCGGCAGGTTGTCGAACTTCTCGATCTCGGGGAAGCTGATGTCCACCGCCTGCCTTCGCTCCTCCAGAACCTCGTCCAGCATCTGCGGCAGCCTGTGCAGGGTCTGGGGCCCGAATACCATGTCCACGTAGGGCGCCCGCTCGATGATCATACGGCCTTCCTGGCTGGCCACGCAGCCGCCGACGCCGATGACCAGGCCGCGCTTGCGGTCCTTGATCCGGCGCCAACGCCCCAGTGTCGAAAACACCTTCTCCTGGGCCTTCTCCCGCACCGAGCACGTGTTCAGGAGCAGCATGTCGGCGTCATCCGGGTCATCGGTGCGCAGGTAGCCGTGGGACCCGGACAGGAGATCGGACATGCGCGACGAATCGTACTCGTTCATCTGGCAACCGAATGTATGGATGTAGAGCTTGCGCGTCACGGAAGGGACGGATACTGCGGACCGGGCACGATTTTAACCGAGTTCGGTCATGGCTGCCGCAACCAATGCCGCCGGGTTCAGTCGACCAGGGCCCAGCCGCGCCAACGGTAATAGCAAAGCCCCGCGATTTCATGCAGGGCCGCCGTGGCCAGCTGCAGCGCCGCAGCCGAAGGCACCCAGTCGAACACCCCCGGCGAAGGGTCGGCGGCGACCCGCACGTCGGTCGCGACCGGCACCACGCGGATGCCCGCCGTGCGGAACACCGCCACGGCGCGGGGCATGTGCAGCGCGGAAGTGATCAGCATGACGGGGCTGTCGATGAGGCCCCTTTCCGCCAGATAGTCCCGGGCCTCCAGGGCGTTCTCGCGGGTGGTCCGGGATGTGCTGCCGGTATCCACCCGGTCGCCGGGCAGCCCCCATTCGGCGAGCAGCCGGCGGACATGCCCGGACCCGCCACCCGAGGGGCCGTCGCCGAACACGGCCCCGCCCACCAGGTACAGGCGCTCGGCCTTGCCCTGTCGTGCGATCCGGAAGGCATGCAGGATGCGATCGGAACTCCCCACCAGTTCGGCCTCGATCCGCGGTGGCTGTGGCAGGGCCAGCACGCCCCCCAGCATCACCGCCACCTCGACTTCCGGCAGGGCCGCCACGGGCAACGGGGGATACTGGCGCTCCAGGTGCCCTGCCAGCAGCTGGGCCACCCTGGGAACGGACGCCGTCAGCAGCACGAGGGCGCCCGCGAGCAGAAGACGGCCGGCCAGCCGGCCCCTGCCGGCCCCGCGGAGCAGCAGCGAGACCAGGACCAGCAGGCTGAACAGGCCCATCGGATAGACCAGGCTCGCCGCCAGCTTTGTCAGCAGAATCTCGATCTGGGAATTATATACTTGAGTCACAAACGGACGCCGTACATCTTTCCGCGTCTTGCTCGGGCATTCCTGCGGCAAGAACTGGAGAAACATGTCCGGACGCGCCGGGATGAGCCCGAGGCCCGACTTCTCGGCGGGCCTACGGGGCGGCACGCCGGAGAATGCTTCGGGTAGTGTATCCGTTTGATATATCGCTTCAATGCTCTCCTTCAAGCACTCATGCGACTTATCCGGTGTTGCACCTCACAGTGGCACGGGGGCTTTCCTGTGACCATGTCTATTCCCTGAATTTCCCTGACTTGGAGGAATCGCCAGGGGATCATAACCGGTTTTCCTCCATCCGGACGGTCGCCTGCTCTTCGAGGACCTCTTCCCAGGCGGTTTCCAGCCGCCTGTCGGAAATGCGAACCGAGGTCCCGAGGCCCTGGGAGAAGACCGATACCCTGAACTCCTCCAGCATCCAGCGAAACTTCTCCAGCGCTGGTCCATAGTGGCCGTCAAACTCCATGTATCGCCGCCACCAGACGGCCACCCGTCTTGCCCTGAGAGCGTCCGTGGCGGGGTCCAGACGCGCCTGTTCCAGCCGCACCTGGACGCCCTGGAGAAAACGTCCGAGTTCTGGCAGCCATCCGACCGGCGTGTCCTCGACATACCCGTCGTAGATCAGCCACTCGAGCTGCTCACGGACATCCTCCAGGGCCCCGGCCGGCAGTTCCTCCTCGTGGTCCCGCATGAACTCCCTGAGCCTGCGCCAGTTCGACAGGGACGCGGCGACATGGCGGGCAATGACCTCCATGGCCGCGGGGAGTGCCGGCCCCTTGCGCACCACCAGATCCTCAAAATCCTTCCTGCTCCGGACCTCCGGCTGTCCCTCGAAAAACACCTGGTCCTGGGCCTTGTGCAGGACAGCCGTCCGAAGGGCTCCGGTATCGCCCACCGTGGCGTAGATCAGGCTGATCCGCTGCCAGTCCGGCAACGGCTGCTTCAGCAGTTTCCGGTGCACGGGCATCGTCAGCCACAGCAGACGGCGAACACCGTCACGATGGGCGAGCCGCGCGATTTCCTCGCTGTCGAACACCTCGATAGAGACGCTGTCCTCGGCATCCACCAGGGCAGGCCACGCGCAGGTCTCGTATTCGCCCACTCGAATCCGGATGGACTCCGGCAGTTCATCGAAATCCCAGCGCCGTATCCCGCTGCGCTCGATGTCCGCGTCGCCGGAGCGCACGAATTGCGCGTGGGCGCGCTGTCCGAACTCGGACTTGAGGACGCCGAGGTCGCGGCTGAAACCCAGGGTGCGGCCGTGCCCGTCCACCACGCAAAGGCCGATCCGCAGATGGGTCGGCAGCATGCCGGGATCGAAGTCGCCGGGGGAGACCCCGACCCCGCGGCAATCCCTGATGGCGTCCGCCAGCGCCACGCCAAGTGGGCGAGGGTCCCGCACCACCTGATCGTGCAGCGCCGCCACGGTATCGGGCACCGGCACCAGGTTCCGCCGCAACTGCTTCGGCAGGGTTCTGATCAGTGCCGACAGCTTTTCCGGCAGGAGGCCGGGCACCATCCGCTCCAGCGCCGCACCACTGACCTGGTTCAGCAGGGGCAGCCGGATTCTCGCGGTCACGCCGTCCTGCTCCGAGGACGGGTCGTACAGGTAGTCGAGCGGCAGGGAAATGCCGTTGTTCTCGATCCGGTCGGGGAATCTTTGCAGGGTTTCACCCGGATCCCCCAGCAACAGGCGCTCCCGGGGAATCAGCAATGCATTCCGGCCGGCGGCGTCCAGGGAGCGGTGCCATTTCCGCAGGGTGCTGGCACTGTTGACGTCGCTGGGTATGACGGTATCGTAGAAGGCGTGGATTTCCGCATCATCGACCAGGATGTCGCGCCGCCTGGTGCGATGCTCCAGGGATTCCAGTTCCGCCACGAGGGCCCGATTGTGCACGTGGAACGGCAGACGGGAATCCAGCTCCCCGTCCACCAGCGCGGAACGGATGAAAATGGCGCGGCAATCCACGGCATTGACCCGGCTGTAATCGCATTTCCTGCCGCTGTAGACCGTCAGCCCGTAGAGCGTGGCGCGTCTCCGGGCCACCACGCGTTCCTGGCGGGGGTCCCAGCGGGGATCGCTGTAGTGGAAATGGAGGAGATGGCCCGCGGCGGCCTCGATCCAGGATGCCTCCACCGCCGCCGCCGTGCGCGCGAACACCTGCCTGGTCTCCAGGAGTTCCGCACACATGATCCACCGGGGGGCGTGGCCGCTCAGGACCGAACCGGGGAAGATCTGCAGCGTCTTGCCGACCGTGCCGTCATACTCCACCCCGCGCCTTTTCCTGCCGCCCCTTGCGCCGCCCTGCCCGAAACGCCCCCCCGCCTGCGATGACCGCTGTGCAACATTGGACAGGAGCCCGGACAGAAGGGCTCGGTGAATGCTCGCGGGGTCCGCCGCGGCGCCCCGGGGCCGGATCCCCAGGTGCTTCAGGGATTGCTTGATGCCGGCCTGCAATGCCGCCCATTCCCGCATGCGGAATACCGACAGGTAGTTGTCGTTGCACCAGCGGTAGGACTGGCGCCTGGATTCCTCCTTCTGGATACGCCTGAACTGCCGCCAGATATCGAGCAGGACCAGGAAATCCGATTCCTCCCTGCTGAGCGCCTGATGCCTTTCCCTGGCTTTCTTGTCCTGATCGGCGGGGCTTTGCCGGGGATCGGGCAACGACAGTGCCGCAGTGATGATCACCACCTCCTCGAGACAGCCCTCACGCTCGGCTGCCAGCAGCATGCGGGCGATCCTCGGGTCCACCGGGATGCGGGCGATGCGCCGGCCGAGGGCGGTAATCCGCTTTGCGTCATCCAGGGCGCCGAGTTCCACCAGGTGCCGCAGTCCGTCGTTGATCTGCTGCCGACCCGGCCGGTCGATGAACGGGAAGGTCTCGATGTCGCCGATCGCCATCGTCTTCATACGCAGGATGACATCGGCAAGGGACGTCCGGCGGATTTCGGGGTCCGTGTAGGGGGGCCTTGCGGCATGGTCATCCTCGCTGTACAGGCGTATGCAGATTCCGCTGGCGACACGGCCGCAACGGCCCGCCCGCTGATCCGCAGATGCGCGGGAGATCTGCTCCACCGGCAGCCGCTGCAGCTTGCGCGCTGGACTGTACCGGCTCACCCGGGCAAGGCCGCTGTCGATGACGTAGCGGACGCCGGGCACGGTCAGGGAAGTTTCCGCGACGTTGGTGGCCAGGATGACGCGGGTCGCCTGGCCGGGCCTGAAAATGCGGTGCTGCTCGCCAGGCGTCAGGCGGGAATACAGCGGCAGGATCTCGATTCCCGGCTTGAGCCGCTTGCCGAGCCAGTCGGCCGCATCCCGGATCTCCCGTTCGCCCGGCAGGAAAACCAGGGTGTCGCCGGGGGATTCGCCGTGCAGCTCGTCAATCGCCTCGCCGATCCCCGCGGGCACCGCCTCGAGGCCGGACTGGTCGCCGGACAAGGGGCGGTAGCGCACCTCCACCGGGTACAGGCGACCGGAAACCGTGACCGCCGGGGCATCATCGAAGTGCCTGCAGAATTTTTCGCTGTCCAGGGTGGCGGAAGTGATGATCAGCCTGAATTCCGGGCGCTTGCGGAGTATCCGCCTGCTGAGCCCGAGGAGAAAATCGATGTTCAGGGAACGCTCGTGGGCCTCGTCGATGATCAGCACGTCGTAACGCTCGAGAAGCTGGTCGCGCTCGAACTCGGCCAGCAGCATGCCGTCGGTGAGCACCCGGATGTAGTTGCGTTCGCTCATCCGCTCGCTGAACCGCACCCGGTAGCCGACGGCATCGCCGAGCGGGGACGACAGTTCCTCGGAGATCCGTTCCGCCACCGAACGGGCGGCGATGCGCCTTGGCTGCGTCTGGCCGATCATGCCGTGCACGCCGTATCCCGCCGTGAGGCAGATCTTGGGGATCTGCGTGCTTTTTCCGGAGCCGGTCTCCCCGCAGACCACCAGTACGGGATGTTCCCGCACCAGTTCCTTCAGCTTCCCCGCATGCGCGCTGATGGGCAGATCCGGGGGGAAATCGACCGCCGGCAGATTCTGTCCGCGCAGGTCAGCGAGCCGGCGAGAGTCCGCCACCCTGGCGGCCAGGCGGTCCAGGCTTCCCCCATTGCGCTGCGCCTGCCGGATGGCGCGGCGCAACGAGGCGCGGTGCTCCCGCATGCACTGCCCAAGGCCAGCCAGGAGGTCACGGGCCCGGATCGGGGGATCTGTGTCTGGAGCGGAGACGCCCACCATGGTTTTGTCAGGGGAATCCAGGCCGATGATACACAATCCCCGCCCGTCGTCCCGCCAGGGCGCTGGCTTCCGGGCCGGACCGCGCCGTCTTGACTGGGCTGTCTTTTTCAAACACATTCCGGTCATCACCTTTCCTTCCGGAGAACGGATCCCGCCATGTCCACCGTCAAACTGTCCCTGTCCGACGCCCGCGATCTCGCCCTCAGGTGTCTCCTGCACAACGGCTGCAACCAGGAGAACGCCGAGGCTGTGGCGGGCAGGATGATCCAGGCGGAGGCGGACAGATGTTATTCGCACGGGCTGTTCCGGCTCCCCTGGTACGTGTCGGGCGTCAGGAACGGGCGTGTCAACGGCCATGCATCGCCCACGATCGAACGGCTCGCCCCCGGCGTGATCCGGATGGACGGGGACGGCGGCTACGCGCCCCTGGGCCATCGCATCGGCCAGGCTCCCCTGATGGACAGCGCCAGGGAACAGGGGATCGCCGCACTTGCATACGTCAACATGTTCCACATCGCCGCCCTGTGGCCCGAGACGGAAGCGCTGGCGGAGGAAGGGTTTTGCGCCTTCGCATTTACCGGGTCCTACCCCTACGTGGCTCCGGCGGGGGGCAAGAGCCCACTCTTCGGAACCAACCCCATGGGGTTCGCCTGGCCCCGCAGGGACCGCCCACCGCTGGTGTTCGACCAGGCGTCCGCCGCGATGGCGAGGGGCGAGATCCAGATCGCGGCGCGCGACGGCCACAGCGTGCCCGAAACCGCGGGAATCGGTCCGGACGGCGAGACCACCACCGATCCCAACGTCGTGCTCCAGGGAGCCCAGCTCGGATTCGGCGGGTACAAGGGCGCTTCCCTGGCCATGATGATCGAACTGCTCGCCGGCCCCCTGATCGGCGAGTTTCTCAGCGTCGAATCGCAGCAGGACGACGGGGGCCAGAAGGGGCCACCCAAGGGCGGCGAACTCATCCTGGCACTGGACCCGTCGCGTTTCGGCTCCCCCGGCGAGTACCTGGAGCGGGGGGAAAGGCTTTTCCAGGCCGTCCTGGACCAGGAAGGCACCCGCCTGCCCGGTGACCGCCGGCATGCCAGCCGGGCCGAGACCCGGGAATCCGGGATCGAACTGCCCGCTCGGCTACACCGGGAAATCCAGGAACTGATGGACTGAGCCGGGCATCCCGCCCGGAGCCCGCTCAGCCCGCAATGGCGTCGCGCACCCGCTCGAGGCGTGTCTTGACTTCCTCGGCCAGCGGCTGGACCTCCGGTCTGTCCACCAGCTGCAGCACCGACTGGGGATCCATGAATGTCACCGTGATGCCGTCATCCTCTTCCTCGCGGACGATCACGTTGCAGGGCAGAAGCACCCCGATATCCGGCTCCGCGTTCAGCGCCTGGTTGGCCAGGGCCGGATTGCATGCACCCAGGATGATGTAGGGCCTTCGGTCCACGTCGATTTTCTTCTTGAGGGTTGCCTTCACGTCGATTTCCGAGAGCACGCCGAATCCCTCCCTGGCCAATTCCTCGGTGACGCGGCTGATGGCCTCCTCGTAGCCGCCCCCGAACCTGGTGCTGAAGCTGTACATGATATGTCTCCTCGTCTCCTCGCGGTTGGTTACCTGGACGACACCCGGGCTTTTTCGATGATCACCTGCTCGGAGGGGACGTCGCTGTGGGATCCCACCTGGCCGGTGTCCACATTGCCGATGGCCTTGACCACGTCAAGGCCATCGGTCACCCTGCCGAACACCGCATAGCCCCAGCCCCGGGGATCCTTGCCGGTGTGGTTGAGAAAGTCGTTATCCTCGAGGTTGATGAAAAACTGGGCCGTCGCGGAATGGGGGTCCGATGTCCGGGCCATGGCAATGGTCCCGGCATCGTTGCGCAGCCCGTTGTCGGCCTCGTTGACGATGGGTTCCCCCGTGGGTTTCTGGCTCATGTCGGTCATATGGCCGCCGCCCTGGATCATGAAGCCCTTGATGACCCGGTGAAAGATCATCCCGTCGAAGAACCCCGACTCGACGTAGTCCATAAAGTTTTTCACGGTAGCGGGGGCGTCTTCGGAGTACATCTCCAGGGTGATGTCGCCCATACTGGTTTCAAGGATTATCATGGGATTGTCCTGATCTGCATTGGAAATACCGGGTAAAAGGGCAAGGCCCGCCAATGCGATGGCGATAGCCGGGACAAATGCCCGCACCCGGACGTAAAGGGTTCGTTGCACAGGGGTACCTCAGTCGAATGAGTCTGGTGTCGGTTCCAGGGGACGAATCCGGGGAGTGACTTCATGCCCGGCGCCATGTGCCAATATCTTACTGATTCAAGTAAATGCTGTCTCCTGAAATGAATGCCGCGCGGCGGATTCTCCCGTTGCTGTTCCGACGGCGCTGCGAATGGAACCGCGAGAATACCATGTCCATCGGATCGGGCGTCGAGTCCGCCGCAAGTCGGGGTGGTGCGTCGTTGCCGTTGCCGGCCCGCCCCGTTTCCGCTGTCCGCAAGCATTGCCTTGACCTGATCAGGCAGGGCTGCTGCCCGGGCCCGGGACACGGTGGGACCGTCTTCCGGAAGTTCGTCGAGCCGATCTCCTGACTCGAGATGCTCCGTCAGGCGTCCGGGGCGGCGGACTTCATCCGCTCAATCTCGGCGACGGCGTCCTCGCGGCTGTCAAACAGGTTGGGGTCGAAATTGTCCCTCTTGGCGCTGGACTCGATGGTCTGGCCCACCTCCTCGCGCACTGCATAACGCACCGAGCCCAGTGACGAGGCCAGGTTGACCCGCTTGCCCCTCTGGGCAAAACGAATCCAGGCGAGCTCGAAAATGCGCGTGTTGCGGTAGTTCACCAGGAAATACCACTTGCGGTTGTCGCGGACTGCGATTTCATGCTCGACCATGTCGTAGAACTCGTCCACCATGGCGCTGGTGTCGAACGTCAGATCGCTGAAGTCGACTTCCATCACCTGCTCGGATTCCAGAAAGTTCAACCTGTCGGCAAATCGGCATTGGTTCATGAAGCCTCTCCTGGGAAACTGTATGTTGATAGGGGAACGGTGCGACCGGGAGGGTATGTCGCGACAATGGCCCTCATGGGGAGAATGAACCGGACTTCGCCGTCGGGAAAGGGTCAGATGGCAAGGTACTGCTGGCGCAGCTCGGCATTTTCCAGCACCTCCTGCGCCTCGCCGTCGAACACGACCTGCCCCATGTCGAGGATGACCGCCCTGTCCGCGAGAGTCAGCGCAGCGACGGCATTCTGCTCCACGATGATGGTGGTGATGCCAAGCTCCTTGATGCCTTCCACGATCTTCTCGATTTCCCTGACGATGATCGGCGCCAGTCCCTCATAGGGTTCGTCCAGAAGCAGTAGCTTGATATCCCGCGCCAGTGCGCGGGCAACCGACAGCATCTGCTGTTCTCCGCCGGACAGGGTCACCCCTTCCTGGCTGCGGCGCTCCGCCAGGCGCGGAAAATGCTGGTAGATACGCTCCAGGCTCCACCCGACGGGTTCCGCGATCTGGGCCAGCCTGAGGTTCTCCTCCACGGACAGCCCCGGAATGATCCGGCGGTCCTCGGGCACCATCCCGACACCGGTCCGGCTGGCCTCGAACGACTTCATCTTGTGCAGCGGCTGGTGGTCCAGCCAGATCTCGCCGTGCCTCAGTTCCGGCGACCCGACCTGGGCAATCGTGCGCAGGGTGGATGTCTTGCCGGCACCGTTGCGGCCGAGCAGGGCGACGATCTCCCCTTCGCGGATATCGAAGCTGACCCCCTGCACGATGTAGCTTTCGCCGTAGTAGGCGTGAACGTCCCAGCAGGAAAAGAACGCCGGATTGGAGCCCGCCGACTTCCTGGTATGCATTTCCGCTTCGGTGGCCATCAGTGCGCGCCCCCGAGATAGGCTTCCTGGACCCTCGGGTTGCCCCGGATATCGTCAGGTTCCCCCTGGGCGATGATGGCCCCCTGGGCAAGCACGGAAATCGTGTCGGCGAGGCTGAACACCACGTGCATGTCATGTTCGATGATGACCTTGGTCATGCCCCGCTCCTTGATCCGCTTGAGGGTGTCGATGGTGGCGTTGGTGTCCGCCCTGGACATCCCTGCAGTGGGTTCATCCAGCAACAGCAGCCTGGGATGCTGGACCAGCCCCATGGCCAGCTCCAGGCGGCGCTTGTCGCCGCGGGACATGCTGCCCGCATGATGATCCTTCTGCTCCAGCAATCCCATGTCCTCTAGAACATGCTCCGCCTCCTCCCGGATCCCCGACTCGTCCCCGAGGCTGCTGAACGGGTTGAAGCGGAAGGAGCCGTCGCGCTTGGCAAACGCCGGGATCATGACGTTCTCCATGATGCTGAGCTCGGGGAAGATTTCCGGGGTCTGGAACACCCGGACCACGCCGGCCTGGTTGATTTCATGGGGAGCCTTGCCGGTGATGACCTCGCCGTCGAAGGTCACCGTGCCACTGGTGGGTTCCAGTCTGCCGATGCACACGTTGAGCAGCGTGGACTTGCCAGCGCCGTTGGGACCGATGATGGCGTGGATCTTGCCTTCCTCGATCTCCAGGTTGACGTCGCTGAGCGCCTGCAGGCCGCCGAATGTCTTGTCGACGTTGCGGATGTTGAGCACGATGTTGTCTGTCATGCCGGTCCCCTCTATTTCCCCGGTTTCCTGCCGCGGAGCCTGGACAGCCGGTTCAGCCCTTCCATCAGCCCGCCCGGGAGGAAGATGACGATGACCATGAACAGCGCCCCCAGCGTCAGGTGCCAGCCCTCGCCAACGAACGGATGGACAACAGTCACCACGAGGTTCTCCAGCCACTCAGGCATGAATGCGAAGACATCGTGCAACGCCTCCTTGTTGAATGCGGAGAAAATGTTCTCGAAATACTTGATCAGGACCGATCCCAGCATCGGGCCGATCAATGTGCCCACGCCTCCGAGGATGGTCATCAGCACCACTTCCCCGGATGCGGTCCACTGCATCCGCTCGGCGCCGGCCAGCGGATCGGTCACCGCCATGAGGGAGCCGGCCATGCCGGCATACATGCCGGATATGACGAAGGCCCACAACAGGTACGGCCGGGTGTTGAAGCCGGTGTATTTCATCCGGTTCTGGTTGGACTTGATGGCGGACAGCTTGAGACCGTAAGGTGACCGGAAGATTCGCAGTGAAATGAAGAACCCGATGATCAGCATCGCCGCGCAGAAATAGAACGCGGGGTAGCCCTGCATGTTGACGCCGAAAAAGTTGCCGATGGGGGAACCCTCCTGCACCACGCCGAACATGCCGTCGATCACCATGGGATCATCCTGCAGCACGCGCAGTCCGGTTTCCCCGTTGGTGATCGGCGTCAGCACGGAATATGCCAGGTTGTAGCACATCTGCGCGAACGCAAGGGTCAGGATGGAGAAGTAGATCCCCGTCCGCCGCAGGCTGACGTAGCCGATCAGCACGGCGAACAGGCCGGCCACCAGGGTCCCGAAGATCACCGCGGGTATGACGTTCATGGACAGCAGCTTGAATGACCAGACCGCAGTGTAGGAGCCGATGCCGAGGAACGCCGCATGGCCGAAGGAAAGGTAGCCGGTCAACCCGAACAGGATGTTGAAGCCGATCGCGAAGAGTCCGAAGATGGCGAACTTCTGCAGCAGGTCGGGATAGGCGGCGCCGAAGGGCCGGAGCCAGACGGGTGCCAGCAGCACCAGGGCGATGAAGATCAGCATCGTCATGGCATCTCGCCGGGACAGCTTGAAAAATCCCATGGTCCTAGTCCTCCATTACGCCCTTGCGGCCCATGAGCCCGCGGGGCCGCACCAGCAGGATCACTACGGCCACCAGGTAGATGATGATCTGGTCGATGCCCGGCAGTATGGATTTCACCTCGTTCATGGAAGCGAACGATTGCAGGATGCCAAGCAGGAACCCCGCGGCCACCGCGCCGGGCAGCGAGCCCATGCCGCCGACCACGACCACCACGAACGACAACACCAGGAAGTCCATGCCAATGTGGTAGTCCGGGGGCAGAATCGGCGTGTACATCACGCCTGCAAGCCCGGCGACGATGGCGGCGATACCGAACACCACCGTGAAGCGCCGTTCGACATCGATGCCGAGCAGGGTCACCGTCTCGCGATCCGCCATGCCGGCACGCACTACCATGCCGAAGGTGGTGAACTGCAAAAAGGCGAACACCGCGCTGATCACCACGAGGGAGAACGCCAGGTAGATCAGGCGCCAGTACGGATAGACCACCGAATCGCCAAGGCCGAACAGCGCCCCCACGTTGGCGCTGCCCGCGACGATCTCCGGGGCGGGCGTTGGAATGGGGTTGGCGCCGAAGAAGGACTTGATCACCTCCTGCAGCACAATGGCGAGGCCGAAGGTGACGAGAATCTGTTCCGCGTGGGAGCGCTTGTAGAAATACTGGATCAGCCCGCGCTCCATGACCAGTCCGATCACCAGCATGACGGGTATCGCCATGAGGAGGGACAGCGGCACGGCCCAGTCGATGATCACCATCCCGGTTTCCCCGAACCAGATCTCCAGGTAGGGGATTTCCTTGTAGGCGTCGAAGAAGGTGATGCTCTCGTCCTTGACCTTCCTGGAAAGGGTCAGGATGTTCTGGAAGGTCACCGCACAGAAGGCGCCGAGCATGAACAGGGCGCCATGGGCGAAATTCACCACGCCCAGGGTACCGAACACCAGGGTCAGCCCAAGGGCGATCAGCGCGTATGCGCCGCCCTTGTCCAGGCCATTCAGTATCTGCAGGAATATCGCATCCACGTCCGGATCCGGTGAAGAACACTATGACGATTTCCCGCGTCCCGGGGGACGCGGGAAATCCTGTTGCAGGCATGCATCGCCCGGAGCGTCATGCATCTCCGGCCGAACACCCGCATCAGGCAGCGCAGCTGCCCAGGTCACCGCCCAGCATGGCGGTATCGTATTCCACCTGAGACCGCGGAACCTCCTGAACCACTTCCAGCAGGTCGAACTGGCTGGAGGGGTTCTGGTTGCCGCGTACCACGAGCACATCCTTGAAGCACTGGTGGTCGCCCGCGCGGTATTCGGTGGGGCCGTTGCCCATGCCGTCGAACCTGAAGCCCTCAAGGGCCTCGATCACTGCGCACGGGTCGAAGGAGCCCGCCGTTTCCGCCGCGTTGGCATACAGGATCGCCTGGACATAGCAGGTCTGCGCGGCCTGGGACGGTGGAAAGCCATACTCGCCCCCGAAGGACTTGACGAATGCCTTCGAGCCTTCGTCCTGCAGGGACCAGTTCCAGTTGGTGGAGCCGAAAATCCCCTTGATGTTCTCGCCGGCACCCTGGGCCATGAGACGGGAGAACAGCGGCACCACAATCTGGAAGTCCTTGCCGTTGGCCTGCCGGTCGCGCAGACCGAACTGGACCGACTGGGTCAGCGAATTCACCATGTCCTTGCCGTAATGGTTGAGAACCAGCACATCAGCGCCTGAATTCAGCACCGGGGTAATGTACTGGGAGAAGTCGCCGGCGCCCAGCGGGGTGCGGACAGCGGCCTCGGTCTGCCAGCCGAGGGCCTCGGTGTACTTCTTGATGGAACCCTCCTGCGACCAGCCCCAGGTATAGTCGGCGGTCAGGTGGTAGGCCACACGCTGGTTGCCGAATTCCGATTCCAGCACCGGTCCCAGGGCGGCACCGGACATCTCCGTGTTGAAGAAGTGACGGAAGCCGTACCTGCGCCGGTCCTTCCCGGTGGTGTCATTGGAATGGGTCAGCCCCGCCATGAAAATGATGCCGGCCTCCTGGCACAGGGACTGGACCGCGATGGCCACGCCCGAGGAAGAACCGCCGGTCACCATGATGGCGCCGTCCTTCTCGATCATGCGCTTGGCGGAGGCCCGGGCGGCATCGGACTTGGTCTGGGTGTCGCCGGTCACATACTCGACCTTCTTGCCCAGCACGCCATTGCCTTTCAGCGCCAGGGGCTTCATGGTGTTCAGCATGCCGCCGTCCCCTTCACCGTTCAGGTGCTTGACAGCGAGCTGGTAGGCACGGAGTTCATCCGCCCCCTCGTCAGCATAGGGTCCGGTCTGGGGCACGTTGAAACCGAGAATGACGGAAGATCCGCTTCCCGGATCATTGGTGAATGCGTGGGACCTGCGCACGAAGACCATGGGCGCGGCGCCCACCAGGCCAAGTGCTGTGGATGACTTCAGTACATCCCTACGGGTGAACCGAGAATTGTTCACGATACTTCCTCCAAAGAGCTTTTTGATGGTTGATGTTCAGAAAAAATGAAGGGCCTTCGCAACCGGCGGGGCAATTGGTGATTGCCGCCGGGCCGGTAAGGAAACAGCCTGTAAATCAGTCTATCCGATGCCTGACCGCGCTCACACCCAACGATGGTCTAATACCGTGGGATGGATGTGCTGTTGTAATTCGCCCTGCATGCAGGCAATACCCAACCTCCCCTTCCCAGGTCGATATAACTCATTGTTTCACAACGATATAATGCCCGATTCGACGCTGCAGTCACTGTTGCAATCCAAAGCGGTTCGTGCTCACGATGATGGCACAGCCCCGCTGGCTGTAGACCGAATTGGGGCTTGACAGGAATCTTCGGATGGGATTATTGTGCGGCGCGCAATGCTGCATTGCAGCAAGTATTTTGACCCAATAACCGGAACAACAACATGTCAAATCGCATCGCACTCGTCACCGGCGGCGTCGGCGGTATCGGCACCGCGGTCTGCCGGGAACTGGCGGACCGGGACTGTACCGTGGTCGCCGGCTACTACCCGCTGGAGCAGGACGGGGCCGAGGCCTGGCAGCAACGGCACCGGGAAGGGGGGTACGACTTTGCCATCATTCCCGTGGACGTGGCGGACTACCGCAGCGCGCGATCCATGGTGGAGACGGTGGAGCAACTCTACGGCGGCATCGACATCCTGGTGAACGCGGCGGGGATCACCCGGGACCGGACCCTGCGGAACATGACCGAGGAGCAGTGGGGATCGGTGATTGACACCAACCTCAGCAGCGCCTTCAACATCACCCAGCCGGTGGTGCGGGGCATGATCGAGCGGGGTTTCGGGCGGATCATCAACATCGCCTCGGTGAACGGGCAGAAGGGCCAGTTCGGCCAGGCCAACTATTCCGCGGCCAAGGCGGGGCTGCACGGGTTCACCATGGCGGTGGCCCAGGAGACGGCCTCCCGGGGGGTGACGGTGAACACGATCTCGCCGGGCTACGTGCAGACGCCCATGACGATGTCCATGCCCCCGGAGATCCGGGACCGGATCGTCCGCCAGGTTCCGGTGGGCAGGATGGGCACTCCGGAGGAGATCGCGTTCACGGTCTCCTGGCTGGCGGACGAGCGGAACGGCTACACCACCGGGGCCAACATCCCGGTCAACGGCGGAATGTTCATGAGCGCCTGAATGGGGCGTGCCTGTGATGGACGGGGACCGGTTCCGGTCAGGTCACCGCATGCCCAGGATATGGTCCCAGTGTGACTTGTCCACCGGCATCACCGACAGCCGGTTGCCCCGCATCAGCAGCCGCATGCCTTCCAGTTCCGGCTCCAGCCTCATCTCCGCCAGGGTCACCGTCCGCTTCAGTTTCCTGACAAAGCGCACATCCACCAGAATCCAGCGGGGATTGTCCGGATCGCTCTTCGGATCGTGGTACCTGCTGTCCGGCTCGAACTGGGTGTGATCGGGGTAGGGTCTGCTGGCAACCTTCATGATCCCCACGATCCCGGGCACATCGCAATTGCTGTGATAGAAGAACGCCTGGTCGCCGATCCTCATCTCGTCGCGCATGAAATTCCTGGCCTGGTAATTGCGGATGCCGTCCCACGGCTCCACCCGGACCCGCTTGAGATCGTCGATGGAAAACACATCCGGTTCGCTTTTCATCAGCCAGTAGTTCATCTTGTCACACCCCAACCTGTTTGGATCATTCCGCCTCGACGCGGATTCTTCGAATGTTCCGGGAAAGCCCGGTAGATTCGTCCACCTCCACGATCACGCCGCAGAGGCTGGCGTCACCACTGGCGGGATCGAGCCGGGCGTGCAACTTGTGCACCATGCGCTGCAGCACCGCGTTCCGGTCGCTTCCAATCACGGAATCATAGCAGCCGGTCATGCCGAGATCGGTGATATACGCGGTGCCGCCCGGAAGTATCCGTTCATCCGCCGTGGGTATATGGGTATGCGTACCCACCACCGCGGCCACCCGCCCGTCCAGGTGCCACCCCATGGCCACCTTCTCGCTGGTGGTTTCGGCATGGAAGTCCACCAGCAGCACATCCACGCCTCCGGCCTCGTTTCCCAGCACCTCGTCGGCCAGGTCGAACGGTGAATCCAGGGTGGGATTCATGAATATCTGGCCCATCAGGTTCAGCACGCCCACGCGCACTCCCCCGGGCCCGTCGCAGGCGTACCAGCCCGAGCCCGGCGTGTCGGGTGGATAGTTGTGCGGCCGCAGGAGATCCGGATTGCCGTCGATGAATTCCAGCGCTTCGCGCTTGTCCCAGATATGGTTCCCCGATGTCATGGCATCGATGGGCAGGGCGCGGAATTCGTCCAGCACCTTTTGCGTGATGCCGAACCCCCCGGCCGCATTCTCGACATTCACCACGGTGAAATCGATCCCGTGCTCTGACCGGATCGCATCCAGCTTCTCCCGCAGCACCCGCCGCCCGGGACGGGCGTACACATCCCCGACCATCAGGATATTCATTTTCCGAACCGGTAAATGCCCTGGTCGGTCACCACCATCGGCAACGGAATGTCCCAGGATTCCACGTCAATGTGCGCCACCCGCTGGACTTCGTGGGCAATCCCGATCAGTACGGGCCTGTCCACCCGTCTCTCCCGGACGAACTCGAACGTGGTGTCGTAGAATCCGCCCCCCATGCCGATCCGGTTGCCCTGCAGATCGAATCCGACGAGGGGCAGCAGCACCAGGTCGAGGTCGCGGGCGGAAACCAGTTCCGAGGCGTCAAGCACCGGTTCCGGGATGCCGAGGCTGTTGGGGGAGAGCCTGCCGTCCTCCCGATACTCCCCGAACAGGAGCCAGTTGCGCCCTCCGTCCCTCTGCACCACCGGCAGATAGGGCCGGCGCCCGTTCCGCCGGCACCATCGGATCACCTCCCCGGTATCGATCTCGCCGTCGTTGGGCAGGTACAGGGCAACCCGGCGGGCGCGCCGGAAGATCTCCAGTTCCAGGAACTGCGCCAACAGGTCCCGTGCGGCCTGTTGCCGGTCCTCCTCACCCAGGCCCCGGCGCGCCGCCCGGAGCATGCCCCTCAACCGCTTCTTGTCCCCGTGCGGCGCAGGAGGATTCTGAAAGCCGGTATTGATGGAATCCATGATTCGGCAGGCCGGATAAGGGGAGGAAACAGCGTTACCCGCGGGTGTCGTGCGCTCACTTTACCTTGAACCGGATGGTTCAAGTGGGCACAAAAGACGGCTTCGGGATTCCCGCCGGCCTATGCCGTGTTCATACACGCCCGCCGCCCATTGTCAGTACCCTGAAATGTGAATTAGGTTCTAAGGGATTCGGAGAACGCCTCGTACACTGCAGGCAACGCCGGGGAAATTCTAACAGAGGTCGGCCGTCCGCCAGAACCTTGTATTTTTTCGCCGGATGTGGTTCGACAGCCGTTACAGCGCCACCTGGCGGATACTGTCCATCGCCTGGTCGATCTTCTGGTGCAGCTTTTCCAGCCGCTCCGAAACCTCACCGTCCTGTCCGACGTTCCTGCGCGCCGCCAGCAATTCATGGCTGATGTTCAGCGCCGCCATGATGGCGCAGCGGTCGGTTCCGAGCGCATGGTTGTTGTTCGCGATGGCGCGCATCTGCTTGTCGAGGTAGCTCGCGGCCTCAATGACGCCCTGGGTTTCCTCTTCCTGGCAGGCGATCGTGAACTCGCGCTGCATGATGCTGACCTTGACCGCCTTCTTGTCTCTTGCCATGGGGGGTGCCGGGAGTAATGGAATGGTGCAGCCTGACCGGGATCAGGATTCCAGTGATTTCAGCCGCGCGACGATCTGTTCGACCCGGCCTCTGGCGATCTTGTTTTTCTCCTGCAGCGCCTTGTATTCCTGGCGCAGCATCCGCTGGTCGTTCCGCAGCACTTCGTTGTCCCGGTTCACCGACTCCGCAAGCTTGATCAGCTCGGCCACGCGCTGTTCCAATTTTTCGATGGTGTGTTCCACGCCTGTGTCTCCTCCGGGGCTCGGAACTATAAATTGCTTGCGGCAGCGGGTCAATTGCCGGGACCGCAAATCCACCCCTTCCGCGAACGTCTCCCGTAGAATCACCCCTTTTCGACCAGACCGGACAGACCCATGCAGAATGTACTGATCGTCGGCGGCAACCGTGGAATCGGACTGGAACTCTGCCGCCAGATGTCAGCCCGCGGAGACCGGGTATACGCCACCACCCGCCAGCCGGCCGCGGCGCTGGAGGAACTTGAGCTGAACGTCTTTGCGGGGGTGGATGTCGGTGACGACTCCTCGGTGGCGCGGATGGCGGAAGCGCTGGCGGGCGTCAGGCTCGACATGCTGATCCACGGTGCGGGAATACTCACTCGCGAAAGCTGGAATGATCTCGATTTCGACCGCATCAGGCGGCAGTTCGAGATCAACACGCTGGGCCCGCTGCGGGTCGTATCCGCATTGCGCGACAACCTTGGTCCAGGCTCGAAGGTCGGAATCGTCACCAGCCGGGTGGGCTCCATCGAGGACAACGGATCCGGCGGCATCTACGGCTACCGAATGTCCAAGGCCGCAGCGAACATGGCGGGGAGGAATCTTTCCCATGACCTTGGCGGGCGCGACATCGCGGTATTCCTGCTCCATCCGGGGCTGGTGGCAACCGAAATGACCGGCCGCACCGGCATTGACCCCGCGGATGCCGCCCGGGGACTCATCGAGCGCATGGACCGGCTGACCCTGGCGGACACCGGAACCTTCTGGCATGCGGAGGGTTATCCCCTGCCCTGGTAGCCCCTCCACCGGCCAGGGCGTCCGGGAAGAATGCCGGCACCCTGAAAGCCGCCACCTTCACAGGCTGCATCCTGCCTGTCCGAGCCGATTTGCATCATCCCACTGCATACAGCACTTCAGCGGTGTCTACAACTTCCTGTCTGAAGTAGTGGCTCCGATCTTCCGCGATACGCAAATCGATTATGCGGTCGCCAAGGATGACAGACCCCCCGATCTTCATTCCCGTCACTCCGGGGCATCCGGGGATACGGTCCCTTTCGAACTCAACCAAAGCCACCATTTTGGGTGAGATGATCGGATGCGGAATTGTCGAGCAGACCGAGCAGGTCATGACCAAAATCATCGCGGCTCTCGACTCTGCGGATTGCGGACTTGAGCATGTCGTCAAGGTGAATGTCTGGCTGGATGATCCGCATTATTTCACCCGTTTCAACACAGTCCTTGAGCGCTATTTTGCAGACCACTCACCAGCCCGCTCCACGGTTCAGTCCCGGCTCATGATCAACGGAAGGGTTGAAATGGAAGTGATCGCTTTCAAGCCTGAATACTCAGATAATCACGAGATGAAGACGCCATTCGTATCGCTTCTGAGGTAGGCGAAAGATTCTTTTCCGCTGCCTGGTTGGAGCCGCTGGGTTCACGCTCCCCGAAATCCGGTCAGTAACGCATCGCAAGCACACCGCCCCCGCCTCCCGGGACACCCTACCCGGTCGTCAGGGCATCCAGGCCCCGGGCCAGGTCGTGGCAGAGGTCCTCCACGTTCTCCAGGCCGACAGAGACCCGGACCAGGTTCTCCCCGATGCCCGCCGCATCCCTTTCCTCCTGGGTGATACGGCCATGGGTGGTGCTGGCGGGATGGATGATGGTGGTCTTGGCGTCCCCGAGGTTGCCGGTGATGGACAAAAGGCGGGTGGCGTCGATCACCGACCAGGCTTCGCGCCGGCCACCGCGCACCCTGAATGAGACGATACCGCCGAATCCGTCCTGCTGGCGATCCGCCAGTGCATGCCCCGGGTGATCCTCGAGCCCGGGGTAGAAGACCCGTTCCACGGTCGGGTGTTCCTGCAGCCACCGGGCCAGGGTGTCGGCGTTTTCGCAGTGGCGTCCCATCCTGAGGGAAAGGGTTTCCAGCCCCTTCAGGAACACCCAGGCATTGAACGGGCTGAGGCTTGGGCCCGTGGTGCGCATCAGGCCGAAGAACGCATCGTGGATTTCAGGATTCCGGGTCACCATGGCGCCCCCCACGCAGCGGCCCTGCCCGTCCAGGTATTTCGTCGCCGTGTGCACCACCACGTCGGCACCGAGGTCCAGCGGCCGCTGCAGCACCGGCGTGCAGAAACAGTTGTCCACCACCACCAGCGCCTCCGCCTCCCTGGCGATGGCGGCGATGGCCCCGATGTCGGCAATCTCGCAAAGCGGGTTGGTGGGCGTTTCCAGGAACAGCATCCGGGTGCTGTCACGCACGGCGGCACGCCAGGCTTCCGGTTCGGACACCGCCACCTGGGTGACGTCAATCCGGTACCGCTCGAAGATCTTGCCGAACAGCGACAGGGTCGCCCCGAACAGTCCCCGCGCCACCACCACGTGGTCCCCGGGCTTCAGCTGACTGAGAACCAGCCCGGTGATGGCGGCCATCCCGGACGCGGTGGCCACACAGTAATCACCTCCCTCGAGAGCGCCCAGTCGGCTCTCGAACGTCCTGACCGTGGGATTGGTGAAACGGGAGTAGACATTCCCCTCCTCCTGCTCCAGAAACAGCGCGGCCGCCTGCGCGGCGTTTTCGAACACGAAGCTTGACGTCGTGTAAATGGGTTCGCTGTGTTCCCTTTCGGGACCGCGATGCTGGCCCGCCCGGACCGCCAGGGTGTCGGCGCCCGGGGCTTTCTCGGTACTGGTAAACGCATCCACCTTGCTCATGACAGATCACCGCATTTCAGGGTTGATCAGCTTGTCTCGGATCCGGCGGGGTTCCCGAGTGGAGCCCGTTCGGACGGTCGGATCGCGGGCATGAAAAAACCCGCTGTCCGCCGGCTGGGAAGCGGCGTCAAGCAGGTTGGCGGGCTTCTCTTTAGCCGAATTTGTAAAGCGCCCGCAAGCTGAAACTCAAATCGGCGCTGAGGACGGATACTATGCAGCCCGGGCGGCAATGTCAACAACCCCGCCGGGGCAGGTATAATCCCGCACCTCGAACGCCCCCGAAAGCCCATGCAAACCAATCCACCCGAATCCTACCGCAGCGGTCCCGACGCGGAGGGCCACTTCGGCATTTTCGGCGGCCGTTTCGTCGCCGAAACCCTGATGCCGCTGATCCTCGAAGTGGAGCGGGCATATTACGAGTACCGCAACGACCCGGAATTCCTGAGGGAGCTGGCCTACTACTCCCGGGACTACGTCGGCCGCCCGAGTCCCCTCTACCTGGCGGAGCGCCTCAGCGATGAGCTCGGCGGCGCCAGGGTCTACTTCAAGCGCGACGAGCTGAACCATACCGGGGCCCACAAGATCAACAACACCCTCGGGCAGATCCTGCTGGCCCGCCGCATGGGCAAACGCCGCATCATCGCCGAGACCGGGGCCGGTCAGCACGGCGTCGCCACGGCCACGGTCTGCGCCCTGTTCGACCTGCCCTGCGTGGTCTACATGGGGAAAAAGGACATCGAGCGCCAGGCGCCCAACGTGTTCCGCATGCGTCTTCTCGGGGCGGACATCGTGCCGGTAAGCAGCGGCACGGCCACGCTGAAGGACGCCATGAACGATGCCCTTAGGGACTGGGTGGCGAACGTGGAGGACACGTTCTACATCATCGGCACCTGCGCCGGCCCCCATCCCTACCCCGAGATGGTGCGGGACTTCCAGACCGTCATCGGGCGCGAGGCGCGCGAGCAGTTCATCGAACGGACCGGCAAGCTGCCGGACGTGGTCACCGCCTGCATCGGCGGCGGCTCCAATGCCATCGGACTCTTCCATCCCTTCCTCGACGACGAGGGCGTCCGCATCATCGGGGTCGAGGCGGCGGGCCATGGCATCGACACCGGCGAGCACGCGGCCTCCCTGACCGGCGGGGAACCCGGCGTCCTGCACGGCAACCGCACCTACCTGCTGCAGACCGACGACGGGCAGATCCTGGACGCCCATTCCATCTCCGCCGGCCTCGACTACCCGGGCATCGGGCCCGAGCATTCCTGGCTGCACGAGACCGGCCGGGTGGAGTACGTGTCCATCACCGACGACGAGGCGCTCGAGGCGTTCAAGCTTTGCTGCAGCAGCGAAGGCATTATCCCGGCCCTGGAACCCGCCCATGCCCTCGCCCACGTGATCAAGATCGCACCGGACATGGACCGCGGCCAGACCATCATCATGAATCTCTGCGGCCGGGGCGACAAGGACGTGTTCACCGTGGCCAAGGCCCTGGGAGTGGAGATATGAGCCGCGACCGCCTCAAAGAGCGCTTCGACCTGGTGAGGGGACAGAACCGGGCCGCGCTGGTCCCCTTCATCACCGCCGGAGACCCGGACGGGGACACATCCCAGGCCCTCCTTGACGGACTGCCGGCCGCCGGGGCCGACATCATCGAGCTCGGCATGCCGTTTTCCGACCCCATGGCGGACGGACCCTCGATTCAGCTTGCCAACCTGCGGGCGCTGGGCAATGGCATGACCCTGGGCCGGACCCTGGCGATGGTGGAGAATTTCCGCCGGCAGGACGATGCGACGCCTGTCATCCTCATGGGCTACTACAACCCGATCCACCATTATGGCGTCCAGGCCTTCATCGACAGGGCGCTGTCCGCGGGCGTGGACGGCGTGATCATCGTGGACCTGCCGCCGGAGGAGGATGTAGAAATGGCCCATCCCTGCCTTGCCGCGGGACTGCACTGGGTGCGGCTGGCCACGCCCACCTCGGACGATGCCAGGCTGGGCGTGGTGCTGAAGAACAGTTCCGGGTTCGTCTATTACGTATCCATCGCCGGGATCACCGGCACCCGTTCGGCGAAGCAGCAGTCCGTCGCCGATGCGGTCGCCCGCGTCCGGCGCCACACCGACCTGCCCGTGGCGGTCGGCTTCGGCATCAAGAACGTCGAACACGTCCGCGCCGCCGCACAGGTGGCGGACGGTGTCATCGTGGGCTCCGCGATCGTCGACCGCATTGCGGAAGGCGCCGGCAACGAACGCCCCGGCGCCGACATCTGCCGGGAGGTGCACCGGTTCGTCAGGGAACTCGCCTCCGGCACCGGACGCTAGCCGCCGGCGGGCCGGAATCCGGTTCCGCCGGGGCCGCCCGGGCAGTCCGGGGGACCAGGATTCACCCGGACTCCGGCCCCGGAGTCCTCCTGCAGGACTGATTATGCAAGCAGCTCGATCGGCGCCGGCCGACGGCTCTCGTCGATGCAGACATAGGTGATCGTCGCCTCGGTGACCTTCAGCAGCTTCACGTCGGCCTGCCTGCGCCGCACCCAGGCCTCGATGTGGATGGAGATGGATGTGCGGCCGATCCTGCTCACGCCGCAATAGCAGCTCACCTGATCCCCCACGTAAACCGGCAGGTGGAAAGTCATGGAATCGACCGCCACCGTCACCAGCCTGCCCTGAACCGTGTAGCTGGCGTAGATTGCGCCCGCAAGGTCCATCTGGGACATGATCCAGCCGCCGAAGATGTCTCCGGCGGGATTGGCGTCCGCCGGCATGGCGATGGTGCGCAGGGAAGGCTCCCTTCCCTCCAGCACACCCGGATCACCCATGGCCACAGGCGCTCACGGTTCCCGCCCCATGGCATAGAACTCGTCATTCGGCCGCATGTCGATCATGTTGGCGATGCGGTTCGACAGGCCGAAGAACGCGGCAATGGCGCCGATGTCCCAGATATCCTCGTCATTGAACCCATGGGTGTGCAGGGTCTCGAAATCGGCCTGCCCGACCCGCCCGGGAGAGGCGGCGATCCGGACTGCGAAGTCCAGCATCGCCGTCTGTCTCGGCGTGATGTCGGCCTTGCGGTAGTTCACCGCGACCTGATCCGCCAGCAAGGGGTCCCTGGAATAGATCCGCAGGATGGCGCCATGGGCGATCACGCAGTAATGGCAGTCATTCAGGGCGCTGGTGGCCACGACGATCATCTCGCGTTCCGCCTTGCTGAGGCCGCCCTCCTTCAGCATCAGAGCATCATGGTATTCGAAGAAGGCGCGAAACTCCGCCGGGCGGTGGGCGAGTGTGAGAAACACGTTGGGAATGAACCCCGCCTTCTCGTGGACCGCCTCGATCCTGGCGCGGATATCCGCGTCGAGGGATTCGAGGTCGGGTACCGGATAACGGCTGATGGGCTTGCCAGACATTGCGGTTCGCGACTTGCCGGGGCTCAGAAATCCGGGTTGAAGTAGTGCCGTCCCGACTGGACGCTTTCCACCTGCTCGAGCAGGAGTGCGTAGTGCTCGTCATTGTCGAGGAAATTCGAATTCTCCGCGTTGACCATCAGCAGCGGCGAGTCGTGATAGCTCAGGAAGAAGCGGATATAGGACTCGGACAGCTCCTCCAGGAAGCTCCGCTCCATGTTCCGCTCGAACAGGATGCCTCGCTTGCGGATCCGCCGGACCAGGACGCCTGTGGGCGCCTGCAGGAAAATGACGAGGTCGGGCTTGGGCACTTCCAGGACCAGATGCCCGAACACCTGCTCGTACAGGTACAGTTCGTCCTCATCCAGGATCAGCCGGGCGAACAGCGGATCCTTGTCCAGCATGAAGTCCGCGACGCGGACGGGCGAGAAGAGATCGTCCTGGCGCAGCTCCTTCAGTTGCTGCACACGCTGGAACAGGAAAAACAGCTGGGTCTGCAGGGCGTACTGTGACGGTGAACGGTAGAAACGCTCCAGGAACGGGTTTTCGGTGGACTGCTCCAGCAGGAGATCCGCGCCAATGGACCCCGCGATCCGCCGGGCAAGGGTGCTCTTGCCCACACCGATGGGGCCC
Organism: Candidatus Poriferihabitaceae bacterium; assembly: GCA_965213885.1. GTDB lineage: Bacteria > Pseudomonadota > Gammaproteobacteria > Arenicellales > Poriferihabitantaceae > VYFG01. The sequence continues at coordinate 2,429,335 of OZ243919.1, forward strand.
TCGACGACGATGTATCTCTTGTCTTTGATCTGTCTGCCTGCGCTTGCCTGGGTCGGCCGGCCCGGGCCGGCCGGTTACCGTTGCCGTCATATTGCCGCGGTCAGGCTAATGTACACTCGTCCCGTGTCAAATTGCTACATCAACCGCCCCCACGGCAACCCGATGCCCCCTTCTTCCGCATCTCACCGGTCGAGGCGCAGATGCTCGATCCCCAGCTGGGGACCTGCTGGCGCGCGCTTGAAGACGCAGGCATGGATCCGGAACAACTCAAGGGAAACCGCACCGGCGTTTACGCGGGGATCGGCAACAATGCATACCGCGGCCTGATCCTCGATGCCAGCGAAACCACGGAGCCTGCCGCCAGCCCGTAAGCTGTCACGGGGACCTCTTCAACACGGCCATCGGCCGGACGTCCTATGCCCTGGGCCTGGAGGGGCCGGCGCTGGCGCTGGACACGACCTGCTCGTCTTCGCTGGTGGCGATTCACCAGGCAGCGACAAGCCTGCATTTCGCCGAGTCGGACCTCGCGCTCGCTGGTGGCGTGTACCCGATCCTTTCGGGACGCCTGCTGGAACCGCGCGCCAATGCCGGGATGCTTTCGCCGGACGGCCGCTGCGCCACCTTCGACGCAGCGGCGAACGGTTATGTGCGGGGCGAGGGCTGCGGAATCGTCGTGCTCAAGCGTCTGGCGAAGGGGCGAGGGCTGCGGTGTTCGCCCCGCCGGTGTGCAAGGTGGATGAATGCCCCGAGGAGTTGGACGTGGCGACCAGATACTGCACCGAGATGACCCAACGGCGCATGGAACAGTTCAGGTCCATCGAGGAATGCGCGGATTTCCTGAACGATCTGTCGGCCTTCCACCGTCCCGTCCCCGGGATCCGTGATCTGTACGTACGGACCATCCTTCGCGAATGTGGAACGAACAGGGCTACATGCTCCGGTGTCCGCGCGACTATGAAGCGCAGGTGCTCTATCACGCCCGGGCGTTCACCGTCATGGTGGATTTCGACGAGTTTCGGTGCCCGACGAAAGTCATCGGCGCCGACCCGGACCTGCCGTATTCATTTCTTCCCACTTTCGACCTGAGCCACATATTGGATGTAGACTTAGGACTTCCTGTCCGAGTCGACGCACTTTCTCCAGCTCGAACAACCGGCGAAATGCGTGGAGGCGATGCGGGAAATTCTGGAATCCCACGACCTGCTGCATCCATGATTGCAGGGTCGGGGGCCGAAATCGGGGCCCCTGGGCCCTGAAGAGCCCAGCGCCGTGCGGGATTCTCCGATGGCAGACGATTGCTGCAAGTGCTCCAGACAAGCCACCAACATGCAGATTTTCCGAAGCGCGGAACCGGTTCCCGCCCTCCAGCGGGTGTCTGATACCGGAGATATGCCGATTTCGACATGAATACGCGTGATCCGGGCCTTCGCTACCAGGCCGACGAGTCGCTGCCGGTCACAACTGCGCTTGGCCTTGGCATGCAGCTCACCGTCCTCAGTGTATCGGCCACGATCCTGCTCACAACCATCGTGGTTCGCGCCGCCGGGGGGAGCGAATCCTACCTGTCCTGGGCGGTTGTCGCAGCCGTGGCGATCGGCGGAGCGGCCACGATTCTCCAGTCGGTCCGGCTCGGGCGTTTCGGTATGGGCCATGTCCTCATGATGGGGAGTTCATCTGCCTTTATCGCTGTCTGCATCAGGGCGCTCGCCGAAGGCGGGCCGGGCATGCTGGCCACCCTGGTGCTGGTCTCGGCACTCTTCCAGTTCCTGATTTCCCAGCGGCTTGCGCTGTTCCGACGGATCTTCACCCCGACCGTCTCGGGGACGGTGCTCATGCTGATACCGGTCTCGGTCATGCCGGCCGCCTTCAGCCTGCTCACGGACGTGCCGGAAGGGAGTCCCGCCCAGGGGGCGCGGCTGAGCGCCCTCGTTACCGTGCTCGTCATGTGCGGTTTCTCGCTCAAGGGTTCCGGGACACTCCGCCTCTGGGCTCCGGTGCTCGGTGTCGTCATCGGTTCCGCAGTCGCCGCCTACTACGGCATCTATGACATGGCCCGCGTTCTGGAGGCCCCGTGGGTTGGCCTTCCCCGGTCCGAATGGCCAGGCCTTGACCTTGGCTTCGGACCGGTGTTCTGGGCACTTCTTCCCGGGTTCCTGCTGGCGGCGATGATCGGCTCGGTGAGGACAATCAGCAGCGCCGTTGCCATCCAGAGCGTGTCCTGGCGCATGGCCCGGGCAGTGGATTTCCGTGCGGTGCAGGGTGCGGTCGCTACCGATGGACTGTCCAACCTGTTCTCCGGGCTCACGGGAACCATGCCGAATACATCCTATTCGGCCGGCGCATCCCTCGCCCGGCTCACCGGGGTCGCATCCCGGAATGTCGGGATCGCGGCCGGCGCAATGATCCTTGCGATGGCATTCTTTCCCAAGGCGCTGGCCCTGGTGCTGGGGATTCCCGGTCCGGTCTTCGCGGCCTATCTCATCGTGATGATGGCTACACTGTTCCTGGTCGGTGGGCAGATGGTCATCCAGGATCAGGTCAACTACCGCAAGGGCCTGATCGTCGGCATGAGTATCCTGATGGGATCCGGCTTTCAGGGCGGCGCGATCTTCCCGGAATTCTTCTCGGTCTTTGCCGGCGGCCTGTTCAACAATGGGATGACGTCCGGCGGTTTCATCGCGATCTTCATGACCCTGTTCCTGGAGTTCGCGGAACGCCGCCCCAGACGTTTCGAGGCGGCGTTCGACCTGTCATCCCTGGAGAAACTGAGGGAGTTCCTCGGGGAATTCGCTTCCGCCAACGGCTGGGACGACGGCATGATATTCCGCCTGGACGCCGTCGGCGAAGAGGCATTGCTTACGCTCCTCGAGCGAAAGGACGATGACGGGGAAGGCGGACGACTGCTTGTGAGTGCACGCAGGGAAGACGAAGGAGCGGTTCTCGAATTCGTCGCCGCAATGTCCGTGGGGGAGAACCTCCAGGACAGGATTGCGGTGCTCGGCGAGCCGACCGAAGAGGCGCCGATCGAGCAGGAGGCGTCACTCCGGCTGCTGCACCACTTCTCGGACTCGATCCGTCACCAGCAATACCATGGAGTGGAAATCCTGAGCGTCCGCGTGAATACCAAAAAATCGATTCTCGGTATCCGGGGGTGAATGCTCGGCCATGAACGACCAGTCGGATGTTTCCCCCATGTTGCCCACCGGCTTCACATGCCTGGGGGCTGCTCCGCCCGTGGACAACAGAGGAAGACTGTGGCTCGGGCGGGCAGGGTGAGAGATGTCCTCAGACGTCTACCACATTGACAAGACGTTCCACAGCCGTTCCCGGATCTTGTCGAGGCTGTGCCGATCTTCCATAAGCTCGCTATAGCCTCAGGATTGTTCCTTGCCTAGATTCGAGGCCATCCTTTCAATGCTGGAGACACGGTGCAACAATTCCTTGTGAATCACGGATCTTGTCCCCTTCCCGGGAGTCGATCGATGCGCAGGTTGTGATTGCGGGCGTATTCGAGGACGGCAAGGCACTGCGTACATCCTGCTGCAGGTATACGATCATTCGACGGCGTTCTTTCACCCATCGCCCTCCATGGATATCGTGCGTTTCCCTTTCATGAATCCGGAGACCCACGATGGCACAATCGCAACGATCCAGGCACATCCACCGCAGCCGTACGGAGTGGTTCCGCCTGCTGTCGGAATTCGAGGCCAGTGACACCACGCAACGGAGCTTCTGCGCCGCTCTAGGGCCCGGTTCCGCGTTTGCCGACATGTCGGTCAATATGAGCCACCAGCCCCAATCGCTCGGCCAGGTCATACAGGGCCGCTACCGCGCCAAAGTCGTGACCACCGCGGTATCGGGTTGGCCGGCAGCAACGGGTGAAGTCAACGCGACGACGATGTCATCGGCCTTGTCGAGGTATTTCTGCCAGACGATCTTGGGTTTGCCGTCAATGCGCCTGCATGCGCGGGCGTAGTAATAGGGCAGCCAGTCTTGCCGCGAATGATTTCTTGGGGAAAGAAGAAGGGTAAAACCCAACATAATTTCACTGCCGAACGCAGTACACTCGGGCTGGCACCACATCCTGTCGGAAACATCCAAACCTACTGTCACTGACATCGAATGCCGCTAGCAAAGGTGCGGAAGAACGGCCTGAGTATGGGTAGCTCATTCAGCCGAGCTTGACCTTGTAATAGGCACCGTAACGACGTACATTACCGCCAGATAGGAGGTTACGCAATGGTTCAGACAAACACGGCTCACAGCGAGCGCATCAACCTGCGCCTCAGCGAAACCGCGAAGCGGCGTATCGAACAAGCAGCCTCCGTCGAAGGCAAGACCGTCAGCGCCTTCATCGTGTCCAGCGCGCTGGCAACCGCCGAGAAGACGATCGACCGGCACGAGGCCCTGGCGCTTGCCCGCGACGACGCATCGCGTTTCTTCGATGCCCTGGCCGTTCCGCCGCCGCCGAACGAACGCCTCCGCGCGGCGCTGGATGAGCACGCAGGGCGCGTCGACTCGCGTTGAACGGTTCCGATGCGCTTATCATTGAGCCGCTTGGCAGACGGCACGACCGGGCGGCCTTTTCCTGCGGCCTTCCCGAGCTGGACCGCTATCTGGCACGCCAGGCCGGCCAGCACGTCCGGCGCCGGATCGCCCGGGTTTTCGTCTGCACCGCCGGCGACGCCGATACCGTCCTCGGCTTCTACACGCTGAGCGCCCTGTCGATCGATCTGGCCTCACTGCCCGATGACCTTTCACGGAAACTGCCGCGCCATCCGGTGCCCTGCGCCCTGATCGGCCAGCTGGCGGTCGACCGATCTGCGCACGGGCGCGGCCTCGGACGCATGCTCCTCGCCGATGCGGTCAAGCGGACCGTGGCCGCTGGTGAAACCGTGGCCATGCACGCCCTGATCGTGGATGCCGCGAATGAGAACGCAAAACGATTCTACGAGAGGCTCGGCTTCCTGCTGCTCACGGACGACCCGATGCGCCTGTTCCTTCCGCTCGGCCATACCGCCCTGCAAGGCCCGCAGGGATAGGCTATCCCGAATTTACCGCGTACATTCGTAATCCTCCAATATTAACAATGATTTGGAGGGGATTTTGCGTATGACCTACGAGGCGAGATAACGGCTGAGATTGAGCGTGTTGTACAGGCGGTACCAGGCGCAGATGTCCATAAGGTCCCAATTATTGATACCGGTAAAATTCGTGTTCTTCCGCATGGATGGCAAGCGGACAGGTAAAACGATAAAGTTTTGACCATATGACACAGGATCAGGAGTCATTCAATGAAGACAGATACAGGTTCCTCCGCGAAGGTGGTCGTCCAGCATCGTGGCCATCAACCGAAAGCGGCGGCTCACAAAACAGAAAAAACCCCGGCCACCAAATAAAGAGCAGTTCCGTGGTCCAGCCACAACATTTCAGCGGTGGCAGCGGACGAATTGTTGACAGAAAATCGTAGTCAGTGCATAAAGGATAAGACCCACAACCACTCCTTGGGAGAACGGTTTCGGCTGCACGAGGCTTGCTCCGCCGCCAATTCGAATCGGACTTGACCACCTTGCAGGCCATGGATCGGCCTATCCCGAGTTGCCTTTCGGCCTGGCCGTGCAGCAGGTCACCAGGTTCCATCGATTTACACCGGAGGCTGGCCATTCATCAGGCGGATGTATAGTATATCGGCCTGTCCCTGCACAAAGAGGAACGTCCATGGAAACAGTATCCCTTTACAGGCTGGTCGTTGCGGCACTGGCCGTCGTGGTGTCGTTGCCATTGTTCACAGCCCGGACGGCGGCGGCGGAAGAGAGTGGCAGCATCACCGTCCTGCACAGCTATCACCGCAACTACACCGCCATCGAGCATGCCGGCGGCCAGGTCACCGGGGGGTCGCTTACGGGCACCAGCACCGTGCTTGAAAGCAGCGGCGCACCATTCGTTGCCGGCGCCAGTTCAAACGCAACCTGCATCGTCTATGTGCGCATGTCGGAGGCTGGCATTGATCTCCAGGGGCCCTGCACGACCACCGACGCTGACGGCGACATGCTGTTCATGATGTCAAGGCGGGAAACCGGCGACATTCAGGATGGGGGCGGCGGCACGGGTCACTCCGAGATCGTGGGCGGTACCGGGAAGTATGCCGGCATCAGCGGCAGCTGTTCCTACGACACGGATTATCTGCCCGACAACCGCATGGTCACGTCCGGCAGGTGCGACTGGAAGAGATAGCGAAAGACCCGGATCCGTTGCATCGGGGATCAGGGATCAGGCCGTGCCGCTCATCGGCGGCGCCCAAGCGCTCCGTCGCCGGCAGACATCCCACACCACCATCAGCGCCGACAACATCCGGATTCCCCATGGTTCGGCTGCCGTATCCGGCTGCCCGGGGCGTCAGGAAAAGGGAGCCCGGTTCACGGGTCAGGCAATCAGGATGCGGGACATCTGGGGCGGGTATTGCGGAGTATCCTGGCCCTTTCCTTGCAGGGCGGATGCGGTCCTGAGTGTGTCCCAGGCCATCGAAGTCAAAAGCCAGGATGTCCATCGATGATTTCGCGCAGCTTCTCCGCGACCACCTCCGGCCGGTGGCTCACCATTGATACATGTCCGAGTCCTGGAATCTCGTGCAATACCCCGTCCGGCACGAGGTCGGCAACGACCCTGCACATGGAAGGCGCGGTCTGGACGTCCTCGGAAAAGCTGATCACATGAAACGGGACCGGGCAGGTCCTCAGCTCCTCACGACAATCAAACTCCAGGCAGGCCTCCCACTGGGCTATCAGGTCCTCGGGATCCCGTTCGGCAAACCGGGCCGTGTAGCGCGGCTTGATCTCCGCCCAGAACTCCGAATCGTGCAGGGCCTTGGCCGGAAAGGCATAGGGCGCGTAATGGGGCGCAAGAAAACTGTCCGGCAACGTGATGCCCGCCTTGCGCAAGTCGATCTCCGCCTGCATCCAGTCCCGGGTGAATCCGTCGATGTAGGCGGCGGTTCCCATGGGAATGGCAAGCCGCACCTTGTCCGGAAAATCGACGGCCACCTTCTGCGTCACGAGCCCTCCAAGCGAGAGCCCTGAAACCACCGCCCGTCCGTCACAGAAGGCGTCGACCACTGCGGCGCAGTCCCGAGCATAGTCCGCAATGGTCCACGGCGCCGGCGGAGCGGTCGTCCCTCCCGCCCCCCGGGGGTCGTAGGAGATGCAGCGGAACGAATCCGACAGCCTGGCGAACTGCTGGGAATAGGCTTCGGCGGTCTGGTCGCCCCCGGGGATGAACACCACGTCGGGTCCGGCCCCCTCGGTCACGACACGCATGGTTACGCCGCCTTTGGACAGCGAGTGAATCCGGGCGCCATCCCCGAAGCCCGGAAACGCGCTCATGCCAACTTCCTCGGAATCTTCTCGGACCACGTCTTTTCTGCGACGACGCCGTCGCCGTCGGCGGCCTTCAGCGTCGCATCGATCAGCCAGGCGGTTTTCAGTGCACGGACCGTGACCGTGACCTCCAGGTCCGCGCGCCAGTCGCCCCGCGCGTAGTGCTTGGTCCAGGCGCAGGTGCCGACCGCCGAGTTGGGATTCTCGGGGTGGATCGAATAGCGCTCACGGCTGACGGAGCGGGTTTCGATCCCGGTGTGCAGGTGACGTTCAAGACCGCTGTCGTTGACGGTCTCGCAAGTCTCGGTCCCGGTGATCAGGTCGATTGAACGACTGCGCTCGTAATTGCCCTCCAACAGAACTTCGGTCGCGAGGGGCACGGCACCCTCCGGACCCTCGAAACAGTCGGGTGCGGGATCATCCGTCCAGACGGGAAGATCGATTCTCGCGCCCGTCAGGGTCAGTTTGGCCCTGGACCGGGATGGCCAGATGACGGGCCAGCAGGCATTCGACAGGGCCAGCCGCAAGCGGTGCCCCTTGCCGATGCGCTGTCCGCAGGCATTGAGTCTGAACCGGACGGGGACCGCCTCCCCGGGCAGGGGCTCCGGTTTCGCATGACTGTTCCGATGGGTCAGGTTCAGCACCCCGTAACTGATCCGCGTGGCCCTGCCATCCCCGTCCACTTCCGAAAGCACCGCAACCAGGTTGGCCTGGGGAACGTCGCTTGCGACCTCGGCGCTCAGGACCGGAAACCCGAGAAGCTCCAGGTCGCAGTCCAGTGGCTCGGTGTCGAAACAGACCATGCCGACCTCTTCGCTCTGGTTGACGGGCCCGTCCGGCACCACCGAATAGCCGCACCAGTTGCCCGCCGTATGTCCGGTGTTCTCCGGCGTGGACAGGTGGACCGGGCCGCCCGGTTCTTCCGTGAGCCTGCCGCCCCCCGGATACAGCGTTTTCGTCGCGACGGCGCTTCCGGCCCACCCTGAAGCGGTGACCCAGTGGCCGGCACGGGTTTCATGAAAGGGCAAAGGCGCGGCCGGATGCTGGATCCAGGCGCGAAGTCGTGGTTCATCCATGATGCCGGTGTCGATGCCCTTCAGGTGCTGATCCCACCAACGCAGACACTCCTGGAGAAAACCGATGCGGGGTCCCGGCAAGGCGAAATGCGGGTACTTATGTCCCCAGGGGCCGATCAGCCCCTTCCTGGGGCAGGTCAGATGCTCCAGCATGCGCAGGATGGTGTTGGTGTAACCGTCGGCCCAGCCACCGACCAGGTAGACCGGCACGTTCACATCCCCGTAGTTCTCGCAGATCGAGCCATGGGCGTAGAAATCATCTCGATGCTGATGCCTGAACCAGTCGAGCAGCCAAAGGCCGTTGCCCTCCAGTCGCTCCAGCCACATGTCGCGCCAGCGCTCGCCAACGATCGCCGGGTCCGGCGGCGTATGGGCGATGGCAAACGCGGTGGCGCCCCAGCCCAGCTTCTCGGCAAGCACCGCGCCGCCCATGAAGTGGATGTCGTCGGCATAGCGGTCGTCGGTGGAGCAGAGCGAGATCACCGCACCCAGCGCCTCGGGCCGCCTGGCGGCCACCTGGAGACCGTTGAATCCGCCCCAGGAGATGCCGATCATACCCACCTGGCCGGAACACCACGGCTGGGCGGCCAGCCACTCGATGACGGCCAGGCAATCTTCCTGCTCCTTAAGGAGGTACTCGCCGAGACAGACGCCCTCGCTGTCGCCGGTGCCCCGCATGTCGACGCGGACCCCGGCGTAGCCAAAGCCCGCGAAATAGGGGTGGGTCAGGTGATCCCGCTCCACGGTCCCGTCGCGCTTTCGGTAAGGCAGGTATTCGAGAATGGCCGGCACCGGATCATCCGCGGCATCCTCGGGCAGCCAGATCCGGGCGGCAAGACGCGTTCCGTCAGGCATCGGGATCCAGGTGTTCTCGATTTCGCGGACCCTTCGGGGAAAGTCGGTACGAATCGGTATGTCAGACGTCATGGGAAGCTCCATATAGGTCGATGGTTTTGCCGTTGAACACCGACCGCCTCAAGAAGGGCATGGCGGACCCGGTCATGGGACTCCGTCCTTCGCCGGCGGTCTGGCGCCCGGGGCGAGCGGGTAATGGCAGGCAATGCGGCGCATTTCACCGTTTGCGGTGTAGGGAGGCTCCCCGGCACAGCGGTCCTGAACCCACGGACAACGGGTATGAAACTCGCATCCAGAAGGCCGGGCCAGCAGCGAGGGCACTTCCGCCGGGAGCGAAATCCGGTTCCGGGCCTTGTCCGGGTCGGGTTCCGGGTTCGCGCTCAGGAGCGTAGCCGTATAGGGATGGGCGGGCGCCCGGAACATCTCCTCGGTCTCCCCGGCCTCCACGATGCGTCCAAGATACATGACCGCCATGCGGTCCGCCACGTGATGCACTACGTGCAGGTTGTGGGTGATGATGATCATGGCCAGTCCCAGGCGTTCGCGCAGGTCGTTGAGGAGGTTCAGGACCTCTCCCTGCACCGAAACGTCGAGCCCGGCGGTGGGTTCGTCGGCGATGATCAGCTTGGGATCCAGCGCGATGGCGCGGGCCACGCCGACGCGGCGCGCCTGACCGCCCGAAAGCTGGTGGGGATAACGATCGGCGAAATCGCCGGATAGCCCGACAAGGGAAAGAAGACGCCGGGTTTCCTCCTGAAGATTGATCCGGATCCCGTGGATGCGGAATGGTTCGGCCACCAGGTCCCCGACCTTCATGCGCGGGGAAAGGGATCCGACCGGATCCTGGAACATCATCGCCATGTGACGACGAAGGGGCTTCATCCCGCCGGAGTTCGAGCTGTCGACACGCTGGTCCATGAACGTCACCTCGCCCCGGGAGGTGTCCTGCAGTCCATTGATCGCGTTGGCCAGTGTGGTCTTCCCCGAGCCGCTTTCCCCCACAAGGGCAAAGGTTTCGCCCGCGTCCACGTCGAAACTCACGCCCGCCACGGCAAGGATCGACCGGCGGTTCAGCAAGGGCCCGACGCGGAACGTCACCTCGAGATCGCGTACCGTGAGAATCATGGAACCATCCGGTGGCAGCGGGCACGGTGGCCGCCGTCCCCGAGCTCGGGCGGCACGGTATCGCAGATGCCCTCGTACCGGTGGCACCGGGCCGCAAAGATGCATCCCGTCGGGCGCACGCGAAGATCGGGAACCTCCCCCGGAATGGTCGGCAGGTGCCGGGTGCGTCCGTCCTGCCCGGCGGGGTCGCAGCGCAGCAGGCGCTCGGTGTAGGGATGCCGGGGATCGTGGAAGATCTCCCGGGTCGTGCCCCGCTCGACCACCTCCCCGGCATACATCACCACCACGTCGTCACAGAGCTCGGCGATCACCCCGAGATGATGGGAAATGAAGAGCACCGAGCACCCGATCTGGGCCTGCAGGTCCTGAAGCAGTTCGATGGTCGCCACTTCCAGGGTGGCGTCCAGCGCCGTGGTGGGCTCGTCGGCGATCAGCAGTGCGGGCTCCATCATCAGCGCCATGGCGATGGCGATGCGCTGTTTCATGCCCCCCGAGAACTCGTGGGGATAGCGGCCAAGCGCGGACTCCGGATCGGGAATGCGCACCCTGCGCAGCATCTCCACGGACCTTGCATTCTTTTCCGTACGGCCGAGATCGGACCGATACTGGATATGCAGCATCTGCCTGCCCACCGAAATGACCGGATTCAGCGCTCCCATCGGGTCCTGGAAAACGGTGGAAATCCGCGAGCCGCGCAGGGCCTGCATCTCCAGGGGGCCCAGCCGGGTCAGGTCGCGCTCCCCGAACAGGATCCTGCCGCTGTCCACCTGCCCGTTGTCCGCAAGCAGACCGAGGATGGCATTGATCAGGGTGGACTTGCCGCAGCCCGATTCGCCGACAACCCCGACGATCCGGTGTTCCGGCACATCGAACGACACGTTCCGGAGCGCCTGCAACGGGCCGCCCTCGGTGGCAAAGGTGACATTGAGGTCCTGGATTCCGAGGACGTTCATCCCTGCCTCTTCAGCCGGGGGTCGAACACATCACGCAGGGTCTCGCCGAGAAAGGTGAACCCCAGGGTGATGAGTATGATCGGCAGCCCCCCCGCCACGGCGATCCAGGGCGTGTCGCGGATTGCTGTGAAACCGTCATTCAGAATCGCACCCCAGGACGGTGTCGGCGGACGAACGCCGAGGCCGAGAAAGCTGAGGCCCGCCTCAATGGCAACCACTACGGGTATGTCCATCGAGGCCAGGATCAGCAGCGGGCCGATCACGTTCGGCAGAATATGGACGCGCAGCACCCTGGCCGTGCCGGCGCCCATGCTTTGCGCCGCGGTGACGAACTGGGCGGATTTCAAAGCCAGGGTCTGGGTTCGGATGATGCGGCCGTAGCCGGGCACATTCACCAGGACGACGACGGCCATCACTGCGGTCAGGGACGGACCGAACAACGTGACCAGGGCAAGCGCAAGCATGACCGTGGGGAAACTCTTGATCGCGTCGAACAGGAGAATCATCAGGTTGTCCAGCCAACGCGGCCCGTACCCGGCAATGAGGCCGAGGATGACCCCGATTACCAGCGACGCGGCGGTCGAGATCAGCGCCACCGACAGGGCGATGCGTCCGCCATGCAGGGCCCGGGAGAACAGGTCACGACCCAGGTGGTCGGTTCCGAGAAGATGGGTCAGGGACGGGCCGAGAAACCGGTCCCGTGGAGAGATCCGGTTGGGTTCGGCGGCGGCAAGCAAGTCGGCGAAGACCGCGCCGCCGATCATGAGCAGAACCAGTACAACGCCGAGCATACCCAGCGGTTCAGCCAGGATCCGGCGCAGGGAGCCGTACGCGCTAGAGGCGGCTTCGGACACGGGGATCCAGGTACCCGACGACGAGATCGGCGATCAGGTTGATCAGGATGAACAGCACCGTGGTCACCAGGACGGCCCCGGTGACCAGCGGATAGTTCCGGGTCAGGATGGCATCATAGACCAACTTGCCGACCCCGGGGCGGGCGAACACGATTTCCGCGAACACCGCGGACGAGAGCATCTGCCCGATCCCCACGCCCAGCAGGGTGACCGTGGGCAGGATGGCGATCGTGAGCGCATACCGGTAGGTAACCTGCCGGTCCGGCAGGCCGAAGGCGCGGGCGGTGCGGATGTGTGGCGCTTCCAGCACCTCGAGCATCGAGGCGCGGACCATGCGAGCGATATAACCCACCCATCCGATTCCGACCGCGAGGGACGGCAGGATCAGGTGCACCAGCTGGTCGCCGATATCACCGGGCTCCCCGGCGCCGATGGCGGGAAGCCAGCGCAGGGTCACCGCGAAAATCAGGAGCGCATAGATCGCGACCACAAAGGACGGCACGGCGATGACGGCAACGCTGAATACCCCGACAATCCTGTCGACCATGCCGCCGCGCTTGACCGCGGTCCAGCATCCGAGCGGGATACCGAGCGCAACCGACCAGACCATGCCGCCGGCAATCAGCGCGAGGGTCGCGGGCAGCTGCTCCATGACCACCCTGGCCACGGGGCGGTCCGAAAGCACCTCGTTGCCGAGATCACCCTGCCAGGCATTGATGAAAAAGTTCCAGAACTGGACCCAGACCGGCTGGTCGAGCCCCATCTTGATGCGCAGGGCCTCGCGCATGGCCTCCGTGGCCCGGGGACCCAGCGCAACCGCGGCCGGGTCGCCGGGAATCAGGTAAATCATCGTGAACAGCAGCCCCATGGCCACCGACACGATGGCAACGGCTAGACCCAGCCGTTTGAGGGAGTAGTACAGCAACTGTCAGCAATCGGGCGGCCCGATGGGGCCGCCCGGTACCGGTCAGGCCTGCCGGAATTCGGAAAAGACGGGTTCTCCGTTCGGCTTCAGGCCCGGCACGATGGTGTCGCGGTGGATGACACCCGCCACCTCGTGGGTCAGGAACACGTAGCAGCCGCTCTCGTCCATGAGCGCCTGCATCTTCCTGTAGATCTCGTCACGCTTGGCAAAGTCGCTTTCCACGAGGCCCTGTTCGTGCAGTGCCTTGTACTCGGCGTTGTTGAAGCGCTCCCAGTTCCAAACACCGACCTGCTCCGGCGTGAACCAGACCGTGGCCCAGCTCGGGTCGGGCTGCATCGAGAACCGGCTGAGGACGAGCTGCAGCTTGTTCCAGTAGTCGCCGTCCTTGGACCCGAGGGTCCAGAACGTGCCGCTGTCGTTCTGCTTGATCTCGCAGGAGATCCCCACATCCTCGAGGTTGGCCTGGATGACCTGGGCGGCAGTCAGGCGCTCCGACTGGCTCAAGATGTCCAGGGTCACGGAAAGGTCCGTTGCGCCCTCCTGTTCCAGCAGGGCCCGAGCCCTGTCCGGGTCGTAGCCATAGGTCACCGCGTCCCGGCTGCCCGGCATGCCCGGCGCAATAATGCCGTTCGCGACCGAGGCAGCGCCGTAATAGGCGGCGTCCACCACCCCTTCCCGGTCGATGGCATGCTGGATGGCGCGCCGGATGTTCGGATTGTCGAAAGGGGCCACGTCCTGGTTGATTCCCAACCAGACATAGGCCAGCGAGGGCTTCTCCAGCACCACCGAGCCCTCGGGCGGGTTGGACTTGAGCCTCGGCAGGGACGAAACCGAGGTCCAGGTGTAGTCCAGGTCGCCCGCCTCGAAACCGCGTTCGGCGGTCGCGGGATCCTCGATGGGAATGATATGGATTTCATCGTAGCCGCCGGGCTCATGCATCCAGTCCGGGTTCCGCCGCAGTATGGTCTTCTGCTTCGGCTGCCAGTCGGCCAGCACATACTGCCCCGACTGCGCCACGGGCTTCGTCGTGATCTTGTCGCCCAGCTCCTCCATGGCGCGCTTCGAGAGGATGCATGACGCCGCCGTCGGCAGGGTCGTGGTCCACAGGGGGACGAACTTGTTCTTCAGATGAATCAGTCCGGACAGCCTATCCTTGACCTCGACCTCCTTCAGTGCGGACCAGTCGCCGGCATAGGGGCTTTCCATGGCCGGGTCGGCAATCCGCTCGATCGAGAACTTCACGTCTTCAGCGGTCATCTGACCATAGCCGTCGGTGAAGCCGATGTTGTCCTTGAGCGTGAATGCAACCGTCATGTCGTCGAGCTGCTCGATGCTGTCGACGGCAAGGGCTTTCCACCCCCAGACGTCGCCTGCCTGCGGAATGACCAACGGGGCGAAAATCGAGCGGATGATGTCACCCTCGGGAATCGACAGGCGGAAGGCGGGATCCAGCACCTGCAGGTCCGAGTAGGATCGGACCGTCAGGACGGAGCCGTCCTGGGACAGCGCGAATCGGGGCACGGTCATCGTCGCAGCGCCGAACGCCCCGGCGGCCGCCAGGAAGGAACGCCGTGTCATGATGTTTTGTTTCATGGTGTCACTCCTCTGTATTTCTGGTGTGGTTTTGGTTTCATAATATCGGTATCAACCCAATTGCCGGTCATCCGGAATTTCGACGGCGTAACCGCCCTGGTCAGCCATCTCGCGCCGGGACCGGAAATTCGGGTGGGGCGTACATTATGTCCGGGAGCCGCCACGATTCAAGAATTTTGTTGAAATAATTCCCGCCTGTCCCGCCTGTCCTGTCTCTGTATCATTCATTCTGCAATAATGACATCCATCAAAGTGCCGGAGAACGCGAAAAAGCACCCGGGAATCTGTGATTCTGTCAGGCATACCGAGCATTGCTGGATTGCCATGCCCGACGGCGTCAGGCTCTCCGCGCGCATCTGGCAGCCGGCAGGCCGGGGATCCTTTCCGGCAATCCTTGAATACATCCCGTATCGCAAGCGCGACATGGTGCGCGCGAGGGATGAACGGAACCACCCCTATTTCGCAGCCCACGGTTATGTGTGCCTCCGGGTCGACATGCGTGGCTCCGGCGACAGCGAGGGACACATGCCGGACATGTATTCGGACGATGAACTGGCCGACGCCCGGCATGTCATCGAGTGGATCGCCAAACAGGAATGGTGCTCCGGACGTGTCGGCATGTTCGGCACCTCCTGGGGCGGAACCGCGAGCCTGCAGGCCGCCGTGGATGCGCCCGACGCCCTGAAAGCGGTCATCGCCAATTGCGCGACGGCGGACCGTTTTGAAGACGACATCCACTGGACGGGCGGCACCCTGTTGACCGACAGTTTCGAGTGGGGAGCGACATTGCCGGCCATTCTGGCCGCCCCGCCGGATGCCGCGACCGTGGGGGGCAGGTGGCGGGAGCAGTGGGAGGAGCGCCTGCGAAATCTTTCATTCCCGCTCGATGCCTGGATCCGGCAGCGAACCCGGGGCGAGTACTGGCGGCACGGCTCGGTGAAGTTCAGTGCCGGGCGGCTCTCATGCCCCGTCCTGTCCATCGGCGGATGGTCCGACCGGTATTCGAATTCCGTCATGGGACTGGTGCGGGCCCGGCCGGATATCTGCTGGGGTGTCGTCGGCCCCTGGGGACACCACTATCCGGATCAGGGAGAGCCCGGTCCCACGATCGGCTTTCAGGACCTGGCGCTTGAGTGGTGGGACCATTGGCTCGGGAACGAGACCGGAGACGTCCGGAACTGGCCCCGCCTCAGGCTCTGGCGGCGGGAATTCGATCCACCCGTGGACCGGCTTGCCAAGCGAAACGGGGACTGGATCGAAACGGACGGTCACGAAGAAGCCGGTTGCGCCACGTTGTGCCTGACCACAGGCGGTCTGACGGGCCGTCCCCCGGCAGAAACCCGATCCCTCGAAATCCCCAATAATCTGCGTCATGGGGAATGCGCCGGAGACACCGGTTTTTTCGGGCGGGTTGGCGGCTTGCCGCTTGACCAGACGGCGGATGACGGCCGTTCGCTCTGTTTCGATTCCGCCCCGCTTGAAGAGGACCTCGTTCTGGTCGGCCATGCCGAGCTGTCCTGCGACATCACGCGCGATCTGGTGGAGGCGCAGCTCGTGTGCCGCCTTTGTGAAGTCACGCCCGACGGCCGCACCAACCTCGTGGTCCGGCAGGTTCGCAACCTGGCCCTCGACGGGGAACTCGACACCGTGTCACCCTTCTCCGCCGGGAAATCCGTCCGTTACCGTATTCGACTGCCGTCCACTGCCTACCGGTTTGCCCGGGGCAACCGTATCCGGCTGGCACTCGGAACATCGTACTGGCCCCTGGTCTGGCCTGCATCCCGACCCGCTTCCATCAGCGTCCTGACTCAGGGGGCCGAGCTGAACCTGCCCACCCTCACTCATACGATGGGGTTGTCGGTGCCGTTTCCCGAGGCCCGGGAACTTCCGGTGCGGGAATCCTGGGAAAGCGAATCCGAGGGGCCGTTGCAAAGGGAACCGGCGAAGCTCGCCGATGGCCGGGTTGATTCGTCCTGGACCCTTCCACGCGTCACGCTCCGATTCCCGGAAGAAAACCTCGCTATTTCAATTCGGACCTCGGCACACTACCGGATCGACACGACAGATCCGGGTATTCTGATTTGCACGATGGATCATATGATCGAGATCTGCCGGGAGGATGGGGCTGCCCGAATCCGGAGTTCGTTGTTCTCAAAGGCCGGTCGCAGCGAGCTGGAAGTCAAATCCACCCTGTCCGTGCACTGGAACCGGGAGGAAGTGGCTGAAAAAGTCTGGCGCTATTCTTATCCACCACCTTTTTACCGATGAGAGCCTTTCGAGGTGAAACACACCATATCCGGAGTGTGGTCCGGGTAATGCCGGTCCCAGACGACTGTAGCCCCGGACGGCATTGAGTCCCTTCCATGGCGCACTCTAACGCACTCGACGGCAATCATGAGCTTGATAAATCTCGTACCGGGGTACAGACTTGGATTTAACGCACACCACGACACAACGAGTTTGACAGAATGAAACCAGTCAACATCACACTCTATCGCTGGGCTGGCGAGTGGGGACCATTCAAGGTGAAAATTCCCTGTGGCGAATGCTCGCTGACCAAGGATGTCATCGCCGATGTGGTAGAGACCGAACTTGGGGGAATTCCGGTCGAGGTCGATACCCGGGATTGGCTGTCGGAATGGTGGAAACCGTTGCCGAAGGGTGGCTGGCACGCGCCGATCGTTCTTGTGGAGGGCCGCATCATCAGCCAGGGCGCGGCGCTCAACCGGGGAGTATTGACCCAGGCCATTATCGAGGCCTATGCCGGACGGGCCCCCATCAGCGGGAACCGGCTATTCGGCAAGGAGACCTGTCCGCACTGCGTACGTGCCAAAGGTTACCTGGATCATGCAGGGATCACCTATACCTATCACGACGTTGTGCGTGAACCGGCGTCGCTGTATGAAATGCTCGCGCGGGTGAAGCCGATTGTTGGGCCCAAGACCCCAGTCACGGTTCCTCAAATCTGGGTCGACGGAAATTATGTCGGTGGCGCGGACATGCTGGCTGAAATCGTCGAAAGCGAAGTTGAACCGAATCCTGACCGGGGACAATGCTCGATTTCTCCTGGAAGGATAGCATCCGAAATGCGAACAAAATAGTAACGCCACCATGAGACAGCAGTTCTCATTTTGGTTTTGTCGGGTGCCTGTTGAGTGTTTCACTGTCTTTGCAGTTGGGTGGATCCGGTTACGGAGACGAGGCGGGGAAGTCAGGGAGGCTGTGCCGTAGGTCCGCCGGTGGCGAGCAGGGTCATGAGGTCGTTCCAGGAGGGGAACACCTGGTATTCGGTGACGGTGCGCAGGTGTTCGAACAGGCGTCTGCGGGTGCCGAGGCGCTGCCGGGCCTGCCGCCAGAGGGCTTCGGCGAGTTCGCAGACGGTGTGCAGTGCAAAGGCGAGCAGGTTGAGGACGACGAGCACGGCGGCGAGGGTATCCTTGCCGTGGCCGAAGTTGTGTTCGAGGTGGTAGCCGTGCTGCTTGAGGACGTTGAAGGTTTCGTTCTCGATCTTCCATATGACGAAAATCGCGCGACCGAGCACAGGCTGATATTCTGTACACTGATGAGACGCAGCACCTCAAGCTGCAGAGTGTGCACGTCGGCACCCTCGCATGCGCGGCCTTCGGGTCCGGTGCCACAGCGAAATTCCGGGACAGGTCCCGAAATCCCGCATGGGGGGATTTCTCCATGGGGAGTTCACTTCGCCGGTCCGGAGTTCCTGTGACAAACGGAAGCGGCATCACTCGACCGGAAGATACCGGGCAGGCCCTTGTGTTGGATGATGGCCTCTGTCAGGATCTCCCGGAGTCGAGATTGATTCCGTTTATGGTCGGAATGGGCGTCTTGAGGCGCTGATTTCCCGCCGCCGCCATCCCCCCATTCGGGCTACACCCTCATTCCGGGATAGTGGCGAGGGATGTACTTCGAAGTGGAAGCGGGGAATGAGATACAAAGATAGCTCATACAATCGGAAAAACTGTCGAACGATTGGTATAAACCCCTGAACCCTACCCGGTATTCACCATGTTCTATGCAATCTATGCTCTTGACCAGGCCGACTCCCTGGCACACCGCCTGCAGGCGCGTCCTGCCCATGTTGAACGACTGAAGGATCTGGTCGAGGAAGGCAGGCTGCTGCTCGCCGGCCCACTGCCCGCGGTGGACAGCGAGGATCCGGGGCCCGCCGGATTCAGCGGAAGCCTGATCATCGCGGAATTCGATTCGCTGGCTGATGCCAGGGCTTGGGCTGATGAGGACCCTTACGTGGCAGCCGGAGTCTACGAATCGGTCGAAGTGAAGCCCTTCAAGAAAGTGCTGCCCTGAAACCCGGCCGAATCGGCGGTTTCACTGCGGACGAATTGATCCCGGTACCGCCGTCTTCGACCTGCCCCGCGCCGGGCGTGCGGCGGATTCCAGTTGGCGCAGCCATGCATCATCAAATCCTGCCGCCCGGCGACGGTCGATGTTCAGCGGCCCCAAGGGCCGGTTCGGCAGGTATGTCTCCAGCAGGGAAAAGAACGTCGGCACCGGATCCAGGCCACGTTTCCCGCACGCCCAGCGGTACCAGGACACTCCGATGGCGACGTGGCGCTCCTCCTCCTCGAGGATGCATTCCAGGAGATTGGCGCTCCTGTCATCCCCCACATCCCGGAGGCGGCAAATCATGCCGGGCGTAACATCCAGTCCCCGCGCCTCCATCACGCAGGGGACCATGGCCATGCGGCCGACAAGATCATGTGCAGTCCTGCATGCAACGTCCCACAAACCGTTATGGGCCGGGAAGTCCCCGTAGCAATATCCCAGCTCCTCCAGCCGATCCTCCAGCATGGCGTGGTGCCGGGCCTCATCCCGCGCCACCTCCAGCCAGTCCCGGTAATATTCATCCGGCAGGCCGCCGAAACGGTACACCGCGTCCAGGGCCAGGTTGATGGCATTGAACTCGATATGGGCGATGGCATGCAGAAAACAGGCCCGTCCCCCGATCGTCCCCAGGGAACGTCTCGGCACCTCCCGGGGATCCACCAGGTGCAGCCGGTCGGGGTACCCGGGCATGGACATCTCCCTGTCGGCGGTAGGCCTGTCCCCAGGCAAAACACCTGCCTCCAGCAGACGCTGCACAATCTCCAGTTTTTCAGCTGCCTCCCTGGCCTTCAGGGCCGCAAGTACCTCCGATCCGAAATCGCCCGTCGGCTCACTCACCAGATTTGATGTGTCGCCAGACGACCTTGCCGGGTGCCTCCTGGTCCAGGAGCCCCAGCCAGCGTTCATGTTCGGCGAGTTCCTCTGCACTGGCCCGCACCAGGGGTGTGGGACCAAGGCCGACGGATCCCGGCGCACCGGACCCGTTACCGATATTCCCGCCGTTGGAATGACCGGGCAACACCCCCCCGGTACGGGTCAGGTCCTCCGATTCCCCCAACAGGGAGATCTGGCCACCGGTCATGGCCAGGTACACGTCCGCCAGGATTTCCGCATCCAGCAACGCGCCGTGATACTGGCGTTGACTGTTGTCCACGTCGTAGCGCTTGCAAAGCGCATCCAGGCTGTTCTTCTGGCCCGGATGCCTGTGCCGGGCCAGGACGAGGGTGTCCAGTACCTCGCAGTTTTCCTGGATCACGTTCTCGCCAAGTCCCGCCTGTGAGAATTCATGGTTGAGAAACGCGATGTCGAACGGGGCGTTGTGGATGATCAGTTCCGCGCCCCTGATAAAGGACAGCAAGTCTTCCGCCAGCTCCCCGAACCGCGGCTTGTCTTCCAGCGTATCGAGCGTGATGCCATGAATCTCGATCGCCGCCTCGTCGATCTCGCGATCGGGGTTGAGGTAGTGGTGAAACTCGTTTCGGGTCAACCGACGATTGATCATCTCCAGGCAGCCGATCTCGATGATCTTGTGATCCTTCACCGGCTCAAGACCCGTGGTTTCCGTATCCAGTATGACCTGTCGCATATTCAGTTCACCGTTGATGTATCTGATCCCATCGCGTCGATGGCCTCGTTGGCGAGCCTGTCCGCCCGCTCATTGCCCGGATTTCCGGAATGTCCCTTTACCCAGTACCACCGGATCCGGTGCTGTCCCCGCAGCGCATCCAGGCGCTCCCAGAGGTCCCGGTTCTTTACCGGCTGGCGGGCAGCGGTCTGCCAGTGGTTTTTCTTCCAGGTCTTGAGCCATTCGGTCACCCCGCGCCGAAGATACTGGGAATCAGTATGGATTTCCACTTCACAGGGTCGTTTGAGGGCTTCCAGCGCCCTGATGGCGGCGAGAAGCTCCATGCGGTTGTTGGTAGTGTCAGGATCCCCCCCTTTCAGTTCCCTGCGGTGTTTGCCCGACAGCAGGACAGCCCCCCAGCCTCCCGGTCCGGGATTGCCGCGGCACGCACCGTCCGTGTAGATGCTGACCGTCTGCCCCACCCGATGTCGCCGATAAAGATACGATTACGTGTTTCGGGCAAGATCCTTCGCCACCAGCCGAAGCCGGTCCCGGGAGGCCGTGTCGGCGTGCCCGGCGGGCATCCTCGAGGCTGTGACGGCGGGCCTGGCAATGGCCGGTATGAACCGGCGCCAGGCCAGGCGCTTCCCGCTGGAGCCGCTCGCGAATTCGCGCTTTCGCCCCACGATCATGTACACGGCACCGAGACCCGGCCACCACCGGTCCCCCATGCGGTCCATGAAATCCAGCTTGTCCCGCCAGCGTGCACTCTGCAAGGGCAGCTGGTAGGCCAGCATGCAGGCCCCGACGATGTCGATCCCCAGCAGGGACAGCCAGTCCTGTACCCGTCCGGCCCTGTAGTGTTGACGGCCGCACCAGGGCAACGGCCTGACATTGCCGAACCGGGATCCGGAGGCGAGACGATGCAGTCCCCAGGGGCTGATCTGGTTGAAGCCGGTGATGATCACGCACCCTTCCGGAACCAGTATCTGGTTGACTTCGCGCAGCACCCGGTGCGGATCGTCACAGAAGTCCAGTGCATGAGGCATCACGATGAGGCTGTGGGCTTTCTCGCCGAAGGGCAGCGCCCCCGGTTGCGCGATCATTACCCGGAAGGCCTGGGCGTCGTCATCGCCGCCCCGCCCCTCTTCCAGCCGTGACATGGACTCAACGGTGGGCAGGGCGATGAACCGTGTACCCACCTCCACGTCGTCCAGTTTCCTGAGATAATCCCGTTCCGGCAGGCCGATCTGCAATGTCGATGGATAGTATCCCGCAGGAATCAGTTTCCGGCAACGACCGCACTCCTCTTCCAGGAGCCACCGTCCCAGGGAAGTTCCGAACCAGGTGGTCTCAGGAGTTTTCAAGCTTCATCCGGGTAAAATGGTCCGAGAAAGGTTCACGCAGCCCGTTGTTGATACTATCATCCGGCCAGTATTCTAACCCCGTTGACCTTTCATGTCCGCTCTAGAACACTCTCTTTCAGGCACTGCGTCCCTTGCCAGGGAACTGGTCCGCCGGCCCTCGATCACGCCCGAAGATGGCGGTTGCCAGACACTGATCGCGGAACGCCTGGCGGGTTCCGGTTTCCACTGCGAAACCATCGACCGCGGCGGTGTCACCAACAGCTGGATCCGGCGCGGGGAAGCAAGACCCCTGTTGGTGCTCGCGGGTCATACCGACGTGGTACCGACGGGACCTGAATCCGAGTGGCGCCACCCGCCCTTCGAGGGAGTGATCGCCGGGGGCATGCTGCACGGCAGGGGGGCCGCGGACATGAAGGGCAGCGTCGCGGCATTCGTCTGCGCCTGTGAGCAGTTCGTTGCCGCGCATCCCGAGCACGGGGGTTCGATCTCGCTCCTGATCACCAGCGACGAGGAGGGGGTCGCGCGGGACGGTACCCGGGCGGTGCTGGACGTGCTGTCCGAACGGGGGGAGCAAATCGACCTGTGCATCGTCGGGGAGCCTTCCAGCACCAGGGAACTCGGGGACGTGATCAAGGTGGGCCGTCGCGGCTCCCTCGGCGCCACCGTCAGGATCCAGGGGAAACAGGGCCATATCGCCTATCCGCAACTCGCGCACAACCCGATCCACTCCGCGTTGCCCGCGCTCCGTGAGCTGGTGGAAGCCGAATGGGATCGGGGTAACCGGGACTTCCAGCCCACCAGCCTGCAGATCTCCAACATCCACGCCGGAACCGGGGCGCACAACATCATCCCGGGCACCCTGGAGGTGGAGATGAATTTCCGCTTTTCCCCGGAGGTCACCGAGGATCACCTGCGGCAATCCACGGAGGCGCTCCTGGCCCGTCACGGTCTCGACTTCACCGCGGACTGGTTGCTGAGCGGCCCACCGTTCCAATCCGGCGATGGCGAGCTCCGTGAAGCCGTGGCGGACAGCGTGCGGGACGTCACCGGACGGGTGCCGGAATACTCTACCGCCGGCGGGACGTCGGACGGGCGCTTCATCGCCCCGACGGGCGCCCAGGTCGTGGAACTGGGCCCGGTGAACGCCACCATCCACCAGATCGATGAATGCGTGTCCCTGGCGGATCTGGAACTCCTGACGCAGTGCTACGTCGGCGCGATGAAGCGGCTGCTGCTGTGACGCCGCCTGTCCCCGGTCACTCCCCGACCTGTTCCCGCGCCCCGTTCCCGCCCACCTCCTGCCTGTCCGTTGATTAGGCTATACTCCACGCCCGTTTTTTGACCGTCCACGGCATGAGCGACCGAAGCGCCGGCACCAACTTCATTCGCCAGATCATCGACGCCGATCTCGACAGCGGCAAGCACACCGACATCGTGACCCGCTTTCCCCCGGAGCCGAACGGGCACCTGCACATCGGCCACGCCAAGTCCATCTGGCTGAACTTCGGCATCGCGCGGGACTACGGCGGCCGCTGCACCCTGCGGTACGACGACACGAACCCGGTGAAGGAGGACAAGGAATTTGTTGAAGCCATCGAACGGGACGTGCGCTGGCTGGGATACGACGTCGGCCGGGTGGCGCATGCCTCGGACTACTTCGAGCAGCTGTACGGGTTCGCACTCGAGCTCATCCGCAAGGGCCTGGCCTACGTGGACAGCCTTCCCGCCGAGAAGATCAGGGAATACCGGGGAACCCTGACGGAGCCCGGCCGCAACAGCCCCGACCGGGACAACAGCGTCGAGGAGAACCTGGCCGAGTTCGAGCGGATGCGGGCCGGGGAGTACGGCAACGGCGAACGGGTCCTGCGGGCCCGGATCGACATGGCGTCACCCAACATCAACATGCGGGATCCGGTGATCTACCGCATCCGGCATCACCGCCATCAACGGACCGGCGAGCGCTGGTGCATCTACCCGATGTACGATTTCACCCATGGACTCAGCGATGCCATCGAGAGTGTGACACATTCCCTGTGCACCCTGGAGTTCGAGGACCACCGGCCGCTGTACGACTGGTTCATTGACAATCTGACGGTGCCCTCCCACCCCCGCCAGATCGAGTTCTCCCGCCTCAATCTCGGATTCACGGTGATGAGCAAGCGCCACCTGACGAGGCTGGTGGACGATGGCGTGATGGACGGCTGGGACGATCCGCGCATGCCCACCATTGCCGGCCTCAGGCGTCGCGGCTTCACGCCCACATCAGTGCGCAGCTTCATCGCGTCGGTCGGGATCACCAGGAAGGACAATCTGATCGACATGCTGGCCCTGGAGAACGCCGTCAGGGAGGATCTCGATCCCGTCGCCCCAAGAGCCATGGCGGTGCTGCGGCCGCTGCGGGTGATCATCGAGAACTACCCGGAGGGGGAGACGGAAACCCTCGAGGTTCCCAACCATCCCAAGAATCCGGAGATGGGCAGCCGGCCGGTCACCCTGTCCCGGGAGATCCATATCGAACGGGACGACTTCATGCTGGAACCCCCGGCCAAATTCTTTCGCCTGGGACCTGGCAGGGAGGTGCGGCTGCGCAACGCCTTCGTCATCCGCTGCCTCGACTGGGAACGGGATGATGCCGGCAGGGTCAGCACCGTCCGCTGTGCATACCTGCCGGAAACCCGCAACGGCGCTCAGCCCGAGGGACGCAGGGTCAAGGGCATCATCCACTGGGTCAACGCACGTGACGCGGTGGACGCCGAGGTGCGCCTCTACGACCGCCTGTTCCTGGAGGCGATCCCGCGCCCGGACGAAGAGGGAAAATTCTCCCGGGATCTCAACCCGGACTCCCTCGAGGTTCTCAAGAACTGCAAGCTCGAGGCCTCCCTGGCCCTTGCCGACCCCGGGACCCGCCTCCAGTTCGAACGCCTGGGCTACTTCTGGCAAGATCGGGACAGCACCCGGGATGCTCCGATCTTCAACCGAATCGTCACGCTGCGGGACAGCTGGGCGAAAATCGACTCCCGGAACAACTGACCGACCGATCCAGCCGTCATCAACCATGGAATATCTCAGCGAATACGGCCTCTTCCTCGCCAAGGCCGTGACCATCGTCATTGCCGTCCTGGCGGTGGCCGTCAGCATCATCGCGGCCGCCATGCGGCATCGCAGGGACGAGCCGGGCATCCGTCTCACCCTCCTGAACCGCCAGTACGAACAGATGGAAACGGCCATCAGAGCCGCGGGCCTCGGTCCGGATGGCCAGAAGCAGATGCTGAAGGCGGAGAAGAAGAAAGACAAGCAGAAGGCCAAGAAGGAGAAGAAGGCCGCGAAATCCAGCCAGGACCCGCCCCGGCCGCGGCTCTTCGTCCTCAACTTCGATGGGGACATCAGGGCCAGCGCCACCGAGGCGATGCGCAACGAGATCAGCGCCATCCTCACCGACGCCGGGGAACAGGACGAGGTCCTCCTGAAACTGGAAAGCGCCGGCGGTCTGGTGCACGGCTACGGCCTGGCCGCAAGCCAGCTGCAGCGGCTCCGGGACCGGAACATCCCCCTCACCGTCTCGGTGGACAAGGTGGCCGCCAGCGGCGGCTACATGATGGCCTGCGTGGCCAACCGGATCATCGCGGCGCCATTCAGCATCGTGGGATCCATCGGGGTACTGGCCCAGGTCCCCAACCTGCACCGGTTCCTCAAGAAGCACGATGTGGATTTCGAGCAGCTCTACGCGGGTGAATACAAGCGGACACTGACCGTCTTCGGCGAGAACACCGACAAGGGGCGGGAGAAGATGCAGCGGGACCTGGAGGAAACCCACGAGCATTTCAAGGCATTCATCGCCGAAAGGCGGCCCGGGCTCGATCTCGAGGCCGTGGCCACCGGGGAACACTGGCTCGGCACCAGAGCCCTCGAACTCGGCCTGGTGGACGAACTGCGCACCAGCGACGACTACCTGATGGCGACCCGGGGCGACAGGGACCTGATCAAGGTGGAATTCAGCCGGCACAAGTCCCTTTCCGAACGCATCAGCGACCTGTTCACCCGCCTGGGCCTGGACCGCGACCAGCGGAACAGGGACCTTGAGATGCCCCTTCTGATGTAGCCGGCATCCGGCCTGCCAGGAAAACCGCCGTGACCCTGTATCGACTGGAGAACCGCCGCCCGCAGGTGGACGCCACCTGCTTCGTCGCGCCCAGCGCGGACGTGATCGGCCATGTGGTCATGGCCGCCCACGCCAGCATCTGGTTCAATGCTGTGGCCCGCGGCGACAACGAGCCGATCACCATCGGAGAATGCAGCAACATCCAGGACAACACCGTGCTGCACACGGACCCGGGCATGCCGCTTGTCATCGATGATCACGTCACCGTCGGCCACAGCGCCATGCTCCACGGCTGCCGGATCGGGGCCGGCTGCCTCGTCGGTGTCGGCAGCATCGTCCTGAACGGTGCCGTGATCGGGGAATCCTGCCTGGTGGGTGCGAACACCCTCATCACCGAGGGCAAGGAATTTCCGCCCCGCTCCATGATCGTCGGATCCCCCGGTCGGGTGATACGCGAACTGGATGACCGCGAAATCAGGGAGATCGCCGGCATTGCGGACATCTACGTGGGGAAGATCGCCCGATACCGGAATCTCGAGGCGCTGGAGCCGGGCTGAGCAAGGCCGAACCCGGCTGGGTCCGGGTATGGGGTGCCAATCCCCAGGAATTCCCATCCGCCTGCCGCATGAAATGCCGGGCGGCGCGATGTCCGGTCAGTCGCCCAGTTCGCGGATCTGGTCGCGCGCCTGCCGCTTCTGGTCCTCGCTGCCGCCCTTGAGAACCTCCTCGAGATAGCCCCGGGCAATGTCCCGCTCGCCCAGGTCGAGATAGGTCCGGGCCAGTTCCAGGGCCGTTTCGGATTCGTCGTACGCCTCCTCCGTGTCCGGGGGCTCCCCGTCGGGCTCCTCCATCGGAGACTCCCTGCCCGAAGGCGGTCGGGACTCCTCATCCTGGCCATCCTCCGGTTCCGGGGACGGCGCGTCGACCGCTTCGCCCGTCGCATCGCCGTGGCCGCCGTCGTCCTGTTCCGGTTCGGCGGCGTCCTCGTGCAGGGGGGCTTCGCCGGTAAACAGCGAATTGTTCGGGCTTACCTCCCGGCCCATGGCGACGATCCTGTCCCAGTTGATGTTGCGGGACAGACCGGCCCGCCCGTGGAGTTCGCCCGCGAGGGAGTCAAAGGCCCGCCGGTCGTCCTGCATGTGGTAGATCTCCAGGAGCTTTTCCGCCAGTTCTCCCCGCTCGGAGTCCACGGCATAGGCATCCCTCAGCACCTCGATGGCCTGCTCGATCCGGTCATATTCCAGGTAGACATCCGCTTCCACCATCGGGTCGATTTCCCCGGACCGGTGTTCTTCGCCGGTCCCGCCGGGACCGGCCGCGGCGCCCTGCGCTCCCGCATCCGGCGTTCCGGCATCCGCAGCTTCCTGCGGTGCCGCACCAGTTGCGGGGTCTGTTACAGGATCACTGCCGGCGGCATCGTGCATCGACCTGGCAGGGGCCGCGGATTCCATGGAAGAGTCCCCATCGGAAGGGGTGGGACTCCCGCCCCCGGGCATCCTGCGCCCCTTGCGGCGCTGCCAGACGAACAGGGCGGCCAGAAGCGCCAGGAGGCCCACCGCAATCTTCGGGCCGTAGTCCGGCAGAATGGCAAAGACGTTCTTGATCCAGTCCAGCAGACCGTCCCGGGCCGTGGCGGGGACCGGCTCCGGGTGCCCTTCATCCGTGGCCACCGCGCTGACGGACTCCGCCTGCAGGTCTTCGGCCGGTTCCGGATCGACACCGGACTCCGTCACGGCAACCTGAATCTCCTCGTCCGGCGCCGCCGGCGCCGGAACCGCCGCGCCCCCGGAACCTGTCAGAGGTTCCTCTTTCGCTGGAACTGACTCCTGTTGTGCCAGCAGGGATTCCCCGGTCCCGGTGGCGGTATCGGATTCCGCCTCGGCTGCCGATACTTCCGCGGGTTCCTCCGGGGCGGCCTGATCCTCGGGAATCCCGGCCGTCTCCGCTACCTCTGCATCGGTGGAGACCCCGCTCACCGGCGGCTCTGCGGATTCCCCGGCCGGGGCTTCAGCAGTGCCGTCATCGGCCTGCGCAGCCACCTCGCCGGCGGGCTCTTCAGCCTCCTCCTCCATGGCATCAACCGGTTCCGGATCGACACCGGACTCCGTCACGGCAACCTGGACCTCTTCGTCCGACGCCGCCGTGTCCCCGGAACCCGTCAGAGGTTCCTCTTCGGCAGCCACTGAATCCTGCTGTGCCGGCAGGATTTCCCCGGTTCCGGTGGCGGTATCGGGCTCCGCATCGGGTTCAGATACTTCCGCGGGTTCCTCCGGGGCGGCCTGGCCCAGGGGAACCCTGATCGTCTCCACCACCACCGCATCGGGTGAGACACCGCTGACCAGCGGGCCGGTGGATTCCACGGCCGGGGCTTCAGTGGCGACATCATCGGCCTGCGCGGCCATCTCCACGGCCGGCTCCAGTGCAACGCCGGACTCCGTCTCGGCAACCCGGATCTCCTCGTCCGGCTCCGCCAGCGCCGGAACCGCCGCGCCCCCGGAACCGCTCAGAGGCTCATCTTCGGCAGGAACCACATCCTGCTGTGCCAGCAGGATCCCGCCGGTCCCGGCGGCGGTGCCAGGCTCCGCAGCGGCTTCAGCGGCTTCCGCAGGTTCCTCCGGGGCGGCCTGATCCCCGGGGATTCCGGCCGTCTCCATCGCCCCATCTTCACGGGCAGCACTGTCCACCAGCGCCTCGGCGGATACTTCCACCGGGGGGCCGATGGTGCCGTCGCCGGCCTGCGCGCTCGCCGGGAGATCGGAATCCCCGTCCTGCTCCCCCGTGGCGCGGTCCTGGGCAGTGGCGAGGGGCAGGTTTTCCACCTCGATCAGGGTGGATATGTTTTCCGCCTGTTTCTGGATCTGCTGCAGGTTTTCCTGCACGCTTCGGGTTTCCTCGCCGCTCGCCAGGAGGCTTTCATCCATTTGCGCCAGCTGGGTATCCAGGGCGTCGAGCAACGCCTGGTCGTCGTCCTCCGCCGACACCGCATCGGGATCAGCCTGCTGGCTGATGGTCAATCGCGCGCCCGTGGGTTCCTCATCCGAGGGAGCGGGTTCCTCCGCAACCTCGATTTCAGGGATGGTTTCGGGGATTTCCGGGGGCGTTTCCACGGGCGGCGGGATCCGGCCAGGGTCCGTGCCATCCACCCGGACCGGTTCGTCCGAGGCGGCTGTCTCGGCTGTTTCGGTTACCTGCGGGACATCATCCACGGCCGGGGTGGCGTCATCCGCGACTGCCACCGGGGGTTCCGCCGCCGCAGGCCCGGCCCCGGTGTCCGCGATCTGCGGCTCCGGCGTCGGCTCAGGATCAGCCCGCCGTTGACGGACCCTTTGCTGGTAGGCGGTGAACTGGTCAAGCTGTTCGGAGTACGCGGCCACCGACTCGCTGTAGGTCACCGTCCTGATTTCGTCGAAAGTGGGCAGCTGGAGCACCGCACCGCCGCGGACCAGGTTCATGTTGTTGTTGATGAAGGCCCTCGGATTCCCCCTGAACACGGCGAGGTAGGCCCGGAACCGGTGGAGGTCCTCGGGCACATTCATCCAAAGGACGATGTGCGACAGGGTGTGGCCGCTTTCCACCAGAAACTCCCCGCCCGGAACCGCGACAGGCCGGGCATCCTCTCCGGCGGGATCCGGTGGGCCCTCTTCGCCCTCCCCCGCGCTCCCGATGGAAACCGACGTGGCGGCCGGCGCATCGGGCGGCGAAGAATCCAGCGACGCGGTGTATTCCCGGATTTCCCTGCCCCCCGCCCACGTCGCGGCAACCAGCAGCCGGAGGGAGGCGTCGTCGACCGCGTCCCGGGTGGTGATCACGACCTGGTAGCCGCCCTGATCCAGCGGAACCAGTGCGAAGTCCATCGCCCCGGCAAGCGGCGGGTATTCCACGCCCGCGGCGGCGAAATCCGCACGGCCCGCCAGCGATACGTCCAGGGTTTCAGCCTCGGCGGCACTGACCGGTTCCACCTCGATGACGAGCCTCAGCGGTTCCCCTGGGCCGGACTCCACGCTCAGCTCGCCGAGACCGAGCGCATGCGCCGTGCCGGGAATCACCCCGACGGCGAACATCAATGCAGCGGCAAGTATCGCCGCCGACCTGGAAAGAAGATCAACCATTATGCACTCTTCGTCATACGCCCGCACCCGGTCATGCCGACGACCGGAGCCGGGCGGCCGTTCCCGGGGACAATGCGCTCTACAGGAACAGCCAAGGCGCCTTCTCACGACGCCGCTGCTCGAACTGCCTGATCGCCTCGGTCCTCTCGAGCGTCAGGTCGATGTCGTCAAGACCGTTCACAAGACAGTGCTTGCGAAACGGTTCCACGTCAAAATGCAGTGTCCGGCCGTCCGGGAATTCCACGGTCTGTTGCGGCAGGTCGACCTGCAGCCTGTAGCCTGGATGCCCGGAAACCAGGGCGAACAGGTCATTCACCGTATTTTCGTCCAGAACCACGGGCAACAGGCCGTTCTTGAAGCAATTGTTGAAGAAAATGTCGGCGAAGCTCGGTCCGATGATGCAGCGGATTCCGAAATCCTCCAGCGCCCACGGCGCATGCTCACGGGAAGAGCCGCATCCGAAGTTCTCCCGCGCAAGGAGGATCGAGGCGCCGCGGTAGCGCTCCTGGTTCAGGACGAAGTCCGGATTGGGCGGGCGCTTCGAATTGTCCATGCCCGGCTCCCCGTGATCCAGGTAGCGCCACTCGTCGAACAGGTTCGGTCCGAACCCGGAGCGCTTGATGGATTTCAGGAACTGCTTGGGAATGATGGCGTCGGTGTCCACGTTGGCCCGATCCAGGGGCACCACCAGGCCGTCCAGCACCGTGAAGGGGTTCATCCGAGTTCCTCCGGCGTGGTGAAATGGCCAGCCACCGCGGCGGCCGCGGCCATGGCGGGCGAAACCAGATGCGTGCGGCCGCCCTGCCCCTGGCGGCCCTCGAAATTCCGGTTGGAAGTGGAGGCGCAGCGCTCCCCGGGACCCAGGCGGTCCGCGTTCATCGCCAGGCACATGGAACAGCCGGGATTGCGCCATTCAAAGCCGGCATCGATGAAGATCCGGTTGAGGCCCTCCTGCTCGGCCTGGCGCTTGACCAGTCCCGACCCGGGAACCACCAGGGCCTGCTTGACGTCGGGATGCACGCGCTGCCCCTCGACCACGCCGGCCGCCTCGCGCAGGTCCTCGATGCGGCTGTTCGTGCACGAGCCGATGAAGATGTGGTCGGGGCGGATGTCCCGGATCCGGGTGCCGGCCTCCAGGCCCATGTACTCAAGCGCCCGGCCGATCCCTTCCCGCGCCACCGGGTCCCCGGCCTCCTCAGGGTCCGGCACGGCGCCGTCGATGTCGGTCACCATCTCCGGCGAGGTACCCCAGGTCACCTGGGGCCAGATGGCGTCCCCGTCGAGGACCACCTCGCGGTCGAAGGCCGCGTCGTCGTCGCTGCGAAGATCGCGCCATACGGCCTCCGCGCGTTGCCACATTTCGCCTTCGGGCGCGAAGGGCCGACCCCGAAGATAGTCCAGCGTGGTGTCGTCTACGGCGATCATCCCCGCACGGGCGCCGGCCTCGATGGCCATGTTGCAGACCGTCATCCGCGCCTCCATGCTCAGGCCCGCGATCACCGGGCCGCCGAACTCGATGGCGTGCCCCGTGCCGCCCGCAGTGCCGATCCGGCCGATGATGGCCAGGATGACGTCCTTGGACCCGACCCCGGGCCGCAGGCTGCCCTCCACGCTGACCCGCATGTTTTTCGACTTGCGCTGGATCAGGCACTGGGTCGCCATTACGTGCTCCACCTCCGAGGTGCCGATGCCGAAGGCAAGCGCGCCAAATGCGCCATGGGTCGCGGTGTGGGAGTCGCCGCACACGATGGTCATGCCCGGCAGCGTGATGCCCTGCTCGGGGCCGATCACGTGCACGATGCCCTGGCGCGGGTCGCCCATGGCGAATTCCGTGATGCCGAAATGGTTGCAGTTCCGGTCCAGGGTGACCACCTGGAGCCGCGACACCGGGTCGTCGATCTCCGTGTTGTCGGTGGTGGTGGGGATGTTGTGATCCGGCACCGCCACCATGCTGGCGGTGCGCCAGGGCCTGCGCCCGGCCAGATGCAGCCCCTCGAACGCCTGGGGCGAGGTGACCTCGTGCACCAGGTGTCGGTCGATATAGATCAGCGAAGTGCCGTCTTCCTCCGTGTGGATGACATGCTGGTCCCAAAGCTTATCGTACAGGGTTCTTCCCATCTGGATGCGGTCGGTGAGGCTGGATCAAACGGTGAAATGATAACACATGGCAGCCCCGCCACCTTTTTGCCAGACGGATGACAGACGGCCGCCAACCGGCTCCTCAGCGTTCCGGGGAGCCGCCGTTCTGCGCCCGGTCGCGCAGGGCATGGTCCATCAGCACCAGCGCCAGCATGGCCTCGACGATGGGGACCGCCCGGAGCCCTACGCAGGGGTCGTGCCTGCCCGGCGTGCTCACGTCCACCGGCCGGTTGTCGAGGTCCACCGTCCGCCCGGGCAGCAGGATGCTCGAGGTGGGCTTGAACGCCACCCGGGCCACGATATCCTGGCCGCTGGAGATGCCCCCCAGGACGCCGCCGGCCTGGTTGCTGGCGAAGCCGGCCTCGGTGATCTCGTCCCGATGCTCGGACCCCCGCTGCCGCACGGCATCGAACCCGGCGCCGAACTCGACGCCCTTGGTGGCATTGATGCTGAGCAGGGCCGCGCCGATGTCCGCCTCCAGGCGGCCGAACACCGGCTCGCCCCATCCCGGGGGCACGCCGCGGGCCTCCACGAGCACGCCGGCGCCCACGGAATCACCGGACTTGCGGATGGCCCGGATCAGCGTCTCCAGTTCCGGCACCGCGTCCCCGTCGGCCACGAAGAACGGGTTGGCGTTGACCTGGTTCCAGTCTTTCGGCGGGATGGCCCGCTCGCCGATCTGGTAGACACATCCACGGATCTCCACGCCGAACGCCTGGCGGAGATACTTCTTCGCGATGCCCCCGGCGGCCACCCGGACCGCGGTTTCCCTGGCGGAAGCCCGGCCCCCGCCGCGATAGTCCCTGAGGCCGTATTTCTTCTGGTAGGTGAAATCCGCGTGCCCCGGGCGAAACCGGTCCCGGATCGTGCGGTAGTCCTTGGTGCGCTGGTTGGTGTTGTGAATCAGAAGGCCGATGGGAGTGCCCGTCGTCACGCCCTCGAAAACCCCCGAAAGGATCTCCACGCGGTCGTCCTCGCGCCGCTGGGTGGTGTATCTGGACTGCCCGGGGCGGCGCCGGTCCAGGTCGGGCTGCAGGTCCTCCCCGGCGTCCAGGGACATGCCCGGCGGGCAGCCGTCCACTACGCCGCCGATGGCCGGACCATGACTTTCGCCGAAGGTCGTCAGGGTGAAGATCTGCCCGATGGTATTGCCAGCCACGATGCGGGGGTGCGGTATCGATTCCGGAAATGTCGCGATGAAACGGATTGTAGCCGATGGAGCACTGCCGGCCTAAATTTCCGTGACCGCCTCGGACGGCCAGTCCAGCTCGTCCTCCTCGACAATCCGGGTCTCCAGCAGGGCCAGGCGGATCCATTCGCGGACCGACGGGTCCGTCTCCACGGTGCGGCAGTACTCCGCCGCACCGGTGTCCAGTTCCACCGGAACGCTGCGAAAGCGCATCACCACCGGGGCGTACATCGCGTCGGCAATGCTGAACCGTCCGAACAGCCAGGGTCCCGTGCTCCCGAAACGTTCCCGGCAATAGTGCCACACCGCCAGGATCCGGTCCACGTCGCGCATCGCCGCCGCGCCCGGCCGGTACCCGGGGAAGCGGCGGCGAAGGTTCATCGGCACCTCGGCGCGAAGGGCGCCGAAGCTGGAATGCATCTCTGCGCTCGCGGCCCGCGCTGCCGCGCGGGCCGCGGGGTCCTCCGGCCAGGGCGCCGATCCGGGAAAACGCTCACCCAGGTACTCCAGGATCGCGAGGGAATCCCACACCTCGATGCCACCGTCGACCAGGACCGGCACCTTGCCGCCGGAAAACCGCTTCGACAGGACCCGGCGCATCTCTCCGCTGGAAAGGCCGTAGCGCTCCACCTCCACCGGCAGCCCATGCCGGCGCACGAACAGCCAGGGGCGCATCGACCAGGTGGAATAGTTGCTATCGCCGATGATCAGTCTCATCGCCTGACGGAGCCTCTGCGGGAGTACAATCGGGCCCCCGAGTGTAACCGTTCCGGACCCGCCCGCATTCTGGTGAACCCGCATTGAACCTGTATTGAACAAACATCCAGGCCACCAGACCGACTACCTGCTGCTGGGCGTGCTCGCCCTGATCTGGAGCACCTCGTTTCTCCTGATCAAGATCGGGGTGAAGGACATGGAGCCGTTCACCCTCACCGGCATCCGCCTGGTCATCGCGGCCGCCGCGCTCTCGCTCATGCTCCGGCTTTCGGGGCGCAGGCTCGTTGTCAGCCGGCCCGCGATCCGGCTCTACGCCGTCGTCGGCGTGCTGGGCAACGCGCTGCCCTTCTCCCTGATCAGTCTCGGCGAGGTCACTGTGACCAGTTCCATGGCCGCGGTACTGATGGGCATCATGCCCGTCGCCACCTGCGTGCTGGCCCACCTGCTCATTCCCTCGGAGCCCATGACCGCGCGCAAGTTCGCGGGGGTGTCGCTCGGCTTCGGCGGACTGATCGCCCTGGTGGGAATGTCCGCGCTGGGATCCATCGGCAGCGATCCGCTGGGCCAGCTTGCCGTGCTGGGCGGCGCGCTGTGCTATTCACTGACCGCGGTCTACGTACGCATCCACGGCATGTTCGGCAGCCTGGAGGCCGCCACCGGGGCCGGGCTGGTGGCCGCGGCCGTCGGCGTTCTCCTCGCCTTCTCGCTGGAGGACCCCCTGACCATGACCCCCACGGCGCCGGCCCTGTGGGCTGCGGTGACGCTGGGCGCCGTCCACACGGCCCTGGCCGCGCTGATCTACTTCCGGACAATCCGCAACCTGAACGCGGTCACCTTCGCCCAGATCAACTACCTGATCCCGGTGCTGGGCAGTATCTGGGGAATCCTGCTGCTCGGGGAGTCCTTCGGCCCGAACGTCGTGCTGGCGCTGGGTCTGGTCCTCGCGGGCATCTACTTCGTGCAGCCGCGCCGGCGCCCGCGGGCGTCCGCCGGCACGCCCTGACCCGCCGGGCCCCGGTACCGCGGGGACCCGTCAGCGCAGCGTATCCAGCCGCGACCTGATCTCACGCAGCTGCGTGAGAATTTCCTGCTGTTCCCGGTGCAGGGCATCCCGCTCCTCGCTGGCCTCGGTTTCGTGCTCCCGCTGCATCGCCGAGACAATGATGCCGATGAACAGGTTCAGAACCGTGAAGGTCGTGCACAGAATGAAGGCGATGAAGAACAGCCAGGCATGGGGAAACTCGGTCATGACCGGCCGGACGATGCCCATGGACCAGCTTTCGAGCGTCATGATCTGGAACAGGCTGTAGGCGGAGGCGCCGATGGAACCGAACCACTCCGGGAACACCCCGCCATAAAGTCCGGTGGCCATCACCGAGAACACGTAGAACACCAGGCAGAGCAGCATGGTGATGGAGCCCATGCCCGGCAGCGCCGCCACGAGTCCGCCCACCACCCGGCGCAGGGAGGGAATGATACTGATCAGGCGCAGAACCCGGAGAATCCGGAGCACCCGGAGGATGGACAGGTTGCCGGTTGCCGGCATGAGGGCGATCCCCACGATCAGGAAGTCGAAGATCCGCCACGGATCCCGCCAGAAACTCCAGCGGTACACCGCGAGGCGCAGCACCAGCTCCACCACGAACACCCCGAGAATGGCGCGGTCGATGACCGTCAGCAGTGTGCCGTGACGCGCCATGATTCCGGCATCGGTCTCCAGCCCGAGGGTGACGGCGTTGATCATGATCAGCACCAGTATCGCGGATTCGAACCGCGGCTGTTCCAGCAGATCCTTCAGTCTGTTCATACGTTCAGGGCGGGCACATGCCCGGCGTTCATGGCACCGTACGCCCGGCAGCCTGCGACCTGTCCCTGCCGCTGCGGGCGGGTGTGCCGGATCACTCAGGTAAAGGCGTTGAAGGTGATGATGGTATAGGTATCGCGCACGCCGTCGAGCTCCTGGAGCTGCGAGGCGACGTAGCGGCCGATATCCATGCCGGCGTCGAGATAGCACTTCGCCAGCAGGTCGTACTGGCCGGAGGTGGAAAACACCTCGGATACGCCCTCTCGTTCCGCCAGGGCCGCCGCCACGTCATAGGCCCGCCCCAGTTCGCATTTCAGTTGCACGAAAATAGTCTGCATCAGGAGTCTCCCTTGAATTGGCCGCTGAATTCCGCAAGCTGCCGCAGCTTGGCCATGGCCAGCCCGGTCTTCATCACTTCCCTGGCCCGGTCCACCCCGGCCGCGATGCTGTCCTCGATGTCCGCGGCGTACAGGGTGGCCCCGGCGTTCAGGGCCACCATCTCGAACGCCGGGCCGGGAACGCCGGACAGCGCTTCGTCGATCAGGACCAGGCTGTGTTCCGCGTCACGCACCACGATGGCGTCCAGGGGGCGGGGCCGGATGCCGAAGTCTTCCGGCCCGATGCGGTAGGTGGTGATCTCCCCCCGGTGCAACTCCGCCACCTCCGTCCCCGCGGCCAGCGAGATCTCGTCGGTGCCGTCGTCGGAACAGACCACCAGGGTGTGCCGGCTGCCGAGGGCGGCGAACACCTCGGCGATGGGTCGCACCCATTTCTGGTCGAAGACGCCGACCAGCTGGTATGCCGCCCCCGCGGGGTTGGTCAGCGGCCCCAGCAGGTTGAACACCGTCCGGATGCCGATCTCGCGGCGCGGACCGATAGCATGGCGGGTGGCGGCATGGTGGGTCGGGGCGAACATGAAGCCGATGCCGACCTCGTCGATGCACCGGCCCACCTGCTCCGGGGTGATGTCGATGTTGACGCCCGCCGCCTCCAGGACATCGGCACTGCCGGAATTCCCGGTGGCCGCCCGGTTGCCGTGCTTGGCCACCGCCGCGCCAGCCGCGCAAGCCACCAGGGCGCTGGCGGTGGACACGTTGA
Organism: Candidatus Poriferihabitaceae bacterium; assembly: GCA_965213885.1. Classification (GTDB taxonomy): domain Bacteria; phylum Pseudomonadota; class Gammaproteobacteria; order Arenicellales; family Poriferihabitantaceae; genus VYFG01. The sequence goes on from OZ243919.1 coordinate 2,466,537, forward strand.
ACAGCCTGGCGCCGTCCCCCCCGGTGCCGACGGTGTCCACAATCCGCTCCGCCCCCGCATCCACCCTCGCCGCCAGGTCCCGCATGATGCTGGCGGCCCCGACGATTTCCTCCACGGTCTCGCCCTTGACCATCAGGGCGGTCAGGAAGGCACCGATCTGCGAGGGCGTGGCCTCCCCGTGCATGATCAGGCTCATGACGTCCTGCATGTCCTGCCGCGACAGGTCCCGGCCCGCGGCAAGGTGGCGAATGGCGGTGGGCAGATCCATGAATGGTGTCCGGTTCGAATGGATGAGACGCGAAATTATAATCCGAATGCGGGAGCCGACAGAATCCGGTCCCGGTAGGCGAACAGGGCCGGGGTACCGCCGGTATGGATCATGACGATCTCGCGATGGCCGTCAAGCGCGTCCCCCTGCACAAGCGCCAGCGCGGTGGCCACGACTTTCGCCGAATACACGGGATCCACTAGGATGCCTTCCAGGCGGGCCATGTCGGCGACGGCCCGCATCACCTCGTCCGAGGCCTCGCCGTAGCCCGGGGCCAGGGCGGCATCGCTGACCCAGACATCGTCGGTGGTGACGCAGGATGCCACACCCAGCATCTCCTCGATCCTGCGGCAATGCTCCAGGATGCGGTCGCCCTGTTGGCCGGCGTCCCGCCGCACGCAGCAGCCGAGCACCGGCAGCGGCCGGCCCATGATGCGCAGTCCCGTCAGCAGGCCGGCGTGGGTCAGGCCGCTGCCGGAGCCCACCACCAGGACATCGGGCCAGAGCCCGGTCTCACCGAACTGTCGCACCAGTTCGGCCGCGCAAGCCACGTAACCGAGCGCCCCCAAGGGCCTGTCCACCGGCGCCAGGGGGACGACATAGGGATTTTTTCCCCGGCTGCGGAGCGACCGGGCGAGTTCCCGGATCGTCCCGTCCGCACCGAGCTCGTCCTCGCCCCGATCAAGCGCATGCATCCGGGCGCCGAACAGGCGATCGAGCATCACGTTGCCCGAATCGTGATAGCCCTCCGGGGGATTCTTCACCCGGTGCTCCAGCTGGATATGGCACTCCAGGCCGAGCCTGGCCGCCGCGGCGGCGAGGGTCCGCATGTAGTTGGACTGTACCGCCCCCGTGCTGAGGACCGTGTCGCAGCCCCTGGCCAGCGCATCGCCGAGATAGAACTCGAGCTGGCGGACCTTGTTGCCGCCCATGGCCAGCCCGGTGCAGTCGTCCCGCTTGAGCCAGAAACGGTAGCCGGGATGGCGACCGGACAGGCGGGGCAGGAATTCCAGCGGCGTCGGCAGGTGCGCGAGTTCCACCCTGGGCCAGTCTGCCAGGAGATCCCCCGCCGCGGCAGAGGGGCACGATGTCATGTCTTGAGGTACTTGAGCGGATTCTGGGGTTTGCCGTTGACCCGGATCTCGAAGTGCAGCATGGTGCGGTCGGCGCCGCTGTCCCCCATCTCGGCGATCTGCTGCCCCGCCCCGATGCGATCCCCTTCCGCAACCAGGATGCGGCGGTTGTGCGCATAGGCGCTGAGATAGGTTTCGGAATGCTTCAGGATGACCAGCTTGCCGTATCCCCGGAGCCCCTCGCCGACATACACCACCTCCCCGGCGGCGGTGGCGATGATCGGAGAGCCCGGGGCGCCGGAGATCCGGATGCCGTTGACCCCCTTTTGCCGTGAGTACCGGGCGATGAGGTCACCCTGGGCAGGCCAGTGCCAGTTGGCCGGGGGCGCCTTCGGCAGCGATCCCTCCGGGGCCGGCGTCGGGGCCGGCTGCACCGCCCCCACGGTCTGCACGGCGGCGGTGTCGTCCGCGGCCGGCGTCGGATCCGGTTCGGGTCCGGCAGTTGCCGCCGCCGCGCCACCCGGGCGCAGGCGCAGTGTCCGGCCCTCCTCCAGGTCGTAGGGCTTCGCCAGGCCATTCCATTTCGCGATGTCGATGAAATCGAGCCCGTACCGCCATGAGATCATGTAGATGCTGTCGCCCGGCCCGACCACCGTTTCCGCCGGGATCTTGCGGTGGGGCGCCTTGTTGATCACCGGCGCATTGGTGAGTTCTGCACAGGACGCCAGCAGACCGGCCAGCAGCAGCGGAAGCATGAATCGGTACCCGGTCATTGCGTCACCCCCGGTCTCATCGCAGCACAATCCAGGCCGCCGCCGCCAGCCCGACCACTGCCCAGCCGATGACCTCCATCCAGCGCCTCAGGTGGGTCTCGATTTTCGGCCCCCCCCACCAGAGCACCACGGCGATGAGGAAGAACTGCCCCGCCCGACCGACCAGGGACGCGATGACGAAGGGCAGCAGCGCCAGGCCCAGCAGGCCGGAGGCGATGGTGCAGAGCTTGTAGGGCAGCGGCGTCACGCCGGCCAGCAGCACCAGCCAGACACCGTCGCTGAGGAAACGGCGCTTGACCTCCAGGAAGGTCGCCTCCTGGCCGAAAAAGCCGATGATGGCCTGCCCCACCTGCTCGAACAGGAAATAGCCGATGACGTAGCCGAGGACGCCGCCGGCGACGGAGGCCAGGGTGGCCAGCGAGGCCAGCCACCAGGCCCGGCCGCGCCGGGCCAGCACCATGGGCGCCAGCATGAACGCGGTCGGTATCGGAAAGACGGATGACTCGGCGAAGCTCACCAGCGCCAGATAGCGCTCCGCATGGCGGTGACGCGACCAGGCAATCACCCGGTCGTACAGCGGGCCGAACACATTCAGGCGCCGGGGCCCGGCGGGCTTTTCCCCAGCCGGGATCACTTCGCTGCGCCCGCCATCCATCATTCCTGCTGCCCGCGGAGCATGGGGACGAACCGCACCGCCTCGCGCTGTTCCTCCCGGAAGCCGGTGGCGGTGCGCGTGATCACGCGCAGGTACTGGTGGCCGCCACCCACCGGCAGTACCATCCGGCCCCCGCAGACCAGCTGGTCCAGCAGTTTCGGCGGCGTCTCGCCGGGTGCCGCAGCGCAGAGTATCCGGTCGAAGGGGCTGTTGCTCTCCCAGCCCTCGAAACCGTCCCCGTGGAGAAAACTGACATTGTGGTAGCCGAGCCGTTGCATGCGGTCCCGGGTTTGCTCCAGCAGCGCCCCGATACGCTCGATGGTGAAAATCCAGCGGCAGAGCTGCGAGAGGATGGCGGTCTGGTAGCCGCAGCCGGTACCGATCTCCAGTACCTTTTTCGGGGACTCGTCGTGTTCCAGCAGCAATTCCGTCATGCGGGCCACGACCCAGGGCTGCGAGATGGTCTGGTTGTAGCCGATAGGCAGGGCCGTGTCCTCGTAGGCCTTGTGCGCCAGCGCCTCGCCGATGAACAGGTGCCTCGGAGTGGTCTCCATGATGCCGAGAATCCGTTCCGAGTCGATGCCATGGCAGCGCAGCCGGTCGATGAGACGGCGGCGCGTGCGCATGGAGGTCATGCCAACCCCCCTGGTGAAGGTCGTGTTCAATGCAGGGACACTCCCGACACCCACCGGGTGATCTCCGTCATCCGACTGTGGCAGGTCATGTCGATGTGCAGCGGTGTGACGGATACCCACCCGTCGGCCACCGCATGGAAATCGGTGCCGGGACCGGCGTCCGCCTCATCACCGAAGGCCCCGATGGTATAGAACCGGGTATCGCCGTCGGCGCCGCACGGGATCACGGGCTGGGACTGGTGCCTGGCGCCGCAGCGGGTGGTGCACACGCCCTGCAGTTGAGCAGCCGGCAGATCCGGCACGTTGACGTTGAGGATGTAGTCGCCGGGAAGCGGGTGGTCGGACATCACCGAGACCAGGTCGCGCACGACCCCGGCGGCGGTCCCGTAATGGACGAGATGGTCACCGGCCAGGGAGACAGCCATGGCAGGCAGCCCCAGAAACCGGCCCTCGATGGCCGCGGCCACCGTGCCCGAGTAAATCACATCATCCCCCAGGTTGGATCCGGCATTGATGCCGGAAATCACCATGTCCGGCATTTCCGTCAGCGCACCGTTGAGTATCAGGTGGACGCAGTCAGCCGGCGTCCCTTCCACATGGTAGACCTCGTGCCTGTCATCCGCAACCCGATGCACCGCGATCGGACGGCGCAGGCTGAGGGAGCTGCTGGTGCAGCTCTGGTCCGTGGTCGGGGCCACCACCACCAGGTCGGCGACCCCCTCGAGACCGCGGACCAGCGCCGTGAGGCCGGGAGCCCGGTAGCCGTCGTCATTGCTGAGCAGGATTTTCATGGGCGCTTTATACCGGCATCTCCATGGAAAGTCACATTCTTCTGCTTCAGGCTCCGTCCGTCCGTGTCAATCGTTCAGCACCGACATCAGGAACTCCATCACGCGGTCGCGGATCAGGGGCTGGGCCGCGTCGTTGGGGTGGATCATGTCCGGCTGCATGTACCCGGGATCCAGCGCCAGCTCGCCGATGAAGAACGGCAGCAGCGGGATGCCCTTGTCCGAGGACACGTTCTCGAAGACCTGCTCGAACCGCTCCGTGTAGGCCCTACCGTAATTGGGCGGAATGAGGATGCCGAGCAGGATCGCCCGGATGCCGCGGGATTCCGCGATCTCCACCATGCGGCGGAGATTGTGCTCGATCACCGAGGGACGGACACCGCGCAGCCCGTCGTTTCCGCCCAGCTCGATCATGACCCAGTCCGGGTCGGTCCGCCCGATGCCGTCCTCGATCCGGGCCAGCCCCCCGGCCGTGGTGTCCCCGCTGATGCTGTCATTGACGATGCGGATGCCGGCGCCCTCCTCGGCGAACCGGCGATTGGCCATTTCCACCCAGCCGGTCCTCTCGAGTCCGTAACCCGAACTCAGGCTGTCGCCGAGCAGCAGGACCGTCGTGGCCACCGCCGGCACCGGGAGGGACAGCAGCAGCAGGACGACCCAGGCGGGTAACGACCCGGCGATCCGGGACGGCAGGCCGGGGCGTCTCACGGCTGGAGGCCGGGCGTGCGCGGGACCCCGCCGGGGGCCGGTATCCTGTATCCGTCTGGTAGCATCCGATATTTAAAATTCAACCTTGAGCCGCATAGTAAGTGATTCACGAACCGGTGGTCCCGACAATGAATCAGCAACACAGTCCGATCCGCGCGGAAAACGTCGGCAAAACCGTACCGGTGGCCTCCGGCAGCCTCAGGATATTGGAGGACATCGACCTCGAGGTGGAGGCTGCGGAAACCCTGGCCATCGTGGGCGCTTCCGGATCAGGCAAGTCCACGCTGCTCGGACTGCTCGCGGGACTGGACCGGCCCAGTGAAGGACGCATCCGTCTGGCCGGCTATGATATCACCACTCTGGATGAAGACAGCCGCGCATCCATCCGCGCGGGCCGTGTTGGTTTCGTGTTCCAGTCGTTCCAGTTGCTGCCGAACCTCTCGGCCCTGGAGAACGTGAGCCTGCCGCTGGAAATCATCGGCGCGGACGATGCCGGCCCCAGGGCAACGGAAATACTGGAACGGGTGGGTCTCGGCGAGCGCGTCACGCACTATCCGCTCCAACTGTCCGGCGGCGAGCAGCAAAGGGTTGCGATCGCCCGGGCATTCGTCACCCGCCCCGACATCCTGTTTGCCGACGAGCCCACCGGCAACCTCGACACCGAGAACGGGCGGCGCGTGGCGGATCTGCTGTTCGCGCTCAACGCGGAGCACGGCACCACCCTGGTGCTCGTCACCCACGATGCCGAGCTGGCCGGACGCTGCCGCCGCTGCGTCAACATGGAAGCCGGCCGGCTGTATCCATCATGAACCGGGGACGGCACGGGCCCGGGCGGGCGGGCGGGCGGACGGCGCGCCGATGAGACCATCCCAGGTCCTGGCACTTTCGCCCCGCTTCCTGTGGCGCGAGTGGCGCAGCGGCGAACTGACCATCCTCCTGCTGGCCCTGGTGGTGGCCATCGGCAGCCACACCGCGATCGGCCATTTTGCCGATCGCATCAGCCGCGGCATGTCGATCAATGCCCAGCATGTCATCGGCGGCGACCTGGTGATGTCCAGCAGCAGGCCGTTCGACCCCGCAGTGCGCGAGGAGGCGGTCCGCCTGGATCTCGAAACCGCGAGCACCCAGCGGTTCTTCACGGTGGCGGGCACCGGTGAGGACATTCTCCTGGTATCGGTGAAGTCCGTGGGCGACAGCTATCCCCTGAAGGGCAGTCTCCGGGTGACCCGCGAACTCTACGGCGCCGAGGAAGCGGTGGACAGCGGCCCCGGGCGCGGCGAGGCCTGGGTGGAAGCCCGGGTGCTCCATGCCCTCGGCATCGAACTCGGACACGAGATCACCATCGGGGAGTCCGGGTTCCGGGTGACCCGGGTGCTGACCTACGAGCCCGACCGCGGCAACAATTTCTACAGCTTCAACCCGCGGGTGATGATCAACCAGGCCGACCTCGAGGGCACCGACGTCATCCAGCCCGGCAGCCGCGTACGGTACCGGGACCTGTTCGCGGGGGATGCGGAACAGGTGTCCAGATTCCGTGCCTGGCTGGAACCGCGGCTCGACCCGGGTGAGCGTATCCGCAATCTCGACGAGGACCGGCCGGCGCTGAGCGAAGCGCTGGACAAGGCGAAGCAGTATACCGGCCTTGCCAGCCTGGTTGCGCTGCTGCTGGCCGCAGTGGCCGTCGCCAACAGCGGCCGCCATTACAGCGAACGCCACTACGACACCAGCGCGCTGCTGCGCTGCCTCGGGTGCAGCCAGAACGACATTCTCGGCATCTATGTCCTGCAACTGCTGCTGCTGGCGCTGGCGGGGGGCATTCTGGGCAACCTGGTCGGCTGGATCTCCCAGGCCGGCCTGATCATGGCGCTGGGCTCTCTGCTGCCCGAGAACATCCCGGCCATCGGCATCGGGCCGATGCTGTCGGGCCTGTTCCTCGGTTTCGCGGTACTGCTCGGCTTCACCCTGCCCTCCGTGCTGCGGCTGCGCGCGGTGCCCCCCCAGCGGGTGCTCCGCAAGGACCTGACGCCGCTGCCCCTGTCCGCGCGCGTAGTGTACGGGGTGACGCTGGCGCTGATCGTGACCCTGATGTGGATCTATACCGGCAACATCATCCTGACCCTGGGCATGACCGGGGGCAGCGTCGTGGTGATCGCCGTCGCCGCCCTGGGCATCGTCGGCATCTTCCGCCTGCTGACCCGGGCGCTGCCGCTGATCCCGGTCCGGGTCCGCGCGGGCGTCCGGAACTTCCTGCGCCGGCGCCGGGAGACCGTGGCCCAGACGATGGCCTTCGGCCTGACCATCATGGCCATGCTGGTGGTGCTGATGCTGCGTACGGAACTCATCACCACCTGGCAGGAAACGGTGCCGGAAGATGCACCCAACCATTTCGTGCTCAATCTCCAGTTCCACGAGACCGGGCCCTGGGCCGATTTCACCGCGCGCCGGGGGATCGACGCCGGCCCCCTGTACCCGGTGGTCCGCGGCCGACTGATCCGGATCAACGGAACGCCGGTCAGGGATCATGTGAGCAAGGAGGAGCGTGAGGATGAAAGCATCAACCGCGAACTCAACCTCACCTGGTCGGAGGAACTGCCGACGGACAACCAGCTGACGGCAGGCCGGTGGTGGCAGGCCGGCGACCGCGGACACACCCGGGTGTCGGTGGAGGACGAACTGGCCGAGCGCCTGGGAATCGCCGTCGGGGACGAACTCACGTTCTTCACCGGCGACCGCAACTGGATGGCCGAGGTCGTCAGCCTGCGCCGCGTGAAATGGGACAATTTCAATCCCAATTTCTACATGGTCTTCAATCCCGGCGCCCTGGACGCCCTGCCCGCCAACTGGATCGGCAGCTTCTTTCTCGAGCCCGAGCGGAAAAAGCTGCTGGTGGACATGCTCAGGTCCTTTCCCTCCATCACCCTGCTCGAGGTCGACGCCGTTCTCCGGCAGGTCAAGACCATCATCGGCCAGGTCATACTGGCAGTGGAGTCCATTCTCCTGTTCGTCCTGGTGGCGGGATTCGTGGTGACCCTCTCGGCGATCCACACCAGCATGAGCGAGCGGCTCCAGGAGGGGGCCCTGGTGCGAACCCTCGGCGCCGGCCGGGGACTGCTCCACATCAACCAGTGGAGCGAATTCGCGAGCATGGGCCTGCTCGCCGGCCTCATCGGCGTACTGGGGGCGGAACTCGTGATCGCACTGCTTTACTGGCGGATCTTCGACCTGGAGTACTCGCCGACATGGTGGGCGTGGGCCCTCGTGCCGCCCCTGTCCGCGTTGCTGATCGGACTCGCGGGCATCTGGAGCAGCCGCCGCATCCTGGCGCATCCTCCCATCAGGATCCTGCGGGAGGCGGGTACATGAACGCCCCGAATGGCCTGAGCGGCCTGACCGGCCGGCTCAATGACTGGCTGGAAGGCTACTGCCCACCCTTTCCGGAGGAATTGCCCGGCAAACCGCCGGACTCGCTATCCGGATTTGTTGCCTACTTTGCCCGCCCCTTCTGGCCGCTGCTTCTGGCGAGCGCGATCTTTTCCATCTTCATTTCCCTGATCGAGGTCTACCTGTTCTCCTTCGTCGGCAGTCTGGTGGACTGGCTGGCGACCTCCCGGCGGGAGGACTTCTGGGAGACCTACCGCGTCAGGCTGATCGCGATCGGGTTTCTGGTGCTGGTCCTGCTGCCCGCGCTCAAGTTCTTCTACGAGAGCATCGTGCACCAGGGACTCCTCGGCAACTTCGCCATGCGCACCCGCTGGCAGGCCCACCGCTACCTGCTGCGCCAGAGCGTGGACTTCTTCCAGAACGATTTCGCAGGGCGGGTGGCGGCGAAGATGATGCAGACCTCCCTCGGGATTCGCGACGCCGTCATCAAGGTGACCGAGGTGCTGCTCTACGTCGCGGTCTACTTCACCGGTGCCATGGTGCTGTTCGCCACCAGCGACCTCAGGCTGACCGCGCCCATGCTCCTGTGGCTCGCGGGATACGTCCTCACGCTGCGCTACTTCATTCCCCGCATGCGCGTCATCTCCATGGACCAGGCGGAAGCCCGCTCCATGGTCACTGGCCGGGTCGTGGACAGCTACACCAACATCACCACCGTGAAGATGTTCGCCCACAGCAATGCCGAGGATGAATACGCCCGCGAGGGCATGACCGAGTTCCTCGACACGGTGTACCGGCAGATGCGCCTGTCGACCCAGCTCTCGGTGGTGCTCAACTGGCTCAACGCGGGCCTGCTGTTCCTCGTGGGCGCCACCTCGATCCTGCTCTGGCACCAGGACGCGGTCACCGTGGGCGCCATCGCCTTCGCCATGGGCCTGGTCATGCGCATGCAGGGCATGTCGCAGTGGATCGTGTGGGAGATCGCGGGCCTGTTCGAGAACATTGGCATCGTCCAGGACGGAATCGGCGTCATTTCCCGGGACATTGCCATCACCGACCGCAAGGACGCATCCACCCTGCACATGGGCGGCGGACGGATCCGGTTCCAGAACGTCTGCTTCAACTACGGCAAGGATCTGGACCCGGGTACCGGCAGTGTGATCGCGGATTTTTCCCTGGACATCTCCCCCGGCGAGAAGATTGGCCTGGTCGGACGCTCCGGCGCCGGCAAGTCCACCCTGGTCAACCTCCTTTTGCGTTTCTATGACGCCGAGTCGGGTTCCATCGAAATCGACGGCCAGGATATCGCGGGGGTCACCCAAGACAGCCTGCGGGCGCAAATCGGCATGGTGACCCAGGACACGTCCCTCCTGCACCGCTCCGTGATCGACAATATCCGTTATGGGTCGCCGGATGCCGACATGGGCGTGGTGATCGCGGCGGCGAAACAGGCAAGGGCCCATGATTTCATCCTCGGGCTGGAGGACCTGGACGGCCGGCAGGGCTACGACGCCCACGTGGGTGAGCGGGGCATCAAGCTGTCCGGCGGCCAGCGCCAGCGGATCGCCATCGCAAGGGTCCTTCTGAAGAATGCCCCGATCCTGGTCCTGGACGAGGCCACCAGCGCGCTCGACTCCGAGGTGGAAGCCGCCATCCAGGAGAGCCTGTACACGCTCATGGTCGGCAAGACCGTCGTCGCCATCGCACACCGGCTCTCCACCATCGCCCAGATGGACCGGCTGGTCGTCATGGACCGGGGGGGCATCATGGAATCGGGCACCCATCAGGAACTGCTCGCATGGGGCGGGCTGTACGCCGATCTCTGGAGCCGGCAGTCCGGCGGATTCCTGGCCGGCAATACCATTCCCCCGAAGGACGGACGGATCGCCGGATCCGGCATTACTCCGGAAGTGGGCCGGCCCGTGCCCGGCACCTTCCGCGCCTGAGGACCGGGAGGCGGCCCGAACGCATCACATTCCCTGATGGCAACCCCTGGCTGCGGCCACAAACGCCATGCCCGGGAGGTCGCCCGAATCGCGCGACGGACAGGATTCCGGATACTGAGAGCCGGGTGAGAGCCGGAATACAAGAGTGCTGTCAGGCCTTGTCATCTATTGGAATACATGAGGAAATGGGATAACAGAGGGGGCCTGATCCACCGACAACCCGGATCATGATTCCGGCACCCCGACCGACTGAACTGCTCCGCTACACGAATTCTCCACCAAACCTGTTGCCTGGATCATGACTTCGGAAGATCAACAGAAACCCGAGCGGGGCCGGCGCAGCACTCGGCGGGGAGAGCGAAAGGGACCCTCGCAGACTGGCAGGACCGGCGATCATCCGCGGCCCGTATGGCCCGGAATGCCGGGAGGACGTTATCGGCCGCTCCGGGAATCCGAGCTGGAGGCGATCCACATGGGCGTGCTGGCCATTCTCGAACGCACGGGCCTTTCCCACGCCCCCGGGGCGACCGTGCAGCGCGTGCTGGCGGCGGGAGGCCGGCTCGACCGCGATCGTCTCTGCTTCCCCGAACCCCTGGTCCGGCGCGCCCTGGAGGGCATGCGGCGGAACTTCACCCTGCACGGACAACGGCCGGAGCACGCGCTCCGGCTGTCCGGCTCCCGGGTGCACATGGGATCGGGCGGCGCGGCGCCCTCCATCCTGGACATGGAAACCCGAAGATACCGGGACTCCACGCTGAAGGACCTGTTCGACGCCGCCAGGTTGGTGGATGCGCTTTCCAACGTGCATTTCTTCAGCCGCTCTCTGGTGGCCCGGGACATGCCGGACGAACGCAGCCTGGATCTCAATACCGCCTGGGCCTGCCTCAAGGGAACCGCCAAGCATGTCTGCGTCAGCGCATCCCATCCGGATCATGTCCGCGACATCGCCGCGATGTGCTACCGGCTGGCGGGCTCCCGTGAACGGTTCATCGAGGCCCCCTTCCTGTCCCTCAACATCAATCACGTCACTCCACCGCTCCGGTTTGCAAAGGACGCGGTGGCGGTAATCGAGGCGGCGGCGCTGCATGGCATTCCGGCCCATGCCAACGTCTTCGGACAGGTGGGCGCCTCCTCTCCGGTAAGCCTGGCGGGTTCGCTGGCGCAAACCGTCGCGGAAACCCTGGCCGGGATGATTGCCGCCTGGCTGGTAAACCCGGACGCCCTGGTGCTGTTCGGAGCCAAGCCCATGATCACCGACCTGCGGACCGGGGCCATGAGCGGCGGCGGCGGGGAACAGGCCATGGTGATGGCGGCCGCGACCCAGATGGCGCAATACTATGATCTGCCCAGTGTGTCCATTGCCGGCGCCGCCGACAGCAAGATCGCGGATGCCCAGAGCGGCTACGAGAAATGCCTGTCGGTCGTCCTGGCGGCGCAGGCGGGGAGCAATCTCATCACCCAGGCCTGCGGCATGCAGGCGAGCCTGATGGGCTGCGCCCTGGAAAGCTATGTCATCGACAACGACATGCTGGGCGCCATCCTGAGCAGTCTCAGGCAGGTGGAGGTATCCGACCGGACCCTGGCGCTGGATGATATCGACCGGGTGGCGACCGGGGCGGGGCATTTCCTCGGCGAGACCCTGACCATGGCGCGGATGAAGTCGGATTTCCTCTACCCCGCGCTGGCCGACCGGCGTCCCCCGGGGGAGTGGGAGGACTCCGGCAGTCCGGATATCCGGGATCTGGCCATCCGGCGGACCCGGGCGATACTGCGGGAGCATGTCCCGGATCACACCCATATCCCGGGATCCGGGATCGAAGCGGATTTCGGCCTGCGGCCGCTCTGACGGCCATGCAGCCCGCGCTGCTACAGGTCGACGGGCAATCCCTTGTTGGGGATCACGTTGCGCAGCTCGAAACTCGAGTGCAGGTTGGTCACCCCGGGCAGGCGGCTCAGCCGTCCCAGCAGAAATTCCTCGTAGTGTTTCATGTTCCGCGTCACCACCTTGAGCAGGTAGTCTTCCGAACGCCCGGTCACCACGCTGCAACCCACGACTTCCGGAAATTTCACCACCTGGCTCTCGAACTGCTCGAACTGCTCGTTCGTGTGGCGCTCCATGGCCACCGCGAGATAGGAGGTCAGGTTGAGGCCGAGCATTTCCGGATCCAGCAGCACCGTCGAGCCCTTGATGCACCCCATCTCCTCCAGCCGGCGGACACGGCGGGCGCAGGGCGTGGGTGACAGGTTGATCTTCGCCGCGAGGTCCAGGTTGCTGATGCGCGCATCCTGCTGCAGGATGCGGAGGATCTTTCTGTCAGTTGCGTCCAGATTCATGAGCTTAGAATAGTCTATTTCACCAAATTATCCATTATTCTATTATATTTTCACCTATATCCTTTAAATCCATCGCTAATAAAGTGTTAAATCCTCAGGAAATCCAGATAAAATGCCAAGCCCATCGGGAACTGCACGAAGCGCAGCCATGAAATCCTTTGACCATCGAAAATATCCCACCGAACGGTTCGGACCCGACAAGCGCGACCGCCGCTGGCCGGACCACGCGCTGACCCGGGCACCGACCTGGTGCAGCGTCGACCTGCGGGACGGGAACCAGGCTCTGATCGATCCCATGAACATCCCGAAGAAAATGCGGTTCTGGGAACTGCTGCTGCGCTGCGGATTCAAGGAGATCGAGATCGGCTTCCCGGCCGCCGCCCAAGTGGAATTCGATTTCGCCCGCAAGCTGATCGAAGAGAACAGGATACCGGACGAGGTCACGGTCCAGGTGCTGACCCAGGCCAGGGAGCACCTGATCAGGCGGACCTACGAGTCCCTGGAAGGGGTTGGGCGCGCCATCATGCATGTCTACAATTCCACCAGCCGGGTGCAGCGGGAGAAGGCGTTTCGGATGTCCAGGGACGAAATCCGCCAGATCGCCGTGGACGGCGCCACGTGGGTGAAGGAGTATGCGAAGAAATATCCGGGCACGGAGTGGACCTTCCAGTATTCGCCGGAAAGCTTTTCCCAGACCGAGCCCGACTTCTCTATCGAGGTCTGCGAGGCCGTCTGCCGGATCTGGGAGCCGGAAAACGGGCAAAGGGTGATCCTCAACCTGCCGGCCACGGTGGAGGCGACGACACCGAACATCTTCGCTGACCAGGTGGAGTATTTCTGCGACAGTCTGCCCTCCCGGCAGGAGGTCACCATCAGCCTGCATACCCACAACGACCGCGGCTGTGCGGTGGCGGCGGCGGAACTGGCCACACTGGCCGGCGCAGACCGCATCGAGGGCACCCTCCTCGGCAACGGCGAACGCACCGGCAACATGGACATCGTCACCATGGCGTTGAACCTCTACAGCCAGGGCGTGAACCCGGAACTCGACCTCGCCCGCATGCCGGAGATCGTGCAATGCGTGACCGAATGCAACGGCCTGCCGGTGCATCCGCGCCACCCCTATGCGGGCGAACTGGTGTTCACCGCGTTTTCAGGCAGCCACCAGGATGCCATCAAGAAGTGTCTCGAGGCGGAGGACAACGGCATCTGGGACATCGCCTACCTGCCCATCGACCCCCGGGACGTGGGCCGCACGTACCAAGACGTGGTCAGGATCAACAGCCAGTCCGGCAAGGGCGGGGTGGCCTATGTCCTGCAGACCAATAACGGCGTGGAACTGCCCCGCTGGCTGCAGATCCGGTTCAGCCAGGACGTGCAGAGGCTGGCCGAGGAGCGCGAACGCGAATTGAACCCGGAAGAGATCTGGAACCTGTTCCAGCAGGTCTACATGGGCCATGACTCGCCCTATGCACTGAAGAAATTCTCCATGACCAAGGAGGAGGCCGGTGACTCGGTGAACGCGGAACTCCGTACTCACGACGGTACGGTGGAGATCAGCGGTGAGGCCTTCGGTACCCTGGGGGCGTTTGTGGACGCCCTGGAGAAACGGACGGGGAGCAGGCTTCGCATCCTCAACTACACCGAACATGCAATGTCCGCGGGCACCCGGGCGGAAGCCATCGCCTACGTGGAAATGGATATCGATGGACAACAGCAGGTGGGTGTGGCGACCAGCCAGGACACCGTGGGGGCGATGTTCAAGGCTACCCTGTCCGCCTACAACCAGGAGGCGGTCAGGTCCGGCGCAGTCCGCGCCGGGCGGGTGATGTCGGAAGTGGCGTAGTCCGGGCCGGCGGCGCTACCGGAAGTCCGTCCAGATCGCGCAATGGTCGGGGTGCCGTCCCCGACGCGGCAATTCTCCGAACGAACCCCGCACCTGCATCGCCTCGGCTCCACCACCCGCGACCAGGTGGTCGATGAACGCCGGGTAACGGTGATCACAGCGGGAGGCCACTCCCCCGCTCAGCAGACGCAGCGGCGCCTCCGGCGGTGACAGCAGGCGCCATGCCCAGTCGCCAGGCAGGGCCAGCCGGCGGTTGAAATCCCCCAGGATGACGAAAGCCTTACCCTCTGCACTGCGCGCATTCGCCCAGGCCTTGAGACTCCTCATCTGACCCCGGAGGGTCGCGCAGGTTTTCCTGCGTCGGCTCTCCCCGTCCTGCTTCCGGCCCCAGCAGCCGGACGTCAGGTGGACCGACAGCAGGCGAAGCTCGCGGCCATCCACATTCACCGTGATGTCGGTGCCCCAGCGCTGGTACGGGTTTCCCATCGCCAGGTTCGCCAGATCGTCGTGCCGCCGGTACGGAACGCCCCTGCGGATGGCGAAACCCGTCCCGAGATGGCCGAGCTTCGCCGAGGGATTTCCCCGGCAGAGGTGGGACCGATCCATCGGCGGCCTGGAGGACATCTCCACATGCCAGCCCTCCCTGGGGAAAACGCGACGTGCCGCAGTTGGATTTTCTACCTCCTGGAAGGCGACCACATCCGCATTGAGTCGAGCGACCCTTTTCTCGAGCGCCTCGTAGTCGATCCGTTGCCGCCCCAGGCAGCCTTCCCCTTCCTTGTCGTCGAGATGCTCCAGATTCCAGGCTGCGAGGCGAATCTCGTTGGCGAATCCCGCAGGCGCCGCCAGCGACAGGATGATCGGCACCAGCAGAATCGGCAATCCCGGGCCAAGCCATGAGCCGCCCTGCAGGTGGCGGAACTGCCCCTTGGTGCTATCTGCGCCGCCCCTTTGCGATATGACGGAAATTTTCAGCATGATGGCATGCTGTATGAAAGGATTGTTTGCATGGTATTGCCGATTGTACTTTCATACGGCCCCACCACCGGGGAACCCCTGGGCCGCCACATGGACGTGGACATGGTCACGTTCATCGGCTCGACGGAGACCGGACGCCGCTTCCTCCAGTACGCTGCGGACTCCAACCTGGATCGACCTGACCGAGTACAGGAAATTCTCAACATCGCGGCAGACTGCCTTGTCGCCGCCGGGCGTCTTGGAATCTTCACGCCCATGTTCTACCACAAGGCTCGAAAACCGGGCTGATCCGTACCGGGGTCCTGTCCTTTCCGGAGCACTCCCGGTTGCAGGGGGGAGCGTCGTTCCGGATTTCACCGGACCGGCGCTTTCTTCAGGCCGCCGCGTCCACTATTGCGTTGTACAGACCGCGGGACGGTATGGAAAATGCAGGAATGCAGGAACAGGCTGGACTCGCCCCCAAAACCTCAAGGCCCCAGGTACGTGTGCGGCATTTCGGTCTGACTGGCCTCCAACGGCGTTCATTGCAACGGCAAGCAGCGGCGGACCGATCATGCTTCCCAAGGCAGAGCCCTGTGCCATGAAGAAAATGGCCCCACAGGTGGGCAATTTGACCGTGGAATGAGTGGTCAATTTCGCGTGGAATGGGTGGTCAATTTGCCGTGGAATAATCACTTCACCATGAACCGGTCAGAGTGACCGGAGCTACCCTCAATGCCGGATACAGTTCGGCGGAGGCCATTTCAGGAACGTTCCAGTGCGGCTTTGGCCTGAGCCCCAACGGTATCGAACCGCCTGGACACCACCGGACTTCGTCAGTCAGGCGCTGCAGCAGATCGGGTACTATCCCGGTGAGGAACGCATTGAAATCGACCCAGCATCCGGAGAGAGACAAGCATGAATGTGAAAATAGAGTCCCTGGGCGAAATCACGGTAGCCCGAATCCGTCATGTTGGCCCCTACAACGAGGTTGGACAATGCTTCGAACGCCTGCACGAGTGGGCGACGAGCGCCGGCATCCGGCCCGGCCGTGTCCTCGTCCTTTCCTACGATAACCCCGACACCGTCGCGCCGGAGAACCTGCGTTCAGACGCCTGCCTTGAACTTGACACCGACGTCACACCGCCGCCCGGCATCACGGTAGACACGCTCCCTGCGGGGCGCTACGCCATCTATACCCATCGTGGTCCCTACGACGGAATTCCTGAAGCGTTCAGACGTCTGTTCGAGTCGTGGCTGCCCCGAAGCGGCGAGGAAATCGATGATCGGCCGTGCATGGAGGTTCTCCACAACTCGCCCTTTGATACCCGGCCAGAGGAACTGCTGACAGACCTGTGCCTTCCGTTGCGCCACTGACCAGGAAAAGCCACGAGGAAGTGAATTTGTCCCTGGGTCAAACTCCGGTCATAGGAAGTCCGGAGCAGCGCCCGCCACGGCGCTACGCGCCATGCCTGGCGCTCCAACAAAAAAACCCCGTCCAGAGCGGACGGGGCTTTCGGATGCAATGCCTGGCAGTGTCCTACTTTCACATGGGGAGACCCCACACTATCATCGGCGCTAAGCGTTTTCACTTCTGAGTTCGGGATGGGATCAGGTGGTACCCGCTCGCTATGCCTGCCAGGCAAACCGGGATACGTGCACGATGAACAAACGATCGTGAACGCAAATTCGGGTAGTCAACTTTGCTCTTTCGGGTTACGTACAGCTTCCGGTCAATGACAGGAATGCCAGACCTCTTGGGTGTTATATGATCAAGCCTCACGGGCAATTAGTACTGGTTAGCTTCATCCATTACTGAACTTCCACACCCAGCCTATCAACGTTGTAGTCTTCAACGACCCTTCAGGGGACCGAAGTCCCGGGAGACCTAATCTTGAGGAGGGTTTCCCGCTTAGATGCTTTCAGCGGTTATCCCGTCCGTACTTAGCTACCCAGCAATACCATTGGCATGATAACTGGAACACCAGGGGTACGTCCACTCCGGTCCTCTCGTACTAGGAGCAGACCCTCTCAAGTCTCCGACGCCCACGGCAGATAGGGACCAAACTGTCTCACGACGTTCTAAACCCAGCTCGCGTACCACTTTAAATGGCGAACAGCCATACCCTTGGGACCGGCTACAGCCCCAGGATGTGATGAGCCGACATCGAGGTGCCAAACACCGCCGTCGATGTGAACTCTTGGGCGGTATCAGCCTGTTATCCCCGGAGTACCTTTTATCCGTTGAGCGATGGCCCTTCCATACAGAACCACCGGATCACTAAGACCAACTTTCGTTCCTGCTCGACGTGTCTGTCTCGCAGTCAAGCACTCTTATGCCTTTGCACTAACCGTACGATTTCCGACCGTACTTAGAGTACCTTCGCGCTCCTCCGTTACTCTTTGGGAGGAGACCGCCCCAGTCAAACTACCCACCACACACGGTCCCGGACCCGGATAACGGGCCTCGGTTAGGGCCCCAAACAAGCAAGGGTGGTATCTCAAGGTTGGCTCCACAGAGACTGGCGTCTCCGCTTCAAAGCCTTCCACCTATCCTGCACATACTTGTTCAAAGTCCAGTGTGAAGCTGTAGTAAAGGTTCACGGGGTCTTTCCGTCTAGCCGCGGGTACACTGCATCTTCACAGCAAGTTCAATTTCGCTGAGTCCCTGGTGGAGACAGTGTGGCCATCGTTACGCCATTCGTGCAGGTCGGAACTTACCCGACAAGGAATTTCGCTACCTTAGGACCGTTATAGTTACGGCCGCCGTTCACCGGGGCTTCGATCAAGAGCTTCGCCGAAGCTAACCCCATCACTTAACCTTCCGGCACCGGGCAGGCGTCACACCCTATACGTCCTCTTGCGAGTTTGCAGAGTGCTATGTTTTTAGTAAACAGTCGCAGCCACCTATTTATTGCAACCCCCTTCCGCTCCGGCCGCGAGGGCCTTCACGTACAAAGGGCACACCTTCTCCCGAAGTTACGGTGTCATTTTGCCGAGTTCCTTCACCAGAGTTCTCTCAAGCGCCTTAGGATTCTCACCCCACCCACCTGTGTCGGTTTAGGGTACGGTTTTCCATAGCCTGAAGCTTAGAGGTTTTTCCAGGAAGCATGGCATCAACTACTTCTCTCCTGTAAAGGAGATCGTCATCACATCTCAGTCTTGAGGAGACCCGGATTTTCCTAAGTCCCCGACCTACATGCTTAAACCGGCATATCCAACAGCCGGCCAGCCTAGCCTTCTCCGTCACCCCATCGCAGCTATAAAAAGTTCAGGAATATTAACCTGATTCCCATCGACTACGCATTTCTGCCTCGCCTTAGGGGCCGACTAACCCTGCGTCGATGAACGTTGCGCAGGAAACCTTGGGTTTTCGGCGTGCGGGCTTTTCACCCGCATTATCGCTACTCATGTCAGCATTCGCACTTCTGATATCTCCAGCAAACCTCACGGTTCACCTTCACAGACTTACAGAACGCTCCCCTACCATGCCTTGCGGCATCCACAGTTTCGGTACACATCTTGAGCCCCGGTATATCTTCCGCGCAGGCCGACTTGACCAGTGAGCTATTACGCTTTCTTTAAATGATGGCTGCTTCTAAGCCAACATCCTGGCTGTCTGAGCCTTCCCACATCGTTTCCCACTGAGATGTGTTTGGGGACCTTAACTGGTGGTCTGGGCTGTTGCCCTCTCGACGACGAAACTTATCTCCCGCCGTCTGTCTCCCGTGATAGTACTTCCAGGTATTCGGAGTTTGCGATGGTTTGGTACCGCGAGATGCAGCCCTAGCCATTACAGTGCTCTACCCCCTGGAGTAAGTCACGAGGCACTACCTAAATAGTTTTCGGGGAGAACCAGCTATCTCCGGGCTTGTTTAGCCTTTCACTCCTAGCCACAGCTCATCCACTAATTTTTCAACATTAGTTGGTTCGGTCCTCCAGTCGGTATTACCCGACCTTCAACCTGGCCATGGCTAGATCGCCCGGTTTCGGGTCTACACCTTGCAACTGAACGCCCTATTAAGACTCGATTTCTCTACGGCTCCCCTACACGGTTAACCTTGCTACAAAATGTAAGTCGCTGACCCATTATACAAAAGGTACGCAGTCACTCCCGAAGGAGCTCCCACTGCTTGTACGCATACGGTTTCAGGTTCTATTTCACTCCCCTAACAGGGGTTCTTTTCGCCTTTCCCTCACGGTACTGGTTCACTATCGGTCGATAAGTAGTATTTAGCCTTGGAGGATGGTCCCCCCATGTTCAGACAGAGTTTCACGTGCTCCGCCCTACTCGATTTCATCCGGCACCAGTTTTCGTGTACTGGGCTATCACCATCTGTGGCCGAACTTTCCAGATCGCTCCACTAACTTGGTGCCGAACTTAAGGGCTAATCCCCGTTCGCTCGCCGCTACTAGGGGAATCTCGGTTGATTTCTTTTCCTCCGGGTACTTAGATGTTTCAGTTCCCCGGGTTCGCCTCTTGCACCTATGTATTCAGTACAAGATACCCGCAAGCGGGTGGGTTTCCCCATTCGGAAATCCCCGGATCAAAGCTTGTTTGCAAGCTCCCCGAGGCTTATCGCATGCTACAACGTCCTTCATCGCCTCTTATCGCCTAGGCATCCGCCATATGCGCTTTAACGCTTGATCATATAACCCCAAGAAGTCCGCCACCAATTGAACAAAGCGGCAGCCATACAGGGCCATACGTAACTCGAAAAGAGTTAAAAAAACATTTGCCGGCAACCGCTGATAATGGCTGCCGACCTGACCCATACAGTTGCGAGAGGTCACCACTTGATGACTGGAACAACTGTATGTGCCTTTGACTACCCAAATTGTAAAAGAACAAAACCGGAAAACCGGTCGCAGGTAAAAACCAAGATCCATCCGAATCGCATGGATCTTGGTTTTTACTTGCGCTGAATCAGTCCCGCACATCCCCAGGGGAGATGGTGGAGCCAGGCGGGATCGAACCGCCGACCTCCTGCGTGCAAGGCAGGCGCTCTCCCAGCTGAGCTATGGCCCCTCAATGCTAGTCTTCGTTGCCATGTGCGGCGTTGCGCATCCTCGCCCTCTTCGTGGCGCGCCTTGGCAAGGACAAACAACCCGTGCATCGCGGGGGGTCAAGCTGCCAGCAAGGCCCAGGCAACCCGGAGGTTGAGCAAATGATGACCAGATTTCCAATGCAAGACGTAGCGGGGCCTGTACTGAAGGTCCGGCCATTTGCAGCGTAGAGACTGGGAATCTGGTGGGTCTGGGAAGACTTGAACTTCCGACCTCACCCTTATCAGGGGTGCGCTCTAACCAACTGAGCTACAGACCCGATTGTTCACCGTTTCTGGTCAGCGACACGAAGAAAGCAATCTAGCCTGCTGCTCGTTAGTGCTGCCGAGGACTGACTCAAATATGTAACCAAGCAGATTGTGTGGGGGCTCCGAAACGCCCTTGGTCCCTTAAGTCTTTAAAGGAGGTGATCCAGCCCCAGGTTCCCCTAGGGCTACCTTGTTACGACTTCACCCCAGTCATGAACCATACCGTGGTAACCGCTCTCCCGAAGGTTAAGCTAGCCACTTCTGGTACAGCCCACTCCCATGGTGTGACGGGCGGTGTGTACAAGGCCCGGGAACGTATTCACCGCGGCATTCTGATCCGCGATTACTAGCGATTCCGACTTCATGGAGTCGAGTTGCAGACTCCAATCCGGACTACGACCGGTTTTCTGAGATTTGCTTACTCTTGCAAGTTCGCTGCCCTCTGTACCAGCCATTGTAGCACGTGTGTAGCCCTACCCATAAGGGCCATGATGACTTGACGTCATCCCCACCTTCCTCCGGTTTGTCACCGGCAGTCTCCCTAGAGTCCCCGCCATTACGCGCTGGCAACTAAGGACAAGGGTTGCGCTCGTTACGGGACTTAACCCAACATCTCACGACACGAGCTGACGACAGCCATGCAGCACCTGTCACCCGGTTCCCGAAGGCACCAAGTCATCTCTGACAAGTTCCGAGGATGTCAAGGGTAGGTAAGGTTCTTCGCGTTGCATCGAATTAAACCACATGCTCCACCGCTTGTGCGGGCCCCCGTCAATTTCTTTGAGTTTTAGCCTTGCGGCCGTACTCCCCAGGCGGTCTACTTAATGCGTTAGCTGCGCCACTAAGAAGTAAATCTCCCCAACGGCTAGTAGACATCGTTTACGGCGTGGACTACCAGGGTATCTAATCCTGTTTGCTCCCCACGCTTTCGCACCTGAGCGTCAGTATTGGGCCAAGAAGTCGCCTTCGCCACTGATGTTCCTCCACATATCTACGCATTTCACCGCTACATGTGGAATTCCACTTCTCTCTCCCATACTCTAGCCTGTCAGTATCAAATGCAGTTCCCAGGTTGAGCCCGGGGCTTTCACATCTGACTTAACAGGCCGCCTGCGTGCGCTTTACGCCCAGTGATTCCGATTAACGCTTGCACCCTCCGTATTACCGCGGCTGCTGGCACGGAGTTAGCCGGTGCTTCTTCTAAAGGTACCGTCAGAACACCCGGGTATTAACCAGGTGCTTTTCTTCCCAATTGAAAGTGCTTTACAACCCTAAGGCCTTCTTCACACACGCGGTATTGCTGGATCAGGCTTGCGCCCATTGTCCAATATTCCCCACTGCTGCCTCCCGTAGGAGTCTGGGCCGTGTCTCAGTCCCAGTGTGGCTGATCATCCTCTCAGACCAGCTATGGATCGTCGCCTTGGTGGGCCATTACCCCACCAACAAGCTAATCCAACGCAGGCTCATCTGACAGTGACAGCTTTCAAGAAGAGGCCATCTTTCCCCCGTAGGGCGTACGCGGTATTAGCTCCGGTTTCCCGGAGTTGTCCCCCGCTGCCAGGCAGATTCCTACGCGTTACTCACCCGTCCGCCACTCGCCACCAGGAAAGCAAGCTTCCCCGTGCTGCCGTTCGACTTGCATGTGTTAGGCATACCGCCAGCGTTCAATCTGAGCCAGAATCAAACTCTCCAGTTAAGTTGGTTGTTCCGAAGAACAGTACTTTCGGGATTCCAGTGCCAGGCACCAGAACCCCCATTCTGGATTGAGAGACTTCCGACGAATCGAAGCGCCCACACAATCTGCTTGATTGGTTGTAAAAGATCAGGGATTTCGCGGCAGAGCGCCGCCATCCGGGAGCGCGAATTATACAGATTCAAAACCCTTCGTCAACAACAATCCGGGTTTTTTTCATTTTTATGAACAAAAGAGGCTGGCTGAATTCATATTATTGATTTTGAATAATTTTTTTCTTCAGAAACCGGATGGCCACAAGGGCCTCCGCGGGCCTCGCCGGGGCAGCATGGCGCCTGGGCCGACCCGTGGGCTGCGGGCGGAATCCCGGCGCCGCAAAGCAGGGACCCGTCAGGACCGTCCCCGGGATGGCCCCGGATTGTTCCGGCTGCCCCTTCAGGCCGCCGGCGGGCCCCTGGAGACGCGGGCACCGGCTTCCCCCGGAATGCCGGGGCCTCAGGATCCGATTCCCCGGATGCTGACCCTGGCCCACCGCCTTTTTCCGACCTGCACCACAATCCGAACACCCGCCTGCAACAGTGCCTTGGCGTCACTGACGCGTTCACCATCAATGCGAACCGCACCCTGGCGGATCATGCGGATTCCATCGGACGTCGATTCCACCAGGCCGCTTTCCTTGAGCATGTTGGCCAGGGGCATGCCGCCGGATCCAGCGCGCAGGTTCACTTCGGGCATGTCCTCTGGCGCCGCTCCCTTCCGGAAACGCTCGATGAAGGCGCGCTTTGCCTGTTCCGCATCCCCGGCACCATGGAAGCGCGCAACCATCTCCTGCGCCAGCTCGAACTTGACATCCCTCGGATTCCTGCCCTGTTCCACCTCTTCCCTGAGCCCGGTGATCTCCACCAGTGAACGGAAACTGAGCAGCTCGAAGTATCGCCACATCAGATCATCGGAGATGGACATCAGTTTTCCGAACATCTCGCCCGGAGGCTCGGTAATGCCGACATAGTTGTCCAGGGACTTGGACATCTTGTTGACGCCGTCGAGTCCCTCGAGCAGGGGAAGCGTCATGACCACCTGGGGCTCCTGGCCCTGCTGCTTCTGCAGTTCCCGCCCCACCAACAGGTTGAATTTCTGGTCCGTTCCCCCCAGTTCCACGTCCGCCTCCAGTGCCACGGAGTCGTACCCCTGCGCCAGCGGATAGAGAAATTCGTGAATGGCGATGGACTGGTTGCCCGCAAAGCGCTTCTTGAAATCGTCACGCTCCAGCATCCGCGCTACGGTATACCGGGAAGCCAGCCTGATCATGCCGGCCGCGCCGAGGTCGTCCATCCACTCGGAATTGAAGCGCACCATGGTCTGTTCGGGATCCAGGATCCTGAAGACCTGTCTCTTGTAGGTCTCCGCATTGGTTTCGACCTGTTCCCTGGAAAGCGAGGGTCGGGTGGCGCTCTTGCCGCTCGGATCACCGATCAGCCCGGTAAAGTCGCCGATCAGAAACACCACGGTATGACCGAACCGCTGGAACTGCCGCATCTTGTTGAGGAGAACCGTATGGCCGAGATGAAGGTCCGGCGAGGTGGGATCGAAGCCGGCCTTGACCAGCAGCGGCCTTCCCTTCCGGAGCTTTTCCTCCAGCTCTTCCAGTAGGAGTATTTCCTCGGCGCCGCGTCCGAGTTCGGTCATTGATTCGTGCTGTTTCTTCATTTGCCGGAATATCAGCTGCAACTGCCAACTGTAATCGAATTTTCACCAATCCGTGCCAGCCTGGCGGTCAAATTCTTTGACCTCAACCGGCTGAATGGGTAAAGTAGGGTCAATCGGATTGCCACGCAATACGATGATCGCCAATGGTACATCCATACGCCCCGTGACGGAGGCATTGCAGTGCGCGGGTCCAAGGGTGTGGCCATGGTGGTGGAGTCGTGTGCGGTAACCCCTGTGATACCATAAAACTAACTGTTCCATCTCCGGATCCCGGGTCTGACAGCGCCGGTCATTCAACGTCAGCATCACCATCATCGGCACCGCACCCTTCCGGATTGAGCTTGCCGGTTGCACTCCCCGAACGGAGCCGGATTCCGGTGAAATTGCGACGAAAATGACATCCAAGCCGCGACCAACCCTTCGACTTGATCTCAAGAACCTGTCGCCCCGCCCTTCCAGGCCGCATGGAAAGCGTGCCGTGCTGGTGGCGATGGCCGGCCTGGTGTTGCTGTCCGTGGTTGTCCTCATATCGACGACCATGCCCACCAACAGTCCATCCGCATCAGCGGCAGGCGCCGGCGCATCCGCAATCCCCAAGCCCGAAGTCGCTGTCATTGCGGAACCCGAAGCCGCCGCGCCGGCAGCATCCGCGGGGAACCCGATCCAACCTGACTCCGGGGAGGACCCGGCGCAGTCTGCGGCGGTCAACACCGTCCTGATCCCTGTCGTCCCTGTCGCTCCCGCCAACGCCCCCCTCGAGCCGGATACCGCCCCGGGCGGCAAGACCCCTTCCCCGTCTGTGTCGACGCAGGCGGGGCGCCACGACGCGAAGGAAGTGGCAGACAGGACGGAAGAGTTCACGGCGAACCGCCAGGCTCCCCGGCCCGATGGCCCGGATGACAGGATTCAGCTGGCCAGTCTGGCGCCGGTCGTCACAAGGGAACAGGCTTCACCGCTGGACTACCTCGTGGAAGACAAGTTCTCCGATCTGGCAAAGGAAGCCCCCGTCGACCCGCTGGAAACCGAACTTCGGGAAGGCAACTGGGTGACGGAAACCGTTCGCAAGAAGGACACAATCTCGCACATCTTCAGACGCATCGGAATCAGCCCCCGAGAGGCCTATTCCCTGGTCAGGCTGGAGGATGCCTCCATCCTGGAGCGGATCATGCCGGGCGATCAGATTCACGTCACCAAGCTTCCGCCCGAGGGCGACGGCAGCCAGGAGCGGCTCGGGAAGCTGAAATACGACCTCGGCCGGTTCGACACCCTGCTGGTCCGCCGCCAGGGCGAAGGATATGTCGCCGATATTGTCCGACGACAGCCCGAGATACGCCATCGCACTTCCTATGCAGTGATCGGCAAGAGCCTGATGGAGGACGCCGGGAGGGCAGGGGTTCCCTTCGACGTGGTCTTATCGATGGCCAAGATATTCGGCTGGCAGGTCGACTTTGCCAGGGATATCCGGAGCGGAGACCGATTTACCGTGATCTATGAAGCACTGTACCTGGATGACGAATACGTTGAAAACGGCCAGGTGGTCGCGGCGGAACTGGTGACGAGGGACCGGAACCTGCAGGCGGTGCGCCATGTGGATGACGACAACGTGGTGACCTACTACGCTCCCGACGGTGAAGGCATACAGGGTTCGTTCCTGCGCTCCCCCATCAAGTTCGCCCGGGTGACTTCGACATACAACAAGCGCCGCCTGCACCCGATCCAGAAGACATGGAAGGCCCACAAGGGAGTGGATTACGGCGCCCCCATGAATACGCCGGTCCTGTCCACCGGGGACGGGGTGGTGGAATTTACCGGTTCCAAGAAAGGCTACGGACGTACGGTGATTCTCCGTCACGGAGAGCAATACCAGACGCTCTACGCCCATCTCAACCGCTTCCGCAAGGGTCTGCTCA
Organism: Candidatus Poriferihabitaceae bacterium; assembly: GCA_965213885.1. Taxonomy (GTDB): domain Bacteria; phylum Pseudomonadota; class Gammaproteobacteria; order Arenicellales; family Poriferihabitantaceae; genus VYFG01. Next base: position 2,492,526 of record OZ243919.1, read on the forward strand.
TCGGCCAGCGCGTCAAGCAGGGCGAAGTCATCGGCTACGTGGGCAAGACAGGATGGGCGACCGGTCCGCACCTGCATTACGAATTCCGCGTCAACGGCCGCCACAAGAATCCCCTCACCGTGGAACTGCCCAAGTCCCTGCCCATCGACCGGCGCTTCAGGGAAGACTTCACCCGGAAGGCCGCGCACTGGGTGGCGGAGCTCGAAAGAGCCGGCCGGGTTCCCCTGGTCCAGAACGATTCCTGATACCCGCACCGGGAAAATTTCGCCAGCGGCGGCCGCAGCAGCGGCATCGGACCCGACAGTAGACAACGAAGCAGGAGCGGCGGAATGGCACTCGTAATCGGGATCATGTCCGGCACCAGCGTGGATGCCGTCGATGCCGTGCTGCTGGAGATTCCCCCGGAGGGGAGCCCCGTGCTCAGGGAGACCGCAACCCGCGACTTCCCGGCCGAACTGCGCCGCACCATCCTGCGCCTGATGACCCCCGGCGGGAATGAAATCGACAGTGCCTGCCGGGTCCATGTCGAACTGGGGGAGTTGTACGCGGAAATCGCCCGGGACCTGGCCGGATGGGCTGGCGGCGACGCCGTCAGCGTAATCGGGTGCCATGGCCAGACCGTGCGTCACCGGCCTGGCGGCCCCCACCCCTTTACGCTGCAACTGGGAAGCGGTGCAGTCATCGCGGGACGCACCGGAATTCCGACAGTGACCGACTTCCGCAGTGCCGACATCGCCGCCGGGGGACAGGGCGCACCGTTCGCGCCGTTCTTTCATCGCGCGGTATTCTCCAGCAGCTCATCCTGCCGGGCGATCGTCAACCTTGGCGGTATCGCCAATGTCACGCTGCTGCCGCGCACCCGGTCACAGCCGGTCACCGGGTTCGACACCGGGCCGGCCAATTGCCTCATGGACCTGTGGGCCCAACAGCACCTTTCGAAACCGTTCGACGAATCCGGCGCCTGGGCGGCTGAGGGAGTGCCCGATGAACACCTGCTCGAGCGGATGCTGGCGGAGCCCTATTTTGCCAGCCCCCCCCCGAAAAGCACCGGCAGGGAGTATTTCAGCGGGGCGTGGCTGGACCGGGCGCTGGTCGGCTCCGGCGACGCCATATCCCCGGTGGACGTGCAGGCCACGCTTGCCATGCTCACCGCCAGGAGCATCTCCGGCCAGCTGCCGCCGGAGGTGGACGCCATGTACCTGTGCGGCGGCGGGTGCGCAAACCGGCATCTGCGGACCCTGCTGGGTGAAGTGAGTGGTCTGCCTGTCGACGACACATCCGCCCTGGGATTTCCGCCGGAATGGATCGAGGCGGCCGCTTTCGGCTGGCTGGCACTGGCCACCTTGAGGCACTCTCCCAGCACCCTGCCTTCGGTGACGGGGGCGAGCCGGGCTACCGTTGCCGGGGCAATCCATTACCCCTGACCCGGCAGGCAGGCAGGCTTTCCTCATCCCGCTTCAGACCGCCTCCCGAGTGCAGCCGGAGACGCACGCACGCCAGGGTCCGGCCTTCCGGTCGGGAATTCCGCAACCCCTGTCCACCTCCGGATATCCGGAGACCGTCGGAATACCCTCCATGTGATCAATCCTTGAAATCCGTTTGGGAAGTCCGATACAGTCCAGCCGTGGATCATCAGGGAATTTCCGTCAGGACCGGTTTGGCACTGCCTGCACCCCTGACGGCCCCGGACCCCTGGTTCATCATCCAACATGGCCAGTTCAGCCGGAAACGCCGCTTTCCCCGCAGTTCATTGAGTATTTTCAAGATACACACCCGTCCCCGGATACCAACATGACCCGTCGCAGAATCATCAGCACCGACCAGGCGCCCGGCGCCATCGGCACCTATTCCCAGGCCGTCCAGGCAGGAGATACCCTCTACATCTCAGGCCAGATACCCCTTGTTCCGACCACCATGGAGCCGGACACGGAAACGTTCGAGGCGGCGGCCAGACGGGTCTTCAGCAATCTCAAGGCGGTCGCGGAGGCGGCGGGCGGATCCCTGGACGACGCGGTAAAGATCAATATTTCAATGACCGATCTGGCCAATTTCGCGATGGTGAACCAGGTCATGGCGGAGTTTTTCTCGGAGCCCTACCCCGCCAGGGCTGCCGTGGGAGTCGCCTCCCTGCCCAAAGGGGTCCCGATCGAAATCGAGGCGATCCTGGTGCTGGACCAGGACTGACCGGGCAATGAACTGCAATCACAGCCTCTGACATCGCTGCGGGGCATCGGTCCCCAACTTGCATCCCGACTGGAGCGGATGGGAATCCGCGAGCCCCGGGACCTGTTGTTCCATCTCCCGATCCGCTACCAGGACAGAACCCGTGTCACACCCATCGGCGGCCTGCAGCCCGGGCTGGATGCGGTCATCGTGGGCAGGGTCGAACTGGCGGATGTCCACTACGGGCGCCGCCGGAGCCTGCTGGTGCAGGTATCCGATGAAACCGGCCTGTTGACCCTGCGTTTTTTCCACTTCAGCCAGCAACAGCAACGGGGGTTCATACGCGGGCACTGGATCTGCTGCTTCGGCGAAGCCCGACCCGGACCCGGCAGGCTGGAGATGGTCCACCCGGAATACCGCATCAGCGAGCGCTCCCCCCAGACCCCGACCCGGGATTCCCTGACCCCGGTATACCCTGCCACCGAGGGCATCGGACCCAATCTCATCCGGAACCTGGTCGGTGACGCCCTGAACAGGATGGGCACGGCCAGCGAGGAACCCATCCCGCCGCAGGCGCGCAAGCGCTACGACCTGGCAGGCACGTGGGACGCCGTCCGCTACCTGCACCAGCCGCCACCGGATACGGACACCTCCGCCCTTGCCGCCGGCATGCATCCCATGCAAAGACGGCTGGCGCTCGAGGAACTGACCGCACACCGCCTTGCCCTGCTCGGGATCAGGAAACACCGGCAGGTCCTGTCCGCGCCGGCGTTCCCGGGGGAATCCCCATCGTGGGAGGGGCTCGAGCCACGACTGGGATTCACGCTGACGGGTGCCCAGAGGCGGGTCATTGGCGAGATCCTGGAGGATCTGTCCCGGAGCAGGCCTGCCCTGCGGCTGATCCAGGGGGACGTGGGGTCGGGCAAGACCGTGGTCGCCGCCGCCGCCGCCCTCCATGCTATCGACGCCGGCTACCAGGTCGCGCTCATGGCGCCCACCGAACTGCTTGCGGAACAGCATCGCAACAATTTCGTCCAGTGGTTCGCGGCCATCGGTGTCGACGTGCAATGGCTGGTGGGGAAACTGCCCGCCGCCGAAAGGCGCCGCACCCTGGGCGCCATCTCGTCCGGGGATGCATCCATGGTGGTGGGCACCCATGCATTGTTCCAGCAACAGGTATCATTCAACCGGCTGGGGCTGATCATCGTCGACGAACAGCACCGCTTTGGCGTGGACCAGCGACTCGCCCTCAGGGGCAAGGGCGAGAACGCCTCGACCGCCCCCCATCAACTGGTCATGAGCGCCACCCCGATACCGCGGTCCCTGGCGATGATCTTCTACGCTGACCTGGATGTGTCCAGCATCGACGAACTGCCCCCGGGCCGAAAACCGGTCAACACCGTGGCCATGCCGGACACGCGGCGGGGAGAAATCATGCAGCGGATTGATGCCGTCTGCTCGAAGGGACAGCAGGTGTACTGGGTCTGCCCGCTGATCGAGGAATCCGAAAAACTGCAGGCCCAGGCCGCGACGGAAACCAGGGGCGTACTGGCGTCCCAGCTGGACAGCCTGCAGATCGGGCTGGTCCATGGCCGCCTCAAGGCCGCGGAAAAGGATCGGGTCATGCATGCCTTCCGTGACGGCGAATACGACCTGCTGGTGGCCACCACGGTAATCGAGGTGGGCGTGGACGTGCCCAACGCCAGCCTGATGATCATCGAAAACGCCGAACGGCTGGGACTCGCCCAGTTGCACCAGCTGCGCGGCCGGGTCGGCAGGGGGGCGAAGCAGGCGAACTGCGTGCTGCTCTACAGGCCGCCCCTTGGCCGGCAGGCAAAGGAACGTCTGGCATTGCTCAGGGAAAGCAACGATGGTTTCGTCATCGCACAAAAGGACCTGGAACAGCGCGGACCCGGGGAACTGCTGGGAACCCGCCAGACCGGGCTGCAACAGATGCGCATAGCCGATCCGTGGCGCGACCGGGACCTTTTCCCGGCGGCCCGATCGCTGGCCGACAACCTGTTACGGAATCATCCCGATGCCGTCGACCCCCTGATCAACCAGTGGATCCGGCGCACCGATGCCTACGCCAATGTCTGACTCGGCGCAGGAGTATCACAGATGATCGGCCCCTATCTGCGCCTGGTCAGGATGGACCGGCCCATCGGAACGTTCTTGCTCCTGTGGCCCACCCTCTGGGCATTGTGGCTGGCGGGAGACGGTTCACCGGACCCGACCGTGGTCCTGATCTTCGTTGCCGGCACCTTCGTCATGCGGGCTGCGGGCTGTGCGATCAACGACTATGCCGACAGGCATATCGACGCCCGTGTCGCCCGGACCAACAACCGCCCGCTGGCCACCGGCGAACTGCAGCCCTGGCAGGCGCTGACGACCTTCGGCGTTCTGCTGGCCACCGCCTTTGCCCTGGTATGGCAGCTCAATACCCTCACCGTCTGGCTGTCTCTGGCCGGGGCCTTGGTGGCGGTGGTCTATCCGTTCACGAAACGGATCACCCATCTTCCCCAGCTGGTTCTCGGCGTGGCCTTCTCCTGGGGCATCCCGATGGCCTACTCCGCGGTGGACGGACACCTGTCGGGAGAGACCCTGGTCCTGTTCCTGGCCAACTTTGCCTGGATCGTCGCCTATGACACCCAATACGCCATGGCCGACCGCGAGGACGATGTGCTGATCGGTGTCAAATCCACCGCGATCCTGTTCGGCAAATGGGACAACCTCGTCGTCGGGCTGCTGCATCTGGCAGCCCTGGCCGTTCTCTACGGAATCGGCTGGCAGCGTGACTTCGGCTGGCAGTATGATCTCGGTCTGCTGTCGGCGGCCGCGTTTGCCGTCTATCAGCAATCCCTCTGCCGAAATCGCGACGGGGAGCTGTGTTTCCGGGCCTTCCTGAACAACAACTGGTTTGGCGCCATGATCTTCGCCGGTATGGTGCTCGGACTGCTCGATCCCGGCTGAACCGGCCATCGGCGGCATTGTGGCTTTCCACCGGAAACCGATATGATCATGTCATGACTCTCGACACATCCATCCGATACTGCAACACCTGTGGTGCAGGCATTGAGATTGCCATACCCGACGGGGACACCCGCGAACGCCACGTCTGCCATGACTGCGGCAGGATCCAGTACCAGAACCCGAAAATTGTCACGGGATGCGTGCCGCTGTGGCAGGATCGCATCCTGCTTTGCCGGCGGGCGATCGAACCCCGCCTGGGCCTGTGGACGGTTCCCGCCGGGTTCATGGAAAACAATGAAACCCTGTCCGAGGGGGCGGTGCGCGAGACGCTGGAGGAAGCCTGTGCGCCGGTCAGCGACATTCGGCTGTTCGGGGTCTACAGTCTGCCGAGGATCAGCCAGGTGTACGTCATGTTCCTGGGGAATCTCCTGCGGGAGAACGGATTCGCCGTCGGCGCGGAAACCCTGGAGGTGCGGTTGTTCCGTGAGGACGAGATCCCCTGGGACGAGATGGCATTCCGGGTCGTGGAAACCACCCTGAAACGATACCTGGGAGAGCGGGAACACGGCAGATTCTCCGTCGTCCTGACAGACCTGCACTGACCGGATTTTTCGAACCCGCTTCTCCTGGCGGTTCCCGGAGGTGCTAACTGATTGATTCTGAACCACCTGCTACAGTGACTTAGCCGATCTCGGATAACGAAGTTATGCACAGCCATCACATAATCGTCACAAACCCTTCAAGTTAGCAGTTATTTATCTGAAAAATTTTTAATCTATCCTTATAATCTATTGATAATAATAAGAATTATGGAAATTATGCAAAAATTAATCAAGTTGCGCTCCACCGCATCAACACTGGGTTCCAGGCCGGACAACGACGTGTTTTGCACAAAGTTATCCACAGATTCTGTGTATAAAGGCGGGTATCCGCATGCCCGCAGCTGAAACCGTACACCAGATTGCGGTACCGGTTCCCCTGCGAAGGGCCTTTGACTACCTGTGGCCGGGAGAACTGCTTCCCGGGACCCGGGTCGTGGTGCCCTTCGGCCCGCGGCAGCTGACCGGAGTGGTTCTTTCGACCGGCCCCGCGAATACCGGTCACAGGCTCAGGTCCGTCATCCGGGTGCTGGATGCGGAGCCGGTGCTGGACGACTGGATGCTCAGGCTGCTGTTGTGGGCGGCGGAATACCATCATCACCCGGTCGGTGAAGTGCTCGCAACCGGACTGCCCGTGAAACTGAGAAGCGGCGGGCCGGCGGCAGAGCCCGGGGGAGTCACGCTATACCGCGCCTCCCCGGATCCTCCGGCAGAGCAACTGGGCGCCCTGTCCAGGGCACCTCAACAGCAGCGCCTCTACCGGGCCCTGTCGCGGGAAGGGTGGCATTCCTGGCCGGAGCTGGCTGAAGCCTCCGGCTGCGGCAGACATGTGTTGCGCGCCCTGCTGCAGCGGGGTCTTGCCGGGGCCAGGGTGCGGCTCCCCCGGATCTCACCCTTGCCGAACGCCGAAATCATCCGGCTCAACCCGGAACAGGAAAGGGCCGCGAACCACATCGTGGAATCCCTGGGAGCATTCCGGACCTGCCTCCTGCAGGGGATCACGGGCAGCGGCAAGACCGAGGTGTACCTCGTAGCCGCCCGGGAGATCATCTCCCGCGGCGGCCAGGTGCTGTTTCTGGTCCCCGAGATCTCGCTGACCCCCCAGCTTGTCGCCCGGGTGCGCGGATACCTGGGAGACAACGTGAGATGCCTGCATTCCGGCATGTCCGCGCAGGAGCGGTACGAAACGTGGTGGCTTGCCCGGGCAGGCCGCGTCTCGGCGGTGCTGGGCACCCGCTCCGCCGTTTTCACCCCGCTCAGGAATCCCGGATTGATCATCGTCGATGAGGAACATGACCAGTCCTACAAGCAGCAGGACGGGTTTCGCTACCATGCGCGCAACCTGGCGATCAAGCTTGCCAGCCTGAAGGGCATTCCCGTCGTTCTCGGGTCGGCCACGCCCTCGCTGGAATCCCTCCACAACGCCCGGGAAGGGCGTCACCGGTTCCTCCAGTTGAGCAAACGCTTCGGCGCCGCCACGGTACCGGAAATCCGGGTCATCGACAGCGGGATTCACCCGCCAAGGAACGGCCTGACCGACCCTCTGGTGCAGGCCATCGCCCGGCGTCTTGACCGGGGGGAACAGACCATCATCTACGTCAACCGACGGGGCTATGCCCCGGTAGTCCACTGCTACCAGTGCGGCTGGCAGGCAGCCTGCAACCACTGTTCCGCACGACTGGTGTACCACCGCGACAGCGACCGGTTCCGCTGTCATCTCTGCGGCCATACGGAACCCGCAGGGACCCATTGTCCGAAATGCGCGACCACCCTGTTTTTCGGCGGTGCGGGGACCCAGAGACTGGAGCAGGCTCTCTACGGCCGCTTCCCCGGCGCCCGCCTTTGCCGGCTGGACAGGGACGAGGCCGCGACCGCCGATGAGCTCCACAGCCGGCTGGAGCAGATCCGCGAAGGCACGGTGGATATCGTGATCGGCACTCAGCTGATCACCAAGGGACACGACTTTCCCCGCGTGACCCTGGTGGGCGTGGTGAATGCGGACCAGGGCCTCTTCAGCGTGGATTTCCGCGGTTCCGAGTTTCTCCTCCAGGAACTGCTGCAGGTCGCCGGACGGTCGGGGCGGGCCAGAATGGCCGGCGAGGTGTTCATCCAGACCGCCCATCCGAAGCATCCCTGCATCCTGATGCTGCTGGCCCATGACTACATTGGATTTGCCCACGCCGAACTCGATGAACGCAACCTGGCCGGCTATCCCCCGTTCGCCCACCTGGCCCTGTTCCGGGCCGAATCCCGCGAACCCGCAGATGCGCTTCGCGTCCTTGGGCAGGTGCAGCGCAAGGGTGAACAGATCCTGCGCCAGGAGAACATCGAGGGCGTGGAAATCCTGCCTCCAGTCCCCTCGCCGATCGAACGGCGCGCAGGACGCTATCGCCTGCAGCTGATGGTGCGCTCCCGGCACCGCGGCTCGTTGCATCGGCTGCTCGGCATGCTCAGTATGCGGATGGAATCCGGCCGGTTCGGCCGGTCGGTCCGCTGGTCGCTGGACGTGGACCCCATGGAGATGGTGTAGCCCGCCCGTTATACTCCCGACCATGCAGCGCACCCTGCGAATCACGGCCCCCGACGACTGGCACCTGCATCTGCGTCAAGGCAGCCTGCTGGCCGCGGCGGTTGGTCATTCCGCCGCGCGTTTCCGGCGCGCCCTGGTCATGCCCAACCTGGTGCCGCCGGTCACGAGTGTCGTGCACGCCACCAAATACCGAGACGAGATTCTCGCCTGCCTGCCGCCCGGCAGCGGCTTCGATCCCGTAATGACCCTCTATCTCACGGACCGCACAACCACCGCGATGGCTGCCGAGGCTGCCGACGCGCCCCATGTGGCGGGATTCAAGCTCTACCCTGCCGGAGCCACCACCCACTCGGATGCCGGCGTGACCTCCATACACCGAGTCATGCCGGTCCTGGAGGCCATGGCCGAAAAAGGCCTGGTACTGCAGGTGCATGGCGAGGTGACCGACGATCACGTGGATATCTTCGACCGTGAGGCGGTGTTCATCGACCAGGTGCTGGCACCCCTGTGCCGCGAACTCCCGGAACTCAGGGTGGTGCTCGAACATGTCACCACGGCCGACGGGATCGAGTTTGTCCGGTCAGGCGGCGACAACATCGCCGCCACCCTCACCGCCCACCACCTCCTGTACTGCCGCAACGACCTGTTCCGGGGCGGCCTACGGCCGCACTACTACTGCCTGCCCGTGCTGAAGCGCCGGCGGCACCAGGAGGCGCTGCTCGGGGCGGCCATCAGCGGCAACCCGTCGTTTTTCCTCGGCACCGACAGCGCACCGCACCTGCGGGGACAAAAGGAAAGCGCCTGCGGCTGCGCCGGCATCTACACCGCGCACGCCGCCCTTGAGCTGTATGCGGAAGTCTTCGACGGCATGAATGCGCTGGACCGCCTGGAAGGTTTCGCCTCGCACTTCGGGGCGGATTTCTACCGCCTGCCGAGAAACACCGCCGAAGTGATTCTCGAGGACGTCGCCTGGGAGATTCCGGCGTCCTACCCGGTGCCCGGACAGTCCGGCAGCAACCCGGCCCTGTCGGAGTTCGTGCCGCTCAGGGCCGGTGAAACCGTTGGCTGGCGAATCCGGGAACGGGACGCCGGCGCCGCCGGAGAGTAGGCGGGCGACCGACCTCAGAGCTGCTCAAGCTGCTCCTCGTGGATCCTGATATCGGCATCCGATTTCAGTGTCTCGATAAAGCTCTGGTAGACCTCTTCCCCGTCGCGGTAGGCGAGCTGCTGCTCCAGCCGTGACCGGGTGTCCGCATCCACGGCTTCTGCATCCCCCGGTGTGACCGCCGTCAGCGCATAGACGACGGCATCGCCGTTCGCCAGGACCGTATGTCCGTACACGGGCCACCCGTCCCGGGGCAGGGCGGCGGTGAATACGCTGTCCCCCAGCTGCGTCAGGGCGGGAGGGATCAGGTCGCGAATCGTGGGCAGCGTCTCCGCCCGCCACTCGTTCCTGGCCAGCAGGATGTCCCAGGATGCGAGATGGGTCAGATCCTGAACCGACTCTCCTGCGACTTGTTCCGCCTGCGCACGGGACTTCTTCAGTTTGATTGCAGCGACGATCTCGTCGGCCACCTCCTCGAATTTCCGTGGAGACGACTCCTCGTAATCCAGTTTCCGCAGGGCTACCAACCGGTCGAAGCCGAGTTCGACGGCCGGGCTGTTGAGGTTCTCGTCCAGGACATCCGGGCTGAATGCCGCAGCCCGTACGGCATCCTCCCCGGCGATGCCGGTGCCCCCATGCCGGGTGAACCAGTCACTGGTCTGTACCGCAAGGCCGGTGGCATCCGCGGCCGGCTCCAGGGATTCCGGCTGCTCGAAGATCGCGTTGTCGAAAGACTCCACCAGATCGCTGAACATCCGTTCCGCCGCCGCTCTTCGCACTTCCGCGATGACTTCCTCACGCGCCTCGTCCAGGGGTCGCTGCCGTTCGGCCTGGAGCTCGGTCAGCTTGATGATGTGATAGCCGAACTGGGTTTCCACCGGTCCCCGCAATTCCCCCTCGGCCATGCTGAACACCGCATCCTCAAAAGGCTGCACCATCTGGCCCCGGGTAATCACCCCGAGATCACCGCCGTTTCCGGCGGACCCGGCGTCATCGGAGAACTCGGTGGCCAGTTCGGAAAAATCCGCCCCGCCCCGCGCCCTGGAAAGCACCGTCTCCGCCTCGGCCAGCGCGTCAGGCCTGGCCTCGTCGGTCTCCCCGTCCACGCTGATCAGGATATGACTGGCCTTCCTGACTTCCGGTGATTTCAGCCGATCCCTGATCAGCTCGTAGGTCTGCTCGATCTCTTCCTCGGAGGGATCGGCATCCGCCGCGAGCGCATCCACGCTCAAGTCGATATACTCCACCCGCATCCTGGCCGGGTTGTAGTACTTCTCGATGTTCGCATCATACTCCGCCCGCGCCTCGTCGTCGGAGACGGCGAACTCATCCACATAGAGATCGCCCGGAATGACCGCGTACCGGGCTTCGCGGGACTGGTGCTGCAAGGCGATCAACCGGGTAATCTCCGGCTCGACCACGAAGGCCGAACCCGCAATGGCGTCAGCAAGCTGCTGAATCATGCCGCCCTGGCGCTCCGTGGCCTCGAATCCCTGGGGGCTCATCCCGTTGCTGGCGAGCAGCCGCTCGTACAGCGTCTGATCGAACCTGCCGTCACTCAGGAACGCCTCGTTCTCGCGAATTCTCCTGGCCACTTCCTCATCCGTCAGCCGGTAGTTGCGCTCCAGGGTGTACTGGCCCAGCAGCCGCGATTCGATGAGATTGTCCAGCACCCGCTGCTGCAGCCCCAGAGTCTGCATCATTTCCGGCGACAGGCTGCTGCCGAACTGGCTGATCAGGGCCTGGCGCTGGCGCGAGAGCTGGTTCTGGTAGGTATATGCGCCGATCTCCTCCCCGTTGACGGAAGCCACCGGAATCTCGCTGCCGCCCTCGAGATACGAGCCGATTCCCCACAAGGCGAATGTCAGCACAATGAGGCCGATGACGATGCCCGAAATCCAGCCCTTGGATCCTTCTCTGATTGCAGTGAGCATGGCTTGTTCGATTGGTCAGTTGTTTCCTGGAGGCGGTGATTCTATCGCATGCTTGCGGTATCACGCAGCGGAATCCTGGTCCGGATGGGAACCGCAGCGGGTTCGGCTATCCCGGTCCCGCGAGGCAGGCGGGTGATCTACGACAACGAAAACGCGGGACCAGAAGAGACTGATCCCGCGCTTCGGTGAAATTGGCGGAGCGGACGGGGCTCGAACCCGCGACCCCCGGCGTGACAGGCCGGTATTCTAACCAACTGAACTACCGCTCCAGTGGTTGGTGGGCGCTGCAGGGATCGAACCTGCGACCCTCGCCTTGTAAGGGCGATGCTCTCCCAGCTGAGCTAAGCGCCCCGGAAAAGCGCGCTAGTTTACGGCATCCTTCAGGCCTTTTCCAGCCTTGAACTTCGGCACCCGGGTGGCAGCAATACTGATGGTTTCGCCGGTTCGGGGATTCCGTCCGGAGCGCGCAGCGCGATCGCTCACGGAGAATGTGCCAAACCCTACCAGAGACACGGTGTCTCCACCTGCAAGGGCTTTGCTGATGGCTTCAAAAGTGGCGTCCACGGCAGAGGCTGCGTCGGATTTCGTCAGGCTGGCGCTGTCAGCGACAGCATCAATCAATTCGGCTTTGTTCATGAGTTTGAATGTCCTCGACTTACGGTTGATGTTGAATCGACGTTATGGTTGATGATTGGATTTGCAATACAAAAATTGCCCGGGGTGCGTTGGTCAGCCGTCAAGGCCCGGCAGTTCATTTTGCTATGTGAATCTGGGGCCCGAACGGCCCCGCCTGCACGATTATCCGCCGTGGGAATCAGAAAGATTATCCGGACATTCAGTGATCATAATCAAACATCCAGAGGCAATGCAACCGGACTTTGTCCTGTCGGCGTCCCGGGCATCGTGGTGCTTTAGCTGCCGTCCCTGGTATGCAAAATGCCCGGGCGACTCCAATCTGGATGCACATCCCGATCTATCTTTCTGATCACAATGGCACAATTTTCCGGGAACACACCAGGCTCATCGAATCCGGAAGGACCCTAATGGGCCGTCAGGCCCGTCGCGGCGTCCTCCTTGCCCTTGGTGGCTGATTCTCCGGGCGTGGGGCGGTCGGTTTCGGCGGCAGGCGCCGGCACCCTTTCCAGCGTCAGCCCGATCACCTCGTCGATCCATTTGACCGGCTGGATTTCGATCTCCTGGGTGATATTCTCCGGAATCTCTTCCAGGTCGCGGTTGTTTTCGTGGGGAATCAGCACCCGTTTGACGCCGGCACGATGCGCGGCCAGCAGTTTTTCCTTCAGCCCCCCGATGGGCAGCACCTCTCCGCGCAGGGTGATCTCTCCGGTCATGCCCACATCGGACTTGACCGGTATCCCGGTCAGTGCCGACACGATGGCGGTGCACATGCCGATGCCCGCACTCGGCCCGTCCTTGGGTGTGGCGCCTTCCGGGACATGAATGTGGACGTCCTGCTTCTGATGGAAATCCGGATCGATGCCCCACTGCCTGGACCGACTGCGCACCACGCTGATCGCTGCGGTGATGGATTCCTGCATGACATCGCCAAGCTTCCCGGTGAACACATGCTTGCCCTTGCCGGGCATCACCACGGTTTCGATCGTCAGTAGTTCCCCGCCCACTTCCGTCCAGGCAAGACCGGTAACCTGGCCGATCTTGTTTTCCTTCTCGATACCGCTCTTGCGGAATCGCCTGACGCCCAGGTACTGGTCCAGGTTCCCGGAGGCGGCCGTGACATGCTTGAGGCCCTTGTCGAGCAGCAGTTCCTTGACCACCTTGCGGCAGATCTTCGAAATCTCCCGTTCCAGGTTCCGCACCCCCGCCTCCCGGGTGTAGTAGGCGATGATGTCATGAATCACCGAATTCTCGATGGTGATCTCCCTATCCTTCAGTCCGTTGTTCCGGAACTGCTTGGGCAACAGGTAGCGATGGGCGATTTCCACCTTCTCCTGCTCGGTGTAGCCCGAAATGCGGATGACTTCCATGCGGTCAAGCAGCGGGCTTGGAATATTGAGGGTGTTTGCGGTGGCGATGAACATGACGTCCGACAGGTCGTATTCCACCTCGAGATAATGATCGCCAAAGCTGTGATTCTGTTCCGGGTCCAGCACCTCCAGCAGCGCCGACGAGGGGTCGCCCCGGAAATCCATGGACATCTTGTCCACTTCGTCGAGCATGAACAGGGGGTTGTTCGTCTTCACCTTCGCCAGGTTCTGGATGATCTTGCCGGGCATGGACCCGATATAGGTCCGCCTGTGGCCGCGTATTTCCGCCTCGTCCCGCACGCCGCCCAGGGACATGCGGATGAACTTCCGGTTGGTGGCCCGGGCGATCGACTGTCCAAGCGAGGTCTTGCCGACCCCGGGGGGGCCCACCAGGCAGAGGATCGCGGCCTTGGATTTCTTGACCCGCTGCTGCACTGCCAGGTACTCCAGGATGCGCTCCTTGACCTTCTCCAAGCCGTAATGGTCATCGTCCAGGATCTTCTCCGCCTTGGCCAGGTTGCGGGAAATCCGGCTCTGCTTCTTCCATGGCAATGAAATCAGCCAGTCGATATAGTTGCGCACCACGGTGGCTTCCGCTGACATCGGGGACATCATCTTCAGCTTCTTGAGTTCACCGTCAGCCTTCTCCTGGGCCTCTCCGGACATGCCAGCTTCCTTGATCTTCCGGGCCAGGTCGTCGGTTTCATTGGGCACCTCGTCCATGTCTCCCAGTTCCTTCTGGATCGCCTTCATCTGCTCGTTCAGATAATACTCGCGCTGGCTCTTCTCCATCTGTTTCTTGACCCGGCTGCGAATCCGCTTTTCCACTTCCAGCAGATCGATTTCCGAATCCATCACCCCGAGGATGTGTTCCAGCCGTTCGGTGACGGTGAGCAATTCCAGGATTTTCTGCTTTTCCTCGTTCTTCAGATTCAGGTGGGCCGCGATGGTATCACCGATGCGCCCGGCATCTTCGATGCCGGTCAGCGAGGTCAGGATTTCCGGCGGAATCTTGGCGTTCAGCTTGACGTACTTCTCGAACTCCGAAACCACCGTGCCGGCCAGCACTCCCAGCTCACGGCTCTGCTCCTCGGAGTCATCGATGGGCAGTGTGGCACAGACAATGGCCTCGTCCTCGTTCTCCGGGTCAATGCCGAAACTGTGGATTCGGGCGCGCTGCGTCCCCTCCACCAGGACCTTGACCGTTCCATCCGGCATTTTCAGCATCTGCAGGATGGTCGCGATGGTCCCCATCTGGTAGATGTCCTCCGGGGCCGGGTTGTCTTGGGTGGCATCCCGCTGTGCGGACAGGAGGATGTTCTTTTCCGACTCCATGGCGATTTCCAGGGCTCGGATGGAGCGGGCCCGTCCCACGAACAGCGGTATCACCATATGGGGAAACACCACCACATCCCGCAGGGGCAGGAGGGGCAGTTGCAGCAGATCGGAACTCGGGGGATTGTCGTTGCTAACCATAATGGGTCTCATCTCATGCTGGCCGCCCCACGATACCGGGGTGGTCCCGGCGGACGGCGGCCAAGGCAGATACAGTCAATTGTCATTAATAATGAAGGCGGAATAGGCGGTTTGCAAGCGCAATGCGTGCCGCGCCCCCAGCCGCTTCCCGGCAGGCAGGCCGGGTGCCGGGGTGGACTGGCTCGCGGGAATCAGGACGACACCGCGGCGCGCTCGGCTTCCTCCTCCTCGTACACATACAGGGGTCGCGCACCTTCGGTGATCACCGAGCCGTCGACGATCACCTTCTTCACCCCCTCGATGGACGGCAGTTCGTACATCGTCTCCAGCAGCGCGTTTTCCAGAATGGAACGCAGCCCCCTTGCACCGGCCTTGCGGTCCATGGCCTTGACCGCCACCTGCCTCAGGGCATCATCCCGGAACTCCAGGCTGACGCCCTCGAGCTTGAAGAGTTTCTGATATTGCTTGGTCAGGGCGTTCTTCGGTTCCGTCAGGATTCGGACCAGGGCATCCTCATCCAGTTCCTCCAGGGTGGCCACCACCGGCAGGCGGCCGATGAATTCCGGTATCAGGCCATACTTGATCAGGTCTTCCGGCTCCAGTTGCTGCAGCAGCTCGCTGGTGCGCTCGTCGGCGGACTTCTCCTTGATATCGGCACCGAACCCGATGCCCGATTTCTCGGTCCGCTCCTGGATCACCTTTTCCATGCCGGCAAACGCGCCGCCGCAGATAAAGAGGATGTTGCTGGTATTGACCTGGAGGAACTCCTGTTGCGGGTGCTTGCGGCCGCCCTGGGGAGGGATCGAGGCCACCGTGCCCTCGATCAGTTTCAGGAGCGCCTGCTGCACCCCTTCCCCGGACACGTCCCGGGTGATGGAAGGGTTGTCCGACTTGCGGGATATCTTGTCGATCTCGTCGATATAGACGATGCCGATCTGCGCGCGCTCGATCTCGTAGTCGCAGGTCTGCAACAGCTTCTGGATGATGTTCTCCACATCCTCGCCCACGTAGCCGGCCTCGGTCAGGGTGGTGGCGTCGGCGATGGTGAACGGCACATTGAGCTGCCTGGCCAAGGTTTCCGCAAGCAGGGTCTTGCCGGAGCCGGTGGGCCCGATCAGCAGGATGTTGCTCTTGGAAATCTCCACCTCGGAGACGGCTTCCTCGTTCTCGATCCGCTTGTAGTGGTTGTACACCGCCACGGAAAGGGTCTTCTTGGCGCGCTGCTGGCCAATGACGTAATCGTCGAGTATGGCGTGGATTTCCTGGGGGCTGGGGAAATTCCCGGAACTGGCCTGTTGGGCCGAGTCGGTGGTGGTTTCCTCACGGATGATCTCGTTGCAGAGATCGACGCATTCATCGCAAATGAAAACCGATGGGCCCGCGATGAGTTTGCGGACTTCATGCTGGCTCTTGCCGCAAAACGAACAGTAGAGGAGTTTCTCCCCCTTGGTTGATTTCTCGTCAGACATACCTGCCGGGCCGTCGGGCCCATTCACCCCGGTGACCGGAAGTATAGAGGAAAAGATCGGCAATGTAGATGAAAATGCACATGAATGCCGAGAATCCCGTCAGTGGGCCGAAGGGGTCTTCAGCCCCGCTTTCAGTCCCGCTTGGAAAGCACCGAATCGATGATGCCGTATTCCTGCGCCGCTTCGGCACTCATGAAGTTGTCCCGGTCCGTGTCCTCCCTGATCGCGTCAATGGGCTTGCCCGTGTGATCGGAAAGAATCCGGTTGAGCCGGTCGCGGGTGCTGAGAATCTCGCGGGTGTGAATCTCGATGTCCGTGGCCTGGCCCTGGGAGCCCCCCAGGGGCTGATGGATCATCACCCGCGAATGCGGAAGCGCGTGGCGCTTGCCGGGATGGCCGCCCGCCAGGATGATGGCGCCCATGCTGGCGGCCTGGCCCACGCAGACGGTACTCACGTCGGGCCGGATGAACTGCATGGTGTCGTAGATCGACAGTCCCGAGGTGACCATCCCACCGGGCGTGTTGATGTAGAGGGAGATGTCCTTTTCCGGGTTCTCCGATTCAAGGAACAGCAGCTGGGCGACGATCAGGTTGGCCATGTGGTCCTCCACCTGTCCCACCATAAAAATCACCCGCTCCTTGAGCAGCCGGGAATAGATATCGTAGGCGCGCTCTCCACGCCCGGTGGTTTCCACGACCATGGGAACCAGGCCCAGGGCTTGCGTGTCGCGATCTGTCATTGTCGGTTCGCTCATGGTTGGACGCCTTGCCGTGTCCGGGATCAGGTGGATTTCGGATTCATGAATTCGCGGAATCCGATATTCACCTCCTTGACATCTGCCGATTCCAACATGGTGCTGACGACCTGTTCTTCAAGCACCATGGCCTCGATCTGCTGCAGTTTCTCGGGATCGGAATAGTAGAAGTTCACGAAGGAATCGGCATCGTCGTAACCCTGGGCCACCTCCTCGATCCGGCTGCGCACCGCGTCACTGCCCGCCTTGATATCATGCCTGGTGATGACCTCCCTGGCAATCAGGCCAAGCGCCACCCGCCTGCGGGCCTGTTCGGCATACCTGTCCCGTTCGATGCCGTCTGCGGGTATGCCCTGGGATTCCAGCTGCCGGGTGATCACCTCCACTGCCCGGCCCACTTCCTCCTCGATCAGGGCCCTCGGGACCTCGATGTCGTTGGCCTCATAGAGCGCATCCATGACCCGGTCACGAATCGTGGTGCGCAGGCGGTCCGCCAGTTCGCGCTCGAGACTGGCCCGCACCTCCTGTCGCATCTTTTCCACGCCGCCCTCGCGGATGCCCAGGTCCTCGGCGAACGCATCGTTTAGTTCGGGCAGTTCGGACTGCTCCACCCTCTTCACGATGACTTCGAATTTCACGTCCCTGCCCGCCACGTCCCCGTTGTGATAATCCTCCGGGAAGGTGAATTCCACGGTACGGGTTTCCCCGGCACCGGCGCCGGCAATGCCCTCGTCGAAATACGCCAGCATCTGTCCCTCGCCCAGGACGAAGGGAAAGTCCGTGGCCGTGCCGCCGTCGAATGACTCGCCATCGATGCTGCCATCGAAATCGATGATCACCCGGTCCCCCGTTTCCGCGGCGCCTTCCTTCTCGCTGAAGGTGGCGTTGCGCTTGCGCAGGTCATCAATGGTTCGCTCCACATCCTCCTCGGTCACCTCGCACACCGGCTTCTCGATGGTCTTTCCGCTGAGGCTGACCGCGGGGATCTCTGGGAAGATGTCCACGGTGGCGGTGTATTCCAGGTCCTTGCCCGACTCGTAGGGCTCCGGATCGATGGACACCAGTCCGGCGGCGTCGATCTGCTCCTTCGACAGCGCCTCCTGGTAGCTGGCATAGATCTTGTCGGAGATCACCTCGTTGGTGATCCTGCCCGAGTACTGTTTCTGGATCACGCTCATCGGGGCCTTCCCGGGGCGAAACCCCGGGATCCTGGCCTGTCGCGATACATCCCGAAGGCGCTTGTCGACCTCGGCGCCCACTTCCTCGGAGGGAACGGACACTTTCAGTTTGCGTTCGATCACACCGGTCTGTTCAACCGTCACTTGCATGGATATCGTTTCCTCGAGAAAATTGGATTGCCCGGAACACCGGGAGCGGAATGATCCGGAGGAATCGCCGCGGAGCGGGGAATACCGGTCATCCTCCGCCCGGACCGGATGCCGGCCGGCAGGCTGGTGCGAAAGGAGAGACTCGAACTCTCACGGGTTGCCCCACTGGAACCTAAATCCAGCGCGTCTACCAATTCCGCCACTTTCGCAACGGACATTCCGTCATCCCGTCCATTGCTTCCGGCCAGGGCGGGCATTGTGATGGGGTGAGCGATGGGGCTCGAACCCACGACCACCGGGATCACAACCCGGGGCTCTACCAACTGAGCTACGCTCACCATACACAATTGACACAATTGACACGATTGTACTTGTTCAACAGCCCCCGGAACCCCGGAAAACTGGTACGCCCGACAGGATTCGAACCTGTAACCTACGGCTTAGCTTACCAACTACGGCTTTCGCCGCCCACTGTGTCCGGGCCCGGTGGACACATCGCCCCCCGAGGGCCCCGACGCAGCGGTTTGTGGTCTGGACTATATCTTCACCATCGCAGGTGGGGCACGTATAGTCTCTACGGATCCCGGATCGTGAACCACGCCCCGGTTTCCTCGGTGTTGCCAACACCCCGGAAACCGCAAAGCCCGGGATGCGAAGGGTCCACCGATACAGTGCCCTGCACTCCGGCAGTTCAGTTCCCGCCGGAGGCTCCTGTTTGCGGTTCCGGGACATCTCGGAGCAATCTCGTTCCGGATCCCCCGGGAGGCCGCCGCACAAAGGCCGTTGCTCTATCCAATTGAGCTACGGGCGCAATGGATAAAACGTAAAAAACTGGTCGGGGTAGAGAGATTCGAACTCCCGACATCCTGCTCCCAAAGCAGGCGCGCTACCAGGCTGCGCTATACCCCGTATCGCCACGATTCCCCGACGTACATGCCGGGATTCACGGTAAAGCTACGCTCCCCGGGGTCTCAGGTCAAGGGCGGCGAACTATACGGATATTGCCCCCCGTCGTCAATGCCGGGGCCGGTCCGCCGGGACCCCGGAAATGCCCGCGATGACCGCCCCAAGTGCTTGAAATGGAAAAGGCGGACCCCCATTTCCGCCAGATCGACAATGCCAATCCAGAACCAGCCCATGAGCAGCCAGACCACGATGGAAAAACACGCCTTCCAGGCGGAAGTGCAGCAACTCCTGCACCTGATGATCCACTCCCTGTACAGCAACCGGGAAATCTTTCTCAGGGAGCTGGTATCCAACGCCTCCGACGCCTGTGACAGGCTCAGATTTCTCTCCCTGACCGACAAGTCCCTGCTCGAGGACGAGGAGGCGCTCGGCATTGAGGTGGACGTGGATCCCAAGGCCAGAACCATCACGGTCAGGGACAATGGCATTGGCATGGACCACGACGAGGTGATCGAGAACATCGGCACCATCGCACGCTCCGGCACCCGCCGGTTCCTGGAGCAGATCCAGCAGGGCGAGCAGAGCGAAACCACGCTGATCGGTCAGTTCGGCGTCGGGTTCTATTCCAGTTTCCTGGTCGCGGATGAGGTTGTCCTGCTGACCCGCAAGGCGGGACGGCCGGCCTCGGAGGGCGTGAAATGGTCCTCCGACGGCAGCGGGGAGTACTCGGTGGAACCCGTCGATCGGCCCGAAAGGGGTACGGAAGTCATCCTCAAGTTGCAGAAGGCACATAAGGAGTTTCTGGAACGGTTCCGGGCCCGCGGCGTGATCTCGAAATATTCCGATCACATTTCCCTGCCCATCCGGATGCTCAGGGAACCCGAACGGGACGACAAGGGCAAGATCATCAAGGGACAGACCCCGGAGTACGAGACCGTCAACAGGGGCTCCGCGCTGTGGGCCCGGCCCAAGCGCGAAGTCAGCGAGGAGGAGCACCGGACCTTCTACACTTCGCTGACCTATGATCCCGAGCCGCCGGCCATCACCCTGCACAACCGGGTGGAGGGGAAGCTGGAATACATCTCCCTGTTCTACATCCCGTCAAAGGCGCCCTACGATCTCTGGGATCGGGAGCAGCGTCACGGCATCAAGCTGTACGTGCGCCGGATATTCATCTCCGACGATGCCAGGCAACTCATGCCGAACTATTTGCGGTTCGTCCGCGGGCTGGTGGATTCGGCCGATCTGCCGCTCAACGTGTCCCGGGAATTCCTGCAGCAGAACCGGGAGATCGACAGGATTCGCTCCGCCTCGGTCAAGAAGATCCTGGGTGAACTGAAAAAGATCGCCACCAAGGATTCCGGGAAATACCTGGACCTCTGGAAGGAATACGGCAAGGTGCTGAAGGAGGGGCTGATCGAGGACCCCGAGAACAAGGACAACCTCGAAAAGCTGGTTCGTTTCGCATCCACCCGGAGTGCGGACGAAACCCAGGATGTCTCCCTGGAAGACTACGTCGGCCGCATGCAGGAGAAGCAGAAGGCCATCTACTACGTCACCGCGGAAAACCATGCCGCGGCCAGGTCATCCCCTCATCTCGAAATCTTCCGCAAGCATGACATCGAGGTGCTGCTGCTGTCCGACCCGGTGGACGAGTGGGTGGTGAACCATCTCACCGCCTTCGAGGACCGGCCGCTCCAGTCCATCGCCCGGGGGGAACTGGACCTGGACGAACTGGGGGACGGAAAGGACAAGGACGAAAGCGAACAGGCGAACGAGACCCTGTCGCCGCTGGTGGAAAAGTTCAAGGCCGTGCTGGAGGACCGCGTCAAGGACGTCCGCCTGACCGACCGGCTGGTGGATTCCCCGGCGTGTCTCGTGGCCGACCAGTACGACCTCGGAGGCAACATGGAGAGGATTCTCAAGGCCATGGGCCAGGATGCCCCCACCGCCAAGCCGATCCTCGAGCTGAATCCGAAACACGAAATCCTGGACAGGATCGATCTCGAGTCCGATACCCTGGAAGACTGGGTCTGGGTGTTGCTGGACCAGGCGGTACTGGCCGAGGGGGCCTCGCTGAACGACCCGGCGGCCTACGTGGCGAGGGTCAACCGGCTGCTGGCTGGCTGAGCGCGCATCCTCCGGTACCGCTCGAGCGGGCCGGTCAGATCAGCCACGGCAACGCATTTTCCAGCCGCAGCAGGCCGATCTTGGTTTCGATGCCCGCTCCGCCGGAATATCCGCCGATCCCCCTTGCCGCCAGAACCCGGTGGCAGGGAACGATCACCGGGAAGGGATTGCCGCCGCAGGCGCCGCCCGCCGCCCGCGGAGTGGTTCCCAGCTGCCGTGCCATGTCCGCATAGGTGATCGTGCTGCCATAGGGTATCCGGGCCATCTCGCGACAGGCTGCAGCCTGGAAATCACTGCAGTCATAGGCCAGGGGCAGATCAAAGGTCCTGAGGACGCCCCCGAAATAGGCCTTCAGCTGTTCCGAGGCCTCGGCGAGCAGCGGGGAGCGGTCCCGGGCCGACGCATCGCTCCATCCGAGCCGGGCGAGGCACTCCCCCTCCTGCACCAGCACCATCCGCCCGAACGGCGTCTCGACGGCTTTTCTGAGTACGGCAGTCATTTCCGGTCGGAAAATTCACCCTGATCATCCGCCAGTATACCGGACCGCGGCAGACCCCGTCCCGAAGAGCGGGATGGATGCGGTTCGCCGGCAATTTCCCCGGACCGCAGGCCGGGCGGGAGCCGGCTATCTGCCTTGGCGCTCCCGGGTTTCGGCGATCACCATTTCCGCGATGTTCCTGGGACAGGACGCATAATGATCGAATTCCATGGAGAACTGTCCGCGACCGGAGGTCATGGTCCGCAGGTCGCCGATGTAGCCGAACATCTCTCCCAGCGGCACCTCGGACTTGATGCGGGCGCCGGTGGGGCCGGTGTCCTGGGCCTTGATCATGCCGCGGCGGCGGTTGAGGTCGCCGATCACGTCGCCCACGTGGGCTTCCGGGGTGAACACGTCCACCCGCATCACCGGCTCGAGGAGCTGAGGGCCGGCCTTGGGCATTGACTGGCGATAGGCCGCCTTGGCCGCAATCTCGAACGCCACCGCGGAGGAGTCCACCGCGTGGAAGGCGCCATCCACCAGGGTCACCTTGACGTCCAGGCAGGGATAACCGGCGAGTACGCCCTCCTCCATCATGTCCCTGAAGCCCTTGTCGATGGCCGGCCAGAATTCCCTCGGCACGTTGCCGCCGGTCACCACGGACTCGAACTGGTAGCCGCTCCTGGCATCTCCCGGCTCGATGATGTAGTCGATCTTGCCGAACTGGCCGGAACCACCGGTCTGCTTCTTGTGCGTGTAGCTGTCCTCGACCCTCCGGGTGATGGTTTCCCGGTAGGCGACCTGGGGCTTGCCAACCATCACCTCCACGCTGTGGGTCCGGCGCAGGATATCCACCTTGATATCGAGGTGCAGTTCGCCCATGCCCTTGAGAATGGTCTCGCCGCTGTCCTGATCGGTTTCCACATGAAACGAGGGGTCTTCGGCCACCATCTTGCCGAGGGCGATGCCGAGCTTCTCGGACCCGCTCTTGTCCTTGGGTGACACCGCCATGGAAATCACCGGGTCCGGAAAGACCATCGGTTCCAGGGTTGCGGGGTTCTTTGCGTCCGCCAGGGTATGCCCGGTTTGCACGTTCTTCATGCCGAGCACAGCGATGATGTCCCCCGCCTGGGCGGAAGTGAGCTCGTTGCGGGAATCGGCATGCATCTCGACGATACGGCCGATGCGCTCGGTTTTCCCGGTGAAGGTGTTGAGCACGTTGTCGCCCTTGGCGAGCTTTCCGGAATACACCCGGATGAAGGTCAGGGCGCCGTAGCGGTCGTCCATGATCTTGAATGCCAGGGCGCGCAGCGGTCTTGACGGGTCCACGACGGCAAAATCGCCGGTTTCATTCCCCTCCAGGTCCACTTCGGGCTGGGGCTTGACTTCCGTCGGATTGGGCAGAAAGTCCACCACGGCATTCAGCACCAGCTGCACCCCCTTGTTCTTGAACGCGGACCCGCAGTAGGTGGGGAAGAAGTCCCGGCTGATCGTGCCCTTGCGTACGCAGGCCCTGATCGTATCGATGTCCGGCTCCTCGCCCTCCAGGTACATTTCCATCGCCTCGTCATCCTGCTCCAGGGCAGTTTCGATCAGTTTCTCGCGGTATTCCTCCACCTGGTCGGCCATATCCGCGGGAACCTCCTCGATATGGTACTTGGTGGGGTCGCCGGACTCATCCCAGATCCAGGCCTTGCGGGTGAGCAGATCCACCACGCCCCTGAAATCGTCCTCGATGCCGATGGGCAGAACCATGACCAGTGGATGAGCCCCGAGGATGTCCTCGATCTGGTCGACCACCCGGTAGAAATCCGCACCCATGCGGTCGAGCTTGTTAACGAATATGATCCGCGCCACTTCGGAATCGTTGGCATACCGCCAGTTGGTCTCGGACTGTGGCTCCACCCCCCCGGAGCCGCAGAACACCCCGATTCCGCCGTCCAGGACCTTCAGGGAACGGTACACCTCGATCGTGAAGTCCACGTGGCCCGGTGTATCGATGATGTTGAACCGGTAATCGTTCCAGAAGCAGCTGGTCGCAGCGGACTGGATGGTGATCCCGCGCTCCCGCTCCTGGTCCATGAAGTCGGTGGTGGCCTCGCCGTCATGCACTTCGCCGATCTTGTGGATCTTGCCGGTGAGGCTGAGAATGCGCTCCGTGGTGGTGGTCTTGCCCGCATCCACGTGGGCGAATATGCCGATGTTGCGATACTTCGAAAGGTCTGTCATGACGGTAACTGGTAGGTACTGGCAATCCCGGGCAGAATCGGCGGATTCCCGCGCCTGCCGTCCCCGGAGGGGCACCCGGAAAAAAAAGAGGCGCGATGATACATCAATCGGGCCGTCATTTCATGGGGGAAACCGCCCCGCAGATCGTGCGCGGGCGGCGAACTGCGGACCGGACCCCGGGGCTCAGTACTTGCGGGCGCCCGCCTCGGAAGCTACGCGCGGCACCAGTGCCATGACCAGCCGGGCCATCTCGAGGGTGCCGACCGGCACCTGATCGCGGATCACGACATCGGCGTGGGGCGTGTCATCGCAGTCAACCTCTCCATGGGCCTCGGGCGGTACGCTCCCGCCCTCCAGCGGCGTCGTGATGGACCGGACCCGCAGAGGATGTCTACCGGCCGGGACAAGTACTGGTCGGAATTGAAACAATCGGTGCACGGGTGACGATAACCGGTTACGAGCGGTCCCCGTCGCCTGGCTGTACAATCCGGACTCTTACCAGATGAGGCAATCCACATGAGCTGGTGGGGCAAACTGATCGGTGGCACCCTTGGTTTCCTGGTGGGCGGACCACTGGGTGCGATGCTCGGCGCCTATTTCGGCCACGGTTTCGACAACCGGGCCGGTGGTTCGGCGCGTGCCCTTCCGGGCGACCAGGAAAGGGTGCAGACGATCTTCTTCGCTGCCACCTTCTCGGTCATGGGCCACCTCGCCAAGTCCGACGGCCGGGTCACCCGGGACGAGATTGAACTGGCCCATACGCTCATGAACGAGATGGGACTCGGAGCGGACCAGCGGAAGCTGGCAAGGACCCTCTTCAACCAAGGGAAGGAACCGGGATTCGACTTCGACGGCGTGATCGAGCAGTTTCTCCGGGAATGCCACCGCCGCACGACATTGATCCGGATGTTCCTGGAGATCCAGGTGCAGGCCGCGTTCGCGGACGGGCGGCTGGATCCGGCGGAAAACCGTCTCCTGGTCAGGCTGGCGGAAATGCTGGGTTTCGATCAGCGGACACTCGACCAGATCATCAACCTGGTCCGCGGCGGCGCCCACGCCCATGAGCAGCCGGGCCGGATCAGCGTGGAGGATGCCTACGAGATCCTCGGTGTCCACCCCGAGACCCCGACCCCGGAAGTCCGCAAGGCCTACCGGCGACTCCTCAGCCAGCATCATCCGGATAAGCTCGTATCCCGGGGGCTGCCGGAGGAAATGGTCCGGCTTGCGAACGAGAAGACCGGCGAGATCCGCAAAGCCTGGGAAACGGTCCGGGAAGCGCGGGCACGGTAGCCGGCAATAGGACCATGCGGAAGGCATACACAAAACCCGTCATCGTCTTCGTCGATCATCATGAAAACGCCATGGACGACCGGGCGTGGATTTGCCTTGGCGCCATGGGATTCGACCGCCGGCTGGTATGCCCGTTTCGCGGGGAGGCACTCGGCGACCCGGGTCCGGAGGTCGCGGGCACGGTGATCTACGGCGGCGCCCAGAGCGTGAACGAACAGGACCGCTTCCCGTTTCTCGGGGACGAGATCCGGTGGATCGAACGGTGCCTGGACAGGGGCCTGCCGGTGCTTGGCCTATGCCTTGGCGGACAACTCCTGGCCCGGGTCCTGGGCGCGCAGGTGGGTTCAAGGGCGTCCGGGGAATGCGAATTCGGGTACTACCCCCTGACACCCACCGCCGCGGGACGCGGCTGGCTGCCGGACGGCATGCACGTCACCCAGGCCCATTACGAGGAGTTCGACATCCCGGCAGGAGCGGTTCACCTCGCCTCCGGCGAGCGCTTTGCCCACCAGGCATTCCGCTATGGCGAAAACGCCTTCGGCCTCCAGTTCCATCCGGAGATCAGCAGGCACATCTTCCGCCGCTGGCAGGCGGCCGAGTGGGCGATGTTCGGCGTGCCGGGCGCCCAGGAAAAACACGAGCAGGACCGTCTCATGGAGCAGCATGACGATGCCCAGGGCCGCTGGTTCCACGGACTCCTGGAAAGCCTGTTCCCCATAACCGCCGCCTGATTCCGCGGCTCCCCGAACCGGATCCGGGAATTTGCGCCCGCCGCGCGCAGCACCGGTCCCGGGCCCGTATAATCGGCATGGAGACAGTCCTTCGAGCGATGGTCCAGCCACACCGGTCCAATCGGTACAACATGTCCGCCGAATCGACAACCACCACGGCATGCGCCCTGTCGGCAACGAGATCGAAAACGGCCGGCTCCCTCATGGCCGGCCCCCGCATCCGGGCCCGCCACCCGGCCCGGGGCCGCGGCTCCGGGCCGGGCAGACCGGTCGCTGAAGGCCCATGAGCAGGAGAGGCGGCCGAAACCGGTCCGGGGCGGCAGCCGGCAGGCGCCGAAGGCGGCGGCTTGGGCGGCCGGTGATGGTGGACAACACTGTGCCCTCGCCCTGCCTGTCCATCTGCCGTTTCGACGGCAAGCCCTTCTGCATCGGCTGCTACCGCAATGCCGACGAGATCCGGGAATGGATGATCATGTCCCGTGAACAGAAACTGGCCGTGCTGAAACAGCTGCCGGCCCGGCGCCGCGAAGCCGGGAGATCGCTAGGGTAACGGGACAAAACATAATACGCGATTGGTGAGTGGTGACTGTTAAAGCCAGAGGTAGTAGGCACCGGCCTGTCCTTCGATATGGGCGCCTGCAGTCCCGCTCGATGCCAGACTATTTGCGGTCGTGGATAGAGACCGCCGGTCACGCTGCCGCTTGGACCCCGGAACGCATCTTCTGTGCCTACAGCGACGCCCGAAACGTCGATCACGCCGCCCAGCGCCTGAAAGACAAGGACACCAGAATCGTCCGTCTCCGCCCCGCACTCGACGGCCAAGACTGGAACGACATGCTCAGGCGTGAACGCGCCGGAGAACTGCTCGAAACCGATGAGCGCACAATCAGATGAACTGAATGATGCCCTACCTCAGCCACCGATCTGCGCAAGCCGACCAAACCGGGCGTTCCTAACCAGTAAATATGCGCTCATCTTGACCACCGCTAACAAGCCGGTTATTTTTACCGCAGATGCTTCTGCAGCAGCCCCGGAATCGTCGACGGAAACTTATGACGCGAGAGATTGAGGCTTAGGATGAGCGACCTCGCCAATTGCGAAAATTAATAACTGAACGGAGGTGGTATGATGATAACTGGTGACCATCACGTCGCACGACTGCTGAAATCAGAAGTGAAATACATACTCCTGGCGCTGGCAGTAGTCGTCTACGCACCCGGGGGCATAGCATACGGCAATGATGTAAAAGAATACGAAGGCAACACCATGACCTTCGAGATCACCAAGCCAACGACAAATGCCGGTTACAATTATCCGGAGAAAGTCCGTTATTCGTACAGTGTAAATGACGGTTCGGCGAAGATTGGATCGGACTACAGTGTCCCTGCCGGGAAAACAGGCAAGATCGTTTTTCCGGCAGGCTCGGCAACGGCCGCAAAGATCGAAATGAATTTATTCGAGGATGACCTTGACGAAGGCAGCGGTGAGACACTGGAATTAGTTCTGACGAGTCCTCAATACGAAGCTGCAAGCGGCATGTATTTGTACGGATTTTATTTGCCTACACTCCTAACCTTTGATGGATTGATTCTTGATCCCGATTGATCAGACCCTGGGTCCTGTTGACAGTTAACGTCCTATCAATGGTTGGTGTGGTTCAAGCAAGACCGGTGAGAGCTGAGGGGGTTGGTTATGCTGCGACGGGAATTGACGGACGCGCAATGGGAGCGGCTTTTCAAGGCCTTGGTGGACGATCCCGACTTCGAATACCTGATCGTGGATTCGACCGTCGTGCGGGCAAATCAACATGCCGCCAGGGCATTCGATTTGCCGGAGGATTCCGGATGCAGCGTGGCGGGATCGAGTTCAGAGCCTGAAGGTCCAGTCTCTATCGTCTGTTTGCAATCGGCACCCCTGGGCCATCCGATCCAGGAAATTGCCAGCCCATTTGAGTAACCGGATTTATGACTGCGCACGAGACTTTTGCCACATCTCGTTGCACCAGTTCCAGGATTGCACAATCGATCCGAGTATCAAATACATTGAGATTCTGATCGACAAACAAGGGCAACGATGCGCCATTCACATCGGGAACCGACCACGACCCGTGGCATAGAACGGCACAGCCGGCCAGGGGGGCAGCGCCGAAGACGCCGCAGCCGGGGAACCCCGGCGGAACCTGACGGAGCCTACCGCGACAGCCGCGGCAGCACAGAAATGTCCCCGACCACCAAGCCACCGGTGATGAGGTCCCGGGCGACACGCAGTTCGTCCGCCAGGTAGCGGTCCCCGGCCAGCGCCGGGATGCGCTCCCGCAGCATGGCGATGACCTGCCTGAGCGGCGCGCTGGTCTCGAGGGGCGCGCGGAACCCGATCCCCTGGGCACTGACCAGCAGTTCGATTCCGACGATCTGGGCGAGGTTCCGGTTCATGTCCAAAAGCCGCCTTGCGCCGTGGCACGCCATGGAGACGTGGTCCTCCTGGTTGGCGCTGGTGGGTGTGGAATCCACGGAACAGGGCGCGGCCTTCTGCTTGTTTTCCGCCATCAGCGCGGCGGCGGTGACCTCCGCCATCATGTATCCCGAATTGAGGCCCGGTTCCGGCGACAGGAATGCCGGCAGCCCGTAGTTCAGGGCGGGATCCACCATGGTGGCGATGCGGCGCTCGGTGATGGCGCCGATTTCCGAGACGGCAAGCGCGATCTGGTCGGCGGCGAACGCCACCGGCTCGGCGTGGAAGTTGCCACCGGACACGATCCTTCCGCCCTCGAGGATCACCAGCGGATTGTCCGTCACCGCATTGGCCTCGATTTCCAGGGTGGCGGCCGCATGGCGCAACTGGTCGATGCAGGCGCCCATGACCTGGGGCTGGCAGCGGAGGCAATAGGGGTCCTGGACCCGGTGGTCGTTTTCCCTGTGGAACTCGCGAATTTCGGAATTCCTGAGCAGCGAGCGAAGGGCGTCCGCCGCGTCGGACTGGCCCCGATGCCCGCGCAGGGCGTGGATTTCGGGACCGAACGGCTCCGTGGACGCCATCATTGCATCGCTGGCCATGGCGCCGGTCACCAGTGCGCTGCAGGCCATCCTCCAGGCGTCCAGGATCCCTGCAAGGGCCAGGGCCGAGGAGACCTGGGTGCCGTTGATGAGTCCCAGCCCCTCCTTGGGTCCGAGGACCACGGGCGCCAGGCCAGCCCACTCCAGGGCTCGGCCGGCCGGCATCTCCCGCCCCTCCAGCCTGACCCGCCCCTCGCCCATCATGGCGGCGGTCAGGTGCGCCAGGGGTGCCAGATCGCCGGACGCCCCCACCGAACCCTGGGCTGGAATGACGGGCAGTATCCCCGCGTTCAGCATGTCCAGGAGCTGCCGGATAATGGACCAGCGCACGCCGGATGCGCCGCGAGCCAGGGAGTTGATCTTGAGCAGCATCACCAGCCCCACGATCTCGTCGGGCAACGCCTCGCCCACCCCGCAGCAGTGGGACATGATCAGGTTCCGCTGCAGTGTCACGGTTTCTCCGGCGTCGATCAGGGTGGTGGCCAGCTTGCCGAAACCGGTATTCACGCCATACACCGCGGCTTCGCCGGTGGCGGCCCGGGCGACGACTTGCGCCGCCCGGTCCACGTCCTCACGGGCCGCGTCGTCCAGGGCAACCGCACCTTGGCTCCGGTAGTGTGATTCCAGGTCCGCGAGCGTCAGCGTGCCCGGGACCATCTTGAGCGGGTCGGAGGAAATCATTGCGCCAGTTGATGGATGGTTTGCCGAAACCGCTGAAGGACGTCGATCCGCCCTGGATGGCGGCCATCCCGAACCACCGGCTTGCCAGCGACATAGACATCGGTCAGCGGGTTTACATTGCCCGAAAAGATCCAGCTGTCCACCAGCGCACCCTCCTGCCGCCCCGAGGTGCGCGGCAGGTCGGGGTCGAGGACGATGAAATCCGCCCGGGCACCGGGGCGGATGGCGCCGCCGTCGAACCCGCAGGCCCGGGCACCGCCGAGCGCGCTTCGGACCAGCAGGTTTTCGCCGGTGTGGGGACTGCCGCATCCCGCGCCGGCCAGCAGGTTGCGCCGCCGGTGCTGCAGCCTCTGTCCGTATTCCAGCCAGCGCAGCTCCTCCACCGGGCTGACGGAGATGTGGCTGTCCGAGCCGATCCCGAAACAGCCGCCGCCGCGGAGGAAGGTCGGTGCCGGGAATATCCCGTCACCCAGGTTGGCCTCGGTGGTGGGGCAGAGCCCCGCCACCGCGCCGGATTCCGCCACCTTGCCGATTTCCCCGTCAGTGACGTGAGTGGCATGGACCAGGCACCAGTCCGGTCCGGGGGAAAAATGGTCGTATAGCCATTCCACCGGCCGCCGGCCGCTGAAGGACAGGCACTCGTCCACTTCCCTCGACTGTTCCGCGATATGGAGATGCACGGGCCGCCGGTCCGGGGTGACGGCCAGGACCGCGCGCAACAGGGATTCGTCCACCGCCCGCAGCGAATGGGGGGCGATGCCGAGCAGCTGTCCGGGCTCCAGTCCGCGCTCGAGCCCGGCGACGATCTCCAGGAAGCCGTCCGGGTCGTTGATGAACCGCTTCTGTCCTTCACCCGGCGCTCGGGCGCCGAACCCGCCGTACCGATAGAGCACTGGCAGCGCGGTGAAGCCGATTCCCGTGTCTTCCGCGGCCCGGGCGCACTGGAGGGTCATTTCAGCCCGGTCGGCATACGGTCTGCCTGCCAGGTCGTGGTGCAGGTACTGGAACTCGGCGACATGGGTATAACCCGCCTCC
Source organism: Candidatus Poriferihabitaceae bacterium (assembly GCA_965213885.1). Lineage (GTDB taxonomy): Bacteria > Pseudomonadota > Gammaproteobacteria > Arenicellales > Poriferihabitantaceae > VYFG01. Next base: position 2,523,394 of record OZ243919.1, read on the forward strand.
AGCATCTCCAGATAGAGCATTCTGGCGATGTGGTACAACTGGTCGGGCGTGATCCGCGCCAGCATCCCGTACATGGCCCTGCGCCAGGTCCAGAAGGAGTCGTCGCCGCCGGCAAGCTCCCCCAGTCCGGCCATGGCGCGCTGGTGGGCATGGGAATGGAGATTGGGAATACCGGGCAGCATGACACCGTCCAGCCGTACCGTGTCCAGGTCCGCGTTCCCGGGCCTGACCCCGCTTCGCACCGTGTCGAAGACGCCACTCCCGTTCACCCGGAATGAGACATCCTCCGCCCAGCCGTCGGCCAGCAGAACCGATGAACACCAATAGTTTCCTGGCCGGGCCATTGTGTGACTTGCTTTAGCGGAGATGGCAGTATAGCATACCCAATACATGTATATACAACTCCAGAACGCCCTGCTCGCCCGGCTGGTTGACGGGGACGACTACCACCTGTTGCCGGGGGGGACCGTGGTGATCGGGGACGGACGCATTGCCTGGGTCGGCCCGGACGCCGATCTGCCCGCCTGTTACCGCGGGGCGGACCGTCATGACTGCGGCGGACGGCTGCTGACGCCCGGGTTGATCGACTGCCACACCCACCTGGTCTACGGCGGCAACCGCGCCGGAGAGTTCGAGCAACGCCTGCAGGGCGTGGGCTACGACGAGATCGCCCGCCGCGGAGGCGGCATCATGGCCACCGTCAGGGCGACCCGCTCCGCCACCGTGGATGACCTGGTGACGCAGTCCCGGCCGCGTCTCGGGGCGCTGGTCTCGGAAGGCGTCACCACCGTGGAAATCAAGTCCGGCTACGGGCTCGACCGGGACACGGAAATCCGCATGCTCGAGGCCGCAGGGCGACTCTGCCGGGATACGGGCGTCCGCTGCCAGCGGACCTTCCTGGGCGCCCACGCCCTTCCCCCCGAGTTCTCCGGCCGCGCCGACGACTACATCGCCCTCGTGTGCGATGACATGCTGCCGGCGGCGGCGGCGGCGGGCGTGGTGGACGCGGTGGACGCCTTCTGCGAGCACATTGCCTTCAGTGTCGCGCAGACGGAACGGGTCTTCGGGCGGGCGTCGGATCTGGGCCTTCCGGTAAAATGCCACGCTGAACAGCTCTCGCACACGGGCGGGGCGGTGATGAGCGCATCCCGGGGCGCACTGTCCGTCGACCACATCGAGTACCTGCCGGCCGAAGACGTCGAACACCTGGCTGGGGGGAATACCGTGGCCGTGCTGCTGCCCGGCGCGTTCTACATCCTGAAGGAAACGCAGCGCCCGCCCGTGGCAACACTGCGGGAGCATGGCGTTCCCATGGCGCTCGCCACCGATGCGAACCCGGGCAGCTCCCCCGTGTTTTCGCCGCTGCTGGTCATGAACATGGGCTGCACCCTGTTCGGCCTCACCCCCCTCGAGGCCCTGGCGGGTTTCACCATTCACGCGGCCAGGGCCCTCGGCCTCTCGGACCGCATCGGCTCCATCGAGCCCGGCAAGGCGGCGGACCTGGCCTTGTGGGACTGCGGCCATCCGGCGGAACTCAGCTACCATGTCGGCCTCAACCCCTGTGTGGGGGTGGTCCAGGGCGGCCAGTGGCGGAATGGGGAGCCGCAGGCATGAACCTCGCCGAGCTGCGACACCTGGACAGGAACACCGCGATACCGCTGTACCAGCAGATCAAGCGGAACATCCGCACCAGCATCCGGACCAGGCAGTGGCGGCCGGGCACCCGGCTGCCGTCGGAAAACGCGCTGGTGCACGGCCTTGGCGTCAGCCGCATGACCGTGCACCGGGCACTGCGTGAGCTGACCCAGGAAGGCCTGCTCGAGAGAGTGCACGGTCTCGGCACGTTCGTCGCCAAGCCGCCGCGCCACGCCAGCCTGATCACCCTGCAGGACATTGCCGACGAGATCCGCCAGGCGGGATTCACCCACCACTGCGAAGTGCTCGAACTCGGGACCGTGAAGGCCGACGCCGCCCGGGCCAAGCTGATGGAGGTGGAGCAGGACGACAGGCTCTTCCGCCTCCTCGTGGTCCACTTCCAGGGCCGCGAGTCCATCCAGGTCGAGGACCGCGTGGTGAGCCCCTTCCTGGCGCCGGAATTCATCCACCAGGATTTTTCCCGGCATACCGCCACAGAGTACCTCGTCGGCCTGATCAAGCCGGACGAGATGGAACACATCGTCCGGGCGGTGCTGCCGGACCGCCGGACCGCGCGGCTCCTGAACATGGATCCCGCCGAGCCCTGCCTTCAGCTCAATCGCCGGACCTGGAAGGACGGCAGGATCGTCACCGGCGTCCGCCTGACCTATCCGGGGTATCGCTACGCCCTGGCGGCACGTTATCAGACCGACCAGTTCACCATCCGCTGATCCGCCACGCCATGACAAGAACCCGTACCGATCACAATCGACGCGTCTCCGCCCCCCGGGGACCCTCCCTGCAGTGCAAGAGCTGGCTCACCGAGGCGGCCTTCCGCATGATCCAAAACAATCTTGATGCCGAGGTGGCGGAGAATCCGTCGGAGCTGATCGTCTACGGTGGCATGGGCCGCGCCGCCCGGGACTGGGAAAGCTTCGACCGGATTCTGGAGTGCCTGCGGGAACTCGAGGATCATCAGACCCTGCTGGTACAGTCCGGCAAGCCGGTGGGGGTTTTCGAAACCCATGCCGATGCACCCCGGGTACTGATCGCGAATTCCAACCTGGTGCCCGCCTGGGCGAACTGGGACCATTTCAGTGAGCTGGACCGCAAGGGGCTCATGATGTATGGCCAGATGACCGCAGGATCCTGGATCTACATCGGCAGCCAGGGCATCGTGCAGGGAACCTATGAAACCTTCGCCGAGGCGGGCCGCCAGCACTACGGTGGCAAAACCTCCGGCAGATGGGTGCTGACATCCGGTCTCGGCGGCATGGGCGGCGCCCAGCCCCTGGCGGCGACCATGGCGGGCTACAGCATTCTCTGCGTGGAATGCGACGAGAGCCGCATCGATTTCAGGCTCCGCACCCGCTACCTCGACAAGCGCGCCGGCAATCTTGACGAAGCCCTGGCCATGATTCGCAGCGCCTGCGAGTCCGGCGAGGCGGTGTCCGTGGGGCTGCTCGGCAACGGAGCGGAAATCTTGCCGGAGCTGGTCAGGCGCGGCGTGACGCCGGACCTGGTCACGGACCAGACCTCGGCCCACGACCCGATCAACGGCTATCTGCCGGCAGGCTGGACCCTTGCCCGGTGGCATTCGGAACGCCGCAAGAATCCGCAGCACGTGGTGGAACAGGCCCGCCGTTCCATGGCCGACCATGTCAATGCCATGCTCGCATTCCACAAGCAGGGGATTCCCACGGTGGATTACGGCAACAACATCCGCCAGGAAGCCATGCATTACGGAGTGGAGAACGCCTTCGACTTCCCCGGCTTCGTGCCGGCCTATGTGCGGCCGCTGTTCTGCCGCGGCGTGGGGCCGTTCCGCTGGGTGGCGCTGTCCGGCGATCCGGAGGACATCTACCGGACCGATGCCAGGGTCAAGGAAATGGTGCCGGACGATCCCCAGTTGCACCACTGGATCGACATGGCGCAGGAACGCATCCGCTTCCAAGGCCTGCCGGCGCGTATCTGCTGGGTTGGCCTCGGTATCCGCCACCGGCTGGGCCTGGCATTCAACGAGATGGTCCGGAACGGGGAGCTGAAGGCGCCGGTCGTCATCGGCCGCGACCACCTGGATTCCGGCTCCGTGGCCAGCCCCAACCGAGAGACGGAACGGATGATCGACGGTTCCGACGCGGTGTCCGACTGGCCTTTCCTGAATGCCATGCTGAACACCGCCAGCGGCGCCACCTGGGTGTCGCTTCACCACGGCGGCGGTGTCGGCATGGGTTACTCCCAGCATGCCGGCCTGGTGATCGTCTGTGACGGCAGCGAAGACGCGGACCGGCGGATCGCGCGGGTCCTGTGGAACGACCCCGCCAGCGGCGTCATGCGGCATGCGGACGCCGGGTACCAGGATGCGCGGCGATGCGCCCGGGAGATGGGGCTCAATCTCGGCGCCATCGATCTGTGATGTCCGGGCCGATCCGGATCACCTGGCTGAACGGCCGCGACATCGAGGCACTGGCCTTCACGGACGACGAGATCCTGACGGCGGTGGAAGCAGGTCTTCGGTCCGCGGGCGAAGGCGAAACCGTGATCGAACCGAGGGTGCATCTCAGGCCGGACCCCGCCTTCAACGGCCATTTCAACGTGCTCCGGGGATACGTCGCACCCCTTGCCACCGCGGGCGTCAAGATCGTCGGCGACTACGTCGACAACTACCGCCGGGGACTACCCTCCGAAATGGCGCTGCTGAACCTGTTCGACCCGCAGACCGGCATGCCGATGGCCATCCTCGACGCCACCGCCATCACGGAAATGCGCACCGGGGCACTCACTGCCATCGGGGCCAGGTACCTGGCCATGAAACGTCCCAGGGTGCTCGGCCATATCGGGGCACGGGGCACGGCGTACTGGAATGTGCGCCTGCTGGACCGATTGTTCGATTTCGAGGAGATCCGGGTGCATTCCCGCCGGCCCGAAAGCCGCGGGGCCTTTGCCCGGCGCCTGTCCGCGGACCTGGAAAAGGAGGTCATCGCCACCGATGACTGGGAAAGCTGCCTCGACGGCGCGGACATTCTGGTGGAGGCCTCCCGCCTGCCGGAGCCGATGCCGCTGTTCCGGACACGCTGGATCCATCCCGGCTCCCTGGTGATCCCCTACGGCACCATGAGCGCCCTGGAACTGGACATCACCGACCGCATGGACAAGATCGTGGTGGATGACCGGGGACAGATGAACGCCGGCCCCCTTGGCGCCCTCCGACCCCAGATCGACGCGGGCAGGGTGGGCCCGGAATCGGTGCATGGCGAAATCGGTGAAATCGTGTGCGGACGCCTTCCGGGCCGGGAGAGTGAAGCCGAGACCATCCTGTTCTGGCATCGGGGCCTGGCTACCAGCGACATCGCACTCGGGGTGGCCATGCTGCGCAAGGCCGAGCGCCTGGACATCGGCCAGTCGCTCCGCTACACCTGACGCGCCGGCTGGTCCGGGAAGCTGGCATAATCGCGCCATGGAAGGTGAATTCAACACCCTGAGATCAGGCATGTTCGCGGGCATCCTGCTGCTGATGATGGCTGTTGAACGGGTCTGGCCGAAGCGGCGGCAGATCGTCCGGGCCTGGCCCAGGCTGAGCACGAACCTGGGACTCATCGTCATCGATACCCTGCTCGTGCGGCTGCTCCTGCCCCTGACGGTGGTGGGCACGGCCCTGTGGGCCGGGCAGCAGTCCTGGGGGCTGTTCAACCGGATTCAGCTGCCCCCGGCGCTGGAGTTCGCCGCCGCCCTGCTGATCCTCGACCTGGCCATCTACCTGCAACACCGCGCCGCTCATCACTTCACCTGGTTCTGGCGGATTCACCGGGTTCACCATGCCGACCCACGGTTCGATACCACCACCGGCATCCGCTTCCATCCCCTGGAGATCATCCTCTCGACCGTCTACAAGATGCTGCTTGTCGTGCTTCTCGGACCGACTGCCATCGCCGTGCTGATCTTCGAGATCGTCCTGAACGGAACCTCGCTGTTCACGCATACCAACGTGGCGCTGCCGCGCCGGCTGGATGCCGTGCTGCGCCTGCTGATCGTGACACCGGACGTACACCGGGTACACCACTCCCACCTGTCGACGGAAACGAACAGCAACTTCGGTTTCAACCTCACGGTCTGGGACCGGTTGTTCCGCACCTGGAAGGAGCAGCCGGACAAGGGTCATGCCGCCATGAACATCGGGCTGCCGGAGTATTCCGACGACCATCCCACCCATCTGGCCTGGTGCCTCTGGCTACCGTTCACGAAATAGCATCTCCGCCGAATACGACGATCCGCTACTGGAGCGGCTGATGACTGGGGTTTACACTCGGGCTCTTTCCACATCAAGCAGAATCAGACGATGACCATCGCCCTGATCGGACCCTCGGGCGCAGGCAAGGGAACACAGGCCGCCAGGCTGGTTGCAACCCGCGACCTGCTGCACATTTCAACCGGAGACCTGTTCCGCGACGCCCTGGAAAAGAGAACGGCACTGGGATTCCTGACCCGGCAGTACATGAATGCCGGTGAACTCGTGCCCAACGAGGTGGTCGGCTCGCTGATCGAGGAATGGATGGTCAAGGTGATGCCCGGCAAGGAAATCCTGTTCGACGGTTTCCCCCGGACCCGCCACCAGGCCAACTTGCTGGACGACCTGTCCCGGGACCAGGACCGCCACCTCAGGGCGGCGATCTACCTGAAGGTGTCGGACGAGGAAATCACCCGGCGCCTGCCGGGGCGGATCATCTGCCGCACCTGCCAGACGCCCTACCACGTGGAATACCGTCCACCGGCGGTGGAGGGCCGCTGCGACCTCTGCCGGGGCGAACTGCAGACCAGGGACGACGACACCCCGGATATCGTGAGGACACGCATCCGCACGTCCCACCGCACCTTGGAGCCGCTGCTGGACCATTACGCGGAATCGGGCAAGCTGCTGATCGTGGACGGCGAGGGAACGGTGGACGAGGTGTACGAATCCATTAGCCACGCCATGGATGCCGTGGGGCGCGGCATCGCGGCCTTCGCCACCCCGCCCGAGTTGCGCGAAATCCAGCCGCTCAAGGGAACCGTCACCGCCATCAGCACCAGCGAGGCCAGGCGCACGCTGGATGTCGTGCTGCTGGGCGGACCGGGGTCGGGCAAGGGCACCCAGGCGAAGCACCTGACAAGGAGCCTTGGCCTTGACCACATTGCCACCGGCGACATCTTCCGCCACCACATCCGGAGCGAGTCCGATCTCGGAAAACTGGCAAAGACCTACATCGACAACGGCGAACTGGTGCCGGACGATGTGACCGAGGCCATGGTGGAGGATCGCCTGGAACAGGTCGCCCAGGGCCATGGATTCATCCTGGACGGCTTCCCCCGCACCACCCCCCAGGCGGAGGCGCTCACGGAGATCATGAACAAGCTGCAGCGACGGCTGGCCGCGGTACTGCACATCAGGGTGGCCGATGACGCCATCGTGGAACGCCTGTCCAACCGGCTCACCTGCCGCAGTTGCCAGACACCGTTCCACCGGCGCTACAACCCGCCGGAGAAGGAGGGCGTCTGCGACAAGTGCGGCGGCGAGCTGTACGTGCGGGACGATGACAATCCGGACACGGTGCGGACCAGGCTGAAGACGTACCACGCCCAGACCGAGCCGCTGATCACCTACTACCGGGATGTCGGCCTCCTGCTGGACATTGACGGCGAACTGCCGCTCAACGAGGTGACCCAGTCCATGGCCCAGGAACTGGAACACATCAGGGTGGACCTTTCCTAGGTCGCCCTCCGTCCGTCACGGAATGCGCGGGCGGCGGTTCACCAGGTACACCCCGGCGCAGACCATGGCAAGGGCCCACAGCACGGAGGACGTCAGGCGCTCCCCCAGGATCAGCCAGCCGAATATCACACCGAAAACCGGGGCAAGAAAACTGAACGACGCCATGTCCGCGGCGGGATACACCGACAGCACCCAGAACCAGACCAGGAATCCGAGACAGATCACCACCAGCACCTGGAAGGCCACCAGCCAGGCCGTCAGCACGGTAAACTGCCGCACCGGGTCGCCGACCACGGCAGCAGCGGCCAACAGGAGGACCGCCGACACCACGAGCTGGTACAGGAGCTGCATTTCCGGGCAGGCCCTGGACAGGCGGGTGGTGCGGGCCACGAGGATGATGCCCGCCCAGAACACAGCGGCTGCGAGACAGTAGAGGTCTCCGCGCAGGGTGGGGCGCATCGTACCGAAATGATCGGACAGCGCAACCACGATGCCCGCCACCGAGAGAACGAGCCCGGCCAGCCGGGCCAGGGTCAGGGTTTCGCCCGGAATCAGGAAGTGGGCCCCGACGGCCGCCCAGAACGGCATCGTGTAGAAGAATACCGAGGCACGGGCCACCGTCGTGTAGTCCAGCGCCGGGAAAAGCAGGAGAAATTCGCTGGCGAAGAAAACGCCGGCAAGGAGCCCGGGGGCCAGGCTGCCGTCACGCAGCGTCAGCCTGCGGCGAAAGGCCACCGCCACAAGCAGGACCGGGAGGATGGCCAGGGCGGAACGCAACCCGGCCTGAAACACCGGCTGCAGCCCGGTATTGGTTACCTTCACCACCACCTGGTTGAGCCCCATCAACGCCGAGCAGAAAATCAGAAGCCCCGCGCCCAACCCGTCAATACGCCGGCGCCGACCGGGAACCGGTAACCTCCTGGCCGTGTCGATCATGGGTGCCTGGAATCACATGGGTGGATCGCGAGTGTAGCCCCTTTGGAACATGGCCGGCTATTTGAGTACACTTCACCCGTCACCACCAACCCATCGGTCATCTGTCATGCAAAGATTCAGCGGCAAGAAAGCCATCGTCCTCGGCGGCACCTCCGGCATCGGCCTCGCGGTTTGCCGCGGGCTCCGGGACGAGGGGGCGGGCGTCCTCGCCGTCAGCCGCCGCGGCAGAACGGAAACCGGCGAGGAGGGCATCGAGACCGCCGCCTGCGACGTGCTGGACCGCGGGGCCCTGGACCAGCTCTTTGCCGCGCATGCATCCTTCGACTTCCTGGTTTGCGCCGCTACCGGCGGCCCCCGGGCCCGGGGGCCGTTCCTGGACATGGATCCGGACGCCTTCCAGGCATCCTTCGCCAAGCTCTGGGGCTATACCAACGCGGTCCACAGCGGCACGCCGCACCTGGCCGGGGACGGTGCCATCGTGCTCATCAGCGGGTCACCGGCCCGGAAATGCGGACCGGGCATGCTCGCCATCTCCACGGTCGGCAACGCCGTGGAAGGGTTCGCCCGGGCACTCGCCCCGGAGATTCCCCCCCGGCGCATCAACGTGGTTTCGCCGGGCACCATCGACACGCCGCTCTTCCCCGTGGAAGGCGATGCACGGGCGCGGCAATTCCGGGACCTGACCGGAGGCAACGCCATTCCGCGTGCGGGCCGGCCGGAGGAAGTGGCGGAAGCGGTGCTGTTCCTGCTCGACAACCAATTCGTGACGGGCACCACCGTGGACGTGGACGGGGGGGCGCTGCTGCCCTGAACGGACCGGGCGGCGGGCATTGCCCGCATCTCCCCGCAGGATCGGATACCCTACCGCAGTATGCGCCGCCGCTCCCGGAACCAGATCACCAGCCCCGCGACGATCACCACCGCCGCGCCCAGGAGTGTCCAGCGGTCCGGCGGGTGGTGGAATGCCAGGTAGCTCAGGGCGGTCATCCAGATGATGAAACTGTAACTGAACGGTGTCAGCATGCTGGCCTCGGCGAAGCCGTGCGCCCGGGTAATGCATTCGTGGCCCAGCCAGCCGAAGAGCGGTGTCAGCAGCAGGATCAGCCATTCCGCAGAGGTTCCCGGGATCTGCCACGACCAGACGCCGAAAGGCAGCAGTACCAGGGTGCCCACCAGCCCGGTGTAGAACTGCTGCGTCTGTATGGCGACCACCCCCGCCAGCTTGCGAGTCAACAGGGTGTAGAACGCGAACAGGGTGACGTTGGAGAGCGAAAGCAGCACCGCCGGATGGAACTCGGCATCGAACGGCCGGACCGCGATCAGGATCCCGCAGAATCCGGCGGCGATCGCAGACCACCGCCAGACACCCACCCGCTCGCCCAGGAACACCCCGGACAGCGCACAGACGATGATGGGAGCGGAAAACATGATGGTGGAGGTCAGGGTCAGGGGCAGGTACCTGAGCGCCATGAAGTTCAGTACGGTGGTCAGCATCAGCAGTACGCCCCGCAGTACCACCAGGGACACCATGGAAGTGCGGAAACGGCCGAGGGACAGTCCTCCCCGACAGATCAGCACCGTGGAAATCAGGAAATGCCCCGCATAGCGGACGAACGACACCTGCAGCACGGACAGCCCTGCCAGCACCAGCCATTTCGCGCTGCTGTCGAGCAGGGCGAACAGCAGGTAGGCGAGGCACATGAGCATGATGCCCGGCACCGGGCGATCGCTCTTGGGGGTGGCGACAATGGACATGGACCGGGTATCTTGCCGTGCAGGGGCATGCGGCGAATCAGAGGCCTTCGCAGATGCCCCCGGCGGCCCGGCTCGCCAGGTCGTCGATGGCATCGCCAAGCGGCCCTTCTGCCGCCGCCGGTCCCACCACCTGCCTGACGCGGTCATGGAGCTCCTCGAGCAGCGGGGCCCGGGTCGGACCACCCCTCAGTTCCCCGGCCCGGCCCGCCACCATCATCTCCATGGCGCACAGTTTCCATCCCAGTTCGACCACGCCCTGCAGCCCCTTGACTGCCGCGGGCGCATTGGACTGGATGTCCTCCACGCCATCCGCGTTCACGCTGGGCCAGACCGGCACCGGCATGGCCGCGTGACCGAGTTCCGCCGCCACCGCCTCGGCAACCTTCATCAGCGGGGCGAAGCCGTTGGAATCGCGTCCGGGCGCCGCCAGGTACTGCGGCAGTCCGCTGAAGCGCTCGCTCAGCAGTTTGCTCATGCGCGCAAGCTGCGCCTGGGCAACCTGCACCAGCGCCTGGGACAGGGCATGGGCGGCAACCGTCAGAAGCGGCGTGTGAAACGCGCCGCAGGAGATGATGCGGTCCCCGGCAAGGTCGACCGCGGGGTTGTCGCTGGCGCCGTTGATTGCCGCGCAGGCCGCCGCCGCCGCGAAATCCATCGCAGCGAACGCGGCGCCGTGCACCTGCGGCAGATTCCGTATCGACAGCGGATCCTGCAGTCGCCGCTCATTTCCCGGGTCCATGATCCGGCTCCCCGCCAGCAGTCGGCGCAAGTCCCCGGCGGCCCGGGCCTGCCCCGGCTGCGGATGCAGGTCGTCCAGCACGGCATCGAGCGGTGTCGTGGATGCCACGAACGCATCCATCGTCATGGCCGCGGCGCACTGCACCGCGCCGACCAGGCGTCCCGCACCGTGCACCGCCAGCGCCATGGACGCCGCGGAAAACCCGGAGTGGTTCGCCAGGGCAAGACCGTCCCTCGGTCCGGGCGACAGGGGGGTCAGTCCCACCGCCGACAGCACCCTTGCGGCATCCATCGTCCGTCCTCGGGCATCGGTCATCTGACCCTCCCCGCAGAGGGCCAGACCCAGGACAGCCCCCTGGCAGAGGTCGCCGGCGCCGATGGAGCCGATGCTGCCGACTACCGGCGTGAGCCCCCGGTTGAGACACTCGCAAAGGATCGCCGGAACCGAGACATCCGCTCCCGCAGCGCCTTTCATCAGCGTGTTCAGGCGCACCGCCATCGCGGCCCGGACCTGGGTCGTGGCCAGGGGCTCGCCGATGGCATGAGCCCGGCCCCGCAGGGTTTTCAGGGAAAAATCCGCCGCCTGCGCCGCGGTCAGCGCCTCCGTTGCGCGGGACCCGAGGCCGGTGGTGAGCCCGTAGACGCTCTCCCCACTTTCGAGGGCTGCGAGCACCCGTGCCCTGGCGCGGCGCACCCGCTCAAGGCCCATCTCGTCCAGCGACACGCCGACGTCGGGGGAGGCGGCAATCCGGGCAAGCTGGTCAAGGGTGAGGCTGCCGCCATCAACGACGACAGCCATCAGAGCGAGCCGGCAACCCCGGCGGCCCGCTCCCCGCCGAGCGCCCGGTAGATTTCCCGGTTCACCCGGATATAGCCGTGACCGACATGAACCAGGCGGTCGGAGATCAGGCGGTTGGCCTGCGGCAGGCGGTGGAAGGGGATGCCCGCGTAGGCATGGTGCGCGGTGTGATAATTCATGTTCCAGCAGAGCCGCTGCAGCAACGGGCCGGTCAACGTGGTGCGCGTGTTGTCGAACATGTCGGGCACCTCGGGGCAGCCGGTATGTTCCGCAAGCAGGAACAGGCGCAGCACCGGCTGCGCCGCCATGACCGGCAGGATCCAGTACCACCACAGCACCGCGGTCTGGAATACCACCGACAGTGCCGCCAGTGCGCCGTAGACCAGCAGGAACAGCCGGGCCTCGATCACTACCGCGTCGCGCCGGGATGCCGGCACGTAATCGTCGACCCGGCCGGACGCAGACCGCAGGAACATGCGGCCCTGGGCAGCCCAGTAGGGTATCCCGCTGACATGGCGGACATAGCCCCACCGCGAACCGGGTTTCGGTACCTCCAGTTCCGGGTCGCCGGGGACCTGGGTGTGGCGATGATGCGCCATGTGGAAGGCCCGGAAGAACCGGGGCGGCAGGAACAGGACCAGTCCAAAGACGAACGCCACGCACCGGTTCAGGCTGCGCGACGCGAAAGCGGTTTCGTGAATGGTTTCGTGCAGGGGGCAGAACGAGAAAACCAGTACCACCGCGTAGCCGCACCAGCAGACCACCGCCGACACCGGCGGCAGCGACAGGGAGCCGGCGGCCAGCAGGCCCAGCAGCAGCAGGTGCAGCGCCAGAGCTCCGAGGCCCGCGCCGTCAGTCTTCACCACAAGGCCGGACAGGACATCCGGGTCGATGGCCTGGGATCGTCTTGCCTGGGACATGGATCGTTCGGCTATTCCAGGGATACCGGAGTGAGTGTATCGGACTGCGGGGGGAGGGGGAATCTTCATCCGGCGGCGACGATGGTGATTTTCATCATCATGCACCGCACCGGTTCCATGGTTCCGTTCCGCCTGCCGGGCCCATGCCGGGGGCAACCACAACCCCGACATGGAATGTGCGCAACGGGCGTGCCATTCTCACGCCCGCGACAGGGAGAACCGGAGGCTGCGCCAGGGCAGGAGTCGCACCCCCGGTCCGGCTGCGGTTCCGGTCCGCAAGCGGCCTGCCAATGAACCGTTCCGAAGAAACAAGACACGAACCCGAGGGTTCCGAGAATCGGATGGCTGCGCTCAGTACGGCCACCCTGTGCATCAACGCGAGCATCGACCTCGCCACCGTGCTGCAGGAGGTCGTCGGCAGCGCCCGCGCCCACCGTGACGAACTGCTGCGCGTCCTCTCGGCCAACGTCGGGCGAGCGGTGACCTCCGGTTCACTGCTTCGCCGGTTCTGGAGCACGCGGAGACCCGACGATACCGATCCCATGCGCACCTTCGAGAAGAAACTCCGGGCCAAGCCCGGCGACGACGCGGCCCCCCACCGACATCTTCAACGAGCGCGGCGTCGGCTACCGCATGGCAAAACCGGGGGGCAGTGACGACCCAGCCTGCCCGCCCCGGGCCTATCCCCCGCGGGCTCCACCGGCCGGGGGGCCCCTGCCCCGGCCGCCCGCCGGCATCCACTCCCGCTCCTCCCGCAGACCCAACAGCGAGTTGACCACCAGGGTGGTCACGACGATGGCGCCCCCGACCATGGAATGGACGCCGGGATTCTCTCCCAGCGCCAGCCAGACCCAGACGGGCCCCAGCACGGTCTCCAGCAGCATCATCAGGCCCACCTCCGGCGCCGGCAGGTACTTCGGCCCGAGAAACATCAGCGCATTGGCCATCGGCAGCATGACCATGCCCATGACGATGAGCCAGACGAGATCGGCATTGGCGGTTTCCCCCGGGGCAACCAGTGGCGCCAGGAACAGGGCGGTGAAAATGCCGCCAAGGCCGAGTGCGGGCATGATGTCGCGTTCGCGGGCGGCCCGGATGAGGGAAAACTGGGTTCCGAGAATGCAGGCCGCGAGGAGTCCGACGATGTCCCCGACCCAGGCGCCTTCCAGCCGGACGCTGCCCCGGGTGATCACCGAGATGCCCACCATCACCATGACGATGGCGAACCAGGTGCGTCGCGGAACGCGTTCGCGCAGGAACACCCACGCGATGACCGCGGCCCAGATGGGCGTCGTGCTCAACATGAACAGGGTGTTCGCCACCGAGGTGTGGGTGATGGAATAGATGAAGCAGGTGTTGCCGAGCCCGAAGCAGAGCATGATGCCGTATTCCGCGGCGGAGAACCGGCCCAGATGCGCGAACAGCCGGCCACGATATTGCAATGCGGCGAACAGCGAGACAACGATTCCATACAGCAGGCAACGCCAGAACGTGATGGTCAGGGCATCCGCCTGGATCAACCGTGTCAGCAGGCCGTCGGGGCTGAGGGCGAGAACCCCGAGCATCGTGATGAGGTAGCCCCTGGACCGGGTCGACAGCATCACCGGCCGTGCAGATGCTGATGGACGGGGACGGCCAGCGCCCGGGTGACCCGGTCGGAGATCTCGATCGACTCGCAGCCGTTGAAGGCGGCGAAATCCCGCAATACCCTCGCAAAGGCGGCGGCGAAGCGATCCGATGCCCGCAATCCGGGTTCCGGCACCAGGCTCCGCACCTCCAGCACGCCGCGGTCCCGGTGGGCTTTCATGTCCGTGCGCGCCACCAGCCTGCCGCGCCAGAGCACCGGCAGGACGAAGTACCCGTACACCCGCTTTGCCGCGGGGACATAGCATTCCAGCTGGTAGTCGAAATCGAACAGGTCCCTGATCCGCCGGCGTTGTATGACCAGGTTGTCAAAGGGCGACAGCAGGCAGGCCTTCTCCCTTCGCAGACGTTGGTCCAGCAGGTCCAGGGAATGTGGCAACACCAGCCAGGACTCGCCCCTGACACGGACCTGGCGCAGTTCTCCGGACCCGACCATGGCACGGACGACCCTGCTCACCTTCTCCCGCATCCCCTGGCGCAGGTGAACGAAGTCGGTCACCCTGCCGAGACCATTGGCCCGCAGGAACGAGGTCACGAGGTACCGGGCGTATTCGCCGCTGCCGGGGGCGGAGGTGTCCGTTCCCTGGGGCAATACCCGTTCGGTCAGATCGTAGACCTTGTTGAACCCCTCCCGGCGAACGGACATGATGCGCCCCTCGATGAACAGTTGCTCGAGCGCGTACTTCGCCGGCTTCCAGTCCCACATCGCGCGTCTCCCGGGTCCGGTGTCCTCGAAGTCCCGCGACATCAGCGGTCCTTCCTCGCGAATTCGCGCCAGCACCCGCCGCATCAGTTTCACATCCTTGGAATGCCATCGCCCGCCGCTCCTGCGCTCCGCCAGCATGCGCGGCAGGGCGAACCGGTAGTCTTCCATCGGCAGGTAGGCGGCTGCATGAGACCAGTACTCGAACACCCTGCCTTCCGCCACCAACCGGTTCAGATGCGCCTGCCGGTAGCGCGGATTGCGATTCCAGAGGGTGTGGTGGTGTGCGCGTTCGATCACCGAGATCGTGTCGATCTGGACATAGCCGAGATGCCGGATGACCCGGCGCGTTGCCTCCTGCGCCGGACCGCCGCCGGCAGGACGCAACACCCCCTGGCTGGCAAGGACCAGTTTGCGCGCCTCGTCGATGGAGAGCGATTCGGGGACGGTTCGGGCCAACGTCAACGCGGGAAGGGTACCGGAGCCGGATTCTAACTCGCAACCTGCGTCCTGCACCCGGCCACCGGGCTCCCGTCATCCGGCGGAACCGGGCATCCGGACCCCGCCGTCATCCGGGAAACGCACCGCCTGCGGGTGGCGACGGCCGGGACTGCCGCGCAGGCACGGTCCAGGAGACACCTCCCCTACGTGTTGCCGGGCCCGGCCTTTCCCTGCCTTGCCGCCGTCTTTCGCGCCGCCTTCCGCGCGGCTCTGGCCGCACGCTCCTTCGTCACCTCGCACAGTTCGCCCTCGATCATGTCCGGCGTCTCCAGGGTGACCCCCCCCAGATGGCCCGCACGAAAGTCGTTGAGCAGGATTCTGGCGGCCCGTTCCATGTCCACCAGGCCGCCCCGACCGAGACAGCCGCGGCTGTGTCCCAGGGCCTCCAGGACGGCCTCCCCGCCGGCCGGCCCGACATCCAGGGCATAACGGTCGGTCAGGGGCCCCGGATACTGGGCGACGAGGAACCCGGCGAGGTACACGGCGACCTCGACATGGGAGATCGCGGTCTCCCGGATGGCGCCGGTGGCGGCGAGCCGGTAGCCGCTGTGCGCATTCTCCACGTTGGGCCAAAGGACCCCCGGCGTATCCAGCAGCACCACGCCATCGCCGACGGCAACCCGCTGCTGCTGTTTCGTGATCGCCGGTTCGTTGCCGGTTTTTGCCACCGAGCGCCCCGCCAGGATATTGATCACGGTGGACTTGCCCACGTTGGGGATGCCAGCCACCATGGCCACAACCGGATCCGGACGCCGTGGGACCCCGGCGCTGCACAGTCCGACTATGCGCCTTACCTCTGCGGGCCTGCGGGCGGATACGGCGAGGGACCTACCCTGGTACTGCTTGCGGTACCAAGCGGTCCAGACTTCCGTGCGCACCGGATCCGCCAGGTCCGACCGGGTCATCACCCGGATCACCGGCTTGTCGCGGCGCAGTTCCGCCAGCATCGGATTGGCGCTCGAAAACGGCAGCCTCGCGTCCAGCAGTTCCACCACCACGTCCACGCCGGCCAGTGCGGTCCGCATCTCTCGGGCCGCCTTGTGCATGTGTCCGGGATACCACTGTATCTTCACCGCGGAACACCTAGTGCCGTTTCCCGCCGGGTCCGGACGCGGCCCGCCGGTCCCGGCCGCGGGACTCTCCGCCGTCCTTTCCGCCGCCGCCGCGCCCCGGCCCCGCATGTCCGGGCGCCCTGGATTTGCCGGCCTTCCTGGCGCCGGGACGCCTGCCGGGCCGTGCTCCCACCCCGCCCGCCGGCTGCCCGGCCGCGGCACCCGCATCGGCGGAGCCGGGCTCCAACGCATCCCCGTCCGGTCCCGGACCGGCCAGCATGATCTCCCGGTCTCCGATCACGATGAGACGCTCCCGGTAGAGCGCCCCCAGGGCCTTCTTGTAGTAGCCCTTGCTGACGCCGAATACCTCCTCGATGCGCTCGGGCGGGGCATGGTCCGTCAGGTCGGATCGTCCGCCGCGGGATTCCAGGTGGTCGATGATCTCCTTCGCGAGACCCCGCCTTGATTTCGCTCTGTCCGGGGTGATGGTCAGGTCAATGCGCAGATCGTCGCTGCGGACCCGCTTGATGAAGCCCTTGATGCTCATGCCGGGACTGAGCTGGCGCACCGCGTCCCGGTGAAAGATCATGCCGACGTGGCTATGGCCGATCACCGCCTTCCAGCCCAGATCCGTCCGGGCCGCAATCAGCAGATCCACCGGTTGTCCCACCCGGAAGCCCGTACCCTCCTCCGTGAGCCGGCGGCCCAGGCGTGAACTGGCCGTCACCCGATCCGTGTTCCGATCCAGGTAGGCAGTCACGACATAGGAGTGGTCCGCCTCCATGCGCACGGCCTGCTCGGCAAAGGGCACCAGGAGATCCTTGGGCAATCCCCAGTCCAGAAAGGCGCCCACCTGATTGACCGCGACCACCCGGAGGAAAGCGCACCGGCCAACCTGGATTTTCGGGGTGCGCGTGGTGGCGATGAGGCGGTCCTCGGAGTCTCGGTACACGAATACCGTCACGGTCTCTCCGGGCACCAGCCCCTCGGGAATCTCCTGCCCGGGCAACAGGATTTCCCTGTCGTCGCCCGCATCGAGATACATGCCGGGGCCGGACTGCCTGATCGCCGTGAGGTTGTTGAGTCTGCCGATCTGCACGGGAGCGCCCCTGAGTGGATGCACGAGTGTACTGCATTTGCCGATGCCCGGGTCGGGCAGGCCCCGCCCCGCAATTCCCTTGTGGGATTTCCCCGCTTGTCCCAGAATAGGCGGGCGGTCCGTTTTGCGGCATGTCCCGACCGCGGCCCTGCCCGGTCCAGGCATCCGGAATTGACCGGTGCAAAGACGCACCGCTGCCATGGCCCGGTGAATGGAAGGGAGGGCGATTTTCACCCTGTCCCGACACCATCGGGTCAGACCGGACAACGGCATTACCCGGATACCCGCTCCATGTGCATCCTGTTCATCGCGCTGAACCAACACCCGCGCTATCCCCTGATCATCTCCGCCAACCGGGACGAGTACCACGCCCGACCCAGCGTCTCCATGCACTGGTGGGAGGACCGGCCCTACATCTTTGCCGGCCGGGACTGCAGCGCCGGCGGCACCTGGCTCGGCATCAACCGCAGCGGCGCATTTGCCGCAGTGACCAACTTCCGAACCGGGGGAGGCTACCGCGCCGATGCCCGCAGCCGTGGAGAACTGGCGGTCAGGTACCTGGAATCGTCCGGAAATCCGGCGGATTTCCATGGTTTCCTCCAGCAACACCACCGTAAATTCAATCCGTTCAACCTGGTATTCGGCGATCGGCGGGGCCTGTATGCCTGGGGATACGACAATCCCCGGGCGCGACCCCTGGAATCCGGGTTCCACAGTGTCAGCAACGGCCCCATGGACACGGTCTGGCCCAAGATGTCCCGCGGGGTGACCGGACTTGCCGGGCATATCCGGGATGACCCGGATATCGGTCCGGAAACCCTGCTTCCGCTGATGTTGGACACCACCTCCGCCTCCGACACGGATTTGCCCGGTGGCGGGCCGGATCGCGAAAGGGAACGCCGCCTGTCGCCCATCTACATCCGGGGAGAGGAATACGGCACCCGCACCACCACGATACTCCTGTTCCAGGAAGACGGAATCAGCATCGCCGAATACGAGCACGGACCCGGGCAGCCGACCGCTTCCGCAAACCGGTTCCACATCCCGGACGCCGCCGGCTGAACGGGGTTTCGGACCCTCCGGCGGCGGATCGCGGGACAGGCTTTCGGCGGCGGCGGCGTGTGTCAGGCGTCGGCATTCTCCCGCATCTGGCCGCGGAATCGGTCGGATCCGGCACATATGCCGTGCCAGTCAAGTTAGAATCCCGCTGCCCGAAACAGAAAAATCCGGATGCCGCCATGTCCTGGCCCGAAAACCAGAAGAGCGTTCTCGACGAACCACTCGCCGTCTGCTCCATCAGTCCCATGACGGGGTTCGTCCGCAACGGCTGCTGCGAAACCGGGCCCCAGGACGCGGGTTCCCACACGGTCTGTGTTGAGGTGACCACCGAATTTCTCGCGTTCAGCAAGTCTCGTGGCAACGACCTGTCCACCCCGATCCCGGACTTTGAATTTCCCGGCCTCAGGCCGGGTGACCGCTGGTGCCTGTGTGCGGCACGCTGGCGGGAAGCCCTGGATGCCGGTGCCGCGCCCAGGGTGGTCATGCGAGCCACGCATCAGCGGGCACTGGAAATCATCGAGTTCTCCGACCTGTCCCGTCACGCCATCGATCTTTCCTGATGACCGGCAAGACCGTCGTTGTGATCGGTGCCGGGATCGTTGGCGTCAGCGTGGCCCTGTGGATACAGCGGCGCGGACATCGCGTCATCCTGCTCGACCGCGGTGAGCCGGGCATGGGCACTTCCTACGGCAATGCCTGCATCATCGCGGATTACGGCTGCATCCCGATCAACAGCCCCGCCCTGGTCACGGCTCTTCCCTCGCTCCTGTGGTCCCGGGAAAGCCCGCTCCGGCTGGACCCGCTCCATGCGCTCCACCATGCCCGCTGGATGCTGGGGTTCCTCAGGAACTGCACCCCTGCCCGCGTGAACCGGATCATCCGGGCACTTGGCGCACTGCTTTCACGCACCGGCGACGGTCTCGACCCGCTGGTGGATGACGCCGGCGCGGAGTCCCTGATACGCCGGACCGGATGCGTCTATGCCTACGCAACCCGCCGGGCCTATGAGGACGCCATCGCGTCCAATCGCAAGCGTGCAGAACAGGGCGCGCGTTTCGACACCATCGAAGGCCCGCAGCTGCGGGACCTGGAGCCGGCCCTTGCCATGGATTTCTACCGCGCACTGTGGTTCCGGGATGCACGGTACGTCGCCAACCCGAAAACCCTCGTGGATCGGTACATGCGGCATTTCAGCGCCCGAGGGGGCGTCTTCCGGCGGGCCTGCGTCACCGCGGTGGAACCGGGCTGCAGTGTGATACTGGATGACGGGGAGCGCATCCCCGCCGACACGGTGGTGGTGTCCGCGGGGGCGCATTCCAGGACCATCGCCGGCGCCGGAACACGACGGATGCCGCTGGATGTCGAACGTGGCTACCATGTCCAGTTCGCCGACCGGCAGTCATTGCTCGGCAGGCCCGTTGCCTGGGTGGAGCGCGGTTTCTATGCCACCCCCACCACCGCGGGTCTCCGGTTCGCCGGCACGGTGGAAATCGCCGCGCTGGAAAAGCCGCCCAGCCCCGCGCGCATCGAATACCTCACCCGCAACGCCAGGCGAATGTTCCGTCTGACGGAGAATCCCGCGCAATCCTGGCTGGGGTTCAGACCCACGTTCCCGGACGCCCTGCCCGTGATCGGACCGAGCCCGGTTTCACCGGACATCCTGCTGGCATTCGGCCACCACCATCTCGGCCTGACGCTGTCCGGCATCACCGGGATGCTGATTTCCGAGATCATGGAGGGTCGAAAACCCTCGCTGGACATCACCCCCTACGCGGCCGGGCGGTTTGCCTGAGCAGCTTCCGCTCAGCAGGTGACCGGCTGGCTGGAATACCGGTCATGCGCAATGACCTCTGCGGTGTCCGCCGCGAGCGCCCGCACGTCGTCGATCCCGTTTTCCAGGGCGAGGCGGAAGCCGAACCGGAAGAAGAATTCCTCGTAGAGTTCACCGCCCCGGGTGCCCACGGCAAAAAAACGGTCATTCGTCCCGTCATATTCCAGATCCACCGTCGTGAGCGGCTGCCGGGCCGGGCCGCCGATCACCTCCGCACCCCGGGACGGGTCGTACACGCTCCGCTCCGAACAGCAGTAGATGATCTGCCGGCGCTCGCGCACCTGCGCGCTGCCGTCCATGTAGCGGGTCGGTTCCGGCCTGAAATTGAGAAAGCTCACCGTGCGGGTGGGATAGCTGAGCTTGTGGGCGCAAATGGCGGAAAACGCCACCACCGAGGCGCCGGGACCCGAACCGCCCCGCCAGCGGTAGCGCCGGCCGTCCTGCGTGATGAGATCGCGGCCGGTGTCCAGGCTGCGGCCGATATCCACCAGGAAGCAGGGCGTGGTGATGTGCGGGTAATGGAAGATGAACGCATCGCCCCGGGACAGCGAGTCGCTGCCGACCGGATCGCCAAGGTGATCCACGAGCAACACGCGGTTGTAGCGGCGCAAGGGCTCCGATCCCGCCACCATGGCGGGATTCGAAGCCACGGCTGCGACCGTCGCCAGGCAGGTCTTGACGAAGCTGCGCCGAGTGGACAAGGTGGTTTCGTGTTTCATGTTCGGGTTGCTTGCGGACGAAAACTACCAGCCGAGAAAGAGACGGGAGGACAGTTTCGTGTCCGTGCCGTCCTCCCGGCGGACGATCAGCCGCCCCGCCCCGTCCACCCCGGTGCCGACACCCTGGATCGTGCCGCCGGCATGCCGGATGGACACCGGGCAGTCCGCCACGTCCGCCCGTGCGTTCCACGTTGCAAGCACATGGCCAAAACCCCGATCATCCCACAGATTGATCCAGGTGACGAACTCCCTCGCCCAGGACTCGAACAGGTCCGGGGGCGTGATCGAATCGTTGCCTTCCGCCTGGTGCAGGCTCATCTGCTCCGGTTCGCCGGATCCGGCGACACTGGCCACATTCACCGTCAGGGTCACGGTCAGCCACCGCCTGCCGGAGGATTCTCCCCGGTCCAGCCAGACCGCCCCGACCCTGTAGGAGGCGATGCGGATTTCGTTCGGCCAGCCGAACCTGAGCGCAGTCAGTGGTGAAACGTGGGCGGCGATCGCATTGCACAGGCTGACCAGGGAGACGAACAGGATTTCGTGGTCCCGGTCCGGTGAAAACTCGGGTTCCAGCACCAGCGCCGCATGAAGATTTCCGGGGCCGGTGTCCGGGGCCCCGCCTTCCCCCGCCGGTGGTGACAGTACACCGTCGGCCAGGATCAGGGTGCCCTCTTCCGCGCCGCCGGACGCTGCTTCCATTGCATGATCCCTCAGATTCTCCACCTGCGGGAGATGAACCAGGCGATAGGCTGCCGGCAGTACCGGAGGGTCCCGGTCCATTCAGTTGAACTTCCGGCTGATGCCGCCGAGCACCTGGACCAGGGTTTCATGGCCCTGCTCCTCGGCATAGATGGCCGGGGTGCGCCCTTCCATGTCCGGAACGTCTCTGCGGGCACCGTGTCCGAGCAGGTTGACCGCCACGGCCGTATGGCCCCTGGCGGCGGCATGATGCAGCGCCGTGGCGCCCTGGTCGTCCCGGGCGTCGATATCAATGCCCGGGGTTTCCAGCAGCAGGTCCACCACGCTTTCCCTGTTCTCGTAGGCCGAGCGGTGCAAGGGGGTCCACAGGAAGACATCCCGGGTATTGATGTCCGCGCCTGCGCGGATCAACTGCCGGGTCACCACCATGCTGCCTTTTGCCGCGGCGATCATGAGCGCGCTCCAGCCGTTGGCGCCGCGGGCGTTGACATCGGCACCGGCTTCCAGAATCGGGATCACGCAGCGGCTGTCGCCGGTGACGGCGGCGAACATCAGTGCAGTGCCGCCATTGCGATTGCTGGCACCCGGATCCGCACCCATGGAAATCAGCCTTTCCACCTGGTCGCAACGGCCCGCCCGGGCCACCACCATCAGGGCCGTTCTGCCCGTCGCGGTGGTCTCGTTGACATCCGCCACCGTGCCGCTGAGATGAATCACCTGCTCCACATCGGCCGAGCGGATGGCGCGACGGAAACTGTCGTCCGCCTGCGCCGGGAGGCAGGTTCCGGACAGCATCAGCAATGCCAGGAGTCTATGCACTCGCCACATGGGTAGCATAGTGGCTTGTGACCTCCCGCATGGCGGCATCGGCGTCATAGCGGCCGGTCAGACGGATCATGGCATCATGTTTCACGGCATCGTCCAGGATGGACCGGTAACCGTCGCGCTCGCGCTGCCCGAGCCTGAGCTGCTGGGAATGGATCACCCGGAATGTTCCATCCGCGAAGAAAAACCGCAGGTGCTGCTGTTCGACCAGGTTCTCCAGCGTCCTGAACTGCAGATCGCCCAGGCCGGGCGTGAGCAGCACCTCCCCGGCCAGCGGATCCTCCGGGCGGGTGGCGACCTCGAAGCGCAGCATCACCACGGCCGCACTCCCGCATTCGATCACGTCCGCCTCCAGCGCCACCGGTACCGGAGCCCGGCACTGCCCGAGTATCCGCCGGTCCTCCCTGCACTCCGGATCGCCCAGGCCGAAAAATACCGCGGTTTCCCATGTTCCGTGATCCAGGCGCACCGGCAGACAGGTGGTCATCACGCCGCCTGAACGCATTCTGCTCACGATTTCGGGAGGAAACTGCTGCAACGGTACTTGTCGGTTGGATGCCGTTTGCCGGACGCAATACCCGGACAGTTCAATCGGGATCGGGCGCGCCTCACGGCGGCGCCCCTGCGCTTCACGAGTCCTTCATCGCCGTCGGGCCAGGCGGTGAACCGGCGCTTCCAGGCCGCCGGCCATGCCCGGCACATCGAAAAAACCCCTGCAATGCAGGGGTTTTGTATTGGTCGGCAACGTCGGGTCAGGTCGTCGACGCATCGCCAGTCACACCCGCGGCCGTGTCGGTCTCGGGAGCCCGCGCATCGCTCTCAAGCCCTTCGTACCACAGGTCGTGATGCTGCCTGGCCCATTCGACACTGACCCTGCCGGTGGTCATGCCTTCCAGTGCGCCTTCGGTACCGATGGTGCCGATGTAGACGTGCCCGAAGAACACCACGATCCAGATGATGGCGGCAATGGCATGCACCTGGTGCGCCCACTGCATGGTGGCCCGGCTGTTGTCCATGAATCCCCATTGCGCAGCCCAGCCAATGAGCATCAGACCGGTGCCGCACACCGCCACCAGGCCGACCAGGATGACGATCCAGTACCAGACCTTCTCGCCGCCGTTGGCCTTGCCGGCGCTGGGGTGGGCCTTGCCGATGATGCCGCCCCCGGCGGCAAGCCACTTGAGGTCCACCCCGGTGGGTATGTTGTTCTTGACCCAGAAAAGCAGCATGGCGAACACGCCGATGGTGAAGAACGGGCCCACGTAGTTATGCACATTGATGGACAGACTGGCCCAGGCGGCGAAGCCCTGGGGCCCCAGCAGTGGTATCAGCACCGCGCGCCCGAACAGCATGCTGAGCCCGGTGATGGTCAGAAGGACGAACAGGGTCGCCGTGTACCAGTGCATCAGGCGTTCCAGCCCATTCCAGCGGAGCACGGTCATCCCCGATTTCTCCCCCTCGATGCGGATCCGCCCGCGCAGGAGGAAAAACAGGCAGATCAGGCCAAGGGAACCCACAATGGCCCAGCCGCCGTAGTTCGCGATCAACCCGTTGCGGAGCTGACGCCAGTTCTGGCCGCCATTGTTGATGAACACGCCGGACTCGGGTCCCGTGACTGCGCTGTACCCCGCCTGCCCCTCACGCACCAGGCGCCAGAAGTTGGCCCGCTGGTTGGTGTCGTTGGCCACCTGGGCATAGGCATCCTCTCCCCCAGTCACGAGGTAGGATGCCATCGGCAGGGCCATCGCGCTGAGCACGATGAACAGGATGGACCAGTTCATGGCGCGCCTGCGAAGGCGGTTCTTGTCAGCTTTTTGTGTATTCATTGTTCTCCCCGATGACTGGTTTACCGATCCCGTTGTCCGGACATGCGCTCCTGCAATGCAGTGCTGTCGGTGCTGAGATCATCCGACGGCCCGTAGTACTCGCCGGGCTGGTGAAAGGTCACATCGGTGGATTCCCAGCAGCCGGCCAATGCAAGGCACGCCAGCAACAGTATCAGGGGATGGAGTGTTTTTCTGTGCATGTCGACTCTCGGATTGGGAATGTTCCGACGCCGGTCCCGGCGCCGGTATGCAAGGATGGCGGGGCGGGTGCGAAACCCGCCCCGACCAGGACTCAACTGCCGTAGGCGGCTTCCCAACCCCAGGTCTGCGGTCTTCCACCGCGGCGCAGGATCCGTTCGCGGTAGATGTCCGCGACCATGTCGCCGTCACCGGCAATGAGCGCCTTGGTGGAACACATCTCCGCGCAGAGCGGCAACTTTCCTTCCGCAAGCCGGTTGCCTCCATATTTCTCGCGCTCAGCCACGGAATTGTCGTCCAGGGGACCGCCGGCACAGAAGGTGCACTTGTCCATCTTGCCGCGCACGCCGAAGGCCTCCTGCTGCGGGTACTGCGGCGCACCGAACGGGCAGGCGTAGAAACAGTAACCGCAACCGATGCAGAGATCCTTGTCGTGCAACACCACACCGTCGTTCGTGGTGTAGAAGCAGTCCACCGGGCACACCGCGGAGCAGGGTGCGTCGGTGCAATGCATGCAGGCCACGGAGATGGACTTCTCACCGGTCTGGCCGTCACCGAGGGTGATGACGCGGCGCCGGTTCACGCCCCAGGGAACCTCGTTCTCGTTCTTGCAGGCGGTTACGCAGCCGTTGCATTCGATGCAGCGTTCGGCGTCACACAGGAATTTCATTCTTGCCATGTTCGTATCCTCCGGCTTATGCGAGTGTAATGCGGCAGAGCGTCACCTTGCTCTCCTGCATCTGGGTTACGGAATCGTATCCGTAGGTGAACGCGGTGTTCGCCGCCTCGCCCCGGACGTACGGTGCGGTTCCCTCGGGGTACTTGTCCACGAGGTCCACGCCCTCGTAGTGGCCGCCGAAGTGGAACGGTGTGAAGACCACTCCCGGCCCCACGCGCTGGGTGACCATCGCCTTGACCTTGATCCTGGCCCCCTCGGGGCTTTCGATCCAGATCATGTCGCCGTCCTTCACGTTGTGGTCATTGGCGTCCTTGGGATTGATCTCGGCAAACATCTCCTGCTGCAGTTCCGCCAGCCATGGATTGGACCGGGATTCCTCGCCGCCGCCCTCGTATTCCACCAGCCGTCCGCTGGTGTGAATGATCGGGAAGTCCCTGGAGAAGTCCTGGGCCTGGATGGAGGCGTACCTGGTAGGCAGGCGATAGAACCGCTTGCGGTCCTCGTAGGTGGGATATTTCGCCACCAGTTCGCGGTCCGGCGCGTAGAGCGGCTCGCGGTGAATCGGCACCCGGTCCGGGAAAGTCCAGACGATGGCCCGGGCCTTGGCGTTGCCGAAGGGTGCGCAGCCGTGCTTGATGGCCACCCGCTGGATGCCGCCGGACAGGTCGGTTTTCCAGTTCTTGCCGTCGGCCAGCGCCTGTTCCTCGGGAGTCAGGTCATCCCACCACCCCAGGGTTTTCAGCAGGTCGGCGGTGAACTCCGGATGGCCGTCCTGGATCTCGTTTCCGACCGGCCAGGAATCCTCGGCGAGGATGTTGTTGCCTTCATGCTCCACACCGAAGCGGGCACGGAAATTCAGTCCTCCCTCGGCCACGGGCTTGCTGGGATCGTACAGCACCGGGGTCCCCGGATGCTTCATCTCCGGCGTTCCCCAGCAGGGCCAGGGCATGCCGTAGTATTCACCGTCGCAGGGACCACCTGCCGCTTTCAGCGTCGTGGTGTCGAAGGTGTGCTTGTTCTCCATGTGAAGCCTGAGGCGTTCCGGGCTCTGGCCGGTGTAGCCGATGGTCCACATGCCCCGGTTGAACTCGCGGGTGATGTCCTCGATCAGTGGTTCGTCGTTGTTGACCTCGATGTTCTTGCACAGCTGGTCGGCGATGCCGAGTTTCTTCGCCAGCTTGTAGATGATCGTGTGGTCGGGCAGCGATTCGAACAGTGGATCAATGACCTTCTCGCGCCATTGCAGGGAGCGGTTCGACGCGGTGACCGAACCGTAGGTCTCGAACTGCGTGGTGCCGGGCAACAGCCAGATGCCGTCGGTGCGGTCGTTCATCACCGCAGCGTGGGTCGGATAGGGATCGATGATCACCATCATGTCCAGCTTGGCCATGGCCTTCTTCATTTCCGGTCCGCGGGTCTGGCTGTTCACGGCGTGACCCCAGTAGACCATGCAGCGGATGTTGTCCTTCTGGCCGATGTTTTCCTCAAGCACCCCGTCGACCCAGCGCGAGACCGGGATGCCGCGGTAGTTCATCGGGTGGGTGGGCTTGCCGTTGTCACCCTCCACCTCCTCCTGGCTGAACCGGGACTTGACCCATGCCGGATCGAGATCCCATACCCGGGACCAGTGGCCCCAGGCGCCGTTGGAGAGGCCGTAGTAGCCGGGGAGGGAATGGGACAGCACGCAGAAGTCGGTGGCGCCCTGCACGTTGTCGTGTCCCCGGAAGATATTGGCGCCGCCACCTTCCTTGCCGATATTGCCGAGGGCAAGCTGGAAAGCGCAGTAGGCGCGGGTGTTGTTGTTGCCGATGGTGTGCTGGGTGCCGCCCATGCACCAGACAAACGTTGCCGGGCTGTTTTCCGCCATCATCTGCGCGGCGGCCTTGACTGTCGCCTCCGGCACACCGGTGACACGCTCGGTCTCTTCCGGCGTCCACCTGGCCACCTCGGCGCGAATCTCGTCCATGCCGTAGACCCGCTGGCGGATGTACTCCTTGTCCTCCCAGCCGTTCTCGAAGATATGCCACATCATGCCCCAGATGATGCCCACGTCGGTTCCAGGCCGGATCCGCACGAAGAGATCGGCATGGGCCGCGGTACGCGTATAGCGTGGATCGATCACCAGCATCTTGGAGCCGTTTTCCTTCGCCCTGAAGATATGCTGCAGGGAGACCGGGTGGGCTTCCGCCGGGTTGGAGCCGATGAACAGCATGCACTTGGAATTGTGCATGTCGTTGTAGCTGTTGGTCATGGCCCCGTAACCCCAGGTGTTCGCCACGCCCGCCACGGTGGTGGAATGGCAGATGCGCGCCTGGTGGTCCACGTTGTTGGAGCCCCACATTGCGGCGAACTTGCGGAACAGGTAGGCCTGCTCGTTGTTGTACTTCGCCGAACCGAGCCAGTAGACCGAGTCTGGACCGGATTCCTCCCGGATCTTCAGCATGCCGTCACCGATCTCGTTGACGGCGTCGTCCCAGGACTGCCGCTTCCACCTGCCGCCTTCCAGCTTCATCGGATACTTGAGGCGGCGCTCTCCATGTCCGTGCTCGCGCACGGCGGCGCCCTTGGCGCAATGGGAGCCCAGGTTGAAGGGGGAATCGAAGTCCGGCTCCTGGCCGGTCCACACCCCGTTCTGCACCTCGGCACGCACGCCGCAGCCCACCGAGCAGTGGGTGCAGACGCTGCGCTTGACGACGATCTCACCGCTGCCGGCGGTGGCGGCATGAGCCTTTTTCACCCTGCCCGGCATCAGCGAGGTGGCCGCGGCGCCGGCGCCCATGGCCAGACCGGAACGCTTCAGGAAGGTTCTTCGGTCGATGGATTGTCCGATGCCCGGCTGACCCTGGCCATCGGAGCCTGTTTGCTTGCGTATCAGTTTCATGCTTGGTTCTCCTGAGTCGCTATGCGATTCATCACGTTTGTATGGTTTTTCCGTCGCACCGCCTTCGGCCTATCTGCGGGCGAGCCGGTAATAGGCACGGACATGATCGGTTTCCCGATAACCCTGCTTTGCCACGGTCTCCGTAGTCTCCTCCGTGCCGGCAAGCACGCCGGATGCAGCGGCCCCGGTGCCGATCGCTGCGGTGGTTACAGCGGCGCCCTTCAGGAATGCGCGCCTGGCTTTTTCCGGTTTCTTCATGGTTTGTACCTCAGCTTGATCAAGGTTGATGTATGTCATTCAAATGCAGGCTCAGTGTTGCTGAACATTCAGATACTGGCTTTCCAGTTGCATGAATCGTTCCCCGAGCAGACCCACGGCCTGGTAGAAATCCGCGTTGCGCGCCGACTTCAGTTCACGGAAAAACTTCTCGCCCCAGGGAAGCAGATGGCGCAGGAAGAAGCGGCGCTGCTGGAACCCCTCGACGTCATCCGATTCGATCAGGATCGACATGGCCTCACAGATCGCGGCGATGTGATCCTCCGGCTCCTTGTGACTCCCGTCCCTCTCGAACCCCAGCGACCGCAGGTCATCCCGGAGTTCGCTGAGGGGCTTTTCCATCAGGAACCCGGTCAGGTGCCAGGAACCGAAGGGGATGATTTCGCCCCGGCCAAGGCCGATGAACAGGGCATGGAATTCATCATCCAGCCGGACCGGGTCCGCCTCCCCGGCAGCCTGGCGCAATGCCAGCCAGGCCTCGCCGACCTCCCCCGGGCTGTCGGCGTCGACGGGGTCTTCGATATGGCAGAGATAGTCCAGCAGATCGCGGTCCGGGATGTCGCTGAGCAGGGACGCCAGGACGGCATAGGTCGCGGCCCGCGCCTGATCCTCTTCCGTGATCAGGGCAGCCAGTTCGAGATTTCCGTTCTCAGACGTCAAGGGCTGGACGGATTCCAATCAGGCTCTCTCCCCATAGTAGTGTTCAGTATCGATGGACCCGCCTACCACTCCCCCTGGGGCGCGGCGCGGCGCGTTCCGGCGTTTATTGTCGATTTCGCAACGTCAAAGATATACCCCGGGAAAGCGCGGTTCAAGCTTGCCGCCTTCACGTAATTTTCACCTGCCCGTCAGGCAGCGGCAAAGACTCCGGCTTATGGTTATTGAAAACAATGACTTATTTCTGCCAGCCAGAACAGAAACAAAATTCACCGCCAGCCGGATAGAATGATTTCCTGCCAAACTCCGAAAAAAGAAATTTATTATCCGATCATGTCCTTGCGATCGTACAGGTCGGCGACCCGGCAGTCCTCGCACATCCGCAGGCGGTTCCGCTGTTCCGGCGTTTCGAACATCCAGTGGCCCGCCAGTTTCTCCATCATGCGGTCGATCATCGCGCTGGTGGCAAACGGTTTTCCGCAGGCGATGCACCGGAAGGGCTCCTCTTCCTTCAGCGTGCGACTCCTGGTCGCCGCGTCGTTGGGATCGAACCGCGGGTCCAGGACCAGGGCGGATTCCGGGCAGGCCCGGGTGCAGATCCCGCACTGCACGCAGTTGCTTTCGATGAAGCGCAGCGCCGGGGAGTCCCCCCCGGCTTCGAGCGCATTGCCGGGACAGACCGAAACGCATCCCATGCACAGCGTGCAGGCATCGGCGTCCAGGACCACCTGCCCGAACGGGCTACCCGTCGGCAAGGGCACCGGACCTGCTGCGGCCGAGGTCTGCACCAGGTACCGCAACGCATTCCTGAGCACGCTGCGCTTGCCGCCCGCGGCCGCGAAGGTGGCAACGGCAGCTCTCGTGGTCGTGGCCGGGGCGGCCGCCAGCACCGGATCCAGGGATGCGGTCAGGCGGATCTCGCAGTGGCTGAGACCGGAGCCGCGAAGCACCGCCTGGAGGAATCCGGCGGTCTCCTCAAGACTGCGGCGAACCGGCTCGGAAACCTCTTCCCGGACATGGAGCCAGATCTCTCCGGCGCCATAGGCCAGTGCGCTCGCCAGCAGTTCCGCGCCCGCCGAGCCGATCTCCTCCACCAGGAGCGGAATGACATGCTCCGGCAGCTCCCGGGCGGCGGCGGCCACCGCCTCCCCGCCATGTTCCCGGTCGTAGACGAGCAGCGTGATCTCCCGCGGCCCGAGCCGCTCGCGCAGGTCGCGGAATACCCGTCTCAGGAACTCCACCTGCTCCTCCATCGGCGGATAACGGTAAGTGATGGCCCCAGACGGACAACGGGCGGTACAGCTTCCGCCTCCCTGGCAGAGATAGGGATTGACCTCGATCTGTTCGCCCACGGAGATGATCGCATCCGTCGGACAGGCCTCCAGACAGCGGTTGCAGCCTTCGATGCCGCTGCGGCCATGGGCGCAGATATCCGGGTCGTACTGGAAATAACGGGGCTTCTCGAACTCGCCCACCATTTCCCGCACCGCCTCGATCGCCCCGGACAGCCTGCCGGAATCGGTGCCGACGTGGTGATAACCCGGCGGCTTGACGGCGGCGCCGATCAACGCCACGGCGCCCGCATCGATCACGTGGTCGAACAGACCATTGGGAATGCCCATCATCTGCCCGAGTCCAACCCGGTCCGCCTCATCCCCATCCGGGCCCGGGAGACTCGCGGTGAACCGGCCGAGGTAACCCTCCACCTGAAGTCCGGGCGCCTTCCAGGCGTTGGGGGCGGACGCGGGCCGGTCGTCCCGGGCGGCCACCGCGATGTAACACAGGAACCGGTCGCCCAGCGCGGCCTCCGCTTCGCGGCCCGTCGCCTCGTCCATCACCAGCAGGACCCGGTTGGCCGCCACGTAGGCGACGCTGGTGGTCGGCGCGGGCGACCAGGATGCCCCGGACAGTATTTCATGGCGGATCAGGCCCGCCTGTGTCTGCGCGGACAGGTCGAGCCCGAGGGCTTCCAGATAACTTGGCATGTCAGAATTCCCGATCAGGTGGGAGAATGAAACTCATGCGGGGGGGTTCTTCCCGCCGTCGGCATCCGCGGGATCGTCCTTCGCATCCCGGTCCGGTGCGGTTTCCTGGGATTGCACGTCATCCCGGTCCGGCCCGGCGTGCGATGTCGAGGCCACGTCCGTCCGCCCGTCCTGCGGCGTCTGCGCAGGTGATTCCCTCGGCTCTTCGGATTCACCCGACGCGAGCCGTTCCTGCTCCGCGGCTTCCAGGCGGCGCCTTTCCGCCACCTCGGCCTGGTGCTTCATGTCGGAAGTGACCATGTCTCCCAGCGCCTCGAACCGGGTGAAATCCTCGTCGTAGTCATCCAGACCGTCACGTACGTTGAACACCGTCGCGGAAAACAGTTTGCGCAGCGCCAGCCTGCGCAATTTCTCGCTGACTCCCGGAGACAGGAATCCGGAGTAGTCGCTGTGCTCGTCGAGCGTATCCAGGGATGGCATGTCCGCGTCCGACAGCACCGGCGCCTCGGCCCCGGCCTCGGCATCGGCATCGGCCCCGGGCGGCTTCAGGCGGTCGGCCTCCACGGTGGTCCGCATGCGCCCGGGGCTGTCCTCGGGCACGATGGTATTGAGGGGCACCGGTTCCTCGGCATCGGCCGGGCCGCCGCCCGGTTCCGGCCGAGCATCCTGATCATCGGAACGCTTGCGCTTCGACCACCGCCTGAGGAAGCCTTCCTCCTGGTCCGGATCCGGACCGGGTCGCCTGCTCATGGCACGCCGCCCCCGGCGTCGCCGTCACGGGAGGCGGCGTAGAGCGAGTCCTCCAGCCAGTCCCGGCGCTTGCGCTTGCGCTTGATTTCCGGCCGGTAGTGACTGATCACGTAGCGCTCGAGCAGTTCCGTGATCTCCTCCGGCATGGGCACCGAAAGGACCATGTCGTCGGATTCCATGTGACCGCTTGCCTCGTCCTGGTTGGCAGTCACCAGCATCGGGCGGATTTCCCGGGCGCCGTATTCGCCTTCGCAAACCACGAACAGGTGGGGCCGGTCGGACAGCAGGTTGTACCAGTAGCCCTCGCCGCCGTCCTTGTAGAAGTCCAGGGTGAATCCGGTGCAGATGAACCGGCACGTGTTCCCGTCCACCTCGACCACGCTGTCCCCGCCAAGCCCCGTAATGCCCTCCCCGGACAGGACCCCGTGGACCCGCCAGACGGGATAGCCCCATTTTTTCGCCGGATCGATCCGGCGCTCCAGCACCACGGCCACGGGCACGGAGATTCTCGACCCGGGCCCGGCCCGTTCCTCCATTCCCTGCCCGTCGGCGGTTCCGGTCACGCCGCCCCGGTCTCGGCTATTCCTCGATCACGAGGGTATCCACCACATCCACGTCCAGGCCAAGCTGGCGGACGGACAGTGACATGGTGGCTTCCAGGCGGTCCCCGGCCCGGATGGTTCCGGCCCGGATGCCGTCGCGGACCGCCTGCTCGATGGCCCGCTGGGAAGTGATGCCGGTTTTCTTGAGGAATTTCCTGATCTGGATGTTGAGCGCGTCTTCGTTCATGGATTGTCGGCCTGCCTGCGTCATGCCGGAAAGCATAGATGGAATGGTCACCGGATTACAATAGCGCCCTGCTTCATAACCTGGCCCCTGCGGGCAGGCAGTGTCCCGCCGAACAGGCATGCGGCGTCCGTCGGACCCCGGGCGGATCTGCCGGAAATACTACCGCCATCCGTCTTTGTCGGATACTATCACCACTTGAGTTTCGCCGCCGAGGCACCCATTTCACCTTGTTCTCGACGAACTGCATCGCGACTCCCCCATGGCCACGGCACCCGGCATGAATCGAATCAGGGCCCCGTCCCCCACCGGCCGGCCGCGTCTCAGCGACGCCGGGCTGGAGGCGATACACCGGGTCGCGGCGCTGGATCAGTTCGGCAACAGCCGGGACATCAACATCGTGGGGGAAGTCCCCCTGACCATCAGGGTGGACGGTCAGGAACTGGTGACCCTGATGACCCTCGGCGCGCGGCCGGAAATGCTGGTACTGGGCTACCTGCGAAACCAGACCCTGTTCAACGATCCCGGCGAAATCCGCTCGGTGACCGTGAACTGGGACCGGGAGGTCGCCGAGGTCGAAACCCGGGACGGCAAGGGCATGACCGGCGTCGACACCAGCAGGCGCACGGTGACCACGGGCTGCGGCCAGGGAACGATCCTCAGCTGTACGCTGGACAAGCTGTACGACCATCGCCTGCCGCCGACGCAAATCCGGCAGTCGGACATCTACGACATGCTGGGCAAGATCCGTGACCACAACAAGACCTACCGCGCCGCGGGTTCCGTGCACGGATGCGGACTGTGCCAGGGCGGGGAGATACTGACTTTCGTCGAGGACGTGGGCAGGCACAACGCCATGGACACGATTTCCGGAGAGATGTGGCTGGACCATGTCGGCGGCCACGACAAGATCTTCTACACCACCGGGCGTCTGACCTCGGAAATCGTGATGAAGGCGGCCCTGATGGGCATCCCGGTGCTGGTTTCCCGCAACGGCACCACCCACATGGGCTACGAGCTGGCGGAAGAACTGGGCGTCACGCTCATCGCCCGTGCCAAGAGCCGGCATTTCGTGGCGCTGAACCCACAGAATCTCGTCTTCGACGCCATCCCGAGGCAGGTCCGCTTCGATTGAATGCCCCCGGCCGGCACCACCGTCCGGGCAGACCCGCTCCCCGACGATCAGCCGGGCCGGGCGCCCTGGTGCATGGTCAGCCCCGTGAACATGGCGACGCCGAACAGCATGATCAACGACCCCGCCACCTTGCGCACCAACGGGCGGCGCATGGGTCCCCCCTCGCCGCCCAGCAGCCCCACGGCGGAAACCGCCGGCAACGTGCCGAGGCCGAAGGCGCCCATGGCCGCGGCGCCGGTCAGGGGCCTGCCGCTCGCCAGCACCAGCGCGAGCGCCGAATACACCAGGCCGCAGGGCAGCCAGCCCCAGATCATGCCAGCGGCGAGGGCGCGGCCGTAGCCGTCAACCGGCAGCAGGTGCCTGGTCAGGGGTGAAAGCCGCCGCCACAGCTGCATGCCGATGCGTTCCACCGGCGCCAGTGCGTTCCACCACCCCGTGAGGTACAGGCCGAGCAGGATCATGAAAAGCCCGCTGACGACCTGCGCCAGGGCGCGGCCGGACTCCTCGCCGAGCATGGCCAGCAGGGTCACGCCGGCCAGCGCGGCAATCGCGCCAGCGGCCGCGTAGCTGCCGATGCGTCCACCGTTGTAGGCCAGCGTCATCAGCCAGCGCCGGCGAGGAGTCCGGTTGGCGGGCACGGAAGCCGTTGCGGCATGCAGCATGCCGGCGATGCCGCCGCACATGCCCACGCAGTGCATGGAACCCAGAAGGCCGAGCAGGAAGGCGCTGGCGATGATGAGGATGTCTGCTGTCATATGCTGCGCAGTTCGACGACATCGTCCCCGGGCATTTCCAGGTACCCGGTCACCCGCCAGCGGGCGGTTTCAAGCTGGATCACCCAGCGGCCGGTGGCTGCCCCGTCGAGCCGCCCGTGGTAGCGACCGTCCGGCCCGGCGGTGAGCAGGACGGACCGGTCCAGGCCGGAGCGGGTCCGGTGCAGCAGCCTGAGCACCAGGGTCGGCGGCACCGCCAGGCGGCCGTCATGACGGAGGTCAAGAACCAGCTCGCCGGCCAGAACCCGCAGCCTGGCGGCGACGGCGTGCCGCTTCGCCAGCTGATCCCTGGCCAGCACCCGGTTGATCTCCTTGCCGCGCTGGTAATAGTCGTCCTCGACCAGGCCATCGTAGTGCCGTATGGCCAGGCCCAGCATCAGGAACCCCACGACCACCGCGGTGGCTGGAATGGCAATGACCATCCAGACCATGGGTTCGCGGTACCAGCGGCGCTCGGGCCTGTTGTCGGATTCCCGGGTCACCGCGGCTTCAGGAACCTGGCCCCGTCCTCGTTGGTGATGTGTGGATCGTCTATTGCGGTGACCCGGAACAGGATGTCCGTGGACGGCCGCTTGAGTTCAGCCGCATCGATCCGCACGCTGGCGGTAACCGTACCCACCCTGCCGGACGCGATCTCGCGGCCGGCATCCGCATCGACATGCATCCCCGGCAGGCCCTCCGCCTCGATCCGGAACCGGTGCGCATCCCGATGCTTGTTGAGGATCTTCAGGGTGTAGATGTTTTCCACCAGTCCGCTGTCGGTGACACGATACAGCACGTTGCGGTCCCGGATGATGTCGATTTCCACCGGAGCGCGGCTGAGCAGGCCGTAGACCAGCGCACCGGTTACGGCAAGCAGCGCGGTGCCGTAGATGATCACCCGGGGGCGGACCAGCCGGGTGGCGCCGGATTCCAGGGCGTTCAGCGTGGTATACCGGACAAGGCCCCTGGGATAGGACATCTTGTCCATGACCTGGTCGCAGACGTCCACGCAGGCGGCACAGCCGATGCACTGGTATTGCAGGCCGTCGCGAATGTCGATCCCCGTCGGGCAGACCTGGACGCACAGCGTGCAGTCGATGCAGCTGCCGAGGCCCTTTTTGGCCGGGTCGTCGCCGCGGCGACGATGTCCGCGCGGCTCGCCGCGTTTCTCGTCATAGGAAATGATGAGCGTGTTGCGGTCGAACATCGCACTCTGGAACCGCGCATAGGGGCACATGTAGATGCAGACCTGCTCGCGCATCCAGCCCGCGTTGCCGTAGGTGGCGAAGCTGTAGAACAGAATCCAGAATGTCTCCCAGGGGCCGGTGGACAGGCCCAGGATCTTGCCCCCCAGCTCCAGGATCGGTGTGAAATAGCCAACGAAGGTATAACCGGTCCACAGGGAGAGCAGAATCCAGGCCGCGTGCTTGGTGAGCCGGAGGCGGAACTTGCGCGCGTCCATCGGCGACTGGTCCAGCCTGATACGCCGGTTCCGGTCGCCCTCGATGCGCCGCTCTATCCACATGAACACCTCGGTCCAGACCGTCTGGGGGCAGGCATAGCCGCACCACAGGCGCCCGGCGATGGCGGTGAAGAAAAACAGCGACAGGGCGGCGACGATGAGCAGTCCGGCCAGGTAGATGAAGTCCTGGGGCCACAGCACCAGCCCGAAGATGTAGAACTGGCGCGCGGGCAGATCGAACAGTACCGCCTGGCGGCCGTCCCAGGGAATCCAGGGAAGGAGGTAGTACAGCCCGAGGAGTACCAGTACGGCGGCCACGCGCAACCGGGCGAACAGCCCCGTGACCTGCCTCGGATGGATGGTCTGGCGCTTCTCGTAGAGCTCCTGCTGGAGTGTCGGGGTCTCGCCGGCCATCAGGGGCGCGGCTCCCCGGAACGGTGCCGCCCGCCGCCGGGCTCCGGCGTGCAGAGGATGTGGATGGCAAAGAACGCGGCGATGATTCCAGTGGCCCAGAAATACAGGAACGCCAGGGTGTAACCGGCGAGGCGAGTGGCGGACTCCACACCCACCTCGTCCATCAGCACCCAGGGATCGACGAAGGCGAACAGGAGCCCCGTGAACACGCCGGCGACGAGAAACGACGGCCAAAGGATGGCGATCAGCATCTTGCGCCCGTTCATGCGCGCCCGTTTCATGTGGACAGGGCCCGCGGCTACTCGCTGATGCGGTTGAGATAGGCCGTCAGCAGGTGGATCCGGCTTTCGTCAAGCAGCTCGCCGAAGGGGGGCATGACGCCGAAGCGCCCCTTCTCCACGGATTCGCGGATGGCGCCCAGGGAGCCCCCGTAGAGCCAGACCCCGTCCGTGAGGTCGGGCGCGCCAAGCGCCGGATTGCCCTTGCCTTCCGGACCATGGCAGGCCAGGCACAGGGTGTCGTAGTGCTGCTTGCCCGGCTCGACGAAACTCGGGTTCAGGGGATCACGCGTCAGGGAATACACGTATTCCGACACCTGCTCCACGCCTTCCTGCCCGATCACGGCCGCCCATCCGGGCATCGCCGCGCTGCGGCCGTTCGCGATGGTGGTCTTGATGTCGGCGTCGCCGCCGCCCCAGATCCACTCGTGGTCCCTCAGGTTGGGGAACCCGACAGCGCCCCGCGCATCGGCGCCGTGGCAGATGGCGCAGTTGGTGGCGAACAACCGCTTCGCGGTGCCCATCGCGTCGGCGTTCCCGGCAAGCCGGTCAAGCGGGGTGGCCAGGTAGGCATCGTAGAGCGGCTTGAAGGACGCCTCCGCAGCCCTGACCTCGTTTTCATACCGGTCCTTGGATGTCCACCCGAGCAGGCCGGCGAAACTGCCGAGCCCGGGATACAGCAACAGGTACACCGCACTGAAAGCCAGGGTGATGTAGAACAGGTTCAGCCACCACTTCGGCAGCGGATTGTTGTACTCCTTCAGGTCCTCGTCCCAGACATGCCCCATGGTCTCGGCTTCCCCCGACTTCGGCGCCGTGATGTTGGCAACCACCAGGACGACGCAGAAAACCAGGCCGAGCACCGTCGGGATGATGATGAACCAGCTCCAGAATTCACTCACGAAATCGGACATAGTCAGCCTCGCTTGAATGTGTGGTCGTTTTCCCCCGGGTCCCCGGGTTCGCTGTCGCCATCCAGGGGCAGGTTGGCGGCCTCGGTGAAGTCCTGCTTTCTCCGGCCGCTCCAGGCCCAGGCGAAGATCGCCAGGAATACCAGGAAGAGCGCGATGGTCCAGTAGAGGTGGAAAGTCATGCCGTCGCCTCCTTACCTGCGATTGGGAATCAGGGTGCCCAGCCCCTGGAGATAGGCGATCATGGCGTCCATCTCGGTCCTGCCCTCCAGCGCGGCGGGCGCGGCGGCGATCTCCTCTTCCGTGTAGGGATGGCCCAGCGTCCGCAACACCCTCATCCGGGTCTTTATGGTGGAGGTGTCCAGGGGCGTCTCCTCCAGCCAGGGATATCCCGGCATGATGGATTCCGGCACCACGTCACGCGGGCTGATCAGGTGAATCCGGTGCCAGTCGTCACTGTAGCGGCCGCCCACCCTGGCGAGATCGGGGCCCGTGCGCTTGGAACCCCACAGGAACGGCCGGTCATAGACGAACTCTCCCGCCACGGAATAGTGGCCGTAGCGCTCGGTCTCCGTGCGAAAGGGCCGGATCAGCTGGGAGTGGCAGGAAACGCAGGACTCCCGGATGTAGAGATCGCGCCCGGCCAGGGACAGGGCGTCGTAGGGCTTCAGTCCCTCCACCGGCTCGGTGGTGGAAACCTGGAAGAACAACGGCACGATCTGGACCAGGCCGCCGACGCTGACCAGCAGGATGACCAGCACGATCATCAGTCCGATGTTCTTTTCCGCTTTCTGCTGAATGGACATGGCTCTATACCCGGATCGAGGATGAATGCGCAGGGGCGAGCACGGGCGCGTCCTCGGCCCGGCCGCTTCTGACGGTCATGTACACGTTATAGGCCATGACCAGCATGCCGGCGAGATAGATCAGGCCGCCCAGGAACCGCACCAGGTAATAGGGATGCATGGCCTCGACGGTCTCGATGAAGCTGTAGATCAGGGTGCCGTCCTCGTTCACCGCACGCCACATCAGGCCCTGCATGATCCCGGAGATCCACATGGCGGTGATATAGAGCACGATGCCGATGGTGGCCATCCAGAAATGCAGGTCGATCAGCCTGACGCTGTAGATCTTCTGCCCGTAGAGCCGGGGGATCAGGTAGTAGAGCGCCCCCATGGAAACCATGCCGACCCAGCCGAGGGCCCCGGAGTGGACGTGCCCGATGGTCCAGTCGGTGAAGTGGGACAGCGCGTTCACCGTCTTGATGGACATCATCGGCCCCTCGAAAGTGGACATGCCGTAAAACGACACCGAGACGATGAGGAATTTCAGGATCGGGTCCGTGCGCAGCTTGTGCCAGGCGCCGGACAGCGTCATGATGCCGTTGATCATGCCGCCCCAGGAGGGCGCCAGCAGCACCAGCGAGAACACCATGCCGAGAGACTGGGCCCAGTCGGGCAGCACGGAGTAATGGAGGTGATGGGGGCCGGCCCAGATGTAGGTGAAAATCAGTGACCAGAAGTGCACCACCGACAGCCGGTAGGAATACACCGGCCGGTTCGCCTGCTTGGGAATGAAATAGTACATGATGCCGAGGAACCCGGCCGTC
Source organism: Candidatus Poriferihabitaceae bacterium (assembly GCA_965213885.1). Classification (GTDB taxonomy): domain Bacteria; phylum Pseudomonadota; class Gammaproteobacteria; order Arenicellales; family Poriferihabitantaceae; genus VYFG01. The sequence goes on from OZ243919.1 coordinate 2,562,657, forward strand.
AGGAAGAAACCCACCGCATTGTGGCCATACCACCACTGCACCATGGCGTCCTGCACGCCGGCATAGATGGAGTAGGACTTGGTGAAGGTGGCCGGCAGCGCCAGGCTGTTGAAGATATGCAGGATGGCCACGGTGACGATGAAGGCCCCGAAGAACCAGTTTGCGACGTAGATGTGCTTGACCCTGCGCTGCAGGATGGTGGCGAAGAAGACCAGGGCATAGGATACCCATACCACCGTGATCAGGATGTCGATGGGCCACTCGAGCTCGGCGTATTCCTTGGTGGTGGTGATGCCGAGGGGCAGCGTGACCGCAGCCAGGACGATGACCAGGTTCCATCCCCAGAAGGTGAACGATGCCAGCGGCCCCAGCGCCAGCCGGGTATGGCAGGTCCGCTGCACCACGTAGTATGACGTGGCGAACAGGGCGCTGCCGCCGAAGGCGAAGACCACCGCGTTGGTATGCAGTGGCCTGAGCCGGCCGAAAGTCAGCCAGGGCGTGTCGAAATTCAGCGCCGGCCAGACCAGCTGAGCGGCGATCAGCACTCCGACCAGCATGCCCACGATCCCCCATACGACGGTCATGAGGGCAAACTGCCGCACCACGGTGTAGTTGTAGACATCCGGGCTTGTTGTACTCATGGTGGATTCCTGCAGTGATTGGAAACGGAAAAGACGGATGCGGGCGGCTCAGGTCCTGAAGGCGGGGCCGGCGCCGAACCCCCAGAAACTGACCGTCACCACGATGAGTCCCACGAGGGACACCAGTCCGAGGGCGAGGATGGCGCTCGAAAACAGGAATCCCTGCTCCTTGTTGACCTCCATCATGACCGGCACCCCGGTATACAGGAGCGCCACGCTGTATCCCAGTGCCGGGAGTCCCAGGAAATACACGAACCAGGGCATGGGATAGAGCATTGCGAGCCCGACCAGGAACAGCGGGACCGCGGTGAACGCCGCCAGGGAGAAACATTCCTGCATGGACTTGTCGGAATCGTAGGTCCGGGCCATCCAGTGGATCGTCCGGGCAAGGATGTAGACCACCACCAGCATGGAGAAGAACGTGAGCACCGAGATCTTCAGCGCGCTTTCGGTCGTCAGGCGCACCACATCCCCTTCCCCCACGCGCCATCCGACCATGGCCGTGCCGAAATACGACGCGACCGGTGCGATCAGGGCCAGGGGTATGACATAGCGGGCGTAACAGTCCTTCACGGACAGGGCCTCGGCCTTGACTGCCTCCCATCCCGCCGAGGGGCGGAGCATCAGGTTGAAGATCAGGCTGATTTTCACTGGTTCTACTCCCGGAATCTGGGTACGCCGATCATCCACCATGCCCCCGGAATGAACCTTGACACAAATCAAGATCAGCCGGAATTACTCGGGTAGGCTTCGGATATTCACCATCGCAAGGTCCATCTTGAACATCGCCGCCCCGCTGCGGGAGGATGCCGGCAGGCCGCCGCCGGCCGCCGCCTGCTTCCACTGCGGGTTGCCCGTGACCACGGCCGGGGAATTCCGCACCCGGACAATGGACGGCAGCCGGGAGTTCTGCTGCGCCGGCTGCATGGCAGTGTCCGAGGTCATCAGCGCCGGGGGCATGGAGCGCTACTATGCCCTGCGGGATGCGCCCGGCAACCGGCCGGACGCAGTGGACAGCCAGCAGTTCCTCGTCTATGACAATCCCAGGATGCAGCAGGGCTGGCTCACCCGAAAGGAGCCTCACGCGGAAGCGGAGTTCCTGGTCGAGGGCATCGCCTGCGCGGCCTGCGTCTGGCTGATCGAGAGCTGGCTGTCCCGCCTTCCCGGGGTGGAATCCGCCCAGGTGAACTTCAGCACGCACCGGCTGGGGATCCGCTGGAACCCGTCCCGTGTCAGGGTCAGCGACCTGCTGACGGCGGTGCACCAGGTGGGTTATCGGGCCCTGCCCTACACCAGGGAGGCGCGCAGGTCGCTGCAGGAGAACCAGCGCCGGGAACTGCTCAAGCGCATGGGTGTGGCAGCCGCTCTCGGGATGCAGGTCATGGTGATCAGCGTGGCCCTGTACGCCGGCGACTGGTTCGGCATCGAGCCCGCTCTGGCGGACTTTCTGCAGCGGGTCAACCTGCTGCTGGTACTGCCGATCGTCGGTTATTCCGCCCAACCCTTCTTCCGCGGCGCCTGGCGGGGACTCCGCAGCCGATCGCCGGGCATGGACCTGCCGGTCAGCCTCGGCATCACCCTGGCCCTCGCCGGCAGTCTGTGGGCAACGGTTTCCGGCGGCGGCGACCAGTACTACGACTCCATCGCGATGTTCGTTTTCTTCCTGCTCGGTGCGCGCTACCTGGAACTGGGCGCGCGGCTGAAAGGCGCGCGGGCCATGGATTCCCTGGCCGCCGTGGTACCGGGGACCGCCCGCCGGCGGCGGGACGACAACACCCTGGAGACCGTGCCGGCTGCGGAGACGGAAGCGGGCGAGCGTCTCCTGGTCCGTACGGGAGAGGTGGTGCCGGCGGACGGCGTGATCGATGAGGGCGCCTCCGATTTCGACGAATCGCTCATGACCGGTGAGGACCGGCCGGTGTCCCGCGGCGCCGGGGACCCGGTGATGGCGGGATCCGTAAACATTTCCCAGCCGGTCACCGTCACCGTCACTGCGCCTCCCGGAGCGACAGTGCTCGATTCGATCCTCAGGCTGGCGGAACGAACCCACGGGGACAAGCCGCGCATTTCCCGGCTGGCGGAGAAGGTTGCCCGCTGGTTCGTGCTGGGCGTAGTCACGCTGGCGTCGGCGGTGGCGAGCCTCGGCCTCTGGCTGGGGAATCCCGACTGGCTGCCCACCACCATCGCGGTCCTGGTGGTGACCTGTCCCTGCGCACTGTCCCTGGCGACGCCCCTGGCTCTCCATGCGGGCACCGGGAATCTGGTCCGGCGCGGCGTGCATGCCGTTCGCGGCCATGCGCTGGAGACGCTCACTCGGGTGGATCACGTGGTGTTCGACAAGACCGGCACGCTGACCCGCGCGGAACTGACCCTTGACCGGATCACCGCCACGGGCCAGCTGGATTCCGGGGAGGCGCTACGGATCGCCGCGGCGCTTGAACAGGGCGCCAGCCACCCCCTGGCACGGCCCCTGCTGGAAGCCTCGGGGGACGCCCTCCTGCCCCGGGTGACGGATTTCGTCAGCGTGCCGGGGCAGGGCGTCCGTGGCCGGGTGGACGGGAAGAACTACCGGTTGGGGTCGGCGGCATTCGTATCCGGGATCATGGACTGGCCGCCATCGGGCGGAACGGCGGAGGAACCCACGGACGCTGCCGGCCTCCTGGTGATGCTGGGCGAAGCGTCGGGCCCTGTGGCGACCTTCCGGTTCCTGGATGAACTCCGTCCGGGCGCGCACGGCCTCGTGAAGCAGCTGCGAGCCGAGGGTGCGGGTATTTCCCTGCTGTCCGGAGACCGCCCCTGCGCGGTGGACCTGATCGCCCGGGATGTGGGCATCGGGGATGCCCGCGGCGGATGCCTGCCCCAGCAGAAGCTTGACGCACTGGATGCCCTGATCGGGGGTGGCAGGGTGGTGGCCATGGTGGGCGACGGGATCAATGACGCACCCGCCCTGGCCAGGGCCCATCTCGGCGTCGCCATGGCGCGCAATATCAACCTGGCCTCCGCCAGCGCCGACATGGTGATCACGGCGGATGACCTCGGGGCGCTCGGTGACGCCCGGCGGATCGCCCGCCAGACCTTCCGCGTTATCCGCCAGAACATCACCTGGGCGCTGGCCTATAATATCCTGGCCGTGCCTGCGGCACTGGCAGGTATGGTGCCCCCCTGGCTGGCGGGCGTCGGCATGTCCCTCAGTTCCGTGGTGGTGGTATTGAACGCCTCGCGCCTGACCAGAGCCTGAATCCATGGAAATCATCTACCTACTGATACCGCTATCCATCGTGCTCGTGACGGCCATCATCGGCGTGTTCCTGTGGTCGGTGCGAAGCGGGCAGTTTGACGACCTCAAGGGGCCGGCGTACCGCATACTGATGGACGACGACACCCCCGCCCGGAAGACCGGCCACCGGGATCCGCCCGCCGCCGATTGAGGCATGCGCCGCCCGGACCGGCGGGCCGATGGCCGCGTACGGTCCCGGGATCCCGAACGGATCAGGTATCCGCCGCCGGGTCATTCCGGGAGGATGACGGTCGGTGCCCTGGTATACAATCCGCCTGTACGCTCCGGGGACCACGAATTCCGGGAACGCCCGGCACTTACCTGTCCCTCGCTACTCAGCAATGCACAACAGAAAACTCGGTCCCTTCTCCATTTCCGCCATCGGCCTCGGCTGCATGAACGTTTCCATGGGCTACGGCCCGAGACCCGGAGAAGACCATGCCGGCAGGCTGCTCAACCTGGCCCTGGACACCGGTTACACCTTTCTCGACACCGCCGCCATGTACGGCATGGGCCACAACGAGACGCTGATCGGGAAATACCTGTCCCATCGCAGGGATGAGTACACGCTGGCCAGCAAGTGCGGAATCTTCCGAAACGACGAGGGCGTCCCCGAGTCGGACGGCAGACCGGAGGTGCTGCTTCGGACTTGCGAGGACAGTCTCAGGCGACTGAACACGGATGTCATCGACCTCTACTATCTGCACCGGATCGACACCAGGGTGCCGGTGGAGGAAAGCGTGGGCGCCCTCTCGCGCATGGTGGAGGCAGGCAAGGTACGCACCATCGGCCTGTCGGAAATCTCCTCCGACAGTCTGCGCCGCGCACATGCCGTGCATCCTGTCACCGCGGTACAGTCGGAGTACTCGCTCTGGACCAGGACGCCGGAACGGAAGGTTCTCGCGGCCTGTGGGGAACTGGGCATCGCCTTCGTCCCGTTCTCGCCTCTTGGCCGGCAGTTCCTCACCGGTCAATGCGGTGACGTGACCACGGTCCCGGAAGACGACATCCGCGCCACCATCGCCCGGCCCCGGTTCGAACCCGGGGCATTCGCCCGCAACAGCAGGCTCCTGGTGCCCTATGCCGCCATCGCCAAGCGCGTCGGGTGCTCCATGGCGCAACTGGCGCTTGCCTGGCTGCTCGCCCGGGGGGAAAACATCATCCCCATTCCCGGCACCAAGCACATCGATCACATGGTCGAGAATGCAGGCGCCGGCGATCTCCAGCTCGACCCCGATACGGTTGCCGAACTCGACGTGCTGATCAACGAGGACACGGTGGAGGGAAGGCGCTACACACCCGCGCTGATGGAGGCGGTGGATTCGGAACGGGACTGAGCCTCCGGGAACGCCCGGTCAGGCGTACTCCACGGCACGCGGCTGCCTTTCCCTGACGCCGGCACTTCTCAGTGCATCCACATCGTAACTGAAACGCAGGGCCGACGAGGCGGAGATGCCCCGCAGTCCGGAAAACAGCCCGGGGTCCGGCCTGACCCGCCGTCCGTCTCCAAGGCGAAGGTCGCCGGTCTCTCCGCTGCACCTCCTGTAGTGCAGGGTGACACCGACGTTACCGCCCGCAAACTGCACCAGCAACGCCTCCATGGCGGCAATATGGCCGGCATCCACGGATTCCTCGGACAGGCAGATGCCCACCTCCCGGAGGAATTCGCTTCGCAGCTGGTCAATGGAGTACAGGGTGCTCGCCCGCATCTGCGGGTTGCCGGTGTAATCGTCGGTACCGAGCTCGCCCTGGACGATGATGATCTCGTCCTTGCGCACCACGTCCGCATACGCGGTAAATTTCTCGGCGAACAGGCTGACCTCGATCCTGTATACGCCATCGTCGAGGGTCACCACCGCCATTTTCCCGCGCCGGGTGTTGAGCACCCTGAGGCCCGCCACCAGACCGGCGACCACCCCGTCCCGCGGCGTGCTCAGGTCCAGGTCATGCGGGGGCCGGCCCACCAGTCCCGCCAGTTCCTCGCGGTAGCGGTCGAAGGGATGCCCGGTGAGATAGATGCCCAGTGTCTCGCGTTCTCCGGCAAGGCGTTCATCCTCGGTCCAGGGCAGAACCTCCGGGGTGCTGACTTCCGCCAGTGGCACCGTAGTCACGCCGAACATGTCCGACTGCCCCGCATCCCGGTCCGTCTGCTGCTGGTCCGCTGCGTGCGTGGCCCTGCCGATATCGGCCACCATCTGCGCCCGGCTGTCGTGCAGGCCGTCCATGGCGCCGCTCTTGATCAATGCCTCCAGGACCCGCTTGTTGACCTTCTTCCCGTCCACGCGTCGGCAGAAATCGAACAGGTCCCGGAAGGCACCGCCGGCATTGCGCTCGGCGACGATGGCATTGATCACGCCGCGGCCGACGCCCTTGAGGGCCCCGACACCGTACTGGATCCGTCCGTCGTCGACGGGCCGGAAACCGTAACTGCAGGCATTGATATCCGGAGGCAGCACCTCGAGCCCCATTTCCAGAGCGTCCGCCCTCAGGGAAACCACCTTGTCGGTGTTGTCGATGTCCGCCGTCATCGCCGCGGCCATGAACGCCGCGGGATAGTGGGCCTTCAGCCAGGCGGTGTGATAGGACACCAGGGCATAGGCAGCGGAATGCGACTTGTTGAATCCGTATCCCGCGAATTTTTCCATCAGGTCGAAGATGGATTCCGCGATGTTCCTTGCCACACCGCGCTCCACGGCGCCGTCGGCGAACATCTGGCGATGCTTGGCCATTTCCTCCGGCTTCTTCTTGCCCATGGCACGGCGCAGCAGGTCGGCCCCGCCGAGGGTGAAGCCGGCCAGTACCTGGGCGATCTGCATCACCTGCTCCTGGTAGAGAATCACGCCGTAGGTGGACTGCAGTATCGGGCTGATGTCCGGGTGCGGGGAGCGGACCGGCTCGCGGCCGTGCTTGCGGTTGATGAAGTCGTCCACCATGCCCGACTGCAGCGGCCCCGGGCGGAACAGGGCGACCAGGGCGACCAGATCCTCGAAGCTGTCCGGTTGCAGGCGGAGAATGAGCTCCTTCATTCCCCGGGATTCCAGCTGGAAGATGGCAGTGGTCTTGCCCTGGCGGATCAGCCCATACGTCTTCACGTCGTCCAGCGGCAGGGTGTCGTCCAGCACCAGCGGCGGTTCGCCCGCGGCCTGTCTCTGGTCATTGGCCATGCGCACCGCGTTGTCGATGATCGTGAGGGTCTTGAGGCCGAGAAAGTCGAATTTCACGAGGCCGATGCATTCGAGGTCATCCTTGTCGAACTGGGTGATGGCCTGGCTGAGGTGCCGATCCGCGTACAGCGGCGTGAACTCGGTCAGGGGCTTGGGCGCGATGACCACGCCGCCGGCATGCTTGCCCACGTTGCGGGCTATGCCTTCCAGCTGCAGGGACATGTCGATCAGCTCCTGGATTTCAGGTTCCTCCCGATACCGCTCCGCCAGGACTTCCTCCTGGCGGAGCGCCTTTTCCAGGGTCATCCCGAGCTCGAAGGGGATCAGCTTGGCGACCTGATCGACAAAGCCGTAGGGCTGTCCCATGACCCTGCCGACATCCCGCACCACCGCCTTTGCCGCCATGGTGCCGAACGTGATGATCTGGGCAACCTGGTCCCTGCCGTAACGGTCGGCGACATATTCAATGACCCGGTCGCGGCCGTCGACGCAGAAATCCACATCGAAATCCGGCAGGGAAACCCGCTCGGGATTGAGAAACCGCTCGAACAGGAGTCCGTAGCGCAGCGGGTCGAGATCGGTGATTCCCGTGGACCACGCCACCAGAGAGCCCGCGCCGGACCCGCGTCCGGGCCCCACCGGTATCCCGCTTTCCCGTGACCAGCGGATAAAGTCCGCCACGATCAGGAAATAACCGGAGAATCCCATCTGGTCGATCACCGACAGTTCCATCTCCATGCGGTCCAGGTAGGTCGTCGGCACGGCGGTTGGGCCATCGGGGCTGCGGATGGCCCCGACCCCGAGCCGCCGGGCCAGTCCTGTTTCGGTTGCCTGTCTCAGCAGGTCGGAGACGGATTCGTCCCGTGCACCGGGGTAGTCCGGCAGGTAATTCTCGTCGAAGTGGAGAAAGAGGTTGCAGCGTTTGGCCACTTCCGAGGTGTTCGCAACGGCCTCGGGATGATCCCGGAACAGCATCGCCATTTCCTCGCCGCTGCGAAGGTACTGCCGATCGGTGAACCGCCTCGGACGGCGGCTGTCCCTGAGCATCCGGCCGTCATTGATGCACACCCGGATCTCGTGGGCCTCGTATTCCTCCGGGGTGAGATAGACCACGCGGTTGGTGGCCACCAGCGCAATGCCCCGGCTGCGGGCCAGGTCCGCGGCCAGGGCGATGAAATCCTCCTCCCCGGGTCGTCCCACGCGGCTGATTTCCTGGTACAAACGGTCACCGGCCAGGTCATGGAGCCCGTCGAGCACCTCGCCGGGATCATCGTGGTTGTGTTCCCACGCCCTTGCCAGGGGGCCTTCCTGGTCATCCAGAATCACGATCAGTCCCTCGTGATGCGCCTGGAAATCCGACCAGGTGATCACCACGCGGTGGTTGGTCTGGCCGCGCAGGTACGCGGATGTGAGCAGGTTGCTCAGGTTGCAGTAGCCTTGCTTGTCCTGACACAGCAGTTTGAGCCTGTGGGTCGCGGGCCGGCCCCCGGGTTCCTGCCCCTGCGGCACCTCCAGCCAGACATCGGCACCGATGATGGGTTTGATTCCGGCGCCGAGACAGGCCTTGTAGAATTTCACCGCCCCGTAGAGATTGGACAGGTCCGTGATCGCCACCGCCGGCTGGCCGATTGCCGCCACCCGTTCAGCCAGGGGGCCGATCCTCACGATACCGTCCGCCAGGGAAAATTCGGTATGCAGGTTGAGGTGGACGAAGACCTGTTCCATGGACTATTGCGGCCCCCCCACCCCGACAACGGAACCCAGGGTCCGCTGCACCGGGGAGAAGCTCCGCCTGTGGTGTGCGCAGGGACCATGTCTTTTCAGGGCATCCAGGTGCGCCCGGGTGGGGTAACCCTTGTGGCGCTCGAAGCCGTATTCCGGGTGGTCGCACGCCAGGCGACACATCATCCGATCCCGGCACTCCTTTGCCAGGATGGAGGCGGCCGAGATTTCCGCATGCAGCCGGTCGCCCCCCACGACCATGCGTGTGGGCAGGTCAAGCCCGGGGTCGCGGTCGCCATCCACCAGAACCAGGGCAGGCGGCACCCCGAGCCCCCGCACCGCCCGCCGCATGGCGAGCAGCGAGGCCTTGAGGATGTTCAGGCTGTCGATTTCCGCCACCGTCGCCAGCGCAACATGCCAGCGCAGCGCCCGGGTCTTGATCACCGGTTCCAGGCGCCGGCGCCGCAGCGGGGACAGCCGCTTGGAGTCATCAAGGCCGTCGATGGCGCTTCCCCGGGGCAGGATGACCGCAGCCGCCACAACCGGTCCCGCCAGCGGCCCCCTGCCGGCTTCATCCACTCCGGCAACCATTGCCCCGGCACTGTCCATCAGGGCTGCTTCATCAACCCGGACACCACCTCCGCCGCCATCCGGTCCGCATCCCGGTGAAGGGCTGTCCGGATGTCGGCAAAGGCAGCTTTGATCTCCTGCATACGACCGGGATTTTGCAGGTAAGTGCAGACGCTTTCAACAATGTTCCTGGGATTGGCGTCCTGCTGGATCAGTTCCGGGACGAGGGGAGCGGGCAGCAGATGGTTGGGCATGGCGAAATGGTCCACCAGCCGCAGCCGCCGCATCAGCCAGTAACTGAACGGCGGCAGCCGGTATAGCACCACATGGGGCACCTGCAGGAGAGCCGCCTCCAGTGAGGCGGTGCCGGATGCCAGCACCGCCACATCGGCGGCTTCCAGCGCAAGACGGGACCGGCCATCAAGCAGCAGTACCGGCAGGTCTCCCGTGTCCCCCGCGGCCCGTTCGAACGCCTCCCTGGCCTCCGGTCCGGCAAGCGGGAGAACGAACCGGACATCCGGGTACTGCCGCATCAGCAGCCTGGCCGCCTGGAGCATCGGTTTCGTCAGGCGACGTACCTCGCTGCGACGGCTGCCGGGAAGCAGCGCCAGCACCAACCCCTCGCCCGGCAATCCCAGGGTGCGGCGCGCGGACGCCGGGTCGGACTTTGCGATCTCATCCGCCATCGGATGCCCGACACAGGTCACCGGTATGCCGCAGCCGCGATAGTACTCGGCCTCGAACGGAAACAGCGCCAGCATGTGGTCCACCGCCCGGCGGATCCTGCGGATACGGTATCCCCGCCACGCCCAGACGGTGGGACTGACATAGTGGACGCAGGGAATGCCGCCTGACCGAAGCCTCACCTCCAGTCCCAGGTTGAAGTCCGGCACGTCCACGCCCACGAACACCGCCGGCGGATCCCGGCGCCACCTTCCGGCGAGGTCCCTGCGGATGGCAAGAATGTCCCGCAGCTTGCCCCAGAGACCGTCCAGCCCGATCACGCCGATGCGTTCCATGGGATACAGCAGGCGGCAGCCCGCGGCGCCCATGTCGGGTCCACCGATTCCGGAAAACTCCAGGTCAGGGTGCCGCCGGCGCAGCGCCCGGATCAGCCCGGCGCCGAGCCGGTCGCCGGACGGTTCCCCGGCCACGATGGCGATCCGTTGACTGCGCTCCGTCACGACCGGCCGCTCAGTGGCGGATCACGCCGCGCTTGGAGCGCCGTAGGAATTCACAGAATATGGACAGGGCGGGATCACCGGGGGCCAGGCGTTCGATTTCCCGAATGGCGGTTTTCAGGTCAAGATTGCTCCGGTAGAGCAGCCGGTAGGCGCGCTTCAGCAGGGTAACGGTTTCGTCGGGGAAGCTGCGGCGGTGCAGCCCCTTGGCGTTGATGCCGTAGGGCCGCGCGGAATTCCCGGCGGCCACAATGAACGGGGGAACGTCCTGGAAACACACCGCGCCGATCCCGGTGATGCAGTGCGCACCCACCTTGCAGAACTGGTGCACCAGGGAAAAGCCGCCCATGATGGCGTAGTCCCCCACGTCCACGTGTCCCGCCAGACTGGCCCCGTTGGCGAAGGTCACGTGATTTCCCAGGGTGCAGTCATGGGCGATGTGCGCATAGGCCATGATGAAGTTGTCGTCTCCGATCCGCGTCTCCCCCAGGTGGCGTGCGGTGCCGCGGTTGAAGGTGCAGTATTCCCGGATGATGTTCCTGTCCCCGATCACCAGTCTCGTGGGCTCGCCGGCATAGCCGTGATGTTGCGGAGACTCGCCGATGGAACTGAACTGGTAGAGCCTGTTGTGCCGGCCGATGGTCGTATGGTTCCGGATCACCACATGCGGACCGATCCAGGTACCGTCTCCGACGACAACATTGTCCTCGATGATGCTGTACGGCCCGACCTGCACCCCTTCGCCGAGTTCGGCCCCGGGGTCCACAATCGCGGTGGGGTGAATCTCCGCCATCAAAAGTTGCGGTAGGTGAAGGTGATGTTGGCTTCAGCCGCCAGGCTGCCATTCACCGATGCGGTCCCCCGGTATTTCCAGATCCTGGACCGGTAGTTCGTCTGGCTCACTTCCAGGGCCAGTTGATCCCCCGGCTCGACCGGTCTCTTGAAACGGGCGCTGTCGATGCCCGCGAACAGGAAGATGATGTTCTCCCCGGGGTCCTCTTCCAGGCTACGGCTTGCCAGGATGGCGGATGCCTGGGCAATGGCCTCGATGATCAGCACACCGGGGAACACCGGGCGCCCCGGGAAGTGGCCCTGGAAGAAGGGTTCGTTGATCGTGACATTCTTGACCGCCCGAAGCGATTCGCCCACAGTGTAATCGACCACCCGGTCGATCAGGAGAAAGGGATACCGGTGGGGCAGGATGTCCATCACCCGGTGAATGTCAAGTGTCTCGTTGCTGCTCATGTTGGTTCCGGTTCTGCGGGGTACGACAGCGGTGATTATGCGGCCGAAGCGTCTGTTGATGTAGTGATCCCGAAACCGATCCCCCCCGGGGGCAGGTTGCCGGTCGCATGTCCCTCTTCTCCGCCGGTCCGGGCGGCGCCCATGCCGTCCGCGACAGGGTCAATCCCCGCCACCGCGGGCGTTTCTCCGCATGTTCTCCAGGCGATTGAGCATGGCCACGATCCGCCGCCACCGCAATGCCGGCTGCGCCGGAATCATGGATGCCCATGTCCCCGCCTCCGGAATCGAACGGGCCACGAATGCGCCGGCGTTCAGCACCACGTCATCCGCGATGACCAGGTGATCGAGAATGGAAACCCGCCCACCGATACGGCAACGCCGGCCGATCCGCGTGCTGCCTGCCACGGCGGTACACCCTGCGATGATTGTATCATCCCCGATCCGGACGTTATGGGCAATCTGGATCTGATTGTCCAGCTTTACCCGGTCGCCGATCACGGTCTCGTCGATGGCGCCACGGTCTATGGTGGTGTTCGCACCGATATCCACCTCGTCGCCGATGTCCACCCCGCCCAACTGGTGAATCTTTTTCCACCGCCTCCCGTCCGGGGCATATCCAAAACCGCTGGCGCCGACCACAACGCCCGGTGAAAGCACGCAATTTCGTCCGATACGGGACCGCCGGCACAGTGTCACGGAGGATTCGATCCGGGTCCCATCGCCCACCCTGCAGCTATCCTCCAGTACAGCATTGGGACCGATGAAGACACGATCACCGATGCGGCAGTCACGACCGACGACCGCACCCGCGCCGATGACCGCGCAATTGCCGATGACCGACCCCGGTCCGACCACCGCGTTCGGATGCACCCGGGAATCCTCCTTCGCCTTCCCTTCGGTGAACAATGCGCTGACCTGCGCGTAGGCAAGGTAGGGGTCGGGAACCAGGATACGGTTGCCGGTGAAGGCAGCGGCATCGGCCTCCCGGACAAGCAGGCATCCCGGGGGGTCCGTGAACCGATCGGGAAGGTGCCTGGGGGAGGCCAGGAAGGAAAGCCTGTCGGAAGCCGGCCGGTCAATACTCGCCAGCCCGCTGATGATCGCGTCCGGGTCACCTTCCAGTCGCCCTCCGCACAATGCCGCGATATCAGCCAGCCGGATGAATGGGCTTTCCTGTCGGCTCATGGGGCTTGCTGGCCTATTGCTCCGCGCGCCGGACCAGTTCCTTGAGCACTTCCTCGGTTATGTCGATGCGGTTGCTGACAAACACCGCCTGCTGGACGATCAGGTCAAAGTCGTCGCGTCTGGCGATGTGAATGACCGCATCGGATATGATCTTCTGGAGTCCCGCGAGACTGCGATTCCTGCTGTCGTTGTATTCCTCGTTGTAATCGCGTTGCTCGCGGCGAATGATCCGCTGCATCTCCTTGAGTTCCTCGGATACACGCGCCACATCCTCCTCGGCCATCAGCACTGCGTTCTTTTCCAGTTCCGCCCGCTTGGATTCGAACAGGTCCACCCGGCCCTTGATTTCGCGGTTGCGTTCCGCGAAGGCATCCTCCAGCTTCCTGTGTTCCACGATCCCCTGGGGCGACTCGTCGATCAGGCGCCTCACCTCGACATAGCCGATCTTCTCGGCCAGCGCATATCCGGGCATGGTCAGCAGGAGGAGGGCCACATACAGGTGTCGCTTCATTGAAACGGTCTTCAATCTTGAATGCATATTGAACTTCTTGCTGAACTTCTTGTTGAACTGCCCCCGATGCGCGGGAACGCTGCCGGCCCCATGCCGAGGCAACCCTGATCAGCGGAACAGGGTGCCGAAAGAAATCTGGAAATTCTCGATTTCGTCACCTGCCTTATCATTGAGCGGCTCGCCATAACTCAGGCTGAACGGCCCGATGGGAGAGAACCAGTTGAAGGCCAGACCGACGGAGTAGCGCATGTCGCCAAGGTCCACGTCCTCTCCCTGGCCGTAGATCATGCCGCCGTCGACAAAGAGTCCGAACCGCTTGTCCTTGTTCACGCCGTCGCCGAAGGGCGGCAACAGCAATTCCATATTGACCAGGATGCGGCGGTCGCCGCCGAGCGGCTGTGGCGTATCACCCGAGTCTCTCGGACCGAGCGACCGGCCGTCAAAACCCCTGACGGACCTGGAGCCACCGGCATGATAGTTCTTGAAGAACGGCAAACCGATTCCGGCGCTGTCGCCGAATCCGTCGCCGTACCCGATGCCGCCGCCGACCTTGTAGGTGAGGCTTTCGCCGAGCGGCAGGAAATAGGACCCGTTCAGGTTGACCTTGTAGTACTCGAAATCACTGCCCGGCACCGTGATCTCCGTGCTGAGAGCCGCCACTCCGCCCCGGGTGGGAAAGAAGAAATCATTCCGGGTGTCCCTGGACACGCCGAGGGTCAGTACGACATCGTCCGCATCCGGGTTCTCGTTGATGATCGGCAGGAACTCCGGCGGCGTCTCGCTGGTGGACGCCAGGTCCAGGCGCTCCAGGGCAACGCCGAGATTGAGGGAGTTGGTTTCCGCGATCGGAATCCGGTAAGTGACCTCCGCGGTCGTGGTATCCAGAATATATTCGGCGGTATTGACATCGGCGGAGTTGACCTCCTGCTGGCTGAGCGTGATGCCCCGGCTGATGCCCTCCGCCGTGTAATAGGGATTGTTGTACGTGACGGAGGCCTCGCGCGCGGCATCCGAATTGTTCACGTCCACGCGCAGTTCGCGTCCGGTGCCAAGGACGTTCCGCTGCTGGAAGTTGACGCCCACAAGCGCCCCGTCCGCATCGGAATATCCCGCGGACAGCTGGATGCTGCCGGTTTCCCGCTCGACGACCGCCACCCGCATGTCCACCTGATCCGTGGTACCCGGAACCGGCGGCGTCTCGATGGTCACGCTGGCGAAGAATCCAAGTCGGTTCAGCCTTTCCCTTGAGCGCCGGACCGCACTGGCGGAATACCATGACCCTTCGAATTGCCGCAACTCGCGCCGGATCACCTCGTCGCGGGTATGGGTATTGCCGGTGACTTCGATGCGGCGGACATAGACCCGTTGCTTGGGGTCAACGGTCAGCACCGTGGTCACCGACAGGGTTTCACGGTCGGCGTCATACACCGGACGGACCTCGACGAACGCGTAGCCGTTGTCGGCATAGCGGTCCGCGATCGCCGCCCGGGTTGCATTGACCTCCTTGCGGGAAAACGGCTCCCCCGGGGTGATGGTGATCAACTCCTCCAGGCCCTCGATTTCCTCCGCCGACTCGATCACCGTGTCGCCGAAAGTGTACACGTCGCCCTCTTCGATCGCGATGCTGATGAAGATGTTCTGCTTGTTGGGGCTGATGTCTACGTTGGTGGACAACACCTTGAAATCATGGAAACCCCGGTCGAGATAGAAGGACCGGATACGCTCCACGTCAGCCTCGAGCTTCTGCCTGGAGTACTGGTTGCGCGTGGTGAACAGGCGCCAGCCCTTGCGCTCGATGAGATTCATCTCATCCTTGAGGTCCCCCTCGGAAACCTGTCGGGCACCGACGATGTTGATCTTCCGGATCCGTGCCACCCTCCCCTCGTTGATATTGACGGTGATATCCACGCGGTTGCGCTCGAGGTCCTCGACTTCGGTTTCCACGGTGGTGGAATACCGGCCCATGGCCAGGTAGGCCTGCTGGATTTCCCGTTCCATGGCCTCCAGGCTGGCGCGGTTGAAGATCCTGCCTTCCACCAGTTCCGCCCGGCGCAGCCCCTGCTCCAGGTTCTCCGTGGTGATTTCATCGTTGCCGAGGATGGTGATCCCGGCAATGGAGGGACGTTCCACCACGCGCACCACCAGCACGGTACCGTCCTGTTCCAGCTTGACGTCGCGGAAGAAGCCGGTTTCGAACAGGGCCCGGATTCCCAGCCGGCCCTCCTCGTCGTTCATTTCATCCCCGACCTTGAGCGGCAGGTAGTTGAACACCGTCCCGGCATCGAGGCGCTCCAGACCCTCCACACGGATATCCGATATGGTGAACGGCTCCACGGCATACGAGCAGACGCTGAACAGGAGCGTGAGAAGAACCAGGGCAGATTTCTTCATAGGGTTTCAGGCTTGGTTTTGTGCATAACCCGGGCAACGGGCCGGCCAGTCCCGCCGGCACCGTCCGATCGGGCCCGGCGCGAATCTGTCGGAAGCCTCCTTCCGTCCCCGCACCGGCCAGCAGGCCTGATCTTACCCCAAACAGTCATGATCTCCCAACGCGCCCCGGATGACGATCATGTAATCCTGTGTGGAATTCGGGCGCTCAGATCAGCCCGAAGAGGCGCATGATGTCATTGTAGAAAGCCAGTCCCATCAGCAGCACCAGCAGGACGATGCCGATCTGCTGGCCCCGGAGCATCACCCCTTCGGAGGGTTCCCGGCCGGTGATCGCCTCCACCAGGAAATACATCAGGTGGCCGCCGTCCAGCATCGGAATGGGCAGCAGGTTCAGCAGTCCGAGACTGACGCTGATGATGGCCAGGAATCGGAGAAAATCCACCAGCCCGGATTCCACCGTGTCCCCGGCGATGCGCGCGATGGTGATGGGTCCGGACAGATTCTCCGATGACATCTCCCGGGTCAGCATCCGGCCAAGGGAGCGTACGGTGATGTCGATCATCCGCCAGTTGTAGTCAATGGCCTCCCACACCGCCTGCACGGGACCGTACCGGAGGCGGGTATTCTCGTAGGGGGGCATGTAAAGACCGATGCGGCCACGGGTTTCGCCGCCCACCTCGGTCGGCGCCGGAATCAGGGTGATCCCGTGCTGGACACCGTCCCGCAGAAATGTGATTTCCGTTTCCATGCCCGGCCGGTCGGAGATGGCGGCGACCATGTCGAACCAGTTGGCGATCGCCGTATCATCCACGGCGGTGATCCGGTCGCCGGGGCGGAGCCCGGACTGCTCCGCCGGGGCCCCGGGCAGCAGGCGGTGAACCTCCGCCGCCGGCGGCTCGGGGTACAGGCCGATTTGCGATGTGATCGGCTGGCCGCTGATATCGCGCTGGTCCAGGCCGGAGAAGTCCAGCGCCAGCCGGCGCAGCGCCCCGTCCGCACCCCGGACCTCGATCGCCAGGGGGTTTCCCTTCATGGCCTGCTGGAGCATGTAGAACTGCTGTTCGCTCCAGGTCTGCACCTCGCGACCGTCGACGCTGAGCAGCGTGTCACCGGCGCGGAAACCGGCATCCTCGGCCTGTGAATTGCCGGCCACCTGACCCACCACCGGCCGGATGTCGGGGCTGCCGATCTGGAATACCAGCCAGATGGCCAAAATAGCGAACAGGAAATTGAACAGGGGGCCGGCAAACACCACCGCGGTACGAACCCCCAGGGACTTGTTGTTGAATGCGAGATGACGTTCCTCGGGACGTACATTCCCTTCCCGTTCGTCCAGCATCTTGACATAGCCGCCGAGGGGGATCATCGCGACCGTGTATTCCGTCGGATCATTCCTGCGCCGCCACGAGAGCACGGTCCTGCCAAAGCCGATGGAGAACTTGAGCACCTTGACGCCCAGCTTGCGTGCCACCCAGAAGTGGCCGAACTCGTGCACTGCAACGAGGATGGCAATGGCCAGCAGGAACCCGACCAGGCTATAACCGAATCCGCTCATTCGGGTCTGGTGTCCGCCGCCGGCACGGGCCGGAATCCGCGTATCCGCCTGGCGCAAAATTCCCTGGCGGCCCCATCCGCCTCCAGCACCGTCTCGAGTTCCAGAGTGTTCTCCACGGGTAATTGGTCCAATGTGTCGGCCACAAGTTCCGTAATGCGGTCAAATCCGATTTCGCCGGCGAGAAACGCCTGTACCGCCACCTCGTTGGCCGCGTTGAACACGGCCGGGGCGGTGCCGCCGATTCTGGCCACCTCCCTGGCAAGGCCGAGCGAGGGAAACCGGGTATGGTCCGGCGCCTCGAACTCGAACCTTGCGCAATCCAGCAGGTCGAGCCAGGCGGCACCGGACTCGATGCGGTCCGGCCAGGCGAGCGCGTTGGCGATGGGTACTTTCATGTCCGGATTGGCCATCTGCGCCAACACCGACCCATCGACGAACTCGACCATGGAATGGACCACGCTCTGGGGATGCACCACGATCTCGATGCTGGTCTCGTCCATGGAAAACAGGGAGCAGGCCTCGATCAGTTCCAGCCCCTTGTTCATCATCGTGGCGGAGTCCACCGAAATCTTGCGCCCCATGCTCCAGTTCGGATGTGCGCAGGCTTCATCCGGGGTCACCGATGCGAAGGTTGCCGGATCCCGTTGCCGGAAGGGGCCGCCGGACCCGGTCAGCAGCAGGCGCCTGATTCCGTACCGACCGTCCATGCCGGATTCACCGAGGTTCTGCTGCATTGCGGACGGCAGGCACTGGAAGATGGCGTTGTGCTCGCTGTCCAGGGGCAGGATCACCGCATCATGACGCCGGGCGAGTTCCATGATGGCGGGACCCAGCATCACCAGCGGCTCCTTGTTGGCAATCAGCACCCTGGCCCCGGTCCTGACCGCCGCCATCGTGGAAGCCAGACCGACGGCCCCCACGATGGCGCAGACCACGCAATCCGCTTCCCGCACGACCTCCTCCAGGCATTCCACACCGCTCAGCACCTCGATGCCGGGGTCATGCCCGGCAAGCATCGTCTGCAGGGCAAGCGCTGCCTCGGCGTCCACCATGACCACCTGCTCGGGCCGGAATTCCAGACACTGCTCCAGCATGCGCGCGGTATCATTGCGGGCGGTCAGCGCCGTGACCCGGAAGCGCTCGGGATGGCGCCGCACCACCTCCAGGGTGTTGAGACCCACGGAGCCTGTGGAGCCCAGCAGTGCGACACGTTCGGTCATGCGCGGTTCACCTGAGCAGCCACCACAACGACCCGAACACGGGCATGGCGGCAAGCAGACCGTCGAACCGGTCCAGGAGGCCGCCGTGTCCGGGCAGCAGCTTTCCGCTGTCCTTCACCCCGGCCTGCCGTTTCAGGCGACTCACGGACAGGTCGCCGATGACACTCGCCAGGGCCGCGGCGGCAGCGGCCAGCAGCCAGGGCAGCATCTGGCCGGGTGCCAGGGGCACCAGAACCCAGGCCCCCGTCCAGGCGGTGACCAGGCCTCCCGCCAGTCCGCCGACCACTCCCTCGATGGTCTTGCCCGGGGAGATTTCGGGGGCCAGCTTGTGCCGGCCCGCCAGATTTCCGGCAAGATAGGCGAACACATCCGCTGCCCACACGACCATCACCGCAACCAATACCACCCTCGGCCCGTTCACATCCGATCCCCGCAGCCACACCAGGCCCGCCCAGGCGCAGTACATCACCCCGGTGCCGACTGCCATTTCCAGCCCGGGACTTCTGCGAAGCGACAGCCCCCGGACCAGGACAAGCCATTGCCACAGCCACAGCAGGCAACCGGCCAGGCAGATCCCGAGCAGCAGCGATGACGGATTCGCCGGGGCCGTGACGGCGTTGTCCAGCAGGTAGACGGCAATACCCAGAAGCAGCATCCCGAAGACGGTCAGCAGGAACACGGCGGTCGAGCGTGTCGTCAGGTTGTTCCACTCGTACAGGGCAACCGCCATCAGCAGCATGGCCACTGCCGCGAACAGCGGTTCCGGCAGCCACAGGATCAGCGCCACGGCCACCGGTGCGGCAGCCAGGGCGGTCAGGATTCGGGCTCTAAGGGCCATGGAATGATTGTCGGGCGGTGTCTCAGAATTTCTCTTCGTCCACCTGTTCCCCGGTCTTGCCGAAACGGCGCTGGCGGCCGGCGTAATGAGCCAGAGCGTCATTGATGCACGCCTCGTCGAAATCCGGCCAGTAGGTTTCACAGAAATACAGTTCGGTGTAGGCAAGCTGCCATAGCAGGAAATTGCTGATTCGCTGCTCGCCACCCGTGCGGATGAATAGGTCCGGAGGCGGCAGCCCGCTGGTGCACAGTTGCGATTCTAACAGTGCCTGGGTGATGGCTTCCGGATCCAGTTCCGCCGCAGCCACCCGCTTCGCCAATATCCGGCAAGCCTGGGTAATGTCCCATTGTCCACCGTAGTTGACAGCGATCGTGAGATTGAGGTCCCGGTTGCCGCGGGTGAGTTCCTGGGCCTCGGCGATCTTCCGCTGCAGCTTTTCCGAGAAACGGGACAGGTCGCCGATCATGCGCAGCCGCACCTTGTTCTCATGCAGGTAGCGCACTTCGGACTCCAGGGTCGAGTACATCAGTTCGATCAGCAGCTTGACTTCGGCGCTGGGCCGGTTCCAGTTCTCGCTGCTGAACGCAAACAGCGTCAGGTAGGGAATCCCGCGCCGGTAGCAGATGGACACCATGTTCTTGACGGTGTCCACTCCGCGGCGATGCCCCTCCACCCGGGGCAGCCCGCGCTGACGCGCCCATCGTCCGTTACCGTCCATGATGATCGCCATGTGGCGGGGTTTGTTGCCGGTCGCCAACTCCATGACCGCCGCCGGTTGCACGCCCATCAGGAGTCCGGACGGTCAGACTTCCATGACTTCGCGTTCCTTCTCACTCACCACCTCGTCGATCTGGGCTACGTATCTGTCGGTCAGTTTCTGCAGTTCCCCCTCCGCCTGTTTTTCCTCATCCTGGGTGATTTCCTTTTCCTTGAGCAGGTCCCGCACCGTCCCGATGGCATCGCGACGGATGTTCCGGATGGCGATCTTGCCCTCCTCACCCTCGTTCTTCACCACCTTCACCATGCTGACACGCCGTTCTTCCGTCATGGGCGGCAAGGGGATGCGCATGGTTTCCCCCGCGGTGACGGGGTTCAGCCCGAGGTCGGACTCCAGGATGGACCGTTCGATGGGTGCCAGCATGCTGCGCTCCCAGGGCTGGACGGTCAGGGTGCGGGCGTCCGCGGCCGAAACCGTGGCCACCTGGTTGATGGACGTGGCCACACCGTAATATTCCACCATCAGGTGTTCCAGCAATGCCGGGGACGCCCGCCCGGTCCGGATGCGCGTCAGGGCCTCCCGGGTATTCGTCACGGATTTCTGCATCCGTGACTCTGCATCTAGCTTGATATCGTCGATCATTGCCTGGCTGAGGAAAATACGGGAACCCGCAGATTATATTTTAGAAATCTCTTTGCTTTGGGCCTTTCGCACGAATGACATTCTGATTTTTTATGAATCATTGTATTTCATTAGCCCGTAATTGACCGGAGCCTTAAGGAGACCGATTACAAGGAATTCCAACGAACTCCCCGGCCACGTCCTGTGGATTCAGCCAAGCCCTTGGCCCTCAGGGTACGCGAACTGATGAAGCATCAGCTACAGCTCCACCGAACGGTTACCCCACAGTAGCACGCATACACGTCTCTCAATTTGAATTTGTCCGCTTGCGAAATATGTCTATGTGAATTGAAGTATCTATTTGTTTTATAATAGATAAATAATAATTTCTGCACAACCGCAGATGATAGTGATCAGCGACTCCAAGTGCCATGGACGGCCATTCGCGGTGCCGGGCAAACCGGTACCGGACTCAGTCTTCCCCAGGGCGATCCATGATGAGGGTGCCGACCGGTTCGCCCTTGACCATTTTAACCAGGCTGCCGGGTTCATGCAGGTTCAGCACCTGGATCGGTAACTGGTGTTCCTGGCAGAGCGTGATTGCGGTCATATCCATGATCCTGAGCCCCCTGGACAGCACTTCGGCGAACTGCAGGCGCTCGTAGCGCATGGCGTGGGTGTTTTTTTCAGGATCGTCGTCGTAGACCCCGTCGACCCGGGTGGCCTTCACCATGATTTCGGCGTCGATCTCCAGGGCCCTCAGGCTCGCGGCCGTGTCGGTGGTGAACATCGGATTCCCCGTACCCCCGGCAAATACCATCACCCTGCCCAACTCCAGGTGCTTCAGTGCCCTGCCGCGGACGTAGGGCTCCGCCACGCCGGAAACCTCGATAGCGGACTGCACCCTGGCGGATACGCCCAGGCTGCTCAGGGCCTGCTGCAGGGCCAGGGCGTTCATGACCGTGGCCAGCATGCCGATGTAGTCGGAGCCGACCCGATCCATTCCCTGGGCCGCGGCGCCCATGCCCCGGAAGAAATTACCGCCCCCGATGACGATGCCGATCTGGACTCCAAGATCGACCAGGGTCCCGATTTCTCGCGCGGTGGAGGCCAGCATCTCCCCGTCGATGCCGAATTTCTGCTCCCCGGCCAGGGCCTCACCGCTCAGCTTGAGCAGAACCCGTTGCCACGCCGGGGAGGCGGGTTCCGTCATCGCCGACACCGGAACCCGACCCGGGATCTCAGGCACCTGCCTGTGCCATGACCTCGGCGACGAAATCATCCTGTTTCTTCTCGATGCCTTCGCCCACCTCGAAACGGACCATCCGCCTGACGCTGGCACCTCTGGACTCCAGCAGGGCGCCGACACTCCGGTCGGGGTCCTTCACGAAGGGCTGGCCGAGCAGCGTGCTCTCATTGAGGAACTTCCTGATCCGGCCTCCGATCATCTTTTCGATGATGTCGTCCGGCTTGCCGCTCTCACGGGCCTGGGCGGTCAGGATCTCCCTTTCCTTCTCCACCACCCCGGGGTCCATGTCCTCCTCGGAAATGCACAGGGGGCGGCTTGCGGCGATATGCATGGCAATGTCCCGACCGAGAGTGTCATCCCCCCCGTCCAGCACCAGCATGACGCCGATCCGGTTGCCATGCAGATAGGAACTGACGCCCCCCCCGTCCGCATCGAAGCGGGCGAACCTGCGCACGGTGATATTCTCGCCGATCTTGGCAATCAGTTCCCGCCGCGCGGCCTCCACCGTGGTGCCGGCGCTGTCCGCCGTGCTCTCCGCGAGGGCGGCCGCGTCCCGCGGGTCTGCGGCGAGCACGGCATCCACCACGGCGGCACTGAATGTCCGAAACGAATCATCCTTGGCGACAAAATCGGTTTCACAGTTGATTTCCGCCAGGGCGCCGGCCACCCCGTCCGTTGCCGAAACAATCACGCCCTCGGCGGCAGTCCGCCCGGCCTTCTTCTCCGCCGCTGCGGCGCCCTTTATGCGCAGCTCCTCGATGGCGGCCTCCATGTCTCCGCCGGTCTGGGTCAGGACCTTCTTGCAGTCCATCATGCCTGCACCGGTCCTTTCGCGCAGTTCCTTTACCATTGCCGCAGTAATTGTCATGTTTGCAATTTCCCGAAATACTGTCTGTTGATTCAAGGGCACTGAATATGCTGACGGTGGCGGGCGCCGGATCGACACCTCACCCCCGCCATGTCCGCAGGCAGATTCAGCAAGTCATTCCGTCTCGGCGACCTTCTTCTTTCGCACCACCTTTTTCCGGGTTACCTTTTTCTTGGTTACCTTGGTCTGCTCCGTCGGGTCCGGCTTTTCGGCTCCGCTGTCATCGGAGGAATCCGTGGCCTCTGCCGCATCCTCCGTGGCCTCTGCCGCATCCTCCGTGGCCTCTGCCGCATCCTCCGTGGCCTCTGCCGCATCCTCCGCGGCCTCTGCCGCATCCTCCGCGGCCTCTGCCGCATCCTCCGCGGCCGCAGCCACGTCCTCCGCAGGGGCTGTCCCGGCTTCGTCGGAACCGCTCGTGACCGGCGTAATGATCTTGCCGGTCTCATCCAGCTCGATGTACTCATCGTCGCCCGCGGCCGGAATCACCGGCGCGGCGGGTGCGGCGGTACGGGCCTCGATGATGGCGTCAGCAGCGGCTTCCAGGTACAGCGCGATCGCCCGGCCGGAGTCGTCATTGCCGGGGATAACATACTCGATGCCGTTGCTGCTGCAGTTGCTGTCAACTACCGCCACCACCGGTATGCCGAGCTTGTTGGCCTCGGCGACGGCAATATATTCCTCTTCCACATCAATCACGAACAGCGCGTCGGGCAGCCCCCCCATGTCCTTGATCCCCGAAAGGGTGCGATCCAGCTTGGCGCGTTCCCGCTCCAGGTTCAGGGCCTCCTTCTTGCTCAGCCTGCGCACCACCCCGGATTCGATCTGCTGTTCCAGATCCTTTAGCCTGGCGATGGAGTTCTTGACCGTCTTGAAGTTGGTCAGCATGCCGCCGAGCCAGCGATGATCCACGTAGGAGCATCCGGCCCGGGTCGCCTCGGCGCGAACCTGCCTGCCCGCCTGTCTCTTGGTGCCGACGAACAGGACCTTGCCGCCCTGGGCCGCAGTGGCCCCGAGAAAATTGGTAGCCTCCTTCAGCATCGGCAGCGTCTTTTCAAGATTGATGATATGAATCTTGTTGCGCTCGCCGAAGATATAGGGAGCCATCTTGGGCGACCAGTAGCGGGTCTGGTGCCCGAAATGCACGCCGGCCTGCAACAGGCGGCGCATGGTGATTTCAGCCATGTCGTGATATCTCGTGTATTGGGTTGGGCCTCCACGGTTACTCCCTGCCGACCCCGGAAGCAGGCGGGCTCGCAGCCGTTCCTGCATCATGGGGCACCCGGGCAGGCATTGCGCCGTGTGCGGATTTCCGCCCATGGCCGGGAAATTCGTCGGAATCCCGGGGCAAGGGCGCTTGAGGGCGGCGGATTTTACCGAATAACGGTTGAAGAAAAAAGCGGAATTTGGGAGCATTACGACCTTTTGCACAGACCCTGGCCGCCATGCCGGTATCAATCAAAAGTCCGGAGGAAATTGACAGAATGCGCGTCGCGGGCCGCTTGGCCGCGGAAGTGCTGGACATGATCGAGCCCCATATCCGTGCCGGCGTCACCACGGATGAACTCAACACCGTCTGCCATGAATACATCGTGGTGCAGCAGCAGGCCATCCCCGCACCGCTCAACTACAGGGGCTTTCCGAAGTCCATCTGCACATCCGTCAACAACGTGATCTGTCACGGGATTCCCTCGAACAAGAAGCTCAAGAACGGCGACATCATCAATATCGACGTGACCGTGATCAAGGACGGGTTTCATGGCGACACCAGCCGGATGTTCTTCGTCGGTGAGCCCTCTATCCGGGCACGGCGCCTCGTGCAGATCTGCCGGGAGTGCCTTGAGATCGGCATCGGACTGGTGGGTCCCGGCGTGCGTCTTGGTGACATCGGCCATGCGATCCAGAAACACGCCGAAAGTAATGGCTTCTCGGTGGTGCGCGAGTACTGCGGGCATGGTATCGGACGCGTTTTTCACGAGGAGCCCCAGGTGCTTCACTACGGCAATCCGGATACCGGGATGGAGCTCAGACCCGGAATGACCTTCACCATCGAACCCATGCTGAACGCGGGCAGGAAGGAGACCAAACTGCTGCCGGATCAGTGGACCGTGGTGACCCGGGACCGCAGCCTGTCCGCCCAATGGGAGCACACCATCCTGGTGACCGGGAACGGCCATGAAGTACTCACCGTATCCGGCTGAGCCGGCGAGCGGCTAGCCGTCCCGTCTTTTTCATGGCCCGACTCAGCCACGCCGAACTGCTGGATCCCGGAGCCCTGCGGGATCCCCTCGGGGATGCCGGGGAGGCCACCCGTTCGTCGCAGCTGGCCCTCAACCACGGCAAGAACCTGCTGGCCGAGTACCATCTCGAGGGAGGCAGTTCCGCCGTTCTGGCTCGTAATCTGGCCTGGCTCACCGACCAGGTGCTGCTGCACGGCTGGCGCAGGTTCCGCAACAGTCTGGAGATTGGCGACCGGGTGGACCTGATCGCCGCCGGGGGCTATGGCCGTGCGGAACTCAACCTGGAATCCGACATCGACCTGCTGATCCTCGTGAGCGGCGCCGACGGTTCGGGTGATGCCGCCGCGAACGACTGCGCGGAACGGTTCATCCGATTCTGCTGGGACATCGGCATCAAGGTCGGGCACAGCCTGCGCACGGAAAGGGAATGCATCCGGCTCGCTCGCGAGGATATCAGTGTCATCACCAATCTCATGGAAACCAGGCTGCTGGACGGTGACAGGGAACGCTTCAACTCCCTGCAGGGGAACCTCCGCAGTCACAGGGTATGGCCGGTGGAGCGCTACTTCCGGGAGAAATACCGTGAACAGGAAGCCCGCCACCAGCATTACGGCGACACGGCCTACAACCTGGAACCCAATATCAAGAAAGGCAAGGGCGGTCTCCGGGATCTGCACATGATCAGCTGGGTGGCCAACCGCTATTTCGGCACCAGTGACCTTGCCAAGCTGGTTGAACACGGGTTTCTGACCGATGCTGAATACCGGGCCCTGATCCGCCACCGCGACTTCCTCTGGCGGTTGCGCAACGGCCTGCACCATCTCTCCGGGCGCTGCGAGGACCGACTGCTGTTCGATCACCAGAAACAACTGGCATTGCAACTTGGCTACAAGGAGGGGGAAAACCATCTCGCCGTGGAGCGGATGATGCGGGACTACTACCGCACCGCCAAGGAGATACAGCTGCACAACGAACTGCTGCTGCAGCATTTCGAAGAAGCCATCCTTCGCCCCGGGAAGAGTCGGGTACGGAAGATCAATTCCAGGTTCCAGTCCGTGGGCAGCTTCATCGAGGTGACCCACGAACGGGTCTTTCGCGACGAGCCGATGGCGCTGCTGGAAATCTTCCTGCTGATGCAGAAGCGCAGTGCCTTGACCGGGATCAGGGCCAGCACGGTACGGCTCATCCGATCCAGTCTCGACCTGATCGACGACACCTTCCGCCGGAACCCGGAACACAGAGCCCTGTTCCTCGAGATGTTCCGCCACCAGGGCGGTCTTACTCATGCGCTGCGCAGGATGAATGCCTATGGCGTTCTCGGACGTTTCTTCCCGGATTTCGGCCGGATCATGGGCCAGATGCAGCATGATCTGTTCCATGTGTACACCGTCGATGCCCACTCGCTGTTCGTGGTGAGCAACCTGCGCCGCCTCGCCCTGCCGCAGCACCGCCACGAGTTTCCGCACCTGACCACCCTGCTGGCCCGGCAGACCAACCGTGAGCGCCTGTACCTGGCCGCACTGTGCCACGACCTCGGCAAGGGCAGCGGCCGCGACCATTCCGAGGAGGGCGGTGAGATCGCGCTGCGGCTGTGCACCAGCCTCGGCATGTCCGAATACGACGCCAGTTTCGTGTCCTGGCTGGTACGCCACCACCTCCTCATGTCCTGGACCGCCCAGCGCGAAGACATCACCAATCCCCGGGCCATCGACCGTTTCGCCGAAACCGTGGGGGACCAGGAACACCTGGACAACCTGTACCTGCTCACCTTCGCCGACATCCGCGGCACCAGTCCATTGGTCTGGAGCGACTGGAAAGGCCACCTGCTGAACAACCTCTACAGGTCCACGTCCAGGCGACTGCGCACGGGGCTGAGCGATGTCCAGGCCGTAAGCGAGCGCATCGGGGCGCGCAAGGAGGCAGCCCGCAAGCTCACGACCCGACGGGTCAGTGCCGGAAATCTGGAGCGGTTCTGGTCCCAGCTCAGCGAAGAGTATTTCCTGCGCAACGGACCCGGTTCGAGTGCATGGCATGCCGAGATGATCGCCTCGGCCAGCGCCCTGGACCTGCCACTGGTCACCGCCCGTCCGCGGAAGGACCTCGGGGCGATGCAGTTGCTGGTCCTGGCGCCGCACTCCGAGGAACTGCTGCCCCGCCTCACGGGGGGCATGGACCGACTCAACCTGAATCTCCTGGACGCCCACATCCATCCCACCCGTTCGGGATTGACGCTCCTCGGTTTCATGGCATCGGATCCGGACAACGCCAGCAACAACCGCAAGTGGCTGCTGGAAACCACGGCGGCCCTGCGCCAGGACCTGCTCACCCCGATGCGTGAATACAAGCCGGCCAGGCGCATGCTGTCGCGCGCCCTGCGTCAGTTCACCGTGGAAACACGGATCGTATTCAACGACGAAGCGGTCAGCGACCATACCGTCATGGAGGTGGTGGCCAACGACCGACCGGGGCTTCTCTACAACGTGTCCCTGGCGCTGCACGAGTGCAAGGTCAAGCTGGTGTCCGCGAAGGTGTCCACCGTGGGGGAGCGGGCCGAGGACACGTTCTTCATCACCGACCGGGACGGCCGGCCGGTCAGTGACGGCAAACAGCGCGAGCGCCTCACCGGCCGCATGATGGCCTATCTGAACTGATTCCGGCATGACACGCGCGGAGTTGAGACGACGTTTCCTGGGTGCCCACGGACTGGAAGGGACGGAAGTGGTGGGCCTTGATCCCGACGCATCGGCGCGGAGATATTTCCGGCTGTCCGGTCGGGGGCTACTGCTGATGGACGCACCCCCGCCGGGAGAGCATCCGGCCGCATTCGTTGCCGTCACCGGACACCTGGCGCGTCTCGGCGCCAGGGTCCCCCGCATCCATACCGCGGACGCGAAGCAGGGTTTCGTGCTGCTGGAGGATCTCGGCGATGACACGTTCAGCAGGCTGCTCGCCAACGGTGCTCCGGAGGAGGAACTCTATGACCTCGCCATGGATGAACTCATCGGCCTGCAGACGCGTTGCGGCGTGGACATGACCGGCATCGACCTGCCTCCCTACGGCGAATCCGCAGCCCTGAAGGAGGCGGCACTGTTCACGGAGTGGTACTTGCCGGCCCGGCTGGGACGTGCCCTGAAGTCCCCGGAACATGACGAGTACCTGGACGTGTGGTCAGGGCTGTTCCATGCATTGCCACCCCTGTCGCCGGTGCTGGTGCACCGGGATTTCCACGTCGACAACCTGCTGCTAGTCGAACAGCGGTGCGCCATGATCGACTACCAGGATGCACTACTGGGATCTCCGGTGTATGACGTGGTGTCGCTGGTGGAGGATGCGCGCAGGGATGTGGACCCCACGTTGCGTGCCCGCCTGATCGAACACTGGCGCAACTGCCTGGACATTCCCCCGGAGCCGTACCGTCGGCATGCCGCCTTCTGGGGAGCCCAGCGGCACTGCAAGGTGGCGGGAATCTTCGTCCGTCTGTGGCTCCGGGACGGCAAGGAGATCTATCTGCAGCATCTCGGCCGGGTGATGGCACTCCTCGGACAACTGCTGGCCTCGGAGAATTTTCTTGCACCGCTCCGGGACTGGATCGCGCCCAGGATGGCGCCAGTGGTTCATCGCAATTTCGCTGAGAGTGCGGAGACACTGCGCCGGCGGTGCGGTCCCCTGGATATGTGAATGTGTCGGCGCCGTCCGCAGGATTGGGCCCGTACAACCGAATCGCTACCGTCACCCTTCCCGCCCAGGACGGCGGAAACCATTGCGCACCGGGCCGTCTTCCGGCGAACAGCCGTTCATTCACGGATCGGCAACACGAACATGAATGCGGCTCGCCGGGCGCCACGGCTGGGCCTCGGTCATCTCCTGCTTGTACGAACCGGCTTTGCTGCGCGCGTTCGTACAAACACCGCCACCTCAGCGCCGCGCCCGGCGAGGACGGCGGATGCGACCGGGTACCATCGCCTCCTTCGATCAACTTCAGTTCAATGCCAACATCAGCTTCGCGCATCGCCATGCGCGCAACCATAGCGCAATGCCGATCATGTTATCAGTCCCCCTCAGAACGAACACTTACGCCCCTGCCGTGCGCGCGTGATCATCCGCGCGTCTAAGTTTCCACCCGTATGAATGGGCGACCCTTGGCTTCAAATCTTTGGTGGGCCGCAGTCTGTCGGTGCGGCCCGGCCGGCACGGATTGCCCGTGTACTTGCTGGATCGTTGGGGTAAGATTATTCGTATGAACGAAAGACCCTTTCCGAAGCCGCCGCCGGCCGATCCCTTGCCGCTGGAGACATGGCTGGACCAGACGGACCGTTCCGAAGTCGGCCGTGAGCCGTTCTTTCGTGGACGTGATGAAGAGTTCCATGTCTTCCGCAGGGCAGCCGGCAGTCTCCATGATGGGCGGGTCGGCGGCGGTACGATGGTCTTCCAGGGCGCCCCGGGCGCCGGGAAGTCGGCACTGATGGAAGAATGCATGGAGGCGGTGCGGCGCCATTCGACCCCCGAGGTGCCCTGGGTGGCGGTTGCCATGTATCCCGATGCCTTGCGGTATCCCGACCGGGTGGTCAGGGGTATGGTGGATGCGGCCAACGCGGAAAGCGAGCGCCTCCGGGGGAGGACATCCGGAACCGCATCCAGGGTGCTGGGTGAATTGCTCGATCGGGGCAGGCAGATTCTTCGGGAGATACCGGATCGGGATGTCTCGGTGGGCGGCGTATCATGGAGCGGGCGGGAGCGGGAAGTGTCTGCCTCCGGAGTGTTTTCTCATGCCGCCCCGCATCTAGGCAAATTCCACATTGTGGTGTGTGTGGACGAAGCACAGAACACCCCGGTTTCCGACAATACGAAGGGTGTGATGGACTGTCTTCACCGGGATCCCGGCGGGATTCCTCTGGTGGCGGCGTTCTTTGGACTGAGCGACACCCAGAAGGTACTGCGCGAGTGCGGACTTTCCAGATTCGCCAGGGGGCGGGTGGTGACCCTGGATCCCCTGCCGTTTGATGATTCGGCCTGTGCCATCCGGGATATCCTCGGCGCCTATGGTTTCACGGGGACGCCGGAAGATCGGGAAGTGTGGGTGAACGAACTGGCCGAACTGTCCCAGGGGTGGCCGCAGCATATCAACAGCGTTTCGGTTGCGGCGTGCGACATTCTCCGGGCCCATGAGGGACGCATTGATTCGGCCCATCTGGATGAGGCCATGGCTGCTGCGGAGGCATACAAGAGGGAATACTATGCCGGCCGGCTTGCTGCCGGCTTCCGGCCACCCTGGGTCTACCGGCAGATGGCCCTGGCAGCCCGGGAGAAGGGCGGCGTGTTGCCCTATGACGATCTCCGGCCGTTCCTGGCGGAAGAAACCCTGGACGATTTTCTGACCAATGCCCTCCATGTCGGCCTGTTGGCCGAGACGAAGGAACTTCCCTACCATTACCAGATTCCGATTCCATCCTTCGGGGACTACCTGCGGGCGTTGCCGGTGGAACCGCCGTCGGCCTGAACCGGACAATGACCGGTTGGAATAGCCAGTCGGCACTCATTCGGAATCATGGAGTCCGAGCGTTCCGGAAATGGCGCATGCCTGGTCCGGGCAGCGGGAAAGAGCCGTATATGCGCATGGCCCCGTAGCCGGATTCTGTGGTGATCTGCCTTGGCAATGACCCCGGACAACCCGGCTTTTTCCCGAAGTCCGCTGTTTCCCCAGCGGGTAAATCGACGAAAAATCGACTCGGCGACGTTTTTCCATCCGTAGTCAGACATGGTGGAAATGGCCGGCCGTTTTTCGACAATCGACGCCCATCCACGATGCCACATCCTGGAGTTGCGCCGTGCAGTGCCTGGTCCCGGGACTTCGACTATGGCGGTCGGACATACTGCTCCGACGTTCGGAGACAGTGAGGATGGGGAGGCCCTGGCGAAGGCCTGGAATCCCGGCGGTGTCAGGGGCCCGGGCGGCCGATCAGTTCAAGGTGCCCCTGATCCTGCCAAGATCGCTCTTCATCGGATTGGCTCCGAACTTGTCTTTCCAGAGCCACGGGGGGAGTTCGATCACGTCCTTTGCCGGGTGCTCACCGAGGCATCTCTCGCTCGACCGGCACTGTCGGCAATCCTGCGCTGTGGGTCGCCAGTGCCGACGGCCGGTGCCGCGGGCAGTGCGGACGCTGCCGTGAGATACGATGCTGGAGAGAAAATGAGAGGGGCAGCCGTCTGGCTGCCCTTCTACGTCTGTCGAGCGAGTTGGTCGGTCTATTGCTTGTGAGCGCCGAACGCACCGACGAAGTTCACCGCATCGTCGGTAGAGTGACCACCGAAGGTCCCGGCGACCGATCCGGGGCGACCATCCGCCTCGCTGTTTCCGAAGAACTGGCCTCCCCAGTGGCCGGTGTAGCTTCGCTCAACGTCGGAGCCGGTGACCGCTCCTCTGAAGAAGCCGCTGTCCTGCGATCTGATGTTGGCGGTTCCCAGATTCAACGTTCCGTCTTCCGGATAGCCGTCGATTTCGAAATTGGTGATCGATCCGCTGATCGTGCCGAGGCCGTTTGCGTCTCCGAAATTCGCGGTCAGCCGGACATCGCCATCGAAGTACCCGATCTCGGTGGAGCCACCCGCGGTCTTCGAATACACGCCGGTCGCATCCCCCTCGTAGGTTGCGGTGCCGCTGACGGCGGCAAGGTTGCTCTGCATGAACGGATCGCTGCCATCAACGAACGCGCCGAATTCGTAATCTGCAGCGCTCGATGCGTCGTCGGGTACGATTAGCCAGACTCCGCCCGCGAGATAGTCGGCATCCGGCGTCGTGACCGTCGTCGTCGTCGAGGGTACGAAAATCCAGTCCCCTGTTAGCATCCTGCGGGTTTGACCATTGACGGTTGACGTGCTGTGGCCGCACGACTGTGAAGTGCAACGGAACCAGCCCTGCTGGCCGTTGCGGGTTCCCGAAAGGCGACTGTTGTCGAACGAACCGGACCACGCCACCATGTCGGAACTCGAAACATCGACGGCTCCGGGCGGACGATCAGGTGTAAACGTCCACATCCCTCGGGTAGTGCTCCCGGCGCTTACCCCGCAACCGCCTCCGCTTCCGTCACAGTTGAACGTTCCCGGCGCACCATCCAGCATTCCTCGATAACCGGTGATGTTGCCACCGGCAGACAAGTTGACGCCGGCGCTTGCGATCATCGTCCTCAACGGCACATCGCTCGTGCCGTCGTCTCCGCCGACCTGCCGCGTTTCGGGCGCTTCGATATCGGTGTAGGCATCGACGTAGAGTGTCCCGCCGCTGATACGCTTGCTCAACTCGTCGCCTTGCCACGGTGGCGTGGTATCGGGGATCCGGCGGGGATTGCCGTCGCTGGTGCCGATAGACCACGCGGTTCCGTTACGAATGGAGAAGCTGGGACCTCCAGACCCGTACTGCGCGGTGATGTCTACCTCGTCGGTTGTGATGTTGTTGCTGTCGACATTCGATGACTGCGTGACGCTGCCGGCGCTAGGCTGGGCTTCGGCCGCCCGAGTAATTACGGCGGCCACGTTGGCCGCCGTCACCGGGTTTGTCAACGCCTCGGCGCGTGTCGGAGTCGTTGTGTCTCCACCGCCCGGCATCTGACCGCCGTTGCCACCACCGCCACCGCCGCCACAGGCAGCAAGGGTCAGCAAGGCGAATGTGGCAGCAACGCCCAGAGTAGCGGTTCGTGCCAATCGAATATCAAAGGATGTCATGTGTCGTACCTCTTGGTTAACATTGTGTTTCGGCACATGAATGGCGCCGGACCATGCGACAACCACGCAGAGTGTGCGAAGAAGTCCCGCCTATTCGCGCCAAGCAATGGAGGCCAAACCGTCGCCGGATTGGTGCTGTTGTATTCAGCAGGAGACCCGACCTCGGATCTCTGCTGGTTGTCGCAGGGGCGAGTATGGGGCCCCGCGGTCGACCACGCAAGCCCAAGACTTGTCGAGGGTCTTGCGCTGTGGGGTTTTCCAGATCCGGGGATGAGAGGCGCCACTTCGGACCATCATATCAACCACCACAAGGCGGACCGCGACGATCTGACGGCGGCGGACTGAAGGGCGCTGGTACGGCTTGTGACGGCCATCGAACGGGAGAAGCAGAGATGATGACAGACGAACGAACCGAAGCCGGGCTTGAGATCGAGACGGCACTGGGCGAAGTGCTGGCCCATGTGCGGGGCGAGACGGCGTTGCCCTGCCGGATCGTGGACGACCCTACGGCCGAGCGGGTCGTCGCCCTGCGCAAGCGGATGAAGCTGAGCCGGCAGAAGTTCGCCGACCGTTTCGGGCTGGATGCGCGCGCGATTCAGGACTGGGAACAGGGACGCCGGGTTCCCGACAGGGCGGCGCGCGTGTTGCTGACCGTGATCGACCGCGAGCCGGATGCCGTCACGCGCGCACTTGCGCTGCCAGCAGATTGACCCAATCTGGTTGCGAAACGATTACGGTGCGATACGGCAACTGAAAAATAAGGTGTTGGACGAAGGGTCAATCGCCGACCGGACCGATCTGATTCTCGACGCTAAGGAATAGCGATGATGGATAACCTTGCCGCAGATATGGCAGCAGCCTGTCCCTTCCAGATCGAAAATTGTTCTTGCCAATCGGGGTGGGCCATATATGGGGAAAACCGTACCGGACGACACGGCAGTGCAGACGGCCGGCCCGGAAAAATCCGGGTGGGGAATCCGAACGGTCCGGGATCCGTTTCCGGGGCTGAAGTGGGAACGGTTGGGCAGGCCCGCGGCTGATGATTCGACGAAAAACCGGCCCGAAGTGGAGAATCCGAGTTCAGAGCAGGCCCGTTTTTTGACATTCCGGGCCACCCGGCAAGGGTGAACTGCCAACCAGGCCGCTCTGCGGCCCGGGCGCCAGCCGTAATTGGCCAATCGCTTCGGCAGGTGTTTCATCACATAGGCCGTTGCGCCGTTGGCCGCCCTGGAATTGGATCGGATGGCGGGTTTACGCGGGCTCGAACCGGATACGCAATCGGGTTCCCGTTGCCCTCGCGACCTTCTCCAGTGTGCGTGTGGATGGCGGTATCCGCCCGCTCTCCAAGCGCGCAACCGCCGATTGCGTAGTCTTCATCCGTGCTGCCAACTCCGCTTGGGTGAACCCGGCGCACCGGCGCGCCTCAATGAGTGCACGGGCCACCTCGAACTCCGGCTCCAATTGCTCATAGGCTTCGCGATAGGCCGCGTCCCGGCTCCACCGCTCGTGCAGTTCTTCAAGCGTGCTCATTGCAATACCTCCTGGGCGCGTTGCAGCGCCAACTCGATTTCCCGGTGCGGCGTACGCCGGGTTTTCTTGACAAACGCCCGCACCACCACGACCTGCTGGTCCATTGCGATAACGTACAGCGCCCGCGCGGTGCCGTCCCGGCCGCGGGGAGGCGCATTTCCCACAGCGGGCCGGTCAGGTGCCTGACATGCGGCATTCCAACGCGCTCAAGACCGACTGCAGTGATCAATCTGGCGATGCGAACGAACCGCGCTCGCATGTCGGCGGGGAGCGCGTCGAGCTCCCCGTCCACAGTAGCATTCAGGGCTCTGACGTGCCAAGCCATACTGCCAAATCATATAGCATCTGTGCTATAGAACCAAGTACTTCCTTTTGGTCTTCCCGGCTTGAGGTGCTCCAGTATGCCTATGCGGCCCGGGACCCCGGCAAGGTCCGGCTCGCGGGCCGCACATGCGCATGGTCCCGTAGCCGGATTTATGGCAAAATTTTGGCCTGTTGGCGGGATTCTGTGGAGCCGTACAGGGTTCTCCCGCGATGATGACGGTCTGTTTTCAGATGCATGGGAGGTCTGACATGAGGCATGAAAGAGTTTCGTTCCGGGGTCGGTGTACTTCCCGTATTCCCGTATTTCCCGTTTTCTTCATTCATTTCGCCGTTCTGCCGAGGCGTCCTATGGTGTTCCGGTGCCGACCTTGGGGTTGACAGGGAAGGATGAGGGACAGACCATGATCGCCGGATCGCCGGATCGCCGGATCGCCGGATCGCCGGATCGCCGGATCGCCGGATCGCCGGATCGCCGGATCGCCGGATCGCCGGATCGCCGGATCGCCGGATCGCCGGATCGCCGGATCGCCGGATCGCCGGATCGCCGGATCGCCGGATCGCCGGATCGCCGGATCGCCGGATCGCCGGATCGCCGGATCGCCGGATCGCCGGATCGCGCTTCCTGCGTCTTCATGGTGCCGCCGCCTAGGGCGCTCCGGGAAACGATTGCCATATTGCTGCTGGGTGCATGGCTTGTCCCCATGCAATCTCATGCTCAGACTCCAGGCGTAACGATCTCCAGCCCGGTCGCTGCCGAGGGGCACAGCACCGCCCAGCCAGTCGAAGGCTCGTCTGACAAATACAATTACTGTGCGCGCTTGAACGCAGCCCCAAGCGATGATGTCGTCATAACGGCGACACCGAGTCCGCCGATAGTCGATATCGACCCGATTACCTTCACCCCGGGAAATTGGTCCGAGAAGCAATGCTTCAACGTGACCCCGGCCGCAAGTGCCGACAACGACATCGATGAACCGGATCGCGTGGTAAACATAAGTCATAAAGTCACATCCTCCGATTCAAACTACGGCAATAGCCCCAGCGGTGGGCAATACGTTGTGAAATTACGTGATGATGACAAGACACTGGTTTACGTGAAGCCTGCCAACCCGGGACCGCTTGGACCGATTACGGAAGGCAATTCGGACGAAAAGATCGAATTTGTCGTGTCGTTGGGTCGGCCATTGGTGGCTGGTGAGATTGCGGTGGCCATTTTGGGAATTGGCCCATGGGTCTTAGGCGCCTTGGGTGAGGGCCTTAAGACCGATGACTACACCATGGCACTCAAGAGCTGCCAGGGTTGCCACCTGCAAGATGCCGACCAACCGTACTCATTTGTCATCTTCTCCGGTGCAGGTGCGCAATCGGCCACTCTCGAAATCACGGCAAACGACGACGTGATCTCCGAGGGTGCGGAAAAGATCTCGGTCGGGTCCGGTTTGCAGTGGCAGTACGACAACCTTTCCAGCCGCACGAATGTCGGCGGCGGCGTCGGTCCGGCCGAACCGTTCAAGGTGCTGAGCACGAACATTCTTGACACCGACGGCGACACGCCCAGCGTGAGGATCTTCCCGAGACGGCGGCTCACCGTGGTAGGCGAGGGCAAGCCGGCGGTGCTGACCGTGCAATTGTCTGAACCGCTGGATAAATCGGCGGAATTTACGGTGAAGACATTGGGTGGCGAAGCCGAACCCGGCGTCGACTACGAATCCGGCCCTTGGACCGTGACCATTCCGGCCGGCGCGACAAGCAAGAGTTTCACCATTCGAACAATTTCGGACAGCGAGTATGAAGGCTCCCAGGAGTGGGGTCCTGAGTTGGCCCGCGAATCGTTCCGTGTCTGGCTTCCCCTCGAAGACCTGCCGACGGGCGTGAGTGCCGCAATTCCCTACGATCACCGCATTCATATCGTGGACGATGACGTTCCTGTCATCAAGAAACCCTGGTGTGTCTCGGTCGAGCTGTACCAGACCGTGGAGGGCTATATCCGTTCCGGCCAGAAGAACGGCATGAAGCAGGGCGTCGCGGAGTGGACTGCGGTACGGAACACCTTTGACGGGCAGGGCACCTTTTCCGCGGCCCAGGCGCGCGAGAAGGCAAAGAGCTTGTCGGACTGGAAGCCGGTGGCCGAAGCGTTGGAGTGCATGGAAACTCCGATACCAGACTCGGTGCTGAGCCTATCTGCCGGATCTGCCGTGTACGAGGGTGAGAATGCGGAATTCACGTTCACGGCCGACCCTGCCCCTGTGGCCGGCCTGACAGTCAACGTGACCGTCGCCCAGAGCGGCGACTACCTTGACACGCCTGGCGCGGGCAGCCGGACGGTGACCTTCGCCGCCGGTGCGACCACCGCTACCCTTGCCCTTGCCACACTTGACGACGATACGGACGAGCCCGACGGTTCGGTCAGTGTCACCCTTGGATCGGGCACAGGCTATACCGCGGCCAACGGACAAGAGAGCGGCTCGGTCACAGTCTCGGACGACGACCCCTGGTCGTTGATCAGCGTTGCCGGTGGCAGCGCCATCACCGAGGGCAGCACCGCCCGTTTCACGCTGACCGCGACGCCTGCACCGCAGGGAACGCTCACGGTGAATGTGAACATTGCCGACAGCGGTGCGTTCGCGTCGAGCGACGCAACCGGTGCGCGACAGGTGACCATCGGCACGACCGGCACGGCGACATTCGATGTCGACACGGACGACGACGATACGGACGAGCCCGACGGTGCAATCGGCGTGGCTATCTTCCCTGGTCGGGGCTACACGCCCTCCGAAACCCACGGCGCGATTTCGATTGCCGTGAGTGACGATGACGGTTCGACCACCGCGGTGGCGGTTGCCGAGAAGGATGCTGTCCCGGCCGTCTGCGTGTCGGACGCGCTCCGCACGAATGTCGAGAGCTATGCGGAGGAAACCTGGCGAGCCCACCCGCATGTCGAGCGCTGGAGCCAAGTGCTCGCCGCCTTCGGGGTCAGCAACGGCCACAGCCCGATGACCGCGACCGAAGCACAGACCTACGCCGACAACGGCTGGCCCCGGTGGGTGCCGGTGGTGACCGCGCTCGAATGCCTGGAAGGCGCGCCGCCGCCGCCCGCACTGCCCGTCATCAGCATCGCCGACGGGACAGGCATCACCGAGGGCGGCGATGCGGTGTTCACCGTCAGTGCGAGTCCCGCGCCGGCGGCGGCCCTCACGGTAACGCTCACCGTCGCCGATGATACGAACAGCGACTTCCTGGCGCAGTCGGACGAAGGCACGCAGACGCTCACCATTGCCGGGGGTCAGACCTCCGCCACCTTGACGCTCACAACGCAAGACGACAGTACCGACGAGGCCGACGGCAGCGTCACCGCCACCGTCACCGGCGGCAGCGGCTACACCGTCGGCACGCCATCCACGGGAACGGTGGCGGTGAGCGACGACGACCCGATGCCGACGCCGGTGGTTAGCATCGCTGGCGGCAATGCCATCACCGAGGGCGGCACGGCCCGCTTCACGCTGACCGCGACGCCTGCACCGCTCGGCATGCTGACGGTGAATGTGGATGTCGTGGACAGCGGCGCGTTCGCGGCGAGCGGCGAGGCCGGTGCGAAGACGGTCACCATCGACACGACCGGCTCGGCGACGCTCGATGTCGCCACGGACAACGACAACATGGACGAGCTCGACGGCATGCTCGGCGCGACCATCGCCAGCGGTCAGGGTTACACGCCCTCCGGCACCCATGGCTCGGTTTCGATTGCTGTGCGCGACGATGATGCCTCGACCGCCTGCATCTCCGACGCTCTGCTCGCTGACGTCCAGGGCTATGCGGGCGAGAGCCGGCCGAACTCGCCGGACCACGTCCCGCGCTGGCGCAGGGTGCTCGCCGCCTTCGGGGAGAGCAATAGCTACGACAACAACCCGATGACCGCGAGCGAAGCGCAGACCCAGGCGGACCGAGGCCTTCAGCGGTGGGTGCCGGTGGTGACCGCGCTCGAATGCCTGGCGGCGGCACCGGAGGAACAGCCGGTAACACCCGCCACGCCCGAGCTCAGCCTCCGGGCGGGCTCCGCCGTGGACGAGGGCGGCAATGCCACCTTCACAGTCACGGCCGATCCGGCCCCGGCCACCGACCTGACGGTCACTTGGACCGTCGCCCAGAGCGGCGAGTATCTGGCCGCACCCGGTGCGGGCAGCCGGACGGTGGTGCTGGCGGCGGGCACGACCAGCACCGATCTCTCGGTGGCGACGGTGGACGACACGGTGGACGAGGCCGACGGCTCGGTGAGCGTCACCCTCGACACGGGCACCGGATACACGGTGGCCACGGGCAAGGGCAGCGGTACGGTGGCGGTGCGCGACAATGACGTGACACCCACCACCCCCGAACTCAGCCTCCGGGCGGGGTCCGCCGTGGACGAGGGCGGCCATGCCACCTTCACCGTCACGGCCGACCCGGCGCCGCAGTCCGACCTGACGATTGCCTGGACCGTTGCCCAGAGCGGCGAGTATCTGGCCGCCCCCGGCGCGGGCAGCCGCACGATGGTGCTGGCAGCAGGGGATACCAGCACCGCACTCTCCGTGGGCACGGTGGATGATGATGCGGACGAAGCCGACGGCTCGGTAAGCGTCACCCTCGGCACGGGCACGGGCTACACGATCGCCACGGGCCAGGGCAACGCCGCGGTGGCGGTGCGCGACAATGACGAGCCGGTGGTAAGCATCACCGCCGGTAGCGGCGTGACGGAAGGTACGTCGGCTTCGTTCACGGTCTCGGCCAGCCCGGTGCCGGCCGCACCGCTTGACATAACGCTGAGCGTTGCCCAGAGCGGCGATTTCGCCGCCTCGGGGGAGATGGGATCACGGACGCTCACCGTCCCGACCTCCGGCAGCATGACCGTGGAAGTGGCCACGGTGGATGATGGTGTGGACGAGCCGGACGGCTCCATCACCGCCACCCTGGGCACGGGTACGGGCTACACGGTGGCCGCCGCCCCGGACCATGCGGCCACGGTGGCGGTATCCGACAACGATGCAACGACGCCGACGTCGGGTCCGACGATCTCGATTGCCGATGCCACCCTGAAGGAGAACGAACGCTTGGGTTGGTTCACGGTACGCTTGAGCAAGGCGACGGACCAGGACGTCCGCTTCGCCTACGCGACGCGCGAATCGACGCCAGTCTCGGCAACGGCGAACAGGGACTATAGCCACGTCCCGCGCGCGTGGCGCATAGGAAGCCGGATCAGGGCCGGCGAAACGTTCACAGAAATCCGGATCGGCATTCGCGACGACAGCCACGACGAGAATCCGGAGACGTTCGAGGTCGAGCTCTTCGACGCGTTCATGTACCGCTCGGGCCAGAAGGTGCCGGTGTCGATTACGGACGGGGTTGCGGTCGGCACCATCGTCAACGACGACCCGATGCCGGCGGCCTGGCTGTCGCGGTTCGGCCGGACGGTGGCGGAGCAGGCACTGGACGGGATCTCGGGCCGGCTGTCGGCCCCGCGCACGGCGGGTGCCGAGGGCACGTTCGGGGGCATTTCACTGCAGCCCCGGGATTCCGGCGATGGGGATTCGGTTCATTCTGATCAGTCTGATCCATTCAATTCATTCGACCCATTCAGCCCATTCAATCCATCCGACCCTGTTCTCCATGGCTTCGGCATCGAGGGGATTGACACGAATGAAGGAGTCGACGGCATGGCGCCCCCTGGCATCCGGACCATGACGCTGCAGGAACTGCTGCTGGGCAGTCATTTCACGGCGACGGGCCCCGGGGATTCCTCGGGGGGCAGCCTGGCACTGTGGGGCCGTGCGGCGCACTCGAGCTTCGATGGCAGGGAGGGGACGTTCTCACTGGACGGAGAGGCGACCACGGCGCTGCTGGGGACCGACTACGCGCGGGGCAAGTGGCTGGTGGGCATGGCGCTGCTGCAGAGCGGCGGGGAAGGCGGTTACCGGGATACGGAGACCGGGTCCCGCGCCGCATCGCAGCTCTGTACGGATGCCGATCATGACATGGACCCGCAGACGAGGGAGGTTCTGTGCGGCGGTGCGGTCCGGGAGGGCGATGGAACGGTGGAGTCGTCGCTGACGGCGGCGGTTCCCTATGGCGCGATCCGGGTATCGGAGAGGCTGAAGCTCTGGGGCGCGCTGGGTTACGGCACGGGCGAAGTGACCCTCAAGCCGGAGGTGGGCGGCTCGCTTCGCTCCGACCTCACCTGGACGATGGCGTCGGCGGGCCTTCGGGGGGATGTGATCGCGCTGCCGGCACAGGGATCCGGTCCGGCCCTGGCAATCACCTCGGATGCACTGTGGTCGCGGACGGAGTCGGACCGGACCAGCGAACTGGCAGCGTCGGACTCTGATGTAACCCGCCTGCGACTCGGTCTGGAGGGCAGCTGGCGCATCGCCGCCGAGGGCGGAGGTCATGTGACGCCGAAGGTGGAGCTGGGACTGCGCCGGGACGGCGGGGATGCGGAGAGTGGATCGGGGGTGGAGGTTGGCGGGGGCATTGCCTGGGTGGACCCGGGTCTTGGACTGTCGCTGGACCTGTCGGGCCGTACACTGATCACGCATGAGGCGGATGATCTTGAGGACCGTGGGTTTGCGGCTTCGCTTGCCTTTGATCCGGACCCGGCCTCGGAGCGCGGCCTGTCGCTTGCGCTTCGTCAGGAGATGGGCGGACAGGCCGAGGGTGGGCTTGATGCGCTGTTCCGGGCCGATCCGCTGGAGGACCGCACGGGCAGCGGCGAGACTGCCGCCCGCTGGACGGTGGAGGCGGCCTATGGCTTCCCGGCACTGGGGGGCCGTTTCACGGGGAGTCCCCATGCGGGGTTCGGGTTCATGGGAGACGGGCGTGACGTGACGGTTGGTTGGCGGCTGTCGCGGGTATCGTCGGGCGTACCGGACCTGTCCTTCGGCGTCCGGGCGACCCGGCGGGAGAGCATGGGGACCGCCCCGGCGCATGGGGCGGGATTCGAGATGACCGTGCGGTGGTGAGTGGTTGCGGACGGCCGGACCGGCAAGGCGAATCATGGCGGGGGCCGGGCAAGGACTACAAGCGCTTCACCGAGGTTATTATTCTCATTCCGTCTTTCGGGGACTACTTGCGGGCGTTGCCGGTGGAGCCGCCGCAAGACTTCGGCTGCTAGTAAGACCGATTACCGCGTGCCCCTAAACGCAGCCACCATATCGGTTCTCTTGAGCGTTCCACCCATATGCTCATGTTCAGGGCCAAGGAAAGCCCCGGTGACGTGACCTTGCTCGTAGCCTTCGCCGCTAACGTTCACGAATATGTTGCCAGCCACGTTGATCTTGTAATCGATGTTGCGCGTATGGAACCAGCGGTCTGGCGACTCGGATTCGAAGCGATTCAGGAAGTAAATATCACGGAACCGCAAGTCCTGCTCACTATCGGGATTCGA
The DNA here is from genome assembly GCA_965213885.1 of Candidatus Poriferihabitaceae bacterium. Lineage (GTDB taxonomy): Bacteria > Pseudomonadota > Gammaproteobacteria > Arenicellales > Poriferihabitantaceae > VYFG01. Next base: position 2,604,834 of record OZ243919.1, read on the forward strand.
CAGCGTAGAAAATCTGACTTGAAGTTCAGCATCCCCCGCTATCAGAGACGGTCCAGAGAACCCCAGCAGGTTGCCGCTCCATGTGGCGGTACCGTATAGGCGACGGCTGTCGACCAAGGCCGTATTCGGCAAGACGCCCCTGACCCATGGTTGTGGCAGGCCGTTGAACAGCGCCACCCCGAAATTCAGATTCCTGTCTCCTGTCCGGCCCACCAAGTGGTGGGTCGTGTCCGACCATTCGCCCCAGTCGTTATACAGGTCGGTTCGCTGGCTCATGTACATGATCTGCAACACTTCGCGGTCGATCCTGCTGATGACATGGCCGAGGTTCGGGATGTATCCACCGAACGTGCCCATGATGCTATCCGGGAACTCGATACTGTCGACGTGGCCCACGATACCGAGCGCATGCAGCAGTTCGTGGGCGATTACGGAGCGCGAGTGCATGTATTCAGATGTATCGAAATCATCGGGCAGCCGCAGGAACGCCCAAGAGGTATTGTTTCCGGAAGTGCTATTCGTCGCGCAAGCCACCGCAGTGGCGCCGCAGTTGTCTGCGATACCTGTCGGAGAATCAAGAATGGCCACGATTTCTCCGGGATAGGCGTAGATAGTCTCGCCGTCATCCCCCCTTGCGCCCGTGTATTGGATTTGGAACTCAGGCGGCAATGCATCGTTCAACAACCGAATGCTGCCCATCAGAGCAGCAAAGATGCCCGCATTCTGGTCTTCCAGGAAGTACTCACTGACATACAACTTTGGCGCGACACGGAACGGGTAGAAGCCATCCGTACTGGTGATTAGGTCGCGCTCATAGTTCTTCAGTCTGTCGACACCCACGCCATCGCGTGATGCTCCCATGAAGTAGCGGATGCCGTTCGTGGTCGTCGCGACATGACGCAGGGATTCCTGAGGCTCCAAGTCGCCGCCGATGTAGACCTCTGTTACATCGTCGCTCAGCCGGAGCGAATGGGCGTGGGATCCGGTTTCGTATGGCGTGTAGCTGTGGCGTGGCGTGGCGTGGCAGTGTTCGAATAGTCGAGTTGAGATGACCCCATCGAAGCTTCGCCACCCCCGCCACCACATGCGGCCAGCGTCAGACACCCACTAGCCAAAACTGCCTTACCGAGCCACATTCGGTCTGCCTCCCACTGGTATTGTCACCACTGCTATCCGTCTCGATATTAGTTCGCGTCGCGTCGCGCTCAGTATACCTACACTCATTCAACAATTTTTTCGATGTATTGTTACTGTCTCAGGTAATTCCCAATGTGCATCACTGTTGGCGTCTACAGCACCACCAATCACCCCACCAAAAATAATATTGCCCCAGATTATTTCATCCCGGTTGGGAGCAATACTGCGGGTAACGTATTCGTCACCATCCTCGCATCGGATTATTAATGCTTCATCACTTCTTTTAACAGTCACGGGTCCAGGCGCAGTAAACTCCCAAGTACCTTTCTTGTTTGATGCGGTACATTGAGTGGGCTTTCCACAGTTTGAAGTCTCCACGTTAACTGACTCATTGGTTCCTCTTGTGATTGATGCACAGCCACTGCTCAACAGTAAAACACCAATCACAGCTATAACAGCTATAACAGCTTTGCTTTTCATGTTCATCTCCTTCTTGTTGATATTGCCAAGTTTAAAATAGCAGGCCGCCGCCATCGTCAATCGCAAGATCGGCCACGGCAATATAGCACCCTGGATTCGGGAAAGAACATGCCCACTACTTCAGCCGCAGCACGATCCCACCTCCGAGATCCAGTTCCGCCCGCCAGTCTCCGGGGTCCGTGGACAGCCCGGGCAGCGGCGACTACTCGATCAGCGGACCTGCATGGCTGTCGTCATCGGGTGTGTTCGGATCCCTGTCCAATCCCGTCAGCGTAGTCGTAAATCCATTTGTGTCGATACTGCCGTTTGGGATTCTCCGAAAAAGCTACGACTCAGGTTCTATCTTGTAGGGCCCACTATTCCCGCCTTTTCCTTTCTTCCGAATGAAGTTCAGGCGGTTTCCTGATAATTCGACTATCTGACAATCATGACCGAGATCCTTCCCTCCTAACGATACGGTCCTGCAATAGTACCCATCTTCCCAACTCCAATTTCCACTTAGTGGTTTCCCACTGAAATATCCTGACAATGTCCCATCATCATGGACAATCACATATTCTCCAAATTTATAAACGAGCTTCTTTTCAACTCCTATCTCCCTGAATTCCTGCTCGGTCGCGATTCTCGTTTTTTCATCGGCAAATGATACCGGCTGGAAAGAAAAGCTGGCTGCCAGTGCGAGAAGGGAAAGGCCAGCAACAAAATTCGAATGTACATGAGGTCTCATCGCCATACTCCGATTCGATTCAGGTCGTGGACTTCAGAGTCTATCATGCCGGACCGGAGGCCCATGATCCACGATTCTTATTATGTGTACTTCCCGAGACTGCCCGAAAACAGGAATTCGGGCGTCTTGCAAGTCGTCTTATAATTGCCATCTCAATAACCCAAGACGATTTGAGACATGGCAACGGTGGGATACGCCCAGGTCAGCTCCATCGGGCAGAACCTGAACCTGCAGCTCGGGAAACTCCGGGAATACGACTGTGAGGAGATCTTCGAAGAGAAAGAATCCGGGCAGACCGCAGCCCGGCCAGCGCTGAAGGGATTGGGGTCCACTATTGTCTTGTGTGCCACAATCTCCTTCAGCAATTGGAGTGAATCCCCGGAGATGGACAGGTCATCATCTGTGTGTGACGCAATTGAACAAAGACGCCGATCGTCCTTCATCCACTGGTGGTCTGTGATGGCAAGAGTGTTGATCTACAATATCGCGTGGTCTTGGAAATTCATTCGAATCATGTGGGAGAGAGCTTTCTCGCCAGACATGCATCCGTTCATCACCGGTACTCTTATACGGACATGACGCGCACAGAAGCACTGTTGATCAGACAATGGAATTCGGCCGGAGCGATTGCACAATCAAATGGCAAGTTCTCCGATACCGCAGATACCGGCGCTCCTTGCAAGTTCGGTTATCACAGCGCATTCGAGGATCGGGCCGCACCGCCGGATGTGTCGGATCGCTGGAGCATCGAGGTGCGCTGCATGGTGATCCATGAGTAATTCACCTGCCTCCGCTGATTTCGGGGAACGTCCAATGCCACAAGCCGTCTGCGCAATTGTAGGAGCGGGAGAAGGCCTCGGCCGTGCGTTGGCGGCAAAGTTCGCGTCCAGGGGATTCGACCTGGCGCTGATCTCGCGATCCGAGGCTAGCAGCACTGCCGCGATCAAGGCGGCGAAGGCCGGCAACAGCGCCTCCAATGTCCGGTTCTACTCCGCCGATGCCACCAAAGCCGAAACCATCGAGGCTGCGCTTTCCACCGTGAAGCATGACATGGGCGAGATCGACATCCTCATCTACAACGCGAGAGGGGATTTCACGGGATGCGAGCCGCTGGAGATGTCCTACGACGCGCTTGAGGATGTTTTCCGGGTTGAGGTGATTGGCGCGTTCGCTGCGGCCAAAACGGTTCTACCGGCCATGATCAAGCGTACCCGCGGCAGCGTGTTTTTCTCAAGCGCTACGGCCGCATATCGCGGATCACGCACCTATCCGCTCTATGCCATCGGCAAGTTCGGGTTGCGGGCGCTGTCGCAGAGCCTGGCCAAGGCGTACGCCAAGGACGGAGTACATATCGTCCACGTCAGGCTGGACTGCGATCTTGATGTTCCGGTCATGCGCGAACTCTATGGAGGCAGGTACGACCCGGAAAAGCTGGCCAGTCCTGACGAAGTCGCGGAAAGCTACTGGCTGACCCACCTTCAGCCGAGGTCGGCGTGGAGCAACGAGATTGAACTCAGGCCCTGCACGGAAGTGTGGACCTACTGAGGGGAAGGCTGCGTTGAGAGAAGAGCAGACATTCATCAGGCAGACGGGGCCAGCATGCGGCCGGCCAGATTTTTCCGGCATGCCTCGGGCTGTTCCCGGCAGCCGGCTCATGGGGCCTGTACGGGATCCCGCAGCGTGCCCTGGAGGAGCCGGTATGACCGGCGGTCGAGGAACGATCACGCAGTACCGGATGTGCATCGTGTTGCTGGCACCGATCGCAGCTTGGCGCTGGCAAAGGGGGATGGACCTACCGCCACCCAGGAACGCCGGTCACTGTCCGGCAGTCCTGCAAGGAACCATGTTCGCTGCGGGCGCCGTATGCGTGCAGGTCTCGCGAACCGACGACGTGTTCCCCATGTTGTGTGCATTCTTTGTCTATGGCGGGATGCTCGTCGTTGCCCGGGCACCCTGGTTTCCGCTTCTCTGCGTCGGGTTCTTTTCTTCCGACGAACACAATGATCAGCTGGTCGCCGACGAAACTCGGCGCGGGCTTGTGCGACTTTCTCTTCCTGTCAGAACCGATCTTCGGGACGGCAAGTGCAGTCATCTGGGGCAACGAGCCATCCGGTTGGCGCGAGATCTCCGGCAGCACGCTGAGACTGGTGGCCTGCGCACTGAAGTCGCCCTTGCGCCAAGCCAACAGACCCCGGAATCCACCCCCACTAAGGCGACTTGAGGCTATGTGGAGTACCCGACAATGTACAAACTGTTCTACGCGTTAAAAAGCGCATCCATGGGCGTCCGGGTGATGCTGGAGGAACTGGACGTTCCCTATGAGTTGATCGAGTCGACGACCGACAGGAGCAAGCCGCGCCCGCCGGAACAAATTGTCGTGAACCCTAACGGATGGGTGCCGGTGCTGCTCTGGGATGACGGCGCGATGTACGAATGCGCCGCCATCACCGTGTTTCTTTGTGACCGACACGCAGAGGCGAACCTGGCACCTACGGTCAATGATCCCGCCCGGGCTCTCTATCTGCAGACGCTGGTCTATTTCTCCAACTCCGTTCAGAACGCCTATCAACTCACGTACTACCCGGACCGCTTCGCCGACACGCCCGCAGGCGAACCCGGCGCGCAGCAGCGCGGCAACCGTCGACTGCGGGAAACCTGGAAAGTCGTAGACGACCAGATCGGCGACAACGATTGGATACTTGGAGACCGGTTCAGCGCTGCGGACATCTATCTGTTCATGCTGACCACCTGGCTGCGACCAGCCATGGGGCATCCGGCCATTGAAGAGTTTCCCAACGTCCAACGCATTGCCGATGTGATTCTTCAGCGACCGAGCGTTCAAATGGTCTATGAGCCCTGGATCGCTAATCCACACTACTGAGAAAGCGGTAACCGGTCTGTTGCCGACACAGACGCCGTCGGATTCCCGGAAGGACTGGCCGGGCAGTTCCCCGCCGAGCGGACCGGACTACTGATCAGGTGCCAGCGGTTTTCACCAGCGCATCGCCGAGTATCCCGATGGCGCGGCGTATCTGGTCGTCCCCGATCGTGAGAGCCGGGGCGAAACGCAGCACGTTGTCCCCCGCCATCAGGATCAACAACCCCTCCTCGGTACACTGGCGGAGCACATCCCTCGCCCGGTTGTGCCAGGGCCCCTGAAGCTCGGCGCCCAGAAGCAGGCCGGCGCCCCGGATAGACTCGAATGCGCCATGCCCGTCCTGCAGGCAGGCAAGCTCGCCGTGCAGCAGGGCGCTTTTTTCCCGTACCGATTCCAGCAGGGCCGGGTCGGCCACGATATCAAGCAGCCGGCTGGCGACGGCACAGGCCATGGGATTGCCGCCGAAGGTGCTGCCATGCGTACCGACCGTGAACGATTCGGCGATCCCGGCAGTGGTCATCATGGCGCCGATGGGGAATCCCCCGCCGAGCCCCTTGGCGCTGGTCAGGATGTCCGGGGTGACACCGAGCTGCTCGTACATGTACAGGGTGCCGGAGCGGCCGACGCCGGTCTGGACCTCGTCCAGGATGAGGGAGGCCCCGTGCCGGGTACACAGGTCCCGGGCAGCCCGGACGAACTCCGGAGTCGCCGGGTTGACCCCGCCTTCTCCCTGGACCGGCTCCAGTATCACCGCGGCAGTGCGGTCGCTGACCGCTTCCTCGAGGGCTGCAGCATCGTTGAATGGGAGATGGGTAATGTCGCCGGGCTTTGGGCCGAAGCCGTCACTGTACTTTTGCTGTCCACCCACGCAGACCGTGAAGAAGGTCCGGCCGTGGAACGAGTGGTCGAAGGCGATGATCTCGGTCTTGTCCTGCCCGTGCTTCTCGATCGAGTGGCGCCGTGCCAGTTTCAGCGCCGCCTCGTTGACCTCGGCGCCGGAGTTGGCAAAGAACACTCGCTCGGCGAACGTGAGGCTTACCAGCCGCTCTGCCAATCCGATGGCCGGTCGGTTAGTGAGCAGATTGCTCACATGCCAGAATTTGCCCGCCTGTTCCGTCAGGGCCTCCATCAGCGCCGGGTGGGCATGGCCGAGCGCGCTCACCGCGATGCCCGCCGCCAGGTCGAGATAGGATTTGCCGTCGGTATCCCAGAGCACGGAGCCCTCGCCCCGCTCCGGAATCAGGGTCATGGGCGCATAGTTCGGGGTCATGACCCGGTCATAGACCTCCCGGTCGGTCGCGCCGGTCCGGTTCGGGCTCTGTTCGCCAAACGCTTCGGCGACTTGCACTGCCATGGGTATTTCGTTGATAGAGAATGCCGTTCTGGGAGTGGTATTCTAACGGGTTCAACTGCAAAATATCAGGCACAATATCTTGAATTGCCGGAGAATTTTCGGCAACTTGGCGTTTCCCCGTTTCGCAGAACACCCCGAGCATCATGTCAGAAGAAATCGTCGAACGCGAATCCATGGAAGTCGATGTCGTCATCGTGGGCGGGGGGCCGGCCGGCCTTGCCGCTGCCTGCCGGCTCATGCAGCTGGCCGGGGAGCGGGAACAGGAGATCAGCGTGGTGCTGTTGGAGAAGGGCTCCGAGGTCGGCGCCCATATTCTGTCCGGCGCGGTGTTCGAGCCGCGGGCGCTGAATGAACTCTTCCCGGACTGGAAGGATCGCGGCGCCCCCCTCGATACGCTGGTGACCAAGGACCGGATCCTGATGTTCCGCAACGCAAACAGGGCGATCGATATGCCGCACTGGATGCACCCGAAGCCCATGCGGAATGACGGCAACTACATCATCAGTCTTGGCGATGTCTGCCGCTGGCTGGGGGAGCAGGCGGAGGCCCTCGGGGTGGAGATCTACCCGGGATTCCCGGCATCAGAAGTGCTGTTCCACGAGGATGGTTCCATCAAGGGCGTGGCTACCGGCGAGATGGGGCGGGGCAAGGACGGGGCCGCCAAGGCCTCCTATGAACCCGGCATGGAACTGCACGCCAGGGTGACGCTGTTCGCCGAGGGCTGCCGCGGCCATCTCGGCAAGCAGCTCATCCGGCGATTCGGTCTTGACGAGGGTCGTGACACCCAGCATTACGCCATCGGCATCAAGGAACTCTGGAGAATCGACCGGTCCAGGCACCAGCCGGGGCTGGTGCTGCACGGCGCCGGATGGCCCCTGAACGAATCGGGTTCCACCGGCGGATCCTTTCTCTACCATCTCGGTGAAGACCTGGTGTCCATGGGCCTGATCACGGACCTGTCCTACAGCAACCCTCACGTCTCCCCGTTCGATGAATTGCAGCGCTTCAAGCAGCACCCGGAAATCCGGGTGCATCTCGAGAACGGCGAGCGCATTGCCTACGGCGCCCGGGCGATCACCAAGGGCGGCCTGAATGCCCTGCCGAAAATGGTCATGCCCGGCGGCCTGCTGATCGGCTGTGACGCGGGCACCTTGAATTTCTCCAAGATCAAGGGCTCCCATACCGCCATGAAATCCGGCATGCTGGCTGCGGAAACCGTGGCGGATGTCCTTGCGGGCAATACCTCGCTGGAGGACTATGAATCCCGGTTCAGAGGCTCCTGGCTCCACGAGGAACTTCACCGGTCCCGCAATTTTGGCGCGGCCATCCACAAGTTTGGCACGTGGCTTGGCGGCTCCTGGAACTACATCGAGCAGAACATTCTTCGCGGCCGGCTGCCGGTTACACTGAAGGATCCGAAACCGGACCACGAGGCACTGCGTCCCGTCGGGGAGTGCAAGCCCATCCCCTACCCCAAGCCCGACGGCGTGATCACCTTCGACAAGACCTCCTCCGTCTACCTGTCCAGCACCAACCATGAGGAAGACCAGCCGGTCCACCTCCGCCTGGCCGAGCCGGAACGGGCGGTGCCCGTCAGTTTCAAGCGCTACGGCGGCCCGGAGGAACGGTTCTGCCCGGCCGGGGTGTATGAATACGTCGACAAGGACAGCGCGCCGGAACTTCGCATCAACGCACAGAACTGCGTGCACTGCAAGACATGCGACATCAAGGATCCGACGGAGAACATCACCTGGGTCACACCTGAAGGAACGGGGGGGCCGAACTACACCGGCATGTAGTCCCGGCAAACGGCACGTCGTCCATGGCGCCCCCGGGGCGGGCAGGCTTCAGGGACAGATCCTCGAGCCGGCCCTGGCACTCCGGATCTGTCAGTCGACCCACAGGCGTGCATTGAAGAACATCCGCATCCACGGGCTGTCCTCGCCCCAGGATTCCGGATGCCAGGAATTCGTCACCGTGCGGAATACCCGCTCAGGGTGCGGCATCATGATAGTGAAACGCCCGTCCGCGTTGGTCAGCCCGGTGACGCCAGCGGGCGAGCCGTTGGGATTCAGAGGATAGGTCTCCGTAACCTGGTGGCGGTTGTCGACGAAACGCATGATCACCTGCCCCGACTTCTCCAGCTCCAGCAGGCGCCCGCCGTCATCCGCCCAGACCCTCCCCTCCCCGTGGGCAACGGACACCGGCAGTCTCGCCCCTGCCATGTCCCGCAGCAAAATGGAGCGGCCCGACTCCACCGCCACGGTCACAAACCGGGCCTCGTACTGCTCCGAGGCGTTGCGCACGAACTGTGGCCAGCAATCCGTTCCGGGAATCAGTTCGCGGATCGTGGCCATCATCTGGCAGCCGTTGCAGACTCCGAGGGCGAAGGTATCCGGACGATGGAAGAAGGCGGCGAACCGGTCACGCAGGACGGCATTGAACAGGATCGACTTGGCCCAGCCCTCCCCCGCGCCCAGGACATCGCCGTAGGAAAATCCCCCGCATGCGGCGAACCCGAGGAATCCATCCAGCCCAGCGCCTCCGACGAGATCCGTCATGGCAAGGTCAACGGCCTCGAATCCCGCGTGGTCGAACGCCGCCGCCATCTCGAGTTGTCCGTTCACACCCTGCTCCCGCAGGATTGCCACCCGCGGCCTCGCCTTGCCCGTGATCGCAGGAGCCTGGCAGGGGACCCGGGGCAACACGGGGCTGATCCCGGGGTCGTCGAGGTCGAATATCCGGTCATACTCCTCCCGGGCGCAGTGCGGATTGTCCCGCAGGGACTGCATGTGGAAGGTTACGGAGGACCAGGACCGGTGGAGGGCACTCCGTTCAAGGGACAGCAGCACTATGCCGCCGGAACGGATCCTGACGACATTTCCCGGCTCGGGCCTGCCCAGAGGAACGGATATGTCCAATAAACCCCATCGGGACAGCGTCCGGATGAATTCGTCCCTCGATTCCTCCGGGACCTGGACCACCATCCCGAGCTCCTCGCTGAACAGCCGCCCGAAGGGATCCCCGGGAGGCAGATCGATCTCGCAGCCGCAGCGGGAAGCGAAGCACATTTCTGCAAGTGTCGCGGCGAGACCGCCGTCGGACCGGTCATGGCAGGCGGCGACCAGGCCTCCCTCCCGCAAGGTCTGCATGGCGCGGAGAAAGGCCTTCAGCAGGTCCGCATCCACGTCCGGGGCAACATCGCCCATCTGGCCGGTGACCTGCGCCAGCACGGACCCGCCGAGCCGGTCGCGCCCGGCGCCCAGGTCGATGAGCCACAGCTCCGATCGTCCACCCGGGGCGATCAGCGGGGTCAGTGTCCGCCGCACGTCCCGGACGGGGGAATACGCGGTGATGACCAGGGAAAGCGGCGCGACCACCCTGTGGTCCCGGCCCCGCTCCTGCCAGCGTGTCGTCATGGACATGGAATCCTTGCCGACGGGTATGGATATGCCGAGGGCCGGGCACAGCTCCATGGCGACCGCCTCCACGGTTCGGTAAAGTGCCGCATCCTGGCCGGGCTCACCGGCAGCCACCATCCAGTTGGCGGACAGCCTGATCCCGCTGCCGTCGCTTATGTCCGTCGCCGACAGGTTGGTCAGCGCCTCACCGATGGCCATGCGCCCGCTGGCGGGCGCATCGATTACCGCCAGCGGCGTCCGCTCACCGATGGCCATCGCCTCCCCGGTGTAACCCTGGTATCCGCTCAGTGTCACCGCGACGTCCGCCACCGGGACCTGCCAGGGCCCCACCATCTGGTCCCTGGCGATCATGCCGGTGACGCTGCGGTCCCCGATGGTCACCAGGAAGGTCTTGTCCGCCACAGAGGGAAAGGAGAGCACCCGATGAAACGCCTCCTCCAGGGACAGCCCGGAAATATCCAACGGCACGGCCCGAACGGCTGCACTTCGAACATCGCGCCGCATTTTCGGCGGCATCCCGAACAGCAGGGACATGGGCAGGTCGATGGGGTCGGGATGGGACCCGGCGAAATGGTTGTCGGTCAGACTGAGCTCCTCCTGCGCAGTGGCCTCCCCCGCGAGGGCGAATAGGCAGCGTTCACGCCGGCAGATTTCGGTGAATACTTCCAGACGATCCGGCCGCACCGCCAGCACGTAACGTTCCTGGGATTCGTTGCACCACACCTGCATGGGAGACATGCCGGGCTCGTCGATGCGCAGGGAGCGCAGTTCGAACCGGCCGCCGCGTCCCGAATCGTGCAGCAGTTCGGGCAGGGCGTTGGAAAGCCCCCCTGCACCCACGTCATGAATGGAAAGAATCGGATTGTGCTCCCCCAGGGCGCAGCAGCTGTCGATCACCTCCTGGCAACGGCGCTGCATCTCCGGGTTCCCCCGCTGCACGGAAGCATAGTCCAGTGTCTCGGAACTGCTGCCGGTCGTCACGCTGGACGCCGCCCCGCCGCCGAGGCCGATCAGCATGGCCGGTCCCCCCAGGACCACGATGGGGGTGCCCGGCGGGATGTCCGCCTTGTGGATGTGACCCGGACGGATGCTGCCGAGGCCGCCGGCGAGCATGATGGGCTTGTGATAGCCGAGACGTTCGCGAGGAGCCCCGGCAGACTGCTCGAAGGTGCGGAAGTAGCCGCAGACGTTGGGGCGGCCGAACTCGTTGTTGAACGCCGCCGCGCCGACCGGTCCCTCGAGCATGATCCGCAGCGGACTTGCGATTCTCGACGGCCGGGATTCCTCCATTTCCCAGGGGCGCCGGTATCCGGGAATCCGCAGGTGGGACACGGAGAAGCCTGCCAGCCCGGCCTTGGGTTTTCCGCCCCGACCGGCTGCGCCCTCGTCCCGGATTTCACCGCCGGCACCCGTGGAGGCGCCGGGAAAGGGTGAGATCCCCGTGGGATGATTGTGCGTCTCCACCTTGGCGGTCAGGTGCACCTCCTCGTCGTGGTACCGGTAGACATGGTCCCGGCCGTCCGGTTGGAACCGCCTGGACGGGTAGCCCTCCAGGATGGCCGCATTGTCGGCATAGGCCACCAGAGTCCCGTCCGGGCAGCGCTGGTGGGTGGTGCGGATCATGGAAAAGAGGGTACGCTCCTGGCATTCACCGTCCACGGTCCAGTCCGCGTTGAAGATCTTGTGCCGGCAGTGCTCGGAATTCACCTGGGCGAACATCATCAGCTCCACGTCCGTGGGATTGCGTCCGAGGTCCCGGAACTGCTCGAGCAGGAAATCCATCTCGGCAGCGCTGAGGGCAAAACCCTGGACCCTGTCGGCGTCCTCCAGCGAATCCCGCCCGCCGCCGAGAACGTCGACCTCATTCAATGCTGTCGACTCTTTCCTGGTGAACAGCGCTGCAGCCTCGGTCACGTCGTGCAGCAGCGATTCGAGCATCGGGTCGAACAGCAATCCCGCCAGGGAGGAATCCGGCATCCCGTTCCGGGAATCGTCCGGCGGTTCGCCGGCGAAAAGCTGCCAGTGAATGCCCCGCTCGACCCGCTGGACCGCCCGGATGCCGCAATGGTGCACAATGTCCGTGGCCTTGGTGGCCCATGGCGAGATGGTGCCGATACGGGGCACGGTATACCGGTGCACGACAGATGCGCCGGAGTCGGTCGGTCGACCGACGCCATGGCCGTAATCCAGCAGCCTGTCCAGGGTTTCGCGGTCCCGGTCTGACAGTTCGGCATGCGGCGCCAGGTCGACCAGGTGGATGAATTGCGCCTCCAGCGCCTCGATGCCCGGAACGGCCGCCCCCAGGAGTTCGGTGAGCCTCCTCTTGCGGAAATCCGACAGGGCAATGGCGCCGTAGACCTGTATCATTCCGGGCACATCACGCAGACCAGCATAGAGGTTCCGTTCCGCCCGCGAACACCGGGCTCCGGCAACCGGTCACAGGGCGAGGCCAGGCGGATTCGGGCCCGAAGGCTCAGGCCATCACGCCCGCACGCCGCATCGCCGCTTCCACGGGCCCGTGGTATTCCTCCGACAACGGGGTCAGGGGCAGGCGGATTCCGCCGGGAATCAGGCCCAGTCGATGCAGCGCCCATTTCGTCGGAATCGGGTTCGATTCGAGGAAAAGACCCCGGTGCAGCCCGTCGAGTTCATCATTCAGGCGATCGGCGGTTTCGTGGTCCCCCGCCAGGGCGGCAGCGCACATGGCGTGCATCTTCGCCGGTGCCACGTTGGCCGTCACGGAAATGCATCCATTTCCGCCGGCTTTGATGAAATCCAGGGAACTGACGTCCTCACCGGAATACAGGGAGAAATCGGCCGGGCAGCGGGCACGGAAATCCGCCACTCTCGGAATGTCCGAGGTAGCGTCCTTGATCCCGACGATGTTGTCCACTTCCGACAGTCTGACCACGGTGTCGTTGTGCATGTCCAGGGAGGTTCTCCCCGGAACGTTGTAGAGTATCTGCGGCACGTCCACCCGTTCGGCAATCAGGCGGAAGTGGCGGTACAGTCCCTCCTGGGTGGGCTTGTTGTAGTAGGGCACCACCAGCAGGCAGGCTGCGATATCCAGTTCGGCGGCGCGTTCGGTCAGTTCCAGCGCCTCGCGGGTGGAGTTGCCGCCGGTGCCCGCGACCACGGGAATCCGGCCCGCAACGAATTCCACCGTCCGCTCGATGACCTCGATCTGTTCCGGGATGTCCAGGGTGGCGGACTCGCCGGTGGTGCCGACCGAAATAATGCCGTCGGTACCGTTGTCCACGTGGAAGTCCACCAGCTTCTTCAGGCTGTCGAAATCCAGACTTCCATCATCCAGCATGGGGGTAGCAAGGGCGACCAGGCTGCCTGTGATCATTTCGATGCCGTTTCGGAGTTTCTCAGGAGGAATCTTGGATGGTATCGCCTGCCCCGCGCACAAACAAGGCCCGGAACACGGAGCGGGCGAATGGCTGTTGCGGGCGAATGGCTTGATCCCCGGACACCGGATAGCATATAAGAAGGCTGGATCACCCACCGCCCGGCCAAGATGCCCGAGACCCATCACGAAAACCCGGTACTGGATATCGGACTGCTGCTTTGTGACGATGTCCCGGAGGACGGCCGCGAACGGTTTGGCGACTACGCCGGCATGTTTTCCAGGTCAATCTCGGCAGTGGACCCGGACATCCGGCTGACCCCGTATCATGCCTACCTCGGCGAACTCCCTCCGCGCCCGGAAAATCATGCGGGATACCTGATTTCAGGATCCGGTGCCAGTGTGTTCGAGGACAAGGCGTGGATCATGGACACCATGGAATTCGTCCTCCGGTGCCGTGATTCCCGGGTCAGGGTGGTGGGGATCTGCTTTGGCCACCAGCTGATCGCCCATGCCCTGGGCGGCAAAGCCGTCCGCTCGGACAGTGGCTGGGGCTTCGGGATACACAGTGCCCGCCTGACTGACAACCCGGACTGGATCGGCGCCGACGATCCGGAATTCAGACTGGTGGTGATCCACCAGGACCAGGTCAAGGAGCTGCCGCCGGGTTTCAGCACCGTCGCCAGCAACGATTTCTGTCCGCACAGCGTGATCACCGATCATGACCTGATGCTGGGGATCCAGGGCCACCCCGAGTTCGGCAAGGAATACTGTGCCTACCGGGCGGACTTCCGGCGTGATCTCATTGGCGAGGTCAAGTATCGGGAGACCATGGAACAGCTGGCCAACAACGACCTCCAGTCCGATGATGTCTTCGGCTGGGTGAGCCGCTTTTTCCGCAGGGCGGCCTGAGCGGGCGTGACCCGTGTCTTCCTGCTGCGCCACGGCGCCACGTCCTGGAACGAGCAGCGGCGCATTCAGGGCCGGGCTGATATCGGACTCGCCCGGGACACAGTCATTGCCCTGAGGCAGCAACCCATGCCGGCCGGTTGGCTGGACCTGCCGTGGTTTACCAGCCCGCAGCTCCGCTGCCGCCAGACCGCCCGCCTGCTCGGCGCCGCGGACGCCACCGCCGTCGGAGCACTCCGGGAGATGCATTGGGGCGAATTCGAGGGGATGACCCTGGACATGGTGAACGCCGAGATCGAAAAGCGGAATCTCCGGCCCGGACGCGGACTGGACCTCCTGCCGCCGGGCGGTGAAAGTCCGCGCATGGTCAGGGACCGGCTGCACCGCTGGCTCATGGACCTGCCCGAAGAGACCGGGGAACTGGTGGCGGTCACCCACAAGGGCGTGATCCGCGCGGCCCTGAGCCTGGCCACGGGATGGGACATGATGTCTCCATTCCCGCAGCCAATCCACTGGCAGCTTCCGCATCGGCTCGAACTCGACACCGGCGGGGTGCTTCGCCTTGACCGCATGAACTGCCGCTGGCGGGAAGCGCCCCGCTGACTGTTGTGCGGCGCGGCGGAACTGCTACACTGCCGCGATTCGCCAACTCCCGAATTCACGCCATGATCGTCGAACAGGTCTGGACCGGTAACGCCTACCGCAATTTCAACTACCTCATCGCCTGTCCTGAAACCGGGGAGGCCCTCGCAATCGACCCCCTGGACCATCGCAAATGTCTGGGTCATGCGCGCGACCAGGGCTGGAACATCACGCAGATCCTGAACACCCATCACCACGGGGACCACACCGGGGGCAACGCCAAGGTCATCGCGGCCACCGGGGCGAAGCTGCTCGCCCATGACGGGGCCCGTGACGCCATTCCCGGAATTGACACGGGACTCGGGACCGGGGACGTGGTCAAGGTGGGCAACACGGTAGATCTCGAGGTTCTGGACACGCCCGGACACACCATGAGCCACATCTGCCTGCTGTCACGGACGGATACCCCATCCCTGTTCTGCGGCGACACCCTCTTCAATGCCGGCGCCGGCAACTGCCACAACGGCGGGCATCCGGTGGAACTGTACCAGACCTTCGTGCGGCAACTGGCGGCGCTCGACGAGCGCACCCGGATCTATCCCGGCCACGATTACCTGGAAAACAACCTGCGCTTTACCCTGGACCGCGAACCCCACAACCACCGGGCCCGGGAAATGCTGGACTCGGGTCCGAACCGGGACCCCGCCAACGCCCTGATCACCACCATTGCCCAGGAAAAGGAAATCAACACCTTTTTCCGCCTGGAGAATCCCGAAATCGTTGCCCGCCTGTGCGAGGTTTTTCCGGATATCGGCCCGAATCCCGATGCCCGCACCGTATTCCTGAAACTGAGGGAACTGCGTAACGACTGGTAGACTCGTCACACCAGGTTCCGGGGGGTGGCGGAAGCCGCCCGGGGATCGCGACCGGCCGAATATCCGGCCTAGTCGCTCAGGGCGATGTTGTCCCGGTGGATCATTTCGATCTCGCCGGCATAGCCCAGTATGGTTTCGATCTGGTCGCTGGGTTTCCCGGCAATGCGGCTGGCCTCGACCGCGCTGTAGTTCACCAGCCCCCGCGCCACCTCCCGGCCCTCGAGGTCCACACAAAGGACGATTTCACCCCGGCCGAAGAGTCCGCTGACTTCCTGGACCCCAATCGGCAGCAGGCTGCGTCCCGACTCTCTCAGCACTCTGACGGCGCCGTCGTCCAGTACCAGGCGGCCGTTCCCCCGGAGCTGGCCCGCGAGCCACTGCTTGCGTGCCACCATGCGGCTGTTGCCCGGACGCAGGAACGTTCCGATACTCTCGCCGGCGTGAAGCCGCAGCAGAATGTCCGGTGTCCGGCCCCCCGCAATCACGGTGGAGGCTCCGGACCTCGCCGCCTTGCGGGCGGCACCCACCTTGGTCAGCATGCCTCCCCTGCCGAACCCCTGAGCCGGACCCGCATGCCGGGCCAGTGACGGATCATCGGCCCTGCCTTCCCCGATCAGCCTCGCATCCGGGTTGTTGCGCGGATCACTGTCAAACAGGCCCTCCTGATCGGTGAGAATCAACAGGGTTTCCGCCTCCACCAGGTTGGCCACCAGTGCCGCCAGGGTGTCGTTGTCGCCGAAGCGGATCTCGTCGTTCACCACCGTGTCGTTTTCGTTGACGACGGGAACGGCGCCGAGCTTGAGCAGCGTGCGCAGTGTGCTACGCGCATTGAGATAGCGCTCGCGGTTGGCCAGGTCCGCATGGGTCAGCAGCACCTGAGCCGTCAGGATGCCGAATTGCTTGAACGCGCCCTCATATCCCTGCACCAGCCCCATCTGGCCCACGGCCGCCGCGGCCTGGAGCTGATGGATCTCCCGGGGCCGGGCGTTCCATCCGAGCCGCTGCACGCCCACCCCGATGGAGCCGGACGACACCAGCACGATCTGCATCCCTTCGCGCTTCAGGGCGGCGATCTGCCGTACCCAGTCGTCAATAGCGGACTGGTCCAGGCCGCCGCTCAGGTCGGTCAGCAGGGAAGTGCCGATCTTGACGACCCAGCGGCCGTTCCGCTTCAGCTGCCGTCGCTCACCCATGGAACGCCTCCGATTGATCCGGATCCCGGGAAGGGCAGTCGGCGATTGTCGCGAGCTGATCGAGCCGCTGCATCAGCGCGTTGACCAGGGACTGGCAACCCTCTGCTGTTGCCGCCGAGATGACATGGACCCTGCCGCTCCAGTGCAGCTTGCCGACCAGTTCATCCCGTTTTCCTGCCACGGATTCCGGATTGAGCAGATCACATTTGTTGAGCACCAGCCAACGCTCCCGCGAAGCCAACTCGTGGTCGAATTCGGCCAGCTCCTCCTCGATTTCCCTGACCGACGCCACCGGGTCGGATTCGTCCAGGGGCGCCACGTCGACGAGATGCAGAAGTATCCGGGTACGGGACAGGTGCCTGAGGAAATCGACCCCGAGCCCGGCCCCCCGGGCAGCACCGGCGATCAGCCCGGGGATGTCCGCTACCACGAAGCCCGCGGATTCCCCCACATCCACCACGCCGAGCTGGGGATGCAGGGTGGTGAAAGGATAGTCCGCCACCTTCGGCCTCGCGCTGGAAATCACGCCGAGCAGGGTCGACTTGCCGGCGTTGGGCTTGCCCAGCAGCCCCACGTCCGCCAGCACCTTGAGTTCCAGCCTGAGCAGGCGCTCGTCGCCAGCCCGGCCCGGCGTGGTCCTGCGCGGCGCCTGGTTGGTGCTGGACTTGAAGCGGGCGTTCCCGAGGCCCCGGGCGCCGCCCCGGGCCACCAGCAACGGCGCATCGCAATCAACGACGTCACCGATGAGTTCGCCGTTTTCGTGATCGAACACCATGGTGCCCAACGGCACCCGGATGAACAGGTCGTCACCAAACCTGCCCGCCCTTTCCCGGCCGGCGCCGGACTCTCCGTTCCGGGCGCGGAACCGTCTGGTGTACCGGAAATCAGCCAGCGTGTTGAGCCCGCTGTCGGCCTCGAGGTAGATGCTGCCTCCATTGCCCCCGTCACCGCCGTCGGGGCCTCCCCGGGGCCGGTTTTTCTCCCGGAGAAAGCTCAGCGCGCCGTTGCCGCCCCTGCCGGCGACAACTCGGATGATGGCTTCGTCAACGAAGTTCATGCGGTAAAAAACCCCGCCTTGTTGCCAAAGCGGGGTTTCGTCGGATACTCGGAAACCGGCCGTTATTCGGCAACGATGCTGACGGTCTTGCGGTTGCGCGGCCCCTTGACTTCAAACCGCACCCTTCCGGGCGATGTGGCGAACAGCGTGTAATCCTTGCCCATGCCGACATTCCTGCCGGGATGGAAAGTGCTTCCCCGCTGGCGCACGATGATGTTGCCGGCCTTGACGATTTCCCCACCGAAGCGTTTCACGCCGAGGCGTTTCGAAATCGAATCGCGGCCATTGCGTGAACTGCCGCCTGCTTTCTTGTGTGCCATGGTCTTTCGCTCTCAGTCTGCGTTGAATCGATGCGGAACCAACCGGATCAGCGTTCCGCCACAAGGGCAATGATACCAGTCATGCGCAGCTTCCTCCCGGTCACGAGACCGGCGCTTCATCCGTCCCGGCGTGATTGTCATCCGAGCCGTCCGGACCTGTGTCCACGGATGCATCCACCGGATCCGGTTCCGCTGCACTGGCTGGCTCTCCGGACGGTGATTCCTCCGGCTGGCCGGAGTCGCCGATCGAGGTGATTTCCACCTCGGTATAATCCTGGCGGTGACCCTGAGTGCGGCGATAGTTCTTGCGGCGGCGCATCTTGAACACCTTGATCTTGTCGGCCTTGCCGTGGGAGACCACGGTGGCGGTGACACTGGTGTCCAGGGCAGGGGTCCCGACACTGACCTGACCGCCGTCGGCCACCATCAGCACCTCGCCAAGGGCAACAGAAGCGCCGGCCTTGGAATCCAGCCTGTCAACCCTGAGGCGATCGCCGACAGCCACCCTGTATTGCTTGCCGCCGGTTTTCACTACTGCGTACATCGTTCGTAATCCGTGCCGGAATCAAATTCTGTTCAATGAAGGTGCTTCAGATGCCGCACCGGGCCCAACCCCGCGATGCAACATGGCCTGGCCCCCCCTGAAATCTGCCGTCCGCGATACGCGAACTGGCAACCGGTGATCCCGGAGGGGTGCGGAAAATCGGGGACGTCGGATTGTATCCATCGGCCATACCCGCGTCAACGGCGATTTCCGGCGATTTCCGGCGCTGTAGCGAGCAAATGAAATGTCCGGTTGAGTAGCAAGTAATCTGTCCGGTTTCACAGGCATTGCTTGGAGGTGCCATGATCCGCCGGCCCGGCGCTCACCGTAGGCGTGATTTCGATACAATACCGGAAAACTCCCCTTGGCCCTTTTGCTTCAATGATCCACTCAGGCGCCCATGCCGACCCCGAGCCGGTCGGAGCTGACGGCACCAATCCGGAATCCCTGCTCTCTTCGGCGCTGGCCCTGGTGGGCGAGGATATGGACAGGGTCAACGAGCTCATCCGGTGCCGGCTCGACTCCGATATCGTCCTGATACGCACTCTCGGCGCCTATATCATACGCAGTGGCGGCAAGCGGCTGCGGCCTCTCATACTGCTCCTGTCCGCCGGTACGAGCGGTTACCGGGGTGATCACCACATCACCCTGGCAGCGGTCATCGAATTCATCCATACCGCCACCCTGCTGCACGACGATGTGGTGGACGAATCGGCGATGCGCCGTGGCCAGCCCACCGCCAACGAGGTCTGGGGCAATGGAGCCAGTGTGCTGGTGGGTGATTTCCTCTATTCCAGGGCGTTCGAGATGATGGTGGAGACCGACCGCATGGAAGTGATGCGGATACTCGCCAAGACCACCAACGCCATCGCCGAGGGGGAGGTGATGCAACTGCTCAATGCCCACGAGCCGGATACCACAGAGGACACGTATTTCGAAACGATCCGGCGCAAGTCCGCGTGCCTGTTCGAGGCCGCGGCGAGACTCGGCGGACTGATCGGAGAGCAGGACGGGGCAACCTGCGATGCGCTGGCTGGATACGGATTGCATCTGGGAACGGCGTTCCAGCTGGTTGACGACGTCATGGACTATGTGACCAGCAGCACGGAGATGGGCAAGGATGCCGGTGACGACCTGGCTGAAGGCAAACCGACCCTGCCGCTGATCCACGCCATGCGGACCGGCGACAGCGTCCAGTCGGAACTGGTGCGCGAGGCTATCCGGAGCGGCAGCCGCCATCGCATGGAGGAGGTCGTGGGGGTGGTTCGGGATACCGGTGCGATCGATTACACCCTGGTCAAGGCGCGGGAGCAGTCCCGGCTCGCCGTCGAGGCCCTCATGGACCTTCCCGGATCCGGCTATCGTGGCGCCCTGGAGGATCTGGCCCGATTTTCGGTGTCGCGGGGACGCTGATCCTGCGGGATCAGCCCCAGAGGTCCGTACTGAGATAACGCTCGCCGGAATCCGGAAGAATGCCGATTATGGTCTTGCCCCGGTAGGCCTCCTCCGCCGTCAGCTGCAGCATTCCCGCCACGGCGGCGCCACAGGAGATTCCGCTCAATATTCCCTCCCGCGTCGCCAGGGATCGCGCGCACTCGTAGGCCGATTCCCAGGTGACCTGCAGGACCCGGTCGTAGGAGGACCTGTCCAGGGTGTCCGGAAGGAATCCCGGGGCAGTACCCATGATCTTGTGCTTGCAGGCGACTCCCCGGCTCAGGATGGGCGAGTCGGCGGGTTCCGTGGCGACGATCTCGATCGCCCCGTTGTACGCCCGGAGATAACTGCCGAGGCCGCTCACCGTGCCCCCGGTTCCGGTAGTGCACACCACCACGTCCAGGGATTCGCCGAAATCTGCCCAGATCTCATCCGCCGTAACCTGGTGCGACTCCGGGTTCGAGGGATTGAAATGCTGGCCGACGAAAAAGTAACCGTGGTCCTTCTCCAGGCGCCGTGCCTCTTCGATGGCACCGACGGTGCCCTTTTCCGCCGGCGTCAGGACTACCTCCCCGCCGAAGGCTTTCAGTATCAGGGCCCTTTCCGCACTCATGTCCTCCGACATGACGAACACCGAACGGTAGCCTTTCACCGCGGCCACCATGGCCAGGCCGATGCCGGTGTTGCCCGACGTCGGCTCTATGATGGTGTCCCCCGGCCGCAGCCGTCCATCCCGTTCCGCGTCCTCGATCATCCGCAGCGCAGGGCGGTCCTTCACGGATCCGCCGGGATTGGAACGTTCAAGCTTGACCCAGAGCTCCGTGCCGCTGCCGGCCCCGATGTGCTGCAACCGGACCGAGGGTGTATTGCCGATGGTCTGGAGGATGTCGTCGTACTTCATGATTGGATGATGCGAAGTGTTGTCTTTGTCGTCTAGGGATGGCTCGGCCAGGTGTCGCTCACCCGGTAGCCTTCCGGCCAGGGGTCGTCGGGGTCCAGCATATGCTGGTGGATGCCGGTAATCCAGGCCCGCCCGGTGACAGACGGTATGATCGCGGGCCTGCCAGAGACTTCAGTGACGCCGACAATCCGGCAACGGAAGGTGGAATCGATGATGGAGCGGGCGACGTATTCCTGCCCGGGACCGGCAATGCCGCGGGCATGCAGTACCGCGAGCCTGGCAGAGCAGCCGGTGCCGGTGGGTGAGCGGTCCATCTTTGCAGGTCGGATCGCCACGGCGTTCTTCCCTTCGAGACTGCCGCCGGACTGCTTCAGGGGACCGGTGAACTGACAGAAGGAGATATGATCCCACTGGTCGTTCTCGGGGTGGCAAAATCCGATCTGCTCGTTTGCGGCCCGGGTAATCCGCACCCCGAGACGGGCAAGGTCCGCTGCTTCGCCGGGCTCCAGTGCGAAGCCGAGTTTCCCGGCATCCACCAGCACGAAACTGTCCCCACCCCAGGCAACATCCACCGGCAGGCTGCCGAATCCCGGGACTTCCAGTGGCTGGTCCAGGAGATCCGCGAAGGCGGGCACGTTGGTGATGGTCACCTCCCGGGCGCGGCCTCCGTTGCAGTGGACCGCGGCCCTGACCAACCCGGCAGGGGCCTCCAGCACGATCTTGGTCACCGGTTCCCGCATGGCAATCATCCCGGTTTCCACCAGAACCGTCGCCACACAGATCGCGTTGGACCCCGACATCGGCGGCGTATCCTCCGGCTCCATGATGATCCAGGCGGCGTCCGCATCCGGATGCACGGGGGGCACCAGGAGGTTGACATGACGGAACACCCCGCCCCGCGGTTCATTCAGCATGAACCGCCGGAGATTCCGGTCCCGGTGAATGAACCGGGACTGCTCCCAGAGGGTGTCCCCCGGTGGTGGCGGCACGCCGCCGACGATCACGTCCCCGACCTCCCCCTCGGCGTGGCAGCTCACGGTGTGGACGATCCGGCTACTTTGCATCGGTCAGACATCCTCCCGGATGAGTACGGCCAGGTCCATGACATTGGTACCGGTGGGGCCGGTGACGAATCGCCTGCCATGCCGGTCAAGCCACGGTCCGGCATTGGCGGCCGCCAGGGACGCCCGGCCGGCAGCCCGGTCCAGTGCCGGGCCGACAATCCCACCGGCAGCCTCGGTGGGGCCATCCGTGCCGTCGGTGCCGGCGATCACGCCATGGACGCCATGTCCGCTGCCAAGAGCCAGGGTCAGGGCCAGGGCCAGGCTCTGGTTCCTGCCGCCGCAGCCTGGAGAGTCCGGCAGACGGACGGTGGGCTCCCCGCCCCACAGGTATGCCCCTGGTTCCCCTTCGGTGATTCGTCGCGCCAACGCCGGCACCAGCGTCCCGATGTCCCCATCCAGGCATTCCGCGCAGTCGGCCACGGCCAGCCCCATACCCTGGCACGCCTCGGCCGCAGCGGCCCTGGCCATGGCATTGGAGCCGACCAGGCGGCTGTGGAACACGAAGGGCAGCCCTTCCCGGGAATGTCCAGCGCCTTCCCCACGGGCTGTCCGCATCAGTTCCCGAATCCAGCCCGGCACGGGAAACGGCGCCACGTCCGGGAGCGATACGGCGCCGATCCCGGAACCGATCAGCTCGGCCTGGTCACCGGGAATGTCCGAAATCCCCAGGACCTGCACCTCGCTGCCGGGGAACCGGCGAAGCAGGCGTCCACCCTTGATACGGGAGATGGCGATACGGACATGGTTGATCTGATCAATGGAATAGCCGTCCGCCAGCAGCGTCTGGCTGAGGGAGCGGATCCGGTCCAGTCCGATGCCGGGAACGGGAACTTCCACGAGGGCCGATGCGCCGCCGGAAACCAGCACCAGTAGCCTGCTGTCCCTGCCGCAGGACTCGATGAACCCGAGCGCCGCGTCGCCCGCAGCCAGGCTGTTTTCATCCGGCACCGGGTGCCCGGACTCGATGACGGTGATCCCGGTCCTGCGGCGCAGAGAAGCCCCCGCGTGGCCGTACTTGGTGATCAGCAGGCCCCGGGCCCCGGGGGCGAGGAAGGGCAACGCCCCGACCAGCATGGATGATGCGGCCTTCCCCACGGCCAGCACCGCATCCGCCCGCTGCCCCGGGGATTCGCCGAGCGCCGCGCGGGTGGCGTGTTCACCGGCGACCGCATCCACGCCCGCCCGCCAGATCCTGATGGCCTGTTCGATCACGGGTGGGTGTCCGGCCGCATTGTCCATAGGACGAATATGCGCACCGCGGGCGGCGGTTGCAACCGCCAGCGGTCACTTTGGCCCCCGGCCGGCGAAAATGCGGGATGAAGGGGGAATCCCCGGGAGGCGGGATCTCAGGTGGCCCAACTGCCCCGACGGTGCAGCCACTCGGCGGCCTTTTTCATGCCCCCGAAGGGAAAGACATGGATTTGTCGGATGATCCCGCCGGGATTGCCCGACACATGCCTCTCCACGGGGTCGACGATTTCATCCGGGTCAAAGCCCGACATGAGGGTGCTGATGGCTCCGGCCCGCTTCTTCAGGAACGAAATGGAATTGCCGACGCCGCACATGGCGGCGAACTTGACCAGGGTGGTCAGCTTGGCGGGGCCGGCCACCCCCAGGTGGACGGGCAGGTCCACACCCGCGGAGGACAGGCCGTCCGCCCAATGGATGAACTGGTTTGCATCAAAGCCGAACTGGGTCACGATCCGCATCTCGGCACCGGTGCGCTCGGCAAAGGCCTGCTTGAGTTTCAGCGCCTCCTCCGCCACGCTGTCGGAGAAATCCGGAGACCCTTCCGGATGGCCGGCAATGCCGATGCGGCGGATGCCGTAACGATCAAAGAGCCCGGTCTCCAGCACCTCGAGGGAAGAGCCGAACTCACCGGCCTGCGCCTCCAGGCCGCCGCCGACGACGAGCACGTTGTCGACCCCGGCCTCGGATGCAAGCATGTCGATGCGGTTTTCCAGTACCTTGCGCGTGGTCAGGCGTCGTGAGGCGAAATGGGGCACCGCGCAGTAGCCAAGATCCTTCATCCGGCGCGCGCCGACAGCGACGGTTTCCGCGCTGTCGGTGCCGACGTCGGTCATGTAGACCAGGGTGCCTGTCGGGAAAAGGCCGGGGAGATCGGCGCTTTCCAGGGCCTGCCTGGGAGAAATCTCGATGGATGCGGCGATACGGCCGGCCATGGTCTGCCTGACTGCTGGGAATTCAACAAGGGACGGACAATGTTAGGGATTTGCGGGCAAACATGATAGCCCTCATGCGACACAACGACAGCACGAGGCGTCATCGGAATGTCCGTCATGAGTTCCGGCACCGCGGCAATTCTCCTTCGTTCCGGGTGATGCCCGTCCCCCTGGCTGGCGGTGAACTCGCCACCGGGAGCCTCGGCGAAACCAGCAACAGCAAAACGACGATCTCCCGCAGGATCACGCATGCCCGAGGGAAGCACCGTCAGGTTCGAGGCACATCTGATCGGACCGCCCACGGTCAACGCCCTGCTCGCGAACTAAGATGCAGGTCGGCACCATGGGGGACATGCCGTCCCCGGTGGCCACCACCAAGCGCGACATCGCGAACATCCGCCTGGTTTCCACCCCAATGTTCAGCAATGGCCAGAACTGCAACAAGATCGTGGTGCCGGCTGGGACTACACCCGCCTGATCTGCAGGTCCACCGGAACGGGCTTTCGCAGATCGTCCAGCACCGGGCAGTGCCGGTTCACGGCCTGCCGCAGGCGCTCGATATCCTCGTCGCTGGCATCGCTTTGTATGGAAATGGTGCCGCGGACCTCGCTGAACCCCGCCGGAACGTCCTCGTCCAGGGCAAAAAATCCCCGGGCATCCGAAACCCCGGTCACCCTCACGGCGACATCCTTGAGATCGATTCCCATGGCATCCGCGTACAACCGGTAGGTGACCTCGTGGCAGGCAGCCAGGGCGGCCAGGACATACTCGCTGGGTCTGGGCCCGCGGTTCGTGCTCGCCATGTTCTCGGGCTGGTCCACGACCACCTCGAAACCGCGCACCCGGACGTGACTGCGGAAGGCCTCCACCAGGCGGCTGTCCGCGTGCACTTCCGCGCGGGCCTTGTCGGGCCGGTTCCGTAGAATTTCCCGCTTGTGCTCGAAAACCTGCTTGAAGGTGGACATGGCATTACTCCGTGGATGAGGTCAGTCGGTCGCGCAAATGGAATTTCTGGATCTTCCCGGTGGAGGTCTTCGGAAGCTCCCCGAAAATGACGGTTCTCGGGCACTTGTAGTGCGCCAGGTGGTCGCGGCAGAAGTCGATGATTTCCCGTTCGCCGGCATCAGCACCGGCTTTGAGTGCCACGAACGCGCAGGGGGTTTCCCCCCATTGCTCGTCCGGCTTCGCCACCACGGCCGCCTCGGCAACCGCCGGATGCCGGTACAGGCAGTCCTCGACCTCGATGGACGAGATGTTCTCGCCACCCGAAATGATGATGTCCCTGGAGCGGTCCTTGAGTTGCAGGTAGTGATCCGGCTGCATCACACCCAGATCCCCGGAATGAAACCACCCCCCAGAAAACGCCTTCTCCTCCCGGAAATGGGTCTGCCACCAAGTCATGCTTTACGAATGGATGGTTGTTTGACACGGCCAGGATGATGGATTGCCGTGGTCAGCAATTTGGAGATTTGCGAAGGGTTGGGGTCTCGGGAAAAGGCAGACACACTATACGGTCATCCACTACGTCGACATTGACAATACCCCAGTGACTGGTCGTGGTTGTAGTGATCTTGCGATCCATCATTCTTAACCATCTCGATGTCACATTCGTTAGTGAAATGACCTGTGAGCGCAATTCCCAGGAGCTTCCCCAGTTTCAAAGCCAGTCCGCAAACACCCCATACTCTTCTCATGCACTAGACAAATCAAACACTTCGGAGGTTATTGCGGGGATTCCAGCTTTGCCAATTGCAAGTTTGCAACGATCTGATTCGCAACATCGACAAGCCCCTGGCCAATCTTTTTTCGATGTGGGTCTGTGAAGCGTCGTATTGGTCCAGTCGCGCCCACACTGAATGGAACACCGAGATTGCCGAGCCGTATGGGTACTGCGACACTCGATACGCCGACTTCTATTTCTTCAACACACTCAGCAAAGCCACGTTCCCGAATCTCAGCGAATTCACGTTCCACCTCATCGGCTCGTGTTTTGGTTTTTCCCGTATACGCTCGAAGCGGACTGGAAAGTATTTCTTGGTGAAAGCTGTCATCAGCGAACGCTGCGATAGCCTTTGAGCAAGAGCAAGCATGCAAGGGTCTCTTTCCCAGACCAGGATGGATGAAAGAACGAGATTTATCGATCGGGGTTTCCACTCGAATGATTTCTACACTCTTGTCCTTGAATCTGGAAAAGAAGACCGCCTCACCGAATTCAATGGCTGCTTCCTTTAATGCAGGGGCAGCTGCCTGGCTCACATCAGCATCTGAGTTCCCAAGAAGAAAGATCCTCTTCAGCCGGTCCCCTATCAAATATCGGGGGTTATCCGAACTTTCGTCCAACAACCGGTGCTCGGCAAGGGTCTGCAGCAGCCGATAACACGTAGGGCGCGGGAGGCCCGTGGCTAAGGTCACTTCGGTGGGCGAAAGTGGACGACCAGCAATCGCGATGGCCTCCAGGATGGAAATGAGACGATCCAAATGCATTTTATCACTTTACAGACATTTGTCTCATATATTAAGATATTTTGGAAATTAATCCTAGACATACTCGGAAAAAGGCTCATCGAATGAGCGAGGATTCAGATTTGACCTGTTGTGGTCCCGGTTACGCAAGTCCGGCAGATGCGATGAAGGCGCCTCGTGAAAGGCTGCTGTATACCATTGCCATCTACACCGGAACAGGTATTCAGAAGCCTGACTATCTTGCTACGGTGGATGCGGACCCTGACAGCCCTACCTTTTCCCAAGTCATCCATCGACTGGAGATGCCGGGAATTGGGGACGAATTACATCATACGGGTTGGAATGCCTGTTCCTCCTGCCACGATGATGCGTCAATGTCGCGAAAATACCTCTTGGTCCCCGGGGTACGGTCCAACAATATTCACGTTGTTGACACTGCTTCTGACCCTCGCACGCCCCGTCTGCACAAGGTGATCGAAGGTGCAGAAATCAAGGCAAAGGCCAATCTGTCCGGACCGCATACTGTTCATTGTCTCGGCTCAGAGATCATCATTTCCTTTCTGGGTGATGCCCAAGGCGAAGCGCCAGGCGGCTACCTCCATCTCAACAAGGAATTCGAGATTATCGGTCGTTGGGAAAATTCAATGGGCGATATTCCGTTTGGCTATGACTTTTGGTACCAGCCCCGTCACAATGTGATGATCAGCTCGGAGTGGGCGGCCCCGAATACCTTCATGCCCGGTTTTGACCTGGAGGAGGTTGGACACCTCAAATACGGACGTCGCCTGCACTTGTGGGATTTTGAAAAGCGCGAACCCGTAGAAACCATGTATCTGGGTGAAGACGGTCTGATCCCGCTTGAAGTAAAGTTTCTTCACAATCCTGATAGCACTCACGGGTTTTGCGGTGCCGCCCTCAGTACCAACGTCATTCACTTCTGGCGTTCGGAATCAGGCAAATGGGAGTGGGAAAAAGTAATCGACGTGGAAAACGAGCCGCATCCCGATTGGCCAATACCGGTTCCAGGTGTCATGTCAGCCATCCTGGTGTCAATGGACGATCGGTATCTCTATCTGAACAACTGGCTTCATGGCGACATGCGCCAGTACGACATTTCCGATCCACACAATCCGAAGCTCACCGGCCAGGTCTGGATGGGCGGTCTCCTGGGCAGAGCACCGGAAGTGAACGGTGTCAAAGTAGCGGGTGGGCCGCAAATGTTCCAGCTGTCGTTGGATGGCAAGCGCCTCTATGTAACGACATCACTGTTTTCAACCTGGGACAATCAATTCTATCCGGAAATTCGAACGCAGGGCGGCGTCATGGTCATGATCGATTGTGATGTTGAAAATGGCGGGATGAGGATGAACGAAGACTTTATCGTCAATTTTGGAAAAGAGCCAAATGGTCCGAGTCGTTGCCATGAAACCCGCTATCCTGGCGGTGACTGCACGAGCGATATATGGCTATGAATCCCACTCGGACTATTACCATTGCAAATCGAGGCGAAGCAACTTACGTGGTTGATCCAAAGCGTCCGCTACTCAAATCGTTGCGCGAACAAGGGCTGGATCTTCCTTACGGTTGTCAGTATGGCGGTTGCATTACCTGTGCGGCAAAAGTGATCAAGGGTACGGTTGATCAACGTCCGCAAGTGGCGTTGAACAATCGCCAGCTTGATTGCGGTTACGCTGTTCTTTGTGTGGCAAGGCCGCTATCCGACTGTACTCTGGAGGTCGGCGTTGACAGTCACGACAAACTCTATCGCAATCCATTTCTTGACCCGCTTCTGCCCCATGAGTTGAAGGCAGACATCGCTACACCCAGGGAGTTCTAGATGCCCGAAGCTGATATCGATCGATTGTACGACTATGCACCTGAGTATCTCGCGGGAATTCTCAGTTCGGTAAAGACGATTGCGATGGTTGGTGCCAGTGCCGACAAGACCAAGTTCAGCTATGGGGTATTAAGGGTTCTGCACGAAACCGGCTACAAAATCTTGCCGATCAATCCAAATCCGAACGTAACAGAAATTCGTGGAATCACCGTTTATCATTCCCTTGAAGATGTTGACCAGCAAGTAGATATGGTGGAGGTCTTTCGCCCAAAAGACGAACTGTACGGCATCGCACGTCAGGCCATCAAAATAGGCGCCAAGGTGTTGTGGGGCCAGATTGGCGTTTATGACGATCACGCCGCTCGCCTCGCCAAGGATGCGGGAATCGAGGTGGTCATGAATCGGTGTCCAAAAATTGAGCTCTTTCGTCCATTCTGGAAACCCAGGCTTGATCTGGAAATATGAACCGGACAAGCATCGATTTTCATGTTCCCATGCTGTTGTGGCGGGACGGAATCTGCGGATTGGCCTTCAGGAGAATGACGGACACGGTTTCGAATCATGTCATCTAGCAAATCAAACATGAACCAGACTATTACCAAAAGCAGCAAGGAGCTTACTCAAGCAGCACTGGATGTCGTCGATTCAATCAACGTGGGGGAAGCTCTCTCCTTGGTTGGCTCCCCAAATCACGTATTTGTTGATCTCAGAGACGGAACGGAACAGGCTGAGTCAGGAGTGATACCTGGCGCTGTGCAGTCCTCCAGGGGAATGCTGGAGTTTCACATTGACCCTATGAGCCCGGTTCACAAGCCGGAGTTTGATCAGGAAAAAACCTACATATTTTATTGTGCCACCGGCGGCAGGTCTGCGCTGGCCGCGCTCGCGGCGCTGGACATGGGCCTGAGGCCCGTAGTGAACTTGGCCGGTGGAGTAAAAGCCTGGACCAAGGCTGGCGGGACGTTGACTTCTACATAGACCAAGAAGGTGGATATAAAAGCGTTGAATCTGGACCTGGCACCGGAAGTTGTTGGTTTTTTCGATCAGGCAAGTAGCACTATTTCCTATGTTGTCAAATGCCCTGCTTCTGATTGTTGCGCGATCATCGATAGTGTCCTCGACTTTGATTTTGCATCCGGACGCATCACTTACGAGAGTGCGGACCGATTAATCGATGTGATTCGGTCTCGCCGACTGAAGTTGGAGTGGATTATTGAAACACATATTCACGCGGATCACCTGTCTGCGGCACCGTACATTCAGCAGAAGCTGGGGGGAAAGACTGGCGTTGGCGAAGAAATCAAGGAAGTCCAGCACACATTTGGAAAGATATTCAACGAGGGTACAGAATTTCAACGGGACGGTTCACAGTTTGACGTACTATTTGAAGACGGTGATCACTATACTGTCGGAAAGACAACTGCTTCAGTGATGGCGACTCCGGGTCATACACCGGCCTGTATGGCGCATGTAATTGGAGACGCAGTGTTTGTAGGCGATACACTTTTTATGCCTGATGGAGGATCAGCAAGGGCAGACTTTCCAGGCGGAGATGCGGGTCAACTCTACGATTCAATCCAGAAGATCCTTGCGCTCCCCGAAAATATGAGATTGTTTGTCTGTCATGACTATGCCCCTTGTGGTCGGGAGATTGCCTGGGAAACCACAATCGGAGACCAGCGTGAAAACAACATTCATATTGGCGGAGGCATGACCCGAGATGAATTTATTCGATTACGTACTGAACGTGATGCCCAGCTATCGGTTCCCAAGCTGATCATTCCTTCTCTTCAGGTGAATATGCGTGCAGGCATGTTTCCACGTGATGATAGTGGATTGCCAGTGGTGAAAGTGCCTCTGAACAGGTTGTAGATCGCCCAATTTTTCCTACTTTACACTCAGACATCGCTCAGCCTTCATGCCGGAAGTCGCACCTCATACCCTGGCTTCACACTCTGTCAATTGCGGCAGGATGTGTTGTGTGCCACAATTTTGTTCAGGCGTTATCGCAAATCACATATATAATCCCTTCCCGGTGAATGCTCTATCGGGAGCCCCGGCGATACCAGAACAGCAAATCGACGATCCCTGGCAGAATCACGCATGACCGAGGGAAACAAGCTCCTCAACATGTGGATCGGTTACCTGTTGACCGTGACGGCGTGGTACGTCTGCGTGAAATGGCTGCCGATCCCCTCGTTCCAGCGCCTGCCGGACCCGGTCACGGTGGTCGTGGAATGGTTCAACCCCGATCCGGACTACGGCCTTTCCCTGTTCACCAGGGACTACTACCTGCACATCTGGTACAGCACCTACCGGGCCACCACTTCTTTTCTGCTCGCGGTGGTGCTGGGCGTGCCGCTCGGAATCCTCATGGGATGGCGGGTGAAGGCGAATGAATACGCATCCGCCCTGCTCGGCATACTGCGCCCCATCCCGCCACTTGCCTGGGTCCCGGTTGCTATCCTGATCTTTCCCGGCAACGAACCCGCGGTCATTTTCGTGACGTTCCTGGTCGCGTTCTTCGCGACCACCATGAACACCCTTCTCGGCGTCCGCTCCATCGACAAGGATTATTTCCGCGCCGCACAATGCCTCGGGGCCGAACCCATGGACATCCTGAAGGACATCATCATCCCGGGAGCACTGCCGTCGATCTTCACCGGTCTGCAGATCGCCATGGGCGCGGCGTGGTTCTCGCTGGTAGCGGGGGAAATGATCGCCGCCCAGTACGGCCTGGGCTTCATGATCCTGGAATCCTACAACCTGGTCCAGTACCCCACCATCGTGATCATGATGATCACGCTGGGCATCGTCGGGTACCTGAGCAGCGCGTTGATACGGTTGGCGGGCAACCGCATGATGCGCTGGAGGGCCCAGGCAATCGGCCTCGGCTCCACCTAGCCAGTCGAACATGAAAGACCGTTCTCCCGAATCCCCGGCATCCCCCGCTTCCGCGCATGACGCAGCACAGGCGGCTGACCGCACCCTGGGCCACCTGGAGGTGCGGGGCGTGGGCAAGATCTACGACCCCGCGGGAGCCCGCGTGGAGGCACTGAAGAACTGTTCCCTGGATATTCCCGCAGGCGATTTCATCGCGATCGTGGGGCCGTCGGGATGCGGGAAGAGCACTCTTCTCAACATCCTGGCCGGATTCGACAACCTGACCGCTGGAGATGTGCTGCTGGACGGGGAGCCGCTGGCCACTCTCGACGACCCCCCGAGGCCCGGATCCGACCGGGTGGTCGTATTCCAGAACGGAGCCCTGTTTCCGTGGAAGACGGTGCTGCAGAACGTGGTCTACGGCCTGGTGGTCAAGAAGCAGATGCCCGAAACCGAGGCCAACGACATGGGAATGAACCTGCTTTCCCGGACCGGGGGTCTTGACCGGATCGCGCAGGTCTACCCGGGACAGCTGTCATCGGGCATGCAGCGCCGGGTGGAGATTCTCCGTGCGTTGATCAACAATCCCCGCATCCTGCTGCTGGACGAACCCTTCCGGGCCATGGACACCGTGTCGAAAACCAACATGCACCAGCACCTGCTGGATATTTTCGACACCTACCACAAAACGGTTTTCTTCATTACCCACGACCTGGATGAGGCCATATTCCTTGCCGATACCGTGGTCGTGATGACCACGCGGCCGGGAACCATCAAGCTCCGCCTGACCATCGACCTGCCAAGGCCGCGCAACCGGCACACCATCACCAGCCAGCAATTCATGGAGCTCAAGCAGCACGCGGTCAGCGCGGTGCATGAGGAAGCAAAGAAGGCGTTCGAGCGCGGCGAGAGGGAACTGGCATGACCGGGGATACGTGGCTGAAGCGGTTAACCCCTGACCGGATCCGCTGGCGCGGCGTCACTTCCGTGATCGTCTTTTTCGTACTGTGGCACCTGGGGGTCGTGCTGGGCGTGTCCGGGATCAGCGAACTGCCGACTCCGCTCGAGACACTGACGACCTTTTTCGGCGACTACATTGCCGACAGCGACTACTGGCAGTCCTGGGCCGTGAGCTTCCAGCGCGTACTGGCCGGGTTCGTGATCGCCCAGTTTCTGGGAATCCCCCTGGGGCTGGTGTTCGGCACCAACCGGCGTTTCCGGGAAATGTTCTTCCCGGTGTTTGAGTTGATGCGGCCGATTCCTCCGCTTGCCTGGGTGCCGGTATCGATCCTGTTCTGGCCCACCAACGAATCCAGCATCATCTTCATCACGTTTATCGGCGCCTTTTTCGTCATCGTGATCAATGTCTACGACGGTGTCCGCAGCATCCGGAACGAACACATGTGGCTGGCGCAGTCCCTGGGCGCCAGCAGGCTGTCCATTTTCCGGCGCATCATGCTGCCGTCGGTCATTCCCTCCATTGCCGTCGGAATGACCCTCGGCATCGCCATCACCTGGAACGTCGTCATCGCCGCGGAAATGATCTCCAGCGACAGCGGTCTGGGTCGGATGACCTGGGAAGGATATGTCAGCTCCACCCCCGAGGTCGTGCTGATCGGCATGATCAGTATCGGCCTGGCGGGATACCTGTCCTCCGTGGTGGTGGAATGGATCGAGCGTCGCATGATGCCCTGGAAGGAAACACGATGAGCGATCCCGCCAGCCAGTTCAAGGGGCATATCCGGATCGACGGACTCACCAGGGGATTCCAGGGTCCGGACGCGCAGCCGGTCAGTGTGATCGAAAACTGCAGCGTCGAATTCGAGCCCGGCCTTCTCAACGTCGTGATGGGCCAGTCAGGGTGCGGCAAGTCCACCCTCGCCTACCTGCTCGCGGGATACCTGGCGCCGGACGCCGGCAGCATGTCCATCGATGGCCGGCCGATCACGGGACCGGGAGAGGACCGGATCATGGTCTTCCAGGAAACGGCCCTGTGGCCCTGGATGTCCGTGACGGAGAACGTCATCTTCGGCCCCCTGGTACGCAACGCCATCTCCAGACAGGAGGCCAAGGTGCGTGCGGAGGAACTGCTGGAACGCTTCGGCCTGATCGATTTCAAGGACAAGTACCCGGGGCAGCTTTCGGGCGGAATGAAACGCCGCGCGGAGATCGCCCAGGCACTCATCAACAGCCCCGACATCATGATTCTCGACGAGCCGTTCCGGGGCCTCGATGTCATGACACGCGAACTCTTGCAGGAGTACTATCTCAAGCTGTTCGAGGACAGCAGGCTGTCGACTCTCTTCATCACCTCCGAGCTGGAGGAGGCACTGTTCCTGGCGGACAGGATCTACGTGATGGCGGAGCCCCCCGACAACATCACCCGCGTGATCGAGATCGACCTGCCGCGGCCGAGGACCATTGACGTGACCACCACGACACATTACCTTGAATTAAAACAGGAGGCGATGTCCCACCTCTATGCTGGACTTGAGGTGTCCGCCTGAACAATCCCCAACACCAACCCATGGAATCAACATGTCTAGAGTAACCATAAAAATCGTGATCGCGGGACTGCTGCTGCTCAGCACCCGCCTGATGGCTGCCGAGGCGGTCGACATCACTTACGGCTATCATCCGTACTGGACCGGCGGCTGGAACGGCGTCATCATCAAGCACAAGGAACTGCACAAGAAATACCTGCCCGAGGGAAGTACCGTCAGGTTCGAGGCCCATCTGACCGGACCGCCCATGGTCAACGCCCTGCTCGCGAACAAGATGCAGGTCGGCACCATGGGGGACATGCCGTCCCTGGTGGCCACCACCAAGCGCGACATCGCGGACATCCGCCTGGTTTCCACCCCAATGTTCAGCAACGGCCAGAACTGCAACAAGATCGTGGTGCCGGCTGACGCGCCGGACTTTGCCAGCGTGGAGGAGGCCGGGGAATGGCTGACCGGCAAGCCGTTTGCCGTTCACCGCGGCACCTGTGCCAACCGGTTCGTGGATTCCATCATTGCCAAGGGGGCGTTCACGCCTTCCGAACGCCTCAGCATGACCATCGAGGTCATCACCAGCAACCTGGAGGCGGGCAAGCTGGAGGGAGGCGCCGCCATGTGGGAACCCCATGCCAGGCGGGTTGTCGAGGCCGGTCACGCCAAGTATGTCGCCACCGGGGCCCCATGGGGTGAGACCGATGCCGACTTCACGCTGATGCGGCAGGATTTCATTGAACAGCACCCGGAAGCCGCCATCGGCTGGATGAAGGCGGAAATCGAGGCCATGCAGTTCATCATCGACAACCCCGAGGAAACCGTGGAGATTCTCCATGCGGAGCTGACGGGATATCCGAAAGCCACCATCTGGTCCGCCATCTACGAGGAAAATCCTGTCGCCATCGGGGGCGACCCGGTCACCTACCAGGCCAAGATGGTGTTCGACGATGACGTGATCACCCTGATGAACAACGGGTACGCCTTCCTGCACGAACTCAAGGTGCTGAAGTCACCGGACGCGCCGGAAAACGCCTACAACGACATGCCCGTCAACAAGGCCCTGGCGGATATGGGGCTGACGGCACCCATCGGGGAGATCCGGGGCAAGCCGAGATCCACCCGGCCCTACGCGGCGGAATAGGCGGGAATCGACCGCTGACCGCGCCATCCCGGCCCAGGTCCGGGATGGCGCGGCGCCGGGGCAGTCTTTCCCCGGCTGTGACTACACGCGCCTGATCTGCAGGTCCACCGGAACGGGCTTTCGCAGATCGTCCAGCACCGGGCAGTGCCGGTTCACGGCCTGCCGCAGGCGCTCGATATCCTCGTCGCTGGCATCGCTTTGTATGGAAATGGTGCCGCGGACCTCGCTGAACCCCGCCGGAACGTCCTCGTCCAGGGCAAAAAATCCCCGGGCATCCGAAACCCCGGTCACCCTCACGGCGACATCCTTGAGATCGATTCCCATGGCATCCGCGTACAACCGGTAGGTGACCTCGTGGCAGGCAGCCAGGGCGGCCAGGACATACTCGCTGGGTCTGGGCCCGCGGTTCGTGCTCGCCATGTTCTCGGGCTGGTCCACGACCACCTCGAAACCGCGCACCCGGACGTGACTGCGGAAGGCCTCCACCAGGCGGCTGTCCGCGTGCACTTCCGCGCGGGCCTTGTCGGGCCGGTTCCGTAGAATTTCCCGCTTGTGCTCGAAAACCTGCTTGAAGGTGGACATGGCATTACTCCGTGGATGAGGTCAGTCGGTCGCGCAAATGGAATTTCTGGATCTTCCCGGTGGAGGTCTTCGGAAGCTCCCCGAAAATGACGGTTCTCGGGCACTTGTAGTGCGCCAGGTGGTCGCGGCAGAAGTCGATGATTTCCCGTTCGCCGGCATCAGCACCGGCTTTGAGTGCCACGAACGCGCAGGGGGTTTCCCCCCATTGCTCGTCCGGCTTCGCCACCACGGCCGCCTCGGCAACCGCCGGATGCCGGTACAGGCAGTCCTCGACCTCGATGGACGAGATGTTCTCGCCACCCGAAATGATGATGTCCCTGGAGCGGTCCTTGAGTTGCAGGTAGTGATCCGGCTGCATCACACCCAGATCCCCGGAATGAAACCACCCCCCAGAAAACGCCTCCCGCGTCGCCTCCGGATTCTTCAGGTATCCCTTCATGACGATGTTTCCGCGGAACATGGTCTCCCCTATCTCCTCGCCGTCGGCCGCGACCGGCTCCATGGTCTCCGGGTTCATCATCTCGAGCCCCCTGAGGACATGGTAAGCCACCCCCTGCCTTGAATTCATCGCCGCGCTGTCCACCGCATCCAGCCGGTCCCATTCCGGTTTCCAGGCGCAGATCACCGCAGGGCCGTAGGTCTCCGTCAGCCCGTACACATGGGTCACCTGAAATCCCGCCTCCGCCATGGCCCTCAGCACGACCGCCGGCGGCGGTGCGGCCGCCGTCATCATGTTCACGGTCTGGCTGAACGTCCTGCGCTCTCCCGGCGCTGCATTGATCAGCATGTTCATGATGATGGGTGCGCCGCAGAAATGCGTGACGCCGTGCTCGGCAATGGCAGCGTAGATGGCGCCCGCACTGACGGCGCGCAGGCAGATGCTGGTGCCGGCAACGGCGGCCAGGGTCCAGGGAAAACACCAGCCGTTGCAGTGGAACATCGGCAGGGTCCACAGGTAGACCGCATGGTGGGGCATGTTCCAGCCCACCGCGTTGCTGAGAGCATTCAGATAGGCACCGCGGTGGTGATACACCACGCCCTTGGGATTGCCTGTGGTGCCGGAGGTGTAGTTGAGGGCGATCGCATCCCATTCGTCCGCCACTTCCGGCAGGTCATCACCAGGGTCACCCTCCTCCAGCAGCGCCTCGTAATCCAGGGCATCCCGGACATTGTCGAAACCCGCAACCGGAATGCCCACCAGCAGAATGTTCCCGCGCACCTCGTCGGGCAGCCCCATCCACGCCTTCAGCCCCAGTTCCGCGAGTTCCGCATCCACCATGAACACCCGGGCCTCGCCATGCGCCAGGATAAAGGTCACGGTGTCCGCATCGAGCCTCGTGTTGATGGTGTTGAGAACGGCGCCGGCCATCGGAATGCCGAAGTGCGCCTCGAAGATGGCGGCACTGTTCGGGGCGATGATGGCGACGGTATCGTCGCGGCCGACACCGCGGCGACGGAGTGCGGAGGCAAGGCGGCGGCAGCGCGCACGGGTTTCCCGCCAATTACGGCGGACATCGCCATCCACCAGCGCGGCATGGTCCGGATACACCCTGGCGGAACGGTCCAGGAAGTCGATCGGCGACAGCGGCGCATAATTGGCCGCGCACCGGTCCAGACCCTCCGCATACAAATCCTGCCCCGCTTGACTCATGGCTTTGCCTGAATGATCGTGGTGAACGATAATACCGGCTTTGTCGAGTCCAGGACACCCGAAGGCAACCAATGGCTGACACCCCGACATTGCGCCGCATCCTCTCACAATACCGGACACTGGCCGTGGTGGGTCTGTCCGGCAATTGGTACCGGCCAAGTTTTTTCGCCGCCAAGTACATGCAGGAGCATGGCTACCGCATCATTCCGGTCAATCCGAACTACGGCGAGATTCTGGGAGAGAAATGCTATCCCGACCTGGCGTCCATTCCCGATCCGGTGGATCTGGTGGACATCTTCCAGAAACCGGAAACCACGCCCGCCTACGCCCGCGAGGCGATCGATATCGGCGCCAAGGTGGTCTGGCTGCAGCTTGGCATCGAAAACGGCGAAGCCGGGGACATCACCCGCAACGCGGGCCTTGAGTTCGTCCAGAACCACTGCGTGAAGATCGAGCATGCCCGAATCTTCGGCGGCCTCAACTTCGTGGGCGTCAACACCAAGGTGATTACCAGCCACCGCAGTAAATACATCGCGAACTGAAGAACCGACCATGAGCGACAGAGAATTCGGGTTCGAAACCCTCTGCCTGCACGCCGGGCAGCTGCCGGATCCCACGACGGCCGCTCGGGCGGCCCCCATCTATCAGACCGCCTCCTACGTGTTCGACGACACCGACCACGCGGCCAGCCTCTTCAACCTGCAGACTTTCGGCAACATCTACACCAGACTCACCAACCCCACTACCGCGATGTTCGAGGAGCGCATGGCCGCCCTGGAGGGCGGACGCGCCGCAGTCGCCACCAGCACCGGGATGGCCGCGCAGATGACCGCCCTTCTGACCCTGCTCAAGGAAGGCGACGAGATCGTCTCCGCAAGCACGCTCTACGGCGGCACCGTCTCGCAGTTCGCCGTCACCTTCAAGCGCATGGGGATTCGGACCACGTTCGTGGACCCGGACGATCCGCAGAACTTCGCCCGCGCCATTACCGATCGGACCCGGGTCATTTACGGGGAAACCATCGGCAATCCGAACAACAATGTCCTCGACATCGAGGCGGTTGCCGATATCGCCCATGCACACGGCATCGCGCTGGTCATCGACAGCACCTTTGCATCGCCCTATCTCTGCCGCCCCTTCGAGTACGGCGCCGACGTGGTGGTGCACAGTGCCACCAAGTTCATCTGCGGGCACGGCACCTCCATGGGGGGTGTGATCGTCGAATCCGGCAAGTTCCCCTGGGACAACGGCAACTACCCGGACATGACTCAGCCCTCCGAGGGCTATCACGGTGTGCGCTTCTACGAAACCTTCGGCGATTTCGGTTTTACCATGAAGGTCCGCTGCGAAACACTGCGCACCCTGGGCCCGACGATGAGCCCCTTCAATGCCTGGACCATGCTGCAGGGGCTGGAGACACTGCCGATCCGGATGGAACGTCACGTGGAAAACGGGCAACGCGTGGCCGACTTTCTCAAGTCACATCCCGCGGTCGGCTGGGTCAAGTTTGCCGGGGATCCCGAAAGCCCCTACTACTCCCTGGCCAGGAAGTATCTCCCCAAGGGGGCCGGCTCCATCCTGACCTTCGGCATCCGGGGTGGCGGTGAAGCCGGGATGCGGTTCATCGAGAATGCAAGCTTCATGAGCCACCTCGCCAACGTCGGTGACGCGAAGACCCTGATCATCCATCCCGCCTCCACCACGCACCGCCAGCTGAACGAGGAGGAACTCGTCAGGGCGGGCATCTCCGACGACATGATCC
The DNA here is from genome assembly GCA_965213885.1 of Candidatus Poriferihabitaceae bacterium. Classification (GTDB taxonomy): domain Bacteria; phylum Pseudomonadota; class Gammaproteobacteria; order Arenicellales; family Poriferihabitantaceae; genus VYFG01. Next base: position 2,644,060 of record OZ243919.1, read on the forward strand.
GCATTTCCGTGGGCCTGGAGAACATCGACGACATCCTCTGGGATATCGACCAGGCGCTGCGCTCGTCGACCGCCTGATCCGGCCAGCGAACGGGTCCCGGTTAGCAAGGGCCCCGGTTCAGCCGGAACCCGTGGAACCGAATCCCCCCCCGGCCCGCCGGCTTTCGCTGAACGACGCGACGATCTCGAATTCCGCCTGCACCACGGGAACCAGGACCAACTGCGCGATCCGGTCACCGGGATGGACGGTGAAGGGTGTGCTTCCGCGGTTCCAGCAGGAAACGAACAGTTGTCCCTGATAGTCGGAATCGATCAGCCCGGTGAGGTTCCCGAGCACGATGCCGTGCTTGTGGCCAAGCCCGGAGCGGGGCAGGATCACGGCGGCAAGCCCGGGATCCCCGATGTGGATGGCAATACCGGTGGGAATCAGTTCCACCTGTCCGGGCCGCAATTCCAGCGGCCCATCGATGCAGGCCCGCAGGTCGAGTCCGGCCGAACCCTCGGTGGCATAATCCGGCAGGCCGAAGTCGGCCTCCACCCTGGGATCCAGGATCCGGAGCGGGATTTTCCTCTTCATCCCCCGGCAAGCAGCCCGTCGATCTCCCGGAGCATGTCCACGGCAACGGCGTACTTGTCCGCAGTCGGCAGGGGGATTTCCCCCCCGGCATGGACCAGGGTCACCGTATTCCGGTCACTGTCGAAGGCACTGTCGGCGCCGCCCACGTCGTTGGCCGCGATCACGTCCACACCCTTGCCTGCCAACTTGTCGCGGGCATTGGCCAGGGTGTCGCGGGTCTCGGCGGCAAACCCCACCGTAAAGGGAGGCGGATCCAGCGCCGCCACCGTCGCGAGGATATCGGGATTTCGCACCAGCTCCAGGGTCATGGTGTCCTCCCCGGGGGACTTCTTGATCTTGTGCTCCGCCGGACGGGCCGGTCTGAAATCCGACACGGCTGCCACCGAGACGAACACGTCCACACCTGCCACGTTCTCCAGCACCGCCGCGAGCATTTCATCCGCGGACCTCACATTGATTCGGCGCACGCCTTCCGGCGTCGCAAGGTACACCGGTCCACTCACCAGGATCACCTCGGCCCCCTGGTCCGCCGCCGCCGCCGCCAGGGCATAGCCCATTTTCCCGGAACTGTGATTGGTGATGCCGCGAACCGGGTCCAGCGCCTCCCAGGTCGGACCGGCGGTCAGCAGGATTCGGCGGCCGGCATAGGCCAGGTCGGCCGGATCGCCGGCCAGCAGCGAGGCGATCTCCTCCGGCTCGGTCATGCGTCCGGGCCCGGTTTCCCCGCAGGCCTGCCCACCGCTGCCCGGCCCGATGATCCGGATGTCACGCGAGCGCAGGATGTCCAGGTTGGCCCGGGTGGCCGGATGAAGCCACATCTGCCGGTTCATGGCCGGCGCCACGGCCACCTCCGCGGTGGTGGCGAGAACCAGCGTGCTCAGCAGGTCGTCGGCCTGGCCGTGGGCGATCCTGGCCATGAAATTAGCCGTGGCAGGCGCCACCACCACGAGTTCCGCCCAGCGCGCCAGTTCGATGTGGCCCATGCCGGATTCCGCATCCGCATCGAGAAGGTGCTGGTGTACGGGATGGCCGCTGACGGCCTGGAGCGTCAACGGGGTAATGAAAGCGCCCGCCCCCCGTGTCATGACCACGCGCACATCGCAGCCCCTCTCGATCAGCCGCCTGACGAGTTCCGGGGACTTGTAGGCCGCAATCCCGCCGGTCACGCCCACCAGGACGCGCCGGTTGCGATGATGGGTTGTGGAATGCTGGGACACTGCTGCAATCAGTTGATGGTGCCGGGGAGCGCCGGTCGTCTATCCGGAGTCGATTCTCCAGGTGAAAGTGTACCGCAGGATGTCGGTGAGGATGTCATTCCCATCGAAAAGGCGTCGGCGGACATCACCCAAGGAGTACCGGGGCTGTCCAAGGCCATCGTTTCGCAGGCACCACCGCACCCGGTGTTGCTCAGGAATCTGCCCTCGGTTTGGTCCGGTCCGCACCCGCCTCGCAACGGGGCCACAGTACCGGGAAATGCGCCATTCGAACCGCATCCACTTGGTGGCAAACAGACCGTCATTAGCGACTTCTTCGGAAGCCGGTCCGCTCGGATGCCACGCCGGTACGGCTCCATGGATCATGCCGCGATGCCCCGTACATTCAACGGATGAAAATCTGACCCTTCTGCTACACTCGGCGTTTTCCATTTCAAAACGAAAGATGAAGTCCAGAGAGCGCAGACAGGGCATCACCCTGGTGCATACCGGCGAGGGTAAAGGCAAGTCCTCCAGCGCGTTCGGCGTGGTGTTCCGTGCCGCCGGCTGGGGTCTCAAGGTGTGCGTGATCCAGCTGATCAAGGGCAAGTGGAAGACCGGCGAAAGCCAGGCGGCCAGCCGCTTCGACAACATCGAATGGCATGCCATGGGGGACGGGTTCACCTGGGACACCAACAATCCCGAACAGGACCTGAAAACCAGCCGCCGGATCTGGGAATTCGCCAAGGAAAAGATCACCTCCGCAGAGTTTGACCTGGTGGTTCTGGATGAGATCAACTATTGTTGCAGCTACGGCTGGTTCACCGGCCAGGAAATCGCCGACTTCATTCGACAGGACAAGCCGAAGTGGATGCACCTGATCCTGACCGGGCGCAACGCACCGAAGGAGGTGATCGAGGTGGCCGATACCGTGAGCGAGATGCGCAAGGTGAAGCACGCCTTCGACGAGGGCGTCATGGCAGCCCAGGGCGTGGAGTTCTGACGCCCGGCCAACAGTCCCGCGGGGGACGACGCGGCCCCGGGTCGTCGCTCAATCCTGGTCCCCGCTGACCCGCCGACGGAGGTCCTTGATCCTGGCCCGGCGGACCTTATCATCCATGCGTCTGTCCCTGGCCGCCCTGCCAGGGCGGGTGGGAATGCGCTGGCGCCGCTCGACTGTTGCCGTACGAACCAGATCCCGCAGCCGTTCCAGGGCAGCGTGACGGTTCTTCTCCCGGGTTCTGTGCTGCTGCGCCTTGATCACGACCGTGCCCTCCCCGGTGATCCGGCGGTCATGGAGTCGAAGCAACCGGGCCTTGACCTTCCCGGGCAGCGAGGAGGCGGCGATATCGAATCTCAGGTGGATGGCCGAAGACACCTTGTTGACATTCTGTCCACCGGCCCCCGAGGAACGGATGGCGGTCATTTCTACTTCCTCGAGAGGAATCCACAGGTCATGGGCAACCCGGATGATGCTGGTTTCGTCGGCGTCCATGGCCGGGGATTCTACCCTCCCGGGGCAGCAATTCCCTCAGCCCGGAGCCGCGTTGTGTTCAACGGTCTCCCGTTGTCGTATTCAGGCAAAGCCGGTTGATATAATGGAATTACACTTCGCCGGCTTTCAGCATCCGTAGATTCTTAGCCGTGCCTTACCGCACATCCTGACCCCGCCAGAACATGAACCGGTATTCCATTTTCAGCCTGTTGCGCAATGCCGTGAACTACCATCAGGACTGGCAGCGCGCCTGGCGGAGTCCCGATCCCAAGCGCGCGTACGATGTCGTCATCGTGGGTGGCGGTGGCCATGGCCTGGCGACCGCCTATTACCTTGCACGGGAGTGCGGAATCCGCAACGTGGCCGTAGTCGAGAAGGGCTGGCTCGGCGGGGGCAACACGGGCCGCAACACCACCATCGTGCGCTCGAACTACCTGTACGACGAATCCGCCGGCATCTATGAGCACGCGCTCAAGCTGTGGGAGGGCCTCAGCCAGGAACTGAACTACAATGTCATGTTCTCCCCGAGAGGCCTGCTGCACCTCGCCCACAATGTCCATGACATGCAGGAAATCGGCCGACGCGGCAGCGCGATCCGTCTGAACGGTATCGACTCGGAGTTCGTGACGCCGGCCCGGGTCAAGGAAATGGTGCCGTTCATCAACCTGGATTGCCGCTACCCGGTCATGGGTGCGCTGCTGCAGCGCCGGGGCGGCACCGCCCGGCACGACGCCGTGGCCTGGGGGTATGCCCGCGGCGCGGACGCCCTGGGCGTGGACATCATCCAGAACTGCGAGGTCACCGGCTTTCGCATCGAAAACAATGCCGTGACCGGGGTGGACACCTCGCGCGGCATGATCGGGGCGGAAAAGGTGGGCTGCGTGGTGGCGGGACACTGCGGCGTGCTGGCCGGCATGGCCGGGTTCCGCCTGCCGGTGGAATCGGTCCCGCTCCAGGCGCTGGTCTCGGAACCCGTCAAGCCGATACTCGACTGCGTGGTGATGTCCGGCAGCGTGCACGCCTACATCAGTCAGTCGGACAAGGGCGAACTGGTCATCGGTGCGGGCTCCGACCTGTACAACTCCTACTCCCAGCGCGGCAGCTTCGACATCATCGAAGGGACCGTGGGTCCGGTCGTCGAGCTGTACCCGGTCTTCTCCAGGTTGAAAATGCTGCGTCAGTGGGGGGGCATCGTGGACGTGACCGTCGACCGCTCTCCCATCCTCAGCAAGACGCCCGTGAGGAACCTGTTTTTCAACTGCGGCTGGGGCACCGGCGGGTTCAAGGCAACTCCCGGGTCCGGCAATGTATTCGCCCATTCCATCGCCCGCGGGGAGATGCACCCCATCGCCGAACCCTTTTCCATTGACCGCTTCAACACCGGGGCACTCATTGACGAGGGCGCCGCGGCGGCGGTCGCCCACTGACGATTTCGGGGAATTGACGTGCTGCTGATCGAATGTCCATGGTGCGGCCTGAGGGACCAGACCGAGTTCCATCCCCACGGCGAGGCTCACATCGTCCGCCCCGGGGATCCGGATTCCCTGAACGAGGAGGAGTGGGGCGATTACGTGTTCTTCCGGACCAACCCCAGGGGCGTTCACTATGAGCGCTGGGTGCATGTTCACGGATGCCGTCGCTGGTTCAACGTCATGCGCGATACCGTGACGGATCACATCCATGCCACCTACAGGCCGGACGAGCCGAAGCCGGAACTGCCCGGCACACGGTCGGACGACGGGGTGCCGGCCCCGTGACCCAGCGCCATCGACTTCTCCGGGGTGGCCGGATCAACCGGGACAGCCTCCTCCGGTTCCGCTACGACGGCCGGGAATACCAGGGCCACGAGGGCGACACCCTGGCATCCGCGCTGCTGGCCAACGGGGTGCATCTGGTTGGGCGCAGTTTCAAGTACCACCGCCCGCGGGGCATCTACACAGCGGGGTCCGAGGAGCCCAATGCCCTGGTACAGCTGGAATCCGGGGCCCACACCGAGCCCAACCGCCGCGCCACCGAGGTGGAACTCTATGACGGGCTCTGCGCCGCGAGCCAGAACTGCTGGCCGTCGGTGAGATTCGACCTGGGCGCAGTCAGTTCCGGGGTTTCGCGGCTGTTGCCGGCGGGGTTCTACTACAAGACGTTCATGTGGCCGGCGTCCCTCTGGATGACCTACGAGAAATTCATCCGCAAGGCGGCAGGCCTCGGAAGATCACCCACGGAAATCGACCCGGACCACTATGACAAGCTGCACGCCCATTGCGACGTGCTGGTGGTGGGCGGCGGACCGGCCGGGCTGCAGGCGGCCCTCAGCGCCGGCCGCAGCGGCGCCCGGGTCATACTGGCGGATGAAAAGCCGGATTTCGGCGGCTCCCTGCTTGCCGACCCCGTCCTTTTCGGCGGCCGGCCAGCCGGCGACTGGATCGACGCCGTGGTGGCGGAACTGGGCAATCTGCCGGAGGTGACCCTACTGACCCGCACCACCGTCACGGGCTACTATGACTACAACTTCCTGGTAGCCAATGAACGGGTCAGCGAACACCTGGGTCCCCGGAACCGGGGTGGACTGCCGAAGGAGCGGTTGTGGAAGATACGCGCAAGGCAGGTGGTGCTGGCCACCGGCGCGATCGAACGGCCACTGGTTTTCGCGGACAACGACCGGCCCGGGATCATGCTGGCAGGCGCGCTCAGGACCTACATCAACCGGTTCGCCGTTCTCCCCGGGCGCCGGGTCGGCGTGTTGACCAACAACGACAGCGCCTACCTGGCGGCCCTGGAGGCGGCCAATGCCGGCGCCGACGTGGAAGTGATCGACGTGAGGAAGGACCCCGATGGCGCCCTGGTGGACAGGGCCCGCGAGGCCGGCATCGGCATCCGGCACGACAGCACGGTCACCGGGGTCCGGTACCGGGGTGGGCGGATACGCGCAGCGAAGGTCATGAAACTCTCCGACAGCGGTTCGGAGGTCCGCGGCCACCGCGACACGGTCAGCTGCGACCTGCTGGCTATCTCCGGCGGTTGGACCCCCACCGTGCACCTGTTCAGCCAGGGCAAGGGAAGGCTCCGCTACCTTGTGGATCAGCACTGCTTCGTTCCCGGTGAAAGGGCCCCCAACAATCCCGGCCACGAGGCCGGCGCCTGCAAGGCCGCCTGGACCCTGTCGGCATGTCTCGAACAGGGTGCACAAGCGGGGGCCGCTGCCGCCCGGGATGCGGGCTTCGGCGGGGTTGCGGCGGCGGATTCCCCCGCCGTCGACGAGATTCCTGAGGGCAGCATGCGCCCGCTCTGGGTCCTGCCAACCGATCACCCGGTGGGCCGTGGGCCCGGCAAGCATTTCCATGAGCTGCACAACGATGCCACCGTGGCGGATATCGCCCTCGCCGCGAGGGAGGGCTTCGTCTCGGTGGAGCATCTCAAGCGCTATACCACCACCGGCATGGGAACCGACCAGGGCAAGACGTCGAACGTCAACGCCCTGTCCGTGATGGCGGATATCCGCGGCCTTCCCGTTCCCGAGGTGGGGGTCACGACCTTTCGCCCCCCCTACACACCCCTGACCTTCGGCTCTATCGTGGGTCATGACAGGAGGGACCTGTTCCTGCAGAAACGGAAAACCCCCATGCATCCCTGGCACGAGTCCAACGGTGCGATGTTCGAGGACGTGGGCGACTGGAAGCGGCCTTTCTACTTCCCGCTGCCGGGGGAATCCATGCACGATGCGGTGCAGCGTGAATGCAAGGCCGCGCGGACAACAGTGGGGATGATGGACGCCTCCACCCTGGGAAAGATCGACATTCGCGGCAAGGATTCCCTGCGACTGCTCAACATGGTCTATACCAATGCCTGGGATACGCTCAGGCCCGGCCGCTGCCGATACGGGCTGATGCTGAACGAACACGGCATGATATTTGATGATGGCGTGACCACCTGCCTGGGCGAGCACCACTACCACATGACCACCACCACCGGCGGCGCCGCGCGGGTGATGAACTGGCTGGAAGAATGGCTGCAGACCGAATGGCCCACCTGGGAGGTCTACTGCACCAGCGTGACGGAACAGTGGGCGGTGGCGTCCTTTACCGGCCCGGGAGCCCGGGACCTCCTGGCGTCACTGTGCGACCGCCCCCTGGACGACGACGCCTTTCCGTTCATGTCCATGCAGGTATTCCCGGTTGCGGGCATACCCGCACGGGTGTTCCGCATCAGCTTCACCGGTGGCACCGCATTTGAGATCAATGTCCGGGCCCGCCACGGTCTGGCCCTCTGGGAAACCCTCATCGACGCGGGAAGGGAACACGGGCTCTGTCCCTACGGCACGGAGACGATGCACGTGCTGCGGGCGGAGAAGGGGTTCATTATCGCCGGCCAGGAAACCGACGGCACGGTGACGCCCATGGATCTCGGCATGGACTGGATCGTGTCGAAGAAGAAAGGCGATTTCCTCGGACGCCGTTCCCATGCCCGCGCCGACACCGCCAGGCAGGGGCGGAAACAGCTCGTGGGCCTGCTGACCGAGGACCCGATGTTCGTCCTGCCGGAAGGCACCCACGTGGTGGAGCCCCTGCGGGACACGCCGCCCATGAACATGCTGGGGCATGTGACCTCCAGCTACATGAGCCCCAATGTCGGCCGGTCCATCGCCATGGCACTGATCAAGGACGGGTTCAACCGCAAGGGTGAAACCCTATCGGTTTCACTCATGGACGGCGACAGTCACAGGGTGACCGTCACCGATCCGGTCTTCCTGCACTGAGATCCGGTCCCATGTACACCAGCACCGAAGAGATTCCCCTCGCATCCTCCTGCCAGGCAAGACAGAAGATAGAAGGAACCAATTCGCTGCGCGAGATGGGTCTCAAGGGAAAGCTCAACATCCGCGGCGAAGCAGGGAATCCCACATTCGTCGCGGGGGTGAAGGCTGTTCTCGGCCTTGAGCCGCCGGTCAGGGCGAACACCTACCACGAGTACCAGTCCCACAGGCTGTTCTGGCTCGGCCCGGACGAGTGGCTGCTGCACTGTGACCTGGATGCCGCCGGGCCGTTGCAGGAAGGTCTGGCGCGGTCGCTGTCCGGTACGCACCACGCGGTGACCGAGGTATCCGACTACTACACGGTGCTGCGGCTGCGCGGTCCCGATGCTGCAGCGATACTGCGCCGGGGCTGCCCCCTGGACCTGTACCACGAGGCGTTTCCCGCAGGCAACATCGCCCAGACCCGTTTTGGCCACGCCAGCGTGCTGCTGCATTACCACGGGGACGGCGAAACCTGGGACATCCAGGTTCGCTGGAGCTACGCCGAATACGTCTGGGACTATCTCGCCAGTGCGATGCAGTCCCTGTGACTTTCTCCTGCAGGGAAATCAGCCCCCGCGATGCCGGCCCGGCGCGGGTCCGGGTCCTGGCCCGGCAGACCCCGAACCCGCCGCCTCGAGTTCCCTGCAACGCGACCGGCATGCCGCCAGTTCCCGCAGCAGGCGATTGACATCCACGGTGGGGCGCCGTTCCGCGGGGTTTCTGCGGCCCCAGATCAGCCAGCCAATGAAGAGGCCGAGCAGGCCCGCGGCGAGAATCCATATCCAGGTTTGCAAGAGCAGATAGAACATGAGGCTTCCTCCCGTCTTGGTGTCGTTGATCGCGCCGTCCCTGTTCCGGGCCCGGCCTTTTCCTGCCGTATTGTCCACCCTGGACCATAAACTTCAAACCGGAAGACGCCCGGGGGGAGGGTCCCACTGTCGGTCTCGCCGGCCGGTGCAGGGCGGCCATTGCCGGTTTTGCCGCGACATCCCGATTGCCGGCATGGCCGGAACGGGCGCGCCGCGCGCAGGCGTGCCGGATCCGAACCATGGTATCCACCTGGAACCCCCGTCCGCAACCGCCGCGGAACGGTATGGCCGGAACCTCGTGTCTGCTGCAGTCAGTCAGTCTTGAACCCATTACCGCTTTGGGGTACGCTTCGCGCCCCCCGTGGCTACGTAGCTCAGTTGGTTAGAGCACATCACTCATAATGATGGGGTCGGTAGTTCGAATCTACCCGTAGCCACCATAAAAACAACAAGTTATACTATTTCACACGGTTTCCTGAGTGTTCCCGTGCCATACACGGGGCGGCGCCCGGCCGATCTTCGAGTCCTGTTCCCGGCCCACGCCGGGGAACCGGTGGAAATACGCTGTGGTGATGACGATGCGACACGCCGGCAAGCCATTGGAGGCCACGTGGCGGCCGGGGAGGGCCGACCCGCCACCCGGAACCGATTCCGCCGAACCGGCCCGGATACTCTCCGACGCCGGCTGGCGCTACAATCGGAGTCAGGGTCGAGAATCCGGCCGGGCCATGGGTCCTTGTGGTCAGGCCCTGTATCGAGCCTGCAGAACAGGATATCAGTGAATCCATCCGTCGATCCCGTGACATCGATACCCTTCAACAACCAGTACACCGCACTTGGCGAGGGATTCTTTGTCCGCACCCGGCCATCGCCGGTGTCCGGTCCCAGGATGGTCTGCTTCAACCACGCACTGGCCCGCGATCTTGGCATGGATGTCGACATGCTGGATTCGGAATACGGTGCCTCGGTGTTTGCCGGCAACGAGATTCCCGACGGCGCCGAGCCATTGGCCATGGCCTATTCCGGGCACCAGTTCGGAATGTTCAATCCGCAGCTGGGCGACGGACGCGCCCTGCTCCTGGGTGAGGTGGCCGGCCGGGATGGCCTGGGGTACAGCATCCAGTTGAAGGGTTCCGGCCGGACCGCGTTTTCCCGCAATGGCGACGGACGCGCCCCGCTCGGGCCGGTCTTGCGTGAATACCTGGTCAGCGAGGCCATGCACCGGCTGGGCGTGCCCACCACCCGGGCGCTTGCGGTCGTGGCTACGGGCGACAACGTCTTCCGGGAACGGGCGCTGCCCGGCGGCATCATCACCCGCGTGGCCCGCAGCTTTGTCCGGGTGGGGACCTTCGAGTTCTACGCCAGACGCGGCGACATCGAAGCCGTGCGCGCACTGGCGGATCATGTCATACGGCGGAACTACCCCGGCCTTGCCGGGATGGACCAGCCCTACCTGGCATTGCTGGAGAAAGCCATCGACCGGCAGGCCCAGCTCATCGCCCAGTGGATGCAGCTGGGCTTCATTCATGGCGTGATGAATACCGACAACATGTCCATTGCCGGCGAGACCATCGACTATGGCCCGTGCGCCTTCATGGATCACTTCAACTTCCACCAGGTATTCAGCTCCATCGACCATCAGGGCCGTTATGCCTACAGCAACCAGCCGTACATTGCGCTCTGGAACCTGACCCGGCTGGCCGAATGCCTGGCACTGCTGCTGGATGACGACAGGGAAAGGGCCGTTGAACAGGCCCGGGAAGCGCTGGGGCAGTTCATGCCGGCTTACGAGAGGGCCTGGCTGCAGGGCATGAGGGCCAAATGCGGCCTTTTTCAAGCGCCCTGCCATGACGGCGGGGATCACCGGAAGCTGATCGGGGACCTGCTTGACCTGATGGCGAACAACCGGGCGGACCATACCCTGACGTTCTACCACCTTTCATCCCTGAACAGCTGCGAAGGCCCTGAAGACGAGGCCTTTCTGGTCCAGTTCGGGACCCGCGGTCCGGCCGGCGAATGGCTGGCCAGGTGGCGGGACAGCCTGCAGGAACAGCCGCTGGACGACCGGGAGCGCCGGAACAGGATGCACCGGGTGAATCCGCTCTACATACCACGCAACCACCTGATCGAAGCCGCGATCCGGGCCGCGGAGGATGCGGGGGATTTCTCGGAGTTTCATGCCTTTCACGCGGTGTTGCGGAATCCCTACGAACGACAGCCGGGAAAGGAGCACTACCAGAAGCCGCCGGCGCCGGAAGAGGTGGTTCTAGAGACGTTCTGCGGCACCTGACGCGGCTGGTCGGCCGCATCATGCCACCGGGGGCTGTCCGGCCCCTTGCAGTCGGGCATATCCCCTCCTGCCAAGACATCCCAACCAGTTCTGGATACCGGCACGGTACCGTATATCACCTCTGCCCTCCGCCGGGAATACCGGCCGGGCTTGCCATCCGGCACGAATGGGGCCAAGCTATGTCCGGTCGATTTCCATACTGACAGCCATGAAACCACTACAAGCCATTGCAGTGGCCCTGACTCTTCTTACTGCCCAGGGCCACGCTGACGAGGACGCCCTTTTCACCACCCAGAACCTCACGCCGGATACTGCCCTGAAGGCGGCTCGGGCCGCACTGCAGAAGTGCCGCGATGAGGGTTTCCAGGTCGCGGTAGTCGTTACGGATCGTAACGGTCTTCCACAGGTCATGATCCGGGACCGGTACGCCGGCGCCCACACTCCCGACACAGCCCGTCGCAAAGCCTGGACGGCCGCCAGTTTCCGGTCCGGCACCAGCGAGCTTGTCTCAGTGACCGCCGCCGGAACATCGCTGTCCGGCATCCGGCATGTCGAGGGAGCGATCATGCTTGGTGGCGGCCTGCTGATCGATGCCGGCGGACCCACCGTGGGAGCGATCGGTGTCTCCGGTGCCCCGGGCGGGGACCTGGATGATCTCTGTGCGCAGGCCGGTATCGACGCTATCGAAGAGGACATCCTGTTCTAGCGGGTCTGCGATTTCGGGAATCGATTCCAGCAGGACCGGCCCCGAACATTCACCGGGGGACTTGACATCCTCCCCGGCCTGAAGGCCAGGGATTCCTACGACGCTCAGGCGCGGCTTTGAGCCACCCCAGTCGCTTCGGCGGGGTCCCTGTTGCTGGCGGCATGACCGCACCGCTCACTTCATGGTCGCCGTCCCGCGCCCGCAATGACGCCCACAAGCGGACCCGGGCATCGAACGCCTGCAGAAGAAATCCAGCGCAGTTCCAGCCCCGCGAGCATCAGTCATCGGGGCTATGCCCTGTTCCTCGCCTTTCCCGAGGATGGCGAGGTCACTCTCATCCCGGACAGGATCGATGCCGCTGCCCGTTGGGACGGGCTGCATGCCATCCTCGTCCATGGCAACGACGATCTGACCCCGGAGGCAGCAATCGCCAGGTATCACCAGCTCTCAGATCAAGTCGTGCTTCCGCACGAACAGGCATGAGCTGAAAATCCGGCGTGAACTTGGCTGGCTGCAACTCTCCGTGCTGCGCAACCGGGACACGGGAGAACGCTATGCTTATGCCATGCCCAGTCCGGCGACCACGGATGCCAGGCGCATCCTGCGCTGTGTCGGACTCGCCTGGAACGAGAATCCTTTCCGGATGCCGCCGGGCACAACATGTAAGAAATCCGATACGTCGATGAAATCAAACCGGTCCACTCCCCGGCAGCATGAAATCATTGCCCAGACATCCGCGATGTAGTGCCCACGGGCATTTCATTCCAATAATATCAACGGGTTATCCACGTTGTACTACGAAGTCAGGGGCACCGGCGGGGACGGGAAGTGAGTGCCCGAAGACGCGGTGCGGTCACATCTCCCAGTGCGGCACATGGCGGGGCTTGCATCCCTTCCCGGCCAAGCCCCGGCTCGACTGGACCGGTACGATCAAGCCGAAAGCCATCCCCGTACTCTGACCGCATAAGGATACTGCGCCTTGCCGATGCCGGTGGGGCGGTTCGGGGAAATGGTAGCGGAAGAAGGCTCAGTTGTTGTTTGAGCCGGAACGGCCCCAGTCGATTTCGAACAACACCACCCGTACTCCTCCGGGGAGGCCGGGATTGAACAGGTGGTTGTGCCAGTAGGTGGCTTCGTATTCGGCGGATCCCTGTTCGCAGTTGCGGACGGCGCAGGCCAGGGTGAATTCCCGGGTTCCCTGGCTGAATTCGAGCATGCATCCTTCCGCGGCCAGCAGACGGCCGGCAAGGTCGCTGTCCAGGGAGAATAGCGCGGTCAGCCGGTCATCAAACTCTGCGGGGACCTGGTAGTAATGCTCACCAAGGAGGCCGAGCGCGCTTTCATAGACCGCCCTGGGGTCATTGGTTTTCTGCACCATGAAACGGAATTCGGCGGTGATCCTTTCCGGGTCCAGTTTGTAGATCAAGGTGTTGATCCGCCCCGCAGTCTCCCCGTCGAGCTTCACCATTGCCCGGGCTCCCTGGGGCGGCCTGCCCGCCTGCCGACGCACCGCATCCTGCCTCACACGGCATTGCCAGCCAAGAAACGCAAGGCAGAGTTCCGGTCGTTGATCGTTCTTCATGGTCTGACGTTCCTGACTGGTGCCGGGATGGATCGATCACCTCCGCAATGACAGGTGAAGGCTTCCCCCGTTCGGCCGGTTCCATGGTCCGGGCCCGGGGAATCCGGCTGGTGTCGATCGTGCCACTTCCCCGGGTCCAGAGAAAAGGGCGTGGCATTCCTCTTCCGAATGCCACGCCAAGGCTCACACCAATAAAGCTAGAACTTGCGGTAGGCCCTCATCAGGTCGACCATGGGGTGACCGGGCGACATCTGGAACTTGATCAGCAGTTCCCGCGCGATCATGTCCCGGTCCTGCTGGTTGTCGGGCAGCCGGATATCCTCCGGGACCTGAACCCAGCCGTTGATGTTGCGGTCGAATACCGCGGGCTTGCCCTCCTCGTATCCCATGTGCACGTCTTCCAGCCAGTTCAGGTCCTTCCAGCCCATGATTTCCATGTATCTGTGCAGGAACGGGGTGCAGCGGCCCATGTCCGGGACCAGGTTGACGTCATAACGGTAGCCGATGTGCTGGCCGATCAGTTTTTCGCGCTCGGTGTCGACGCCGTCGCCTTCAATGTACTTGTTGATATCTTCGCTCATCACAGCCTCCTAGAAGCGGGTCAGGTCGGGACGGCCGACGGTATGCTGGGTACCCGCGAGGGGCACCTGGGCCAGTGCAGACGCCTCCATGGTCAGGGCCGCGAGATCCTCAGGCTCCAGTGAATGGATGTTGGTCTTGCCGCAGGCCCGCGCCAGCATCTGCGCCTCGATGGTGAGGGTATGCAGGAAGTTGTACACCCGTTCCGCGGCCTCGTCCGGGTTCAGGCGGGCCCTCAGTTTCGGATCCTGAGTCGCCACACCAACCGGACAGCGGCCGGAGTGGCAGTGATAGCAGAAGCCCGCCTCCACGCCCATCTCCTTTTCGAAATCCGCTTCCGGGATTGCCTTGTTGCAGTTGAGCGCCATCATCGCGGAATGGCCGATGGCCACCGCGTCGGCTCCCAGGGCAAGCGCCTTGGCGACATCTCCGCCGTTGCGGATGCCGCCGGCGTATACCAGCGAGATCTCGTCCGACTTGCCGACGTCCTCCAGGGCCCGGCGGGCCTGGCGGATGGCGGCGATTCCCGGCACGCCGGTTTCCTCGGTGGCGAGGTGGGGCCCGGCCCCGGTGCCGCCTTCCATGCCATCGATGTAGATGGAATCCGGCCCGGTCTTGGCCGCCATGCGCACGTCGTCGTAGACCCGTGCGGCGCCAAGCTTGAGTTGGATGGGGATTTCGTGGTTGGTGGCCTCGCGGATCTCGTTGATCTTGAGCGCCAGGTCGTCGGGGCCGAGCCAGTCGGGGTGGCGCGCCGGTGAACGCTGGTCGATACCCGCAGGCAGCGAACGCATTTCGGCCACCTGGTCGGTGACCTTCTGGCCCATGAGGTGGCCGCCGAGACCCACCTTGCAGCCCTGGCCGATGAAGAATTCCACCACGTCGGCTAGCCGCAGGTGGTTCGGGTTGAAGCCGTAGCGGGATTGGATGCACTGATACAGCCATTTCTCGGAGTAGCGTCGCTCGTCCGGGATCATGCCGCCTTCGCCGGAGCAGGTGGCGGTACCGGCCATGGTGGCGCCGCGCGCCAGGGCGGTCTTGGCCTCGTAGGACAGCGCACCGAAACTCATCCCCGTGATGTAGACGGGTATGTCGAGTTCCAGGGGGCGCTTCGCCTTCGGGCCGATGACGGTCCTGGTCAGACATTTCTCCCGGTAACCCTCGATCACGAACCGGGTCAGGGTGCCGGGCAGGAAGGTCAGGTCATCCCAGGTGGGAATTTTCTTGAACAGGGAAAAGCCGCGCATCCGGTAGCGGCCCAGTTCGGACTTGATATGGATGTCATCGATGACACTGGGCGGAAAGATGAAGCTCTTGCCCAGGCTGTTGACGTCTCGGTTGACTTTGGACATGTCTTGTTCCTCTCAATCTGTGGGCTAGAGCACCAGTTTCTTCTCGGAGGGCTCGAGGTTGTCGTAGTTCCAGAGCTGCTTGCCGGCCACGAACTTCTTCATGTTCCCGATCCCGCACTCCGGCTCCAGGCCGTACATGCCAAGTTTGGTGGTCAGCCACTTGACGTCCAGTTCGGTCAGTTCCCCGGGCACGCAGTCCACGCCGAGGTCCTCCACGTCGCCGCCCACGTAGATGGTGCCGTCGTACATGGAGTCCCCGAGGTTCTTGCCGGCGTCGCCGCAGATCACCATGCGGCCGCGCTGCATCATGAAGCCGGAGAAGGCGCCGGTGCGGCCGCCGACAATGATGGTGCCGCCCTTCTGGTCGATACCGGTACGGGAGCCGACATCGCCCTTGCAGACGAGGTCGCCGCCGCGAATCGCGGCGCCGAAGGTAGAGCCCCCGTTGCCCTCGATGACCACGGTACCCGCCATCATGTTCTCGGCGCAGGACCAGCCAACCCGGCCGGTGATGCGCACGTTTGGCCCGTCGATCAGCCCGCAGCCGAAATACCCGAGACTGCCCTCGTAGGTGATGCTCGCCCGGTTGAGTATGCCTACGCCCACGCCGTGGCGGGCCCTGGGATTCTTCACCGTGATGGAGCCTACGCCGCTTTCGAGGAGTGCACGGATCCTGAGATTGATGGCCGTGGACTCCATGTCCGCGGCGTCGAATTCCGCCTTCTCGTCAAAGTCGACCTCGTGGGCCCAGGGATAGGTGAAATTCTCCTGCGCACTGGCATCGAAAAACCGTTGCTGCGTGCGGCCCGAGAGCTGCTCGGTATGCAGCCCCATGTCATGGGACTTGTGTTCTACGCCTGCCATACTCTCACCTCGCCTTCATAGGGATCCCAGGTTTCGATCTCGTTGGGGAAAATACTCCGGATGGCCACTTCCTCGGAGGCCAGGCCCACGAAGTCGTCGCTTTCGTACAGGACCATGGGCTTTGCCGCCATGACATCCTTGGCCATGCCAAGGGCGTCGCTGGTGGCCACGAGGTAGGTGAAGACGCCGTCCAGTTCGTCCACCGACCGGTGCATCGCGCTTTCCAGGTCGTCACCGGAATCGATACGGTCCGCGACATAGACCGCGATCAGTTCGGAGTCGCAGTTGGACATGAAGCGGTGGCCCTTGCGTTCCATGGCCCGGCGGTATGTCCAGTAGTTGGTGAGCTGACCGTTGTGCACCACCGACACGTCGTTGAACGGATAAGCCCAGTAGGGATGGGCGGAGCGGATATCGACGTCGGATTCCGTGGCCATGCGGGTATGGCCGATGGCGTGGGTACCCTGGAAGCCGGTCAGCGAATACTGGCCGGACACCTCGGCCGCATCGCCCAGGTCCTTGACCAGTTCAAGACCCTTGCCGATGGAAAGGATCTCGGCGCCGTCAATGTCCTCGACGTAATCTGCCAGCTTGCGCATGTCGCCGCCGAAACGGAACGTGTAGCGATGAGCGTATTCGGTGGACGTCTCCTCGGAGACGATGTTCGCGCCGAGCTTCTCCAGGCGGTCATTGACCTTGCTCCTGCGATCGATGACCGCCTGGTGAATGTCGAACCCGTGCTTCATGTCCTCCTGCTCGGCAACCTTGAAGCGCATCACGTATTGGTCCTCGGAGGGGAGGCCGTAGAGCGCGAAGCCGGTGGAATCGGGACCACGATGCTTCAATGACTGCAGCATCGCGGTCATTTCCGAACCGACATCGGCGTTTTTTCCCCGGTGTATGAGTCCAGCTATTCCGCACATGTGTGGTTTCCTCGAAATTTGTCGGTTGAAAGAGACCGGGCCACCCGCCCTTCAGGGCAGGCAGTCCAGGTAGGTGTCGAGATCCCAGTCGGTCACGGTGTGATTGAATCTCTCCCACTCGTCGTTCTTGTAGTGCTGGAACACCTTGTACATCTCGTCCGGCATCGATGAGCGGATGACATCGTCCTTCGCCAGGCGATCCAGCGCCTCGCCGAGATTCATCGGCAGCCGCTTGACCTGCTTTCCGGCCTCCATGGCTTCGTAGATGTTGCGTTCCTCGGGCTCTCCCGGGTTGAGGTTCCGGCTGATGCCGTCATCGAAGGCCTTCAGCAGCGCCGCCCCCATGAGATACGGATTCACCATGGAATCCACGGAACGGTATTCGAAGCGGCCGGGTGCGGACACGCGCAGCGCGCATGTCCGGTTCTGGTAACCCCAGTCCGCGAACACGGGTGCCCAGAATCCGGTATCCCATAGGCGGCGATAGGAATTCACCGTGGAAGATCCGATGGAGGTCAGGGCGCCGAGATGCTCGATCACGCCGCCGATGGACTGCAGGCCTACCGGACCCGGCTTTACGGAGTCGATCTTCGGGTCCGGCAAGAAGTGATTCTTGCCGTCCACTCGATAGGTGAACGTGCCCTCCATTCCCGGGAGTTCCCTGTGGTGCAGTTTGTTCACCACCTCCTTGCCTCCGGACCACAGCGACAGGTTGTGGTGGCAGCCGGAAGCGGACACGCCCATGAACGGCTTGGACATGAAGCATGCATGCAGCCCCAGTTCCCGGGCCACCTGGGCACAGACCTGGCGGTAGGTGGTCAACCGGTCCGAGTTGCGCAGGACATCATCGAACATGATATTGAGTTCCAGCTGCCCCGGGGCGTCCTCGTGGTCACCCTGTATCATGTCGAGACCCATGGCCTGGCTGTACTCGATGGCCTTGATGAACGCGGGCCGCAGTTCCTCGAACTGGTCGATGTGGTAACAGTTCGGCTTGGTGACCCCCCCGCTGATCTTGCCGTCCGCGTCCTTTTTCAGCCACATCATCTCCGGCTCGGTGCCGGCCCTCAAGTGCATGTTGTGCTTGTCCTGGAATTCGTCGTGGATGATCCGGAGGTTCCCGCGGCAGTCCGAAGTCAGGTGTCCGCCCGGATTGACCCTTTCCTCCCGGTTGCGGAAGCAGGTGCAGAACACCCGCGCCACGCGCTTGTCCCACGGGAGCTGGACGAAGGTCTCCGGATCCGGAATGCCCACCAGCTCGGATGCCTCCGGGCCGTATCCGATGTAATTGCTGTGGCGGTCGATGAACAGGTTCGCCGTTGAGCCGTAGACGAGCTGGAAGCCGCGCTCGGCGTTGCGCTCCCAGTGGTCCGCCGGTATGCCCTTGCCGACAATGCGGCCGGTGACGGAGACGAACTGGTAATAGATGTAGGTGATGCCGAGCTTGTCGATCTTCTGCCGGACTTTTTTCACCAGGTCCGCGCGGCCGGGGGCGTTGACGTGACGCTCAAGGTCCGTGGAAGTCTGCACGCGGGTGGTTCTGCGTTTGGTGGTGATCTTCTTCTTCGTGGATTTCTTTTTGGTGGTGGCCATGAAACTTCTCCATCGTAAGGTGTTGGTCTGGTGTGTAACGAAACGCGATGATTTCACAATTCCGGTGTCGTATGTAAGACAGTCAACTCCTCGCGGCATGCGGAAACAAAATGGTATATATTTGGTCCATTCTATCGGTGAACAAATGACGAATCCGGATGACATGCCGGGCTGCCTATCACTACAGGAACCTATTTAGCCCAAATTCCGGGGTGTTTGCAACACCTGGTTAGATGATATATGATCTTTTTTGTATACCATGATTGAACCACCCGCCTTCTGATCCCATGGAACAGCCATTGCAGGTCAGTACCGGCTCCGCTGGTGTTTTCAACCGCATCCGGGAATCCATCATTTCCGGCCATTACGGCTACAACGAGCGCCTGCCTTCGGAACGGGATCTGGCCGCCCGTTTCAAGGCAGCGCGGGGAACCATCCGCACCGCGCTGGAACAGCTGGAGCAGGCAAACCTGGTACGGCGCAAGTTCGGCTGCGGCACGTTCGTTATCTATCGCAGCGATACCGAGCGGGAGGACATCGCGGAAGAAACCAGCCCGCTGGAACTGATCGAGACCCGCATGGCCATCGAACCTCATATCGTGCGACTGGTCATCCTGAATGCGAGCAACCGGGACCTGAACCGGCTGGAGGAAGTGCTGAAGCAGGCCGAGGGGACGGAAACCGATCCCAACGCGTTTTCCCTGGCCGACGAGGCCTTTCACATGACCCTGGCGAACTGCTGCCAGAATCCGCTGCTGAAATGGATTTACCAGCTGATCAACGATATCCGGTCACACACGCAATGGAGCGCGCGCAAGGACAACGTGCTGACGCCGGATCGCATCCGTTTCTACAACGAGGACCATTGGCGTCTCATGGTCGCCATCCGGCGGCGCGACCAGAACCACGCGGCGGATATCATCGTCTCCCACCTGAAACAGGCCCATCGGGACCTTCTCGGCCAGGGCTGACGGGAGCTTCTTCGCCGTCTGTCGTGCTCCCATCCATTTTCACCCGTCAAACGATGTAAGGTGGAGGTAACTGTCCCCCCCCCTATTCTCGGTGATTTGCCATTTGCATGACCATCGCGTCGGGGACGTTCGCTGTCTGCGGGTTGTGGTGCGTTGATCTGATCGGGCCTGTCCTCGCGGTGGTCGTTCCGGCGGTCGTGTCGGGGCGATGACAATTGCGTTTGACATCATGGAGCGGGCGCTCCATCGTGGGCCCCGGATTCCGGTCATCCATTAGATTCCGTTTTCTCTTTCCTCATGCGGCCCCTCGACCCGGGGCAACATGAAGACCTCCCAGGGTCCCGGCAGAAGGCGGGCGGACGTGCATGTGTTCTCGGACACCGCAGGGCCCCCGGCCTCTCTTCAGAGCGATACCGGGTAGTGTTGGCTTCGACATCTCCGAGTGTCTCGCCATCCCAGACTCAGGACCTTCCGATGCTCAATAGCCCTGCCCACCCGTATCGCTGCCGATACTTCGCCGGCCCCCCTCACGAGGACCTGCGCACGGCTCGCGGAGAGTCGTGGCTGGTTAGGCCTTCAACACGAGGAACTGTATCCCTCTACCTTCTGCCAGTCCGCCCGGCATACCGGAAAATCTCCGAAAGTCCGGATTTTCTGTCTGACACTGATTCGGCACACAATTTGTTCTCACGTTCTAGGCCAGCATTCGCTCGAAATCCCCGATGAGGTCGTCTATATGCTCGATACCCGCGGATATGCGTATCAGGTTCTCCGGGGTCGAAGTCACGTCCGCCTCACTCGTTTTCCGATGCTCCAGAACACTCTCCACGCCCCCCAGGGAGGTGGCGCGCTTGAACACCGATGCCTTGCAGGTCACGGCAACGGCCTCCGACCGCCCCCCGGGCACCAGGATGGACAGCATGCCGCCGAAGCCGCCCGACATCTGGCTGCACGCGGTCTCATGCCCCGGGTCCAGGGGCAGCCCCGGATAGAACACCCGCTCTACGCGCGGGTGCTCCGCCAGCCAGCCGGCGAGGGCGAGCGCGTTGGTGCTCTGTTGCCGCACCCGCAGATACAGGGTGCGAAGTC
The DNA here is from genome assembly GCA_965213885.1 of Candidatus Poriferihabitaceae bacterium. Taxonomy (GTDB): domain Bacteria; phylum Pseudomonadota; class Gammaproteobacteria; order Arenicellales; family Poriferihabitantaceae; genus VYFG01. Next base: position 2,664,871 of record OZ243919.1, read on the forward strand.
CGCGCAGCAGCAGCCAGGCTTCCATGCTTCCCAGCATGGATCCGGCGAGCAGACGATGGCGGCGGATGCGCTGCCAGTGCGCGGAATCGGCTGCAGCGACCAGCATGCCGGCCAGCACGTCGGAGTGGCCGTTCAGGTATTTCGTGGCCGAATGACAGACGAAATCGGCACCGAACTCGATGGGGCGCGTCAGCACGGGCGTGGCGCAGGTGGAGTCTACAGCCACCCGGATACCCTGGGCATGCGCGATGTCCGAGACCGCGGCGATATCCGTCACGGTCCAGATCGGGTTGGCGGGCGTCTCCAGCCATACCAGACGGGTGACACCCGGCCTGATCATCCCCGCGAACCGTTCCAGGTCCCCTGCAGGAAAGAGGTCGTACTCGATTCCCCTGGCCCCGGCGAACTCTGCCAGCCAACTGAGCACCCCGTGGTAGATGGTATCCGACACCAGCACGTGGTCACCGGTATCCAATGCATGAAACGGGGCGGTGCAGGCGGCAAGGCCCGAGGAAAAGCTGATCGCGTCGTAACCGCCCTCAAGGGTACGGATCACCTGCTCCACCTGTTCCTGGGTGGCGCCATGATCGCGGATATAGGACCGGCCATCCGGCAGGGAATAGTCATCCCGGCGGGCGAACGTGGTGGACATGTGCACGGGGGGCACCAGCGCACCGCTCACGGGATCCTCGAGCCCCAGCGCCTGGACCGCCAGCGTTTCGGGGGCCTTATCGGCAGTCACGGGTACCCTGTCGAAACACCCGCATGTCTTCCGGGAAAGTCATCAGCCATCTTCGGGAATTTTCCAGTCTGATCGGTATTCGGGGAGCGGCAGGAAACCGGGGGGAGCACGACCGGACGCGGCATGTACGGCCGCATGTCGGGGGCATCCGGCCGGTTTGACTCCCCCGACATTCTATTCTACAACGAAATTCACCGATCACCCCCCGCGAGCAAGTAAAATAGCGGGCTGCCCGGCAAGCCGATTGATGACCGAAGCCGATCACATGTTTGATTCCCCTCCAGAAGACGCCGGCGGCACTTCCCGGCAGGCGTTTCATGACGCCATTTACCATGAACTGGATGCAAGGCTCAGGAAAACGCCCTCGAACGGCAGTGCGGCCGAAGCCCATGGGCTGCTGTGCGCCCTGGCCTGCCTGGGGGTCACACCGGCGTCCATCCACAGCAGTACACGGCTGCTGCATCTGGACGGGGAAGAGCACCTGGAGATCATTGACAGCCTGTACGCCATGGTCTGCCGTGACCTGCAGGACGACGGATTCGGCTTCCAACTGCTGCTGCCCGGCGAGAATAGCCCGGTGCCTGACCGCGTCGAGGCTGTATCGGACTGGTGTCAGGGCTTCCTGCTCGGAATCTGCCATGCCGATGGCCGGCTGCCCGGCGATACCGGCCCCGAAGTGCGCGAGGCCGTGGACGATATCCGTGCAATCGGCCATCTCGAGACCGGACCCGACGACCCCGAGGGCAATGAGCGTGCCCTGACGGAGATCGTGGAGTTTCTTCGCGTAGCCGTACAGCTGGTTCACGACGACCTGCAATCCGGCAAGGCTTCCGCCATGGAATCAACCCAACTCAACTGAACCCTGAACCCGTTATGGATCCATCCGCTTTCCAGAAACGCCGCGAGGACCTCATGTGCCAGATGGGAGATGGGATCGCCATCCTGCCCACCGCTCCTCACCAGCCCCGCAACGGCGATGTGCTGTTTCCGTTCAGGGCGGACAGCGATTTCTTCTATCTCACGCAGTTCCCGGAACCGGAGGCCGTCATGGTTCTCGCACCGGGAAGGCCGGAAGGCGAGTTCATCCTGTTCTGCCGCGAGAAGGACCCGGAAAAGGAAATCTGGGATGGCCGGCGCGAGGGTGTTCAGGGCGCGGTCACCCATTTCGGTGCCGACCAGGCCTTGTCCATCGATGAACTGGAGGCCACCCTGCCCTCCCTGATGGAAAACAAGGACAGGGTGTTCACCGTGGTCGGCCGATACCCGGATTTCGACAGTGAAATCATCCATAGCCTGAGCCAGATCCGGAACCGGCAGCGCTCCGGCGTGCACGCTCCGGGAGAGATCGTGGACCTGAGCCACCTTCTCCACGAGATGCGGCTGATCAAGCGCAAGGAGGAGCTCCATCTGATGCGCCGGGCGGCGGGCATCACCGCAAGGGCCCATATCCGGGCCATGCAGGCCACCGCGCCCGGGCTTTACGAATACCAGGTGCAGGCGGAGCTGGAATATGAATTCAGGCTGGGCGGCAGCCAATGGCCCGCCTACCCCTCCATCGTTGCCGGGGGCGCCAACGCCTGCATTCTTCACTACACCCAGAACAGCGCGAGGCTCAGGGACGGGGACCTGCTGTTAATCGATGCCGGTGCGGAATTCGACTGCTACGCCGCGGACATTACCCGCACGTTTCCGGTCAACGGCCGGTTCAGCGGGGAGCAGCGTGCCGTCTATGAAGTGGTGCTGGCAGCCCAGGCGGCCTCTATCGAGGCGGTGGCCCCGGAAAGACCCATCATCGAATATCACGACGCGGCGGTGCATGTCCTGACCGAGGGTCTCGTGGATCTGGGCCTGCTCGCCGGCGACCCCGCCGAACTCATCGAGAACCAGGCATACAAGCGCTACTACATGCACCGCACCGGCCACTGGCTGGGGATGGACGTGCATGACGTGGGGGACTACAAGATCGATGACCAGTGGAGGCTGCTGGAACCAGGCATGGTGCTCACGGTGGAACCCGGCCTGTATATCCCCGCCGCCGGGGATATCCCGCAACGCTGGCACAATATCGGCATCCGCATCGAGGACGACATCCTGGTCACCCGGTCGGGGCGCGAGAACCTGACCGAAAAGGCGCCCAAGGCAACCGACGACATCGAACACCTGATGTCAGACTGACCTGACCCGGCCGGCCCTTGTCCAGCTCGCACGAATTCGATCTCGCCATTGTCGGCGGCGGCCTGGCCGGCGCCAGCCTCGCGGTGGCCCTGCGCGGGTCCGGCCTGCGCATCGCGGTGGTGGAACGCTGGCCCCTGGAACACAACAGCCAGCCAAGCTACGACGAACGCACGGTCGCATTGACCTGGAGCGCCCGCTGCATCTATCAGGGCATCGGTGTCTGGCCCGCGATCTCCAGCGAAGCGGAACCCATCCTCGACATCCACGTGTCCGACCGGGGCGGGTTCGGCATGACCCACCTGTCGCATCGCCATGCGGGCACCCCGGCGCTGGGATACGTTGTGCCGACACGGGTCCTCGGCGGAGCCCTGCTGTCTTCCATGGAATCCGCCGACAGCGTTACCCTGTACTGCCCGGCCCAGGCCACGGAACTCAGGGACGCGGGAGACCGCAACTGCCTGGAACTGGTGCAGGACGGACAGACCGTCAGCCTGTCGGCGCCCCTGGTGGTGGTTGCCGACGGCGGACATTCGGGTTTGCTGGGCGGGGGCGGGGGCCGCCCGAAGCCCTATCCGCAGCAGGCGCTGCTCACCATCGTCTCTACGGACAAACCCCATCATGGGCGGGCCTGGGAGCGGTTTACGGGCGAGGGCCCCCTTGCGATGCTGCCGCTCGGCGGGAACCGGCTTGCGGCCGTATGGACATCGATGCCGGAAAGTCTGGCAAGCCGGCAGGTCATGGATGACGACGGGTTTGTTCTGCACCTCCAGCGCACCTTCGGGGACCGGGCAGGCAACCTGGACGGGCCCTCGCCGCGAAAGGCGTATCCGCTGTACCGGAGTCACCTGCGGCATCCCGCCAGGGACCGTCGCGTAGTGCTGGGCAATGCCGCGCATACGGTGCATCCGGTCGCCGGGCAGGGTTTCAACCTCGGACTGCGGGACGTCGCCGTGCTCGCGGAACTGGTTTTCCGCGCCCACCTCGACAGGCAGGACATCGGCTCCGATGTCCTGCTGCAGGAATACAACGATCTCAGGCGGCGGGATACGTTCATGGTGCGGCAATTCACCCACAGCCTGGTCACACTGTTCTGCGCAGACATTCCCGGGGCGCGGATCGCGCGCAATCTCGGCCTCAAGGGCGTCGAGCTGTTTCCGCCGGCAAAGCGTTTTCTGCTTCGCCGCACCATGGGTCTGGCAGGGCCCCTGGGCCTGCTGGCGAGGGGTCTGCCCCTGGACTGTCTTGCCGCCGTCGGCGGGGCCGGTACCGGGCCTTCGGAAAACGGGGTGGCGAGCTCATGAGGGCCGCCGATGTCACCGTTGTCGGTGGCGGCATGGTCGGACTCGCCTGCGCCTGCCTGTTCGCCCGTGAAGGATTCGAGGTCATCGTGGCGGATGCCGGCCGGGCGGCGCCCTGGAATCCTTCGGACGTGCCGGGCCGCGTCAGCGCCCTGAACCTTGCCACAAGGTGCCTTCTCGAGCATGTCGGCGTCTGGGACTCCATCCTGGAGGGACGGGCCACGCCCTACCGGGCGATGTCGGTGTGGGACAGCGGCAGCGGTGCCAGAATCCGGTTCGAGGCCGGGGAGGAAGGAGTATCGGAGCTGGGGCATGTCGTCGAAAACGCCCTGGTCACCGACGCCATGCTGGAACGTCTGCGCCAGAACTATCGCGTCAGCATCCGGCATGACGTCCCGATCGAAGGCATGGAGCCCGCAAACGGCGATGCCGACAGGCTCATCAGGCTCCGGCTCCGGGGCGGGGAAAGCATCGCCAGCCAACTGGTCGTCGCCGCGGACGGCGCCAGGTCCACCCTGCGCACGCTCGCGGAAATCGGTTCAAACGAGCAGGACTTCAATCAGGATGCCGTGGTGGCGACCCTGGAAACCTCACGCCCGCACGGGCAGACCGCCAACCAGGTTTTCACGCCTCGGGGGCCGATTGCCATGCTCCCGCTCCAGGGGAATCTCTGTTCCCTGGTCTGGTCCCGGGACCGGGAGGACAACGAGGATCTCCTGGCCATGGATGCGGCCGAATTCTGCGGGCGGCTGGAAGGCCACTTCGGATCCCGGCTGGGCTCTGTCGGGCTCATCGGGGACCGGCAGCGCTTTCCGCTGGGCAGCCGGCACGCGGAAAGCTACCTCGGGAACCGGCTGGTGCTGGTAGGCGACGCCGCCCACACGGTCCATCCGCTGGCGGGACTGGGCGCCAATCTCGGCATGCAGGATGCCGCGGCCCTGGTGGAAACCGTGACCAAGGCCAGGGACGCCGGCAAGGATATCGGCAGTCGCAGCGTCCTTCGGCGCTACGAGCGCTGGCGGCGGGGGGAAAACAGCATCGCCATCAACGCCATGAAGGGGTTCAAGCGTGTATTCGGGAGTACCCTGGAGCCCGTGCGCCAGTCCCGGGAGGCGGCCTTCCGCGTTGCGGATGGCGTTCTGCCGCTGAAACACTGGCTGGCACAATATGCCCTGGGCGCAAGGGGTGACCTGCCCATGGCATGCAGGCCCGCGATGGATGAGCGGATACCATAGTATAATGGTCGCTTTTCGGAAGACCTGTGAGCTACAGCGACGATCTTCGCCAGGCGGGCCTCAAGACCACCCTGCCCCGCCTCAAGGTCCTGTCCATTCTTGAGTCCAGCAAGGTCAGGCACCTGTCTGCAGAGGACATCTACCGGGAGCTTCTCCGGGAGGACGAAAGCATCGGGCTCGCTACGGTGTACCGTGTCCTGACCCAGTTCGTCGATGCGGGCCTGATCATCCGGCACAATTTCGAGGGAGACCGGGCGGTGTTCGAACTCAATGACGAGGACCACCATGACCACATGGTGTGCATGGACTGCGGCAAGGTCATCGAGTTTTTCCACCCCATGATCGAGAAACTGCAGCAGAAGGTTGCGGATGACCACGCATTCGCGATCCAGGATCACGCGCTGACGCTGTACGGGCTGTGCAATCGCTGCAGGAAGCGATCCGACTGAAAACCCTTTCACCCTGCATATCCAGGAGTCCAACGTGTCCACGCTGATTACCGGGTCCTTTGCCTATGACACCATCATGGTGTTTCACGACCAATTCAAGAATCACATCCTGCCCGACCAGGTGCATATCCTGAACGTCTGTTTCTTCGTCCCGGACCTGCGCAGGGAATTCGGCGGCTGCTCCGGCAACATTTCCTACAATCTGAAGCTGCTCGGCGGAGACCCCCTGCCCATGGGCACCGTGGGCGAGGATTTCAAGCCCTACCGGAAGTGGCTCAAAAAACAGGACATCGACATCACCCACGTCACCGAGGTGGAAAACACCTACACCGCACAGGCGTTTCTCACCACCGACACGGACAACAACCAGATCATCGCCTTCCATCCCGGGGCGATGAACCACGCCCACAAGAACCGGGTCGGGGACGCCCGGGACGTCACCCTCGGTATCGTCGCGCCGGACGGCAGGGATGCCATGGTGGAGCATGCAGAGCAGTTCTCCGGGGCAGGCATTCCGTGGATCTTCGATCCTGGGCAGGGCCTGCCCATGTTCAGCGGGGAGGAGCTGATGACTTTCGTCGAACAGGCCACCTACCTGTGCGTGAACGACTACGAATCCAGGCTGCTGGTGGACAAGACCGGCAGGAAACTGGCGGACATCGCCGCGGAAGTGGACGCACTGATCGTGACCCGGGGTGGTTCCGGGGCTGAAATCATGGTGGATGGCAGGACCCTGGACATTCCCGCCGCCAGCGTCCGCGAAGTGAACGATCCCACCGGCTGCGGCGACGCGTTCCGTTCCGGGTTGCTGTATGGCATCGACAGGGGCTTCGACTGGCAGACCACGGGCCAGCTTGCATCATTGATGGGCGGCATCAAGATCGAACATCACGGCACCCAGAATCACCACCCGCAGCTGCAACAGATCGCGGACCGCTACCGGGAGAACTTCGGCCACCACGTCGACCTGTAGCGCCGGCCCGCCGGCGGTACCTTGCGGACACCGACCGGAAGGGTTCGCCGACATCCGGACAGTCCGGTGCGTTACGCTCAATCGGGCCCCGGGATCGCAATTCCGCGCCTTTGCAGCTCCCGGCAGAAGACCGGCGACATCCTGGAGAGAACGGCGCCGTCCAGGCGCCCGGAGCGCATGATGTAGCTGAGCGCGAACGGCCATGGATCCAGCTGCATGTGTTCACCGAACCGTTCGTACCAGTTTCCGGAACGCAGGGCGGCGGCTGTCAGCTTGTTCAGTACCGGTTCCCTCTCGGCCTGGTAGGCGGGCAGGGCCCGGGCCACGTCGAAGTCATGGCGACGGAGCGCATTCACCAATGCGGCCACATCCTCCAGGGCAAGCCGGGTCCCGGAGCCGATGGAGTAGTGGGCGGTATGCAGGGCGTCTCCGACGAGCACGCGGTTCTGGCGGAACCAGTGCGTGTTCCTGAGTACCGGGAACCGGCGCCACACGGAGTGGTTGTTGATCAGCGCCGCGCCCCCGAGTTCCTCCTGGAAGATGGTCTGGCAGATCCTGCGGTATTCGATCTCGGGCATGTTCTCGAATCCGTGGTTTTCGTATGCCTCCGGGCTGCATTCCACCAGGAACGTGCTCTGGTCCGGAGAATACCGGTAATGGTGGGCATTGAAATCCCCGAGGTCCGTACTCCTGAAGGTCTGGGTCAGCGCCCCGAACGGCTTGCCGGCCCCGTACCAGATGAAACGGTTGTCAAGCAGGGTGATCGACTCGCCGAATTCTTCCGGGGCCTCGGCACGCACCACGGAGTTCAGTCCGTCTGCCGCGATCACCAGGTCACAATCGTCGAACACCGAAACATCATCGATGCGCTTTGCATACCTGGGCTTCACGCCGAGCGATGCCGCCCTTGACTGCAGGAGCCGCAGCATTGCCAGCCGGCCAATGGAGCGAAAGCCGATGCCGTCGATATCGATCCGTTCGCCCTTGTGGGATATCGTGATCCTTGACCAGCTCTCCATCCGCCGCCCGATCAGGTCCGCGGTTTCGGGGTCGTCGTCACGAAGAAATTCCAGGGCCCGGTCCGAGAACACCACGCCGAATCCCCAGGTCGCGTCGGCGGCATTCTGCTCATAGACGCGCAGGTCAATGTCCGACCGGCATTTCTTCAGCAGGATGGCGGCATACAGGCCCGCGGGACCGCCGCCGACGATACGGATTTTCACGTGACCCCGGTCCCGGCAGTGTTCTCCCGCCCACTGTCTGCCGCCCGGTCCGTCGCATCACCCGTCATCCGGGTTCCTCTGTTCACGGAAAATACCCAGTTTCTCCTGGCAGATGCGATCCGAAAAGCTGAACAGGACACTTTCCGTCTCCGGGTGATGAACCACGGTGGTCCAGCTTGGCGCAACGAAGACATCCTTCTCCGTCCAGTCGAGTCGCCGCCCTGCGATGGTGCTGAACCCGCGCCCTTCCACCGGCGAGAACACCGTGGCGTCGGTGGACCGATAGGGCGCGGTTTCAAATCCCGCCGGCAGCAGCTGGATGAAAGCGGAGATCGTCGGCATCGCCGCGTCACCGTTGAGCGGATTCACGTAACACAGCTTGAGCCCGTGGCAGGGGTCCCACTCCTGCTGCTGCTTCATCTGCTCCAGTGCTTCCCGGCTGCGGGCATAGGGGTAATTGAAGATAGGCGAGACCAATCCGCCCCTTGCATGATCCACCGGCAGCATGTTGGCCCCGAACCTGGCGAGGCTGTCACCGGTCTGCCTGGTCACCGGCTGCCTGTCGCCGCCGTAGGGTTCGGCGAATGACGCATCGAAGAACCGGAGTACCGGAATGTCCAGGCCATCCATCCAGATCATCGGTTCCCCGGAATCGTTGCCGTGGTCATGCCATGCCCAGGGCGGGGTGATGACGAAATCCCCGGGATGCATCAGGGTGCGTTCGCCGTCCACGGCGGTGTAGGCGCCGGCGCCGTCCATCACGAACCGGAGAGCGGACTGGCTGTGACGATGGGCGGGCGCCACCTCTCCCGGCAGCACCAGCTGAAGGCCGGCATAGAGAGAAGTGGTGATTCTGCCCGAGTCCGGCATGCCGGGGTTCTCGAGAATCAGGACCCGCCGCTCCGCCTCGCCGGCGCTGATCAGCCCCCCCGCCTCGAGCAGCAGGGGGTTCAGGTCGGCATAGCGCCACAGGTACGGCCGGCAGTCGCTCTCGGGTGTTCGCGTGATCAGGCGGTTGAAGACCATCCAGAGCGGCGACAGGCTCTGACCCCGGATCTTGTCGTAGTACCGGGCCCTTTCCGGTGTGACCTTCGGCGTTTCGATGACTGACATGATGGTTTCCTCTCTTCGTCGGATGGCTGGCTACCTGTCTTCCAGCCCGTTGCCGCCGTACAGCCACTCGAGGTCGTCGTACCACTGTTCGGGCGTCTTGCTTCCCATGATGTGGTCCCTGACCCTGGCCGCCGCACCGGACGGGTGATAGATGTAGTCGCCGATGATGCGGGCGCCCAACTGGACCCGGGCCGTGCGAACCATGCGCTGGCTGCAGTAGGCATTGAGCGCGTCTTCCGGCGTTTCGTGAGCCCGCATCATATGGCCCAGGCATACGCCGTCCTCCATGGCCATGCAGGCGCCCTGGGCGAAGTACTGCAGCATGGGATGCGCCGCGTCCCCGAGCAGCGTCACCCGACCGTCAACCCAGTTCACGATGGGGTCGCGGTCGCAAAGCACCCAGAGTTTCCAGTTCTCGCCGTGCTCGATCACCTGCCGCGCCCGCGGATGGATGTGTTCGAAACCCTCGCTGACCTCTGCGGGATCCACCGGTCTGCCGGCCACGGCTTCCTGCATGTTCCGGTGGTAGGTCACCACCAGGTTGAAGACCTCGCCGCCTTTCAGCGGATAGTGCACGATGTGGCACCGGGGCCCGGCCCAAAGAGTGGCGGCATTCCATTTCAGGTCGTCGGGCATCCTGTCCGCCGGAATCACGGAGCGGTAGGTCGCATGGCCCGAGACACGCGGCTCCCCGTCACCCACCAGTTGCCCCCGGACCGGCGAATGCAGCCCGTCCGCACCGATCAGCGCCTCGCCCGTTACGGTACCGCCATCCCCGAGCCGTGCATGGACCAGGCTGCCGTCCTGGTCATAGCCCACAACCCGGCTGCTGGTCCGGAGGGTGATCCGGTCGTTGGATCGGCAGGCCTCCAGCAGCACGCCGTGGAGGTCGGCGCGATGGACCACCGCGTAGGGGTTCCTGAACCGGCTCCTGAACTGGCCGTCCAGGGGGATATGGCAGATCTCGTTGCCGTCCTTTGCATTCATGAACCGCAACTGGTCGATGTAGACCGCCACCCGCCGCGCTTCGTCCCCGATGCCCAGATAGTCGAAACAGTGGAACGCGTTCGGGCCGATCTGGATTCCGGCGCCGATCTCGCCCAGCTTCGCCGACTGCTCGAGCACGGTGGAGGCAATCCCGTTTCTTGCCAGGGAAAGTGCCGCCGACAATCCGCCGATGCCTCCACCCGAGATGACCACACCAGTGTTTTCCATAGCCGGGCAACATCAACGTCAGATGGCGATCACGGCATTATCAGTTTTCCCCGGAAACATGACAACCTCTTTCCCGGGCGGCCTGGTGACAGCCCGGCGGATGACGCAATTTGGCAGCCATCCCGATAGAGTGCTGATTTAACAAATGCCGCCGGGGATTCTATATTCAGGGTAACCAACAACAACAGGAGGATCACATGGGCACACACGCCGGCAGCCAACTGGTCGTCGAGGCCAGTGTCGCGGGATTTTTCCAGGGACTGGTGAATGAGGCGGTGGAAAACCAGCATCTTGAAGCGAGCACGGAATCCGTCTGCTATCTGATCAATCTCCTGAGTACGTTTGCCAGCAGCGAGGCCCTGTTCGAGGATTCGCCGGACGGCCCGATGATACAGCCCCTGGCGCTGCTCTACGGTGAGGCCATGGAAGCTCCGAGTATCGAAATGCGCAACCACTCACTCAAGCGCCTGGGGGATGTCGCCCTGTTCATCTCGGGAATTTTCTCCGACAGCCTGAACCGGAAAGTGGTCGATGTGGACTACTACATCTCCATGGGAGGCCATGCATACGGCTACCTCTCCAGCACCAGCCGGCAGCTGGCCCGCTGGCATGCCCTCAGCGAGGTCTTCGGTGAACTCGGTACCAAGTTCGCCCGGTTCGTCGATGTGCTGAACGAGGTCGGCGACCAGACCAGCCTGCGGAACGACCACGACATCATGCGTCTGTACGAGATCTGGCAGCGAACCGGCAGCAGGCATGCCCGAGGCCAGTTGCAAAAACTCGGCATCAACCCCGTCACCGGTTCCGCGGTCGGGCTGAAGCACTGAGACCGTGATCAAGCTGCGCCCCCTCCAGGACCGGCTGGAACAGATCTATGGTATCGACACCTGTCAGGACGTGGATGACTTCCTGATTACCGACCGTCACCTCGCCCGGACTCTGGAGGGGCGGAAACATGCGCGGGATACGGACGAACTGCTGCTTGTGCGGGAACAGGATGACGGGCTGGATGTGTCTTTGTTCCTCGACGCGGACCTGGTGGGCAGGCTGGTTCTGGACGATCCGGAGCACTGTCTTCACGACGGGAACCTGGCCGATTTTTGCACCGCACTGGAGGGGGTGAGCCATTTCGTCCATCTGATCTGGCGCGCCCGGGAATCACGATCCACCAGCCGCCTTGAACTGGAACTCCAGGCCGAAGTGGACAAGTTCGTATCCAGCATCAACCTGCTTGACCAGCAGGGGCTGGAGGCGGTGCCTCCCACTTTGCACCACAGGCTGTTTCAACAGGTGAGGTTCGACGACACCCTGGATGACAGCGAGCGGAACCGTTACGAGGCGGCCAACCATTACGCGGCCAGGTACTGCCATCATCTGGAGTACCGCTTTCTGCGCCCCTTCAACGCCGGCCCAAGGGCGATTTTGGATGAGCTCAGGGACTTCTACCGGCTGAACCTGAGAGAAAAGATCGCACGAATCGAGCGGGCCCCTGCAACCTGACGGGCGACACCCCGCGCCCGTTATGCCGCGCCGGTCCCACTGTACAGCGCATCGTTCTGCGCGGCCAGTATCCGCCGGTGCCAGCCAAGGGCGGCCTCGTCGAGTTCCCCGGCCGGGGGATCAACATGACCAAAGTGTCCGAAGCGGTCCTCGCCCCTCACCAGCATGGCGTAGTCCCTGGGCGCCACCATCTGCCGGTTTTGCGGCGTGATGTAGTTGATGTTGAAGCCAAGCCGCCAGCGCTCGGAATGGTTGGGGCCGGATGCGTGCAGCAGGTGTCCATGGTGCAGGGACATCTCTCCCGCAAGAAGTTCCACGTGGACGATTTCGCCGGCATCCTCGTCAACCGAGACACTCTGTCCGCGCGTGAGGATATTGTCCGCGGTCCAGGTATCCGAATGGGTGAGAAGGCCGCCATGGTGGGTTCCCGGCAAAAACTGCATGCACCCGTTCTGCTTGTCCACGTCGCCCAGCGCCAGCCATGCGCTGACCAGACCATCCGTCTCGGCAAGACCCCAGTAGGTCAGGTCCTGATGCCAGCTGACGAAGCCGCCGCTGTGCGGCGGCTTGAAGAAGAAGGTCCCGCCCCAGACCAGGATGTCCGGACCAATGACTGCTTCCACGGCGTCCAGGATGCCCGGATGTCGCACGATCTCGTTGGCAAAGGGGAACAGCACGTGGGGGAAATTCAGCTGTCCCTTGTTACCGAGCTTCAGCGCCTGGCCTTGCTCCCATGCCCGCGCAAGGTCGGACCCGTACCGTTGGAGTTCGCCGGGACCCAGTACCGGAATGGGGAAACAGAATCCGTCCCTCCGGTAACTGCTCCGGATCGTATCCGTGCATCCGACGCTCGCTGACATCACGATCTCCTGCCGGGAATGGTAACGCGATTAGATCGCAGCTCCGAACCGGATACCAAGCGCCGTCCTGCCGCTTTCGCGACAGTAATTTACGCCTTTGCCACCCACCCGATCACAAGCCGGACCATTGGACATGAAGCAGGCCGTCGCCGCTTGCGAGGACGAACCGGCCTGGCGACCAGCCCGGGACACCGGCGGGTTTTCCGCCGCACGGCGCGCAGCCCGATCCTGAATGACCGATGCCGGACAGGCCACGCACGGATCACCCAACCGTCCCGGTCCTGCCTGTTCCGCCAGCGGATTGGTTGAAACCGGCAAACGCAGTATCATGCCCGCCCCTGCCCCTCACCGACGGACAATGCCCACCATCCATATTCAGTTCACGCTCTTTTCCGCATTCTATTCACCGCTCATCGTCACCATGGCGGGCGGCTTCCTGAAGGAGGAAGGGCTGGAACACCGGTGGTCCGTGGCGCCGCCCGGCAAATCCGCCGTCGAAGCCATCATCGACGGAAGCGCCCATGTCATCCAGTCCGCCCCCAGCCAGGGATTCAACTCTCTGCTGAAGGGCGAGGCACCGTCCGCGTTCCATTTCGCCCAGGTCAATGAAATGGACGGGTTCTTCATCACCGCGAGGGAGCCTGATCCGGATTTCACCTGGGACAGGCTGGAGGGCGCGGAAGTGGTGATGTTCCGGGGCGGCCAGCCCAATGCGATGTTCCGGTACGGATGCCACAGAGCGGGGATCGACTTTGACCGGATCGTCGCCATCACTCCCGGGGGCGCGGCGGAGATCGATGCGGAGTTTCGCGAAGGCCGGGGGCAATACGTGCAGCAGCAGGGACCGTTCCCCCACCAGCTGGAGGCGGACGGGATCGGCCATATCGTGGCCCGGGTGGGCCCCAGGATCGGCCCGTGCGCATTTTCCAGCCTGGCGGCTTCCAGGGAATGGCTGGATTCGGATGCGGCTGCGGCGTTCACCCGGGCCTACGCCAGGGCCCGCCGGTACCTGAACGCCGCCCCCGCCGGAGAAGTGGCGATGCTGGAGAAGGACTTTTTCCCGCACACCGACCCGGCAGCCCTGGCCAGGTGTATCGAGCATTACCAGCAACTCGGCTGCTGGACCCCCCATGTCTCGATCACGTCGGCCGCCTACGAGGTTATCCTGGACGTGTTCCAGCATGTCGGCCACATCACGGAACGCTATCCCTACGGGGCCGTCTGTGTGCCGGCGCCGGGGGGGCTGGCTTGAGTTTCGACACCGCGAGCCTCTGTGACCGGTACGGCAACCGGGTTCAGGTCATCGATGGGGGCTTGCGGCATTTCGGCGGAGTCACCCGGTTTCACGGCGAGGTGGTCACACTCCGGGTACAGTCGGATTTCCTCCTGGTGAAAGAATCGCTGTCCCGTCCCGGCAAGGGGCGTGTGCTGGTGGTGGACGGCGGCGGGGCACGCGGATTCGCCCTGCTGGGAGACCGCCTGGCAGCCCTGGGCGTGTCGAATGGCTGGACCGGTGTCGTGGTGAACGGCTGCATACGGGACTCGGCGCGGGTCGCCACGATGACCCTTGGTGTGCTCGCACTGGGCACCTGCCCGCGCCGGCCCGCCATGCAGGGAGGCGGCACGGAGGAAGCCACCGTCTCCATCGGAGGCACCGCCATCGGGCCCGGAAACTGGATCTACATCGATGACGACGGCGTTGTTGTCAGCCGTTCCCCCTTGGCGGTTTGATCCTCGGCCGGAGTCCTGCGGACAACATGGACTGGCCGGGCCTGTGGTGTATCGGTGTAATTGTCGATAGATTCGGCGGGCACGGGAGCACGCAGACCCGGCTACAGAACAACCAACTTCACTGAAATTGTCCAACATGAGAATCGCAGTCATCGGCGCCGGAGCCATGGGCTCCGTCTATGCCGGATTGCTGGCGGATGCCGGCAACGAGGTCCACGTGGTCGACATCTGGCAGGAGCATATCGATGCGATCCGGAATCTTGGCCTCAGGGTGGAGGGTGCGAGCGGCGACCGGACGGTAACCGTCGGTGCCCATACCACTACCGACAGCATCGGTGTCTGCGACCTCGTGATCATCGCGACCAAGGCTTCCGGGGTTGCCGACGCGGCGAGGGCTGCCGGGAGTATTGTCGGCGCGGAAAGCCTGATCCTGACCATCCAGAACGGGCTTGGCGCGGGGGAACGGATCAGGGCCGCTATCGAGAGCGACAGCATCCTGCTCGGCGTGGCCGGCGGCTTCGGCGCTTCGGTGAAAGGCCCGGGCCATGTCCACCACAACGGGATGCAGCTGGTCCGCATCGGCGAAATGTCCGGAACACTGACCGACCGCGTGGAGCGGGTGGCGGAGGTCTGGCGTGACGCCGGTTTCAACGTCAGAACCTTCAGGGACATCCATCAGCTCATCTGGGAAAAATTTATCTGCAACGTGGCATTCAGTGCACCCTGCACCGTGTTCAACCGCACCATCGGGGAAATGATGGCCGACCGGGAATCCTGGTCGGTGTCGTTGGGCTGCGCCAGGGAAGCGGATGCCGTCGCGCGCAGGAAAGGTATCCGTCTGGATTTCGACAGCGTGGACCGCTACGTATCCGCCTTCGGCGGCAACATCCCCGATTCACGCCCGTCCATGCTGCTGGACCACCTCGCCCGCCGACGGTCCGAAATCGACGCCATCAACGGCATGGTGCCCCTCGTGGCCTCGGAGGTGGGTCTCGATGCACCCTATAACGAGGTGGTTTCGGCGATCGTCCGCGCCAGGGAAGCGGAGTTCTAGTCCGGGACGCGCGCTGCGGCTACCATTTGCATATCCATTCGTTGTCCACCCCGGGGCAGGGAGGAAACCGTTCCGTCAAAATGTCTCGGAGCGCCGCCGTCACAGCGGCTGTACCGGGTTCGCCGTACCGATTCAACCGCTCCGCCGGATCCTCCGCCAGATCGTACAGTTCTCCCCATTCGGGATGCCCGGGGTACAGGGTCAGGCGCCAGCCCGCGGTTCTGACCGTCTGGTTGTAGAGATCCGCGCGGACCGTGGGATGATATTCCCCGAAGTCGAATTCCCGCCAGGAGGGCGCACGATCCGCGAGCAGCGGCGCCATGCTGGCCCCGTCAAAGTCATGACCCTTCCCGGGTACCCCCGCCAGATCGAGCATCGTGGGCGCCAGGTCGATGTGGCTGGTCAGGGCGTCCACGACGGCCCCCGCCGGAATTCCGGGGCCCTGCATCAGGCAGGACACCTCGGTCAGTTGCCGGTACGGCGGCGGGCCCTTGTGCAGCAGGCCATGGTCCCCCAGCAATTCACCGTGATCGGAGGTGAACAGGACGATCGTACTGTCCGTGAGCCCGGCATGACCCAGGGTTTCCAGCAGGCGGCCCACCTGGTCATCGATCATCCGGACGGTGGCATGGGTGTACGCGATGGCGCGTCCGAGCGATTCATCACCGATCGAGTCTGTCGTGATCATCGAGCCGCCCTCCAGATCCGTCCGTGCCGCCCAGTACAGTTCCCTGAATCCCGCTCCCTCGGGATAGAGTTCCCGGAAATAGGACAACTGGCGGCTGCGCTCCTCGTCCGACGCCCGGGGAACCGGCATTCCGGCAGGATCGAACCGGTCCGCATATGCCGCCGGGGGATCAAACGGGTGGTGCGGGTCCGGGTAGGAAACGAACAGGAAAAAGGGCGTGGACGTGCTGGCAGCCTGCCCGATGAACGACACGGCGCGGTCCGTGATCCAGGTGTTGTAGTGGTGCTCCACGGGAATGGCCGAACGCCAGATCTCGTCCAGGTCCGCCGGGGGCGGCTCGGGCGCGCTGGTGGGCAGCAGCAGCGGGATGGAGTCCGGATGGTTCTCACGCAGCCAGTTGGCATAGTGCCCGGCGAGATGGGCGGTATCCGATTCTCCGAGCAGGAGGTCCAGTGTCCGGAATCCGTAGTGGGGTCCGCTCCAACCCTCGGATTCGGGCAGGTCCCAGAAGGCTCTTGAATCCGGCATGCGGTATTCCGGCGGGGCCAGCAGGGGCTCCAGGTGCATCTTGCCGACTGCATGGGTCCTATAGCCCGCCGCGGCAAGGGTGTCCGTCACCACCGGCACATTTCCGGGTAGCGCCATGCCGTTCATCACCAGGCCGTGATGACGCGGATACAGGCCGGAGAGCATGGTGGCCCTGCTGGGTGAGCAGATCTGCATCGGCGTACTGTGCCGGCAAAAACGGGTCCCGTTCGCGGCGATGCTGTCGATATGCGCAGTGCTCGCCTGCGGGTTGCCCGCGCACCCGAGGCTGTCCGATCGTTGCTGGTCGGTGCAGATGACGAGGAAGTTCGGCCGGCCGGTCATGACGATTCCGGAACCACGGGAGACGCAATATCCGGAGGACGGTACCCGCCGCCCGTGCGTTCGATCTCCTCAAGGACCGCGAGCACGATATCCTCCCGCCAGGGAGCGGCGACTACCTGCACGCCGACGGGCAGATTCCCGGCTGCGCCGCTACCCGACCTGACCACGCCGCAGGGCCATCCGAGCAGGTTGTATACGGTCACGGGACTCCAGTGGTCATAGTCCATTGCCACCACCGCTCCGTGGGGCCTCGCGGGCGAGATGGACGGGGCGCACAGGATGGCGTCATGGTTCCGCATGAAACCAAGTGCCCTGCCGCGGACGCGGTCAATACGTTGCAGCAGGCGGTTGTCCACGGTACTGTCCCCCGGCAGGGTGAAGCCCGACAAAAGGACCTTCAGTTCCGGGCCGGGTGCCCGGGTCCCGTGTGCCTCCAGGAGCTCGTGCAGTATTCCTCCCAGCAGGGACCGGCGGAGCTCGATCAGGAGACGGGACAGTTCGGGCAGTTCCGCCGGACGGTCCTCCAGGAGCACCGCTCCCCGGTCCGCCAGCTTCGTCACCGCATCGTGCACCACGCAGCATACTTCCGCGTCGGGTGTCACGATACCGTTGTCCAGGTGCCAGGCGATCCTGAGGCCCCCGATGTCCACGTCACGGGGATCACGCATGCTGGCCGGGACGACTCCCGGGTCCACATCATCCGGGCCCGCGATGCATGACAGCGCCGGCCACAGATCCTCGACGTGACGGGCGATGGGCCCGATCTGGGTCAGGCAGTCGAACGCGCCGAGGCCCCAGGGAATGATATGGCCCGTACGCGGCACACGGCCCGACGTGGGCTTGATCCCCGCCACTCCGCAGAAATGTGCCGGCTCGCGGATGCTGCCGCCGGTGTCGGAGCCAAGTTCCAGGTAGGATCCGGCCGAGGCCACCAGTGCCGCCGATCCGCCGCTGCTGCCCCCGGGACTGCGTGCCGGGTCGTAGGGATTGCAGGTGCGGCCGTAGATGGTGTTGACGGTTTCCCCGCCCATGGTCAGCTCCGGAGTGTTGGTTTTCGCCAGCAGTACCGCACCGGCCCCCCCGAGCCGGCTTGCCACCGTCGCATCCCGTGCCGGCACGAAACCGCGCCTGCCCCCGGTGCCCCCGGTGGTTACGATGCCCGCCGTGTCGATGGAATCCTTCAGGCTGATGGGGACGCCGTGAAGCGGGCCGCGGAACCGGCCCGCGGACGCCTCCCGGTCGCAGTTCCCGGCCTCCTCGAGCGCACGGTCAGCCGCCACCTGGACAGCGGCGTTGATGACCGGGTTGACCCGGGCGATCTGTTCGAGGCAGGCCTCGGTCACCGTTCGTGAGGTCAGTTCCCCGCCGCGGATGGTCCGGGCCAGCCGGGCGGCGGACCAGAACAGGAAATCCGGCGGGGAAAACGGGGTCATCGGCGAATCGGCCGTCACGGAGGTGGGGGATTTTCGACTATACGGGACCGGATAGGGAATTGGTCCCGCCTGTCGCAGAAGCTACAATCTCGTGATGAATCAGGCAACAAGTCCCCAGCGCCTCGCCCCCATTCTCCTGTCCACCTGGGCATTGCTGCTCGGATTCGGTATCCTGATGCTGGGCGATGGACTGCAGGCCACCCTGCTGGCAGTGCGCGCGGACCAGGAGGGGTTCAGCGCTACGGTCACCGGCCTGATCATGTCCTCCTTCTACATCGGCTTTCTGACCGGCTCCATCCTGGCGCCCAGGATCATGGTGCAGGTGGGGCATGTACGGGTCTTTGCCGCGTTTGCGGCCATGGCATCGGCCGCGGTCCTCGTGCACGCCGTGTTCATCACGATCTGGATATGGATTGTCCTCAGACTGGTTAGCGGATTCTGCTTTGCCGGGCTCTATGTGGTGGCGGAAAGCTGGCTCAACGAGCGCGCCACCAACCAGACCCGGGGCAAGTTGCTGTCCATCTACATGGTGGTCACATACGTCGGCGTGGGCCTTGGGCAACTCATGCTGAACCTGGCGGATCCCCGCGGCTATCCGCTGTTCGTGCTCACATCCATCCTGATCTCCATCGCGGTGGTACCCCTGCTGCTGTCCGCGACGGAATCGCCCGGCCACGAGAAGTCGGTGAACATCCGGATCCCCGAACTCTACCGGATATCCCCCCTGGGGATGCTGGGCATGTTCATGGTGGGACTGGTCACCGCGACGTTTTTCGCCCTGGGCCCGGTATATGCCCAGCGTCTCGGACTTACGCTCCGCGAGATTTCCTGGTTCATGACCGGGGCCGTGGTCGGCACGGTGCTGTTTCAGTGGCCCATCGGAGCGCTGTCCGACCGGTTCGACCGACGCAAGGTGCTGACCGTAACCACGGTGCTGGCCGGATTGTCCGCCATCGCCTGCATCCCACTGTCCCGCGGAGACAGCCTGGTTCTGCTGCTGGCGGTGGGAGGATTCTGTGGACTCGCGCTGCCGCTCTACTCGGTGTGCATCGCCTACATCAACGATCATCTCGACCCCAGCCAGATGATTGCGGCCAGCGGCACGCTGGTGCTGGTCGGCGGACTTGGCGCCGTCGTCGGCCCCATGATCGTGGCCGCCACGATGGACAGGTTCGGCATCAGCTGGTTCTTCTGGTGCATGGGTTTCGCGCACCTGTTCACCGGCCTTTTCGGAACCTACCGCATGACCCGGCGCCGGGTGTTCAGGAAGGGACCGCGGTTGTCGGTCACTCCCACGGCGATGCATCCTTCGAGCGCGGCATTCGAATGCATGCAGCAGCATGCCAAGGAGGATTGGGAATCCGGTGAACAGTCGTCCTAGGTGCCGGGACGGTATTCGGCCGGGGCAGGACGGCCCATGCGTGCTGCAAGGCGGACCGGGCAGTCCTGTCCGTCCACTACAGCTGATCGACCAGGGACTTGATATGGTTGATCCGCACCGTCACCTCCTCTTCCAGGAGGCGCACCTCGCTGACCAGCGCCTCCTTTCCGACCGCGACGGACTTTCTCGCTTTCATCAGGCTGTCCAGATCCGCCACGGCGGCCCGTAATTCCGCGGAACTTTCAAACAGGACCCGGGTTTCCCTGGTTCCGCTGTCCACCAGGGTGGATTTTTTCAGTTGCGGAAACCGGTACTTCCGGGTGACCGGCAGAAAGGATCCCTTCTTCCGGTCATAGATGATGCGGAGTATGTCCATATTGTTCACGGAATACAGCTCGTAACGGGCGATCTCGTCAGGGTTCTGAATCCCCATTTTGTCCAATGCTTCATGTTTCCTCATTGTCGTCTCCGCTACAGGCCATCAGCCTTGGGGGTTCAGGGATGCATCTTCCAGTTTCTCATATCCATGGAGAATTTGCTGGGTATGTTGTTCCGCCTCCTGCAGATCTTCCACGGTCAGATGGCAGCTGATCTGGTGTCCTCCTTCCAGTTCCCGGATAGGCGGACTCCGATGGTCGCAGGTCCCCTCGATCCCCATGGGGCACCGGTTGTAGAACGGGCAGCCAACCGCCGTGATTTCCACGCCCTTGGCAATGCCAACCGCCATTTCCCGTTTCTGCATGGTGTCTTCCAGCCAGCCGATGCGAAGTTCCGGCACAGAGCTGATGAGAAGCCGTGTGTACGGGTGGAACGGCGGCTCCAGGACTTCGTCGGTGGGCCCCTGTTCCACCACGCGTCCTGCGTACAGCACCACGATCTCATCGGCGAAGGAGGCCACGGTGGAGAGGTCATGGCTGATGAACACGAACGACACTCCGGTCTTGTCCCTGAGTGCGGTCAGCAGCTTGATCACATTGGCGCCAACGATGCTGTCCAGGGCGGATGTGACCTCGTCACAGAGCAGCACTTCCGGGTTGGCTGCCAGTGACCGCGCCATGTTGACCCGCTGTTTCTGGCCGCCAGACAGTTCCATGGGATAACGGCTGGCGAATTCCGGGGGCAATTCCACCATCTGCAGGATCTCCGTCACCTTGGCGTGTTTTTCCTTGCCCTTGAGACCGTGATAGAACTCCAGCGGCCGGCCCAGAATCTGGCTGATGGTCTGCTTCGGGTTCAGGGCGGTATCCGCCATCTGGAACACGAACTGTATCTTCTGCAGTTCCTCCAGCTTGCGGTCGTGGAGGCTGCCCTCCAGTTCCTTGTCCTCCAGCTTCACCGTGCCCCTGGCCTGGGGCAGTATGCCGGCCATTACCCGGGCCAGCGTGGATTTTCCGCAACCGGACTCGCCGATCACGCCCACGACGTGGGCGTTCTTCACATCCACCGATACGTCGCGCAGGATGGTGATCGCCGGTTCGTCATTGACAATGCCGCCGTAGCCCGCGGTCATGTTCTCGACGGCCACCGCCGGCACCTCCCGGTCATGCTCCTCGCCGACGGCGGTGCCAAGTCCGGCGACGGGCTTGGGCCGGACCGCATCCATCAGTCGCCTGGTGTAGGCATGGGTGGGATGGTTGATGATCTGGTCCGCACTGCCCTGCTCCATGATCTCGCCGCTGTACAGCACCACGATATGGTCCGCGATCTGGGCGACCACCGCGAGATCATGGGTGACGTAGATTGCGGCGGAATTCTCTTCCCGAATCACCTTCTTGAAGGCTTTCAGCACCTCGATCTGGGTGGTCACGTCCAGGGCGGTGGTCGGTTCGTCCAGTACCATCAGGTCCGGCTTCCCGCACAGCGCCATGGCCGCCATCAGGCGTTGCAGCTGACCGCCCGAGACCTGGTGGGGATAGCGGATTCCGATTCGGTCGGGATTCGGCAATTCCAGGGCGTGGTACAGTTCCGTCGCCCGTTTGGTGGCCTCCTCCTGGGTCAGCAGGCCATGGAGAACCGCGGATTCCGTCACCTGCTCGCCGATGGTAATGGCCGGGTTGAAGGTGGCTGCAGCACTTTGCGCCAGGTAGGCCACGCTGGCACCCCGGATCTCGCGTTGTCGGACCGGCGGGGCAGTGAGGACATCCTCGCCGTTCAGCAACACCTCGCCGCCCGTGAACTCGAGCCCGGGCTTGGTATAGGACAGCGAAGCCAGGGAGATCGTGGTCTTGCCGGAGC
Organism: Candidatus Poriferihabitaceae bacterium; assembly: GCA_965213885.1. Classification (GTDB taxonomy): domain Bacteria; phylum Pseudomonadota; class Gammaproteobacteria; order Arenicellales; family Poriferihabitantaceae; genus VYFG01. The sequence goes on from OZ243919.1 coordinate 2,687,046, forward strand.
CCGATTCACCGATCAGGGCCACGACCTGACCCTTGTAGATGTCGAAGGTGACTCCCTTGACGATCGGAATCTCTTCCTTCTCATCGTTGTAGGCACTGATCCGGAGGTCCTTGACCTCCACCAGTTTTTCCAGTTGCTGTTCGCTCATGGGACTACACCATTTTCTTGGCCAGGCTGCCGCCTGACTTGGCAGAGATATCATCCACGATCAGGTTGATCGCGATGGTGAATGTGGCGATGGCGAAAGCGGGCCACACCGCCGCCCAGGAGTTGTAGGTGAGTCCGGCAAGGTTTTCCCGCACCATGCTGCCCCAATCCGCCTGGGGAGGCTGCACCCCAAGACCGAGGAAGCTCAGACTGGAAATGAACAGGACCACGAACACGAGGCGCAGGCCGAAGTCCGTCGCCAATGGCATCGCCGCGTTGGGCAGCACCTCGGACTTGATGATCCACCACAGTCCTTCACCGCGCACCTTGGCCGCCTCCACGTAGTCCTGCACCATGATGTCCAGGCCAAGGGCCCGGGCGATACGGAATACACTGGAGGCGTAGATAATCCCCGCGATAATGACCAGAATGGGGATCGACGACCCGAACGCCGCGATGGCGATCAGGCCCAGCATGATCGATGGCAGGGCCAGTATGGAATCGTTGACCCGACTGATCCCCATATCCACCCAGCCACCCTTTACCGCGGCGGCGATACCAAGGGTGATGCCGATCAGGTAGGCCAGCAGCGTGGAGGCCAGGGAAATGCCGATGGTCATGCGCGCGCCCCAGATGATGCGGGAGAGCGTATCGCGGCCGAGGTAATCCGTACCGAGGTAGAACGTGCCGTATTCGTTGCTGTGGGCGTCCAGGAAACTGTCGTCCCCGTCCATATCCATTTCGTGGAATGGCGCGATGAAGGGACCGATGGCCGCAATGACCACCCAGAAGACCACGATTGCGACGGAAATTTTACCGACCCAGGATAACTTGATCTTCCGTTTGGGTGGTGCATCCGGCAACTCGTCAAACTTGTCGAGCTTCTCGACAATCTCCTGCCCGACTTCCGGGTCCTGGTTCTCTGATTCACTCATTGCGGTTTCCTCCTTACTTCGGGTGACGAAGACGCGGGTTGGATACGATGGATCCGATATCCGCAATCAGTATCAGAACCACGTAGGTGCCACAGAAGATCATGGCACAGGCTTGCACCAGGGGCAGGTCCCTGGTCTGAACCCCGTCAATCATCAGTTTGGCCAGGCCCGGATAGGCAAAAATGGTTTCGACGATCACCACGCCGCTGACCAGGTAGGCCAGGTTCAGTGCGATGACGTTGATGATGGGGCCGATGGCATTGAAGAGCGCGTGGCGCAGGATGATTCTTCGCCGGGGAACTCCCTTGAGGATCGCCATTTCGATGTACGGGGAGTTCATCACGTTCAGGATACCCGCCCGGGTCATGCGGATCATCTGCGCCGACACCACGATCACCAGGGTGATGATGGGCATCGCCATACCCCGCATGAACTCAAGGAAGGTCATGTTGTCCCGCAACATGGCCGTGGATGGCAGCCAGTGCAGGTTGACCGCGAGAATCAGCACCATCAGGGTGGCGATGAAGAACTCGGGTACGGAAATGGTGGAAAGGGTGCCGAAAGTGACCGTGCGGTCCAGCCAGGTGCCGGGATGCATGGCGGCCCAGAGCCCGAGGACTATGGAAATGGGGATGGAAATCAGGGCCACCAGACCGGCCAGCACCATGGTATTCGCGAGGCGTCCGCCGATCAGGTCGGCGATTGCCGCGCCGCCGGCCTTGGAAGTGCCCAGGTCACCGGTCGCCATGTCGCCCAGCCACAGGAAGTAGCGCACGTAGGCCGGCTGATCAAGCCCGAGTTCCTTGCGCAATACCGCCAGGGTTTCCGGGGTTGCACTCTGGCCCAGCACGATCTGCGCCACGTCGCCGGGCAGTATACTGGTCATGATGAATACGATCACCGAGACCACGAACATGGTTGCGATGCCGATCCAGACACGTCGCAAAGCCATTTGCATCATCATCGTTCTGTTCCTCGCTAACTAGGCATTCCTGTCCTGGTTAAATCCACAAAGAGGCCTGCACTGGAACCAATGCAGGCCTCCCCGAATTGCCTTGCAGAGACCTACAGCCGATGCATCAGGCGAGCCAGATGAATTCCGGCCATTCACAGGCACCGAGCTGACCCAGCGGCACCTTCGGCATGCCCATGACGTTGTTGGCAATGCCGTCGTTGATGTTGGAGAATGCCGGGATCACCATGCCGCTGCCGTTGTGGATCAGCATCTGCATCTCGCACATCATCTCGTGACGCTTGACGGGATCCGTCACCGACAGGACCGCGTTAATCAACTCGCCCATCCGGTCATTGTTCCAGTAGGTGTCGTTCCAGGCTGCACCGGGACCGAACTGGATCGCCATCTGGGACTGGGCGGTCGGCCGCATGTTCCAGGTGACCACGTTCAGGGGTTCGTTCATCCAGATCGCGCCCCAATAGCCGTCGGTAGGCACCTTCTTCAGCTTCAGGTCAAAGCCGATCTTGGCGCAGTTGGCCTGGGCCAGCAGGCAGACATCCTCGATCCCGGCCATGACCGGCGCGACATACAGCTCCGCGGTATTGTAGCCGGACTTCTCGAAATGGTGCTTGGCCTTGTCCGGATCGAACTCGCGCTGCGGCATCTCGCTGCAGAAATCCGGTCCGTGGGCAGGCGAAATCGGCGTGTCGTTGCCCAGCTGCCCCTTGCCCTTGAGAATGCGCTTGACGATGCGCTCACGGTCCTGGATGTACTGCATCCCCTTGACGAAGTCGTCGTTCATTCCCGGCTCCGAGTTCTTGAGGATGCAGATGCCGACCTGCAGCGACGCCGGTGTGGACAGCAGCGTCACCCCGTCCGCTTCCTCGACCTGGCGGAACGCCTTGGGATCGATCACCGTCGCCAGTTGGACATCGCCCGCAATCAGCGCATTGACCCGGGCCACCGGATCGGTGATGGCGGTGATCTCCATACCGTCCAGCCAGGCGCCCTCGCGGAAGTAGTTCTCGTTCCGGGAATGCACCGATTTCACGCCGGGCTCGAATGCATCCATCTTGTAGGGCCCGGTGCCGATGCCGTCGCCGGTGGTTCCGTTCTTGACAATCTTGGTCTGGAACAGTCCGAGCAGCGTCGGCAGGTCCGCATTCGGCGTGTTCAGAACACACTTGACCTCATGGGAACCCACCTTCTTCCATTCCTCGATTGATGCCAGCACCGACTTGACCACGGACGTGGAGTCTTCACCCATGTGGCGGTTCATGCTGTAGATCACGTCGTCCGCGGTGAACGGCGTGCCGTCATGGAACTCAACGCCCTTGCGCAGCTTGAGGGTCCACTCGGACGCGTCCGCGTTCGGCTCGACGCTTTCCGCCAGGTCCCCTCGCGTGGTCAGGTCGTCGTTGTGCTGGACCAGACTGTTGTAGACCGCCCGGCCACGGGTGTAGTCGATGGTGGAGGTGAACAGCGGCGGGTCGAGCTGATCGTCCGGTCCGTGCAGGTTCGAAGCCATCCGCACAAAGCCGCCTTTCTTCGGGGTCATGGCCATGGCCTGGCCGCCCGTGGCCAGCAGGTTCTGCGCTGCGGCCAGGGATACGCCCGTCACCGCCATCAGCTTGAGCACATCGCGGCGGCTGTGACCACCCCTGACGGCCTTCTCAACCAGGCCCTTGTCGTAGGCCGACAGGTCGGAGAATCCAGGTTCACCGGGTTTGAATTTTGGTGTGACTTTATCGTTCATAATAATTCGTACTCCTGATAGTGTTTCACTTGGATGAGCAGTTGATTAGTTGGTTGAGTTGGAAAACTGCACATGTACCGTCTTACGACAGTATCTGCTTCTGCTGCAATACATGAGTCATACACATGGCCAGCCGCCGGGTTTTTCCAACGGCGATGCGGAATGGTATGGTGTTTTTGCGGTTCCATTATTAAACATTTATCAGTTGATGGCAAATCGCCGGAAACAGCCGGAAACAGCCGACGGTCACCTTCCCGTTGCAGGTCTAAGGTAAAGACCCATTCGGCAAACAACGATTACCTGTCCGAAAGTTATCGATGCCCGATCATGCCTGCGGTCTCTTTGAGCCCGCGGCCCTTCCGTAATACTGCAGCGGTTCCCGATATTTATCGCCTCGTCAGAACATAGTGTGTCGCATCAAGAACAAAACAAGAAAATCGTTCCAAACTGGGACGATCCGAGATTTGATGAATCCCGGTCGAGGTCTGCGATCAGATGATTTTCCAGACCACTCTCGAACCCCAGTCCACGATCGGTCATGCAATACGATGACGCCCGGTGGTCCGGGCTCCGCCCGTTGCAGCCGGTCTCGGCAACGGCGGCGCATTCCTCCTGACCGACGTCGGCCCGCTGCGCCAAACTATGGTTCGTGTAACCATCCCGGTGGGATGCCGCCGCGTTCCTACAAGGACTGCAGGGCGTCTCCCAGGATGCCCAGCAACCCGGCCGTCTGATCCGCGGATGCAGCCATGAGCGGCGGCCGGACATTGCGCCAGCGCGGCTCGCCGCGCCCTGCGGCCAGCACCCCCTTCATCGCCGGGATGGGCGCATATCCCTCGATGCACCTGCGCAGTTGCAGCATGGCCCTGTCGGCCCGGGACAGATCGCCGTCCCCGTCACCGGCAATGAGATCGTAGACCTCGCGGATGGCAGCAGGGTTGACGTTGCAGGTGGCCGATATGCAGCCGGCGCCGCCGGCCTCCATGGCAACCTTGAGAAACGTTTCCGCCCCGGGGAAGACGGCCAGCGAGGGTGCCATCCGGATGACGGCCAGGGTGTTTTCGAAGTCCCCGGAACTGTCCTTGTAGGCAACCACCACGTCCGGAAACTCTGCGGCGAGACGTCCCGCCAGTTCCGGTGAAAAGCCGATGCCGGCCATGGGGGGGATATGATAGAGACAGAGCCTCAGGTCGGGATCGTCGATGGTGTGAATCAGGCGGTCGAAATACGCATGAAGTCCCGCATCGTCCGCGTTCTTGTAAAAGAAGGGCGGCAGGGTCATGACTCCGGCACAGCCCCGCTCCACCGCGTGCCGAGTGAGCGCCAGGGTTTCCGGCAAGTTGCAAAGGCCGGTTCCCGGCATCAGCCTTGCCGGGTCGATGCCGCCGTCGATCAGCGCATCCACTGCACGGAGACGCTCCTGGTGCGCCATGCTGAGGGCTTCACCCGTGGTGCCGAACGGGGACAGGTAATGGATGCCCTGGTCCAGCAGCCAGCGGGCGTGCTCCAGATAGAGATCCGGGGCAAGGCTGAGGTCGTCGTTGAACGGTGTCAGGATCGGCGTGATCACACCGTGCAGGCGTTGATGTGCGGACATTGGATCGAGATACCGGGAGCCGGGGAACGGGTGCGGAGAATAACAGACAACCCCGCGTAAATCCCGGCCGGCAATGCCTCCGGAGCACCGGCAAAGGACGCGTGCGACCGGGAACCGGCCTAGTGCTCGATCGGCGTGTCGTCGGCGTTGCCCCATTCAGACCAGGAGCCCGCATAGGACCGGACCCTGTCGAAACCGAGCCATTTCAACACCACGAAGGTATGGGCGCAGCGGCGGTTGGCCTGGCAGTACAGGATCACCTCTCCCTCCGGAAACACCCCGATGTCCGCCAGTTTCGCCATGAGGGTTTCCCGCGGAAGCAGTTGCCCGCTGCCGAACAGGTCGATGGCGGACATCCAGTTGAAGTGGACCGCGCCGGGAATCCGCCCGCCCCGCCTGGCGCGCACGTCCTTGCCGGCAAATTCCGCCTCGCTGCGGGTATCCACGATGGTCACGTCCGTTCGTGCCAGCGACTCAAGGACATAAGCCTTGTCCACCATCGCCCCGTTGAACCGTCTGATCGGATAGTGCGTCCGCCCTGGCTTCATCACGTCAGCCGCCACCGGCAGTCCCGCAGCCTCCCACGCCGCGAACCCGCCATTCACAAGCGCGTAGTGCCCGTGGCCCGCAGCCGCCAGCGTCCACAGGAAGCGGGCCGCCTCCACGCCGGTTTCGTCGTCGTATGCCACGACCCGATGCCAGGGTTCGATACCCAGGGAGGAAAGCACCTCGGCTGTTTCTTCCGGTTCCGGCATCAGGCCTTCCGTCGACCCGCATCCCCGGACCAGCCGCTCATAGTCGAGATGCACTGATCCGGGTATATACCCCTCTCCTCCGTGGGCCGCGGGACGAAGGTCGATGATCCGGACGGACGGGTCCTCGAGGCTGGCATGCAGGTCCTCCGCGCGGATCACGAATTCCGGGAGGGGCGGGGATTGTATGACTGTCCGGGCGGTGAACGCCCGGGCTTGCGGCAGTTTCATTCTGGACATGGATATTGAGTAAGCGTCATAGAATATATTTTTCATTTTCCCAATTCAAATTTATACTTGAATAAAAATATTTTTATATTTATTGAAAATTAGAATAATATTACATGAAGTGTACTGAACAAAGCCGGTTGATTCCGGTTTTACCGTTCCCCCGAATCCTTTATTGCCATTTTTCATCTCCATCGCCATTTCGGTGCGGCGTACAATTACGCCTTTACCCGGGGAGAGAATCGATGGTGGAAATCTGGGGCAGGCGGAATTCGAGCAATGTCATGAGTGTCATGTGGGCCGTCGGCGAACTCGGTCTCGAGTACCGGAGACACAATGTCGGAGGCACTTTCGGCGGCAATGACGACCCCACGTTCCGGGCACTGAATCCCAACGGTCTGGTGCCCGCACTGGATGACGGCGGCAAGGTCCTGTGGGAATCCAACACCATCGTGCGCTACCTGGCCCAGGCATACGGCGCCGGCAGCCTCTGGCCCGGGGACCCCTACCGCAGGGCGGTCGCGGACCAGTGGATGGACTGGACCAAGACCACGTTCTACCCCACGTTCATTCCGGCTTTTCTGGGGCTCATCCGCACCCCGCCGGAAGCACAGGATCACGGGGCCATCGAGCTGGCGGCCAGGGCTTCCGGGGCCGCGCTGACGGTCCCCGAGGAGCGGCTGTCGGCACAGCCGTGGCTGGGCGGGTCCGAGTTCACCATGGGGGATATCCCGCTGGGCGCCCTGATCCACCGGTATTTCACCCTGCCCATCGAACGGCCCGCTCTGCCGGCGCTGGAGGGCTGGTACGAGCGATTGCGTGAACGCCCGGCCTATCGCAAGCATGCAATGATTTCATATGGCAGTTCCATCGTGGACTGGATTCGCCTGGAAGCCGAGGGCGCGGACGTCCAGTGATCGGCCATGCCCGGTCACGCACCTGCCCCAGGATTACCGGATGACGCCGGCCACTGAATCCATCGCATCATGTCCGGTGAAGCGTTTCCCCTGATCCAGGAGGCAGGCGACCGCGGCATGCTGGTGCTGTTCGGGGACACCCTGGACATGGCCACCAACCATGCCGCACATGCCTTCGACCGATCACTGACAGAGCGAAAATGGCCCGAGGTGCTGGAAATCACACCCGCAATCCGCGGTGTCCTGATCCAGTATGACCCGGTCAGGGTAACGGCGGCCGAGATGCACGATCGCATCCGGACGCTGCTGGACAGTCGCGACTGGCTTGCCGAATCCCCCATCCCCGGTCGCAGGCTATGGCGTCTGCCGGTGCATTACGGAGAGGATTCCGGACCCGACATCGCCGGCGTCGCCGGGGCCATGGGGTGCGACATCGATGCGGTGATCGAGGAGCACTGCTCACTGTCCCTGCGGGTCCTGATGCTGGGATTCGCCCCGGGATGCGCCTACCTCGGCACGCTGCCCGAACGATGGGACCTCCCCAGGCTGGACCATGTCAAGCCCCCGGTGCCGCCCGGCTCGATTTCCGTGGCGTTACGCCAGTCGGTCCTGTTCGCCACCCCGATCCCCACCGGATGGCAGACCATCGGCCGCACACCATTCCTGTCATTCTCCCGCGGCCGTCCGCCGTTTTTCTTCCTCGCACCAGGGGACGAGGTCGGCTTCACGCCAATCGACGCAATCCGTTTGGCGGAACTGTCCGCCGCAGTGGAAGCAGGGGAAACGATCGTGGTACCCGAACCGCTGCCATGAACGCTGTCCTGTTGATCGACACCGCAGGCCCCACCATCACCATCCAGGACGCCGGGCGGCCGGGCTACGCCCGTTTCGGCCTGTCTGCCGGCGGGGCCATGGACCCCTGGGCAATGGCCGAAGGGGAGGCGCTGCTCGGCAATCCACCGGGCACGGCGACACTGGAGATGGCCGGATTCGGCGGCCGGTTCCGGATGCTGCATGAACCCCGCTGGTGTGCGCTCACCGGGGCGGTCATGCAGGCGAGGCTGGATGGGATTCCCCTGCCGTGGCGCGCGAGTTTCATCGTTCTTCCCGGCCAGCTGCTGGAAATCGGTCCCGCACTGACGGGCGTGGAAGGCTGCGGGACCTACGGCTACCTCCACGTTGCCGGCGGCCTTGACACCCCGAAGGAGATCGGTGCCCGGGGGACGCATGTGCGTGCCGGCATCGGCGGCCTGGACGGAGGAACGCTACAGTCCGGCACCCGCCTTCCGCTCGGGACCCCGGGCGTCGCAGACCGAACCCCCTCCAGGCTGCCGCTCCCGGAATACCTGGCCCGCAGAACCATTCGCGTGGTCTGGGGGCCACAGTCCGGGCGTTTCCGGGCCACCAGCCGGGACCGCCTGCTCAAGGAACCCTTTGCCGTCTCCCACCGCAGGGACCGAATGGCCATGCGTCTCGACATGACCGGTGCGGACCCCTTCGAATCCCTCCTGACCGGACTGTCAGACCCGGCCATGACGGGTGACATCCAGGTGACCGGGGACGGATGCCCCGCCGTTCTCATGCGTGAACACCAGCCTACCGGCGGCTATCCCCGCATCGCCACGGTGATCACCGCCGACCTGGCGACAGCAGCGCAGCTGCCCTCCGGGGCTCCGTTCCGGTTCGCCCTGGCCACCCTGGGCGATGCCGTCGGCGCCCTCAGGGACTGGCAGGACGGGCTGCGTGGACTGGCGGAGCGGATACGGCCGCTCGGGCAGGCTGATGAGTTGCTTGCGCACAACCTGATCGGCGGCGTGGTCTCTGCCGACGATCCCTGATCCGCCGGGTGCCAGACCACCACCAGAACGCCGCTGGATCAACCCCGGGCGCTGTGATAGCTTAGTGCCGGAGCGAAGCCCCGCTCCGCCGATGCACCGGACCTGGCACCACCCGCAATGAACAAGCAGCACACCATTGATCTCAATGCCGACCTCGGCGAGTCCTTCGGGCCGTGGAAGATGGGCGACGACGAGGCCATGCTGGAGATCGTATCCAGCGCCAACATCGCCTGCGGCTTCCACGCTGGAGGGCCTGCGGAAATGATCGCCACGATTCGGCTGTGCCGGTCAATGGGCGTTGCGGCAGGCGCCCACCCCGGGTTTGACGACCTCCGTGGATTCGGTCGCAGGCGCCTTCCGGTTGCGGACCTGTCCGCCCTGCAGGCGGACCTAGTCTACCAGGTGGGCGCGTTCTTGGGCGTGGCGGGGTCGGAGGGTATCCCGGTTTCCCATATCAAGCTCCATGGCGCCCTGTCCAACATGGCCTGCGAGGACGAGGCCCTGGCACGGACCTGCGTCGCCGCCTTTCGCAGGGTGGCACCGGACATTCCGGTGCTGGCCCAGGCCGCAACCGGCCTGGAGAGGGCCGCGGAGGACACCGGACCACTGATACGGGAGGTGTTCGCCGATCGGGAGTACAACCCGGACGGCACCCTGGTGGCACGGAATCTCGACGGCGCGGTGATCCACGATGCGAGCAGGGCTGCGGAACGTGTGCTGCTAATGCTCGAGGAGCAGGCGATCACCGCCATCGACGGCTCGGTCTTCGGCGTGAAGCCCGAATCCGTCTGTGTGCACGGCGACAACCCGGCCGCGGTCAGAATGGCCGGGCAGATACGGTCCACCCTCGAACGGAACGGCATCACCGTCAAGGCCCACGGCGCCTGAAGGCATCCGCCTTTCCCGGTTCCGGCAATGCCGGAATTTTGCGACATGGATTTGCCCGTTCCCCACCGGCCGCTTTTTTCGCGTCCGCCCCTGGCACTAATATCCCGCAACCCTGATCAGGCCCCCGATATGCTGAAGCCCCCGCCCATCGACCTGACCGCTCTGCGCCACTACCGGCTTTCCCGCCTGCGCAGGCAGCTGGTGGAAATGGACATCCCCCTGGCAGTGCTGCTGCAACCCATCAGTCTCAGGTATGCCGTCGACTATCGCGAGTACCCCCTGTTCCAATCCCACATCCCGACCTCCTACCTGTTCGTGCCCGCGGACGGGCCCGTGGTCCTGTACGGCGCCTACAACCGCCATTACGAACTGGTGGATGATTACCGCCCCGGCGCCGGTTTCACACCCTTCGACAGCGGGTTCCACCTTGAGGCGGCGGCAAAAAAATTTGCCCGGGACGTGGAAGGATTTCTAGGCGAGGTCGGGGCGGGCGGCAGGCACCCCCGGATCGCGGTGGAACATCTTCCGGCGGATGTCTTCGGCGCGCTGAAAAGCCGCGGGTTCCGCCTGGTGAGCGGCGAGGCCGTCATGGAACAGGCACGGGCCATCAAGAGCCAAACGGAGATCGACTGCATGCGTTATTCCATCGCCGTCGCGGAGCACGGCATGGCGGAAATGCAAAAGGCCCTACGGCCCGGCATGACCGAAAACCAGCTCTGGGCGATTCTCCACCAGGTCAATGTCGCCCATGACGGTGACTGGATCGAGGGACGCATGCTGGCATCCGGGTCGCGGACCAACCCCTGGCTGCAGGAGGCCGGTGACCGCGTGATCCATGCAGGTGAACTGGTGGCCTTCGACACGGACATGGTGGGTCCCTTCGGCTACTGCGCCGATATCTCCAGGACCTGGCTGTGCGGAGACGGCAGCCCAACCGCCGCGCAGTGCGACCTTTACCGCCACGCCTGGGAAGAGGTGCAGCACAACACCTCTGTACTGAAGCCGGGGCTCGGCCTGCGTGAGTTCGCGGAACGGATCTTTCCCCGCCGCAGGGAATTCATCGCACATCACTATCCCTGTTTCGCCCACGGCATCGGCATGTCGGACGAATACCCGAAGCTGTACTATCCCGAGGATCGGGACAGACAGTACGACGGTGTGATTGAGCCGGGTATGATCCTGTGCGTGGAGAGTTTTACCGGCTCGGACCAGGGCGGCGAGGGCGTCAAGCTCGAACAGGTGGTGCTGGTCACCGACGACGGCACCGAGATCCTGTCCTCCTATCCCTACGAGGGCAGGTTCCTGGACTAGGCGGTCCGCATGACAGGCCGCGGGACCCGCGCCAGAACAGGGCCAGACGGATCAGCATCATTGCTCCGACCAGGGTCAACAGCAAGGCGACGACCGTCCTCAGTTTCGACTCCGCCAGCCGGTGCGCAGCCCAGCCCCCCGCCGTCGTCCGCTCCCCGGTTCCGGCGGATCAGCGCGTCCACGCCGCTGAACAGGATCAGCAGCGCAATGGGCACCTCGAGAATCAGTCCCGGGGCGAGGGGCAGCAGCCAGGCGCCCAGCAGGGCGCCGGGAACCGCACCCAGGCAGACCTGCCAGGCGGAGGGTCCGTGAAGACTGCCGTGCCGGTGGTACACCAGCCCGCCGACGATACCCGGCAGCAGGTAGGCCATCATGCAGGCGGGGATCACGGCATGGATGGGCACGCCGCCGAGAAAGTGCAGCACCGGGACCTGGAGCACGCCGCCAATACCGATGCTGCCGATCATCATCCCGACGACCAGCACGAGCAACAGCACCAACGGAGAAAGCAGCATGGACGGACCGGGCTATGCGGGGGGCCGAATATGCACTGTTGTCACCCCGATTCAATGCGCTAGACTGCGGCCGATGGAAGCCTTTCCAGATTCCCGTGCCGCTTCCCGGCCGACCATGTACCGGACCATGGTCCCGATCCCGCAATGCCCGTTGCCGGGAATCCCGGCCATACGCGAACGGGCCTCTCCGAAGGACACCGTGACTCCACGACGCCAACTTCCGTGACCTATATCGCCAACGGCATCGCTGCGTTCCTGTTCTCCTGCACCGGTCCGGTGGCCATTATCCTCTCCGTGGCGGCGGCCACGGGGCTCGACGATGAGCACGTGGCATCCTGGCTTTTCGGGGGATTCACCATTGCCGGGGCGGTTTCCCTTTGGTTCACGCTGCGCCATCGCCAGCCGCTGGTGTTCGCCTGGACCATTCCCGGCACCATCCTGCTGCTGACCTCGCTTGACCAGCTGACGTTTGCGGAAGCCGTCGGCGCCTACCTGGCTACCGGCGTCCTGATCCTGGCAATCGGCCTCGCCGGTCTCGCCGGGCGGATGATGGCCCTGGTGCCGAAACCCATTGTCATGGGCATGGTCGCGGGGATTTTTCTCGACTTCGGCCTTGGACTGGTCGGCGCGTTCGGGGAAGGTCCGCTCCTGGCGGGAGTCATGGTGGCCGTGTTCGCGGTGGCCACGGCCATTCCCCGGCTCGGGCGGGCGGCTCCGCCGATCCTGTTGGCCCTGCTGGCCGGGACGGCTGTCGTGTTGGTGACCGGCACCCTGAGGGATACCGGGCCACTGCCGGGACTTGTCACCCGGCCGCTGTTGTTCCTGCCGGTATTTTCCCTGCAGGCCATGTTCGAACTGGTGGTGCCACTGGCGGTGACAGTTCTGGCGATCCAGAATGCTCAGGGATTCGCGGTACTGTCCCATGCCGGCCACAAACCGCCGATGGATGCCATGACCACGGCCTGCGGCCTGGGGTCCCTGGTTCTGGCAATGATCGGGGCCGTGTCCATGTGCGTGACCGGGCCGTCCAACGCGATCCTGTCCTCCAGCGGCGACCCGCGGCGGCAGTACATCGGTGGTATCACCTATTGCGTCTTTGCCATCATCTTCGGCACTTTCGGCACCTTCATGACCTGGCTCGCCCTGAAACTGCCCGAAGCCTTCATCGCCGCGCTCGGCGGTCTTGCCGTCATGAAGGTGCTCGAAGGTGCATTCGTGGCCGCGTTCACCGATCGACACACCACCGGTGCGCTGGTGGCGCTGCTGGTCACTGTCTCCGGTATCACGCTGTTCAACATCGGAGCGCCCTTCTGGGGGCTGGTGTTCGGCGTGATGATTTCGTCGCTGCTGGGGGAAGGGCGGGCCTAGCAGGCGGGGGCGTCCGAAGGGGCCCGGGAACCCGCATCACCCTCCGGCCAGCGTCCGGCACTGCAGGAATGCCGCCCGGGCCGGACCCATCGCCCGAGGCCTCAGTGCATCAACTCCAGCCACCGCCCGACCGGAAGTTCCGCCTCGACCGCATCCGCCAGGCGGCCGAATTCCCGGTCCAGGAGAACCCGCGGGTCCGGCTGCCGGACGCCCTCGCCGCGGGTTGCGGCCCAATCCTGCCGCACCCGCCTGAGCAGGGATTCGAGTACCCCGGGGGTGTCGAAAATGCCATGCAGGTAGGTACAGAGAATCCGGTGGTCGTCGGACAGTGCCCCGTCACGCCTTCCGTCATCGAGCACCAGCAGCGACTCGTAGCGATCCAGGCCCGTGGTTTCCCCCATGTGGATTTCGTAACCGCTGATCCGCTCGCCGTCCGGCAGCAGTTCTCCGGTCACATTCCGCAGCTGTTTCCCGGGCCGGAGCGTGGTTTCCAGGTCAAGGAGTCCCAGCCCGGGTACGGACCCCGGCAGGCCCTCGACACCCGAGGGATCGTGGATGACGGCGCCCAGCATCTGCAGCCCGCCGCAGATTCCCATGACCTTCCCCCCGTAACGCAGATGGCGCAGGAGGTAAGCCACCCAGCCGTTGTCCTCGAGCCAGCCGAGATCCGCCACGGTGTTCTTGCTGCCCGGCAGGATGACCAGGTCCGCGGGCGGGATTTCCTGGCCCGATCCCACAAACCTGATCTCAACCAGAGGGTGTAGCCGGAGCGGATCGAAATCCGTATGATTACTCATCCGTGGCAGCCTTGGCACATTGACCCGTAATGCCCGGGCCCCGGCCTCCGTCTCCGATGCCTCCTCCACCGAATCCTCAGACGGGAGGTACAATCCCCCCAGCCATGGCAGCACGCCGAGAACGGGCTTGCCGGTTCGTCCGAACAGCCAGTCATTCCCCGGCTCCAGCAGGCGGCGGTCACCCCGAAACCGGTTGATCAGGAATCCCCTGACGAGGTCCCTCTCCTCTGGAGCAAGACAGTCCATCGTGCCGACCAGGTGCGCGAACACTCCGCCGCGGTCGATGTCCGCTACCAGAACCACGGGGCAGTCCGCCGCCAGGGCGAATCCCATGTTGGCGACATCGTTTTCCCTCAGGTTCACTTCCGCGGGACTGCCGGCGCCCTCCACGACGATGTAGTCGTATTGCCGCTGAAGTCTCTCCCAGGAATCGAGTACGTGAGGCATGGCCAGCTCCTTGTATCCCTGGTACTCGCCGGCGGAAAAATTGCCGACGGGACGGCCCTGAACGATGACCTGGGCGCCCTGGTCGCTGTGGGGCTTCAGCAGGATCGGGTTCATGTCGCTGTGACACGCAACCCCGCAGGCCATCGCCTGGACCGCCTGGGAACGGCCGATCTCGCCGCCGTCCTCGGTCACTGCGCTGTTGAGTGCCATGTTCTGTGGCTTGAACGGCGCGACGCGGTACCCGTTCCGGTGTAGTAACCGGCAAAGTCCGGAGGCCACGGTGCTCTTGCCGGCGCTGGAAGTGGTGCCCTGGACCATGATTGCTCGGGCTTTGCGGGAACGCATGAGTGGAAATGTCACTAGGAAGGTGGTAGATCATTCCATGCCATCTCGGCGCTGTCGATACCCGTATACGCCCCGGGGGTTCCTTGCCGCCGGCGTACCGGCGCTTCCGCGAACGGGAAACGGGCCGGGTTCACGTGATGGGATCGATGGTATCCTTGAGGACGGATACAGCAGAGTTGACAGAATGGGCGAGATGACTGATCCCACCGATCGCAATGTCGTGTTCCGTCCTCATCCGCGGACGATGCGGAAGCATGAACTCCTGTCCCGCACGGCGGGAGCGTGCCGGTACGTGCGGAACCGGGTATGGGGAGAGAATCCGCGGCAGTATGAGGAGTCGGTCAGCGCCGAGGCGTACAGTCAGCCTCATGGGCCGGATGCGCGGATTGCGGAGTATCGGGCTTCGATGAGGCCGGTCAATCCATCCTTCCTCACCCTGGGCAGGGCGTTCACGACACTGCGGCGGTGCACACCGTGGGGATCGGACGGGTCGTTTGGGCGGGTCCGGTACACGCTCAGGGACCCGGCAGATGCCTGGCGCAAGTTCCTCCAGGGCACGGTGGCCGCCCCCGGCACGAACGGAAAGGCAAGGGCTGGCCTGAACCGGGAGATAGGGAAGGCCGGCTGGGCTCGGCTTCGGTCCGGGCCCGCATACAAGGCACAGACCGTTCTCCCGGCGCATGCTGCGTATCCATCGCAGGCCTGCAACGAGTGCGGCAGCGTGAATGCAGTTGCAGATCGCAATCCGAGTACCGATGCGTGGCCTGCGGCCATGAGGCCAATGCGGACATGAACGCCGCATGGAAGATCCCGGGCCTCGGGAATGGGGCAACTGGACGGCGAGGAGCGTTGGCGTTGGCGTTGGCCACTGCGACGAACCGTCCATGGTTGAACCTGAAGTTGGTGGCTTGGGTCGTCAACCCTGCTTGATCAGTCCCAATCCTTGATCATCGTCAACACTTCAGACAGTGCACCCCCATTGCCCCATGCAGAATCCACCCCCCTGGTCCGGAAGCTAGGGCCATGAACCACGGTGCCGGGAATCTGCAGGCTGGATACCCGATGTCTACGGTGGCACGGGAACAGGTTCGGTATCTGAACGTCATGGGCGCGGGCTGCGCGAGCTGCGTCACCAAGATCGAGTCCGCCCTGCACCGGGTCCCGGGGGTGGAGGCGGCGGAGATGAACTTCGCCCAGAGAATCGTCAGCGTGACCGGTGACGTGCAGGCGGACGCCCTGGTCCTTGCCATCCGTGACGCCGGTTACGATGCGGAGTCCATCGCAACCGACGATGCCTCCGGGCTCGATGAGAAGGAGCAGTCTGACCGGTTGCATTTCCGCCGTCTGCTGCGCCATGCCTGGCTGGGTCTCGGCATGGGTGTGCCGTTGATGCTGTACGGGGTTCTCGGCGGCGATATGGGCGTCAATACCCGGAACCAGCAGCTGGGCTGGCTGCTGGTCGGGTTGCTGACCTTGGGCGTCATGGCGTTCCCTGGCCGGCATTTCTACCTGGGGGCATGGAAGGCGCTGCGGCACCGCTCCGCCAACATGGACACGCTGATCGCGCTTGGCACCGGCACCGCCTGGCTGTATTCCATGGCGGTGGTCCTCGGACCGGACCTGGTTCCCGCCCAGGCCCGCCATGTCTACTTCGAGGCTACCACGATGATCATCGGGCTGGTCTGCCTCGGGCTGGCTCTCGAAACCCGCGCCCGGGGCAGGACGTCCCAGGCCATCCGCCGCCTGGTTGGTCTGCAGCCACGAACCGCCCGGGTCATCCGCGATGGCATCGAATCCGACATTCCCATCATCCGGGTGCGCCCCGATGACCTGGTCCGGATCCGGCCTGGAGAGCGCATACCCGTGGACGGCGTGGTCAGGGAAGGTCGCGGGGCAGTGGACGAATCCATGCTCACCGGGGAACCGTTGCCGGCGGAAAAGGCGGCGGGGGACCCGCTGGTCGCAGGTACCATCAACGGCACGGGCACACTGGTCCTCCGCGCCACCCGCGTCGGCCGGCAGACCACCCTGGCGAGAATCATCGAATCGGTGAGGCGGGCACAGAACTCCAAGCCCCCCATCGGCCGCATGGCGGACCGCATTTCCGCCTGGTTCGTTCCCGGTGTCATGATCGTTGCCGTTCTGACCGCCCTTGCCTGGCTGAATTTCGGGCCCGTGCCCGCCCTGGCGCTCGCCATGGTCAGCGCAACCACGGTCCTCATCATCGCCTGCCCTTGCGCCCTCGGCCTGGCAACCCCGATGTCGGTCATGGTGGGGGTCGGCAAGGCGGCAGAGCACGGCATCCTGATCCGCAACGGGGAGGCGCTGCAGACCACCTCCCGGATCAGCACCATGATCCTGGACAAGACCGGTACGATCACCCGGGGAAAACCGGAGGTCACGGATGTCGTGGCCGCCGAAGGGGCAACCCGGGAGCAGGTGCTGGCGTTGGCGGCTGGCCTTGAACAGGGCTCCGAACACCCCCTGGCCGCGGCCATTTCCGATTACGCTGCATCGCAGGGCATCCGCGGGGCAGAACTCAGGGATTTCAATGCGGTTCCGGGCAAGGGTCTGGAAGGAGTGTCCGCCGACGGGACCCGGCTGCTGCTCGGCAACGAGAAGCTCCTCGGGGACCGGGGTGTGAGCGCCGGCGACTTGGCGCATGTCGGCCGCACCCTGGCCGGGGAAGCCAGGACACCCGTGTTCCTGGTCGCCGATGATGCCGTGCTTGGGGTCATCGCGGTGGCCGATCGACTGCGGGAGGATTCCGCGGAGGCGGTCCGCCGCCTCCAGGATGCGGGCATCCGGGTGATCATGATGACCGGCGACAACCTGCAAACCGCCCGCGCCGTGGCCGCCGCCGTGGGCATTGACGAGTGTTTCGCCGGGATGCTCCCACAGGAAAAGGAGGCGAAGGTCAGGGAGCTGCAGGACCGCGGCGAGGTGGTGGGCATGACCGGAGACGGCATCAATGATGCGCCCGCGCTTGCCCGCGCCGATGTCGGATTCGCCATCGGCACCGGCACCGATGTCGCCATCGAGAGCGCCGACATCACCCTGATGCACGGCTCCCTGCACGGGCTTGCCGATGCAACGGCCATCAGCAGGGCTACGCTGCGCAATATCCGCCAGAACCTGTTCGGCGCCTTTATCTACAACACCGCCGGCATTCCCATCGCAGCCGGAGTACTGTATCCGCTCTTCGGAATTCTGCTGAACCCGGTGATTGCGGGTGCGGCCATGGCATTGTCCTCGTTCACGGTGGTCAGCAATGCCGGCAGGCTTCGTCTCTATCGCCCGCAATCCTCCTGAATCATGTTATGGATCAACCTTCTGGGAATTCTCCTCATCTGCGCCATTGTCTGGTGGTTTCGACTGGCGCCGTGACCGCGGCCGGTAGCCGGGGAACCGCCTTCCGGCGGTTCGGCATCGGGCGGGCGCTGCTGGCCGGAATATGCCTTCTGATATCTGCCCAGGCCCCGGCCCTTGCCACTCCGCGCATCACCGACCAGGCGCTGCTCAACACCGGCCGGGACCTTTTCCGGTCCCATTGTGCGGTTTGCCATGGCGCCAACGCCGAAGGCACGATACCGAACTGGCAGGAGAGGGATGCCTCGGGAAAACTGCCGCCGCCCCCGCTGAACGGAACCGCCCACACGTGGCACCACCCCCTGAACGTCCTTGCGCGAATCATCCGCCAGGGCACCACGGCCATTGGAGGCAACATGCCGGCATGGGGGCAGGATGTACTGAGCGATGACGAGGTATTCGCCATCATCGTCTGGTTTTCCTCCCTTTGGCCGGACGACCTCTTCCAGTACTGGATGGAGATGAACCGGACCGAGGCGTCCGGCAGCTGATCAGTCCTCCTCGGATGCGGACACCACCAGCCGGATGAGTTCCGGGGTCGAGCGCACGGACATCTTGCGCAGGATGCTGGCGCGATGCTTTTCCACCGTCCGCTGGCTGATCCCCAGTTCCAGGGCCACCCGCTTGTTCGTTTGCCCGTCAGCGATATGCCCCAGTATCTCCCGTTCCCGGACGGTCAGCGATTCCATGGCCCGGTCCACCTTCTCCCTGAGGCTGTGACGGTGCTGTTCCCTGGCCGCCTTCTTCAGCGCGCCCTGGATGCAGTCCAGCAGGTCCTGGTCGCGGAACGGCTTCTGGATGAACTCGACCGCTCCGTGCTTCATGGCTTCCACCGCCATGGGGATGTCCCCGTGCCCGGTAATGAATATGATGGGAAGGCGCGCGTCCATCCCGAGCAGTCTGTGCTGCAATTCCAGGCCGCTCATTCCCGGCATGCGCACATCCAGTACCAGGCAGCCGTACATGCTGGCGTCGTACATCGCCAGGAACGCCTCCGCAGATTCATGACCCATGGCGGTCGTGCCGATGGATTCCAGCAGTTCCAGCAGCGAGTCACGCACCGCATCGTCGTCGTCCACGATGTGGACTGTTGGCGTCAATTCAATCATCCCCGTCACTGGGAACGGCCAGGGGAATGGTGAAAAGAAACCGCGTGCCGGGGTCCGCCGGCTCGTACCACAGCCTGCCGCCATGGGCCATGACGATGGACTTGCTGATGGACAGCCCCATACCGGTCCCGGCGGATTTTGTGGTCACGAAGGGATCGAACAGCTTTTCCCGGATATCGGAGGGCACGCCCGGACCGAAATCCCGCACCCAGATCCGGGCGGCGTCCCTGTCCGGTTCCGCGGCGTATCCCACCCCGATCGTCGACCCGTGGCCCGGATTGGCTTCCGTAGCCTCGATGGCATTCCTGATCAGGTTGAGAATCACCTGCTGCACCTGAATGCTGTCGACGATCACCTCGAGGCCGGGATCGCCACGGGAAAAGCCCAGGTCGAAGTAACGGTTGTTGGCGTCCGCCCTGGCCAGGCGCAGCGTATCCGAGACGATATCATCCAGTCTGGCCCGGTCCCTCAACCGGCCCTGGGACCGGATCAGCGCCCGTATGCGTTCCACGATCTTGCCCACCCTGAGCGATTGCTCATCCGCCTTGGCCAGCAGTTCGCGAAGTCTCAGGATGTCGGGATCATCGGAGTCCAGCCTGCGCCGGCAGGCCTGGACATAGGAACTGATCGCCGACAGGGGCTGGTTGATCTCATGGGCAATGCCGGACGCCATCTCCCCCATGGTGCTGACCCTGTCCACATGGGCGAGCCGTTCCCGTGCTTCGTTCACTTCCTGCTCCGCCCTGACCTGGTCCGTCCGGTCTACCAGCTGGACGATGAACCGTTCGGGTTCCCCGTCAGCGCCGTAGATGATCGCACAGTGGAGGACAACGTGGACAACGGAGCCGTCCCGGTGCAGGTATCGGCTGTTCACCACGAACGTCTCCCGGTCACCCCCGAGCAGCCGTATGCGATGCAGTTTCGTGGCTTCAACCTCATCGGGATGCACCAGTGCCGTATAGGGAATCCGCAGCAGCTCCGCCTCTTCGTATCCCATCAGTTCACAGGCTGCCTGGTTGGCATCAAGTATCCGGTCATTGGGATCGATTGACAGAATGCCGATGGGCGCCCTTCCCAGGGTGACCTGGAGTTCCTCCTCACGCTCCCGCAGACGCTCCTTGCTTTCCCTGAGGGCCCGCTCATAGCGTTCGCGCTCGCTGAGATCACGCAGTATGCCAACGAAATACAGCCTGCCCGCATCGCTGTATTCACCCACGGAGAGTTCGACCGGCATGCATCTGCCGTCGGCGCGCTGTGCCGTGACGCGGCGCCCGATGCCGATGATGTTCGCGTGGCCGGTTTTCAGGTACTGCCGCAGATAGCCGTCATGATTGTGCCGGTCCGGTTCGGTCATCAACAGGTTCACGTTCCGGCCGACCACGTCCTGTGTCCGGTATCCGAACAGGCGCTCCGCCGCGTGGTTGAAATTCAGGATCAAGCCATGCCTGTCGATGATCACCACCGCATCGGCGGCAGCGCCCATCAGCGCGGCGAAGCCGGACGGAGTCAGTTCCAGGTGGGCACCGGATTCGCTGGTCACATCGGGCTGCATCGCCCCATTCTATCACCGCCGAAGCGCCGGTCCGGCCCCGCTCCGACCCACCCCGCTCCGACCCACCCGGACGGGGAACCCTTGCCGCGTGCATGGGTATTTATACCCAATGACCCCTCAGCATGTACGCATGGATGATCCGGGCATCCGGGAATAAAGTACGAGATGACAGACTAACGAGCGATCCGGGTAACCTGAATATGAGCCTTGCTGCAATACCGCCCGTCATCAGGGATCAGCGCATCCGGGGACAGTATTCCCCCGACATGCGATTCGGCACCAGACCCCAGGAAGATGCGGTCATTCTCCACGCTGGGGACACCCTCTACAGGATGGGTGACGAGCTCAAGGGGATCTATCTGATCAATGTCGGCGCCATGAAGCTCTACCGGATCACCGAATCCGGTGACCAGCAGATCATCGGATTCTACGTGCCCGGCGATGTCATCGGGTTGGACGCACTGGGTGACGGGACCAGTCCGTCCATGGCGGTGGCGCTGGACACCACCAGCGTGACCCTGATTACCCTTGAATGCCTGATGAACGGCAGGCATGTATTCGACGGCCAGGAGCTGATCCGCCGCCTGGGAATGACCCTGAACCGGGACAATGACCTGATCATGATGCTGTCCCAGCGCACGGCGGACCGCCGGCTGTCCTGGTTCCTGATGGAGTATTCCGATCGTCTCGCCGTCCGGGGGCTTTCTCCTCTCGAATTTTCGTTACCCATGTCCAGGGGGGACATCGCCCTCTTTCTCGGGCTGGCCATGGAAACCGTGTGCCGTGAACTGGCCCATTTCTGCGAAATGGGCCTGCTCGAGAAAAAACACCGCCGGTTCCGCCTGCTGGATCGTGACCGTCTCCGTCGGCTGGCCAGCGGCGACCGAGACAACTGACTGGTCGGATCGTAGCAGGTGCAATGAAGCTGAGCAGTTCGGAAATCACGGCAATCCGTGATCAGTTGCAGTCAAGGTCATACCATTATTAGATTACCCCAGAGGCTGGGTTATGTTACCCACTTTTCCGGGAAGTATGAAAGCTGAAACCCCCGTCAGACAACGGCGTCACGGGTTCAGGAAAATCAAACCCGGACATGCGGAAAGGAAATACCATTGAAAGATCACCGGCCGGACGGTCGTGGCGTTCCAGATCGTGATGTCCGGATTCATGGTCGGCGGGGCGGCATCAACAGGCCCGAAATGTGATCCGAGAACATCGAAGTGCTTCATGGCTTCATCCACGTCGGTGGTGTAGATGTTGAGCCGGACAACGTTGGCAAGACCCGTATCGGCAGCGTCCAGGACGGCATCCGGATTGTCGAGGGCAAGGGCAATCTGGTTTTCCCGGAATTTTTCAGGGCGAGTGAGACGGTTTGTTCAAAGACTATTCCGTTTATATTTCTGTCCCACATTAATCCGGTCATTCTTCCCGACAGCATTCAGGCAGGGAGCGGGGATGTCCCGGAGGGGTTTCGGAACGGGACCACCCGTTTGCTTGGGCCTACAGCTTCCGCTGGTTGAGCCACCGGACCGGGCGGGTCAGCCGCGGGCGCGGCGCTCCGGGAACCGTCATCCCACCCTCTCAGCCTGGGACATCACCAGGCTCCGCAAGGGCGCATAGGCCCCACCACAGTCATCACCGGACAAGGGGTCCCGCTCCAAAGGCATGTCCGTGATCACGCTCTTCCAGTCCTCCAGTGTCAGCCTGTTCTCAAGCAGGGGGAAGACCGTATCCTCTTCCAGCCGCATGTGCCGAAGCTTGGCGCTGATGAATGCCCTTGCGGATTTCCCCAGCACCCTGCCGCAGGCCGTCTTGCCGTCCTCCACCAACCTGGCGGTCCGGCGGAGATGTTCGGCATTGTGCGTCAGCAGCCGGTGCTCTGCGGTCAGCACGTCGATGTATACCCTCGCCGATTCATCCCGTGCGGCCAGCCTCTGGAACAGCACATCCTCCTTGTCATGATGCACATCCACCGAATAGGAGCAGATGTATTCGATGCACTGTCGCATGGACCGGATGCGATCCGGTGGCCATTGGGCCCGCTCCCCGGGCAGATTCTGCCGAATATACCTGAGGAGCCTCGACAGGCGCCGGTGATCCGACCTCAATTCCTGAATATAGACATTCATCCGCCAGCTTCACCCGCCTCGCCGCAAGTGACCCGGATGTTCTGGCCGACCTGTTGCAGTATGTGCATTCGTGATCCCGGTTGGGCGCCCGGTACTCTGTATTGTTGCCGTGACGGTCGCGTTCCCCGCATGGCTGCCGACCAGCCCAATGAAGCCGGGTTCCCGGCGGGTACCTGACAGTGGTTAAAGATATCGGATAGGAACCAGGCCGGATTGACATGGGTCAAGTTCAAAGGAAACTCGGCCGTTGCACCCGCCTGCGGACAGTGTGCAGTCACGGATTCCTTCCATCCTTGCGGAAGTAGCCGGACCCGGCCGCGGAACGGAGAATCCTGCGGCTACGCCGCCGACTGCAGCATACAGGACACCGGCAAGGGTTCCGCCAGTGTCCAGAAGGCCGGACAGTGCCGGAAACGACGCCAGTGCGACTGGGCTGCGCCGAGGTATTGCCGTATGTATTCCCGGGACCAGGTCTGGATGATCTTGCCCATCAGGGATGCCAATCTGCCGGGATGAAGCGTAAGCAGCAGTTGCCGCGCCACCACCGCGTCATTGGTCCCCTCCAGTTTCTCCTGAATCAGCCGCATTTGGGTCAGCAGTTGGCGATTGTCGGACTCCGCCCATAACGGGGCGAAGAATTCGGTGGCGTAACGGGCCTGCTTGCCGCGCTTGCGCCGGGCGTGCAGTGCATCCGGCGTCATGCGTGAAAAGGGGCGTTGGTCCAGCAGCATGTCCTGGCGGGCCTTCTCGAAAACCCGACACGCGAACGGCAGCAACGATGCCCCGCTCTCGCCCGGGGCAGTGTCGGCCTCCAGTTCATTCAGCCACCGCAGCATCTGCAGCTGCAGCCTGGCGTATCGCCTTGACCCCACCACGTCGATGGCCTCGCGGGTTGCCCGCCACCGCTCGCCAAGGGCGACGTTGTGCAACCGCTGAAGCCCCCGTTCGGGCGGGTGCGACATCGTGGAAACCTTCGGAATCGTTTTCTCCAGGAACACCTGCCAGTCCCGGGTCGCTCCCAGTCGTTGCTGGAACCAGCGTAATTCGCCGTTGAAGGCTTCCGCTTGTCCATAGGGCAAGACGTCCTTGAATGCCCGCAGCGTCGCACGGATTCTCCGCAGTGCAACGCGTGTCTGGTGCACGGCATCCGGGCTGTTCGCCAGCAGCAGCTCCTGGTTCGACAGAAGGTGATCCAGGGTTTCGGACATCACGGCGCGAAACGCGTCCAGCACGGAGATGTCTATCGACAGCCCCGGCCTGGCGTCCTTCGTGACACCCTTGCCCAACCGGGGCCTGTGCAGCCGGTATCCCACTTCCGGGATCTTCCTGTCGGTAAATCGCACACCCTGGTATTCGTTGATGGCAATGGCCAGGTCGAACAGGGCCAGCGGGCTGCCTGTTTCCAGCGCCAGGACTACTTCAGCAACCGCCTCGGACTCGTCGATTCCGGCGACTGGATTGCGCCGGGCGCAGGATGCCCCGGCGAATCCGCATTCGGATCCTGGAATCTCCGATCGCAAGTCCAATGGAGATCTCGGTGAAATCCACATAATGGAACACGGGCACCAGACGCCAGCGCGCGATCCATCGTTTCAGCCGCGGATCATCCGCCTCCGCGGCCAGGACCGCGGCATCCGGAATGCCGGGCAATGCATCCGTCACCTTCACACCCCGTGACGTGAAGGTCCGCTGGATCACGCGCCCATCCCCGTCGGAAAGCAGTTCTATGTCAAACCCCTCCTTGTGCAGAAGGAGACGCGCCGTGTCATGGCGCGTGCCCAGAAAACGGGTGCGCAGTGTCTTGTCCCTGCGGTGGCGGGTTACCAGGCCGAGTCGGGGAAGCCGGGTTGCTGTCTCGGGGGAAACGCTGAGGTGAAGTCTCGTGGTGGACAGCACGAGCAGGGGGTTATGCCAACGGAATACCGTCAATCAATGGCCGGCCACGTGAACACATGCCAATGGACGAAAAGACTTTCCCGCCCCGCCAATCAATCACTTACAGGCCAATACCCGGTGCAAGGATCAAATCCGCCCTGCCGGGAGGGCCGAGGATCGGCGGCCGGCCGTACCGGTCGGCCGAAGCCCGAAGCCCACGGGCGGTTCCGAATTCCTTCATTCCGGCAGATAACGCGACGACCATCCCTCCCCCGCAACGCCTTCCGCCAGCAGTTCCTTCACATCCGCGTCTCCATAGCCGAGCCGGCGCAGAATCTGCACGGTCTGTGCGCCGTATTTGGGCATGGGGCCCGGAACGGTGACACGGCCCTTCCCGGGACGCACCGCGTTGGGCGCCACCAGGTCGACCCACCGGCCCATGGGGTGGCGGTCGTGGCGGATCACGCGGAAGGTGTCCCGTTCCAGGTCTATCCCGCCATCGCTCTCCAGCTGAAGCGCCCCGTCCCGGATCTGCATGAGGGAAGCGAGGGGCACTACCGTGGAGGAAGTGCCGGCCAGTGCATCGGCCCAGTAGGCGATGGGCTCACGGGAAAACCGGGACGCCAGCGCCCCGCCCAGTGAGTCTTCCGGCAGCCTCGCCAGGGCGGCGAGTTCCGGCACCCGGGACAGGGCAGCGGCGCGTTCCCCGGGCGCGGCGAAGAACATCCAGCCGTCCGAGGCCCGATAGCAGTGGTAGTACGGCCCCCACCCGAGAGCCTCCCGGCCGGAGGGTTCGTCGAACGGCGCCCGCCCGTCGTAATCAAACATGAACGGGGCCTGGATCAGGTTGCCCGCGGCGGCGAGAGACGCCCTGGCCAGATCCCCCCTGCCTGTCTTTCCCAGCCGGTGCAGGGCGGCGCCGATGGCCACACAGGCGCAGTATCCGGCCAGAACGTCTATGGTCCCGAAATGCGCGTGCTCCTCCGGCGTCTCCATGCCGCCGCCGAAGCGGAGCATGACGCCGGTGGCCGCCTGGCCCAGGTCATCGTAGCCGAGATGATCCGACTTGGGCCCCCGGGCGGGCCCTCCGAACGCATCCAGTTGAGCCAGGATCAGGGCCGGATTCATGCCGTGCAGGCGCCCGGGATTCAGCCCGAGCCGGTCACGCTGCCCGTCGGTGCCATTGAAGGTGACGACATCAGCCCATCGGATCAGCCGATCCAGCACTTCCCGGCCGCGCCCGGATCCGAGGTCGAGCAGGATGCTCTCCTTGCCCCGGTTGGCCTGGAGTCCGAACACGATGGTGTTCCAGGGATCCACGGATGGATTCACGGGCTGCACATGGATCACCTCCGCGCCGAACCGGGAAAGCGTCGAGGCGATGGTCGGCCCCGCGATCACGTTTGTCAGGTCCAGGACCCGGATGCCTTCCAGCCAGCCGGTCGTCCCTTCCGCGTTGGCCGGCTCCCGGGGCGGCTCGGCGAGTACCCGCTCCAGCACCCCGCTGCCGCGGCCATCCGGTGCCGGAGATTTCCGCAGCGCCCCCCCATCGGAACCCAGCCAGGCGACGTTTCCCATCTGGCGCATCGTACCGAACCCGGCATCCGCCACTTCCACAATGAGTCCCGACGCCAGCGAATGGGCATCCGCCAACCATTCCGACGTCCACCGGTGCATGGTGGCCGGGGCCTTCGCAGAGCCGAACAGGGTCTCCCATTCGCGGGCGGGCCGGCACAGGAAGGCTCGCTGCATGGCGGCCGCGATGCGTTCCCGGTCCGCGGGGCCGACCGGGTAGTTGCGCAGAGCCCAGGGTGCGGGCCACCGGTCCGTATCCAGGTAGGCATCGAAATCCGGGAGCTCCTCCAGCAACTCCTCCAGCCCCAGGGTTTCCAGCACGCGCCGGGGGTGGGCCACCACGCTGCCGGCGACCACATAGAAGCCGCGGCCATCCGCGCAGGTGTAGGTGCGGTAGAAGGGGTCGAGCAACCCTGTCAGGTCCCCGTACTCGAGATCCATGGGGAGACCTTCCCGGTCGCGCCGTTCAATCTCCAGTTCCCGGGGGGACTTGTAGCGGTCGGGATAGTTCTCGATGCGCTCGCAGTTGTAGGACAGGCCCTCCAGGAGCGCGGAGGCCAGCGGCACCTCGATCCGGTCTCCGCCATTGCGCGGGCGGGCCCCGAGAGCAAACAACACGGACATGGCCCCAAACGCGGCGCCATAGGCGGACGCCAGCGTGAGCGGTGTGAAGGACGGGTTGATCCCCATCAGCCGGCGGTTCAGCCCCATGTCGGTAAACTGGCCGGTCGAAGCGGCAATGACCGCCTCCCAGGCCGGCAGGTGGCGGCGTCTTGCATCCCCGGAGGCAAACCCCGGAAGGGAAAGGCAGATCAGGCCGGCGTTCGCCCGGCGCAGAACCTCCCAGTCGAGGCCGAGCCTTGCCATGACCCCCGGCCGGAAATTCTCGATGAGCACATCCGACCGGCGCACCAGCGAAAGCAGGACATCCCGATCACGCCCAGACTTGAGGTCCAGCTCCACCGCCGACTTGCCCCTTGCCAGCATCCTGGCGGCCGGGCTCCCGTATACCGGGCCGCCCGGCGGATCGACGCGGATGACCTCGGCGCCCATGTCGGCAAGCATCATCCCCACCAGAGGGCCAGCAAGATACTGCCCAAGGTCCAGGACCCGGATGTCTTCAAGGGGTCTTCGCGACCCGGTGGTCTTGAGATCGGTCATTGCGGCAACGTGAATGTAGGGTACATTTCCCCACCGGTCCACAAGGCTGCGCCGCAATGTCGTTACCACTGATGCGCCATGCGCACAGAGACACGATCGTCGTCCGGGGCGATACGGACAGGCCCGTGCATGCCCGCCAGTGGTACGAGTTTCCGCTCGGCGAGGGGGGCGTGCCGGAAACCTGGTGCTACACCGACCGGTTGTCCTACGCGGCGGGAGATGAGGTCACCGTTCACGGGATTTCCACGACGGACCGCGTGGACATCGAAATCGTCCGCTGCGGCAAGGAATGCACCGGCATCGACATCCTTGCCGGCATACCGGCCCGCTGGGAGGAGACGCCTGCGGATGCATCGGTCAATGGCTGTCGCTGGCCGGTGCTGGCCGGCTTCACCATCGGCCCTGGCTGGCACAGTGGTGTCTACCTGGTCACCGTCCGGCCGTCGGGGCAACCGGATGATCGCCGCCTGGCACAGCACCTGTTCGTGGTCCGGCCCCGGGAGCCGGATCCCGGCAGACTACTCCTGATCACGGCGGATTCCACCTGGCACGCCTACAACGACTGGGGCGGGTCCAATCACTACGAGGGAATCGTCGATCCGTTGGGTGACCGGTTCTCGCCCAAGCTGTCCCGCCTTCGCCCGTTCGCACGCGGGTTCATCGCACTGCCGGAGGGCGCACCCCGAACCCTGCCGCACCGGCCACCGGCATTCGGGGCCCCGGTCAGCTATGACCACATGGACTGGGCCTGGGATCACGGCTATTCCAGGAAATACGCATCCGCCGGCTGGGCCAGTTACGAGAGGCATTTCCTGCACTGGGCCGAACGGCTGGGTTATGGAGTGGATGTGGCGACACAGTCCGATCTGCATTACCGGCCCGATGTTCTTTCCGGATACCGCTGCGCGGCGATCGTCGGGCATGACGAATACTGGAGCTGGGAGATGCGCGACACGGTGGAAAACTTTGTGGAGTGCGGGGGATGCGTAGCCCGTTTCGCGGGCAATTTCTTCTGGCAGGTTCGCCTGAAAAACGGCGGACAGACGCAGATTTGCCACAAGTACCGGGCACGGGAAGACGACCCGGTCCGCAACGGTCCGTCACGCCATCTGGTCACGGGCCAGTGGGAGTCCCCGGAGGTGAATCGGCCGGGCCACGGAACATTCGGGCTCGACGGCAGCCGCGGCGTCTATGCCGGCTGGGGCGGCCTGGCGCCCCGGGGTCCGGGTGGTTTCACGGTGTTCCGTCCGGAGCACTGGGCCCTGCGGCACTCCGGCCTCGGCTACGGCGATGTGCTCGGTGGGCAGAGCCGGATATTCGGCTACGAGGTGGATGGTCTGGATTACCATTTCGAGGACGGCCTGCCGCACCCGGTTCCCGCATCCACGCTGCCCGGCAACCTCGAAATCCTGGCCATGGGGTTCGCCAGGCTCCGGGAGGACGGGTTCGGGGAGCGCCCTGACAGGCTGTTCGTCGGCGACGCCGACGCCCGGTTCGTGGCCGAGCATGTGCACGGGTCCCGGGATCCGCGCACGATCGCACGCGTGGACCGGGGATCGGGCATGATCGTCAGCTTTTCCAGGGGCAGGGGCGAGGTATTCAATGCCGGTACGACCGAATGGGTAGCAGGCCTCTTGCGCAAGGACCGGTCGGTGGAACGGGTCACCCGGAACGTGCTCGACCGGTTCATGACCCGCTGAAGCCTGCCGGAGGCCATCGGCATCCACATCCCTTTCCGGGTTCATGTTCGTTCCCGGCCCGTGTTTCACTGCCCGGCCTCGATCCCGAGAAATCGGCTGGCATTGGTCAGCCGCACCCGCACCTCCACGTCCGGCGGCAGGGCCTCAAGCCACTTCCGGTGATAGTCCAGCAGTTTCTCGAAGTGATCCCAGCCGTCGTCCGCCATGTCCCAGGACTGGGTGCGGGTAACCCGCCAAACGGGATCGGTGCCGGTTGCGAATCGGTCCGGGAAGTCAAGCACCAACCGGCGCCATCCGGGCAGCAGCAGGCCGTCCTCGCCGGTCAGCCCGCCGTATCGCCAGGGGTCGCGCGCCGAGAACTCCACCAGGACATTGTCACAGGCCTCCAGGATCCGGCGGATGTGCTCCGGGTGCAGGTTCCCCCCCGCATGGGCGAAAATCATTCGCACATCGTGATGGGCGAGGCAAAGATCCCGGAACGGTATGTCGCTGCCGGCATCCAGATGGACCAGGACCGGCACATCGTATTTCCGCGCAAGCTGCAGGAGTCGGAGAAAAATGTCGTTGTCGGTTCTCGGCTTGAATCCCCGCATGAAATGTACTTCGCCGATCCCCTGGTAATGGCCCTCCCTCAGGCCGTCCTCGGCCTGTTGGAGAACTCTGGCACTCCGGAACCAGTCTCGCCTTCCGAGCGCATGGATATAGGGTGAGAAGAACGCCACCACCCGGTCCCCGCCTACTTCCTTGAGTCTGAGCGCCAGGTGCGCCGGCGTTCCCGTCACCACGGTAAAAGCGATGTTCGACCGTTCCAGTTTCCGGGCCACCTCCCCAGCACTGATCAGTTCGACCTGGTCCCAGTTGTAGTGCGTGTGGATATCGGCGAACGGCTTCGCCGGCTCACCACGGGCCGGAGTTGTCAGCGTAATTGCGAGGACAAGCGCAGCCTGCAGAACCGATCGGATTTCCCGCATGCTCCTGATGAACGGATGCCGTGTGACTCGTGTCATTCTAACGCCGGTCCCACCGCCGGATCGGTACTTGCCTGTCCCGGGTCGGACTTCCTGGGCCGCCCATCCCTCAGTCCGGCTCGGCGATGGGATTGCATGTCATGCCAAGGCCCTGGATCTCCACCTCCACCCGGTCGCCGGTCTGCAGAAACCTCGGGGGGTCGTGCGAGGCCGCAACACCGGCCGGGGTGCCGGTCGCAATGATGTCTCCCGGCACCAGAGTCATGATCCTGGACAGGAAGGCAATGAGCTGCGCCACGCTGAAGACCATCCGGGCGGTGGTTCCGTCCTGCAGGGTTTCGCCGTTGACCCGGGTACGGACCCGCAGATCCTGGATATCACCCAGTTCATCCAGGGTAACCAGCGCGGGCCCGCATGGACCGAACGTGTCCACTGCCTTGCCGCCGGTCCAGAGCTGGTTCGACAATTGCAGGTCGCGGGCACTGACGTCGTTGAAATTCATTGCGCCCGCCACGTAGGCCAGCGCGTCCTCCGCCCGGACATACCGCCCGGACCGCCCGATGACCACCGCCAGTTCCGCTTCGTAATCCACCTTCCTGGTGTCGCGCGGCGGCACGATTGCATCGGTGGGGCCGATCAGCGAGTTGGCATACTTGGCAAAGAAGATCGGCTCCTTCGGCACTCCGATGCCGATTTCCTCCGCATGGTCATGGTAGTTGAGACCGATACAGATGATTTTCTCCGGATCGGGGACAGGCGGCCCGAGGCGGACGGAGTCCAGAAGATGGATCCCGGATCCCGAGGCATGCTGTCCAACGTATCCGGCCGCCGCCAGTTCCAGTTCCAGCCTTGCGTCCGAAGGCAGAGACAGGAGTTTCCGGTTGGTCGCCGTCGCTGCCAGCATGTCTGTGCCCCAACCTGCAAACCCGGCGGCGGCGCGGGTGTCAACCACGCGCTCCCCAACCAGGATTCCCGGATACCCGCCGTCCCCGGCGTCGTACATTACCAGCCGCAATTTCCTACTCCTGACGGCTCATGCCGTGGCAGTTGTTCAAACGAAAACGATCCCGTCCCGTCCCGTCCCGTCCGGCAATACGGAACCCGGCCTCCGGTCCATGCCGGATTTGGTGCCGGGGCCCCGACGGCCGGCAGCGGATCCACCAACGTCATCAAACGTATGGTCGATGGTTTCGCGGGCGAGCCGGCCTCCAGGACCGGGAGCCGGCGCAGGCTTCCCCGAATTGTCCTGCCGGGACCTTCGGCTGATTCACATGATCTTATCTCTTATCTCAAGCCGAATCGATACGCAAGCGGATTCATTCAAGTGAAGAGACGCGCATGCGTGCTGCCCGATACCCGGACATCGTACAGATTCGGGGAAACGGATTCGGCGGCCGGGGCGACGAGGCCAGGATATGGGGCGCCATATCGCCAGTGAACGGAGCGGATGGCGGTTATCCCCCGGCGTTCCCGTGGAACAGACCGGCGAGGGCCGTTTCATCCGGGGCCACGACGCCCCGCTCGGTAATCAGCGAATCGATCAGCCTGGCGGGTGTCACGTCAAAGGCATAATTGGCCACCTGCGTGTTTCCCGGCGCAATGCTGACCGTGGCTATGCCGCCATCGGGCAATGTCCCGGATACCAGCGTGACCTCGTTGCCGTCCCTCTGCTCGATGGGCGCTTCACTGATGCCGTCGGAGATGGACCAGTCGATCGTGGTGCCGGGCAGACAGACATGGAACGGCACTGCGTTGTCCCTTGCGGCCAGTGCTTTCAGATAGGTTCCGACCTTGTTGCAGACATCCCCGGTGCGCGTGGTACGGTCGGTCCCCACCATGCACAGGTCTACCATGCCGTGCTGCATCAGATGGCCGCCGACACTGTCCACCACCAGCGTATGCGGGACACCGTGCATCCCCAGTTCCCAAGCTGTCAGTCCGGCGCCCTGGTTCCTGGGCCGTGTCTCGTCCACCCAGACATGTACCGGGATTCCGGCATCATGCGCCATATAGACGGGCGCCGTGGCCGTGCCCCAGTCCACCGTCGCCAGCCAACCGGCATTGCAGTGGGTCAGGACGTTGACCGGTTCCCCGGGACCCTTGGCTGCGTGGATTTCACGAATGATCTCCAGACCATGCCGACCGATGGATTTGCAAGTCCTGACATCCTCGTCCGCGATTTCACCGCACAGCAAACGGGCCCTGTCCACCCGCTCCGAAGGCGGCACCGGCAAAAGGGCCTCCCGCATGCGGTCCAGGGCCCAGCGCAGGTTCACCGCGGTGGGCCGGGTTGCGAGCAGTTCCGAGCGGGCCGCGGTCATGGCCCCGTCCGACGCATCCCGGCGCAGGGCGAGATATATCCCGTAGGCGGCCGTCGCGCCGATCAGGGGCGCACCCCGCACCACCATAGTCCGGATCGCCTCGCAGGCCTGCTCCATGGATCGAAGGTTGGCGATCTCGAAGGCGTGGGGCAGGCGTGTCTGGTCGATCACGTTGACCGACCAGCCATCGCTGTCCAGCCAGATGGTGCGGTAGGGTACGCCGTCGACCTTCACCTTGGAGTCACCGTGGCGACAGTTGGCCGTAACCGCCGAATTGCAGGAGAACTTCCGCCATTTCCGCGTCCGACAATAGCACCGGCTCCCCGATCCGGCAGGCATGCCAATATTGCCTGGCCAGCGTTTCCACCTCGATGGCAAGCTTGAGCGCCCTGTCGAGGTCATCGTGGAAACAGATCATTCCATGGGTTCCGAGAAGA
Source organism: Candidatus Poriferihabitaceae bacterium (assembly GCA_965213885.1). Classification (GTDB taxonomy): domain Bacteria; phylum Pseudomonadota; class Gammaproteobacteria; order Arenicellales; family Poriferihabitantaceae; genus VYFG01. Next base: position 2,720,038 of record OZ243919.1, read on the forward strand.
CAGGCACGCCGCCCTTCCAGCGCTGTCAGCATGGCGTCGGACAGGGCCTGGGTACCGAACAGGGCATAGCCCGAACAGCGGATGTCCGCCCCCCCGGCAACTGCCACCATGTAGTGGAATGGCGGTATGTCCTTTCTCAGGCAGGACAGGGCGGTACAGAAAGTGGGATGCGCATGCACCACCGCCCCGGCTTCCGGCCGGGTCCGGTAGATATCCCGGTGCATGCGCCATTCGCTGGAAGGCCTGCGCTCCCCGACAAATTGGCCCTCGAGATCCATCTGCACCATGTCTTGCGGCCGCATGCGTTCATACGCCATCCCCGACGGGGTGATCAGGAACCCCCCGTCCGTGCGGATGCTGACGTTGCCCGCGCTCCCCTGGTTGATCCCTTCCCGGTGCATGGTTAGGCAGGCGTCGATGATCTGCTGGCCCGGAGTTCTGTCCATGGCTGAAGCTAAAGGTGTATTCACACGAAATTCGCAGGTAGGAGGCAGGATAGTACCGCGAATTCCGGCATGGTGCCGTATCCGACCGCTACCGGGGCTTCGGCCGGTCACCCTGCTCCCCTGATCCGTCCGTCAGGGAACCAGTTGGTAATGCTGCCGGGCGGGTATGACGCCTCGGATGCCGCCTTTCGGATTCTCCACGTCCCCCCTGTATCGGGGAATGATGTGAAGATGCAGGTGCATGATCGACTGACCGGCGTCCTCCCCGACATTGACACCGATATTGTATCCGTCGGGACGGTGTTCCCGTTCGATGATGTCCCTGGCAAGGTCGACCATTTCCCACATCTCCCGCTTCACTTCCGGGGGGGCATCGAAGTAGGTGGGAAAATGCCGGTAAGGTATCACCAGCATGTGTCCGGGGTTGACCGGGTGCCGGTCCCATCCGGCAAAGCAATGCTTCCCTCTGATCAGGGCCCTTCCCGGCCTGGTTCTGCAGAACCGGCACTCCTGTTGTTGCACCTGCTGCTGGGTCTGTTGTTGCGTCGACGTACCGGACATGGAGAAAACGGGATGGCGGGCGGCTCTTTCGGATGAACGGGACAATCCCGTGCTCACACGATCTTATTTTGTCCCGGCTCCCGCCTCAAGGACACGGGGGCTTATACCCGGATCAAATTGGCTTGTGTCTCCCTCCCGGCCGAATGTCCAAACTCCCTGCAGACGCCGCTCCATCGGCTCGGCCGCAGGCCAATCCCCGGCAGGGAGTCACCCCCCCGATCCTCTCACCCTCCGATTGGCTCGTTCAACTCGATCAGATAACCGTTCGGATCCCTGAAGAACGCGATGATCCGGGTGCCGCCCTTCATCGGTCCGGGCTCGCGCACGAACTCGACGCCTTGGGACTTCAGGTAGTCCGCGGTCGCGTTAACGTCCGACACCTTGAGCGCGAAATGCCCCCAGGCGTTGCCCATGTCATAGGGTTTCTCCTGGTCCCAGTTGTAGGTCATCTCGATTGTGGTGCCCTCGTCCTCGCCCTGGTAGCCGACGAAGGTGTTGGTGAACCGGCCCTCCGGGTACTCGTTCTGACGCAGGATCTGCATGCCCAGGATGCGGGTATAGAAATCCAGGGTCTTCTCCTGGTCGAATACGCGAATCATCGTGTGGTCGAGCCGGAAGTCGGGTTTTTGGTCATTCATCGTTCACCTCTGTCGTGTCAGTGCGGGCCGGATCGCATCGGCCACCAGTTCCTGGAATTTGCGCACGCCCTTTTCCCAGTGCGGCGAAAGCACACCGCCCTGCGCGGCCAGCGCGGAATACCGTCCCTGCTGCAGGCGCACGCACATCTCGTGATCTTCCCGGTGCACGCTCCGCCACAGGTCCGCCAGCTGCCGAATCTCCCCTTCACTATAGTTCGAGTCCGCATGGGTGTAAATCACCCGCTTCTGGCAGGTGCTGCCGGCGCCGAGCGGTGTGTTCAGGTGCACTCCGATCTGGTCGGGCTGGTACGTGCCCAGCACGAAATTCGGAAACAGGGTCAGGTAGTGCGAGGTGACGCCCAGGGTGCCCTGCCGCGCGTTGGCCAGTTGCGACTTGCTCAATTCAACCGCGCTGCCCAGGCAGTGCTCGTCCATCACGACGCAGTGGTTTTCCAGGGGCTGGTCAGTGGTTTCGCTGTGCACGAACTGGACATGGTACGGCTCGATGAAGTTTTCCATCAGCAGTTTCCAGTTGCAGTCCACAACGCCGAATTCCAGCACTGCCACGGGCCTGTATCCGGAAATGTCATTTTCGCCCAGCTGCCGATGGGCCGGCGCCAGAAAGTCATCGAATGATGCGGGCTGCGGCGACAGGTTGACAAAGATCCAGTCATGCCAGACCTCGCAGTGCACTGGCATCAGGCCATTGTCCTCGTAGCGGAAATCGGCGGGCACCTCGCTTGCCCCGCCCCCGAAATAGGGTGCATTCCTGAGCGCGCCACACAGATCGTAGCTCCAACTGTGATAGGGGCAGCGGATCAGTTTCCCGGCATTTCGGTCGACGTCGACCAGCTTCAGGTTGCGGTGCCGGCAGACGTTGTGGAAAGCGGAAATCTTTCCGTCACCGCCGCGCAGCAAGAACAGCGGCTGTCCCGAGACCTCGACGGGGCGGACATCGCCGGCCTTGTCCATCAGGTGCGCGAAGCCCACGAACACCCAGTTGCGGCCGAACAGGCGGCCTTGCTCGAGGCTAAAGAAGGTGTCGTCGGTATAGGCCGGTCCCGGCAGGCCGTGAACCGTTTCACCCGCCCTGTCGAAATGTTCCAGTAACGCCGGATGGGGATCGGGTTGCATCACATGGCCCTCTCGAAACTTCAAACAAGAACAGGATAGAAAATTCGAATTCCACAGCGAAATTTAGCATATATTGCCTTATCAGCAAAATTATTTGCATAAAATTATTTATTCATGAATAATTCGCGGAATTATTCTTGTATCCATAATCGTGGCATTGGAATCAGCGGAACCTGTCAGGTTGAAATCCACCGGACTCGCATCGGTCGACAACGATCTCAATCGCCGGATCGTCAAGATGCTGCAAAGCGATGGTCGCCGACCCTACAAGGACATCGCCAAAGCGCTTGACGTGTCCGAAGGCACCGTGCGCAACCGGGTGCAGTCAATGAAGCGGGCAGGGGCGTTACGCATCTGCGCCCTGGTCGATCCGACCGAGGTCCGCTACAAGGCGGACGCGATGGTCGGCATCAAGGTCGCACCGGGCTACCCGGTGGAGCAGGTGGCGGAACGGCTCGGCCAGTCGCCCGACGTTGTCTACATCCTGTGGGTCACCGGCCGCTTCGACCTGCTGGTCGAGATCGTTACCAACGACCGCCGCGACTTTCACGAATTCCTGGAACAGGAAATCCATGTCCAGCCCGACATCGCCTCGAGCGAAACCATGTCGGGGCTGAAAAATTTCAAGAACCAGTTCCTGCTCAAGCAGAACTGAGTCCGCAACAGCCAGACCGAAAAGCCCATCCAAACTGGAGAATCATCAATGACCGCCTATGTAGAAGACTTTGCCGACGCCCTGCCTTCGGACGAACGTATCGCCGATGTGCGCAAGCAACTTGAGGACGCCGGTGTCAGGTACGTCCTGTCGAGCTGGATCGACCTGTTCGGCATTCCCAAGACCAAGCCGGTGCCGATGAGCGACTTCGAGTTGCTGTGCAAGGGGAAGGGGCCGCAGTTCGCGGTGCATTCGATCTCCTACGTGCCGGAACTGACGCCGGCCGACTCCGACCAGGTCATGGTTCCCGACCTCGACGCGGTCTATGTCTGCCCGTGGGACAACAGCACGGCGATCATCTTTGCCGACCTGTTCTGGGAGGACAGGCCATACGACCACTGCCCCCGGCAGGCGCTGAAGCGTGCGATTCGCGATGCCGGCGATCAGGGCTACGTCGGTTATGCCGGCATTGAGCCCGAGTTCATCGCGATGCGCTATGACGAGCAGGGAGCCCCGGTCAAGGCGATCGACAACGACCCGCCCCACGGCCTGCGCCCGCGCCGGCAGGCCTTCGGCTACGACGTCGAGTACTCGCTGGACTCGATGCATTTCCTCAAGGACATGATCGATATTCTCGAAGACCTTGGCTGGAACCTGCATGACGTGGTCGCCGAGGGCGCCTATTCGCAGTTCGAACTCGACTTTCACTACACCGACCTGCTGGAAATGGCCGACCGGCTGGTCTTCCTGCGCATCCTGCTCAAGGAAGTCGCGAAGAAACACGGCATGTTCATCACCTTCATGCCCAAGCCGACCACCGGCGACTGGCGCTCGGGCGCGCATATCAATTTCTCGCTGCAGTCGGTGGACCGCCCCGGGGAAAACCTGTTCGGCTCGGACGGGACCGGCTGGACCGACGTGGTGCACCATGCCGTGGGCGGCCTCATGGCCCACGCCGATGCGCTGACCGCGATCACCTGCCCGACGGTGAATTCCTACAACGGCCTGGTGCCGAAGGTCGGTGGTTTCGAGGGCGGCACGGTGACCTGGGCTCCGACCAACATCACCTACGGCCACAACAACCGCTCGGCACAGTTTCGCCTGCCGCAAAGCCGTTTCTGCATCGAAAACCGCGCGGCGGACATGTGCATGAATGTCTATCTCGGTCTTGCCATGACCCTGAAGGCGGTGATCAAGGGGATCGCCGACAGGATCGATCCCGGTCCCGCGACCGACCGCGACCTCTACCAGATGACCGACGCTGAATTGCGCGACGCGGGCATTCGTCGCCTGCCGCGAAACCTGGCAGCGGCCACCGAGGCACTGGGCAGGGATGACCTCGCATGCGAGGTCATGGGCGAGGGAATGCGCAACTCCTATATCGCCTACAAGATTGACGAGTGGGAGCGTTACCACCAGACCGTCACCGACTGGGAAGTCCAGGAATACCTGCGGCTTTTCTAGTCCGCGAACGGAACGTGGGGGAGGAGGGAAAATCATGTCTGACGGGACGGATCGACCCTTTCTTCCGCTTCCGGTAGCGGGTGCGGGCCCAGCCCGCACCCGCCCTGCTCCAGAGAATCCGTCGCCCCGGTCACCGGGCTGAACCGACATGGGCGGCCAGACCCCAAGCAGCGGCCAACCGGCAGCACCATCGGCCACCATCCGAAAGCAGCGCCTGTTCGAATTCAACCACCCGATTCCACCGGCCAGTGCATTGTGGCTTGCGGTTGCCGCCTGGTTCCTGTTTTTCGGCCTGTGGGAACTGGCCGTGCTGATGGAGTTGACCAATGCGGTTCTACTGCCGGGACCAGTCAAGGTCATCACCAGTTTCGTCGAACTGTTCGGAGAAAAGAATTACCTGCTCGACATCGGAATGAGCCTGTACCGCGTCGTCGTCAGCTTTCTTCTGGCCTGCCTGCTCGCGGTACCGCTGGGTATCCTGATGGGAACCTTTCGCCGGGTCGAGGCGTTCTTCAATCCACTGGTATCGGCCTTCAGGTATCTTCCCGCGCCCTCTTTCATACCGCTACTGCTGATGTGGCTTGGCGCCGGTGAAGCACAGAAGCTTGCTCTGCTATTTCTCGGCGTGGTGTGGTTCCTGATCACGCTGATCATGGACTACGCCAAATCCCTGCCGGCTGACTTCATCAATACCGCCCTGACCCTGGGCGGCAACCGTCGGCAGGTGTTGTGGACCGTGGTGGTGCCTGCAATGCTGCCCGATATCCTGACCGCGATGCGCCAGATGCTCGCGGTCAGCTGGACCTACCTGGTGATTGCCGAAATCGTCGCCGCGGATTCCGGCATCGGCGCGATGATGATGCGCGCCAAGCGCTTCGTGCATATCGACGAGATCATGGCCGGCATCATCACGATCGGCCTGCTCGGGCTGATCTTCGACATACTGCTGCGCCGCTTGCGGCTCATTTTGTTCCCGTACCTCGAGTCAAGTGAATGACACGATGCGGAAATCACCCTGGAAACAGCAGGGAAACACGATTCGAGGCCGGCGCCGCCGAGGCTCACTGGCTGTTTTTCCCATGTACTCAACCCGATAGGAGGTACCCAAAATGACACTCAGGAAACTGGCCACGAGCGCCGTACTTGCAGGATCGTTCCTGTTCGCCCTTGTTTCATCCGTACAGGCTGCCGAGGAAGTCAAGATCTCCGGATTTACCTGGCCCGGATACGGCTTCTGGTTCATCGCCAAGGACAAGAACCTGGCGCCGAACCTGGACATCAACTACCAGACCATCGAAGACCCCTACGAGAGTTACAACCTCGTGACCGCCGACCAGATGGACGTGGTTTCCAGCACGGTGGAGTTTTCGCCGATCGCGGCTGAACGTGACATGCCACTCAAGCTGGTCGCTTTCGCCAACCTGTCCTACGGCACCGACAAGATTGTCGGCGCCCCGGGAATCGACGGCCCTGCCGATCTCAAGGGAAAGAAGGTCGCCGTGGTCGAAGGTGGCCTGGCGCAGATATACGTTGCCATGTGGCTGGAACGTAACGGCCATCCATTCGACTCGGTGCAATACAAAAACATCATCGCCGACGATGCGTTTGCAGCCATGATCGGCGGCGACGTGGCCGCTTCCGAATTCTGGGAGCCCTACGGAAGTAACGTCCTCAAGGCTCTCGACGGTTCCAAGGTGCTGTCACAGTCACGCGAGGACTACTGGACTTCCAAGGCCGTGATCGCCGACGGGCTATACATGAATGCAAGGTTCATCGAGGAGCGTCACGATGTCGCGCTCGACACCATGCGCGCCCTCTACGATGCGATTGCCTGGTGGAAAAAGAACCCGACCGAAGGAAATGAAATCATTGCCAAGGGGATGAAAATGAGTGTCGAGGACGTCGAACTGGTCATCGGCAAGGATGGCAGCGGTCTCGACGGCGGGCTTTACGTTTACGATTTCATGGAAGCCGCCCGTTTCTGCGGTGCTGCGCCCGGTGACCCGCCATTCAATCAAACCAACGGCCAGATGCGCTCGCACTACGAGCTGATGTCGGACTGGTGGTTGAAGTTCGGCTTTCTGGAGACCCGTAATCCCTATGAAAAAGGCGTGGACTGCAGCCTGCACAAGGAGCTCTATGACAGCGGCTATCGGGGTTAGAAGCTTCGGCGCGCGGGGCCGGTTTCCACCCCGCGCGTCGATGCCTGGAGCCTGATGCCATGACCGACCATCCCCTCCCGCAGCAGCGTCGCAGCAAGCTGGTACTGGAGCATGTCTCCAAGGAGTACCCGGTCCGACGCGGCAACAGCGTGCTCGCGGTCAGCGATGTTTCCTTCGATGTTGTCGACAACGAGGTCTGCGTGTTGCTGGGTCCGTCCGGTTGTGGCAAGACGACCGTCCTGCACATGATGGCCGGCCTGGAAGGCCCGACTGCAGGGCGGCTTACCCTTGACGGCAAGGAGATCATCGGACCCAGTCGCGATCGCGGCATGGTGTTCCAGGGGTATACGTCGTTTCCGTGGCTGACCGTCGAGGAAAATGTCGAATACGGGATGCGTCTGAACCGGGTGCCCACCGATGAACGCCGCGAGCGGGTGGATTTCTTCATCAACAAGGTCAAGCTGACGCGCTTCCGCCATGCCTACCCAAAACAGCTGTCCGGGGGAATGAAACAGCGAGTCGCGATAGCCAGGATGCTGGCCAACTCGCCGGAGATCTCGCTGATGGACGAACCTTTCGGTGCGCTTGATGCAGAAACGCGTTGGCACATGCAGGAATTGCTTCTGGACATCATCGACGAAACACAAATGACGGTGGTGCTGGTAACCCATGACATCGCTGAGGCACTGTTCCTGGCCGATCGGATCGTTTTCCTGTCGAACCATCCCGGACGCATCCGGGAAATACTCTCGATGGACTTCAAGCAGGGACGCCGTATCGCAAGCAAGGAAGAGTTGATCGAAACGCCGGGCTACATCGAGATCGAGCGCGAGATCCTGCACATGATGCGGCAGGAAGCCAGGGAGGTGGAATGATGCGGGTGTCCTGCCCGGCAGGACCTGAACCCACAATCAACGGATTGTGAGCGAAAAACCTGATGGAATATGCAATATCGGGTGGTTATTTGTGCAATTAAGGACTTGTTATCCTGTTATACACGAAATAAAATGCCCAAATGATCCCCCGTCATTTATCCCAAGAGTTGCATCAACAACTCAAGGAGTATCCGGTTGTCACTTTGCTTGGACCCAGACAAGCCGGGAAAACAACTCTGGCGCGAGCGTTGTTGAGTGATTATGCCTATGTCAATCTGGAAATACCCGATATCCTGACATTTGCCCGGGAGGACCCAAGAGGCTTCCTGGCCCGGTATCCCGAAAAGACTATTTTTGATGAAATCCAACGTGCCCCTCACCTCATCAGTTATCTTCAAGGCATGGTCGACGAATCCGGAACGACAGGCCAGTTTGTTCTAACGGGTTCTCATCAACTGGAATTAAGAGCCGCAATCACCCAGTCATTGGCGGGCAGAACAGGCATCCTCAGTCTGTTGCCGTTTTCGATCGAAGAGTTAAAGGCGGCGACAGTCACCTTTGATACTTTCGAGGAATACATCTACTCCGGATTTCTTCCGCGGATATATGACCAGAACCAACGGCCGAATACTGCCTACGCAAATTACTACCAAACCTATATCGAAAGAGATGTTCGCCAGATCATCCAATTAAAGAACGCCAGCCTGTTTGACAAATTCATGCGCCTACTCGCCGGAAGAATAGGCCAGGTGATGAACTATCAGTCACTGGCGTCGGATGTCGGTGTGGATGCCAAGACTATCAGGGAATGGCTTTCAATTCTGGAAGCCTCCTTCGTGGTTTATAAACTATCTCCCTATTTCGAGAACTTCGGAAAACGCGTCATTAAATCTCCGAAGTACTATTTTACAGATACGGGCCTACTGTCTTACCTGCTCGGGATCGAAAAACCGGAACAGGTCACCCGGGACCCTCTGGTTGGTCAATTGTTCGAAAATCTGATTGTCCTGGAAGCCCTGAAAACGCGTTACAACCAGGGCCAGATGCCGAACCTGTATTTTTACCGGGACAGCCATGGAAACGAAATAGACTTGCTGTATGCAAGTGGACGGAATCTGGTCGGAATCGAAGTCAAGTCAGCCGCCACATTTACTCCGCACTTCAAGAAAATGCTCTTGCGGTTTTCGGAGAAACAACAAACGCTTCAATCGGGCTATGTTGTCTACAACGGAGAAGCCAGGCAATTCAGTGACGGCATTGAAGCCATCAACTATAGAGATACGTACTCGGTTTTCAGAGCATAGTTGATTTTTCACTGGTCATAATGAGTCCGTTGTTCCGTTCCCAAGCTGCCGACGATGCAGCGAGAATTTCTCGCTGGACGACCTGGCGACCATTGCCCGCAACCGAATCGTCCCGCACCTGCCGGATGCCAAGCCCCTCGATGTGCTCACTCGGCCCACTGCCCTGCAACGCGAGGTGTTTGGATTACTGGGCGTTCGCCTGGATTGTACCCAGTAGCGACACTTTCATTGTTTTGATTTCTCCCTGAAATCAATGGAATAGATCAACTCGGGTCTGGAAGTTCTGTCCAAGCCGTTCCGGTCACCCGGTAAATTCTGCCGGACTGCTCCGTCTTTGGCACGGAACCGAGCACCCGGGGAGCAGCATCAGCGCATAGCTGCACCCGTATGTTCTGCCTCAGCCCGGCGTTCCTCCAGTGCTTGGCAGATTATCTGGTACGAGGAAGACAGAAACAGTCCGGCCATGGCCAATGCCACCACCAGGTCGGGCCAACCGGTGGATGTGCCCCAGACGCCTAGCGCGGCCAGCATGACCGCCACATTGCCGATGGCATCGTTGCGGGAGCACAGCCAGACGGATCGCACGTTCGCATCCCCGTCCTTGTAACGCACCAGCAACATGACGCACACGACATTCGTCACAAGGGCCAGGACCCCGACGATTCCCATGACTTCGGCTTCAGGGACACTTTCGTGGTACATGCGGTAGACCGTCGATGCGAATACCCATCCGCCCATCAGAAGCAGGCTAAGGCCCTTTGCGATCGCCGCAGTCGTCCTCACCCGGACCGATGCCCCGATCACCGCAAGGGAAACACCGTAGGTCAGCGCATCCCCCAGGAAATCCAGCGCATCAGCATGCAGGGCCTGGGAGCGTGCATAGTGACCCGCGCCCATTTCCACCGCGAACATCAGTGAATTGAGTACGATGACGATCCAGAGCCGTTTCCTGTATTCGTCTGAGACACCATCGAACTTTGCCTGGTGCCCGCAATATCCGGACATGAATCCCCCTTTGAAACTATCCGCCTCCCATTGTAGAATCTCCAGTGACTAGAGGTTCAACAGACAATCCATGTTATCCATCGGCCAGGTTTCAAGACGGACGGGCGTGAAGATATCCACCATCCGGTACTACGAGGATATCGGTCTGCTCAAAGCGCCGGAACGCACGGATGGGAATCAACGGCGATACGGTGTAGCCGATCTGGAACTGCTCGACTTCATCAGGCATGCACGGGGACTCGGATTTTCGATCGGGGCCATTTCCACACTGATCGAACTCAAGCGGCACCCCGACCGGCCCTGCCTTGAGGCGACCGAGATCGCCCGCACCCAACTGGTTGCAGTCAGAAGCAAGATCCGGCAGCTCAAAGACCTGGAAACCGAGTTGAGCCGGATCAAGGATGGATGTGACGGCGAATCCGTCTCGGCGGATTGCTACGTGCTGACCGCACTGTCCAACCACGATCTTTGCGAAACCGAGCACTGATCCGAACGGCGGCCCTGATCCTTATGGACGAGGGCAAACCTGCTTGAGACGGACTGCGCCAGTTGGCTATACTCTTCTCGTGTGCATGGGAGCTCCACGGTATTCTTCGCAAGGGTTTCTTTCGCATAACCCCAGAAACTCGACAATCCCGGGAATTTCTCCGGAATGGTGGATCTGGACACTTTCACTCCCTTTCCCGGTTTCGAGTTTCGAGCCGAGAACATCAGGCTGACGCGGCGTTTCAGGAAGTCCCCAGCCGACAATTCCGGTTCGGACTATGACAATGACAGAACAGCATCCCGACCAAGCAGAAACCCTTGTCGTTGGGCACGACATCGGTATTCGCCGTGGCGAGCGCTGGATCATCCGTCATGTCGATCTCTCGGTGAAGCGGGGTGAGATCGTCTACCTGATCGGCGCCAACGGGGCAGGGAAGTCCACCTGTGCAAAGGTGGTCCTGGGACTGATCGATCCGGATGAGGGAACGGTTGATCGGCCCCACTCGCTTGAGGTGGGCTATGTGCCCCAGCGGCTGGCGGTGAATCCCACGTTACCCCTTACCCTGCACCGGCTGATGACGCTGACCGGCCGTTTCGGGCGGCAGGAGATCGACGAAGCCCTTGTTTCCGTTGGTCTGGAGCAACTCGGGGATCCACAGGTCACGACACTTTCGGGCGGAGAGTTGCAACGGTTGCTCCTTGCCAGGGCGTTGATACATCGACCCGACCTTCTGGTTTTGGACGAACCGGCCCAAGGAGTGGACGCTGCCGGTGCGGATGTGCTCCATGAGCTTGTCGAGGACATCACCCGCGACCTCGGGTGCGGTGTGCTGCTGATTTCCCACGATATACAAAAAGCAATGGATACCGGCAATGACTTCGTCGTGCTGGTTCCTCACGAACATGACGAGAAGCTGCTGGCAGGGATGGGCACCATGTCCTCAGGCAACCTTCCGGGCGGATCTTCGAAGGCACATTAGATGCTCGATGATTTTTTGGTGCGGGCCACGCTTGCCGGTATCGGAATTGCCCTCGTCACCGGCCCCACTGGTTGCTTCATCGTCTGGCGAAGGCTTGCCTATTTCGGGGAAACCATCGCCCATTCCGCCCTGCTGGGTGTTGCATTCGCGATCCTGATCGAAGTCCATCTGATGATCGGCGTATTCATCACCGCATCCCTGATCGTGTTGGTGATGTTCGATCTCGAACGGCGCGACACCCTGCCGAGCGACACCCTGTTGGGGCTGCTTTCACACGGCAGCCTTGCCCTCGGCCTGGTCGTCCTTTCCTTCTTTCCGAACATGCGGTTGGATCTCCAGGCGCTTCTGTTCGGCGACATCCTTGCAGTGACCCGCGTCGACCTCGCGATCATCTGGGGTGGCGGGGCGATTGCCTTGGGGGTTCTCGCGTGGCTCTGGCGTCCACTGTTGGCCTCTACAGTCAGCGCCGACCTAGCCAGCGTCGCGAAACTCCGACCGGAGCGTACACGGCTGATCTACGGCATACTCCTGGCGGCTGTGATCGCCGTGGCCATCAAGATCGTGGGTGTCCTGCTGATCGTCGCACTGCTGATCGTTCCGGCCGCTACGGTTCGCCGTTTCGCTTCGAGCCCTGAACGGATGGCAGTCACCGCGGCGGCCATGGGCGTTCTATCGGTCGCTGTTGGTTTGATGGCCTCGGCAAGGCTCGATACACCGTCGGGGCCTTCGATTGTCGTGACCGCTCTGGCCCTGTTCACGTTGACCAGAGTGTTTGGGAAGGTATTGGCCAGCGGGCCGCGTTAGCCTACGTCCTTTCGGTCACCTGCGTTGTAACGTGTCGAATTGAAAGGCACCGGGACGATCCGGATGACAGGGAACCGGCCGATGCGGAAGCGGCATTGCCCGTACCCTCAACCCGGGCGGAGGTTCGTTTGGCTCACCCGCGCCCAGCCAGGCAGTCCCTGAACGATGACGCCATGTTGCGAATCAGTGTGAAGTAGAGTTCCGGACCCTCCTTGATGTCGGCGCCCAGCGGATCCAGGGTGCCGGACCGTGTCGGAGTGCCTTCCACAATCACGCTCACGATGCGCCTGTCGAATTGGGGCTCGTCGAATACACAGTCCACGCCAACCTCATGGACCCTGGTACGAAGTTCCCTGAGACGCCTGACCCCGGGCGGCCGCTCCGGACTGACTACGACTGAACCCACTGCGGTCAGCCCGAAACGCTCCTCGAAATACCGGTAACCATCATGGAACACGATGTACGGCATTTTGCGGGCAGGTTCCAGTTCTCCGGTGATCTCTGCGGTCAGGTCGTCCAGGCGACGGCCGAGCGTGGCGGCATTGGTCATGTACCGGGCGGCGTTCGATGGGTCGGCTTCCGCGAGCACTTCAGCAATGATGCGCGCCATGGCACGGGCATTTTCCGGATCGAGCCAGATGTGCAGGTCGAACGTTCCGTGTTCATGGTCATGAGGGTCATCCTCCTCGTGGTCGGCTCCAGCATGGACCTCGCCTTCGAGGTGCCCGTGCTCCCCTTCTTCTTCCTGGTCATGGGAGTCATGACCGAGGTCCTCTTCGTGGTGGGCTTCACCATGGGCCTCACCTTCATGACCTTCTTGCTCTCCTTCGTGTCCATGGTCATCTTGCATTTCTTCCACGAAAATCCCCCCCTCGCGGAACGGCCATAGGACAAGGCCGCGGGTTTTGGACAGTTCTACCGTACGGGCTTTCGTCGCAATTGAGTCGATCGGTTCGGAAAGTGTACTTTCAAGGGCCTTGTCGACCAGGAAAACGACATCGGCATTCTCCAGCCTAGCGGCGTCGGACGGACGGACGGCAAAGGTATGCGGGGAGGCGTACCCCTGCATCAGCAGGTGGGGTGTGCCCACGCCACCCATCACGCCGCTCACCAAGGAATGCACTGGCTTGATGGACGCAACCACCTGTAATTCGGCCGCAAGAATTGGGTGGGATGAGGCACCCAGAATCACCACGGCGACGTAAACCAATCCGAAGCTTTTGGATATCGTTAGCGGATGGAACACGAAAGCACCCCCTTTCAATTTGAGAATTCCGAGTTGGTGTTCATCTACTTCAGCCTGGGCCCATACCGTATCCAATTCCATTGAAGCCACTATCCATTTTGCATTCCGGGCGGCTGGTACACAGTATACGTTCTTGGGATGCCGGTCACCATACCTGGACGGCCGGGTTGGTTGTCGGGCCGGTGAACCGGCCCGCCGGACGGGTCCGGAGACCCGCTGGCAAGGTTATTTCGACTAGATTTTTACGTCAGGCGAAACGCCTGAAATTTGGTGGGCCCGGCAGGACTTGAACCTGCGACCAATGGATTATGAGTCCACTGCTCTAACCAACTGAGCTACAGGCCCGGGAAGGGAAGCCGCCGTCCTGGCAGGGTGATTGTATCGGGAATACGTCGGGCGGGGCAGCCCATCCGGAAAGCCCCGCCCCGCTTTCGCTGACGATCAGAGGTTGTCGAGAAAACTGCGCAGGTGATCCGAGCGGCTCGGATGGCGCAGTTTCCTGAGTGCCTTGGCCTCGATCTGGCGAATTCGCTCCCTGGTAACGTCAAACTGCTTGCCCACTTCTTCCAGGGTGTGGTCGGTATTCATGCCGATCCCGAAACGCATCTGCAGCACCTTGGCCTCCCGTTCCGTCAGCGATTCGAGTATTTCATGGGTCGCCGACTTCAGTCCCGAACTGGTGGCGATGTCCAGTGGCGCCTTGAAGTTCTTGATGTTCTTGTCCTCGATGAAATCCCCAAGATGTGAATCCTCGTCGTCACCGATCGGCATCTCCATGGAGATGGGCTCCTTGGCGATCTTGAGCACCTTCCGGATCTTGTCCTCGGACAGATCCATCCGTTCGGCCAGTTCCTTGGGCAGGGCCTCGCGGCCCTTTTCCTGCAGGATCTGGCGTGATACCCGGTTGAGCTTGTTGATGGTTTCGATCATATGGACCGGAATACGAATCGTCCGGGCCTGGTCTGCGATGGAACGCGTAATGGCCTGGCGGATCCACCAGGTGGCATAGGTCGAGAACTTGTAGCCGCGACGGTATTCGAACTTGTCCACCGCCTTCATGAGTCCGATATTGCCCTCCTGGATCAGGTCCAGGAACTGCAGCCCGCGATTGGTGTACTTCTTTGCGATGGAGATCACCAGGCGAAGGTTGGCTTCCACCATCTCCTTCTTGGCCCGGCGCGCCTTGGCCTCGCCGATGGACAGCTTCCGGCTAAGGTCCTTCAACTCCTTGAGCTCGAGTCCCGTGGCCTGTTGGCACTTGTTGAGCTGGTGCTGGAATTCGCTGATTACCGGCTTGTACTTGTTGAGTTTCTCGGTCTCTCCCGGACTTGCCTTGATCAGTTTCTCCAGCCAGTCGTCACTGGTTTCATTGCTGGCGAAGTGTTTGATGAACCGATCCCGCGGCACTTTCGCGTAAGTGACGCAGTAGCGTGCAATACTGCGCTCGCACAGGCGCACCTCATCCATGCTGCTGCGCAGCGTGGCCGTGATTTCCTCGAACCTGGCCGGCACGAACTTGATCTGGAGCAGCTCGTCCGCAAGTGTCCGACGGTGCTTCATGGCCAGTTTGCTGTCGATGCCGTTCCGCTCCCATGCCTTTTTCAGAAGATTCCAGGTCTTGCGCATCCGCTTGAACCGGTCCATGGCCTCCTCATAGTCGGGGCCACTGGGGCTCTCTTCTTCCTCGGAGGCATTCTGGCCGGGCTCCCCGGGCGTGGCGACGGTTTCATCGTCCAATTCGTCGAGTTCCATGAAATCCACCACCACGTCCGACAGCTTCATCTCGCCGGCCTCGATCCGGTCGATGAACCGCATCAGGAGACGCATGGCGCCCGGTGACAGTGCCACTGCCTGGGCCACCTGCCGGTTGCCCGCCTCGATGCGCTTGGCCAGGGCGATTTCGTCCTCCCGGGTGAGCAGTTCCACGGTACCCATCTCGCGCATGTACATGCGTACGGGATCGGTGGTCCGGCCGAATTCGCTTTCCACCGCGGTTTTCAGCACTGCGCCCACTTCCTCGGCGACTTCCTCGTCTTCCGGATTGTCACGCTTGAGCTCGATGTTGTCCGTGTCCGGCGCCTTGTCCACCACCTCGATGCCCATGTCGTTGATCATGTTCACAACCACCTCGATCTGGTCGGTGTCGTGCATGTTCTCGGGCAGGTGGTCGTTGATCTCCGCGTAGGTCAGAAAGCCCTGGGCCTTGCCCTTCAGGACCAGCTTCTTGAGATCGGACTGCGGCTTTTCGCTGGCCTTCTTCGCATCGGACTCGGGCTTCGGCGCGTCCATCTTCGTTTCGGTGACTTCCACTATTTCTTCCTCCTCGTACTCGTCGTCTTCATCCAGAAATTCGTCAACCTCATTACTATTGGATTTTTTGGCCATGAAAGTATCTAGCTGGAAACAGTAACTGTTGTTGGTACAACACGGCTTTCGGTCGCCCGGATGGGCAACCGGATTGGTCCTCTGTGCTATTTCGAACCCGGGTCTGGAGTGTCGCCGGCACCGTCTGGCGCGTCGGCATGATTGCCGGATTGTCCGGCCTGCCGGGTGTGCTGCCGAGGAGGCAGCCCTTGATTATAACCTGAATCCTCACATTATTTTCGAGGAATGGTCCGGGCAACCGGACCTCGCGCCTTGGCAGGCGCGCCGATGGTGCGGGAGAAAATGGGGGTCCGGTGTGAATACTCAAGCACTGTCGGCAGATGGAGCCGGGCCCCGGAGATTGACCGGGACAGGCGGGGATCCGGCGCATCGATGGCTCCCGGCGCTGCAAGTGGTTTTGTTACAATCCGGCGCTTCACGAAGTCAGCCGCACGAGCGCCCCGATGACCGCCGATTACCGTCCCGGGAACCTGGAACCCGAAGTCCAAGCCTACTGGGAAGAAAACCGCTCTTTCAGCGTGACCGAGGACACGTCGAAGGAGAAGTTCTACTGCCTGTCCATGCTGCCCTATCCTTCGGGCGCACTGCACATGGGTCATGTCAGGAACTACACCATCGGGGACGTGCTCAGCCGCTACCAGCGAATGCTGGGAAAGAACGTTCTCCAGCCCATGGGCTGGGACGCCTTCGGCCTGCCGGCGGAGAACGCGGCCATCCAGCGTAAGCGCCCCCCGGCGGAATGGACCTACGAAAACATCGCCTACATGAAACGCCAGCTCAAGCGTCTCGGCTTTGCCTATGACTGGGACCGCGAACTGGCGACCTGCGATCCGGATTACTACCGCTGGGAGCAGTGGTTCTTCACCCGCCTGCTTCAGAAAGATCTCGCCTACAAGAGGATGGCGGTGGTGAACTGGGACCCGGTGGAGCAGACCGTTCTGGCCAACGAGCAGGTAGAGAACGGCCGCGGCTGGCGTTCCGGCGCACTGGTGGAACGACGGGAAATTCCGCAGTGGTTCATCCGAATCACCGCCTATGCCGAGGAACTGCTGAACGAGATCGACCATCTTGAAGGCTGGCCCGAATCGGTCAAGACCATGCAACGCAACTGGATCGGACGATCCGAAGGCGTGGAGTTCAAGTTCCGGATCGACGGGGAGGATCCGCTGTGGGTCTACACCACCCGGCCGGACACCATCATGGGCATCACCTTCGTGTCCGTGGCGGCGGAACATCCCCTGGCGGCCAAGGCAGCCAGGGACAACCCGGAAATCGCCACTTTCATCGAGGAGTGCAGGAACACCCAGACATCGGAAGCGGAACTGGAAACCATGGAAAAGCTGGGCATTCCCCTGGGGATCAACGCCATCCATCCCGTGAGCGGGGAAGAGGTGGGGATCTGGGCCGCTAACTTCGTGCTCATGGGCTACGGCACCGGCGCGGTGATGGCGGTCCCCGCCCACGACCAGCGGGACTGGGAATTCGCAACCAGACACGGCATCGAAATACGCCCCGTGGTACGGCCCGCCGACGGCAGCGGGCACGACTACGGCGCGGGCGCATTCGTCGACAAGAATTGCATCACCTGCAATTCCGGCCAGTTCGACGGGCTGGATTTCGACGACTGCTTCAACGCCGTGGCGGATTTCCTCGAGGCAGGAGGATCGGGCCACCGCAAGGTGAATTACCGGATCAGGGACTGGGGCGTCTCGCGGCAGCGCTACTGGGGCTGCCCAATCCCCGTGCTCTACGACGCCGACGGCAACGTCCACCCGGTGCCGGACGGGGACCTGCCGGTGGTGCTGCCCGAGGATGTGGCCTTTGCCGGCGTGCGCTCTCCCATCAAGGAGGATCCCGCGTTCTATGAGGCCACCATGCCGGGGAGCGGAGAACCGGCAGTCCGGGAAACCGACACCTTCGACACCTTTGTCGAGTCCTCATGGTACTACGCCCGCTACTGCTGCCCCGGCGCCGACGCCATGCTCGACGGGCGCGCCGACTACTGGCTGCCCGTGGACCAGTACATCGGCGGTATCGAACATGCCGTCATGCACCTTCTGTACGCCCGTTTTTGGCACAAGCTGATGCGGGACGTGGGCCTGATCGGCAGCGACGAGCCCTTCACCCGGCTGCTGACACAGGGCATGGTGCTGAAGGACGGCTCCAAGATGTCCAAGTCAAAGGGCAACACGGTGGATCCCGAGGAGCTCATCGAGCAATACGGTGCCGACACTGTGCGGCTCTTCACCATGTTCGCCTCGCCCCCGGACCAAACGCTGGAATGGAACGACGACGCCGTAGCTGGCGGCCACCGCTTCCTCAAGCGCTGGTGGTACCTGGTGCAGAGAACGCGGGAAACCATCTCGCCGATGAAGGGGAAACTGTCCGAGCCGGACTGGAGTGCCCACCTGTCCGACGCCGCGGCGATCGATCTCCGCCGCACCGTGCACACGCTATTCGCCAAGGCCTGCAACGACTACGAGCGCATGCAGTACAACACCGTGGTCGCCAGCATGATGGAACTGCTCAACGCACTGGACAGGTTCGATCCGGCGGCGAACGAGGATTGCGCTCTCGCGTTGCGAGAGGGGCTAGTGATCCTGAACAAGGTGCTGGCCCCGGTGACCCCGCACATTGCCCATCGGCTTTGGCGGGACCTCGGTGAGGACGGCGACGTCATCGACGCATCCTGGCCCGCGGTAGACGAGGCCGCCCTGGTAAGCGACCGCATCCGGCTTGCGGTCCAGGTCAATGGAAAGCTGAGGGCGCAGATCGATATTCCGGCGGATAGTGACCGGACGGCAATCGAGGCCGCGGCCCGGGCAGAGCCGGGGGTCCGCAAGCACACCGACGGCAAGACCGTGCACAGGATCATCGTGGTGCCCGGGCGGTTGGTGAACGTCGTAGCCTCGTAATCAATAATTCCCGGTCATAATTGGTGTCCGGCCAAGATTCCATAGTGCACTGATTAACAAGAAGAAACTGGGCATTGTAGATGATGTTCGGGCGAATTCGGTGATAAAGCATCCGGGTAAGAGGCGGGTCGCGGTAGGAACGCCGGTTTCCCGGCACCCCCCGCACAGATTCCGGACGTGGACGTTCATCCATCCGGCTCCTACCTCGGATATTTGACGGCAAACCGCTGATCCGGCCATGACTTCTTCATGCCGTACATCTTCGGTTACGGTTTACCCTTTCCTCAGCGATCCCGCCACGACAGCGGGATGGCATGAAGACCTCCCGGGCCCCGGTGCAGTGCGTACGTGCGTGCCTGGGTTCTCGGACACCGCGGGATTCCAACCCCCTCGCCAACTCGGCGGGCCGGATGCTGCCTTCGGCCAGCGTGATAACCTCGGCATCCCGGATCATGATCTTCTCGGTGCTCTATAGCCCCGCCCACACGCGCCCCTGTCGGCACTTGACCCCCGCCCTCGCGAGCGACGGCCCATGACTCGGGGGGGGGAAGGTGGTGGCGAGCATTTCCTTCCTGCCGAATTTCCACCGGCTGCACTGGCACCAGTTGGCCTGGCGCACACGAACGGTCGGTTTACTGCCCCGAACCACCGGAAAACCGCCGGAAACGAAGCCGAATCAACCCCGATCATGCTATCCTTTGAAACAGTGTCGTAGGTGATATGGTTGTCCCTATCGTCGTTCCATCATCCTCGGATCTGAAATACTCCACAACGCAAGTCCCTCGGATGAGAAGCTCGCCACCGCCCCTGCCCCGAATCTGGTTCCGGCAGTTGAATGCCTTGCCAACCCGTCTTTCCGTTCCGGTGACGGCTTCCATGGACCTTGACTGGGCCGTGCTGCCCCTGTTGGACCGCCTGGTGGGAAGCGACGAGCCGCTTGCCAACGAGGAGATCACCCGCATCGTCGGGGCGCGCAGCATCCAGGGCATCGGGTCGGCCCTCAGGCCGACCGGCGTCACCCTGCGTCGGGCATCCGGCTTGATGAGGCGGTGCGCCACCGTACCGTGCGTCGGCGGTTCGACCCTGGGGAAGACGAAGCACGGATCGCCTTTCCGGACGGGTATGGGGAAGATACGATCATGCCCATCGCCAGATGGCCGGGGCCATCGGCACCGGCCGGTTCCCGATGATGTTCGCCCATGCCTGCGAGGCGACTTGGAAGGAGCGGCGACTGCCGCTCATCGATGCGACCCGGCAGGCCGAGGCGGCACGGTTGCCGAAGGGTTCATGGGGGGGCGGAGGCCTGCCGCCTGGCATACCGTCGAGCCGGGACGGTGTTTCCGATACGTCAACTGGATCAGCGCCCGGGCTGAATGGAAGGCAAGGCGGAGCACCCCGCCGCTCAGGATGCGACTGCGTTGCTGGTACGATGTCGAGATCGAATTGCCCGGATCAAGGCGCATGGTGCTGCACGAGGAGGGGCGACGAGGCGAAAGCCGCGGGCTCCCGCCGGGCCATCCGGTACGGGTCCGCCGAATCCGGATGCCGCGGAAACAGCCGCGGCCAATGTCCCCTACTTAACCGAGATCGGAGAGAAAATGGGAGAATTCACGATGAAAAAATCTCTGGCGGCACTCGCCGCGATCGCCCTGTTTGCGGCGGGTCAGGTCTATGCCGGAATGCTGGCGCCGGCCCCGCAGATCATCGCCGAGTACGACCGCAGTTTCATCGAGCGCTCCGGCGCCCAGACGTTCGGCGAAATGCTCGACACGGGCATCATTCGCTACTTCTTCACCGGCGGTCGCGACCTGCTCATTATGGTGAACGGGCGACCCTACGCGACGACCGCGTCTAATCTGGATACCCTCCCGCTCTCGGCGGTCGAGCGCATCGAGGTGCTGAGAGCCGAGAGCCTGGGGACGATCGACGGCCACGCCGCGGTGCGCGGTGCTTTCAACCTCGTTTTGCGGAAGGATCTGGACGGCTTCGAGGTGCGCACCGTCGCCCGGATACCCGATCGCGACGGTGGGGACGCGCGCCAAGCCAGCGCCGTGTGGGGCGGCGCGATCGGTGACGGCGGACACCTGACCGTCGGCGTCGACATCCTCGATCGCCAGGAGATTGTCGGCAGCACCCGCGAGCACAGCCGCTCGGAGTGGGTGGACGACGGGAGCTTCGCCGAAGCGAAAAACGTGAGTGTCGGCGGCAACACCGTCTACGTCTTCGACACCAGTGCGGATGAGTTGAGGACCGTTCCACTTGGCAAGTGCGACCGGGCGCACGGCTACACCGGCCCACTCAGCAACCCGCCGGGAATCGACTCGGGCGACAGGGGCTGCGGGTTCGCCTACGGCGACTTCTGGTGGGACAGCGCGAGCTACGACCAGAAGAACGCTATCCTGAACCTCAGCCATCCGCTCGGAGCGCGCGCCGAACTTCATGTGGACGCAAACGTCACGCACGGACGCTCAGCGTTCCGCTACGCGCCGTCGGTCGGTGTCTTCTCCGTCATCCCGAGCGGGAACCTGCTCGACGATATCAACGTATCGGCGGGGGACGCCGACCCGGCGTTCGAGGCGACGGGAGAGGACGATTTCTCGGTCGGGCACCGCTTCATCGGCCATGGCAACCGTGACTGGAGGACGAGATACGAGGAATACGACGTCTCGGCAGGCATCAGTGGCCTGCTCACCGGGGGCCTCGGCTATGACGCACGCATCGAGGCCTTTGAGTACGATGGCTCGGTGTCGGGCGACACCTTCGTGGATTCCGAGATCATCCGGCAGGAGATCGAGGCCGGAAGGTACGACCTAGCGGATCCGCTGTCGATGGATCCGGACCACCTGGGTGCGATCGTCAGGAGCAGCCTGCGCGAGGAGGAGGACATCGGAATAAGGTATCTTGGTGCGCGTTTCGCGCTCGAGGGCGCCGGGCCGGGCATCGGCGGGCACAACATGGCATGGACCGCGGGGGTTGAACTCGCCAGTACGGAAGCCCATCGGCTTCTCGCGTTCCGGGCGGACGACGGCCGGACCCGCGACGTGACCGGGGTTCTCGGGTCGGGCGGCACCAGCTATGCCGGCGAGCGCGAATCGGCGGGGGCCTTTACCGAGGTGTCCCTGCCCCTCGCCGACACCGTGAACGTGAGAGCTGCGGCAAGGACAGACGAGTACGATGACGTCGGCGGGCTGCAGGCACGGCGTCTCGGCGTTGAGTACAGCCCGAGCGACATCGTAACACTGCGCGGCTCGTGGAGCACGGGCGACCAGGCACCCCACATGCACTACCAGCACAGCACCGCGTCGCAGGATCACCCCTATGTCCGTTGCGTCCCGGAGATCGGGCCGCCGCCGCGCACGTGCAACACGGCGAATTACCGGCAGGTGAAGCGCAGCACGAGGGGCAACCCCGAACTCGAGCCATCGGGAACGGAGAGGCGCTCCATCGGCGTCGAGGCTCGCAGGGGGCCGCTCTACTTCGTCACCGACTGGTACCGGCTCAGGACCTCGGATCTGCCGGGGCTGCACAATGCCACCTGGGCGATGCTGAACCACCCCGAGTGCCCGCCGGGCGGCGGCATCAGCTGCATCGAGCGCACGGCCGGGCAAATCACCATCCATGAGGGTTTCGCGAACATCGTCGAGACCGAGATCTCGGGCGTCAACACCCGGTTCGGGGCCCGAACGGAGACCGGTTGGGGCTTCATCGCCATGCGCGGGCTCTGGCGCTACGTCACCAGCAGCGAGGAGCGCATCGCGGGCAATGAGCAACGGTACCCGCTCCCGCGCAACGCCGTGCGCATCGTGACCTCGGCCGGACGCGGCAACCTCACTGCCTTCTGGGCCGTGAACTATCGTGACGAGGTCGAGAACCGGAGGGGCGACGGGCGGTTCAATTCCTGGATCGGCCACGACGTGACGCTGGACTGGAGGGAGCCGATGGGTTTTGACAACACGCGGATAACCGCGGGGGTGTACAACGTCACCGACGCAAAGCTCTCCACGAACACCGCGAATCCCTCGACGACCGACGGGCCGCGCGCGGCTGGCTGGGGGCGCACCTTCTTCGTAACCCTCAACATGCGGTTCTGAGACATCGGTCGGTGGACAGGAGGCCATTCTGCCAGCGATGTGCCGGGGCTGTCCCGCATGCCGCCCACCGGAGGGTGGCCGCCGCCGAGAAGTTAGGATGACCGATGCAGGCGGGATCGTCCCGTCCATCCGCGGTTTCTGACTCCGAATGCCGGCGTCAGGTGACACGGGGGTTCGGCAAGTGCGCCGAATATCCTCCATCGGTCAGTTCGTCCAGTCGCGCTGCCGACGCCTGGTCGTTGCGCACCACGATGTGGGCTGCGATGATCTTACCGTGCAACTCGCGGAACCCGAGATTCCCAGTCGTACTGGTCCGCTCGATGCAGAGCCATTCGATCTCGTCCAGCGCCATCCCATAATGCCGGGCCATGAGGTCCCGGCCGTTGCGGGTATGGGCCAAGATCACCGGATACATGGTCGTGGCGTTGTAGATCGTGATGTCCGGCTGCATCGTCGGTGATCAGTGCATCGCCCGGATATTCCCGGAATCAGAACAGGATCTCCCCCGCGTCGTCCCGGTCATCCCCGTACAGGTCACGCGCCAGGTCCGCCATCCCGAAAGCGTCGCCCATGGCCTGTGGCCGGACAACTTCCCCCACCAGCATCGACAGGCAGCCGTCACCGTACTCATGCCCCTCCTCGATGACCGCGGGCCGCGAGCGCCTGAACCCCGCGCGGCGTCGGCCGCCGGCAGTCCGTCGATGGCCTCCAGCAAATCCTCCATGCCTGTTTCATGCTTCATCAGGTGCTTCGTCATGGATTTCACCAGGTCGGTTTCTTTTCGTCATGCCGTATTGCACTGCATGAGGTTCGGAAGAACACTCCCCCGGGCAGCTGCATGTGTTCCCTTGCCCGACTGTCAGTGTCACCGGCACACAATGGGGGAGATCGATCACGACGGACGGGAGTAGATCACGATTCGTGGTTCTTTTCCATGGCCGGAGGCATCGTCTGAATGAACAACCGCCAGTGACGCGCAGGGGCACGCCCGGCTTTGCCGGGTTCCGACTGCACATTGAAGACGGAGAGAATGGGGAACGGAGTCGGATCACTCCGGAACGCTGCCGGTGGAACGCAATCGCAGTCGAGCCGGATGTGATGGCCAGCTGACGATGTACTGGCCTACAGAACCACCCGGAACCGGATTCCTGAACGGCTCACGGTTTCGGGGAACGTCCGGGAAGTGTCGCCAGGCCCCGATGGAGAGGTAGACGCACCTGCCATGTTGCGGCGCCGGAATAACGATACCATGACGATATGGCAACGACAGGAAATGATGCGATGTTGCCGGCGTCAGGCGACGCGCGGACTCGACGTCTGCACCGAATATTCCCCTCCGATCAGTTCGTCCAGCCGCGCCGCCGACGCCTGGTCGTGACGCACCACGATGCGGGCGGAGACGATCCTGTCATGGAGTTCGCGGAACTGCCAGTTGCCGGCAGAAGTGACCCGGTCGATGCACGCCCAGTCCCCGCCCTTGAGCAAATAGTCTCCGTCCAGCAGGGCCCACCCCCTGGGAGAATGGGCGACGATCACCGGACAGCTGGTCGTGGCGTTGACAATGGTGATGTCCGGTTCCATCGCAGGTGGCAGGGGTCCGGGCGGACTACCGGCAGCAGTAAAGGCCGGCGGAGACCGCCTCAAACTGCCCCCCGGTGATGTTCAGATCCGGCGGCAGGGCGAGGGGCATCGTCTGCATGTTGCTCTCGTGGACCATGATGTCCGAAAGGAACTGTTGCCGGCATTTCGGGTCCAGGGCGGACTGGTCAGCGATCTGCTTCAGCATTTCTTCACCGCTTCTCTCATGACATGACTTCCATCACGGCAATGAATACCCGGTCAATGCTCTTCTCCGTCTTCCATTGAAGGGCAATGGCAAGGGCGATCAGGTCCGGGCGAAGCCATCACGGGGTTTCCGGATGGTCAACGGGCCAATGGGATACGGGAATGGAACCGCCTGGCCTGCACCGGACTTTCCGGGCGGTCGCGGGCGATGCGCTGGAGCCTTCCCGTCCTGATCCGGACCCGACATGTGCCCGATGGCCTGAAGGGCCTGGGGAGGGCGCGGGCTTCGGGCGGGCACCCTTTCTTACCCTTTCCCGGACCCGGTTCATGTTCCGATATGCGGATTCCGAATATTCCGAGAAAGCCAGACAGAACCGTATCCGCCATGACCGATTTCCTTCCTGCCTCAACTGCAGCAGCCCTGCCCGCCACAGACCGGTTCCATCCCGAATCCACCGTCACCGGCCCGGCCACCGCGATTCTGATCCAGGCCTCCATTTCCCCGAACACCCGCCGAGCCTACCGGGGTGCATTGGAGAAGCTGGAAGCATGGCTCGATGGCCGGTCCCTGGACGACGGCGCACTCGCCGACTGGATCACCCATCTCCACGGCAGGGGGCTGTCCGCTTCCACCGCCGCGTTGGCCGTGGCCGCGGTACGGTTCAGGGCGAGAATGTCCGGCATGGAGAACCCTGTCGGGCCCATCACCGGAAGGACCCTCGCGGGGATTCGCCGCAGTTCCATCGGCCGGGGCCGCGGACAGGTGGTCGGGGTCACGTGGGAGGAGGCGGATCGTGCGGTCGAACATGCCATGCAGGAAAGAACCCTGCGGGGGATTCGGGACGCCGCCCTGGTCTCGGTGGCCTCCGATGCACTGCTCCGGGTGTCCGAGATGGTGGCCGTGAACCTGGAAGACATCGAACGGGATCCGGACGGTTCCGCCGTGCTGCAAATCCGCCGCTCCAAGACCGATCAGGAGGGTGCGGGTGCAGCCTGCTATCTCGGCCAACGCACCGTGGAGGTGCTGGACGCATGGCTGGAGATGGCCGGGATCGGGAAAGGGCCCGATGGAGAAGTTGAAGAAACTGAAAAAGCGGTATTCCGTTCGGTTCGCAAGGGCGGCACCGTGGGTGAACGCCTGTCGTCCCGCTCCGCCCGTTCCATCGTGACCAGGCGTTGCGGGAGTGGCATGGAAAGGGTTTCGGGGCATTCCCTTCGCGTGGGCTCGGCGATCAGCCTGGCACGCGCCGGCGCGAGTCTGGTCGAACTCCAGCAGGCGGGGCGGTGGAAATCACCGGAGATGCCGGCGAGGTACACCCGTGGAGAGTCTGCCAGACGTGGCGCGGTGGCTAGGCTCCGGCACGGGCGGGACAACGGAAGGCGGCGGGCAATCACTGATCACCGGAATGCCGACATCGTCGTCCATGAAGCAAGGAAGGAATCGGGCGGGGATTCCGGGGGCGGATCAATCGCCGGCCCCGGTCTGACTCCGGAAATTCGGTCTAACGGAGTCAAAGCATCGAATGCCGTCACCCGGCGGGAGGCCTGCCTTGCAGGCTTTGCACCCGGTGCGCAGGAATCCGCGTCTGACCGTGTAACCGGGAATGTATTGGTCTCCCGAGCCGATGTCAAATTCGCCGGAGGCGCCGCGAGTGATGCTGGCAACGGTTCTCCCTGCCGGTGGCCCGGGTGCTGTCGGATGGCCTGGTGTGGCCGGTTTGGTTCCATTCAACCGAATGAACGGAACCAATGCGAGGAGAGATGATGAAACTTCAGAAATACGGTTCACCGAAACCGATCCGGTCGGCCTTTGTCGCCGTGTTGGTGAGCCTGCTGCTGGCCGCCTGTGGCGGGGGTAGCGGAAGCGGCAATGGTGATGACGACGGCATGATGCCGCCTTCCGGTGGCGGTACGGGTGGAAACACCGATGGCAATACCGGGGGAGACTCTGGAGACGGAACTGGGGACGATGGTGGAGGCGACGGCTCCGGCAATGGCGGGGACAATTCAGGCGACAACACCGACAGCGGCAATACGGGCGGGCCACCGGTGCCAACCCTTGCCGAGGTGTATTCTTCCGCCACTGCCACGGACCATTCCTTCGATGCGATCTCCGCAGCGGTGAGACGAAACGATACGGATGACAACACTTCAATTCCGGAAGATGGAGATATGGAACTGGCAGTCTCTTCCATTCGGAGAAATACAGGGGGCGGTTACGACATCACGTACATTATTGATGATGCAAAAAGAATCGTCACGTTTCTTCCTGAGCATTGCGATGGATTAGATGGGTGGTGTCGACTTGAACTTGAAGGTGAATATATTGAATTCTGGACGATGTTCAGCGGCAACCCGCTGGACCTCACGACCGATATGGAATATTTCAGTGTTGCGCATCTCAATACCCCTATCACGACCAGTTCCGATGTGTCCATCGCCCATCGCCAGATGTTCGTGTTCGGCGTGGAAACCCCGGCAGCTGCCGTACCTTCCCGCGGGGAGGCTGTCTACAGTGGCTGGTTCCGGGCGGACGCATACAGGCGGGGCTCCTCTTCGGGCAGCTACCGTCAGCGGTTCAACGCGACGATGAAGATCGTGGCGAATTTCGACATGAGTTCACTGGACGGTGAGGTGTTCTCGGTCCGTGGCTCCCAGCCGGGCCAGAGCGCGTCCAGCGACCGGGTGTCATGGCCAACGAGCAGTTTCCGCATCTCCGGCGGCCGGATCAACAGCCAGGGTCAGTTCACGGCGACCCTGACCGGGATGGACAGCGACCCGTCGGTCCCGGACAATGAAAGTGTTCGCGGTTTCATGGGCGAAATCGTCGGGCGGTTGTTCGGCCCGAATGCCGAGGAGCTCGGCGGCGCGGTCAGCGCCAGCCGGGATCTTGCCGGCGACGACAGCGACCTCAACCTGTATGGTTATGTCGCGGCCCGGCGACTCGGCCCTGCCCACACCTTGGGGAGTGCCGCCCTCACTTCCGGCATGCTACGGAAATACGCCGAAGATGCCACGGAGCTTCTGGAAGACGACGGCATGGCGACGATAGAACGGACCACGGGCGGCTGGCGCATCCGTGTGGACGGCAGGACGGTGGAACTGCGCGACCGGGACTACGGTTCCCGCGCCCCCTGGTACTACACCTACAGCCGGGATGTCGACGATGGGCGGGTCTGGTTCTGGTCCGAAACGGACTGGCGGTTTGACACCCGAGTTTGACCATTTCGACGTCAAGGGTTGGGGTTTCGAGGAATGGGAAAATCCGGGAGACGATACGGTGACCGCTGCCAACCGGTACCTGGTCCACGGCAACCGGACGCCGGCATCCGCCGTGCCGGCCTCGGGCACCGCGGTCTATGAGGGCCGCCTGCGGGCATGGGAAGTACCCTCCGACCGGGCGCTGGAGTCCATCGCGGCCTCGGGGATACATATCGACGGCGACGTGAGGCTGGATGCGGACTTCGGCGCTTCCGCCCTGACCGGCACGTTCAGCGGCCTGGAAAGGCGGACGGGTTCTTCCGGGACGCGCATGCCGGCGGCGGGCGACGCCACCTTCAGCGCCACGATCGGCGCGGACGGCTTCACGGCCAGCGATCTGGCCGGTACCGGGTCGCTGGCCGGATACAGCGGCGGTGACGTCAGCGGGGCGTTCTTCGGGCCCTCTGCCGAGGAGGCCGCCGGGGTGTTCGACGCGGTGGATCCGTCGGGGAACCGGATCCTGAACGGCTGGTTCGGGACGGACAGGGAGGAGCAGTAGGCCGGATAGTCCGGCAACTCCTGCCAGGATGGCGCGTTCCCGGGCCGGTACCGCGGCGAGCCACCTCAGGATCGCCGCGGTTCTCCTGGGCTTCATACTGCCGCAGTGTCCGGTTTCCCTGACAATGGCGGACGGATTTCCTGATGCGTCCGCGTTGCCGCAGACGTTCCGGATTCCGGCAATCCAGGCTGCAAGGGCGCTGATGGACGCCCGCAAATGGCAGGAGGCACGGGAAATCCTCAAGGGACTGAAGCCCAAGGATGAGCAGGAAGAAATCGAACGGCTCTTCCTGCTTGGCGTTGCCGAATCCCGGCTGGGAATGCTCCAGTCAGCGGCCCGGCGGTTCGAGGCCATCCTGGCCCGCCAACCGGGCCTGACCAGGGTTCGGCTGGAACTGGGGCAGCTCTATCACGCCATGGGACGCGATGGGAAAGCCAGGTTCCATTTCAGGGCATCCCTTGCTGATCGCCTGCCATCCTCGGTCCAGGATGCGGTGGAGACCTGGCTCAACCGTATAGATGCACGAAAGCGATGGTCCGCTTCGCTGTCGTTTTCCGTTCTGCCCGAAAGCAACCCGGCAAAGCGGACGGCCCGCAGGGAGATCAGGATCGGCGGCGTGCCGTTTCAGCTCGACGACGACTCACGGGCGGCCTCGGGAACAGGCCTCTTCATCAGTTCCGGCGCCCAATATTCCCCAGTGATCGGCGAGGACCTGCGCGGGGTGGTAGCCGGCTCCGCCGCGGGGAAACTCTACCGCAACGACGATTGGAACGATGTCTCCCTGCAGGGTGATTTCGGAATTGCCCGGCTGTTCGACAGGGGCGAGATGGCGGGCGGCATCCGTTACAGCCAACGGTGGCTCGGCGGCGAACGCTACAGTTTCGGGCTCGGCCCATGGGTTCGCGGACGCAGGGGCCTGTCGCCGAAAACCGGGGTAGATCTTTCGTTGAGCGCCGAGCGCCTTGAACATACGTCGCGGACGGACCTGGATGGCTGGACGGTGCGCCTGGTCACCGGTCTGGACTATGCGTTCAGCGTAAGAACGAGTTCCCGGCTGGAAGTCGACCTGGTGGAAAATGACGCCCGGGAAAAGCGTCATGGGCACCGTATCGCGGGCCTTGCCCTGTCCCTTTCGCATGCATTCGAAGGCGGGCTCTCAATCTCGCCCCGGATTTCCTTCCAATGGCGCCGCCATGCGGATGTGGACCCCCTGTTCCACAAGACCCGGTCAGGCCGACTTGTCCGGCTATCCGTGAATCTGCTTCACCGCGGATTCCAGTACCGTGGCTTCGCGCCCTATATCGGTTACAGCTACGAGGTGAACCGTTCCAACATCCCCGTCAACGAATATACCAACCACGGGGCGGTTCTTGGGGTATCCAGGTATTTTTGAGCCCCGCGGGAAATCTTGGGGTAGCAAGTATTTGCGGACAAAATCACTCAGCTACGGGATGTCGGCTTCGTGGGCGGCGTTGAAGAACACCCAGGCAATAATCCACGGTACCGGATCCCGGTTATGACTTCCAGGATTCCAGTTGCGGATAATTTCCAGTCAGATCGACAGGATCACCCAAGGGCGTCTCCGCATCTACGAGTCAGATTCAATCTGGTAGGGTGGGCTTTTCTTGCCCGCTCCCTTGTTCCGTAAGAAGATCAAGCTGTTTCCTGATGCCTCGACAACCTGACAATCATGGCCTATGTCCTTCTTACCCAACTTTACACTTCTGCAGTAGTATTCATCTTCCCAACTCCATGTTCCGGTCAGCTTTTTTCCGTCATAAGTTCCTGTTATCGTCCCGTCGTCGTGAACAGTCAAGGCCCCTTTGCTGTAGACAAGTTTCTTTCCGACTGCTATTTCCCTGAATCCCTCTTCGGTCTCGATTCTCATATTTTGGTCGGCAGCTGAGGCTTGCTGAATCGAATCGCCAGCAGCTAGCGCGAGAAGAGCAAGGCCGGCGGCCAGATTCGGATGTACGAAGAGTTTCATTGTTGTCCTCCTTCTCGATCTGTAAATTTCAAAGTCTATCATGTCGGTGATACTAACCCCATTCCCCTGATAATGACCCCGAATAATGGTATGACCGGAAACGTGGGCCGATCCCGCGGACGGTCCATGCCTGGGAACCTGAAATCATCATAATTTCTCCATAATGCAACAGTAATTGAAGCTAGAGAAAAATTCGGTCCTTCAAGATTTAGTGCTTTCGGTATTTCATGCGACGACACACACATTATCCGGCACATCCACTACCAAAATCGTTGAGAGCCACACCGGACCAGCTTTCATCAAGCACCATGCGAGTAACGCTGTGCCTGCCATCCAACTCGGTATCGCTCCGGCTGATCCAGAAGACCCATCAAAAAGAAAGGCGGCCGAGTACATGTTTGTCCATGCACATGGCAGGATGCCGGCGCAAGTCGTGGAAGTCGTCTGGCGATGAGTAAATGTCGCGACGGGGCCAGATATCAGGTGCGGGTGGGAAAAGAATGGTACATCATACGCGATTGGGTCGGTATCACCTCAAAACAGGATCAGAATACGTAATGAACGCATCCGTCAGCAACGCTGGCGAAATCAGCCAAGACGATCAAGCCGTCGATGCCCCGGCAACCTGGGGCATCGACAATGACTACGGTACCCTGCGGGATGTGCTGCTCGGTCGACCCGACCACTACCGCTGGGTCGATGCTGGGCCGATCACCCGGCGCACGCTGCAGAATCTGGAACGGAATGGGGTAGCCTTCGACCTGGATCTTGCCCTTGCCCAGCACGCCGGGATGGTCGACATCTACGAAAGCAACGATGTGGCATGCCACTACCTAGACGCTGACGAAGTGTTGCATCGGAATTTCTTCGCCCGGGATTCGAGTGCCATGACGCCCTGGGGAGCGCTCATCTGCCACATGCAGCTGAAATGCCGGCGGGCCGACTATGTGACGGCGATCAGATTTTACCAGGACCGTGATATCCCAATCTGGCGTCACGCCACCGCCGGCCACTTCGAGGGCGGTGACTTCGTGATCCTGGAGCCCGGCCTGGTGCTGATCGGTTATTGCGGCGAGCGCTCGGAGCAGGCAGGCGCGGAACAGGTTGCGGCATGGGTGCGCGAGGAGGGATGGGAAGCGCAGGTAGCACCGATCTCGCGAGAGTTCGTCCACATGGACGGTCTCGTGGTTCCCCTGGCGCCCAAGCTGCTGGTAGCGTGTCCCGATGCGATGGAGGACTGGCTGGTCGCGTGGCTGCGGGATCGAGGGTTCGGGTTCGTCGAGGTGGGATACGCGGAGGCGAAGAGCCTCGGGGTCAACCTTGTTGCCCTTGGCAATGACCGCGTCCTTTCGATGAAGAGCAGCGCGCAGCTCAACGGTAAGCTTCGAGCGCTCGGTTTCGAGGTTTTCGATCCCGACATGTCCATGTTCACCTTGGGCGGCGGGGGCATCCATTGCCTGTGCCAGGCCCTGAGACGGGATTCGGCAGGGTAACCCGGGATCATCCGGCACAGTGCCCATGTCCCGTTCTTTCCCCAATCCATCCCCACCTGCCCGTCAGCACTCAAGGATGGCAGCCCCCGATAACATGGCCCGACATACAAGCCTAAAGGCGCAGAGGCATTCGTCTGCCCCTTCCCCTGTATGGGTCAATGAATGAAACTGCCGAATGACCGATTCGGCGCAAATCCGTCGCCCCTGTCGGCGATTCCATCCAAACTACGAGGAGGATGACCAATGAAATCAATCGAACACAATCTGAGTCTGCTGAGGCGGGGTCGCATCGGACGGCGGGAATTCCTGTCGCATGCCCTGGCATGCGGGTTGGCCCTGCCTGCCGCGACCGCATTGCTTTCCGGAACAGCCATGGCGGATGTGCCGAAGAGGGGCGGGCGGGTGCGCGTTGCGCTGGGCCTCGGCTCGACGAGCGATTCGGTCGATCCCGCGACCTACAACGACACCTACATGCAGGTGGTGGGCTTCGGTTTCCGCAACTGCCTGACGGAGGTGTCCAATGAAGAGGAACTGATCGGTGAACTGGCCGAGAGTTGGGAGGCTTCCCCGGACGCAACCACGTGGACATTCGAACTGAGGAAGGGCGTCGAGTTCCATAGCGGCAAGACACTGGATTCCGGCGATGTCATCGCTTCCGTGGCACACCATCGTGGCGAGGATTCGTCATCTCCCGCCAAAGGAATCCTGGCATCCATCTCGGACATGAAGGCGGACGGCAAGAACACGGTCGTCTTCACCCTGAACGAGGGCAATGCAGACTTCCCGTTCCTGCTGAGCGACTACCACATCGGGATCTGCCCGGTGGTCGACGGCGCACTGGACTGGCGTTCGGGCGACGGCACGGGCGGCTATGTCCTGGCTAAATTCGAGCCGGGGGTGCGCTCGTTCCTGACCCGCAACCCGAATTACTGGAAAGCGGACCACGCGTTCTTTGACGAGGCGGAAGTTCTGTCGACGATTGACGTTGCGGCGCGGATGTCCGCCCTGACTTCCGACGCGGTGGACGTGATCGACCGGGTGGATCTGAAGACGGCCCACTTACTCAACCGCAACCCGAATGTGCGCTTGGAGGAAACCCAGGGTACGCTGCACTACGTCTATTCGATGATGTGCGACCGCCCGCCGTTTGATAACCCGGATGTCCGGCTTGCGCTGAAATATGCCATCGATCGGGAGGAACTGCTGCAGAAGCTGCTGAACGGCCACGGATACCTGGGCAACGATCATCCCATCGGCCGATCCAACCGGTACTTCGCGGAGGATCTCCCGCAACGCCCCTACGATCCGGACAAGGCGAAATTCCACCTCAACAAGGCCGGCCTGTCGGACCTGACCGTGCCGCTCCACGTCGCGGAAACCGCGTTCGCCGGAGCAACGGACGGTGCGGTGCTGTACCAGCAGCATGCGGCGGAGGCGGGGATCACGATCGACGTCGTAAAAAGCCCCAACGACGGCTACTGGTCGAACGTCTGGAACGTGGAGCCCTGGAGCGCTTCCTACTGGGCTGGCCGGGTGACCGAGGATTGGGTTTTCTCGCAGACTTACGCCGAGGGCGTGCCCTGGAACGAGACACACTGGGCGAATCCCCGCTTCAATGAACTGCTCAAGCTTGCCCGGGCAGAACTCGATACCGCCCGCAGGCGGGAGATGTATCATGAGATGCAGCAGCTGTGCAGGGATGACGGGGGTGTCATTGCGCCGATTTTTCCCAACTATGTTTTCGCGGTGAGCGAGAAGATCGCGCACCGCCGCATGTCGGCGGCCTGGGATCTCGATGGCATCAAGTGCCTGGAACGCTGGTGGTTCCAGGATTCCGCAGCCTGATTTTTCCAAAATTCTTCATTTTGTTCCCACGGGGCGCCCATGGGCGCCCCGTTCTTCGATGGACCCTGCCGTATCCCCGGAAGGTGCATGGACGTCATCCTGCGATGGAGTGAATGACCATGTCCCGGGCGACCGTGCGGCAGCCACGCAATGACCATGAAAAATACCGATATCACCGACCGCGCAGAAAACATCCGGATTGACGCCAATCGCCTGTGGCAGTCCCTCATGGAGATGGCCCGCATCGGTGCGACCGACAGGGGTGGTGTATGCCGGCTGGCCATGACCGACCTTGACCAGGTGGGGCGCGATCTGCTGCTGGAGTGGTGCCGGGAGATCGGCTGCAGCCATTCCCTGGACCTGGCCGGCAACCTGTTCATCCGGCGGGCGGGAGCGGATGACGGGCTGCCCGCGGTCATGACCGGCAGCCATCTCGACAGCCAGCCCACCGGAGGCCGGTTCGACGGGGTGTACGGCGTTCTCGCCGGGTTTGAGGTGCTGCGGACCCTGGTGGACCACGGGGTCACCACCCGCGCGCCCCTGGAGCTTGCGGTATGGAACAACGAGGAGGGCAGCCGCTTTTCGCCGCCCATGATGGGCTCAGGCGCCTATGCCGGCGCCTTCGATCTGGACTGGGTGTATGCCCTCGAGGACGCCGACGGTGTGACCGTACGGGAGGAACTCGAGCGTCTCGGTTGGATCGGGGAGGGTCTGGGCGACCGGAAAGTGGACGCCTACTTCGAAGCCCATATCGAGCAGGGCCCCGTCCTGGAAAACGAGCATACGACCATCGGGGTGGTCACCGGCGCCCAGGGACAGCGCTGGTACGAGTTGAACGTCCACGGCCAGGAAGCCCATGCGGGTCCCACGCCGATGCCGCTCAGGAAGGACGCGCTGGTGTGCACCGCGGGGATGATCGAGGCGGTGAACCGCATCGGCCTTGACTATGCCCCCGACGCCTGTACCACCTGCGGTCTGATCAGGGTCGTTCCCGGCAGCCGCAACGTGATCCCGGGGCATGTATGGACGAGCATCGATACCCGCCATCCGGACGACCGTGTACTGGAGGACATGGAGGGTGTCATGCGGGGTGAATTCGACGCCATCGCCGCCCGGCACGGCTGTCGTTACGACCTGTCCGTGTTCTGGGTGGCTCCCGCGACCCCCTTCGACCGCGATTGCGTGGACCTGGTGCGGCTGGGGGCCAGCGAGGGTGGCTACAGTCACCGGGACATGATCAGCGGTGCCGGGCATGACGCCGTCTACATGGCAAGAAAAGTCCCGACCGCGATGATCTTCGTCCCCTGCGAGGGCGGGATCAGTCACAACGAGAGTGAGAATGCGGATCCCGAACACCTCGCGGCGGGCTGCCAGATCCTGCTGGACTCGATGCTTGCCCGGGCGGGGGTGGCCTGACGGCGCGGAATGCGGGCCCACGATGGAAGTCTCTCCTGGCGCCACGGGTCGACCGCCTCCCGGAATGTGGGCGTCCGGGTCGAAGCGGCGGTGCGTTGGTGATCCGGCGGTAACCGGACGTGCAATGACCATGGCGGCCTGGACGGATTCTGCTTGAAATATCCAGTGGACAGGGCGGTGCGCACGCGCATCCGTATCGGCGACGGTTGCAGGGTGATCCTGTTGGGGGCCAGAACAAGTTGCAGTCCTGAAAAAGGGCAGATGCCGATGATTGGGATATCGGCACCAACGTGACCGGCAGGATAGCGACGATCACGCTGGAAAGCCACCCCTGATTCTCAGGCGGCGGGCCACCGCATCCCTGGTATCCAGGATCTTCCTCTTGCGGATCCGGTTTCCAATCAGGGATGCGCTATGACGGTCGATGGCCATTTCGCGCTCCCGTCTGTTGCAGGTGGGGCAATGATCGGAATTGTCCGATTTCTTCTTTCGCCGGCGGAATGTCCGTCCGCACTGTTCACAGATTCACCGGTGAAAGCGTATTTGAAAGAACGTGCCGTCGGTTCTGGCCCTGAAGGAAAATAGTCCGGCCGCTGACTTCCGGAAATCAATGGGTGATACTGGACTGTTCCTCCCGGTACCGGCGGACCATTTCCCGGTGTTGCCGTGCGGTCGTGAAGAGCCGGCGAATCCGGTTCGCATGATGGGCCCGTGACGCATGGAACCTGACAGCTGCGATGGTCACTGCTGCTGATGCAACCAGTATGAGCAGTGTCGGCAGGATGGTCTGCATTTCGGTTTATCTGTCGTGTTGGCGGTTGTGGATGTCCGCTGCGGATGTCACGAATCTACCCCTGTTCACACTGTACCCGGCGTATCGGGCGGCATTCATGCAAGGAAATGGTCATTTCGTGGTGAATGGCCGCAAAACAACAATCCTCGACCGAAGGGCCTGAGTAAGTACGACGATTCATACTTCCCTAACAGTCAATCGTACGGATTTGGCTGAATTCTGAATTCCAGGTTGTATAATCCCCGGGGTTCCACGACGGCGCAAGGAAGACCTCCCATGACGAGACACCTGCTCCTTGCCATCCTCACGGCCGCCACCCTGTCCAGTTGCGGATTTGCCCTGCGCGGGGGTGCCGGTCTGCCGGCGGCGCTGAACCGTATCACGGTGGACGGCGTGGACTTTGAAATGGTGGACCACCTGAAAAGCGCGCTGTCGGCAAACGGCGCCAGCGTAGTGGGCCCGGGCGACCGGACCGCGGCCGTGCTCCACCTGCTGGAGAGCGGGTTCACGCAAGATGTGCGATCCACCGATGGTGATGGCCTGGCCACGTCCTACACCCTCAGGTACCGGGTGGCCTACGAAGTGCGCACCGCAGGCGGAGATGGGCTGCAGGTCAATCAACGCCTGGCGCATGAACAGGTGATCGGTTACGACCCCCTGCATCAGCTGCACTCCGAAGAGGAAGAGTCGCTCCTGAAGGCGGAGATGCAGGCGGAGATCGTGCGCCAGATCCTGCACCGACTGCGTCGGATCCGGCAGGGCTGATCCGGCCCCTTATCTCCTTGCGCACCCGCCCGGCATCACTGCAAGGCCAGCTCGAAAAGGGCATCGCTCCCTTCTATTTCCTGTTCGGACCGGAAGTTCTCCTGGTCGAGGAGGCCCTGGACCTGATTCGCCGCAAGGCCCGCGAACAGGGCTATGGCGACCGTGAAAGCCACAGCGTGGAACGCGGATTCAACTGGGACCTCCTTCACAGCGCCAGCCAGTCCATGTCACTGTTCATGGAAAAGAAGATCCTGGAAGTGCGCATGCCGGACGGCAAGCCCGGCGATCGGGGAGCGAGAGCACTGGTGGATTTCGCCGGCATCCCACCCTCGCCCGACACCCTCTTGCTGATGGTTTCCGGGCCCGTTGAAAAGCGGTCCCAGGGCAGTAAATGGTTCAAGGCCGTGGAGTCGGTAGCGGTGATGGTGGAATGCCCCGAGGTGGGCGGCGACAGGCTGGGGGAATGGATCGCCGGGCGGATTCGCGCCCTGGGACACACCGCCGACCGGGAGGCGGTGCGGCGGCTGGCCCACTACGTCGAGGGCAACCTGCTCGCGGCTGCACAGCAGATCAACCAGCTATGCCTGCTGGCCGGAGGCGGCCGGATCACCGTCGACCTGGTGGAGTCGATCATCGCCGACAGCGCCCGGTTCAACAATTTCAACTTTGCCGATGCCTGCCTCGCCGGGTCCGCCGGGCGTGCCGTCCGGATCCTCGGCAGCCTCAGGATGGAACAGGCGGAGCCGATCCTCATTCTCTGGGCCCTGACCCGCGAGGTGAGAGTCCTGTGCCAGCTCTCGATGATCCGCGAGCGCGGCGGCAACCCGAGCACGCAGTTTCGCAGGTTCGGCATCTGGCGGAACCGCGAAGCCGGCTTCAGGGCGGCGCTGAACCGGCTGTCCGCGGACCGGTGTCGGCGGATTCTCAGGCGCCTCACCCGCGCCGATCTGCAACTCAAGGGACAGGCACCGCTGGAGCGGCGCGACATCTGGGACGAGATTGAAAGTATCGGGCTGGATGTCTGTGACGTGCAAATCCCCTGACAGCCCTGCAACCCGGTGAAAGTAGTCCATACACCGGGAACCGGGAAGGATTTGGAGATACAATGCGCGCTGTTGTTGCATTCGCCCCTGCCATGAAAACCGGAATCGCCCGAAAACCCGACATCCAGCAGTATATCGATGATATCGGCCGACGCGCCCGAACCACGGCCGGGATTATCGCCACGCTGTCCGCGGAAACCCGCAACCGGGCGCTTCGCAACATCGCGGACCGTATCATGGGGAGTCGGGATGCCATTCTTGCCGCCAATGCCAAGGACTTGGACCGCGGGCGGGAGATCCGGCTCACCGGCGCGCTGCTGGACCGACTTGAACTGAACCCGGAACGGGTCGCGGCCATGGCGGAGGGTTGTCGCCAGGTGGCGGACCTGCCGGACCCGGTCGGCGAAATGACGGCATTCAATGATCGGCCAAGCGGCATTCGTGTGGGCAAGATGCGGGTTCCGCTCGGTGTGATCGGCATCATTTTCGAATCCCGGCCCAACGTCACGGTCGACGCGGCCTCACTGTGCTTCAAATCCGGCAATGCCGCAATTCTGCGCGGCGGGTCGGAAGCCATCCATTCCAATCTCGCCATTGCCGCCTGCATCCACCAGGGCCTGCGCGACACGGGGCTCGACGAAGATTGCGTCCAGGTCATCGAAACCACCGACCGTGCAGCCGTCGGAGCGCTGGTTGCTGCCAGCGAATACGTGGACATCATCATTCCCCGTGGCGGCAGGGGCCTGATCGAGCGGATCAGCGCAGAGGCCCGTGTTCCGGTGATCCGTCACCTCGACGGCATCTGCCATGTCTACATCGACAGCGATGCCGACCTCGCCAAGGGCATCGAGGTCGCCTACAATGCCAAGGCCCGGCGCTACGGCATCTGCGGTGCCATGGAGACCCTGCTCGTATCACGCTCCGTGGCAGAAGAGGTGCTGCCCGAACTGGCCCGACGGTACGGCGAAAAGGGAATCGAGCTGCGCGGCTGCGAGGACAGCCGGCGCATCGTTCCGCACATGAAAGCCGCCACCGAGGACGACTGGAACACGGAGTACCTGGACGCCATGCTGTCGATCAAGGTGGTGGGCGGGCTGGACGAGGCCATCGCCCATATCAACCGGTACGGCTCCCATCACACCGATTCGATCATCACGCAGAACCGGGAGCATGCGGACCGTTTTCTGCGCGAGGTGGATTCCAGTTCGGTCATGCTGAACGCGTCCACCCAGTTCGCCGATGGATTCGAGTACGGTCTCGGCGCGGAAATCGGCATCAGCACCGACAAGCTCCATGTGCGCGGCCCCGTCGGCCTGGAGGGTCTCACCACGCAGAAATACGTGGTCATCGGCGACGGCACCGTCAGGCCCTGAGGGGTTCTTTCAGCCGGCAAGCAATTCGGCGATCCTGGTACGCGCCTGCTCCACGCCGGTTTTCCTGGTGGCGGAGAAGAGCTGTACCGACACCCCCGCGTCGTCCCCCAGTTGATGGTGGATCTTGCGCAGAACCTCGCTCCCCCTTCCCCGGCTGAGCTTGTCCGCCTTGGTGAGCAGGACATGAACCGGCAGCCCCGCCTCCCGGCAAAGGGACAGCATCGACTCGTCCAGGCCGGTCAGTGGATGTCGGATGTCCATCGGCAGCACCAGACCGCGCAGCGCCTCGCGTTCCATCAGGTAGTCGGTGATGAACCGGCCCCAATGGGCGCGCAGCGCCTCGGGCGCCCTGGCGAATCCGTATCCCGGCAGGTCCACCAGGTGAAAATCCTCACCCAGGGAGAAGAAATTGATCTGTTGGGTGCGTCCGGGGGTCTTGCTGGTCCTGGCAAGGCGCACCCGGTTGGTGATGGTATTGATGGCACTGGATTTCCCCACGTTCGAACGGCCCGCAAAGGCGACCTCCGCCCCCGAGTCAGGAGGCAGTTGCCGCGGCAGATGCGCGCTGAGCACATACCGGGCGGTGGAAAAATCGATCTGCATGCGGACGGAAGGTTTGGGTCGGGAAGGTTCGGGCAGGAGTTTTCGGAGATATTTATTGCTATACTTCGCGCCTTAATTTTACGCGTAAGCTCCGGTCCGGTGGTTGCTTCGCAGCCGGGTTCTGATCAGTGCGGATTTCCGCCGGGCCAGTTTCCATCGTAGGTTCTGCAATGTATCGAATGCTGAGAACGCTGGCGTGTATTGCCATGCTCGCATCAACCCCGGTGCTTGCCCAGGGCGGTGATGCCGAGGCCGGGAAAGCCAAGACCACCACCTGTGTCGCCTGCCACGGCCAGACCGGGATATCCATCTCGCCTGCCTTTCCCCATCTGGCCGGCCAGGTGCCCGGTTTTGTCGCGGCACAATTGAGACTGTTCCAGAAAGGCGCGGACGGCGGCCGGCAGAACGCGATGATGGATGGCATGGTTGCGGGACTGAGTGAGCAGGACATACTGGACATCGACGCCTTCTACAGCGCCCAGGCACCCGCTGTGGGCTCCATCACACCGGAGCAGGAGGAACTTGCCCTGGCCGGTCGGCCGATTTACCGCGCCGGCCATGCCGAGTACAGCATTCCCGCCTGTATGGGCTGCCATGGCCCCGCGGGCAAGGGCATCGCGCCCCATTATCCCCTGCTTTCCGGGCAGCCTGCCGAATACATCAAGGCCCAGTTGCTCGCCTACAAGGCAGGGGAGCGGCAGAACAACATCATGAACGACATTGCTTTCGCGCTGTCCGCGGAGCAGATCGAAGCCCTAGCCACCTATATCTCCGGACTCAACTGAGCGCGCCTTCGGATTCGATCACCCGGATACCCATCCGGGTCAACATGGCCGGTGGCAGTCCCATCGACTTTTTTTCGGCAATTTCCGGATCGAGCCGGCGCCTTCCCTACCATCCGTCCGGCACCGGGATGTCATGCTGCCGGCAAGCGGCGATGACCGTGTTTCGCAGCAGGCAGGCGATGGTCATCGGGCCCACTCCCCCCGGCACCGGCGTGATTGCCCCGGCCGTCTCGCTGGCCCCGGTATAGTCGACATCGCCCACCAGCCGGGTCTTTCCATCCCCGCCGTCTATCCGGTTGATGCCGACATCGATGACCGTGGCGCCGGGCTTGATCCAGTCGCCTTTCACCATTTCAGGGACACCCACCGCCGCCACCAGGATATCCGCCTCGCGGCAGACTGCGGCCAGGTCCCGGGTGCGGGAGTGGGCGATGGTGACGGTGCAGTGTTCCTTGAGCAGCAGCATGGCCACCGGCTTGCCGACAATGTTGGAACGGCCGACCACCACCGCACTTTTGCCGGTGAGGTCGCCGAGCTGGTCTTTCAGGAGCATGACGCAGCCCGCCGGCGTGCAGGGCACCAGCGATTCCTCGCCGATGGACAGCTTGCCCACGTTCTCGATGTGGAAGCCGTCGATATCCTTGTGCACAGAGATGGCGTTGATCACCTTGGACTCGTCAATATGCCCGGGAAGGGGCAGCTGAACCAGGATTCCGTTGACCGCCGGGTCGTCGTTGAGCCGATGGATCAATGCCAGCAGATCCGCCTCGCGCGTATCCACGGGCAACTTGTACTCCATGGATTCCATCCCGGCCTCCGTGGTCTGCCTGCCCTTGTTGCGAACATAGACCTGACTGGCGGGATCCTCTCCCACCAGCACCACAGCGAGACCGGGTTTCAGACCGTGACGGGTAACCAGATCGGCAACCACTGCCGCCACGCGCTCGCGCAGGCCGGCGGCGAATGCCTTGCCATTGATTGTTGTTGCCATGAGTTTTCGGTTGTTGTATCGGATGATGGAAGCTGAGAGTGTATGATTCCCGGTCATCGCAAGGGACAAGCCAGGCGCCCTGGGATTGAACCCAGGCGACGTATAATCCGCGTTAAAACCAATCTGTCAACACATGATGTCCACCATCGCCCTGCTTTTTCCGGGCCAGGGATCGCAGTATCCCGGCATTGGCAAGGATCTCCATGAACAGTACCAGGTGGTGCGAGACACGTATGTCGAGGCATCGGAGGTGTTGGGGTTCGATATTGCGCGGCTGTCCTTCGAGGATCCCGCAGCCGAGATCAATCTGACCCGCAACACCCAGCCGGTGCTGCTGACCCATTCCATTGCCTGCCATCGGCTGTTCAACGAGCTGACCGGCGGTGGCAT
Source organism: Candidatus Poriferihabitaceae bacterium (assembly GCA_965213885.1). Taxonomy (GTDB): domain Bacteria; phylum Pseudomonadota; class Gammaproteobacteria; order Arenicellales; family Poriferihabitantaceae; genus VYFG01. The sequence goes on from OZ243919.1 coordinate 2,762,218, forward strand.
ATCCCCCGCCATGGCGGCGGGCCACAGTCTCGGCGAATATTCGGCACTGGTCGCGGCGGGTGCGCTCAGTTTCGAGCTGGGACTCAGGCTGGTGCGGCAGCGGGGCGAACTCATGGGGGAGTTCGGCGAAGGCGAGATGGAAGCGCTCATGATCGACCTCGAATCCGCCACGTCCCTGGCCGAACAACACTACTGCGGCATTGCCGCATGCAACTTGCCGGAGCAGATCGTGGTGGGAGGCCGCGCGGAGGACCTGGACTCCCTGGTCAGCGCCATGGGGGAACGGTTCCCCCGCAAGCGCAGCGCCCGCCTGAAAACCGAGGGCGCCTTCCACACCTACTACATGGTGGAGGCGGCCAGGCATTTTCGCCCGGTGCTGGATGCGGCCGGGTTCGGGATGCCCGCATTCCCCGTGCTGTCGAACTTTACCGGCGGCGTGCACGACGCAAACCCCGATTCCATCCGCTCCGGCCTGTTCCTGCAGCTGTTCAATCCCGTGCTGTGGCACCGCAACCTGCTGACCGCCGGCGGGCTTGGCGCAGACATCATGATCGAGTTCGGCGGCGGGCTTGGCGGCGGCGAGACCGCGGCGGACAAGCGGCCCAACCTGGAGGGGATCGTGAAGAAGGCATTCCGCGGCACCGAGTACCGGCCGGCCTATTTTCCGGTGATCAATTCAGAAACGCTGGAGGATACCGTCGCGGCACTGAGCTGAAGAGCCCTCCCCGGTTCATCAATGGCCGCCGCCGAGCGTATCCGGTACCGGCACCCCCGGGTTGGTCGGCCCCTGTCCATGGTGGCCGTCGCCTACCCCTGGTGCAGAACCCTCACGTGTTCGGTCACCGACTGCGCCAGGGCCTGCAGGTCGTACCCGCCTTCAAGTACGGAAACGAGCCGCCCTGCGCAGCACTGGTCCGCCAGGTCCATCACCGCCCGGGTCATCCAGGCATAACTCTCATTGGTGAGGTTGATGAAACCCAGGGGGTCCGCCTGGTGGGCGTCGAAGCCGGCGGAAACCAGGATGAAATCCGGGCTGAACGCCCTGGCCTTCGGCAGCACCACTTCCTCGAACGCCTGCCGGTAGTGTTCGTCCCCCGACCCGGGGCTCATGGGACAGTTCACCGTGGCGCCGGCGCCGGCGCCGACACCGGTTTCCGAACGGGCGCCGGTGCCCGGGTAATGGGGATACTGGTGCAGGCTGATGAACATCACGCCGGGGTCCCGCTCGAAGGCGTGCTGGGTGCCGTTGCCGTGGTGGACGTCCCAATCCAGAATCAGCACGCGTTCGACGCCGTGCCGGTGTTGCAGGTAACGCGCGGCGATCGCCACGCTGTTGTACAGGCAGAATCCCATGGCCGCATCGTGTTCCGCATGGTGGCCCGGCGGCCGCACCAGGGCAAACCCATTGTCCGCGCTCTCTTCCATGACTTCGTCGGCCAGCGCCAGCAGGCTGCCGGTCGCCCTGGATGCCACCGCCGGGGATTCCGGGGATACCGCCACATCCGGCGTATCGATCCAGGGGCTGCCGCTGGCACAGGCCTGCCGGATGCGTTCGGCGTAGCCCGGCCTGTGAACCAGCTCGATCCATCGCTGCTCCACGGGCACCGCCGCCACCTGCTGCAGGCTTCCGTACCAGTCCTGGCGTGCAATCAGCTCCTGCACCGCCTTGAGGCGCGCACTGCGTTCCGGATGACCCGTTCCGGTATCGTGTGTCTGGAAAACGGGGTCATGGACATAGGCGGTTTTCATGACGGTCATACGACGCTTGGCATGCGCCGAGTGTAGCATGACGGTCCGGCTGCCCATCGACTACGGGCGATGTCCTGTCCGGCCCCGGGGAGGCGACGGACCGCGTGTTCGTCCCGACCACGAATCGGGGCGGGGCAGATGCCTTCGTGCCCGGGCGGCCGAATGCACCACGAGCCCCACGGCCCCTCCCTGTTTCCGCCTATCCCTTCCGGCGCCGCCTTTGGCGTCCTTCCCCACGGTCGGACAGGGCTCCGGCAGCGACGCTCATCTCCCCACGCAGCTGCGCCTGCGCACCCGTGGAAACCTCCCCGAGCCGCGCCTTGATCACCTCGAGGCTCGGGGAATCCCGCCGGACATGTCCGTCAATGAAACCGCGCATCGCCGCCACATGTCCCGGCGTCGTGCCGCAGCACCCCCCGATCACCGTGGCCCCGGCATCGATGGCAAACCCCGCATACTCCGCCATGATCTCCCGGGTTCCGCTGTAGACGATCTTGCCGTCGATATATTCCGGCACCCCGCAATTCGCCTTGACAATGATCACCGGATGGAATTCCTGCTGCACGCAGGCAGTTTTCATGTTCAGGACGGCGGCAACGGATTCCGACGGCCCGACACCGCAGTTCACGCCGATCGCGTAGGGCTGCTGGGGCATCGATTTGGCAATCTCCACGATATCCGCGGGCGTCAGACCCATCATGGTGCGTCCGTTGGTGTCCACGCTGAAGGTGGTGATGATGGGAAGACCGACCCTGGCCGCGCCGGTGACCGCGGCTTCAGTCTCCTCCCTCGAGGACATGGTCTCGATCCAGAAGAGATCGGCGCCGCCCGCTCGGAGCGCGCTCGCCTGCTCCTCGAAGGCGTCCGCCGCATCCTCCCGGCTGAGGGTGCCGAGAGGCTGCATGATCTCGCCCGTCGGCCCCATGGAACCGGCGACGAGAACCTTCCGGCCCGCCCGGTCAGCCTGTTGCCTTGCCAGTCTCGCCGCCTTTTCGTTCAACTCGGCAACGCGGTGTTCCGCACCGTGCAGCATCAGGCGATAACGGGTACCGCCGAAACTGTTGGTCAGGACGATGTCGGACCCGGCACCAATGAACTCCTGGCAAAGGCTGGTGACCTTCTCCGGACAGCGGTCATTCCAGAGTTCCGGCGATTCGCCGGTCTGGAGGCCGGTTTCGAACAGGTTCGAGCCGGTGGCGCCATCCGCAAGGAGGACGCCTTTTTCTTTCAGCAGCGTGTCGAGCGCGTTTTCCATGTCCCGGTCGGTCGGATGGCGGTATGCGGTATGATATAAATATTTCTTTATATGATTCGATTCTACCGAATTTCAGCTCCCCGGTAAATGCTTGCACCGGTCCGCCCCAACAGTGATAGCCTTCCGATACGGAACCGTGCTTCCGGGGTACGGTCTTACACTGCGCGAATATACAGGAATCCTTTCGAACCATGACATACCGCATTCGTGTCATTCTCCCTCGTTCCCTGCTGCTGCTCTCCCTGCTGCTGTCTGCGCTCCCCCTGCGCGCCGAGGTGATCAACATCTCCAGCGACGAGCTGGCATCCCTGGTTTCCCGAGGTGTGCCGGTAGTTGACATCCGCGTTGCCCGGGAATGGCGGGAAACCGGCGTGGTGCCCGGCAGCCGGAAGCTGACGTTTTTCGACGACCGGGGAGGGTACGATGCCGGCGCCTGGCTGGCGTCGCTGGACCGGGTGGCCGACCGTAACAACCCGGTCATCCTGATCTGCCAGATCGGGACGCGCTCCAGGGTCATCGCCAACTGGCTCAGCGAGGGTATGGGCTACAAGAAGGTCTACAACGTCACCCGGGGAATCGACGACTGGATCCGGCGCGGCCACCCCACGGCAGGAGGATAGCGCCCTTGTCCAACGACACCCTTGAACTGGACCTCATCATCGAAACCATGGACTTCCTGCCGGACTGGGAGCTGCGCTACCAGTTCCTGGATGAGCTGGGCGAAAGGCTTGACCCCATGTTGCCGGAAGACATGGTTCCCGCGAACAGCGTACCGCCCTGCATGAGCACGGTCTACGTCAAGGCCAGACCCATGGACGGCGACCCGTCGCGCATCCGTTTCGAGGGGTTCTGCGACACCCCGACGATCAAGGGCGTGGTGGCCATCCTCGTGGCGCTGTTTTCCGGCAGGACCCCGCGCGCGGTGGTGGATCTGGACACCGACGCGATGTTTGCCCGCCTGCAGCTCTTCGAGCACCTGAGTCCCACGCGGCATGTGGGGGTCTACGCCATCGTGCAGAAGATGAAAATGCAGGCGCAGGAATGTCTCTAGCGCCCATTCTTGTATCCGGATCGGGCAGGCACCGGGCCGAAGGTGCATCCACCCCGCGTCGCCCCGGCGGATTCGATCCCGGCACATGCCCGGACCCGCCGGAGGCCTGAGAAACCGGTTATCCAACCACCACGGTGTAGCTCGGGACCACCGTCTCCGACTCCTCCGCAGTTGCCGGAAACCGCGCCGTCACCATCGCCCGGAGGTGCTCGGGAACCCGGGCGTAGAGGAAGTCGGACGTGTTCCGTCCCTCTCCTGCCAGGTAGAACTGCGTGGTCAGCACGGACATCCCGGGGGCGGATATCCTGGCATGAATATGGGGCGTGCGGCCAGGATAGCTGACGGGGCGGATAGTGCGGAAGCGGAATTCTCCTTGCCCCGAAGTGCGGGTGAATCCATAGCCCTGGAACTCCGGCTCGGAGACATCGCCCCGGTCCCGCGGGTGCTTGTAGGCACCGAAGGCGTCACACTGCCAGATCTCCACCTTCGTGCCGGGGACGGGGTTGCCACTGGTGTCGACCACCTGGCCGGCAACATGCGCGATGATCCCGGTGGCCAGTCGGGACATCCCTTCCACCTGCACCAGGTCGGCGTCGGCGTCCAGGGGGATTTCCACGGGGTAGAACGGACCCGCGGTCTGCCTCGGAGTCGTCCTGGGGGCCGCAAGTGTCCCTGCGGCCGGAACCAGTGCGGCGAGACCCGCCGCCCTGATCAGCGTTCTGCGGGTGACCGACAACTTCTGAGTCATACGCAATGGACAGTCCGTCAGACGGGGGGGCGACCATGAACCGGGCATCTGCGGCTTCCCGCCACTCCCTGCGGCACGGATATCCAGCGCCGGGCCATGCACAACCTGTGGAGCATGGTGACGATGATAGCATCCCTTCGGGCCTTCATGAAAAGGTGCCCTCTCCAGGGATGAAAACCCCCCGGAGCTTTCGCCGCGGAGGGTGGTCGAGCGGACAGGCCCGCGGCTACTTGATCTTGCCTTCCTTGTAGATGACGTGCTTGCGCACAACGGGATCAAATTTCCTGATCTCCATTTTCTCGGTCATGGTGCGCTTGTTCTTGGTCGTGGTGTAGTAATGGCCGGTACCGGCACTGGAATTGAGCTTGATCTTGTCTCGCATGATGAATCCTCTCAGATTTTTTCCCCGCGGGCGCGCATGGCCGACAGGACCGCTTCGATACCCTTCTTGTCGATCAGGCGAAGGCCGGTGGTGGAAACCCGCAGTTTCACCCAGCGGTTCTCGTTCTCCACCCAGAAACGGCGGTGATGCAGGTTGGGCTGGAACTTGCGCCGGGTCTTGTTGTGGGCGTGGGACACGTTATTGCCCATCATCACCTGCTTTCCGGTTACTTGACATACTCTGGCCATCGCCCGACTCCTGGGGATCATCTGCTGGATTGTCTCAGGGGCCGCGATTTATACCAGAAACAGCCCCTGATGTGTAGTCCGAGATTGCCCGGATCCACGTCCTGACCCGACAATCCACCCCGGATGCACGATGGGAGACTACAATCGCGTGATGAGCAGTATTCGGCGGATCGCGCAATGTTGACCAATTCCCGGAGTCGCTATGGCCTCGTGGCCGTGCTGCTGCACTGGATCATCGCCGTCGGCGTGATCGGGGAATTCGCCCTGGGCCTCTACATGACCGGGTTGGATTACTACGACCCGAAGAGCCAGGCCCTGCCCCATCTCCACGAGAGCATCGGCATACTGCTGGCGGGTGCGATCCTTCTTCGGATAGTCTGGTCCATCGCAAACCCCCGCCCGGCGCCCGGCAGCGGTGTCGGTCCGCTGGTGCGCGCCGTCTCGAGGCTGATCCAGTTCTGCATGCAGGTGCTGCTGGTGGCCATCGTGGTCTTCGGCTACCTGCTGTCCACCGCCGAGGGCGAGGACATCTCCGTATTCGACTGGTTCACCCTGCCGGCAGTGGTTGACACGGACATCAAGGGGGAGGAGGACATCTGCCTGCTCCTCCACTACTGGCTGGCCTGGACGGTGGTCGCGCTGGCCTGTCTGCACATGCTGGGCGCGCTCAAGCACCACTTTGTGGACCGGGACGGAACCCTGCGCAACATGCTGGGTCTCGGCAATGCGGACTGAGGCTGGTATATTTCAGTAAATCAAGAGACTTTGACCATGCTTTCCCACCAGACCGTAACCAGAAACAGCGCCCTGGTCCTGCTGGCGCTGGCGTTCTCGCTGGCCGTGCAATCCGCCCAGTCTGCGGACTACGCAATGGATATCAAGGGCAAGCACGCCTTCATCCGCTTCAAGGTGTCCCACCTGGGATTCAGCTACGTTCTCGGCGAGTTCCCGGATTTCACCGGCCGCTTCAACTGGGACGCCGACGACCCCTCGGCGGCTTCCGTGGAGGTGGACATCGAAACCGCTACCGTGGAAACCCACCACGCCAAGCGCAACGTCCACCTCCGCGGCAAGGACTTCCTGCATGTCAAGAAATACCCCACCGCCAGGTTCGTCAGCACGGGCTACGAGGAAACCGGCAGGGGCGAGGGCCTGCTTACCGGTAATCTGACCCTGCGCGGCGTCACCCACCCTGTCACCCTGGAAATGCGGCGGGTGGGCGAGGGCAAGGATCCCTGGGGCACGTACCGCGCCGGATTTGAGGGCACCACCACCATCACCATGGCCGACTTCGGCATCGACTACAATCTGGGCCCCGCCTCCCGCACCGCGGAGATCTACTTCACGATCGAGGGCATTCGCCAGTAGCACGCCGACCGAATCCGCCGGCTCCCGGACGTGGCGCTGGATCGAAACGGGAGCGTCCGCCGGCGCCGGTGGGGTCAGGTGTTGATCTTGAGCGCGATCCGGGTCGCCTCGGTATTGTCGGAATCCGCCTGCGCGACCAGTTCCGCCAACAACTGGCGGGCGTAGGAAAGCTGCTCCTCTCCGAGTTCGGTGTACTGTGCGTGGCTGGCGCCACGGAACACGTCCACCGCGGCCCCGATTTCCGCCACGGCACTGTCCGCGATCTCGAGATCACCGGTCATGGCTGCCAACTCCCGCCGGGCCACGCCCAGGTTCGCCTTGGCCATGGCCCAGGTCATCGGCACCTTCTCCCGGGTCCATTCCAGCAGCGTGTTCCCGTAGGCCTCGGCGGCCTGCCGCATGATGTCCGGATCTTCCTCGCGCTGAGCCAGCTTCTGCAGCGCTGCACCCAGGTTGTTGTGGGTCATGGCCCACTCCCCGGGCAGGCGGTCACGGGGACGCTCGGCCAGGGCGCTCCTGTAGGCCGCCACCGCCTGCTCCAGGGTGCGTGGCCCCCGACGGTGCTCCCCGAGAGCCCGCAGCGCGGAACCGAGATTGTCCATGGCGGCGGCCCAGTCCAGCGGCACCGTTCCCCGGGTCCAGACCCGTAACACACCCTTGTAGGCCTCCACGGCGCGTTTCAGGACCTTGGGATCCTTGTTTTTCCGTCCGAGCGACTGCAGCACCGCCGCCTGGTTGTTCATCGTTGAAGCCCAGTCCCGGGGCATCCGTTCCTCGCTGCGCAGGGCAAGCGCCTGCCCGAACGCCTCCAGCGCATGATTGAGCAGTCCATCGTCCGCCTGCCGCTGTCCCAGCGAGCCCAGGGCATTCCCGAGGCCGTTCTGCGCGGCCGCCCACTCAACCGGGGCGGTTTCTGGGTCACGAAGGTCCAGCGCCTCGCGGAATGCGTCGATGGCGTCCTCGAGATAACGTGTGCCCATGCGGCGCTGGCCAACGATACCGAGCACGTTGCCCAGGCTTTCGAGGCTGCCGGCACGGTATTGCGGGCATCCGCATTCCTCCGCGAGCGGCAGGGCACGGGTTCGCAGCAGATCGATCGAGGCCGTCAGCGCGGTGTCATCATCAAATTCCCGCCCATGGTCCTCAAGCAATGTCGCCTGAAGCTGGACAAGCTGCCACTGCCGGGGCGCGGAAAGGCCCGGCGTGCCTGCAGCCCGGCGGCAGAGGTCCGCCGCCGCCAGGTGGTCCTGGCCTGACGCGGCAGCCAGCGCGCGGCATTCAAGCACCGATGCCAGCGCCGCGGGGCCGGCGGAAGCAGCCGCCCGCTCCAGGTCCCCGAGGCGGGAAACCAGTTCCGGGGGGGGGATCGCCCTGCCGGTTTCCAGAATGCCTGCCAGAACCCCGGCGGCCTCTGTGACGCCGCCCGGGTTCGCGAAGTCCGCAGACAGTTCCGACAGCCTGTCCCAAAGGGTCACGAGCCTCCGGTATCCCGCCTCCAGGAGGCTGGATACCTGGATGGGGCGGACACCCCGGGCGGTAATGCATGCCAGCAGCGGCCCGAGCGCCTCCGGCGACGCGTCGAGGTTCCTCGAGGCCGTTTCGAGTGCTGCCCTTTCATGGTCAGGGATGTCGGTTGGGACCATATCGTTGCCGCAAATTTGTGAGAGCCGAACGGCCGAAATACGGGGAGATCGGGCGCCTTGCCGCCACGCACCCACCCAAACCCGGCGGATGCGCCGGAACGGCTCCGGCCAGGAAGACGCCGGCCGCGGGTTGCACCGGCGGGAACACCCCGGGCGGAAAACCCTACCGCCCGGGTCGCGGCCATCCCCGAAGACGGGTCAGTCGACGATATGATAGACCGGCGCCTTCTCCATGGTCCATTCACCGGATTCGGGATCCCGGCGGGACAGTGTCAGCGCGTGCCAGTTCTCGTCGTCCAGCTTCATGAAATCGCCGCGGTAATAATACCCCGGCCAGCGCGTCTCCTCGCGGAACAGGGTGTGCTGGACCACGCATTCGGATGCGATGGTGCGATGTCTCAACTCCCAGGCCCGCTGCAGCTGGTGCAGATCTTCGGCGCCGATGTGGTCGAGGTCTTCCTGCAGGGTTTTCAGCAGATGCATGCCCCTCAGCAGCATCGGCTCGTTGGTCATGTAGTTGTTGCTGATGCCACCGGCATATTCATCCATGATCTTCTCCAGGCGCTGCAGGCCGTGGATCGGAAGGATATAGCTCGGCGAGACGGTGCCTCCGACAATCTCGTTGCGCCCGACCTCGTAGTTCTCCAGCGGCTTGTATACGGTGGATTTGAGGTCCTCGAACTGCTTGTCGGAAATCTTGATGTCATCCTTGCCGTGGTCGCGGACGAACCGGACTGCGGCCTTCGCCGCCAGCCGGCCTTCGGTGAAGGAGCCGGAAGAAAAGGCGTGGGCCGTACCGCCGAGGGCGTCCCCGGCGCCAAAGAGGCCTTCTACCGTCATCATCCGGTTGTAGCCCCAGTAGTACTCGTCCGGAGAGACGTCCTCCGGGCCGCTTGCCCATGCGCCGGAGCAGGTCGCGTGGGAACCCATGACATAGGGCTCCGAGGTGGTCAGTTCCGGATTGGTGTACTTGGGATCGATATCCTGGGACGCCCAGACCACGGCCTGTCCCACGGTCATGCCCAGGAAGTTTTCCCAGCCGATGACCTCCTTGTGGGGGTCCTGGAAGGCTTCCTTGGTCACCATGTGGATCGGACCCCGGCCCGCCTTCATCTCCTCGATGAAAGCGTGGTTCCTGAGGCAGGTCGGCGTCGGGTGATGGTCAATGTACTCACCCACCAGATTCTTGGTGTGATCGTACCATTTGGACTCGTACTCCTCGCCATAGGCGTTCTGGGTGTAGGTTTTCAGGTGCAGGAAGTAGGCGCCCACGGGACCGTAACCGTCCTTGAAACGGCACAGCACGATACGGTTCTCCATCTGGGTCATCTTCGCGCCGGCCAGGATCGGCAGGGCATAGGCGGAGGCAGAACTCCAGGGCGCGTACCAGGTGCGGCCCATGCCCTCGCCCACGGAACGCGGCTTGAAGATATGGGAGGCGCCGCCGGCGCCCACGATCACCGCCTTGGCGCGGAACACGTGGAAATCCCCTGTACGGACATTGAATCCCACGGCGCCGCCCACCCGGTTGGGGCGGTTCTCGTCCATCAGCAGATGGGTCACCATGATGCGGTTGTAGATCTTGTCCGCAGACTTGCGCGCGGCCTCCGCCACGATGGGCTTGTAGCTCTCGCCATGGATCATGATCTGCCACTTGCCTTCACGCTGGTAGCGGCCGTTTTCCGGATCTCGCATCAGCGGCAGGCCCCACTCCTCGAACTTGTGCACGGTGGAGTCGACATGCCGTGCCATGTCGTAGGCGAGGTCCTCGCGCACCATGCCCATGAGGTCGTTGCGCGCATACCGGACATGGTCCTCGGGCTGGTTTTCGTCCCACTGCATGCCCATGTAGCAATTGATGGCATAGAGTCCCTGCGCCACGGCGCCGGAACGGTCGATGTTCGCCTTTTCGGCCACGACGATCTTGAGGTCGCGTCCCCAGTAGCGCGACTCGTAGGCCGCACCGGTGCCGCCCATTCCGCCGCCGACGACCAGGATATCGCAATCCTCGAATACGGTTTTGAATCCCATCAGTAGTAGACCCCTTGCTTGAATTTGGATTTGTCGATGGTCGGCAGACCGGTATCGATATTCAGGGCATCCGGCTCATAGCACAGCAACTGGGACTCGAGCGCCTCCTCGCCGGGTACCGCGAGGTCCGCGAGCCGCGGAATCTTCTCGCCCCAGGGCTCCGTCGTGATGGGGGAGATGAAGTTCTTCTCCCGACCGTCGCGGAACTTGATACGCCAGGAAATCGTTCCCTTCTCCTCCTCCCGCAGAACGCGCACGCTGTGGCCGAGCGGCGCGAAATCCGCGTAGCCCCGGCAGTCAATGGCATTCTGCGGACAGGCCTTCACGCAGGAGTAGCACTCCCAGCACATGTTCGGCTCGATGTTGAGCGCACGCCTGTAGGTCTTGTCGATGTGCATGATGTCCGAAGGACAGATGTCCACGCAATGGCCGCAGCCATCGCAGCGTGTCATGTATACAAATGTTGGCATGGTATTCGTTCGTCAGTAGTTGATCGGTTCGTTGCGGCCGGGCTGCCGGCCGCCCGGTGGCGGGAAGTCGCGTTCAATAATGCCGCGGCAATTCCCTCTTGATGCCGAGCCCGAACTTGGCCGGGGCATCCGCCGGCGGCGGCAGGTTGCTCCGCGAGCCGTCGGCATCCGCCACGCGCTTCTGGTACGCGGCGGCGGGCTTGAAGAACATGTGGGCGAACTTCGACCACGGGACACCGCCGAACAGCACCAAGGCGGCGATGATGAACAACAGGAAGAACAGCCAGGAGAGGGTGGCGGCGCCAACGTTCAGGAAGAAGGACCAGATGAGGGCGAATGTGGTGCACGCCACAAGCGAGACCACGAACATGTCCGCCGGCATGAAACGGAACGGGGAATTGCCCTCGGCGGCGACATCTACGCGGATGAAGAACCAGAACCAGTAACCCCCTCCGCAAACCATCAGGGCGCCGAGATGCCACAGCAGCGGATGGATGGCGGGCGTGGCGGCGCCGGGTTCGCCGTAGCCGAATATCATGGTGCAGGAAGTGAGCACGAACAGGATGAACCCGTACATGGTCAGCAGGTGGGCCAGACGCCGGCGGGGGTTGCAGAACTCTCCCGAGGCGAGGACATCATGGGCCGCCGTCGCGACCGCGATCCCGATTTTCTCCCCACCGCCGACCTCGCGCGAGCCGGCGGCCTTCTCCCGCTTCATGTTCTGGAAGAAGTACTTCGCACTTTTCTTGTGGATCACGTCAAAGATCGTGCCCGCCACCACCAGCAGGAACATGACGACCACGAAGGTCTTCATGGCAGAAGGTGGGATCGTCGCCGAAATCTCGGCGAAAGGGTTGTTTGTCAACATGGGAAATGGGCTCTTTTCAGGGTATCAGGCACCGGGCCATGAAACGTTTGTCCAACAGATGATTGTGTGCGAACCGCCGTCGCGGTTCAAACGGAGGTGTTTTATGTGGCCTATAAAGGCGCTTTATAGGAAACCCTAAAGATTCATCGCCTATCCAAGCACTCAAGCGTAATTCGAAATGCATTAACCTTGGCGTCCGCGATTGCCGCAACATTACTTTGCGCAGTCGAATTGCTATTGTGTGGCTGCCTGTGCTCGATCCGTATTCATCACATCGTGCAGTCCGCTGTCCGCATCCAGGGTCGGCAGCTGGGCAATCGCCGGGCCGCTCTTCCGCTCCGCGAGCCGGAGCTCGTAGAGCTTCTGGAGGTTGAGCCAGAACTCCCCCGAGGTGCCGAAGAAGCGCCCCAAGCGCAATGCCGTGTCGCCGGTGATCGAGCGTCGGCCGTTCAATATCTCGGTAATGCGGTTCACCGGCACCTCAATGCGCCGCGCCAACTCCGCCGCGCTCATGTCGAGCGCATCGAGATCTTCGCGCAGGGTCTCGCCCGGATGGATGGGTTCGCGCATGACTTGCCTCCTCAAACTAATGGTAGTCCACGATTTCCACTTCGGTCGGGCCGGGACTTCCCTCGGGCCACTTGAAGCAGATCCGCCATTGGTCGTTGATGCGGATGCTCCACTGCCCCTTGCGTCGTCCCTTGAGCGCCTCCAGACGGTTGCCGGGCCTGGCCAGGTCGCCCGGGCTCGTGGCCGCGTCGAGCTGGTCGAGCTTGCGAGAGGCGGTCCGGGCGAACCCGGAAAACACCACGACCCGGCGACCCTCGTAGAATGCTCCAGTCTTCTTGTCCGAGAAGCCGACGATCAAAACGCTTTCCGTTCCCGGAGCAGCCGCATCGGCTTCACACTAGCGAAAAATCCGCATTACGTCAAGCATAATGCACCTCTATTACTGAGGCCGCAGTTTTTGCACACAAGATACAGTTTACCACGGCACATCCTAACGCTTGCTCACATCTTCAAACTTGCCCTTGAGCATGTTTTTCTCCGATTTCTCTGTAGTTGCGGTCGTAAGCATGCCGGCGAAAGATCGGCGCATGGCCGCGCGAGAGACATGCATCCATCAGCCCCAAGGATTGACAAGCGGAATTCCAGAGGCCTCGAAGTCGCGGTAATCTCGGGTCGCTACAGTCATCCTGTGTACCCGGGCGGTGGCCGCGATTTGCGCATCTGCAACATTGAGCCGCCGCCCCTTCCGTTCCGCGGCTGCCGCCATATCACCGAAAACTTCCGCGGCGCGCTCGTCGAACGCGTAAATTCGACCCTTGAACTGCTCTTTCGTTGTCTGCCAGAAGCGAAGCAAACCGGCCTTGCGCGCATCTTCGGGCAGTCGCGCAATGCCGAAATACAATTCGGCGACGGTCACGGCGGACAGCGCAAGGCGCTGCTCATTTTCTGCTAACCAGCCGGCAACACGTTCGGAGGGCACCGGTTTGGTCAGTTCGGACAGGACATTCGTGTCAAGCAAAATCATCTCAAGTCCGGTGGAGTGATTGGCTGATCAAGCTCTTGTAGATATGGTTCGATGTCCTCACCAGGCTCCACCAGCGAAATCAGGTTGTATGGGAAATTCGAATTCTGTTCCGTGTTGATAGTCGCTGTATCCAGAATGGAGCGCGCCAGCGCTTCAAGGCTGCATCCGCGCTGATTGGCGCACTGGCGAAGTCGCTCTTTGGTCTCTTGCGACAGTCTGCGAATCGTAATACTAGCCATAGTCCGTCTCCCGTAAAAAATTACATGAATGATTGCATGCAATCATTTTAATTACAACTTCGTTTGCAGTTACTTGAACGGATACATTGTTTCTGGCTTCTCAATCTGTGTCAGCTCAAGACCTCTAACAAAGATACCCCGCCCAAGCCTCCATCAACGCCCTTCTTCGCTCAAACAGATCAGAACGAAAATACGCCCCCTCAACCTCGCCGACCGTGTGCACCAGCGCGGCCTCTGCGAGTTCTCTTGGCTTGCCAGTGTCTGCGCACCAGTCCCTGAAGGCGGAACGGAAGCCATGGACCGTCGCGCGGTTGGCCAGGCCTGCGCTGCGCAGCAGCTTGGTCAGGGTCATGTCCGAAAGTGATCGAGCCCGGCGCATGGGTGACGGAAACACCAGGCCGCTGCCGTTGTCCAACATTTGGGCTCGTTTTAGTACATCCAGCGCGGCTGGTGTCAGTGGCACCCGGTGTTCCTCTCCGGCTTTCATCCGTTCTCCCGGGATGCGCCATGCACCTTGCTCGAAATCGATCTCGGTCCAGGTGGCGCCCCGAACCTCGCCGGAGCGCGCCGCGGTCAGCACGAGAAGCCGCAGCGCCAGTCGGGCCGCCGGCCTTGAGTCGCAATTTTCGATAACACGCAAGGCTTCGGGTACTTCCCGGTACGGAAGCGCACGCAAGTGAGACTTGACCGCTGGCATTCGCGGCAATGCGCCGTTGATTCCCTCCCCGGTGGCGTTGAAGGTCACAAACTCGTGTGCCTGGCACCATTGCAGCGTGGAGCGGATACTGCGGCGCACGCGCCTTGCGGTTTCCGGCTTGCTGGTCCAGATCGGCGTCAACACTTCGAGCACATCCTGTTGTTTTATATGGTCTACCGGCATGTCGCCGAGACGCTCGAAGGCATAGCGCTCGAGTTGCTGCATCCAGTTGGCGGCGACCTTATCGCTGCGCCAGCGTGGGCGCAGGGATTCGAAGGTGCGCTGCGCCGCATCGCGAAAGACTGGCATCCGGTTACGTCGCGCCGCTGCGATTGGATCGCCGCCGCGCCGGGCCATGCGCCGGTTCTCCCAGGCCATCACTCGTGCTTCGTCGAGCGTGACCCAACTGAGGCCGCCGAGCCCGATGTCACGGCGCTTGCCATGAATTACCAGCCGCTGGACCCATTGCCTGGATCCGCCGCGGGCGACACGCAGGAATAATGTATTGCCGTCGCCGAATAATCCGGGCTCTTTGAGCGCCCGTTTTTTTTGACCGTCAGTTTTCCTTGCCCCACATTTTCACCCTCTACAATTCTGAACATTTTCTCCAACATGCGGCATCAAATTGTAGCGAAAACGGGCGCGGCGGGAAATACGCAAAAAAGATATAACTTATTGTTATAAAAGCATTTATGTCGGTTTGTGGCGTCTGGTAGCAACCCCTGCGCAAGGGGTACTGGTGCCCGGAGCCGGAGTCGAACCGGCACGAGGATTACCTCGAGGGATTTTAAGTCCCTTGCGTCTACCAATTCCGCCATCCGGGCAGCGGAAGACCGCGCGGTGCGCCTGGAGGCTGAGCCCGGAATCGAACCGAGGTACACGGCTTTGCAGGCCGCTGCATAACCACTCTGCCACTCAGCCGGTAGGTGGTCGGATCATAGCAGCTTTGCCGCCGGGTTCACCCTGCAGCGCATGGCCGGGGCGCAACACGCGACATCACCGCCTGAACCGAGTTGATCCGGGCCGGAAGGTTCGCAACCGGCCGGTCAAAAGCACCCGGCGTCGGGCCGGGAGATGGAGCGGGAAACGAGACTCGAACTCGCGACCCCAACCTTGGCAAGGTTGTGCTCTACCAACTGAGCTATTCCCGCATGGCTCTTGAATCGAGGGAGGATGATTCTATGCAACCTGCACCCGGTGTCAATAGAAATCCGGAAAACCCCGTAGCCCGGCACGAATTTCAGTCCGTTTGCATCAGGTACGGCCAGGTGATCCGAAGATACTCCACCATGGACCACAGCGTCAGCGCGGCAGCGACGTAGAGGGCGATCTCCCCGATCAGGAACGTGGGCAGCCCGTAGATGGGCAGCATGTACAAAAGCAGCGCGATGGCCACCATCTGCATGACGGTCTTGACCTTGCCGAGAAAGCCCACGGCCACCACGCCGCGTTCACCGAGCTCGGCCATCCATTCCCTGAGGGCAGAGATGGTGATCTCCCGGCCGATGATGATGGTGACCGCGATGGCGAAGGGGGCCGGGTGCAGCACCCGTGCAAGGACGTCTGAATCCGACACCAGCAGCACCAGTGCGCTCGAGACGATCAGCTTGTCCGCCACCGGATCAAGAAACGCCCCCAGCCGGGTGGTGGCATTCAACCTGCGGGCCAGGAACCCGTCCAGCCAGTCCGTCAGGGCCGCCAGCACGAATATACCGGTCAGTACCGGCTCCCGGTAGGGCATGGGCCAGAAGTAGATCAGCACGAGCACCGGGATCAGCATGATCCGCAGCAGGGTCAGCAGGTTGGGCAGGTTCCACATGGCTTGATCGATTTCCGGCTCGATGAAGGACACGGATCAGGGCGCGCCCGCAGCGCATTTCCCTCACGCGGGGCACCATTCGACCGACAAGCCTATCAGTTATGGAACTGATTATAAATGCGCTCCGCCAGCTTCGGGCTGATGCCCGGCACCCGGGCGAGTTCCTCGATGCCCGCCCGGCGGACCTCGCTGATGCCGCCGAAATGCCGCAGCAGGTCCCGGCGGCGCTTTTCCCCAACGCCCTCGATCTCTTCGAGCAGCGAGCGGGTGCGCGCCTTGTCGCGCCGGTTTCGGTGGCCGGCGATGGCGAACCGGTGCGCCTCGTCACGGATGCGCTGTATGAGGTGGGAGGCGGGCGACGCCCCGCCGGGGCAGACCGGTACCCGCCGCCCCGGGATATGGAGCTGCTCCTCCCCGGCGCGCCGTTCCGGCCCCTTGGACACGGCCACCAGCGGCACCTGCTCGGCGAGCTGCAGCTCCCCGAAAACCCGCTCGGCCACCGCGAGCTGTCCCTTGCCGCCGTCGATCAGCACCAGGTCCGGCAGCTTGCCGTCGTCCTCCAGCACCCGCCTGTACCGCCTGAACAGCACTTGTTCCATGGCGCCATAGTCATCGCCTTCCCGGATGCCGCTGACATTGAACTTGCGGTAGTCGGATTTCACCGCGCCCCGGGAATCGAACACCACGCAGGACCCCACCGTGCGCTCGCCCTGCGTATGGCTGATGTCGAAGCACTCGACCCGGTCCGGGGTCTCCTCCAGCCCCACCAGCGCCGCGAGGGCCTCGAACTGTTTGCTGAGCTGGCTGTGTTCGTTCAGATACACCCGCAGCCGGTCGCCGGTATTGATGCGGGCGCCTTCGATCCAACGTGCCCTGGTGGTGCGGCACTGGCTCTTGACCACTACCCTGGAGCCGGCCTCCAGGGACAGCACCTGCTGCAGGGACGCCCTGCCCTCGATGCGGTGGCTGAGCAGGATCTCCGGTGGAATCGACGCACC
This sequence comes from Candidatus Poriferihabitaceae bacterium, assembly GCA_965213885.1. Taxonomy (GTDB): domain Bacteria; phylum Pseudomonadota; class Gammaproteobacteria; order Arenicellales; family Poriferihabitantaceae; genus VYFG01. Next base: position 2,779,318 of record OZ243919.1, read on the forward strand.
CAAGTAGTTCTGTGGAAGAAACGCAGCCAGCAGTTCCGCCGGCGCCTGGTCCAGCGGATTGTGCTGGATATGGTACCTGCCCCCCAGGTTGCGTCCGCCCCGGATCGAGACGACGCCAAAGCAGATGGTGCCGGACTCCACCGCCACGGCCACCACGTCGGCGTCGGTGCCCTGGGTGTCGATATACTGGTTTTCCCGCACCCGCTGCAGCCTGGCGATGCGGTCCCGGAATTCGGCCGCCTGCTCGAACTCAAGCCGCGCCGAGGCCGCCTCCATCCGCCGCGAGAGCTCCTCCATCAGCTTGGTGTCCCGCCCGGATATCATCGCCTCCGCCTGGCGGACATCCTCGAGGTAGTCCTCCCGGGAAATCAGGTCGACACAAGGTCCGCTGCAGCGCCTGATCTGGTACTGCAGGCAGGGGCGGGACCGGTTCCTGAAGGTGGCGTCGTTGCATTGCCTGAGGCGGAAGATCTTCTGCACATGGCCCAGCATCTCCCGCACCGCCCCCGCGCCGGGAAAAGGCCCGAAGTATTGCCCCGGCCGGCTACGCCGGCCGCGGTAGAACGCGAACCTCGGATACGCGTCGCCGCTGGTCAGACGGATGTAGGGATAGCTCTTGTCGTCCCTCAAAAGGACGTTGAAACGGGGCCGACGGTGCTTGATCAGGTTGTTCTCCAGCAGCAGGGCCTCGCTCTCCGTGCGGGTCTGCTGGGTCTCGGCGCGGTGAATCCTGGACACCATGAGCCGGGTACGGGGACTGAGGCCGGACTTCCGGAAGTACGACGAGACCCGCTTCCTGAGATTGCCCGCCTTGCCGACATAGAGGGTGCCGCCCTCGGCGTCATAGTAGATGTACACGCCGGGCTTCTCGGATACCGAGGCCAGGAATGCGTCCGGGTCGAATGGGTGCTGGTCGTTCATCACTGCCGGGATCAGCGCAGGAACGGAAAATGCCGCCGTGTACTGATTCCGGATTATCGCCTACAATCGCGCCACTTTCCGGCCGCCAGGGAAACCTCCATGAAAATCTCCGCATTCGATGCACGTGTCGGCAACCTGCTGGAATACCAGGGCAGGCTCTGGCGCGTGCTGAAGAAGAACCATGTCAAGCCCGGCAAGGGCGGCGCCTTTGTCCAGCTTGAGATGAAATCCGTTGCCGAGGGAACCAAGCTGAACGAACGCTTCCGCTCCGAGGACAAGCTGGAGCGGGCCCACGTGGAACCCCGCCAGATGCAGTACCTGTACTCCGATGGCGACGCCTACATCTTCATGGACAACGAAACCTTCGAACAGCTCTCCCTGTCCGCCGAGGACCTGGAGGCGGAAATCCCGTTCCTGCTACCCAACACCGGCGTCCAGATCAACCTCCACAATGACGCCCCGATCGGCGTGGAACTGCCCGCCAGTGTGGTGCTGGAAGTGGTGGAGACCGAGGCAGTGGTGAAAGGCCAGACCGCCGCCAGCGGCGGCAAGCCCGCGGTGCTGGAGACGGGCTACCGGCTCACGGTTCCCCAGTTCATCAACGCCGGCGAGAAAGTCAGGGTCAACACCGAGACCGGCGAGTACGTCGAGCGCGCCTGACTTCCGCCGGTCAGTCGGTGTCGCTCAGACCGGCGCCGGCGCCGGACAGGCGGGACACCTCGGTGCTTTCCACGTAGGTACGGCGGGCCAGGGACTCCAGCACGCCGAGGGCACGCGGATCGACCCGTCTCGATCCCACCGCCCTGGCGTATTCCCTGCCGGTGCGCCCGGAGTCCCGGAATCCGCCGCGCACCATCAGGTCGTGGACTCCGGTGTCGGCCCCGGCATCGGGGACGCCGTCAAGAAAAACCCGGTCACCGAGTATCCGCATGCCACCACGGGCCCAGGACATGGCCAGCGGCGCACCGGTTTGCAGGGACGCCACCCCGAGATACCCCGCACACAGTTCGGGGCATACCACGTCCCGGACCGTCAGCCCGAACCCCTCACCGTCCCGGTGCAGGTGTGCCGCATCCGCGAGGCTCGGACCCGCGACCAGGGGCGAGGTCGGCCCGCCAGCGGCGCGCCAGACCGGCCCGGGCTGCTGCTGTACCAGCAATTCGGCAGTCCGCCCGTGATCCACGGCTTCCAGCACCAGGGCCAGCCATGACATGCCCGGCAGCCCCATCACCTCCAGCCAGCGCACCGCGCGGCCCGCATCCTCCGCCAGGCACCACGGCAGCCCGGCGCCCCGCACCGCCTTGCGGGCGGTGTTCTCCACCTGGTTGAGGGACAGGTTCATGCGCCGGAACCGCTACAGCGGCGGGTAGATCCAGTCATCCGCCGGGTCTTCCCGGATGGTGTCGGGATAGGGCGCGTTCTGGAACATGGTGATCCTGACCCAGCGATCGGACTTGGGATCGAAGCGCGTGGCGCCGAAAAACGACAGCTTGCAGCGCAGGAGGTCCACCGGCACCATGTCCGCGGAGATGAGGTTGTCCCTGATCTCGGCGTAGGGCATCCGGCTGACCAGTTGCAGCCGGCGGATCCCGCCGCGGCATTCCGGCCTGGCCATCAGGAAATCAGCCAGCGGCTGCCGGCGGTCCGCCCCCAGAAGATCATCCCCGAGCCGCCGCATGTCCCGGGCGAAGGCGAGCGGTTGCTCCCGGTCCGCCCCCGGCTCCACGAAGCGTTCGCCGAGACGGGGCTCCAGCTTCTCTTCCGACACGTACCAGAACCGGGCGTTGGCATCGCGGGACCCGAAATCGATCGACAGGGCCCAGCCGTAGTCGGCCTCGATCATGGCCAGGGCCTCGCCCACGGTCATCGCGCTGTCGATGGCCGCCAGGGGCAGTTCGTCCAGGGCCATGCCGTCGGCCAGGTCGTCGACCAGTTCCCCGTGGGGCTCGATCACCAGGGACACCAGCATCTCCTGCCCTTCGGTGGTGAGATTGCTTTCCGACCAGCGGACCAGACCGTCCCAGGGCGCGGGGTGCTCCAGCACGCCCTCATCCAGGCGTGCAGCCAGCCTGTCGAGGTCCCCGGCCAGTTCACGTACCCGCCGGGCCTGACGCGCGTCATCCGTACGCCAGCAGGCAACATCCCTGCGCGCCCGCGCCAGCATGATGCGGAACATCTCCCTGGTCACAGCACCCGAACGCCCGAGGTTGCGCACCCGCATGAGCGCGGTTTCCCTGGCATCCATCCAGGTGTGCAGCAGCCCAGGGTGGGTCCCCAGAAACGGCGCCATGCCGAGACCCGTCGCGTTGCCGACCCCCAGGCTGGCACGGATGCGCGGATCAAGGGGCACGGCGCGGGACGGACCCCGCTCCAGGGCCAGGTGCTCCGCGATGTCCACGGTGAACCACCGGATGAGCCAGACCGCCAGCAGTTCCACCCGGAAGGCGCCGCGGAATTCCGGCCGCGCCGCGATGCGCTCGCGGTCCCCCAGGCCGAACTTCCCGTTGCCGTACACCGCCGTCGTGCGCATCAGGTATCCGATCCGCTCGGCGAATTCCGGGTCGGGCTGTTCGCCGCCGGCGAGGCGGTCCACCACGTGCTCGAAGAGCCGCACACTGCGATTGGCCCGCGCCAGCACCAGCTCGGTCTCCGCGCAGGCCCCCGCCTCCTGCAGCGGCACGTTGCGGGACATGCGGGCGATGTCCGCCTCCCCGGGCACCCCGTCGAACAGGGCAAAGGTGGCATCCCACCGCTCGGCGATCACCCGGTCGGAGCGCATGTCCGGCGGCAGGTCGTGGGCGAAGCAGACCAAGCTGTAGGTATGCCCGGGTCCCCGGGCCTGGTAGATGCCGACACCGACGCCCAGGGTGTCCATCCGCCACATCGTCCGCTCGAAGGTCCAGGAGTCCCGCTTGAGCTGCCTGAGCAGCGCACGCATGAAGCTGAGGCGCGTCTGGTGAAAGGCGCCCATGCGCCCGAGCCTCATCACCCTGTCCGGTGATCGCTTGGATACGCGCGGGACGGTACTGGCGGCTGGCACGGCGGGAGACGATTGATGGTGGGCAGGGGCCGATAGTATCCGTTTGCCGGCCAAAGTGCAGGTTTCCGGGCCGGGGCGGCCAGCCGCTCCCGGTTCACGGCGCCGCGGATCATCCCCCGGCATCATGAAAAAGGCCCCGTACGGGGCCTTTTGCCGGGTGCCGATGCCGTTTCAGGCGGCCTCGATGGACACCCTCATCTTCTCCATCGCGCGCTTTTCGATCTGGCGGATCCGTTCGGCGGAGACTCCATATTCATCCGCGAGTTCATGCAGCGTGGTCTTGTCCTCGCTGAGCCATCGCCTGAGCACGATGTCCTTGCTGCGCTGGTCCAGTTTTGCCAGGGCCGCCGAGAGCTGCTCCCGGTTCAGGGTGGCCTGTTCGGAATCGCTGACCATTCTCGCGGGGTCGTATCGACTGTCGCCGAGGTGCTCGGACGGCGCCTGGTATCCGAGGTCGCCCTCGTCCTGTTCCAGGGTGGCGTCGAAGGAAACGTCCCCGCCGCTCAGGCGGGATTCCATCTCACGCACGGTTGCCACCTCGACATTGAGGCTGTCGGCGAGTTGTTCGACCTCCGCCTCCCTCATCCAGCCCAGGCGGGCGCGGGACTTGCGGAGGTTGAAGAACAGCTTGCGCTGGGACTTGGTGGTGGCAACCTTGACCATGCGCCAGTTCCGCAGCACATAGTCATAGATTTCCGCCCGGATCCAGTGCACGGCGAAGGAAACCAGGCGGATGTCCCGGCGGGCATCAAACCGCTTGACCGCTTTCATCAGGCCGATACTGCCCTCCTGGATCAGGTCCGTCAGCGGCAGGCCGTAGCCCATGAATCCGCGGGCCACCTTGACCACATGCCGCAGGTGGGAGAGAACCAGTTCCCGCGCGGCCTCGAGGTCTCCCTCCTCATGATAGCGGATGGCCAGCTCCCGCTCCCGTTCGGCGGTCAGGATCGGGGCGGCATTGACCGCCGCGATATAGCTGTTCAGATTGTCACCCGTAGGTACCGTGACCGGGATGGGCAGGGTGTTCGTCATGTGACTTTCTCCTCCTGAAGCTCGTCGGCTCATGCATATTTTAGCACTCTACTGCTAAGAGTGCTAACCATTCCAAAAGTTCCCCTCGTCCGAAAAAATACCCAACCGCAGAAGTTAATAAATTTTGACGGATGTTCGTGTATTATGGGAGATTTTCGGTGAAGTTTACAGCTTTTCCAAGCACAATTGAATGAGCAGCATACCCGATTCAATGTGAATCCGCAGTGAAGCCGGGGTGTCCCCTCACCAGTTCCCAGGCGCGTCGCGCCAGGGCCCCGCGGTCCACGAGCGGTCCGACGGGCTCGAACGCGATGACATGAACGTCCACCGGAGGGCCGGCCATGGTGCGCCAGAGGCTCGCCATGAATCCCGCGTCGTCCGCGAAGGTGGCTCGGGTGCCGGCCCCGGGTTCGGCCAGCCGGTCCCGGTAGAACAGGCCGACCGGCTGCACCGGGACCCGGGCGTCCACCGCCGCCTGGAAAATCCGCGGATGAAACCGGCCGACCCCGGTTCCGTACGAGGTGCGGCCCTCGGGGAAGAAGATCACCGGGCGGCCCGCCCTGAGCACATCGGTCACCCGCCGGATGGCGTCCGGGGCCCCCTTGCCGCGGCGGATGAACAGCGTGCCGATCCGGCGTGCAAGCCATCCCACAACGGGCCATCGGCTGATCTCGTGCATCGCGAGAAAGGTGTAGGGCCAGCGGGCACCGATCACCAGGATGTCGGCCCAGGAGACATGGTTGCTGACCATCAGGACGGCCTCTTCCGTCACGGTCCCCTGGTAGCGCCCGCGAACCCCCATGAGGGCCAGCATGGTTCCATACCAGGTCGCGGCGATGAATCGGTACACGGAAACCGGCATGAGCGGGACGAACAGGCTCAGGAAAATCCCGAGCAGCAACACGGGCAGCATCATTACCAGCCGGGCCACCGCAAACAAAGTCCACACGGCGGCGACTCCGATAACCCTAGAGGATGTAGCGCGACAGGTCCATGTCCTCCGCCAGTTCCTTCAGGTGACGGTCCACGTACTCCATGTCCACCATGACCCGGCCGCTGCCCATGTCCGCAGCCTCGAAGGACACCGTCTCCAGAAGGCGTTCCATGACGGTGTGCAGACGGCGGGCGCCGATGTTCTCGGTACTTTCATTGACCTGCCAAGCCACTTCCGCAATGCGCCGCACACCATCCTCGGTAAAGTCCAGGGCCACGCCCTCCGTGGCGATCAGGGCCTGGTACTGCTCGGTCAGCGACGCATCGGGTTCGGTCAGAATGCGCGTGAAGTCCTCGCTGGTCAGGGCCCGCAATTCCACCCGGATCGGCAGCCTTCCCTGCAGTTCCGGTATCAGATCCGACGGCTTGGACAGCTGGAAGGCGCCCGATGCGATGAAGAGGATATGGTCGGTCTTGACCATGCCGTACTTGGTGGAGACCGTGGCACCCTCCACCAGGGGCAGCAGGTCGCGCTGAACCCCCTCGCGCGACACTTCCGCCCCGGAAACCTGGCCACCGCCGCGACTGACGATCTTGTCGATTTCATCGACGAACACGATGCCGTTCTGCTCTACCCGTTCCAGCGCATTCAGCTTGATCTCGTCGTCGTTGATCAGCTTCGAGGCCTCCTCCTCCGCCAGCAGCCGGAGCGCTTCACTGACCCGGGCCTTGCGCGACTTCTTTTTCTGTCCGCCAAGACTCTGGAACATCCCCTGGAGCTGGCTGGTCATGTCCTCCATTCCCGGGGGCGCGAAGATTTCCACCCCGGCAATGGCACTGCTGACCTCGATCTCCACCTCCTTGTCATCAAGATCGCCCTCGCGCAGCATCTTGCGGAATCTCTGCCGGGCAGGGCCCTCACGGTCGCCGTCATCCCCGCGGGCGGGCGGCAGCAGCAGGTCCAGCACATGCTCCTCCGCCGCATCCTCCGCCCGCGGGCGGACCTTGTCCATTTCCTCCTCGCGGGTCATCTTGACCGCCATGTCCACGAGGTCGCGGATGATGGAGTCCACCTCGCGGCCGACGTAGCCCACCTCGGTGAACTTGGTGGCCTCAACCTTGATGAACGGCGCCCGCGCAAGCCGAGCCAGGCGCCGTGCGATTTCGGTCTTGCCGACACCGGTGGGGCCGATCATGAGAATGTTCTTCGGGGTGATTTCGGCGCGCAGACCCTCGTCCACCTGCGTGCGCCGCCAGCGGTTGCGCAGCGCAATCGCCACGGCCCGCTTGGCGTCCTTCTGGCCGATGATGTGACTGTCGAGTTCCTCGACAATCTCCCTGGGAGTCATGTTGCTCATGGAACAGTCAGCTCCTCGATGGTGAGGTACTGGTTGGTGTACACGCAGACTTCCCCGGCGATGGACAGTCCCTGCTCCACGATCGCCCGGGCATCCAGGTCCGTGTTGGCCAGCAGCGCCATGGCCGCGGCCTTGGCGTAGTTTCCCCCGGAGCCAATGGCCATGATCCCCCGCTCCGGTTCGATGACGTCACCGTTCCCGGACAGGAGGAGCGAGGATTCCCGGTCCGCGACCACCAACAGGGCCTCGAGCCTGCGCAGCATGCGGTCGGTCCGCCAGTCCTTGGCCATCTCCACCGCGGCGCGGACCAGTTGGCCCTGGTGCTTCTCCAGCTTGCCCTCGAAACGCTCGAACAGGGTAAAGGCGTCCGCCGTGCCGCCCGCGAACCCGGCCAGCACCTGGTCCCGGTAGAGCCTGCGCACCTTGCGTGCATTACCCTTCATCACCGTGTCCCCCATGGAGACCTGGCCGTCCCCGCCGATGACCACCTGGTTGCCCTTGCGGACGGACAGGATGGTGGTGCCTCTGAACTGCTGCATACGGGTACCTGCTTGGACGATCGGAACTGTAGCAATGCGGGCGCGAATCCCGATTTCAATCGATCCGCGGTAGCGCCCTGGCGTTCAGCCGGCGGCGCTACTTGACCACCTTGAGACGGGGACCCGGCTGACGTCCTTCCGACGGAGCCGTGTCGCCTTCCCCCTCCCTGCCGGGCGCCGGGGTCGGCGGAGCAACTCCGCTGCCGCCCGGCTGGAAGACCACGCCCTGGCCATTCTCCCTGGCATACACCGCCAGCACCGACTCCACCGGGATGGCGATGTTTTCCGGGCGTCCCGCGAACCGCGCAGAAAACAGCAGGCAATCGCTGCCGATTTCCAGGTCCCGGACCGCATTCGGGTGAATGTTGAGAACGATTTTCCCTTCACGGGCATGGCCCACGGGAACCTCCACCCCCGGCACGGTGACATCCACCATGACCTGGGGGGTGAATCCCTGGTCCAGGGACCAGTCGTAGATGGCGCGGACCAGGGCCATATGGGGCTGCGCGGGCCCGCCATGGGATCTGGTCTGTTCGCTCACGCTTCCCTCATCTCCCGCTCCGGTTCGCTCAGGCTGTCACGAAACGCGGGTCTTGCGAATAACCGGGCGCCGTACTCCATGATCGGCGTGGCCTGTTTCGGCAGTTCGATCCCCAGCGCCGGCAGCCGCCAGATCAACGGCGCCACGAACGTATCCACCAGCGTGTACTCGGGCCCGAGAAAGAAAGGCTGGTCGCGGAACAGGGGCGACAGCGCGATCAGTCCGTCATGGATGGACTTCTTAAGCTCCGCCGGCGGGTCCAGGGGGGTGGCGTCGCCGAGTTCACAGATCGGCTGGAGCCAGTCCCGGTTCAGGCGGGAGATCATCAGGCGGGTCTTGGCGCGGGTAATCGGGTCTGCCGGCATCAGTGGCGGATGGGGGAACCGCTCGTCGAGATACTCCAGGATGACGGACGTGTCGTACAGCGAGATGTCCCTGTCCACCAGCGTCGGCGTCTCGCCATAGGGATTGTTCTCCACCAGCCGGCTCGGGTCTCCCCCGGTGGACAGGAAGTCCACGGTGCATTCGACATCCTTTTCCAGCAGGACGATCCGCACGCAGTGACTGAGCACGCAGATCTGCCCGGACAGCAGCGTCATGGACGGACGCCGGTTGAGCAGGCTGCTGAGATCGTTCACGGCCTGGCTCTTGGCGTCAATGAGATACATCGACGTCGCGCCAATACTCCCTTTTCATCAGGTAGGCCAGCGCGCCGAACACGAACAGGAACAGCATCACCCACATACCGTATTTCACCCGTACCAGTCGTGCCGGCTCCCCCATGTAGATGAGGAAGTTTGTCAAGTCCCGCATCGCATGGTCGAATTCCTCCGGGCTCATGCTGCCCTCGGTTTCCTGCCTGAAATGCTCGAATACCGGATTTCCATGCGCGTCATCGCCGAAAACCGCCCGCTGCCGGCCCTGCCAATGGGCCAGCACGTGGGGCATGGCGACGTTGTCGAACACGACGTTGTTCCACCCGCTGAAGGTGGTTTCGTCAACGTAGAAACCCTTGAGGTAGTTGTAGAGCCAGTCGGCACCACGCAGCCGGCCCACCAGCGACAGGTCCGGCGGCGCCACGCCGCCAAACCACTCCGCCGCCTTTTCCGGAGGCATGACCGAGGTCATGGGATCCCCGATCTTGGTATCGGAAAAGATCATCTCCCGCAATACCAGGTCCTCCGGGATGTCGAGGTCCTTCGCCATGCGCTCATAGCGCATGAAGTTGGCGCTGTGGCAGGACAGGCAGTAGTTGACGAAGATCCCGGCGCCGTTCTGCAGGGACCGGGTGTCCTGCAGCCGCACCTCCATGGGCTCCAGCTCGATGCCGGCTTCGCCGGCAGCCAGGGCCGTAACCGGCGCGAGAGCGAGCAGGCCGAAGCAGGCGAGATTCTTCATGGTCTTCATCTTCATCCGGTGACCCTCTCCGGTACGGGCTTGACCTCGTCCGCCTTGATCCAGCCCGGCCTGAGACCGAAGAAAAACAGGATCAGGGCGCTGAGGATGGTGTAGAGCCACTTCATGCCCATCCCGAGGTCCGGTGTTTCCGCCCAGCACAGGTACAGGGCCCCAACGGTGAGCAGGACGCTGATCACGAACAGCGCCAGCCCGCTCTTGCCGACGTTGTCGCCGGTGCCGGAGTAGCACGGCATCAGGAAGAAATAGAGGAAGTAGACCACCGTGAGAAACTGCGACATGGCGGTGTATTCCACCGAGGGTGGCTTGGTGCCCAGCCAGCCGAGCACCAGGAAGGTGACGGCGAAAATCCCGAGGAACGCCTTGGTGGAGAGGCCCCGGTAGCGCACGGACTTCACCGGGCTGCGGTCCAGCCAGGGCAGCAGGAAGAACACCACGATGGCGGCGCCCATGGCGAGCACGCCCCAGACCTGGGTCCCGGCGAAACTCGGCACCGCCCGCAGGATCGCGTAGTACGGCGTGAAATACCACACCGGCGCAATGTGTTCCGGGGTCTTGAGCGGGTTCGCCGGCTCGAAGTTCGGCGGCTCGATGAAGTAGCCGCCCATTTCCGGCAGGAAGAACACCACGCCGAAGAAGAAGATCAGGAACACCACCATGACGAGGGTGTCCTTGACCGTGTAGTACGGGTGGAACGGGATACCGTCGGCGGGCGCGTCCTTGCTCCAGCGGTTTCCCTTGGGCCCTTTCTTGATCTCAACCCCATCGGGGTTGTTGGAACCGGTCTCGTGCAGGGCGATGATGTGCAGCGCCACCAGCCCCACGATAATGAACGGGATCAGGTAGTGGAACGCATAGAACCGGTTCAGCGTGATGTCGGAGATGACGTAGTCTCCCCGGATCCATTCGGACAATGTCGGCCCCACGATGGGCAGGGTCTCGAACAGGTTCACGATCACCTGGGCGCCCCAGTAGGACATCTGGCCCCACGGCAGAAGATACCCGAAGAAGGCGGTGGCCATCATCGAGACATAGATGATCATGCCGAAGATCCAGATCAGCTCCCGCGGGTTCCTGTAGGAGCCGTAGAGGAGCCCGCGGAACATGTGCAGGTAGATCACGATGAAGAAGAAGGAGGCGCCCGTCGAATGCATGTAGCGTACGAACCAGCCGCCCCAGACATCGCGCATGATGTATTCCACCGAGGCGAAGGCCAGTTCGGCATCGGGCTTGTAGTTCATCGCCAGCAGCACCCCGGTGACAATCTGCAGGGCCAGGACCAGCATTGCCAGGCTGCCGAAGTAGTACCAGAAATTGAAGTTTTTCGGTGCGAAATACTCGGTCAGGTGCTCCCGGACCATCCGGTCCATGGGGAAGCGCTTGTTCAGCCATTCGTTGAAGCTCATCAGGCGGCCTCCTCGTCGGATCCGATCAGGATTTCGGTATCGCTGAGATACCTGTGCGGGGGCACCACGAGGTTCTTCGGTGCCGGCACGTTCTTGTAGACCCGGCCCGCCAGGTCGAAGCGGGAGCCGTGACAGGCGCACAGGAAGGGGCCGTCGGCGTCGGCGGCCAGTTCCGGCCGGTACTTGGGCGAGCAGCCGAGGTGGGTGCAGATGCCCACCAGGACCAGGATGTCATTCTTGATGGAGCGGTAGGGGTTCCTGGCATACGCCGGCTGTTGGGTCATGCTGGAATCAGGATCCACGAGCAGGTCGTCCATGCCGACCAGGAAATCCAGCGCCTCCGGGCTGCGGCGGATGATCCAGACCGGCTTGCCCCGCCATTCGACGGTGAGCTGCTGGCCCATCTCCAGGCTGGCGATGTCCACCTTCACCGGGGCTCCGGCGGCCTTGGCTCTCTCGCTGGGCACCAGGCTGCCGGCGAACGGCACCGCCAGACCCACGGACCCGGCAATTCCCATGCCGGTTGTGGCGACGGTAAGCAGACGCCGCCGCCTGTGGTCTACATGATCGTCAGTCACGATTTGTCTCAAGCCTCGAAATTGAAATGCAATCCACGGGAGCCGCGGACCGGCACCCGGCCACCCCCGGGATGTGTTGTTGCCAACCGCCGCACCGATTCGGCTGCCGACGGCCGGAAAACGGCGGATTATATCAAAATTCAGGTACCGCAAGTTTCCAAAAGAGCCCTCCGGCGCACGGCCGCGGACGGTGCCACCAGCCCAGGCGGCGGATTTCCCGTGATGCGCCGTCCACGCCCTTTGCAAAGGCTCGATCTTGTGGTTTGATCGCTGCCTTCTCCAATCCCGATCCCGAACATGAACATTGAGAACAAGGTGGCTGTAGTGACCGGCGCGGCCAGCGGAATCGGCAGGGCCGTGGCCCGACGTCTGGCGCAGGGAGGGGCCCGCGCCGTCGGCATGGCGGACCTCAACGACGATGTGGCCGCGGCTGCGGCCGAAGTCAACTCGGAACTCGGCCGGGAGGTCGCCGTGGCCTGCCGGGGGGATGTCACCAGCAGCGCGTTCCGCACCCAGGTCTTCCGGCAGATGTCCGGGCACGGGACCGTCCGCATCTGCGTCCCCGCGGCGGGAATCCTGAAAGACGCCTTGGCGGTGAAGATCAGCCGTGAAACCGGTGAGCCGGAACTCTACAGCGAGGACCTGTTCCGCAAGGTGCTGGACATCAATCTGGTCCACCCGGTGTACTGGAGCATGGAAATGCTGGCGGATGTCGCCCGGGAGCGCGCCACCGGGGGGCTTGGCAAATGGACCTCCGACGAGGAGTTCCAGGGCGCTGCGATCCTCATCGGCTCCGTGTCCTGCCGCGGCAACCGCGGCCAGGTGTCCTATTCCAGCGCCAAGGCGGGGCTGAACGCCGCCGCCAAGACCCTCAACATCGAGGGTGCCCACTACGGCGTCCAGGCCAAGGTTCTCCATCCGGGGTTCGTCTCCACCCCCATGGTGGACCAGCTTCCGGACGGGATGTTCGAGGATCACCTGCGGAAATTGATTCCCATTGATCGTAAAATCGACCCTGCGGAAATCGCCGAGGCCGTGGTGGCCCTCATCGAGAACCCCATCCTGTCGGGACCGATCTGGGCGGACGGCGGATTTCCCCCGATGGCCTGAGAACGGCCCGTCTCCAAACCGACCGCAACGCCGCAACCAGCATGACAGCAAGAGTGCTCAACCTGACGGAACTGCAGCAGTCGCTGAACGACCTGAACCGGGACGCCGCCGGGGAATGGGTCCTGGTGGACAATCGCCTGTCACGCAGTTTCAGGTTTCCGGATTTCGTCTCCGCGTTCGGGTTCATGACCCGGGTCGCCATGCACGCGGAGAAGCTGAACCACCATCCCGACTGGTCCAATGTCTACAGCACCGTCAACGTCAGCCTGACCACCCACGAGGCCGGTGGAATCACCGCCACCGACTTCGCGCTGGCGCGGAAGATGGAGCGTCTCGCGGCGGAGTGATGGACGATCACCGCAAGCATCCCCTGCCGCTTGAGCTTGACCACTGGTACGGCGTCACCGGTCTGCGCTACCACCAGTTTCTCGAGGCCCTGACCGCGCTCGACCTGGTCTCGGCGCGGCGACATCTGGACTTCTTCTCGCGTTTGCTGCTCGGCACCCTGAAGGCCAGCGAATGGGCGTTCGCCGAAGCCTGCCCCGACCCGCGGGACGACGAGGACAACGAGCTTGTGCAGGTCGATTTCATGATCCTGCGCCGCAGCCTCCAGAGGCTCGACGATGCCCTCGACGAGCTCGACCAGACAGCGCAGGAACAGGGGCCGCTGCGCGGCGCCATGGTGGATCAGCTGGACACCTTCGTCCGAGTCGCCAACATTTTCGCCAGGCACCATGACCGGGTCAGGGCGACCCTGCTGCCATGCCTGGATGCGCAGCTGAACCGGGAACGGAGCCGGGTGATGGCCAAGAAGCTCAGCGCCAACATGCAGCGCGCCCAGCCCAACTGAGACCGGCCTTGGTCCCCGCCGTCAGGGAGTGCATCGGCCAGGGAGGGACGGTGGTCACCGCGACCCGGCGCCTGTCCCGGGAGCTCGGGCACCAGCATGACCGTGCCATGGTCGAATCCGGCCATGGTGCCTGGGAAAGCCCGGACATCCTGCCCTGGGGGGCCTGGATCCGGCGCTGCTGGGATCTCGGGCCCGGGTGCCGGGCTGGCACCCCGACGGTACTCACCGACAGCCAGCTGGTCCTCGTCTGGCAGGACATCATCCGGGACGACGTCGCGCGCCACCACGACAGCGATTCCCCCCTGTGGAACATCGAGGCCACCGCCCGGGTCGCCGCCGGGACCCTGAGGCTGATGCGGGAATGGGGCATCGAGGGCGCCGGCCTGCCGGCATCCCGGCATCCCGACCATGCCGGATTCCGGCGCTGGCTCAAGGCCTACGACAGGATCTGCGCCGAAAGGGGCTGGATTGACGGGCACGCGCTGGCGGACCGTCTTGCCGACGGGGACCTGACGGCGCCCGGACGGCCCCTGGTGATGACGGGATTCGACACCCTGACGGCGCAGCAGCAGCGGCTTGTGGAGCGGCTGGCCGGGAGGGGCGCCACGGTGGCGGTCGTGCCGCTCCGGCTGGGAGAGTTCCGGGATGTGCCCTGCCATGTCACCTCCACTCCGGAGGACCAGTGGCGGGCGGCGGCGGCCTGGGCCCTGCGCTGCCTGGAGGAGGGCCCCGACACCCGGGCGGCCATCGTGGTGCCGGATCTCGGCTCCAGCCGCGAGGGCCTGGTCGCCGCCCTGATGGACACCCTCGCGCCGGGACAGGTGACCCATCCCGGAGAAAGTCGCGACCTGCCCTTCCATGTCTCTCTCGGGGATTCCCTGGCATCCCACCCGGTCGCCCTCAGCCTCATGTCCCTCCTTGGAATTCTCTCGAGCAGGCACATCAACCTCGAACAGTCGGAATCCCTGCTGCTGTCGCCATGGATCGCGGGTCATCACGGGGAGCTGACGGCGCGCGCCCGCGCGGCCCTCGCGCTCAGGGAGCGGCTGCCCTGGGAACACACGGTCCACGACCTGTCCGGGGCGCTCGGAGCGCTCGACTGCCCGTCCCTCGGCGGACTGCTCGAACTGGCGCTTGCGCGCAGGGACGCCCTGCCCGCACGGGCGCCGCTGGCGTACTGGTCTGCCGCCATGACCGACCTTGCCGACGCGCTCGGCTGGCCGGGGGACGGGGAGGCGCTGAACAGCGACCAGTTCCAGGCCTGCAAGTCCGTCCGTGAGCAGGTTCTCCGGCTCGGGTCGCTCGAACTGGTTGCCGCGAACACCGGCTTTCCCCGCGCGGTGGGCCTGCTCGGCCAGCTGCTGGAAAGCCGGACATTCCAGCCGGAGGAGGGCGGGGCAAGGGTCCAGGTGCTGGACATCCGGGAAGCCTCGGGGCTCGAATTCGACCACGTCTGGTTCGCCGACCTGGTCGAGGACCGGTGGCCTCCGCCGGAAGTTCCGGACCCCTTTCTCCCGATTCCGGTGCAGCGGGAAGCCGGCTGCCCCGGGACGGACCCCGAACTCGCCGGGCAAAGAGCGGCCATCGCGCACGGCCGCCTTGCCGGGTCAGCCGCGAACCTGGTGCAGAGCCGGCCCCAAAGGGAGGGCGAAGCCCCGCTCATCGCCAGTCCCCTGGTCGCGGACTGTCCGCGACCGGAACAGGCGCCCGCGACCGCCCCGACGCTTTTCAGCAGGCTCGGCAACCCGGCCCCACGGACCGAGGCCGTCCGCGATGATCAGGGGCCGCCCCATGCCGGAGGACCCTCGCCGGGCGGCACCGGGCTGATCCAGCGACAGTCCGTCTGTCCAAGAAGCGCGTTCCTGCGAGATCGGCTTGGGGCCAGGGACCATGTCTTCAACCGGCCCGGCCTTGACCCGGCACGCCGGGGATCCCTGGTTCACCGTACGCTCTATCGGGTCTGGGACCGGCTGGAACACTCCCGGACCCTGGCCGAAATGGATGACAGCGCCCTGGAACACCTGATCCTGGAGTGCATCGACCAGGCATCCGGGCGCTACCGGACCACGAGCGGCTGTGGAGCCGGATTCTTCCACGCCCAGAGGGAGTGGCTGCTTGAAACGCTCCGCGAATGGCTCGACCTCGAGCGGCGGCGGACCCGGGCGTTCACGGTCATCGGCCGTGAGCAGCCGGTCACCCTGCTGCTCGACGGACTCGAACTCACATTCCGGGTCGACCGCATCGACCGCCTCGAGGACGGCTCCCTGGCCCTGATCGACTACAAGACCGGTACCGGACAGTCCGTGGATGACTGGTTCCACGACCGGCCGCTGGAGCCCCAGCTTCCCCTGTACGCCCTGTCCCAGACCTGCCGGGGCCATGCTGTCGGCGTCGTCTCCTATGCGCGCGTCCGGCTGGGCGAATGTGCCCTTGCCGGCTTCCTGGACCCCGCCCTGCTCGGCGGGGAGGAAAAGCTCGGCGACCATCCCGGCCTGAAGGTGTCACCGTTCCCGGGCTCGTGCACAGACGGGGACTTTGCACACTGGAACCGGACCCTGGGTTCCCTGGCCCGGGAATACCTGCAGGGCGACACCCGGATCAACCCGCGAAACGGCGGCGTATGCCCGAGCTGCCCGACCCCGGCGTTCTGCCGGATGCCCGGGCACCTGACGGCTGGTGGGAGGGGGGACGGGGATGACTGACCCCGTCGACTGGCAGGCGCGCAGGCAGGCGCTGGATCCCGGCGGCTCGTTCATCGTCCAGGCACCGGCGGGTTCGGGCAAGACGGGACTCCTGGTCAGGCGGTTCCTCGGGCTCCTGACCACGGTCGAGGCGCCGGAGCAGATACTGGCCATCACCTTCACCCGCAAGGCCACGGCGGAGATGCGCCAGCGTATCGTGAACGCCCTGGCGGGGCTGGACGCGGAGGGCAACCCGGAGACGGACACCGGCATCCTCGGGCTGGCCCGAGCCGCCCGGGAGCAGGACCGCCTGCAGGGATGGAACCTGGTGCAGAATCCACGCCGGCTCAGGGTGCAGACCATCGACAGTTTCTGCTACGAACTGGTGAGGCGGATGCCGTGGTCGGCCCGTTTCGGCACCGTGCCGCCGCCCCTCGAGGACGCCTCCCGTCTCTATCTTGAGGCCGCGGGTACGACGCTGAACCTGGTCGAGGAGAAGAGCCGGCCCGCCCTGGCAGGGGCATGCGCGGAGGTGCTCGGCCTGGTCAATGCCAACCGCGGCCATGCCCAGACACTGCTGGCGGACATGCTGGCCGGCCGGGACCGCTGGATGCAGGTCCTCGGGAACCACTCCCGCAGGCGATTCGAGGACTGGTGGCAGGAGACCATTCGCACCACCCTGGAAGAGTGCGACGCGTTTCTCGACGGATCCTGGCGCGATGAACTGGCAGCACTGGCCGGCAAAGCCGCGTCCCGGGTGCTCGACCCGTCCGGTAACGCCCCGGCGGAGACCCGGGACCGACTGGCGGGATGGGTTGACGCCCGCGACTTCCCCGCGCCCGACCCCCGGGAGGTGGGCCGCTGGCGGGGACTGTCGCACCTGCTGCTTACCAGGGACGGTGCGGCCCGCCGCCAGGTGACCAGGAATCTGGGGTTTCCGCCCGACGACCCGACCGCGAAACGGCGCCTGCTGGAACTGCTGGACTCGCTGGCGGAATCCCCCGGCCATCTGCGCGCCTGGAACCGGGTTGCGCTCCTGCCGGATCCGGAGATCAGCGACAGCGAGTGGCGGAGCACGGAAGCGCTGCTGGCACTGCTGCCGGCGGCGGCAGCGCATCTCAGGGTGCTGTTCACCGAACTCCATCACGCCGATTTCACCGAGATCGCCCAGCGGGCCGACCTGGCCCTCGGCGCCGGCGACGATCCCAGCGACCTGACCCTGGCCCTGGACTACCAGTTGCGTCACGTCCTGATGGACGAATTCCAGGACACCTCCAGCGGCCAGGTCGAACTGCTGGGTAAATTGCTGGGTGGATGGGTGCCCGGCGACGGACGCACCCTGTTCCTCGTCGGAGATCCGATGCAGTCCATCTATCGCTTCCGGGAAGCGGAGGTCGGCATCTTCCTGGATGTCCAGGACCGGGGCATCCGGGACATTCTGCCGGATACCCTGACCCTGGAATCCAATTTCCGTTCCACGCCGGACCTGGTGGAGTGGTTCAACCGGACATTCCCCCACGTGATGCCCGCGCAGCGGAATATCATCCACGGTGCGGTGAACTACACCCCGGCCAGCGCCTTCCGTCCGCCGGATCCCGGATCAGGCGTCCACATCCATGCCGCCATCGGCCGCACCTACGAGACCGAGGCCGAGGAAATCGCAGGCCTGATCGAAGACACGCTGGAGCACCATCCCGAAGAGGAGATCGCCGTACTCGGCCGGTCACGGAGCCATTTGTCCCATATCATGCATGCCCTCAACGCGCGCAGCATCCCGTTCCAGGGGATCAGGCTGGAGCATCTGGCGGAACGCCAGGCCGTGCAGGACATGATGGCACTGACCCTGGCACTGGTGCAGCCCGCGGACCAGGTGGCCTGGCTCGGCCTGCTGCGCGCACCATGGGGCGGCGCACTGCTTGGAGACCTCGTTCAACTGGTCGGTACGCCGGACAGAACGCCGGTGTTCGAGGCGCTGCGGGATGAAACCCGGCTTGCCGGGCTGCCGCCCGACACCCGCTCGCGCCTGAAACGCGTCAGGGAGGTACTGTCCGACGGCCTGCTGCGTCATCACCGGCTGCCGCTCCACCGCAACCTGGAGGCATGCTGGCTCCGCCTGGGCGGGCCAGCGGTGGTGGAACCCGCGGATCTCGACAACTGCAGACGGTTCATTGGCCTCGTCCGCGACCTGGAGGCGGAAGGCATTGCCATCCACGGCGAATCGCTGGCCGCGGCCATGGAGAGCCTGTATGCGGAGAACAACACTGACAGGCCGGTGAAACTGATGACCATTCACGGTGCCAAGGGCCTTGAGTTCCACACCGTGATCCTTCCCGGGCTCGAGCGCACCAGCCGGCCCGACAGCGGCGAACTGATCCGCTGGAAACGTTTCCCGGACCGCCTGCTGATCGCCCCGAAGCCGCGCAGCAACGAGAGCGGCCACTTCTACCACTACCTGGGAGAGCTCGAGAAGGAGCACAGGTCCCATGAGCGCGGCCGCCTGCTCTACGTGGCCTGCACCCGGGCGCAGCGACGGCTGCACCTGTTCGCCAGCGCTCGGGCGGATGCGCAGACCGGTGCCCCCAGGCCGCCGGCGAGGACATCCCTGCTCTACCAGCTCTGGCCCGCAGTGAAGGACGAATTCGAGGCGGCAGCCGACGCTCGGACCGATCACGGGAACGACGGCAGGGACAGGACCGGCCCTCCTCAGCCGGTTCTGCACCGGATCGACCCGACGTGGCAGCTGCCCGAACTGCCTGCCTCGGTGGATCCCGGCAAGGGGACCCTGGAGACTGTGCAAGACGGTGGAATCATCGAGTTCGACTGGGCCCGGGAAACCACGCGAATCGCCGGGATCGTCATCCACCAGGCCCTGCGGCAGGTCGACCGGGACGGCTGGGAAGCCTGGAGGGGCCGTTCATTCGGTCCGGATGACCGTGAAGCCTGGTGCCGGCAGTTGCTGGACAGGGGGCTGCCCGCGAGTGGGGTGGCCGAGGCCGTGGAACTGATCACGGACGCCCTTTCCCGGGTACAGCAGGATCCCATTGCGGACTGGGTCTTTTCGCCCCGGCACGCCGGCATCCGCACCGAGTGGGCCCTGAGCGGGGTGGACGGTGGCACGGTGCGAAACGTGGTGCTGGACCGCAGCTTCATCGACGCGGACGGTGTGCGCTGGGTGGTTGACTTCAAGTCCGGCCGCCACGAGGACAGGGACACCCTGGATGCGTTCATCGCCCGGGAAAGGGAACGCTACCGGGCGGCCATGAACCGGTATGGCCGCATTGTCTCGACCTTGGAGGGCCGGCCGGTGCGGACGGCCCTCTACTACCCGGCCCTCGGCAGTCTGGTGGAATACGGGATGGCGCCCCGGTGAGCGCTTGCCTTCGTCACCGATTTCCAACTCCGATACACATTTTCCATCAATGCGATGCGTTCCATGGTGTCGCTGTTGCCGACCTTGCCCAGCACGGTCCAGATCAAGGGCACCCTGTAGCGGCGGGTCGCAACAGCAAGGACCAACAGGTTGATCTCCTTGCGCCCGATCTTCCAGTTGGTGCGGTCAAGGCACAGATGTCAACTCCCGGACAGTCAGAGCATCCGGATAACGAGACGGGCAGAACATGATTACTCCGCCGTATCGCGATACGGTGCCCCTTCGCCGTAGGGGACGTTGATGCCCCCATAGCGGCGTACCCGGACGTTACATTGCTCGGCATGGCCAATAAAACCTTCGAGCATGCAAAGACGTGACCCGTATTCGCCGACCAACGTCGCGGCTTCGTCGCTGACCACACGCTGATAGCTGTGGGTCTTGATGTATTTACCAACCCAAAGTCCACCTGTGTAACGGCCCGCCTTTTTGGTGGGAAGCGTATGATTCGTGCCGATCACCTTATCGCCATTGGCCACATTGGTGCGCGGGCCAAGGAACAGGGCACCATAGCTGTGCATGTGTTCCAGGAACCAATCGTCGCGGTCGGTCATCACCTGCACATGTTCCGAGGCGATGTCATTGGCCACGTCCAGCATCTCGTCATAGGTGTCACAGATAATCACCTCGCCATAGGTCTCCCAACTCACCCGCGCCGTATTGGCGGTGGGCAGAATCCCAAGGATGCGGTCGATTTCGGACATAGTGTCCTTAGCCAGTTTTTCGGAATTGGTCAGCAGGACGCAGGGGCTGTTGTAGCCATGCTCGGCCTGACCCAGAAGATCGGTGGCGCACAGTTCCGCGTCAGCCGCGCTCTCGCCCGCGATGACCATGGTTTCGGTTGGACCTGCAAACAAGTCTATGCCCACGCGGCCATAAAGCTGACGCTTGGCTTCGGCTACAAAGGCATTGCCGGGTCCAACAAGCATGTGTACCGGATCAATTGTTTCCGTACCAAGGGCCATCGCACCGATGGCCTGGATGCCGCCCATAACATAGATCTCATGCGCACCGCCCATCTTCATGGCCGCAATCACGCCGGGGTTTGGTTCACCTTTGAAGGGCGGTGTCGCCGCGATGATGCGCGGCACCTTGGCAACTTTGGCCGTAGCCACAGACATATGCGCCGAGGCAACCATGGGGAATTTCCCACCCGGGATGTAGCAACCAACCGACTGCACCGGAATGTTGCGGTGGCCAAGGAAAACACCAGGCAGCGTTTCGACCTCGATATCCAGCATTGAGTCACGTTGGGCTTGCGCAAAGTTCACCACCTGGTCATGTGCAAACTGAATATCCGCCATCTCGCGGGTGGACACTTTGGAAGTGATCGCTTCGATCTCGCTGTCGCTGAGCCGGAAGGACGGCGGGGAATACTCGTCGAATTTCTCGCTCAGTTCGCGCACAACGGCGTCGCCACGTGTTTCAATGTCCTTGAGGATACCTTCGACGACGGCGCGGGTTTTAGCGTCGTCTTCGGCACGCTCGTCCATCGACTTGCCTTGTTTGAGATACTTAATCGCCATGATTGCCTCCTTTTGTCTGGTGCGGCCAGGTCAGGCCTTTTGAGCCCGCGCAAACAGGGCTGCCGCGAAGATGATGATGATGCCTTTGATTATCATCTGCGCCTGCACCGGCAGGCCCAGAATGATCACGATGTTGAATATCAGAACGAGGATCAGCGTGCCTGCGACCGCCCCCCAAAGGTTCCCCGACCCGCCGCTGAGGGCAATGCCGCCAATGACGCAGGCTACGATGGCGTCCAGCTCGTACCCACGTCCGACCCAGTTATCGACCGTGCCGACAAAGCCGACGAGGAACAGGCCCGCGATACCAGCCATGACCGAACAGATCACATAGCAGAAGATGATCGTGCGGTCCGACCGGATGCCAACCAGATCGGCCGCCACCGGGTTGCCACCGGTGATGTAGATCTTGCGCCCAAAGCTCGATTTGTGAAGCAGCCAGGCGAGCACGGCAAAGCATAAAGCGAACGCGATGACGTTGAAAGGAATGCCAAGAATGCGGCCCGCCCCGAGAAAGCGGAACCCGTCCGGCAGAGAGCCCGAAGGCGAACCTTGTGTGTAGTAAAAGCGGATACCCTGCAGAACGATCATCATCGCCAACGTGGCCAGAAACGGCGACACGTTGCGTTTGGTGATCAAAAGGCCGTTGATCAACCCGACCATCGCAGAGACCACAAAGGCAGCGACAAAGATCACCGGGATCATCACGTCTGATGTGGCGTTGAATGCGGTTGCCAGCACGGCAACGCTGGCCATCAAGGACGCGACCGACAGATCAAGCCCTCTCACCAGGATCACAAATGCCTGCCCGAGGACGACCAGAGCCAATGGCGCGGCCTGCGTGAGGATATCCTGCACGTTGTTCGGCGACAGGAAAGAGGGTTGCACTGCAGTTGCCATTGCAACAAGGGCGACAAGGGCAATTGGAACTACAAAGGGTTTCAGTCGCGACATCAACGTCATCTCCGGCCCTGTGGCTTTCGCACTTACCGCGCTCATAGCTTCTTCCCCTTGTTGACGTAAATAGAGACCGCGAAAATGATGATCAGGCCTTGGATTACCCACTGGATGAAGGTCGAAACATTCATGTAATTCAGCAGGTTGCTCAGCAGCGAAATCAAGAAGACCCCCATGAGAACGCCAAGGACGTTTCCTTTGCCGCCGCCCAGCAGCAGCCCCCCCAGGATAACCGGCGTGATCGAGGCCAGCGTGATCGGATCGCCTACCCTCGGATCACCAATGCCTGTGCGGCTGACGTAATAAGCTCCGGCCAATGCCGCGAAGAATCCGCTTGCGGAGTACGCCATCAGGATGATGCGGTTGCTGCGGATGCCCGTCAGGCGTGCGGCTTCGGGATTGCCGCCGACGGCGTAGAACGATCGTCCTGTTCCCGTGTACCGTAGCGCCCACCAAACCAGCGCGAAACACAGCAGCATCACCAGGCCAGAGATCGGTAAGACTCCGAACAGACGACCATAGGCAAACTCTTCGAACCAGAACGGTACACTCCCGGTGGGTTGCAGCGTGAAAATCAGCACAGCCCCTTGTAAAATGGAGGCCGTTCCTAGCGTCACAATCAACGGGTGCACCCCGGTTTTGATCGTAATGTAACCGTTAATAAATCCGATCCCCGTGCCGAACAATAGGGCTCCAAAGATCATGGGGATCATGAGCACGGGGTGAATTTCAACGACGCTGGCCATCAAGACTGTGGAAGCCGTCACAATTGCGCCTATCGACAGATCAATGCCGCCGACGATGACCACAAGCGATTGACCCAGGCTGGCAAACCCCAAGGCCGCCGCCTGTTCCAGCACGTTCGAGAAATTGCGAATAGTCCCAAAGCGGTCGCTTAGCACGAAGCCCGCAACCACAACGGCCGTTAAAAGAACA
Organism: Candidatus Poriferihabitaceae bacterium; assembly: GCA_965213885.1. Taxonomy (GTDB): domain Bacteria; phylum Pseudomonadota; class Gammaproteobacteria; order Arenicellales; family Poriferihabitantaceae; genus VYFG01. The sequence goes on from OZ243919.1 coordinate 2,802,569, forward strand.
ATGACAATGGTCATTGCCGGGTCGATTGGCAATCGCCTTGACCGTTTATGTGTGTCTGTCTGCGTTATGATCTTACTCCCCAAGATCGCAGCGTCAGGCGGCCACGCCGTCGGCGCTGGCCGTCGCGTGCTGCATGATCGCTTCTTCGTTGATGTCGTTACCCGTGACCTCGCCCGCGATGACCCCCTCGCGCATCACAAGCACGCGAGTGCACAGGCCCACAACTTCGGGCAGTTCGGACGAGATCACGAGAACGCAGATGCCTTCATCCGCGAGCTTGCGAATGATCTCGTAGATTTCCACCTTTGCCCCCACATCAACACCGCGAGTTGGCTCATCGAGTATCAACACACGGCGACAGGCCCGTGCCCAACGGCCAAACAGGATTTTTTGTTGGTTGCCGCCTGATAGTTGGTTGACGCCGTATTTCGGGCCAGGAATGGCGATGCGGAATCGCTCGATCTCTTCTTCGGCGGCCAGGGCTTCTTGTGTGCGATCCAAGCCCCAGGTCGTAGTGAATTCGGGCAAGACCGGTGCCGAGACATTGGCCGCCATGTCTAGAAGCATCATCAGGCCTTCGCCTTTGCGGTCTTCGGTCAGAAAGCCGAGCCCATGGTCAATGCTGTCGCGTGGTGCGGGCGTATTGTAAGCCTCTCCACCCAGCGTCACAGAACCGGCTGTCCGCGGGAGCGAGCCATAAATTGCATGCGCCACTTCCGAGCGGCCTGCGCCTACGAGCCCCGCGATGCCTAGGATTTCGCCCGCATATAGATCAAAGGACACATCGTGGACTTTTGGGGGTGCCTTAAGATCTCGAACCTTCAGGACCGGCACCGCATCATGCGGGGGGACAATTTTCCGTGGGAAGATGTCTTCAAGCTTGCGCCCGACCATCATCGCAACAAGCTGGTCCCGGTCGAGATCGACGGTTTCGCGTGTTCCCACATAATGCCCGTCTTTCAGAACAGTCACCCGGTCGGCGATTTGGAAGATTTCTTCCAGACGGTGAGAAATGTAGATGATGCACACGCCCTCGTCGCGCAGCCGTTGGATGCGGTCAAACAAAAGCTCAGCCTCGCGGCCCGAGATCACAGCCGTGGGCTCATCCAGAACCAGGAGCTTGGTGTCCCCGACAAGCGCCTTGGCAATCTCGACCATCTGCTGGTCTGCCACGCTCAGGTCTTTGATCAAGGCGCGCGGGTCAAGATGGTGGCCAAGACGGCCGAGGATGTCATTGGCCTGGACGTACATCTTGCGGTAATCGATCATGCCGAACCGGGTCTTTGGCGTCTCGCCGATAAAGATGTTCTCGGCCACCGTCATTTCGGGAAAGAGCATCAACTCCTGATAGATGATATGGATGCCCGCGTCTTTGGCCTCTTTCGGCGCGGCCCATTTGCGCTTTTGTCCATCGAAGTGGATCGTCCCTTCTTCTGGGATATATGCGCCCGCCATCGTCTTGATCAGCGTGGATTTTCCTGCCCCGTTTTCGCCCAGGAGCGCGTGGATCTCGCCGGCTTTGGCCTCGAAAAACACACCGTCAAGGGATTTGACGCCGGGAAAGACCTTGGTGATACCGTCAAGACGGATCATCAGACACCTCATTTACGTACGTTGCAGTAAACGGGGGGAGTGGGTGCTCTGGCCCGCTTCAGGAATTGCGGACCAGAGCGATGCGTCGGGAGAAGACGCTTAGTTTGGCAGTTCAACCGAGAAGGTCGCCGGATCGTAATCCGGAATGCCGCTTCCCATGATCAACTCGCCTGGCAAGTCCATGGCGACGTAGTCAGACAACATCACATCAGCAGAGATAGACCGGGTCTCGTGACCTTCAGATATGACGACTTGGAAGTTCACGTCAAGACGCTGTGGAACCGGCGTTCCTTGCAGAACATCCATGGCCAGGTTCACCGATGCCGCACCGATGGAGGGTGTGTAGTCGATGCCCGCGAAGGGGAAGCCATGCTCTTGGGCAAGCTGGTACATGCCGTTCAGGTCACCGCCAGTGTGCGGCGGGATATCGGCACCTAAGACGCCCGCTCCCAGAAACGCTTCGACCGAGCCAGACCCTTGCAGGCCGGAATCTGCCCATACACCGTTGATGGTGTCAGCACCTTCACGCTGAATGACGGCTGCCATGATCTGACGCCCATTTGCCGGGCTCCAGCCGGTGTACTGAGTGTCGACGATTTCGATGCCGGGGAACTGCGCGAATACTTCTCTTGCTGCTTGCAGACGCATTTCAGCGGGGCTGGCACCGGCCAGACCGGGCAGCAACACGATACGGCCCTCACCGTTCAGCGTTTCGGCCATCCATGTAGCGCTCATCCGGGCCAGAGCCGTGTCGGACGCGGTCACAAAGCTTACAAAGCTTGAGTCGCTTTCAACCCGGCGGGCCACGGTGACAACCGGCGTGCCGCGGCGCATGGCACGGCCCAGGATCGGGTCCAGCGCGTCAGCGGTTGCTGGGTTCACGATCAGGATATCGATGTCTTGTTCCAGCAAGTCCTGAATATCCGAGATTTGCTTAGTGGGATCGCCGTTTGCGTCCGTTACAATGAATTTCTCAATCATGTCAGCATTTTGAGACACGCCGTACTGAACGGAGTGGTAGAAGGTGCCGAGCCAGCCGTCGCCCTGCGACGCATTTGAAAACCCGACGGTGAAGGGGCCTTCGCCAGCGAATTCGCTGGTGTCGACGACTTCGTTGAAGTTCGGGTTCCACAAGAACGTGCGCGGCAGGCCCTGATATCCTTCGTCCGCAAGCGCCACGGCCGGAGCAATGGCCAACGCTGCGGCGAGCGCGAATTGAGTAAGTTTGGTCTTCATGTCGATCCTCCCCGAGATCTGTCTTTGGTGTTAGTTGGAAGTTAGGTGGATGTCTGGTGCAGTCAGCCGACAGCACCTTCCGCTTTCACGATATTGACGCCGGACGTATCGCCACCTTGATGCTGCTCGGCCGCCAAGCCCGCGGCGTAGTCGTCTTTCACACCCTGTGGTGCCGTCGGCACAGGCGGGAAGTCCCACCAGCCCACAACGTTCGAAGCTGCAATCGAAACATCCCGCGTGATAGGCACTTCGACCAGTGCCGGGCCACCGCATTCAAGTGCTGCCTTGATGGTCGATCCGATTTCGTCAACCCGCTGGACCTGAGTCGCAAAATCAATGCCAAACGATTTCGCTAAGGCCGGAAATTGCACCGAATAGGGCTCAGAATTGTCGCCATGGCTGGAGAATTCCGAAATGATGTTGCGACCCATCAGCGCATCCTGACCATCCCGGATCGAGATATATCCCGAGTTGTTGAGCACCAGGAAAACCACGGGGATACTGTACTGCACGCAGGTGGCAAGCTCTTGCATGCACATTATGAAATCACCATCACCGATGATGCAGACAACGGGTGCCTCGGGCTTGGCCAGCTTCGCGCCGATGGCTGCAGGCAAGGCAAAACCCATGGGCGAATAGCTACCCGGCGTAATGTGGGTGCGCGGCTCGTAAATAGGGAAATCCTGCTTGGTTGAACTTTGCGGGTGGCCAGATCCCACAGTCACGATCCCGTTGCGCGGCAGCACTTTGCGTAGCTCGCGCAGCGTGGTCAGCATGGTTGTCGGGATCTTGTTATGTGAGCGGCGCGGTTCCATGATCTCATCCCATTCCGCCCAGAGCCTGACCAAACGGTCGTGATGGGCTGAACGCTTTTCATACGCCTTACGCGCCTGTTCGTCTGAAATCCCTGCGTTCATATCTTCAAGCGCCAGCGAGATGTCGGCGACAATGCCAACCTCGACGGGATAGTTCTTGCCGATCTCGCGCGGGTCAATGTCCACATGGACCAGCTTGCTGTCCGGGATCGAGAAGCTAACGCCCTTGCGCCAGGATGATGCTGACCAGTCGGTGAACTTGCAGCCCAGCGACATGACGACGTCCGCTTCACTGGCGAGTGTGTTGCCAGTCAGAGAACCAGGCCAGCCGACCGTGCCCGCGTTCATTGGGTGATCCTCGGGCAGCGCGCCCTTGCCGTTCCAAGTGAAGACCACCGGAATACCTAGACGCTCGACAATCGTCTTTAGGGCGGAGCCTGCATTCGACGTAATCGCGCCACCACCCGCGACAATGCAAGGCCGCTCAGCGCTTAGCAGGAGCCTGATGGCCGCTTCAATGGCCAGGCTATCGGCGCGTTGACGGCCGGTTGGCAACCGCTTGGACAAATCCTGAAAATCAATGTCGGTCTCGGCCGATTGCACATCAAGTGGAATATCGATATGGACGGGTCCAGGGCGGCCCGTGGTCATCGCGTTAAACGCGCGGTGCATGATAAATGCAGCGCTGTCGGCACTAATCATGTCAAAATTGCGCTTGGTGACATGCTGGGTGACTTGGGTAAAATCTGGCGCGTTCTCGCGGTCCATTTCCTGCATCACGCCATGGCCACGCATATGTGTCGAGGCGGAGCCCGTCAGCAATAGCAAGGCGGTGGAATCGCAATGTGCGTTGGCTAGACCCATGACTGTGTTCGCGGCCCCGGGTCCGATCGACGTGCAGGCGGCAATAGGGCTTCCTGTCACGCGGTAATGGGCATCTGCGATGTGAACAGCGGCCTGTTCATGCATCGTCTGCACAACCGGTATGTCAGTGCCTTCGTCATTGAACGCATCAAGGAGGTTCCAATTTCCGTGTCCCGGCAACCCGGTGATGTAGGGTACGCCGTACGCTTTCAACGCACGTCCGATGAGATGTCCAACCGTTTTCATCCTGCAATTTCCTCTCTACTTGCGCAATCTTCCCGGAAATATGCCGCAAGAACTATGGTTCTGTCAACTACTTTCGGGAATATCGCCAGGGCTAATCGGAACTTCACGGAGCAAACATCCCGGATTTTCTCTCCAACCCATTGAATTTCCGGAGTTTTCAGGCAATACAGCGTGATTTCAACCTGTCACGCTTATGGGAACAGTTTGATCGGGATTAACCTCCAGAAGTTCGAACGCCCGGCGCTGCAGCCCGGTCCGCCGGGTCACGACCGGCATCCCAGCCCCGTCCGTGCCGGGCAGGCGGACAGTGTTCACCACCACGTCGGACAGATCGTCGAGCAGGGTGCGGATCTTCTCCACCTGGGATGCCACCGTGGTCGGATCCCTGGTGTTGCCGGCAAACAGCTCCACCGCCACCGGGCAGCCCCCGGAACCGCACAGCAGACCATTGCGGTAGGGAACCCCATTGCTGGGGCCCCCCCGCCCAGATCCGGACGTGCCCGTTAAGGCATCCGGCTCCTCCCTTGGGTAGCACTTCCACCTGCTCTGACGGCAAAGCGTTGGTTCGGCCACGGGTGCCTGATTTCCAGCTTGGGCCAGTGTTGCTCCGTTAGGCGCGTGATGTCGACCCAATGGAAGCGGTCCTTTTGCGACCTGCGACGCAGAAACATGAGCCACATCCGCTTCAGACGTCGGACAAACCGTTGCAGATACCGGTAAGGGGTTGGGACGGCATAGTAGTTCAACCATCCATTCAACACCCTTCCCAGCCACCTCGCCGTGTCCTCCACATTCCCATGCATACGTCTGCGTAGCACCTCCCTGATCCGTTTCAGCGTGCGTACCATCCGCTTCGCCACCGGCTTGCGTCCCAGTTGGAAACACCCCCTCTCCCTGTCCTTCGTGCAATAGTGCGTGAAGCCCAGAAAGTCGAAGGTCTCCGGTTTGCCCTCTCCCCGCCATCGGCGGTTCTCACGGGCAAACCGCCCGAACTCGATGAGCCGGGTCTTGTCAGGATGCAAGGCCGGCTCAAAGCTTCCAAACCGCTCGCTGACCGCGTCCAGAAAACGCTCCGCGTCCCGCTTGTACTGAAAACCCACCACGAAGTCATCGGCGTACCGCACGATGATCGTGTCGCCGCTGGTCTCGCGGCTGCGCCACTTCCTCTTTCTTCAATTCGAAGTACGCCCAGCGATGCGCATCCACAGTGACATGGTGGAGAAGCGCCGTCAGACGCTCCCGTTGTACAAATTGCCGTATCCGGTCCGCCGCCTGTGTCACGCTTCCCCGGTCCTGTGCCCGGCGCGTGCCTTGGCTTCCCGAATTCCCCTCGGGTACGGCCCTTCGCTCCACCAACTCCGCCAGGGCTCGCGCCCCCTTGTTCGCCGGCTTCTCAGCTACTATGGCCGTATCTGACTTCTTCATGCCGTACATCTTCGGTTACGGTTTACCCTTTCCTCCGCGATCCCGCCACGACAGCGCGATCGCATGCAGACCTCCCAGGTCCCGGTGCAGTGCGTACGTGCGTGCCTGGGTTCTCGGACACCGCGGGATTCCGACCCCCTCGCCAACTCGGCGGGCCGGATGCTGCCTTCGGCCAGCGTGATCACCTCGGCATCCCGGATCATGACCTTTTCGGTGCCCATTAGCCCCGCCCACACGCGCCCCTGTCAACGCTTAGCCACCGCCCTCGCGAGCGACGGCCCATGACTCGGGGGGGGGAAGGTGGTGGCGAACCTTTCCTTGGCACCCTGGTGTCGTCAGTGGACCGGGGTTCGAAGTTTACGTTCCTGGAGCGGGTCGAGGTGAAGACCGCGGCGGCGGTGACCACGGCGCTCACCCGGCGCATGGGGCCGATTCGAGACCGGGTTCACACCCTCACGGCGGACAACGGCAAGGAGTTTGCAGGGCACCGGGAGATGTCGGATTCGCTGGGAGCGGGCTGCTACTTCGCCACCCCCTATCATTCCTGGGAGCGGGGACTGAACGAGCACACCCACGGCCTGGTGCGCCAGTACTTCCCGAAGGGGATGGACTTCCGCCAGGTGACGGAGGCGCAGGTCCGGGCGGTGGAGGACCGGATCAATCACCGACCCCGCAAGGTGCTGGGGTATCGCACGCCTGCGGAGGTCTTCGCCGGGGCCCTGGTCCCACCCTGAAGGCGGCGACATCGCCGGTCCGGGCATCTCGTGACCCACGGGAGGGGCCCCGCTCGGCCGGAAGGCACCGGGCAGGCACCGGGCAGGCACTTGCGTCGGCGAATGGGCTCTGTCAGTATCCCCCGGAGTCGAGATTGACGCCATTACCGGCCGGAATGGGCGCCCAGGGGCGCTGATTTTTTCCGCCCTCGCCGCGATCCCTCCATTCGGGCTACGCCCTCATTCCGGAATCGCGGCGAGGGATGCACTTCGGAGTGGAAGCGGGGATGAGTATTCAGAACGCGCACATAGGTGACCAGTTCGTTACAGGCAGCCAGAGCATTGATGTCAATCATGGCCGGATTGAAACAAGACACTGCACTGTTTGCTACGACGTGCAGTGGTTGGCAGATCGCCATAAGTGGCCCAGATTGAAAGCCGTCGCGATGACCTAAGTTTTGAAATCTCGCAACTCCACGCCGCAAGAGTTGCTTTCTCGTCGAAAATTGCGGAAAGTTGCGTAACTTCATTTTGGAAGGTTTACGTAGGATACTGATCACATGACGCAAAAAGTGACACTGCGAGACATCGCTGCAAAAGTTGGGGTTGCGGAATCAACGGCGTCGCGGGCGCTTGCTGGCAGCGGTCAGCTCTCCGAAGCCACACGCGAAAGCGTTCTCTCTGCGGCTCGGTCTCTGGGCTATTCGGCCACACCCAAGGCTGTTTTGGCAAATAACAGCGTGGGCAAGCGCAAAGGGGTCATCGGCGTAGTCGTCGCCGCCTTGCATAATTCCTTCTACCCCTATCTTGTCGACAGATTACACAATGAACTTGATGATCTTGGCTTTGACATGGTCCTGATTATTGACGAAATCACGCGCGACCGCGCCGGGCGCAAACTGCGCTCACTGATTGACACGTTGGACGGCGTGATCATCACCACGGCCACTATTGACTCGCCGATGGTGGCGTTTCTGAAAGAGCGCAATGTTCCCACAGTCCTGGCGGTCCGTTCCAACATGCGGGATGACGTGGATGTTGTGGAAAGTGATAACTTCGCTGCCGGAGCAGAAGCCCTGGGCCATTTGATTGAGCTTGGTCACAAAAGGATCGGGTTCCTGATGGGCCCATCCTCCACCTCGACCTCACACGGACGCCTGGCTGGCGCGGCATCTGTTCTCGAGAAATCCGGCCTTGAGTTGGACGAAACCCTGCTGTTTAATGCCGAATTTACCCATGAAGGGGGCTATTCCGGTTTTGTTCAGTTGATGCGGTTAAAAACACCACCAACAGCCATCTTTTGCGGGAACGATGTGATCGCGATTGGCGCGATTGATGCTGCCAGGAAGATGGGGCTGGCAACGCCGGACGATGTCTCAATCATTGGGGTTGACGACATTCCGATGGCGAGTTGGAGCATGGTGTCCTTAACAACCATACGTCAACCGATTGGCAAGATCGGTTCTATGGCTGCCAATCTCATATCCGAGGCTGTCGTCAACAAAGGTGATCACCAACCAAATCGACATATCTTTCCGACGAGCCTGGTAAGGCGCGGTACCACCTGCCCGCCCAAGTGACTTGGCGGAACCAAAGACTGCCGATCTTTCTATCAGTGATCGGGTGCTAAACCCAATACTGTTGCATTCAGGAGAAATTGTGATGATTTCAGGTTCCCAGGCACGGACCGTCCGCGATATCGGCCCACGTTTCCGGAGCGGAAAGTTGCTCATCTTCCGTTTCACCCCTCTCGGCCTGATCTGCCCACGACTCGACACGCATCGCTCCTCGAGAATCTCCTCAATGAGCGCGTCCATCTGAACCTGTGGGGGGAAAACCACCCGGCTGGGTGATCCGACGGCGCATCGCACGAACCGCATGCACAAAGGATATTCGGTCCGGATCCTCACCGGCCTTCCCGGCGGCCTTGTGCATCAGATGCCGAACGGCATAATGGGCCAGCATCAGGCCATCCACTTCCTGGTACACCAGTTCCGGCGTCTTGCTCCGCAGCAGGGTGCCGGGGCCCAGCAGGTGGGTCTTGACCTCGTCATAGGCCGTCTCGATCTCCCAGCGCTCATGGTACAGGGCGGCCAGTTCCGCCGCCGGCGCTGTATCCGGGTCCAGCAGGGTGGTGACCAGGGTATCGCGGGTATCTCCCGTCTCCAGCCGGTAGGTGATCACGCGCACCGGCAAGGTGCCGCGGCTCTTGTGCCTGTCCCGGCCGCTGCCGCGGATCACGCTGCGCCAGGAGCCGTCGGCAAACACCTCCGCCACCGGGAACCGGTGGTTGGACCTGAATCGCCACAGCAGCTCGGCGCCCGTGGCCTGCGCCCGCAGCCACAAGGGATAGCCCCCATCATACCGGTCCGCCAGCACCAGCATCCCGGGGCCCAGTTCCGGCAATAGCTGTTCCGCCTGGTCCGCCTCGCTTTCGGACAACGGGCCCGCATGCCAGGCAAAGGCCGCCCGGGTGCCCACCTCCACCATGGTCGTCAGCCGCAGCTGCGGGAAGGCCGCATCGCCCCGGGCGCTGTTCGGCAAGCCGAAGGTGTCCCGGTTCCGCGCCTCGTCCGGGATATTCAGGGTGGAGCCGTCAAATGCCACCACCCGCAGGTCCCGGTACCAGGCACCCAGGGTCCCGGGGGTTGCCAGGGGAATCACGCAGGCCGACCGCAGGGCCGCAAAGGGCTGCAGTCCCAGGCGGCCCCGGGCCCGGGAGATGGAGGACTTGCCGGATACCTTCAGGGGCTGTCCCGGCGCAGACAGGCGCAGGCCGTCCACCAGGCAACGCAGCACCTCCCGGGCGGACACGGCGCGGAACAGCGCCATGGCAATCACGTAGTAGACCATCACCTCCGCCGGCAGGTCCCGGCGACGCAGGCTGTCGCTGCCTGTCAACCGGAGCACATCGCGCACGGTGTCATGGGCATACACCTGCGCAATGATATGGACAGTGAGATAATCCGAGATGCGTACGCCACCGGGAAATCCGGCCGGGGTTCGCGCCATGAAAGGTCCTCAATTCCCGCAACCTGTTCAAGGCAGGACCACATAGTGAAATCCTTAAAGCAACAGTATTGGTGCTAAACCAGACTTCATTCCTAAAAAATCAAGAAGCGCGCGTTAGGTGTGTGCATAGCCCTGCCCTGCTCGCGAAATTTCGTACGGATCGCGGGCTAAGGGTCGGACACAAATTAACCAATTCGCTCGGGATGCCCCGGATGTACTTGCAGATAGATCTCTCCACCTATCTTGTCAGATGGTTCGGGCTCAAGAAAGCCGACATCGATGGTACGACCTGCGCGCGCGACCTCCCCGGCGTTGCGCCAATCATCGATTTCTGAGCAAGGGGAGTACCTTCGGGACTATCCCGAGGGATGCCACAAGGGTGTTTTTGCAGATTCGCCAGCACCCTGGAAAATTTCCCGGCGTATGCATACGACTGGAAGAACAACCGTTTCAAGCACCGTGCCGTGGTCCGGTTCCGATCTTGAGCAGTGTCAGTCGAATCCAGGTGAGTCCGGGATCTGGTTCAGGAGGTGCGGGGCATCGGCACGGAAAGTCAGCATGGCTCCAGCGGGTAGGCCGTCATCAGCCGGCAGCCGTCCTTTGTGATCACCACCTGCTCCTCCAGCTTGACCCCTTCCCCGCCCTTTGCCGAACCGATATAGGATTCCACGCACAGGGTCATGTTTTCCTCGAGGACGCCGTCGTAACCCTTCTTGTCGAAGTCGTGGATATGCTTGATGGAGGGGTATTCGTCGGCAAGACCAATGCCGTGTATCAGGCTGCTGTAGCGGTTGGAGGAAAACTCGTCCGGAATCTTCCAGGCCCGCTCGGAGACCTCGCGGAAGCTGACGCCGGACTTCAGGATGCTGCAGTTGTGCACGATCTGCTCCCTGGCAAGGGCGTGGATCCGGCGCTGCTCGGCATTGGGCCGGTCGCCGCAGACCCAGCTCCGGGACATATCGGCGCAGTAGCCATAGGGGCCGATGAGGTCGGTATCGAAGCTCACCATGTCCCCGTTTTCGATCACCCGCATCGAGGCTTCGCGGAACCAGGGATAGGTGCGCGGCCCGGAGGACAGCAGGCGTGTTTCGATCCATTCTCCGCCCAGGGCGACGTTGGCCTCGTGCAGCTTCGCCCACAGGGCGTTTTCCGTGATTCCGGGTGTCAACGCCTCGCGCATCCTGCGCACCCCGGTTTCACAGACATCGATGGCCTTCTGCATCAGCGCCAGTTCCCCGTCCGACTTGATCACCCGCGCCAGTTCCAGCACCTCGAGCCCATCGTGCAGGCTGAGCCCCTGGTCCAGCAGGCGACGGGACCCCTGCCAGGACAACCTGTCCACCGCCAGACGAAGGTTGCCGCCGCCGTGGGCGCGCACCAGATCGGCGATCACCCGGCCGAACTCGTCGGCGCGCCGGTCGGTGTTCGGCCCGGCGGTGAAATAGTAGAACGAGGTGTTGACCCGGTATTCGTCGATCAGCGGCAGTCCCTCGGCGAGATGGGGATAGTCGCCGTAGTCGAACAGGATCATCGGTCCGGCGGTGGCGATGAACACGCAGCGGGTCTCATAATGGGAACACCAGACCTGCATGTTGGTGGCATCGCAGGCGTAGCGGCAGTTGACCTGGTCGAACAGTAGGACGCCGGCATAGTCGAGCCGCCTCAGCTGCTCGCGGATACGGCCGAGTCGGTACCCGCGTACGGCATCAAGGTCCACCGGAGCCTCAGAGAACTCCATGGCACCATGCTGCCGGGCGGCGATGTTGCCGGCGGAAAGGGCGTTTGTGGGGATGGTCATGCTGCGCTGAAGGGTTGGCTGGAAACGGGCACAGTGTATTGAATTGACCCCCGCCCTGATGGCATCGGCGCGCAGAATCCGTCGTTTATTGCGACCTGTCCGCGGATTCGTCTCCGCTATACTCCCGTCCCCACGCCAGCCCCGAGCGTACATGTCGCTTTCAACCCGCAGGGAATCCGCCATGCTGCTGCAGATCGCGGTTCCGCTGGCGGCTGCCTACCTGTCCGAGATGGCGATGTTCATCACCACCAAGATGGTGGTGGGGAAGCTGGGGTATCACGAACTCGCCACGGTGGGAATCGCGGGCAACCTGTCCTTCGAGATCCTGGTGATCCTGATCGGTGTGCTTTCCATCGTCGGCGTCCTGTGCGCCCAGGCGGAGGGCGCGGGACGCAAGCGGGACGCGGGCACCGCGGTCCGCCAGGGCATGCTGCTCTCGACGTGGGTGGGCCTGCCTGCCACCTGGCTGATCTGGAACATGGACGTGGTGCTGGTATGGACCGGGCAGGATGACGCCGTGGTGGAGTTGTCGAAGGGCTATCTCAGGTGGCTCAGCGGATTCGTGCTGCCGGCGCTCTGGTTTTCGGTGCTCAGGTACTTCGTGTCGGCCCTGTCGCGGCCACGCGCAGTCATGGTCATCACGGTGGTCGCCGTGGCCGTCAACTGGTTGCTGACCTATCTCCTGGTGCACGGGATCGCGGGACTGCCGCGAATGGGCCTGGCCGGGGCCGGCCTGGCCACCACCATCGTGTCTTGGCTGATGTTCCTGGCCCTTTTGTGGCACATCCACCGCACCGAGTCCCTGCGCGGCTACGGGGTGTTCTCCGGTCGCTGGCGCGTGGAAGGGGAGGTCATGTGGGAAATCACCCGCCTGGGTATCCCGGTGGGTGGGCTGGTATTGCTTGAGGCCGGCATGTTCACCGGCGCGTCCATCCTCTCCGGGGTCATCGGCCCCGAGACCCTGGCCGCCTACGAGATCGTGCTGTCGTGGCTTGGGGTGACGTTCATGCTGGCGCTCGGCGTGGCGGAATCCGGCATGGTGCGGGTGGCCCACGCCGTGGGCCGGGACCGGATGGCGGAGGCCCGGCACTCCGGCCTGCTGGCGATGGGGATCGGCGTACTGATGATCTGCACCCTGCTCCTGGTCCCCCTGGTGTACGGGGACCTGATCATTGCGATGTTCATCTCTCCCGAGGATCCGGGCTTCGGCACGGTCTCGGTACTGGCCAAGGGCTTCTTCATCATCGGAGCCCTGTTCCAGGTCTTTGACGGCCTCCAGGCCATCGCCGCCCGCGTGCTGCGGGGACTGAAGGACAGTGTCGCACCGCTCTGGATCGCCGGGTTCGGTTACTGGGTGATCGGTATCGGCGGCGGCGCCTGGCTCGCTTTCGGCGCCGGCATGGAAGGTTACGGCATCCTGTGGGGGATGGCCCTCGGCCTGACCACCACCGGGGTCCTGCTGGCATGGCGGTTTCAGCGGCTGTCCTCCCGCCTGACCCGGGCGGCCGCCGGCGCCCCGCCGGCCACACCCGACTGAGATGCGGGATGCTGCATGCCGAGTACCACCGCCTGGCCTGCGACCTGCTGCATGTGCTGCCCGGGCTTTCAGTTGCGGGAATCCACCTGCCCGTGCCCGTCACGGGCGGGACCGTCCGGGACGAATTCGCCTTCGTGGTCCTGACCGACGGCAGTGTGGGGCCGTTCTATTTCAGCCTGGGCACCCTGCCCGGGGAACTCCGGCGGATGGTGCCGGATCCGTCGCACCCGGATCCCCGGGTCCGGATCCTGGTCGACGGCTTCCTGTCCGGGGAGGAAGCCCCGAAGGCGCTGGCCATGGGTGCTTTCAACGCCCTGTCCCGGTCGCTGATGCGCCGGGCGGGATATCGGCCGGACGATTCCGCCGGCGTTGACGGGCCGGCGCCTGGCGACACTGTGGGCATGGTGGGCTATTTTGGACCGCTGGTGCAACGCTTCACCGCGCGCGGGGTGAGGGTCCGGGTCCTGGAACTCGCGCCGGAGCGCATTCCCGAGGGGCCCGGGATCGAGGCGGCGGCGGACGCCAGCGGATTGCGCGGCTGCCGAACCATTCTGTGCACCGCGTCGACGCTGATCAACGACACCCTCGACGACATCATCGAGGGTGTCGGCGATGCCGGCCGGATCGAACTCATCGGGCCAAGCGGCAGCGGTCTTCCGGACATCGTGTTCGCCCGGGGCGTGGCCGGGATGGGCGGGGTGGCCTTCGATGACGCCGCGCGGCTGCTGAACCGGGTCAATGCCGGTGAAGGCTGGGGCGGGGCCGGGCGCAAATACCGGATTCCCGGGGACGGCTACCCCGGCTTCGCTGCCCTGTGCACACGGGCGACCCTGCCGGGAGACTGACACTCCGCCCGGCGGCGCGTCCGTGCAGACGGAGGCGCCGGGGCCGGCCGGCGTCAGGATGCCATGCTCTTCCTCGGCGCAAGTGCGACGGCGACGGCGAAGCTGGCGACGGCGAACACGAAGGCTTCCCGCAATACCAGTGAAAGACTGGACCATGCCAGCGGCTGGTGGTCCACACTGGAGGACAGGACAAGCAGAAGGCCGGAAAACACCAGGCGCCCCATGAGGCTCTGGATCGAAAGGTAGGTGGCCCGCAAATGGCTGCCGATGCGCGGAGCAATCATGGCATTGACCGGTGCATAGATCAGTACCATGGGAAAATTGCGCAGGATGACCAGGACCAGCACCCATTGGGCCAGCACGAACGCGAGCGCCCCGATGATGGCAAGATGCGTCGCGAAGGCGATGTACAGGAGGGAACGTATGCCGAGCCGCTGATGGAGCCGTACACTGAACGCCGCCCCCAGTACACCGCCGACCATCGAGATGCCGGCGACCACGCCGGACACCAGGGTCGTGGTGTCCCCGGCGAACCACTCCAGGTCGAGCAACCGGAGATAGGGCTGGTAGAACTCGTAGGCGACGTGCTCGAGGGAGTACATGAACACCATGACCCCGAAAAGCCAGGCCAGGACCCTGTCGGACAGCAGGCGCCAGCAGTCCCGTATCGAGTGGAGAAAGGACTCCGTGCCGGAACCGTCCTGACGGCGGTCCGGCGGCTCAACGCAGCCCCACGTCAGCCAGAACGCCCACAACGCCCCGACCAGTGCCAGTCCATACGGCAGCCGGAGGTCGGCAAGACCCAGGACCCCCCCGGCCAGGGAGGCCAGCGCCAGGCCGGCCGTGCCGAGCAGTTGACCGTGGGCCTCGTGCACGGCATATTGCTCTTGCGTGCCCAGCGACAGCAGGGAATCATAGAGGAAGGCCGTATCCGTTCCGGAAAGAAACGCCATTCCCAGGGCCAGCAAAACCTGCCCGAACACCAGGCCCGTGAAGTCCGTGGCCGCGATGAAGGCGACGTTCGACGCCACGAAACAGGCGGCGGAAACCAGCATGGTGATCCGGCGTCCCAGGCGGTCGGAAAAGTACCCGGACGGGACTTCGGACAGGGTCACGCACAGGTAATAGATCGAGCCGAGGAGAATCGCCGACGACAGCGGGACCATGCTGCTGAAATAGAGGAAGAACACCGGAAACCAGCCAAACAGGTTGGTGCTGAACTGGATCCAGGGATAGCGCCGGATATTGATATCGGTCGCGGGGGTCACTTACCATCGTCCGGGGCATTCATTGCCCGGACTCTAGAGGATCGCCCGGTCCGATGGAATAGCCGGTCCCTGCCGGGACCTTCGGCTGTTGCCGTCCTGGCCGTCCCGACGCCTCTCAATGACGCCCGCCGGCCGCGGGCCGGGATTGCACACATGAACACACTGGGAAGGACATCGAATCAGACGGGCCCCGCCGATTCCGGACGGCCGGATGACGGCGCGCGCCGCCGTTTCGGCACGGCGGCATGCTGACCATCAGCTTCCTCGGCTGTGGCCGCGCGGGCCGGGTGCTGGGCCACCTGTGGCACCGCGACGGCGTATTCCGGATCGGGCAGGTCCTGACCCGCTCCCCCGACTCCGCCGCCGACGCGGTACGGAGCGTCGGCGGCGGCGCCGCGCTGGATTCCCCCGCCGGCCTCGGACCGGCGGACGTGATCCTGCTGGCGACACCGGACCGTCATATCGGCGATGCGGCCGCGCACCTGTCCGGGAGCCGGGCGATCACGTTTCACCTCGGTGGAGCCCTGGCGTCCACGCTGCTGCGCGATGCCGGCCTCGAGGGCCCGGTTGCCAGCGTACATCCGCTGCACAGTTTCGGTGACTTCACCTGGTCGGCCCGGAATTTCAGCGGAACCTGGTGCGCCTGCGAGGGGGATGAGGCAGCACTCGAGGTGCTGCGGCCGGCATTCGAGGCGATCGGCGGGCGCACGTTCACCATCAATGCCAACCGGAAACCGGCCTACCATGCCGCCGGCGTCATGGTGAGCAACTATCTCAACGCCCTGACAGCGGCCGGCATCGACACGTACGGACTCGCCGGCATCGACCGCGGCACCGCGGCCGCGCTCATCGCCCCGGTCCTCAGGAACACCGTCGAGAACATCGTCGCCCACGGCCCCGGGGCCACGCTGACCGGACCGATCGCCCGGGGGGACTGGCAACTGGTGGAAGCCGAACTCGAGACGCTCCGGGAACTGGACCCGGCGCTCGCGGAGATCTACCGGGTCATGGGCGCCAGGACCCTGGAGCTGGCCAGGACGCGGGATGACCTGGATTCTGATGACATGGCAAGAATGGGTGCTATTCTGGGCGCCGGACCCTAGCCTGGTCTGCCCGGGGCCAGGCAACCCAAACCGCCAGTTCAAGGTCAGCATTCGGAACATGTCTCCACGATCCAGGGTTCATACCACCGCACGGGGCGACTGGCGCGCCGCGCATAAGCTCCTGCCCTACCTGTGGCAGTACCGCTGGCGGATCGCGGTCGGCCTGGCACTCCTGGTGGCGGCACGGGCCGCCAACATCACGGTGCCGCTGGTCCTCAAGGAGATCATCGACGCCATGGACGCCGGGGAGACGGTGCAGATCCTGGTGCTGCCCCTGGCGTTCCTGATCGCCTACGGGCTACTGCGTTTCGGCGCAGTCCTGTTCAACGAACTGCGCGACATGATCTTCGTACGCGCCAGCGTCGACATCATCCACCGGGTCGCCATGGAGGTTTTTGTCCACCTCCACCGGCTTTCACTGGGCTTTCACCTCGACCGCAAGACCGGAGGGCTGTCGCGCGACGTGGAGCGCGGCACCACCGGCATCGGCTTCTTTCTCCGGATCATGGTGCTCAACATCGTGCCGGTCGTGCTGGAAATCGCCGCGGTACTGGGAATCCTGTGGTACCAGTTCGATATCCTCTTCGCTCTGGTGACGGTCACCGTCATCGTGGTGTATGCGGTGTTCACCTACCTGGTCACCCGCTGGCGCACCCGTTTCCGGGTGGAGATGAACGCGGCGGAATCCAGCGCCAACACGCGCTCGATCGACTCGCTGCTGAACTACGAAACGGTCAAGGTGTTCGGCAACGAAATGCTGGAAAGGGAACGCTACCGGGATGCCATGGACCAATGGGCGCAGGCCAACCTGAAAAGCTACTACTCCCTTTCGCTGCTCAATACCGGCCAGGGATTCATCATCGCCGTCGGGATGACGGTGCTGATGGTCATGGCGGCCGGCGGCGTGGTCGCCGGACGGCTGACCCTGGGGGATTTCGCCATGATCAACGCCTTCCTGATCCAGCTCTACATCCCCCTCAGCTTCCTCGGCTCCCTCTACCGGGAACTGAACCATTCCCTGATCGACATGGAAAAGCTGTTCGACCTGCTGGACGAGTCGCCGAAGGTGATGGAACCCCCCGACGCCAGGCCGCTTGCGCTGTCCCGTGGCGAGATCCGGTTCGAGAACGTGAGCTTCCGGTACCAGCAAGACCAACCGGTTCTGGAGGACATCAGCTTCGGAATTCCCGGGGGAACCATGCTGGCGGTGGTGGGGCCGTCGGGGTCCGGAAAATCCACCCTGGCCCGGCTGCTCCTTCGGTTCTACGATCCGGACTCGGGGCGGGTGACCATCGACGGACAGGATGTCCGCGAACTGACCCTGGAAAGCCTGCGCGCGGTCATGGGCGTGGTGCCCCAGGATACGGTGCTGTTCAACGACACGATCGGCTACAACATCGGCTACGGCCGCCAGGGCGCCTCCGCCGGGGACATTCGCGAGGCGGCCGGGGTGGCGCAGATCGACGCCTTCATCGAACAGCATCCCCAGGGTTATGACATCCTGGTGGGCGAGCGCGGCCTCAAGCTCTCGGGCGGGGAAAAGCAGCGGGTCGCCATCGCCCGCACCGCCCTGAAAGGGGCGCGGATCCTGATTTTTGACGAGGCGACCTCCTCCCTGGACAGCCGCGCCGAACAGGCGATCCAGCAGGCCCTTGACCGGGTGGCGGAAAACTGCACCACCCTGATGATTGCCCACCGCCTGTCGACGGTGACCCATGCCGATCACATCATCGTGCTGGACAGGGGGCGGATCGTGGAACGGGGCACCCACGAAGCGCTGGTCGGCAGCGACGGGCTGTATGCCCAGATGTGGCAGCTGCAGCAGGAAAAGCAGCTGTATCTCGAATCCCATGAAGTCCAGGACGCCACGGGGGCCGGCGAAGAGGAGATCGGAGTTTGACCATGAAGACAGCGGGTATCCGTCCGGCGCCTCAAGACAGACCGGCCCCGCGGCAGCGGATGACGGCATGCCGCGGCGGCTTCCGGTGCAACCCCGGCTCCGGCGGGCTCCGGATATCCGCCGGACCCCGGTGATGGGATCCTCCCCGTACATCACCCCGGAAGGCTTCGCCTTGCTGCAGGCGGAGGAAAGGGAGATCTGGAGGAGGCGCGCCGAAGTCACCCGGGCGCTGTCCGCCGCCGCCGCCGAAGGCGACCGCTCGGAAAACGCGGAGTACATCTACCGCAAGAAGCAGCTCCGGGAAATCGACCGCCGGATCCGCTACCTGCAAAAGCGCTTGCCGGAACTGAACGTGGTGGACCGGGTGGGCAACGAGGAACAGGTGTTTTTCGGCGCCCGGGTCACGCTGGAGACAGAGGATGGCGGCGTGGAGGAGTATCGGATCGTCGGCGGCGACGAGATCGACAGCGACTCGACGAGGGGTTACATCAGCGTGGATTCACCCATGGCCCGGGCGCTGCTGAAAAAGACGGCGGACGACGAGGTGGTGATCGAAATCGGTGGTATTTCGCGCCGGTATCTCATCACGGGAATCCGCTACGACCAGGTGCGGGCCGGATAGAAAATTCCCTGTCGCATCCGCCCGACGGGTTGACGGGTGTCCGCCGGTATCCCGTGCCAGCACCTGCCAGGAGCGAATGGACTGTCCGCTATTGAGCGGCCGCATCCCCCCGGCCCGGCCTGCCCCCTCCGACTCTTCCCCGAACAACCAGGCGGCACGCAGCCGGGTCGTTCAGGACAGACCGTTTCGCGGTATGACAGGATCCAGGCGGTTCGTCCCGCTGCCTCACCTGACCGCGAAGCGGTGCGCCAGCGTTGTCCTGCCATCCGGCTCGGGCCGAAGAGGGAATCCATGAGTCCGGCAAATCCTCCCGGACAGTCAGAATCCCGCCGCCATGCCATCCTTGCGATGATCGGAACCGGCGACATAGATGCCGTCCGCGCGGTAGATGAGCTGGGCGCCGCCGAACCCGGTTTCCTCGTCCGGGCTGCCGGCATACAGCCTGTGGCCGCGCCGCTGGAGTTCCGCCTCTACCTCGGGATCGAAGCCCTCCTCCAGGTGCAGCTGGAGATCCTCCAGCACCCGCCAGCGGCGGGCATCGCTGGCGGTCTGCGGATTCTGGCCGTAGTCGTAAATGCGGATCACCATCTGCGCGTGCCCCTGGGCCTGCATGCTTCCGCCCATGACGCCGAAACTCATTTCCGGCCGGCCGCCCCGGGTGACGAACCCGGGGATGATGGTGTGAAACGGGCGCTTGCCGCCGCCCGCCTCGTTCGGATGCCCGGGAATCAGATTGAATCCAGCACCGCGGTTCTGCATGCTGATGCCGGTTCCCTCCACCACCACGCCGGAGCCGAAGCCGAAGTAGTTGCTCTGGATCATGGAGACCATCATGCCATCCCGGTCAGCGGTGGTGAGGTACACCGTGCCGCCCCGGTCGGGAAAGCCGTGCCGGGGAAAGCGCGCCTCGGCCATGCTGATCAGGGCCGCCCGCGAAGCCAGGTATCCGTCGTCCAGGAGGTTCTTCACGGACATCGTCATGGCATCGGGATCGGCGACGTACTGCCAGGCGTCCGACAGCGCCAGCTTCATGGCCTCCACCTGGAGGTGCACGCTGTCGGCGGAATCCGGCGCGAAGCGGCCCACGTCCAGGTGGCGGATGATGCCGAGCATCATGAGTGCGGCCAGCCCCTGGCCATTGGGCGGGATCTCGTGCAGGGCGATTTCGCCGTACTGCTGCCGGATCGGATTCATCCAGTCCGCCCGGTGGCCGGCAAGGTCTGACGGCTCCAGCTTCCATCCGTTACGCCTGGACGAGGCCACCATTTCCATCGCCAGCTCGCCGCGGTAGAAAGCCTCTCCCCGGGTGCGGGCGATGGCTTCCAGCGTGGCCGCCTGGTCGGGGAACCGGAACCATTGACCCGGTGCCGGCGGCTTTCCGTCCGGCAGGAAGTGATGGAATCCCTCCTGTGTCCGGAATTCCGGCGACGCGGCCGCCCAGGCCCGCGCGGTGATCGGGGACACGGCATAACCGTTGCGGGCATACTCGACGGCATCCTCGAACAGCCGTGCAAAGGGCAGCCTGCCGAAGCGTTCGGACATCGCCACCCAGGCGGACACCGCTCCGGGAACGGTGGTGGCGGGCCAGCCGAACAGCGGCATCTCCCCGAGACCGGCGTAGTCCTCCGGCGTGACCGCCGCCGCCATGCGACCGGAGGCGTTGAGACCGTGCAGTTCCGTTCCGTCCCACAGGATGGCAAAGGCATCGCTGCCGATCCCGTTGCTTGTGGGTTCCACCACGGTCAGCGTGATGGCCGTGGCAAGCGCCGCGTCCACCGCGTTGCCGCCCTCCCGCAGCGCGCGGACGCCGGCCTGCACCGCGAGGGGCTGGGACGAGGCGACCATGTTGCGCGCCATGACCGGCATGCGCCGGGAATCATAGGGAAAGCCGCCGGGAAAACCGTAATCGAGGGAGTGCATCGGGCTGGTCTGGGGTTCTTGATCTGGATTCATGCGGATTGCGGAGGATGACTGCCCCCGGGCCGGCCATCCGGGGTGGAACGGGTCATCCGGGCACGCGCCGGACCGGCAGTCCGGGGGTCAGGGACCCCCGGGCGCCAGCGCGCCCGACCGGATGGCGCGTTCCCGCCGGATGGCCATGATACTGTATGACATCACGGCAGCCAGTACCACCGCGCTGCCGGCCAGGGTGTAGAGACTGGGCGTCTCGCCGACCCCGAGCCAGACCCACAGCGGGTTCAGCACGGCCTCGCTGAGCGAGAACAGCGCCACCTCCGCGGCCGGGATGAAACGGGTGCTCCAGGTCAGGCACATGAACCCGAGGCCGAACTGGACACTGCCCAGGGCCAGGATGATCACCAGGTCATGGCGACTGACGGCAAAGTCGCCGACAAGAGCCAGCACGATCACCGCGGTGAACAGGCCGGACAGGCAGGTCGCGGGCATCATGTCCACGTGCCGGTTGCCGCGCAGGATCAGGAGATAGCACACGAACATGATGGCGAGGCCGAGGGCAAATACATTCCCCAACATGCCGCCGGACACCAGGCCGTCCGCGAACATGAGGCCGATACCAAGGATCGCGGCGAACATCGCCGCCAGGCTGCCGCGGGTCACCCGCTCCCTGAGGAACAGCCATCCGGCCAGCGCGGCCAGCAGAGGAGCGGCGCCGATGATGAACACCACGTTGGCCACGGTGGTGTTGAGCATGGCCATGATGTAGAAAATCGACCCCACGGAAAGGACGAGCGCGGCCAGCAGGCCTGCCCTGCCGATGTCGATGAAGCGCCTGGCGGTGTCGCCGCGGTACTGGAACAGCAGGAATAGGCCGATGGTGGAAAAGGTGGCCAGCGAGCGGTAGAACAGGATCTGCCAGCCGTCCGCGAACTCGATGTTGCGGATCAGGATGCCGGAGAGGCTGAGGAAGACGCCGCCCAGAAGGACGATGGCCACGCCCGCCATATAGCGGTTGTCCCGGGGCAGGGCCTGCATGCGGAGTGAAGGGTATCCGGGGGGATCAGGCGGAGGCCGTCTCCGCCGCGGCAAGGCGGCGGCTGCGCCTTGCCTCCAGGGGGGCCACCAGCAGCGACATCATCGGCGGAACGATGAGCAGCGTGATCACCGCAGACAGTGCGAGGCCTCCCACCACCACCGAACCGAGGCCCCGGTAGAGTTCCGAGCCCGCCCCGGGAAACAGCACCAGTGGAAGCATGCCGAACACGGAAGTGAGCGTGGACATGAAGATCGGCCGGATGCGGTTGCGCGTGGCCTTCGGAATGGCTTCCTTCGGATCCATGTCCCGCTCGCGGATCAGGTGCAGGGTCTGGTGCACCAGCAGGATGGCGTTGTTGACCACGATGCCCACGAGGATCACGAAACCCAGCATGGTGAGCATGTCCAGGGCCTGGTAGGTGTAGAGATTCAGCACCGCGAGGCCCGCGATGCCGCCCGCGGCGGCGATGGGGACCGACACCATGATGATCAGCGGGTAGACAAAGCTCTCGAACAGCACCGCCATCACCAGGAAAACGATCACCACCGACAGCAGCAGGTTGATCCCCATGGCGGCACGGGTCTGGTCAAGCTTGTCCGCGGTGCCGGAAATCCTGAGCCGCACGTCCGGGGGCAGTCCCTCGGCCTTCAGTGGCTCGATGACCCGGTTCCGGATCGTCTCGATGGCCGATTCCAGCGGCAGCAGAGCCCCCGGACGGACCTCCAGGGTGATGGTGCGGAAACGCTCCCGGTGCTGGATCTGCGTGGGACCCGAGGTCAGTTCGATATCGGCCACGGATTCCACCGGGATGACCTGGCCCGCCGGCGTGACGATGGGCAGGTCCCCGATCCCCTGGGTTTCCACCACGGAACCGGTGGCGCCCTTGAGCAGGATGTCCATGAGCTTTCCCTCCACCGTGGCCTGGGTGATTCTGAGTCCGTCGTTGAAGGTGTCGATGGTCAGGGCCAGGTCCCGCGCGGTGATGCCGCTGTCGTTGAGCCGCACCCGGTCCGGGTTCACCCTGACTTCCGGCGCGCCCAGTTCCAGCCCGGGGACCGGTCGCCATTCGTGACCCTGGTCCCGCGGGAACAGGTGGATGATCCGGCCGAATGCGCGGTTGGCGACCTCCAGCACCGTCTCCAGCTCGTTGCCGGAGATGTCCAGGTCCACCTTGCGCCCGCCGCCGATGCCGCGGCCGAAAATCGACGGCTGGGTGATGAACCCGAACGTGCCCGGCTCCCGGAATACCGGCGCGCTCAGCACGGGCTTGAGTTCCGCCACCCTCGCGGGGTCCGCGGACACCGCCCCGAGAAAGGTGCGGGACCGCGTGGCCACGTAGAAGAACCGTTCGATCAGGGGGGGGCTCTCGGCTTCCGGTGGCGCACCGGCAGCGTCATCCGGATCGTCAAGGAACCGGTTCCTGAGCCCGTCGAAGAACCGCCCGGCCTGCTGGACCAGCGTGGGCTCCGGTTCGGCCCCGGCAGGCGGGACATCCGACTCCGTGATCCACAGATGGCTGATTTCCTGCTCTATGTCCTGCGCGATCCGGGTGGTGGTGTCGAGGTTGTAGCCCGGCGGGGGGATGACGATGCCGAACAGCAGGTTGCGGTTGCCCTCCGGCAGGTATTCAAGCTTGGGCAGGAACTGGTAGCTGAAGTAGCCCGCGCCCGCGGTGACGGCGACGGCGATGAACAGGGCAATGGAACGGCTTCGCACCACGAGGGTGACGAAACCGATGATCAGGTTGCTGAAAAGACCGGCGACGGAGTCCAGCAGGAAGATCCGGGCTTTCCGCATGTGGCCGTCCGGGGTCTGCCGGTTCGACAGCATCCGGCGCGAAAACGCGGGAATGACGGTGATGGACACCACCAGGGAAAGAACCACGGCAACGGAAATGGCCACGGCGATATCGCGGAACAGCTGGCCGGCCTCCAGTTCCATGACGAGAATGGGTATGAACACCATGACCGTGGTCAGCGCCGAAACCAGCACCGCGCTCCACACCTGGCTGGCTCCCAGGTAGGCGGCCTCGCGGTTGCCGTACCCTTCTTCCTTGTGCCGGTAGATGTTCTCGAGCACCACGATGGCGGCATCCACCACCATGCCCACCGCGAAGGCCAGGCCCGCCAGGGAAATCACGTTGATGGAACGTCCCAGAGCCGCCATGGCGACGAAGGCGCCGACCACCGACACCGGAATCGCCAGGGTGACGATGGCGGTGGCGCGGACCGAGCGCAGGAACAGGATCAGGACCATCGCCGCCAGGCCACCGCCGACCCAGATATTCTGCTTGACCAGGTCAATGGCGGAATTGATGTACACCGTTTCGTCATACACCTGCTTGAGATTCAGTCCGGCCTCCGGTACCACGGACTGGTTGAGTTCCTTCACCGCCTCGGCGAGGCCCGCCATGGTCTCGATGACGTTGGCGCCTGTCTGGCGGGTGGCGTTCATGGCCAGGGCGGCATCACCAAGCATCCGGATGGTGGCGGTGGGCTCCTGGTAGCCGAAGCGCACATCGGCGATGTCGCCCAGCCTGGTGCGGGCGATCAGGTCGCTGCCGCTCCGGTTGATCAGCACCCCGCGAATGGCGTCCAGTGACTGGAGTTCCCCCTCGGTGCGGACCACGTAGCGCCGCTTGCCCTCGTCGATGTCGCCGGCGCCCAGGGAGATGTTGGATAGCTGCAGCGAGCGACTGATGTCGGCGATGGTCAGGCTGTGACGCGCCAGCAGCGTCGGATCGATGATGATGTGTATTTCACGCTCGCCGGCGCCGAAGAAATTCACCCGGCTCACGCCGGGTACCCGTTCGAGGCGCTCCTTGACGGAATCCCGGACGAAGTCGCCGTATTCATGCATGTCCCGGGTGTTTCCGGGCAGGCGGGTGAAGATGAACCAGGCGATGGCGTTGTCCTCGCTGCCGGCGGTGTCCAGGGTGGGCTGGTCGGCCTCCTCGGGATATTCCGACACCCGGTCCAGGCGGTTGGAGACCAGCAGAAGCGCCCGGTCCATGTTGGTGCCCACCCTGAATTCCAGGGTGATGCGGGACCGGCCCAGTTCGGCGTTTCCGGTGATGGAGGTGAGTCCCTCGATCCCCGCCAGCTGCTCTTCCTGGGGATTCATGATCTCCCGCTCCACCTCCGCCGGCGCGGCGCCGAACCAGTTGGTGGTCACCGTGATGACCGGCCGGTTGACGTCGGGGGCAAGCTGGATCGGTATGGTGGAGAGCGCCACCAGTCCGAACAGCACGATCAGCAGCACCGCCGCGATGATGGCGATGGGTCGGTCGATGGAAGCCCGGATGAGGTCCATAGGTGAACTCCGGGGCGGTTCTAGGAGGGATCCCCCGCCACCGAGACGGGCTGATCCGGCCGCAGCCGCTCATTGCCCCTGATGACGACCCGTTCGCCTTCCGACAGTCCGCCCACCACCTCGAGCCGGTTGCCCACCGGCGCGCCGAGACGGACCGGCCGCAACCTCGCGAGGCCCTCCTCGACCACGTACACGATGCTGTCCTGGCCCTTTCGGATCACGGCATCCTTGTGCACCGAACTGATCTTCCTGCTGACTCCCGCGGGGACGTGGACTGTCACGCTCTGCTGTACCGCGAGGGCCATGGCCTTGGGGTCCAGGTCGATCGAAAACCGTACCCGGCGTGTTCTTGTCCTGGGATTCTCCTCCGGAACCACGGCCCGCACCCGGGCCTGGTGGCGGATGCCGTCCTCGAAGGTGATGTCCACCGCGCGGCCCCCGGTGAGGCCGGCAAGGCGGGCCGCAGGAACATCCGCCTCGAGTTCCAGGGAGCCGTCGGAAACCAATCTGATCACGGGTTGCCCCCGCTGGAGATAGCTGCCCACCTCCGTCAGCTTTTCGGTGACCGCGCCGTCGAAAGGCGCGGTGATCTGGGTGTAGCGGAGTTCCAGGTCCACCATCCGGATCTCCGCGTCGGCGCTGTTGAGTTCCGCCTCCGCTTCCCGAACCCGTGCGAAGGCGATGTTCTGTTGCTGGTTGGCGTCGTCGATCTGGGCCTTGCTCACTGCCGCCGAAGTCTGCAGCGAACTCAGACGTCCGACTTCCTGGCGGGCCAGCTCGAGTTGCGCCCGGGCGACAGCGATGCGGGTCTCGGCCTCCATGCGCTGGCTTTCCGCCAGCCGCTTGCGCAGGTGCAGCGGCTCGGGGTCGACGGTCGCGATGCGTTGCCCCCGGGTGACCGCATCCCCCACACGGACATTGATTTCAGTGACCGCCCCGGCCACCCGGGCGGCCACAATGCCGGTCTGGACCGTTACCAGCCTGCCAAGGATGGGCACGGTCTGGGTGAAATCCTGCCGGATGACGGCATCCACCGTGACCAGAGCCTGCTGGGCGACGGCGGGTCCTGCGGCCATGCAACCAAGCAGGCTCAGGAGCAAGATGCGGTTCCTGGTATTGCGGGACTGTCCCATCGCGGTATTATCGCTGAATCCCGCACTGCAAAATACATCAATATGCCCCGGCAGAAAATCTCTCTTCCATGCCCGACAGCGCACGCATGATCGATCACATCGTGGTTGAAACCGGTGGGGGGCCAGCCTGGTCGGTGATCTGGCTGCATGGCCTCGGCGCCGACGGCCATGATTTCGAGCCGGTGGCGCGGGAGTTGGGGTTCCGGGACAGTCCCGCGGTCAGGTTCCTGTTTCCCCACGCGCCGATCCGGCCCATCACCATCAACGGGGGGCTCAGGATGCGCGGCTGGTATGACATCCGGGGCATGGCGTTCGATCGCCGGGAGGACCGTGACGGACTCGAGGAATCCGGGGGCCATGTTCATCAGCTGATTGCCCGGGAGAATGCCCGGGGAATTCCCGCCGAGCGCATTTTCCTCGCCGGGTTTTCCCAGGGCGGGGCGGTGGCGCTGTTCGCCGGCCTCAGGTATCCCGAGCGACTGGCGGGACTGATCGCCCTGTCCACCTACCTGCCGGCGGCGGAGTCGACGCTTGCGGAGCGCAGCGAGGCCAATGCGCTGGTGCCGGTTTTCATGGCCCACGGCACGGACGACCCGGTCATTCCCCTGGCGCTCGCGGAGCACAGCTTGGGGCTTCTGGGGCAAATGGGATACCCGGTGGAATGGCATACCTACCCGATGCCCCATTCAGTGCACCCGGAGGAAATCCTGCATCTCCGCACGTTCCTGCAGGGCGTGGTTCTCGCCGGATGAGTCAGCGGCAGGCAGCGGTCCGGAAACGGCGTTCCGCCGCGTTCTGCTTGATGCTGCGGGCTGGCATCATCCCGCCCCCCCCAGCCAGGCTCGGAGAGCCGATCGCCCCCGGGTTCCCGTGATGACCAGAAACGCAATTCCCGCCACCTGCATGGCCGTGCTGCTGCTGGCCCTGGCTGCCGGCGAGGTCCGGGCCGATGTCACCATCCGCTATTCCAATCCGCTGGCCCGCGAAGGGGAGATGACGCTGGCGGTCAGCGGCAGCCGTGCCGCGATGCGGGTCCCGGTGGGGACGAGGGACGGCCGCATCCTCTTCGACCGGGACAGGCAGCGGATGCTCGTGGTCATCGACAGTGACCGTTCCTACATGGACGTGGACACCGTACTGGAGGCCCTGGGCGGGCTGTCCGGCCTCATTGCCGGCCTGGTGGAAGGCATGCCCGGGGACCTGAAGGCCCAACTGGACGGCTTGCTGGACAGCGCCGGGACGGCGGATGGCCGGGCACCGGAGGTCACCGATACGGGGCAGTCCGACTCCGTGCGCGGGATTGCCTGCCGGATCTCCACCTACCGCTGGCCGGACTCCTCGGCAGAGATGTGCCTGGCGGATCCCGGCGGAATGGGCATCGGCGCCGGGGACTTCTCAACGCTGAGGGCGATGGTGGCGAAGCAGGTGGCATCCGTCAGACTGCTCGGGGAGATCATGGGATTCCGGGCCCCGGACCTGGGACTTGACGTCATGGACCGGATTCCGCTCCGGATCCGCCAACTTTCCGGTCCGGATGCCGGCTCGGGTGTGGAATTCCGCAGCATCAGCCGGGAGGTCGATCCGGCGCTGGTGTCAATACCATCCGACTACCGGCTGATCAGCCTGATAGAGAATTGAACAAACACCGGTACCCGTGCCGTCCCGGTGCCAGGCGGCCGATCCGGGGCGGCATGTCCGACGGGGTCCTTCCATGGCCATGAAGAAGGAATTCGTTGCCCTGATGGCGCTCAGCATGTCCCTGGTGGCCCTGGCCATTGATGCCATGCTGCCCGCCCTTGCCGAGATCGGGTCCGATTTCGGCCTTGCCCGGGACAATGACCGCCAACTCGTGCTGACCGTCCTGTTTCTCGGACTGTCGCTGGGCCAGCTGTTCTACGGGCCGGCATCGGACACCCTCGGCCGCAGGGGTCCGATCTTCTTCGGATTCGGGCTGTTCATCCTTGGCAGCGTCCTCGCGGTGATGGCGCCGACCTTCGAGTGGCTGCTGGTCGGCAGGTTTCTGCAGGGGCTGGGCGCCGCGGGGCCCCGGATTCTCACCGTTGCCATCATCCGCGACTGCGCCGAGGGCAGGGAAATGGCCCGCCTGATGTCGCTGGTGATGATGGTGTTCATACTCATTCCCGCCATTGCACCGGCCCTGGGACAAGTCATCCTGCTGATCGCGTCGTGGCGCGGGATTTTCATGGCCCTGCTGCTGCTGTCGTGCATGACCCTGGTCTGGTTCTATCTCCGCCAGCCCGAAACCCTGTCGTCCGAGGCGCGTCGCCCGATTTCCCTGACCTCGCTTGGCAGTGCGTTCGTCGAGATCCTGCGTACCCGGGTCGCAGTGGTCTACACACTGGCCGGGGGAATGATTTTCGGCAGCTTCGTGGGTTTCCTGAATTCCGCCCAGCAGATCTTCCAGGAGCTGTACGGCCTGGGCGTGCTCTTCCCCGCCTATTTTGCAATTCTGGCGCTGACCATCGGCTGCGCCTCCCTGATCAACGCCCGCCTGGTAGTCCGGCTGGGGATGCGTTTCCTGTGCATCCTGGGCCTCGGTATGACCGTCCTGACGTCCGCGGTCTTCCTGGCCTACTGCCTGATCCGGGAGCCCGGTCTTTGGCTGCTGATGGCCTACCTGATGGTGACTTTCTTCTGTACCGGCATCCTGTTCGGCAATATCAGCGCCCTCGCCATGGAACCCCTCGGCCATGTGGCCGGGCTGGCGTCCTCGCTGATCGGCTCGGTCCAGACGCTGATATCCCTGTTCCTCGGCTATCTGATCGGCTACGCCTACGATGGCTCGGTGGTTCCGCTGGTCATGGGATTCTTCCTGCTCGGCACCCTGGCCTTCGGATTGATGTGGCTGTTCGGGCGTGACGCTCCGGTCGCCCGTCAGGGCCCGGCCGACAGGCTGCGGGAAGAAAGCTCCAGGTAGTAGGGCCAGTGGTGGTCCAGGTAGGTCCTGAGCACCGTGGCCTTCCCGGCGAAGGCCGCGAACTCCTCCCGCACTTCCGCGTCCCCGCGCGAATCCCTGGCGATGCCGGCGTGACTCGCCGTGCGTTCGTGCCAGGCCCCCACCCGCTTCCAGGCCCGCGGAGCCGTCCCCGCCTGCCAGGAAAATGCCCCTTCCACGAACCCGAGCCCCAGGCGCTTCCACAACGCGCCGACCGTGGCCCGGGGGTCGCGCTGGATGTCCTCGGCACGGACGACCGGGGGCTCGGCCCCGGTCAGTGCCGTGATCCAGCGGAACAGGCGCCATTGGGCCTCCAGTCCCACCTCCTCGCAGGTGAAGTCCGGATCCAGCCGGTAGTAGGACACCAGCGTCCTGCGGGGGTCCCGGATGAGAAACGCGTGCCGCAGCCGCCCGGCCATGTCGGGGTGCCGCAGGATTTCCGGCAGGACGTAGTAGGCCATGTCCTTGACGAACACGGGCCGGTGCCGGGATTCCCCGTAGATCAGGGCGATGATGTCGTCGAAGGACCGCGGCTGGTCCGGCGAGGCATCGAAGTGGGGGAAGTTCCTTCGCCCGAGATGCACGTAATAGTAGTACAGGAAGGGTTCATGCAGGCAGCGGCAGTCCCCGCGCTCCCGCATGATCCGCTCCAGCGCCGTGGACATGGAGCGGGGATGGGCCCAGAGCAGGATAATCGGATGAGCAGGCGGCCGCATGGAGGGAATCATAACCCGGATTTCACCGCCCCGGACCCCGTCCGCCAGTCTCCGTCACCGTGGTCTTGGGGTCTTTGGCACCAAACGGGTAAGATCGGGCCAATGACCGGCACGTCTCCCGCCGGGCGTCGAGTTGCCAAATGACCGAGAAGCACTTCATCTCCGCCCAGGACCTCCTGGAAGATTCCTACCGCCTTGGCGTCCAGATCATCAACAGCGGATTCCGCCCGGACTTCATCGTCGGAATCTGGCGCGGCGGCACCCCGGTCGGCATCGCGATCCAGGAACTGATGGAATACTTCAACATCCCGACCGATCACATCAGCCTCCGGACGTCATTCTACGCGGGCGTCGCCCAGACCAGGCAGAAGGTCCGGGTCCACGGGCTCGGCTATCTGGTCAAGAACCTGAATGCGCACAACGCGCTGCTGATCGTGGACGACGTCTACGACTCCGGCCGGAGCATCCAGGCGGTGGTCGACCAGCTCACCGCCCGCACGCGCCGCAACGCGCCGCAGCAGATCAAGGTGGCGACACCCTGGTACAAACCCGGGAACAACGCCACCGACCGGGTGCCGGACTACTATCTCCACGAAACCGGCCGATGGCTGGTGTTCCCCCATGAGGTCACCGGGCTGACCGAAGACGAACTGGCAGCGGGCAAGGGGCGCCTTCATGAAATCATCCGGGAGGTCGCCCCGCGATAGCCGGGAGGGCCCGGGTCCCGCCGGAGTGCATCGGGACTGCGGGGCCGTATAATCGCGGAGTCGCAGCCAGCCACCCGAAACCATGCAAAGGCCACCGCTCAATGGCGTCAGGGTCCTTGAACTCGGACAACTCATTGCCGGTCCGTTTGCCGCCAAGACCCTGGCGGATTTCGGTGCCGATGTCATCAAGATCGAGGCCGGGGGAACCGGCGACCCCCTCCGGAAATGGCGACTTCTCCGGGATGGGACCTCGGTTTGGTGGCAGGTGCAGTCCCGCAACAAGCGCTCCCTGGCGATCGACCTTCGCAGCGCGGAAGGCCAGGCGGCCGTCAGGCGGCTGGCCGCCGAGGCGGACGTGGTGGTGGAGAACTTCAAGCCCGGAAAGCTGGAGGAGTGGGGCATCGGCTGGGAGCAGCTGCACGCACTCAATCCGGGGCTCGTCATGCTGCGCATTTCGGGATACGGGCAGACCGGCCCCGACGCCGACAAGCCGGGCTTCGGCATCCTCGGCGAGGCCATGGGCGGACTCCGGTACCTGACCGGGGAACCGGGACGGGTGCCGGTCCGTGTCGGGGTTTCCATCGGCGACACCCTGGCGGCGCTGCATGGCGTGATCGGGGTCCTGATGGCGCTCAGGCACCGGGAGGTGAACGGCGGCGAAGGGCAGTTCATCGACGTGGCGCTGTACGAGAGCGTGTTCAACTGCATGGAGAGCCTGCTGCCGGAATACGATGCCTTCGGCACGGTGCGCGAACGGGCCGGCAGCGCCCTTCCCGGCATCGCGCCGAGCAACGCCTATCCCTGCGCCGACGGCCATTACGTACTGATCGGAGGTAATGCCGACAGCATCTTCAGGCGCCTGATGGACGCCATCGGCCGGCAGGACCTGGCCGATGACCCGGACCTTGCCCACAACGACGGCAGGGCCGCGAGGGCGGATGAACTGGATGCCGCCATCGGCGAATGGACCGGGACGCGGGACCGTGAGGCGGTGATCCGGGTCCTGGGGAAGGCCGGCGTGCCGGTGGGAAAGATCTATTCCGTGGCGGATATCGCAACCGACCCGCAATACCGGTCCAGGGACATGATCCTGGACACCGAGGACCGGGACGGGAATGCCCTGAAAGTGCCCGGCATCGTGCCAAAGCTGAGCCTCACTCCCGGGAGCATCCGGCGCCGTGCGCCGGCGCTCGGCGAGCACAACACGGAAATCCTGGGCGCGGAGGGCTGGCCAAGGGACGATTCGTAACCCGGCCCGCCGTCCGCCCCGGGCAGGGTCCATCCCCGTCAGTGGGCGAACAGCACCGGCATTCTCGCGTGCGACAGAATCTGGCGGGTCGCACCGCCCAGGATCGTTTCCCGAAAACGGGAATGGCCGTATGCGCCCATCACCACGAGATCCGGTGCGAGTTCAAGCGCTTTCGCCACCAGCGACTGCCCGGTGAACAGACCTTCCCTGGAGGTGACCAGCGGCCCGGCGCTGACCCCGTGTGTCCGCAGGTAATCGATGGCGCGTCCGTTCCTGTGCCGCGCCTTTGCCTCTTCATCGGGATGTTCCACCAGGGTCAGCACCGTCACTTCATCGGCCCGGCGGAGAAACGGCATCGCCCCACGCATGGCCTGATAGCACTCCCTGCCGCCGTTCCATGCCAGCAGGACGCGCCCGGGCGGCCGCGACAGTCCGGGCGTGTCGTCAGGCATCACCAGGCAGGGAACGCCCGCCTCCAGCAGGATGGCGTGGATGCTGCCGCGGAAATCGCCCGCAGCGGCATCATCCGTCCCAGGGCGGCCCAGCAGCAGCAGGTCGTGGTAGCGCGCCTCCTCGCTGATCACCTGGACCGCGTCCCCTTCCTTCTGCAACCAGCCGAGTTCCCCCCGGAGCCGTTCCGCCACCGATTCGCAGGCATCCCTGATCCTGTCCGCTGACTTGAGCGCCACCTCGCGGCTTTGCGAGAGGATTTCGTCGCCCATGTACCAGCCGCCGTGCATGACGCTCGCCGCCACCGGCGGGACCTCGATATGGATCGCCAGGATCGCCCTCACCTCGGCTGCAACGGCGCTGGCCAGGTTCAGGGCACTTTCCACCCGCACCTGCGCCGCCGGGCTGCTGTCCACCACCACCAGGATTCTGCGTGTTTTCATCGGAAGGCTCCCGTCTGAGGTTGATCACATCCATCACACCGGGCAGGCACCGAATTTCCGGCAACGGCCGGGGCATCCGGCACCGGCGTGTGCCGGCAGGACACCGCTTCCACTGCAGCCGCTGCAATCCGGCGCATCCGCCGGCATGATGTTCTCCGGGACCGGGAGCCGGAATCGGTATTCGGCGCCATTGCAGGAACCGGATTCCAGTATGACATCATCGAGCCCGATCCGTCCCGGCCCATCCGGAATATCCACATGGCGATAGACTACCATGAACGGACATCCCCCCATTGCTCCTGCCTTCCACCTATTTGATCCGGGTCAAACTGTTCACTGCCGCAGTACAATAAATCAGTTTTTTCTAATATTGTATCCGCCCGATGCGGAGGAGTCAGCCACCGTGAAACTGAAAGGCCTGCTGCTTGGTGCAGCGATGATCGCCGGGCTTGGCATTGGCCAGGCCCAGGCACAGGGCATGCCGCCTGGTGCCGAGATGTTCAATCCCTTCGCCTGGATGGGCATGACCGCCCCGGCCACCGGCGCCGCGCCGACGGGTGCCATGAACATGTTCGACCCCATGTCCATGATAGGCATGATGATGGGGCAGCCTCAGCCCGGCGCCCTGAACCTGGCGCGTCCGGAAGGCTGGATCGTGTTCATGAATCCAGCCACCTACCCGGCGCTGATGAATCCGGCCACCTATACCCAGTTCATGAAGCCGGACCACTACATGCAGTTCGCAAACCCCAACAACTGGATGGCATGGATGAACCCGTCTTCCTACGGCGCCTACATGAATCCCATGAGCTACATGCAGATGATGAACCCCATGGGGTACATGCAGCTCATGAATCCCAATACCTACATGCAGTGGATGAATCCCGCGAACTACAACGCGTTCATGAGCCCGAACAGGTAACATGCAGTGGGTAAAGCCGGCTTCCTACAGCGCGCAGCCTTTGTTTTGTCTTCGTATCTTGTTACTGGAAAATCAAGAGTGATACGTACAGAAATAGCATGACGAAAAACACGAACAGTTACGAAAAGGCTGGTCCCAGCAAAGTCATTTCAATGGCGCATAAAATGATTACGGTCACAATGGGAACAGCATAATTATGGGGGCTGCGTGTGAATACTGCAGATCGTCTCTTTGTCAGGCTCTTGATCAGGCTATCAACCACTGGACCATTAAGTTTCTTAAGAAATTGGCGCAATCAGGTCGAAATCCGAATCTGCAGCCTCTATCGCTGCATCATGTTGCCGGGCGCATGCCGCAATCAGGATATCGGTAGCCGGAACTGTTATACCGCGTGCCCGGGCAATCCGTGCCATGTCAACGGCACGCTGCCAGACTTCGTCGTTGATGGGAAGTTCGGGGATGATCTGCCCGAACTCCTTCAGTACCCGCTGTTCCTTCTGTCCACGGGCCCCATTCCAGAGTTCCAGCCTGACCAACGGACACCAGCAGGCTTCACCATTGATCAGCGCGTTCTCCACCCGGTTTCGAACCGGCCCATCTCCTTGCGGGCGCAGAAAGTGAATCCACGATGACGTGTCCACCAGGATCAACGGCTCAGTCCTTCCGGCGTTCTTCCTGGAGTTCTTCGGCCGTGAGCAGACAGGCGCAGGTGCCGGCATGCCTGATCAACTCCGCCATGCGCTTTCGGCGATTGTAGTCGGCTATCGCAGTGACCACGGCCTCCCGCTTGGTCTTGGCCCTCGTGAAACGGATGGCATCCTCCAGCTCATCAGCAGGAATATCAATCGTCGTTTTCATACGTCAATTATACACAATAGGGCCTTCTGCACCTTGCTCTTAAGGAATCCCCAATTCCCTATAATCCTGATATATCGGTGTGCTAATGACATCTAAGGTTGATGTAACGATCTATACACATGGATCTTTTCATATATAGAAAATTAACATTTTGTTGACATGATGGGAAATTAGGTATAGAAAGAGGTCGTTTTCTATGCACATTGGGCTGATATGGATGCCGTGACAACCCGGGGCACCATCTCACTGCTGCCACCCAGCGCCGAATTGGAATCCCTTTCGGTGCTGAAAAGTCTCGCCCCGGCCCACCGCTATCTGGCCGAACTAAAGGGCATGGCAGCCACCATCCCCAACGAGCACATCCTGATCAACACCCTCACCTTGCAGGAGGCCAAGGACAGCTCCGAGATCGAGAACGTCATCACCACCCACGATGATCTCTACAAGGCCGACCTGTTCTCGGATTACATCAGGAATCCGGCCGCCAAAGAGGTCAGCCGCTACGCCACTGCCCTGAAGTCCACCTTCGAGCAAGTGAAAAGCGACCGGCTGCTAACCGTCAACAGGATTGTCGAGATCCACCAGGTACTGGAACAAAATGAGGCTGGCATTCGCAAGTTGCCGGGCACAGCGCTCAAGAACGAACGCACCGGTGAGACCGTTTATACCCCGCCGCAGGATCACGGGGAGGTCGTGCGTCTGATGAACAATCTGGAGCAGTTCATCAACGACGATGCGTTATGCAAAGTCGATCCCCTGATCAAGATGGCAGTGATCCACTACCAGTTCGAGAGCATCCATCCCTTTTATGACGGCAACGGCCGCACCGGGCGTATCGTCAATATCCTCTACTTGGTGGCCAAGGAGTTGCTCGATATCCCGGCGCTCTATCTCAGTCGCTACATTATACGCAACAAGGCGGATTACTATCGCCTGCTGCAGTCCACGCGCGATTCAGGTGACTGGGAACCCTGGATCCTTTACATGCTGAAAGGTGTCGAACTCACCTCGCGCCAGACCATCTGGGTCATCCGGCGCATCAAAGAAATCATGATGGAATACAAGCACCGCATCCGCGCAGAACTGCCAAAGATCTACAGCCAGGATTTGCTCAACAATTTGTTCCGGCATCCCTGCACCAAGATCGAATCGGTCCAGAACGACCTTCGCGTTTCGCGCCTGACCGCAGTCAGATACCTGCAGCTTCTGACAGAAAGGGGGTTCATCGAAAAACGCAAGATCGGGCGCTACAACTACTATGTCAACCGGCCATTGATGGACATCTTCATGAATTTGACTTACTTGCCGGAAGATATTGTGCCCCAGTCAGGCGAAACGATCAGGAGCACTGGCTGAGGTGGCCATTGCTACTGAACAAATCCCGGAATGGTTGACTCGCAATCGACTCATCGTCCCTCAACCGCTCCCCAGAAATCGCTGTCGAGTTCTGCCCTTTGGCGGGTACGGACCCGTCACCGCAACCCGGCCCGAGCAAGCCCCTCTTCGCCAAGGGCGGGTTCGGCGAGTTCACCCATGGGGTCCCGGCAAGTCGTAGGCCCAAAACAACATAGACTGCCGCGCACGTCGAGGACTTGCCGTTTTCCGCAAGCACCACAAGGGACTCGATCCGGCTGTCGAGAGGGCTCTCTTCCGTGGCACCGTCGGCGAGGCCACTGCAGTGGAATTCTCCGCCTTCCTCAACATCTTCGGCAACGAGGGCCTCGCCAACCTCTGCGAGCAGGTGAAGGACCGAATCGCCGGTGTGGACCCTGATACGCTCCGCCCTTCGAAGGTCTACGATCCCGTTGCGCAGACAGGTGAAACGGGATGCCGACGCGCTCAAGGAGCAGTTCGCGGGCTATTTCGCGCCGCCGGCGGAATCCGCCCGGGCGGCAGCATGAAAACCCGCGTCACAACGGAATCCGCCCGTCGCGTCAGCGACTGCGTGACCGGGCTTCTCCGGTCACAATCCTTCTTCGGCAGCCAGCCTGGCCCTCAGGCTGCCGTTCGGGTTGATGACAGCCGTCAAACATTGGCCAGCGACGGCCAGGAGATTCATTACTCGCCCCAGTGGGTCGCCAGCACCGACGCGCACCTGACCGAGGCATCGATCGCACGGGTGGTCCTCGCCAGTTCGCTCAAGCATCACACCAGGAGGGGGCGACAGGGATCCGGAACGATGGCAGAAGGCCTCGCAGCTCGTCACGCACGCCATGCTGCAAGATGCCGATTCACCCTGCCGACCGATGTAGAGGCATGGGAGAGCATGAGCGTTGAAGAGACCTATACCCGACTGCCTGAACCTGCGGAGGACAACAGTGGCCCCAACGACGACCCTCGGCCGGACTCAGGGATGGAAATGCCTGGTGCCGCCGGATCCGGTGATGATGTTGACGAGCTTGATCCGTCTGACGATCCGGGTGGTCGGAATGACACCGGAGGACAGGAAAATTCCGATGGCCCGGAAATGATGGCGATCTGGCCAATGCAGGCATTCCGGATCTGGCTGATGATGGCGATGATGCGGACCAATCGGAAAATGATTCCACAGATGATTCCTGCCAGGATGACTATTCCCATCAGCCGGTGTTTGAATTTCCTCAGCCACCGGGATGATCCGGGCATAGCGAAATAGCTCAGCCAGCCCGCAAGGACCTTGCCAAGCCACTCGCCTATTTCCCATCTGTCCCAGTGTCTCCGCTTGTGCAGTATCTCCCCGATCCGCTTCAGCGCCCTTTCCACAAATCTCCACATCGGAGCGGGTCTACAAGCGCAAGGGCTGCTACATCTACTGCAACACCCTGAACAATGTGCCGCCGGAAGAGACATGGGTGATGGAGGGTATGTGGGACAACGAATACGGCGGCAGCCATGACCTGGCTTTCTACCGCCCCCTGAAAGAAGCACTCGATGCCGCCGAACCGGGGTAGGCCTACTCGCCCGCTTGACGCAGCCGCGTACGGATCACCTGCACGGGACAAGCGCTATCTGGCCATGGCGTCCTTCAATATTTGTACTATCTCAAGATATTCAGGGTGATTGGGATAATACTCTAACTGCTGAAGCGCCTCATAGAACGGTTGCTCACGATCTGAGTCCCTCGCGTTCGGGTCCGCCCCGGCGGCAAGCAAATCCCGTACCGTCTCGACAAGAGCCCTTCCGGCTGCATAATGAAGCGGGGTTTCTTTATTTGCGTCCACCACGTTCGGGTCCGCCCCGGCGGCAAGCAATGCCTGTGTCACCTCGAAATGCCCGCGCCGGACTGCACCATGAAGCGGGGTATTGCTGTTGGGCCCGCTGCCGAAGTTCCCCCCGGTCCGGTCGGTGACGGCCTCGAGCAATGCCTGCAGGGCCTTTCGTTGGCGGATCACAACAGCCCAGATATGTCGTCCCCTCACCTCTTTGAATTCGTCGTAGCAATAGTGAATGTCGTAAGCGGAGGCTGTGTTCACAAAAGATACGATCTGTTCATCGGTATGGTCGTCTTGAGGGCAACGGCTCCTGGCAACATCCCAGTACGCGGTGACGAGTTTGTTGAAGGATTTAGCATCCAGATATCCGGTGGGCTTCTTGCCTTTCGCTTTCACTGGTGGCCTTTGTTGCCATTTCGCGATGGCCGCCCTTGTGCGCGGGCCGAAAACTCCGTCCACGCCTCCCGGGTCGAACCCCATTGCTTTCAGCCCCCTCTGTATCTCAGCCTTCACCGAGCGCGTCATGCCAAGTTCGCTTTCCACGATTTCAGGATCACTTGCTCCCCCATTCGCGGTCGCGGGTTGAACTCTCCCAGCCCCCCCGCAGGGCGAATTCGTCCTGTCTAAGAATTTCTGCCGGAACAAATTCCCCTGCGTCGCCGCCGTCGTGCGCAGATCCAACCGCAAGCCATGCCTCGTCTTCGACGATCTGAAAATGTCGGAAAATACCTTCGACACCCCTGCGCCGCAGGCCGCGCCGGTCGAGACAGACAGCCGGGACCGCCGCCAGATTCCGTTTCTGGGGTTGGGCAGTGCATCCCCATATAATACCCGCCATGGCTGAACCCTGGATCCTCATCACCATCGCCGCGGCGTTTTTCCAGAATCTCCGCTCGGCGCTGCAGAAACACCTCAAGGGGCGGCTGTCCACCACCGGGGCGGGCTATGCCCGCTTCATCTACGCCCTGCCGGTCGCTGCGACCTACCTGGGGCTGCTTCTCTGGGCGGGAGATCACCCGCTACCCGCAGCCAATGCGCGCTTCCTCTGGTTCTGCCTGTTCGGGGGCATTTGCCAGATCCTGTTCACCGTATGTCTGCTGTGGATGTTTTCCTTCCAGAGTTTCGCGGTGGGAACCACGTTCTCCAAGCTGGAAGTGATCATGGTGGCGGTGCTGGGAGCGATACTGCTCGGCGACTACCTGAACGCCTGGGCGGTACTGGCCATCGCGGTCTCGTCGCTTGGCGTGGTGGCGCTTTCCCTGGGGCAGAACAGGCTGACCCTGCGGAGCATGCTGGGCAGTGTGCTGCGCCGGCCAACACTGATCGGCCTCATCTGCGCCGCCTGGCTCGGGGGTTCCGTGGTGTTCTACCGGGGCGCGTCGCTGGCCCTTGGCCATGACGATTTCGTCATCAGCGCCGCCCTGACGCTGTTCGTCAGCCTGGTCATCCAGACTTTGCTCATGGGTGGTTACCTGGTCCTGCGTGAACCCGGAGAGCTTGGTAAGGTGTTGCGTCACTGGCGCTGGGCGGGCGCCGCCGGTGTCGCCGGCGCGCTCGCCTCCATCGGCTGGTTCACCGCGTTCACCATCCAGAACGCAAGCTTCGTCCGCGCTGTGGGCCAGGTGGAACTGGTCTTCACCTTTGTCGCGACCACGATATTCTTCCGGGAAAAGGTCAGTGCCGCGGAAACGGTCGGCATTGTACTGGTTTGCGGAGGAATCATATTATTGCTTCTTTACGGTTGATCATCCCCGGAAACCACCAATGAACAGACCCTTCACACCCGAGTCCGGACTCGTGCCGGCAGCCACGGAAGCCGAAGCAAGGGAACAACTCGCGGCGCTGTACCGGCTGTATGTCCATTTCGGCTGGACCGACCTCATCTTCACCCATGCATCGGCCAGGGTGCCGGGGGAGCCGGATCATTACCTGATCAAGCCGGACGAGCTCCTGCTGGACGAGGTCACGGCACGGAACCTGGTCAAGATGGACCTCGACGGCAACCTGGTGACCGGCGACTATCCGCCCAACCTGGCCGGCCACCTCATTCACAGCGCCGTTCTCGGGTCGCGGCCGGACGTGACCTTCGTCGCCCACACCCATTCCCGTGCCGGCGTGGCGGTGAGCGCGATGAAGTGCGGGCTTTTGCCGCTCAGCCAGCATTCCAACCTGATCATCCCCACCGTGCGCTACCACGACTACCAGGACGTGACCCGGAACGAGGATGAATGCGCCGCCCTGACCAGGGACCTTGGTGACGCCTGCCTCATGGTGATGAGGAACCACGGCCTTCTGTCTGTGGGCCGGTCGGTAGCGGAATGCTTCTACTACCTGTATTTCCTGGAAATGTCCTGCAAGATCCAGGTGGATGTGCTGTCGTCGGGACAGGAGCCCATCCTCGTGGACGACCGGATTGTCGAGGCTCTTTTCAACGATCGCAGTGAAGGGGAATCCCAGCCCCCCGGGACACGTTCGTGGCTGGCCATGGTACGGATGCTGGAGCGCCGGGGAATCGACTATCGCGGCTGAGACGGGGCTGACCTGCCCGGGTGCAGGCCGGTTCGCGGAATCCCCCGGATCAGCCCCGGGGTGGCCGGGTCGTTGCAGCCGCGCCCGGAAACAATCGACGCCCGGCTCTCCGGGAGAGCATCACCCCCCGAGGAACAGCTCTCCCACCTTGGGGTTGTCCAGCAGTTCTGACCCCCTTCCGGCGATCGCCACCTCACCGGAGACCAGGACGTAGCCGATATCCGCGAACTCCAGCCCCTTCTTGGCATTCTGCTCCACCATGATGATGGTCTTGCCCTCGTTGTTCTGCAGGTCGTCGAGGATTTCGAAGACCATGTCGATGAAGCGGGGCTCAAGACCGATGGAGGGCTCATCGACGAGCAGCAGGTCGGGATTCATGACCAGCGCGCGGGAGATCTCCAGCAGGCGGCGCTCACCCCCGGAAAGGACCTTTGCCTGGTGCCTGCGGCGGGCCGCAAGACGGGAATACTTGTCGAAGATCATCTCCGCGGCCTGCTTGGCCTCGGCGGGCCTGTTCTTGAGAAAGCCGCCCATCCAGAGATTTTCCTCCACGGTCATGCCGGGAAAGATGGATTTGTCCTGGAGGATGTAGGCGATCCCCGCGCGGGAAAGTTTTTCGTTGGGCGACAGGCTGGTGACGTCAAGCGCGTCCGCGCCCTGGCCAATGGTGATGCTGCCGGAAAAGATGTTGTTGA
Source organism: Candidatus Poriferihabitaceae bacterium (assembly GCA_965213885.1). Lineage (GTDB taxonomy): Bacteria > Pseudomonadota > Gammaproteobacteria > Arenicellales > Poriferihabitantaceae > VYFG01. Next base: position 2,843,660 of record OZ243919.1, read on the forward strand.
AGCCGAAGATGGCATGCAGTACGGTGGACTTGCCGGCGCCATTGGGGCCGATGAGGCAGAGGGACTGCCTTCGGCCGACCCGCAGGTTGACGCCGTGGAGAATCTCCATCTTGCCGTAGCCCGCATTCAGGTTCTCGATGGTGACATAGGGATTGTTGCCTGCCAGGTCATCCAGTTGCTCGAGGCTGATTTCCTCGGCAATGGCTGCCACCTGGCGTGTGACCTCGTCAACGGAGATGACCCCTTCGACTTCGCCCTGGCCGTATCCCCGGATGCCTTTTTTCTCAGTCATGACTCAATCCCCGTGCCGGATCAGTGGGCGCCGAGATAGGCATCGATCACCCGCTGGTCGTTCTGGATCTCCCCGGGTGTTCCGTTGGCCAGCAGCTTGCCGTGGGCAAGACAGTAGATCGTGTCCGCCATGTTCATGATCACCCGCATATTGTGCTCGATGATGAACAGCGTGATGCCGAATTCGCTGTTGGCCCGCTTGAGCCGATCGATGAGGCCGTTGATCAGGGTCGGGTTGATGCCTGCCGTGGGCTCGTCCAGCAGGAGCACGGTGGGCTCGTTCATCAGCGCCATGGCGAACTCCAGCAGTTTCTGCTGGCCGAAGGACAGCGATCCGGAACGGAGATACCGTTTTTCATACAACCCCACGAAATCCAGCAGCATCTCCGCCCGTTCCCGATCTCCGGCGGTATTCTGGCCGAACGACTCCAGGAAACGCATCTTGCGATGGGGCATGGAGATCAGCATGTTCTCCACACAGTTCATCGCGCCGTAGATCCGCGTCTGCTGGAAGGTGCGAAGCAGCCCCAGCCGGGCGATCGTCTGCACCGGCATCCTGGAGATTTCCTGGCCCTCGAAATGGATCGAGCCGGAATCGATGGGGTGATAGCCGACGATGGAATTGAACAGCGTGGTCTTGCCGGAGCCATTGGGCCCGATCAGGCCGGTGATGCCGCCCTTTTCCACCTGCAGGGTGACATCGGTATTGGCCATGACCCCGCCGAAGGTCTTGGTGACCCCCTTGACGTCGATGATCGCGCTCACGCCGCTTCCCCCCCGGCGTCCTTCTTCTCCACCCGGATACCGAACCACTCCGGCCGCTTATGCACCAGCCAGCCCATGATGCCGTCCTGGAAGTACACCACGGTCACCACGATGAGGGCGCCCAGAGCCACCCACTGCCAGCCGAGGAGATAGTTCCAGGTCACCTCCTTGATCACGTGGAAGGCGATGGCGCCGATCACGGGCCCCCAAAGGGTTCCCTTGCCGCCGAGGAGGACACAGACCACCATGAAGATGCCGAGGTTGATGGTCTGGTAGGCGGTCTCCAGGGGTTCGAAGTGGATCAGCTGGAACGCGGAGATGCCGCCCGCCACGCCGACGAAGAAGGCGGAAAGCGCCCAGGCGGTGAGCTTGTACCGGAGGGTGTGGATGCCCATGGCCTCGGCTTTTTCCTCGTCGTCGCGGATGGCGTTGATGGCGGCGCCGAAGCGGGTGCCGTAGAGCCACCTGCAAAAGATGAACAGAGCCACGCCGGTGCTGGCGAAGAGGAAATAGAAGAACAGCTTGCCGATATCAAGGTTGCCGGGATACACCGGCAGCTGAATGCCCTGGCCGCCGCCGACCCAGTCCCAGTTGGACACCAGTTCGCCCGCGGCAATGGCAATGCCCAGGGTGCCGATGGCGAAATAGGGCCCCCTGAGGCCGAAGGTCACATAGCCGACAATGACCGCGGATACGGCACAGAACAGGCCCGCGCCGAGACAGCCCAACAGGACGCCGGTGAAGTACTGGCTATCGGTGAACAGCATCAGCTCCGAGCGGCTGGCATCGGTATACTCACCGACGGGATGCACCATGCCGATGGTGATCAGCGCCGCGACATACATCCCGGTGCCGTAGAAGAAGATGTTGCCGAGAGAGTTGTAGCCCATCTGGCCGCCGGTCATGTCCCAGGTCAGCGAGACGATGATCATCAGCCACAGCGTGGCGAGCTGGGTGCGGAAGTCTGGAAACAGGAAGGGCGACGCCAGGATAAACAGCATCAGCGCCGCGTAGAACAGGGCCTTTCTCATGTTCATCCTTCCCCTATTTCAGGCTCTGGCGCACGCGGCGCTGCTGGATGAGACGGAAGACCAGTACCAGCAGCAACAGCAGTACCGCGATGGCCTGCTGATAGCCGATGCCGAAAATGTGCGCGCCGTACTGCTCGGCGACGCCGATGCCGAGGCCCGCGGCGATGACGCCCGGAAGGTTGCCGAGGCCCGCGGCGGTGACGATCACGAACGAGCGCACGGAATGGGTAATGCCGTAGAACGGCTGAATCACCCACACCATGACGATGATGGCGCCGGCCGCACCGCAGATGGCGGCGTTCAGCGAAAAGGTGAAAGAATACACCTTCTCGGTGTCGATGCCGAGCACCCGGGCGGCGCGGGCGTCCTGGGCGGTGGCCCGGATGGCCTGGCCCATGCGGCTGTTCTTCATGAACAGCACGACGCCGGCGGCGAGAGCGGCCGCCATCAGCACGCCGAGCAACTTGGCAATGGGAACGTCGACGAAGCCGTCGAAGAAATACAGGGTGTCATACTGGAGCTGGATGCTCTGGGTATCGGAACCGAACAGGAGGTTCAGCATCTGCGCCATGATGATCGCAAGGCCGAAGGTCGCCAGCAGGGAGGTGAACAGGTCCCGCTCGATCACCCGGGCAATCACCAGCTTGTAGGCGATCCAGCCGAGGCCCCACAGTACCACGAACGCCACGGGGACACCGAGGAGCGGCGGCATGCCCTTCTTCGCCAGCCACCAGGCGACGTATCCGCCGGCGATGACGAAATCGCCCTGGGCCAGGTTCTTGACGTTCATCACCCCCCATACCAGGGCCAGACCGTAGGCCGACAGGGCGAAGAGCGCCCCGATCATCAGGCCGTCCATGACGATCTTCAGGTTGACGACGGGAAACTGGAGCAGGAGCGAGATGTTTCCGAGGATCTGGTCCATGGAATACGATGGCGGATATCAGGGGATAAACGGATCAGGGCGCCCGGGGGCGCCCTGTCCATCCGGCTGCGGCGTTACTTGGGAGTACGCGGCCAGTTGATCTTGTGGGAGGCGAATTTCGATGGCGCCACCACGTTGTACTTGCCATCCTGGATCTGCCGCAGAACCATGGGCTTGGCAATATTGTTGCCGAACTCGGAGAACTTGATGCCGCCGTAGAACGTCATCAGGTCGGTCTCGGCAATGGCGTCACGCACCGCCTCCTTGTCCAGGCTGCCGGCCCGCTCGAAGGCATCCTTGAACACGTACACCGCGGCGGATGCCTGGGCAGTCTGGTAGGGAACGGTTTTCTCCGCGTATTCCGGGAACGCCCCCTTGAATTCCATCTCGTAGTTGGCGGCGGAACCGAACAGCGGGTCCTCGTAACTCAGCGTTTCCGCCCACTGGGTGGAACACAGGATGTCGTTTGCCGACTCGCCGAAATTGCCGACCACGTCCGCCGCCTCGCAGTGGGTGACGGCAACCATGGGCGTCGCGATCTTCTGCTCGCTGATCTGGCGGACCGCCGTGGCGGCGCCCTTGGAATGACCGCTGACGATCAGGAGATCAGGCTTCAGCAACTTGACCTTGGTCAGGATCGCGCTCATGTCGGACAGGTCGCGCGGAAGCTGCTCGTCGACCACGATCTGCATGTCGTACTTGGCGGCATCCTCCAGCACGCCCGCGCGGATGTCGAGGGAGAACGGATCGTTTTCCACCGCCACCGCCACCTTCACGGAAGACGAGGTCTTGCCGGACTCCTCGGCCTTCTCGGCGGCCAGGGTCACCGCAGAAGCGAGGTACTGCTCCGAAGTGGACAGCACCGCAAACAGGTACTTGTAGCCCTGGTTGAAAAGCGAGCGTGATGCACCCTCGGCCTCCACCATGGGAATCTGGTACTTCTCCGTCACCGGCGCGATGGCCTTGGTGAGACCGGAGGAGTAGGGGCCAAGCATGTACTGGACCTTGTCCTGGCTGATCAGGCGCTCCGCCAGGGTGGCACCACGGTCGCCCTTGGATTCGTCGTCGTAGTAGATGACGTTGAAGTTGTAGCACTTCTCGCCGATCTTCATCCCGCCGGCATCCCTGATCTTCTGGATGGCGAACTCGTAGCCGTTCTTGGCGTGGATACCGTTGGTGGCGTATTTGCCGGTGAGGGAGATGGCCGACCCCAGGGTAATGGTGTCGCAATCCTGGGCGGACGCCGGATTGGCGAACAGCAGGGACGCGCCCAGTGCGCAGCCCAGCAGACTGAGTGGTTTCTTCATCGGTTGAAAATCCTCTTGAACTGTTATGGTGCAGGAAAAAACACCGCGTTCCGCCGGGCCGGGGGAAATCCGGCATCCGGCCCACGCGGCTGGTGGATTTTAGGGATGGGCATCATAGTGCAAACTTCCGACAGTTGTCCAGTTGATCCAATCCGTTTATCGACTCCCTCTCGGTTAGCCAACGTGTAATTGCCGCGGGACACGCCGCCTTCGCCGCCGGGTGGCTGTCACCAGGAACGGAATCCTGTTCCGAAATAGGCCTGGGGCATCGGGACCGGTTCCGATCCGGCGGTGCATCCGTCCAGCCGCGATCTCGGCCTGCTGGCGCGATTGCATGAAAACCGGCCGGATTCCATTAAGTTTCCGCCGCTGTTCTGTGAAATAAATCCATATCCAGTCCCAGGCCCCTGAGCCATGACCATGCCCGGCACAACCGGCTACCGCCCCCGGGAACCCATCCCGGTACCGCCCCTGTACACCTGGCCGCCCCAGCCCCTGGCGGCGCTCAGGTACCTGTTCATCGAAATGGCTTACCCCTGGGGATACCTCTACGCCGCACTGTCCGTGGTTCTGTGGCAATGGCTGACGCCGCCCATGGAAACCATGGCCACGCTGTCGCCGGACTGGATCGCCCTGATCTGGCTCAGGAACGCTGCGGTGCTGACCCTCTTTGCCGGCGGCCTCCACTGGCGGCTTTATATCCGCCGGCGACAGGAAAGCGACTACAAGTACAACACCGCGTGGATGGCCAGGGATGATGACCGGTTCACGTTCAACGACCAGGTCAGGGACAACATGTTCTGGAGCCTGGCCAGCGGCGTGACGGTCTGGACACTGTACGAAAGCCTCACCTGGTGGTGGTATGCCTCGGGACACATGGAGTGGATCGGTTTCCGGGAGTCCCCGGTCCTGGTGATCCTCATGGCCTACGGCGTGCTGTTCTGGTCAACCTTCCACTTCTACCTGAATCACCGCCTGCTCCACTGGCGTCCGCTGTTCGACATCGCCCACGACCTCCATCACCGGAACGCGAACACCGGTCCCTGGAGCGGCATCTCCATGCACCCGGTGGAACACCTGGTCTACTTCTCCCTGTTCTTCCTCTGGTGGGTGGTGCCGATCCATCCCGCGCTGCTGATCATGACCGGGCTCTACCAGGGCGTGAGCCCGGCGGTGTCCCATTCCGGTTTCAACCGGCTCAGGCTGCCGGGCGGAATCGATGTGCCGGCCGGGGACTACTTCCACCACCTCCACCACCGCTTCTTCCATGTCAACTACGGCAACACCCTGACACCGGTGGACAAGCCGATGGGCAGCTGGCATGACGGCGGCGAAGAGGGTCGGACGCTGGTCAGGCGGCGGATGCGCAAGCTGGGGAATCCCGGCAGCTGAACCGGCTTCGACGAAGCCCCCCGCCGCATCGCCGGCACCGCAAGGCCGCACCCGGATCCCGGCGTGAGCGGGCTTCAGCCCGGCGGGGTGTACATGCGGTCCGTCTTCACCGCGCAGATGAAATCGTTGCGGTGCAGTCCGCGGATCTTGTGGGTCCACCAGGTCACCCGCACCCGCCCCCATTCGGTGACGATTTCAGGGTGGTGCCCCTCGTTTTCCGCCAGCATGCCGACGCGCACGCTGAACGCCATGGCCTCGCTGAAATTGCGGAACCGGAACTCCCGTTCCAGGGTCAGGAAGTCCTCCCGGGTCCGCGCCGTCCAGTCAGGCAGCTGTTGCATGAATTCCGCCAGTTCGCCATCGGTCACCCGGGGGGCATCCGCGCGGCAGGCCTCGCATCGTTCCTTCTCCAGTCTCAGTTCGGACATCGTCGTGCCTTTGGGGTACATTCCGACACTATACCAACTTTGCATCCCGAACCTACGCCCTGAGCGCAACATGATCGCCATCATTTTCGAGGTCTGGCCCGACCCGGACCACCAGCAGGCCTATCTTGAGCTTGCCGCCTCATTGCGGCAGGAACTCGAATCCATTGACGGCTTCCTATCCGTGGAGCGGTTCGAGAGCCTGACCGAGGAGGGGAAACTGCTTTCGGTCAGTTTCTTCGAGAACGAGGACGCCGTCAGGAACTGGCGCAACACGCTGGCGCACCGTCGCGCCCAGGCCCTGGGCAAGGGGGGGTATTTCGCCGATTACCGCCTGCGGGTGGCAAGGGTGCTCCGGGATTACGGACCGGACAGCCGGCTCGAGGCCCCGGAGGACAGCCGCGTCGTGCACGGCTGAACCACCGCCCGAGGGCGTCCGCCCCCGCCGAAACGGCGACGGGGTCCTCCCGGCAATGGTCCGGCGCCGGCCGCACGGCGCGGGACCTGCTCAGTCCACAGGGTGCGGCGGCCTTCCGGGCCGGTGCTGGCGGGGGTGCACCAGGAAGAGTCCGGCCATCATCAGCCCCAGGGCCAGGAACGCCCAGTACGTGTACCGCTCGCCCAGAAGGAGTGCGCTGAAGAACACACCACCCAAGGTCACCACGTAGGCGATCTGGCTGGCGAACACCGCGCTGGTCGCGCCGACCAGCCAGAGATACCCGGCGTAGATGAACGCGTGGATCAGCGCGGCCAGGACCAGGGCCCGCTCCGGGTTGTCCCAGGGGCCCGGCAGATCGATCCAGGCACCCGAAAACCAGGCGACGGGGCCGGTGATCAACGCCCCGACCACCGAGGCGCCGAAAATCACCTGGATCGGACCGTATCCCCGAAATGCCCGCCAGGCCACGTAGTTGCCCTCCAGGCCGTAGCAGAAATATGCCAGTGCGGCCACCAGGACAAACACCGCCTTGTCAGGGTCCGGGAGACTGGCGTCCGGGCCCACCAGGATCACCACGGCAGCCGCGCCCAGCAGGACGCCTGCAAGACGGACCGGGCTGAACGCCTCGATCCGGATGGACAGCGATATCACCAGGGCGAACATGGGCACGGTTGCAATGACAATGGCCACAATCCCGGCGGGCAGCTGTGAGATGGCCCGGTACATGAAACTGTAGGGCAGGATGGAGCCAAGCAGCGCGATGACCAGACAGTGGCCCGCAAGGTCCGTGCCGAATCGCGGCAGTTGCCGCCGAAGCCCCAGGTACAGGCCGGTAAAGGCGGCGCAAATGGTCAGCTGCCAGAAGATCAGCCCGACGGGATGATGCCCGCTCGAGACCGCTACCTTGTTCAGCGGCACGGTCACGGCCCAGCAAAGGCCGAGCAGGACCAGAGCCGCCAGGGAGCGGGATCTGGTCACGGCCGCAGCGCAAGACGTCCGGGCGGTGTCAGCAGAAGGCCTGCAGCCCGGTCTGCGCCCTGCCCAGGATCAGCGCGTGGATATCGTGGGTCCCCTCATAGGTATTGACCGTCTCCAGGTTGTTCATGTGGCGCATGACGTGGTACTCGTCGGAGATTCCGTTGCCGCCGTGCATGTCCCGGGCCATGCGGGCGATCTCCAGCGCCTTGCCGGCATTGTTGCGCTTGATCAGGGATACGTTCTCCACGGCGCAGCGGCCCTCGTCCATGAGCCGCCCCACGCGGAGCGCGGCCTGCAGCCCGAGGGTGATTTCCGTCTGCATGTCCGCCAGTTTCTTCTGTACCAGCTGGTTCCGGGCCAGCGGACGGCCGAACTGACTGCGCTCCAGGGTATAGCTGCGTGCGCCGTGCCAGCAGGCTTCCGCAGCCCCCATCACCCCCCAGGCAATGCCGAACCGGGCCTTGTTGAGGCAGCCGAACGGCCCGGCGAGGCCGCTGACGTTCGGCAGCAGGCTGTCCTCGGGCACCGTCACGTCCTTCAGCACAATCTCGCCGGTGATCGATGCCCTGAGGCTCAGCTTGCCCTCGATGGTCGGGGTGGAAAACCCCGCCGCGCCCCGCTCCACGATGAAGCCGCGGATGGTGCCGTCCAGCTTGGCCCAGATGATGGCCAGATCCGCTACCGGGGCGTTGCTGATCCACATCTTGCTGCCGTTGAGGCGGTATCCGTCTCCGGTTCTTTCCGCCCGGGTTCTCATGCTCCCCGGGTCGGAGCCGTGGTCCGGCTCGGTCAGGCCGAAGCAGCCGATGAGTTCTCCCGTGGCGAGACGCGGGAGGTACTTCTGCCGTTGTTCCTCGCTGCCGTAGGCATGGATGGGATGCATGACCAGGGAGGACTGCACGCTCAGGGTGGAACGGTAGCCGCTGTCCACCCGCTCCACTTCCCGCGCGAGCAGACCGTAGCAGACATGGTTGAGACCCGCGCAACCGTATTCTTCCGGCAGGGTGGAACCCAGCATGCCGAGTTCGCCGAAACTGGGCAGGAGATCGGGATTGTATGTTTCCTTGCGGTACGCATCCACGATACCCGGCAGCAGTTCCGCCTGGCAGAAGTCACGGGCGTTGTCGCGCACCAGGCGTTCCTCCTCGGAAAGCTGTGAATCGAGATCGAGGGGATCGTCCCAGGCAAAGGGGTGCGTGGGCATATGCAGACTCCGTGGGGTCAGGCGGCGTGTTCCTCCGCCCGGATGTTCGAGATGGCGCGGAAGTATGCCGTAACCAGCGTGGACTCGTAAACGACACCGATGAAGTATCCGCCCCGGTCCACCACCGGAAGGCTCTCCCTGCCGGACTCCTGGACCAAGTCCAGTGCGTCCCAGGCCGTCTGGTCGGGCCGGATCCGCAGGTGACCTCCGTCCGCATGGGCGCCGGCGGTTTCAGCGGCCAGGTCCGCGTCCTTCTCGAGCCTGAGGAGATCGAACAGGCGCAGCCTGCCGAGGTAGCGCGAAAGTTCGTCCAGCACGTGGCATTCCGGACACCCGGCGGCGATCATGCCGTCCCGGGCATCCGCGAGGGACCGGTCCGACTTCACGGTTACCGCGTCGACGGTGACATGATCGGCAACGGTGGTCCGCTGCAGCATCAGCCGGTCCCGTCCCAGGGAGAGGTCAAAGCCGGCCCGGGCAAGCTGGCGGTCGTACAGGGAGCGCCCGAACAGGTGGTATGCGACCACGTTGGCGAATACCACGCTGATCATCACGGCGATGGTGAGTTCGTAGTTTCGGGTCAGCTCGAATACGATGAGAACGGCGGTCAGGGGTCCGCCGATCACCGCGCTGGCCACAGCGGCCATACCGCACACCGCGTACAATGCCGGCTCCGATGACATCTCGCCCAGGATGACCCCGGAAGCATGCCCGAGAAGCGCGCCGGTCAGCACGCCGATCAGCAGCGACGGGCTGAATATGCCGCCGGCGAACCCGAAGCCGATGCAGAGCGGTGTGGCGAGAATCTTGGCAAGGAGAATCAGGCCCAGGTGCCAGGGGGCGGTCTCACCGCCGCCGATGATCCCGCTCAGCACGTCCTTGCCGAGACCCAGGACCTCGGGAACCCACTGCGCCATCAGACCGACGCCGAGTCCGGCCGCCGCGGGACGCAGCCAGTCCGGCAGCCGGCTCTTCTCGGCAAGGTCGGCGCTTGCCAGCAGCAGGTGCATGAACGCCACGGCCACCAGTGCACAGGCAATTCCGGTGATCACGAACGCGAGGAATTCCGGCGCGAACAGCGAACGCTCGACATGCACCTCGAACAGGGGCGGGCGGGCGAGCAGGTGGTGTTCGATGAAAAAGCCCGTGGAGGAAGCGACAGTGATGGGCGCGAAGGCGCGCAGGGAATAGTGCCGCAGGATCACCTCATGGGCAAACAGGATCGCGGCGATCGGGGCGCTGAAAGCCGTGGAAATCGCCGCCGCCACGCCACAGCCGATGCCCAGCACGGGATCATAGCGGAAACTCCGGCCGAGGTTGGTGCCCAGGGCCGCGCCCATGGTGGCCAGCGGGCTGTAGTGGCCCACGGATGCTCCGCTGCCGATGCCGATCACCGTGGCGACGGTATTGAGAACGCCGTCACGCCAGGGAATCCCCGTCTCCCGGGTCTGGACCCCGTGGATGATGTCCGCCACCCTGGCGGCCCGGCGGATGGACATGCCGCGCAGCATCAGCCCGACGACCAGCCCCCCCGCCACCGGTCCGAGCAGCAGCACGACGTTGAGGGATCCGGTGCTCCGGCCACGACGGCGGACATTCGCCCACTGAGCCAGAAGATGACGTCCACCACCACGATGGCGAGCACCGCACCGGTGATGCCGACCAGCAGGCCGAACGCGAGGATGGACACCACGCGCAGGAACAGCCGGCGGGATTCGCCCAGGGAAACCGGGAGACGGGGTCTCCCGCTTCCGGGTCCGCTCATTTCCTGTCGAACCAGTTCCTGGCGACCAGCGCCAGCCCGCCCAGCCCCAGGACCCAGCTCACCGGGGAAATGTCCACGGGTATGCCGGCCGGTGCCAGCATCAGCGCCAGCACGATCAGGCCGACCCCTCCCGCCAGGCGGCGGGTCCTGCGCCCCGAGACCTCCATCTGCCGACGCAGGGCGGCGATCTCCCGGTCCCGGGTGCGGATCACCAGTTCGTCGTTTTTCAGGCGATACAGCATCTGGTGCGCCAGCGTCGGCAATTCCGGCGCCAGGGTGACAAGATTGGGCAGCTCCCGGCGGATGGAGCGCAGCGCGGCCCGGGGGCCGATCTGCTCGCTCATCCAGCGTTCGAGAAACGGCTTGGCGGTCTCCCACAGGTCCAGGTCGGCATAGAGCTGCCGGCCGAGGCCCTCGATGTTCAGCAGGGTTTTCTGCAGCAGCACCAGTTGCGGTTGCACCGGCATCCGGAAACGGCGGGCGATGCGCAGCAGGTCCACCAGCAGAATGCCGAAGGAGACCTGGCTGATCGGCTTGGCGAAGATGGGTTCGCAGACGGTACGGATGGCGGCCTCGAATTCCTCCACCCGGGTATCCGGCGGCACCCAGCCGGCACGGATATGGGCATCCGCCACGGCATGGTAGTCGCGGTTGAAGAATCCGAGGAGGTTCTCCGCGAGGTAGCGCTTGTCCGCCTCGTTCAGGGTGCCCATGATGCCGAAGTCGACGGCGCGGTACTGCCCGGTCTCGGAGACGAAAATGTTGCCCGGGTGCATGTCGGCGTGGAAGAACCCGTCGCGGAAGGCCTGGGTGAAGAAGATTTCGACGCCGTTATGCGCCAGCGTCCTGAGGTCGATCCCGGCCTCCCTGATGGCGTCCAGGTCCCGGATGGGAATCCCGTGGATCTTCTCCATGACCATCACGTTGTGGCGGCAATGGTCGAAAAAGACCTCCGGAACGTAGATGAGGTCGGAATCCCGGAAATTGCTCTTGAGCTGGCTGGCGTTGGCGGCCTCGCGCATCAGGTTCAGCTCGTCATGAATGATCCGGTCGTAGTCGTCGACGATTTCCCGGGGCTTGAGCCGGGGTGCTTCCGACCAGTATGCTTCCGCGAGGTCCGCCAGGGCCTTCAGCAGGGTGAGGTCCCGTTCGATGACGGGCTCGATCCCCGGGCGGATCACCTTCACCACGACTTCCGTGCCGTCCAGGAGCCGGGCAAAGTGCACCTGGGCCACCGACGCCGAAGCGGTGGACTCGGTCTCGAAGCTGCTGAAATGGTTTTCCAGGGCATTGCCGTAGGCTTCCTCGATGATCCGGCGCGCCTCGTCGCCGGGGAACGGCGGCACCTCGTCCTGCAGCTTCACCAACTCACGGTGGATGTCATCCGGCATCAAATCCGGCCGGGTGGACAGCTGTTGTCCGAACTTGACGAACACGGGCCCCAGTTCCTGCAGGGCCAGCCGGAGCCTCACCCCGCGCGGCTCGCCGTGGTGGCTGCGCCACTGCCGCGGCACCAGCTTGAGGAGCATCGCCATGGGCCGTGCCAGGTGAAGCGTCAGGACGAACTCATCCAGGTTGTGGCGCAGCAGGATCCGGGCGATCCGGTACAGATGCCAGAAATTCGACAGCACGACTCAGTCCCGCTGCCCTTGCGGCTTGCGCGACGCGGCAAGGCGGTCCAGCCTCCGCGCGATGCGGTCGGTATCCGCGCGCAATGCGGCCACTTCCTCCCCGAACCGGCGCAGGGCGTCTGCGCTGACGGCCAGCCGGCGTTCCTCGGCGAGAAAGTCGGCGAGATTCTCCCGCGAAAGATCGGCGCTCTCCCCGGCCCAGCGCGCCACGCCCCGAATGGCATTGCCTGTCTTGCGTGCGGGCAGGTCCCCGATGCGTCGGGCGATGAGTTCCTCCCAGTCGAAGTCGAAGCGGGCGAGAATCTTCTGCAACGACTGCCCGGCTTCCGCGTCGCCCTGCATGGTGACCTGGCCGTCGGTCAGTACGCCGCTGGCCGGACCCCGGCCCGCCAGCCGCAGGAACGCGCCCATCGGACCGGTCAGCGTGACATCCGGGACCGACTCCGTCTCCCCGGCCAAGGAGAACCCGTCGGGTTCCGGCACCAGGTACAGGACCATCGGGGGCAGCGTGATCTCGACGCAGAAGATTTTCCCCTTGAGCCTGGCGAACTCCCGTGCGGTGTCGGGGTCCACGGACAACACCTCCCGAACCCCGCGATTCAGGTATTCAAGGAACAGCAGCCGAAAGCCGGGGTTCAATAGCGAAAGCCCACGTGGAGAGCGACGATGCCCCCGCTCAGGTTGTTCACCCGCACCTGGTCCAGCCCGGCTTCCAGCATCAGCCCCTTCAGGGTTTCCTGGTCCGGGTGACGGCGGATGGATTCCACCAGGTACCGGTAGCTGGCCTCGTCATCGGCCACCAGCCTGGCAATGCGCGGGATGATCTGGAACGAATAGGTGTCGTAGATCCTGTCCAGCACCGGCAGGAGGGGTTTTGAAAATTCGAGCACCAAAAGGCGTCCGCCAGGTTTCAGGACACGGCGCATGTCCGACAGCGCCCGGTCCATCCGGGTGACGTTCCTGAGTCCGAAGGCGATGCAGACGCAGTGGAACTCCTCGTCTGCGAAACAGAGGTTCTCGGCGTCCGTCAGGGCGTAGGACACGTTGTCGACGATGCCCGCATCCACCAGCCTGGACCTGCCTTCATTCAGCATGGCCGCACTGCAATCCGTGACGACCGCCCGGCCTTGCCGGCCGACCCGGGCGGCAAACAGCCGGCTGAGGTCCCCGCTGCCCGCCGCAACATCCAGCACGCTGTCACCGGGCCGGAGCCCGCTTTGCGATGCGGCGAACCGCTTCCACAGACGGTGTGCGCCAAGGGACAGCAGATCGTTCATCAGGTCATAGTGTCCCGCCACCGAGCGGAACACCTCCCCCACCAGCCGCGCCTTGCTGTCGGCATCCACCTCGCGAAAACCGAAGTGGGTCTTGCCGCTCTCAGCCGCGGAGGGCGTCCCGGGATCCGGATTGGCGTCGCTCTCAGGCATCCAGCTTGCGCTTGTGCCCGGCCTCTTCCAGCTTCTCCAGGTACCTGGACCAGTTCAGTTCCTGGTTGACACCGAGCGTGTACAGGGTTTCCCAGGAATAGATGCCGCTGGCGTGTCCATCATTGAAGCTTGGCTTGATGGCGTAGTTGCCCACCGGCTCGATGGCGTCGATGTTGACGTATTCCTTGTCCACCTGAAGTACTTCCTGTCCGGGTCCGTGCCCCTGCACTTCTGCGGACGGTGAATGCACGCGCAGGTATTCGCAGCTCATTTCGAAGCGGGCGCCGTCATCGAACGATACGGTCAGGATGCGCGACTTCCGGTTCAGGTTGATTTCGGTTGGAGTGGGCTTGCTCATGGCTGGGGAATGGGGCCTGCGGAGGGTTATTGTAACTGCGAGCGGCCGGACTGCGAAAACCGCCTGGAGGGGTGGGGACGCGGCGGTCAGCGTTCGTCCAGCCAGCGGGCGGCCGTTTCGGCGAAATAGGTCAGGATTCCGTCGCAGCCGGCCCGCCTGAACGCCGTGAGGGTTTCCAGCACCACCTTGCGCTCGTCCAGCCACCCGTTGTCACAAGCCGCCTTGAGCATGGCGTATTCACCGCTGACATGATAGGCGAAGGTGGGCATGCCGAACGTCTGTTTCACCCGCCAAATGATGTCCAGATACAGGGTGCCCGGTTTCACCATCACCATGTCCGCTCCTTCACTGATGTCCATGGCCACTTCGCGAAGCGCCTCGTCACCGTTGGCAAAGTCCATCTGGTAGGTGTACTTGTCCCCGCCGGCGAGATTTTCCGCGGATCCCACGGCGTCACGGAACGGATGGTAGAAACTGGACGCGTACTTGGCGGAATAGGCCAGGATGCGCGTATGAACATGACCGGAGGACTCCAGGGCATCCCGGATGGCCCCCACCCTGCCGTCCATCATGTCGGAGGGCGAAACCACATCCGCCCCGGCATCGGCATGGGACAGGGACTGCTTCACCAGGGCCTCCACCGTGGCATCGTTGACGACGTATCCGCCCGCATCCACCAGGCCGTCCTGCCCATGGCTGGTATAGGGGTCAAGCGCCACATCGGTGATGACCCCCAGATCAGGGGTCATGTCCTTGATGGCCCGGATGGTGCGCTGTACCAGGCCATGGGTGTTCCAGGCCTCCTCAGCGCCCTCGGATTTCGCCGATGGCGGGGTAACCGGGAACAGAACGACCGCGGGGATGCCGAGATCATGGAGCGTCCGACACTTCCCGGCGACCAGGTCCGGGCTCAACCGGAAGACGCCAGGCATCGAAGGGACCGCCTCGGCTTGGTCGTTGCCCTCGCAGATGAACAGCGGCTGCAGCAGATCCGCCGGGGACAGCGTGCTTTCCCGCATCAGCCGGCGGCTGAACGCATCCCGCCGCATCCGGCGCGGCCGGGCCGCCGGAAAGTGCACTGGCTGGGGACGCTTCTGCATGGACCCGCTACCTCTTGCGGCCCGCTGCCTTGCCGGCCGGAGCCTGCCCTGTCCCGGTCCTTTTCGACGCCTTTTTCGATGCCTTCTTCACGGTCGACGGCTTCCCCGTCGCCACTTTTCCGGTTGCCTTTTTCTTCGTTTGCACCTTCCGGGGCGCCGGCTTCCCGGAGGTTTTCCTGGTTGTGGTTTTCCTGGTCGGGGTTTTCTTGGCCGCGACCTTTCTGGCTGCAACCTTCTTGGTCGTGGCCTTCTTTACCGTGGCCTTCTTGGCCGCGGTCTTCTTTGCCGTGACCTTCCGCGCGGGAACCTTCTTTGCCGTGACCTTGCTGGCCGTGGCCTTCCGGGCGGGAGCCTTCTTTGCCGCTGCCTTCTTCCCCACCTTCTTTCCGGCCGTCGCCCTTGTGGCCTTCACTGTTGACGGCGCGGTCTTTTTCGCGGCGGCTCCGCCGGATCCGGATGCTTTCGGGGCGGCCTTTTTCACCGCGGTCATTTTGGTGGATTTCAGGGCCGGTTTCCCCTCCCCGGCCGTGGCGGCGGATTTCCGGACAGCGCCTCTCCCGCCTGCGGCCTTGGCCGAGCGCCCCGTACCCCGGGCGGCGGGCTTTTCCGCCGACGGCTTTCGCGGTCTGGACCCGGACGTGGTCTTCGCCTGTTTCGGTGACACGATCCGGTTGATCTGCCCCCCGGCAATCACGGTTTTGTCCTCTTCTCCGGCAGAATCCGCGGCACGGAAGACCGCACCGATTTCCAGGGGACGGATTTCCAAATCAACGATGGCACAGACCTTGTCATGGATTTCCTCCAGGGATCCGTTCGCAACCACCGTCCGGAGCTTGTGCTGGGCCCGGAAATAGGTGATCAGGGGCACGGTCTTCTTCTTGTACTCGGCAACCCGTGACTCCACCGCCTTCGGGGTGTCCTTCCTGGGAACCCCCAGCGGTGCGCCGCACCTGTCACAGACATCCGCCGTGGCGGGGGGCGAAAAATACCTGTTGTAGATCTCCCCGCACCCGGTGCAGACCTGGCGGCCCACGTTGCGCTTGATCAGCAGTCTGTCGTCCATCTCGGTGAAGATGGCGATCTGCAGGGGCCGCCCCAGCATGCCGAGGAGATTGTCGAGCGATTGTGCCTGGGGGATATTGCGGGGATAGCCGTCAATCACGAAGCCCCGCTTGGTGTCCTTGCGCCTCAGCCTTTCCTCCAGCAGTTCCCGGACCACGTCGTCGGAAACCAGCTGGCCTTCTTCCAGTGCCAGGAGGTCCTCCTCGGACAGACGTTCGGGGATACGGGCCTCCTCCCTGAGAAGGTCACCGGTGGAGATATGGGAAATCCGGTACTTTCCGGCAAGCAGTTTTGCCTGTGCACTCTTGCCGGACCCTGAGACACCGATCAGCGCAATACGCATGGCTAAAGATTCTGTACGGCCTGCGGGCAGGAGATTTGGGGGGCCGCCAGACTACTCTTTGTGGGGCATCAGGTCAACAGCCAGACTCAGCCAGTCCGCCATTGCAGCCAGCCATCCGGGGAAACGGGTCGACAGAATAGGGGAGTACGTCGTGCCTCAAGTCGGCCGGGATTCCGGTTCCCCGATTCCCTCGGCGACGGCGCACCAGTCGAATTCCGGATCGCCGCAAGCGAGAAACCAGGGATTGAGAATGTCCGGCTTGTTATAGACCAAGGGGGTTCCGTCCAGCCGGACGAGCCGTCCCCCGGCAGCCTCCAGCACGCAGTGCGCCGCGGCCGTATCCCATTCCGACGTCGGTCCCAGGCGAGGATAGATGTCGGCCCTTCCCTCCGCCACCAGGCAGATCTTGAGGGAACTGCCCATGCTGGCCAGGGTCACCGGGCCGGCCAGCCGCTCCAGGTTTTCCCGGTAGCCGCTGACCGCCTTTCCGGCATGGGACCGGCTCGCCACCATGATGGTTTCCGCAGGATCCCGCCGGCGCACGGCGACCGGCGCCTGCGTCCCGTCCGCGCTGATGCGAAAGGCGCCGGCGTCCAGGGTGGCGAAATGGGTAATGCGGCTCACCGGCGAATGCACGACCCCGAGCACAGACCTGCAATTCTCGATCAGGGCGATGTTGACCGTGAACTCGCCGTTGCGGCGGATGAACTCCCGGGTACCGTCCAGGGGATCCACCATCCAGAAGCGGTCCCAGCGGCGGCGGTTTTCGAAGGCGAATCGTCCCGACTCCTCGGACAGGAGCGGAATATCCGGTGTCAGGCGCCCCAGCCCCGCCTCGATACAATGGTGGGAGCGGCGGTCCGCCAGGGTCAGCGGAGAGCCGTCGCCCTTGGTTTCCACGCCGAAATCGTGGTGTTCGTATACCTCCACAATGGCTTCACCGGCCTGCACCGCCAGGGCGACGACGTCCCGGACGCCGACCAGCGACATGACCTTCATTGCGTGGCCAGCCGCCGTTCCAGCAACTGCAGCAGGAACAGGCTGCGCGCGTCGCTCACTTCCGGGTGGTCGTACAGGGCGCCGATGCGGCCGAGCGGCCAGCGAACCTGCTCCAGCGGCTCGATTTCGTCGCCGCCCGTTTGCGGGCAGGGCCGAAGTCCGGCGGCGATGAACAGGTAGGTGGTGAAATCACTGTAACCCGGGCTGGTGGTCACGCTGCGAAGAAGCTCGAGGCTGCCCGGCTCAAACCCGATCTCCTCGGCCAGTTCCCGGGAAGCCGTTTGCGGGGCTTTCTCCCCGGGATCGATCCTGCCCTTGACGAACCCCAGTTCATAACGATCAAATCCCGCTGCGTATTCCCGCAGCAGGATCAGCGCATCGCCGTCCACGGCCGCCACCATCACCACACCGTCGCCCTGGTTGCGCAGGCATTCGAAGGTGGCGCGCTGGCCGTCCCGAAATCCCATTTCCAGCGCCTCGATCCGGAAAAGCCGTGACCGGGCCACCAGTGATGTTGATAGAATTTGCGGTTTGGACATCCCGGATCAAGCGCGAAGCGTGAATGGATTGTAACCCGTAGCGATGCCTGACACTTTCTCCCCCATGGCAGCAACCGATTTCCGAACCGACCCGCACGACTCCCCGGTGACCATGCCGAAGTGGCAGGACATCGATACTGTGTTCCTGGACATGGACGGGACGCTGCTGGACCTCCATTTCGACAATCATTTCTGGCAGACGCATGTGCCGCGCCGCTACGCCGAGCATCACGGACTGTCCCACGACGAGGCCCTCGCCCGGACCCTGCCCCACATGCGCGAGATCCGCGGGACACTGGACTGGTACAACCTCCACTACTGGAGCAGGTTCCTCGGCATGGATATCCCGGCACTCAAGCAAGAGGTCGCCCACCTGGTCCGCGAACGGCCGGGCGTCACCGACTTCCTGTCCTGGCTGCGGGGCGCAGGCAAGATTCTGGTGCTGGCCACCAATGCCCACCCGGACGCCGTGGAGATCAAGTTCTCCCGGGTGGCCCTGGGGGGCTACTTCCACCATGTCGTCAGCTCCCATGAGCTGGCGGCGCCCAAGGAATCAGCGGCATTCTGGCGGGCGATGGAGGGGCGTTTCGCATTCGATGCCGGCCGCAGCATGCTGGTGGATGACCATGCCGGCGTCCTGGATGCGGCCCGGGCGTACGGCATCGCCTGGCTCGTGTCCATCCGGCGGCCCGACCTCAAGGCCCCCCCCCAGCCGTCTACGGGGTACCCGGCCCTGGAACATTTCCGCCAGATCATCCCCCGGGACTGACGCGCAATGGCGACTCCTTCCGGTCATTACCAGCAGGATGTGGAACAGTGCCTGATCCGGTCCGATCCGGCCCAGCTCGCGGCGCTGGCGCACCTCGACACGCTCTATCACGGGATCACCGAAACGCTCTCGGTGCCCTGGTACCGGCGCTGGCAGCGCCGGGAGGTGCCCCGGGGACTGTACCTGTGGGGAGGCGTCGGCACAGGCAAGACGCTGTTGATGGATTTCTTCCACCGTGCCCTGCCGGACGGGGTGGCCTGGCGGATTCACTTCCACCGTTTCATGCAGTGGGTGCACGAGCGCCGCCGGTCCCATGGCGACCGGCGGGACCCGCTGGACCTGATCGCTCAGGAACTTGCCCGGAAACACCAGGTGCTGTGCCTGGACGAGTTCGCGGTCACCGACATCACCGACGCGATGATCCTCTACGGACTGCTGCGGGCCCTCGTCGCCGAAAGGGTCGTCCTGGTGACCACGTCGAACATTCCCGTCGGGGATCTCTACAAGGGCGAGCTGCAGCGCGACCGGTTCCTGCCGGCCATCGAACTCTTGCGGACGCACACCATGGAACTCCATGTCGACAGCGGCAACGACTATCGCATGGCGTTCCTCAGGCAGGATTCGATCTACCACACGCCGCTGGGCGCGCGCGCCGACGCGGTGATCGGAAGCGCCTTTCGCAATCTCGCCGGCGCCCATGAACCCAGTAAGAGCCACATCGACATCGGTGGACGCGAAGTGCCCGTGGTGGCAACCGGGTCCGGGGTGGTGTGGTTCGAGTTCTCGGAGCTTTGTGAGGACAGCCGGTCCAGGATGGACTACATCGAGATCGCGCGCCGGTTCCACACCATCATCCTGGCCAACGTGCCGGTGCTGGATGACGAGCGCAACGACCCGGCCCGCCGGCTGGTGGAACTGGTGGACGAACTGTATGACCGTGGCGTCAACCTGATCCTGTCAGCGGCGGCGGCAGCGGATGACCTCTATACCGGCAAGCGCCTGGCGGAGCCTTTCCGCCGGACGGTGAGCCGACTGCATGAAATGTCCTCCGAGGAGTACCTGGCAAGGCCGCATCTTCCCTGACGGCGCCCGGCCGGAATTTGAACGGACCGGTCCTATTGCAGGCCGAGCGGGTCTTCCGGGTCCACTCCTTCCATGAATACCTTGCCCCTGCGCCTGTCGGCAACCCGGTAGACCAGTCCCAGCCAGTTGTTGATCATGGCCCTGCCGGTGTCGGACCAGGTGTTGTCCACCAGTTCCGTCACCTCGTTGTCGGGAAACGGCGACAGGTCGTCGTAGTTCCCCTGCGCACGCTCCACCTTCTGCTTGTATTCCTCCAGGACGCGGCGGGCCCGGCGGGGAAAATAGTGTTCCGGATAGGGCGGATAGCTGTCGCGGGCTCCCTCGATGTAGCGCACCACCTCGCGCTTGTACTCCTTGAGCAGGCTCACCGCGTCGTATTCGGGATGCCCCTGGAAAAACACGAAACGAAGGCCGTCAGGGCTCACGGCAAGATGCATGTCCGCCTCTTCACTGGAGGCCAGCGTCCTGATTCCCTTTGCCGCCAACTGATCCATGTTCACCTCGTATACATGGGAATGCGGGGCGTCGAAGCGGGTATTGATGTTGGCCACCAGCGGGTGACCGGTATTGGCGACCTGGTTGGAATACACGCCCCAGCGTTTGTCCGCCAGCTTGTAGCGGTGAATGCCCCAGACATGCTGCACCACCGCGTGGGTGGCCAGGCAGGAACACATGACCGAGCAGGTGTTTTCCCGGGCCCAGTCGACCACCTCCAGCAGCGGCTCCCAGTACGGCTCCTCCTCGATGCGCGGCAGGGCGGGATTGGCCCCCGACAGGATCAGCGCATCCAGACCCTCGCTTCTGAGGTCGGAGAAATTCTCGTAATAGCGATCGACATGCGCCTGCGCCTTTGCCCCGCGGGGTATTTCCGGAAAGGAGAACAGGTGGACATGGAACTGGGCGATGCGGTTGCAGGATCCCACGAGCCGCATGAACTGCCGCTCGGTCGCCTCCAGCGCCGCATCCGGCATCATGTTCAGAATGCCGATATGCAGTTCCCGGATGTCCTGGTGCACCGCCCGTTGCGGTGTCAGCACTTCCTGGCCCTCGGCGAGGAGGCGCTCGAATGTCGGCAGGTCCGAATTCTGTATCAGGGGCATGGGCGGCTACTCCGTCAGGCCCCGGCCGCATCGATGGCGGCGCAAACGAATGCGGTGAAGTCGGCCTCGTCCCGCAGTGTCGCGATGTCGCCAGCATTGGCGGTATGGCCGAAGCGCTCGGCGATCCGCTCGTACTGCGGCCTGCGCCACGACAGAAGGCGCGGGAAGATCCATTGCACGAACGCATCCGGATCGACTTCCAGCGCGCTGTCGAGCCGGTTCTCCCGCAGGTACTCTTCCAGGTTCCGGTCGAGGAACGACTCCTCGTAGTTCATCGGCTTGGGGTGTCTGCGGGCACGCTCGATCAGGGTTTCCTCCATGTCCTCGTCAGCCCGCAGGTAGAGCACCAGGGTGCTGGCAGACAGCCGATCCCAACACTCCGCATCGCTGAGGCCGCAGATGCTGCCGCCGGCGTCGTTGACGAAATGGGGGTAGCCGTAGACGCCGAGGCCACGCTCGATGAACGCATCCACATCCCGCATCGCGCCCACCTCGGCATCGCGGAACAGGCGCTGGCGGCGTTTGAATTCCTCCACCTCCAGGCCGCCGAGATCGGGGTTGCCGATCTTGCCGAGGAATCCCGAGATCGGTCCCAGGTTGTTCACGGTAATGTTGTTGCGAAGATAGATCGAGTCGCTTCTCAGCTGGGCCCGCAGGTAGGGATGCTGCATCGCCATCAGCTTCACGTGGTCGAGGATGGCCTCGTCCAGGTACCGTGTCCCGACCCGGTAGTCGCCGGAATAGTGGAACCACTGGTCCCAGGGCAGCAGTGACGCCAGCGTCGTCTTGCCGACCCCGGACATGCCGAGCAGTGTGACGCGTTTGGTTTTCCAGCCGAGATATTCCTGTCGGGTCAGCTTCATCCGGAATCAGACGGGGACGCTTTCATCAAGAGCAGGATTCTACCGGAAGATGTACAGGAGCATGACGCCCAGGACAATGCGGTAGATCACGAACGGCATCAGGCTGAAACGGCGGAGAAACCCGAGGAACCAGTGGATGCAGGCAAGCGCCACCCCTCCGGAAACCAGCGTCGCGAAGGCCAGCACTCCCCAGGCCACGGGCGCATCCGAACCCACCAGGTGCCGGCCCTGCCAGGCGCCCGCGAGGGCAATGACGGGAATGGCCAGCAGGAACGAGAACCGCGCCGCGTCCTCCCGGGTGAATCCCATGGCCAGCCCCGCCGTGATGGTGGCCCCGGAGCGGGAGGTGCCCGGAATCAGTGCCAGCACCTGGGCGCTGCCGATGACGACCACGTCCCGCCAGCCGATTTCGTCGATCCGTCGGCGCCTGGCCCCCGCCCGGTCCGCCCAGCCAAGGAGAACGGCGAACACGATGGTGGCCAGCGCGACCGGTACCGGCGAACGCAGCCAACGGTTGACCGCCGCCTCCATCAGCACACCGGCGATTCCCACCATGACCGTGGCCCAGGCGATGGCCCAGGCGAGCCGGCTGTAGGGCGTCGCCGGGGCGCCGGACAGGGAGCGCAGCCAGTGGACCACGATCAGCCCGACATCCCTGCGGAAGTAGACCAGGACCGCCAGCAGGGTGCCCACGTGCAAGGCAACGTCAAAGGCCAGTCCCTGGTCACGCCAGCCCAGCAGGTGCGGCAGAAGGACGAGATGCCCGGAGCTGGACACCGGCAGAAACTCCGTCAGGCCCTGGAGCGCGGCGAGCCAGAAGGCATGGAAGTAGTCCGTCACGCTGCGAGCCGGTGGGACTGGTCGCCATCGGCGAAGGCGGACAGGCCGTTACAGTTCCGTCCGAGGGCGATGCACTTGAACTGCTCGCCCATTTCCCCGGGCATGGTCAGGCGCCTCGCCTCCGCCGCCAGGGCCATGGCCTGCGGACTGCCGGCGCCGGCCTCGCGGTGCCTTCCGGCATAGATTTCGGCAAAACCCGCGCCGACCAGGAACCGCGCCTGGTCGGCATAACCGAGCAGCGTGAGCCCGGCCGCCCGGGCCGCCTCGCAGACGCCCGAGAAGTCGACGTGGGCGGTGATGTCCTGCAATCCCGGCCACAGGAACGGGTCGTCGTGGGCGAGGTGGCGATAGTGGCAGCGCATGGTGCCCATGCTGCGGTCCGCGTGGTAGTAGGTCCGGCGGTCGTACCCGTAATCCACCAGCAGCATCACCCCGACCTCCAGGCGTTCGGCGGCGGTGCGCACCCACGCGGGCACCTGCCGGCTCCATTCGCTTTCGTAGCCGGGCGGCAGTCCGAACTCCCTGGCGAGGGCTGCAGTCTCCGGCAGCGCCTCGCCGGAGTCCCAGCAGAAACCGTCGTCCGCCGCCCTGACGCCCAGAGCCGACACCCGGCCGTCCGGCTGCACCCGGAACCGGTGGAAGGGCATCGCATCCAGAACCTCGTTGGCCAGAATCACGCCGCGGACCCGGGCCGGCATTTCCCGGAGCCAGCGCACCCGGTTCGCAATCGGCCCGGGCAGTTCGGCGATCCGCTCCTTCTGGCGCGCACGAAGAGCCGCGCCGGTTTCCAGGATGCTGTAGCGGCCGGGCAGTGCGCCGAGCCTGTCCAGCTCCAGCAGCAGCATCGCGGCAAGGTCTCCGCTGCCCGCACCGAATTCGACGATTTCCAGGGGTGCTTCCGGCGCCCGGCCCCCGGGCGGCATTCCCGGCGCGGCCAGCACCTCGGCAACCTGGCCCGCGACACAGGCGGCGAACAGGCTTCCGAGGCCCGGCGCGGTGACGTAGTCCCCGTCGGCACCGAAGATCTGCCTGCGGCCCGCATAGTAGCCAAGGGCGGGGGTGTACAGGGCAAGATGCAGGTAGCGCTCGAAGCTGATCCAGCCTCCCTCGTCCAGGATCTCGGACCGGATCCTTTTCGCCAAGGCCCGGGATTCGGCCTGCTGTTCCGCAGGCGGCACATCGACCGTGTGAAGACCTTTCACGTGCGGGGGATTTGGTGTGTAGAATCGGGGATCAGGCTCAGAGGTTGGATTATGACCAGTTTGGAGGACAAAGTCGCGTTGGTCACCGGGGGCGCGCGGCGGATCGGCGCGGCCACGTCGAGGGCGCTGCATGCCGCCGGAATGCGCCTGGTGATCCACCACCGCAGCAGCCCCGAGGCGGCCGAGAACCTGCGTGCCGAGCTTTGCGAGGCGCGGCCGGATTCCGTCAGGCTGATCCGCTGCGACCTGAGGGAAATCGCCAAGGTCAAGAACCTCGTGCGGGAGTCGGCGGTCGCCATGGGGGGGCTTGACGTGCTCGTCAACAATGCCGCCCTGTTCTTCCCCACGCCCATCCGCTCCGCCACCGAGGACCAGTGGGACATGCTGATGAACATCAACCTGAAGGCGCCGTTCTTTGTTTCCCAGGCCGCGGCGCCCTACATCGCCAAGCGCGGGGGCTGCATCATCAACATGGCAGACATCTACGCCGACCGGCCCCTGGATGACCATCCCGTCTACAACGCGACCAAGTCCGGCCTGGTGGCGCTGACCCGTTCCCTGGCCCGGGATCTCGGACCCGAGATCCGGGTCAACGCGGTGGCGCCGGGCGCGATCCTGTGGCCCGAAAGGAGTGACATGGACGAGTTGTCGAAGCAGCGGCTGATCTCCCGCACTCCCATGCGCCAGGTAGGCAGTCCCGAGGACATCACCCGGACACTGCTGTTCCTGATCGCGGACGCGCCCTACATCACCGGTCAGGTGATCTGCGTGGACGGCGGCCGCTCAGTGGTTGCCTGAGCGGTTTCCGGCCCCGTCCTACGGTGGCGAAGATACTCATCGCCGGAGCGGGCAGACTCGGTTTTCCACTGGCGCTTGCGCTGTCCGGTTCGGGGCACGAGGTTACTGCCATCCGCCGTGGCGGACCGCGCGATGGACCCGCTGACATCCGCTGGCAACGGCTTGACCTACGGGACCCCGCCGCCGTTCGGGTCCTTGACCGCGACTTCGATCTCGTCATCGTCATCCTGACCCCGGCGGGGAGATCGCCGGAGGGCTACCGGCAGATCTACCGGGGAGCACTGGACAACCTGCTCGGACATCTGGAGTCCTCCCGCAACCGGCCATCCTGCCTGTTCGTGTCCGCCACCAGCGTCTACGCCCAGATCGGCGGAGAGTGGGTGGACGAGGAATCTCCCGCCGAACCCGGAACCTACAACGGCAGGAGTCTCCTGTCCGCGGAAGAAGCGGTTCTCGGGTGGAGCCCGGATCCCCTGATTGTCCGGTTCGCCGGAATCTACGGGCCCGAGAGAATGCGTCTTGTCAGGCAACTGGAAAAGCCCGTGACCATCCAGCGCACGCCGCCCGCCTATACCAACCGGGTCCACCAGGAAGACTGCGTGGGCATCCTCCGGTATCTGGCCGGACTGCAGCTTGGGGGGCGGAACAGCCACCGGGTCTATCTCGGCGCAGACCATTGTCCGGCACCGAAATTCGAGATGATGGCCTGGCTGGCCCGGGCGGCGGGACTTCCTGAACCGATTCCCCTGGACGCGGCGGACGACGCCCCCCGAAACAAGCGCTGCAGCAACCGGCGGCTCGTGGAGACCGGCTACCGTTTCTCGTATCCGGACTACAAGAGCGGATACCGGGCCATACTCCAGGGAACCCTGCCGGACACCGACGGACCACCCGGATGAACCATACGGACAGGGAACCTGTCGAGGGCCTGCTGGCGGAGATCGCCGGGTGCACCCGGTGCGCGGCCGATCTGCCGCTCGGACCAAGGCCGGTGGTCCGCGCCTCCGCAACCGCCCGCATCCTGGTGGCGGGACAGGCGCCGGGAATACGCGTGCATGAAACCGGGGTGCCCTTCAACGATCCCAGCGGCGACCGTCTCCGGGACTGGATGGGAATCGACCGGGAGACCTTCTATGACGCCCGTCGAATTGCCATCGTCCCCATGGGCTTCTGCTACCCGGGCAGCGCCGAGCGGGGGGACCTGCCGCCAAGGCCGGAATGCGCCCGGCAGTGGCACCCCCGGCTGCTGCCGCTGCTCGGGCGGATCGAACTGGTTCTGGCCATCGGGGCCCATGCCCACCGCTACCATCTGCACGGCAGACGCAGGAAATCCCTGACGGAAACCGTGCAGCACTGGCGGGCGTACCTGCCCGGGGTGATCCCCCTACCGCATCCCAGCCCCCGAAACAACGGCTGGCTGAAGCAGAACCCCTGGTTCGACCGGGAACTGGTCCCGGAGGTGGCGCGCCGGGTGGCGGAATTGCTCTAGCGCTTCCTGGTGACTGTTACTTTTTCCTGTATCCATGTTTATGCCCCCCTGATCTCCAAGGGGTGCGCCAACGGGGCGTGCCCCACCAATGAAGTGCCACAGGAGATCGACATAACTTCTCTTGCTTGGAATGCCATCGCGAAAAACGAAAACGCGGGCCGCAGCCCGCGATTCTATATGGTGCAATCGAGTGCTTGTTAACAGCTCGACCCCGAATTCTGAGTCTGGAAATGTACAACCAAGATGCATAACAATCAAGACTGAGTCTGAATCGGAATTGCGACAGATCCTAAATCGTGCCCCGAATCATCACAGAACCGCATCTGAATTTTCGAAACATAATGAATTGGCTGCAACATGAGGAACTGAGTATGGGAACAAGACTCGGCTTAGACATAGGTACAAACTCCATCGGCTGGTGGCTTTACAGAACCCGTGGTGATCGGATTACCCACGTAATTGACGGAGGAGTTCGGATTTTTTCCAGTGGTCGGAATCCCAAGTCCGGCTCTTCACTTGCCGTTGATCGACGGACTGCCCGTTCGATGCGCCGCCGCAGGGATCGATACCTGCGGCGGCGTGCTGCGTTGATGAAGAAACTGGCTGAAGCAGGTTTGATGCCGGAAAGTCCCGCCGAACTCAAGGACCTCGAGAAACTCAATCCATATGAACTTCGCGCCAAGGGACTCGACAAACCGCTGCCTCTGACCCACTTGGGTCGAGCGCTTTTTCACTTGAATCAACGAAGGGGGTTCAAATCGAACCGGAAAACAGATCGCAAGGACAATGAAAGCGGAAAGATCAAAGACGCCACTGCCCGGTTGGACCAAGCGATGGAGACTGAAGGTGCACGCACATATGGGGAATTTCTTCATTTGAGGCAGTCCAAAACGGACGATCTCAGGCGAACCCCGCCTGTGCGAACTAGGTTGACAGTGGCAAGCAGAGACGATTCCGGGAAGCAGGAAACCGGATATGATTTTTATCCGGATCGAAGACATCTGACCAAAGAGTTCAACGAACTCTGGGCTGCGCAGACAACCCATCATCCAGAGTCACTGACCGACGCCTTGCGTGATGATCTGTACGAGACGATTTTCTACCAGCGCCCCCTGAAAGAACCTGCAATAGGGTTGTGCCTTTTCACCGGTGAGCCTCGATTGCCCAAAGCGCATCCGTCGACGCAAAGGCGGGTCCTCTATGAAACCGTCAACCAGTTGAGAATCACCTCGGACGGCGCAGGAAGCCGCCCCCTGACCATGGAAGAACGAGATACAGTTATTTTCCTGCTGGACAACAAATCGCCGACGAAGTCACAGAGTGCGATGAAGCTGAAGCTCGCATTCCTAGCCAGGAAACTAAGATTACCTCCCGGAGCGCGATTCACCCTAGAAACAATCAACCGGGATTCCATTGCCTGTGACCCAGTCAGGTCAATCCTGAAGCATCCGGACCGGTTTGGACCGAGATGGTCAACGGTGGACGACGCTAAGCAATGGGAGATTATAAGACGGATTCGGGATGTGCAATCCGACACGGACCACGAAGACACAGTGGCCTGGCTGATGAACACGCACGATCTTGATCGGGGGCATGCCGAAGCGGTAGCCAATGCCCCGTTACCCGACGGCTACTCAAGATTAGGGGAAACCGCCACGCATAGAATTCTTGAGGCACTGAAAGGTGATGTCCTGACGTACAGTCAGGCGGTCGAAGGGTCAGGTTGGAAACATTCCGACTTGAAAAGTGGCGATGCTCTGGACCGACTTCCCTATTATGGTGAGGTCCTTGATCGCCATGTGATACCCGGAACCAATGATCCGAATGATGACGACATCACTCGTTTTGGCCGGCTCTCCAATCCCACGGTCCATATAGGGCTTAACCAGTTGCGCCGCCTGGTCAACAAAATCATCGACGTCCATGGCAAGCCAGATCAAACTGTCGTGGAATTGGCCAGGGGTTTGAAGCAATCCCAGACTCAGAGAAAAAACTACGAAGAAAATCTGCACAAAGCCACGGAATCTGCAATACAGCGCGGCAAGAAACTGGAAGATCTTGGAATCGCGAACACCGGCGCGAATCGAATGTTGCTTCGACTTTGGGAAGAGTTGGGTTCGGACGTCATGAAAAGAAACTGCCCGTATACTGGACGGCGAATCTGCATTGGGATGATTTTCGATGGCTCTTGTGATGTCGATCATATCCTTCCCTATTCACGAACGCTCGATGACAGTTTTTCGAATCGCACCCTGTGCCTGCGGGAAGCGAATCGGGAGAAGCGGAATCGCACACCCTGGGAAGCATGGGGCGGTACCGACAGATGGAATGACATCGAGGCCAACCTGTGCAATCTGGATGAGAAGACCAAACGCTGGCGGTTTGGCCCCGAAGCTATGACCCGTTTTGAAGGAGAACGGAATTTTCTTGATCGCGCCTTGGTTGATACCCAGTATCTCTCGCGTATTGCAAGGAGCTATCTGGATACGCTCTATGATGGCAGCGATGGAAAAAATCACGTCTGGGTCGTACCTGGAAAGCTCACGGAAATGCTCCGGCGTCACTGGGGGTTGAATCTCCTTCTCACGGACCGGAATGCAGGAGCCACAAAGGAGAAGAACCGAACCGATCACCGGCACCACGCCGTTGATGCGGCTGTCATCGCCGCTATTGATCGAGGACTGGTAAAACGGATCAGTGATGCGGCAGGCAAGAATGAAGCGGCAGGCCTTTCCGGAGAAAAGGTTGCCCGCAGCACACCTGAACCATGGGATGGTTTTTCCAGAGATATCGACATCCACCTGAAACGGATCGTTGTCAGCCATAAACCCGACCGTGGCTACATCGATCCAGGGTCTCGCCGAAAAGGCCGGGACAGCACCTCCGGACAGTTGCATAACGACACGGCATATGGTTTGACCGAAATGGAGAAAAACGGTGTGCCGTTCGTGGTTACGAGAAAACCACTCGACAGCATAACAACACCGAAGTTACTGGCTAAGGTTCGAGACCCTTACCTTAAACTACAGTTGATGAATGCAACACATGGTAAGGAAAAAAAGGATTTCACTGCAGCTCTCAAGATTTTTTCGGAGAAGCCCGGACCTTATCAGGGGATACGTCGTGTGCGCCTCATTGAGCCGATTGAGATCATAAAGATCGCAGACAAGAACGGCAATGCCTACAAGGGCCACAAACCTGACAGCAATCACTGTTACGAAATATGGCGATTGCCTGACGGAAAATGGACGCATCAAGTCATATCCACATTCCAAGCGCATCAGTCAACGGCAAGCAGGCCGCATCCAGCCGCAAAGAGGCTTTTTCAGATTTACAAAAATGACACCGTGATTCTCAGTGATGCCAACTCTGTGACGACCATCGCAACGGTGGAAAAATTTGACAGCAATGGCAACATTGAACTTGTCCCGCATACAGAGGCGAATCCGTCAGAACGCTACAGGAAAAACAAGGAGAATGTCTATATCAGACGACGGGCGGGCTCCCTGAAATCGGCTCAGGCCCGTCGCATTGTCGTGGACGAGATCGGACGAATTTACGACCCTGGTCCACTCGAGTAATATCCCCGTAGCTAACTTGTCCTGTTGCATTCTCATAATAATCAAGATTGAGAGCTGTAGAGTGGATCAGATTATCGATATAGCAACTGATGGACGACACCTGTCCCGAGATCGAGGATTCCTGAAAGTTTCTGAAAAGGGCAACGAAGTCGGTCGTACTCCACTTGATCAAATTGCAGGTGTAATCGTCCATGCCCATGGCACAACTTGGACGACCTCACTCCTCACTGAATTGGCCGAGCGTGGCGCACCGGTGGTACTTTGCGGGACAAATCATGCACCGAAATCGGTACTCATGCCAATAGAAGGACATCATGCCCAAGGTGCAAGGATGCGTGCACAATGGCAATCCAAGATTCCTTTTCAAAAACAAGCATGGAAGCAGATTGTCGTCGCCAAAATAAACATGCAAGCCGTTGCGGTTGAATCTTTGGGTTACTCCCCTGCACCGCTCAAAATGCTGACTCGCAAAGTCACATCTGGCGATCAGACCAATGTTGAAGCACAAGCCGCACGTCTGTATTGGACCTTGATGATGGGTAGGGATTTCAGGAGAAATATCGAACTGCCAGGGATAAATACCCTGTTGAACTATGGTTATACCGTTGTAAGGTCCGCTACCGCACGTGCTGTTGTTGCTGCCGGATTGCATCCGACAATTGGGTTATATCATTCCAATCGGAACAATGCATTTGCACTGGCGGATGACTTGGTGGAACCCTTCCGACCCCTGGTGGATTGTGCAGTGCGTAACCTGGCAGAGTGTTTTGGATCACAGCTGGACACCGTTGCAAAGCAGTCCTTGGCACGCCTGATAGCAACTGATTTGCCATTGGGTGATGGGGTCACTCCTGTTTCCGTTGCATTGATGAAACTGGCGACCTCACTTGGGCAAAGCTATGAACGCAGCAAGTTGAGACTGGCCTTGCCAACCCCTCCCGACTGTCTGACTTTGGCTGGTTTGGGAAAATAAACTATTCCATAACCGTTCTCTCAGGATACCGCCTTATGTGGATGCTTGTGATGTTTGACCTCCCCACTGACACCAAGCCGCAGCGCAAGGCCGCAACAGATTTCCGGAAATTCCTTTTAGACGAAGGTTTTGAACGCAGCCAGTTTTCAGTCTACGCAAGATTCATCAATGGCAAGGAGGCATATGCCACCCGTCTTGCACGTATCGGTCGTAATTTGCCTGATCATGGCGATGTGCAGATCCTGAATTTCACGGATCGGCAGTATCGCGATATCGTGCATTTCTCCAACAAAGGGCGTAATCCGGCGCGAAAAAACCCGGAGCAACTAGTCATTTTTTAGGCCAGCGGCAAGAATTAATCATGAAAACGCCCACATCTTCTTTAATAATCAGGAAGATATGGGCGGGTGGAGTATAGCTATTCAGAATTCGGGGTCCAACCGCAACTCGGCCATGGACGATTTGTTTACCCCCATGGAGTATAGCTATTCAGAATTCGGGGTCCAACCGCAACTGCCACAAAGTTGGTTCCGCCGCTCAGAACAGTATAGCTATTCAGAATTCGGGGTCCAACCGCAACTCAGTGGTGGTCGGCGTGCGTGCGCCCACCGAGTATAGCTATTCAGAATTCGGGGTCCAACCGCAACATCAGCGTGGACAAGGCGCATATCGACTTCAGTATAGCTATTCAGAATTCGGGGTCCAACCGCAACGTCATCGACCCGTGGATGTCGACCTTGTAGGAGTATAGCTATTCAGAATTCGGGGTCCAACCGCAACACATTGACACTGACATTCCCGGTGCCGGATGAGTATAGCTATTCAGAATTCGGGGTCCAACCGCAACAACCCGCTTGTTCATAGACCGACACTTCATGAGTATAGCTATTCAGAATTCGGGGTCCAACCGCAACTCACGCTCCAGTTCCAATTATTCGCCAACGGAGTATAGCTATTCAGAATTCGGGGTCCAACCGCAACGCATTGGATCGATGAGGACGGCGACGGCCGAGTATAGCTATTCAGAATTCGGGGTCCAACCGCAACAGGGCGCTGCTGTACTGATGGTCGGACGATGAGTATAGCTATTCAGAATTCGGGGTCCAACCGCAACTCAGGGATGAGCGAACCGATAGCGCACCTCGAGTATAGCTATTCAGAATTCGGGGTCCAACCGCAACAAGCAGGTTCTGCCGGACATGGTTGAGAACGGAGTATAGCTATTCAGAATTCGGGGTCCAACCGCAACAGGTACCTAACTGTGATTGGATGCCGCCAAGTATAGCTATTCAGAATTCGGGGTCCAACCGCAACTTGGAAACGCGCTGAACCATCTTGCGAAGGGAGTATAGCTATTCAGAATTCGGGGTCCAACCGCAACAGCCTGACCAAGCCGAAGGTGCAGGCCCAGAGTATAGCTATTCAGAATTCGGGGTCCAACCGCAACGGACGGATGCAAGTCCCGGGCTTGTCTGTGGAGTATAGCTATTCAGAATTCGGGGTCCAACCGCAACAACTCTGGACATCGGTCGGGATCTCCGTGAGAGTATAGCTATTCAGAATTCGGGGTCCAACCGCAACGAGGCCTCCGAAGGGTGGGGGGACAATGACGAGTATAGCTATTCAGAATTCGGGGTCCAACCGCAACACCACCACGCCGCGGGATGTCCGGACGCTGGAGTATAGCTATTCAGAATTCGGGGTCCAACCGCAACAAGCAGGTTCTGCCGGACATGGTTGAGAACGGAGTATAGCTATTCAGAATTCGGGGTCCAACCGCAACGAGGATTGCGAGATTGCAGTTAAATCTTGGAGAGTATAGCTATTCAGAATTCGGGGTCCAACCGCAACCAGAATCGTCATCCACGGGCAATCCACAAGCAACCCCTATGAGCGGTCGGGTTTCGGGTTGTACGGAGGCACCGGAAAGGATGACACATTGCCCCCCGATGCCACATTCGCGTCCAGGATCTTGTTCGTCCCCTCCTTCTTCACCTCGTCGATGCGGATCACCGACTGGATCGGCACGTAGGTCCGGTTGACCTGGCCGAATTCCGCCTTGAGCTTTTCCTCCGAGGGGTCCACCAGCAGGTTGGAGCGTTCACCGAAGATAATGTCCGCGATTTCCACAAAGGCGTACAGGTTGCCCTGTGAAACCTCGTGGGCATACAGTTCATAGAGTTGCCCGTTGTTCACGAACTGCACTTTGTAGATGTTCTTTTTTCGGGGCATGTCGGGTGGGTGGCCTCTGGAATTCGTTCACCGACATCCTGTTGCCGGTTGTGCCAAAATTATAACATCGTAACGGTCCGGGCCAGTGCCGGGCCAAGGCATCCACAGGAACCCCGACGAACAACCGCCAAAGTGACTCCCTCCCGACGCCTTGCAGGCATCCTCCTGACCCTCTTCACGATCACGCTCCTTTCCGCCCCGGCCGCCGCCCGGGAGTTGCCCGGGGAAATTTCCCGCCTGCTGTCGAAATACGGAGTGCCCGAGGACTCGGTCAGCCTGGTCATCCGGGAGGCGGGATCGGACCGGGAGGCGCTCTCCCTGAACCCCCATGTGCCACGCAATCCCGCCTCCGTGATCAAGCTCCTGACCACCGTGGCCGCCCTGGAGCTGCTCGGTCCGACCTACCACTGGGAGACACGGTATCTGGTGGACGGCACGTTGGATGCCGGGGGCAGGGTCAGGGGCAACCTGATCATGCAGGGCGGCGGCGACCCCTTTCTCACCGTGGAGCGATTCTGGCACCATGTTCTCGCCCTGCGCCAGCGGGGGATCCGTCATATCGACGGCAACCTGATCATCGACAACACCCTGTTCAACATACCGCGCCACGACCGCGCCGCCTTCGACGGCAAGCCCCAGCGGCTCTACAATGTCGGGCCGGACGCGGCGCTGACCAATTTCTCCGCAACCCGCTTCGTCATCGAACCCCTGGACGGCCGCATCCATGTCTTCGCGGATCCCCCCCTTGCCAACCTGATGGTCATCAACAAGCTCACGCCGTCGAAGGGCAAGTGCGCCAGCCGGAATGCCGGGTGGTCGTTCCGGCTCGAACGCGGGGAAGGCAGGATACTGGCGCGGTTCTCCGGCAAGTACCGAACCCGCTGCGGCGCCCATTCGTTCTCCCGCAGTTTCTTCAGCAACCAGGAGTACACGTACCGCCTGTTCCGCTATCTCTGGGAATCCACCGGCGGAACGCTGCGGGGCGGATACCGCACCGGGAGCACGCCGGAGGCCGCATCGGAACTGGTCAGCATGCCGTCGCGGCCCCTGGCCGAGAATGTCGCCGGCATCAACAAGTACAGTAACAACGTCATGGCGCGGCAGTTGCTGCTGACCATCGGCAGGGAACGGAATCCGGATTCCGCGACGGACACCCGGATTGCGGGAATCCGGGCGGTCACGGACTGGCTGGACCGGGCCGGCGTGGACACCCGGGGCCTCGTGATCGACAACGGCGCCGGCCTTTCGCGCATCAGCCGTACCACCGCGGCACAGGTAGCAAGGCTGCTGTCGGTAGCCTGGCACAGCAACTGGCAGCCGGAGTTTCTCGCCTCGCTTTCGCTGTCGGCAATGGATGGCACCATGCGCAGCCGGCTGCGGGAAACCGGCCTGGTCGGCAGGGCGCGGATCAAGACCGGCCTGATCAACGGCGTGCGCAGCATGGCCGGATACGTCCATGCCGCCAATGGCCGGCACTATACCGTCACCATGTTCATCCATTCGCCGAAGATCAATTTCTGGAACGGCAACCGGATCCAGGATGCCGTGCTGGATTGGGTCTACCGGCGGCCGTAGCGCATCAGACCTCCAGCGGATATGACCCCAGGAAGGGCAACATCGCCCTGGCCACCTCCGCCGGGATATCCATGTGCAGGTGATGGTTTCCCGGCAGAACGGCCTGTTCGGCATTGCGCAGCGCGTTGATGCGCCGGTGCGTGACATCGCGGGTGATGATGGCCCCCTGCCCGGCCAGGATCACCAGGGTCGGCGCCCGGACGCCGCGGACGAACTCCATGACCGCCGCCTCCGTCAGGTACAGGGCCGATGGATTCCTGAGCCGCCGGTCGGTGTGGACCCGGATTTCTCCGCCTTCCTCCCGGGCGTTGCGGCGCACCAGCAGTTCCGCCCCTTCCCTGGACACAGGGCTTGCCCGGCGCCGGGCGCCGATCAACGCCTGCCAGTCCGGGTAACCGCCGCGCCGTGCCGGTTTCGGGTCGAGTTCCGCCTCGATGGACCGGCGCAGCCGGTCCACCGTGTCCCTGGCCTCGCCGCTGGTCGGCCCCACTCCGTCGATCAGCACCAGTGACCTGACCTGCTCCGGAAAGACTGCGCTGTATGCCAGCGCGACGTTTGCGCCCAGCGAATGTCCGATGAGATGGAATTGCCTCCACCCGAGCTGGGCCGCGGCATGGGCGGCATCAGTCACGTAGTCGACAAAGAGATACCCGTCGCCCGCCGGTCGGTGAGCGGAATGACCGTGCCCGGGGAAGTCCACGGCAACGACGCGGTACCCGGGAAGATGCCCCGACAGGGGGATGAAGCTGGCGGCATTGTCCCGCCATCCGTGGAGTGCCAGTACGGGCTCGCCGTCCGTGTCACCGAGGCAAAGCGCGGCGAGACGACCGCCCGGACGATCAAGTTGAATGGATGTGTGCATCGGGAACCCGTCCCATGGTTACGGCATCCGGACCCCGGACTGATGAGTTGGACGGCGGATCAGCCGGACGGGAAATTACACCATTCATTGGTCGCAAATCAGGGTTGACGGGTTTGTACTGCGGAACGAATTGAATTATCGTATATATAAACAATTTGTTGAATACGTAATTAATTATTGATTTTTTTAATAATTGCCATCGAGGAAACAGCCATGGCCAAGCCCAATACCCAAGACAACGCAAAAGACGGCTTCACGCTCACGGACAACAATACTGGCAAATCCTACAATCTGCCCGCACTCACGGGAAGCATGGACAACCGGCTGGTGGACATCAGCAAGCTGTATCCGCAGACCGGCATCCTCACCTACGATCCGGGATTCTCTTCCACCGCCGCCTGCAAATCAGATATCACCTACATCGATGGCAACAAGGGTGTTCTCATGCACCGCGGCTATCCCATCGACCAGCTCGCAAAACACAGCGACTACATCGAGGTCTGCTATCTCCTCCTGTACGGGGAACTGCCGACCCCCGAACAGAAGGAGCAGTTCGACATCGACATCAAGCATCACACGCTGCTGCACGAACAGCTGATCCGGTTCTACAGCGGCTTCATGCGCAGTGCGCATCCCATGGCGGTCATGGTGGGTGTGGTCGGGGCGCTGTCCGCGTTCTACCACGACAAGATGGACATCACCGATCCCAACGAGCAGCGGGTCGCTGCCCACCGCATCATCGCCAAGATGCCCACCATCGGCGCCTATGCCTACAAGTACTCCCTGGGCATGCCGTTCCCCATGCCGCGCAACAAGTACACCTATGCGGAAAACCTCCTGCAGTTGATGTTTTCCAATCCCGCGGAGGATTACGTCCTCAACCCCGTCCTGACCAAGGCTGTGGACCTCCTGCTGATCCTGCACGCGGACCACGAGCAGAACGCGTCCACCTCCACGGTCCGCCTTGCCGGTTCCTCCGGGGCCAACCCCTATGCCTGTGTGGCGTCCGGTATCGCCTCGCTGTGGGGGCCCGCCCACGGCGGCGCCAACGAGGCGGTCCTGAAGATGCTGGAACAGATCGGCACATCCGGAAACATCCGGAAATTCATCAAGAAGGCCCAGGACCCCGATGACAGCTTCCGCCTGATGGGTTTCGGCCACAGGGTCTACAAGAGCTACGACCCGCGGGCCGCAGTGTTGCGGGAATCCTGTCATGAGGTGCTGAACGTTCTCGGCATCAACGACCCCAAGCTCGAGCTGGCCATGGAACTGGAGCAGATTGCACTCAAGGACGCGTACTTCATCGACAAGAAGCTCTACCCCAACGTGGACTTCTATTCCGGCATCATCATGAGCGCCCTCGGTTTCCCCACGTCGATGTTCACGGTGATGTTCGCCATCGGCCGGTCGGTGGGATGGATCTCGCACTGGAAGGAAATGCTGGTGGATGACGACCACCGGATCGGCCGCCCGCGGCAGCTGTACCTTGGCGAGACGAAACGGCAATACAATCCCATGGACAAGCGCGGGCACACGGAAAAGAAGACCAGCTGGGGCTGGCTGTGGGGCGGCAGTCGCTGATCCCCTACTGTCCGTTCAACTGAACAGCCAGGCCTGGCAGCCGATGTAGCCGGCAAGAAGCATTGTGCCTTCCAGGCGGTTGATCTGCCGGCTGGTTGCGCAGAAGATCCAGAGCACCACGCCCGCAGCCGCCATCAATCCGAGCATGTCCACGCTGACATCGCCTCGGGGCAGGGGCGTGATCGACGCCGCAGTGCCGAGCACGCAGAACGTGTTCCAGATGTTGGAGCCGACGATATTGCCCACGGCCATGGATCCGTGTCCACGCAGGATGGAGATCACCGAGGCGGTGATCTCCGGCAGGCTGGTGCCCACGGCCACCACGGTCATCCCGATCAGAGCCTCGGAGACGCCAAGCCTGGCAGCGATGTGAACCGCCCCTTCCACCAGCCAGTGCCCGCCGAGGGTCAGCAGAAGGATTCCGCCGGCGAGACTGGCCAGCACCCAGGGCAGGGATCCCCGGGCGGCGATGTCCCCTGCGACATCGATGCTGAGGCCGGCCGCCTGCCGGCGCCGTGATACCCGGATGACCCAGACCACGTACACCAGCAGCGCAGACAGCAGCAGCAGGCCCTCCAGGGTGCTGATCCTGTCGTCCGGCAGGAGCGTGCCGGCAATGGCTGCGAATCCCAGCAGCATCACCGGCAGGTCACGCCTGAGCACGAAGGGCTCGATGTCGATGGGCAGGAGGATTGCGCTGATCGCGAGTACCAGGGCGATGTTGGTGAAGTTCGATCCCACCACGTTGCCGATGGCAATTCCCGGGGACCCCACCAGGGCAGCGTCGATGCTGACCGCCAGTTCCGGGGCGCTGGTGCCCAGGGCGACGATGGTCAGGCCCGTGACCAGGGAGGACAGCCCGGCACGCAGGCCCAGCGCCACTGCGGCGCGGACCAGGAGTTCGCCGCCGGCGGCGAGCGCTCCGAGTCCAACCAGTATCAAGAGGATGTCCTTCACGGGGGGATTTGGGCCTTGTTGGTTCCGATTCCCTGAATCGTCCCTATATCTGGCTTCTGCCTTGAATTACAATCCCCGGCCATGCTGACCTGGGTCTACAAGAGCGCGCGAAAGGCCGACACCTACCTGTATATCGATCGCAAGGACGACTTCACGCGGGTACCCGGTTCCCTGCTGGACCTGATGGGCCGGCTGGACTATGTCCTCGAGGTGGACCTGGCCTCCCGCGAGAAACTGGCCAGGGCAGACATCGACGAAGTGCGCTCCGGACTGCAGGACAGCGGCTATTTTCTCCAGTTGCCGCCCGAGGGGCCGGCACAGGAAGCGGCCGGACGGTGATTCCATGCTGACCAAGATTCTCTTCACCATCATCGTGGTGATCGGCGTTGCACTGTATTTCCGCACCAAGAAGAACCCGCCCAGGGTCCGGGAAGCGGCTGGATCCGCGCAGGAGTCCGCACCTTCCACGCGGACTGTCGTCTATATCCTGCTCGCCGTCATGGTGGCGGCATCCATCGGCGTGTTCGTCTACAAGTGGCAGCAGGACAACCGCATCATCGAGATCCGGGTCACCACGGAATCCGGCGAGGTGGTCAACTACCGAGCCCGCCACAAGGATATCAGCGGGCGCAGCTTCCTCTCGCTGGAGGGCGTCCAGGTGACCCTGGGGACGGGGGACCGTGTGGAGACACTGGGTTATTGAGAACGCCGCTACCCAGGGTTCCCGTGACGCTGGCGCTGGTCGGAACCTGCATCCTGGTCTACCTGCTCATGATGTGGAACCAGGAATGGATGGTGCGCGGACTGCTGATCTCGGTGTATTACCACCCGGCCCTGCCCGAAATCCGCGGGGGCGAGATCTGGCGCCTGATCACGCCGGCATTCCTGCATTTCGGGCTCTTCCATATCGTCTTCAACCTGTTGTGGACCTGGGAGTTCGGCCGCCTGATAGAGAGCCGCCAGGGTGGTCTCATGCTGCTGCTCCTGTTCCTGGTCTGCAGCCTGGCGGCGAATATCGCCCAGTACCTGGTGAGCGGCCCCGCCTTCGGCGGAATGTCCGGGGTCATCTATGCATTTTTCGGCTACACCTGGACCCAGGGCTTTGCCAATCCCCGTTTCGGGGCCCGGCTCAACTCCCCGGTGGTCTACCTGCTTCTCGGCTGGTTCGTGATCTGCTGGACCGGCATCCTGGAAAGGCTGTTCGGACTCGGTGTGGCGAACACGGCCCACACCGCGGGGCTGGTCTCGGGCCTGGCGGTGTCCCTCGGCGTGATCGTCTGGCAGCGCCTGGCCCGCTGAGCCGGACCGGGCGGGTCCGGAGCCCGCAAACCCGGCTCACCGGAAGCAGAACATCCTCAGATAGGAATCAAAGGCGAACAGCCTGTTGCGGCTCCTGCCCGTGACCTCTCTCGGGATGCCGTGCTCGCACACCAGGGCCACCAGTTCGTTTGCCGGGCGGAAACTCACCCCACAGGCTGCGGCTGCCCGTCTGCCGAAACGTTCGCGAATCTGCCGCTCGGTCTTCGATTTCAGCGCGATGGCCCTGTCCAGCGTCCTCGCTGGTTCGGACCCGCATCAGGCTGTCATCGTAAAGGCCCCTGTCCTTGGCAAGACAACCGGAAAGGGACAGCAGCGGCCGGTGGACAACTCCCTCGCTCAGGAGCAGCAGGACAATCAGCAGGCGGCCGATTCTTCCATTGCCGTCCGGGAAGGGATGGATGGTTTCAAACTGGCAGTACGCGATGCCGATGCGGACAAGCGCCGGGAGCGTAAGATCCGTGTTGTGAATGAATTTTTCCAGATCGTCCATCAGGCCGGGCACATGATCCAGTGACGACGGGACAAAGATCGCATCCGACAACCCGCCGCCGGCCCGGTTCTGACTGGTACGAAATTCACCGGCGGGATGGTGCTCGCCACGAACCCCGCCAGGCAGTATCCGGTCCGCCGCAGGCGGCACGCTTTCCCGACACTGCGTCCGGCGCGTGGCCCGGCTTCCCGGATTCTCCTTGGTGGAGTCCCTTTGCTCCGCCGACTCCGCGGGTGGTTTCCCTCCGTTGTTCGCCGACCTCAACGCTCGTACGGACTCATCCGACTTTTTCCTATCATTCACCATCAGATTCAGTTTTCTCTTTCCTCATGCGGCCCCTCGACTCGGGGCGATATGAAGACCTCCCAGGGTCCCGACAGAAGGCGGGCGGACGTGCATGGGTTCCTTGACACCGTAGGGTCCCCCGGTCTCTCACCAGAGCGAAACCGGGTCGTGTTGGCTTCGACATCAACGAGTGTCTCGCCACCCCAGACTCGATCCTTTCGATGCTCAATAAGCCCTGCCCACCCGTACCGCTGCCGACACTTCGCCGGCCCCCTCACGAGGACCTGCGCACAACTCGCGGAGAGTCGTGGCTGGTTAAGCCTTCAACACGGGGGACTTGCACCCCCTACCTTCTGCCAGTTCGCCTGGCATACCGCTGAATGATCCTCCTACAAGTGCCGCGTTGCCAACATGCGATCATGTAAAACACGGACCACTTCGATGCCGTACTCTGTTGTGCGGTAATAGATAACGTGGCGGGTCACTGGAAACCGTCGATAACCGGCGCGTATGTGATCGCAGGCTGTTCCAGTGTTAGGACTGTCGGCTAGAAAATCGAACGCCTCTGTCAGAGCGTCTACATACTGTTCGGTTTGCGCCCTACCCCACTCGGCGAGCGAGTAGAGCCACAAGGCTTCCATATCATCTTTGGCTTTTGGTGCAAGCCGATCTTCAGCCTTGTTTGTCGCCATGCTTAGCTATCATTTCTTGTTTGAATAAATCACCATCGAATGGCTGAGGTTCCCCGCTCTCCTCACCCTCGATCAGCGCGGCGCGGATCGTATCGGGCTCGGCTTTGCTGGCTTGGTCGCGGCGAATCAAATCGCGGATATATTCGCTGTCGTTTGTGAATTGCCCCGCGGCGATCTGAGTTTTGATCCAGTTGTCCTGCTGCTCAGTTACGGTGATCGTCTTGCGTGTAGTGCTCATGAAACCGGTCTCCAGGGGGTGTGTGAAAAATCATACTATTGATGCAATTTATCACATGCTCTCTTTTGACCAAACTCTTTTTTGCTTTTTCCAGTGCTCCCTTTCATTCATTCCTCTGATGAGACCCGCCGGAGGCGTGGTCGGCCAGCGCAGCGACATTCATGCCTCCGGAGCCGACACTTTCACAACACCGACGCGCGCAACGGAAATCACCCCGTACGAGATTGCACGCAAACATTGCGGCCGCAACAAGGAATGGAAAATCGGCCTCGAACTGCTTCGCAAAAAGATGGGCGCAACCAGTCCGCTTAATATGTTTCAGTTTTTCATCAACGAGCTTGCGGAGCGCGATCACTTGCCTGACTACACCGTCGAAGTTGAAGGCGACATCGTGGTTTTTTCTAACCGCGTTGCTTACGAGAAAGCAAAACGATACGTGCCACGCGATCACAGCGTCTATGACTGGGAAACCGATTGGGTGCAGTTCTGGCGTGATAGCGGCTGCCCTACCCTGCAATCGCCGGACGGCGCGCTCATTGGTTTCTGCAAAGCGCGCTTTGTTCGCCTCGACGGCCGCCTGGACACACAGAGGCGATCAAGAGGATAGCAGGATATGACCTACAAACTCGCAATGGTCGCGCAGAAAGGCGGGGTCGGAAAATCCACCCTTGCGCGGATTATCGCCGTGGAAGCCACGAAAGGCGGCCTTACGGACAAAAATCGCCGATCTTGATACGCAGCAAACAACGTGCGTGAAGTGGACAGCCAGAAAGGCAAACAACGGATTTGAACCGCAGATCAGATCGGAGCCGTTTCGTACGGCAGATCAAGCGTTGCAGGACGCGACGGGCTTCGAGCTTTACATCTTCGACGGTGCGCCGCATTCATCCGTGGAGACGCAAAAAGCCTGTCAGGCGGCCGATATGGTCGTCATTCCGACAAGCGAAGGCATAGACGACCTCGAGCCGTCTGTAGTCCTTGCCAACAATTTGGTGAAAGAGGGCATACCGGCCGGAAAATCGCCTTTGCCCTTTGCATCACGTCGGATTCCGAACGCGAAATTGCCGGCGCGCGTGACTACCTCGCGCAAACCCCATACACCGTCCTCGAGGGCGAAATTCCGTTCCGATCGGCGTTCAAAGCGGCGATGGATAAGGGCAAAGCGATCACCGAGACCTCGTTTCCGACGCTCCGCAAACGCGCTGACGCGATGGTCCAGGCAATCATTGATGCGGTTGCAGAAGCGGCCGCGCGCGAGGTGGCGTGATGGCTGATCTTACAAAGCTCAAAGGCAAGGCAGACAAGGGCAGTCCGCCAGCGATCGAAACGAAGGAGGGCAAGGGGATGCCACCGGCCGAAACCAACGACAACCTGAACAATCCGCCGCGCGAGACTCCGGTCAAGAAAACAAAAATCGAGTTTTCTGTGCCCGAACACATGGCGAACGCGTTTTCGCAAGAAGCGGGACATCGGTTCGGCTTCAAGACCGACACCCCGCGGCGCTTCGCCAATCGCCTCGGCACCGGCGGCGGAAACAGCTTCCGCTCCAGATCGGCGGCGGCCAGGTCAGACCTGCACGTTCCGTCCGGCGCAGAGTGGAACTGACCGTGGGGCGGGCAATGCCGCAAATGGTCGAAATCTTCCGGTTACTCAGCCCCTGATCCCACTTGAGCCGAAGAATCTCTCTGATCTTGCGCATCGATATACTCTGGTTGGGCATGGTGTGCTCTCCGATTTGAAAGGGAGAGCACCATACCGGTTGTCATCAATGCGTCGCTTGGCTCCGATGGGTGAAGTACCACCCTTTGACGCGCTCCATAAAAAGTCCCCCGATTCCCATGGTCCGCCGGCAATCCACGGGCGAAGCTGCCCCCAGGCAAGCGCAGCCGGTGCGCTGGTGGCACCCTCTGTCGCCAGCGTCTTCTCCCTGCCGGCCGGCAGGGCCTGATCCACCCATGGTGCCGCATTCCCGGCCGGCCAGGCGCGGACACGGAGGCCCGCGGGTCGGGCCGGGAGGCCCTCCCTGCATCGCATCGCAAGGACGCGCAGCGGTGCATCGGGGGCGCGAACACGCTCCCCCGCTATGTTTCCCCGGCGCAATTTCCCCGGCGCAATAAACCAGACAGTTACACAGCAGATATAATAACGGAAACATGATTGTACTCGTCCCATATCGGGCGGGTCGTCGCTGCCCTGCTGGGGGTGGACCCGGGGTCTGCAGCCTTGATCCCGCCAAGTGCGCTGGGGTACAGTCCGCGCAACGCGTTGACGGGGACGAGTAGTCCGGCCGCTGCCGGAGCGCGGAACGGTAGTTCCGCATCCAGCGATCAGGGGATGGTGCAAGCCCTGACGGCAAGCCGGATGAATATCACCCCGG
Organism: Candidatus Poriferihabitaceae bacterium; assembly: GCA_965213885.1. GTDB lineage: Bacteria > Pseudomonadota > Gammaproteobacteria > Arenicellales > Poriferihabitantaceae > VYFG01. The sequence continues at coordinate 2,886,948 of OZ243919.1, forward strand.
AGCAGCCCGCCGAAACGGCGCACGGTACGCCGCCGGAGTAGACCGGGCCGGATGCCTCCGATACAGGCCGGGGTCATGATGGTGACCCGATGAGGTGCATCCCGCGAGGGAGGCACGAAGCCGGGTGGTACCGCGATGTGTATCCCGTCGCCCCGGCAGGTGATGCAAGGTCCGGTCCTTGACGGGCGGGCCCTTGCGTGATCTGCCGGGGCTTTTTCGTCCCGGCGTTAATGACAGAGACACGGGAATCACAGATCATGGCATTCAACGAAGTCAGCAGCCGCTACGACGGGCCCGCACTGGAGACGGAGATCCTCGAATTCTGGGACCGCGAATCGATCTTCGAGAAGTCCCTCAGGCAGAGCGAGGGCCGGCCAAGGTTCAGTTTCAACGAGGGTCCCCCCACCGCAAACGGCCGGCCGGGAATCCATCATGTGCTGGCGCGAACGTTCAAGGACATCTACCCCCGCTACAAGACCATGCGCGGGTACCACGCCCCCCGCAAGGGGGGATGGGACACCCATGGCCTGCCGGTGGAGCACGAGATCGAGAAGAAGCTCGGGATCTTCGACAAGAAGGAAATCGAAAGGCAGGTGGGCATCGCCGAATTCACCCGCCAGTGCCGCGAGTCCGTGATGGCCTACATCGGGGAGTGGGAGGCCATGACCCGGCGCATGGGATACTGGGTCAACCTCGAGGAGGCCTACTACACCCTCGACAACCGGTACATCGAGTCGGCCTGGAGCCTGCTCAGGCAGATCTGGGACAAGGGACTCATCTACCAGGGCTACAAGGTGGTACCCTACGACCCCCGCATCGGCGCCACGCTGTCCTCCCACGAGGTGGCGTTGGGCTACAGAGAGGTGGAGGATCCCTCCATCACGGTGAGATTCCGGTTGTCCGGCAAGGCTGGCACCAGCTTTCTGGTCTGGACCACCACGCCCTGGACGCTGCCATCCAACCTGCTCCTGGCGGTTGGCGAGGACGTCGACTACGCGTTCGTGGAAACCGGGGATGAGACGCTCATCGTCGCGGCCACCCGGCTGGACGCCCTGTTCGGCGATTCGGACTTCCGCGTAGCGAAGACCGTGAAGGGACGGGAACTGGTGGGCACCCGCTACGAGCGGTTGTTCGACTTCCTCGACGTGTCCCGCGGCGACCCGTTCCGGGTGGTGGCAGCGGACTTCGTCAGCACGGAGGACGGCACCGGCATCGTCCATGCCGCCCCCGCCTATGGCGTGGACGATCTTGCTCTGGGGCAGCGCGAGGGCCTGCCGGTGGTGCACGGGGTCGGCCTCGACGGCTGCTTCAGACCGGAGGCCACCCCGGTGGCCGGCCTGTTCTTCAAGGATGCGGACCCGGTGATCTGTTCCCTGCTGGAGGAGCGGGGCCTCCTGTTCCGCAACGAAAAGGCCCTGCACAACTACCCGTTCGGCTGGCGCACCGGCGATCCGCTGATCTATTATGCCAAGGAAGCCTGGTACATCCGCACCACGGCAATCAGGGACCGGATGGTGGCCCTCAACCGCACCATCAACTGGGTTCCCGAAACCATCCGGGAGGGACGGTTCGGCAACTGGCTCGAGAACAACGTCGACTGGGCGCTGTCGCGGGAGCGTTTCTGGGGCACGCCGCTGCCGGTCTGGACGGACGGCGAGGGCAATTACCACTGCATCGGCTCCCTGGAGGAACTGGAGAAACTGAGCGGCGAACCCATGGCGGATGTCGATCTCCACCGCCCGCGCATCGACGAGGTCACCTTCGAGAAGGACGGCAGGACCTGGCGCCGCGTGCCGGAGGTCATCGACTGCTGGTTCGATTCCGGCGCGATGACCTATGCCCAGTGGCACTACCCCTTCGAGAACCACGAGACGTTCGAGGCGCACTTTCCCGCGGACTACATCTGCGAGGCCATCGACCAGACCCGGGGGTGGTTCTATACCCTGCATGCCATCGCCGCACTGGTGTCCGACAGTGTGGCTTACCGGAACTGCGTCTGCCTGAGCCATATCGTGGACGCCAATGGCAAGAAAATGTCCAAGTCCCTTGGCAACATCGTCGACCCCTACGACGTGTTCGACACCATCGGCGTGGATGCCCTGCGCTGGCTGTTCCTCGCCCGCACCGCCCCGGACGCGCAGAAGCGGATCTCGGTGGACATCGTCCGGGAGGTGGCGGCGTCCTTCGTCAACACCTTCTGGAACACCTACGCGTTCTTCGTGCTCTATGCCCGGCTGGACGGTTTCGACCCGGGGCAGCGAATCCCGGTGGCCGAACGCCCGGAAATCGACCGCTGGGTCCTGGCCCTCGCCCATGGCACACTGAAGACCGTCACGGAATGCCTGGATGCCTACGATGCCCACGGCGCCGGCGAGACCATCGAAAAGCTGGTGGACCAGCTGAGCAACTGGTATGTCCGCCGCAACCGCAGGCGCTTCTGGAAAAGCGGGGCCGGCGCGGACAAGCAGGCCGCCTATCTGACACTGTACGAATGCCTCGACATGACCCATCGCATGATGGCGCCCTTCATGCCCTTCCTGAGCGAGGCGGTCTACCGGAACCTGGCCGGTCAGCTTCCGGACCGTGCCGAGAGCGTCCACCTGACCACCTGGCCGGAGGTGGACCCGGACTGCCTGGACGACCGGCTGGTCTACGAAATGGACATGGTGCAGCAGACGGTGGCCCTTGGGCGCACCACCCGTGAGGAGAGCCGCGTCCGGGTGCGCCAGCCGCTCTCCCGCCTGCTGGTGAGCACCCCGGACGAGCGCGCCCGCGCAGCGGTCTCACGGCACGCCAGGCAGGTCGAGGAGGAACTCAACGTCAAGGCGGTGGAATTCATCAGCGCGGACAGCAACCTGGTCAGCTACCGGGTGAAACCCAACTTTCCGAGCCTCGGCAAGCGCCACGGCAAGCTGATGCCCGCCATCAAGAGTGCGCTGGCGGAAGCCGATGGCGCATGGATCGCCGGGGAGGTGGCCGCGGGCCGGCCGTTCACGCTCCGCATCGGGGAGCATGACGTCACCTTTGGGCCAGGAGACTGCCAGGTGCTGACCGGCTCCGCCGAGGGCTATGCCTGCGCCGCCGGGGGGGGGTTCATGGTCGCCCTCGACACCGGCCTGAACGACGAACTGATCCTGGAGGGCCTGGCCCGGGAAATCGTGCGGTCCGTCCAGGATGCGCGCAAGTCCGCCGGTCTCGACGTGTCCGACCGGATCACCCTGGGCATCAGCGGAACCGGGGCGGTGCCGGAGGCGCTGCGCGTGCACGGGGAGTACATCGCAGCGGAAACCCTGGCCGCACGGCTGGTGGACGCGGATGCCGTGGAGGGCTGGTCGGTGGACCGGTCACTGGAGGATGCCGCCTGGAGAATCGCACTGGCAAGAGCCGGCTGATCGGGCCTGCCCCACCGACGCGCCCGATATTGCCGCAGCCGCCGGCACGGGAGCCGGCAATTCGACAACGGTTTCCCGCCGGGGGAAGAGCCGGACAACGACATTTGAGCAGCTGGTCGCATTCAACATCATCTCGCTGGTCGCGATCGCAGGCCCCGGGCCGGCACTACTGCTGGCGACCCGGATGGCCCTGAACTCAGGCCGCATGGACGGAATTGCCGCCGGTGCCGGACTCGGACTCGGCCTGATGGCTGCCGCCTGGACGATGATGGCGCTCCAGGGTCCCGGGGTCGTGTTTGCATTGTTCCCGGTCCTGCATGCAGGTGTGAAAATCGCAGGGGCCGTCTGCCTTCTCTCTATCGCATGGCAGATGTGGAGGAATGCCCCTGCTCCTTCCGGGAAATCGATCGGGGGGTCAGGCGTTTCGACAAGGGTTTCTGGTCAAACCCCTGCAATCCGAAAACCGCACGGTTCGCGGCGGCTGTCCTGGTCACGGGATTCCCGGCGGGAATCGGTGAGGCCGACAGCATCGTGATCGTCATCCATCACTTCCTGGTGGACATTTCCTTCCATGCGGTGCTTGCATTCTGCCTGAGCACGCAGATCGTGACAAAGCGACACATGCAGGCGAATATCTATCTTGACCGCCGCGCCGCGATCATCCCTGGTGCACTGGGCATCAGGATTCTCCTGCACAAGGGGAATGTTCCGCAGGTTGAGGAAATCCCTGACCAGGCCTTGTACGTCCCTTGATGCGGCCGGTGCCAGTTTTCCTGGGCGATGGAATTGACGCATCATGTTTCCGTGTAGATCCTGGAATGTCCTGGCACGAGCTTGTCGGCAGTGGATCGGCAATCTTCTGATTCCCCGTCCGAAATGGCTATAATCCGTGCCCGGGAACGGACTTTCGCAACCCTTCCCTGCGGCTTCTTCCAACCGGTCAATTCAAATCCATATCGACATGTCAAACCCCGCTGTCGCGGCCGGCATCACCGGCCGGCACAGCAGTCGCATGAACTGGTTTCCGCCGGCTCCGGTCATCCTTCCGGCATGCCTGGCGCCCTCCCCCGGCCATCGGCCCCGTCCCGGGGTCCGGCAAGGCCCGGGTGACCCGACATGCAGGTCCTGATCACGGGCGGTGCCGGGTTTATCGGCGCCGCACTGGCCCACCGCCTGCTGGACGAGGGCCACCGGGTTCATGTCATCGACAACCTCAGCGACTACTACGACGTGAGCCTCAAGGAGGCCCGGCTCGCCCGCCTGACGGCCCGTGAGGGCTGCCGCTTCCAGGTTGCGGACATCGCGGACCGGGATGCCATGGCGTCGCTGTTCCACAGCCGGACATTCGACGTGGTGGTCCATATGGCAGCCCAGGCCGGTGTGAGATACTCGCTGGAGAATCCTGCGGTCTACGTCCACTCCAACCTGACCGGGTTCGGCAACATCCTGGAAGGCTGCCGCCACGGCGGCGCTGGCCACCTGGTGTTCGCATCCAGCAGCTCGGTCTACGGCGGCAACACCAAGCTGCCGTTCAGCGAGGATGACCCGGTGGACCACCCGGTTTCCCTCTATGCCGCCACCAAGAAAGCCAACGAGCTGATGGCGCATACCTATGCCCATCTGTACGGCCTTCCCTGCACGGGCCTCAGGTTCTTCACCGTCTACGGGCCCTGGGGACGGCCGGACATGGCCTTTTTCAAGTTCACCCGACTGATGCTCGGGAAAGAGCCCATCCCGGTCTACAACAACGGCCTGATGACCCGGGATTTCACCTATATCGACGATATCGTCGAGGGGATGCGGAGGGTGCTGGACAAACCGGCTTCCCGGTCGGATTCGTTCGACCCGGAACGGCCTACCCCGGCGGAGAGCCTGGCGCCATTCAGAATTCTCAACATCGGCAACGGCAGCCGGGTCCAGCTCATGGACTACATCGCCACCCTGGAGGCCTGTCTTGGTGTGAAGGCCGAATACCGGATGATGCCGATGCGGGACGGCGATGTCGTCGCCACCCACGCGGACGTCAGCAGGCTCGAGGCGCTCACGGGCTATCGCCCGTCCACGACGATCGAGGATGGCCTGTCTCGCTTCTGCCACTGGTACCGCGGGTACTACAGCACCTGAGTCGCCGTGAAACAGTCGCCTCACCTCCAGCTGATCGGCAGGCTCAAGGATCGAAGCGCGGTCATCGGGATCGTGGGCATGGGCTATGTCGGTCTGCCGCTGGCGCTCCGTTTTTCCGAGGCGGGCTACCGGGTGCGCGGCTTCGATATCGAACCGGTGCGCGTTGACCTCATGAACCGGGGCGGCAGCCACATCGCGCATATCCGGGGTGATCTGGTGGCCGGGGCGGTGGCCCGGGGCTTCCGCGCCACCACCGATTTTGCGGAAGTCGCCGATGTGGATGCGGTGATCCTCTGCCTGCCCACCCCCCTGGGCCGCCACCGTGAGCCGGACCTCGGATTTGTCACGGGCACCACCGAAACCCTGCTGCCCCATCTGCGGCCAGGACAGGTCGTCTCCCTGGAAAGCACCACCTACCCCGGAACCACGGACGAGGAACTGCTGCCGCGGCTGGAATCCACCGGCCTCGAAGTGGGGAAGGACCTGTTCCTGGTCTATTCCCCGGAACGGGAAGATCCGGGAAACCCGGAATTCGGCATGGGGAGCATCCCCAAGGTCTGCGGCGGACACACGGACGCCTGCCTGGCGGCCGGGGTGGCGCTCTACGAACAGGCCATCGACACGGTGGTGTCGGTCAGTTCCACCCGGGTGGCGGAAATGACCAAGCTGCTCGAGAACATTCACCGGGCGGTGAACATCGGCCTTGTCAACGAAATGAAAGTCGTGGCGGACCGAATGGGGATCAACATCCACGAAGTGATCGATGCCGCCGGGACCAAGCCTTTCGGCTTCACACCCTACTATCCGGGCCCCGGGCTCGGCGGGCACTGTATCCCCATCGACCCGTTCTACCTCACCTGGAAGGCACGGGAATACGGCATCAACACCCGCTTCATCGAGCTTGCCGGCGAGGTGAACACCGCGATGCCGAAATGGGTTGTCGGCAAGGTGGTCGATGCGCTCAACGGCGCCGGCAGGGCCGTCATGGGCGCCCGTATCCTGGTACTCGGCATCGCCTACAAGAAGAACGTGGATGACATGCGGGAATCCCCTTCCGCGGCTCTCCTGGAACTGCTCAGGGAAAGGGGCGCCGACGTGTCGTATTCCGACCCCCATGTGCCGGTATTCCCCCGGATGCGCCGGCATCACTTCGACCTTGCCAGTGTCGACCTGGACGCCGATGCCCTGGGTCAGTACGACCTGGTGCTGCTGGCGACGGACCATGACGCCTTCGACTACGCCATGATCCGTGAGCACGCGAGGCTCATCGTCGACACCCGGGGACGTTTTGCCATGACGCCGGCCGAACATATCGTGCCGGCCTGAAGCGTGGTGACCACAAAATTGCGCGGCAGAGCCGTGCTCGGTTGGAACATCGATTTCGAAAAACGCATGCTGTGCCAGACATGCGGCCGTTATGGCCTCGAATTACCGGATCTCCGTTTCACCGCCCTGCTGGCAATCTACCGGGACCAACACAAGCGAGACCGCTTATCCAAATGGTATGTCCCGCGACCGGATCGTCCGGCATCTTGGCCATTTCGTTGATCGCGATCCGGGAGCGAGCGTACAAGGGGTCCTTTCGGACGCTCGCCCATTCGATCAATGTCGTTGCGAGGAGCCGGTGGGTACCCCCTGTCATAGAGAATCGGCTCGACATTCTTCGCATGCCAGCCGACCCGCACCTTCGACTTGCAGACTTCGGAACCGTCGATGTCCGCGAATGCGTGGGCCGTCGCGAATTCCATCGGGGCCAGGGGCATAGAGATCCCCGTCAACAGGCCGGATATCCGTCGAGGCATTGCGGTCTCCTTGCACCTGTTCAGGCCCGAGAGCCCCGCCAATTGACTCATGCACAATTGCCGTCCCCACACGGAAGCCGGACAGTCAATGCGGATAGAGAGGGATCGGGGTGAGCCCTGCCCGGGCGGGTCAGGAGGCGAGTTGGAACAGCTGCGCCTGCAGTTCCTCGCGGGCGTGGACCCGCTCCTCCAGTTTCTGCCTTTCCCTGTCGACCACAGCAGCCGGAGCATTGCTCGTGAACCCGGGGTTGTTGACCTTGGCCTCGATACGGTCGATGTCCCTGTCGAGCTTCTCGATCGCTCTTTTCAGGCGGGTGATCTCGGCGCTCTTGTCGATCAGCCCCTCGAGCGGAATGAGGATGGCCATGTCTCCCAGCAACGTCATCGCGGACTCGGGTTTTTTCGCACCACCCGGCAGCACCGCCACGGAATCCACCCGGCCCACGGCATCCAGATAGACCTGGCTGACCTTGAGGATGCGAAGGTCCTCGGCTGATGCGTTCTGCAGCAGTACCGGAACCCGTTTCCCGGGAGCGATGTTCATCTCGCCCTTGATCTGGCGGATGCCGAGAATGAACTGCATGACCCATTCCATCTCCACTTCCGCGGCAAGATCGATTCGGTCGTCTTCCGGCACCGGATACTCCGCCAGCATGACAGTGTCGCCGGTACGTCCTGCAAGGGGGGCCACCTTCTGCCAGATCTCCTCGGTGATGAACGGCATGATGGGGTGGGCCAGCCGCATCATGGTTTCCAGCACGCGCACCAGGGTGCGGCGGGTGCCCCGCAACTGGTCCTTGCTGCTGGCGGGGTTACCCAGTACGGGTTTGCACAACTCCAGGTACCAGTCGCAATACCGGTTCCAGATCAGTTCGTAGATTTCCCGGGCGGCGTTGTCGAAACGGTAATCCCGGATGGCATCGGTCACCGCCTGCTCGCTGCGCTGCAGGCAAGAGACGATCCAGCGGTCCGCGGCGGACAGTTCCACGTCAGCACCCTCCTGGCCGCAGTCCCGGCCCTCGGTGTGCATCAGCACAAAACGGGCCGCATTCCAGATCTTGTTGCAGAAGTTCCGGTATCCCTCGGTACGGGTCAGGTCGAAGTTGATGTCCCGGCCCGTGGATGCCAGGGCCGCAAACGTGAACCTGAGCGCATCGGTGCCGAAACTGGGTATGCCCGAAGGAAAGTCCTTGCGCGTCTGATTCGCGATCTTCTCCGCCAGGTGCGGCTGCATCATGCCGCTGATGCGCTTGGCCACGAGTTCTTCGAGTCCGATGCCGTCGATGAGGTCGATGGGGTCCAGCACGTTGCCCTTGGACTTGGACATCTTCTGCCCATGGGCATCCCGCACCAGGCCGTGGATGTACACCTGCCGGAACGGGACGTCATCCATGAAGCGCATGCCCATCATGATCATGCGCGCCACCCAGAAGAAGATGATGTCGAAGCCCGTGACCAGTACGCTGGTGGGATAGAAGGTCTTCAGCCGGTCCGTCCGTTCCGGCCAGCCCAGGGTGGAAAACGGCCAGAGGGCGGAGCTGAACCAGGTGTCCAGGACATCCTCGTCATGTCTGAGCGGCAGTCCCGGAGCAAGTCCGTACTTCACCCGCACCGCCGCCTCGTCCCTTGCCACGTAGACGTTGCCATCGGGATCGTACCAGGCCGGTATCCGGTGGCCCCACCAGATCTGGCGCGAAATGCACCAGTCCTCGATGTTTTCCAGCCATTGGTAGTAGGTCTTGCTCCAATTGGCGGGCACGAACTCGATTCGCCCACCCTTGACCGCGTCGATGGCGGGATCGGTGATCACCGCCTTGCCGCCGGGCCTGCCGTCCTCCTGCGCCTCGCGGGTCAGGTCCACATACCACTGATCGGTGAGAAAGGGCTCCACCACGACCCCGGAACGGTCGCCCCGGGGAATCACCAGCCTGTGGTCCTCGACCTTCTCCAGCAGGCCGACCTCTTCGAGATCCGTCACGACGCGCTCCCGTGCCGCCTCCCGGGTCAGTCCCACGTAGGCGGGCGGCACCAGGTCCCCCTCCCGGAGCTCGTCGTCGTTGATGTTCCGGCGGATGCTCGCGTCCACGGTGAACACGTTGATGAGACCGCCGTGGGGCTGGGAGGCCATGACCTCGGTGTCTCGGTGGCGGAGCCAGACCTGGTAGTCATTGAAGTCGTGCGCCGGGGTGATCTTGACGCAGCCGGACCCGAAGTCGGGGTCGACATACTCGTCGGCGATGATGGGAATGCGCCGGCCGGTGAGCGGCAGATCGACATGGTGGCCGACGAGGTCACGGTAGCGTTCGTCCCCGGGGTGTACCGCCACCGCGCTGTCGCCGAGCATGGTTTCCGGCCGGGTGGTGGCCACTGTGAGATGGCCGCCGCCATTCGCGAGAGGATAGCGCAGGTGCCACAGGTGGCCGCTTTCCTCCACGGACAGCACCTCGAGGTCCGACAGTGCCGTATGCAGCACCGGATCCCAGTTCACCAGGCGCTTGCCGCGGTAGATGATGCCCTGATCGTACAGTTGCACGAACACCTCGCTCACCGCGGCGCTCAGGCCCTCGTCCATGGTGAAGCGTTCGTGGGCCCAGTCCGGCGAGGCCCCCATGCGGCGGAGTTGCCGCGTGATCATGCCGCCGGATTCCTCCTTCCACTGCCACACCCGGCTGATGAAGTCCTCGCGGCCGTAGTCGTGGCGGGTCCTGCCCTCGGCGTTGACCAGCCGCTCCACCACCATCTGGGTAGCGATGCCGGCATGGTCGGTGCCCGGCTGCCACAGCGTGTTCCTGCCCTGCATCCGGTGGAACCGGATCAGTGCGTCCATGATGGTGTCCTGGAATGCGTGGCCCATGTGCAGGCTGCCGGTGACGTTGGGCGGCGGGATCATGATGCAGTAGGCATCGGCGTTTTCGCCCCGGTCCTCGGGAGCGAAATAGCCGCGTCTTTCCCACTCCCCGTACCAGCGGGCTTCGATGTCGTGGGGGTTGTAGGATTTGTCCAGCGTCATCCCGGAACTACAGCTTGATCTCGTGGGTGCCGGGCTCGACGCCCATGGCACGATAGGATCTGAAGCGTTCGCGGCCAGCGGCGCGGTGAGCCCGGCTGTCCACGATCAGGTCCGCCACCCGGCGGCATTCCGCCACGCCTTCCGGCAGGGCCCGGGTGAGCGACACCAGCATGCCGCGCCATTTCTCCGGGGCGCATCCCGTGCCGATGAGTACCGGCGACAGTGCCGCCTCCGCCGTCCCGGTGCGGGCATGGGGAACGAAACTCGCCGCCCGGTATTCCCAGAGCATCCGGTCCAGGGTTTCCGCTTCCCCAGGCGTGTCCACCTGCATGTACACCCTGTGTCCCTGCCGCCAGGCCTTGGCGGCGATCATGCAGGCATAACCGAGGCGGCTGGTTTCGTCCGCCCGGTTCAGCACATAGAAATCAACCCTCTCGGGAGCCACGATACCGCCAGTATGTCCAGAAGATTCAGCCTGCCCTTTGCAGCAGGAATTCCACCAGGAGTGGAACCGGCCTGCCGGTGGCACCCTTTTCGCCGCCGGACTTCCAGGCGGTGCCGGCGATGTCCAGGTGGGCCCAGGAATAGTCGTTGGCGAACTCCTTGAGGAAGCAGGCCGCTGTTACCGCCCCGGCACCCTTCCCGCCGATGTTGGCGAGATCGGCGAAATTGCTCTTGAGCTGCCGGGTGTAGTCGTCCCAAACCGGCAGCCGCCAGGCGCGGTCTCCGCTCGACTCGCCGGCGGCGAGGAGCTCGCCCGCCAGCTTGTCGTCATTACTGAAAAGGCCCGACGCATGGTTGCCGAGGGCAATGATGCAGGCGCCGGTGAGGGTGGCGATGTCCACCACCGCCGCGGGCTTGTAGCGCGCGATGTAGGTCAGGGCGTCACACAGGATGAGGCGTCCCTCGGCATCGGTGTTGAGAATCTCGATGGTCTTGCCCGCCATGCTGGTGACGATGTCCCCGGGCTTGTTGGCGGCACCGTCCGGCAGGTTCTCGCTGCTCGGGACCACCCCGACGACATTGAGCGGCAGCTCCATTTCCGCCACCGCCTGCAGGGTGCCAAACACGCTGGCGCCGCCGCACATGTCGAATTTCATCTCGTCCATGGCGCCCGCGGGCTTGATGGAGATACCGCCTGCGTCAAACGTAAGGCCCTTGCCCACCAGCACCACCGGCGCATCGCCGCGCTTGCCGCCGCTGTATTCCATGATGATCAGCTTGGCGGGCTCCCGGCTGCCCCGGGAGACCGACAGCAGCGACCCCATCTTGAGCTTCTGCATGTCCGCCTCGCTCAGCACCCGGGTTTTGACGGGCAGCGATTTCTGCATCGTTCTCGCCCGCCTGGCCAGGTAGGACGGCGTGCAGATGTTGCCGGGAAGGTTTCCGAGCTCCCGGGCCAGGGTTACCCCGTGCGCGGTGGCCGCGCCCTCGCGCACGCCCTGTTTTGCGGCCTTGAGCCCCGTCCTGTCCACCACGATGGCGGCGGATTTGAGCGAAGGCGCCTTCTTCTTTCCGCTCAGGGTCTCCGTGTACCGGTAGAGTGCCGCGTCTACCGCCTCCACCACGTGGCGCGCCATGCGCCGGGTATCCATCCGGCCATGCCGGCGGTCCATGAGCGCGATGTCCAGGGAGCGGACGTTGGCCGTCCGAGCGGCGCCGGCCGCCGCCTCGGCGGCCCGGCGGAGTTCCCTGGCACCGGTCTCGGCGGCCTTTCCCATCCCGACGAGCAACACCCTTTCCGCACGTATGCCGTCGGGGTCATGGACCATCAGGGTGCTGCCGGGTTCGCCGGTGATGTCTCCCCGGGTGACCAGGGTATGGAACCTCTTGTTGGCCTTGGCGTCCAGCAGGGCCGCATTGTTGCCGAGCGTGACCTTTTTTCCGTCGGTGTACACCGCCACCACCAAGAGGCGGGATGCGAGAGTGTCGATCTTGTTGCTCTTGGCCGAGTAGTCCACGTTGTCTCCTGATGTATTCAGACGGATGACGGTTTCTTCAGAAGTGCCGGATTATAACTGTGGTTGGGAAACGGGGCGACTCCCGGGTGATCCCCCTGCCGGTTCCCGGCGCTCTCCCCTGCGCCGGAATCATGCCGTCCGCCCCGAAGGAAACGATTCCGGTCACATCGAGGGCCGGCGCCGGGACCTGAATCCGGGTGCCGGCCTGATGCGGCCTCAAAGGCGGTTTCGAGCCCATCGGTATGGGAACCCCGCTTCACGGCTCCAGCGCTCCACGCCCCGAGCCCGGATCGCCCGGCCGGCAGCATGCCCGAACGGCGGGTTGTGGGCGCCGGCTTCACGGAGCCAGCCTTCGGCAAGAGGCGGGATGCGGCCATTTCATGCCGGGCGGTAACAATAGCCGGGTAAATCAGTGGATACGGTACCGGCCGCAGTGTATCCTACGGCGGCAACGAAACCGGTCCCGCACGGGAACGCGGGGCTGGTCCGGTTTTGCCGGACCCCTCTCCGAATCCCCGGAACCAATGGCCCAAGGGTGTTGTCCTAATGCCCTGATACCGGCAACCGAGCCCTGAAATCGAGAACGAGGCATATGAAAACATTCGGCCAACTTTCCCGCATAGTAGCGGCCACTGCTCTTTTACTGCTCGCCGTCCCGGCATGGGGCCAGGACGACACGCCCACGGAGGCCGCGGGCCAGGCAGCCGCCGATATCGAGGCCCGGGCGAAGGCCCTGATGGCCGAGGGCCGGCATGTGGATGCACTGGCCATCCTCGGCCCACTGGTGGAGGTCCGCCCGATCGACATGGACGTGTTCTTCCTGGTGGGCCTTGCCGCGGTGGGCGCGGCCAAGGACCCCGACGTGTCCGGGGAAACCCGGGAAGCGTTCCTGGATATCGCCATCCGGACCTTCCAGGCGATGCTGGTCCGGGATCCCGACCTGGTCCGGGTGCGCCTGGAACTGGCGCGGTCCCACTTTCTCAAGCAGGAGGATGGCCTGGCGAAGGGGCACTTCGAACGGGTGCTGGCGGGGGACAACCCGCCGGCGGTGGTGGCCAACGTGAACCGGTACCTGGCGGAGCTCCGCAAGCGCAAGCGCTGGTCGTCGTACTTCGGCTTTGCGCTGGCCCCGGACAGCAACATCGGCTCCGCCTCGGACGACCGGACCATCAACATCTTCGGGCTGCCCTTCGAGCGGGACCAGGAGCAGCTGACGAGTTCCGGCATCGGCCTGTCGGTCTGGGGGGGCGGTGAATACCAGCACCCCCTGGGGGACCGGGTGCGACTGCGGGTGGGGGGGGACATCTCGCGGCAGGAGTATTCCGGCAGCGGATTCGACCGGATGACCCTGTCGGCCCATGTGGGCCCCCGGTGGCTGATCGGCAACACCTCGCGTGCGAGCGTGCTGACGGTTGCCCGCCTTCACCGGCGCGCCAACGAGGCCTACGCGCACGATCTGGGTTTCAACACCCAGGTGCATCGGCGGTTCACCCAGCGGACGACGGGGACGCTGCGGACATCGTGGGTGGAGCGCCGTCATGACCAGAGCGTGTCGCTGGACGGGCCGCGGACGAGCGTCTCGGTGAGTGCGGACCGGGTTCTGACGCCGACGCTGCGGGGCAACCTGACCCTTGGCTGGGCGGGGGAGCGCACGGACAGGCTGGACCGACGGAACACCGCCCGGTGGATTCAGCTGGGGATGACGAAGGCGTTTGCCGGGGGTTTGACGGTGAGCGGGGGGACGACGTTCCGTTGGACGGACTACGAGGGCAACTGGTTTCCCTTCACGGATGGGGCCCCCCGGGAGGATTTACTTCGGAGCTACCGGTTGAGCGGTCACCACCGGGCGATTTCCTGGCGGGGCTTCAGCCCCCGGATCTCGCTGGTGTTCGAGGAGCGCGGCAGCAACGCCCAGCTTCACGATTACGAACGCACGTTCGGTGAACTGACACTCGTCAGGGCGTTCTAGGGAAAAGGCCGAGGCGGCATTCCCGGCAGCCTGGACGGGGCCCGGTGACCGATCCGGCAGTCAGGATTCGCCGGCCACGGTCCGGGGATGCAGTCCGGGACAGCCATTCATTCCGCCCGGAAGACTAAGATCGCAATCGCGGCACCGGTAATTTCGGGGCAGGTCTGCCGGGGGCGGCACGGTTGTGGTCCGAGCGGTGGTGATTCGCCGAATGCAACGTCAGTGACATCTTTTGCATGCTGCCCATGGATCAAGTATCGTTGTATCGTTGCATCGTTGCTCGCTGCCTGGCCCGCTGCCCGATACAGATCATGAAGATTTGCCCACGCCCGGTCTCCGGTGCTTCGCATCACGTCGGCTCGCTGTTCCTCCTCGCTGCCTTCGCCCTTCTGTCGGGGTGCGGCGGTGGTGGCGGCGGCGGGAAGACGTGTGTCGACACTGCCCGGGGTTGCCTGGAGAAGGAAGCGTACAACTCCGCGATCCTGGACGCCGCCGAAGAGATACGGACTTCCCCGGGCTTCGAGGATCGGTGGGGCCTGGAGGAAATCGGGTTGGCCGAAGCCTGGGGGCATTTGCGGACGGTCCGGGACTCCGGAGAGCCTGGCCGGGGTGTCACCGTGGGGGTGCTCGATACCGGCATTGATCTTGATCATCCGACGTTCCGGGAAGGGGCCGATGCCGGCCTGGTGACCGAGGAGTTTCATGCCGGCGCCACGGACGAGACCGGCCTTGAGGATTTCTCCCACGGTACCGGCGTTGCCAGCCTCATCGCAGGCAGGGAGAACCCGAGCGGCAGATACCAGTTCACCGGCATCGTGCCCTATGCCGCGCTGAGAATGTTTGCCATCCCTCTCGGCAGTCCGCCGCCTCCGGGTACTGCAGTCAGTTCGATTTCGCTGTCCAGTCTCGCCGAATATGACGAGTCGGAAGCCGATCTCTACCGGAAGGTCCTTTCCCATGACCTGAACGTCCTGAACCTGAGTTTCGGGGTGATCGGTCCGATCGAGAACTACCGGGACGAGGCGGAGATCCGGGCCACGCTAGGCAGAACGATCGAGGTGCTGGCCCAGTCCGACCGGGAGAACAAGACAATTCTCGTATGGGCGGCCGGGAACAGCCACGGGCAGCTTTGCCGCCCGGGCACCGGCAGCTGTATCGGTGACAGTGAAACAGACTACCTCGGACAACCGGCGGGCCTGCTTGAGGCCAGTTCCCCCGACCTGTTCGCAGGAGCGATGGCCATCATCGGAGAGCTCCAGAGTCACTCCGTGGCCTCCGTGGCGACCGGCGAGGACGGTGAGATCGCTTGGTTTTCCAACCGCTGTGGAATGGCAGCCGACTGGTGCATCGCGGCGCCTGGATTCCAAGTGTGGGCCGCCTATTTCGGACCGCACCAGGGTCAGGTTATCCAGGGCTATGCACGCCTGTCCGGAACGTCGTTTTCAGCCCCGATGGTTTCCGGCGGCCTCGCGCTGATGAAGCACTTCTTTCGTGACCAGCTCTCAAGCGAGGACCTGGTGGACAGGCTGTTCGAGACCGCCGACAACACCGGCATCTATGCCGACCGTTCCATCTACGGACATGGACTGATGGACCTCGATGCGGCGCTGTCGCCGTACGGCGAACCAACCGTCATTCCCGGGGCCAGCATCGGTGCGACCGGAATTCCTCTGAGGGAGTCCAGCCTCCAGCCCGGCGCGGCGTTCGGCGACGGCCCGGCAAGCGCGTTTTCCCAACAGGAAATCGCCGCCTTCGACGCGCTGGGGGCACCGTTCTGGTACGACCTCGACCACCTGGTGGTACCATCGGGCCTGCCGCTGCTCGATACCCAGCTACGCGACTTCATGGCCCCGCCCCCGCCGGACCGGCAGGAAGATGACGCCGAATGGAGCGGCATCACAACACGGGCCGGTATGCGGTTCGACATGCGGAGAACGCCGGCAGGAACCAGCCGTGGCCATGCCGCGCTTCCCGACGACGCCATCACCTTCACGGCCCAGCGGTTCCAGGGCATTGAAACCACCGCCTTCACGACCGCGGGCGTCAGGGAGAACTCGCCGCCGGTTTCCGGCGCGTCCGTCTCCTGGCGCCCCTCGAACTCGCCCCTTGGCCTTCGGGCCGGCTGGCTCAGCGAACGCAGCAGCATGCTTTCCAGCACCGGACAGGGGGCATTCGGCAGCCTTGCCGCCGACTCGGTCTTCCTCGGTTTCGATCTCAATGCCGAAACGGGGGGCTGGCAGTTGGGCGGCGGCCCTGAATTCGGGATGGTCCGGCCGGGCCTGCGCAAAGGGATCATCACCGGTCTCGAGCCTCTCGCCACCAGCACCTTCGAATTCCATGCCTCCCGGCCAATCCCCGGGGCCGGGAGGCTGCAGGTTTCTCTCGGCCAGCCGCTGCGGGTGGAGGCCGGCGACGCCGTCCTGTCCATCCCGACGGGCCGCACCCGGGATGGCGACATCCTCAGGCGGCGGCTCACCGCCGACCTGGCACCCACGGGGAGGCAGATTGACCTGTCGGTGCGTTGGGAGCGGCCGCTCGGCGCCGGCTCCCTCCGGCTCGGAACCATCGCGACCCGTCATGCCGGCCACAACGCGGAGGCCCGGCCGAGGCTCTCCCTTCTCGCCGGCTGGCGCGCCTCTTTCTGACCGGTGTTACTGCACGCACCCGCGAGTGTGACTTCTGCGGGGCTTGCCCACTCACGGACAACAGTACCGGGCGCCTGCTGCCAGGGGTGATGGTCAGTCGCCCTTTTCCGGACCGTGCCGGTATTCGGACACGGGATGATGATGTGACAGGCACGGTCCGGAAATCCTGTCGATCCTGTCGCGGCTCCCGAGGACCTGTCCCGGGCTCCGGCGGACAGGCCGGGCCCCCGGACAGGGCAGCCTTCCGGAACATTCCGCACAATCTCCACCGGATTTTCGTGCGGCTTTTCCATGCGATGGCCTGCAGCTCCCGCACAGTACCGACCTTGCGAACGGAAAGGTTACGGGCCGGACTCGTTGAATGATCCCCGGGCCTGGCCTGGCGGAGGTGCCTATCCGATTCGCCGCAGCATGACCATTGCGAGCAGCAGAAACCCGGCAACGGGAATCGTGGCGCCGAGAACGGGGGGGATGCCGCTTGCCAGAACGGCATAGCCGAATCCCTGGTTGACCGCGTAGAAGCCGAGGCCGAGCATGATGCCGACGAACAGGCTGCGGCCGACGCCGCCGGAGCGGATGTTGACAAAGACGAAGGGAATCGCCAGCATCACCATCAGTGCGGTGGACAGCGGCAGCATCAGCTTGCCCCAGAAGGCAAGTTCGAAGGGTTCCGTCTGCTGTTGATTGGCGGCCAGGTGCCGGATGTAATGCCTGATCTGCCAGAAGGAGAGCTGTTCCGGGCGAACCAGGAACACGGCAAGGACCCGGGGCGTGATCCTGGTTTCCCATCGGCCGCTTTCCGCGGATGTGGTTTCAATCCGGCCTTCCGGGTCGATGCGGGTCTGCCTGACATCGCTGATGCGCCAGCGATCGTCCACATACACCCCCTCCCCGGCGGCAACCATGGAGCGAAGGCGCCTTTCATCGTCGAAGGCAAAGACCTTGACCCGGAGGAGCGTCAGGTCCGGCAGCACCTCGCCGATATTCACGAAAGTCCGCGCATCGCGTATCCACAGCCCGAAGTCACTCTTCTGCTGGATTTCCTGCTGAAGCGCCTCGGCGCGAACACGCTGGGCCCGGCGCTCGGTGACGGGCGTGACGAATTCCCCGATCAGCATGGCGGCGATGACAAACAGGGCGCCCATTCTGAGCGCCGCCATGGAGATGCCGGATATGGATACGCCGGTGGCCCGCATCACGACGAGCTCGGAATCAACGGCAAGTATGGACAGGCCTGCCGTGGTGCCAATCAGGGCCGCCATGGGAAAGAGCTCATACACCATCCGCGGGACGGACAGCAGCACCAGCACGCAGACCTGGGAGAAGCTGTAGCCGTCGTTGCCGATCTCCTCGATGAACTCGATCACGACGAACAGAACCAGCAGTACCGCCATGGACACCAGCGTGTGCCGGAGGATGGTGCGGCCGATATGGCGGTTGAGGATCTTCATGCCGGCATATCCCCTAGTCAGCCGGCCATGGCAGAAGGGGCTGATTCCGGCTTCGCCGAAGAAAGAGGTAGAGCGCGAGTACCAGGAAACAGGCATGAATGGTCCAGAGGGTCGAATAGGGGCCGGCCGCCCCCCGGTTGACCAGCGCCGCGGCAAAGCCCAGGAAATTGAAGTAGATGAAATAGACCAGCAGCGCCATCAACATGCCGGAGAGGCGCGTCCCGCGATCGTGAATGGAGGAGAACGCCAGTGCAAACAGCATCAGCACCGGCAGCATTGCCACCTTGGAAAGGCGCCAGTGGAGTTGGCCCTCGGTCTCGGCATCGTCCCCGGCGAGAAGCGCCCGGGTCGCCATCGCTCTGGGCGGCAGGGCGGAATCGGCGCCGGGTTTCGGATCGAGACGAAGTCCGTAGTCTGCGAAATCCAGCGCCCCGTATTCAGCCGCTCCGATGGCGCCCCGGTACTGGGTGCCGTCCTTGAGAACCAGAAAATCGCCGGCAGCCTCATCGAATGATCTTTCGCCCACTCCGGCCACCACGATGCTTTCCTCCCTGCCGTTGCCATTGTAGACGAAGACGTCATGAAAGGTGTCGGTGTCCTTGTCGTAGCGCTCGACGAAAATCACCCCCCTGCCGCTCCGGATTTCGGTGAACACCCCGGGGAGAATGCCGGCGACGTCAGTGCGATTCCGGTATTCGCGTTCCTTCCTGTGGGAGATTTCCACAGACAACGGGGACAGGTAGAGCGAAAGCAGCGCAACGACGGATCCCACCCCCAGGAACAGCATGAATGTCGGACGGATGAACCTGCCCATGCTGATGCCGCAGGCGCTGATCACTGTGAGTTCATTGTCCCGGACCCAGCGCCCCAGCACCATGAGCATGGCAATGTAAACGACCAGGGGAACCATGATGTCCAGGTAGGTGATCATCTTCAGCAACACCAGCAGGGCTACGCTGCCGATCGGTATGTCGCCTTCCGCCGCCTGGCGAAGAAAATACATGACCCGGGTTACCAGGAATATCGAGAGAATGATGACAATGACCGCGCCGGCGGTTTGCAGCACCTCTCGGATGAAGGCCCGATGGATGATCATGGGTGCATTCTATCGCGAATGCCCTGAAGCCGGCCTTCCTCCCCGCAGAGACGAGCCCGGGAATGGAACCAACCCGCCCCCGGGCCGGAATTCCACATCCGTGATCAGGCCGCATTGCGGACAGACCGGACGTCGCAACGATGCCCGGCGGGCAGCCGGAGGTTGCCCGTTCTACACTCCGAAACCGGGCCGGCGGATCAGGCTTGGTCCATGACCCCCAACATCCAGCACCCCGAATTCTGCCGTCCCGATGACGTCGGGCTCCTCTCGTCCGCGGTACAGTGCAGGTCGAAAACAACCGCGCCGAATCTGCAGGAGCCGTGTGATTCAACGAATTCCCGGAGGCAGTGTCCGGGTGCCGGGTCGGATGTCATCAGTGACTCACCGGGGTTTCCGCACTCAGCGGCCCGGTGCCGTCAAGACGACCTCACCGGATCAATCAATGCACCCGGTTCCAGCCGCGACGGTCATGGGACGGGCGGCTGCCATTCCGGCCCCGGTCGACCCGCCGGTGCATGGACCGATGCGGTGGCCGGTGACGATAGCCATGGCGATGTCTCTTCCAGTGACGATGACCTTTCCTGTGGCGATAGTCCCATCCGTGATGGCGGGGCGCATGACGATATTTCCAGGACGGGCGGTAGGGGTCCGGGCGGGAATGCAGATGCTTCCGTCCATGCCAGCCGTCAATCCCTTCGATGATGATTCCGATGGTCAACGCGGCAAGGGCACCGGCGAGCAGCCCCTCGGCAACATCATTGGAATGCCGCCTGTGGTCGGCCGATGCGCCCGTGGACGCCACCAGAAGGCCCGACGTCAGCAAGGCGGTCACAAGGGGGCGAATCTTGGTCGGCTTTCGGTTCATGGCAGTCCTCCGGAACGCTTGGTCAGATTGCCATTGTCCGTCACGGGGACTGAACGGCGGCTTAATCGTTCCCGCCTCCTGCCGATCCGTAGCATTTCGCGGGTCAGGGCCCGGAAATTCCCCTTGCCTGAAGCGCCGTACCGGGACAGCCACCCCGGGACTCCCTGCAGCCCGGATTTTTTCACACTGCATCTGGCGCCGCATGCCCGCCTCCCAATCATATCCGGGGGCCCATCTTTTGGATATGCAATGTTCGCCCGGCCGCACCAATATCCTGAAGGCGCGGCCCTGACGAACGAAAAACCGGCACCCGGTCGGCAGGAATATCTATCTTCCGCAATATACAGAGACGATCTTGACCCGCTCGTGTCCCAACTCCCGGCTGATGGTCAGGCGCACTTCCCGGTCCATTTCCTTCTGTTCGGGCGTGAGTTCACTGTGCCCCGGGCCTCCCGCTACCGGCGACGGCCATCCGGCCAGCATCTCGTAGCGCCACTGGGCATAGGCATGGCGCAAGCCGTGCATCCGGGAGAGCCCCGCGTTCCTGGTCTGTTTCTCGTACAGGTGCAACTGCTGCTTGTAGTTTTTCGCGCTCGGAATCATCGAACCGCCGCCGGCCAGCCGGCGGGCCTCGTCGAGAACACTGCGCTGTTCCCCGGTGACCACGGGAATCCTCCGTTCCTTGCCGCCCTTGGTCCAGCTCCGCTTGAGTACGATCTGGTCTCCCCGATCCGCATAGCTTGGCATGAACTTGATCGCCTCCTCCCGACGAAGTCCGAATGCCCGCTGCAGGCGAAGACTCATCCGGATGCGCGGATCCCGGATTCGGGAAAGCGCCCTTGCGCCCAGCGTCGTTGCCCTGGAGACGTTGGTGACGTACTTCCGGTTCGGGATGCCGTAGAACTCGTTGGACCGGGCGACGACGCTGTCGCGGTTGACCTTCCGGGACCACCAGCGTAAGACTGTCATCCGGTTCTTTATCGACGACGTCGACAGTCCTTCAGAAAACCACCGGCCGACCAGGGCCTCGACGTGCTTCGGCTTCAGCGAATGGACGCTCATGTGCCGGAAGCCCATCTCGTGAAGCTGGTCGGCGATCTGCAGCAATGCCTCCTTCCGCCTATGCTGGGTTCCGTATCCGCCGTCCCGGTTGCGGCGGCACATCTGCTTGAGTTGGTAGTTCAGGTCTCTCAAGGTGTTTTCTTTCGGTTAGTGCTGCTGACCCAACCGGCGGCCTTGGCCAACCGGTCCCGCTTTGCGGTACGGTCACGGGACACCACGCCCAAAGACCTGAAGTTGCCTGGTTCAGGCAACGCCGGCTGCCCCCTGTGGGGAGCGGGGCCGGCGTGGACCAACCTGCCCTGACGGACACGCATTCGAGGATGGTGAAACACCTCTTTCGAGCAGCGGGAGTCGGGCGGACGCCGTCTCGACCGGCCGGGGACAGGCACCAGCGGCATTGCCGGCTGCATGCCTCTCGACCCGGCAAGGTAGATGAAGACCGGGAGCCTTCAGGGATGGACCGGCTCCGTGGCCGGTCCTTCTTCCAGGCAGGACCCACGGCATTCGCCGCCGCGCATCGAAGGGTCCGGGAGCGCACTTGCCACTTTGCCGAAGTGACCACGGATGAATTCACTCACGGGCGAAGTCTCGCCCGCCTCTTTCGTTCTGTCACGGAAAAACCCCGACAGCTTCCGGGGCGGTTCCATTCAACTTTCCGCCGCCGGAAGCATGAAAAACCCGTCCCGCCGGGAGAGAATCTCTCCCCGGCGGGGCGGGTGACGGGCCAGGACCGGGTGGTCCGGGGCCCGTCAGGGTAGAGGAACCGGGAGGATCGGGGGCGTGCCTCAATCCTCGCCCGGCAGCATGATGGTAACCACTTCTTCCCCGGCGTCGCCGGGGCCCACCACCAGTTTCAGGGTGACCTCACGGGCCGATGACGTGAGCCCGTCCCTGGGCACCCGGTAGAGCGGGAACAGCAGTCGGTCGCCGCAGCCCGCGGCGATGCGGATCGCGTAGGCGGCCATGAAGAGCACATCCCACAGGCGCCCGGACTCGTCCTGGGCGGTCTGCCGGTGCGAATCGTCTTCGGACCAGGCGACGCAGTCAGCCCAGGCAGCGGCGGTCAGCGAGACCGGCCACCTGAAGCCGGCTTCCCCGGCCATGGCACCCACGTCGACCAGGTTCCCGTCCAGGTGGGCCTGGACACGGGTATAGGTTGAAATCACCGGACCGAAGTACGATCCGGCGGACGGTTTGTCGAGCATGTCGGAAGGTTTGGACATTTTGGTTCTCCGATAGGAATAATCGCCGGGTCATTCCTTCCCCCCTGTCGGGGAGAAAGAGCTTCCCCGGCAGGGTTTGAGCAAGGTTGTTGAGAGGCGGCCGGGTAATCGGATTACCCGGCCGGCGGTTCAGCTACGCCGCGTTCGTCTTTTCAGCTTTCGCGGAGTAGAACGGCTGGCCCTCGACCCTGGCCCACGCCATGCCGAGGAGCCGGGCTTTCAGGCGGATGCCTGTTTCGCCGGCCCTGTCGCCGTTCTGGAAGGTGAAGGATTCGGCATACAGATCACTCAGCGTGAAGCCGATCAGCACCTTCAGGTTGCCCTCGACGGCCGGCATCAGCTGACGCACGATTTCCTGCGTCTTGTGGCCGGATACGCGACACTCGAAATGGGTGTACTGGGCGTTGTCGACGCGGCCCCGGAGGGCTGCGACGGTGGCGCTGAGGAAGGGGGACCCTTCTTTCGGTGCCACTTCCCGGATACGGCTGAGATAGCCGATACCCTGCGTGTGAAGATCGAAATACTCTTTGGTTTCTTTGGTCGACATGATGGTTGACTCCTTCTGGATTGAATAGAGGATGGAACATCCGGAGCCGCCACGCCCCCGACGGGACGGCTGCCCCGGCAGGGTGATGGAATGGAAGCCATTCCGTTGAGGATGGACCGGCGGCCACTCGCTGCTTGCGCAGGGGCCGCTGGGCACCGGTTTCACGGTCCATGAGGTGCCTCGATTGCCACTTTGCCGAAGTGGCCACGGATAAAACCTGTCGCGCTCCCGCTCTCAGGCCGCATCGGCGGAAGCCGTCCCGGCCGGAGATGGTTCCATTTCTGGCGCCACTGCCGGCGTCGCCGGAATCGTGGGCGGCTCCGATTCTTCGGGCCGTTCCGTTTGGACGGGATCCCCGGAAGACGCGGATCGCAGATCCGGCGCCAGGGGCGCGCGGTGTTCGCCGCGCAGCACCGCTTCCGGCAACGAGCCCATCTCCCGGACCGCCCGGTCACCCTTGCCGCCACTGACCGACGTCCGGTCAATGCCCAGGGAACGGTAACCCATGGGGATGAGGAACAGGCTGCGCAGCCTGCGTGCGCCCAGGCGGATGACGTCGCTTCCCTCGGCTCGGCCGAGCACGCCGACATGGCAGGCCGCCAGCACCGCGCATGACAGCACGTCATAGTTCGAGACCAGACTGGCCGCCTGGTAGGCGTACGGGCTCGCGAACCGCAGCGGTATCCGGCACGGGCGCATGGATTCGGGTACGGCGATATCGATGGAGCCCATCCGCGCCAGCCGCTCATCCAGGTCCTGCCGCAGACGCCGGAACAGGGTCCCGCGCTCCCCGATACCCTCATCGATCTTGATCAGCCACCAGTCGGCCCAGGGGTCGTCATCGCCCGCAGCCTGCCAGATCAGGCGCAGCCGGTCGGCAAACAGGCCAAGGCCGACGACGGGCTCCCTGCCCTGGGTGCCCGGCCGGCCCCGGACCAGTTCCCGGGCCTTGTGGGTATGGAGAGTCATCCAGATGTCGCCGCGCAATGGACCCGGCCCGCCGGTCGGATCGGCCCTGCCGGAATCACCGGGGCTGTCGGATTGATCGGGCACGGCGGCCGGGCTCCCTTTTGTGATGGATTCGCACCTGTATATACCTCGCCCCCCCCGGTCTGCCAGAAAAAACCAGGACAGGTCCCGGGGCGGTTTTTCAGGGGACCGGGGCCGGACGCTGCTGCACCACAACGGCGACGACCGGGAGTGGGGACTGAGCAGGCTGGTGAAGCTCGATCCCGGCACATCGGGCTGGGGGCTCTCTCAGCGTGCGGCGGGTGCGGGACCAGGCGGCCGGCGGCGTGCAGCGGCTGTGGGAGAGCGGTGTGACCCTGGGCACGGCGGCGGCCGACCGGGAGACCGGGCGGGTGCATGCGCGGATCGCCCAGGGCATCGGCACCGTCACGTGGGCCGGGCCGGGCGTGCTGGCGCCGTATGCCGACGTGTCGCTGTCCGGGGACGGGTCAAGACGACTCGGCCTTGGCGGACGGTTCGACATCGGGTCGTCGGCCAGGATGAGCCTTGAGGGCGCGCAGAGCCGGCCGGCGCGCGGCGGGACCGGTCACAGCATCATGCTGCGGGGCAGGTTGTACTGGTAGCCGTACCGCCACTCCCCTCCTATTCCATCATCGCCCCGCATGGCGGATGTCATGCGGGGGTATGCATCGTGATTGCTCCATCCATGCGTGAGGGCGACCGGGATCCCTCATCCCTCCAGCATCGCCCAACCATATGCGTTGGCGCCGGGCTTTCGCCGGTGGTATGATGGAAATCCATACCACATGGGAAGGTAGTTCACACCATGAGAACAATTCTTTTCGCTTTGCTGTTCACGATTGCCGCCGTCGGCACAGTCCTTGCCCAGGGAACCCCGTCCCCGGATGGCGCCAGGGTGTATTTCGCCAACCTTTCCGACGGTGACACCGTGTCCGGCCCGGTCAAGGTCATTTTCGGCCTGTCCGGTATGGGCGTTGCGCCTGCTGGCATCGCACTGAAAAACACGGGCCACCACCACCTGCTGGTCAATCGGGCGCCGATGGGTGAGGGCGATAGCGGCGGCGCCGAGCTGTCGGTTCCCGTTCCGGCCGACGACAACCACCTGCATTTCGGCGGCGGCCAGACAGAAACGACCGTGGAACTGCCTGCCGGCACGCATACGCTGCAGCTGGTGGTCGGCGACCATCTGCATATACCGCACTCGCCGCCCGTCATGTCCGGGGTCATCACGATCACGGTGCAGTAGCAAAGGCGGTTGCAGGACGGATCCGCCTGATCCGCCTGCGAGCGGCAGCGATACACCAGCGTTTGACCGGGGTGGCGCCGTCACGTTCCGGACGGCGGCCGATCGGGTCACTTCCAGCGGTTCCGGTTCCCGAGGATTCATCGTCATCGCCTCTCTCGCCATGTCCCCCCTGAAAACAAGAGGGGACATGGCCGGGCTTGACTGACAAGAGAACCGAATTCTTTTGCAAGGGCCAGGACTTCGCGTTACAGTACGCCGTCCCGTAATCCACCCATCCGTTTCCCGCCATGAAAGTTGCCTTCATCGGTCTTGGCGTCATGGGTTATCCCATGGCCGGTCACCTCGCCGCAAGTGGCCACGAGGTCTGCGTCTACAACCGCACCACCGCGAGGGCGGAGAAATGGCTTGGACAGCACCGGGGAACCATGGAGAAGACCCCGGCCATGGCGGCCTCGGAAGCGGAGGTCGTGTTTTCCTGCGTGGGCAACGATGACGATGTGCGCAGCGTGACCACGGGGCCGGACGGCGCCTTCGGCGCCATGCGGCGCGGAGCCGTGTTCGTCGACCACACCACCGCCTCGGCCAACGTGGCGCGGGAACTCGCTGCCGCCGCCAGGAGTCGTGGCTTCGACTTCCTCGACGCCCCGGTGTCCGGCGGCCAGGCCGGTGCGGAAAATGGCGTGCTTACCGTGATGATCGGCGGCGAGGAGACGGTCTTCGAACGCACCAGGCCCCTGATCGACTGCTATGCACGTGCGGCAATGCTGATGGGGCCAGCCGGCGCGGGACAGCTCACCAAGATGGTCAACCAGATCTGCATCGCCGGGCTGGTGCAGGGTCTGTCCGAGGGGTTGGCCTTTGCCGTCAATGCGGACCTCGACGGGATGAAGGTGTTCGACGTGATCTCCAAGGGCGCCGCCGGCTCCTGGCAGATGGAGAACCGCCACGAAACCATGCTGAAAAACGAGTTCGAATTCGGGTTCGCGGTGGACTGGATGCGCAAGGACCTCGGGCTCTGCATGGATGAGGCGAAGCGGAACGGCTCCGAGCTGCCCGTCACTGGGATCGTCGACGGCTACTATGCCGAAGTACAGGCCGCCGGCGGGAACCGGTTCGACACCTCGAGCCTGGTGACCCGGCTCTATCGCAAGGACCTGACCGGCTGAGCGGCATGTCGGCCTGCCCGGTCGAATGAAACAAGCCCTCGGGCCGGGGCATCACAAGGCCTTTCATCACGCCGGGCCGCCACCCCTGCCAACGCCGGCCCCATCGTTCGACTGCCGACGGTAGAACGTCCTCACACTGGAACGTACGGCGCACACCCATAGCATGGACACCCCGAGTGGGTAAGCGGACGGAGAGCGCTTCGGTGAGACACACCACGGCTCCACTGTCTGGCGGAACCGCCCTTCCCGTATTCTGCGAACAGGAAATCCCTGTTCCAGTGGAAGTCGTTGCGAATCATGGAGGCCTGAAGTTCGGTTGAACACAGTCGCCATCTCAAATCCCCTGACTGCCCGTCCCGCCTCACAGCGCATCCTACACAACCCTGGAACTCATGACAGGGAACCCCAACAGCATGGCCTGAGGACAAGGGGTAACAGAAACGCCCGCATGCGAGGGCGTTCGCGGGAGCCTTCGATGGGCCGGGCCTATTTACGCAGCCTGCGCAGCTTCTCGATGGAGCGGATCTGGGCGATGGCGCTCGCCAGCTCTGCCTGGGCCTGGGCATAGTCCATCTCCGCAGCGGCTTCCGCCAGTTTCTCCTCGGCCCGCCTCTTGGCCTCCAGTGCGGAGGCCTCGTCGAGGTCTTGGCCGCGCACAGCCGTGTCCGACAGCACGGTCACGACATGAGGCTGGACCTCCAGCACCCCGCCGGAGACGAAGATGAACTCCTCCTCGCCATCCTCACGGATGACCCGCACGTCGCCAGGATTGAGCTTGGTGATGAGGGGCGTGTGGCCGGGTGCGATCCCGAGTTCGCCAATCTCTCCCGGGGCGAACACCATGGTGCCGGCACCGGACCAGATTTCCTGCTCCGCGCTGACGATTTCTACCTGGATGGTTGCTTCCATGATGGATTCTCCCGGTCAGTGGGTTAACGGCCCGCCTCAGTTGAGGGTCTTGGCCTTTTCCACCGCCTCCTCGATACCGCCGACCATGTAGAAGGCCTGCTCGGGCAGGTGGTCGTAGTCGCCGTTGACGATGCCCTGGAATCCCTTGATGGTGTCCTTCAGGGTGACGTACTTGCCCTCGCTGCCGGTGAAGGACTGGGCCACGGTGAACGGCTGTGACAGGAAGCGCTGGATCCGGCGGGCGCGGTTCACCGCTTGCTTGTCCTCCTCGGACAGTTCGTCCATGCCGAGGATGGCGATGATGTCCTGCAGCTCCTTGTAGCGCTGCAGGATGCCCTGCACGGAACGCGCGGTCTGGTAGTGCTCCTCGCCGATGACCAGCGGGTCAAGCTGGCGTGAGGTGGAATCGAGTGGGTCCACGGCAGGGTAGATGCCGAGTTCGGCGATCTGCCGCGACAGTACCAGGGTGGCGTCAAGGTGCGCGAAGGTGGTCGCCGGCGACGGATCGGTAAGGTCGTCCGCCGGAACATAGACTGCCTGGAAGGACGTGATGGAACCGTTTCGGGTGGAGGTGATCCGTTCCTGCAGCACGCCCATCTCGTCCGCCAGGGTCGGCTGGTAGCCCACCGCCGACGGCATCCGGCCCAACAGGGCGGACACCTCGGTACCGGCCAGGGTATAGCGGTAGATGTTGTCGATGAACATGAGGACGTCGCGACCCTCGTCCCGGAAATACTCCGCCATGGTCAGTCCGGTGAGCGCCACCCGCAGGCGGTTGCCGGGAGGCTCGTTCATCTGGCCGTACACCATGGCAACCTTGGACTCGGTGAAGTTCTCGATGTTGACGACGCCGGCCTCCTGCATCTCGTGGTAGAAGTCGTTGCCCTCGCGGGTCCGCTCGCCCACGCCGGCGAACACGGACAGGCCGGAGTGCGCTGTGGCGATGTTGTTGATGAGTTCCAGCAGGGTCACGGTCTTGCCCACACCCGCGCCGCCGAAGAGGCCGATCTTGCCGCCCTTGGCAATGGGCATGATCAGGTCGATCACCTTGATGCCGGTCTCCAGCAGTTCGACACTTGCGGCCTGGTCCTCGTAGGACGGGGCCGGACGATGGATCGGCCAGCGCTCCTCCGTGGTGACGGGGCCGGCCTCGTCCACCGGGTTGCCGAGAACGTCCATGATGCGGCCGAGGGTGCCGTGGCCGACCGGCACCGCGATGGGCTCTCCGGTGTTGGTGACGCTGACGCCGCGCTTGAGGCCGTCGGAGGAGCCCATGGAGATGCAGCGGACGATGCCGTCACCCATCTGCTGCTGCACTTCCAGGGTCAGCCCGCCGTCGTCCACGACCAGGGCGTCATAGACCTTGGGCACGGAGTCGCGCGGGAACTGCACGTCCACGACCGCACCGATAATCGTTACGATATTTCCAGAACTCATGGTTCGAAAAGCCTCTTTCAATTAGTCAACTGGTTCATCGGGGTACGCCGGCCGTCACACCGCCGCCGCGCCGCCCACGATCTCCGAAAGTTCCTGGGTGATGGCTGCCTGACGGGCCTTGTTGTAGACCAGCTTGAGCTCATCGATCAGTTTGCCGGCATTGTCCGTTGCAGCCTTCATCGCCACCATTCTCGCTGCCTGCTCGCAGGCGTTGTTGTCCGCCACCGCCTGGTAGACCAGGGACTCGATGTACCGGTCCATCAGGGTGTCCACCACCGGCTTGGCCTCGGGCTCGTAGATGTAGTCCCAGTGGTGCCGGGTCTTCTCGTCCTTGCTCGGAATGATGGGGATCAGCTGCTCGACGGTGGGCCGCTGAATCATGGTGTTGACGAAATTGTTGTACACCACGAAAAGACGGTCGATATCGCCCCCGATGTACCCGTCCATCATGACCTTGAGCGCACCGATCAGCTTCTCGACATGGGGACTGTCGCCGAGATCCGTCACCTCGCTCACCACGTTGGCGCCGTGGCGCTTGAAGAATGCACTGGCCTTCCTGCCGATCACGCAGACGCTGATCTCAACGCCCTGGCCGCTCTTTTCGCCCATGTCGGCAACCACCTTGCGAAACAGGTTGCTGTTGAGTCCGCCGCAAAGGCCGCGGTCGCTGGAGATGATGATGTAGCCGGCATGCCGGACCTCGTCCCGGGTCTCCAGGTAAGGATGGTGGTACTCGGTGTTGGCGCTGGCGGCATGGGCCACCACGTCGCGTATCCGGTTGGCGTAGGGCCGTGCCTTGTGCATGCGTTCCTGGGCACGCCGCATCTTGCTCGCCGCAACCATCTCCATGGCCTTGGTGATCTTGCGGGTGTTGCCGATGCTCTTGATCTGGGTGCGGATTTCTTTGGCGCCTGCCATCGGTCTGTCCTCCTGTCAGCTACCCGGCTACCAGCTGCCGTTCTGCTTGAAGTCCTCGACTGCGCCCCTGAGCTTTTCGACGGCTTCGTCGTTGTACTCGGGGTTCGCGTTGATGGCGTCGAGCATCTCGCCGTGATTGGACTTGACGTAGGCCTGCATGGCGGCCTCGCAGTCCACCACGCGGATCACCTCCACATCGTCGAAATGGCCCTCGTTCACCGCGTACAGGGAGAGCGCCATCTCGGCCACCGACATCGGATGGTACTGGGGCTGCTTCATCAGCTCCATGACCCGCTGGCCACGCTCGAGTTGGCGCCGGGTCGCCTCGTCCAGGTCGGACGCGAACTGTGAGAACGCCGCCAGCTCCCGGTACTGGGCCAGGGCCAGGCGAATGCCGCCGCCGAGCTTCTTGATGATGCCGGTCTGGGCGGCACCGCCCACCCGGGACACCGACAGGCCCGCGTTGATGGCGGGACGGATGCCGGCGTTGAACAGGTCGGATTCAAGGAAGATCTGGCCGTCGGTGATGGAGATCACGTTGGTGGGCACGAACGCGGACACGTCGCCGGCCTGGGTCTCGATGATCGGTAGCGCGGTCAGGGAACCGGTCCTGTCCTTGACCTCGCCGTCCGTCCGTCTCGCCACTTCCTCGACATTGATCCGGGCGGCACGCTCGAGCAGGCGCGAGTGGAGGTAGAACACGTCACCCGGGTACGCCTCACGACCCGGTGGGCGGCGCAGCAGCAGGGAGATCTGTCGGTAGGCCCACGCCTGCTTGGTGAGGTCGTCGTAGATGATCAGCGCGTCCTCGCCCCGGTCGCGGAAGTATTCGCCCATGGTGCAGCCCGAGTAGGGCGCAATGAACTGCTCCGCCGCCGAGTCGGATGCCGCCGCGGACACCACGATGGTGTGCTCCATGGCATCGTGCTCCTCCAGCTTGCGGACCACGCCGGCGATGCTGGAGGCCTTCTGGCCCACCGCGACGTAGATGCACTTGATGCCGGTGCCCTTCTGGTTGATGATGGCGTCGATGGCCAGTGCCGTCTTGCCGGTCTGCCGGTCGCCGATGATCAGCTCTCGCTGGCCCCGGCCGATGGGCACCATGGAGTCGATGGACTTGAGTCCGGTCTGTACCGGCTGGGACACCGACTGACGTGTGATCACCCCGGGCGCCACCTTCTCGATGGGCAGGTTGCCGGAATAGTCGATGACGCCCTTGCCGTCGATGGGGCGCCCGAGGGCATCCACCACCCGGCCAAGCAGACCCTCGCCGACGGGCACCTCGAGGATGCGTCCGGTGCACTTGACGGTATCGCCCTCGGACAGGTGCTTGTACTCGCCCAGCACCACCGCGCCCACGGAATCCTGCTCCAGGTTGAGCGCGAGACCGAAGGTGTTGCCGGGGAACTCGAGCATTTCCCCCTGCATGGCCTCGGACAGGCCGTGGACCCGGGTAATACCGTCCGTGAGCATCACGATGGTGCCCTCGGTCCGGGCCTCGACGCCGGCCTCGAAGTTCTTGATTCGGTCCTTGATCAGCTCGCTGATCTCGGAGGGATTCAGTTGGATGGACATGGTCAGTTTTCCTCTTTTCAGGGGATCCGGCCTAGTTGGCCACGGCCCCTACAAGTTGTTCGAGTTGCGCTTTCACGGAGCCGTCGATGACCCAGTCTCCGGCGCGGATGACGGCGCCGCCGATGAGGCTCTCGTCGACCGAGAAGCTGAGCTTGACATTGCGTCCGAGCCTGCTCTGGAGCGCGTCCGAGAAGGCCGCCTGCTGGCCCTCGTCGATGGCGGCGGCGGTGATCATGTCCGCCTCCACCACCCTTTCCGCCTGGGCCCGCATCTCCGTGTACAGCGCGGCAATGGCAGGCAGTGCATTCACCCGGCCATTTCTCACCAGCAGCCTGACCAGGTTCACCCCGTCGGTGTCCAGCCGGTCGCCGGCAACATGGAGAATCAGGTCCACCTGGCTGTCGGCGCCGAAATCGGGATTCTTCAGCAGTTGTTCCATGGTGGGGTCCGCCGCGATGGACGCCAGGAGGTCGAGCCGGTCGCCCCAGGCGACCAGGTCGCCGGCGTCCTGGGCCAGCTCGAACGCGGCCTGGGCGTAGGGTCGTGCCAGATTGCTGAGATCAGCCATCAGCGCCTGCCCTCAGAGCCTGGCCGCCAGCCTGTCCAACAGGTCGGCATGAGCCCTGGAATCGATCTCGCGGCCGAGGATCTTGCGCGCGCCCTCCACCGCCAGCTCGCCCACCTGGCCCCGCAGGGCCTCGCGGGCCTTGTTGAGCTCGGTCTGGATGTCGTCCTGGGCGGAGGCGACGATCCGTTCGCCCTCGGTGCGGGCCCTGGACTTCGCCTCCTCCACCAGCTCCTGGCCATGCTTCTCCGCCCTGCTGATGATCTCGGTGGCCCGGGTCTTGGCGTCGGCAACGACCTCCTCCGCCTTCTTCAGGCCCTCCTCCTCGGCCCTCTGGCCCTTCTCGGCGGCGGCAAGGCCGTCCGCGATGGTGGTCTTCCGTTCGTTGATCACGCCGATGATGGGCGTCCAGACGAACTTCTTGGTAAACCACACGAAGATGACGAAAAAGACCATCTGCCAGAGCAGAGTGACATTGATATTCATCTTGGATTACCTGTTGGTTTCATCGGTTGTCCGGCCTGGCGCGGCGGCCATGGACCGGCGGCGGGCAGGCCGGGCCTCAGCCCGCGCCCGGGGCAACGACAAAAAGGACGTACATGGACACACCGACCGCGATCATCGGCACCGCGTCCACAAGGCCCATCACGATGAAGAAGTTGGTTCTGAGCATGGGGATCAGTTCGGGCTGGCGGGCGGCGCCTTCGATGAAGCGGCCGCCGAGCGCTCCGATACCGATCGCGGCGCCCAGTGCGCCGAGGCCCATCATCAAAGCGCCAGCGATGTAGACAAGTGCTGATTCCATCTTAATCTCCGGAAAGTAGAATGTTGGATTGCAGAGTTTCTAGAATATGTGAAGGGTTCGCTTCCCCGCCGCGCGGGTCAGTGATGCGAATGGGCCATGTCCATGTACACGATGGTCAGCACCATGAAGATGAAGGCCTGCAGGGTGATGACCAGGATATGGAACACGGCCCAGACGAACTGCAGCGCTCCGCCGGAAACGGACAGGATGACGCTTGAGCCGTACATCAGGGAAATCAGGATGAAGATCATTTCGCCAGCGTACAGGTTGCCGAACAGCCGGAGGGAATGAGACACCGGCTTGGCAACGAGGCCCACGATCTCGAGAAAGAAGTTGATGGGGATGAACAGGATCTTCATCACGATGTTCTTCGACTCGAACGGATGCATCGTGAGTTCCGCGGCGAAGCCGGCGGCACCCTTCTTCTTGAAGCTGTAGAAGATCATCAGCGCAAACACGCTGAACGACATGCCGAAGGTCACGTTGGGGTCGGTGGTGGGCACCACCTTCTGGTAGTGGATGCCGGCTTTGTCCAGGAGCCACGGGATGAGGTCCACGGGCACCAGGTCCATCAGGTTCATGAGGAAGATCCAGCAAAAGACGGTCAGCGCCAGGGGCGCGATGTTGTCGTTCCTCGCGCTGAAGGTGGTGCGGACGTTGTCCTCGACGAAGCCGATGATCATCTCGATGAAGCCCTGGGTGGTGCCGGGCACCCCGGCGGTCATCCTCCTGGCGATGCGGGAGAAGAACCAGACGAACAGCGCCCCGAGGGCGAAGGACCAGAAAAGGCTGTCGAGATGGATGGCCCAGAACCCCATTTCTGCCAACTCACCTGCGGATTGCGCGATCCCCCATGATCCGTCCGCCCTGGGTCCGAAAGTAAGATTGGTCAGGTGGTGGCGAATGTATTCACCGGAGGTCAGTTCGCCAGCTGTTGCCATGATTCAGGTTGTCAATATTGTCACTGTTTCCGCTCAGGCACGTCTCACGGTCATCCATATGAACGCGAGCTGCGAGACCAGGTAACCCGTTACTATGTACACGGGCCCAAGCTCCAGGGCAACCATCCCCGCTGCAAGGCCGCCGCCCACCACCAGCAGCTTGTTCAGCATGCCGAGGTAGATCGGCGCCAAGGCGTATTGCGGGGCCTTGAGCGCTGCCCGGCCGGACCGGGTGGCGCTTCGCTTGGAAATCAGGGCTCCCAGCATCCCGAGCAACACACCGTACATTCCAGCGAAGGCGTTTTCCATGGCCTGCATGGCACTGTCGGCATACCGCCCATGCGCCAGGATCAACAGGACTAGAAGAACCCCCAGGACCGCCTGCAGCAAGAGAATGCGCCTGGCGTGGTGTTCCAGACTGTGGTGATCCGCGCTTGACACCAGGCCGGTCCCCGCTTTTGAGGCGCGGAATTATAATGACTCACCTCGAAGGGGTCAACCGAAACCGGATGGCCCTGTTGTCCGAAAACGACCTGTATAACGCTTTGAATTCAAAACATTATCGAGGCGCCGATCTCCGCCGGCGAAGGCCGCTCCAACCATGGTCTCATACCGCCGGCCGGTGACGGCGGTGTCAGTGGATGCGTTTGAGAATTCCGTCCAGCTCATCCAGGGAGTGGTAGTGGATGACCAGCCTGCCCTTCCTGCCCCCATGGCGGATCTCCACCTTGGCCTGGATACGCCCCGACAGTTCGTTCTCCAGCCGGCGGATATCGTTGGCCGAACCATGCTCCCCGGGTTCCGGCGTCCGGCGGATCAGATTCATGCGCTTGACCATGTGCTCCGTGGCGCGGACCGACAACCCGCCCTTCACCACCTTGCGGGCGCCTTCCAGCTGACGTTCCTCCGGCAGTCCGAGCAGCGCTCTGGCATGTCCCATTTCCAGATCGCCGCCTTCCACCAGCCGCTGCACCGCAGGGGCCAGGTTCAGAAGGCGCAGGGTGTTGGTCACCGCCGCGCGGGAGCGGCCCACCGAGTCCGCCACTTCCTCATGGGTGAGTTCGAACTCCTCCAGCAGGCGCTGGAATCCCATGGCCTGCTCGATGGCGTTGAGGTCCTGGCGCTGGATATTCTCGATCAGGGCTACCGCCATGGCGGCCTTGTCACTGACCTCCCGCACCACGGCGGGGACGGTGGCAAGGCCGGCCCGCTGAGCACCGCGCCAGCGGCGCTCGCCGGCGACGATCTCGTAGCTGTCGCCCCCGAGCCGCCGCACCAGCAGGGGCTGAATGACGCCCTGGGAGCGGATCGAGTCCGCCAGTTCCTCCAGCGTCTCCTCGTCCATGTTCCGCCTGGGCTGGTAACGGCCGCGCTGGAGGAGTTCGATGGGCAGTTCCAGCAGGCCGATGGCCCCGGCAGGGTCCTGCCCGGCCGTGTCCGGCGGTTCCGCCGTTCCCGGGGCGGCGGTCTGCCGCACGTCGCCCAGCAGGGCACCCAGGCCCTTGCCCAGTCTGGATTTTTTCTTGCTGGTCATGCGTTGTGAGACCGTTCGGTATGCCTCGTCATGGTCAGAGATTCTTCATCTGAGCCCGGTCGATGTGCTGCAGTGGGCCGGAGAGCAGGTTGCAGGGCACATGAAGGTACCTGTGCATTATGTCGGAAACACCGGGCCGCAGGGAAGTCACTTGTGCGGGATATCCGGCATCAGCAGGGACGGCGCATCTGACCGGGCTCAGGATGACTTCGCGGTCCCGAACGGGGAAGTCCGGTACGGGGCGTCCGGGGTTGCATGCCACTCAGGAAGTCCGTCGGAGCACCTCGCAGGCCAGTGCCAGATAGGCCTGGCTGCCCGCGCAGTTCCGGTCATAATCGATCACGGGCCTGCCGTAGCCGGGGGCTTCCGCCAGGCGAACGTTCCGGGGGATGATGGTGCGGAAAAGGGTGTCCTCGAAATGTTGGCTCAACTGCTCGGAAACCTCCCAGGCAAGGCTGTTGCGGCGGTCATACATGGTCCGCACGAGGCCCAGGATCCTGAGCTCCGGATTCAGCCCCTGGCGCACCAGGTCCACGGTTTCGATCAGGCTGGCCAGCCCCTCCAGGGCGTAGTATTCGCACTGTACCGGGATCAGCACCTCCCGCGCCGCCACGAGCGCGTTGATCGTCAGGACGTTGATGGACGGCGGACAATCCATCACCACCATGTCGAAGCGCCCCTTCAGCGAACCGATGGCGTCCCGCAGGCGGTAGTCCCGCCGGTCAAGTTCCTGGAGCTCCACCTGGGCACCCGCGAGGTCGGGGTTGGAGGGCAGCAACTCATAGCCGGCCCCGGTGGGCACAATCGCATCGTCAATGCCGGCCTCACCCAGCAGCACCTCGTAGGTGCCCGCCTCCAGGTCCCGCATGGACACTCCGCTGCCCGCCGTGGAGTTCCCCTGGGGATCGATGTCCACCAGCAGGACCCGGTTCGAGGCGCGGACCAGGCAGGCAGCGAGGTTGATGGCGGTGGTGGTCTTGCCGACGCCGCCCTTCTGGTTGGCAATGGCGAGTATTCGGGTCATGGCACTGTCAGGGAGCCTCGGGGCACCGCCCTCGTCCGGTCGATGCTCAATCAAACCGCACCCGGACCACGTGGCGCTCGGCATCGAGAAAGGGCACCACGACCGGATCCACCGCGACATCCTGGCGTCCCCGGGCCGGCAGCGCCCGGACCTCGTCCGGAGCCGACCTGCCTTTCATGGCCAGGAGCCTGGTTCCCGGTTCCTGCAGATGCGCGGTCAGGGTCAGGATCTCTTCCAGGGGGGCGAAGGCGCGGCAGACAAGCGTATCAAATTTTTCGTCCGGCCGGTAATCCTCCACCCGGGCCTTCACCACTGCAACATTACCGAGTCCGAGGAGCTGCGGCTGCGTGGCGCAGGAACTCCACCCGCTTGCCGCGGCTGTCCAGGAGCGTGAACTGCACCTGCGGCAATGCGACCGCGAGGGGGATGCCGGGAAAACCCCCGCCACTGCCGATGTCCAGCACCCGGGCGCCCCGAATCCAGGGCGCCACGGCCAGGGAATCCAGGAGGTGCTGCACCACCACCCCGGCAGGGTCGGTGATGGCGGTCAGGTTCAGCCGGCGGTTCCAGTGCTGCAGAAGCCCGGCGTGGCGCATCAGGGTGGACTCGCTCTCCGGCGACATCCGAAGTTCCAGTGCCGCCACGCCATGGTGCAGCAGGGCGGCAAGCTCCCCGTCCGGCCTACCGCAACCTTCTGGCCCTGTGTTAGAGTGTTTTGCAGGCACGGTACGATTATACCCGCCGCCCCGGGCCGGCAGCCGTTTGTCCATGTGTCCCGATCACCCACCCGACCTGTCACGACTTGGTTTCCCGAAGATCCTCCGCAAAGCCCGCGGGCCCCAGGCTGGCCGAACGCGCCGACAGGCACCGGATCTATCAGCTCGCGGTCCAGTCCCCCGAGGCCGATATCGGCCTGGTGCAGCACTTCTACCGCAGCCGGCGGCGTCGGAAGGCATGGCGCCTCAGGGAGGATTTCTGCGGCACGGCCCTGACCC
This sequence comes from Candidatus Poriferihabitaceae bacterium, assembly GCA_965213885.1. Classification (GTDB taxonomy): domain Bacteria; phylum Pseudomonadota; class Gammaproteobacteria; order Arenicellales; family Poriferihabitantaceae; genus VYFG01. The sequence continues at coordinate 2,924,200 of OZ243919.1, forward strand.
TGGCCCACTGGGTGGGCCAGGGCGCCCGCTACAGCGGCGAGGGTTTCGACATCGATCCCGATCCACTGGAATGGGGCCGGCGGCACAACATCGAGCCGCTGGGCGATGGGGCCGAACGGGCGATCCTGCACCTGGCCGATGCCCGGGAACCAAGCATACGTGCGCCGGATATCCGCTGTGCGTTCAATTTTTCCTACTGGGTATTCCGCCGCCGGGACGAAATGCTGGACTACTTCCGGCAGGCCCACGAAGACCTCGCCGACGGCGGCATGCTGGCTATCGACGTGACCGGCGGCACCGAGAGCCTCTCCGAGGAGCCGTACGTGTCCAGGGCAGAGGGATTCGAAATGATCTGGCAGCAGGAGAACTTCTCCCCGGTGGACTGCAGCGCCGAACTGACGCTCAGGTTCCGATTCAGGGATGCCTCCGAAATCGACCCGCCGTACCGGTACAGCTGGCGGGTCTGGAGCATACCGGAACTGCTGGAGCTGTTGTCGGCAGCCGGCTTCGACGACATCGATATCTGGTGGCAGGACGATGACGCCGGTGAATACGGCTACCGCAAGACCCGCAAGGGGGAAAACGCCACCTGCTGGGTTGCTTGCCTCACCGCGTTCAAGTAAGCGTCGTGGCCGCAAGGACGGGGTTACATTGTCCTGATGCCTGCGCCATCTCTATAACACACGCGCCGCCCGGTCAGGAACCCGGCACCCCTGTTCCCAATCCTGAACGGCTCGTGCATCGAGCCCGAATCGGTCTGCAAATTTCTGCCAGCTCAGCTTCATGCGCTTGCGTAGCGCGACAATCCGCTCGGCAGCGGGATCGTCCAGGATTCGGCACGGTAACAATGTCTCGCTCCGTACATGGGCGAGAACCTCGCCAAGTGCCGTCTCAATCTCAATGCCGATTATTGTGCGTTCTGTCGTCATCTCAAACCGCTGCCCGGAAGAAAAGCGTCCCGCTATCTATCAGGTCATGCACCAACCCGGCTTGGAATAATCCGGGACAAACACCATCATCCTGACTGGTTTAGTGTGAGATGTAACAGCCGGAAGCAGCACGCGACCACGAACAGCAGTACTCGTGACGGTTACCTGACCCGGAACTCGGATGCTCGCGTGGATCATGGCTGGAATGAACCCGCACACTGTTTATCGTCGTTACGACAGCCGGGCAGGTCCCACTTCACTGCCCAAGTCGCCGCGCTCAGCACCGAGGTAAGGTGCCTTGGTGAGATTTTTTTGACAGTCAATCAATTTCCTGCTTGGGTGAAAGAACCGCATCAATCCAGAATTAGTGTGAGCGCGAAAACGTAGCGTGTGGAGATTTTTCCCTTCAGAGAAACGCCAGACATTCTCACGAAAGACACCATAGGGAGAGAAGGTTATCTCGCATGTGTTATCGGGCAGGATTTCCTTGTCCCACGTCACGCTGTCGAAAGATCTGCGGTTTCGCCTTCTACCTATGCACCAGTCGGTTGCATGGAGGATGACTGGCCGGTTGCCCGAATTTAGGATTCTGGTCTGCGACCAGTGTGAAGGGTCGCTGACCCGGACTTCTAGCTTAAGGCGTTCCTGCCGCGCGGCGGTTGATGAACCAGTCCACGCCACGCAATACCAACGAGGTCGGAGGTATAAGCGACTGGAAGTCAGGGACGGCCATCGGCCACCGTCTCCGTCGCCGCTGACTGCCGGGGCGTCACGCACTTGGTGATCTCGTGGCCCACAGCGATCTCCGCCTGGCGAAGCTCCCACGTCTTCTGCAAGTTCAGCCAGAGTTGCGGTGTCGTCCCGAAATAGCGCGCCAGCCGCAGCGCCGTGTCCGCGCTCACGCCCCGCTGGCCGTTCAGGATCATCGTCACCCGGTTCACCGGCACGCCCAGCGCCTTCGACAGCGCATTGGCCGACAGCCCGACTTCATCGAGCTCGTCGCGCAGGACTTCGCCGGGATGCACCGGCTTCATTCCGTTCCTGACGTTCATGTCAAATCCCCTTCAGTGATAATCCACGATCTCTACGTCGCACGGCCCTTCGTCCGTCCAACAAAAGCAGACGCGCCATTGCGCGTTGATCCGAATGCTGTGTTGACCGGCGCGGTCGCCGCGCAGCGCTTCCAACCGGTTGCTCGGCAACGCGGCAAGGTCGCCAAGCGTCTCCGCACTGTCCAGCAAGACCAGTCGGCGCGAGGCCTGACTGGTGAAGCCCTCATATGCCGCGATGCGCCGCCCCTCGAAGAAGCGGCGCGTATTTCGATCCTTGAAGCTTCGAATCATGCATGCTGACTGTACTGTATTTTACGTTTTCCGTAAAGCGTGAGACTTGTCCAATGTGAATGAGCCTGAAAAGCGGGTTGGCAGTACAATCTGTCACGGGTGAGGTCCTCTGTAATTCTCTTTAACTGATTGATTTATATCACAGAATGAGGCCTCACCCGCTTTATTTATACATGATTCGGGCTAATGCTGGACAAATACAGCTTTCTGGAAGCCTGCCAGAAATATTCCAGCGTGATCAACACAATGGCGACCAGAGGCGGCGCGGCCGACAAATTCAATGTCACGATCACCTTCGCGTTCTTGAGCATCATTGCAGAACGCAAAGCCCAAATGCCGAACGCCGATCTCGACGGGTTCCTTTCGGTAAATACCGATCTGCTGGATAAGGATCTGCTCAAGGGCTGGTACTCGGATGAGCGTTTGCGGTCGGCCGATGCCCGCCACCATTTTCTCCTCCCCGACAAGCCGGGAGCACATGCGGCATGAAGATGAACTGCATACTACGTGATAGCCTCACCACTGACCCGCATCCGTCACCAACACCCCGTTCGGGTCACAGTCTTTGTGAATGATGCAGATTCTGTCGATCTGCCGGCAGGACCAGCCCCGTCTGCCACGATCCGCCTGGACTCCGATCAGGTGAAACGCGATCATTGGTACATTTCGCCGCCCGGGATCGCTGGATCGACTGGGACCAAGGCGTCCGGTTCGGCCGCCTGTATCTCGTCACCTGCAACGTCGATTTCTGATCCTGCCCGGCGCACCACGCAACCCTGGTTGGCGCGTGCTTTCGCCGTGCGCCCACCGCCTGGCGGGGGACCGGCCGGTCCGCTTCGGTCACGGTCTGCTGTTGGCTGAAACGTACGTGGATCCCGTGCGTTTCCATTGCACCGTCTACCGCGCCGCATGCGCGGCACCTCGATACCGAGGGGCACAGTCATCCCCGAACGGTCACGGAATCCGTTCCCGGGACCGTGAAACCGGCCCGCGGCAGAACCATGTCGGCCAAAATCACGGGTTGGGGGAAAACAGAACAGATTTAACCTGGACTCCCCCATTGTTTCCCATAGTTTCCATGGACAGGAACAAAATCCGCTGGTACAGTTGTTTCCCGGCAACACCTTTCATGGGGTCAAACTCATGGCTACCTACGAATGCGAAGTCTGCGGCATGAGCGTCAACACGAGCTGCGGCAAATGCGACGCACCGCTGGAAGACGGCAGTATCACGCTGGACGACAGCACCGATGTACAGGTCTCGAAGTGTCCCAACGACCACGGCATGATCAAGTCGCCGTTGTGCTGCGGGCAGGACATGGCCTGCTCCGCCTGACGGCGAACGGCTAATCGGTCTGCCCACTTCTTTAACCGTCTGTCCCGGATAATGCGGATCATGGGTCCCGATCCCATGATCCCCCCGGACACGTGATTCGCCTTGATCCCCAGGCGGTGCCCCTGTTCCTTTGCCGAACAGGATCCGGCGTTGCTCCCTCTCGGGCATGTGATGGGGCGTCTATGGCTCCTTCCCCGGGCCGGACGTGCCAGTCCGGCAGGTAGATATCCGCTATCCAATACGAGAAATTGCCCCCGGGAACCCCCCGGGTGTAACGTTGGTCCTATATTGAATCCATCAGCCTGATTGATGCGCGGGAGGAACCTGATGAATGCCCCTGACCGACGAACCCTGTTCCGCTGGCTGGCCGGTTTCGGTGGCGCCCTCGCCGCCATGCGGGCATCCGCCCACCATACCGATTCCCATTTCGAGGATGATTCCACCCATCACATCGTCTACCAGTGCAACAAGGCGGACAACGATTACTTCGGCAGCATCCTGTTTTCCGCAGGAGAGATCCTGCGCAAGTACAGCGACGACGCGGAGATCGTGGTCTCCTGCTTCGGACCGGGCCTGCACCTGATCGGTAATAATCCGGGGTTCCCGGTGGCGCCCGAGCACCAGGAGCAGGCCAGTTCCCTCGCCGCCTACGGGGTCGCCTTCCATGCCTGCGGCAACACCATGACATCCCTGGAGTGGGGGGAGAAGGACTTGCTGCCGTTCGCCAGGATCGTGGCCATCGGCGCGGACGATATCATGCAGCTGCAGGAAAAGGGATTCGCCTACCTGGCCTGGTGAGCGAGCCCGGAACGCTCCGGGCAGGCCGGCGCCGGGGCGTGGGGAGAACCTGATCCTGACCCCTGATGGCGTCCGGCCGTCGCCCGGACGGATGGCGGGAGGCTTCGAACCTGACGGCCCTGCTCCCGGTCAGGCAGTCAGGCTGGGCCCGGCAAGGGCCTGCGCCCGGCCCTCGGGAGTGTCCTCGTACTGGCGGAAGTTGCTGATGAAGAGTGTGGCCAGCTTCCTCGCCTTGGCTTCCCAGTCAAGCGGATCGGCATAGGTTTCCCGGGGGTCGAGGATTCCACTGTCCACCCCGGGCAGTGCGGCCGGCACTGCCAGATGGAACCAGGGGATGGTTTTCCTCTCCGCCATTTCGATGGAACCGTCCAGGATGGCGCCGATGATGCGGCGCGTGTCCCGGATGGAAATGCGGCTGCCGCTGCCGTTCCAGCCGGTGTTCACCAGGTAGGCCTTCGCCCCGTTGGCCTGCATGCGCCTCACCAGCACTTCCGCGTACCTCGTCGGGTGCAGGCTGAGAAAGGCCGCGCCGAAACAGGCGGAAAAGGTGGGTGTGGGCTCATTGATGCCGCGCTCGGTTCCTGCCAGCTTGGCAGTGAAGCCGGAGAGAAAATGATACCTGGTCTGCTCCGGGGTCAGCATGGACACCGGCGGCAGCACGCCGAACGCGTCCGCTGAAAGGAAGATCACCTTCTTCGCATGGGCCCCCTTGGATACCGGCCTGACAATATTGCCGATGTGATGGATCGGGTAGGACACTCTGGCGTTCTCGGTCTTGGATCCATCATCATAATCGACGCTGCCGTCATCCCGCACCACCACGTTCTCGAGCAATGCATCACGGCGGATCGCGCCGTAGATGTCCGGTTCCGCCTCCTGGCTGAGGCGGATCGTCTTGGCGTAGCAGCCGCCCTCGAAATTGAAGATGCCGTCGTCGTCCCAGCCATGCTCGTCGTCGCCGATGAGCTTGCGCGCAGGATCTGTCGACAGGGTGGTCTTGCCGGTGCCCGACAGGCCGAAGAAAATGGCGGTGTCGCCGTCCTCACCGACGTTGGCGGAGCAATGCATGGAAGCGACGCCCCGGAGCGGCAGCAGGAAGTTCATCATGGAGAACATGCCCTTCTTCATCTCGCCGCCGTACCAGCTGCCGCCGATGATCTGCATCCTCTCCGTCAGGTTGAAGGCGATGAAGTTCTCGGAATTGAGTCCCATGGCCTGCCAGTGGGGATTGGTGGTCTTGGAGCCGTTCAGCACGGTGAAGTCCGGCACGAAATGTGCCAGCTCCTTCTCGTCGGGGCGGATGAACATGTTCTTGACGAAATGGGCCTGCCAGGCCACTTCCATGACGAAACGGACCGCCAGCCGGGTATCCGGGTTGGCTCCGCAGAAGGCATCCACCACGAAAAGGCGCTTGCCCGAAAGCTGGTCGATGACGCATTGCTTCAGTTTCACCCAGTGCTCCGGGCTGAGTGGCTTGTTGTCGTTCCTGCCCTGGTCCGCCCACCAGAACACGTCCCGGGTGCCTTCGTCCCGGACAATGTACTTGTCCTTGGGAGAGCGGCCGGTAAAGATGCCGGTATCCACCGCCACCGCGCCGCTTTCCGTTACAACACCCTTTTCGAAACCGTTCAGGCCGGGCCGGGTCTCCTCCGCATACAGCAGATCATAGGAGGGGTTGTATACGACTTCCGTCACCCCGGTGATCCCGTAGGGAGAGAGGTCTATGCCTGGATTCATCAGCATGTCTGGGAAATTTCTCAAAATCAATAAACAAAAATTTATGGTGAAAGTGTATTCGTATTGCTCTTTGCGGGACAAGCCGGACATCGGATCCCGCAGGCCGGTCCGGGGCGAAGCCCGGTGGCGGACCGAATTGCTGCTCAACCGGTTCGCCGGGATTGATCTCTATTCCCTGGATCCCGATTCCGGATGGGACGGCCATCACCGCAATGCAGGCGGATCGCAAGGGAAGGCCAACCCGGTTCCCGGCCGTGAAAATCCTGTGGGCGACCCGGGTCCGAACGATTGGGCACATCCTCCTGATTCCGCCTGCATGCCGGCGCGCCTCCGGCGGAACTCAGGGTTCTATCGCCCGGATCCGCGCATTACTGGTCGATGCGATGAGCTGGCGGTCGAAAGTCAGCATTTCCTTGCATTGTGCCGCGGCGCCAAGATGCAGCGCATCGGCAAAATCCATGCCCTGCCCTGTTCGGTCAAGGGCTTCGGCGATGAGGTTGGGTTGATCCACCGAGACTCCCGGCAGCCCCAGGAAAGCACGCAAGGAAGTCACGACTTCTTCACGGGTAAAGCCATAGACACCACGCAATCCCCTCTCGCTTTCGAGCAGAACAGTTCTGCTGACGAAAATATCGCCCGCGTCGACTGCCGCCCTCGCCCGCATGGCCTGGCTCGGATCATCGCCCGTCAGATATCTGACAACGACATTGGTATCAATCGCCCGCATGGCGCCGCCTTGCTTCCTGCAGGAGGCCTGCATCCATATCAGCCAGGGATTTGGGGGTGCCGATAAAGGACAGACACCCGAAGACGTCCTTGGCCCGGGTCTCAGCAAAGACCCGCACGGGCTTCAACAGCACCCCTTCGGGGGTTCTCTCAACGGACAGCCGCGTGCCCGCCTGCCAGCGCAGGAACCGGCGAACCTCACGGGGCAAAACCACTTGCCCTCTGGTGGAGACGGTAGTGGTGAGTTGGTCAGAATCAGTCATCTTGGGCTCTCCATGTAAGATATTTGTAAGATAACTGATGCGGCGTCCTTGGGTAATAGGGGAACGCGGTGATCGCTCAACATAATCACGTCCCCTTGCTCCGGCCTTGTCTCTTCAGGAGTCTTCCGATCACACTCTACGAGTCCACCGAACACCACATACCGTGGGTGGCACGTGAATCGGTACAGATTGATCATTGCCCAATTTCCTTCCCGGCGGTACATTCCGCATTCCCCGTATATTCCCGACCCGAGAGGACACCATGACCGAATGCCCTGTTTGCGGAGCCGAACTCCAACTGCCGGACGGCCTGGTGGTTGGTGAATTGCTCGAATGCGCGGATTGCGGCGCCGAACTGGAGGTGACCGGCCTTGACCCCGTCACCGTGGAAGAGGCGCCGGAGGCGGAAGAGGACTGGGGCGAATAATCAGACCCAGAAGGATTTTCGCCATGCCCGCTCCCCGCGTCGGCTTTCTCCATTCCCTTGTCCGGAAGGAGGAGAAACTCCTCCTGACCGAATTCGGCAAGCGTCCGAACGTCGAGCTGGTGATGCTCGACGACCGGCGGCTGGCCTTCGATCTCGACACCGGCCCCGACGTGGACGTGGTGGTGGAGCGCTGCATCAACCATTCCCGGGCACTCCATGCCCTGCGTCTGTTCCAGAGCCTCGGCATCCCCTGCATCAACACCTACCAGGTGTCCCTGACCTGCGGTGACAAGATTCTCACCGCCGTGGCCCTCAGGGACCACGGCGTGCCGCAGCCCGACCTCCGGGTCGCCTTCACCGAGGAATCCGCCCTTGAGGCCATCGAGGAGATGGGTTACCCGGTGGTACTGAAGCCCGCCGTAGGCTCCTGGGGTCGGCTGCTGTCCAAGATCAACGACCGCGACGCCGCCGAGACCGTGCTTGAGCACAAGACCGTGCTCGGCAGCTATCACCACTCCATCTTCTTCATCCAGAAATACATCGCCAAGAAGGGCCGCGACATCCGGGCCTTCGTGGTGGGCGACGAATGCATCGCCGCCATCTATCGAAGCTCGGAACACTGGATCACCAACACTGCCCGTGGCGCCATCGCCAGCAACTGCCCGGTGACGCCGGAACTGGGGTCGCTCTGTGTCGCCGCCGCGGACGCGGTGGGAGGCGGTGTGCTGGCCATCGACCTGCTGGAGAGCGGGGACGGCCTTCTGGTGAACGAGGTGAACTACACCATGGAGTTCCGCAACAGCATCGACACCACCGGCGTGAACATCCCGGACAAGGTGATCAGCTATGTGCTCGACCGGGCGAGAGGCGGCGCGTGAGCATGAACGTCTCCATTGCCGGCGGCAGCGGATACGGCGGCGGCGAACTGCTCCGGCTGCTGCTGGGACATCCCGGCGTGACCGTCGCCCAGGTCACCTCCGAACGATTCGCCGGCAAGCCGGTGACCCGTGTACACCCCAACCTGCGCGGGAGCACCCGCCTCAGGTTCTGCGCCATTGACGATCTTGAGCCCTGCGACTTCCTGTTTCTCGCCCTGCCCCATGGCCATGCCATGGAGCACCTGGACCGGTTCCGGAACCTGGCGCCGGGACTGATCGACCTGTCCGGGGATTTCCGGCTCGACGACCCCGCCGCCTTCGAGGCCTGGTACGGCAAGGCCCATGCACGGCCGGAGGCGCTGGATACATTCGTCTACGGCATCCCGGAAGTGAACCGGGACCGCATCCGCGGCGCCGGACTGGTCACCGGTGCCGGCTGCAACGCCACCGTCACCATCCTCGGCCTGCTGCCGCTGTACCGCGCAGGCGTGGTCGAGCAGGCCGTCGTGGAAGTCAAGGCCGGGTCCAGCGAGGGCGGCAACACCGCGTCGGACGCCAGCCACCACCCCGAACGCGCAGGCGCGGTCCGATCCTACAAGCCCACCGGTCATCGCCACGTGGCGGAGATGCTGATGGTTCTCGGGCAGGGCGCCGCAATCTCCTTTTCCGCCACCTCCATCGGGATGGTGCGCGGTATCCTCGCCACCTGCCATGTGTTCCTCTCCGCGGACCTGGACGAGAAGGCGGTGTGGAAACTGTACCGTGAAGCCTACGGCGAAGAACGGTTCATTCGCATCGTCAAGGAGCGCAGTGGCATCTACCGCTATCCCGAACCCAAGCTCCTCGCTGGCACCAACTACTGCGACATCGGTTTCGAGCGCGACCCGCGCAGCAACCGACTGGTGGTCCTGAGCGCCATCGACAACCTGATGAAGGGTGCCGCAGGCCAGGCCCTGCAGTCGTTCAACCTGATGCAGGGTTTCGACGAGGATACCGGCCTCGGGTTTGCCGGGTTGCACCCGGTCTGACCGGTAACGCCCATGTGCCGCCTGCTCCTGGTGGAGAACTCCGAGGGAATCGACCCCAATCCCTTTCTTGCGCGTTTCCGCGAGGTCTGCAGGGACAGCCTGGAATACCAGGGTCACGGCTGGGGCTGCGCCTGGCTGGACACCGCACTCCGGTGGCGGATCTACCGCTCGATCGACCCGGTCTGGGACGACCCGAAAGCGGATTTCCCCACAACCTCGGTCTTCCTAGTCCATGCCCGCAGCGCCTTCCGTGACGAGGGCATCGTCATCGAGAACAACATGCCGTTCAGCGACGGCCGGTCGGTGTTCCTGTTCAACGGCGAACTCCGGGGCGTCCGCGTCCGGTCCGAGGGCCGTATCGGCGCGGAGAAAATCTACAATTTCATCCGGCGGTTCGACAAGGGCGACCTCGCCGCGGCGGCGCAAAAGGGCGTCGACATCATCACCGGGAGAACCCGATATATCCGGGCGATGAATTTTCTTCTCGCCACTTCGCAGGCCGTGCAGGTCTGTTCATGGTTCGGCGAATACCCGGAGTATTTCCAGATGCGCCGCGCCCAGGATGGCGGAACCGGGATCATCTGCTCGGATCCCCTGCCGGACGTGGACCTCGCCTGGGAAAAGGTTCCCAACCGGTGGCTGGGGACTGTTCCCCTGATGCAGGCTACCGGGAAATCCTGACTGGTAACGGCCGTGCTCAGAGCATGGGAGGTCTTTACCGCGTAGAAAAACAGTAGGGGATTCGTGTTGCGGCGGCCAGGCCGCCGCAACGCCAACCGCGTGCGTGCGATGCCAGGGACGGGTGTCGGTCTGTGCAGCCATTGCAATGTGCCTGCCTGGATTTGACAGCCATCACAGTACCCCCCGACGTCTGGCGTGTTTCCGAACCCCAGTGCTGACGTAGACTGACCGGTTCCGCCCCGGAAACGGGACTGGATAGGATGGCATCTCGCTGGCGTTGCGGAATCCCGGTACGCCCGTCAACAATCCGGGGGGAGTCAGCAACTGCCGGGCAGTGAGTGATGCACAAAGGGAATGCCGGTTTGCATCGCCAGGAATCGATAAATGGCATGGCCCTGTTCGGCCGCCCTTCCCAAGGCCCCAGAAGGCCATTTCCTTCAGATATCGTGCAGGCAGGAAAAACCGGGCAGATCCACAAAACCGGATCCTGGCCAAGACTGCAGCACAGCCTGTTTTATGCGGTACCCACAAAGCAAATGGCTGGTGTTTATTCCTTTGAGGATCTCAATTCACCAAGCAGTGCCTATACGACGCTGCGCAGTTGTGGCAGGTCACGGTTTGCATATGCCCAGATTCGTCTTGATGTTACATGTTCATAGCCATGTGCCAGCAGGTTTCGGAAGTCGATGATCTCACGCATACCGGGGATACGTTCAGCAAGATCCGGATCATTCTGGTGCAGACGGTTTACTGCCTCGCCAATGATCTCGAACTTGCGTTCCACTGCGGCCTGTGTCCGCACATCCATGATATAGACATCCATGTCCATACCTTCTGTAAAGTGTTCAATATCGGCACCTGCTTGGTCGATATCTGTCAACAATACGCGTGCGTCATGGTGCATAGACAAGTTCACGCGACTGGTTGATGGAAGCGCGCAAATACGGGTTGCGAAACTCGTGGTCTTCAACCAGGTCCACCGGGCGGCCCAGGGTCTTGCGCAACGCCTCGGCGAGGCCAAAGTACTGTTCAAAAGGGGGCAGAGTACTGTCCGGGTCGAACTCAACCAGGAAGTCCGCATCGCTTGTATCGGGATCAAAATCCGTGGCACGTGCTGCAGAGCCAAAGATTTCAAGGCGTATGACATCGTATCGCCGGCACAGCTCGGCCAGTTCCTCTCTTTTCTCAGCAATGTACGCATGCATGTCCAGTTCTCCAGTATCAGCGCTGGAAGACACAGAATATCGCAATCGTGTCTGCACTATAACCCTCTTCAACCGGTTGCCTTCCGGAATCTAAAGCGTGATGTGCACAACGACCTTTGTACGCAACTCTCCTGGCGTTGTTGCCTTTCCCGAACTTGTCCAGCGGCGCATCGCTTTCATCACGGGGATTTCCTACCGCGGCGCCCAACGCCTTGTCAATTTCGTTCCAAGTGTGTTCTTCGGATTCTGCCAGACACGTTAACCCAACTTTCGCAATTCGCGGGCTTTGGAAACGTAACCCATTGAATTGACCATACCGACCCTCCAAAGGTCGGCACTACAGGAAGCCTTGCCCCCTGGCGGCGTGGAAGATCAGATCCGTATCCTTGGAGGGGGCTGCTCCGGCAACTTCAAACCAAGCTGGTGCAACAACAGCTTGTGGTCCCCGTCCGGCTGGGTGTAGCGCGGCAGAATGAGATGGCGCCCGTCGGCAGTGGGGATGAGGGACTCTGTGCTCCCCGAAGACGCCGGCAGTGTGTTTGCCGCAGGCATGCCCTGTCCGAATCTGCTCTGTGGCAGCAACGAGATGGGTTCCGGGAATCCATGATCCCGGCGCCGGATCGGCAGGACGGCCCGGTATTCAGCAGGAGTTCCGGCAATCCACGTCACGCCCTGCCGAGATATGACACGATCCTCACCCGGAATGGCTCGGCCCGGGCACACGGGGCATTGCCCTGGCTGAATTCGGCCCGCTATGATCGCCCCTGTGCTGTCGGGCCCGCCACCTCGGGCCCGCCTCCGGTATTCTCTGTTTCCTTATCTGACCGTGCTCATCATCAAAATCGGCGGCGGCGACGCCATCAACCTGCCCGGAATCGCCGACGACCTGGCGGCTCTTGATCGCCCGTTCGTGGTCGTTCACGGCGCCAACGCCCTGCGCGACCGGGTGGCGGCCAGGATGGGTTACGACAAGCAGGTGATCACCTCGGCATCCGGCTATCAGAGCGTGTTTTCGGACGAGCCGGCGCTGGATACCATCCTGATGACCTACAGCGGCCTGCGCAACAAGCGCCTGGTGGAACTGTGCCAGCAACGCGGCATCAACGCGGTGGGGCTCACCGGCCTCGACGGCCGGGTTGTCCAGGGGGAGCGCAACCGCGGCATCCGCGTGATGGAGGGCGGAAAAAGGATGCTGAAGCGGGACTTCTCCGGGAAGCCGAAATCCGTCAATACCTCCCTGCTGCATCTGCTGCTCGACAACGGCTACACGCCGGTGCTCACCATCCCCATCGCCGACGGGGACGGCCACGCCATCAACTCCGAAAATGACGATATCGTCCTTCGCCTCCAGCAGGCCCTGGATGCGAACACCATGCTCCAGCTCATCGAGGCGCCGGGATTCATGAACGACCTGGACGACCCCGATTCCGTGGAACGGACACTCTCCCGCGCCGAGCTGGCAGATCGCGAGACACGGGTGGAGGGCCGGATGAAACGCAAGATGCATGCTCTCAACCGGCTCGCCGGCGGCTCCGTCCGTGAAATCATCATCGCCGACGGCCGCACCGCGAACCCGGTGGCGGATGCCCTGGCAGGGGGCGGAACCTGGATCCGATGAGCGCCCCGAAGGACACTGAAAACCAGTACGGCTTCGAGGTGTACCCGAAACGGGACCTGGTCATCGTCCGCGGCAAGGGCGCCACCCTGTGGGACAACCGGGGCCGCGCCTACATCGACTGCACTGCCGGCATCGGCGTGGCCAACGTGGGCCACGGCAACCCCGAGGTGGTCGCCGCCGTCGAGCGGCAGGCCCGGGAGCTGATCACCTGCCCCGGCATCTTCTACAACGACGTGCGCGCCAGGGCCATGGAGAAGCTGGCCGGGATCGCCCCGGACGGGCTCTCGCGGGTGTTTCTCTGCAACTCCGGCACGGAGGCCATGGAGGCCGCGATCAAATTCGCCCGCCTGACCACCGGGAGAAACGGATTCGTCAGCGCCATGCGGGGATTCCATGGCCGCACCCTGGGCGCCCTGAGCGCCACCTTCAGGTACCGTGATGAATTCGAGCCGCTGATTCCAGGCCACCGGTTCGTGCCCTTCAACAACCTCGCCAGACTCGAGGCAGCCATCGACGACAGCGTTGCGGGCGTGATGCTGGAGCCGGTCCAGGGGGAAGGCGGCGTGCGTCCGGCGGATCCGGACTACCTCCAGGCGGTGCGTGCACTGTGCGACGACCGGGGCATTCTGCTCATTCTCGACGAAGTCCAGACCGGCTTCGGCCGCACCGGTCGCATGTTCGCCTGCCAGGCCCACGGCATCGCCCCGGACATCATGACCGTGGCCAAGGGCATTGCCGGCGGGGTGCCCATGGGCGCGACGCTGGTGAGCGAACGCATCACCTCCGCCGCGGGCAAGCACGGCAGCACCTTCGGCGGCAATCCACTGGCCTGCGCCGCCGCCATCGCGAGCATCGACTACATAATCGACCATGATCTGCCCGGGCGGGCCGCACGCCTCGGATCAATGTTCACCGACAGGTTCCGCCGCAGGATGCCTGCCGCCGTGCGGGATTACCGCCAGCTCGGCCTCATGATCGGCATCGAGCTCAGGACCAGGTCCAGGCCATACCTGGAGGCGCTGATGCGGGCGGGCGTTCTTGCCCTGCCCGCCGGCCCCACCGTGATCCGCCTGTTGCCGCCACTGGTGATCGGGGAAGAAGACCTCATGACCGCCTGCGACACGCTGATCGAAGCTCTCGGCCAGGACCCGCCCGCCTGATCCGCTCGTTCCGTCCGCCGGTTACAATCAACCGGCAATCCCATGTTGAGGGTCCCATGGCGGCCCGTTTTCGGCACGCCATGGGACCCTCACCCACACCACGGCAGGAACCCGCATGACCATTCCCTTCTGGCAATTGAACGCACGGGCCATGGCCCGGGGAATCCGTGAAGGCGACTTCAGCGCCGAGGCGGTCGTCACCTCGGTTCTGGAGCGTATCGATGCCCGCAACCCAGCAATCAACGCCATCGTTGCCAGGTGCGATGACGGGGCCCTGGCCGCGGCGCAAAAGGCGGACGACATGGTGCGCCGGGGCGTCCCCCTCGGACCGCTGCACGGAGTGCCGGTCACCATCAAGATCAACATCGACGTCCGGGGCCAGGCCACCACCAATGGCATGGCCGCGTATCGGGACCACATCGCCCCTGACCATTCGCCGGTGGTCAACAACCTGCTGGACGCCGGCGCGATCATCGTGGGCCGCACCAACACGCCCGAGCTGTCCATGCGGGCAACTACCGACAACCCGCTGCACGGCCGGACCAGGAATCCATGGCACCCTGATGCGTCCCCCGGCGGTTCCTCCGGCGGCGGCGGCGCGGCCGCCGCCGCCGGGTTCGGCCCCATTCACCACGGCAACGACATCGGGGGCTCACTACGCATTCCGGCCTTTGCCTGCGGGGTCGCCACGGTCAAGCCGACGCAGGGCCGGGTGCCCTCGTTCAATCCGTCGGCAGGCGGCGAGCGCGGCCTGCTGATGCAACTGGCATCGGTACAGGGCGTCATGTGCCGGGAAGTCGGCGATGTCCGCCTCGGCCTCGAGGTCATCAGCCGGGAGGACCCCAGGGATCCCTGGTGGGTGCCCGCACCGCTCATCGGTCCCGGGATTGACGGGCCGGTCCGGGTGGCGGTTACCCGGGAAAGCCACGGCTACCCGGCCCACCCGGAGATCCTCGCGGGGATCGACCGCGCCGCAGGGTTTCTCGCCGACGCCGGCTATGCGGTTCACGAGGTGAATACCCCTTCCGTGAAGCGCCCGGCGGAACTCTGGTTCGAGGTGCTGTTCCACGAGGCGATCGACTTCATCGGTCCGTCCGCAAGGGAGCACGGCAGCGACACCATCAACCGCATTTTCGACTGGATGCTGTCCGTGGGGGAACCGGTGGATCCCGTGGGCTACCGCGAGGCCGTCGCCGGGCGTAGTGCGCTCACCCGGGAATGGAATGTCTTCCTGGCCGAATACCCGCTGGTGCTGTCACCATTCCTGATGCGCAAGCTCTTCCCGTGGGATTACGATGCCCGCGGCGAGGCCGAACTGAACGACCTCTTCCGTGCGGCCATCTACAGTACCGGCATCAATTATCTCGGCCTGCCCGCGGGGGTGGTGCCCGTCGGCCTCATCGATGGCCTGCCCTTCGGCGTCCAGTTGATCGGCCGGCGCTTTCGCGAAGACCTGATCCTGGATGCCATGCAGGCAGTGGAGGACCGGACGGGGGTGCTGACCCGGCAACTCTGGGCCAGGGAGGCCTGAGCAGCCGGCGGCTCAAGCCGCAGCCAGCTCCTCGGCGATCACCGCGGCAATGGTATCGCAGTCGCCGCCGGACAGGGACAGCGGTATGCGCATGTCGCAGGTGGTGAAGAGCGTGCTGCGGGTGTCCGGCAGATTCTGGGGCTTGAGATATTCCCAGTGATGATACTGGCTGGTGTAGCCAACGGGCTCGTCGCGCCCGAACCACTTGATGGCCACTCCGCGTCCGGTGCAGCGGTCGACAAGGTTCCGGATTTGTTCACCGGTGAGACCGTGGACATGGAACTGGATGGAACTTGCCACGTATTCCTCCTCCTGCTGCCGCGGCGGCACGGCAACACCGTCGATGGCATTCAGCCGGGTTTCCAGCGCCGCGTAGATTCGGTTCCAGCACTCGCCCCTTTCCCGCATCTCCCTGAGCTGGGGCCGCAGGATGCAGGCCACCAGGTTGGACATGCGCAGGCTGAAGTTCGGCGTCTGCATCCTCCATCGGTCGAACGCCGCACGGGGCGGCGCGCGGCGATGCTGTTCGTAGAGCATGTAGCTGCCGGAATAGAGGATGGCCCGGGCGGCGATATCCTCGTCATCGGTCACCAGGATGCCGCCCTCGCCGGAATTGATGTGCTTGAAGGTCTGGGTGCTGAAACAGCCCACCTTGCCGAACCGGCCGGTGAAGCGGCCCTGCCATTTCGCCCCCATGGTATGGGCGCAGTCCTCCACCAGCGCGAGGCCGAGTTCATCGCATATCGCCGACACCCTGTCCATGTCTGCGATATGCCCGCGCATGTGGGTCAGGAGGAGGGTCTTCGCTCCGGTATCCCGGGCCTTCCTCTCAAGGTCGGCGAAACTGATCCGGTAGTCCCCATCCACCTCCACCAGGACCGCCTCGGCGCCGGAATGGTGAATCGCGCCGGGCACCGGCGCTAGGTTGAACGCGTTTACCAGCACCCTGTCCCCTGGGCCGATACCCGATGCTGCAAGACCCAGGAAAACCGCCGAACCACCGGAATTCACGCCAACGGCGAACCGGCTACCAACGTAGTCCGCAAACTCCTCCTCCAGCAAGGCCGCGTGGGGCTCGGTGTCCCCATATTCGCCGTAGCGGTGCAGCCGCCCGTTCCGCATCAGTGCCACCGCCTGCTCGATGGCTTCCTCGGGCAACGGCCCGGGATCGCTGAGGTCGATCTCCAGGGTTACTTTCTTCGGGTTCAGCATACGCTTCTTTCCTCCTGCATGTGACCGGATTCGGCACTGCCGATATTACCACCAGTAATCAGAACGCCCGGATGCCGCAGGGCAAGGCATCGGTGTCAATCCCGTCAATCGGCTGCCCGATCAACTTCCGGTGGTACGTCGTTCGGGAGACCGTGTGAAGACGGGCCGGCGTTATGCACCGCATCTGGCGGAGCAGACCCGCAGGTGCGCTGACGTCAATCTGGGTACTGGACGAGGCGGATGAGGCGATACGTGACCTGCATACACCTCATGACCTTGGAGGTTGTCACGCACTGTGGCGCAAGATCCAACTGGACGAGGTCATGTAAAGCAACCCTGGCGACAGGCTGGCGCTGGTGCCGGAGATGCCGGTGTACTGGAACGACGATGAGACTGTCTGAGCCGACGCAGCACGTTTGACACCGGGACTCAACCACCCGGTTTGCGATTGTGTTTACCTAACCAAGCTGCTGTGTATGGACTCCGGCTTCTGCCGCATACTCGTACAGTAGCAGCAAGCTAGACTGCTTCAATTGGCCAAACACACGCTTTCAAATAGTCGTGAATAGAATTTCAGATAGTCGTATACTATCTTGCATGCAGTCAGCCACTTTGGAAAATGGAATGTATCCTCGTTTTGTCAGGCTCCGTGTCGATGAGGCATTGGTTGATACCAGGGTTGTTTTAGTTTGCGGCCCTCGACAATCGGGTAAGACTACACTCGCACGGCAAATTGCAGGAGGTGATATCCCATTTTATACGCTGGATGATTCTACTGTCCTGGAATCTGCCTTGGCTGACCCTGTTGGATTCATCCGCAGTCTTGACCGGGCAGTCATCGACGAAGTGCACCGCGCTCCCGGCCTCATTCTAGCGATCAAGACTGCGGTGGATGCGGACCCACGGCCTGGGCGGTTTCTATTAACCGGGTCTGCTAATCTGATGACACTTCCGCATTTGGCCGACTCACTTGCAGGCCGTATGGGGATAATCCGCTTGTTGCCCTTGTCCCAGGCAGAACTGCATGGAAGTCAGTCATCGTTTCTGGAACAGGTGTTTGTCGGCGAAGTGCCAAAATGCACTGCACCAATTGTTGGCGATGATTTTGTCAATGCTGTCCTTTCAGGTGGGTACCCTGAGGCTCTGGCCCGATCTGGAGGGCGACGTCGGCAGAACTGGCATCTGGATTATGTTGAGGCAATCATTCAGCGCGACGTGCATGACATCGCACGCATAGAACAATTGAATGCAATGCCGAGGCTGTTGCGTGTCCTTGCCGAGTATTCCGGGCAACTTGTCAATTACTCCGGTCTTGGAGCAGCGCTGGGTATGAATCATGTCACTACACAAAAGTATGTAGGTGTTTTTGAAAATCTGTTTATTGTTCGTATCTTGCAGCCTTGGTATACGAATACCTTGAAACGCCTGACAAAATCTCCCAAGCTGCATTTTCTTGACTCCGGGCTGCTGGCCACACTGAAGGACATCTCGCTGGACCGCTTGAAGCGTGAACGGGCACTGTTCGGCCCACTGCTGGAAAGTTTCGTATTCGGCGAACTTCTCAAGATCGCAAGTTGGTCTGATGACCGATATGTGTTCTCACATTTTCGGGATAAAGAGCGCAACGAAGTTGATTTTGTCATAGAAGACAGACGTGGCCGGGTCGTTGGAATAGAAGTAAAAGCATCGGCAACTGCTTCGAAAAGAGATTTTTCCGGTTTGTATCGCCTTGAAGCTGCTTGTGGTGACAGGTTTGTCTTAGGCTTGGTTTTGTACGACCATGATCAAACAGTGCCGTTCGGTGATCGGATGGTTGCGGCTCCGCTCTCGACATTGTGGTCTTAAAATCCGAGTTCATCATGAACTGGATCCTGTTTACAAACCTGAACAGGCGGCTCGCGATGCTATTGATGTAAAAATGCTGCAGGCAGGCTGGTCAGTTCAGGATAAGAATAAGATCGATTTCAGTGCTGCTGCCGGGATTGCAGTTCGGGAGTTTCAAACAGATATAGGCCTTGCCGACTACGTTCTTTTTTGTCGACAAGAACCCTGTCGGAGTAGTCGAAGCCACGCCAGATCATTGGGGCCAGGGGATCACGACAGTTGAAAAGCAATCCGGTGACTATGCTGTTGCCGAACTCAAGTGGTTTGAAATAAGGAGTCTCTTCCATTCGTTTTGAATCGGCGTTCTATAGAGAGAACTTACACAGTGGACTGCTAGCAAAGCGTATGACAAGGCGTTCCTGGACGGTAATATAGTTGCACTCCATTAAGTATCCCCAATTCCCGAAGAATCCCAGGGCCTTCAGCTGTCCGTCACCCTCTCGGCAATCAGCGTGATCATCTCGAACATCACGGCCACGGCGACGAACGCCGTGATCTGGTTCGGTGAATCCCACGTGGGCATCAGGCAGGCCACGTCACCGCCAATGACATTGAGACCACGCACCGAGCGGATCACCTCCATCACCTCGTTGACGCGCAGCCCCTCGATGCCAGCCTCGATGTTCGCAACCCCGGGCGCCACGGTGGGGTCGAGGCAATCCAGGTCGAAGGTGATGTACACCGGGTTGTCCCCGAGACGTTCTTGCACGATACGGATGGTTTCCCCGACACCGATTTCGCGGAAGCGGTCGATGTCGACCACCTCGTAACCAAGGTCGTAGCTGGGCTCCAGCCAGTCCAGGGTGCGCGGGTTGCCGCGGATGCCGATCTGCACGCTGGTGTGGGGGTCGACGTGGCCGCCCCGGGTCAGATAACTCGCCCAGTGGGCGGCGGACTTCTTCGCACCGAAGAAATGCTCGACATGGTCGAAGGCGTCGGTATGGGCATCGAAGTGCAGCAGGCTGGCCGGACGGCCGCCGGTCAGGCTGGCGCCGGGACCGGCAATGGCTTGGAGTATGCCGCCCGTGATGGCGTGATCCCCCCCGATGGACACCGGCCGAGACCCCGCACGGTCCACGCGACCGAAGAAATCCGTCATCCGCTGGACGCTGGCCTCGTTGTCGTTGAGTTCCGGCAACGCCACGTCGCCGAGATCATGGATGCGGGCCATGTTCCACGGGTCGAGGCCGAAGGCCTTGTGCACCCGACGCCCGAGGGCGGAGACATTGCGTACCGCACGGGGACCGAGGTGCTGATCGTGCAGTGTGGTCCCGTTGCCCGTGCTGTGGGGCACGCCAACCAGTGCGATATCGCAGTTGGCCGGGTCGGGATCGTGGGGACAGCGGAACAGCGTGGGAATCCCCCACCAGAACAGACCCTGAACCATGTTGTCCAATTGGTCCTGTTGCGACTGGTCGGTCATGTTTTCACCTCCGAAGCCACCCGAATCTACCGGTCGCTGAAACTATAGTCGATGCCGATCAGCAGACAGCCGTTCACCGTACGGCTGTTGTGTTCGCTGTCCGGTGGATAGATCACGTAGTCGCCGGGACCGAGCTCGGTGCCGTCCGACTCCACCAGGTCACCTTCCAGGATCAGGTATTCCTCCCGTCGTCTGTGGACATGGCGGATCGTCTCCGCACCTGGCTCCATGCGGATCATGTAGGCGCCCTGGCCCGATTGCCGGTCGTGACTCAGCATCAGGAGGCTCATGTCTTCCTGTACCGGACCGTCGAAATCGTACACATCGAAGGGGGTGGTTGCGGTCCGGATGATACGCCGCCGGGCATTGGCGGAGGCGGTACCTGCGTTGGCTTCAGTCATGGCTTCAATCCGGTTCAGAATTGTCGGGACAGCCCCGGGCGTGCGGGGGCCGGAACGTGCCGGGCTGCAGCCGGTATCATGCAACAAATCATGTCCGACGTCACGGGTACGGGCACCCATCGGTGTCGGTCAGGATCCGTCACCCGGTGTGGCACCACCCGTATCGAAAGAGCCCGGGGTACATTACCATCACGGGATGGTAATGTCCGACCGAAGCCAGGACACCGCCCAAACCATCCGCACCGCGCCACGGCGATGATTCCCGGACAACCCGTCACCCACCGCGCCGTCTGGTCCCTGGCCGGCCCGATCATCCTCGCGAACCTGTCGGTGCCCCTGGTCGGCGCCGTGGACACCGCGGTGGTGGGTCACCTGCCGGGACCCGAATACATCGGCGCGGTGGCGCTGGGGGCCCTGATCTTCAGTTTCCTCTATTGGGGGTTCGGATTCCTGCGCATGGGCACCACCGGGTTTGTCGCCCGCGCCCAGGGCGCCGCCGACCGCGTCGCCCTGGAAAGGCTGATCCTGCGCGTCCTGTTGCTGGCGCTGTGCTTCAGCCTCCTCGTGCTGGTGATGGGACGCCCTCTGGTGGCCCTGGCCCTGTGGCTGATCGATGGCTCCGCGGCAGTGGAGCGGCTTGCCGGAACATACGCCCATATCCGCCTGTGGAGCGCGCCGGCCACATTGTGCATCTACGTGTGCACGGGCGTATTCATCGGTCTCAAGAAAACCTCGCACGTGCTGGTCCTGCAGCTGGTGCTGAACCTGACCAACGTGCTCCTGGACCTGATCTTCGTGCCCTGGCTGGGTTTCGGCGTGGAAGGCGTGGCCTGGGCCACGCTGATCGCCGAATACCTGGCCGCAGGCCTCGGTCTATGGATGCTGCGTCCGTGGCTGCATCGGGCGCTGGACCAGCTGGACTGGAGCGCCGTGCTGGCTCCCGGACCGATGGCGGAACTCATGAAAAGCAACGCCCACCTGCTGGTCCGCACCCTTTGCCTGGTGTTCGCGTTCTCGTGGTTCACCGCGCAAAGCGCCACCCTGGGGGAACTGGTCCTTGCCGCCAACAGCATCCTGCTGCACCTGCAGACATTCATGGCCTACGGCCTCGACGGATTCGCCCATGCGGCGGAATCCCTGATCGGGGAGGCCAGCGGTGCCAGGAGCCGCAGACGCTTCCGCCTTGCCGTGCGCATGACCACGCTCTGGGCAGGCGTCGTGGCACTGGCTGTTGCCGCCATCTACCTGGTGGCGGGACCCTGGCTGCTGACACTGTTCAGCGACCAGGTGCCGGTGCTGGAGATGGCGGGGGCCTACCTGCCCTGGATGATCCTGTCCCCCCTGGTTTCGGTATGGAGCTACCAGCTCGATGGCATCTTCATCGGCAGCGGCAACACTCGGGAGATGCAGAACGCCATGGCCCTGTCGACGGCGGTCTTCGTCGCGCTGACCTGGGTGCTGATGCCATGGCTCGGCAACCACGGCCTGTTCCTGGCACTGACGCTGTTCATGGTCATGCGTGCGTTGACCCTGCTGCCCTATTACCGCGCGGCCTTGCCGGCAAAGGCCTAGCCGCATATCCCGCCAAGGACGGAAAATGGCTGCTTCCGGCGGCAATCCGATTGTGTGGTCAACAAGTCAACCAGGGAGGAAGCGGCCCTGAAAACACAATGCACCGGAGTGCGGGTGTCGGGAGGCCATGCTGATCGCCGCAATCCGGCGAGCCTTGAACACGCCGTGCATCAGCCAGCCGGGCCTGCCCCCATCCGATCCCTTTCCGATGGCCAGCGTTCTCCGGAAGTCTCCCATGGCCTAGCTGACCGGGATTACGTTGCATTCGGGACCATAGGGAAAGCCCGTAATATTCTCTGCACCGGATTCCGTGACCACCAGAATATTGTGCTCCCGGTAACCCCCGGCGCCGGGATTGCCCGCGGGGATGGTCAGCATCGGTTCCATGGAAACCACCATGCCGGGCTCAAGCACGGTATCGATATCTTCGCGAAATTCGAGCCCCGCTTCCCGTCCATAATAATGCGACAGCATTCCAAAGGAATGTCCATACCCGAATGTCCGGTAACGGAGAAGGTCCAGGGCGGCAAAATGTTCATTCAACGCCGCACAGATATCGGAGCACCTCATCCCCGGACGGATCTGGGAGAGACCCAGCTCATGGGCTTCCACGTTGGCTTGCCAGATTTTCAGTGAAGCCGCATCCACGTCACCGACAAACATGGTTCGTTCCAATGCCGTGTAATAGCCGGAAATCATGGGGAACGTGTTCAGGCTCAGTATGTCGCCATGCTCCAATGCACGGGTCGTGACCGGATTGTGGGCCCCGTCGGTATTGATCCCCGACTGGAACCATACCCAGGAGTCCCTGATTTCGCTGTCCGGATAGTGTTCGGCAATGGCCCGTTCCATCGCATCCCGACCGGCCATGGCAATGTCGATTTCCCGGGCGCCCGGACGGATTGCATCGCGGATGGCTTCGCCGCCGAGATCGGCGATCCGCGCACCTCCCCTGATCAGCCGAATCTCTTCCCCGGACTTGACCATCCGGATACACATCATCCCTTCGCTCATGTCCCTGACCCCGGCGGGTTTCACGATTTCATCCAGTTTCCTGCGGGCGGCCAATGTCAGATGGTCGCCCTCGATGCCGATCTGGCTGGCATCTCCCACCACATGCCTGACCGCACGCCAGAAATTGTCCCGCTTCCAGTCGGTATAGATCAGGTTCTCCCCGTAACTCCGTCGCCAGGGCTGGCCCATGTCGATGTTGGCTGAAATGGTGATGCAGTCATGGCCGGTGACCACGCATGCATAGGACCTGCCGAAGCTGCAATACAGAAATCCCGAGTAATAGGCGACATTCTGCATGGATGTCAGCAACACTGCCGATACCCCCTCTGCCGACATCCGTTGTCTCAGTGAGGTCAGTCTGTGTTCATACTCGCCATCGGAAAACGGGCGTGGCGACTTCGATCCGTTGTGCCGTTCGAAGAACTCGGGTCGTGACCCTGTGGTAGTCATGGTCAATCACCTCGAAGATACCGGGCGATCGAAACGACGATAGCCCGGAGATTCCATCCGGGCGTACAGGATGACTGGATCACCGCTCCCGGAAATACCGGCGGGAGTGCGGCACGTGGTAGTTGGCGACGCCATCGCTTCTGGGGGAGGAAATTGTACATTGTGGACGACCGCTTTCAGCCACCGGATTTGCCCTGTCCGGGACATCCATATACGCACCCGGGCAACGGCCCTTGCCGCTCCGACAGCCCGTCGAGGCCGCTGCCCCGCCCGGGATCCCGCTCATTTCGGTCCACACCCCTTCGCAGTCCGATACGAACAGACGCAGGGGCCCTCACATCAATCACCGGAAATCTCCATGCCCTGATATTCCGGCGATCTCCCGGATCAAGCTTCATGCCCTCCTCCGGGATCACCCGGTCAGCCGGGCGAGCTGAATGGGGCCGGGTGAGATCCAGAAACAGAAGCTGAAGAGCGGGGTTTTCCGGGTAACCATCTCGTGGGGCAGCCACGCCGTGTTGTGGATGGGCTCGCCCGCAGGCCTCTTCCGGAGCTCCTCCTCGCCCTGCGCCCACAGGGTATCCCCACCAAAGGGGAAATAGACTTCCTCGGCCTCGTGGTGGTGCCGGGGATAGTGACGGCCGGGGCCGATGATGTGGAAACCGGCAAGCACCCGCCCGTGGGGAACCAGGGCGTCGTATCCGAGAAGGTTGGTGTAGCAGTAGTTGGCCATGTAATCGTCACCCAGCCGGTCCCGGTAGTGCTCGGTCCGGATCCAGCGCATGTAGGGCTCCAGCCGTCCGAAAGCGGCGGCAAGATCCGCCATCGGGCCCGCCCTCGCCATTTCCAGCGCCGGCGCAAGATGGCGGCAGCCGGGTAGTCGCTCGGGGGGCGGGAGCGGATCGGGAAACCCGGCGCATTCGATTTCCGCCTGGACGTGCCGGATGACCTGCGCCAGATCGGGATACGTCGTGGCGCGGCCATGGAGAAATCGCACAGCCTCCCTGCGGAGGTGTTCGAAGGCATGTTCCGCCTTGCCCGGATTTTTCATGCGTCTGGCTTGGCTGTCCATTCCCGTTTTCCCTGTGCATGCTCCACCTTCCCGACGGAAATGCGGACGGCGGGGTCCCGGCCACGCGCGCCCACCCCGGTGCCTGGCGTTCCCTGCCGGCAAAATCCGTGTGCCGTACCTTCCACCGGCGGGCGACGGACACCTCGCATCCGGAGTGTGCGCCACTCCGCCTGCAACCTTTCTGAACCCTGTACAATGAAAAACATGACCATCAGCATCCTCGAATCCAC
The DNA here is from genome assembly GCA_965213885.1 of Candidatus Poriferihabitaceae bacterium. GTDB lineage: Bacteria > Pseudomonadota > Gammaproteobacteria > Arenicellales > Poriferihabitantaceae > VYFG01. Next base: position 2,949,117 of record OZ243919.1, read on the forward strand.
GGATATGATTTTCCCTCAATCCGCCTGTCCCGGGAAGAAGCATGGATAGCGTCTTTAGGGGTTCCGACGGGAAGTCCCGTTGCCTGTGGTGCGCCGGAGCGCCGGAATTCCTGCCCTACCATGACAATGAATGGGGCTACCCGGTGGACGACGATATCCGCCTTTTCGAGAAGATCTGTCTGGAGGGGTTCCAGGCGGGTCTCAGCTGGCGGACCATCCTCAACAAGCGCGAGCGCTTTCGCGAGGTGTTCCAGGGATTCGATTTTTTCCAGGTGGCGCGGTTCGGCGCGCGGGACGTGGAGCGCCTGTTGCAGGACCCGGGCATCGTGCGCCACCAAGGAAAGATCGAAGCGGCGATCAACAACGCCGGGCGGGCGCGTGAGATGGTGGATCGGGAGGGGTCGCTGGCAGCCTTCTTCTGGCGCTACGAACCCGGGCCCGTCCCGCCGGACCCCCCGCAGGCCGTGTCGACCTCACCCGAATCTACCGCGATTTCGAAAGAACTGAAAAAGCGCGGCTGGACGTTCGTCGGCCCCACCACCGTTTATGCGTTCATGCAGGCTATGGGTCTCGTCAACGATCATGCCGGGGACTGCGTGATCCGGGCGCGGGTGGAAAAGGCGCGCCAGAGATTCCGGCCGCCAGGGCGCTGAAATGACCTCCAGCCACCCGGAAGCCCGCCCGTTCGGACTGCTCGGCCACGCCATCAACCATATCCAGGATCGCATGGCGGCGGGCGAGCGATCGTTCCGCGTCGCGATCACGGCGGAACTGGCCGGGGATGACTGCTTCCGGACCGTGCTGGCCGGTTTCGTGGAGGATTCGCTCTACACCCTGTCCGAATCCGCCCTGGACGAGTACACGGTCCTGCTGGGTCTTGACCGAGGGTAGTCCGGCGCCTCTGAGGCCAGGCCTTGCTCTGCTTCCACACTATCCCTGCGGTCATAGCGCGAGGCCCCGTACAGCAGGAAAACGAGCGACCCCGCCGCGGCGACCCAGTAGACTGGCACCAGCAAGGCCTCGCTGTCGGGCCTGCCGAGCACGGCAATCCCGAACACGGTGAACACCACGGCAATGGTGATCTGCGAGTAATAACTCTTGAGGACGAGGTAGCGCTGGTTCAATGTCTCCTTGGCGAGGTCGTAGAAGCGCTTGTTCATCGCGAGGCGGAAGAACGCCGTGCAGAAGGTGATCAGGACCAGCGCGATGTACAGCACCACCAGCGGGAGATCGTCATCCACCAGTGCGCGAAACCCCCAGGACAGCGCGTAAAGCGCGACCGCGAAGTGGTAGATCCGCCGGCGGCCCAGCCGGTCGATGGTGTTCTTGAGCAGGTAGAACAGAATGCCGAAGATCACCGCCAGCGACAGCACCAGCAGGCCCAGGGTCGCGAAACTCTCGTGCACCAGCAGGAACAGCGAGATGACCCAGAAGAAGCTCTCCAGGAACAGGAAGAGGCCGTCGACGACGAAGACCGTCCGGCTGGCGTCCCCGTCCCGGAAGCGGAGGATGTCACCCGCGGAGACCGGCTGGAACGACGTCATCGCCTCCGGGTTCCCGGGCTTGTGGACGCGAAACAGCAACAGCCCCGCCAGCGCCAGCCCGGCGCTCACCAGCACCACGTGGCCGTATCCCGCCTTCTCCAGCAAAAGGCCCCCGGCGACGATGCCCACCTGCAGCAGGAACCCGACGTAGATCTGGAGATTGCCGTAGCGGCGGCCGGAATTGCTGGTATTGATGCCCTCGAAGAAGAGTGCCCGCTGGGTGGTCCAGAAAAAACAGTTGTAGACGCCGTAGCTGATGCCGAGGAGCAGGAACACGTTGAAGCTCACGCCGAGGACATGGACGTTCCACAGAAGCAGCAGCTCCAGCAGCAGCGAGACCAGGATCAGGTTGAACAGGCTGACGCCCCGGCGCATCCGGTCCCAGGCGTAAAGGCCGACGCAGAACCCGGCCCCGGCGGCGCCGATGAACAGGGAGATCTCGCCGAGCTCGAATCCCTGCTTCCATAGAAAGACCGGGATGAAGAACGGGAACAGCCCGATCAGCAGCGAATGCAGGCCCAGATACTGGTAGAAGGTCAGGCTAAGCTTGCGCATCAAAAAATATCTTTGTCGGCTATCTCCAGTTTATCAAGTTCCGCGATGTCTGCGGAAAAATCCTCTTTCTGTCCGTATCGGGGGAAGTGATGCATCTCGATATAGGGTCGGGAGTTGACCTCCACCAGGATGCATCGCTGCTCGGTGTGAGGTACCTCGATGCCCTTTTCGAAGATCACGTCGATGCCGAAGATGTTGGCGTCGAATGCCCGGATCACGCTGAAGAACAGTTCGCGGTTCTCCGCCGGAATCGTGTCCCGGTCGATGGTCTCGACAATGCCCCCGGGCGCCAGAGCGACCCGGTGGAACACTTCCACCTCCTCACCCTCGGCAGGCACCGAGTCCAGGGTCAATCCCTGTTTGTTCAGGTGCGAGACCGCCTGCCTGCCCTTCCCGATGGGATGCATCACCGGGTACAGCGCCATCTCCTCCCGGACCCGGTTTTCCGAATCGATCAGGGTGTCGATGCTGTCGCGTCCGTTGCCGGTGACGAAGGGCGGATAGCGGCGGATCACGGAGACCAGTTTCCGGTCCGTCGCCAGTACCCGGTAGTTGGCCCCCTTGAGATACTGTTCGATCATGGTGGTGGGCCACCAGCGCTTGGCGCGGAAGACCGCCCGCCACAGATCGCCGTAGCCGTTGATGGGGAAGTAGCTGCCGCGGGAATAGCCGCTCACATTGGGCTTGATGACTACCGGAAAGCCGTGCTCCCGGGCAAAGGTGTGGGCGGCCCAGGGCCAGACGAAGCGGCGACCCGTAGCGTGGGGCAGGCCGTTGGCGGCGAACACCGCCCGACCAAGCGCCTTGGACCGGCAGGACTTTCGCACGGTCAGCGTATTGTAGTTGCTGCAGTCGTGCATGTACTTCTCGCTGATCCATGCGTAGATCCAGGCCCTGATCTTTTTCATATGCGGTTTCGTAGGTAGTTGAGCAGCGGGCTTTGCCGGTTGTACAGGTTGATCTTGGTGAACACCGGCTTTTCGGGTCGCGCTCTGTCCCTGGTCCTGGTGGCCCGCGCCAGCGCCAGCATATAGCGGTTCACCAGGATCGGGATTGCAGACACCGGCAGCCGCCTGTCCAGCAGGTTGATCGGCATGGGCAGGTACAGGTTGACCTCGATTACATGCACCTGCCCGGCCACGAGGTCCGCCAGGGATTCCGCGCGGTAGCAGGCCCGGCAGATGACATGCGTCCCGAGACGGTTTGACATCGCCCACAGGCATTCCCTCTGTGTGCCGTCGAGATCGTCCGTGAGGTCCCGGTATCGGCTGTTGGGATTGAACACCCCGTTGATGGGGATCTCCTCCGCGTCGTTCAGGGTCTCCGTCACTGTCAGCACGGCGTACCGTTCCGGGTCTTCGTGGTGGCGGATTGAAAACACCTCGTACTCCCTGGGTTCGGGCGCCGGCGCCTGCATCAGGTAGCGGATCCGACTGTGTTGAATCTTCTCGCGGACGGCACGGAGTTCCTCCGGGTTGCGGGCGCATTGTACCCCCGCCGCATTCTGGCCCCATTCCGGCTTCAGGAATACCGGCCATCGGTCGGGCATGAACGCCCCGTCGTCGTAACGCTGGTCCAGCCGCCATTCATCCGGGATGCTCCGGTCGATGGCGATCTTGGAAAAGATTCCCTTCTCGGCATCAAAGCGGTCGACGTTGAGCTGGAAGTACTTGCAGGGTTTCGTGCCGATGCGGAGGCAATGCAGCATGTACACCGCGACGATCAGGACGGAAATCCAGAACTTCATTGCCACAAAGCAGCCATCCGTGCGCCCGGCTCCGCCTCTCCCTGCGCCTGCGGCACAAACCGGTCAGCCCCGGACCCTGCGGTTGAGAAAAAACAGCACGATGCCCAGCACCAGGATGGACGCAGCCGCATAGAACAGCGAGCCGCCGTCGGACTTGCCCTGGTGCAGGACCTCGACGCCGAGGGGCGTGAACAGGTGGAAGAACACCGCGCCCGCCATCACCACGCTGGCCATGAGGCCACCGACCATGTGGAGCCTGCGTCGCACGTCCGTGCTGCCGGTGACGCCGGCCAGCCCCAGGAGCCAGACCAGCGCCGGGGCCAGCAGGACCAGCGAGGTGAGAATTTCGAAGCTGCCGACCAGATAGGGGCCGAACCGGGTGAAGAAATCGCCGAGCGCCCGGGCGAACACGTCCCCCATCCAACCACCGATGGTACTGAAGATGTGCTGGGTGTCGGGGTGGCCGGTGAACTTGTAGGGGATGGAGAACAGGAACACCTTGCAGGTCCAGGCAACAATGAGCCAGCTGATGACGGGGATGATGTGCTTTTTCATGCGGTGGTCAGGATTTGGAAGGAATGGCTGGTGATGATTTGAATCACCGGTTGTCGCCGGTCTGGTCTATGGACCGTCCGGCTGAGCCCGAGTTCCCCCGGGACCCGCGGAGCGACAGGTCATGCCACCTTTCGCTGGAGACGAGTACGGGCGGCTGGCCATTGTCGTAGAACCACGTGTCGAAGACATACCGTCTCCCGCTCGAGACATCCTCGACATGGGCCGCCCAATGCTGATTGAACAGGGTGCGGCGGTAGGCGGCGCGCAGCACGCGGTGGTAGCGGAGCAGGCCCGCACGCCGGAACAGCACCAGGAAGCGGGTGGCGTTGACGGCCTCGTCTATGCAGTCCAGCTGCCCCACCCGCTCCGCTTCGCTCCCTGCCGAGGACGTCGGCAGGTTCCCGGCGACATCGCGGCTGATCGGCGAATAGAGCCCGGCCAGGTATTCCATGCGGGCAAGGGCGCGCTTGATCTGGTCCCGCTCCTCCTTCGGGTTTGCGGCGCCGAAAAGAGCGACCACGGAATCCCACTCCTCGGCGCTGACCCGCACGGTCGTCTGCACGCTGCAGCCGAACCCGTGGCAGACGTCGAAGGTCACCCCGGGCACCTTCTCCGCCGACCAGGCCGTGGCTATCGGAACGAGAAGGAACAGGCTTGCCTGGAAGATTCGATGCAATCGCTGGTTGTGTCGATGGGCCACAGAATTTATCCTGAACCGGCCAACCCGGATTGATTCGGAAATGTAGCAGCAAACCCGGGGCAAGGCCATTACCCGTTATCATTGTCGAACCGGTGAGATCACGCAACCCATGACCCTCTCGGGCTCCATTCCCTGGTTGATGCTCGGACTGGCGGCGCTGGTGGTCCTCCTGGTCCGGGGTCGTGGCTACCACGAATCCGCGAACCGTGTGGTACGGGAATGCTGCAGCCAGAACGGGCTGCAGCTGCTGGACGGCACTGTGGCCTTCCGCGGCCTGTCCGTACTGCCGCAACGGCCCTGCATCACGCGGACATACCGGTTCGAATACTCCCGCGACGGCACCGACCGGCATATGGGATTGATCACCCTGACCGGCAACGAGGTGATTACGCTGCTCATCAATCCGGATCACCTGGCCGCGCAAACGATTCACTGACCGCACACGGGAGCCGGTCTACCCCAAGCCCATCAATTGGTCAGCACATATCCATGCCGTTGACGCTGGAATGGGAATGTTTTGCCCAGGGCGATCCGATCGACATTTCATGTAGAGTTGAATCTTGGACTTCTGCTAATACTGTACGGTGAAATCGTGAAATTCTCGCCATCCACATAGATTCTGACCGGCGTTTTGTTTTTTCCATGCCCCTGAAAATGTGCAGGTCAACCCCCGGAGGCGTTGGCCGATCTACAGGAGGATTCCTGTAGGGTACTTGTACGATAAATCTATTGCCCGCCTGTTATTTGGTCAGGGTCAGTCAGGTTTCTACTGCTGATTGCCGGGGGCCGATCCAAGGATCAGCGCATTGCCATGAGCCTGGTCCGGGATATTGGAAAATCCTGCATTCCGCCCCGGTTCCCGTATCCGGAACCACGGCCGTCCTGCTAGTATTGGCGCCCATGACCCTGTGGGCCCTGACGAATGATTGATCTCTACACCTGGACCACGCCCAACGGCCGCAAGGTTTCCATCATGCTGGAGGAATTGGGCCTTCCCTATACCGTCCACGGGGTGGACATCACCGCGGACGAGCAGTTCGATCCCGATTTCCTCGCCATCAGCCCGAACAACAAGATCCCTGCCATCGTCGACCACGACGCCGGTCGCAGCCTGTTCGAGTCGGGGGCCATCCTCATCTACCTGGCCGAGAAGACCGGCATGCTGATGCCCGCCGGGAACCGCTGGGAAATCCTGGAATGGCTCATGTTCCAGATGGGCGGCTTCGGTCCCATGCTCGGCCAGGCACACCACTTCGTCCATTTCAACCCGGATGCAAGCAGTTATGCGCGCAACCGTTACGAGGAGGAGGCGGACCGGCTGTATTCCGTCCTGGACGAACGGCTCGAGGGCCGCCGGTTCGTGGCCGGGGACTACTCCATCGCCGACATCGCGCTGTGGCCCTGGGCCTCGCGCTGGCAATGGCAGGGCATCGACATGGACGAGTTCGAGAACGTCAGGAGGTGGTATCTCGACATCGCCGCCCGGCCCGCAGTGCAGAAGGGCTACCACATCCCGAAACAGGTCAGCGAGATTCCCCTGCCGTGAGCCGGCCCAGGGACCGGGGCTGAAGGTCGAAGCAGCTGATCTCGTTCCGGGACCCAAGCCGCATCAGGGGGCCCCAGGTGCCGGTGCCGCTGGAGACGTAGAGATAGCTGCCGCCCTGGTGGAACAGCCCCCGGATGCGGCTGAACTGCCGGCGCACCAGCAGGTTGAACGGGAAGATCTGGCCGTTGTGGGTATGGCCGGACAGCATCAGGTCCACGCCGTGCCGGATGGCGGACTCCCAGCCCAGCGGGCGGTGGTACAGGAGAATGCTGAAATGATCGCCCCTCACCCCCACCTCGGGAAGGTGCCGGGCAACCTGGTCCTGGTTCTCGGCGTCATCGATGCCGATGAACTGGATGCCTTCCGCCAGGTAGCTTTGCTGGCGCAACGGAATCACGTCCAGTGCCTCCAGCATGGAAATCGCCTTGGGCAGGTCGGCGTAGCGCTCGTGGTTGCCCACGGAGAAGAAGGTGGTGCCGGTGAGTTTCTCCAGCGGTTTCAGGGCGTCGATTTCCACCGCGCTGGAATCGATCAGGTCGCCGGTGATGACCACGTAGTCCGGTTTGAGGCGATTGATCCGATCGACAATGCGGGCCATGAAACCGCTCTGGCGCGAACCGATGTGGATATCGCTGATCTGCACCACCCGGAGCGGCCGGCTGAGCTTGTCCGATGCGATCTCGAAATGACGGGTGACCACATGGTGCGAAGCGGCCATGGCGAACAGCGTCAGCGCCGAACCGGCAGCGAGCAGCCAGGGAACCGCCGCGCTGTCGGCCAGCGGCAGGACCAGGCGCAGCAGTTCGTAGACCACCGTAACCGTGGCGAACACGAAGCTGATGCCCATCCAGTGCACAACCACGTAACGCAGTGCACGCCGCGGGCCCTGGAAGGAACTCCGCATGCCGAGGAACCCGACCACCCAGATCACGAGGATCGCGGGCCACCCGAGGGTCCACGGCTCGCCGGCCCAGGCCGACAGCCGCCACGCCGGATAGGCGAAGACATAGAAACAGGCCGCGGTGAACAGCAGCAGGAACAGCGGGCGGACTCTGGACACGATGGACGGCTCGTGGATTTCCCCTCTGGATTGACCGGAACCATAACCGATGGTTCACTGCCGTGACCAGCCGCCGTGCGGCCGCCGCAAACCCCGCATCCGCCCGAGCCCCGGTCAGCCGATGGACAATGCCAGTATGCGGCTGACCTGTGCCTGGTTCATGCCCGATTCCCCGCACCAGGCATTGAACGCATCCTGCACCTTGCCGAGCGCGGTCTTCCCACCGGGCGGACCGTCCACCACGCCGGCGTCGATCAGCGCCCGGATCACGTCCCCCGTGACCAGGAACCCGTCCTTGCCCATGGTGCGAAGGTAGTACTGCGCGCTGTTGCCGCCAAGGCGTTCGCCGTGTTTCCGGAGGAAGCCCAACAGCCCCACGTAGTCGTCATCCGGCCAGCCAGCGATGAACGCGGCGAAGGAGCCGTGTTCCGCCCCCACCCACCGGATCATGGCGGCGTTGCGCGGCACCGTGAGGATCTTCTGCCGGTTGCGGACGATGCGCCCGTCCGCGCACAGTCCCTCGATGTCCTCCGGCGTGAGAAATGCGCAGGCGTCCACGTCGAAGCGGTGAAACGCCTCCTCGAAGCCCGGCCACTTGTTCTCGATGACCCGCCAGACAAACCCGGCCTTGAAAATGGCCCGGGTCATGCCCGACAGGTGCCGGTGGTCCGGAATCCGTGAAAGCTCCCCGGGAGCAAGAATGCCTGTGGGCAGTTTCTCCCGGAGGGCCTCCATCCCGCCATGGTGTCCCGCCGCCCGTTCGAGGATGGTTTCCAGCCTGCTGATTTTTTTCGCCATATAATCGGCCCGGATGTTCCCGATCACCCAATCATGCCCCAAGCAGCCCGTTTGAGAAAGACCAAGGTCATCGCCACCATCGGTCCCGCCTGTGACGACGTCGACACCCTCACGCGCATGATCCTGGCCGGCATGAACGTCGCCCGGCTCAACATGTCCCACGGTGACGTCGCCTACCACACCGAAACCCTGGAACGGATCCGGCAGGCGGCGGTCGGTGCAGGCGCGACGGTTGCGGTCATGGTGGACAACCGGGGACGGGAAGTCCGGACCTGCCGGATGGCGTCGGGCAGCGCAACGCTCAGGCAGGGGGACCTGTTCTGCCTGTACGGCGACGGCAGACCCGGGGACTCGGCCGGCGTCTCCCTCACCCACCCCGGACTGCATCGGCATGCCCTGCCCGGCGAGCGGATCCTGGTGGACGACGGCCAGATCGAGCTTCGCGTCGAGGAAGCCGCCGGCGACGCGGTGGTCTGCCGGATCGTCTGCGGGGGCGTGCTGAAGGACAGCAAGGGGGTCAACTTTCCCGACAACACGAGCGCCCTCGACGATATCGAGTGCGATGACCGGATGGAGGTAGAGTTCGCTGCCACCCATCAGGTGGAATACTTCGCCGCCTCCTTCATCCGGAACGGGTGCGAAATCCGGGAGCTCAGGGAGCGGTTCACGCGGCGCGGCGCGGACATCGCCATCATCGCCAAGATCGAGAACCGGGAAGGCGTCAGCAACATCATCGACATCATCGATGCGGCCAACGGCATCATGGTGGCCCGGGGCGACCTCGGCGTGGAACTGGAAATGGGCGAAGGTCCGAAGATCCAGAAGCAGATCATCCGCTCCACGGTTTCCCGCGGCAAGCCGGTGATCACCGCCACCCAGATGCTGGACTCCATGGAGCGCAACCCCCGCCCCACGCGTGCCGAGGTGAACGACGTCGCCAACGCCATCTTCGACGGCTCCTCCGCGGTGATGCTGTCCGGCGAAACCGCCACCGGCACCCGGCCCGTGGAGTCCGTGGACACCATGGCCCGGCTGGCGCTGGAGGCCGAATCGGGCCTGGACGAATACGGCTACCTGCAGCGAATCGAATCCCACCCGTCCAACGAGGTCACCGAGGCCGTGGCCCAGGCCGCCATCACCATGGCCAACCACCTCAATGCCGCCGCGATCATCGCCCTCACCGAAACCGGGTTCACCGCGCGGCTGATCTCCAAGCACCGGCCCAAGAGCCCCATTCTGGCCGTGACCTCCTCCAGACCGGTGGTGCAGCGCCTGGCCATGAACTGGGGGGTGCTGGGGATGCTGTACCAGGGGCACGGCGACGACGAAGACCGGATTCGCTTCGCCCTGTCAAACGCCAGGGAGCTGGATTGCGTCAGCGCGGGGGACCTCGTGATCATGACCGCAGGCAACGCGCGTCAGGCCGGGAGCACCGACCTCATCCGCGTGCTCACCGTCGACTAGCCCGGGCAAGCCTGCAGCGGAATTGCCGGCCGGGGAGGGCGCCGTGAGTCATTCCTCGGGATTGTCCGCCAGTCGCCAACCCTTGAACCCGCCATCCAGGCTGTAACAGCGCTCGAAGCCCTGCTCGGCGAGAAACCGCGCCGCTCCCTGGCTGGTATTGCCATGATAGCAGCAGACGATTACCGGGCTTGCGCGGTCGGCGGTGGCGATGAAGTCCGCCACGTTCCGGTTGTCCAGGCGCAGTGCCCCGGCGATATGCCCCGACTGGAATGAAGCCGGGTCGCGGATGTCCACGACGGTGGCGTTTTCACTGCGGATCATTTCCAGGGCGGCTGCCTGGTCGATGCGTCGGTAGTCCATGGTGATCGTTGATGGTTGCGGCGCGGAGACGGCAACTCGGCGCCGGGGGCCGCGCAATCCTCCCGGGCGAGAGTATACGCGAGCCGGGCCTCCGGGATCAGGACCTGGGCACCCGCAGGCGAAGCTCCTCCCCCCGCTGGACCAACTCCAGCTCGCCGAGGAAGCTCATGCCGAGCAGGATGTCCAGCCCCCCCATGTCGGGATTGATGCTGGCGGAGACGTTGCCCATCTCGATGTGCCCGAGCCGCACCCGTTCCAGGCGGGTTCTATAGACGGTGACATCGCCATTGGCGGTCCTCGCCGTCAACGCCGGCCCCCTGGCAAGGCCGATGGCGTCGGCAACCGCCCCCGGTATGCTGACGAGGGTGGCGCCGGTGTCCAGGAAGAAGCGCACCGGGTGGCCGTTGATCTCGCCGCTGGCCACGTAATGTCCCGCCCGGTTCTGTTTCAGCACCACCTCGCGCTCCCCGCCTTCCAGCACCCGGGTGAGATTGGTCCGGTTGGGATTCTGCTGCTGATCCAGCAGCCAGCCGAAAATGAATGTCATCCCGCCGATGAACAGCAGGGTCACGATAATGCCGCCGTACCGCCGGAAAGTGCTGCCGGACAACTGTCTCGATCCAGAGAACCCGACCGGCAATATACCCGACTTGGGGTCCGTGACCCACCCGGGACGGCTCCGACCCGGACCGGACGGACCGGGACCTGTTCCCCGTGGCAGTGTCACACGCCATGTCATTGGGTATACTTCCGGGGCAACCCTCGTAGACCGATGATCGATCACGCCAGCAGGATCAAGTCGATGAAGCTCTATACCCACATAGAGCGCATCCATAATGAACTCGCCGAACTGGGTAGGGGAAAATCCGGCCCGCTCAGTGCCGGAGAGATCAGCGCATTCGACCAGCTGCACTATCACGGTACCCGCGCCGTGGACGGCGCCATCCGGCGCATGGGCCTCGATGACGGCACCCGGGTGCTGGAAATCGGCTCGGGGCTCGGTGGACCCGCGCGCCATATCGCCAGCTGCGCCGGTGCCCGCGTGCTCGCGCTGGAACTGCAGCCGGACCAGGACGAACTCGCCGCCGAACTGACCGCGCGTTGCGGCCTGTCCGCGCTGGTGGAACATGCCTGCGGCGACTTCCTCACCTTTGACTGGCACCGCCGCCGCTTCGACGCCATCGTGAGTTGGCTGGCGCTCTTCCACATCCCGGACCGCGGGGAGCTGCTCAGGATATCCCGCGACATCCTGGCGGAGGGCGGGCTTTTCTATGCCGAGGACATGTACTGCCGCAGCCCCTTGGACCCGGAGGCGCATGCCGAGCTCGAAAGCGGCATGTATGCAGCCTACCTGCCGGATTACGACACCTACCAGAGGGACTTCATCGCGGCAGGCTTCGAGATCCTGGCCTGCGACGACATGTCCGGCGACTGGACCGGTTTCACGACCGGCCGGCTGGACGACCACCGCAACAGCCGCGCACGCCATGTCCGTGTCCACGGCGAGCCGACCTACCGGGCCCTGGAGGAGTTCTACGACCTGGTGAATCGTCATTTCCGCTCGGGTAAACTGGGCGGTATCCGAATTCTCGCGCGCAGCCCCTGACCCGATCCCGGGTTGCCGGGCTGGTGCATCACAACCATCCGTGAGGAATCCATCCATGTCCAATCGCACAAAAAATCAAGGCCCGAACGCCGGCCGCCGCAAGGTACTCACGTCCCTGGGCGCCGCGGCGGGCGCGGGAGTGGCCGCAAGTCTCTCGCCCTCGCTGTTTCCAAGGGCCTATGCCCAGTCCGCCCCCATCAGGATCGGCGCCCAGTTCCACCGTACGGGCATCGGTGCCTCCTACGGACGCTGGTACGAGCGCACTGCGGTGGCGGCGGCGAAACTGATCAACGAGGAGGGCGGAATCAACGGGCGGCCGCTGGAACTGGTGGTCGAGGATGACGGCACGGACCCGAAGCGGGGCGCCGAGGTCGTCGAGAAATTCGCCGCCCAGCACAACGTGGATGTCGCCTACGGTACCCTGTTCTCCCACGTGGTCAACGGTTCCGCGCCCCGGGCGGGGGAACTCAAGCTTCCCTATATCGTCGTATCCGAGGGCTATCACGTGGCTTCGGGGCAGCTCAACCGCTACGTATTCCAGCCCGGCATCACCGATGTCCGTTCCCAGGTAATCTCGATGGCGCCCTGGGTGGCGTCCAATCTCGGCAGGAAGGTCACCATGGTCTTCCCCGACTACGCGTTCGGCCACGATCACCGGGACTACTTTTCCCAGGCCATCACCGCCCAGGGCGGAGAGGTGCTGGAACTGATCGCCATCCCACCCACGGAAACCTCCTTCACCCGGTACCTGCCCCGGATCGCCCGGGACACGGAAGTGCTGTACCACGTCATGGTGGGGCCCGGCGTGCTCACCTTCGTCAAGGAGTTGGGGCAGCATTTCGGCAGCCAGCGGCCGGAGATTTTTGGCTTCATCGACTCCCTCGAGGCGGTGGATCTGAAGACTCCCCAGCTTGAGTTCCTCGAGGGCACCTATTTCTGGGAGGGCTATCCCCGTTATGCCCAGCCGGACCAGACGGAGCATGACCGGTTCTACCGGGCCGCCGTCGGCGTCGATGACAACGGCGCCAGCACCAGCGACCCCAAGGATGTCTCCACCTATGCACACATGTTCGGCTGCTGGGAGACCCTGTTCATCATCAAGCAGGCCATGGAAACCTGCAACTACAGCGGTCCGGCGGACCGCGCCCGGTTCGTCGAGGCCATGGAGTCGCTGGAGTCCTTCGAGGAGGGACGCGACCATCCCCAGGGCAGCAAGGTATTCGATGCCCGCATCCACCAGTGCTTTGGCCACCAGTCCATCTCGAAGGTGGAGGGCGGCCGGCTGAATGTGGTCCACAGGACCTCGATCGAGGACGGGCGCTACGAGGCCGAAGCGGATTACACGACCATGCCGCTGTAACGCGGGGCTGATCACCGGGGCAATGTCCGGCTGACCGGCATTGCCCCGATCACCGCTGACACTGCCGGCCGAGCACCCCTGAGGCATGGATTTCGGTCCGTTTTTCCTGCTCGCCACCCTGGAGGGCCTGGTGCAGGCCGCTGTGCTCTGTCTCACCGCTCTCGGACTGTCGCTGGTATTCGGTGTCATGCGGGTGGTCAATGTCGCCCACGGCGAGTTCTTCATGCTCGGCGCGGTCATGGCCTGGTGGGTGACCACATGGATCGGCGGGCACCCGGCCCTGGGATTCGCCTTGGCCCTGGTGCTGGCGCCGCTGCTGGTGGGTGCCATCGCCTGGGCGGGGGAGCGGCTGGTGCTGAAGCGGGTGTCCTACGATCCCGAGGCAACCATCGTGGCCACGATCGGCATGCTCTACATCATCCAGCAGACCACGCTGCTGACCTTCGGCCCCGATGCCCGCGCTGTAGACCCGCCGTTCTACTTCCGCGTGGATTTCCCCTGGTTCGGGTATTCCGGCTACAAGCTCTGCGTCATCGCCGCCGCCGCGACCCTGCTCCTCGCCACCTGGTATCTCATCACCCGCACGCGTCTTGGCCTGATCATGCGGGCGACACGGTTCGACCGTGAAACCGCGGAGAACTTCGGCATCGCGGTTGACCGGGTCTACGCCATGGTGTTCGCCCTGGGCGCCGCCCTGGCGGCTGCGGGGGCGGTGCTGGTGGTGCCGGTCCGCCAGGCGCACTACCTGATGGGCGGCGATCCGCTGCTCCTGTCCTTCATCGTGGTCATCATCGGCGGACTCGGCAGCATTCGGGGGACGCTGGTGGCGGCGCTCCTGATCGGGCTGAGTGACGGCATCATCTCGGTGTTCTTCTCTCCCACGCTGGCGAAAATGATCTCCACCCTGGTCGTCGCGCTGGTGCTGGTGTTCCGTCCCCAGGGGCTGTATGGCATCCGGGCCAGGATCTGACGATGTCCGCCTGGCAAAAATCGCTGCTGTTCCACGGCGCCATCCTGGCGGCGCTGTTCGGCCTGCAGTTCGTGCTGCCGGAATACCACCACCTGGCGGTGACCCGGATTCTGCTGCTGGCGGTTTTCTCGATGGGCTTCAACCTGCTTTTCGGATACACCGGCCTTCTCAGCCTGGGACACGCCATGTTCTTCGCCGCAGGCATGTACGGCGCCGGTCTCACCGCCTACCATCTTGCCTGGCCAGTGCCCGCCGCCATGCTGTTCGGCGTGCTGTGCGGCACCGGGCTTTCCCTGGTGGTGGGACTTCTGGCGCTTCGGACCACCGGCGTGGCGTTCATGATCGTGACCCTGATGATCTCCCAGGTGGCCTACCTCACGACGGTGTACTTCACCACCTGGACCCGGGGCGACGAGGGTCTGGTGATGCCCGCCGCGGCGCGCAGCTTCGAATTCCTCGGCCGGCAATGGCTGCTGACGGACCCGGCAACCCGATACAACCTGGCCCTCGCGCTGCTGGCGCTGACCATGGCCTGTATGCTCCTGGTGGTGCGGGGCCGCTTCGGCCGGGCGCTCATCGCCATCCGGGAAAACGAGGACAGGTCCCGGATGCTGGGCTATAACACCTTCCTCTTCAAGCTTCAGGCACTGACGCTGTCGGGCACGCTGTCCGCCATGGCCGGCGCGGCCTATGCCCTGATGTTCGCCTATATCGGGTCCTCCTTCGCCACCATCCAGTATTCGATCGACCCGTTGCTCTACACGCTCCTGGGCGGCGCCGGCACGGTGGCAGGGCCCATTGCGGGAACATTCTTCATGTTCTATCTGGTGGACATCGCCAGCGACTACACCACCGCCTACCTGCTTGTCACCGGCATGGTGCTGCTGTTCCTGGTGCTGTTCTTTCCCCGGGGAGCGCTCGGCCACGTCCGGGAGCGCTGGCTCAGGTGGCTGTCATGAGCCTTCTGGAGGCGCGGGATGTGTGCCGGCACTTCGGTGGCCTCCGTGCGGTGGACGGCGTCGACTTTTCCCTGGATGGCAGCGGAATCCACGCCATCATCGGCCCCAACGGCGCCGGCAAGACCACTTTCGTCAGCCTGCTGTGCGGCCGCCTGTCCTGCTCCGCCGGCACCATCCGGTTCGACGGCGAGGACATTACCGACCTGCCCGCGTGGCGACGGGTGCGGCGCGGGATCGCCTACACGTTCCAGATCACCAGCATCTATCCCCGTCTCACCGTGCGGGAAAACATCGCCATCGCCGTCCAGGGGAGGGGGCGCCGACGGGAGGATTCCACCCGCCGGGTGACGGACGTCATGGCCCGTGTGGAACTCTCGGACCGGTCCGGCGAGGCCGCCGGAACCCTGCCCTACGGCCATCAGCGGCTGCTGGAAGTGGGCATGGGGCTGGCCCTGGCGCCACGACTGCTGATCCTGGACGAGCCCACCCAGGGCCTGTCCAACAGCGAGATCGACCATTTCTGCGATCTGGTGCAGAACATTGCCCGGGATGCTGCCGTGCTCCTCATCGAACACAACATGCACGTGGTCATGGGGCTGGCGGACCAGGTCACGGTACTGAACCACGGCCGGGTGCTCTCCCGGGGCACCCCGGCGGAAATCCGGTCCGATCCCGCGGTCCAGGCCGCCTATCTCGGCACCGGGGAGGACGGATGCGCCTGACGCTGCGGGGAATCAACGGCTACTACGGCAACGTCCGGGTGCTGCGGGATGTGGACCTCGCGGTGGCCGCCGGCGAGATCCTGTGCCTGCTCGGCCGCAACGGCGCCGGCAAGACCACATTGCTGCGGGCCATCATGGGACAGGTGCGGCGCGAGGGCGATTTTCTGCTGGACGACCGGCCCATCGGCGATCTGCGGCCCCACGAAATCCCCCGCCGGGGGATCGGTTATGTGCCCCAGGGCCGGCGGCTCTTCGCGGAACTCACGGTGGCGGAAAACCTGGAGATCGGCGTCATGGCCACCCACCGGGACCGGACGGTCATGCGGGAAATCCTGGATCGCTTCCCGCGACTGTCGGACCGACTGCCCCAGATGGCCGGCACCCTGAGCGGCGGCGAGCAGCAGATGCTGGCCATGGCCAGGGCATTGTGCCTGCAGCCCTCGGTCCTGCTGCTGGATGAGCCAACCGAAGGCTTGATGCCGTCGATGGTCGCCGGCATCCGTGATGTGATCCTCGGGCTCCGGGACACGGGCGTAGCCGTGTTGCTGGTGGAACAGCGGGTGGATTCGGTGATGCCCGTGGCGGACCGGGTGGCGTTTCTGGAGAACGGCGCGCTCAGACTGGATGCCAGGCGTTCCGAGGTGGATGCGGACCCCGGGCTGCTCAGGCGCTACCTTGGCGTATAGGGCGGCACGGGGCCGGATTCAGTGTAGCCGTCCGAGGAAGTTGTCGAACAATGCCCGGGAATGATCCCGGAAATCCTCCCGGTGCCGGTCCGCTTCGGACTGCATGTTCGCCAGCGCCCCCCGGCCACAGGCGTTCTCCAGCGCGGTGGCATATTCCGGCACTTCGGCCCATTCCGCCACGGTGGTATCCGTGATCTCGATGTGGAACTGCACCGATGCCGCATGCTCTCCCATGGCCATGGCATTGACCTGGCAGGCATCCGAGCGCGCCAGGACCACAGCCCCGGGGGGCGGGACGGTCACTTCCGCGGAATGCCACTGCAGGGACATGATCCGCCGGCGGCAATTCCGGAAGAACCAGTGCTCCCGGCCCGTCTCGGTCAACTCCACGGGCATCACGCCGATCTCCGGCGTCGCCGCGGGTCCGACTTCGCCGCCCATGGCGGCGGCCAGCAGCTGGTGGCCCAGGCAAAACCCCATATAAGGCCGGTCGGCGCCCACCCAGTCCCGGATCGCCGCCATTTCCGGCTCGAGCCAGGGATGCTCGGTAACCTGCCAGACATCCATGGGGCCGCCCATCACCAGCAGGGCGTCATAGCCGTCCAGGCGTGGAATGGCCTCGCCGGCATCCAGTTCCACGGTGTCCCAGGCAATCCCCGCCTCCCGCATGAGGTCGCGGAAGATGCCCGGATGTTCGCAGGCGATGTGCTGGAAGACGAGGAATTTCATGCCCGCCCGGCCGGGAGCGTGTCGACCACGCTCACACCGGCCCTGCGCATGACATCCACCTGCGCGGCAAGGGACCCGTCCAGGTCGATCGCGCGGCAGGCCTCCAGCACCACCGTGACCTCGAACCCGAGCGTCGCGGCATCGATGGCGGACCAGGCCACGCAGAAATCCGTCGCAAGGCCCCCGAGAACCAGCCTGCCGATTCCGCGGCTGTCCAGGTATCCCCGCAATCCGGTCACGGTCTCGCGGTCGTTTTCGAAGAACGCCGAGTAGCTGTCGATCCCGGGACGGAACCCCTTGCGGACCACCATCTGGGCATGGCTGTCGTCCAGGTCGGGATGGAACGCGGCCCCCCGGCTACCCTGGACGCAGTGCACCGGCCACAGCGTCTGCTCGCCGTAATCCAGCCGGATGCTTGTGAACGGTTCGGCGCCGGGATGATTGGCGGCGAAGCTGACGTGTCCGGCGGGATGCCAGTCCTGGGTGAACACCACTGTGCCGAATTCGGGCATAATGCCGTTGATGACGGGCACCACCTGCTCCCCATCGGTCACCGCAAGGGCGCCGCCGGTGCAAAAGTCATTCTGCACATCCACTACAATGAGCGCGGTATCGTCGGATCGGATCATGAATCGGTTGTCTTGCCGGACCAGCCGGCATTATACCCAACCCCCGCTCTCCTCTACCCACCGTGCCGCATTTCTTCATCGTCCCGGCGGGATCGTCATGAACGCCGGCCCCTGGCGCATGCTGTGGTGGATGCTCCCGCCGGTTGTCGCCATGGCGCTGCCCGTGACCGCCATGGCGCACAGCGCAGAGCGCGGTCTGGTGATGCTGCTGCCCACCGGGTTTGCCATCGCCGGGGGCGGCATCGCCGTACTGGCCTCCTTCCTGCTGCTGGGCCTGGCACCGAGGCGCCTCCTTGCGCGGATCATCGCCGCCAGGCTACCCCTGTGGACCCAGCGGACGATCTCGCCGCTGGCCCCGAGTCTGGTGTCGTTCGTCGTACTGTCGGCGCTCATCCTCGCCGGCTTCACCGCCAGCCGGGATCCGCTGGCCAACCCGCTTCCTCTCGTCATCTGGACCCTGTGGTGGGTGGGATTCACCCTGCTGCAGTTCCTGGTGGGCGACCTCTGGACATGGTGCAATCCCTGGTATGCCCCCCGCCGGTTGGCTGCGGCGCTGGGGTTGCCGGAGAAGGCGCCCCTGGTCCTGCCGACGAGCCTTGGATATCTCCCCGCCCTGTTGCTGTTCTTCTGTTTCGCGTGGTTCGAACTGGTCCATGTGGCGCCGGAGGACCCGGCGGGCCTGGCCGCCGCGGTACTGGTGTACTGGTCGGTCACCTTTGTCGGCATCCTGGCATTCGGGTACCGTGACTGGATGCATCGGGCGGAGCCTTTCTCCATCTTCTTCCGCCTGGTGGGAAGCTGCTCGCCGCTCCTGCGCGAACCCGCGGGGGGCGAAGGCGCGGACACCGATCCCCGGCGCATCCAGGTCTCCCTGGGTTGGCCGGGCCAGGGCTTCCTCCGCCAGGCGCCCCTGCCCTGGACCGGCATGCTGTTCGTGCTGCTTGCGCTCAGCAGCAACTCATTCGACGGGCTGTCGAAAACCTTCGCCTGGCTGGCGCTGGGCGGCATCAACCCGCTGGAATTCCCGGGACGCAGCGCGGTCTCCGGCTTCAATACCGCGGGGCTTGCAGGTGCGTTTGCGACACTGGCCCTGCTGTTCCTGGCGGCGGTGATGCTGGGCCGGGCCACCGGGCCGCCAGGATCCGGACGGCCCGATCCGGGACTGATGGCGGGAAGGCTGGTCTACTCCATCGTGCCCATCGCGGTGGCGTTCCACATCGCCCACTACCTGACCCAGCTCATGGTAAACGGCCAGTATGCGCTCCGGGCATTTGCCGACCCGTTCGCTCTCGGATGGAACCTGTTCGGTCTCGATCCGGACTTCCACGTGACCACCTCGTTCCTGAACAACCTGCACAGCGTTTCCGTGATCTGGGGCTTCCAGACCGGCGTGATTGTCCTCGGACACGTCATCGGAATCCTGCTCGCCCATCTCATTGCCCTGGAGTGCTACGACCGGTCGCCGGACGGCACGCGGGCCGCGGTCCGGAGCCAATGGTTTCTCGCATTGTTGATGGTGGCCTACACGGTGTTCGGCCTGTGGCTCCTGTCGACCGCATCCGCGGGTTGAACGCCGGGTCTCCCGCAAGTCCCCGCATGTTCGGACCGGGTTTCTCCACCGCCTGAATCCGGGCCCCTGCTGCAGGGCGTTTGTATTGTGCGTCGTGAACGAATATCATCAACCTGTCTCAACGGGGTGCCCGCCGGATGCAGTCCGGTTGGCTGAGAGGGTCTCCAGGCCAACCCGTCGAACCTGATCCAGATCATGCTGGCGGAGGGATTGAGATGTGGACGGCCCGGAATTCCGGCTCCCGCTCGCCTCTCCGCACTGCTTTGACCAGACCACATTGAGGACCTGAACAGTGCGCAAATTCCATCTATTCCGACTGCTTTTCCTATCCGTGTATGGCGTGGGCCCGGCTGCCCTTGCCCAGGAATCGTCCAATGCGCCGGAAACGGACGCCGGGCCCCCGACCCTCACGGTATATACCTACGAATCCTTCGCTTCCGACTGGGGCCCCGGCCCGAAGGTCGAGGAGGCCTTCGAGGCCGTATGCGAATGCGACCTCCGCTTTGTCAGCGTGGACAACTCCACCGGAATCCTCAGCCGGGTCCAGCTCGAGGGGGAGTCCTCCCCCGCCGACGTGGTGCTGGGTCTCGACAACAGCCAGGTGGTGGAAGCGCTGAATACCGGCCTGATCGCCCCGCACGAAGTCGATGTGCCCGCCCTGGATCTTCCGGGCGGCTGGGACGATGCACATTTCCTGCCCTTCGATTTCGGGTTTTTCGCCTTCATTTACGATGAAAGCCGCATGCAGGACCCGCCGGACAGCTTCGATGCGTTGCTGCAGGCGGACGACAGCCTGAAAATCGTGATCCAGGATCCCCGGTCCAGCACTCCCGGACTCGGCCTCCTGCTCTGGGTGAAGGCCCTCTACAACGACCAGGCGGGGGCGATCTGGAAGCGCCTGGCGCCGAAAATCCTGACCGTCACCAAGGGCTGGTCCGAGGCCTACGGAATGTTCCTCGAGGGGGAGGCGGACATGGTGCTCAGCTACACCACGTCTCCCGCCTACCACCAGATCGCGGAAAACGAGACCCGGTACCGGGCCGCGGCGTTCGAGGAAGGTCATGGCATGCAGATCGAGGTGGCGGGCATGCTGAAAAGCGCCCCCAGTCCGGACCTGGCGAGGCGGTTTCTCGGCTTCATCCTGACTCCGGCATTCCAGTCCCTGATTCCCAAGGGGAACTGGATGTATCCCGTGGCCTTCCCCGAGGAAGGGCTGCCCGACGCCTTCAACACCCTGGTCCGGCCCAGTCGCGCCCTGTCCATCAATGCGCAGGGAGTCACTGACAACCGGCTGGACTGGATCGATGAATTCAACCAGGCGCTGAGCCAGTAACCCCCCGGGGCGCGCCCCGTTTCCGCGGATGCCCACAGTGGCTCCTGCAATGCGCCCGGCAGCCCCCTGGCCCGGGCTGGCCGGGTTCACGGTTGCCGGGATACTGCTGTTTCTGCTTGTCCTGGCCCTGGTGGGCGGATCGTTCGGGGGGCTCCTGTTCCATGCCGGCGAACTGCCCGTGGGCGCGGTGCTGGAAAGACCCTATACCTGGTCCATGATCCGCTTTACCCTCTGGCAGGCCGGACTGTCCACGCTCCTCAGCGTCGGGCTCGCCATCCCGCTGGCCCGGGCCCTCAACCGGCGCCGGGACTTCTACGGCCGGCGCCTGCTGATCCGGCTGACCAGCGTGTCCCTCGTGGTGCCCACCATGGTGGCGATCCTCGGCATGGTGTCGGTGCATGGCCGCAATGGTTGGGTGAACGACCTGCTGGCGCTCGCCGGTCATCCCCGTCAGGATTATCTCTACGGACTTGCCGGAATCCTGATGACCCATGTGTTCTTCAACCTGCCCCTGGCGACGCGGCTGATGCTCAACGGACTCGCGGAAATCCCGTCGGACCAGTGGAGGCTGACCGCGCTCTACGGCTTCAGGGGACGCGACGTGTTCCGGGTGGTGGAATGGCCCGTCCTCCGGGATGTGATCCCGGGTGCGGCGGGCGTGGTTTTCCTGCTCTGCTTCACCAGCTTCGCCATCGTTCTTTCCCTGGGCGGCGGACCGGCGGCTAGCACCCTGGAAGTGGCGATCTACCAGGCGTTGCGCTTCGAGTTCGACCTTCCGAAGGCTGCGGCACTGTCGCTGATCCAGGTCCTGTTGTGCGGCGTCCTCGCGGTGCTGTTCTTCTGGTTCCGCGGGGCGCCCGCCTGGGGGGCCGCCGACGCCACATCCCTGGAGGCGGACAGACACCGGCCGGATACCCGCGACCTTGCGGGGCGCCTTGTCGATGCCGCAGTCATCTCGCTGGCCGCGATATACCTGCTGACCCCGTTCTTCGCCGTTGCCCTCGACACGCTGGACGGACGGGGATGGATGATCGTAACCGACGGCCGGTTCTGGCATGCGCTGGGCTGGTCCGTCCTCATCTCGCTGTCCGCCGGCCTCATCGCCACGGCCTCGGGGTTCTGCATGGCGTGGCTGTGCGCCGGATTTGACCGTTCCCGGGGATGGCGGCCCCTGCGGGTACTTCCCGAACTGGCCGGCGCACTGACCCTGATCATTCCGCCGGTGACCCTGGGAACCGGCCTTTTCCTGCTCGCACGGCAGTATGTCGACGCCCTTTCCCTCGGCCATTTCATGGTGATCGCGGTGAACGCCCTGTTCACCTTGGCATTCACGCTGAGAGTGCTCGTGGGCCCCGTGACCAGGCAGAGGCAGCGTTTCGAGAACCTGGGACGAAGCCTCGGAATGTCCGGCCTCGCGCTGTGGCGACTGGTGTACTGGCCGGTACTCAAGCGACCCATCTGCTATGCCCTGGCGCTCGCCACCACCCTCACTGCCGGGGACATGGGCGTGATCGCACTGTTCGGCACCGAGCGGCTGAGCACACTGCCCCTGCTGATCTACCGGCTGCTGGGTGGCTGGCGGCTGGAACAGGCCGCAGTAGCGGCGCTGTGCCTGTGCGCACTGTGTCTGCTGCTGTTCTGGCTGCTCGAACAGCTGGCACGGCTCGGCCGGGGGGAGGTGCAGGGTGCTTGAATGCCGTGATCTCCGGTATCGCCATCCGGGCGGCGACCACACCATCGGCGCGGACTTCTCCCTGGAGGCCGGACAGGGCGTCGCGCTGATGGGCCCAAGCGGCGTCGGCAAGACCACCATCCTGAACCTCATCGCCGGATTCCTGACACCGCAGTCCGGCGACATCGCGCTGGACGGCGCATCCCTGCTGCCCCTGGCACCGGCCGGCAGACCACTGACCTACCTGTTCCAGTCACACAACCTGTTTCCGCACCTGAACGTGTGGGAGAACATCGCCCTCGGCATCGACCCCGGCCTGCGCATCGACAGCGCCGGGCGCGTGAGCATCCAGACGGCGCTCTGGCGGGTCGGGCTCGACGGTATGGAACGGCGCCTGCCGACGAGCCTGTCCGGGGGCCAGCAGCAGCGGATCGGGCTCGCGCGCTGCCTGGTGCGACGCCGACCGGTGCTGTTGCTGGACGAGCCGTTCAGCGCTCTCCACCGGGACCTGAGGGACGACATCGCGTCCCTGATTTTCGAGCTGCAGCAGGAACTTCGCCTGCGTCTGGTCGTCTCCACCCACCAGCCTGACGATGCGGCGGCGCTGCATGCCCGTGTCATCAGCCTCGAAAGCAGTCCGGGAGGCTGAGGCCCGGACCCGTGGCGGATCAAATCCTGGCACCGACCTCGGCACCCTCGCGGATCGCGCGCTCCGCGTCCACCTCGTCCGACAGGTAGGCGCCTCCCACGAGGTGCACATGGCGTCCCCTGCCCCAGGGGTTCAGTTCCTGGTACAACCCGTTCACGGACAGCTGGCCCGCACAGATCACCACATTGTCCACCTCAATCAACCTGGCCCGGCCGCCGATCTCGACATGGATGCCACGATCATCCACCAGCGCATAGCGCACGCCGCCGATCTGTTCCACCCCGGCCCGCTTCATTTTCAGCCGCAGCACCCAGCCCGTGGTCTTGCCGAGTGTCCGGCCGAACGGCGCCGGACGGCGCTGCAGCATGTACAGTTGCCGGTGCGGCGGTTCCGCTGCCGCCGGCGCGAGCGATCCGCGGGCCTCATAGGCCGGATCGATTCCCCATTGCCGGTACCAGCCGGCAACCTCCGCCGGCGGTTCCAGCAGCGTTTCATCGTGAAGAAGAAACTCCGCGACATCGAATCCGATGCCGCCGGCGCCGACGATGGCCACCCGCCGGCCCACCTCCCTGTCCCCCCGGATCAATTCGTCGTAACGCAGCACCATGGGGTGGCCGTGCCCGGGAAAATCCACCGGGCGGGGGCGCACGCCGGTGGCAATCACGATGTCGTCGTAGTTCTCCCGGCGCAGCGTACCGGCATCCGCCGTCACGCCGAGCCTGGTGTCCACGCCGTGTTTCGCCAGCATCACCCGGCAGTAGCGCAGAGTCTCGCGGAAATCTTCCTTTCCCGGGACGCGCATCGCGATATTGAACTGCCCGCCGATCCCGTCGTCACGCTCGTAAAGGGTTACCCGGTGTCCCCGTGCGGCCGCCACCAGGGCGGCGGACAGGCCAGCCGGGCCCGCCCCGACCACGGCGACGCGCTTCGCCGCGGACGCCGGCCGGTAATGCACCCTGGTCTCGTTGCAGGCCCGCGGATTGACCAGGCAGGTGGCGGTCTTGTGATTGAAGATCCGGTCGAGACAGGCCTGGTTGCAGCCGATACAGGTATTGATCTCATCGCGCCGGCCGCCGGCCGCCTTCTGCACCCAGCGCGGATCGGCAAGCAGCGGCCGCGCCATCGACACCATGTCGCACCAGCCTTCCGCCAGCAGCCGTTCGGCCTGTTCCGGCATGTTGATCCGGTTGGTGGCAATCACCGGAATATCCACGCGTTCACGGAACTTCGCTGTGATGCCGGCAAAGGCGGCGTGAGGCACCGAACTCACGATGGTGGGAATACGCGCCTCGTGCCACCCGATGCCGGTGTTGACGATATCGGCCCCGGCCTCCTTCACGCCCTCCCCCAGAGCCACGACCTCATCCCAGTCTGAACCGTCCTCCACCAGGTCCATCATCGACAGGCGGTAGATGACGAGAAATCCGGGACCCGTCCGGGCGCGTACCCGGCGCAGGATTTCGAGGGGCAGCCGTACCCGATTGTCGAAACTGCCGCCCCAGCGGTCCGTCCGGTGATTGGTGCGACGGCAGAGAAACTGGTTGATCAGGTAGCCCTCGGAACCCATGATTTCCACGCCGTCGTAGCCCGCGGCCCTGGCCAGCCGGGCACAGCGGACATAGCCGAGAATCTGGCGCTCGATGCCGGCTTCGTCGAGCGCCCTCGGCTCGAAGCGGTTGATGGGCGCCTTCAGTGCGGACGCCGACACGATGTTGCGGTGATATCCGTAACGCCCCGCGTGCAGGATCTGCAGGCAGATCCTGCCGCCCTCCCGATGCACCGCCCGGGTGATCCGGCGGTGATTGGGCAGGTCGAGGACACTGTTGAGCGTGCCGGCCAGTGGTCCCAGCCAGCCCTCCCGGTTGGGACTGATCCCGCCGGTGACCATGAGGCCCGGCCCACCGCCCCTTGCGCGCTCGGCAAAGTAGGCGGCCAGCCTGCCGTAATTCCAGAACCGGTCCTCGAGACCGGTGTGCATGGAGCCCATGACAATCCGGTTGGGCAGCATGAGCCCACCCACTGTCAGGGGGCTGAAAATCGCCGGGAAGGTGTCAGCCATGATCCTTGTGCCTGAAGGTTCATTGTCGTTGGAAAGTCATATTGTATCGTTATCGTGATGTCCCGACGCTTGGTCCGCCAGGGGGGTTGTCCTACACTCGCCGCCCCTTTCACGCCGGCCGGTTTTCCGCACGATGCCAACTGTCATTTTTCGCGCCTGGGCGCTGATGCTGGGGATCCTGCTGCTCATGGTCGGCAACGGTCTGCAGGGAACGCTGCTCGGCATCCGCGGGACCATGGAGCAAATCGACCCCTCCTGGATGGGCATGATCATGGCCGCGTATTTCATCGGCTTCCTCGGCGGCTCCCGGGTTACGCCGGTGCTGCTCAGGCGGGTGGGCCATGTGCGGGTGTTTGCCGCGCTGGGCTCCCTGGTGTCGGCCGCCTTCATCCTCTACGCCGCCATCGTGGATCCATTGTTCTGGCTCGCCATGCGTCTGGTGGTGGGCTTCTGTTTCTCGGGGCTGTATGTCGTCGCCGAAAGCTGGATCAACGACATGGCCAGTAACGAGACCCGTGGCCAGGTCCTGTCGCTGTATATCCTGATCCAGATGACGGGTCTGGTCGCCGGGCAGCTCCTGCTGAACGTCGCGGATCCCTCCGGCTACACGCTGTTCGTGCTGATCTCGGTGCTGGTATCCGTTTCCTTCGCACCGATCCTGCTGTCCGTGTCGCCGACGCCGGTGTATTCCACCGCGCGGCCGATGTCCCTTCGGGAGCTGATGGACGCGTCTCCGCTGGGCTGCGTCGGAGTGTTCCTCCTGGGCGGTGTCTTCTCGGCCCTGCTCGGGATGTCCTCGATCTACGGCGTCCAGCGCGGCCTGACTGTCAGGGAAATCTCCTGGTTCGTGACGGCCATCTACATCGGCGGCGTGATGATGCAGTACCCCGTAGGATGGATCTCGGACCGGATGGACCGCCGTGTCCTGGTCGTGATCATGACCGCCCTGGCCACGCTGTTCTCGCTGGCCGGCATGTTCGGACAGTCCGTCTGGTGGTTGCTGTCCATGGCCTTCTGCCTTGGTGCCGCCGTCAATCCCCTCTACCCGCTGCTGCTGGCATACACCAACGACCGTCTGTCACCGGAGCAGATGGCTTCCGCTTCTGGCGGGTTGATGTTCATCAACGGCGTGGGCGCCATGGGCGGCCCCGTAGTCGTCGGCTTCCTGATCAACCGGATGGGCCCGAACGGGTTCTTCATGTTTCTCGCCGCACTGACGGCTCTCGTATGCCTGTACAGCCTGTACCGGATGTCGCGAAGCGAGCCAGTGGCCGTGGCCGACACCCATTCCTATATCCCGGTAACCGAGTCCACGACGCCGGTGGCCGTGGAGATGGCCGCAGAGGCGGCCATGGCCGAAGAAGAATAAATCGGCCGCAGCGGTTTGCGGCTGTCCCGACGGCGCTGCCGATCCATCCACTCCCCTGATGGCGGATTCCGTCTCGGCCGACCCGTTCCAGGGTGCGGGACGGGTTCTTTACTGAACGCTTCCGCCCGTTAACTCCGCATTTGCTTCGACCTGATCACAATGGATCCATCGGAAATGCCTGACAGATGCAAAATTGACCGGAGACCCGAACCATGAAACACAAAACCTTGCCAACGCATCCATGCTCAACGGCTGCCATCCCGGGCACTGGATCGACCGCGCACTGGAACCCGGCGGGAACCGGGTACGCTCACCGATCAGGGAAGCCGCCCAGGAACTGGTACACGATTATCTCGATGGCAACATCGAAAAGACCATCGGCCGGCTGGACCGATTCAACGTGCGGGCCTGGATTGAGGATGACCGCGGCCTCCCGCTGACCCATCCCGGCGTGCCACCCGGGATCCGGGACCAGATTCTGGATTACCCCCAGACCATCGATCCCCTCCCAGAACCAGACCGGCCACTTCATCGTGTACACCGAGCCGGTGGAACCCGACGGGCAGCGGTATCACGTCATCATGACCACCACCCGGCTGGGCATACGCCGGCAGGCCCGGTTCGGGTATCTCCGGATGCCCCTGCTGGCGAGGACCTGCTGTCGCTGTCGCGGCTGGAGTCCGGCGGAACGCTGGAACCTGTCAAGTTGAAACGGATGGCGATCCTGAGGGCCGTATCGGATGACGCCGGATTCGAGTTGCCCCCCGAAGGCAAGTCCGTTTCGATCCGGGTCCCCGGTACCGCGTGGTGTTCGGGAGACGTCCCACTGCCGACAAACGCGTTGGAGAATGCGGTCCGAAATGCGCTCAAGCATTCCCCGCCCGGCGACAATGTTGAAATCACCCTGAGACATGTGTACGGCAATGACCCTCACGGGATCGGCCTTCCTGGCGAAGGCAATCATCGAACTCCACCGGGGCTCCGGCCTGTGCAGTCGGCAGAACACGAACAGATACAGGATACCCTTGAAGTGACAGGTTGGCTTACCTGTGTAAGTGATTATCGTCGCAATTATTTCTCGATGGAATGAATTTCCGGGGTGTTTCAGCATCCTTCTGACCCGCCTGGAAAAAAGAAAATTATTTCCCGCCCACAAGGGGTTCACCTGTGGATAAATATACGTTCTGGGTTTAGACTCTTATATCCTCCGGTGGCAGTCGCGATGTGCACAAGTCCGGCGCCACTTCTGGTTTTCTTTATTTTTTACATTAATATCAAATAATTGGGACTTTTTTGCCCGTTTCATTTGGACAAATTGTCAGTTTTTTACCGGATGTGCCCGAGTTGAGGAATCATAACCGAACCCGAAAATCGGTTGACTAAATAATGAGCAATAACAATATCTGGCACACCTGCCTGGAGAAACTGAAAGATGAAATGGCGGATGATGTGGTCAATACCTGGCTTTTACCGCTTCACTCCAGCATCAGAGGCCAAACCCTGAAATTACTGGCACCGAACCGGTACGTTCTCAACCATGTCCGGCAGAACCTGCTTGACACGATCGAATCGACTGTGGTTTCCATGGAAGCTGGGATCAGCCAGGTCCAGTGTGAGATCGGCAGCCTTGCCGGCGACCGTCCCCAGGCTGCCCGCTCCGGCAACGGTCTGGACCCCGGCATTGCGTTTGCCACTGAGCATGGCGTTGTTCAAAATGCCCGTCCCGTACCTCAATCCAGCAACGGCATCAACCGTGATTTCACGTTCGCCAACCACATCGAGGGCACGTCCAACCAGCTGGCCAGGGCCGCCGCGCAACAGGTTGGCAAGCATCCGGGCAGTTCCTACAACCCGCTGTTCATCTACGGCGGGGTCGGGCTCGGCAAGACACACCTGATGCAGGCCGCCGGAAACCTCATTCTCGAATGCAATCCCGGCGCCAAGGTCGTCTATATCCGCTCGGAACTGTTCGTCAACGACATGGTCAAGGCGCTTCGCACCAATTCCATGAATGCGTTCAAGCACTACTACCGCTCCCTGGACGCACTGCTCATCGACGATATTCAGTTCTTCGCCCGCAAGACACAGACCCAGGAGGAGTTCTTCCACACGTTCAACGCCCTGCTGGAAGGCCAGCACCAGATCATCATCACCAGCGACCGGCTTCCCAAGGCCATCAGCGACGTGGAGGAACGCCTGGTATCCCGTTTCAGCAGCGGTCTCACGGTGGCCATTGAACCGCCGGAACTGGAAACCCGGGTAGCGATCCTCGAGTACAAGGCCAAGAAGCTCGGAGAGACACTGCCCTCAGACGTGTCGTTCTTCGTCGCCAACACCATCCGTTCCAATGTACGGGAGCTCGAAGGTGCCCTTCACAGGATCATCGCGAGTTCCGGCTTCACGGGACGTTCAATCGATATCGACCTGGCCCGGGAGGCGCTGCGCGATATTGTGATGTACCGGGAATCCCGGCTCAGCATCGAAAACATCCAGCAAACCGTGGCGGAATACTTCAAGGTGCGGGTTTCGGACCTGATCTCCAAGAAACGGTCGCGGGATATCACCCGCCCCCGGCAGATCGCGATGTCCTTCGTCAAGGAACTGACCAATTACAGCCTGCCGCAGATCGGAGACCGTTTCGGCGGGCGTGACCACACCACGGTCCTGCATGCCTGCCGCAAGGTGGAGGAACTGCTGCGCTCCGACAACAAGGTGCGGGAGGACTACCGCAACCTGCAGCGCCTGTTCGGCGCCTGATCCCTGCTCCCGCCCCCACCGGCCTGAAGGACCCCCATCCAGTTGGCCGGCACCCTGCCCCGTCACCTCCCGGCCTGCGCTGTGGATTGCCTCTGGAAAATCTGTGAACTATCAGTGTAAATCAGGTCTTTTTCCGTTGGTAGTTTGTGGATAATATTTATCCCCATGAAATTACTGCCCCATACCGCGCCCACCGACGGTTTCCCCACAGCTAAGGATGCAGGTAAAATATTGACTGATAAGGATTAATCATTTTTATCCACATATCCACAGGGCCTAAAATAACCACTATCATATACATTACATGAATATCAAGATTGAAAGATCCGTTCTTCTTCCCACACTGAGCCTGGTCGAGAGTGTTGTCGAAAAGCAGCAGACCCTGCCTGTTCTGGCCAACCTCTACTTCGGTCTGGAAGACGGACACCTCACCATTGTCGGTACGGATCTTGAGTTGGAGATATCTGAGACCCTGGAGGGTGTGGACGGGGACAACGGTGCCTTCACCGTGTCCGCAAGGAAGGTGCTGGACATCTGCCGGATGCTACCGGCCGAGGCAGTGATCAACTTTGCCAGCAATGGCGAGAAAGTGTTGGTCAGTTCCGGGCGAAGCAGATACTCGCTGAAGACCCTGCCGACCGATGACTTTCCAAGGATCGAAGTTAGCAACTTCGAAGAAAGATTTAAAATCAGTGATCTGAATCTGAAAAGGATACTTGAGAAAACCGCTTTCGCCATGGCTGTCCAGGATGTGCGCTACTACCTCAACGGCATCTTGTTTGAACTCGGACTCAACACATTACGTGCCATCGCCACCAATGGGCACCGGCTCGCACAGAGCGAGGAAACCATCCAGCTATCAGTGGAGAAGCTGCGTCAACTCATTATACCGCGTAAGGCAGTGGCCGAAATCACCCGGTTTCTCGGCAACATGGAGGAAACAGAGATCACTGTGCAGATGAGCAGGAACCACCTGAAATTGAGCCGCGGGAACACCACGATGATCACCAAGCTGATCGAGGGAAAATTTCCCGAGTTCAGGAGCGTCCTGGAAACCACGATGAGCGCAACCGGCCTCCAGGTCAATCGCAATGAACTGATCGAAACCCTGAACCGTGTTGGAATCCTGACCACGGAACGGTTCAAGGGCGTGAAACTGCGTCTCGCGGAAGGGAATCTCACTGTGTCCGCGAACAATCCGGAGCAGGAGGAGGCGCTGGAGGAAATCACTGTGGAATATGACGGAGAACCCATTGAAACCGGATATAATGTCGCCTATCTGATTGAAGCCGCAAAGGCGATCACCGGAGATACCGTCATCATGAATTTCCAGGGAAACGAAGGAATTTGCATCATGAACCAGCCGGGAGACGAGCTGTCCATCTGGCTGGTGATGCCCATTCGGATCTGATCCCCAGCGCAGGGCACAAGGCCACCCCGGACACCGGGGCCATGCATATTTGACGAGTCATGTTTCACGTGAAACATGACGGATCGGAAGCCAACGTCCGGAGCTACATTCGCGGATTCTGCGACCTCAATAGAACCGCCTCTGGCTGTGCACGGATGAATACACACGAGAATCGGAAGATAAGGATTCTAAGAACATCGTCACCGGTAATGACTGGTAATAGCGGACGGAACTACATCTCCGTAACCGTTCAACGGTGATGACGTACGACGGCAGCCCGGTATCCAGTCCGCAACCGGCAACCATTTCTGCGACAGAACCCTGCACGGAGCACGTCTCTGGGTCAGGGCCGGCATGCAGGTGGCAGCAGGTCACATGGTATGGGCAGATTCGGTTCGGTTTTCGCCGGCAGCAGAAAATGTTTCACGTGAAACATTGCGCGCCGAAACTGCCACGAGACCGACCGGGTTTCCCGGAATCGTTGCAGCAGCGCAGACGGGATTGATGCCGGGGAAGGCCCTGGCCGCCTGCCGGCAGGTATCCAGGCATGCGGAATCCCGGTTGACCGAGCCTTTCCTTCATTCCCGTAGCGGGACAGGTGCAGTACCGGAACAAGGTGAATTCCCCGCTCTCCGCCTGTCACGGGTCTGAAAGGCTTCCGGGAAGAGGGGAGCAGATGCCAACTGGCCGGGCAGGTGCTTGGCTGCAGATGAAACGGAAGCCGGGCCAACGGATCGGTGAGAACGATCGGAAGGCCGGATCACCTGCATGGCCGGGGGCGTTTCCATACGGATTCGCAGACCTTTTTGCCGGGGCGGTATCCATGGTCCTGCAGGCACCGGTTCATGATCGGTGTGATGTTCCGGACTGTAATATAATTTATGATATAGTAATTTGTAATATAACAATAAAATAAATGAAGCCTTGGCCGTGTTCCAGCCCGAATGGGCATGATTTCATGATATAATTCAAGCGCTTATAC
The DNA here is from genome assembly GCA_965213885.1 of Candidatus Poriferihabitaceae bacterium. Taxonomy (GTDB): domain Bacteria; phylum Pseudomonadota; class Gammaproteobacteria; order Arenicellales; family Poriferihabitantaceae; genus VYFG01. Next base: position 2,980,909 of record OZ243919.1, read on the forward strand.
GCCTCACCAATTACCGCATGACACAAGACTATACCGCCAGCAACATCAAGGTTCTGAAAGGACTCGACGCAGTCAGAAAACGACCGGGAATGTACATCGGAGACACCGATGACGGCACCGGGCTGCACCATATGGTATTCGAGGTTGTTGACAACGCGGTCGACGAGGCGCTGGCAGGGCACTGCAGTGAAATCAGGGTCGTCATCCATGCCGACGAGTCCATTTCCGTGATCGACGACGGCAGGGGCATTCCCACGGACATTCTCGAGGAGGAGGGGCGCAGCGCGGCGGAAGTCATCATGACGGTCCTGCACGCCGGAGGCAAGTTCGACCAGGACTCCTACAAGGTTTCCGGAGGACTGCACGGCGTCGGGGTCTCCGTGGTCAATGCCCTTTCCGAGCGCCTGGAGCTGGAAATCCATCGGGACGGGAATGTGCATACCCAGCAGTACGCCATGGGTGAGCCGGAGATGCCCCTGACGGTGGCCGGGGGCACGGACCGCACCGGCACCCGCGTCACTTTCATGGCCAGCCACAAGGTCTTCAGTGCGATTCATTACAAGTTCGAGATACTGGCAAAGCGGCTGCGGGAACTGTCCTTCCTCAATTCCGGCGTCCGCATCGAACTGGACGACGAGCGGGACGGCCATACCGAGGTGTTCGAATACGAAGGCGGCATCACCGCGTTCGTCAGCCACCTCAACAGCAAGAAAAATCCGCTTCATCCCACCGTGTTCAACGTGAACGGGGACCGGGAAGGCGTACACGTGGAACTGGCGATGCAGTGGAACGATTCCTACCAGGAGAACGTGTTCTGCTACACCAACAACATCCCCCAGGCGGACGGCGGCACCCATCTCGCCGGCCTGCGGGGGGCCATGACAAGAACGCTCAGCGGCTATATCAATGAACTCGGCCTCGCGAAGAAGGAGAAGGTCAACCTGAGCGGCGATGACTGCCGGGAGGGCGTGACTGCCGTTCTTTCGGTCAAGGTGACGGATCCGAAATTCTCCTCCCAGACCAAGGACAAGCTGGTCTCCTCGGAAGTCAAGGGCGCGGTGGAAGGCCTGGTGTCGGAAAAACTCGGCAATTTCCTCCAGGAAAACCCGTCGGAAGCACGCATCATCGCACAGCGCATCGTGGAGTCCGCCCGTGCCCGGGAGGCTGCCCGGAAAGCGCGGGAACTGACCCGCCGCAAGAACGCCCTGGACCTGGGCGGACTGCCCGGCAAGCTGGCCGACTGCCAGGAAAAGGATCCCGCACTGTGCGAAATCTATCTGGTGGAAGGCGACTCCGCCGGCGGCAGCGCCAAGCAGGCGCGAGACCGGCGATTCCAGGCCATCCTTCCCCTCAAGGGCAAGATTCTGAACGTGGAGAAGGCGCGTTTCGACAAGATGCTCACGTCCGACGAGGTGGGGACGTTGATCACCGCGCTGGGAACCGGTATCGGCAAGGATGACTTCGATGTCAGCCGGTTGCGCTATCACCGGATCATCATCATGACGGACGCGGATGTGGACGGTTCCCACATCCGGACACTGCTCCTGACCTTCTTTTTCCGCCAGATGCCCGAGCTCCTTGAACGGGGCCACGTCTACATCGCCCAGCCGCCGTTGTACAAGCTGTCCAGCAAAAAGAAGGAGACCTATCTTCTGGACGACAGTGAAATGAGCGCCCATCTGCTGGACACGGCCACGCAGAAAGCCGTGCTCGGACTGGCGGACGGCGGTGAACTGACCGGCACGGAACTGAAATCAACCATACTGGACCTGCAGTCGGTCCAGTCCACCATCCAGCGGCTGTCGCGACGCTACCAGCGCCGCGTGCTTGAGGCCCTGCTCAGGATCGAACCGGTGTTGCCCGAGGATCTCCAGCCCGGGAGGGCCGAGCGCATAGCCACCGCCCTCGAGGAGGCCCTCAATCCAGGGCACTCCGACGTGGTCCGCTACGACGTGAGGTTTGAACCCGAGGGACGGGAAATCGCCGTGGACCGGAAACGCTACGGACTGACGGAGACGATTCAGCTGGGAGGGGATTTCTTCAAGAGCCCGGAGTACCGTGCCATGGTGGTGCTGGCCACCCGCCTGAAGGACATCGAGATGGGGACGATCACTGTCCGCTGGGGTGAGACGGAAACCAGGGCGGAGGGCTTTGCCGAAGCGGTGGACGGCGTTCTTGCCCGGGCGCGGAAGGGTGTCGCCATCCAACGCTACAAGGGACTCGGCGAAATGAACCCGAACCAGCTCTGGGAAACCACCATGGACCCCGAGGTCCGGCGCCTGCTCAGGGTGAACATCGAAGATGCCATCGCCGCCGACGAGACATTCACCACCCTGATGGGGGATCAGGTGGAACCGCGCCGGGAGTTTATCGAGAAGAACGCGTTCGCAGTCAGCAACCTGGACGTCTGATCCGGCCTGCCGGAGTTGGCGTCATCCGCCGGTGGAGGCTCAGAAGGAATACTCTCGGGGTTTCGACATCACCCGTTCCACCATGGGGCGGAAAAAATCCAGCGGCAGGGACGGGTATTCCGGATCGAAACAGTTCTGATCGTAGTTCCGGCAGAAGTCCACGCAGTCCCGGTACCAGGGATGGTCCCTGAAACGGTCGCGGGCATGCCGGTCCCTGTCATAGTGATGGGCATAGTAGTACGACTGGAACAGGCCATGGTGCTTGATGATCCAGTGCACCCGCTCGGAGACATAGGGCCGCAGGATGGCTGCAGACAGCTCGCTGTGGGAGGCCGGGGCAAGAAGGTCGCCGATATCGTGCAATAGGGCGGCCACCACCATCTCCTCATCCTCGCCTGCATGGTGCGCTCGCGTGGCGGACTGAAGGGAATGCTCGAGCCGCGTAACCCGGTAGCCCTCCAGACTGCCGTCAAGCTGCTTCATGGCCTGCATGAGCCGGTTCGGCAGGGACCTGATGGCGGACTCCTCTTGGACGGCCAGGAATGCGTATTCCTCCCGCGTGCCGTCTTCCATGCGGGTGAACGAAACGGCTTCGGCTGGCTTGTTCATGTTGAAGTCTCCAGGGGTCGGGTCAGCGGTCGAAGAGGGCGAGCACAGCTTCCGGCGGCCTGCCGATCACGGCGTGGCCGTCATGCACGACGATGGGTCGTTCCAGCAATACAGGATTGTCCACAACCAGCCGGAACAGGGCATCCTCGTCGTGCGCACCGTCGGCAATGCCGAGTTCCCGGCAAAGGGCCTCCCCCTTACGCATGAGATCCCCCGCGGAACAGCCAAGGGCCGCAGCGATGCCGCGCAGCGTGTCCGCGTCTGGTGGTGTTTCCAGGTAGTGGACCACTTTCGGTTCGATGCCCCTGGCCTCGAGCAGGGAAAGGGCGGCGCGGGATTTCGAACATCGCGGGTTGTGATAGATGCAGGTCATGGAGCAAGGAGGTGCCACAATTCTGCCGGAAATATAAGTCGCCGCCATGGTCGAGACAAGGTACACGCGGACACTGACGCAAAGGGGGAAGGATTTGCTGCACCTGACACGCGTGGTGCCGGTGCACTTCCGGGTCTGCGGTGCACTGGCAACGATGCCCATCTTCCTGTCGCGAAGAGGGTGTATTCCTCTAACCTGTTACATAATAGGATATTTTTCCTCTTGATCCGAATTGAGATCATACCGAGAGCGGCTTTATTAGTCTTACAGCGTAACAGGGGCAGCCGTTGCGTTGCGCCCGCGTCACCAACGCAGCGTGGTTTCCAGCCCGAGCGTGTGTTCGGGCCATGGTCAGTTCCGGCCGGCCCCTGCCGCATCGGCACAGGGCGCGTGTCTTCGAATCCGGCTTTGCGTCAGCACGGGTATCCGGATTCGCTCCGGGCAGCTGTCACGGGCAAGCAGACCGGTGGCCGGATCCAGTTCCAGGAAACGCACACCGGCGGGCCGCCTGTACGCGGACGGCGCAAGGGGGAGCGCCTGCATGATTTCCGTCCATACGCGCATGGCGCCGCCGGCGCCGGTCAGACCCACCGGGCGGTTGTCATCCCGGCCTACCCACACCACGGTCACCAGGTTCCCGCTGTATCCCACGAACCAGCTGTCCCGGTAGTCATCGGTAGTGCCCGTCTTGCCCGCCAGCCCGAGTGACGCGGGAAAATGCCGTGATGCGAGGGACGCGGTTCCGCTGCGGACCACCTGCCTGAGCGCAAAGTCGATCAGGTAGGCGGGCCCCGGCCTGATCACCCGGTCGGCCCTGCCGGGAAACCGGGCGATCACGCGGCCACCCGGGTCGTCGATGTGGCTGATGCTGCGCAGGGGCATGCGGTGGCCGCGGTTCGCGATGGACTGGTAGAGCTGGGCGATTTCAAGGGGGCTGTGTACGCTGGAGCCCAGCAGCGTGGAAGGATACCGGGGGATCTCCTTGCGGACTCCGAGCCGGTTGATGGTTTCCGCAACCGAATCCAGGCCCAACTCGAGACCCAGCCGCACTGCGGGTACGTTGTAGGAACGCGTCAGTGCCTCCAGCAGCATGACCTGCCCGCGGAAATCACGGTCGTAGTTCTGCGGGGACCAGGTGCGTCCGGTCTCGGTTTTCAGGGTCAGCGGGGTGTCCTGGATCATGCTGCCAAGGGTGAACCGGCCGGGCCGTTCCAGGGCCGCGAGGTAGACCAGTGGCTTGACCAGGGAGCCAATGGGCCTTTGGGCGTCCACGGCGCGGTTGAATCCCGCGAAGCCCCCCTGGCGGCCACCCACCAGGGCCAGGATATCGCCGCTGTCCACGGACACCACGACGGCCGCGCCCTGGAGCACGCCCGGCGGCATGTCGCGGTCCGACTCGAGCCGGTTCAGGGTGCGGGACAGGGCCTGCTGCGCGGTCTGCTGGATGTCCGCGTCCAGCGTCGTGTACAGCCGGATTCCGCCGGAGCGCAACACATCCTCGGGGAAGTACTGGCGCACCTGCCGGTGCAGGTAGTCGACATACGCGGGGAAGACGTTTCCGCCGCCGCTGCGGTGTGGCGCGATCGCCATGGGCGACGTCGAAAGGGCCGCTGCTGCGTTCTCGCTGATGGCCCCCACTTCCGCCAACTTGGACAGCACCAGGTTCCGCCGCGCCAGGGCATGCTCCGGGTTGCGCCTTGGGTTGTAGAGGGAGGGCGCCGGGATCATCCCCACCAGGGTGGCGATTTCATGGGTGCCCAGACGGTTCAGGGGACGGGCAAAGTAATACTCGCTGGCCAGCGCAAAACCGTGTACCGCGCGATTGCCCGACTGGCCGAGAAAGATCTCGTTGAGATAATGTTCGAGGATCTCGGCCTTGGAAAGGCGGAGTTCCAGGGTGATGGCCATGAGGGCCTCCATGATCTTCCGAGACAGGGTCCGCTCGGGACTCAGGAACAGGTTTTTTACCAGTTGCTGGGTGATGGTGCTGCCGCCCTGGGTCGTCTGCCCGCGGATCAGGTTGTTGGCGAGGGCCCGGGCGATGGCGATGACATCCACACCGATATGGTTTTCGAAGTTCCGGTCTTCCATGGCCAGCAATGCCCGGACCAGGAGTTCCGGCATCTGGTGCAGCCTGAGCGCGATACGGTCTTCGTAGGGCCCGAGCTGGAGCGTGCCGATGGCTTCCGGCTCCAGGGTGATGCTGTCGAGACGAGCGCCGTCAGCGTGCCGGTGCAGGCCGTGCAGACGGTCGCCCTGAAACTCCAGACGCACCGGCCCGGATGATCCGGCACCGCCGGGCGCCGGGTTGGGATAGAGGTCCATCCGGTCGTCCGCTAGCACGTAGCTGCCGGGGCCCTCTAGGCGCCCTGACCGGCGGTATCCGCGGTATTCGAGCAGGGACACCACCGCCCCCGGCGACTGTCCTAAGAGCGGAGACAGCTGGGGTGCCCGGGCGTAAAGGAGTGCCGGGCGTGGATGCACGCTGTCACGGAAATACAGCTGCATCTGGTGGTCGAAGTGCAGTATCAGGCCGGCAAGACAGGCCGCAAGTGCGAGCGCGATCCGAAGTGCGAGGGGTCGGAAGAATGGAGCCCGGCGTCCTCCTCTCTTCCGGGCGGCGCGCTTCTTGTGTCGGATGGCCAAGGCCCTCAGAAACTGCGACCGCAGTGCCAGCAGATGTCGAAGCCTGCGGGGCTGGTTTCGCCGCACCGGCCGCACCGGGAAGGGGGCCCGGACTGATTCTCCGCCAGGGACCGCTCCAGCATCTCCACCAGCCGGCGTGCCCGGTCGGCGTCGACGTTGTTGCGCACCCAGATCTCCGGGCCGATCACGGGCAGTTCGCCAAGAGCGCCGACCGCGTTCTCCTGAAAGATTTCACAGGGCACGCCATTACCCCTGAGGCAGTCCGCATAGAGGCGGGCATCCACCAGGGACTCCGCGCAGTACACACATTTCATGAACGTCCGCCTGCTGCGACCGGCACCCGCGCCTCAGGGCTCCTCGGTTTCCGCGCCGCGTGGCCAGGCCACCATGATGGCCTGGACCAGCGTGGCCAGGGGAATGGCGAAGAAAACACCCCAGACCCCGAAGAGACCGCCGAAAAACAGCACTGCAACGATGATGGCCACCGGGTGCAGGTTCACCACCTCGGAGAACAGGAGCGGCACCAGCAGGTTGCCGTCCAGGGCTTGGATGATCAGGTAGGCCACCACGAGATAGTAGAACTCGTTGGTCATGCCCCACTGGAAATAGGCAATCACCACCACCGGCACGGTCACCACCGCGGCGCCGATGTAGGGGATCAGCACCGACAGCCCCACCAGCACGGCAAGCAGCATGGCGAACTGGAGGCCGAGCAGCGAGAAGGTGATGAAGCAGGCCCACCAGACGATGAGGATTTCCCAGAACTTTCCGCGGATGTAATTACCGATCTGCGCGTCGACATCGTGCCAGATCTGAATCGCGAGCTGGTTGTCGCTCGGCAGCAGGTCCTGGGTCCAGTCCAGAATGCGGCGCTTGTCCCGGAGGAAGAAGAAGATCAGGATCGGCAGCAGGATGACGTAGATCAGAATCGTGATGATACTGGTGACCCCGTAGAGGGAATTGGTCAGGGCCTGCTGCCCGAGTCCGGTGAGTTCGGCCCGGAGACTGCTGATCAGTTCCAGGACCTGTGCCTGGGAGAACAGTTCCGGGTATGTCTGCGGCAGTGTCATGAGCGCGGCCTGGCCCTCGCTCAGCATGGACGGTATCTGGGCCACCACCTGGGCGAGCTGGGTGTAGAGCGTCGGTAGAAGCCAGAAGAAGATCGTGATCAGGAAGAGCATGAAGGCGATGAACACGGTCCAGATGCAGATCCAGCGCGGCAGGTGCAGGGACTGCATGCGCCGGATGATGCCCTCCAGCAGGTAGGCGATGACGATGCCCGCCAGGACCGGGGCCAGCATGTTGCCGGCATAGACCACGATGACGAACAGCACCACCAGCGCGGCGGTGAGAAACACCACCTGTGGATTGGAGAGCTGTCGCCTGATCCAGCTTGATATCTGTTCCATCGGATTGTTATAGCAGGTTTGCCCGGTGGCGGCCAAGTCGCCCGCAAATACCCGTCAGGCGGCTTCGATCTCGAAACTGTGAGTGACGTTCACCGATGCCTGCAGCATTCTGGTGACCGAACAGTATTTCTCCATGGACAGGGCCACCGCCCGTTCCACTTTCTTGGGGTCAAGACCCGTGCCGGTGACGGTGTAGTGGACATGGATATCGGTGAACACGGCGGGCACGGCGTCGGCCCGATGCCCCTCCACGGTGATCCGGCAGTCGGTGACGGCCTGGCGGCTCTTTTCGAGGATCAGGGCGACGTCGATGCCGCTGCAGCTGCCGAGCGCCGACAGCAGCAGCTCCATTGGCCTCGCGCCGGCGTTGTTGCCGCCGTTGTCCGGGGAGCCGTCGGTGCACAGGCGGTGGCCGCTGTCGGTGGCGACTTCAAAGGCGATCCTGCCGGTCTTGCTGAGCGTAATTTTCATCGGCACGGGGAACGGTCGGTTGCGGCAAGTATAAAGGACCCGCAGGCCGTTTCGTCGATCCCCGCCCCATGGCCGGGATCAGCCGTAGACCGGCGTCACCCAGTGCCCGTAGTCCGGCTCCTCGCCGATGAGCACCCGGTGGAAGATTTCACCCAGTTCCCGGGTCACGGGACCCCGGCCGCCGTCGCCGATGGTGCGGTGATCGATGGTTCCCACCGACGCCATTTGCACACCGGTGCCGCAGAAGAAGACCTCGTCGGCCATATAGAGCTCGGACCGGTCGATGTTGCGTTCCTCGATCCCGAGACCGAGCCGGTCCCTGGCCAGTTCCACCAGCGACTTGCGCACGATGCCTTCCAGCAGGTTCGCCGTGATCGGCGGCGTGACCAGCGAGCCGTCCCTGACCATCATGAAATTCGCCGCCGTCGCCTCGGAGACATGACCGTCCTGGTTCAGCAGGATGGCCTCGTCGAAGCCGGCCAGCATGGCCTCGCTCTTGGCGAGGGCGCTGTTGACGTAGGTGCCGTTGACCTTGCCCCGGGCCGGCATGGCGGTGTCGTCCACGCGACGCCAGCTGCTGACGCAGACGGAAAGGCTCTTGTCATCCGGCAGGTAGCTGCCGGTGGGCTGGCTGAAAATGGCGACCTTGTCCCGGGCATCATGCAGCCAGACCCGGAACACCCCCTCGTCCTTGTAGGCAATGGGGCGGATATAGATGTTTTCCCGCCAGGACTCCTTGCGCAGCAGTTCGAGCGTGGTGGCCACCAGGGCGGGGTTGTCCATCCCGACATCGCTGAACAGCAGGCGGGCGCTGTGGAGGAAGCGGGCGTAGTGGTCCTCGAGCCGGAAGATGTACAGCTGTTCCTGCCCGGTGTTCCAGTAACCGCGGATGCCGCCGAAACAGCCGGTGCCGTAATGCAGGGTGTGGTTGGTGATGCTGATCTTCGCCTGATCGATCGATACGATCTCGCCCTCGAAAAACGCCCAGTTGGTCATGATGATGAATGCAAGCTATGGTGATGTTATTGATGGGAGCGGGCGGAACCGCATGCTCACCCGGCCGAGGTCGCCGTAGTCCGCGAGCACGGCATCTCCGGGATTTGCGAAATAGATTTCCCCCGCGGTGCCAGTGGTCACCCGTTCTCCGACACGCAGCGTCCGGCCCCGGAGTGCCAGGTGATTGGCAAGCCAGGCCATGGCGTACAGCGGATCGCCGAGTACATGTTCACCGACACCGACAGCGAACGTCTCGCCGTTCACCTGGAGGCGCACCTGTCGGCGGCTGAAGTCGATTCCTTGCCAACCGGTGACCGGCTCACCGAAGATGCAGGCGCCGTGGATGGCATTGTCCGCAATAAGGGCGTTTTCGCCGACGCCGGAGAAGTCGCTGAACCGGTGGTCGACGATTTCAAGAGAAGGCACGAAGGCCTCGATATAGGGCCGGATCGTTTCCGCGGTGTACGGCGCTCTTGCCAGGGGAACATCCTCACCCAGGATGAAGCCGAATTCTGCCTCCATGATCCGCAAGCGGAATTCTCCGGGGTCGAGTTCCACGTCGCTGTCATGGGTGGAATGTGTCAGCAGCCGGCCGGGAAACGGCCCGCTGACGTTGAGCAGACGGATCACCCGCTCGTTGGTGCAGGCCATCTTGTAGCCGCAGGGCACGCCCCCGAAGCGCTCGGCCAGGCCCCGGACTACCTCGTCCTGGACGGCGTAGGCCGCGGCCTGGGTACCGGGATACAGCGCATCAGGGATATTGTCCACCGGCTCGAGGGAACGGCGGTGGTCCAGGAGAAAGGCGGCGGTGTCCGGGGGTGCTGACATGGCAGGTGGGATTCTGTCACAAAAGCCCGGGCGCGGTGAACCGGGGATTGCCGGGTCAGGGCTCCCGGTGTTTCATTGACGGATGTGCCCTGCGCGACTCGAAATACACCACCAGCAGCCCGCTGCCGATGATCAGCAGGCCTCCGATGATGTCCCGTGTTCCGGGCAGGTCGCCCCAGACCAGGTATCCCACGACCACGGCGAAGGGCAGGCCGGTGTACTCGAAAGGCGCCACCACCGAGGCCTGGGCGATCCGGTAGGACTGTGACAGCAGGTAGCTTCCCGCGGCCACCGCAGCGCCGCAGGCCAGCAGCAGCCGGAAATCGGGGAAGCTCGGCCAGGTCCACGCCCGGAGGAGGAAGTCGAGGGTCGCTTGGCCGAACACATTGAACCGGCCGTCACCGATCAGGAGTCCGCTCAGGATGCTGACGAGAATGAAGGCGAGATGGATATAGAATGCCAGGGTGCTTGCGGAGTCCACCATGCCAAGCCGCCGCGTCACCATCACCATCAGGGAATAGGTCAGGGCTGCCAGAACCGGCAGCACGGCGGTCCAGGTGAATCCGGTGCCCCCCGGCTCCACCATGACCAGGACCCCGAACATCCCCGCTGCGATGGCCGTCCACCGCGGCAGTCCGACCACCTCCCCCAGGATTGGACGGGCCAGCAGGCAGATGAACAGGGGGGCGGTATAGAACAGGGTCACTGCCTCCGCCAGCGGCATCACCGACAGGCCCAGAAAGAAAAACATGTTGGCCAGCACCAGCAGGAGCCCCCGGAACAGGTGCAGCAGCGGCCGCCGTGTCCGCAGTGTCGAAAGCCCGCCCGTGAACAGCACGAAGACGAGCACCAGCGCCAGGGCGATCACCGCCCTGAGGAGCGTGATCTCATGCAGCGGGTAGACGGGGCTCAGCCACTTGATGATGGCGTCGCTGATCGTCAGGAACACCAGGGCCGCGGTCAGGCAGATGATTCCCTGGACGTTTTGACTGTAGCGGGTGAGGGCCTGCATGGTGGTGGAGGCGGATGCGAACGGGGAGTATAGGAGCAAAGTGCGCCGGGGGGCCGCGCGATGGCGGGCGATGCCGCAATCCGGGAATTTTCCGGGGCGGAGCGTCAGGCCGCGGCGCCGGCATTCCGCGGCATTCCGGCGAGGAATCCCGCGAATCCCTCAGCCGGTATCCCGGGCGTCCGGCCATGCCCGGATGATGGTACGGTCCCGGCCGTAGCTCGGGAAGTGGTCGCCATGAACCGACCGCTGTCCCGGGACCAGCCCGTCGTCCGTTGTTTTCGCCCGGAACACTTCCGGGTGTCGGCGAAGGATCCCGTGGTGGACCTCGGCGGGGCCAGGGCGCGGGACGTGGCATTCTTTGGCCCCCATCTGCGCGCGGTGCTGGTCCCGGATGCGGTGCCGGGCCGGCCGCTGACGGCGCACTTTCCCCGGCTCGCACGGCTTGCCCCGGGTGCCCGGGCTGACCTGTGCGTCAATGCCGACGCGGTGGTGGTCCTGCCGCTGGGGTGAACGCGGTGGGACGTGACTTCGGGCCGCTCAGCCCCGGAAGAGCTCGGCCAGCCTGCCCCCGGGATCGCCGGCCCGCATGAAGGCTTCGCCGACCAGGAACGCATGCACGCCGTTTTCGCGCATCAGCGTCACGTCCTCCGGGCCGTGAATCCCGCTTTCCGTGATCACGATGCGGCCGTCCGGTATGGCGTCCAGCAACCCGAGGGTGGTATCGAGGGTGGTTTCGAAGGTGCGTAGGTTCCGGTTGTTGATGCCCACCAGCTGGCACGGCAGCTGCAATGCCCGCACGAGCTCCGCGTGGTCGTGCACCTCCACCAGCACGTCCAGCGACAGCTCATGGGCCAGCGCCGCAAGATCCGCCAGGGCGGCGTCGTCCAGCGCCGCCACGATCAGCAGAATGGCGTCGGCACCGATCAGGCGGGCCTCGTACACCTGGTAGGGGTCGATGATGAAGTCCTTCCGCAGCACCGGCAGGCCGCAGGCCTCGCGGGCCTGGAGGAGGTAATCGTCGTGACCCTGGAAGAAGTGGCTGTCGGTGAGGACCGACAGACAGGTGGCGCCGCCGCGGGCATAGCTGCGCGCAATCTGGACGGGATCGAAATCGGGCCGGATCACCCCCTTGCTGGGGGAGGCCTTCTTGACCTCCGCAATGATGCCCGGCCGGTCCCGGGTGAGCCGGCCCTCCAGGGCGTCGGCGAATCCCCGGGTCGGCGGGAGGCCGGCGGCGCACCGACGCCTGAGGATGGACAGGGGCGCTGTCTCGGCGCGCCCGGCCACTTCCCCGGCCTTGTGGGTCAGAATCCGCTCCAGGATGTCGCTCATGGTTGGCCTCCCGGTGACTTGAGCTCGATTTCCACGAAAACGAATTCGAAATCGTTGATGTTGACGATGTTGTGCTCGACGCCCATCGACCGCGCATAGGAAGCGCCCGCGGTCAGGCTGTGGGTCACGTCGCCTTCGCCGGTCTCCGCCAGCAGCCTGCCGGTGGTCATCGGCACCACGATGTAGTCGAGGTCGTGCCGGTGCCAGCCGGTTTCTGCGCCCGGCGCAAAACGCCACTCGGTGACGACTGCCCGGTCGTTGTCGACCTGAACGCTCGGCCCGGCGCGGGGTCGGGCTTCCCTGGCGGTCATGCCGAACTTCCCTGGAGAAAGTTTTCGAGCAGCCGGTGTCCGCAGTGTGTCTCGATGGATTCCGGGTGAAACTGCACGCCGGTCACCGGCAGTTCCCGGTGACGCACGCCCATGATCTCGCCGTCGCCGGTGCGGGCGGTGACCTCCAGGCAGTTCGGCATCGAATCCGGCGCGATGACCAGGGAATGGTAGCGCGTGGCCTGGAACGGTTCGGGCAGGTCACGGAAAACCCCCCGGCCGTCGTGGTGGATCATGGAGGTCTTGCCGTGCATCAGCGTCCGCGCGTGCACGATCCGCCCGCCGAACGCCTGGCCGATGCTCTGGTGTCCGAGACAGACACCAAGGACCGGGACTGTCCCCGCGAATCGTTCAATGGCCGCCACGGAGATCCCGGCCTCGTTGGGGGTGCAGGGCCCGGGGGAGATCACGAGATAGTCCGGATTCATCTCCGCCACCTCTTCCAGCGTCACCCGGTCGTTCCGGAAAACCCGGACATCCTGCCCGAGCTCGCCGAAATACTGCACCAGGTTGTACGTGAAGGAGTCGTAATTGTCGATCATCAGCAGCATGTCAGCGGCCCTCCGCTCCAAACGGGCCATGCAGGCCACCGTTCACCATGTCCACCGCCCGGAACACTGCCCGCGCCTTGTTCATGGTTTCCTCCCATTCCCTCTCCGGCACCGAGTCGGCGACGATGCCTGCGCCCGCCTGGATGTAGACCCGGCCGTCCTTGATCAGCGCGGTGCGGATGGCGATGGCCGTATCCATGTTGCCGTTCCATCCGATGTAGCCGATGGCGCCCGAATAGATGCCGCGCCTGTCCGGCTCCAGCGCCTCGATGATTTCCAGCGCGCGCACCTTGGGTGCCCCGGACAGGGTGCCCGCGGGGAAGGAGGCCTTCAGCACGTCGATGGCATCGAGTTCCGGGGTGATCCGGCCCGTCACGTTGGAGACGATGTGCATGACGTGGGAGTAGCGCTCGACGATCATCTTGTCGGTGAGTGACACCGAGCCGATCGCGGAGACCCGCCCGACGTCGTTGCGGCCGAGGTCGATCAGCATCAGGTGCTCCGCCAGTTCCTTGGAATCCGCCAGGAGCTCCTCGGCCAGGGCTTCATCCTCCTCCGGCGTGGCGCCGCGCCTGCGGGTACCCGCGATGGGCCGCACCGTGATCTCGCCCTGTTCCAGGCGCACCAGAATTTCCGGCGACGAGCTGGCGATCTGGAAGTCGCCCAGATCGACGAAGAACATGTAGGGCGACGGGTTGAGCGTTCTCAGCGCGCGGTAGAGTTCCAGGGGTCTTGCATGGTAGGGCATGGACATGCGCTGGGAAAGCACCACCTGGAAGATGTCGCCGTCGCGGATGTAACGGCGGCATTTCTCCACCGCCTTCTCGAAATCCGCACGCGGCAGGGACGATTCTGCGTCCGCTTCTCCGGGGCCCGCGGCAAAGACGTCTTTCGGCTGGGAGGGAAGAGGACGGTGCAGCGCCGAGGTCAGGGCATCGAGCCGGGCCGCCGCGCGGTCGTAGGCATCCGGCTCCCCGGGGTCGGCCAGGACGATGATCTGCAGCCTGCCGGACAGGTTGTCGAACACCACCACCTCCTCGGACACCATGAGCAGGATGTCCGGCGCCCCGACCGGGTCCGGGGCGCCGTGCTGTCCCAGATGGGGTTCGATGTAGTGCACCGTGCCGTAGCCGAAATAGCCCACCAGGCCGCCGGTGAAACGGGGCAGACCGTCCACGTCCGGGACCCTGAATCGCTGCCGGAAGGAGCGAATGGCCTCCAGCGGGTCGTCCACCTCGTGGTCCTCGGTCACCTGCCGGTCATGGTGGATGCGGACCCGGTGCCCGGAGATTTCGATGCGGTTGCGGCAGGGCAGGCCGATCATGGAGTAGCGGCCCCACTTTTCGCCGCCCTGGACGGACTCCAGCAGATAGCTGTAGGGGCCGGCGCCCAGTTTCAGGTAGGTGGAAAGCGGGGTTTCCAGATCGGCCAGCAGGTCGCGGGCCAGGGGGACGCGGTTGAAGCCGCGGGCGGCGTAGGCGTCGAATTCAGGTTTCGTCAGCATGTTCAATCATCACGGTCAGGAATGGCGGCCGCGTGGCCGGGCAGAGCAGGGCAGGGCGTCAGATACGCCAGCTTCGCCAGGGCCATACCCGTTGGATTCCCGATGTGAGGACTGTCTGCATGCGGTCAACCGCGTGAATGAATCAGGTTCGCTGGCGGATTGTACCCGGATGCGGCACAAAGTCCAGCGGACTGCGGATGGGCCGGCCGGCGTGCGGTGCGGCTTGGGAGCCGTGGCTCAGACCGCGGAGGAATGCTGCCGGGCGCCGTCCCGGGAAGCGGGCGAAAGATGGTTGGTGAGTTCCCGGAAACTGTCGAGCAGGCGGTCCGGACTACCCGTACGCAGGTCAATCCCCTGGTTGTAGCCGTAGGTCAGACAGATCACCCGCATGCCCGCGGCCCGTGCGGCCTGGATGTCGTTCATGGAGTCTCCGATCATGATGCATTCCGATGTGGCGCTATCGAGCGACTCGGCGGCGTGCAGCAGCTGGCCCGGATCCGGCTTGCGCACCCCGATGGTGTCGCCTCCCACCCAGGTCGAGAGCTGGCGGGCCAGGCCCGAAATCTCCAGGAGCAGGCCGGTATGCCGATCCGGCTTGTTGGTCACGCAGGCGAGGGCGAAGCCTTCCGCACGAAGGCGCGCCATGGTTTCCTCCACGCCGGCATAGAACCGGCTCAACTCCCAGATGTGCTCGGCGTAGAGGTCAAAGAAGAGCGGGAGGGCCTGCTCGAGCAGCGCGGGATCCGGTTCCCCGTCCCATTCTCCGGTGATGGTGCGCTTGATCAGCCTTTCCGAGCCGTTACCGGTCCACATGCGCACGTTCTCCCGTGGCCTTTCCGCAAGACCCAGGGCGCGCATGGTGCGATTGGCGGCGGCGGCGATATCCGGCACCGAGTCGATCAGGGTGCCGTCGAGGTCGAACAGCAGCGTGCGGGCCGTCAGCGGTTTCATCAGGGAGGAGCGGGAGTCAGGCTTGGGCCAGTTGGTCCCGCATGGCGGCAACCACGGAGTCGTACCGGTTGGGATCATCGGCCCGGCCCGCGCCGAAAATGGCACTGCCCGCGACCAACACGTCGGCGCCGGCCCGTGCGATCTCGGCGACGTTGTCCACCTTCACACCGCCGTCGACTTCCAGGCGGATATCACGGCCGCTCGCCTCGATCAGGCGCCGGGCCTTGCTGAGCTTGTCCAGCGTGGCGGGAATGAACGACTGGCCGCCGAACCCGGGATTCACCGACATGAGCAGGATCATGTCCACCTTGTCCATCACGTATTCCAGCGCATCCAGCGGCGTGGCGGGATTGAACACCAGGCCCGGCCGGCAGTTCTCGGAACGGATCAACTGGAGGGACCGGTCGACATGCTCGGACGCCTCCGGGTGAAAGGTGATGTAGGTCGCACCGGCGGCCGCGAAGTCCGGAATGATCCGGTCCACCGGCTTGACCATGAGATGCACGTCGATGGGGGCGTCGACGCCGTGCCTGCGCAGGGCCTCGCAGATCAGTGGGCCGACGGTGAGATTCGGGACATAGTGGTTGTCCATGACGTCGAAATGCACCATGTCCGCGCCTGCGGCCAGGACATTGTCCACCTCCTCGCCCAGCCGGGCGAAATCCGCAGAGAGGATGGAAGGTGCGATCAGCTGGTCGGGCATGGCATTTGCGCGCATCAAATTCATCGACGGGGGGATTATGGCGAGGGGCACCGGCCAAGTCCACGCATTTGCGAAAGGAATCCCTTATGGCTCCCCAAAGCACCCCTGCCGGGTCGGGTCCTCAGCCCTCCCCGCGAGACAACAGGAGCATCGGCCCGTAGAAAATCACGAAGGCGGTGAAGGCGGCCGTCCAGGCAAGGGAGGAAATCACGAGAAGCGTGAATGCCGATCCCGGCAGCAGGGCCATGGCGAGCCTGGCGATGGCCGCAAGGACCACAAGCAGGTAGATGAGCCGCGTCGTCGCGGGTGCGGTCAGGGGGCGGCCGCAATGTCCCCTGCTTGCCCGTGTCATGACCGCGAGGGTCATCACGCCGATTGCCCCTGTGGTCCAGGCATGCAGCACCCCGGAGGTGGGAACGGTGTCGGGCCACAGGATGGAACTCCCGACAGCGGCGAAGCCCAGCGGCACGAAGGCATAGCCGACATGCAGGATCAGCACGAGGGGCTCGCGGAAGGTGTGATGGCCCGACCAGCGTGCCAGGCGGCCGGCCTGAACGAGCGCGGCCAGGAGGAGGGCCCCGCCCGTGAACGGCCGCTCCGGGAAGACGATCCAGAGCGCCAGGGCAGTCACGGCGATACCGAGGGCGAGACGGTCGAATGCATTGAAGGGCGTCGGAAGTGCCCAGCCGCCCTGGCCTGCAAGCCAGTTTTTCGTGAAGCCGGGAATGATCCGGCCACCGATCAGCATGATCAGGATGACGAGGACCGAAACCGCCGCCCGGGTAGCATGGAACGGATAGCCGTTTAGGAAAAGCTCGAGGTGAAAGGCGATATTGGTCAGGCAAAAGAGGAGCACGACCATCGCAACCTTGAGATTGCGGCGATTCCGCCCGGCGACAATCTCCCGGAGCACGACGGCCGACAATCCAAGCAGGAAGAGGCTGTCGACGATGGCTGCGGCGGCGAGGCCGACAACGCCCGCAGCCAGGATCGCCAGCCGGCCCGACACCCAGACCGCGAACAGGATGCATAGCGCCGGACCGCGGATCGGCGGGCGCCCCGTCCAGTTCGGTATGGCGGTCAGAAGGAAACCCGCCACGACGGCGGTGCCATAGCCGAACAGGAGCTCATGGGCATGCCATGGGACGGCGCCGTAAGGAGTCTCGAATGCGATGCGTCCGGTCAGCATGGCGATCCAGAGCAGCATGGTGGCCGCGGCCCAGAGGGCGCCGCCAAGAAAGAACGGACGGAAGCCGTGGCTGAACAGGACGAATTGCACGCGCAGAGCCCCCTTCAGGTCACCGGGAGAGCCATGCCAGCGGATCAGCCCCGATCAGCAGTTCGTGGCCCTGGAGGAGGAACCACAGGTAGGCGGCGATTCCCGCACAGGTATGCAGCAGAAACGAGCTGTCCACACGGGGGTCCGTTTTGCCCGACAGGATCGCGGCTAGGGGGATGACGGAGGTGGACCGCGAGAGCGCCCGCCATTGCGGGTTACCGAGCCGTTGCCGCGCCCGCCGGTCGAGACCGGGAATGCCTGCCGCGGCCAGGGCAGTCATTCCACCGAACACAATGAGCGAGACGACATCGCCGTTGGGCGGCACGTGTGCCCCGGCCCAGACCAGGAAGCCCCAGATCACGGGGTGACGGGTGATCCGGGCAATCGGGGGAAGGGGGCCGGACGGATCACGGCGGCGCAGGGATATGGACAGCGGGTTGGCCGCGCAGAGGCCGGCGATGAGGAACCAGAACGCCAGCGGCATCGCGACGGCGGATACGGCCGACTGCCAGTTCGCTGGTGCCCAGAGCAGGATGTGCGGGGCCCTGAGAGCGGTCGAGACAACCCAGGCGAGCAGGGCGATCGACAGGAGGGAGTAGCTGGCGAGATACATGCCCCGACCGAGCAGGGAGACCAGGCGGCGCCGTACCGGAGGAGCCGGGGGCACCGCATGGGCCAGGAGAAAGAGGGATATCGCCAGGAGGAATTCTGTCATAATGATCAATATCGGCCATGCCGGAGCACCGGATCAGGCGACTTGGAGCCAAGATACACCATTTGTCCGGCCAACGGGCGTTGCGGCGTCCCGCCGCCGGCCCCGAAATCCCGCCGGCGGACCGATCACGACAAGGGGTCCGGGAACGCGGAATGCCTACTTCACCACCAGGAACAGGGCCCGGCCGCCGCGCAACAGGCGCATCAGGAGCGCGCCGTCCGACCGCTCGATGATGGTCGAAAGGTCATCCACGGATTCGATCCGACGCCGGTTGACCGAATAGATCACATCCCCCGGGACGATGCCCGTGCGGGCCGCCGGACTGCCGGGTTCGATGCCGGTGACCCGGATGGCCTTCTCGCCGTCCTCGGAAGTCACCTCCTCGAAGGTGGCACCGGCAAAACGGCTGTCTTCCGGGGCTTCGCCCCGGGTTCGCGCGACCATCTGCGGATCGTGGATGGTGACTTTCCTCTCGATCAGCTGGCCGCCCCGGTAGAAGGCCACGGTCCCGCTGTCCCCCGTACGAAGCAGTCCCACGGCGTTGCGCAGATCGGTACTGTCGTGAATCTCGACGTTGTTGAACCCGACGATGACATCACCGGACTTCATGCCGATTTCCGCCGCCGCGGAACCCGGGACCACCTGGGAGACCACGGCACCGCGTTTGCCCGGGATGCCGAAGGCTTCCGCCAGCCGGGGCGTGAGATTCTGCATGCCCACACCGAGGATGCCGCGCTGCACGTTGCCATGCTCCACGATCTGGGCCATCAGTGTGCCGGCCATGTCCACGGGGATGGATAGGCCGATTCCGATACTCCCCCCGCCGCGGGACAGGATTGCGGTGTTGATTCCGACCAGTTCCCCGCGGAGGTTCACCAGTGCGCCCCCGGAGTTGCCGGGGTTGATGGAGGCGTCGGTCTGGATGAAATCCTCGTAGCCCTCGATCCCGAGTCCGCTCCGGCCGAGAGCGCTGATGATGCCGGAGGTCACAGTCTGGCTGAGTCCGAACGGGCTGCCGATGGCCACCACGAAATCGCCTACGCGAAGTTCCGCGGACCGGCCGATGGCGATGGCCTGCAGGTTGTCCCCCTGCACCCGGATGACCGCGACATCGCTGTCCTCATCGGAGCCCACCAGGGTGGCCTCCATGGACCGTCCGTCGTTGGTGGTGACGGTGATTTCGCTGGCCCGGTCGATGACATGGTGGTTCGTGAGAATGTAGCCGTTTGCGGCATCGACGATGACCCCGGAGCCAAGGCTGCTGCCTTCCCGTTCGCGCGGGCCGAGGAACCGGCGGAAGAACGGATCCCGCAGCAGGGGATGATCCGTGGCCCGGATCCGGGTGGTGGTGGATATGTTCACCACCGCGGGCAGGACATTCTCCAGCATCGGCGCCAGGCTGGGCAAGGGCTCGCCATCCACCCGGGCGGGCAACAGGGCGTGGGCGGGGCCGATCAGGCCGAGGGAGAACAGAAGGCTGGCACCGAGAAGGACGTGCGGGAATCTGGACGGCATGATTCTGTTCTGCAGGGATGACTCACCCAATAAATCGGTACAGATTCCGGAAGTTAAACCCCCGTTTCGGGGCCGGGCCGCCCGGACAACTCAGGGATAGCGCAGCCGTTTCCGCACGGAAATCACGGACTTCCCGCCGGGTGGGTTGTGCCCCATGAATCTTCCCGCCCGGCAATCCCCAGGTATTGCTCATTGGCCCTCGGCATCATTTGCACCCGGGGCAGTACCGGTGGTACCGGTGCGGCCTGACGGTGGGCGGCGCCAGGGCACGGGAGATTGTGTGGCATCGAAAGCCGTCATGCCGCATTGCCGCGGCGTGTTCGTTGTTGCCATTCGATGCGGTGGTTTCGGGCGGGTAACTCACCGCCAGCCGGTTGCCGATGCCTCCGGCACTCCTGATCAGCCCCACCAGTCGCTGACGACGCGGGTGACGGCCTGGCCGATCAGATCCATCCTGGCAATCTGCCCGATCCTGGGGGCCAGCAGTTCGAACCGGACCTCGTCGATGAGGACGGGCCAGAGCATGCACATATCCACCAGGCTGATGATCATGATGTCCCGCGGTTCGGGGATTTCCTCGTCCATCAACTCCCCGGCGAGGCGCCGCCTGACGTCCCTGTACGGTTGCCCATCCGCATCCACAAGGTGATGTCCGCCCATCACCCAGCAGCCGTCCGAACCGGTCCCGTGACACGATCCCCCGTTCCACCAGCCGGTCGTCGATGCGCGAACGAACGGATTCGTGATCGCGAGTGAACACCGCTACCCAGTGGTCGACCGGGCGTCGTACGTCATCCCCCGCCACTCGTATCAGGGCATGATCGAGCACCGGCTCCCCGACCGGTTCCGGGCTGACGAGGAAGAGATGGTCGAGGTCGGTATCTATGCGGTTTGCCAGGGCAAGGTCCATCAGCACGGCGCCGTCGATGGCGGCCCGTATGCGGTGGCCCGGCAACACAACGCTCAGCCAGCCGGTTTCATCGTCGAGCATCAGCAGCAGGATTTCCTCGCTGATCGTCAGCATTGAAGCGGCCGGGCCATGGACTGCGGTGTTGCCGGGACATCGGCGTTCTACAGGACAGCGGCCATACGACCCGATGTGGACGGAGTCCGGTCAGGGGCCGAACCGGCGGATGATTGCCAGGCGCACGATGCCGAGGTCGTTCCCGATATCGTATGGGCATGGCCTGCGGGGGCCGCTCGGCCCGCAGCGGGCGTCGCCGGAGTGGTTCACGTGATGGGTGCTCCGCCCGAAATCCAGGTATGAGCCCTCCAGGCGCAGCATCCAGTTGTCGGCCAGCGGGGCTTCGACGCCGATGCCGATTACCCAGCCGGCCTCCACCGAACCGTCCCGGAAGGAGTCGTCCGGGTCTTCCCGTGTCGACATGCCAGGTCCGAAATCAATGTCGGTCACCGAGCTTTCGATCCGGGCAACCGCGAGCCCTCCGCCGGCAAAGACCGTTGCCGGGCCGGCGGCATGCTCGATGCCGGCTCGCGCGGTGGCGATCCACCGAAACTCGGATCTGACGGTTTCGTCCAGGCCTTCGGGATCAAGCATGTTCGAGGCGGCCGTTCCGCCGCCGGACATGCCGTCGATCTCGATCCTGATGGTCTGTCCGCCCCACCGCAGCTTCCTGCCGGCCAGCACACCGCCGGTGAATCCGGACCGGTCGTATTCCACCGACCAGCCTGGATTTCCCCAGTTCGCGAAGCCTTCCACGTCGATGACCTGGTGGTCCGCCCGGCGACTACCCGCGAACACACCCGCGTAGGATTCCTCCCACCGAAGAGCGGCGCCTTCACTACCGGCCTGGGCGGTGCCCGCGTACACGGGAGATAGAAAGACGGCCATCACGAGACCCGCGCACCATGACCGGGAAGCGGTCTTGCGGGGTGGATAATTCTTTTGCATGTTCGGATAATCCGGATTTCAGTTCCACGCCGATTGTACCGCCAAGCAGTTGTCGGGATGAATTTCGGCGAAACGTGGAGGCAGCATGCGGAGGTATACGAGGTTCCATCGCATCAAGCACCCGGCAACCGGCCGGTGAGGCGGGGACGGGCAGTTCCCGGGGAGCAGGGTGCGCCCTCGGCCGGGACAGGCTGCCGGCTCTGTCCGGCCGCCCTGCTCCTGGCACTGTTGGTGTCCTCCTGTACCGCCGTTCCCGCCGGCGGAATTCTCCCCGGAATCGAACCGTACGAGCACAGGGCCATGGGGCTGATCCTCACGTTCGGGCACTGGCCGCCGGACGAGGAGGAAATCGCGCCGCTCCTCAGGAAGCTGCGGCGGGAAGGGCTCAGGGTGACCGGCAGGTTCAGCCGGTTCAGGGTCTGGATATTGTCGTGGGAGGAACCCCGGGACGGCCGCCGGGCGGAGGATCTGTGTATCGAGCTTGCCCTGGACGGGCAGATCGCATCGCTGTTCGAGAGCTGCGAGCCGGATTCCCTGCTGCATCCCGCATAGGCGTCGTTGCGGGGCCGGCCTCCCGACTGTCTACTGGACGAGCGGGCCCTCCGCACCGCCCAGGGAGATTCCGCATATTTCCGCCTTCCCGGCGAGAATGGAAATGTACTGTGAAACCGCTTTCGACCACGCGGAGGCCTCGAGCCATGCCGCGATCCGGTCACTCACCAGGTCGAAGGGCAGGTCGTGGCCCTCGATTCTCCGGTCCAGGGCGATCACGTGGAAACCGAACCGGCTCTCCACCGGGGCCGGGGTTATGTCGCCCTCGTGCATGTTCGCCAGGGCGGCCTCGAACTCGGCGACGGTGCTTCCGGGGGACAGCTGCCCCAGGTTGCCGCCCTGCTCGCAGGACGGGCAGTCGGAATGGTCGCGGGCCAGGTCCCGGAACAGCTCCGGCCGCTCGGCGAGCGCCCCGCAAAGCCCCTGGGCGCGGGTTCTCGCCGCACGCCGGTCAGCACTGTCCGACTCCGGAACGGCGATGAGTATGTGGCGGGCCTCGTAGAGGGTTGGGGCGCGGAACTTGCCGGGGTGGCGCTCATAGTAACGCTGGCATTCCTCCAGCGTCGCCGAGGGCACGGACACCTCCCGTTCGATCAGGATCCGGATACCTGCGTCGCGTTCTGTTTCGGGTCGGCCGGCATCGTCCAGGTCCGGCACGGCAGGGATGTCGAGCCGCCTGGTTTCCTGCCAGAGAAGCTCGCGGACCACCAGCGCCTCGGCGGCCGCACGCAGGGCGCTGCCCGGGGTTTCGGACGGGTGGTTCTGCGCCTCCGCCAGAATCTCACGCTCGGGAACCGTGACGCCGTTGACCGATATCCCGCCGAGGGCCGGCACGGCCCCGGCGTCGGCGTCGGCACCCTTTCCGGCCGCAGGGTCATCCGCGGACCTGCCGGACGGGGGATTGACAAGGACCGTGACCAATGCCTCAGCCCGCGGAAAGCCGTGTCGGGGCAGGGCGTCTGTTGCGCTCACGCACGACCTGGTAGCCGGGCCGCCACAGGTACTGCACCGGCGCGCTCAGCATGTGAACGAGCCGAGTGAACGGGAACAGAAGCATGATCGTCAGTCCGAGGAACAGATGCAGCTTGAAAACGGCGGCTGCACCGGCCACGTAGCCCGCCGCCGCCGGGTCGAACGTGAAGATTCCCTGGGCCCAGTTCATGAACTTCACCATCTCGTGCCCATCAAGGTGCTGCATGGAAACGGGGATCGTCAGCAGGCCGAGCAGGAGTTGCAGCCACAACAGAATGATGATCAGGGTATCGGTCACGCTCGATGCGGCGCGCACGCGCGCATCGAACAGGCGGCGATGGGCCAGTAGCGTCGCGCCCACGATCGCCATGATGCCGGCAATGCCGCCCACGACGATCGCCAGCACCTGCTTCGCCCCGTGGCTGATCCCCAGCATGTCGAAAAAGGCGATCGGGGTGAGCAGGCCGATCAGGTGCCCGAAAAAGACGATGAGCACGCCGACATGGAACAGGACCGAACCCCAGATGAGCTGTCTGCGACGAAGCAGTTGCGACGATCCGGACCGCCAGGTGTAGGGATCGCGGTCATATCTGACGATGGTGCCGACGATCATCACCACGAGGGCGATATAGGGATAGATGCCGAAAAGCAGCGTGTTGAGGAAATCAGACATGGTTCGAATTCTCCGCGTTGGGCGGCTTTGCCGCGTCGGCCGGTCTGCGTCGGCCGGCGCGTATCTGTTTCTTCAGGCGCACCAGCCCGCAGTCGTTCCCGTCCGCGTTCCCGCCGAAGGTGACCGCTTCCTCCTCCCAGACGCGGTCAAGCGCCTCGAGGTCGGCGGGGTCATCGTCCGGCGCCTGGAGCAGGTCGCGCAACAGGCCGGCGTCGGGCTTCTGCCGCGCCATCGATTCCAGGGCGATGAAGGCATTGGCATAGACGGATTGCCGTTTCTGCAAGCGTTCGCGCAGGGCGGCGAGGATATGGGCCGTCTCGTCGAGCAGCCGGACCGCCTCGCCCCGTGGCTTCATCGACAGGTATTCGAGGAACATCGGCAGATAGTCCGGCAGCTCCTTCGTGTCGATCTCGAAACCGTCCTCTCCGTACATGGCCATCAGGTCCACCATGGCCTGTCCGCGGTCGCGGCTTTCGCCGTGGACATGCTCGAACAGGTGCAGGGACAGCGAGCGGGTGCGGTCGAACAGGAGCACGTACCGCTCCTGGGCGTCGTAGGCGTCGCGTCGGCCGATATCGTCGGCGAGGCGCCGCAGCGCCGCCTTCCCGGGGCTGTCCAGGGGGGCGTCGTCGATTGCCCGGCGGATTTCGGGCATCGTCTCCAGCAGTTCCTCTGTCGGATACGACAGCAGGAGCGAGACCACCTTGAATACGGTCTCCATCACACTCGCTCCTTGAACAGCTCGGTCGGCGTCTGGACGGTGCGCGTGCGCCTGGCACCGAAGAGGTCCGTTTCCGTTGATCCGCCGGAGCAGCCGCTGCCGAAAGTGAAGCCGCACGAACCGCGCACGTCATAGGCGTCCTCGGTGATCTCGCGATGCGAGGTGGGGATGACGAACCGGTCCTCGAAGTTCGCGATCGCCATGGTCCGGTACATCTCCTCGATCATGGCCCCGGTCAGTCCGACCCTTTCGGCCACCGCCTCGTCGAGGACGCCGTCGACCGTCTTGGTCCGCATGTAGGCCCGCATGGCGAGCATGCGTTCGAGCGCGCTGATCACCGGCTCGTCCCTGCCCGCGGTCAGGAGGTTGGAGAGATAGCGGACCGGGATGCGCATGGAACGGACGTCCGGCAGTCCGTCCTCCCAGCCGATCTTGCCCGCCTCGGCGGCGGACTGCAGCGGGGACAGCGGCGGTACGTACCACACCATCGGCAGGGTCCGGTACTCGGGGTGCAGGGGGAAGGCCACCTTCCAGTCCATGGCCATCTTGTAGACCGGCGATCTCACCGCCGCCTCCAGCCAGGCGTCCGGCACCCCATCTGCACGGGCCCGGGAGATCACTTCCGGATCGTTTGGATCGAGGAACAGCTTGAGCTGCTCTTCGTACAGGTCCTGCTCGTCGGGGGTGGACGCCGCATCGGCGATGCGGTCCGCGTCGTAGAGGATCACGCCGAGATAGCGGATGCGCCCGACACAGGTCTCCGAGCAGACGGTCGGATGTCCCGCCTCGATGCGCGGGTAGCAGAACACGCATTTCTCGGACTTGCCGGAGGACCAGTTGTAGTAGATCTTCTTGTAGGGGCAGCCCGACACGCACATACGCCATCCGCGGCAGGTTTCCTGGTCGATCAGGACGATGCCGTCGTCCTCGCGCTTGTAGATCGCCCCGGAAGGGCAGGCTGCCACGCAGGTCGGATTGAGGCAGTGCTCGCACAGCCTCGGCAGGTACATCATGAAGGTGTTTTCGAATTCGCCATAGATCTCCTTCTCGATGCCCGTGAAATTGTAGTCCGCCGAGCGCTTGGAGAACTCGCCCCCGAGGACCTCCTCCCAGTTCGGCCCCCATTCGATCTTGTCGATGCGCTCGCCGCTGATCAGCGACCGCGGTCGCGCGGTCGGCGGTGTCTGGCTTTCGCGTGCCGTCTGGAGGTGGCCGTAGTCGAAATCGAACGGCTCGTAATAGTCGTCGATCTCCGGCAGGTCCGGATTCGCGAAGATCTTGGCGAGGATGCGCCATTTCGAGCCCATTTTCGGCTCGATGCGGCCGTTGGCCCTGCGCACCCAGCCGCCGTTCCACTTCTTCTGGTTTTCCCACTCCTTGGGATAGCCGATGCCCGGTTTGGTCTCGACATTGTTGAACCAGGCGTATTCCACGCCCTCGCGGTTGGTCCAGACATTCTTGCATGTCACCGAACAGGTGTGACAGCCGATGCATTTGTCCAGGTTGAGCACCATGCCTATCTGTGCGCGTATCTTCATTTTGCTGCCTCCGTCTGCACGGTGGTTTCACGGTACGGGCCTTCCATCCAGTCCACGGTTTCGAGCTTGTGGACCACCACGAACTCGTCGCGGTTCGATCCCACCGTACCGTAGTAGTTGAAGCCGTAGGATTGCTGGGCATAGCCGCCGATCATGTGGGTCGGCTTGGTGATCGCCCGGGTGACGGAATTGTGGATACCGCCGCGCTGACCGGTCACCTGCGACCCCGGCGTGTTCACGATCTTCTCCTGTGCATGGTACATGTAGATCGTGCTTTCCTTCATGCGTTGGGAGACAACCGCGCGTGCGGTGATCGCGCCATTGGCGTTGAACACCTCCACCCAATCGTTGTCGACAATGCCGGCCTTGTCCGCGTCCACCTCGGAAATCCACACCACCGGCCCGCCGCGGTTCAGCGTCAGCATCAGCAGGTTGTCGGTGTAGGTGGAATGGATGCCCCATTTCTGGTGCGGCGTGATGAAGTTCAGCACCACCTGCGGCCGGCCGTTCGACTTCGCCTCGATGACCGGGTTGATCGTCTTGGTGTCGATCGGCGGTCGGTAGACGCAGAACGCCTCGCCGAAGGCCCGCATCCACAGGTGGTCCTGGTAGAGCTGCTGGCGGCCGGTCAGCGTCCGCCAGGGAATCAGTTCATGGACATTGGTATAGCCCGCGTTGTAGCAGACCTTCTCGGACTCCAGTCCCGACCAGGTCGGCGAGGAGATGATCTTGCGCGGCTGGGCGACGATGTCGTGGAAGCGGATCTTCTCGTCTTCCTTCGACACGGCCAGGTGGGCATGGTCCCGGCCGGTGTGCTTCGACAGCGCTTCCCACGCCTTGACCGCGACCTCGCCGTTGGTTTCCGGCGCCAGCGAGAGGATCACTTCCGTCGCGTCGATGTCGCTGTCGATGCGGGGACGGCCCTTGGTGGGACCATCCTCGGCGACGACCCCGTTGAGGTGGCCAAGCAGTTCCACCTCGTGCTCGGTGTTCCACGAAATGCCCTTGCCGCCGTTGCCGAGCCTGTCCAGCAGCGGACCGAGCGCGGTGAACCGCCTGTACAGGTTGGGATAGTCGCGTTCGACCACGGCCACCGTGGGCATGGTCTTGCCCGGAACCGGGTCGGTCTCGCCGGCCTTCCAGTCTGTCACGCCCAGCGGCTGGGCGAGTTCGCCCGGGGTGTCGTGCAGGATCGGGACCAGCACGACATCCTTTTCCACGCCGAGCACTTCCGGTGCGACCTCCGAAAACTTCTTCGCAATCCCCTTGAAGATGTCCCAGTCGCTCCGCGCCTCCCAGGCCGGGTCCGCCGCACTGGTCAGCGGGTGGATGAAGGGATGCATGTCGGAGGTGTTGAGGTCGTTCTTCTCGTACCATGTAGCCGTCGGCAGGACGATGTCGGAATAGACGCAGGTCGTCGACATGCGGAAGTCGAGGGTGACCAGCAGGTCGAGCTTTCCTTCCGGCGCCTCGTCGTGCCAGACGACCTCCCTGCCGCGCTGGCGGCCCTCCTCGCCGAGATCCTCGCGCAACACACCGTGACTGGTGCCGAGGAGGTGCTTCAGGAAGTACTCGTGGCCCTTGCCGGAGGAGCCGAGCAGGTTGGAGCGCCAGACGAACAGGTTGCGCGGCCAGTTTTCCTCCTTGTCGGGGTCCTCGCAGGACAGTTTCAGTTCCCCGGACTTCAGCCCCTCGGCGACATAATCCCCGGCCTCCCTGCCCGAATTCTCCGCGGCTGCCGCGACCTCGAGCGGGTTGGTCTCGAGCTGCGGGGCGGACGGAAGCCAGCCCATGCGCTCGGCGCGGATGTTGTAGTCGATCGGCGTGCCGTCCCACGGGCCGTCCGGCGCGGTCGGTGACAGGATTTCGTCGACCGTCAGGGTCTCGTAGCGCCACTGGTCGGTATGCGCGTAGAAGAAGGAGGTGGAATTCATCTGCCGCGGCGGGCGGCTCCAGTCAAGCGCAAAGGCGAGCGGCAGCCAGCCGGTCTGAGGGCGCAGCTTTTCCTGCCCGACGTAGTGGCTCCAGCCGCCGCCGGACTGGCCGACGCAGCCGCACATGACCAGGAGATTGATGATTCCCCGGTAGTTCATGTCCATGTGATACCAGTGGTTGATCCCCGCCCCGAGAATGACCATCGAGCGGCCGTTCGTCTTCTCGGCGTTGTCGGCGAATTCGCGGGCGACGGTGATGATGTGGTCGCGCGGGACCCCGGTGATCGTCTCGGCCCAGGCCGGTGTGTAGGGCTGGTTGTCGTCGAAGGAGGCCGCGCAGCTGTCGTCCCCCAGGCCGCGGTCGAGACCGTAGTTGGCGACGAACAGGTCGAAGACGGTGGCGACCAGCGCCTCGCCCCCGGCGAGCTCCACCCGCCTTGCCGGTACCCGGCGGACCAGCACGCTGTCATGATCCGTACCCTCGAAATGGTCGTGTTCGCGGTTGCCGAAATAGGGAAAGGCCACCGGGGCGACCTCGTCGTGGTCCCCCTCGGCGATGAGGCTCAGCGCGGGCTCGATGTCCGCACCCTGCCCGTCCCTGGATTCGAGGTTCCATTTTCCCTCCTCACCCCACCGAAAGCCGATCGATCCCTGGGGGGCGACCACGGCTCCCGTGCTGCCGTCGACGGCGACGGTCTTCCACTCGGGATTGTTGGTCTCGCCGAGCCCGTCCCTGAAATCCGAGGCGCGGAGCATGCGGTCCGGCACGTGGCGCCCGTCCTTCTCCACCAGGCGCACCAGCATCGGCATGTCGGTGTAACGCCGGCAGTAGTCCCGGAAATACTCCGCCTGCCGGTCCAGGTGGAACTCGCGCAGGATCACGTGCCCCATCGCCATGGCGAGGGCGGCGTCGGTACCCTGCTTGGGGTGGAGCCAGATGTCGGAAAACTTCGCCGCCTCCGAGTAGTCCGGAGACACGACCACCGACTTGGTTCCCTTGTAGCGGACCTCGGTGTAGAAGTGTGCATCGGGGGTGCGCGTCTGTGGCACGTTCGATCCCCACAGAATGAGGAATCCGGAGTTGTACCAGTCTGCCGACTCCGGCACGTCGGTCTGCTCCCCCCAGGTCATCGGCGAGGCCGGTGGCAGGTCGCAGTACCAGTCGTAGAAGGACATGCAGGTTCCGCCGAGCAGCGAGAGGTAGCGTGAGCCGGCGGCATAGGAAACCATCGACATGGCCGGGATGGGGGAGAATCCGATGACCCGGTCGGGGCCCCACCTGCGGGCGGTGTAGGCATTGGCCGCCGCGATGATCTCGTTGACCTCGTCCCAGCCTGCCCGCACGAAGCCGCCGTGGCCGCGGATCCTGACGTATTCGGCGCGCTTCGCCGGGTCATCCTGGATCGCGGCCCAGGCCTCGACCGGCGACTTCGCCGCACGCTCGCTGCGCCACAGCTTCAGCAGCCGTGAACGTACCAGCGGGTACTTCACCCGGTTGGCCGAATACATGTACCAGGAGTAGCTCGCGCCGCGGGAACAGCCGCGCGGCTCATGGTTCGGCAGGTCCGGGCGGGTGCGCGGATAATCCGTCTGCTGGGTTTCCCAGGTGACGATGCCGCCCTTGACGTAGATTTTCCAGGAGCAGGAGCCGGTGCAGTTGGCGCCGTGGGTCGAGCGCACGATCTTGTCGTGCTGCCAGCGCTTCCGGTAGGCGTCCTCCCAGTCCCGGTTCTCGTTCGTGGTCACGCCGTGCCCGCCGGCGAAGGTGCCGGTGTTCTTGCGCGCTAGGAAGTTGAGTCGATCAAGGAGAAGTGACATGGCATGGTTCCATTCGGGTCGGGTCCCTCAACTGGGGACCGGGGCGTGCTTGCGGGTATAGAAGAACCAGGTGACGAGCACGCAGGTGACATAGAAGATCAGGAAGCCCCACAATGCCGCCTGCGGTCCGCCGGTCAGCGTGATCGAGGTGCCGTAGGACTTCGGGATGAAGAAGGCGCCATAGGCGGCGATCGCGGAGGTGAACGCGACGATCGCCGCGCTTTCGCGCTCCGCATGCTTGAGCCGCTTCACGTCATCGAGCTCCGGCATCAGCCGATGGACCTCCTGGCGCATGATCGTGGGAATCATCTGGAAGGTCGAGGCGTTGCCCACACCGGTCAGGAAGAAGAGCACCATGAAACAGGCGAAGAAGCCCCAGAATGCGCCGGGCTGGTCCTTGATCTCGAGGAAATAGAGCACGCCCGCAACGGCGGCGATCATCCCGGTGAAGGTCCAGAACGTGACCCGGCCCCCGCCGTAGCGGTCGGAGACCCAGCCGGTTCCGGCCCGGCTGAGCGCGCCCACCAGCGGGCCGAGAAAAGCGTAGGACAGGGCATCAAGCGCGGGAAACTGGGTCTTCATCAGCAGCGGGAATCCGGCGGAATAGCCGATGAAGGAGCCGAAGGTGCCCGTGTACAGCCAGCACATCACCCAGTTGTGGAAGCGGGAGAAGATCACCGCCTGGTCGGAGAAGGACGCCCTCGCCGCCGTGATGTCGTTCATGCCGAACCAGGCGAGCAGGGTGGAGACGATCAGGAACGGGATCCACACGAATCCGGCGTTCTGCAGCCACAGCGTCTTTCCCTCGTCGGTCAGCTGGCCCTCCCCGACGAAGAACGCGAAGGCGCCGGTGGTGATCACGATCGGCACCAGGAACTGCATCACCGATACGCCCAGGTTCCCGAGTCCCGCGTTCATCGCCAGGGCGTGACCCTTCTCCCTCTTCGGGTAGAAGTAGGTGATGTTCGCCATGGACGAGGCGAAGTTGCCGCCGCCGAGGCCGCAAAGCAGCGCCAGTACGAGGAAGATCAGGTAGGGAGTCTGCGGATTCTGCACCGCGTAGCCGATGCCGAAGGCGGGAATGAGCAGCGAGGCGGTGGTCACCGTCGTCCAGAGCCGCCCGCCGAAGATCGGGACCATGAAGGAGTAGAAGATGCGGAGCGTCGCTCCCGATACTCCGGGCAGTGCGGCCAGCCAGAAGAGCTGGTCCGTGGTGTAGTTGAAACCGATGGACGGCAGCTTGGCGACCACGACGCTCCATACCATCCAGACAGAGAACGCGAGCAGGAGCGCCGGGATGGAGATCCAGAGATTGCGGTTGGCGATCCTGCGGCCGTGTTCCTCCCAGAATTCCTCGTCCTCCGGGCGCCAGTCCTCGATGTCGCCGGGGCGCCATTTCTTGATGACCCCGGACAGCGCGCCCTCCTGCTTCGGTCCGTGAATCGACTGCATCTCCGGCAGTTCCGGCAGCGACTCGAGCTCCGTCGTGAGCGCACCGCGCTCCATGATGCGAATGGAAAAATGCATCCACAACAGCGCGACCGTGACAATGACGAACAGGAGCGCGAAACAGCTCGTCCAGATACCGGTCAAGTCCAGCATCACGCCGAACATGATGGGCAGGATGAAACCGCCCAGCCCACCGATCATGCCGACCAGGCCGCCCACCGAACCGATGTGATCGGGATAGTAGACCGGAATATGCTTGTAGACGGCCGCCTTGCCGAGGGACATGAAGAAGCCCAGCACGAAGATCGTGATCACGAACGGCACCAGGCCCATGCTGGTGGAAAAGACGATCGGTCCGTGAATCCCGTGTATGACGTAGTCGGTGTTGGGGTAGGACAGCATGAACGTCAGCACGACCGAGACACCGAAGGTCCAGTACATCACCGAGCGGGCGCCGCGCTTGTCCGACAGGTGTCCGCCATAGGCGCGGAAGATGGAGGCCGGCACCGAATAGGCGGCCGCGATCATACCCGCCGTCTTGATGTCGAGTCCGTACACACCGACCAGGTAGCGGGGCAGCCACAACGCCAGGGCCACAAAGGCGCCAAAGACGAAGAAATAGTACAGGGCGAAGCGCCACACCTGCAGGTTGCGCAGCGGCTCGAGTTCCAGCAGCGTGGAGCGGGGTTTTTCCTGTCTCGCCTTGCGCGCGGCCGTCGCCGGATCTTCCTTGGTGAGGAAAAAGAACAGGACGGCCATGATCAGGAGAGCGACCGCGTAGACCTGCGCGGTCGACTGCCAGCCCAGGGCCACGAGCAGGAAGGGCGCGCCGAAATTGGTCACCGCCGCGCCGACATTGCCGACCCCGAAAATCCCGAGCGCGCTGCCCTGGCGTTCCGACGGATACCACTTCGACACGTAGGCGATGCCGACGGCGAAGGATCCGCCGGCGAGGCCCACGCCGAGGGCGGCCACGAGAAACATCGGGTAGGTCGTGACCGTCGACAGGAGCCACGTGGCGACGGCCGAGGCGATCATCACCAGCGTGTACACGAGCCGGCCCCCGTACTGGTCGGTCCAGATCCCGAGGAATATCCGGCTCACGGAACCCGTCAGGACCGGCGTGGCCACCAGGAGGCCGAACTGGGTGTCGGAAAGGCCGAGTTCCTGCTTGATCCTTACGCCGATGATCGAAAAGATTGTCCAGACCGCAAAACAGAATACGAACGCGATCGTGCTCATGCCGAGCATCTGGTGCTGCTCGCGATGGGACACCTGGGCGGGAGAATTCATTTTTTCCTCCGGAACCGCCGCGCTGCGGGCTGAACGGGTTGTACCTGGGATGCGCCCGGATATTCGAGTGCAAATCCAGTCCGGACGATTTGATTCAGATCAATGTGCCTGTGATTAACTGGATGGATGCCCCAATGCGGGGAACTTATCCGCCTCGACATCCGTGAAATTCCATTACTGGATATTAATCAGACATGGTGCCAAGGCCGATTGAGGGAGGCGCCCTATGAATTCCCGGCTCTCAACAGGGAACCCTTCAGGGGCTTGCCGGGAATGCTGGCAGATGCGCTGCCGAACCGGCTCGGCAACCGGCTCATCGCCGCGCGGCTGGCGGAATCAGGCAAGGGCCCGGAGACCTTCAGCCCGGTGGACCGGCTCTGCCTCATAGGCCGTCGCGGGATCGGCGCCCAGGAGTTCGAGCCAGCCCTTCGGCGCCGGACAGGAGTGAAACGGCTGGAAGTTGCCCGACTGGTCGAGTTGGCGAATCGGGTGTTTGATGAACGTGCAAGCCTTGCCGGCCGCCGTAATGGCTTTGAGCGTGGCGAAATCTTTCGGTACGCCATCTTGGTTGGCATCTGGAAACGCAAGGCGCTGGGAATACTGCGCCTCCGTCCGGAACTGGCACAAGTACGCAGAAGCAGCGGAAGTTGCGTCCGGTGATGCGGCGAGGATCGGCAATGCCTTCCGTTCCAACCTGATGCCGGGCCGATAAGCATCCTTCAAGGATCGGATTGAAACCCTCGCAGCACCCAGGATCCACTCACCCAATGCTCCACAACCGAAGCAGGCGGGAGAGCAGTACTTGAGGCATGGATCTTATGGTCGATGGACCGGCACCATGCTCCCGGGTGGCGGGGAAGCGTTGCCAAGAGCGTTCGTCAGGGCGCTGAAAGGTATTGCTCTCCCTTCCATTCCGGCGCTTGCTGGTCATGCTTCAGCCGCATCCTCTGGAGGCAGACGGCATCGAAGATGTCGTCCAGGGTTCCCTGTTCGCTGATGACCCCGGGAAGGCTTGCATTCGCCTCCAGCCAGAATCGACCGGAAACGTCCGATTCGTCTTTCAGGTAAGCCGACCCCCACCAGTTGAGCACCCTGTCCTGGACCGATCG
Source organism: Candidatus Poriferihabitaceae bacterium (assembly GCA_965213885.1). Classification (GTDB taxonomy): domain Bacteria; phylum Pseudomonadota; class Gammaproteobacteria; order Arenicellales; family Poriferihabitantaceae; genus VYFG01. Next base: position 3,014,514 of record OZ243919.1, read on the forward strand.
GAGAAGACGGCCACTTGGCAGAAGGGCCTTTTTCTGACGTTGGTTGACCGTCCGATTTGCCGGCATCAGGTTCCAGAGATCGCCGCAGGGCCACACGGTCCATGGCAGGCAATGGTCGACATCCAGGTTCTCGTGATTCAGAGCCTTCCCGCTCCAGACACAATACAGGTTCCTTTCGGTTAATAGTTCGAGCGCCCGTTCACGTGCCAGCCTTACATCCCGATCCGGCTCTTTCCATGCCATCGCGTCCGCCATCACCGAATCCTCAACCGGCGTGCCGAGCTTCAGGGCGTAGGTCCTGATGAGGCGGCCCCATTCAGCCACCACTGCCGGCTCGATCCATACGCCAAAGCGCTGCAGTGCTTGCCATAGGTGCCTCGGAACCAGCATTTCACCAAAGCTGTACAGATATTCCCGGTCCAGGGTGATCGCAGATGGACGTGACCGCCTGCGAGCCCTGGCTACCGGAAAGACCTGTCCGCCGTTTTGGTAGGTCACGTAGGTGGCGGGCATTCTCTCGATCGTACCTGCAGCGTCATTCAACGCCCGGTGAAGGGCGGCGGAATGTCGAGTCGAAAACCTCGTGCCGACCCGCAGATCAAGATGCGACACTTCGGTGAGTTTCCGAAACGCTTCCTTCACGAAACCGAGGCGCTCCATCCCGATATTAGACGGGTTTTGGGGTAGGTTCTCTGACAACAGCGGCCTGAACAGCCGTATCCAGGTAAGTGCAACCAACCCAAGGGGGACGGCGACATAGTCGTCGTCATGATTCCGGGCCAGGCCGGCGGCGCCGTCCGCTACCCGGCACAGCGTGCGAAGAAGCGCCAGCTTGTAGGTTGAGCTCTTGTCATCGTTGAGGATGACGTGTCTCAGTAGGGGAAGCGCGCCGGTGCCGTCGTCGGGCAGCCGGACCGCCATCTGTATCCAGCGGATGTCATCACGGCCCTGCTGGTCCTTCGACTCCGTGTGCCTCTCGACAAAGGCGCCGTGATCGTGGGCCAGAGCCTCGATCTCTTCCGCCGAGACGGGATGGAATCCCCGTGCCCGGTCTGTCGGTCCGCAGCGCAGCGTGATGGCCAGCAGGCCGCCTGGCCTCAGTAGGTTGATCAGTTTCCGGAAAGCGCGCGGCCGATCGGTTTCCGGCACATGCATCCACACGGCGCTCAGGAGTATCAGGTCGAATGACAGGCCGGATCGTGTGACCCGGCCCAGCGCCGGCATTCTGTCATCGATCCAACTGATCCCCGGGTTTGGGTGCATGGACGAGGCGGCCGTGCGCATTGACGGGGATGGTTCAACAGCGACGACCTCATGACCCATGGAAGCCAGCCACGCGGCATCACGACCGCTGCCTGCGCCCACATCGAGGACGGTGCCCGGATCCCCGGGCAGCAGGCCATGCAGCCAGCCGTGGACAACTGCGGAAGCCAATGCTTCATATCGCGCAGCGACCTCTCCGGCATTGGCGTCGTACCAAGCGACCGGGTCTACCATTTCCCAATTGTCCTGCTGGTTGTCATTTCAGTCTATCGACAGCAGTAGTCCGTCCCGGTCCCTATTATGGAAGCATATCGAACCCTTTGCATCGTACCGACGCCAGAGGTCCGGGCGGTATTTGAGGCGGTCCGCGAGTTCGATAGCGCTGCCTGATCAGTTGTAGTAGTTCCGACGGCCTGTTGAAAAAGGCTTGATTTTACATGGCTCCTGCCAAGCACCCCGGTTCTTCAAGGGGGCGGCTGAATCACTATATCTAACCTCTGGACGATGATAGTGTTCTGGTCACCTTAGCTCGTACCAGACGGCATTAGTGCTATGACTGCTGCCAGATGTTCTTTCTGTTTAGATAACCGAAGTCAGGTGTGGCCATTGATGGTGCCTTGGCTTCCTTATCTCTTATTTCTCCAAGCAGGGCGTGACGACCTTGTACCAGGGATCCCTATTCATATTAAGGAACATCTGATCAATCGAGTCTCTACAGGGTGACAGCTGCAAATCTGTGATTCCGGGTTCAGTTCAGTGAACCCGAAGGATCAAAGCAATCGGTACGGCCACCGGGAGCGGGAATTATTTTCGCTCGGGATCACTGGTGATTCAAGGTATCCAAGCGGTACATAGTCTCGACGTTCAGAACGGGTCTGCGGAACAGTTAAGAACGGATATTCTGGCACAACCGTTACGCCAGAAGCGCTCGGGTAGTCGGCGAGCCGTTTTGTAGTTTGTCTCTTGCTACTTCACCCGGAACGCGCAAACTGCCTTCAATCTCTCGGCAACCAAAGGCAAGCTGCGCAGCCTCTGGGGCGGAATCTCCGCTGTATGGAGAATCCATCGCACATCACCACGGATAAACTCGCGCGCACCCGGGAACGGTCAGAAGTATGGCTTCGCACTTGGCTCATGTTCGAGAAACGACGCCTTCTCTTTGCTCGAAAAGGTCAGATTTCCAAAGACGCGGCCGGTTGGTCGAGATCCGACCACCCCCCCTTGATTCAATTTGCTCAATGATAAATAATTCCATATATGAAATTAATAAATCCAAATATGGAATTATGACGAGTACGGCAACCGTACGGACATTGCAGGTCCTTGAATATTTCATGTCGACGGGGCCCGGGCCGATCAAGCAAGTGGATGTCGCACGGGCTTGCGATATTTCGGCCGGCACGCTCAACCGAATTCTGAAGACTCTCTCGGAGTGGGGATACCTATTCAGGACGAGTGAGAAATACTGTGTCCGCAATTTTCGGCTCGAGCGGAATGTTCCGCTATCGGAGACATATCTCCAGTATCTTGATACGGCCATTCAAAATTTAGCGGATAAGACCGGGACGTCTGCTGAAATTGTGGTCGTTGCCGGGCACGAATTGCTTTGGCATTCCAGAACGCCGTATCCCGACGAAGATGTAATCATTCGTGCGAATGTGGGCTTTCGGCGTTCGCTCTATGAGCTTGACGCGCTGGCTCGGCTATATATGAGCCGGATGAACTGGGAGGAGACCTCCAGTTACTTCTTTACCGACGGTTTCTACGCGACCGAATTCGAGGGTAAGCGCGAGCTCATTCTAATTTCGGAATCCAGAGCGAAAGAAATGATCGATGAATGTCGAGACAGCGTTTTCGCCTATGATTTGAATGGCAATCATGTGGGAATCCGGCGGTTTGCAACGGTCATTGAAAGCCCCGAGGGAGAATTCCTGTATTTGTTGTCTTTAGCCGAACCCGCAAACGTTGTCGAAATTGATGAGAACTATTTGGCGCGGATGCAGGTTGAGTTGCTCGCGGTGCGCGAAGATCTGATGACACGGGTTTCAGCAGAAAAATCAATTTTCCGGAATCCGCCCAAACACTACATCCAGCCCGGTCGCGGTGGGTAATTCCCCAGGCCGAAATCAACTAGCCAACATTCCATTTTCCAAGGAGAAACACGTCATGAAATTACTACTAAGTTTGGGGTTAGTGCTCGCCACACTGGTGGGTCCATTCGCTGCGTCCGCCCAGGCGGCAAAAAGCGAAATAAACGTCTTGTTGTTTGGCATGCCGTATACGAGGGGCCTGCAGGCCCTCGCCGCTGATTTTCAGGCAGAAACCGGCATTACGGCCAACATCGAGGTGATCGGGCAAAAGGTTTTCGAGAATCGCATTACCCTGGAGTTCACCGGTAACACCAATAAGATTGATGTGGTGCATACCCCGGTTATCCAGGTTCAGCGCTGGATCAAAGCAGGATGGGTGCAGCCGATAACCAGCCAGGTGAGCAATATCCAGGATAAAGCCGACATTCTTGCAGGTCCACTTGATGCATACAAAGTCAACGGGGACTATTGGGCCGTTCCCTACATGGCCGCCGTCGGAATGATGACCTATCGAAAGGACATCCTGGAAGCGGCCGGGAAAACAGCCCCCCAAACCTTTGAAGAAATGATCGATGTGGCGAAAGCTGTCCATAGTAAGGATGTCGCCGCTGTCGCTTTGCGGGCTGCTCCGGGCCAGGGTTTCAACATGTTCATCTTTCCGATGATCATGAGGGCCTATGGCGGCAAATTCTTCGCTGATTATCCCGGCGGGGACCTGACTCCGGCGATCAATTCTCCGGAAACCCTCAAAGCCCTACAGGTATATATGACCTTGCTGAACCAGTATGGGCCTCCAGGAGCGGGCAACTTTAACTTTCCGGAAGTCAGAGCCGGGGTCATCAACGGCAAGGTCGCCATGACCCTCGAGGGAACCGGCATCGTCAACGCCATCACCAGCCCGGACAAAAGCAATTTTGCCGACAAGCAGGGCGTTGCTCTTCCACCGGCCGGTCCCGCGGGACGATCCCCTGCGATCGCCGTGCACGGTCTCGGCATCCCGAAGGGAGCATCGGATCCGGAAACATCCTTCAAATTTATCGAATGGGCTACGAGTGAAAAAATCATCTCCAAAATCGCTCTGGCGGAACCATTTGCGGATTTTGTGAGGGCTAAAGTTGCAAAGGACCCGGCTGTCGCGAAGAAATATGCTTCACTGCATCCGGATTTGATGCCCACCCGGCTGAAGGCACTTGATGTGGCGATTGGTCATTACCGTCCTCTCATCCCCGAATGGCCGGCCTTGGGTCAGGCTATCGGTGAAAACATCAATGCCGCGCTCAATGGCTTGGTCAGCCCGGAGGATGCCCTGAAAGCGGCGGAGCAAGAGATGAAGGAAATCCTCGGGAATTAACAATGAAGCCCAGCGGCAACCTTGTCGCTGGGCTTGATTCCCCACTAAGCCTTGCTCCGGGTCGAACGTCCCCGATTGTCCTTAGCTCCACCGGGGCTCGCGCTGGGAAATTTGTCTTTAATCCCGGCGTCGAGAAGGACGCGACGTAAAGTAAATGGGACGTCCGAGCTGGATAAGTGCATTTTTCCATCCCTTGGTCGGCGGTTTAGCTGGCTTTGCCGCAGGTCGGATTTGTTATGACCCAACGTAGTGCGCGACGAAGTCTTGAGCGGGGATACAAGCTCATGATGATCCCGGCGGTTATCGCCGTGTTGGCGTTTGCGATCGTTCCACTTGTCGGAATGTTCTGGATTGCGGTGAGCGACTATCACATGCTCAGAGGTTCCAAGGGTGAATTCGGCCTTCACAACTTTGCCAAAATGCTGACCGACATTCGGTTCTCCGATTCGGTATACGTGATGGCGGTCCTATCCATCGTTGGCGTGATCGTTCAGGTTTTTACCGGCACCTTTGTTGCCGTTGGGCTCCATCGGATTATACCCAGGTGGAAATATGCGCGGGGTTTATTCCTTATTCCGTATGCCGTTCCCGGCGTGGCAGTAGCTTTGATCTGGCTGTCGCTATTTACGCCGACCCTCTCACCCATCAATGCGATTTTCGATTTATTCGGCGTTACGGTTCCGGCGTTTTTGACGACACGCAATGGTGCTTTGTTCGCCATCACCGTGGCCGACACCTGGACAACCTATCCGTTTGTAATGTTGATTATTCTCGCCGCCCTGCAAGGAATTTCACAAGACCTTGACGAGGCTGCGGCTCTTGACGGCGCGACACAAATACAGACCTTTTTTTGTATTACCCTGCCGTTGTTGGTCCCCGCGCTCATTATGGTGTCACTCTTCAGATTCATAGAACTACTAAAACATTTTCCCCTGATCTTTATCATGACATCCGGTGGCCCGGGGCGCTCTACACAGGTGACCAACTACTATGCCTATGTTCAGACGTTTCAAAACGAAAATGTCGCCTATGGCGCGTCAATCGCTGTCTTTCTGTTTCTGATTGCAGCCGTTATCAGCCTTTATGTAGCTAGGCACACTGCGAGGATCGATCATGCGTGATCGCTCCATGAGTTATACGCTCAAGCATGGTTTGGGCGTTACAAGCATCTCGTTGTTCTTGTTGTTTGCGCTGTTCCCTATCATTTGGGCTTTAATTCTTTCTGTAAGGCCATCGGCTGCGTTGTTCGACCCGATCTGGGAAAATCTTGGCGATTGGTCGCTCGAAAATTTCAGCTCGCTAATTCGCTCCAATTTTCCGCTGGGAATATTGAATAGTTTTATTACCGCAGGAAGCGCTACTTTGATCTCCATGCTCGTGGGTATTCCTGCTGGTTTCGCGCTGGCTAAGTCTCGAGTTGCGGGCAAGTTCATCGCATCCTGGCTGCTTTTGCTTCTGCGCATGGCACCGCCTGTCGGATTTGTAATTCCACTTTTCTTGTTTTATCTGCAGGTCGGGTTCATCGACAGTTATCCTGGGCTGATTTTCGCCTATATGACCCTAACATTGCCCCTGGTTGTTTGGCTGATGTGGAACTCGTTTGCTCAACTTCCCAATGAGCTTATCGAGGCCGCAATCATGGACGGGGCTTCTCTAAGAAATACCCTTTTGTTGGTTGCCCTGCCGGCGGCGAAACCTGGTGTAATCGCGGCCTTCATCCTTGGGTTCCTGCTGGCATGGAATGACTTTTTTTTCGCGTTGGTAATCACCAGACAGGACACTGCAACAGCAACCGTTGCAGTAATGAACTTCATTTCTTACGACAGCGTGGATTGGGGAGCCATTGGTCTTGCCAGCATCGTCCTGACCCTCCCGATTCTGCCGTTTATGGTCATCGCCAATAAGTATATCGTCCGTTCTATCTCTGGAGCCGTAAAGGGCTGAAATCAAAGGTAATATTCGTGTCTCATCTTCCCAACATCGTATTCATCCTGACAGACCAGCAACGGCTCGACACGATTGCCGCCCTTGGCTATGACCATATGGATACGCCCCATATTGACGGTCTCGTCGAGGGCGGCACGTCATTCATGAATATGTATGTTACCGCACCGTCCTGCGCTCCTTCACGCGCGTCTCTATTTTCCGGCACCTACGCGCACACAAATGGGGTCTATCGCAACGATGAAAAGTGGCCTTGGACCTGGGTGTCATTGCTGAACGAGGCAGGTTACCGATGTGTCAATGTCGGAAAAATGCATACCAATCCGGCCGAGGCGGATTTTGGGTTCCATGAAAGGCATGTGGTAGAGAATAAGGATCGCGATACCCCGAATCTGCCCTTCTACCTAGATCAATGGGATAAGGCACTCTGGAAACGCGGAGTCGAAAAACCCTCGCGCGTCACCTATCGGCGTCGTGCAGATTATAAGGAGCGCCTCGGCGCGTTTTTATGGGAAGCCGATGAAGATCTTCATGCCGATGTTTTCGTCACTGATTTGGCGTGCATGTGGCTGGACCGCTATACCGGACATGAACCATTTTTTCTTCAGGTCGGGTTGCCGGGCCCCCACCCGCCGTATGATCCGACGGAAGAATATGCGGGAAAATATCTGAAGCGCGAATTGCCCAGGGCAATCAGGAATTATGATCTCGATCATCTTCCGTATCCCCTGCGCAAACTGCGTGAAGACCACCTGGAGAAAGATCACGACGGCATTGTCCATCTGAGAGATCCATCAGAGGAACAACTCCACCGCCAACGGGCCCATTACTATGCCAACGTATCGATGATCGATACGCAGGTCGGTAAGATGATTGATGCGCTAACTCAACGCGGCGTGATTGACGACACGATCATTATCTATTCGACGGATCACGGCGATTGCCTCAATGATCACGGCCTTTCGCAGAAGTGGAATATGTTCGAACAAAGCGTACATGTGCCTGCAATTGTGTGGGGGCCGGAGGTGAAACAAAACCAACGAATAGAGGGTTTGACGACTTTGTTCGATTTGGGCCCCACCATACTCGAGGCGGCAGGCGTCACGGCGCCTCCTTGGATGGAAGCGCGCTCTCTATGGCCGGAACTCCGTGGTGACGATCCCTCCGGGCGCGAAGCGGTCTTTTCGGAACACGCAAATGACAAGATTTTACAGCATACGGAATTCATGACCATGGTGCGGCGAGATCGCTGGAAACTTGTGCACTTTGTGGATTGTCAGGAAGGGCAATTGTTCGACCTGGAAGAAGATCCCGGCGAAATAAATAATCTCTGGGATAGTCGCGATCACAGTCAAATTAAGCACGAACTAATTCTGGAGATTCTTTCCTGGCGCATAGAGAGCGATCGAATCACGCAGGGTTTTCGAATGCACTTGAAGAATTCCACTGTTTAAGGAGTGGACAATGACTGAGATAAAGCTCCGGCAAGTTGTGAAATACTTTGATGATGTTGAGGTCATCAAAGGTTTCGACCTGGAAATACACGATGGGGAGTTTGTTGTTCTTGTTGGTCCTTCGGGCTGCGGGAAGTCCACGTTGCTGCGGATCATTGCCGGTCTGGAGGATGTGACAAGCGGCAGTATCTATTTGGATGGCGTCGATGTCACCGAAATACCGCCTGCGGCTCGCGGCCTGGCCATGGTGTTTCAATCCTATGCACTCTACCCGCACATGACCGTGCGCGAGAATATGGCGTTCCCCCTGAGGATGAAAGGCGTTGACCGTGCAGAGCAGGAACAGCGGGTTGAGCACGCGGCCGAAATCTTGAACTTATCGGAATATTTGGAACGAAAGCCCTCTCAGCTCTCCGGCGGGCAGCGCCAGCGCGTGGCTATCGGCCGGGCAATCGTTCGCGAGCCGGTCGCATTCTTGTTCGATGAACCATTATCCAATCTTGATGCCGCCTTGCGGGGAAATATGAGATTGGAAATCACCGAACTCCACCAGAAGTTGAATTCAACGATGGTATTTGTGACTCACGACCAGGTTGAAGCCATGACAATGGCTGACAAAATTGTGGTCTTGCAGGATGGGGTGATTGAGCAGGTTGGTACACCGCTTGAGCTTTACCGTTCACCCCGCAACATGTTTGTCGCCGGATTTATTGGTTCTCCGAAGATAAATCTAATTTCCGGCCAGGAGGCAGAAAAACATCATGCGAATACGATTGGCGTTCGGCCGGAACATATTGAAATTTCCACGACCGTAGGCTCTTGGAAGGGGACAGTCGGCCTATCGGAACAACTTGGGTTCGAGACGTTCCTACACGTCAAATGCCCGCAATTGGATCAAATCCTCACAGTTCGGACCGAGGGTGAGCGTGAGATAGCCCCTGGTGAGGATGTGTATCTGACGCCGATCAGCGAAAAGATAAATCGCTTTGATGCCAATGGACTGACCATTAACTAGGCCCCAAAGGACGAAAGACCTAATGCCAACGCCTAATATTCTGTGGATTTGCACAGACCAACAGAGATGGGACACCTTGTCCTGTTTAGGGTTTAAGGGGGCGGTAACACCGAATATAGATCGTCTGGCTTCCCGCGGCGTCATCTTCAAGAATGCTTATTGCCAAAGCCCAATATGCACGCCGAGCCGTGCATCGTTCCTAACTGGCATGTACCCGATCGCGACCCAGGTGCATCGCAACGGGAACATTGGCTTTCCGGAACATCTGACACTCGTTACGAAATTCTTCGAACTCGCCGGCTATCACAATGGTTTGATCGGCAAGCTGCATTTGTCCCGCACGGAGGGGATGAGCGAAGTGCGCCCTGATGACGGCTACCATGAGTTTTACCCAAAAGGGCCGGTGGGTGGCACAGGCAGTGACTATTGTGCTTGGCTAGAGGAGAGAGGCTTTGATCCAAAGAGACTTTCTGAGCCGCGCCGGGGAATTTGCGATCCAAGCGTGGATACTGAGTATAGTCAGACCGCCTGGTCATGTGAACGCGCACTTGGTTTTATCGAAAACAATGCGGATAAGCCCTGGTTGTTGTCGCTGAACGTTTTCGATCCTCATCCGCCCTTTGATCCTCCAGCTGAATATTTGGCCAAATTTGATCCGGCGAAGATGCCGGAAGCGAAATTCAGAATCTCGGATATCGAACACCAGAAACGGTTTGCGGGTGTGGATCAGCAAGCAAGGCAAGCGGTCATTCCGGATGAATTTTCACACTTCGAAATTGTGCAACCCGCGGATGCCCGGGATGAGGATGATGGGTTTTCGGGAACCCATGATACGCCGCCGAGCCGTTACAACGTCCAGGAAATCCGCGCTGCTTATCAAGCCATGATTCTGCTGCTCGATGACATGGTGGGCAGTCTGCTGCAAAAGCTGGAAGAAACGGAAATTCTTGATAAAACAATCGTCGTATTTACGAGCGATCATGGCGAAATGCTCGGGGACCACGGCCTACTCTACAAAGGCTGCCGATTTTATGAAGGTTTAGTACATGTGCCGTTGATAATCTCCGTTCCGGATTCGGGGCTGCGCGGATCGGCGTCAGAGGCACTCGTCGAACTCGTCGATATCGCGCCGACGCTGCTCGACCTGGTGGGGATCGATACCCCTCAAAATATGCAGGGAAAATCCCTGGGCCCTCTGTTAAAGGGTGAAGTGCCCCTGGATATTCACAAGCCATACGTATTGTCGGAATATTTCGATTGTTTGCGCTTTCCGGGGTCAGTTGGCTCGCGCGCCAGTATGTATTTTGATGGACGGCATAAGCTGAACATATATCACGACGTCGGCGAAGGAGAGTTGTTCGACTTAGAAAACGACCCCAACGAGTTTTCAGACCGGTGGCATGATCCGGACTATACCGCGATCAAATCTGATCTCCTTTTGCAGCATTTCAACGCAATGATGAATATTTCCGGGGCAGGCCCGGAGCGCAGCCACGACTTTTAATCGAGGGGGCAGGATTTGAACCTGTGACCTTCAGGCCGTCAGCCAGTGATCCACCTCGTTTCGGGCGGAGAACACCGCCGAACTGTCGAAGCTGAAGGTGTTGTGGAAGTAGTTGGTGCAGGCGGCCTGGTGGTACTGGCCGGTGTAGTAGTCCCGGTTGGCGCAGACGTCCTTCAGCGCCGTCACCAGTGCGTCCACGTCCTCGCGGGTGTTGTAGATGCCGAAGCTCGTGCGCACCATGCCGCGCTGCAGTTCCGCCAGGGCCTCGAGTTCATCGTTGCTGATGTCGTCCATCTGGTCCATCAGGTCGTCGCCGATCATCTCCCGGACGTAGGGATGGGCGCAGAAGCAGGCGTTGCGCACCGCGATGTTGAAGTAGTCATTGAGGATCGAGGCGGTGAGGGAGTGGTGCATATCACGCACGTTGATGGATACCGCACCGGTTCGGGGGCAGTTGCCGGTGTCGGTGCGCCCGTAGACCACCACCCCATCGATCATCTCCATCTCGCGGACGGCGTAGCTGACCAGGTCTTCTTCCTCCCGGGCGATGAAGTCCATGCCGATCCTCTTCAAGGTGTAGAGCACGGTGGCCAGGGCGAGGGCGCCGGCGATGTTGGGCGTGCCGGCCTCCTCACGATCGGGAAAGCTCTCGGTGGGAATGTACCGGTCCACGTGCACGTCGTCCACCATGCCGCCGCCCACCTCCTCGGGTTCGATGCCGCTGAACAGGTCCCTGCGGGTGACCACCGCCCCGGGGGAGCCCGGCGCGTAGATCTTGTGGCCGGACATGGCCACCATGTCGAGATTCCTGGCGGGGTTTTCATGTCCGCTCACCCGAATGGGGACATGGGCCGCCATCTGGGCCGCGTCCACCAGGATCAGGGCACCGTGGCGGTGGGCCAGTTCGGCGATATCGTAGATCGGGTTGACGATCCCGGTCACGTTGGATACGCCGGTGACGGAGACATAGTTCACGCGGTCGCCGTACAGTTCCAGCGCCGCCTCGACACCCGCCACGTCCGCAGCGCCGAAACCCTCCTCCGTGACCATCACGGGGATATGCACCACCTTGCCGAAATGCTTGCGATGCGGCAGGTCGTTGGAATGGTGTTCCATGATGGTGGTGATCACCACGTCCCTTTCCGGCCGCTTTTTCGCCATCGTGCGAGCGATGCGGTTGATGCCGCCGGTGGTGCCGCTGCCGACGAAGAAGCAGCCGTGGGTCTCTGGGTCCGCGTTGACGAACTCCAGCACCATCCGGTGCGCCCACTCAAACTCATGCGTGGACAGCTTGGCATTGAAGTGGACGTTGGTGTGGGTGTTGGCGTAGTAGGGCAGGTATTTCTCCATCACTTCCCTGACCACGCCGAGCTGCAGCGTGCTGGCAGTACTGTCGAGATAGATTCGCCGGCGGGTCTCGCCGGATGCCAGGGCGTATTCCACGTCAAGGCCCGTGGTGCTTTGGCGGAGCTTCTCCAGGGCACGGTGCCGATCGAGTTCATCCGCCGGACCGACGGGAGAGACGGGCAAAGGATTTTCTGTCATGATAGTCACCAGTCGGGTTGAAGAATAATTTATTTCATCGACAGGAATAAAGTAGAATATTTTATTATTATTATTTCCTAATATAGATATAATATACCCGATTGTCTGGCATTTCAAGCATGGTTTTCCTGCCAGCCCTGTCTCGCCGGTGCTGCATGCCGTCCAGGGGTGTAAGTCCGCTTCATTCCGGGAAACCCGAGGAGCCGGGGCGGGGCTGCAATTCGGCGGACGAAACTGCTATTCTCTCCGATGAATGCAGCCCGGTTGCCGGCGTCGGGCGGGAGACGGCAGGCCCGCCCCGTCTCCGCCGTGCCCGGAAGGCGGCGGCCATTGCCGGGAACCAGAGTCTCCGAGGTACCATGTTCGATTTCCTGAAAAAACTTTCCGGCGGCAGCCGGGGCGGCGGGGAGCAGGCCGCCGAGCCGGCGACGCAATACAAGGACTACGCCATCGTGCCGGAGCCGCGCGAGGAATCCGGTGGCTGGACCACCGAGGCCACCATCACCCGGGTGATCGACGGACAGACCCGCACCCACCGGTTCATCCGCGCGGACCGGGCCGGCAGCCGGGACGGGGCGGTGGAGCTGACGCTCAACAAGTGTCGCCAGACCATCGACCAGCTGGGGGACCGGATATTCGACTGATCCTGCCTGCGCGGCCGGTTCAGCCGCGCAGGTCGACCGGCAGCAGGCCGCCCATGCGGACGCCTTTCGGCGTGTGGCGGATACGCACCGCAAACACCTCCACACCCCTTGCCGCCACTTCCGACAGGGTGTCGGCGTAGTCCGGGTCGATCGACCGGGCCGGGGAAAACACCTCGCCCTCCGGGCGGTTGACCGCAAACAGGATCACCCCCCGGCTTCTCTCGGAAACGGCATGCTCCAGCAGCAGGAGATGCTTCCTGCCGCGTTCCGTGACCGCGTCCGGGAAACGGATCGCGCCATCGGCGTACAGCGTGGTGTTCTTCACCTCGACGTAACAGTCGCGCCGGCCGGCCCCGGTGAGCAGGACGTCGAACCGGGATTTCGGGAAACCCGGCGCCCGGTACGCCGGCTCCCGGCGAAGGCCGGTGTAGCCGTCCAGGCCCGGCACCTGGCCGCGCTCGAGAAACCAGGTCATGACGTGGTTGGTGCGGTTCGTGTTCACACCCACCCAGCCCTGTCCCATGTCCACCCGTTCCAGGGTCCATTTCAGCTTGCGCCGCGGATTGTCGCTGGCGGAGATTTCCGCGGGCGCCCCCGGCTTCCAGCAGCCGGACATGGAGCCGGTGTTCGGACAATGGGCGGTGACCACCTCGCCCCCGGGCAGTTCCACGTCCGCGAGGAACCGCTGGTAGCGCCGGAGGATCCGGCCCCGGGTCAGGGGCGGGTAATTCACCTTTCGGCCAGGGCAGGCCGGCCCTCGAGGAAGGACCGGGGACAGTGAAATGCACCCTGGGAGATGGCCGCCCGCGGGGCGGTCCGGGGCCGGGCCTCATCCGGCCGGCGGCGGTCGGCGCGGTGGCCGGAACGGATCATGGGAATTGGTCCGGGGCGGGGAATTGGCAGGCGTGAATAATGGTATCATGCCCGCCCCTTGGAATGCCTCCGGCGCTGTGCCGGGCAGTTGCCTGACACCCGTGACAGCAACCTGCATAACATCAACAGGAATTTCTACGATGCGACGGACTTTCCGCCGCTGTCTGGCCGTTTGCCTGCTGGCGGCAATGGCTGGATGTGCGACCAACGGCTCTTCGCACGACGACCCGCTCGAGAACTACAACCGCGCCATGACCCGGTTCAACATCGGGTTTGACGAACGGGTGCTGGCACCCGTGGCCAGGGGGTACCGCAGGGTGGTGCCGGAGCCCGTGCGCGGCGGGATCGGGAATTTCTTCCGCAACCTCAGGGAGCCCTACGTCATGGTGAACGACCTGCTGCAGGGCAAGCCGGGGGAGGCGGGCAAGGATGCCGGGCGGTTCATCATCAACACGACGCTCGGCTTTGGCGGTTTCGCTGATGTCGCCACGGATATCGGCATCGGGCGGAACGAGGAGGACTTCGGCCAGACCCTGGCGGTCTGGCGCGTGCCGCCGGGCCCGCATCTGGTGCTGCCGCTGTTCGGTCCCAGCAACATCCGTGACGGGGTCGGGGTGGCAACCGGGCTGACCTGGGGCAGCCCCATACGTCCCGAGGACAGCGGGGCGCATTTCGGCCTTCGCACCATCGGCGTAATCAACTCCCGTACCCGGTTCCTCGGAACCGAGAAAATGCTCGCGCTGCAGCCGGATCCCTACCTGTTCCTGCGCGAGAGCTATCGCCAGCGGCGTGAAATACAGATCAGGGACGGCGTGGTGCCCGATGAGGCGGACTCCGAGGAACGGTTCCTCGACGAACTGCTTGATGACGACTAACCTGGCAGGATCAGGGGGACAGCCGAAGTCATGGCCACTTACGCCATCGGGGATATCCAGGGGTGCGCGGTGCCGTTCGAGGAGCTTCTGGATGATCTCGAGTTCGATCCCGCCAGGGACCGACTCTGGCTGACCGGCGACCTCGTCAACCGCGGCCCCCACTCCCTGGAGACCCTGCGCATGGTCAGGGAATTCGGTGACAGCGTGACCACCGTGCTCGGCAATCATGACCTGCACCTGCTGGCGGTGGCCGAGGGCATCCGGAAGGTCCGGCCCGGCGACAGCCTGAAGAAGATCCTGCGGGCACCGGACCGCGATGAACTGCTGCACTGGCTGCGGCACCTGCCGTTAGCGCATGTGGACAGGGACCTGAAGGCGCTGATCGTGCACGCCGGTGTCTACCCGGGCTGGGGACCGTCCAAGCTGATCCGCCTGGCCGCCGAGGTGGAGACGGCATTGCGCGGGGACGACTACGCGGATTACCTGCGGAACATGTACGGCAGCGAGCCCCGGGTATGGAACGGTAAGCTGAAGGGCATGACCCGGCTGCGTTTCATCACCAACGTCCTGACCCGGATACGGTTCGTGGACGGGCAGCGCCGCATGGACTTCGACCACAAGGGCCCGCCCGGGAGCCAGCCGCCCCGGCTGATGCCCTGGTACCAGCATCCACGCATGAAATGCGACGGTTGGCGCATCGTCTGCGGCCATTGGTCCGCGCTTGGTTTTTCCCTTCAGGGCAACATCATCAGCCTGGACAGTGGCTGCGTCTGGGGCGGCGCGCTGACCGCGGTGCGCCTGGACGGCGACCACAGCCGCCAATGCTGGCAGGTGGGCTGCGGGGTGAACGAATGACCGGGTTCCGGGCACCGGTGCAAGGGGCGCCTTCCGGGGAGCACTGCCCCGCGCCGGACCCTGCGCCGTGCGCACTTGAACCGGAACGGCTCCGGAATTAGCATCGACGACTGTTCGCCAGACCGCACCTCCATGCCAGCAGTCTCCCAGCCGCTTCTCGACTTCCTCAGCCGGTCGCCCACGCCCTTTCATGCGGTGGCCAGCCTGGGCGCGCGTCTTTTGCAATCGGGCTTCCGCCGGCTGGCCGAGGGGGACGACTGGGGCGGGCTGGGCGAAGGCCGGTATTTCGTGACCCGCAATGACTCGTCCCTGATCGCGTTCAACTGGTCCGGCAATGCCGATCAGGGATTCCGCATGGTCGGCGCCCATACCGACAGCCCCTGCCTGAAGGTCAAGCCCGAGGCCATCAGTGAAAGCGAGGGCTATGCCCGGCTGGCTCTGGAAGTCTATGGCGGGGCGCTCCTGGCCCCCTGGTTCGACCGGGACCTGGGCCTGGCTGGCAGGGTGACCTATCGTGACGCAGAGGGCCGGATCGGGAACACCCTGGTGGACTTCGACCGCCCGGTGGCGTTCATTCCCAGCCTCGCCATTCACCTCGACCGTGAGGTCAATGAGAGCCGCAGCATCAACCGGCAGGAAGACCTGCCGGCCCTGTTGTGCACCATGCGCGACGGGGAACCGGGGTTTCCGGCGCTCCTGGAAAGGCAGCTGGAAGCCCAGGGGGCCGGTGGTGTTTCCAGGATCCTGGGATTCGAGCTCAGCCTCTATGACCGGCAACCCGCGGCCGTGGTGGGCCTCGGGGAGGAATTCATCGCATCCGCGCGCCTCGACAACCTGCTCAGCTGTTTCGCGGCCACCGAGGCGTTGATCGGCAGCCGGGACCGGACCAACGCCGTGATCGTGCTGAGCGACCACGAGGAAGTGGGCAGCGGTTCAGCCAGCGGTGCGGAAGGAACATTTCTCAGGGACGTGCTCGGCCGGGTCTGCGGCGATGCGGGGGCACTGGCGCGCGCGGTCTCCCGCTCCATGCTGGTCTCCGCGGACAATGCGCACGGGGTGCACCCGAACTACCCAAACAAGCACGAGCCCGCCCACCGGCCCAGGCTCAACGCCGGCCCGGTGATCAAGATCAATCACAACCAGCGCTACGCCACCAACAGCGAGACCGAGGCGCTGTTTCGCCATGCATGCGAACAGAGCGGAGTCCCGGTGCAGACCATCGTGGTGCGTTCCGACATGGGCTGCGGCTCCACCATCGGCCCCATCACCGCCGCTCGGCTTGGTGTTCGCACGGTGGATGTCGGCGTCCCCCAGCTCGGTATGCACTCCATCCGGGAACTGGCGGGCGTGCAGGACCAGGACTTCCTGGTCAGGGCCCTCGGAAGTTTCTTCGGCTGTTCCCCCTGGCCGTTCTGAAACCGGACTCAACCACCGCCGGGTCAGACGGACACGGCAATGCGCCGCAGGAAATCCGGCTTGAGTCCGCGGAGCAGCGCATGCACGTCCGACCGGGCCCCGGCCGGACAAAGGCCCAGGGACGAACCCAGCATCCCGACGATCTCCTCGGGGGTTCTGCCTTCAGTGCGCAGGCCGTCCAGGGAATCCGCCCCGTCCCGCTTGGACAGCTTCTTCCCCGCCGCATCCGCCATCAACGGCACGTGCCAGAACCGGGGGACGGGATAGCCGAGGGACCGGAACAGGGCGATCTGGCGCGCGGTGGAGTCCGCCAGGTCGGCACCGCGGACCACGTCGGTCACGCCGAGCAGCCCGTCGTCCACCACGCTGGCGAGCTGGTAGGCGAAGATGCCGTCCTTGCGCCGGATCACGAAGTCCCCGGGGTAATCCGCCAGGTTCGCCCGCTGCAGCCCCAGGATCCCGTCACGGAATTCGAGCGTCTCGTCCGCCGCCCGGAAGCGCCAGGCTACGGGTTCGTCCGGGCCGAATGCCGCCGGGCGGTTTTCGGGCCGGCAGGTCCCCGGATAGCGCGGTGCCGGAAAACGGGGGTCCGGCACGCCCGGCGCCAACTCGATGTCCCTGCGGGAACAGCGACAGGGAAATGCGCTGCCGGCCTGAACGAGCCGTTCGAAAGCACCACGGTACTGTTCCCCGCGGGCTGACTGCACGACGACTTCGTCCTCCCAGTCGAGGCCCAGCCAGCGGAGATCTTCCAGGATCCGTGCCGCAGCGCCTGGCCGGTTACGCGGCGTGTCGAGGTCATCCATGCGGACAAGTAGTCTCCCGCCGCCAGCGCGGGCGTGCAGCCAGCACAGCAGCGCCGTGCGCAGGTTGCCGAGGTGGAGCGGGCCCGTGGGGCTGGGCGCGTAGCGGCCGACGGTGCCTGTCAAGGTTCAGTTCGGGGCGGCCCGGTGGGCCTGCAGGACCATGTACTCCACGATGGCCTTCACTGAATCGTCCGACAGGCCGGCAAAGCCCCCCTTGGGCGGCATGACGCCCTGTTTGCCGGTGTAGCCGTTGATGGCGTGATCGTAGAGCGCCCTGTTGCCCCGGGCGATCCGGTCCTTCCATGCCGCATAGTCACCGACCCTGGGTGCGCCGGCCACACCGAGGTTGTGACAGGCCGCGCAGGTGTGGTTGTAGTCGCTTTCGGCGTCCGCCAGGGCGGGAGCACACGCAGCGCTGAGGCTGGCGGCCAGGAGTCTTGGCAGGTGTTTCATCAGGGGAGGAGCTGGCCCCGAAACCGACTGGCGGACATGGAGCTCAGTAGCCTGTCACCAGCAGCAGGAGCAGGCTGTCCGGGTCGCCGGTGCCGAGTTCCCGGTCGATGTATTCTCCGGGCACCCCGTGGGCGATGAACCAGCCAATCAGTTCCCCGGCCCACCGGGCGTTCGCTGCGCCGCCTGGATAGCGCACGACAATGCGCAGGCGTCCGCTTTCGTCGAATTGCCGCAGCACCTGTCGCACCTGGGGCAGTTCGGCAATGTTGCTGCTGTTGACGAATGCCGGCCACTGGCTTCGCGAGATCACCAGTTCGGTGGACTCGAAGGCGCCGGCCCGCCCGCAAACCATGAGAAGACCCGGCAGCAGCCAGATCAGGCGGGACCACCGACCCGTCACATCAGCACCACTTCGTACTGCTCCTGGTGAAAGCTGGGTTCCACCTTGAGGTGAATGGACTTGCGGATGAAATCCTGCAGGTCCGCCAGGCCTGTGGACTCTTCCTCCTGCAGCAGTTCGATGACCGCCGGTGAAGCCACCACCAGGTATTTCTCGGCGTCGAACTGGCGGGCCTCCCTGAGGATTTCGCGGAAAATCTCGTAACAGGTGGTCTCGGCGGATTTCTGGATGCCCCGGCCGCTGCAGGCGGGGCACGCCTCGGTCAGCAGCCGCTCCAGGCTTTCGCTGGTGCGCTTTCGGGTAATTTCCACGAGGCCGAGGGATGACATGTCGTTGACCTGGGTCTTGGTGCGGTCCTTGGCCAGCTCCCGTTCCAGGGTCCGCATGACCTGTTCCTTGTGGTCGTCCACGCCCATGTCGATGAAATCCACGATGATGATGCCGCCGAGATTGCGCACCCGGAGCTGGTGGGCCAGGGTGGCAGCAGCCTCCAGGTTGGTCTTGAAGATGGTTTCCTCGAGATTCCGCGCGCCGACAAAGCTGCCGGTGTTGACGTCCACCGTCGTCATGGCCTCCGTCTGGTCGATGATGAGATAGCCGCCGGATTTGAGGGGCACGCGCTTTTGCAGCGCCCGTTGGATCTCCTCCTCGACGTCGTACAGATCGAAAATCGGCCTGCCGCCCGGATAGTGCTCGATGCGCTCCAGGGCGTCCGGCATCAGTTCACGGGCGAAATTGCTCACCAGTTCGAAGGTTTCCTTGGAGTCGATGCGGATCTTCTTCACCTTCTGCCACACCAGATCCCGCACGGTCCGCATGGCCAGGGGAAGGCTGGTGTGCAGCAGGGCCGGCACCTTGCCGGCCCTGCGCCGGGACTGGACCTTCTCCCAGACCCGGATCAGGAACTGCATGTCCGAAAGGATCTCCTCCTCGAGCGCGGTCTCCCCGGCCGTGCGTACAATGAAACCCCCGCTGGCACCGGATTCCCCCTTGAGGCGGTTCAGGGCTTCCAGGAGACGATCCCGGGTCCCGGATTCCTGGATCCGCTGGGAGACCCCCATGTAGTCGTTGTTCGGCAGGTAGACCAGGTTTCTCGAGGGGATGCTGATCTGGCTGGACAGGCGTGCGCCCTTGGTACCGAGAGGATCCTTGACCACCTGCACCACGATATCCTGGCCCTCGGAAACCAGGGAGACGATGTTGGTCTCCGTGTCCATCTGCTGCAGCCGGGGGCTCTCGTCCGTGCGCGCCTGCAGATCCCGGGCATGCAGGAACGCGGTGCGCTCGAGACCGATATCGACGAAGGCGGCCTGCATTCCCGGCAGCACCCGGACCACCTTGCCGACGTAGATGTTGCCCACGATGCCCTTGTTCTTGACCCGTTCCACGTAGATTTCCTGCAGCATGCCGTTTTCCAGGGTGGCCACCCGGGTTTCCTGGGGCGTGACGTTGATCAGAATCTCTTCCCGCATGGTATGCGGCTGCTCCTGGGTCATGGTCCGTGGAGGGGTTGATGCGGGCTGCATGGCTCGATTCCGGATCCGGGGCGAAAAAGGGTACAGGACTTTGGCACCGCGCGGCAAGGGCGACACGCACGGCTGTCCAGGTCCCGCCACCGGGAAGAACGCCGCGGCGGGGGTATTGCCATCCGGGCGGAAGCCGTTAGGATGGCTGCGGCTCAACACTGCGATCGACGCATCGGAACATGGTCAACCTGGTGGCGGCGGATGTCGGCGACCTGCGCGTGCTTCACGAACTGCCGCAGACCATCGGCGCGGCCATGGACCTATGGATTCCCCTGCCCGGGGAAGTCCGTCTCCACGCCCGGCTCTGGATGCCGGCGGATGCGGCGGAACGTCCGGTCCCCGCCCTGGTGGAATATGTGCCCTTCCGCCACCGCGACTTCACCGCGCCCAGGGACGCGCTGATCCACCCCTGGTTCGCAGGTCACGGCTACGCCTCCCTGCGCGTGGAACTGCGCGGGTCCGGCGACTCGGGGGGGCTGCCGATGGATGAATACGTGCGTCAGGAGCAGGATGACGCCGTCGCGGCGCTGGCTTGGATCGCACGGCAGCCGTGGTGCGACGGCCATACCGGCATGTTCGGCATGTCCTGGGGCGCCATCAGCGCCCTACAGGTGGCGGCACGAAACCCCCCGTCCCTGAAAGCGATCATCCCGGTCCACGGCACGGACGACCGGTTTTCGGACGATATCCACTACAAGGGCGGCTGTCTTCTCACCGCGGGGCTGTCCTGGGGTGCCCTGTATACCCTGTACATGATGCGGCCTCCGGATCCGGCGATCAGCCAGGGGGGCTGGAGGGCCGCCTGGCTGGAGCGGTTCCGGAAGGCGCCCATGGTCCTGGAGACCTGGATGGCGCACCAGTTCAGGGATGATTACTGGCGTCACGGCTCCGTGTCGGAAGACCATGCCGCCATCCGGTGTCCCGCCCTGGTGATCTGCGGCTGGGCGGACGGGTACACTGCGGCGGCGCTTCGCATGGCGGAGCGCCTGAATGCACGGAGCAGGCTCTGGATCGGACCTTGGGCCCATACCTATCCGCACCTGGCAAGTCCGGGACCCCGGGCCGGATTTCTGCAGGAGGCGGTGCGATGGTGGGACCGGTGGCTGAAGGGGCGGGACAACGGCGTGGAGGCATTGCCCCGGGTACGCCTGTACCTACAGGACAGCGTGTCCCCGGCGACCAGCTATGATCACCGGCCGGGCAGCTGGCTCGGCATTGACCGCTGGCCCCCGTCCGAGATCGTGCCGGAAGTCTGGGTTCTCGGTGACGGCGTGATTCGGCGGGCCGACAAGGGGAAGCCGGCAGGCGTGGACCTGGAGATTGCCTCGCCCCTCGGCAACGGAATCGATGGACCTGAATGGCTGCCCCATGGCATCGGCCCGGAACTGCCGCCGGATCAGGCCGGGGAGGACTCGGGATCGCTGTGTTTCGACAGCGCCCCACTCGGGCAGGAACTGATCCTCTGCGGCCAGCCGGAACTGGTCCTGTACTGCCGGGCCGACCTTGTGGGCATCATCCAGGCAAGGCTGGTGGATCTGCGCCCGGACGGGTCCGCAACACAGATCGTGTACGGTCTTTTGAACCTGCACCACCGGAACGGGCCGGATCGGCCGGCACCGCTGGAGCCGGGAGACTGGATCCGGATCCGGGTCCGGATGGATCCCATCGTGCAGCGCATTCCTCCCACGCACCGCCTCAGGCTGGCGGTATCCACCCAGGCCTGGCCACTGGTCTGGCCGGCGGCAGGGACCATGCGCCTGACCGTACAAACCGTTGAGTCCACGCTCAGGCTGCCCATCCTCCCGGCGGACCGGCTGGCGGACCTGGAATGCGATCCTCCTTGCGGCCCTGCCGTCCCCGCTTCGCCGGCCCCGGACTGGTTACGGCCCGTGCGGCGTGAACGCACGGTTCGCCGGGACCCGCGGACGGGACTGGTGGAGCGCACGTACATCAAGGACGACGGCTGCTACCGCGTCAGCGGGCACGAAATGACCTTGGCGGCGGCGGGTTCGCTGACCTATCGCTGCCGGGAACCTGACCCCTTGTCGGCAAGGGCCGAATACCACTATCACATTCACCATTCCCGGGGTGACTGGGACGCCGCGGTGGAATGTGACGTACAGATCTGCTGTGACGAGTCATCGTTCCGGGTAGAGGGAGAATATCGCGCTCTGGAAAACACCAGGATGGTGGTGAAGCGGTCGGTGGCATTCTCAGTCCCGCGCCGCTGGGTGTGAAGCTTGGATTCAAAGTTCACAGGGCACACCAGGATACTGTCTTCGTGGAACCGTTCCCGGAGCAGGTCCGGCATGAGTCAGGTTAAGCCGAGTGCGTAAATGGTCTTCGAAAGTTTTCTCAAGGCTTCTCCAATCAGACTGACCCGGTTGATGCGGCGAGATGGGGTTGGAGTGCTCCCAATATGTCATGAGCAGGGAATCCAATAAAACACACATTCGCATTACCCGGGTGCTTTGCAGAATTTGTCGGGCCATTCTCAGAAATAATATTTATATTCAATAAGATAAAATAACCGGATATGCCACTGGATATGAAGTCCTAGATCAGCCCCGCCTGATGCAGCAGCATCCGGGTCTCGTACAGGGGCAGGCCCACCACGCCGCTGTAGCTGCCGCGGATTTCCCTGACAAAGGTGCCGGCCGGACCCTGGATGCCATAGCCGCCCGCCTTGTCGTACGGCTCCCGGGTATCGCAGTAGGTGGCGATCATTTCCGGCGTCAGCACCATGAAATCCACCAGGGTATGGCTGACTTCAACACCGACAAAGCCGGGGCCCACCAGGGACACGGCGGATATCACGTCATGGCGCCTGCCGGAGAGGCGCTCGAGCATGGCGGCGGCCTGTGCCCGGTCTGCGGGCTTGCCAAGGGCATCGCCGTCGACCGCCACCGTGGTGTCGCCGCCCAGAGCCCAGCTTCCCGGGGCCAGGGACGCCACGGACTCCGACTTCAGCCGGGCCAGACGGCCGGTCATGTCCTCGGGGGACTCGTCCTCGAGTGGGGATTCGTCCACGTCCGCGTCCCGTACGCTGAAGGGTAGGCCGAACAGCGACAGCAGTTCCCTGCGGCGAGGCGATTGGGAGGCAAGGATCAGCGGGGCCCGGGACATGGTTTCAGCGGTGATAGGGCAGTCCTTCCATTATCGACCAGCAGCGGTAGATCTGTTCCGCGATCACCACCCGCACCACCGGATGGGCCAGCGTGAGCGCCGACAGCGACCAACATTCGTCCGCCTTGCCGAGAAAGTCCCCGGACAGTCCCTCGGGGCCGCCCACGACCAGCGCCGCCTGTTCGCCGTTGCCGAGCCAGTCTTCCATGCGCTGAACGATGTCCAGGGTGGACATCTGCCTGCCCTGCCGGTCAAGGGCGATGAGCTGGCAGCCTCCGGGCACCGCCGCCGCAAGCCGGCGTTCCTCCATCATGGCGATCCTGGCCGGGTCCACGTTCTTTCCCCGCTTCACGGCCGGGACCTCCACCAGTTTCAGTGCCATCCGACCTCGTATGCGCTGCCGGTACTCAGTGCACCCCTCCGTCACCCAGTGCGGCATGCGCCCGCCGACAGCCACCAGGTGCAGGTTCAGCATGGCTTCGCCCGGGGACGCCCCGGGTCAGCCGGAGCGGACTTCGGGTGACGGTGCTGCGGTGTTCCCCGCATCCGTGAGCGATCCGTCATCGCGCGCTCCGTCCCCGGTGGCGTCCTCTTCTTGGCGTAGTTCGCCGAACGTCTTGTCCCACAGGCCTTCGAGATCATATCGCTTGCGGGTTTCACGCCGCATGATATGCACCACCACGTCGACGAAATCCACCAGCACCCAGTCCCTCGCATCCTCGCCCTCCATGCCGATCTGGCGCCAGCCGGCCCCGTGCATCTTCTCCAGCACCCGTTCCGCGAGCGTCTTGATATGGCGGTCCGAGGCGCCGGAGACCACGATCATGTAGTCGCAGATGTCGGTCAGGGTGGTCACGTCGAGAACGGCGATGTCCCGGCCCTTGGCCTCCTCGAGGGCATCGAGGATCAGATCCTGCATGTGCTCGGCCTCGGACCGGCCGCCTTCACCGGCGGAGGTGGTGTGGCCGGGGGAGCGGACGGCGGACTTCGGCCGGGTGTTTATTTCCGTCATATGGTTCGTGCGGGATCGGGTAGGCGGGAATAGAGTCCGTGACGTCGTATGTATTCGTGCACACCGGCATGCAGCAGGTGTTGTACGTCCCTGCCCGCGCGCAGGTCGTCGCGGATTCGGGTGGCGGAGACATCCATCGGTGAGATCGCCATCAGGTGGATTCTACCAGTGGAGTCCGGTCCCGGGACACCCTCCCCGGTGCGCCACCAGGAAGGAGGCGGTACCGGGGGCGTCCAGCCGGGCCGCACCATGGCGATCACCGCCACCGACGAGAGCAGGTCTTCCCACCGATGCCATCGGTCCAGTCCGAGAACCGCATCCAGCCCGAGAACCAGGCTGAACCGGGTGCCGGGAAATTCCGCCTTCAGCTCCATCAACGTGTCTATTGTGTAACTGTGTCCTCCACGTTCGATTTCCCGGTCATCCTCGACCAGGCCGGGCTCGTCCGCCAGGGCGATGCGGACCATGTCGAGCCGCGCCGCCGCATGGGCGCGGGGCTCATGGCGGTGGGGCGGGACGGCGGCGGGAATCACCCTGACCGCGTCCAGGCGGGCGGGCGCCACGATCTGCCGGACCGCACCGGTATGGCCGAGGTGGATGGGGTCGAAGGTGCCGCCGAAGATGCCGCAGTGGACTGGCCGGGAGGTCAACGATGTTTCCTGCCTTCCTATTCTTCCAGCAGAATCCGCACCAGGCGCAGGCTGTCGTTGCTGTTCCAGTCCCGGGGACCCACCATGGTGGCGGCAAGCCGTCCTCGTTTGTCGATCAGGGCCGAGGTGGGCATGGCTCTCACGTTCCAGTCCCGGGCCACGCCACGCTCGGCACGAAGCAGGATGGGGAATTCGAGATCCGTCCTGAAATGCCTGAGGAATTCGCGCACCTGCCGCGGCTCCTCGCCCACGTTGAGCGCCAGGATCTCAAAGGGCTCCCCGGCAAGCGTGTCCCTGAGCGCCTGCATCGTGGACAGCTCCGCCACACAAGGCGGACACCAGGTCGCCCAGAAATTCACCAGCAGCACATGGTCGCCATAGTCCGCCAGGGAAACACGGCTGCCGGTCAGGGCCTCCAGGGTGAACGGCTCCGCCGCGCGCCGGAGTTCCGCGGCGGAGCCCGGCGCGGCGAACAGCACGGCGAGCAGCAGGCCGGCCGCGGAAGCCATGGCGCGTCTGACCAGGGGCCGGGACCGCATGCCTACCAGGCCCGGAAGGCCGTGGCGAGAAAGATCACGACAACGCCGAGAACCAGGTTGGTTCCCACGAGCCTGCGAATGGTCCCGAGTGCGAAGGCCGCAACCTTGTGGTTTTCCTCCTCCACACCCCGGCAGAGATGGCGGAACGGCGCCAGGAGCAGGAACTTGTAGATCCCGGTCATGATCACGGCAATACCCAGCATACCCCAGACATGATAACCGATCTGGCCGAACCCGCCCCTGACATGGATCAGGTAAAAGCCGGACAGGAACAGCAGGCCAATGGCAACGGTTACCCAGGGGAAAAACTTTCTGAACACGCCCACCCAGATCTGCAGGCGCTCGGCCGGCTCACGGCCGCCAAGGACCGGCCTGAGGCACATGTATGCGAAAAACATTCCGCCGACCCACACCACTGCGGAAAGGACGTGCAGAGCCAGTGCAACGGGATACAGCATGAATCTACTCCCTCGAGATCAAGGCATCATGGACCTTGAGCCGGGTCAGCTCCGGGTTTCCGTGACGGTGAAATCCCAGCCAATGGTACCCGAGATCGCGGGCTCCCCCAAGTAGACCGTGACGCTGAAGTCACGGGCCTGGCCCGCCGGAATCCGCAGGTTGACCTGCTCGTCGGTCTGGCCCACGGACTGGCAGCCCGTGTCATCGCAGTCCTGCATCACGATGCTGAGGACCACCTCCTTGAGTTCCACGCTGTCGTGGTGGTTCTGGATCCGCCCGGTGAGACGGTAGGCGCCGCCGTAGGCGGGCATGCCCGTGGTGTTTTCCACCGTGACGTCCTGCGGGCTTATTTGCCGTTTCCGGATAGTGGCGTCATCCTGTCCCAGGAAAACAACCCCTGCGACAACCACCACCATCGCAGCGAAGAGGCCGAAG
Organism: Candidatus Poriferihabitaceae bacterium; assembly: GCA_965213885.1. Classification (GTDB taxonomy): domain Bacteria; phylum Pseudomonadota; class Gammaproteobacteria; order Arenicellales; family Poriferihabitantaceae; genus VYFG01. Next base: position 3,040,749 of record OZ243919.1, read on the forward strand.
GCGAGCTTCGGGTAGCGGCCCGACAGGAGAAAAAGCGCGACCACGATGACGGCGAGCAGGGCCCACTGCATGGCATGTGTTCCGGTGGATGTATGCATGGGAACATAATGGCTGCGGGCCGTGGAATCAATATTCCCTGCACCGACCCGGACGGAACGCTACGGGTGCATGGGGCAGCGTCCGGCTGCCAGCGACCGAAATCTGGTGCCGCAGTCCACGGTATCGCGGATGCTGCAACTCCTGTAACGGATGGAGCCGCTCCCCGGTAACGATATCCGGGCTGTGGGCCGGGGCGCTTCGCCGACGAACGGGTGGGGGAGATGTGGCAGTCGGACGTGCTGCATGGCTCCCGGGTCCGCGACCACCGGGGCCATGCCCACAAGGTCTTCCTGCCGGTGTTCCGCCTGGCTCTGGAGAGGTGGGGAATCCCGAAGAGGCTCTACGTCGAAAATGTAGCGCGCTACATTCGACGACAGCGCATGTGTGTCATAGTATTCATATCAAAATATGAACCTGAAGTTGGTGGCTTAGGTTGTCAACGCTGCTTTATAAGTCCCTGTAATGGCCCTGTCCACCACCGGTTGAGGAGAGCGAGATGACCATTCAACAATGCCATCGGGCGCGGTTTGGCGTCGGCCTTGATGATGAATATGCGGCCGCATACAACCCGGCCATCGAACGCATGCTGGACCATCGCAGCTGCAGGCTTTTCGAGGCGGAACCGGTGCCGGAGAATCTGCTGAACGCCGTCCTGTCCGCGGCCTTTTCCGCGCCGTCCAAGTCCGACCTGCAGCAACGCAGCGTGATCCGTGTCCGCGACCGGGAAAAGCTCCGGCGCATTTCCCGGTATTCGCCGGGCATCGGGTGGATCACGCAGGCCCCGGTCTTCCTGGTATGGTGCGGGGACGGCCGGCGCATCCGGAGGCTGTCGGAACACCGCGGCCATCCATTCGCCAACGACCATCTCGATGCCTTCATGAATGCGGCGGTGGATGTCGGTCTCTCCATGCAGGCGTTCATCACCGCGGCGCAGGCGGCCGGGCTCGGCTGCTGCCCGGTGAGCGAGGTGCGCAACCGGGTCTTCGACCTTTCCCGGGAACTGAAGCTGCCGGCGCACGTATTCCCGGTTGCGGGGATGGCGGCGGGATGGCCCGCCGAGAAGCCGTCCATCAGCATGCGCCTGCCGCTGGCCGTGACCGTGCATGAGGAAATCTACGATGATGCAGGCCTGGCGGTCCAGGTGGCGGAATATGACCGACGGCGGGAGTCGGTGGACCGGACACCCGACCACGAGCAGTTCATGGCGGACCGCTACGGCGTATCGGAAGATTACGGCTGGTCGGAAAGAAGAACCCGGCAGTACGCGGTGCCCGCGCGAGCCGATTTCGGCAGGTATGTCAGGGAGCAGGGATTTTGCCTGGACTGACGGACCGGCTCCCCGGCTCCCCGGCCGGTATCCCGCAGGCGCTATAATAGTCCGACGCGGCCACCGGCTGACCCTGGATGACCACTCCCCTGGAAGCAATCGAACGACTGAAGGAAGGCAACCGGCGTTTCGTGGCCGGCCGCCGGCGGGGCGGCGCCGTCAGCCCGCACCGGCGCGCACGGCTCGCCGACGGCCAGGCTCCGTTCGCCGCCATCCTCGGCTGTTCCGATTCACGGGTGCCGGCGGAGCTGGTGTTCGACCAGGGGCTTGGCGATCTCTTCGTCGTTCGCGTGGCGGGCAACGTGGCGGCGCCCTCCCAGGTGGGCAGCGTCGAATTCGCCGCCGGCATGTTCGGCATCCAGCTGGTGGTGGTGCTGGGACACTCCCGATGCGGCGCCATCGAGGCCGTGCTGCAGGATATCGACCAGCCATCCGGCAGTCCCTCGGCAAACCTGCGGGCCATACTGGACCGCATTCGCCCGGCGGTGCGGCTGCTGCCGGAAACGACCCCGGACACCGATCACGAAACGCTCGTTCGGCACGCGGTGAGGGCCAATGTCAGGGCCCAGGTGGACGCTCTCGCCCGGGGCTCGGAAATGCTCGGCCGGCTCGTCGGTTCGGGCCGGCTCATGGTGGTGGGCGCCGAGTACGATCTCGTCACCGGCGAGGTGGATTTCCTTGAGGAGTTCGCGTCATGACGACGGAAGCCCGCTGGCGCGTCCCGGCTGGCGCGGGACCATGAATGGGCGGAAGCCGCCCTGGCCGGGCTTTCGCATCCGGAACACCGCGGCGGCCATTGCCGATCCGGGAGCCGGGTCCGTCAGGCGAAGGGCAGGGCTGAAACCTCGCCAGTACGAGCAGCGCCGTCCCTGCTGTGCACGATCACCGGTTGTCCCGCATCCCAGTATTCCCGGTCGATCAGCGACAGGCCGACATTTCGTTTCAGACGCGGCGACCAGATGGCGCTCGTGATCTGGCCGACCTGCCGGTCGCCTGCATTGACCGGCCAGGGTTCGGCGCAGGTGGGGCAGGGGCCGCCATCGAACAGGACGCCGCGGATCTGGTGCTCCGCACCCCTGTCCGACCGCTTCAGCAGGGCATCGCGGCCGAGACAGTCGACCGCTCTGTCCAGGTTGCAGAACTTCCCCAATCCGACTTCGAAAGGGGTCTGTTCTCGGGTCATTTCGTTTCCGTATGACAGGAGCCCACCCTCGATGCGATCGATCAGATTGGGGTAGCCGGGGGCAATGTCGTAGGGCTGCCCGGCCTGCCAGACGGCGTCCCAGAGGGTGGCGCCCAGGTGCTCGCCATTCAGGTAGATTTCGAACCCGCCCTGCCGGGAGAATCCGGACCGTGCGATCAGTTGCCGCGTGCCGGCAAGGTCGATCCAGCCGAACTTGAAGAATCCGATCTCGCGGACATGGCCGCCGAACAGGTTGCAGAGCAGCGCCTCGGCTTTCGGCCCCTGCACCGCCAGGGGCGACACGTCCGGTTCGTCGACTGCCACGTCAAGCCCGCGCCCAAGTGCAAGCCCCTTGGCAAAAAGAAGCAGATCGGAGTCCGCGGCCGACAGCCAGAAGAGGTCGTCCGCCAGTTTCAGCAGAATCGGGTCATTGATCATGCCGCCCGTTTCATCCGTGATCGGGACATAAAGGCAATCGCCGGTCCTGGCGCGCGAGATATCGCGCGGGGTCATCCACTGGACCAGCCTCGCGGCATCGCGACCCGCGACCCGCACCTGGCGCTGGCAGGCGACATCCCAGACCTGCACATGCTCGCGAAGGTGCCAGTAATCCTCATCGACCGGGCGGCCGTACGCCTTGGGCAAAAGCGTATGGTTGACCACGGAAAAGCCGGTGACGCCGGCGGCCTCGGCAGAGGCCGTGTACGGGGTGCGGCGCAGTCGGCGGGAAAAGTTCAGCCCATCAGCCATGCTCGGTGGAACTCCACAGGGAGTAGCCGTGCGGTGACAGGATCAGGGGAATGTGATAGCGCCCGTCCGGGTCGGGCATGGTGAAACGGATGACAATCTCATCCATGATGCGCGCGCCGTGGGTGCCCGGGGCCCGGCCCTGCCAATAGGCACCGGTCTGAAAGACCAGTTCGTGGCGAGCCGCCGGGTCGGGCGCGTACACCTCCTGCGTCAGGCGTCCGCCGTCGTCCATCCTCGTGTCGAAAACGGTCCGTCCAGTGGTCAGATCGACCAGACGAACCGCGATGCCGCCCGCGTGGCTGCCATCGACGCCGTTGAGTGCATGGGAAGATACCGTCGCCATCATTCAATCGACGCCTTGTCGCGCTTGTCCGATGTTGCCGCGACGATGGGGGAGATCACGCCGCGGCACTTGACGTTCACACAGGCCGTCTTGCCTGACGCCATGGCGCGCCGCAGCGCGGGGCAGAGCTCCGCGCGTGTCTCCACCAGTTCGCCATGTCCGCCGAGACCCTCGAACATCGTGTGAAACGGGATATCGCGGAAGTCGGTGGCAAAGTGTTTTCCGTTGGCGAAGAGGCGCTCCTGCTGCTGGCTGATGCAGTCCAGTCCGCCGTTGTTGTCGATGACCACGGTGATCGGCAACCCTTCCTGAAAGGCGGCCTCGATTGACAGCCCGCCCGACAGGAAAGCCCCATCGCCGGAGATCACCACGACGTTGCTGGCCGGGTGTGTTGCCTTGGCCGCAATGCCGAGACTGACACCGACCCCCAGCAGCGAATAGTTGCCGGGGTGCAGTATCCCGCCCAGCTTCTGCCCGCGCCAGCCGGCCATGTTCACGGCGATCTCGTTCCAGAAATGCGTGTTGCCACCGTCGAAGACCAGCCAGTCGTCATCACCCATCTCGGCCTGCACATCGAGGCCCAGCTGCAGGGGATGCATGTTTCCGCCCGCCGCCTCGTCCCGGGCGGTCTCCGCCGCAATATGCGCCTCCCACTCGGCAACCCATGTGGCGCGGCGTTCCTTCTGAAGATCGAACCAGGGCTCCCAGGTCCGGCCGATGCCGCGGAGCGCGTCCAGGAACGCACCGGGGTCCGACAGCAGCACCTCGTCCGCGGCATAATTGTTGTCCAACTCCTCGGGCGAGCCGTTCACGCAGACCAGCGTCGTTTCCCTGCGAAAAAAAGGCGGATTGCCGAAGTTCATCTGGTTGTCGAGCCGCCCGCCCACCATCACCACGACATCGGCCTCGTGGATGGCGGGCTTCGACGGGTGGTACTGGTGGAAATCGGCAAGTCCCATGTAGGCCTCGCATTCCTCGCCGAGCAGCTTGGTGTGGTAGGGGACATTGAAGACGGGCATGCGCAGGGCGCGGCCCATGGCTTCCAGGCTGCTCTCGGCGCCCGACCACCAGACCCCGTGCCCGCCGATCACGATCGGGCGTTCGGCCCCACGGATGAGGTCGAGTAGGCGGGCAAGTTCGGACGGATCGGGCCAGGCGCGCGGGACAGGGCGCGCGCCGCGTTTCCAGGGACGTTCGTCGCGGCCCGCATCCGCGTCGAAGGACGAAAACATGATGTCCACCGGCAGACTGATATGCACCGGCCCCGGATAGCCGGTGGTCGCCGCCTGCCATGCCCGGTCGACGAATTCACGGATGCGCCCGCCATCGGTGACCTGGACGGAATACTTCACCAGCGGTGCGGCGATTGCCACATCGTCGATTTCCTTGAAGCCGCCCGCGCCCTGCCGCTTGAGCGTCGAGGAGCCAGTGACAAAGATCACCGGCGACCGCTCGCCGCCTGCCTCGAGCATTGCGGGCACGGCATTTGCAAATCCCTCGGGCCCGACCAGGCAGACCGTGGGCTTGCGGGTGATCCGCGCGTGCCCATCGGCCAGGTGTCCCGCGACCTGTTCGTGCGGGCAGTTGATCACCGGTATCCGGCATTCCATCAACCCTTCGAGTGCCGGATTACAGAAACCGCCTGCCAGGGTGAAAGCGTGGTCCACCCCCTTTTCCTTCAGCGCGCGGGCCAGCAGGGCGCCGCCGCGGATTCGGTTGTCCTGCTGCATGTCGTGAATTTCCCCCTTCAGTTCTTGGCCGCGACCTTGAGCGGCTTTGGCTGGGTTGATGACCCGCCGCCCATCCTGCCGCCCGGTTCGAACAGGACGCCCGCCCGGAGCCCTCCCACCGAGCGGACCCCAAGCTGGGCGATGGCGACGTCGGTATCCTGCGCAAAACAATCCAGGAGTGTCGACAGGCCGTTTGCGCCACCGGCGCCCAGGGCGAACAGGACCGGGCGTCCGAGCATCACGAAATCCGCACCGAGCGCCAGTGCCTTGACCACGTCCTCGCCGCTTCGAACGCCGCTGTCAAACAATAGCGGCATGTCGGGCCCCAGGGCCGCGCGGACCCGCGGCAGGAGGTCGATGGCCGCCGGGACGCTGTCCAGTTGCCGGCCGCCGTGATTGGACACGTAGACGGCGTCGGCGCCCGCGTCCCGGACACGAACCGCATCCCGGGCGCAGGTGATCCCCTTGACGACGAGCTTTCCCTTCCAGGTTCTTCGCAGCCTGGTCAGGAAGTCCCAGTCTGCCCCGGCCCGGCTGGCGCTCCGAACGAAACGATCACCCCGGCCGTAGTTTTTCGGAGAGGGGATGCCCGCTGCGAGTGTCGACAGGGACCAGCGTGGATGGAGCGCAAAATCGAGGAAGGATGTCGGGGTCAGCCGGAAGGGCACATGGAACCCGTTGCGCTGATCGCGCACCCGCCGCGATACCTGCGGAACGTCTGCGGTCAGCACCAGGGTGTCGTATCCGGCATCGCCCGCCCGTTCCACTGCGGCCAGCGACGATTCTTCGGATTGCCCGTAGTACAGTTGAAACCAGGCGCGGGTCCCGGCCCACGCGCGCATGTCCTCAAGCGTACTCGACGCGGCAGAAGAGACGCAGACCGGCATGGCAAGCCGCGCGGCCGTCTCGGCGAGGATTCGGTCCGCGCCCGGACAGACCAGATTGCACATGCCCATGGGCGCGATTCCGAAGGGAACGCCGAACGTCTGCCCCAGGACCTCAGTCGTGAGGCTGCGGGATGCGACATTCTCCATGACGCGCGGCTGCAGGCAGATGTCGTCAAACCGCGCTTCATTACGCCGCATTCCGGACTCCCGTCCTGCCGCGCCGTCGACGAAGTCGAACACCAGGCGCGGGAGGCGCCGTTTCGCCAGTCGGCGTGCATCCCCGGTTGAAAACAGTCTGGTCCTCGTCGACAGCATCCGCTCGCCGGTTCCTGATGAATTACAACTCCGGAAAACCATGCAACCGGCGCGCCTGCCGCGACCGATCGAACAGCATCCTGCACGCATGCGCCGGCGTCGTGCCGGTCGGCCGGAAAACAAAATACCTGGGTTTCATCGTGGGACTATCGCCGTCGGGTTTTGTTGGGTTGCGATGCCCGAAATCATCACAACGGGTCATTTGCAATCAACACCACAGGAGCCCGGATCATAGCATCTCGGGGGGGGGCGCGTGACGGCTTCAATTTCGTCGACTTGGGGCATGATCGGGCCAGGCACGGGAATGCGGGTATCGGGGAGTTCCCGCAGGCTGACAGCCGACCGGAAACCGCGGCGGAATCGATCGGGGCCGGCCGGTATCCGCCAGCGGGTCCGATCTTCCCTTTCCGCGGCCGCTGGCCGGCGTCATGACTGCCATCACCGTGAATGTCGGGTCGGGCCGGACTTCGGCACCGGAAATGGTTCCGCTTGAAACAGGTTGCGAATGTTGGATATAGTCGTTCCAAGGGGCATGGGCCGGTCGGGCGGTGCCGTTTCTTGTGGAAAGATCACAATACCGTCGTTCGGCCCCAAGCCCCTGTTTACATTTGAAGTCGCCTGCCGTGGTCGAAAATCCACCGGATCAGGCAATTTTGCCAGTTGTTCAATTCATTGCAGCCGCAAGGCAGCCACTAGAGAGATCGAAATGAAATCATTGGTCAAATCGCTCCGAGGAGCTACTGGGATCGGCCTTTTGGCCGTTACGGCGCTTGCGGTTTTGGGCGGCAAGGCAGCTGTTGCCGAAGAAATCGTCGCCCGCCTTTCCGTGCACTGGGGGCCAAAGCATCACAGCGCGATCCATGCTCAGATGTATGCGGACGAGGTGAACAAGCGTGCCGAGGGCCGGCTCAGGATCGACGTGTTCCCGGCTGGCCAGTTGTTCGGCATTCGCGAGCAACTCGGCGCCGTGACATCGGGTGCGGTCGAAATGGGCGGCATCGTTGCCGTCGTGTCCTTTCCGCCGATCAATAAGAACTTCAACGTCGTGTCGATCACGGGAATGTTCGACAGCTATGATGAACAGCGCGCGTTCTTTACCGAAGACCCGGCGGGCAAGGCGGTTTGGGAAGACATCACGACGAAATCCGATTCCGTTCTGCTGATGTATGATCCGGTGGGGCCCGTCATGACGTTCTCGACGCAGGAACTGGATGGTGTGGCGTCCATGGCCGGACTCAAGGCGCGCGCCCTGATCGGAGCGGAGCGACCAATGTGGGAGGCGCTTGGTGCCAACACGGTGTCGATGCCCACAGGCGAGGTCTATTCCGGGCTTCAGACCGGTATGATCGACACGATCAACAGCCCGCCGGGCTCGATCCGCGCGTTCAGCTGGTGGGAGTTTCTGACCCACGGTCAGAAACCGTATCAGTATTTTGCTGACGCCTATATCATGGCCAACAAGACATGGTTCGATGGCTTGCCCGGGGATCTCCAGGATTTGCTGATTGAGGTGGGCCGGGATGTCGGGCGGATCTCCACCAACACGATCATGCAAACGGGTGAAGAAACGCTTGCCGAATTCGAGGGGCGCGGCGGCGTGGTCAGAACCCTTGAGGGAGATGCCTTGGCCGAGTTCCAGAAACTGATGGGTGAATCGGTCATGCCGGTGATCGCCGAAACCGTCGATGCCGACGTACTGGAGGCAGCGCAGACCTTCACGTCCAACTGATCCGGCAAGGGAGAGGGCCCGGCGCACGACGACGCGGGCCCGCCGTTTCTGCCCGAGGAGCAGTGTCATGACGCCGATCCTGTCGGTTGTTCGTGTGGTCAATGGGGCACTCGAGAAACTCACCGCGGTGACTTCCTCCTGTCTTGCCGCGATGATGGTCTTGGCGCTGACGGCAAGCGCGGTCACGCGTTATGTCAGTGGCACCGGTTACGACTGGTTCATCGAACTGCCTCCGGCACTGGTGCCCTGGATGGTGTTTCCCCTGCTCGGGCCGCTCCTGCGTTCAGGTACGCATATCCAGGTCGACCTGCTACCGACTTTTCTGCGCGGCGCGGCTGCCCTGTGGCTCAGGCTCTTCGTCTACACCTTGATGATCGTCGGTTCGGTGATGTTCTTTCAGGCCGGCAACGAGGCCGTGGCCCTGTTTCGCCGCCTTGGCCAGCTGATGGAGCTTGAGATCGAATTGCCGATCTGGTGGATGTATCTGGCTTTCCCTGCGGGCTTTGCCATTCTGACGCTGTTTTCGATCGAACTCTGGCTTGAAACCCTGCGGGATATGATGCGGCTGAAAGGGGCGGCCCGATGAACGCCGCCGCGACGTTGCTTTCCATGATACTGCTTCTGCTGTCGGTGCCGATCTTCATGGTCTTCGGTCTTGGCAGCGCATCCGTTGCGATCTGGGGCATGAACCTTCCGTGGTCGACGTTGATCCAGGTCTCGTTCGGGTCGATGACCAAGCATGTGCTGATTGCGGTGCCGCTATTCATCTTCACAGGCATGGCGATGCTGCGTGGTGGAGCCGCCGCCCGGCTTGTGCATTTCGCCACCACTCTGGTCGGCCATTGGCCCGGAGGGTTGGGGCTCGCGATGATCCTGGCCATGGGATTCTTCGCGGCTTTCTGCGGCTCGATCCTGGCCGCGATCACTGCCGTCGGCACGATCATGATCCCCAAGATGGTCGAACAGGGCTACCCCAAACCCTTCGTGATCGTGCTGGCTGCCTCGGCCGCGTTCCTGGAATCCCTGATCCCGCCATCCAATGCCGCAATCCTGTTCAGCGCTCTCACGGACGTGCCGGTTTCAGGAACCTTTGCGGCCGGATTCGTGCCAGGCCTGGTACTGTTCGTACTGCTGTCCATCGTGGTCACCTGGCGCTGTCGCCACCTGCGCAATGCGGAGCGCGCCACGGCCGGCGAGCGCCTGGCGGCGTTCCGGTCCGCGCTGCCGGGATTGTTCACGCCGGTCATCATCCTGGGCGGAATCTATGCGGGGCTTCTCACGCCTTCGGAATCCGCCGCCATGGCGGGCGTCTGGGCCATGCTGATTGGCGTATTCGTTTACCGCGAACTGACCTGGCGCGGAATCATGGACGCCCTGCACCAGACGGCGCGGATCACCGCGGTGATCTTCGCCATTATCGCGATGGCCACCTTCCTGAGCGTCGTCCTGACCTACAGCCAGACACCGCAGAAAATCATCGCCTTTTTCACCGAAATAGGCGGCACGCCGCTGGCCTTCTGGCTGGCCGTGGCCGTCATCTGCCTGATCCTCGGCACCTTTATCGAGATCATCCCGGTCTTTTATCTCACCGTACCGGTCTTTGCCGCGCTGGCCCTGTCGCTGAACCTCGACATCCTGCACCTCTATATCGTTTTCGTGGCCTTTGCAGGGATCGGCATGATCACGCCGCCTGTCTGTGTCGGAATCTACACCGCCGCCGGGGTTGCCAGAGAGAGCCCCGAGAAGGCGTTTCGGGAGGTCCCGCTTTTTGTGGTCGTCGGCATCATATTCGGTGGGCTGATGATCGCCTTTCCACAAGCCGCGACATGGTTGCCGAAGCTGCTGAACTAGGCAGTGCCCGCAATCTCCATCGGTTGGGCGCATCCTGCACCTGTACCGCAAACAGACCGACGGATTGCGGCACCTGCCGGGAACGCTGCTCCCGGTCCGTGGCAATCACCGCCAACGGCATGCTGGTCGGCAATGAAGAAACGGACCCCGGAGGGTTGGATGCGCGGCAGCTGAATCCGGCGAATCCGTCATCCCGGGGAATCCATGGCTTGTCGGCTGACCCGGTCGCTTCGTCGGTGCGACTGTTGAGGGTGACTTGACTCTGGCGGTCTGTTCTTACAGGCACGTGAAGACACCATCCGGTCCGGGAACATCAACACATCGGAAAGTATCGTGGCGCATGGGATTGATGGCGCTGTCGGATGATCCGGTCGAAATATTCAAGTATGCTGTTGAATGATTCATATTGCCGTTGCAGTGATGCGAATTCGCGGAATTGAAAGGGGGTGAAACGCCCCCGAATGGTCTGCGGTGCCGTCGTGTACTACACCGGGGAGCGGGAGGCCGTCCCTGGAAGCGGTCTCTTCGTGCGCAGCGGGATTGCGCTCGGGGAACGGCACGGTCATTCCGGGACTGCCTTTCCATGAGGACGGGGATCACCATCGTCCGGGGCGACATCACGGCCGCGGCCACGGATGCCATCGTCAACGCGGCCAATCCGGCCATGCTGGGCGGAGGCGGCGTGGATGGCGCCATCCACTGCGCCGCGGGGCCGGAACTGCTGGAGCACTGCCGTCGGGTCCCCGAGGCGGACGGTGTCCGCTGTCCCATCGGCGGGGCGCGGATCACGCCCGCCGGCTGGCTCCGGGCCCGCTGGGTGATCCATGCCGTCGGGCCGCGCTACGGCATCGATTCCGAACCGGAAAGGCTGCTGGACTCGGCCTACCGTAGCGCGCTGGCCCTGGCACGGGACCATCATTGCGGGTCCGTGGCGTTTCCCGCCATCTCCTGCGGGGTCTATGGATACCCCCACGACAAGGCGGCGGATATCGCCCTTGCGGTCTGCGGGGAGAAGCAATGGGCCAGGATCGACATTGCCTTTTACCTCTACTCCCCCGACATGGTGGACATCTGGCGCAGGGCGCAGTCCGCCGGCGGGTGAGCCGCGCTCGCGACTGATCGTGGCCAGCGGTTACACTCGCGCCTATGACGGAGGAAGCCATGACTGACCGTGAGCCGTTTGCCACCGGGCGCTGCACCTGCGGCGAGGTGGTCTACCGCCTGGAGGACAGGCCGATGTTCGTGCACTGCTGCTACTGCACCTGGTGCCAGAGGGAGACAGGCTCCGCCTGTGCGCTCAATGCCATCATCGAGTCAGACCGCGTCGCGCTCACCAGGGGCGCGGTGGATTCCCGCAGGATTCCCACGGCCAGCGGCAAGGGCCAGATCGTCAGCCGCTGTCCGGGCTGCCGGGTCGTGCTCTGGAGCAGTTACCTGGGCATGGGAGAAGCGGTGCGTTTCGTGCGCGTGGGGACACTGGACAATCCGGCGCTGACACCGCCCGACATCCATATCTACACCGACACCAGGCCGTCCTGGGTGGCGCTGCCGGAAGACCGGCCCGCGATGGTCGGGTTCTACCGCCTCAGGGAGCAATGGCCGGAGGAGAGCATGGCCCGTCTGAAGGCATTGCGGGCGTAGCCGCGGTCAGATGTCGATGCAGCGCCATTTCGAACTGATGGAGGCGAACCATGCCCAACCAAAACATCCAGGCATTGCAGGATGAATCCGGACGAGAGTATGTCCGCTTCCCCGCACGCCCCATTGCCACTTCGGATACCAGATATCATATGGGAAGCACCGGACATTCATGGCAGACGATCGCTCACGCATATCAGAGCCATGTCCCAAGGAAGCCGGAACGGCCCGATGATTGACTGTGGGGTCACCGGAACATACGCTCTGGAGGAGTGTGGAAATGACGTCTCGACCGAGGTTAACATCCACACAGCTTCCGGAATTGGAAACTCTGGAAAGAAGGGGTTTCACCAGTTGCAAGATCACATCAGGCGGAAAGTGAGATACAAGGTACTCGGGATCATGCGGGGACCCATCGGTTGTGGTAAAAATCCGGTGCTGCGGTTCCGCTGGCCGCATCTGCCATATCGGTCAATCCTGTTGTCCGGCATGGTCTGTCTGGCGGCGGGGCTTTGGAGCCATTCCGGGTCTGCGGATGAACCGATCGATGTCGGCATCGTGGTGGACGGTGACGGACCGGCCTTTGGAGAAGCCGTGGATCTGTTCATGGAGGAGATCACCGGATTGACCGAAGGGGAGTTTGATGTCCGCCTGGACGGGTCTAGGGTTCTTTCGGGAAACTGGTCCGTGGATGGGGTCGGGGACGCCCTCAATGCCCTGTACGGCGACGGGGAGGTTGATCTGGTGCTGGCGCTGGGTTTCGTGTCCAGCACTGTGGCTGCACGGATGGATGACCACCCGAAGCCCACGTTTGCACCGATGGCCCTGGATTCCGACCTGTCACCCCTCCCCCGCGCCGGCAATTCCAGTGGCGTTTCCAATCTCAGCTATCTGACGGAGGAAATCCGGTTTGCCGAAGAGGTGGAGGCTTTCCGGGAGATCGTCCGTTTCCGGAAGACGGCGTTGCTGATGGAGAAATCCGTTCATGACGCCGTGCCGGAGTTGGCGATCCGTGGCGATGAACTGGCTTCAGTTCTTGGCATTGATTTGGTGTTCGTTCTCCAGACAGGCCCGGAGGATGACCTGGTAGCCCGGATACCCGGGGATGCCGATTCGGTCATGATCGGACCCCTTCCGCGGATGAGCCCGGCTGATATGATGCGGCTTGCCGGAGATCTGGCTACCCGCGGCCTGCCCAGCTACAGTCTGGTGGGCACCGCCCCGGTCCGGCAGGGGCTGCTTGCGGCCTCGGTGCCCGACTCCGACTGGATGCGACTTGCCCGCCGCAATGCGCTCAATGTCCAGGCAGTGCTTCTCGGGGGGAATGCCGGTGATCAGGAGGTGTCGTTCCAGCGCAGCCGCAGCTTGACGATCAACATGGAAACTGCCAGAAGACTTGGTATCTCGCCCCGCTTTGATGTGCTTGGCATTGCAACACTGCTCAATGAGGATGCGGTTCCCGAAGGTCGTCGATGGAGCCTGTCTTCGGTTGCGAGGGAGGCGTTGGCCGCCAACCTGGACATTCGATCCGGGATGGCGGGCCTGGCGGCGGACGCCGAGCGGGAAGCTGCAGTCAGATCGCGCCTCAGACCTCAGGTTCATGCCCGGGCCGGGGCAGTCCAGCTTGGGGATGATGCGCTGGCCGTTCGATCCGGCCAATCTGCCGAACGAACCTCGACTTTGGGATTGGAGGCCGGTCAGATTCTCTATTCGGAGGCGGCCCAGGCCGCCATTGAAGTGGAGCGACACAGGCAGCGGGCCCGGGCTGCAGTGCAGCGAGCCCGGGAGCTGGACGTGGTGGAAGCTGCCAGCATAGGCTTTCTCCGCGTTCTGAAGGCCCGGTCGTCGGTCGATATCCGGCTACGCGCCCTGGCGTTATCCCGCACCAACCTCGATCTTGCCCGAGACCGGGTGCGGCTTGGCTCGTCCCGGGCATCGGATGTCTATCGATGGGAAAGCGAGGTGGCCTCGGCGCGGCGGGTTCTGCTGACCGCCCAGGCGGCCAAGGAACAGGCAATGGACACCCTGAACCGGTTGCTGCACCGCCCGATCACCGAGCGGTTTTCGACCGAGCCGGTCAGCCTTTCCGATCCTTCACTGTTGTTGAGCCGGGAGGGTCTGTTGTCGCTGATCGACAACCAGCGCGCCGTGGATGCGATGGGAGAGGTGCTGGTTGCCGAGGGCTTGGCCAATGCGCCGGAACTGCAGCGGATCACGGCCGAGATTGCGGCGGTAAAACGGCAGGTCCAGTCCGACCGGAGAGCCTGGTGGAGCCCAGAGGTGGGACTGTCCGGCCAGGCCAGCCATGTGCTTGGGGAGCATGGCAGGCTCTCCGGCTCTTCGGAGGGAGAGACCGACTGGCAGGTCACTCTCAACCTCACCGTGCCGCTTCATCTGGGTGGGCGGCGCAAATCCGACATCAACCGGGGAGCGCACACCCTGCATCGTCTGGAACTGCAGAAACTGGCCGAGCGGGCCCGGGTCGAGGAGGCTGTCCGATCCGGCCTGCATGCCACGCAAGCAAGCTATGCTGCCATTGCGCTTGCCGCCAGGGCGGCGGAAGCGGCAGGGCAGAATCTTGCCCTGATCCAGGACAGCTACGAGAGGGGTGCGGCATCCATCATCGACTACCTGGATGCCCGGGATGCCTTTCTGGATGCGGACCGGGGCGCTGCTGACGCCGTGTACGATTTCCTGATCGACCTGATGGGGCTCCAGCGGGCATCGGGCGCATTTGATTTCTTTCTCGATGCAGCCTCCATGGACGCCATGGCGGAGCGTATCCGGCGGAAAGTGGCCGGTGGAACATGACGTCCGAAATTCCTGATGCTTCTTGGGGCGGGCTCCCGTCCGTTCCACCACACAGGAAATGGCCGGAGGAATTGGGTCACGAAACGCCCATGACGCGATCGGGACATGCTTTCCACATGCGCGCTGCCCGGCCTTGCGGTCTCGGCTTCAAGGCGGCAGTGCTGGTGTTGACAGCAATGCTGGCCGGATGCGAATCCGATCGACAGTCGGAACCAAATGAAAAACCTCTTCGCACCGTGCGCCATGTCACGGTGGCCCACGATCCCGGCAACCGCATCCTATCCTTCAGCGGCGTGTCCCGCGCAGCGGAGCGGGCCAGCCTGAGTTTCCGGGTCGCCGGAACCGTCCAGCGGCTGGATGCGATGGTGGGAGACAGGATCGGGCAGGGGGAAGCCATTGCCGTGCTGGACCCGTCGGGCTTCCGGCTCCGGCTGCAGCAGACGGAGGCGGATCGACTGCGGGCGCAAGCGGAAAGGAGGAATGTCGATGCCAACTACGGACGGGTCAGGAAGCTGTACGCAAACCGGAACGCCTCCCGGATGGAACTGGACGCTGCCCGGTCTGCAGCGGAATCCGCCGCCGCCCTGGTGGATGCCGCCGACCGGGCCGTGGAGCTGGCGGAACTCGATCTGTCCCATGCCACCCTGAGGTCGCGGCGGGATTGTTCGGTGGCGGAAATCCGGGCAGAGCCCGGAGAAAATGTCAGCCCAGGGCAACCGGTGGTGGAAGTCAATTGCGGGGACCTGCTGGAAGTTGCCATCACGGTTCCGGAAACCGCCGTTGCGGATATGGTCCCAGGGCTTGCCGGCGAGATCGTCTTCGATGCATTGCCGAACCGGGTCTACTCCGGAACGGTGTCCGAAGTGGGTGTCGCGGCCACCGGTGCCGCCTTTCCAGTCGTTTTGCGCCTGGATGGGGCAGATGGGGTGCGTCCCGGCCTTGCTGCCCGGGTGAACTTTGCGTTCCGTCGGGAAGAAGTTGCGGCGGTTCTTCCGACCGTATCCGTGGGGGAAGATGAAAAGGGGCGTTTTGTCTACACGGTGGTTGACGGTGACAAGGTCGGCGTCGGACTGATCCGGCGCAGGCCGGTGGAAGTGGGCGCGCTGACGTCCCAGGGTCTGGAGGTGGTTTCGGGGCTGTCTTCCGGAGACCGTGTCGTCACGGCCGGCGTTTCGGTTGTCCGGGACGGCATGAAGGTCCGCATCCCCTGACCGGACCGGTCATGCCGGGCATCACCGAAGCGGCTATCCGCAACCGCGCAGTCGTCGTTACATTGGTGGTGCTGGCGGTGCTTTACGGCGTCATGGCCTATTTCAGCCTGCCGAAGCAGCAGGATCCGGGTTACACCATCCGGGCGGCGGTGATCACCACGCAGTTTCCCGGCGCCAGCCCCCTTCGGGTGGAACAACTGGTAACCAACCGCATCGAGCAGGCCATCCAGGAAATGCCGGAACTCGATCATGTCCTCAGCGATTCCCGGCCCGGGCTTTCCTTCATCACGGCGAATTTCCGGGAAACCTATACCGATATGCGGCCCATCTTCGACAGGCTGCGCCGCAAGGTGGAGGCGGTCGGGGGCCTGCCCGACGGCGTGCGCCCGATTGTGAACGACGAGTACGGCGATGTCTTCGGCAGCGTGTACGCCTTGACGGGGGAGGGGTTCGGCCATGGCGAGCTCACGGACATCGCCGAGGAGATCCGCGATCGCCTGCTGCATCTCGAGGATGTGGCGAAGGTGTCGCTCCAGGGTGTCCGGGCGGAACGGGTCTTCGTCGAATACGACCTGTCGCGCCTCCGGGAAGTCGGGTTGTCGCCCCGCCAGCTGTCGGGAATCCTTGCCGGAATCAACATCGTCCGGGGTGGCGGCCAGGTGGTGGCCGGACGGGAGCGGATTGCGCTTGAGCCGTCCGGAAACCTCGAATCCCTGGAAGACCTTCGACGAACCGTCGTCCAGATACCCGGCAGCGATCGGATCATCTATCTGGAAGACATCGTGGACGTCCATCGCGGATATGTCGACCCTCCGTCCGGGATGGCGCGTTTCAACGGGCAGGATGCGATCATGCTTGCGGTGTCCTTGCGGGAAGGTGGCAACATCCTGTCGCTTGGCCGGACCCTGGACAGTGCGATTCCCCGAATTGAGGCGTCCTACCCTCTCGGCATCCGGTTGACGCCGGTCTATCGGGAGGCGGTTGTGGTGGATGCCGGAGTCGGCAGCTTTCGCGACAACCTGCTCCAGGCCATCATCATAGTGGTGGCGGTGATGCTGCTGTTTCTCGGCTTTCGCACGGGGTTGATCGTCGGCATGCTGGTGCCTGCGACCATCTTTGCCACGTTTTCCGTGATGGGGATTTTCGGCATCACGATCAACCAGATCTCCCTGGCGGCGCTGATTATTTCCCTGGGCCTGCTGGTGGACAATGCCATCGTGGTCGCGGAAGCCGTCCTCGTGAGGCGGGAGCGCGGCGAAGGAGCCGCCGAGGCCGCCGTGGCCGCGGGCCGGGAAATGGCGGTTCCGCTCTTGACCTCCTCCCTGACCACAGCGGCAGCCTTCCTGCCGATCTATCTTGCGGAGTCGGCGGTGGGGGAATACACCGCAGACATCTTCAAAGTGGTTTCGATCTCGCTGCTGTGTTCCTGGTTGCTTGCCCTGTCCCTGATTCCGCTGCTCACGGTTGTTTATTTGCGTCCCCGCAGGTCTTCCGGACCACCGGATTACGGCTCCTGGCTTTACCGCGTGTACGGCTACCTGCTCGGCTTGTCCCTGGGAAACCGCACGCTATTTCTGGTCCTGACCACCGTCATCTTCTCTGGCGCCATTTGGGCGCTCCAGTTGGTTCCCCGTGTATTCATTCCCCCGAAGACCGACCCGATCATCAACGGCACCCTGCAATTGCCCCGGGGCACGGCGATCGGACACACTGCCCGGGTGATGTCCGATATCGACCGCTTCATTGCCGGGGAACTCCTGTCGGATTCCGGCGACGGGACCACAGAAGATCGGAGGGAGAAAGCTGCAGGGAACACGACGGAGGAAGAGGAGGAAAAAACGGTTCTCGACTGGACCGCATGGATCGGGGAAAGTGCTCCCCGATATACCCTGGGTCTGCATCCCGGTTCGGGCGACCCGGGGGTCGTGAACCTGCTGATCAATACCACCGACCATCGGGCCATTCCCCGGACCATTGCCCGGCTCCAGTCCTATGCATGGGAGCGGCACCCGGACCTGGATGTACGGCTTCGCAGGATCGAGAACGGCGTACCGATACCGTACCCGGTCGAGATCCGGATCAGCGGGGGTGACATTGACCGGCTTTACGACCTGGCCTCGCCAGTCCGCAGATGGCTGCAGGATCATCCCGGGGTACAATCTGTCCGGGACGACTGGGGATTGCGTACCAGGAAGATGAGGGTCCAGGTGGATCGGGAGAGGGCCCGTCGCGCCGGGGTCACCAATGACGACATTGCCCTGTCGCTCCGGTCCGGACTGTCGGGAGTCGAACTGAGCCGGCTGCGGGAGGAAGATGGTCTGGTCCCCATCCTGATGCGCTCGGTTTCTGCAGACCGTGCGGACATCGATCGGCTGCGATCCCTGCCCGTGTATGTACCGGGGGGTGGCACCGTTCCCTTGGAACAGGTGGCGGATCTTGAGATCGTCTGGCAGCCCGCCATCACAAAGCGCCGTGATCGGAACCGCACACTGACGGTCCAGGCCCAACTATTTGCGGACGTCACTGCCGGGGATGTCAACGGGCAGCTTCTTCCATGGCTTGACGGGCACGCCGCCTCATGGCCCCCAGGATATGATTACGAAATCGGAGGAGAGGCGGAAACTTCCGGACAGGCCAATGCTGCCATCGCCGAAAAGCTGCCCATTGCAGGGATGCTCATCCTGCTTCTCCTGGTGACCCAGTTCAACAGCCTGCGCAAGCCCGCCATGATCTTGCTCACCATTCCCCTTGGCCTGGTGGGCGTCGCCTTCGGGCTGCTGGCTTCGGGTTCGGTCTTTGGTTTCTTTACCATCCTGGGGATCATTGCACTGTCTGGCATCGTGATCAACAACGCCATAGTCCTGCTTGACCGGATCGACATCGAGATCAGGCAGAACGGGCTTTCACCGGCCGAGGCCGTGCCCGCCGCTTGCCGTCAGCGGCTGCGTCCCATCCTCCTGACCACTGCCACCACCATTGGCGGCATGATGCCGCTGTGGTTGAGTCGTGACCCGATGTTCGCGCCCATGGCCATCAGCATCATGTCTGGTCTGCTGTTCGCTACCCTACTGACCCTGTTGTTCGTGCCGGTTCTCTACACGATCTTCTATCGTGTGCGCATGCGGGGCTGACTCCCTTGCGAACGGAACTCACCTGAGGTTTCATCTATGGGCGTGTTTCCGACTCATCCTGTTTCCGTCTGTGGGGCGTGAGCATCATATTTGATTTCCTGATATTCTGCTTTCAGCTGTCGTCCTTGAAGAAACGGTCAATGCGGGATGGGTCAATGCCAGCGTCCCGGCTTTCAGGAGGAGCCCCCGGAACAGGAAGGGGGGGAGCCGGTCTCGAACCAGTGGGACTTGAAATTCCGGGTTTCGAACAGCAGGAGCAGGTCGAACGGGTTGTAGAGCTTCTCGTCGCCGAGCCAGTGGTAGCCGTTGTACCATGTCCGGATCTCGTCCCGGTCGAGCCCGGGAAGTTCCGGGGCGAAGACCGCGCCCAGGTCCCTGTCCGTATATCCGCAGATGGTGGCGAACTCCGGGTCGAGGCTGATGTTCCGGAGGTTGTTGAGACCCGAAAAGAGACTCACCCGGGAGAACATGCTGACCCCGGTGACGAAGACGAAGCGGACGTCCCGGGCACTGCCCTTGATGATGCCGTAGAAGCCCCTCAGGTAGTCCCGATTGGCGGTGGCCATTTCGGGGTTGTCGATGACGTCCAGGATTGTCGTATTCGTCGATCAGTACCACCGCTTGCTGACCAGTAATGTGGTGCAAGCGATCCAGAAGTATCCTCAGCCGTCTGGGCGCAGGCACTGACGATTGTGTTGGCCCAAGGCCAGCCTGACGTTCGGCGATATCCAACTGATCGACGATATCGCCATCAATATCATCCGGGTTGTCGTATTTTCCGTCGAAGCTGAGCCGCACCACCGGATGCCGGATGGACCAGTCCCAGTGCGCATGGATGTCGAGGCCCCGGAACAGGGGCTCGTTGCCCTCGAACAGTTCCCGCAGGGTATCGACCAGAAGGCCCTTGTCGAACCTCCGCGGCCGCGACAGGAAGTAGAAGTCTCCCGTGTCGAGCAGCCGCCGGATATGGGGGGTCTTGTCAACGTAGTAACAATCCTGTTCCCGGATTCTCCGGAAGGACTGGATGCCGATGGGAAGTTGGCGGCGGGTCATTGACCATGCGTGGAGACGGGGTTGCAGGCATCGTAACATGGCCTACGGGTGAGCAATTTGGCCTCTCCCGGCAAGAGTGACACTCGGGCTTCGGTTGCGTTACCATGAGCACCGGCTGACCGTATCCGATTCCCATGAACGAAGACTCCCGAATCAACTACATCGAACTGCCCGCGGAGGATATCGCCAGGGCCAGGGCGTTTTACGGGGACGTGTTCGGCTGGACATTCCAGGACTACGGCGAGAACTACTGCGCCTTCAACGACGGCAGCACGGATGGCGGGTTCTACCGCTCCCCGCTGCATTCCGACTACAGTCGGGGTGCCGCGCTGGTGGTGCTGTACGCGGAGGATCTGGAGGCCGCGAGCGAGCGCATCATCGCCGCCGGAGGCGAGCTCTGCAAGCCGATTTTCTCCTTCCCGGGTGGGCGGCGGTTTCATTTTCTCGATCCCAACCGCAACGAGCTTGCGGTCTGGAGCGACCGGTAGGGGCGGCTGCACCCGATGACGCCGGGAGTGCTGGAGGCGAAACAGGCCGATATCGACTACGCGGTCCATGAATATGATCACGATCCGAAGGCCTGCTCCTACGGCCTCGAGGCGGCGGAGAAACTGGGCGTCGACCCGGCGGCCGTGTTCAAGACCCTGGTGATCGAGCTGGACGGCGACGAACTGGCGGTGGCGGTGGTGCCGGTGCTCAGGAACCTGGATCTCAAGGCTGCCGCCGCCGCCCTGGGCGCCAAGAAGGTGAGGATGGGAGATCCGAAAAAGATACAGCGCGTAACGGGCTACGTCCTTGGCGGCGTCAGCCCGCTTGGGCAGAAGAAGTCCCTCAGGACCGTGATCGATGAAACCGCCAGGACCCTCGAACGGATCTACGTCAGCGGCGGCAGGCGCGGCCTCGAAATATCCCTGCCCCCGGCGGACCTGGCGGCGCTGACCCGGGCCGGGTACTCGGCCATCGGGCGCTGAGCCGCGCCTGCAGGAAGATCGATGAATTTCCTGAAACGGTCAAAGTCGCGCAGCGTCTCCGGCGGCCGGTCAACCCGTTGTCGCCAGGGTGCGTCCCCGGCCTTCGGCATCGAAGCGCAGAGATGAAATGAAAGCCGCCTGGTTCTGCGAAACCGGTCCGGCGCGGGAGGTGCTGCAGGTCGGGGAAATGGCCAGGCCGGAACCAGGAGCCGGCGAGGTACTGGTCCGGATTCACGCCTCCGGGGTCAATCCCTCGGACGTGAAGAAGCGGGCCGGCGCCCAGCCACCGGGTTTCCGGGACGGATTCGTCATCCCCCACAGCGACGGCGCCGGCGTGATCGAGGCGGTGGGGGCGGGGGTTCCGGAGGAGCGCATCGGCACCCGGGTGTGGGTCTACCAGGCCCAGTACCAGCGTCACTGGGGCACGGCGGCGGAATACGTCGCCGTGGCCGGCATACGCGCCGTGCCGCTGCCCGGCAACTGCCCTTTTGAAATCGGCGCCCTGGCCGGCATTCCCATGATGACCGCACACCGCTGCGTCTTCGCCGACGGGGACGTTGCCGGCAAGAACGTGCTCGTCACGGGCGCCTCGGGGCGGGTCGGGTTCTATGCCGCCCAGTGGGCCCGGTGTGCCGGGGCCATGGTCATCGGCACCGCCGGCAGCGAGCGGCGCATCGCCGAGGCCGCGAGGACCGGCGCCGACCACATCCTGGACTACACCCGTGACGACCTCGCCGAGGCCATCCTCGATCTCACCGGCGGCCAGGGCGTGGACCGGATCGTCGACGTGGAGATGGGGGTGAACATCCGGACCAGCGCGGAGGTTCTCAAGGTCGGCGGCGTGGTCTCCACCTATTCGTCTTCACGGGCGATGAACCCTGAGATCCCGTTTTACCCGCTGATGTTCAAGAACATCACCCTGCAGATGGTCCTGGTCTACAACATGGCCGAAGGCGCCAAGACCGAGGCCAGGAAGGATATCCACGAAGCGTTGTCGAGTGACGCGCTGGTGCACCGGATCGCGGGGACGTTCCCCCTGGAGGAGACAGCGGCCGCGCACGATCTGGTCGAGGGCGGTGGCGTGGACGGATGCGTGGTGGTGGCGATACGCTGAGCCCCGGATGTCAGTCCGGTGCGGGCGGTTCGTCCGGCTGCCCTGACTTTCCCGCATCCTGCCGCGGCATGCGGACGGCGTCCCAGTGTTCCAGCGCCATTTCGGTCATGTCCACCCCCCAGAACAGCACCTTCCCGATCTGCAGGGTCGGCACACCGAAGACACCGTTTGCGATCGCGTCTTCGGTGTTGGTCCGCAAGCGGTCCTTGACCGCCTGGACCGCCGTCTCCTCGGCCACGCTGCTGAATCCCTCAATCCCCGCGATGGCGTCCGGTGTGCTGTACCCGGGATTGTCCGGGCTTTCCACCCAGATGTAACGGAACAATCGGTCCATCACGTCCGGATCGTTGTCGCGGCTGATGGCAAGCCGCAGGAACGGCAGCGGATTGAACGGGTGGACCGCGGGCATCCGGAAGGGGGTCCCGCGGCGGTCCGCGGACCACTGGCAGAAGCGGTAGGTGAGCTCCCGTTTCGATTCGATCTCCACCGGGCCCTTGCTGCCGTGATGCTTGAGCAGGCCGGCGAACAGGATCGGCACCGGGGTGTACCGGAAATCCGGCCGCGTCCGGCGGACGGTCTTCAGGATTTCATGCTGCAGGTAGGCGAACGGGGAGATGAAGTCGTAGTACCAGAGAATTTCCGGGGTGTTCGTATTTCGGTTCATGTCGCGTTGCAGGGGATGCCGGGGAAGGCCGCGGAGCGGCTGCCGGCAATGGGCTGGTTGTGTTCGTCATGATAGGTGAACACAAGGGAGAGCTTTACCTGGCCGGATTCGTTGTGGCTCGCCGCATGCAGGGTGCGGCAATGGAAGAACAGGGTATCGCCCTGCTTGAGGTCCGCGGTGACGGCGCTGTCGATCAGTTCCCTGTTCGCGTCCAGGTCCGTGCGGAAGAAGAAGGCGGCATCATAGCTTCCGCGACCGAAATTCATGGTGTGGCTTCCGGGGATCACCTGCATGCCGCCGTTTTCGCGGCACTCGTCGCCGAGGGCCAGCCAGACACTGATCAGGGTCGGCTGGTCGAACAGCCAATAGCGCATGTCCTGGTGCCAGAGCGTCGCGCTGCTGTAGCCCGGATGCTTCGTCATGATACAGTTGTGGTGGTTCTGGGACATCACGACCCGCTCGGCGTCCATGAGCTGGCGCACACGGTTGCAGACTTCCGCGGATGTCGCCCATTCCCGGAACAGCCTGTCCCGGGTGTAGGCGTTGAGCAGGCGCCTTGGCGTGTCGCCTCCCGGCGACAGGCGGTCCGCCGGCGAGCCCGGATACTGCACGTCGGTTTCAAACTCGAGCGGGGCCAGTGGCGGATCCAGGGATGCCCGGACCACTGCCGCCATGGCCTCGCAGCGCGACCGGTCGGCGAGGCCGCCCGCGATGATGAAGCCATCGCGCCGGAAAGCGGCGACCTCGTCGGCGGAAAAGGGATCTGACATGCGAAAGACGGATATGCAGACAGGAAAAGGGCAACCGGATGACATCGGGACGGATGACCGTACAGCCCCGTACCCGAATCTAGTATAGCGGGAATTTCCCGCGGTGTGCGAATTCCACGGAAAGGCCCTTCCGGTGTCCTTGTACGGGACCGGGGATTGCACCGGAATCCCGCACGGTGAAAGGTTGGTGTAGCCCAATGTCTGACCTTCCGGTGCGCCTTTTCCGCCAACCCATCCGGCTGACGGTCCCCGTGGACTCTTGCCTGCAGCGCAATTTCCTCTATATTCGCCTTTCGCGTATGTTCGATGACCTTCGCTCGCGCCAGGTATGAAACCGGAGCAATGGAACCCACAACCGTCTGTGCACTGTACAAGTTTGTCCGTCTGGATGCAGTCCGGACCCTGGAGCGGCCATTGCATGCACGGATGGTTGAACACGGGGTGAAGGGAACGCTGCTGCTGGCGCCGGAGGGGATCAACGGCACCATCGCCGGGCCGCAAGGCGGCGTCGACCGGGTGCTGGAATGGCTCGAAAATGACGCGGGGCTTGGTCCCATCGAACGCAAGGTGTCGCTGGACGATGCTCCGCCATTCCGTCGCACCAGGGTGAAACTGAAGAAGGAAATCGTCACCATGGGCGTTGAAGGCATCGACCCCGCCACCATGGCCGGGACCCGGGTGGAGCCGGAGGACTGGAACGCGCTGCTGGAGGATCCGGACGTATTGCTGGTGGATACGCGCAACGACTATGAGCACGAGGTGGGCACCTTCGAGGGCGCCGTCAACCCGCATACCCGGACCTTCCGCGAATTCCCGGATTTCGCGAGGCGTCACCTCGACCCGTCCAGGCACCGCAAGGTGGCCATGTTCTGCACCGGCGGCATCCGCTGCGAAAAGTCCACGGCCCTGCTGCGCAAGCTCGGGTTTGATCAGGTCTATCACCTGAACGGTGGCATACTGAACTATTTCGCTCGGGTACCGGAATCGATCAGCAGGTGGCGCGGCGAATGTTTCGTCTTCGACGAGCGCGTAACGGTGAACCATGATCTTGAGCCCGGCGGTTATGACCAGTGCCACGCCTGTCGGTTGCCGGTCTCGGAGCAGGACCAGCAAAGCCCCCACTATGTCGAGGGCGTCAGTTGCCCCCGCTGCCATGACCGGACCAGCCCGCAGGATCGGGCGCGTTATGCCGAGCGCCAGCGCCAGATGGAACGGGCCATGTCAGAGGGAGTGGCGCATATCGGTTCCGAGGCGATGCCGGCGGATCATCCTTCGCGGGCCCGCCGGGACGACTGAAACCCCGGCGCCGGCCCCGCGCCCCGGCAGGGCAGCTCGTCAGTCCGGCATCAGCCGGGATAACGCCGCGTCTCGTTCCGCCGTCGGCAGCTCCGCAAGCTGCCGGACCTCCTCGAAGAAGGCCGGGAAGTCACCGTTGGTGCGCTCAAGGAGCGCCTGGAATGCCGGGACGAGGCGGTGATAGGTTGCGATGGACAGCAGGTCAGCGTTGTTGAGCGGCCTGCCGAACCACCAGTCATAGAAGGGTGTCCCCTCGCTCCGGGCTGCGCGTTCGTCGTATTCCCGTTTCATCTCCGCGAACAGCGCGGGCTTGCGGGTCTCACGGTCCGGGCCCAGGTAAGCCTCGGCGAGGCGGTCCCGGTAGGCCAGCACCATTGACGTGATCTTCTCTTCGCGGCGCTGCCGGTTCAGCAGCGCCGGGACCTCCGCCGGGTTGCCTTGCAGGTTCAGCCACTCAGCCAGCAATGCCAGCTCTACGGTAGTGGCAAACGCCTCGTTGAACGCGGAATCATCCTTCACGTAGATCACCTGGTGTGCCAGTTCGTGGAAAATCACTGCGGCGAGGCCGGGTTCCGGGTAGTGGATGAACGTGTTCAGCAGGGGGTCGGCGAACCAGCCCAGAGTGGAATAGGCACTGACGCCATAGACGGTCACGTCGAGGCCTTCCCCCTTCAGCGCTTCCGCCTCTGCCATGGCAGCCGCCTCGTCGAAATAACCCTTGTAGGCAATACAGCCCGCGATAGGGAAGCACCATGTCCGGGGTGTCAGCGCATAGGCCGGCGCGGCCATTACGTTCCAGACCACGTAGCGGCGGCCGACATCGGTGTAGTAGGTAAATCCGCGGTTGCCGCGAAGGTCCATGCGGTCCACGGCGAACTGCCGCATCCGTTCCGCCAGCGCGAACCGGTCGCGCAGGGCCTCCGGCGTATCCGGCGAGGCCACCAGGTCCGCCACGGGTTCCCGGTCGGCGATGATCCGGTACTGCCCCTTGGCCGCCTGCAGGTAGTAACCGAGCTGGGTGCAGCCCCCGAGCAGGAACAGGAAGGCGAGTAAGGCGGCCAGGCGGATGGTTGGGTGGCGCATTGCGGCGGGTGACGGGTGTCCGACCTGATGTGGCATGCTGTACGCTGGATCATAACCCTTCGCCTCCAGATTCGGGAGCGGGGGCGGTCGGGCACATCCGCTACAATACGCCCGGAAACCGATCCACTCGCACCTGACTTTCCGAATTGCAACATGGTTGATCCCGCCAGCGGTCTCAATGTCTTCCTGGTCGGCGGTGCGGTTCGGGACGAACTGCTCGACCTGCCGGTCAAGGACCGGGACTGGGTGGTGGTGGGGAGTAGCCCCGGGGAGATGGAGGAAAGGGGCTTTCGTCCCGTCGGTCGGGACTTCCCGGTGTTCCTGCACCCGGAAACCGGCGAGGAATACGCCCTCGCCCGCACGGAGCGCAAGACCGGCGCGGGTTATCACGGCTTCACCTTTCACGCGGCGATGGACGTCACCCTGGAAGATGACCTGAGCCGGCGCGACCTCACCATCAACGCCATGGCCCGGGATGCGGCGGGTGCGCTGGTGGATCCCCACGGCGGGCTGGCCGACCTGGATGCCCGGCTCCTCAGGCACGTGTCCCCGGCATTCTCCGAAGACCCGGTGCGGGTGCTTCGGGTGGCCCGGTTCGTCGCCCGCCTCGCCGGCCGGGGGTTTCGTGTTGCGGACGGGACCCTGGCGCTCATGAAGCGCATGGTGCATTCCGGGGAGGTGGGCGCTCTGGTGCCGGAACGGGTCTGGCAGGAACTGGCCCTGACGCTGGAGCGGCCCGGGGCGGCACGCTTCATCTCGACGCTTCGGGACTGCGAGGCGCTGGCAGTGGTTCTTCCCGAGGTGGATGCCCTGTTCGGGGTGCCACAGCCCTCGCGCCACCACCCGGAAATCGACACCGGGCTGCATATCCTGCTCTGCCTGGACGCCGCGGACCACGCGGGACTCGACGGACCCGAACGGTTCGCCGTTCTGGCACACGATCTCGGGAAGGCATTGACGCCACGGAATGAATGGCCCCGGCACGTCGGCCACGAGCAACGCGGCCTTGCGCCCCTTCACGTGCTCTGCGAGCGGCTGCGGGTGCCGAAGTCCTGGCGGCGCCTGGCGAGGGCGGTTTGCGAATACCACCTGATGCTGCACCGGGTGGCGACCCTTCGCCCGGCCACCGTGCTTCGCATGCTGGAAGGACTGGACGCTTTCCGCAGACCGGAAATCGTGGAACCCTTTGTCCGCTGCTGTATCGCGGACCTGCGGGGGCGGACGGGATTCGAGACGAGGGACTACCCCCAGGCGGATATCCTGCGGCAATGCCTGCAGGCGGCGGCTGTTGATGCCGGTGCCATCGCAGCCCGCTGCGAGCCCGGGAACGGCTCGTCCGGCGTGGTTGCCGACGCGATCAGGCGGGAACGGATCGAGGCGATCCGGCGGGCTGTCCCGGACAGAACGGCAAGCCGCCGGTAAGGGCGTGACGGCTCTGTTGCGGAAGATGGCCACCGGGCAGGCCTGCAGTCATCAGTAGTGCCGATATGAAATTCCCGGCAGGTTCCTGTGCTGGCCTGGGCCGGAAACAGTTGAACGGCCTTGTCCGGCCTGATCAGCCCGACCAGTGTGCTCTCCGCCAAAGGCCGATCCCGCTCCGGATATCACCGTCGTCCCCGTTCTCGTGCTGCGCCGCCTCCAGCAGCCTCTCGAACGTGTTCCATCCCTCCCGCCGGAGCCGCCAGTCCGCACCGTCGTCCCGGCCATGGGCCGACCACGCCATCCCGAGTTCCGGATCCCCGTGTGCCGGCCGGCGGACACCCCGAACCCATATCCCGCCGGTCAGCGACAACCCCGCACCCCGATGGGAAGCCGGCACCGGGTCCAGGACACCGACCCGGACAGTCCGATCTCCCTGAATTCACCTTCCCCGTGCCGCATCAGACCATGGTACCGCAACCGTATCCGGACCCCCTCGTCCGGGTTGTGCCAGTGCAGGCTCGCCTCGAAGTCCGAATCCACGGTCCGCGTTCCCGCCGTCGGTCCGCAGGCCGACCCCCATCACCGGAGTCAGATCACCGCCGTCCGCCTCCCCCTGGTTGTCCCCCTGGAAGAGGTCCCGCACTTGATTTTCTGACGGGTCCGCCACCAAACTCGGCTACCCATACCCGTACGCACGTCACACGATGTCCCCCGACCAGACCGCCGTACCTGACTACGAAGAGATCAGCGCTGAAGACTTCGGCCGCATGCTCACGGGCTTCGGCGTCAACCTGCTGGTGCGCGATGTGCACCGCTGCTGCGAATTCCTTCGCCGGGTACTTGAATTCGAAGTGCTGCGGGAGTCCCCGGACTTCGCCATCCTCCGGCACCGTGACCTGCTCTACCAGCTCCACGCCGACACCACCTATGGAGAAAACCCCTTGCCGTCCCTGCTGCCCGAGAGCGGACCCCGAGGCGGTGGTGTGGAATTCAGGCTCTACCATTTGGACCCGGACCGGGCCGAAGCCCGGGCCAGGGAACTCGGGGCCGTGGTGCTCCAGGAGAGCACAGACAAGCCCCATGGGCTCAGGGAATGCTACCTGCTGGACCCGGACGGATTCTGCTGGGTGCCGTCGGTCCCGCAGCCGGCCGTGACCGGGGCGCCATGATCCGCGCCGTACTGTTCGACAAGGACGGCACCCTGCTGGATTTCAACCGGACCTGGCTGCCGCGTTATCGCGTGGCGGCGAACTGGGTGGCGGAGCGGGCCAAGGGCCGCTACCCCGCGGACGAGATTCTCGCCGAGGGCGGGTACATCGCCGAAACCGGCGCCTGGCAGGCCGACTCGCTGCTCGCCTCGGGCAGCAACCGGCAGGTCATCGAGAGTTGGGAAGCTCTGCTGGGAACACGCTTCAGCGACGAGGAACGCGCCCGCATCACCGGGCTCCTGCGTCCCGGCAGCGCCGGCTACATTCCCGTGGTGGACCCGATCCGGCCGGGCCTCGAGGCGCTCCGGGACCAGGGGCTTCGCCTGGGGATCGCCACCATGGACGACGAACAGCAGGCTCGCGCCACCGCCAGGGGCCTTGGAATCGACGACCTGTTCTGCTTCATCTGCGGGGCCGACAGCGGACACGGGGTCAAGCCGGAGCCGGGCATGGTGCTGGCATTCGCCCGGGAGCTCGACCTCGCGCCCGGGGAGATCGCCATGGTGGGGGACAGTCCCCGGGACATCCACATGGGGTTCAATGCCGGTGCGGGTTACAGTATCGGGGTACTCACGGGAGCGCACGACGCCGTGGAACTTCACCGTCATACGTCCCATGTCCTGCCGGACATTGCCGCCCTGGCGGAATTTCTGGCCGCCTCCTGATGCGCGCTGCGGCCCGGCGGGGGCGTTCGGAACCATTGCCGGCATTCGCGGTCGAAGCGGCATGTACGGGACCGCTGCCGGCACCCGCTCCGACCCCAGGCACGCCATGACCCAGAACGACCGATACCGGAAACCCGACGAAGCCACGATCCGCGCCCTGCTGGATCCCCTGCAATACGAGGTCACCCAGCGCGAGGGTACGGAACGGCCGTTCGACAATGCCTACCACGATGAAAAACGCGATGGAATCTATGTCGACGTCGTCAGCGGAGAGCCGCTGTTCAGTTCCCGGGACAAGTTCGATTCCGGCACCGGCTGGCCCAGCTTCACGCAACCCATCGACGAACGGTTCGTCCGGACCCGTACCGACTACAAGCTGTTCCTGCCCCGCACGGAAGTCCGAAGCGCCATCGCGGACTCCCACCTTGGCCATGTATTCCCCGATGGGCCCGCGTCCACGGGTCTTCGCTACTGCATGAATTCGGCGGCGATGCGGTTCATTCCCATTGACGAGTTGGAGGTGGAAGGCTATGCGGAATATCTTTCCCTGTTTGACTAGGGCGGCCGCGGCCCTTGGCCTTGCGCTGGCCCTGCCGGCCGGCGCCGCGAAAATCGAGGCGGAAAGCGGCAATACGATTGCCCCGGTGGTGGAACTCTATACGTCGGAAGGCTGCAGCAGCTGCCCCCCGGCGGATGCCTGGATCAGCCGGCTGGGCGGCACCCTGGGCAAGGGGCTTGAAGCGGTCCCCCTGGCCTTCCATGTCGACTACTGGAACTACCTCGGCTGGGAGGATCCGTTCTCCCAACCCGGGTTCACCGACCGCCAGCGCTTACTGGGCGCCCTGAACCGCCAGCGCACCATCTATACCCCCGAGTTTCTGGTCAGCGGCCGGGAAACCCGCGGCACCAGGGCGGTGGTGAAGGCCATACAGTCCGCCAATGACAGGGACGCCGCGGTGAAGGTCCGGCTGGTCGCGGGCCTGGCGGGGACCGGCCAGATCGACGCGGATGTCCGTGTCAGCGGAGATACCGGGGATTCGGAACTGTACCTCGCGGTGTACGAGAACGGCATCACCCGCCAGATCGGCGGCGGCGAAAACCACGGCCGCACGCTGCACTACGACTTCGTGGTGCGCTATTTCCGCCGGGTGGCGCTGCTCGGTGAGGAAGGCCACAGGAACACCCACGCCATTCCCGTGGATCCGGGCTGGAATACCGCCAACCTGGGGCTCGCCGTGCTGGTGATGGACCGGCGGTCCAGCGGCACCCGCCAGGCGCTCAGCACGCCGCTCGACCGGCTGTTCGCGGGAGGCCGGGACCGCGGCGCGGACGGCTCCGGCTGAGCGGATCAGTCCCGGCGCAGCCTTTCATCCACCGCGATGGGGGTGGGGTAGCGCATGACGATATACCAGGCGGAGACCACGAAGCTGATCAGCGTGGCGATCTGCACCAGCAGCGACGCGGCCTCGCTGATGAGCCCATGACCCGCGGCCACGAAGACGATGAGCAGGGAAAACTCGCTCATCTGTCCGAGGCGGACACCGGTTTCCCAGGCCAGGTTGTTTGATTCCGACTGGCCCACCAGGGCGAAGCGGAACACCACCGGTTTCAGCAGCAGGAGACCCGCGCCGATCAACGCCGCCGGCAGCAGCACGCCGGCGGCGGCATGGATGTCGAATCCCGCGCCGAGTCCGAAGAAGAACATCACCAGAAAGAAATCCCGGAGCGACTTCAGGCTCTCCGCGATATACAGGGCCACCGGGCTGGTGGCGATGGCGATCCCGGCGATGAATGCGCCGATCTCGTAGGAAAGGCCCAGGGTCTCCGACAGCTGGGCCATGGCAAGGCACCAGCCGATCGTGAGAAGGAACACGTACTCCTGGATGCGGTCGAATCGTACGAACAGCGGCATCAGTATCCATTTCTGGCCGAACCAGGCCACCCCGCAGACCGTTGGCAGCGCCGCAAGCAGCAGGGCGAAGTCCGCCAGCGGAACATCCCCCCGGCCCAGTCCGTGGATCACCAGCATCGTGATGATGGCGATCAGGTCCTGCAGCAGCAGGACGCTGATGATCACCTCGCCCGTGTGACGGTGGTGCAGCACGGTGGTGGGCAGCAGCTTGAGGCCGATGATGGTGCTGGAAAAGGAGGCCGCGACCCCGATGACCAGGACGTCGCCGAGGCCGAAGCCGAACAGCCAGGCCACGCCGCCGGCGGCGGCGCTGAACACGAAGGAACAGATCAGCGTTACCAGGGTGGTCTCGCGCAGCAGGTGAAGCAGCTTGCGGGGCGAGAGGTTCAGTCCGAGAAGGAACAGGAGGAAGATGATGCCGATGCGGGCGATGTCCTGAATCAGGTCCGCGTCCGTGACCAGCCTGAGGCCCCAGGGGCCGAGGATGACGCCCAGGGCCAGGTAGGCGATCAGCATCGCCTGGCGCAGGTACAGCGCCACCGTCGCCAACAGCGCGGCACCGGCGAAAATCAGGAAGATGGAGAAAACGATGCTGTGCTGATGCATGCTGGTTTCCGGGCACGACCGCGAATCAGGCCGGATTTGGCATTACAATAGCATGAACGGTCAATCCGGAACCCGGCAATCCGACGTGACAGACGACGAGCAGACACTGACCCACTTCAATACGGACGGCGATGTGCACATGGTGGACGTGGGCGCCAAAACGGCGTCGCGGCGTTGCGCCGTGGCCGAAGGCAGCATCCGGATGCTGCCCCGGACCCTGGCGATGATCGCCAGGGGCAACCACAGGAAGGGCGATGTGCTCGCGGTGGCGCGGGTGGCGGGCATCATGGCGGTGAAAAGGACTGCGGATCTGGTGCCGCTCTGTCACCCGATCATGCTGACCCGGATCGACCTGGCACTGGAAATCCGGCAGGAAGCCAACGCCGTCCACTGCACGGTCACCGCAGAGACCACGGAACGGACCGGCGTCGAAATGGAGGCGCTGACCGGCGTCCAGGTCGCGCTACTGACTGTGTACGACATGTGCAAGTCCGTGGACCGGGGCATGGAGATGGGGGATATCCGCCTGGTGCACAAGTCCGGCGGCAAATCCGGAGAATGGAACCGGGCGGGGTGAGGGAGGCAGGCGCGCCCGTGGACAGTTCGAGACCGGTGGACCCGCAGCCCGATCCAAGCTGCGATTTCGATCCCACATCCATCGGCGCCACGGAAGCCATGGAACGGATCCTGGCGGCGGTCAGACCGGTCACGCAGGTGGAGAGGGTGAACCTGCGCGCCGCTCTCGGCCGGGTGATCGCGCAGGATGTGCTGAGCCGGGTTCAGGTGCCCAACCACACCAATTCCGCCATGGATGGATACGCGCTGTCGGGCGATGCTCTTCCCGCCGACGGGGAACGCACGTTCGACATGGTGGGCGTTGCCTTTGCCGGCCAGCCCTTTCGCGGACCCGTCGGCGAAGGGCAATGCGTGCGCATCATGACCGGCGCGGTGATGCCCGAGGGCACCGACACCGTGGTGATGCAGGAGCGGGTCGCGCTCCAGGGCGACGCCGTCACCGTGGGGCATCGCGAAAAGGCGGGTTCGAACGTGCGCATGGCGGGCGAGGACCTGGAGGTAGGCGACCTGGCCATCGCGGCGGGGACCCGCGTGGGACCGTCTCACCTCGGACTTGCCGCCTCGCTGGGGTTCTCCGAACTGCCGGTGTTCCGCCGTCCGAGGGTCGCGTTCTTCTCCAACGGCGATGAACTGCGCTCCGTGGGCGAGCCCATCGAAATCGGCGAACTCTACGATTCCAACCGCTACACGCTCTACGGGATGCTCACCGAGGCCGGCGCGGAGATGGTGGATCTCGGTATCGTGCGGGATGATCCCGGCGACATCCGCCGGGCGTTCGAGGATGCCGCCGCCTGCGCGGATGTGGTGGTTACCTCGGCCGGGGCCTCCGTGGGTGAGGCGGACTACGTCAAGGACACCCTGAGGGAACTCGGTGCGGCGACTTTCTGGAAGGTGGCCATCAAGCCCGGCCGGCCCCTGTCGTTCGGAACGGTGGGCGGCGCGTATTTCTTCGGCCTCCCGGGCAACCCGGTCTCGGTCATGGTGACGTTCGAGATCTTCGTCCGGGCCGCGCTCAGGAAACTGTCCGGGGAGCATGCTCCCGGCCGTCTTTGCATGCGGGTGCCCACCCTGTCGAAGCTCAGGAAGCGGCCCGGACGCATGGAATACCAGCGGGGCATCCTGGGCCAGGACGGGGAGGGCCGTACCGTGGTCCACTCCACCGGGGACCAGGGCTCCGGGATACTCCATTCCATGAGTGTTGCCAACTGCTACATCATACTCCCCGACGAATCGGACGGGGCCGACCCGGGGGACCTGGTAGAGGTGCAGCCCTTCGCGTCGGCCATCTGATCACGCAATGCGCTCGGATATCGACCGCTGGAACCGGAAATACGCCGGCGGCGCCGGTTCGGTCGATCCTGCGGGAGAGCCGGAACTGGCGGTCGCGGCATCCGCGCTTCCCGGGCGGGGCCTGGCCCTGGAACTGGCCTGCGGCAGGGGCGCCAACGCACTGTATCTCGCCCGGCTCGGTTACGAGGTGATCGCCGTGGACTGCGCCATCAACGGGCTCGGGGCCTGCAACCGTACGGCGAGACGCCTCGGACTCCCGGTGTACCCGGTCGTGATGGACCTCGAGCGTGCGGTGCTGCCGCCGGGCCGGTTCCGCCTGGTCTGCGTGGTGCGGTACCTGAACCGGGGGCTCTTCCCGGCCCTGGCCGAGGCGCTGGCGCCGGGCGGGATCCTGTTCTACAAGACCTTCAACGGCCGGCACCTTGAGGACCGCCGCGGGTTCAACCCGGGCTATGTGCTCGAGGACGGGGAACTGGAACGCGCCTTCTCCGCACTCGAGCGGCTTGCGGGGGACGAGTCGGGGACCACCTCCTGGATCCTGGCCCGGGCAGCGCAATAGCCTGGGCCGGCGCCGTCCGCTCCCGGTGACAGGCCATCCCGGGCCGCAGGTCCGGCGGTGCCCGGCGGGGCCGCCCCATACCCATCCCGTCATGGTGCGATGGGCACAAAGCGCTTAGACTATCGGCATTTTGGCCCGGCCGTTCACGGTTCACACAGTCCATGCGTACCACACAGCACCTGCTCGCCACCCTGAAGGAAGTTCCCGCCGATGCCGAGATCATCAGCCACCGGTTGATGCTCCGGGCCGGACTGATCCGCCGCACAGCTGCGGGCATCTACAGCTGGTTGCCCGTGGGCAAACGGATCCTGAACAAGGTCGAGGCCATCGTGCGCGAGGAAATGAACCGCGCCGGTGCCCAGGAGGTCCTGATGCCCGGCGTGCACCCCGCGGAGCTCTGGCAGGCTTCCGGACGATGGGAAAAGTACGGGCCCGAGCTCCTGCGCATCCGGGACCGGCATCAGCGTGACTACTGTCTCAGTCCGACTCACGAGGAGGTGATCACCGAACTGGCACGCAACGAGATACGCAGCTACCGCCAGCTCCCCGCCAATTTCTACCAGATCCAGACCAAGTTCCGGGACGAGATCAGGCCCCGGTTCGGCATCATGCGGGCCCGGGAATTCATCATGAAGGACGCCTATTCCTTCAACATCGATTTCGACTCCCTGCTTGAGTCCTACCGGGAGATGTACGACGCCTATGTCCGGATTTTCGACCGCCTGGGGCTCGAGTACCGCGCGGTGGTGGCGGACAACGGCAGCATTGGCGGTGAAGGCTCCCATGAATTCCATGTTCTCGCCTCTTCCGGCGAGGACGCCATCGTGTTCTCCGACGGCGGACCCTATGCCGCCAACCTGGAGAAGGCCGAGACCGTGGAACCGGGGCCCGCACCGCCGCCTTCCGAGGACCTGCGCCTGGTGGACACGCCCGGCATCAGGACCATCAGGGCGCTGGTGGAGGGGTTCGGCCTGCCCATCGAAAAAACCATCAAGACACTGGTGGTGGAGGCCGCGGCGGGCAGCGGCCACCGGCTTGTCGCCCTCCTGGTTCGCGGCGACCACGAACTGAACCTCGTCAAGGCCCAGAAGCTGGACCTGGTGGCCGAGCCGCTCAGAATGGCAACCGAGGAGGAAATTCGCGACGCCATTGGCGCCGGGCCGGGCTCCCTCGGGCCGGTGGGCCTGCCCATCGCGGTCGTCACCGACCGCGAGGTGGCGGCCCTGGCCGACTTCGGCGCCGGCGCCAACATCGACGACAAGCACCATTTCGGGATCAACTGGGGCCGCGACGTGGAGCTTGGGCAGGTGGCCGATCTGCGCAACGTGGTGGAGGGCGATCCAAGTCCCGACGGCCGGGGCCGGCTGACCATCGCCCGCGGCATCGAGGTCGGCCACATCTTCCAGCTCGGCACCATGTATTCCGAGGCCCTCGGCGCCACCGTGCTGGATGCAAAGGGCAGGAGCGTGCCGATGTTCATGGGCTGCTACGGCATCGGCGTCACCCGGGTGGTGGCCGCCGCCATCGAGCAGAACCATGACGACCGGGGCATTATCTGGCCGGAATCCATCGCGCCCTGGTCGGTGGCCATCGTGCCCATCGGCTACGCCAAGTCCGCGCGGGTGCGCGAAACCGTCGAGAGCCTCCACGAACGCCTGGAGGCCGCGGGCCTGGAAGTACTGCTGGACGACCGCGACGAACGGCCCGGGGTGATGTTCGCCGACATGGAACTGATCGGCATCCCCCATCGCCTCACCGTGGGCGACCGCGGCCTCGAGCGGGGCGTCGTGGAATACCGGCATCGCGCGGACGGCCGGGAGCAGGAGATTCCGCTGGATGATGTCGGAGCCGTGCTGGCGGAACTCCGTGCCGCCTGATCCGCCCGCGGATTGCCCCGCCCGCCTGATCGACTATACTTCCGCAGCTTCAGACCATCCCGACCAACGAAACATGCTGATCGACTTCTCCACGATGAAGCCCGCGGATGTGTACTTCATCATGACCCAGTCCGTGCTGCCGCGTCCCATTGCCTGGGTGCTGTCGGAAAACGACGGCGGAGACTACAACCTCGCACCCTTCTCCTACTTCAACGCCGTTGCCTCGGATCCGCCCATCGTCGTGTTTTCCGTGGGCATGCTGGATGACGGCGGTCCGAAGAACACCACCACCAACATCCGCAAGCGGCCGCACTTTACCGTCAACATCGCCAGCGTCAGCCAGCTGCCGGTCCTGAACCAGACTTCCGCGACCCTGCCCTACGGGGAGTCGGAGGTGAACGCCAACGGCATCGAGCTGGCCGGGGTGGACGGGTTCCCGATGCCGAGGGTGGCGGATTCCAGGATCGTGCTCATGTGCCGGCGCCATGACATCCGGAAAATCGGCAACGCCGACCAGATGCTGATCTTCGGCGAGATCGAATCCGTGTACGTGGCGGACGACTGCGTGGAGGTCAATGAAAAGGGCCGCATCAAGATTCACGCCGACTGTGTTGAGCCCCTGGCCCGTCTCGGCGCCGGCGAGTACGCCACCTTCGGGGAGATTCTCCAGGCCAGGCGGCCCGCCTGACGGACGCCGCCCGCGGGCGGCATCCGTGCTCAGGGGGCCTCAAGCAGGTCCAGCACCCGTGCCCCCATCCTGGCGGGCTCCGTGAAATTCACCTCGATTTCCTGCGCCCGGCCGTCGCCCGCCAGGACCAGGGAGGGAAATCCACGGATGCCCAGGCGCCGCACCAGGGCCATCTCGGCATCGTGGACGGCGCAGGTTTCCGCAGCGTCCAGGTCGGCCTCGAAGCGGCCCGTATCCAGTCCGATTTCCCCAGCCAGCGCCACCAGGGTGTCCCGCTCGGAAGGGTTGCGCGCGTCCAGGTAATAGGCCCGCTGGACCGCCCGGACCATGGCGTCGTCACAGGCCTCGCCCTGTTCCCGCGCGGCGATCACGGCCCGGCAGGCCGGCCAGGTGGAACGGCGGGGCCGGCAGCGGGTCCAGAAATCGAAATTGAACCGGGTGCCCGGCACCTGCTGCCGGATCGCCGACCAGGTCTGCTGCAGATGGCGCTGCATCGGCACCGGCATGGGTTCGTCGCTGTCGGGGGCGAGCCCGCCAAGCAGCCTGCGGATGCGAAGCCGCTCCCGGCCGGGCGGCCCAAGGGATTCCCCGAGCGCCTCCCAGGCCGGCGCGAACGCCCAGCACCAGGAGCACATCGGGTCGTGGGCGTAGTACAGCGTCGCCTGTTCCGTCATCTCATCTCGCCGCTTGCGTTCACGTCCCGGCCGCTCACCGCCCCCCGGTGACGTCCACCAGGGCGCCGGTCAGGTAGGAAGCCTCGTCCGAAAGCAGCCACAGGATGGTGTGCGCAACCTCCTGCGGGCTGCCGCCACGCCGCATCGGCACCATGGGCGCCACCCGCTCCACCCTTCCCGGCTCCCCGCCGCTGGCGTGGATCCCGGTTTCGATGATGCCCGGGCGCACGGCATTCACCCGGATGCCCTCGTCGGCGACCTCCTTCGACAGCCCCAGGGTCATGGTGTCGATGGCGCCCTTGGAAGCGGCGTAGTCGATGTATTCATGGGGCGCGCCGATGCGGGATGCGGCGGAAGACACGTTGACGATGGCCCCCCCTTTGCCGCCCCGGCCCGTGGCCATTCGCCTGACCGCCTCCCGGGCACAGAGAAAGCTGCCGCGCACGTTGACCGCGAACACCCGGTCAATGCGTTCCGGTGGCATGTCCACCAGTTCCATCTGGCCTTCCAGGATGCCGGCATTGTTGACCAGTGCCGTGAGCGGGCCGGGCTCTCCCGACGCGGCTTCAAACAGGCGGACGACATCGGCCTCGACGCTGACATCCGCCTGGACGGGACGTACCACCCCGCCGTCCGCAGAGGCCCTTGCGGCCACCTCCTGCGCCCCTTCCCGACTTTCGCGGTAACCCAGCACCACTCGATAGCCCCGCTGTGCCGCCAGCAGGCACACGGCGGCGCCGATTCCCCGGCTCCCGCCAGTCACCACCATCACCGGCGGTGTCATGTCTTTATTCATGGTGTTTCAGTCGTGGTTGCAATAATGATCACCCGCCCATGGTATTGGTTATTCGTGAGGGTGAACAGCGGGCATCTTTATGTTGCTGATGTAGTTCGAGTGCACACATAGTGTTTCCACCATGTCCACAGGCGCTTTTCAATGGTTCTGGCTTATTCAAGCTGCAGCATTTCTTGCTCTTGTATTTCATGGCAGCGAATCATTGCTTTCCTAATATCCTGACTCGTTTGCTCACACCCGCAAGGATTGAATCTGTTGTCGATGCCGGCACTCCGGCATCGGCAGCCGATACATTCGTCTTGGCAATTGCATCATCCATCCTCGCAATCAGGCTGGAAAAGATGCTATCCATGTCCTGCTTCCGCAGTCCCGCTTTTTGACCGGTCTGATAGAAGTGTCGGGGTTGAATTTGATCCAGGCGATACTGGTTATTGTTCCCCAAGGCCATTGCCAGCTTGATCTTCCGATTCTGAAATTCTGGCCAAGGCGAGGCCGAAATCACATCATATAGAGGCGTGAGCCGGTAGCCATCTGGCGAAAGAAATATGGAGAAATTTTTCGCATGTCCATCAATAGCTGCCAGCAACCAAAACACGACCTGGGCCTTCATAAAGACCATGCGATCTTCATACGGGATAATCGCACCGTTCAGGAATTCCAGTACATTGACAATGCCTGGACCACCATCATTTTGGTATTTTCGTGCAGGCGGAACGCCCAGGGCCTGACACAAGTCTTCCTGTGGCAGTCGGTATAGCACCCCTTCCCGCCAGATCCGATCGAAACGCTCAACGGCGATCACGGGTTTGTCATCGAACATCAGTATCTCGGCCTTTGCAGACGCAAGACCCAAGTTACGGCACAGTTCAAGACAGAGCCACTCATTCCAGGGTGTATCAGAAAAATCAGCACCTGTCGGGCCTTGTTTCATGGCAGGCTTGAAGATGTGGGAGGTTGGTGTCGGCCCAAGTGGTAACTGCCATTGATTGTTGATCCGAAGAAAGGCCGTTTTTTCCTGCACGCCCGCAATCGAGATCCGAAAGTCATCTTCATCAACATGGACGCCGAGCGGCATGATTTCGAGGGAAGCGATCCGTGCAGCAATTTCATCATCGCCTATCGGTCTGTATTCCATATTCGTTGGGTCATCAGGGTCCAGTCCCTCGGGAACAAATCGCAGTGCCCCGACACAGTCTCGTCCGAGGACTGCCAGGAGGTCAAATATCCCAGCACTATCTGCCTGCCCATGGGTCGCAATTTTTTCTCTTACAGTGCGATCATCAGGCAACAGCCCGTCAAAGTAGCTGGCCGCACCTTCCCCTGACCAGACACGATCGGACAGCGGCATGGACATGGAAATGGGAAATGCCTTATCAGGTGACAGCCAGTCCGGATCATAACGAAACGATGTTGCACCGCCAGGCTCACGGGAATACATGCCAACCTTGCTAGAGCCGACATACACATCAAGCACACGTCTTTGGCTTTTGCGTCCCATTCAATACTCCGTTGGATCGAACCCGGCTTTGCGGCGCGGGACGATAGACAAGTCCATGTCCAGAGCGGCCAGCACCCTGATTACGGTGTCGTGCCTTGCCGTAGTCACACCGTTCTCAAGGTCTGATACCAGTGCCTGGCGGACGGAAGCTTTTCGAGCAACATCAACCTGCCGTAGACCTTTGTTCTTGCGTGTACGGCGGATCGCTTCACCGAGATCTTTGTTGTTGCGTATGATCGTTCCCATCTTTATTTCGCCTCATTTATACGGCCTGTCGTATTTTATCTGTATATACTCTTTTCCGTATAATATCAACATATACGCTCAATCAGATATATCGAAATTATTGCCCAATTGCGGGCGCAGTCACCGGATTACGGTCATGGACGACACGGCGTGGCAAAGTACACACCGGTGGGATTGCTGAATTACAGCCTGCATGAAATGATCAAGGGCCGTGACCCCTTTCCTCATGAAGGCGCGATCGGAAATTACGGTATCTCGGGTTGAAAATGCGAAAGAAGGGCGATGTCGATCCGGGACTGGAAGGCTGCACTGAACCCGTTCATGAGTTCTTTTCGGTGACAGGGTGCCTGTCTGACATCATCCACGGCCATTTACAGAAAAAGTGAGTGTCCGGCCGTCACCCATGCCTGCCGCGGATGAACCAATGCAAACCGTCACGACTCCGCCACGGGAACCGTGACGGCTGCCGGAATATCGCCGCCCGGAAGAAAGCGTCCTGCTTTATATCAGATTCTGCACCAACCCGGCATGGAATAATCCGGGAAAAACACCATCATCCTGGCTGGTTTAGTGTGGGATGTAACAAACTGGGCGGGCTACTTCCAGGCGAAATACGGCTGCTCGAAATGGGCCACGCGGGTGGTCAGCCCGAGCAGCGCCACCTCCCTGAACTGGTAGCTCACGGCCGCGCTGGGCGTCGCCACCCACTCGTCGCCCAGGGGCATCTTGAGCACCGGGTGTTCGCTTTCCGGGATGGGCTCCAGGATGGGGGCATCGTCCCTGAGCAGCTCGGTGAGGGGAATACGGTGGATCCGCGCCACCTCGTCGGGATTCGGTGTCAGGACCACGTCCCGCCCACCCCAGACCACCACCGGAGAGATGACATAGCCCGAGCGGGTGGCGTAGTCGTCCAGCCGACCGAGCACACTGTCCGGCCCAAGTGCCAGCCCGACCTCCTCCCGGAGTTCCCTGAGCGCCGCCCCGATCACGTTCTCTCCGGGGTCCACCCGTCCGCCCGGGAAGGCGCGCTGTCCGGCATGGCTGGACAGGCGGGCCGCCCGGATGGTGAGGATGAACGCGGCGTCGTCCCGGTTCTCCTCCGAGAAGGGAATGTTGCCGATCCCGGGGGCCGCGGCCTGGTTGACCAGGGTGAAGGCCACCGCAGCATGCTTGCGGCCCTCCCGGGGCTGCATGGCGACATCATGGGCGGCGAGGTGGGCGGCCACCCGGTCACGGAGTTCCCGGTCAAACTTGATCCTTGCCGTCATGGGCGGCGGCGGGTGATGCCTTCAGCTGCGCGAAAAATAGTCCCGGATCAGCGTGGTCGCGCGGTCCACCTGCGCCTCGTCCACATCCTTGTGGGTTACCAGCCGTACCGGGTTCCGCCCGCCGAACCGGAGCCCCCGTTCGTGGCACCATTGCCGGAAGTCCCCGTCATCGCCGCGGGCGCACGTCACGAAGACCATGTTGGTGCGGGCGGCATTGTCCTCCACCCGGAGCCCGTCGATGTCCAGCAGCCGCTCCGCCAGCCTGGCGGCCAGTGCGTGGTCATCCGCCAGGCGGTCCACGTTGTGGTCCAGTGCATACTCGCAGGCCGCTGCGAGAACCCCTACCTGGCGCATGCCGCCGCCCACCATCTTGCGCCAGCGCCTGGCACGGCCGATCAGTTCGCGGGATCCCACCAGCACCGATCCCGCCGGCGCCCCGAGGCCCTTGGACAGGCAGATGGAAACCGAGTCGAACTTCGCCGTGATGTCGGCGAGACCCAGGCCCTGTCCCACCGCGGCATTGAACACGCGTGCGCCGTCGAGGTGAAACCGCAGGCCGTGCTCGCGGGTCAGTGCACGGGCCTCGTCGATATAGTCCTGGGGAATGATACGCCCGCCCATGGTGTTTTCCAGCGCCAGCAGGCGGGTGACCGCGAAGTGGAAATCGTCTTCCTTGATGGCCGCGCGGACCCTGTCCAGGGGGATGGTGCCGTCCGGTGCGAATTCGAGTGGCTGGGGTTGTATGCTGCCCAGCACCGCAGCTCCCCCGCCCTCGAACTTGTAGGTGTGGGCGTCCTGGCCAACGATGTATTCCTCGCCGCGACGGCAATGGCTCAGCAGTGCCGCCAGGTTGCTCTGGGTGCCGCTGGGAAAGAACAGGCCGGACTCGTGTCCCGCCATCTCCGCCATCCGGTCCTGCAGCCGGTGCACCGTGGGATCCTCGTCATAGACGTCGTCGCCCACCTCGGCTTCGGCCATGGCGCGACGCATGCCGGCGCACGGGACGGTTACGGTATCGCTGCGAAGGTCGATGACGGAAGCGTTCATGGCATGATCCGGGATTTTCTTGCGGGACGATTGAAGGGTGCACAGGATAACTGATCTTTTCATGGAAGCCACCCCCGACAGCGGGGACCCGCCTTGGCTACCGCCTGCCCTGTGCTGTACCATGCCTGCCCGGCCGGATCATCCCACCGCCAGTCCCGATGGCAGAATGCATGAACAGAATCGTTTATCTCAACGGCGAATACCTGGCTCCCGAACAGGCGAAGATTTCCATCTTCGACCGGGGGGTTCTCTTTGGAGACGCCGTCTACGAGGTGACCGGGGTGCTCGGCGGCAGGCTGCTGGACTTCGAGCATCACATGGCCCGCCTGGAAAACTCCCTCGGCAAGCTGTCCATCCCGCCGCCCATGGCCCGGGGGGGGATTCTCGCCGCCTTCCGGGAGCTGGTCCGGCGCAACGGGCTCATGGAGGGGCTGGTGTACGTGCAGATCACCCGGGGGAGGGAGGAGCGGGACTTCGTGTACGGGACGGGCCTTCAGCCGGCGGTGTTCATGTTCACCCAGGCCACCGACTCGAGCACCAGTCCGTATGTGGAATCCGGCGTGTCACTCCGGAGCGTGCCCGACATCCGCTGGGCCCGCCGGGATATCAAGACCGTCAATCTGCTCGGCCAGGTCCTGGCCAAGCAGGCGGCCCATGAAGGCGGCGCCTACGAGGCGCTGATGGTGGATTCGGACGGCCATGTCACGGAATGCGGCGCCACCAGCTTTTTCATGTTCAGGGATAAGACCATCATCACGCGACCGCTGTCCAATGACATTCTTCCCGGGGTCACGCGAAGGGCGGTGGTGGCGCTCTGCGCACACAACCAGATCGGGCTCGAGGAGCGTTTGTTCACGCTTGAGGAGGCCTACGAAGCGGAAGAAGCCTTCGTCACCGGCGCGTCCACGTTCGTGATGCCGGTCACCAGGATCGACGGCCGGACCGTCGGTAACGGCGTACCCGGCCCGGCCACCATGGCAATGCGGGCCATTTATCTCGACTACGTCCGCGAGACGGCGATCTAGTGGACGCGGCTTTCCTACCGTCATGGGGGGATGCCTGGAATTCGAAAGGAGGAAGAATCAAATGACCAGCAGTAACAGATTCTCGAAGTTGACCGACAACCTGTCACCGGAACGCCGGGCCAGGATCGAACGTTGCAAGATTGAGCTGCGAGCGGATCTGGCACGGCATGAATTGCGCCAGGCCCTCGGTGCGTCACAGGAAGTGCTGGCAGCACAGCCCGACGAAAACAACCTGTGATCACCAGGATGGCGCCGTGCGGCATTCGCATCGGCAGCTTGAATAAGGATGATCCAGGCGATGGGCGGCTCACTGGAAATCAAGGCCCGATTTCCACAATGCGGCGTGACGATCCCCAACCACACGTAAGCACAAGGCAGAGGGCAAGGGCAGCCAGCCGCCGCTGAAGGATGCGCGGTAGCGGACACTGCCGGGCATTCCACTTGCCCGGTGTGCCACTCCGGCCGTTCAGTTGGTCAGTACCAGGGTATCTCCGGGCCTCCAGCCGATCCACACCGCATCCCCCGGGCGGAAGTCGTCCATGTCGCGGTTTGCGTTCTGGACCGTGCCCTGGAGCGGCAGGCCCGCTTCCGTCTCGACGAACACGCGGCTCTCGCTCCCGTGGTAGGCGACATTGGTGACTCGCGCACTGACACTGAACAGCTCCGCCTTCGGCCGCTTCCGGGAAAGGCGGGTCTTCTCCGGGCGGATGGCGATGCTGTCGACCGTGTCCGCCGGCTCCTGCCAGGGAATGGCGATCTCGCCGAGACGCGGAACCGCTACGGTCACCAGTCCATCGCCGGCCGTCCTGGAGGCCACGTCGAACACGTTCATCTTGCCGATGAAGTCGGCCACGAAGCGGGTGCGGGGGTACTCGTAGAGTTCCCGGGGAGTCGCCACCTGCTCGATCTTCCCTGCACGGATCACGGCGATGCGGTCGGCCATGGAAAGCGCCTCGTCCTGGTCATGGGTGACGATGACGAAGGTGATGCCCACGGAATGCTGCAGGCTGACCAGCTCGATCTGCATGGCCTCGCGCAGCTTTGCGTCCAGGGCGGAGAGCGGCTCGTCCAGCAGCAGCACCTTGGGCTTCTTCACCAGCGCCCGCGCCAGCGCGACGCGTTGCTTCTGCCCCCCGGACAGCTGGTCCGGCATGCGGTCGCGGTAGTCCTCGAGCCGCACCTGGACGAGGGCGGCCATGACCTCGGTCCCGATCCGGGCCTTCGGGGTGCCGGCGACCCGGAGGCCGTAGGCCACGTTGTCGAACACGTTCATGTGGGGAAAGACGGCATAGGACTGGAACACCATGTTCACGG
Source organism: Candidatus Poriferihabitaceae bacterium (assembly GCA_965213885.1). Lineage (GTDB taxonomy): Bacteria > Pseudomonadota > Gammaproteobacteria > Arenicellales > Poriferihabitantaceae > VYFG01. Next base: position 3,085,376 of record OZ243919.1, read on the forward strand.
GGCGGCGGTTGGGCGGGATCCCGGCCATGTCTTCGCCGTCGATGAGAAACTGTCCCGAGGTGGGAATCTCGAGGCCCGCAAGCATGCGCAGCAGGGTGGTCTTGCCGCAGCCGGAAGGACCGAGCAGGGCGAAGAACTCCCCAGAGCGGATATCGAGACTGTTATCGTCCACCGCGACGGTGCTGCCGAAGCGCTTGGTGACGGAGCGGATCTCGATAATGGGTCTTGGGTCGTTCATGGTCATGGGGCTCCGGTCACGCGACGTGCCTGCCGCCGCTCCGGTTCTGCAGCCAAAGGGCGATGGTGGTGAGGATCAGGGTGATGGCGATCAGCACGGTGGAGGCGGCGTTGACCTCGGGCGTCACCGAGAACCGCACCATGGAATAGATCTTCACCGGGAAGGTCACGGTCTCCGGTCCGGCGGTGAAGAAGGTGATGACGAAATCGTCCAGCGAGAGAGTAAATGCAAGGAGCGCGCCCGCGATCAGTCCGGGCTTCATGTACGGCACCATGATGTCCCTGAACACCTGCCACTCGCTGGCGCCGAGGTCCCGTGCGGCCTCCTCCAGCTCGCGGTTGAAATTGGCCAGCCGGGCACGCACGATCATGGCGACGAAGGGGAAGCTGAAGGAGATGTGCGCGATGGTGATGGCGCCCAGGTTGACCGGCCAGGGCAGACCGGTGGGCCAGCCCACGCGCTGGAAGAACGCCATCATGGCCACCCCCATGCAGATCTCGGGGATCACGATGGGCAGTGCCGTGGCCGCCTCGAACGGCACCTTGCCCGGAAAGCGGAAGCGCCAGAGCATCAGCGCCACCATGGCCCCCACGGCGGTGCTGGCGAGGGTGCTTAAGAACGCGATGGTCAGCGAATTGGTGAACGCCTCGATCAGGCCGTCGTTGTTCCAGGCCTTCTCGTAGTACTTGGTGGTGAAGCCCCGCCAGACGATGTTGCGGCGGCTGTCGTTGAAACTGAAGATCACCAGGATCACGATGGGCGCGTACAGGAACAGGAACGACAGCGCCATGGTGACCTGCATCCACCGCTTGCGGCCGTACTCGAGAGGACCGAGGGTGCGTCTGCCCCGCATCAGAGCCCCCCTGCCTCGCCCCGCCTTCTCGCCATCAGCGCACGCGCGGCCAGGGCGAAGAAGGTGATGTACATCAGTATGAACGACAGCGCCGAACCGAAGGGCCAATCATTGGCGGACTTGAACTGGCGCTCGATGACGTTGGCAATCATCTGGCTGTCGGTGCCGCCGAGGAGATCCGGCGTCAGGAAGGAACCCAGCGCGGGAATGAAGGTAATGATGATTCCGGACACGATGCCCGGCAGGGCCAGGGGCACCATGATGGACAGGAAGGTCCGTACCTGGGAGGCGCCGAGGTCGAGACTGGCTTCCAGGTAGGACCGGTCCATGCGGTCCAGGGCGGCGTACAGCGGCAGCACCATGAAAGGCAGGTGGACATAGACCAGGCCGAAGACCACCGCGAAGTTGTTGTAGAGCAGGGGCAGCGCCTGGAACCGCTCCCCCATGACGGCGGCGCTGTCGATGCCGAGAAGGTCGAGCGCTGCGGAGGTCCAGTCCCAGAGATGCTCGAGGCCGTAGTTCAGGTATCCCTTGGTGCGGAGCACCGCGATCAGGGCATAGGTCCGGATCAGGAGGTTGGTCCAGAACGGCAGGATCACGAGCAGCAGGAGCAGGGGGCGCCACTTCTCCCGCGCGAAGGTGATCGTGATGGCGATGGGAAACGCCACCACCAGGCAGACCAGCGTGGTCAGTCCCGCGAACCAGAACGATTTCAGGAAGATCTGGAGATAGAGGGGATCCGCGGAACGGATGTAGTTCGCCAGGGTCCAGCTGATCTCGATCTCCACGAGACCCTGCTTCTCGCCGAAACTGAACAGCCAGATCAGGCTCAACGGGACGAGGAAGAAGAAGAGCAGCCAGAACGCGGGCGGCAGACCCAGCAGCCAGAAGACCAGAGGGTGCCGTCTCCAGTTGTCCATGGGGGGTCAGGGGTGGAAGGAAACGGCGGGCGGGTGAGGCGCCGGCCTCACCCGCCCGCCGGCAAGGCGGCAAATCCGTTCAGGCAGCCTGGATCCGGGTCCAGGTTTCATCAATCAGCTGCTGGTATTCCTCTCCCTTGTAGATGGAGGCCTCGGAGGCCGCGGTCACGTCCGCGGGCGGGAAGATGGCCGGGTTGGCGGTGTAGGATTCGTCCATCCTGGCCTTGGCCGCCGCGTTCGGGGTGGCGTACTGGATCTCGTCTGCGATCAGGGCGCCGGCGTCGGCATCGAGAATGTAGTTGATGAACGCGTGGGCGTTGTCGGGATGCGGCGCACCCATGGGGATGCACAGGCAGTCCTCCCACAGGAGGCCGCCCTCTTTCGGTACCGCGTAACCGATGTCGTCGTCCTCCAGCATCACCTGGAGGATGTCCCCGTTCCATTCCATGGTGAGGTCCACGTCCCCCGCCGCCAGCAGGTCCTGGCCATTGTCCTGGGCGAAGGTCTTGATGTGCCCCTTCTGCCGGATGACCATCTCTTCCACCTGCTTGATCAGGACCGGGTCCGTCGAGTTGAGCGGGTGGCCGAGGTACTTGAGCCCCATCTGGACCACGGTGCTGGCGTCCGCCAGCAGCGCGATCTTGCCGGAATGGAGGTCCGAGTCGTACAGCCACTTCCAGCTGTCGGGCACGCCGTCCACCGCGGACTTGCGGTAGCCGATGCCGATGCTGCCCCACATGTAGGGCATGCTGTGCTTCCTGCCGGGATCGTACAGGGCGTCCCGGAAAGGACCGTCAATGTTGGCGAAGTTGGGGATCTTGCCGTGATCGAGCTGTTCCAGCATGCCGGCGACGATCATGCGCTCGACGTAGTCGTTGGTCGGCACGATCAGGTCGTATCCCGGGTTGCCGCCCTTGAGCTTGGCGAAGAGTTCATCGTTGTCGGCAAAAAGATCCATCTTGACCTTGATACCGCTGGCGGCCTTGAAGTCATCCAGCGTGGTTTCGCCGATATAGGTGTCCCAGTTGTAGAAGTTGAGCTTGGACTCCTCCGCAGCGAAGACATCGCGCGGCGCGAATGACAGGCCGGCGGCGGTGGCGCCCATTCCGGCCAGAAAGGTGCGTCGGTTGATGGTTTTCCGGGGTTGATGCATGGGAATCTCCTCACATGGTTTTGTCTGTTTTGCCGGGAGACTATAACGCAGACGAAGTTGGCATGAAAACCGGAAGGCACCGGAAGGCACCGGAAGGCACCGGAAGGCATCCGGAATCCGGAACCGTGCAGGCTCCGCCGGAGGAGCCGGCCGGTTTCCTTGAGGCACGCCGTCACGGGATGCCCGCCCCATCCGCCTGCGGGGTGCCTGCCCGGGGTCCGGGGGGCCGCCCGGGAATGTCCGCAGACGGCCCTTGCGGCGTATCCGGTTGTTATACTTGCGGACCCCTGACCCGTATCCGAAACCCATGTTCACGGCCTCCATGAAGTTCGATCTCGGCGAGGAGATCGACGCCCTGCGCGAAACGGTCAGCCGGTTTGCCCGGGATGAGGTTGCGCCCCTTGCGGAACAGGTCGACCGCGAGAACGCCTTTCCCGCGCCGCTCTGGCGGAGGCTGGGCGATCTCGGCCTGCTGGGAATCACGGCGGAGCCCGAATTCGGCGGCACCGGCATGGGCTATCTTGCCCATGTGGTCGCCATCGAGGAAATCAGCCGGGCGTCGGCTTCCGTGGGACTTTCCTACGGCGCCCACTCCAACCTCTGCGTCAACCAGATCCGGCGGAACGGCACCAGCGAGCAGAAACGGAAGTACCTCCCCAGGCTCTGCACCGGCGAGCACGTCGGCGCCCTTGCCATGTCGGAGGCCGGCTCCGGCTCCGACGTGGTGTCGATGCAGCTCCGGGCGGAGAAACGGGGCGATCTGTATGTACTCAACGGCAGCAAGATGTGGATCACCAACGGCCCCGATGCAGACACCCTGGTGATCTACGCGAAAACCGACCCGGAGGCGGGGGCTCGGGGCATCACCGCGCTCATCGTGGAGAAGGGCTTCCCGGGTTTCAGCACCGCCCGGAAGCTGGACAAGCTCGGCATGCGGGGCAGCAACACCTGCGAACTGGTGTTCAGCGACTGCGAGGTGCCCGGGGACAACGTGCTCGGCGAGGTGGGCCAGGGGGTCAACGTGCTCATGTCGGGCCTCGACACGGAGCGGGTGACCCTGGCCGGCGGGCCCCTCGGCATCATGGCCGCCTGCATGGACGTGGTGGTTCCCTATGTCCACGAACGCAGGCAGTTCGACCGGCCCATCGGCGACTTTCAGCTGATGCAGGGCAAGATCGCCGACATGTACACCACGTTCAACGCCTGCCGGGCCTATGTCTACATGGTGGCGGCCGCCTGTGACCGGGGTGAGACCACCCGCAAGGATGCCGCTGGCTGCATTCTCTACAGCTCGGAGAGAGCCACCTGGATGGCACTGGAGGCGATCCAGGCGCTGGGCGGCAACGGCTATATCAACGACTATCCCACCGGCCGCCTCCTGCGAGACGCCAAGCTGTACGAAATCGGCGCCGGGACCAGCGAAATCCGGCGGATGCTCATCGGCCGCGAGCTGTTCGAGGAAACGGCCTGATCCCGGGGTTCGCCGTGAGTGTGCTCAAGACCGTGGTTTCTTCCCGCTCCGACGAATACCGGGAGAACGCCCGGGCCATGGAGCGGGCCCTCGAGGCGGTGGAGGCGGCTGCCTCCAGGGCCATGGAGGGTGGCAGCGAACAGGACCGCGAACGCCATCTCAGCCGCGGCAAGCTGCTGCCGCGGGACCGCGTCAACCGGCTGCTGGATCCGGGCTCGCCGTTCCTCGAGACGGGCCTGTTCGCCGCCCACGACATGTACGCAGGCGCCGCGCCGTCCGCGGGCATGATCACCGGCATCGGCAGGATCAGCGGCATTGAATGCATGGTGGTTTGCAATGACGCCACGGTCAAGGGGGGAACCTACTACCCGATGACGGTGAAGAAGCACCTGCGCGCCCAGGAAATCGCCGGGGACAACCATCTGCCCTGCATCTACCTGGTGGATTCCGGCGGCGCCAACCTGCCGAGTCAGGACGAGGTGTTCCCCGACCGGGACCATTTCGGCCGCATCTTCTACAACCAGGCCAACCTGTCGGCCCGGGGGATCGCTCAGATCGCGGTGGTGATGGGATCCTGCACCGCCGGCGGCGCCTATGTGCCGGCCATGTCCGATGAATCCATCATCGTCAGGGGCCAGGGCACGATCTTCCTGGCCGGGCCGCCCCTGGTGAAGGCGGCCACGGGAGAGGTGGTGACTGCGGAGGAGCTCGGCGGCGGGGATGTTCACACCCGGCTGTCCGGCGTCAGCGACCATCTCGCGGAAAACGACGACCATGCCCTGCTGCTGGCCAGGCGGGCGGTCGCCCGGCTCAACCGACGCAAGCCGGAGACGGTGGTCCCGGCGGCACCGGAGGAGCCGCTGGCCGACCCCGGGGAACTGATGGGCGTCATCCCGGCGGATCCCCGCAAACCGTACGACGTCCGCGAGGTCATCGCCCGCCTGGTGGACGGCTCCAGGCTGGACGAGTTCAAGGGGCGCTACGGCACGACGCTGGTCTGCGGTTTCGCCCATGTCCAGGGCATCCCGGTGGGCGTCATCGCCAACAACGGCGTATTGTTCTCCGAGTCCGCGCTGAAGGGGGCGCATTTCGTGGAACTGTGCTGCCAGCGGAAGATCCCCCTGCTGTTCCTGCAGAACATCACCGGTTTCATGGTGGGGAGGGAGTACGAGGCCGGCGGCATCGCCAAGGACGGAGCCAAGCTGGTGACGGCGGTGGCCACGGCCCGGGTGCCCAAGATCACGCTCATCATCGGGGGCAGCTTCGGCGCCGGCAACTACGGCATGTGTGGCCGGGCCTACGGCCCCCGCCTGCTCTGGACCTGGCCCAACAGCCGCATCAGCGTGATGGGGGGCGAACAGGCCGCCGGCGTCCTGGCGACGGTGAAGCGGGAAGGCATCGAACGCAGGGGTGGCAGCTGGAGCGTGGAAGAGGAGGCGGCATTCCGGCGGCCGATCATCGACCAGTTCGAGCACCAGGGCCATCCGCTGTATGCCTCGGCGAGACTCTGGGACGACGGCATCGTTCATCCCCTGAAGACGCGGGAGGTCCTCGGCCTGTCGCTTTCCGCCGCGCTCAATGCGCCGATCCCGGATACCCGTTTCGGACTGTTCCGGATGTGACATGACCCAAGGACGGATCCGCAAGGTGCTGGTGGCCAACCGGGGCGAGATCGCCTGCCGGGTGATGCGCACGCTGCGGACACTCGGAATCCGCTCCGTGGCGGTGTATTCGGATGCGGACCGCGACGCACTCCATGTCGAGCAGTCGGACGAGGCCGTGCGGCTGGGGACGGCGCCGGCTTCCGAAAGCTACCTGCGGATCGACCGGGTGATTGCAGCTGCGAAATCGGCCGGGGCGGACGCCATCCATCCGGGATACGGGTTCCTGTCGGAGAATCCCGCGTTCGTCCGGGCCTGCGCGGATGCGGGAATCGTGTTTGTCGGCCCGGACGCGGAGGCCATCGAGGTCATGGGCCTGAAGGATGCGGCCAAGCAGCGGATGCAGGAGGCCGGCGTGCCGGTGGTGCCCGGCTACCATGGCGGCAACCAGAATGGGTCCTTCCTGGCGGAAGAGGCGGGCGCCATCGGATACCCGGTGCTGATCAAGGCGCGGGCCGGCGGCGGCGGCAAGGGGATGCGCCTGGTGGCGCGACCGGGGGATTTCAGCGAAGCCCTGGAGAGCGCCCGCCGGGAGGCACTGGCGGGCTTCGGCGACGACCAGGTGCTGATCGAGAAATTCATCCCCTCGCCGCGCCATATCGAGATCCAGGTGTTCGGCGACCAGTTCGGCAGCGTGGTCCATCTGTTCGAGCGCGACTGTTCTGTGCAACGGCGCCACCAGAAGGTCATCGAGGAAGCCCCGGCGCCGGGGATGACGGATGCCATGCGCCATGCCATGGGAGAGGCGGCGGTACAGGCGGCGAAGGCGGTGGGCTATGTCGGTGCGGGCACGGTGGAGTTCATCGTCGACGGCACCGGGGGTCTCAGGCCGGACCGGTTCTGGTTCATGGAGATGAACACCAGGCTGCAAGTGGAGCACCCCGTGACCGAGGCGGTCACCGGCCAGGACCTGGTCGCCTGGCAGATTGTCGTGGCGGAGGGCGGACCGCTGCCCATGACCCAAGACCAGCTCGACATCCGGGGCCACGCCTTCGAGGCGCGCCTGTACGCGGAGGACACCGGGCGGGACTTCCTGCCGTCCACGGGCACCTTGGCCGTTCTGGATCTGGATGGCGCGGCGCGGGTGGACACCGGGGTCCGCCAGGGCGACCGCATCACGCCGTGGTATGACCCCATGATCGCCAAGCTGGTCGTGCACGGCCCCGACCGCATGACCGCCCTTGGCCGGCTCCGGGCGGCGCTGGACAGATCGTTTGTCGCCGGCTGCGCCACCAACCTGCGCTTCCTGTCCAGGCTCTGTGCCCTGGAGCGGTTCAGAGCCGGGGACGTGGAAACCGGGCTCATCGCCCGGGAGTCGGAGGCCCTTGCCGCCGCTGTATCGCCCCCGCCGGAAATCATTGCGGCCGCGGCGATGATCGTCTCGCGCCCGGCGAAGACCGGCGGCCGGCCCGGCCCCTGGGATCACGCCGGGTACTGGCGGGCCTGGGGCGGCGCGGAAATCGCGGTCTCACTGAACGGACAGGAGGCGCGGCTCGCGATGCGCGCCGACGCCAGCGCGGACGTGTGCACTGGCGGCTGGGAAGGGCATTGCCGATGGACCGGTCCGGACGACGACTGCCTGGTCATCAACGGACGCGTGACCCCGTTGCACCACCACCTGGATGGCCACGATCTCCTGGTCGCATCCGGTGGCAACGAATGGGTCCTGACCGTGGATGACCCGGGCGCGATGGCCGAGGAAGGCGGGACCCGGGGAGACCGGATCGTCGCTCCCATGCCGGGGCTCGTCACCCGGGTCGCGGTCGGAACCGGCGATGCCGTCGGGGAGAAACAGTTGCTCGCGGTGATGGAAGCCATGAAAATGGAGCATGCCATGTGCTCGCCCCGGGACGGTGTCATCGCCCGGGTGCATGTCCGACAGGGCGAGCAGGTGGAATCCGGCACGCTCCTGCTTGAACTTGAACCGAGGACACAGACAGACCCATGAGTGAATTCGTACAGATCTTTGAGGTGGGGCCCAGGGACGGGCTGCAGAACGAGAAGGCCAGGATCTCCACGGAACGGAAGATCGAACTGGTGGACCGTCTGTCCGACGCCGGTTTCAGCCGGATCGAGGTGACGAGCTTCGTGTCGCCCAAGTGGGTGCCGCAGATGAAGGACGCCCCCCGGGTCATGGCCGGGATCAGGCGAAGGCCCGATGTCCGGTATTCCGCGCTGACGCCCAACAATATGGGCTATCAGTTCGCGCGCCGGGCCGGCGCGGACGAGGTGGCGATTTTTGCCGCGGCGTCGGAAACCTTCAGCCGGCGGAACATCAACTGCGGCATCGACGAGAGCATCGAGCGGTTCAGGAGCGTGATGGAACTGGCCGGGGCCGATGGCGTCCCGGTCCGGGGCTACGTGTCATGCGCCGCCGGCTGCCCCTACGAGGGCGAGGTGGCGCCTCGAGCGGTTGCCGACGTCACCCGGAAGCTGCTTGATCTCGGCTGCTACGAGGTGTCCCTGGGGGATACCATCGGTTGCGGCACGCCGGAATCCATCGCCTCGATGCTGGAAGCGGTCCTCGGTGCGGCGTCCGCGGACAGGCTGGCGGGACACTACCATGATACCGGGAACCGGGCGATCGCCAACATCGAGGTCAGCCTGGAGATGGGGCTTCGCACTTTCGACTCCTCCATCGGCGGCCTCGGCGGCTGCCCCTACGCGCCGGGGGCGAAGGGCAATGTCGGCACCGGCGCGGTGGTCCAGCTGCTTCATGCGGAGGGCTATCGCACCGGCATCGACGAGGCGAAGCTGCCCGATATCGAGCAGTTCGCCGCCACGCTGGTCGCAATGCCCGCAAAGGACGCTCGTCCCCACTGACCGGGCCCTGGGGCACCGCTGGCAGGGCACCGTTATCCGGCGGTCTCGAAATCCCCCGCGTCGTGGCGCTCGCGCAGCAGCCACGGGTTGTCCGATGAGCGGTTGACGCGCCGTCCCCGCTGTACCGCGGGACGCTCCCCGATGTCCCGGGCCCAGCGGTTCAGGTGCCGGTACGAGGCGGCATCGAGGAACTCCGCCGCCTCGTAGATGGAATTCGTCGTCAGCCTCCCGTACCAGGGCCAGATGGCGATATCGGCGATGGTGTACTCGTCGCCGGCAATGAAGGGGCGCCCGGCCAGGTTCCGGTCCAGCACGTCGAGTTGCCGCTTGACCTCCATGGCATAGCGATCGATCGGGTATTGCATGGGGTAGGGGGCATACCGGTAGAAATGGCCGAACCCGCCGCCGAGATAGGGTGTGCTGCCCATCTGCCAGAACAGCCATGACAGGCATTCGGCCCGATCCCCGGCATCCGCGGGCACGAACGTGCCGAACCTGTCCGCGAGATACAGGAGGATCGCGCCGGATTCGAACACCCGGACGGGTTCCGCACCGCCCAGGTCCAGGAGGGCCGGAATCTTCGAGTTGGGATTGACTTCGACGAAGCCGCTGCCGAACTGGTCGCCCTGGTCGATGTCGATGTACCACGCATCGTATTCCGCGCCCCGGTGGCCCGCCGCCAGCAGTTCCTCCAGCAGGACGGTCACCTTGATGCCGTTGGGCGTGCCCAGGGAATACAGCTGCAGCGGGTGTTTGCCGCGGGGCAGTTCCCGCTCGTGGGTGGGCCCGGCAACGGGGCGGTTGGTTCCGGCCCATTTTCCCCCGTCCCCCTTGCCGGGGCGCCATACCCGCGGTGGACTGTAGTCTGTTTGGTCAGTCAAGGTGTCTTGCTCCGGTGAGTAGGTTTCGGGGAGGCTTCCGGCGTCACCATTCGCCGATGTTTTCCATGGAGGCCATGGCGTTGCACTTCTGCAGTCATCGGGTGGCGGTGACAATCCAGGCGACCACCACAGAGTGCCCGGCAAAGATGTAATCTATTATTGCCTCGCAGAAGACCACCGTCTGTTCCCACCATACCGAAGTGTCCATTCTACATGCTTGCGGCCCGGACACGGTGGCAGGCAGGATCAGGGATGGATGCAAGACATCAAGGATCACGGCGGAATCAGCCATGCGAACTACTTTGTTTGGTCATGGACGTTGATGGATCAGCATGCCTACTTGCGGCGAGAAGCAAAGGCAGCCGAATGGTCGGTACGTTCCAGCGTCCCACCAACGCCCTGATGTGAACTGCCGTAGAAGATGGTGCCAAGCTCACCGTCATCCCCGCCTGTATTTCTTATGTCAATACATCTGTCCAACCGACTATTTCGGCAACAGATCCATCCATCCGGATTCACCTCTCGCCCGGTAGGACTCTTCATCTTACGCCGTATGCTCATCGCGTTCGAGATGGCGCCGCAACGCATCGCTGACGACGGTGTTGAGATTGATCCCCCGGCGTTTGGCATAGAGCATCGCGCGGCGGTGCAGATCGCGGCCAGGGCGCACGTTGAAGCTGCCCTTCAGTGGCACATCGGGTTTGCGGTCTTCGGCCTCGCAAAGCGCAAGATAATCGTCCACTGCGCCCCGAAACGCCACCTTGAGGCTCTTGGCGTCATCGCCCTCATAGGTCACCAGGTCGCGGATGAACTCGAGACGCCCATGCAGCACCTCGTCATCGTCGCTGTACTCGATCGAGCCGAGATAGCCCTTGTATTCCAGCATCGTACTCATATCAAACCCTCCTCTGTCAGCACCTGCAACACGTCCACGGTGATATACATCCTGACGATATTGCCGGGGTGCGGCTTGTGCAACGAAATGGTGGGCGCGGTGGCATGAAGGAAGCGCCGTCGGGACCCGCCCGTCTTGCCAGCCGTCACCTCGCTGTAACCCACCCCTTCTAGCAGCCTGACCAGTTCGTCCCAGGTAAAGTCCTTCGGCTTGCTTCTGAGCCGGGAAGCCAGTTTGGCGCGCCGACTCATATCGTCCTCGTCACTGAAACTTTGTTTCTCCGAGGTAGTATGGGCAACATCATGCTGAACTGCAACCACATTCAGTCGCAATGTTGAGTGAGATCGCCAAAGCAGATCAAGCGGATGGTTGTGCGGGCCTTCTGCTTGTCCGGTCGGCACGGGATTCTGCAATGCTTGCCGAGCACCATGTTTGACAAGGCGCCTATCTGCATTCGTTGACGGGTCACCAGTATCAATTAAAGTGGTTCACGGGTGACATTGTATTTCAATAAAACAAGGGGTTGCGAAACGTTATCTGCAGATATTGATGTGACGTACAGCCTTGCCAACTGATGGATACCAGTGCCTTTCGGTTGGTCAGTCAAGACGCCAATTTCCGGTGAACAGGTTTCGGGGAGATTCCCAGCGCGCCGCACGGCGTCACCATTCGCCGGTGTTTTCCATGGAGGCCCAGGGTTCGGCGACGGCCATGGCGTCGCCCTTCTGCAGGAGTTCGATGGAGATGTTGTCCGGCGTTCGGATGAATGTCATGCGTCCGTCCCTGGGCGGACGGTTGATGGTCACGCCCCTGTCCATGAGCTGTTGGCAGGTGGCGTAGATGTCATCCACCTCGTAGGCCAGGTGCCCGAAATTCCTCCCGCCGGTGTATTGCTCGGGGTCCCAGTTGTAGGTCAGTTCCACCACCGGCGCCAGTTCCTCCCGGGCCCGTTCCACGTCGTCCCGGGCGGCAAGGAACACCAGCGTGAACCTGCCGGCCTCGTTGTCATAACGGCGGGTTTCCACCATGCCGAGACAGTCCCGGAAGAAGCCGAGGGATTCCTCCAGGTCGCTGACCCGGATCATGGTATGCAGGTATTTCATCGTACGGTCTCAAGAAGGGTTCAGAAATGCGGGGGCGGCTCGTCCGGCGCCCTGACGGGCTGGTCCGCCTCCTCGTATTTTGACAGCTTTTTCCGGAGTAGTTCCAGGGTGTTCCCGAGGTCGGTGATCTGCCGTTGCTGGTCCCGGATGAGTTCGCCGAAACGCTCCAGCGTCGACTCGTGCTCCATGAAGAGGACCTCGAGTCGCTCGATCCTGTCCCGCCCGGGGGCCGCGGGATCGGCCCCACCGGATTCAGGCACGGCCCCGGTCCTCCGGGCCGAACGAGGCTTCGAAAAAGCGCAGCCAGTTTCCGCCCATGATCTTCTCCACCTCCTTTGCGCTGAAACCGGCGCCGGCCAGTCCCGAGGCGAGGTTTCCGTAGTGGGTCGAATTGGCGAACCATTCCGGCTGTTCGGGAAACCCGGCGTCGGACGGGGAGCCCTCGCCATAGTCCGTCACCCTGCTCCAGCGCCCGTTGCGCATCCAGGCCACCACGCTGTCCGGCTGTCCCTGGCAGAGGTCCGAACCGATGCCGATCCGGTCAACGCCCATCCGCTCGGCGGTGCGTCCCACCATGGCGCAGAAATCTGCCAGGCTGCAGCCGGAGCCCCCCTTCAGGTGATGGGGGTACAGGCTGAACCCGAGCATGCCGCCGCTGTCGCCCAGCGCCTTCAGCACCCGGTCGGACTTGTTGCGCAGCGCCGGGTGGAAGGCGGAAGGATTGGCATGGGTAATGGCGATGGGTCGCCGGGACAGCTCGATGGCCTCCAGGGTGGAGCGTTCCGCGCTGTGCGACATGTCTACCACCATGCCCACGCGGTTCATTTCCCGGATCACCTGCCGGCCGAAGCGGGTGATGCCGGCGTCCGTCTCCTCGTAGCAGCCGGTGGCCAGCAGGCTCTGGTTGTTGTAGCTGAGCTGCATGAAGCGGACACCGAGCTGGTGGAACACCTCGACCAGAGAATGGTCGTCCTCGATGGGGGAGCAGTTCTGGAAGCCGTAGACGATGCCGGTGCGGCCGCTTTGCCGCGCATCGTGGACATCACCGGCATCCCTGACCCGCATGATGAGATCGCCGTTGTCCTCGTGGAGCCGGTTCCATTCGCCGATGCGGCGCAGCGTCTCGACCGCGGTTTCATGGTATGCGATGGTCACGTGCACGCAGTCGAGACCGCCCTGGCGCATCTGCCGGAAGATCTCCCGGCTCCAGCGGGAGTACTGGAGTGCGTCGATGGTCAGCATCATCCCGTCGGCCCCGCGCTGACGTAGGCGGTCTTCACCTGGGTGTAGAACTCTTCGGCGTGGCGCCCCTGCTCCCGGGGGCCGAAGCTGGAATTCTTCCGTCCGCCGAAGGGTACATGGTAGTCGGTGCCGGAAGTGGGAAGGTTGACCATGACGCAGCCGGTCCTGGCATGGCGGCGGAAATGCGTCGCCCTGGAAAGCGATGTGGTGATGATGCTCGAGGTCAGTCCGAACTCCGTGTCGTTGGCCAGCGCCAGGGCGTGGTCGTAGTCATCCGCCCTGAGCACGCAGGTCAGGGGGCCGAACACCTCCTCCCGGTTCAGGCGCATGGCGTTGTCGCCGCCGACGAACAGGGCCGGCTGCATGTAGTATCCCGGGGTGGGCCGCCCCAGCGGCTCGCCCCCGCACACCAGCTCCGCACCGTCGCTGCGGCCGATCTCGATGTAGGACAGGTTCCGCGCAAGCTGATGTTCGTCCACCACGGGGCCGATCTGCGAATCCGCCTCCAGCGCATGGCCGATCACGAGCCGTTCCATGGCCGCCTGCATGCGTTCCACGAACTCGTCGTGCACCCCCCGGGTCACGATGACCCGCGAGGACGCGGTGCATTTCTGGCCCATGCTGAAGAACGAACCGTTGACGGCGCAGCCGACCGCGGTGTCGAGGTCGGCATCGTCCACGATCACCAGGGGATTCTTGCTGCCCATTTCCATCTGCAGCCTGGTCAGGTTCACCGCCGCTGCCTCGGCGATGCGCCGGCCGGTGGCGAGGGACCCGGTAAAGGTGATGGCATCGATGTCGGGGGAGGTGATCAGCGCCTCGCCCACGGTACGCCCGGAACCGAGAACCATGTTCACCAGTCCCGGAGGCAGGTCGCTTGCCTCGATGATCTGCATCAGCGCTGATGCGCTGGCGGGCACCAGGGTGGCGGGCTTCCACACCACCGCGTTGCCGTGGGCGATGGCGGGCGCCAGTTTCCAGGCCGGCAGCGCGGTGGGGAAGTTCCAGGGCGTGATCACGGCGACCACCCCCATGGGCTCCCGGCTCACGAGCACCTCCACACCGGGGCGCACGGAATCCGTCAGGTCGCCCATGCGGCGAAGCACCTCGGCGGCGTAGTAGGTGAAGAACTGGCCCGCGCGGTACACCTCGCCCTTCCCTTCGGGCAGGGTCTTGCCCTCCTCGCGGCTCAGCAGTTCCCCGAGCTCGGCGGAACGCTGCATCAGCGCGTTGCCGATCTGCATGAGTGCGCCGTAACGCGTCTCCGGCGGGCTCCACTGCCACTGCGACTGGGCCCGGCGCGCCGCCGCGATCGCCTCCAGCATCTGGTCCTCGCCGGCCTGGGCGTATTCGCCGATCACCTCCCGTGTGTCGGAGGGATTGATGTTGGGCAGGGTCGATTGCCCCTCCACCCAGCGGCCGTCGATGTGGTTTCTGGTTTCAAGCATGGCGTGTTCCGGTATCCCCCGTGCGGGAAGGCGCGAATCTTAGCGCGATTGGTGCGACAAGTTAAGGAAGGCGGAACCCCGGCCGGATCCCCGTTGCCGTTCCGGCGGCATCTGTCTATGATCCCTCTGGTTGAGATTCCGTCAGGATTTCCTTGAACCGGCGCCGGCCCTCCGGCGCAAGACACCGAGCCCGCCCATGCCCGAACAAGATTCCGAAGAATTCTGGAAACTCGCCGACCAATTCATCACGCTCGCCAACGACCTGTACCAGAAGACCGGCGACGGCCGGGTGGGGTATGCGCTGATGTACGCCTCGGCGCGGTTCAACGCGTTCATCGTCGCCAGCACGGCCGGCCACCAGGGCGCGCTGGCGGATGAAAAGGAGGAGGCGACGGAATACTTCTCCGGCCAGTACCGCAGGATGTTCGGCGAGAACATTGCCGACTACGAGTCGAATTTCGACCAGTATCTCTGAGTATCCCGGAACCGCGCGCCCAGACTGCGGGACGGACCCGCGGCCACCCTGGAATTCACCCTGAACGCCCACCACCCGGCATGACCACCGCCATCGTCTGGCTGCGGCGCGACCTGCGCATCGACGACAATCCCGCCCTCGACCACGCGCTGGCCGGGGCGGAGCGGGTGATTCCACTCTATATCCATGCACCGGAGGAGGAGGCGCCGTGGCAGCCCGGGGCGGCGTCCCGCTGGTGGCTCCACCACAGCCTCAAGGCTCTGGAGGCTTCCCTGCAACAGCGCGGGTCCGGACTGGTGATACGCCGCGGCGGCAGCGGTGCGGTGCTGCGGGAGGTGGCCGGGCAGTCCGGCGCCGGGCGGGTCTGCTGGAACCGGCTCTACGAGCCCTGGGCGAGAGTCCGGGACGGGGACATCAGGAAGGCACTTGCCGAGACGGACATTCACGGGGAGGACCACCACGGCTCCCTGTTGCGCGAACCTTGGGAGAACGTCAAGGATGACGGCACGATGTACCGGGTCTTCACGCCATTCTGGCGCCGCTACCTGCGCACCGGCCCGGAAGTGGAGCCTGAATCCGGGCCGACGGCACTTCCGCCGCTGCCCCGGGGCCTCGGGTCGCTGTCCGTGGAGGACCTGGGCCTGGTTCCCGCAATCCCCTGGCACCGGGCGTTCGGGGACTGCTGGCAGCCGGGGGAGGCCGGGGCCATGGCCAGGCTTGACGATTTTCTCGGCCGCTCGGCGGTGTTCGAATACGGCCGGGAGCGTGACCTGCCCGGGCGGGACGGCGTGTCCGGGCTGTCCGCGCACCTGCATTTCGGCGAGATCTCCGCCCGCCGGATCTGGCACGCCGTCCTGGGGGCCGGCGGCGGATCCGGGGGCGCCGGCGAGCACGGCGTGCCGCAGAAGGTCCGCCCCTTCCTGCGCCAGCTGGCCTGGCGGGAGTTCGCCCACCATGTCCTGTACCACCAGCCGGAAATCGCGGAAGCGCCGTTCGACCGCCGCTACGAGTCGTTTGCCTGGGACGAGAATCCTGGACTGCTCCTGGCTTGGCAGAAGGGCCGGACCGGCATTCCCCTGGTGGACGCCGGCATGCGCCAGCTCTGGCGCATGGGCTGGATGCACAACCGGGTCCGCATGCTGGCCGCGTCGGTCCTGACCAAGAACGGCCTGGTGCACTGGCGGGAAGGGGCCCGGTGGTTCTGGGACACGCTGGTCGACGCCGACCTTGCCAACAACACCATGGGCTGGCAGTGGACCGCGGGCTGCGGCGTGGATGCGGCGCCCTATTTCCGCATTTTCAGCCCGGGGCGCCAGGGCGGGCGGTTCGATCCCCGGGGCGATTACGTGCGCACCTGGGTGCCGGAACTGGCGGCCATGCCATCCCGGCACATCCACGAGCCTTGGGGCGCGCCGGAATCGGTGCTGCGCCAAGCTGGGGTGCTGCTGGACAAGGACTACCCCCGTCCGGTGGTGAACCTGGCGGATGGCCGGGCGGAGGCGCTGCGCCGCTTCAGGGCGCTCGGCTGAGGCACGAACCGGCAAGCCGGGCCGGCACCGGCGGATGTTTCAGGAGGAGGTATCCAGCCGCCTGACGACTTCGTCGGCGATGGCGAGGCAGGAAGTCAGCCCCGGGGATTCGATGCCGAGGCAGTGCACCAGCCCGGGTACGCCGTGGTGGTTCCGACCCAGGATCTCGAAATCCATGTCGTGACGGCCCGGCCGGCGGATCTTCGGCCGGATGCCGGCGTAGTCGGGAAGCAGAACCCCGTCCGGCAGTGCCGGCCAGTAGCGGCGGATGCTGGCGTAGAACCGGCTCGCTCTGCGGGCATCCACCGCATAACCCGCCCCCGGCCCGCGGACGACCTCCACGTCCGGACCGAAGCGGGCGGTTCCGGCCATGTCCATGGTGAGGTGGATGCCGAGCCCGCCCGGCTCCGGGACGGGATACACGAGATGCGAGAACGGCGGGCGTCCGCCGATACGAAAATAGTTGCCACGGGTATAGAAGGCATCGGGCAGGTCGTGTCCTTCCGAGCCGCCCGCGCCCCAGGCGAGCGGCACCGCCTGGAGGCCCGCGCAGTTCACGATTTCCCGTGATCTCACGGCAAGGCGGGTCCGGTCCGTCTCCACGGTCACCCGCTGGCCGGCTCCGAAACCCGGATCCACGGCCAGGGAGTCGACCTGGCTTCCCAGGCTCACCATGCCTCCCAGCGACTCCAGTTCCCCGAGGAGGCTCAGCATCAGCTGGTGGGTGTCGAGGATGCCGGTGGAGGGGGAATGGACCGCGGCGAGGCAACGAAGCCCCGGCTCGAGCGCCAGTGCTTCCGCCCCGTCCAGCAACGCAAGGTCGGTGACGCCGTTGGCGTCGCCGCGCCGCATCAGTGTTTCGAGCGTCACGCGGTCCCGCCCGCTCGTGGCCACGATCAGTTTCCCGGTCCTTTTCACGGGCACGCCCCTGGCTTCGCAGTAGGCGTAGAGCCGTGCCTTTCCGGTGACGCAGAGCCGCGCCTTCCAGGATCCCGGCGGATAATAGATGCCGGCATGGATCACCCCGGAATTGCGCGCGCTGGTTTCCTCGCCGACAACCGTGTTCCGTTCCAGGACCAGCACTTCGCGGCCGCTGTCCGCCAGCGCGGCGGCGCAGGCCAGTCCCACCACGCCCGCGCCGATGACCAGGGTCTGGATATCTTCTGTCATGAACGAGGGCCGAAGGGATGCGTGCCGAAAGGCCGGAATGATAACGGTTGGCCGGGATGGACGCGTGGAGAAGAAGGCGGAATTCTCTGGATGCACCCGGTATGCCGCCGTACGGACCGGGCTCAGGTGCGTTCAAATCCGCCGCAGCCCCGTCTCCGGAACCCGTTGTTCCCGTGCGGCTCCTGTGGCAGTCTGCGGCGCATGGATGAGCAAAACGTTCGCCCGGTATCAATGCACGGCCTGCTGTTCACGGTTGGGGTGGTACCGTACAGGGAGAGCCCGATCCTGACCTGGATCACGGCACGCAACACTTCCGGACACCGGCGCCCCGGGCCGGAACCGGAAAAGGACCGACGCGCGCCGTGTCTGTAGATGACCTCCTGTACGAGGTGTTCGGGCCGCTGTTGCAGGGCGCCCCGGGCAACGACGCCGCAACGCTGCGCGCATTGGACGCGGTTCCGGGCCGCGATGCCATCCGTCAGGTGCTTGACCTGGGGGTGGGCCACGGCCGTACGACCTTCGCGCTCTCAGAGGCGCTCCGGGATGCCCGGATCACGGCCGTCGAGATCCATGACCCTTTCGTCAGGGAAATCGAGGAGCATGCCCGCGAGGCAGGCATTACGCACCGCGTCCGTGCAATGTGCGGGGACATGGAGAAAATCGATGTCGCCGAGGGGAGTATCGACCTTGTCTGGGCCGAGGGTTCCATCTACGTGGTGGGCAGGGAGCGGGCGCTTTCCATGTGGCGCCCCTGGCTTCGTCCGGGCGGCTGCCTCGCATTCAGCGATTTCGTCCGGTGGGCAGACGATCTTCCGGAGGAAGCCCGTGATTTCTGGGCAATGGAATATCCGGACATGGCATCCGAAGCCGTAATCCGTTCGTGCGCGGAGTCTGCCGGCTACCGGGTGATCAGCAGCTTCCGCATGTCGCAAGAAGCGCACGAGGCCTACTACGTCCCACTGGAAGCCCGTGTGGCCGAGCTTGCGGGTCAGGCTGATGCTGGCGTCCAGGAAATCCTCGAGGGTCTTCGAGGGGAGATCGATGTCGTGCGGCGCTTCCCGGATGAGGCCGGCTACATGTTTTTCGTTCTTCAGGTTGCCGATGGCTGAGGCCGGAATTGTGCCGGGTTGACGGCAATCGGGGTGGAACAGGTCTGAAAGTTGCTGACTGCCTCCCCGATCGGGCGGTGAGGCTTCTGAATGCCGGATCGTGATTGCGATGATGAACTGCGAGCGCGTTCTCGTGACCCTGCTGCGCGGACTGGGTCCGTGGAAGGAGTCGGTGTATCTGGTGGGGGGTTACTCCGAGATACCTGGTGGCAGCTCGACCGCCGGAAGTGCCTACGCACGCCGGCACGCTTGACGTGGACATCGTCATCGATCTGCAGATTCTGGCCGACACCGAAGGCTACCACACGCTTGAGGAGAACCTGCACGCGATGGGGTTCGAGCGGTCGGTGAACAAAATGGGCCAGAGACTTTCATGGCGGTGGCAGATCCGGATCGAAGACGGCGCGGTGATGGTGATCGAACTGCTCGCCGACGCACCGGAGATTGCCGGTGGCAGAGTTGAGCCGCTACCCGCAGAAGGGAACTTCTCTGCGTTGAATATCCCGCATTCATCCATCGTCTTCGATCTACACAAGGTTGTGGAGATTCGATCGGTACTCCTTGGAGGTGCGGGAATCGCCGTCGAAGAAGTGAGACACGCCAATCTTGTGAGTTTCACCTGTATGAAGGCATTTGCCTTCGATCAGCGCTTCGAGCGGAAGGACGCACATGATTTGGTCGATTGCATTGAGCATGAACAAGGGGTATCGACGGCGCTGCGAAAATGTTCCACGAGGCCCTGAAAGGCCAGCATGGCGCAGTGATCCGGGATTGCTTGTCAATCCTTCAATATGGGTGTTGATGCGGGATACGGGCACCGCGGTTGGCCCGAACTTCCTAACGGACGAACAGGTCAGTGGGCCGGCCAGTTCGCTCGAAACGAACGGCACTGCCATCGATCTTGTATATCAGAATCCAATCCGGTTCGATATGCACATCGCGAAAGCTTCGCCATGGTCCTTTCAGGGGGTGGTCCAGACAGCGGGCGTGCTTCGATCAGCAGCGTCATCAACGACTTGAGCTTTTCCATGTCCTTGCCACGTTTCCGGGCTGCTTTCACATCGCGTTTGAACTGCCCAGAATAGACAGGGACGCGCATCAGATTCCAATATCCCTGAATAACGCAGCAGCGCTGTCGAAGCGGTGCAGATCTTCTCCTCTTTCGCTTCTTGCCAAAGCCTCGGCAGTGCTCTTGTTGGGTACATGCATATCGAATGGCAGCCCCTGCTCATGAACGACCTTGGTCAAGCCGATGCGCACGAAATCAGATACGGTAAGTCCCATCGTCGCCAGAATTTCGGCGGCTTCTTCCTTCAGGTCTTCATCGACCCGAGCGCGTACAAAAGTGGTGGCAGCCATGTGATTCTCCTGCAGGGTCAGATTTGCAATTGTAGCTCAAATGAGCACTAAATCAAATTTCTGATATCCCGACATTGAAGGAGGCAAGCCTGGGGGCTATCCGCGCGAAGATGCGGATGGGGACAGGATGCAGCTTGAGGTGCTGCTGCCCAGAACCGTGGGGGAAATCAATCGGTCAGTTCCAACCGCTTCCCGATTTGCTGTACCCGTGCGGACAGGGTATCGATATTGGATTGTTGGCGGGCATGGTCGCCATGCAATTCGGCATATTCCGCATGATTCCTTGCCTGGCCCCTTTCAAGGGATGACAGCCGCTGCTTGATGTCATGCAGGTCCTTTCCGTTCGTTCCTGGCTGGATTACATACCGATTCAGGAAAGCCCAATACCGAATTCCATGATATGCATGCATCATCCCTTAGCTGTCTGGACCGAGCCCGGCCTTCTCCCGCGTCTCTCCTGGCTTTTCTTCCAGGGTACCTGGGTTGCGAATCAGCTCTTCAAGTGTCTGGAACTGTTTCAACGTCCTGTGATCCTGCGAAGACAGACGCAACCAGAAAACCGGGAACATGATCATACAGAATAAGATAAAGAGCCCGCCGAATTCTTCCATGAACAGGATGGAAAACTCCCGGGAAAACACGACACTCGAGAAACCCGATTCGGTCATGGGCTGGATTGCGTCTCTGATAACATGGTAAATGGCAATGGCTTTTTCAAAAAATGTCAAAACCACTATTCCGATTCCAGCCCAGCAACCCCACCGAACCCCCTTAATCTTCGTAATCGTTTTGCTGGAGACGACGAAGTCGAGGGATATCGAATGGGCGGTCCAGTAGCGGTAGCGCACTGCGAATGGGGTGAGGGTGACGAGACAGATCAGCGCGAAGCTCGGGTGTTGAGGCAGCGGGAGGTTAGCAGTGTGATGTTATAACAAGATTTCCGCGTTCATCGGACGAATGTCGGATGTCCCGGGTCACCGGGTTCGGCGTTTGTCCAATCGATCGCTGGACTCAAGACAGGCAACAATCGCAGCCAATACGGCTATCACCCCGATGGCCGGAATCTGCAACGTGACGAATGGTTTTCAGTTCGTCTTTTCAGGTCCATTAGATACAGACGAGGATTGATATGTCGCTTACGCTTTCCCGGAGGCGGTTTCTTGTCAACAGCACAGCCCTGATTGGCGCTGGCTGCTTTCGGCCCTCCTGGTCAAAAACCATGCCTTCCAGTTTGCCGATACCGTCACTGGTTGACGGAACTCATGGAGAGCCGGTTGACCTGATCATTCGCGACGGTGAGTGGTCGTTCAGATCCGGTGTCAGGACACCGACCCTGGGGTTCAGCCAGGATTACCTGGGGCCAACCATTCGAACCCGGCAGAACAGCGAACTCAACCTGCATTATCACAATACCCTGACGGAAGGCGTGGCCGTTCACGGTCACGGTCTGCACGTTCCCGGTCATGTCGACGGCGGGCCGCAGTTGGAAATCGCACCGGGGAACCAGTGGGAGCCCGCCTTGTCCATCGTGCAGCCGGCGGCCACATGCTGGTATCACTCCCATACGCACGGCAGGACCGGTCATCAGGTCTATCACGGCCTGGCCGGCATGATCATCATTGATGACGATGTTTCCGATTCAATGGATCTCCCGCGACAGTACGGCGTGGACGATCTGCCTGTCATCATCCAGGACCGGACCTTCGATGCACAGGGCCGGTTGGTCTATTCACTGAATGATGCGGACGAAGACGGCTGGCTTGGTGAGACCGTCGTGATCAACGGCGCGATGAACCCGGTCGCGATGGTCCCGGCCGGAAAGGTACGGTTGCGACTGTTGAATGGCGCCAATGCACGCTTTTACATCGTTGCCTTTGCGGATCACCGCACCTTTCACAAGATTGCCGTCGACGGTGGATTCCTGGAATCACCGGTGCCGTTGACCATGATGGAGATGGCGCCCGGAGAGCGGTGTGAGATTGTCGTCGACATGGCGGACGGCAATTCCGCCGAGCTGCTGACCTTGTTCGAAGATGAATTTGACGATGACGCGGAAGGACCCCTCAACAGTCTGCTGGACATGCTGGGTCGATCCGCGCAATCCGTACCACAGGGATCGTTGACCCTGAAAGTCGATGGAACACTGCCGGCACAGACTGCACCATTACCGAAACAGATGGCTGCGATCGCCCGCCCGAAGGACCATGAAATCATGCGCACCCGCGACTTCATGCTCACCATGGGAGACGATGATGGCGGTCATACCATGATGGACATGACAATCAACGGCGCTGCGATGGACATGAACGTCATCAACGAACAGGTGAAACGCGGTGTCTGGGAACGTTGGCGTATCCGGTCCAATCAGGGCGCGCACCCTTTTCACGTGCACGGCTGTTCGTTCCTGATCGAGCAAATGGAAGGCGCTGCCGCGCCGCCCGACCAGCAGGGTTGGAAGGATACGGTGGTAGTGGATGACGACGACTGGTCGAACATCGTCGTTCGTTTTGATCATCCCGCGACCGAGCGATTTCCCTACATGTACCACTGCCACATCCTGGAGCATGAGGACCGGGGCATGATGGGACAGTTCACTGTGCGCTGATCGCCCCTGGCCAATCACTGGAATCCAGACGTGAGGACGCCATAGACAACGAAACGATTGTTCATCACGCCGGCCGGTAGAGCGGCATGATCATCCACGATCGCGATCGCGCAACAGGAAGGCCGCGCCCATGTCTGTGATGTTACCTGTGCCGCCTGTAGCGGCAATCCGGGCAGACCGGCAGGTGCTGATGCAATCTGTCATCCGTTGGCAGTGGCGACGCGATCGGGCAATCACGCCTGGAGCGCCGGTTCGGGCACACGCGGCACACGCATGGAGCCGGCCGTGAATGCGCGGGACCGAACCGGCTGGAACGCGAATCGGCCGGTCTCCCATTCCGGCTTCCCGTCACAGCCGGATCCCCTCCG
This sequence comes from Candidatus Poriferihabitaceae bacterium, assembly GCA_965213885.1. Lineage (GTDB taxonomy): Bacteria > Pseudomonadota > Gammaproteobacteria > Arenicellales > Poriferihabitantaceae > VYFG01. Next base: position 3,108,679 of record OZ243919.1, read on the forward strand.
GATCCGGCGTCCCGGCACCTGCCACGCCGTCTATTTCGCCGGTTCACGAAATCGCGGACGCACGGCCCGGGACCAGTCTACTACTATTTGTCCGAAGCGTCGGGAATGCTACCATCGTTCGCATTTCATGCCCCGGGATCAACCGGCTGATACGGCATGACCGGAGGATGCAGATCCACGCGACAGGCCCGTCCGTCCATAACTGGAAGATGAATACCGCCACAGTCCCCGGAACCCGGGCAGTCCCAGCCGGCTGCCGCCCATCACGTTGAACGCCATGGAATACACGCATGAACCCTGAAACCTTCCGGCGGGAGGCCCATGAACTCATCGACTGGATCTGCGACTACCGCGGCCGGATCGAAGACCTGCCGGTGCGGGCCCGGGTGGGCCCGGGGGACATCCGGAAATCGTTGCCGGCCACGCCGCCTGAGCAGCCGGAGCCGTTTGCCGACGTGATGCGGGATCTCGAGTCCATCGTGGTGCCGGGCATCACCCAGGTCCAGCATCCCATGCATTTCGGCTGGTTCCCGTCCAATGCGTCGCTGGCCTCGGTGCTGGGCGATTTCGCCAGTTCCGGCCTGGGAACCCTCGGTATTTCCTGGGAAAGTTGCCCCGCCCTCACGGAGGTGGAGGAGGTGGTGTGCGACTGGATGCGCCAACTGGTGGGGCTGTCGGACGCGTGGGAAGGCACGATCCATGATACCGCCTCCACCGCCTGCCTCACCGCCATGATCCTGGCCCGGGAAAGGGCCACCGGCTACGGTGAAGCCCGGGGCGGGCTCCAGCAGGCGGAAAGCCCCCTCGTGGTCTACACCACGGAGGAAGCCCATACCTCGGTCAGCAAGGCCGCCCTGCTCGCCGGATTCGGCGCGGACAACATCCGAAATGTCCCGGTGGACCCACGTACCCGCGCCCTGCTGCCGGAAGCGCTCGAGGCCATGATCGACCGGGACCTGGCCGCCGGGTCCATCCCTGCCATGGCCGTCGCCTCGGTCGGCTCCACGGGCATCACCGCGATGGACCCGGTGGAGGCCATGGCCGGCTGCGCGCGCCGGCACGGCATCTGGCTTCACGTCGATGCCGCCATGGCGGGCTCCGCCATGCTGCTGCCCGAATGGAGACACCTCTGGCAGGGCGTGGAGGGCGCGGATTCGCTCTCCTGGAATCCCCACAAGTGGATGGGCACGATCCTCGACTGCTCCCTGTTCTACGTGCGCGACCCCCGGCACCTGGTCCGCGTGATGTCCACCAATCCGAGCTATCTCCGTTCCGGGGCGGACGGCGAGGTGACCCAGTACCGGGACTGGGGCATTCCGCTGGGGCGCCGGTTCCGGGCGCTGAAACTCTGGTTCCACCTGCGGCTGGACGGCATCGGAGCGATCCGCCAAAGGCTCAGGGATGATCTTGACAATGCCCGGTGGCTGGCGGAGCAGGTCGAGGCCGAGCCCCGCTGGACGCTGGAAGCGCCGGTTGCCCTGCAGACCGTGTGCGTGCTGCACCGCCCCCCCGGGCTCGATGGCGAAGCGCTGGATGCGCACACCCTGGCCTGGGTGGATGCGGTCAACCGCTCCGGGGCGGCGTTCCTGTCCCCGGCGAAGATCGCCGGACGCTGGATCGTGCGCGTGTCCATCGGCGTCGAGGCCACCGAACGACACCATGTCGAGGCCCTGTGGAATCTCGTGCGGGAAACCGCGGCCGGAACCCCGGCATGACGGCCCGCGATACCCCGAAGTCCGGTTTTCTTCCCGTGGCCCGTCTGGACGAGGCCCCTGAATCCGTGTTTCCCCGCCCGGTGAAGCCGGGCCCCGGGAAACGGACCTTGCCAATCCCACACCGGATCGACTGATGAACCCGAACATCCCGAACACAATGAAAGCCGTGGTCCTGACCGGCCACGGCGGACCGGATAAGCTGGAGTACCGCGACGTGCCCGTGCCGATCCCGGCACCGGGAGAGGTGCTCCTGGAAGTGCATGCCTGCGGCATGAACAACACCGATGTCTGGGTCCGGGAAGGCGCCTACGGTACCGACGAGGACCCTGGTGCGGTGGCGTCCTGGCGCCGCGGTAAGCCAACGCTGGCATTCCCCCGGATCCAGGGCGCGGACATCGTGGGCGTGATCGTCGCGGTGGGCGATGGCGTGGACCCGGCCCGCATCGGTGAGCGGGTCATGGTGGATTTCAGCATCTACAACAACGAAAGCGACGACGAGGGCCTCGCCGACATCGACTACATCGGCCACGGCCGCGACGGGGGGTACGCGGAGTACTGCACCGTGCTTGCGGAAAACGCCCACCTGACCAACGTGGGCATCACGGATGCGGAGCTGGCGACCTTCTGCTGCGCCTACCTCACCGGGGAACACATGCTTGACCGCACCCGGGCCTCGGCGGGGGAGCGGGTGCTGGTGACCGGCGCGGCCGGCGGCGTGGGCGGTGGCCTGATCCAGCTCTGCCGCGCGCGCGGGGCCATTCCCTACGCGCTCAGCAGCACGGCCAAGGCCGACGCCGTCCGGGCGCTGGGTGCCGAGGCGGTGGTGTGCCGAGATCATGACGACTGGACCGGGGACCTGCAGGCGCTCCTGCCGGACGGCACCGTGGACGTGGTGGCCGATGTCGTGGGAGGGCCGCTCTTCAGGTCCCTGATCAACCTGCTGCGCCCCGAGGGCCGCTATATCACCGCGGGGGCGTTCGGCGGCGCCGTCGTGGAGATGGACCTGCGCACCATCTACCTGAAGCATCTCGAGATTCACGGATCGTCCCAGGGCACCCGGGCCGCCTTCCGGCGGCTGCACGGCTATATCGAGTCCGGCAAGATTCGGCCGAGCCTCTTCGCCACCTACCCGCTCAGCGACTTTCACCGTGCGCAGGCGGACTTCATCTCCAAGGTCCATGTCGGCAAGCTGGTGGTCGTGCCCGACCGGTTCCACACAGCCCCGTGATTCCGCCGTCCCGTCCGGGCCGCGGGTGGTGCTGAGCCACCACAACGGTTTCGCCAGTGACGCCTACTTTCCGTTCTGGCGAAACATGCTGGAACGATTCGACCTCGTCCAGTTCGACTTCCGCAATTACGGGCGCAACCCGTTCCACGCGGCCGAGCCGCACAACCATGCCCGCTTCGTGCGCGACCAACGTGGCCGTGCATGCCGCCATCCGCGATGCATGGGGCACCAGAACCACCGTCGGCGTCTTTCATTCGATGTCGGCGATCGCGGCGCTCCTCGCGGTGATCGACGGCACCCGGCACTGGGATGCGCTGGTGCTGTTCGACCCGCCGGCGGTGCCGCCCGAGGGCAACCCCCTGCGGTCCCCGCTGCTGGCCGAGGGCGAGTTGCTGCACAATGCCGCCCTGAATCGCACGAACCGGCTCTCCGATCCCGGCGACCTTGTCGACGTGTACCGCAGCATGCCCAGGTTCCGGCGCCTCAGGCAGGGGGTCGCGGAACTCAACGCACGCTCGACGCTGCGCGTGGATCCGGCTTCCGGCAAGGGGCCGGCCCGCCGCCACGCCCGCTGTTGATCATGGGCTCGGATCCGGAACTGGACGACGCAGCGAGAAGCGCACCCTGTTGCGCCCGGTTCTGTGAAACCCACGGCATCGATTACGCCTGCGCGCCCGGCACCACCCACCTGCTTAAGCTCGAGGAGCCGGAACAGTGTTTCGCGCTGCTCGACGGGTTCCTCGCGGCCAACGGGGTCACCGGATGAATGCACCGGGCCGCTCCCCGTCCAGTGCGCAAGGCTGTCGGCCGTTCCACGCGCCAGCCGCCGGGCCGGGCTGTAACCTGTTGATTTGACACCGACCACCGACAGGAGGGGTCTTGCAAAATCGTGCGGGGAAAGTATGATGGAGTGATCCGGTGGACCACCATCCATGGCCTGCCGGTAGTTGGCTGAAATTACCTTTTCCCGACAACCCGCCTCGTGGGTCATCGGCCCGGGGCAAGCAGGAGACACAAGATGCTGAAACAAGTCTCGCTCGAGGACAAGTTCGATCTGGCCAGGGACAGCGCCTATCTCACCGGAATCGAGGCCCTGGTCAGACTGCCGCTGATCCAGCACCAGTTCGACCTGGACGCGGGCCTGAACACCGCCGGATTCATCTCGGGCTACCGCGGCTCGCCGGTGGGCACGCTGGACATGTCCCTGAACCAGGCCCGCCGGCAGCTCGAGGCCCACCACATCCGGTTCCAGCCCGGCGTCAACGAGGACCTGGCGGCCACGGCGGTCTGGGGCACCCAGCAGGTGGGGCTGCTGCCGGGGCCGAAATACGACGGGGTGTTCGCCATGTGGTATGGCAAGGGCCCCGGGGTGGACCGGAGCATGGACGTGATCAAGCATGCCAATGCCTTCGGTACCTCCCGGTACGGCGGCGTGCTCGTGGTCGCCGGCGACGACCATGCCTGCAAGTCCTCCACCGTTCCCCATCAGAGCGAGCACATGTTCATCGGCGCCGCGGTGCCGGTGCTGAATCCCGCCAACGTGCAGGACGTGCTGGACTATGGCCTGTACGGGTGGGCGCTGTCGCGCTACAGCGGCTGTTGGGTGGGGCTGAAGGCCATCACGGAGAACATGGACTCCGCCATTTCCGCGGATCTCAGCCCGGACCGCGTGAACATCCGGGTGCCGGCGGACTTCGAGATGCCCGAGGGGGGGCTCAATGCCCAGTGGCCTACCACGTCGCTGGAGCAGGAACGTCTCCTGCACAAGTACCGGATCTACGCGGCGCGGTCATTCGCCTATGTCAACAACCTGAACCGGGTCACCCTGGACACCCCCAATCCGCGCCTCGGCATCGTGACCACCGGCAAGTCCCACCTGGACGTGATGGAGGCGCTCCGGGATCTCGGCATCGACGGGGAGACCGCCTCCGGGATCGGCCTTCGGATCTACAAGGTCGGCATGAGCTGGCCTCTGGAACCCGTTGCGACCCATGAATTCGCCCGGGGGCTGAAGGAAATCCTGGTGGTGGAGGAAAAGCGCAGCGTCCTCGAGGACCAGATCACGGGCCAGCTGTACAACTGGCCGGTGGCGGAACGTCCGCGGGTCGTGGGGGAATTTGATGAGCATGGCCGGGACCTGGTCTCCAACCTGTCCGAGCTGACCCCGGCGATGGTGGCCCGCGCCATCGGCGCCAGGGTGATGAAGTTCCATGACAGTCCCGAAATCCGCGAACGGCTGGAATTTCTCGATGCCAAGGAGAGGCGGCTGAAGACCGCGCCTTCCCCCATGACACGCACGCCGTATTTCTGCTCCGGCTGCCCGCACAACACCTCTACCCGAGTGCCGGAGGGCAGCATCGGGCATGCCGGCATCGGCTGCCACTACATGGTGCGCTGGATGGACCGCAACACCGAGCTGTTCACCCAGATGGGGGGCGAGGGCGCATCCTGGATCGGCCAGGCGCCCTTCACGGAAATTCCGCACACCTTCCAGAACATCGGCGACGGCACCTATTTCCATTCCGGCATTCTCGCCATCCGGGCCGCCGTCGCCTCCGGCGTCAACATCACCTACCGCATTCTCTACAACGACGCCGTCGCCATGACCGGCGGTCAGCACGTGGACGGCAGCCTGACCCTGGAACAGGTGGTGGCCCAGGTCAGGGCCGAGGGCGTCGGGCGCATCGCGGTGGTGGCGGAGGATCCGGAAAGGGCCAGGGGGCGGCTCGCCGGAATCCGGGACGTCACCCTGCATCCGAAGAAGGATTACGACCGGCTTCTCCTGGAGATCCGGGAAGTGCCGGGAACCTCGGTGATCGTGTTCGACCAGACCTGCGCCTCGGAAAAGCGCCGTCGCCGGAAGCGCGGGCTGATGCCGGAAAGCGACACCCGGGTCTTCATCAACCCGGCGGTCTGCGAGGGTTGCGGCGACTGCAGTACTAAGTCCAACTGCCTGTCGGTGATTCCGAAGAAAACGGAACTCGGGCTCAAGCGGCAGATCGACCAGAATGCCTGCAACCAGGACTTCAGCTGCCTGGACGGGTTCTGCCCCAGTTTCGTGACGGTCACCGGCGCCGGACTGAAAAGGCCGGCGGCCGGCGTCACCGGCGAGGTGGAGATCGTGCTGCCGGAGCCCGGAATGCCCGACCTGGACCGGCCCTGGAACGTGCTGGTGACCGGCATCGGCGGAACCGGGGTTCTCACCGTGAGCTCCATCCTGGCCATGGCCGCCCACCTCGAGGGCAAGGGCTGCGCGACCCTGAACCAGACGGGGCTGGCGCAGAAATTCGGCGCTGTGGTGAGTCATGTCAGGATCGCCGCGAGCCAGGACCGGATTCATGCCGTGCGGATACCCGCCGGCGACGCGGACCTGCTGCTGGGCTGCGACCTGGTGGTCTCGGCGGGACCGGAGGCCCTGGCCAAGCTGCACCCCGACCGCTCGCGGGCGGTGGTGAACAGCCACGAGACGGCTACTTCGGACTTCATTCACGACCGGGACTATGTCTTCCCCGCGGACGGGCTGCGCGAAGCCGTCAACCGCGAGACGGGACCCGGTAGCACGGAATTCGTGGACGCTACCGGGATCGCCAGGAACCTTCTGGGGGACACCATCGGCGCCAACCTCTTCCTCCTCGGGTTCGCCTGGCAGCGGGGCCTGGTGCCGGTCTCCGCACAGGCTGTCGAGCGCGCCATCGAACTGAACGGGGTGGGCGTCGAATTCAACCGGTCGGCGTTTCTCTGGGGGCGGCGCGCAGCGGTCAACCTGGACGCGGTCGAGAACCTCGCCGGCCGGGGCGGGCAGGCCCCCTCTCCGCTCACGGAATCCGGGGACATCATCCGCTGGCGTCACGAGTTCCTGGTGCGATACCAGAACCGGCGCTGGGCGGACGAGTACCTGGCGGTGGTGGAATCCGTCCGGAATGCGGAGCCCGGGGGACGGGACGGCGAACTGACCGTGGCCGTGGCGAAGAACCTGTTCCGCCTGATGACGTACAAGGATGAGTACGAGGTGGCGCGGCTGTACAGCGACGGCGACTTCCGCCGGCAGCTGGCGGAGCAGTTCGAGGGGGACTACCGGCTGCACTTCCACCTGGCGCCCCCGTGGCTGGCGAAGCGGAATCCCCACACGGGACTGCCGGAGAAACGGCGCCTGCCGGGGTGGACCCTGGGCGCCTTCGGCCTGCTGGCCAGGCTGAAGTGGCTCCGCGGCAGCCCCCTGGACCCGTTCGGACGCAGCGGGGAGCGCCGGACGGAGCGGGCGCTGATCGCGGAATATCGCGAAGCCATCGAATCGCTACTGCCCCACGTCGGTCGGGAGAACTACGACCGCGCGGTCACCATCGCGGCGCTGCCGGAATCCGTCCGGGGATTCGGTCATGTCAAGATGGCTGCCGTTGGGCCCTACCGACAGCAGTTGGAGGAGCTCGTGCGACGTTTTCGCGAGCCGGCCCTCGCGGTGGTGGTCAACCAGTGATCGGGCCCGGTTTCGCAGCCGGTCCCGGAAGGGCGGGGAATTGTCTGACGCTTTGAGAGCAAATTCCTTTGAATTTTTCCTACAAACTGGTCCATACTTGCCGGAGGTGGTCAGTGCCGACGGTTGCTGTCCGGTAAAGAGACACCGACCCAATTGAGATTTTTTTCCCTTCAAACACCATTAGGAGGAGGCTGCATCAGATGTCAAACCTAGATAAACTCACCCAGGAACTTCGTGCCGGGAGACTGTCCCGCCGCGATTTTCTGCAGGCCGCGACCGCCCTTGGTTTCGGTGCCGTCGCGCCCGCGCTGCTCACCACGGCGCATGCCATGCCCAAGCGGGGCGGCAAATTCACGGTCGGCATCGGCCACGGTTCCACCACCGACTCGCTGGACCCGGGCAGTTACGAGAACGACTTCACCATCGGCGGCGCGTTCGCCCGTTTCAACTATCTCACCGAGATCGACAACGAGGACAATCTGGTCGGCGAGCTGGCCGAGAGCTGGGAGTCCCCGGACGCGATCACCTGGACGTTCCAGCTGCGCAAGGGCGTCGAGTACCACAACGGCCAGACCATGGTCGCCCAGGACGTGGTGAACTCGTTCAACCACCATCGCGGGGAGGATTCCACCTCCGCGGCCAAGCCCATCGTGGATCCCATCGTCGACATCAAGGCGGACGGCGACCACGTGGTGGTGTTCACCCTGGAGGCGGGCAATGCCGACTTTCCCTTCCTGGTCAGCGACTACCACATTCCGGTTCTGCCCACAGTAGACGGCCAGCTTGACTGGATGTCCGGCGTAGGCACCGGCCCCTATGTCCTGCAGTCCTACGACCCCGGGGTGCGCATGACCCTCACGCGCAATCCCAACTACTGGAAGGAAGGACGGGCCCATTTCGACGAGGGTGAGATGATCACCATCGCCGACGTCGGTGCGCGCACCAACGCGCTCAACACCGGCGAGATCGAACTGATGGACCGCTGCGACATCAAGACCCTGCACCTGCTGCAGCGCAACAGCAATGTCGTGGTGGAGGAGATCAGCGGCAACGGGCACTACACCGTCCCGATGCGCACCAAGGTGGCCCCCTTTGACGACAACAACATCCGGTTGGCCCTGAAGTACGGACTCGACCGCGAGGCCATGCTGCAGACGGTTCTCGGCGGCCACGGCACCGTGGGCAACGACCATCCCATCGGCCGGGGCCAGCGCTACCATGCCAGCGAACTGGAGCAGCGCACCTACGATCCGGACAAGTCCAGGTACTATCTCAAGCAGGCCGGGCTCGACTCCATTGAGGTTGACCTCAGTGCGGCGGACGCCGCGTTCGCCGGCGCCGTGGATGCGGCCCAGCTCTACAAGGAGCATGCCGCCAAGGGCGGGATCACCATCAATGTCAAGCGCGAGCCCGCCGACGGGTACTGGTCCGATGTCTGGAACACCAACAAGCGCGGCTGGTGCTTCAGCTACTGGGGCGGCCGTACCACCGAGGACTGGATGTTCACCACCGCCTACGCCGAGGGCGCGGAATGGAACGAGTCTGACTGGAGCCACGCCAGGTTCAACGAGCTGCTGAAGGCGGCCCGGTCCGAACTGGACGAGAACAAGCGTCGCGACATGTACGTGGAGATGCAGACCCTCTGCAGCAATGAGGGCGGCGCCGTGGTGCCGGTGTTCAACAACTACATCCACGCCAGGTCCACCAAGGTCGCCCACGTGGACAGCATGGCCACCAACTGGGCCAACGACGGCCAGCGCTACATGGAGCGCTGGTGGTTCAACTGACCGCGGCTTTGTCTTGGACCCTGCAATTGGGTTAGTATTGCCGGCGACGGCATGACCGTCGCCGGCCAGCAGGGCCCTGTTGTGGGCGAATACCTGCGCAACCGGCCCGGCGAACCGCCCATAAGCAAACCATAAGACACCGGTGTGAACGACATCCTCCGAATGCTGATCCAGCGCCTGTCCCTCGGGCTGCTGACGCTGTTCGTGGTGTCCGTCATCATCTTTCTCGCGGTCAGCATGTTGCCGGGGGACGCCGCCCAGGCCATGCTGGGCCAGGCCGCGACGGAGGAAACCGTCGATGCGCTACGCAAGCGGATGGGGCTGGACCAGCCGGCCTACATCCGTTATTTCACCTGGCTGGGCGGCATTCTGCAGGGGGACTTCGGCACCTCCATCGCCAACGGCCGCGAGATCTCGGAACTGATCGGGGGCCGCTTCGTCAACACCATCCTCCTGGCGGTGTTTGCCGCGGTGATTGCCGTGCCCCTGGCGATGATCCTGGGCATCCTGGCCGCGCTCTACCGCAACAGCGTCTACGACCGCAGCGTCAACGTGGTGACCCTGTCGTTCATCTCGACACCGGAATTCTTCGTCGCCTATATCCTGATCCTGATGATATCGGTCAAGCTGGGGTGGTTCCCGAGCCTCGCCAACGTGAGCCCGGACACGCCGCTCCTGGAACGGCTCTACAAGACATTCCTGCCCGCCCTCACCCTGACCTTGGTGGTGGTGGCGCACATGATGCGGATGACCCGGGCCGCCATCATCAACCTGTTGGCAAGCCCCTACATCGAAATGGCCGCGTTGAAGGGCATCAACAAGCGCAGGATCATCACCAATCACGCCCTGCCCAATGCCTGGGCGCCCATCGTCAATGTCATCGTCCTGAACCTCGCCTACCTGATCGTGGGCGTGGTGGTGGTGGAGGTGGTGTTCGTGTACCCGGGCCTCGGGCAGCTTCTGGTGGATTCGGTGCAGCGGCGTGACCTGCCGGTGGTGCAGGCCTGCTGTCTCATCTTTGCCGCCACCTACGTGCTGCTCAACCTGATCGCGGACATCCTGTCCATCCTGACCAACCCGCGCCTCCTGCATCCGAAATGACCGATCCCGCGAACCCGTTCGATTCCGTGGATGCGATGCCGCCGCCACCCCGGCGGAACGAGGGCCGGCTTGCCGTCGCCTGGCGCGAGCTGAAGAAGGCGCCGCTCAGCGCGAAGATCGGGCTGATCATCATCTTCACCTATATTTTCGTCGCGATCTTCGCTCCGGTGATCGCGCCCTACGGCGAGTCGGAGATCATCGGGCCGCAGTTCGAGCTGGCGGAAAAGGCGCCGCCCTTCGGCACCGACCATCTGGGCCGGGACATGTTCACCCGCCTGATCTACGGCGCGCGCAACACCGTCGGAATCGCGCTCATCACCACGTTGTTCGCGTTCCTGCTCGGGGGCACCTGCGGCATCCTCGCGGCTACCCTGGGCGGCTGGATGGACCAGCTTCTCAGCCGTACCGTGGACGTGCTGATGGCGATTCCCGCGCTGATCTTCGCGATGCTGCTCCTGACCATCTTCGGCACGTCGGTGATCAACCTGATCCTCATCATCGGGTTTCTGGACGCCACCCGGGTATTCCGCATCGCCCGGGCGGTGAGTCTCAACGTGGTGGTGATGGACTTCATCGAGTCCGCCCGCCTGCGCGGCGAGGGCATGGCCTGGATCACGCTCAAGGAAATCCTTCCCAACATCATGCCGCCGATGGTGGTGGAATTCGGCCTCAGGTTCTGTTTCGTCTTCCTCACCATCAGCGCCCTCAGCTTCCTCGGCCTCGGCATCCAGCCGCCCACCGCGGATTGGGGCTCCATGGTGCGGGACACCTCCACGCTGATCACCTACGGGGAGCTGGTACCCCTGTTGCCCGCTGCGGCCATCGCCATCCTCACCATCGGCGTCAACTTCGTGGTGGACTGGTTCCTCCACAAGACCAGCGGTCTCAAGGACGAGCACTAGGGGCAGCGGCGATGAACGCGAACAGCAACGGCACACTGCTCGAGATGAAGGGCCTCATGATCGAGGGCTTCAGCGACGAGCAGTGGCACCAGATCGTCAAGGGAGTGGATGTCACTCTGGCCCGGGGCGAGATACTCGGGTTGATCGGGGAGTCCGGCGCCGGCAAGTCCACGATCGGCATCGCCGCCATGGGTTATGCCAAGCCGGGCTGCCGCATCAATGGCGGCAGCATCCGGTTTGACGGCATGGAGCTGACGACCATGCCCGAAGCCCAAAGACGCAAGCTGCGCGGCTCCCGCATCGCCTACGTCGCGCAGAGCGCCGCGGCGTCGTTCAACCCGGCGCACAAGCTCATCGAGCAGTTTTCCGAGACGGTCATTGAGCATGGGAAGGGCACCCGCGATCAGGCCTATGCCGATGCCAAGGACCTGTATGCCCGGATCAAGCTGCCGGACCCCGACCAGATCGGCTTCCGCTACCCGCACCAGGTATCCGGCGGCCAGCTCCAGCGGGCGATGACTGCCATGGCGCTGTCCTGCCGGCCGGACCTCATCATCTTCGACGAGCCCACCACCGCCCTGGACGTCACGACCCAGATCGAGGTGCTCGTGACGATCCGCGACATCGTGGAGCAGTTCAACACCGCCGCCATCTACATCACCCACGACCTCGCGGTGGTGGCGCAGATGGCCGACCGGATCAAGGTGCTGCGGTTCGGCGAGACGGTGGAGGATGCGGATACCCGCAGGATGCTGTCGGACCCGCAGGAGGACTATACCAAGTCGCTCTGGGCGGTGCGCTCATTCCGCAAGGAGGAGGAGGCGCCGCCGCCGGAGGCGACGCCGCTGGTCAAGGTCGAGAACGTGACGGCCACCTACGCCCGCGGCCTGGTTCCGGTGCTGCGCGGTGTGGACTTCGAGATCCACAGGGGCCACACGGTGGCCGTGGTGGGGGAATCAGGCAGCGGCAAGAGTACCGCCGCCCGGGTGATCACGGGCCTGCTGCCGCCCCAGCAGGGCAGGGTGCTCTTTGACGGCAAGGAACTGCCCAGGGACTATCACCGCCGCACCAAGGACCAGTTGCGCCAGGCGCAGATGATCTACCAGATGGCGGATACCGCAGTGAATCCCAGGCACCGCATCCGCGAAATCGTCGGCCGGCCGCTGTCGTTCTACCTCGGCATGGAAGGCGATGCGAAGGAACGGCGCCTGCGGGAACTCATGGAGATGATCGAACTCGATCCCGACCTGTTTCTCGACCGCCTGCCGGGAGAGCTGTCGGGCGGCCAGAAGCAGCGCATCTGCATTGCCCGGGCCCTGGCTGCGGAGCCGTCCTTCATCATCTGCGACGAGGTGACTTCCGCCCTGGACCAGCTGGTGGCGGAGGGTATCCTGCGGCTGCTGGACCACCTGCAGCATGACCTGAACCTGGCGTACATGTTCATCACCCACGATCTCGCCACCGTGCGCGCCATCGCCGACGAGGTCATCGTCATGCTCCAGGGCGAGATCGTGGAGCAGGGACCCAAGGAGGAGATCTTCAATCCCCCCCACCACGAGTACACCGAGCTGCTGCTGTCCTCGGTGCCGGAGATGGACCCCGACTGGATGGACCGGGTGTTGGCGGAGCGACGCGAAAAGGGCGGCATGCATTCGGCGGACAACTGAGCCCCATCCGCGGGGGCCGGACTTCCAGCCCGTACAATCATTCAGGGGTATGCCGCACTTCAGGCAGTTCCCCCATTATCGAAACGGAGCCTATACGCCGTATACCGTGGCGTTGACCACGGGATCCCCGATCACCCCCGGGGCGCTTTCGTAGACCATGACGCCCATCATGCGGGTGCGGGCCCCCCTGACCGGTGTGACCCGGTGCGCACTGTCACAGCCGCGGAACATCATCAGCGCGCCTTCCTGTCGGCCGATGGTCTCGACCCCGGTCCTGTCGCCCTTAAGGAGACGGCGGAGCCCCCCGAGGTTGGGATCGCCATCGGACCTGCAGTTCGGCAGGATTTCAAAAATGCCCCCTTCCTCCGGAGCCTGCAGCATGAGGGTCATGGTGAAGGCATTGTCGGAATCGAAGTGCCACGCGGACCGGTCTCCGTCGCCGTGGCACAGGACATTGACGGGCTGATAGGGATCCGCGCTGGGGTACAGGACACCGCTGCCGGTGACGTCCGCGACGAAGCGCCGGAATGCCGGCCAGTGGTAGAGCGCCTTGAGTGCGGAGTCCTCCGGCAGCAGGTGAGCCCCCACCATGCGGTAGCTGGCCGGATTGAGGAGGTTCCGCGGATGATCGGCCGGCAGCTCCGGCGAGGTACTGCGTTCCAGGTAGATGTTGCGCAGTGAACTCGCCGCATGGGCCCGTGGCAGCACGTCTGAGACACGTGCGACCTCCTCCCGCCGCGCCGGGTCACCGAGAAATCCCGGCAACTGGCAATACTGCCGCGATTCGAGTTGGTGGCGGAGGTCGGCCACCAGCTTCCGGCAGTCCGCGGACCCGGGGCGGTGGAACGGATACCGGTCCAGGTTGACGGCATGTTGGGGGTTCGTGAACTGACCGGTCAATGTTCGCATCCCGGGAGTGTGCAGCCAGGATCATGCCAGCACCGGCGGTGGCCGGGCAAGACCTGATCGGGGGAGGTGACCTGATCGGGGGAGGCCAGTGGTGCGCGCGGTCCGGGACGACGGGGACATGGGGTAGAATGAGGGCACACGTTCACCCGGGTACGAGGCCGCGATTCCATGAGTTTGCTCATCACCGGCATTGTTCTGTTTTTCGGAATCCACCTGCTTCCGGCGTTCGTCGGCCCGCGCCAGCGGATCATCGACATGCTGGGAGAGACAGGGTACAAGACCGCGTTCTCGCTGGTTTCCGCCATCGGTTTCATTTTCATGCTCTACGGATGGAGGGATGTGCCCCAGGATCCCGTGTTCGATCCCCCCGCATTCAGCCTGCTCCTTTCGAAGGCCGTCATGCTGCCGGCGTTTGTCCTGATGGTGGCCGCCTATGTGCCCTGCAACATCCGGCGGCTGGTGGGGCATCCCATGATCATCTCGGTACTGCTCTGGGCCCTGGTCCACGTGCTCGCCAACGGCGACCGGGCTTCCCTGATCCTGTTCGGCGCTTTCCTGCTTTGGGCAATCTTCGACTGGGCGTCCGTGGTCCGGCGCCAGCCGGAACGACCGGCACCGGCCAGCAAGCGCAACGACCTGGTGGTCGTGGCAGTGGGGATCGCGGTCTACTTCATCGTATACCACCTGCACGGGCGGTTCTTCGCACCGCTCGGGTGAGTTCGGGCCCCCGGCTTGTCGGTACCTGGTGAGCCCGTGGAACGCAGCCTGTAATCAGCGCCGGCAGGAATCGCCACTACCAGGGCGACTTCTACGATTTGATCGGGATTGCCCGCCATTCGGAAACCGGGGAGGAAGTGGTGGTCTGCCGGCCGCGTCACGGCGACCGGGAATTGCGGGTGCGGACGTTGGTCGGGTTCATTGAGCCGGTGATGGTGGATGGGGCCGAAGTGCCCAGGTTCGCCTATGACCCGGAGCCGGTATGATCCCGCGGCAGGGATCTCCCCGGCACTGAACTGCGGGCCTGCCGGCGGGGCGCCGAAGCCCCGGCAGGGTTCTACTGTCCGGGTCTTCGGCAGGCCTCGGGACCGCGTGTTCTCGCGTTTCCGCTCTTGATGATCATGCCGGAGTCCGGTTGCCGTCAGGAGCCCACGACATCCACGACGGCGTCGCGAACGATTTCCACCATGCGGTCCAGGGTGGCGACATCCGTGTTGAGCGGCGGTGCGCTGCAGATCACCTCGCTCCGGACGCGGGTATACAGGCCCCGGTCCAGCATGGCCTTGGTGAGCTTGGCACCCAGCCCGAACGAGGGCTCGAACCATTCCCGGGTGGATTTGTCCTTCACGATCTCGATGCCGTGCATCATGCCCTTGCCGCGGATGTTGCCCACGTGGGGGTGATCTTCAAGGGCCTCCCGGTATTTCCGCAGCATGGCCTCCCCGTTCGCGGCCGCCTGTCCCGGCAGATCCTCGGCCTCGATGATGTCCAGGGTGGCCAGGCCCACGGCGCAGGGGGTAGGGTGCCCGCTGTAGGTATAGGCGTGCATCCACGGCTTGTCGCCGCTGCGGATGGTGTCGGCAATCTCGTCACTGATGCCGATGCCGCCCAGGGGCAGGGCGCCGGACGTGATGGACTTGGCGAACTGCATGAGGTCCGGC
This sequence comes from Candidatus Poriferihabitaceae bacterium, assembly GCA_965213885.1. Taxonomy (GTDB): domain Bacteria; phylum Pseudomonadota; class Gammaproteobacteria; order Arenicellales; family Poriferihabitantaceae; genus VYFG01. The sequence goes on from OZ243919.1 coordinate 3,124,120, forward strand.
TGTACGCCGTAATGCTCCAGGGCGAACATCCTGCCGGTGCGGCCGAACCCGGTAATGACCTCGTCGGCCACCAGGAGGACCTCGTACTGGTCGCAGATTTCCCGGATGCGACCGAAGTAGTCGTCCTGGGGGACGATGACGCCACCCGCGCCCTGCACGGGCTCGGCGATGAACATGGCCACTGTCTCCGGGCCCTGACGGAGTATCTCCTTTTCGAGTTCGTTGGCCGCGGCGATTCCCTGGGAGGAGCCGTCCCCGGGCTCCGGGTAATGGTACGGGTCCGGCGAGGGAATGTGGCTGATCCCCGGGACCCTCGGCTCGAACGCCGGCCAGTAGCTCTCGATACCGGTGCAGGACATCGCCGCGAGGGTCACGCCGTGGTAGCCCAGCACCCGGGAGATCACCTTGGTTTTCCCGGGCTGGTTCCGCGCCTTCCAGTAGGACCGGGCCAGCTTGATGTTGCTGTCGGTGGACTCGCCGCCGCCGGAGGTGAAGTAGAAATGGTTGATGTTCGGATAGGCGATCGCAGAGAGGCGCTCCGCGAGTTCAATCGCGGGTCGGTTCGACCCGCCAGCATAGCTCGAGGCGAAGGCCAGCTCGCTCATCTGCCGGTAAGCGGCATCGGCCAGCTCCTTCCTGCTGTGTCCTGCGCTGACATTCCACAGCGAGGACAGGCCGTCGATGATGCGATTGCCGTCCGCGTCCACCAGGAAGGACCCCTCTCCCCTGATCCAGACCCGACCGGCATGGTGTCCGGCGGTGTGGTGGAGCGGGTGAATCATGTGCTGGTGGTCTCTGGCCAGCAGCGCGGCGTTGCCTGGGGCGGTCAATGGGGCATTCATGGAAATCACCTGGTGTGTCAACGGGGCTGCCCGGTGCGGTGTGCACCATTCCGGGCGGGGGAGAAGGGATTATCGCCGTGACATCCCCATCCGGGCAACCCGGTGATTCAACCCGGTGATTCAAGCGATTGGCGTGAATTGCGGGGGATTGGGACAGGGAAGATGCCGGGGCGTCCCGGCGGGTTTCCTACATATCGTCGCTGAAATCCATCTTGCCGAGGCGCTTGGCCTGCTCCGTCGCCGATTCGGCGCTGTCCGCCGCCGCAGCGCCCTGGGTCAGGGCCTCGCGGACCGCTTCCGGGTTGGCATTGGCGACCTGGTCCTCCGGAAGGCGGACACGGACTTCCCGGTGGGCGAAGAAGATGCCCCCGGCGGCCAGCGCATCACGCACGCGCCGGTAGGCCTCGCGCCGGATCACCCACTGCTCGCCCGGCTTCGCGGTGAACTTCATGCGCACGATCAGCGCGGACTCCTCCACCCGCATTACGCCCTGGGACTTGAGCGGCAGGATGAAGTTCTGTCCGATGACCGGATCCTCCAGCATGGACTGCCCCACCTTCTTGATGATCTTGCGCACCTGCTCGATATCGGTGTCGTAGGACAGGCGCAGTTCGAGTTTCATGGTGACCCAGTCACGGCTCAGGTTCCGGATGGTCCGAATCTCTCCGTAGGGGATTGTCTGGACGGCGCCGAGGTGGTGGCGCAGCTGCATCGAGCGCAGGGAGATCTTCTCCACCGTCCCGCGAAGCTCCTCGATTTCAATGTATTCGTTTTTCCGGAATGCGTCGTCCACCAGGAAGAAGATACCGCTCAGCACGTCCTGGACCAGTTTCTGGGCGCCGAACCCGATGGCAATGCCCACGACCCCGGCGCCCGCGAGCAGCGGAGTGATGGCGATGCCGAGGGAGTGGAGCACCGACAGCAGCACAAAGGTGAACAGGACGACGGTGAGCAGGGTGCGCATCAGGGGGAGCAGGGTCTCCGCCCTGGTGGCCCCCGCGCCGCCCCCTTCCCCTTCCAGAGTGGCAAAGGCGTCGTTCGTCTCCTCGGGAAGCTTGCGCTCGATCAGGGCGTTGAAGAATTCCCAGATGATGTAGGTAACGGTGGCGATGACCAGCAGGTTGATGCCCTGGCCCAGGGCCTGGTTGGTGAAGTCGCTTTCGATCAGCTCGTCGGGTGACAGTCCCCAGGCCAGGCTGAACATGTATACCGCCACGGCGATCATCAGCAGGCGAAAGCCGTTCTGGACGATCCGGATGAACCGGCGTGAGCGCATGTCGAAGGTCGGACTGTGCAGCCACTGAATCCGGGTGACGTTCCTGATCAGACGGTAGAAGATTCGGTCCGCGACGAAGAACGCGAGGGTGATCCACCAGCTGATGGTGAGATATTCAGCCTCTTCCCAGTATCCCAGGAAAGTCTTGTACAGCCACAGCGACCAGAGGATGAGCAGCCAGGCGGTGAAGAGGAACGGCCAGAAGGTCTGCAGGAACCCGGTGGTGAATCCGGCCGGGCCGTTGTCCGGACCTTCCGTGGTGAACATCGCGGTGATCTTGTCCCGCATGACCCAGAACCGGCTCAGGATGATCACGTTGAGAACCAGGGTCAGGGGAATCGTCAGCCCGAGGATCTGGATCTCGCTCATGCCCGCCCGGGGCAGGTAGACGAACAGTCCGTTGCCGAATTCGAAGACGGCGAAGAAAGCGATGAACCACCGGTAGAGCTGGCGCGACGAGTCGTCGTCCAGGGGAATGGGGCGCAGTCCGTGCCGGTTCGGCGAGAAAATGTTCCGAAGCAGGATCATCCAGAGCCGCAGCACCACCAGCGCACCGACCCATTCGGTGAACAGGAGATCGAAATACGGGTTGCCGTGGCGGGTATAGATGACCATGGCGTAGGCCGACAGGGCCAGGACGGCGACACCGGTCAGCTGGATGATGACCCGGATCAGGATGAAGCGGAGCTTGAGGAAGACGGTCTTTTCCCGGACTTCCACGTAGGCGTACAGGCGGGAAAGCAGCTTGCGGGTGGTGACCTGCTCCAGCGCAAGGCCGATGGCGGTCACCACCAGTATGGTCAGCAGCACCCGCAGCCCGCCCCACCCGGCCTCGGGCATCGCGGCCCTGGACATCGCCCGGGAGAAATCCTCCGGATAGTCCGGAATCTTGCGCCAGAGTCGCGCGAGCTGTTCGCCGAGCCGGTTCGTCCTGGACTCCTGCCAGTCGCTGATGAGCTCCTGGTTGTAGGAGACCTCGTCGTCGTCGGACACCACCGGTGTGACGGATTCCTGCGACACCTCCGTGCTGCCGGCGTCGCCGACAAGGCCGTAATCCTGGGCAAGGTTGGGCGTTACCGCCAGCACCAGCAGCAGGCAGCCCACCAGGATGAAGGCATTTCTCAGCAATGAGGTCAAGGGTACGCCAATCCGGTTGTCAGTGATCAAACAATCCGGCCTCTCCCGATTGTCAACTCATGGCAGTGTATCGACGATTCCGGCGGATTGCCACACCGCCGATGCCACGTTGTCTCACGCGTGATGACAACCGGAAACAGGCCGAACAGCCCAAAAGCAAGGGATTCAGGCCGAATCCCGAATCTACGATTCCGCTTTATCGACTTGCCATCGGCCTATGCGAACTGCTGTTTCAGGCTTCAGGCGCGGTGTGCGTCGTGGCTGTCTTACCCGCGTTGTTCGCGGGGCTCCATCCATTGTAAAGCCCCTTTGGTATGCCCGCACCCTGACACGGACCTTCGGTGCTTCTTCAGGCTCGGGACCAACCGGAGGCCGGGAGAAGAATGCCCTGATTCTCTGTGGGTCAGCGTTCATTTTCCTTGGCAATCCCTGATGCGTTGTCCTGTATGGAGTTCGAAACCGCCCTCCCCGAAACAGGTACCTGACCACTTCGTTTCCTTTCGCGTGGTCACCCAATGTCATTTCCTTTCCGTATGATGTGGAAATCGTAAGGATTCCAGTACGATCCCCCTGTACGTTGATCTCTACCTTGACCTCGACCGGCGTCAGCAAAATCTGGTCCACGAGCGAGCGCAAGGTGTCGGCGGCCTCGATTCGCTTCCCCTCGTCTTCGTCCTACAGGGCGTCGTAGAGCGGTTGGACCCGCTTGCGGTATTGTAGTGCCATGCTCGGGTGCGGCAGTGGCGGTGGTTTGTCCGCTTCGGCCAGGAACTGTTCCGTATACAGGTCATACCGTGTAGCCATAGGCATTGCCGCCACCCGATTTGCCCGCCTCGACGTGGCCACGCTGTCTGCGGCGGGTCTTGTCGGCCAGATCCTCTTCAGGAACAGCGCATTCATCGTGCCCTTGAGGCCGACATGCAGGTGAGTCACCTCTCCTTCCGACAGGGTGAGCATTTTTCGTCGGCATAGGACATGCACTTGAAGATGCCCGCGATGTCTTCCTGGTCGCGGGAGAGGCGGTCCATCGCTTCGGCCAGGATCAGGTCAAAGCGGCCGCCCATAACGTCGGCCATAAGCGCCTGAATGCCGGGTCGAATCAGCAAGGTACCGGAGATCGCGTGGTCCGAGTATTCCTCGACGATGTGCCAGCCCTGTTTTCGGCAGGGAGGCGACACATACGGACCTGGTCGGCGATGGAAGCGTCGCGTTGATTGTCGGAAAAATAACGGGCGTAGATCGCGACTTTCAAAACTCGGCTCCCATCCGTATCAGGAGGAGCGCTTCCTGCTTTGCCGTGACATCTTCACTTCCTTTGCATAGCGCTCCTGCGCCGCCTACCTCGCCAGGATGCCGATCAGACGCAGAAGGCGAGGGTCGGGATTGCCGCGCGGCGTAAACGTCAGCGCCAGCTCGTCCAGCAGCAAGGATTCGAGCAGTGCTTCGCTTTCTCCTCATGTCATCTTTGCCAGGTTTCCTGGGGCTCGCAAGGTCATAACTTGCAGCATTCGCCGCGAGAGAAGCATAAGCAACGGAAATTGAAGACGAATATTCGGCGACAATTGGCCCGGTCATCATTAGCCTCATCGCCTCTCCTCATGAGGCCATTGACTGTTGAAGCAACCTTGGCGTATTGTAAATAGCGATACAAGTCGCTATATGCCGACCAAAGAGATTCGCCATGGCCACAACCGCCGATCGCAAGGAATATCCGATCTCGATGCGCCTGCCTGAGGCGGATGTCGCAATGATCGATCGTGCCGCAAACCTGCGCGGCCGCTCGCGCTCCGAATTCGTGCGCGACGCCGCTGTGCGCGCGGCCGAGGAGGTCGTCATGGAGCAGGGCTTGATCCGGATGAGCCCGGAAGGCTTCGCCGAGTTCATGGATGTGCTGATGCGTCCGGCCGCTCCCGTTCCGGAGATGGTCGAAGTCCTGAAGCGTCCCGCGCCGTGGGAGCCCGACTACGTGGCGAAGCGGTAAGCCCTTGTTCCTTTCGGGTCCCGAGCCGCTAACCGCCGCTCACGATGTATCCGAGTTCTCCTGTGGCAAGCCGACTCTTGACCACTGGCTGAAGACACGCGCCCTCTCCAATCAGCAGAAGGGCTTTACTGCCGTTCTCGTCGTTCATGAGGCCGGGCGCGTGGTCGGCTACTACGGCCTTGCGCCTACCGGTGTAGTGCCTTCGGTTCTGCCGCGCTCGATCAGGACGGGGCAGCCGCCGAATCCGATCCCGTGCATATTGCTCGGCCAGCTCGCGACCGACACAGCATGGGCAGGTTTGGGCATTGGCACTGGCCTTGTGAAGCACGCCCTCCAGCGCTGCGTTCAGGCCGCGTCGCTGATCGGTGGGCGGGCCTTGATGGTCAACGCCGTCGACGGGGAGGTGGCCGAGTTCTGGAGGCGGCGCGGCTTCGAACCTTCCAGGGATCACCCCTTGGTCCTGCTCCGCTCGATCAGCGACATCGCGGCGTCGCTCGGTGAGGCGGTGGGTGAAAGCCTTGCTGGCGTTCAAATGTAGCGCTCCACCAATCCATCCAGATTGCAGTAAATTAGATCCAGCCATGCAGATTAGTGTTCCTCAATTTTCATATATGACCCGCCGAGACCATAAGTCGCATGGCGAAGAGCATCCTCAAGGCGCACAGCCGACTCTGACCGGGACGATCGTATCCGTAAAATCAATGAAGCCCGTCAACCAGTGAGCCCGTAGGCGAAGCCTGGCAAGCTGAGCTAGGAAAATCACGGGGTACCCCGTACCCTGGTACGAATCCTTAAGGAAATGACAGTGCATGGTCACCAGCCGTCTCCCGATCCTGGTTGATGAATTCCGTCGGATGGGGAAAGACGGACCGGGCTGCCGTCCCGGAAGTCGTGGCGGGTTCAGGCAGGCACGTACCGCCGCCGCCGACCGCTGCCGATCTCAAGGGCACGGCCCCGCCCCTGCAGATAGACAATGGACGCAAGCAGCGAGAGCTCCGCCCCGGCCTCGAGATTCCGGGGAATGTCCGCATAGACCCGGCGGCGCAGGGAGGGCAGGGTATCGAAGCCGTCGGCGATGGCGGCCGCCACCTGCTCCACCCGGTGGAGCCGGTGCGCCCGAACCTTCGCCATGAATTCTCCCGGGTTGGTGAGCGGGGTTCCGTGGGTCGGGTAGAACACCCTCTCCGGCCGCATCGACAGGCGGTCGAGGCTTTCGATGTAGTCCCCGACACTTCCGTCGGGCGGGATGATCACCGGCGTGGACCAGGCCATGATGTGGTCCCCGCAGAAGAGCGCCCCGGCGACGGGCCAGGCAAAGCAGATGTGGTTGGAGCAGTGTCCCGGCGTGTGGATGACCTCCAGGGACCACCCGCTGCCCGGGATCTCTTCGCCGTCCTCGAGCAGGAAGTCGGGGACGAACTCACGGTCCACGCCGCCTTCCAGCTCCCCCGCCGAATCCCTGGCGTGGGGTCCGAAGGCGAATACCGGTGCGCCGGTGCGCTGCCGGAGCAGCCGGGCCGCCGGCGAATGGTCGGCATGGGTGTGGGTGACCAGGATGTGGGAGACAGTTTCTTCTCCAAGGCCCAAGAGCAGGGCGTCCACGTGATCCGGCAGCATCGGGCCGGGATCAATGACCGCCACCTCTCCCTCACCGATGATGTAGGTCCCGGTTCCCGGCCCGGTGAAGGGTCCCGGATTGCGCGCCACGATCCGCCGGATGCCCCCGGTCACGGGTTCGATGACTCCGTAGCGGAATTCGAATTCGTGGTTGAACGGGATACCGGTCATGTCATTCCTGCCGCGATTGGGCGAATTTTCCGTGCAGGTCGTCCAGCCAGGCGTGGAAGTCTTTGCCGTGACCTGCGGAACGGCAGTCGCCGGCGAGCCCGTTGACCACCTGCGCCACCAGCCCCGGCCCGTGGTAGATGAGGCCCGTATAGAGCTGCAGCAGACTGGCGCCGGCAGCGAGCATTTCCCGGGCGGACTCGGCGCTGTCGATGCCGCCGATGCCGATGATGGGCATGCCTTCTCCCAGGGCGTCGTGCAGGGACCTGATCACCCTGGTGGCCGACGCCCTGACCGGGGGACCGCTCAGCCCCCCGGGCTCGGCGGCGTGCCGGGCGCCTTCCACGCCCTCCCTGGACACCGTGGTGTTGGTGGCTGCCACCGCGTCGATTCCGTGCCGGCCGAGCAATGTCGCGATGACTTCGATCTGCGGGTCTTCGAGATCCGGCGCCAGCTTGAGCACGAGGGGCACCCGCTTGCCGTGCCGGTCGCCGAGCCCCGAGGCCTGATCGCAGAGCGCCTCCAGGAGGCGGTCGAGCGCACTGCTTTCCTGGAGGGAACGCAGGTCCTCCGTATTGGGCGAGGAGACGTTGACGGTGATGTAGTCCGCGTGTGGGTACACCCGCTCCAGGCAGGACAGGTAGTCGCCGGCGGCGTCCGCCAGCGGCGTTGCAGCGTTCTTGCCGATGTTGATGCCGCGGATGATGCCGGGCGTCAGCGACTTGAGGTTCCGGAGAAAGACATCGAGCCCGCCACTGTTGAAGCCCATGCGGTTGATGATGGCCCGGTGGGGCACCAGCCGGAACATCCTCGGCTTCGGGTTGCCCGGCTGGGGCAGGGGCGTCACGGTGCCGAGTTCCACCCAGCCGAAGCCGAAGGCCGCCAGCGCGGCCGCCGCGTTGCCCTGCTTGTCAAGCCCCGCGGCGAGCCCCAGGGGGTTGGGGAAGTCGATGCCCATGACCCGCACCGGCAGCGGGGCGGCCTTCCTGCCGTAGAGGGCGTGCAATGCACCCGTTGCCCATTGCCTGCGGGCGGCGAATGCCAGGGCCGACAGCACCCGGTCATGGCTGTCTTCGGGGTCCAGGGCGAACAACCATGGCCTGGCCAGGCGGTACATGGCTCAGAAGCGCTCCCCGGAAGTCAGCAGGCGCCACTTCCCCGGGGCGAGCCTGCCCAGGCGAACGCCGCCGATCCGCACCCGAACCAGCCTTGTCACCCTGAGCTCCACCAGTTCGCACATGCGGCGGATCTGGCGTTTGCGGCCCTCGGTGAGGACCATGCGCAACCTGGGGCCCCCAAGATGCTCCACCTGCACCGGCCGGAGATTTCTGCCGTCCAGCGAAAGGCCGCTTCGCAGGCTTGCCAGTTTTTCCGGGGCGAGGTCGCCTTGCACCCACACCAGGTATTCCTTTTCCACCCGACTGTCCGAACCGATGAGCCTGCGCGCCACCCGGCCGTCGCCGGTGTAGACCATGAGGCCCATGGAATCGATGTCCAGGCGTCCCGCCGGTGCAAGCCCCCTTCGCGAGGGCACCGGGTCGCCCGGAACCTGGCGGTTTTCCCGGTTGATCAGCATGACCGCAGACGTGTGGCCGTCCTCCGGCAGGCCGGAGACATAGTTCATGGGCTTGTTGAGCAGCACGGTGACCAGCGCATCCTGGCGGTTGAGGGCGTCATCCGCGAGGGCGATCGACTGGTCCTCCCGGACGCGCGTGCCCAGGGTGTCCACCACGACGCCGTCCACACTGACCAGGCCGTCGGCAATGAACCGGTCGGCCTCCCGGCGCGAACACAGTCCGCGTGCCGCCATCAGCTTGGACAGGCGGATTTCGCTCACATGTTCTCGTGGGCTGCGCTGACCGCGTTGCCGACGTAGGTCGACGGCGTCATCGCCCGAAGCTCGTCCTTGGCGCTTTCCGGGATTTCCAGCCCGTCAATGAACGCCCCCAGGGTTTCCCGGGTGATGCCCTCGGCCCCCCGGGTCAGTGCCTTGAGTGTTTCATAGGAGTCCTCGACGCCGTATCTTCGCATCACCGTCTGGATCGGCTCGGCCAGCACTTCCCAGCTCCGGTCCAGGTCCTCCTCGAGCCTGGCGGGGTTGATTTCCAGCCGGGCGAGCCCCCGAAGTGCCGACTTCACCGCCAGCAGGGTGTATCCCATGCCGACGCCGAGATTGCGCAGTACCGTAGAGTCGGTGAGGTCCCGCTGCCAGCGGCTCACCGGGAGCTTTTCCGCCAGGTGCCCCAGTACGGCGTTGGCGAGTCCGAGATTGCCCTCGGAGTTCTCGAAGTCGATGGGATTGACCTTGTGCGGCATGGTGCTGGAGCCCACTTCGCCGGCCACCACCTTCTGCCTGAAATACCCAAGACTGATGTAGCCCCAGATGTCACGGTCGAGGTCCAGAAGAACCGTGTTGAACCGGCTCTGGGCGTGGCAGAGCGCCGCGATGTGATCGTGGGGTTCGATCTGGGTGGTGAGCGGGTTGTTGGCAAGCCCCAGGGATTCAACGAAACGGCGGGAGATGTCGGTCCAGGGCAGGTCGGGGTAGGCGGCCAGGTGGGCGTTGAAGTTGCCCACGGCGCCGTTCATTTTCCCGGGCAGCCGGACTTCGGCCACCTGTGCCACGGCCTGCCTCAGGCGGTGGACCACGTTGGCCAGCTCCTTGCCCATGGTGGTGGGGCTCGCGGGCTGTCCGTGGGTGCGCGAGAGCATCGGGACATCGGCGAGTTCACGGGCCATCTCGGCCAGCCTGTCCACCAGTTCCGCCATGCGCGGCAGGAGCACGCCGTCCCGCGCGTCTTGCAGCATCAGGGCATGGGACAGGTTGTTGATGTCCTCGGAGGTGCAGGCGAAATGAAAGAACTCCGCCGCTGCGGCGATGGCCGGATGCCCCGCGGTCCGCTGCCTGAGGAAATATTCCACGGCCTTGACGTCGTGATTGGTGGCCGCCTCGATTTTTTTCACCGCCCGGGCATCCTCCGGAGAGAATCCGGTCGCGATGTCGCGCAGGAACCCGGTCTCGGCCTCGCCGAAGGGGGGAATCTCCCCGATGCCGGGCTCGCTCGCGAGATGGATCAGCCATTCCACCTCCACATGGACCCTGGCGCGGATCAGGCCGAATTCACTGAAATGGGGCCTGAGTTCGGCAGTTTTTTGGCCGTAACGACCATCCAGGGGGGACAGGGCTGAGAGCTCCGACAGCGGCAGTGGGTCGTTGACCACGGGCAAGCGGGGGGTTTGTGCGGGCGGGCGAATGATAGCACAGGCCCGGGACCGCGATTGGCGGCGGCCCGGCCGGGCGGATGCGGCGAACCGGCCCTCCGGCCGGCGGGTCAGTCCCGGGCGGCGCGGATGACGCCGCCCCCGATGCAGGTATCCTCCTCGTAGAACACGATGGATTGCCCCGGCGTCACCGCCCACTGGGGCTCATCGAACACGATGCGGGAGTAATTCGGCCCGATCATGTTGATTTCGCAGGGTTGGTCCTCCTGCCGGTAGCGGATCTTGGCGCCCAGGGCCGCCGGCAGGATCGGCGGGATGCCGGTGATCCAGTGCATGTCTTCCGCCAGCACCACCCGGTGATACAGCGCTTCATGATCGTGTCCCTGCACCACGTACACGATGTTCCGCTCGACATCCTTGCGCACCACGTACCAGGCTTCACCCTCCCCGCCGATACCGAGGCCCTGGCGCTGTCCGATGGTGTAGAAACAGCAACCCCGATGCTCGCCGAGCATCTCCCCGTCCAGCGACTCGATCCGGCCCTCCTGCGCGGGGAGGTAGCGGCCAAGGAAATCATGAAAGCGACGCTCGCCGATGAAGCAGATTCCGGTACTGTCCTTCTTGTCATGGACCGGCAGGCCGCGTTCCCTGGCCATGGCCCGCACCTGTTCCTTGTGCATTTCGCCGATCGGGAATCTCGCGTGGCGGAGCGCCTCCTGATCCAGCGTGTGCAGGAAATAGCTCTGGTCCTTGTTGCCGTCAAGCCCCTTGCAAAGGAGGCGATGGCGGTCGTCACGCCTCAGCCTTGCATAGTGGCCGGTGGCGATGCAGTCGGCGCCGAGATCCAGGGCCCGCCGGAGGAATTCCTTGAACTTGATTTCCCTGTTGCAGACCACGTCCGGATTGGGAGTGCGCCCGGCGCGGTATTCGCTGAGAAAATGCTCGAACACGTTGTCCCAGTATTCGTGGGAGAAGTTCACCGTGTGCAGTTCGATTCCGAGCGCCCTGCAGACCTCCGTGGCGTCCGCCAGGTCTTCCGCTGCGGAGCAGTATTCCTCGGTGTCGTCCTCCTCCCAGTTCTTCATGAACAGCCCGGTGACGTGGTGGCCCTCCTCCAGCAGCCTGCAGGCTGCCACCGAGGAGTCCACGCCACCGGACATGCCGACGATCACCCTGTCCATGACCCTTGTCTGGTCCGGGTTGTTCGAGTCGAGGGTGTGCCGGTTGCGTGCTCCAATGGCCTTCTCAGTTTCCGCTCCGGAGCAGCCGGTCCCAGAAGGACCGCTTCTCCTCTTCATCCTCCTCGTCGGGACGGTTGTCCACCACCGCGCTCATCATGGTGATGTCCTCCCAGGCTGCGCTGTCCTGGATGATCGGCAGGTGGCCGTTGGGCTGGAACCAGGAGTCGACCACGTAGCGGGTTCCACTGGCCACCTCGCGAATCTGCGCCGACCAGTGCTGGTCGAACAGCGCCCGGCGGTAGGCCTCCTCGATGACCACGTGGTGGCGCAGGTATCCGCTGGCTTCGAAAAGGCGCAGGTAGGTGGTGGTGTTGACCGATTCGTCGATACAGTCCTGCTGGCCGGTCTCCCGCTCCTTGCCGGGAATTTCGTCCGCGGCGAGATCCAGGTGTGTCGGGGTGTGCCGGCCGATCACCACTTCCATCCAGCCTACCGCGCGGCGGATCTGGTCACGCTCCTTTTCGGGCGTGGCGGCGGTCTCCCGGAACCAGCCCACCACGGATTCCCATTCCGGAATGCTCAGGCTGACCGTGCTCCGGGTGCGGCAGCCGAAGTCGTAGCACACGGGGATGGCCTGGAAGGAAACATCCGTGGGTATGGTGACACCGTGTTCGCGTTTGTTGATGCCCGGTGCCGCATGCACGGTCATGTGCAGCAGGCACAAGAGCAGGGCGGCGGCCAGGTACAGTCTCCGGGGGGGCATCGGATTGTTCATGGTGGAATTATAGAACCGAACTGTGTGCCGGGGGAGTACTGTCCCCGGTGAGTCTGCATCATCCAAGTTTCCTTCGTAACTGTCCCCCCCTATTCTCGGTGATTTGCCATGTGCATGACCATCGCGTCGGGGACGTTCGCTGTCTGCGGGTTGTGGTGCGTTGATCTGATCGGGCCTGTCCTCGCGGTGGTCGTTCCGGCTGTCGTGTCGGGGCGATGACGATTGCGTTTGACATCATGGAGCGGGCGCTCCATCGTGGGTCCCGGATTCCGGCAAGGGGGGTTCGATGGGCGCATGGTACGGTTCGAAGGCGGCGATGGGGTTCAGTCAGGCCATTGTCAGCCTGAAGCTGTTCCTACACTGTATGCCTGCTCAGCTCTGGTTGTCACTGTCAGTTTGGACTATCATCTGATGTGTGTCAGTCGCAGATAAACCGACTGAAATATGCTGTTTACCAATGACCCGATAATAGAATGACGTATTCACCCATAAATCGTCCAATCGGCTTCCCAGAGAAACGATGAAACCCCGTAGTACAAGGAAACAGTCTATTGCGGGCCGTCGCGGAAGAAACGCACTGCAACCACCCAGCATACGGGGCTTTCCGAAGGACTGGCGCGACCGGATCAGGGCGGATCTGGTGGCTCAGTTGGAGGCTGGCGGCACTCTTTATGGCGTACGGTCAGACGGCGTTTACATTGCACGTACCCGGGATGGAGACAGGGTTCTCGGACTGCCTGACAGAGAATCCTCCTGACAGACAGTACCGGATCTGCGGCCATGCCTACCTTGCATGTGGTTGCCGGTCCCAACGGTTGCGGCAAGTCCACCCTGACACGGATGAATGGATTCGGGGAACTGGACCCGATTGACCCTGACAAGATCCTGAACGACATGGTGTCCGGCACATCCGCACAAGCGGCCCGGTAGGCGTTGTGCTTGAGACAGGCGGCGCTAGTTGAAGGAAAGTCGCACCTGGTAGAAACCACTCTCGCCGGTTTGGGGATTTTGAGACACATGAAGGACGCGCGGAGAAAGGGCTACTTTGTAATCCTCCACTATGTTTCCGTCGACTCCCCTGAACAGGCGCTTGACCGCATCCGCAATCGTGTCGCGCTCGGTGGTCATGATGTCCCGGAGGTCGATGTTCGGCGGCGCTTCGCCCGCTCATTGATGAATTTGCATGCAGCAGTCGAACAAGCGGACGAGGTACTGCTATATGACAACACAGACCCTGACCGTCCGCACCGTGAAATCGCAGTTCGCAGTGCGGGGAGTTGGTGGGTTGCGGGGAATGTTCCCGGTTGGGCTGATGCGGTCCTGGCCCAAGAGATTCGATGATGCCAATAACGATGGCCGTCGGACGTTTCACAACTTCAGACGGATCAGTCACTTCAATGAACATAAACTCCCCCCGAAAGCAGAGGAATTTCGGCGTGTTAGTACCGGGCTGTAGCCTCCTTGGGGATACTTCGGAGGATGACTCCGGGAAATTCAACTAGGCGGAGAAGGACTTGGCAAAATATCCTCGGAAATCAGTTTGATGGACCAAAGCCTGGCATCATTTCTTTGGTGTTAGGAGCCGACGAGTCCACTGTTGTCAAAGGCATTAAAGTTTGCGATACGGTTTACCTCCGTGTATGCATCATCAACGGACGGCGTTCCGGTTGGTGCGCTCCAGGGATTCGATCAGATCTCCGTCCAGCTCGTCCGCCGATACCCCCGGCTTGTGGAACAGGTCCGGTGCCAGCATTTCGATGAAACGCTTGGCCTGGGCCGGGATGAACTTGCCCCGACGGATGACGATGCCGTAGCTGCGGGAGGGGAAGTGCTCCCGCACCGGGATTGTGTCCAGGCGGTCTCCTTCCTCCAGGCAGATGCTGGTCACGATGGAAATGCCGAGTCCCTGTTCCACGTATTTCTTGATCACCGCCCAACCTCCGGCCTCCAGGGTGACCTTGTGGGGAATGTTGTACTGCTGGAACACGGATTTGACGATGCCCCAGGTGCTGAGATAGCGGGGCGGCAGGATCAGGTCGTATTCCGCGATCTCCTCCAGCGAGACCTTCTTCTTTCCGGCCAGTGGGTGATTCAGGGGCGTGATCAGGGTCGGATGAAACGTGAAGACGGGGTGATAGCTGACGTCGTCCGGCATGTCGAGCATGGAGCCCACAGCGAAGTCCGCCTCATCGGCGCGCAGCATGGCCATGCCGTCGGCCCCGGTGACGTTATGCAGCCTGATCCGCACGCCAGGGTACCGGTCGGAAAACTGCTTGAGATACTTGGGCAGGATGTACAGGAGGGTGGATTCCCCGGCGGCGATGCTGAGATAGCCGCTGTTGAGATCCCCGCAGCGCTCGGCGAAAGTGTCCCTGAGTGAATCCATGCCCTCCACCAGCGGCAGCGCGATCTCGAGTAGCGCCTGGCCGTCCGGCGTCAGCCGGATCTTGGGGCCGCGCCGCTCGAACAGCATGGTGTTGAGCTCGCGCTCCAGGGCCTGGATCTGCAGGGAGACGGATGGCTGGCTCAGGTAGAGCTGCTCTGCTGCCCGGGAGATGCTGCCGGACTTGGCGGTAAAGCAGAACGCCCGAAGTTGTTTCAGCCGGTTCTGCTTGTAGTAGGAGGCCGCCTTGGGTTTCATCCGGTCTGCCGGGACTGTCAAGCTGTACTATACCACCCCATCCATGCCGGGCAGGAAAATCTCAGGAATCGTCGGGCTGCCATTGGTCCGGCATGACGATGCCGTCGCCGAAGAAATAGGCTTCCATCTGCTCCGCCAGGTATTTCTTGTCCCTGGCATCCAGCGGGTTCAGCCTGTACTCGTTGATGAGGACGGTCTGCTGGCGCAGCCAATCCTGCCAGGCTTCCCGGGATACCTGCTCGAAAATCCGCCGGCCGAGGTCCCCGGGCCAGGTCTGGCTGGCCAGTCCTTCGGCCTCGCGGCCGAGTTTCACGCATTGCACCATTCTGGTCATGTAGGCATTTCCTGGGTCATCTTGGAATGGCGGCCAGCAATCTGCTGACCACCACGGGCAATCCAATGTTCGGGGGCTCTGCGGGGTTGTACCAAAGATGGACCCCCGCGTCCATGACCGCGATCTCCGGTGTACAGATGCGGAACCGCCGGGGATGGATCAGCAGCTCGAAATGGGTGAACCCGTGACGGACCGGCGGCGGATCGGTATCCGGGGCCGGCTCAAGTTCGTATCCCGGCAGCGGACAGCGCGGGTTGCGTTCTTCGAAAGGAACCTCCGGCAGGGACCACAGCCCGCCCCAGATGCCGCGATGCGGCCTCCGCTCCAGCAGGACCCGGCCTTCCGGGTCCTCCACCAGCAGCATCTGGATCGCACGCACCGGCCGCGTTTTCTTTCGCCTGGGGGCCGGGTAGTCAACTGGATTGCCCTGGGCATGGGCCCTGCAGTCCGCCTTGAGCGGACAGTCCGGGCAGGCGGGCCTGGAACGGGTGCATACCGTCGCGCCGAGGTCCATGATGGCCTGGGTGTAGCGGCCCACCTCCCGTGCCGGGGTCAGCCGGCCCGCCAATGACCACAGCGCCTTGTTGACCCGGCTGTCGCCGGGAAATCCCGGAACCATGAAAAACCGGGCGAGGACGCGCTTGACGTTGCCGTCGAGGATGGGCTCGCGGCGGTTGAAACAGAAGGCAAGGATGGCTCCGGCGGTGGAGCGTCCGACCCCGGGCAGGGCCATCACGGATTCCGGGGTGTCGGGGAAGCGACCGCCGAGATCCGTCACGATCATGCGGGCGGCGCGGTGCAGGTTGCGGGCACGGGCATAGTAGCCGAGACCGGACCAGTGGTGGAGCACGTCGTCGATGTCCGCGTCCGCCAGGCTTTCCAACGTCGGAAAACGCCGCACGAAACGCTCGAAGTAGGGGATCACCGCGCTCACCCGGGTTTGCTGGAGCATGATTTCCGAAAGCCAGACCCGGTACGGGTCCTTGTCCTGGTGCCAGGGCAGATCCATGCGGCCGTGCCGGCGGTGCCACTGAAGAAGCGCCCCGGAAAACCGCCCGGCCCCGGCTTCGCCCGGCAGTTCCATGTCAGCGCCTTTGTTCACGGCAGGTTTCCGGGCGGGCACCCGGGCCGCGTCGGCGGCTTCGCTTCCGGCAGTGCAGCGGGAACCGGTATGATCGGGGCCGGGAACATCCAGCGGGAAAAGGGAACCAAGAGAACATGCGAATGATTGTAACAACTGCTGCCGTCGGTGCGGCCGCATGGACCGTACACGGGAGGACATGCGGGGATGGCGCCCGCCGGGGCGGTATTGTTTCGGGGCCGCCAATGGTGATCGGGAATCCGCCGCCAATGCCCGCGTTGCTCGCCCTTTCGTGGCTCCTGGCGGTGTGGCTGCCAACGGGGACGGCGATGGCGGCGGAAAATGCGCTCAAGGACCATCCCGTGCCCTACCTGGCGCTGCACGGGGAGGACCCCATCCACTGGCAGGAATGGGGCCCCGGGGTCATGGAGGCGGCCCGGCGCGACAACCGGATCGTGCTTGTGTCCATCGGCTACTTTTCCTGCCACTGGTGTCACGTGATGCAAAGGGAGAGCTTCCAGGATCCGGACATCGCCGGGATTGCCAACCGGCACTTCATCTTTGCCAAGGTGGACCGGGAAATGCATCCGGTGCTGGACGACGCCATGATGTCGTTCGCCCAGTCCACCCTGGGACAGGCCGGCTGGCCGCTCAATGTCTTCATCACGCCGGACGGCTCACCCATCTACGCCCTGCTCTATCTGCCGCCGGACAGGTTCCGCCAGGTGCTGGAGCGGCTGCAGACGTTATGGACCGACAGCGAGGCGGAACTGCGCCAGCTGGTCGAGAGTTTTCCCTGGAAGCCGGCGGCCGGTTCGTCCGCACCGGCAGACAACCTGGAAATACAGCGGCTGCTGACGTCCGCCAGGCGGCGGGTGCTCGACCGCGGCGATCATTTCCAGGGCGGCTTCGGCGCCCAGAGCAAGTTTCCCTCGGTGCCCCAGCTCGAATTCCTGCTGGCGGCCCAGGGGATCCGGCCGGACCAAGCAACGCGGGAATTCCTGACCACCACGCTCGACGCGATGATGCAGTTCGGCTTGCGGGACCACCTCGCGGGCGGGTTCTTCCGCTATACCGTGGACCCCGGCTGGGAGATTCCGCACTTCGAGAAGATGCTGTATGACAACGCCACCCTGGCCACCCTGTACCTGGAGGCAGGGCGCAGCCTCGGGCGGGAGGACTACATTGCGGTGGCCCGGGAGACGCTGGAGTTCATGCGCCGGCACATGTGGCAGGACGGCGCGCTGATCTCGTCCCTGTCCGCCGTGGATGATCGTGACGTCGAGGGGGGCGCCTACCTTTGGCAGCCGGACGAGTTGCGGCAGCTGTTGAGTGAACGGGAGTACCTGGTGACCGATGCGGTCTGGGGCGTCTCGCAGCCGGCGGAACTGGAGGCGGGGAATCACCTGCGCCGCCAGCGAAGCCTGTCCGAGGCCGCGACGCGGCTTGGGATGGAGGAAGGCGAGGTGGAAGGAGTGCTGGCGCAAAGCCGGGACAAGTTGCTCGCAGCCCGGGCGCGGCGCACCGTGCCGGTGGACTACAAGCTGGTGAGCGGCTGGAACGGGCTTGCCCTGTCGGCCTTCGCCCGCGCGGCGGAGGTATTGCCCGGCAGCGACTACGCCGACACCGCGGATGCGCTCAGGCGCTTTCTTGCGGAGCGCGTCACCGTTGCTTCGGAAGACGGACCGATGTCGCTGGCGCGGGCGGAGGTGCGCGGCCTGCCGCGGGGCAGGGGGTCCCTGGAGGATTATGCCTATGCGGCGCGGGGCCTGTATGACTGGGCGCGGCTTACGGGGGATCCGGCGGACTACCGCCGTGCGGCTGCCGTGGCCCGGGCCGGCTGGGAGCGGTACTTCGACGGGGAGGGCTGGCTGAGGAACCCTGAACTGGTGCGCACCATACCGGAAGTGGTGCCCCTGATGGAGGATGGTCCGACGCCGTCGCCTTCCGCCGCCCTCCTGCAGGTGAGCCGACTGCTTGCGCTGGCGCTCGGGGATCCGCAGTGGGACCGGGAGATCCGGCGCGTCAGCCGCCTCGGCTTCGATGACATCGCGGAGTCGCCCTACTGGTATGCGGGCCAGCTGACCCTGCTGATGCGGGAGTTGGCCGGGCGCTCAGAGTGACAGGATCCGCCACTCCTTGTTGACGAAACCGAAGATCGGTCGGAACTGGGTCTTGTAGGACATCTTGCGGCAGCCGTCGATCCAGTAGCCGAGGTACAGCCAGTCGAGATCCATGTTGCGCACGTATTCGAGCTGCTTGAGTATGGCGAATGTGCCGAGGCTGCGTTTCGGCATCATCGGATCGAAGAAGGTGTAGACCGCGGACATGCCGTCCTCCGGGAGATCGCAGACCGACAGGGCCACCAGCTTTTCCCCTGCCCTGAACTCGATGAACACGGTTTCCACGGAGGACTCCACCATGAACTCGCGGTACCGGTCCGGATCGGAGTGATCCATGATGTCACCGGTATGGCGCCAGTTCTGGTAGCGGCAATACAGCCTGAAGTGCTCTTCACTGAATTGCGCCGGCACGAGGGTGGTGGTGATGTCGCTGTTGCGGCTCCAGGTTCGCCGCTGGCTGCGGCTGGGGCGGAACTCGCGGGCCGGAATCCGGACGGAGACGCAGGCATTGCAGTTGCGGCAATGGGGCCGGTAGATCGTGTCGCCGCTGCGCCGGAAGCCCACCTTGATCAGGATGCTGAACAGCGAGTTGTCCATGGGGTAATTGGGGTCCAGCAGGACGGTGGAAGCGGTTTCCGGCTCGATATAGGGACACGGATGCGGCGCGGAGAGGTATAGCTTCGGAGGACCTGACTGGATGGTCATGGCGGCTGTCGGCTTACGGCATGCAGGGGTCGGGGGGTTCGCGTTGCCAGTTGGATTCGAGATCGGTGTCCACCAGACCGGATTCTAGCCGCTGGATAAATTCGTTGCGAGGGATTTCCACCGCTCCCAGGCGAAAGAGATGGTCCGATGACACCTGGCAGTCCACCAGGGTGAAACCCCATCTGGACAGGTTTTTCATCAGCGTGGCCAGGGCCGCCTTGGAGGCGTTGGTGCGCATGCTGAACATGCTTTCGCCGAAAAAGACCGTGCCGATGGCGAGGCCATAGAGTCCGCCCACGAGCCGTTCGCCGAGCCAGCATTCCACGCTGTGGGCCACACCAAGCCGGTGAAGGGCGATATAGGCCTGCTCCATGTCCCGCGTGATCCATGTTCCCGTCTGGCCCCGGCGCGGTCCCGCGCAGGCATGGATGACCCGGTCGAAGGCACGATCGAACGTGACCGTGTAGTCTCCGCGCCGGAGCAGCTTGGCGAGGCTCCGTGACGGACGGAACGCCTCCGGGAAGAACACGCATCTCGGATTCGGCGACCACCAGAGGATGGGATCGCCCTCGTTGTACCAGGGAAAGATGCCGCTCCGGTACGCCAGCACCAGGCGTTCGGGGCTCAGGTCGCCGCCGATGGCGAGCAGCCCCTCCTTGTTGGCGGCCGTCAGTGGAGGAAAGGATTCCATGGGGGAAGTGTAGAAAATCTGCCCATGGGAGGCAATTGCGGTACCCGGACGAACCGGGGCGGGTTCCCTGGCGGGAGCGTGGCGGCCAGGGTGGATCCGGCCGTCTGTTCATCCCGGTTCCGGGCGGTCGCGGCAGGAGATGCCGTGTGCGGGACGAGGCGGCGGGAGGCCGGCGATGGATGCCCTATCCCTTGCCTCTCCAGGGAATGGACTTGTGGATCACCCAGCGCATCAGCATGTCGAATACCAGGCCGAGCACACCCATGACGATGATGGTCATCCAGATGATCTCGTAGTCGGACTGCTTGCGGGCCACGTTCTCGACGAAGCCGATGCCGGTGGTGCCGGCGAGCATTTCCGCGGCAACCAGGGTACCCCAGCAGACGCCGATGGAGATGCGGATGCCCGTGAGGATTTCCGGCAGGGAGTTCGGCAGTATGACCTGGCGGAGAATCTGGTGGTTGGAAGCGCCGAGGGAATGGGCGGCGTGGATCTTGGACAGCTGGGTCCCGGTGGCGCCCGTTCTCGCCGAGATGACCATGATGGCGAAAGCCACCATGAACAGGAGGAAGATCTTGCCGTCGTCCTGGATGCCGAAGATGGTGAGGATCAGCGGTGCCCAGGCCAGGGGGGGAACCGGCCGGTACAGCTCGATCAGCGGGTCGAAGTAGCCCTTGGCGAAGCGGGACAGGCCCATGAACAGACCCAGCGGGACGCCGAGGAGAATGCCGAGAAACAGGCCCATCAGCACGCGCACGATGGAATCCCAGATATGGCCGTCCGGCACCGGCACGGAGAAGGAACTGAAATTCCCGGTGGCGACGCTGTAGACCTTGCTCTTCAGGTTGCTCCTGACCACGCCGTCCTCGTCGTGGCGGGGATGCTCGCCCGGCACCAGGGCCGCGATCCAGTCCGGCGTCAGGAATCCGACCATCTCCGACACCGGCTTCATCTTGTACCAGAGCAGCGGAAATCCCTTGTAGCCCACATCCGGATGGGCCATGCGGATGAAGGTGTTCAGGGTGTCCGACGGCTTCGGCAGCCAGCGGCCGGAACCCTGCTCGGAACAGGCATTGTTTCCCGCCAGGATTTCCCCGCCGGGCATGGCGATGGCGTTGATCCATCGCAGGCTGCCCTGTTGTTCCCGCTGTACCCCGTCGAGCTTGACCAGTGACGCTTCCACCCGGTCACTGACCGCCGGCGGAAAAATCCGGCCATTGTCGATCCTGCGCTGGATCTTCAGGAGGTCCTTGGCGAAGTCCTCCCGGTCAGCCACCACGTCCGCAGCGGCTTCGGTATCCACCTCGAAACCATTGATGCGGCCCTCGAGGTCCTGCAGCCGGGCGACCAGCTCGGGGCCCTGGTTGCGGATGTCGCGGTATTCCTTGGCAATGTCCTCAAGGACCAGGCTGGCGGCGTCGAACTTGCGCCCCCGGTCGGTCATGGGCAGCGGCGGGAGTTCCACGCTGGATTTACCCCAGCCGGGCTGGGCCAGGGCTTCTTCCAGGGTGACGGGATCCGCGGGTCCGGGAAAATCCGGGCGGGCCATGTCGTCCGCGAGTGCATTGATTCGCGTGGCCACCTCGTCCATGCGGTCGGATACCGAGGGATCAAGGAATCGCGTGTCCGCATGTGCCGCCATGACGCTTCGCATGTCGGCGATGATCCCGGACAGGGCCTCGCGGTCGGCGTCGTCGAAATCGGTGATGACCAGCCGGGCTTCCAGGGCATCCAGTTCGCCGTAGTCCCGGGCCAGGAGTACCGTGCCGAGAAGCTGGCGGTTGTCGCCCACGGGGAATGTGGATCGGATCGGGTTGGCGGCGCGGTGGAGCTTGGCCACCTGGCAGAGCTCGTTGCCCGCCCCGGGAAAGAAGGCCCTGGCCGCATCCCAGGAGAACCAGTACCAGAGAAGCAGCACGGAGCCGACGCCCATCACCATCCAGTGCCAGCCGCCCAGGGCCTTCTCGGGATTACCGAATACCACGTCGGTTTTTTCGGTCCGGATGACCTTGCGCCCGTAGACCACTGACCAGACCAGAGTCGCGGTCAGGGCGATGAAGATGATGGCGACGAACATGGCGGTACCTTCCTTGTCCTACGCGGCTTCGGTCCGGCCCATGATCTCTTCTTCCATGTTCCAGATCATGCTCAGGATTTCTTCCCGGGTCTCGACGAAGTCGTCCTGGTTCTTGATCTCTCGCGCGTCCCCGGTGATTCCCAGCTCGGCGAAGGGGAGGTGGTACTGCTTGTGCAGGCGGCCGGGCCGGGGCGCCATGACGAACAGGCGCTCGCCGAGGAGCAGTGCCTCCTCGACGCTGTGGGTGATGATCATGATGGTCTTGCCGGTCTCCTTCCAGATCTTGAGCACCAGGGACTGCATCTTCTCCCGGGTGAGCGCATCGAGGGCGCCCAGGGGTTCGTCCATGAGGATCAGGTCGGGGTCATTGATCAGGCAACGCGCAAGCGCCACCCGCTGCTGCATGCCGCCGGAAAGCTGGTAGGTGGGCGTGTCGCCGAATCCCTGCAGCCCGACGATGTCGAGCCATTCCTCCACCTTGTCGGCGGTTTCCGCCTTGCCCGCGTTCTTCATCCGGAGACCGAAATTGACGTTGTCCGCCACGGTAAGCCATTCGAACAGCGCGCCCTGCTGGAACACCATGCCGCGGTCCACCCCGGGACCCAGAATCTCCTTGTCCCCATGGAGGATCCGGCCACCCGTGGGATGAAGAAAGCCGGCGATGATGTTGAGCAGGGTGGTCTTGCCGCAGCCCGAAGGGCCGAGAACCGACAGCAGTTCGCCCTTTTTCAGGGTGAAGGTGACATCCTTGAGGGCATGCACGGTGGCACCGCCCTTCGGGGCCGTGAACACCATGTTGAGTTCGTCTGCGATGAGATCACTCATACTGTTCTCCGGGATGGCGGGGAGCGGGGCTCCCCCGCCGGAGTTGCGGGAATCCCCGGCGGGATTCCCGCAGATGCTGCTGCTACTGGAGGAAGGAAGTGTCGACGACCGCGCTGTAATCGTCAAGCGCGGGATTGTCGGCAGTTGCGAATGCGCCGCCGACGACTGCAATGGCCACACTGGCAAGCCCGCCTTCGTTGAAGTAATTCTCGAGCTGCTCGGCGTTCGACGGAAAGTAGAACTCGGCCATCTGGTTTTGCGTGGATTCAACGGACAGGCCAGCGTCCTTGGCGATGACGTCGATCTTGGACTGGTCCTGGGCAAAATCGGCATTGGCCTGGTCGGTGACTTCGAGGAAGGTGCGCACCATGTCCGGGTTCTCCTGGGCGAACTGCTCGGTGACGGAAATCACGTCGAAGCTGATGATGCCCGCGGCCTCCTTGTCTGCCAGGGTCATCAGCGGCTCGCCCGCTTCGTACATCTTGGCCATGGAGTCGGCACCGAATCCGCAGGCCATGGAGACCGCACCGTCGGCCAGGGAGACCGCGGCATCCGCGGGCACCTGGTCGATGACGTTGATCCTGTCAACGTCCACGTCCAGCGCACGCATCATCATCCGGAAGCTGTAGTCCGCCATGGTGGCCAGCGGCACGGCCACGGCCTTGCCTTCCAGCTCGGTGGCGTTGGTCTTGTCGATGCCCTCGCCGTTGCGCACCACGCAGTCGTTGGCGGGATACTGTACCGCAATGGCCACCAGCTTGATGGGTGCGTTGGCGTTGACCGCGTTGATGAAAGGTGCCAGGCCCTGGCTGTAGGAAATGTCGATGTCGCCGGCCAGCATCGCCTCGGTCATCTGGGTGCCCGCGTCGAAGTTGGTCCAGTTCACCGGTACGCCCAGGGCGTCGTCATAGGTCTTTTCGACCTTGGCCACCTGGTTCGGTGTGGCCCATTCCAGGAAGAACGCCACGTTGACTTCGTCGGCTGCCTGGACGGACGCGGATAGTGCCGCGCCGGCAACGGCGGCGGCGACGGTTTGCTTGAATAATTTCGATGTATACATGGTTATCCTCATTGATCGGATGAATTTGATGGGTGAATCGGGTATTGAAATCTGGATGGTAATGAGCTGATTGTACCGGCGGCATGGACCGCCTTCTGCGGGCGGTGGGCTCACGGGCACAGGGGCTCATCATGGTACCACGCAATGCCGCCGGGACCGATAGGTCCAGACACCGGGGTCTCATGGGA
The DNA here is from genome assembly GCA_965213885.1 of Candidatus Poriferihabitaceae bacterium. GTDB lineage: Bacteria > Pseudomonadota > Gammaproteobacteria > Arenicellales > Poriferihabitantaceae > VYFG01. The sequence continues at coordinate 3,148,044 of OZ243919.1, forward strand.
CCAATTCACCGTTCCGCTGGATACCGGGTATTTCGGACGCCGGCATCCTGCCGAAGTCCGTATCCGGCAGTATACTCGACGCATGTTCATCCGGGAGTGGGCCATGAATCCCGATCTCGTCTCCTGCCGCTGGCCGGACAGTCTCTGGCAGGCCACCGCCAACCCCCTGGCGCCGCTGCCGGCCCTGGCGGACCGCGCGGAAACCCGTGTGGGCATTGTCGGGGCGGGCTATACCGGCCTGTCCACGGCGCTGCACCTGGCGGACCGGGGTGTCGAAAGCGTCGTCGTCGACCGCAACCAGCCGGGCTGGGGCTGCTCCGGCCGCAACGGCGGGCAGGTGAATCCCTGCTGGAAGGTGCTGCCGGATGACATGCGCCGGCAGTACGGGGCGGATGCCACGGCTGCCGTGATCCGCATGGCCAACGCAACCTGCGATCTCGTCTTCGAGCTGGTGGACCGCTACGCCATCGACTGTCAGGCGATCCGTCCCGGCTACATACTCGCCGTCATCGGCGAGCCCGGCCGGCGCTACATCGGGCGCTGGATTGCCCAGTGGCAGGTGGCCGGCGCCCTGGTCGAGACCCTGGACCGGGATCGCATGGCGCAGTTGCTCGGCACGGACCACTACGACTGCGGCATGCTGGACCGCCGCGGCGGCAGCGTGCAGCCGCTGTCCTACGCCCGGGGACTCGCCCGGGCCTGCCTTGGGATGGGCGTGACGATCCACGGCGATTCGGCCGCCCTTGGCGTAGAGCGCCGCGGGGCCGGCTGGCGTATCCGGACATCCGGGGGCACGGTGGACTGCGAGACCGTGGTGATCGCCACCAACGGCTACAGCGACAGCCTGTGGCCGGGGCTCAGGGAGAACATCGTGCCCGTCGCCAGCCTGATATCCGCCACCGAACCGCTGCCGCCGGACGTGACGGACCACATCACACCCGGGCGCAACGCGGTATCCGACAATGCCGGCCTGCCGGTCTACTACCGCATCGACGAAGCCGGACGCATGGTGTTCGGCGGACGGGGGACGCTGTTCGGGCGCGTCGGGTCCGTCAACACCGGGGCGGTGCGAAGGGCCGCCCTGCGGCTTTACCCGGTACTCGGGGATTTCAGGTGGGAATACGATTGGGGGGGCTATGTGGCAATGACAACCCATCACCGCCCGCTGCTGCTGGAACTCGATGAGCGGGTGTATGCCGGGTTCGGCTATAACGGCCGGGGGGTGGCCATGGCCACGATGATGGGTCGGCTGCTGGCGGAGCGGGTCACCGCAGGCCGGGCCGAGCTCCCCGTGGAACGGTCCCGGCCCATTCCCCTGCATGCGTTCCATCCTGTCGGCATTGCCGGGCGCATGATCGGCGGCCGGCTGAAGGATCTCCTGGCGCCGCGGATTCGCGGCTGAGCGGCGCCAGCCTACCCGATCTCGGCCGCTACCGGGCAGTGGTCCGATCCCATCTGGTCCATCAGGTAGTCCACCGACCGCACCCTCCGTGAAGCCTCCGGGGCGTCCATCAGGAAGTAGTCGATTCTCCAGCCCACGTTCCGCGCCCGCGCCCGGCTGACCAGGTGCCACCAGGAATAGACGTCGGTGACACCGGCATTGCGCGCCCGCCAGATGTCGGTCCAGCCGTCATCCAGCAGGCGGTCCATCCAGGCGCGTTCGGAGGGGTGGAAACCGATCTTGCCGTCGTTTTCCCTGGGGCGGGCGAGGTCGATCTCGTTGTGGGCCACGTTCATGTCGCCGCCCACCAGCACCAGGCGGCCCTGGCTCCTGAGCGTGTTCATGAAATCGTGAACCCGGTCGTAGAACACCAGTTTCTCCTTCCAGGCCTGCTCGCTCTTGCCGCCGTTCGGGAAGTAGATGGACAGCAGATCCCAGGGCTCGCCGTTCCGTCGGAACGAGAGATGGCAGACGCGGCCTTCGTCGGCGTTGGGGTTTCCGGGCAGGTCGGTGCTGAAGCCGACGTCTTCCAGGTTGTCGGCGAGGGCATTCCGGATCCAGATCCCGGTGCCTGCGTAGCCGGCCTTCTGCGCACTGGAATAGTACTGGCGGTAGACCGGGCTGGCTTTCAGGTACTGGCTGAGCTGATCGGGGTTGCTCTTGGTTTCCTGCAGCATCAGGACATCGGGCGTCCGGTCGTCCACCAGCTTCTGCAGTTCCTGCTTGCGCTCCACGGCGCGGATGCCATTGACGTTCCAGGTGATGATGTTCATGGGGTGGCGAGGGGCCGGCTCCGGTGCCTGAGTGTACCAGTTCGGCCGGGATACAGACGAAGAACAGAACCCTTCACGGGCTGCCGTTACGCTCGAAAATGTCCTGCATGCCCCGCCCTGGCCTGCCCGCACGAGGTATATTGATCCGGGGTAGATCGCTGCTCGAAAAGGGCTGCCGGAAGGCCGATGCCCGGAAGAAAAGCGTCCCGCTTGATATCAGATCATGCCCCACCCCGGCATGGAATAATCCGGGACAAACACCACCATCCTGGCTGGTGTAGTGTGGGATGTAACAATCGCCCGCAGCGCGGAAATCTTATGGCCCTTATCTACGCACTGTTGGCACATAAGTGCGGTCATCTATATCACCCTTCCACGGATCGCCGGGCAGACGCTCGATCAGTTGCGAGGAAACATCCTCTGCGGCCTCGTGAATGTCCCAGCGATACCCAGCCGCCAGCAGTGGGCTGATGTCGGCCGCGAACAACGGCATCTTGAGTTTTTCTGCAAGATTGCGCTCGAACAGCGCGCGGGTGATATTGCCCTCCTCCTGCGCTATGTAATGGAGGAACGCCTCGACGGCACGGTCGGGGTCGATGGCCGACTGCTTCAACGCAACGGCGAGGTCGAAGAGATCGCGCCCCTCCCGCCGCCTGTTCCAGATAAGTTCTGGAATTGGAGAAACAATAACATCTATCTGAAATATATTATCGGTATTCCGATAGAGGAATTCACGCCAACATCCTGTGCAAACCCGTTGTACGATGCTTGCCCGAAATGGGCGGGATGCCAGATGGGGCCGTGTTCATCTTGACCCGGCCCGTATGCTCAGGTGCAGCTTGGCAGGTGGCGGTGCGGTGTTCTCAGTCGAGACGCCTGATGCGGGCGATCCCCGCGACGCGGACGGTATCCGATGAAACCGTCCCGTGGTAGTCGAGGGTCCCGGCTCCCGCGAGGAAGCCGGACAGTTTCCCGCCGTCCATGGAAAGGGTGACGTCGCTGTTGCCCGCGATATGGACATCGGCGTTCCGGACCCGGATCGTGCCGAGGTCGACCCGGTTCATGCCGGCAATGGTCAGGTCCAGTGCGTCGTAGTATCCGCTGTCTCCGTCGATCAGGTTGTTTCCCTGAATCCCGAGTGTGAGCCGGTCCCCGTCGAAGCCCTTAAGGAGCACACGGTTGTAGCCTTTCAGATCAAGTGCCCCGAGTTCCGGTATGGTGATTTTCGCCGTAGCGAAAATGCCGGAAACCTCCCGATACACGGGCGGGTCGAACTTGAGTTCGAGCCGGTTGCCCTCGAGTTCCCACCGGACCAGGTCTTCGAGGGCTTCCGGGTAGGAGAGCTTCACCTGCCAGTCATCCCCCCGGGTGATCTCCGCCCGCCACTTGCCGTGAAGAGAGAGCTCCCGGAAGCCCTGCACGTCCGGGTGTCCGGCAACAAGGCCTTCCCGGGACGGGGCGCCTGCCGCGCTGGAGAGGGATGCGTCAACCCGTACGGATACGGCCGAGACGAAGATGGCGATGGTCAGTGCGAACAGTGCTCCAACGGTTCCGAGCAGGGCGAGCTGGCTGGGTCGTGGTTTTCGAAACATCGGGTATTCCTCTCGTTCAGTCATCGTCGCCGGGCTTGAACCGGGCGGCGATCTCCTCCGGACCGATGCCGAGCAACTGCATGGTCCGGACAATTCTCGGGAGCTCCTCGTGGAGGAACTCCCGCCTCATCTCCTCCAGGATCCGGGCGGCGGCTTCCTGACCGACGAAATATCCCCTGCCCCTCTGGTTCACGATGATGCTCCGCTCGACCAGTGCCTGGTAGCTCCGGGCGACCGTGTTCGGGTTGACGCCGAGCTCGACGGCCATCTCCCGGACGGAGGGAATCCGTTCACCCGCGTTCCACTCGCCCCCGAGAATCCGATCCCGGACCCGGTCGGCGATCTGCAGGTAAATCCCTTTCGGGTCACTAAATTCCATCCGTCTGGACTTCCTTCAGCCGAAGCCACGCGATCCACCACAGAACGGGCGGGAGCAGGATCAGCACCACGTACAGGATGGTGATCTGGATGTCCCAGTCCGGGTTCAGAAGATGCACGAGGTTGTTGTCCAGAACTCCGTAGAGCATGAAGTCCAGGACATCGTAATTCTCGACATGCAGCCCCGGGTGTATTTCCGGTGCTTCCCCGAATGGCCAGCCCGGGCTGCCGAGGGCAAGCCAGGTGGCGGCCAGCACGAGCAGAGCGAGTCCGATATGGAACACAAGGAGGGTGAGAGCCGTCAGAATAAAGGAAAACCGGTCAAACCAGACCGCACCGAGAAAGAAGGGTGACTGCAGGATGAGGTAGTAGCCGAACACCTTCCAGATTCCCGGATCGAAGGGATCGAACAGCGGTCGCTGGGTTCCGAAAACGGCCAGGTTGAAGGATTCCACCAGAACGGACAGAACCAGAAAGTAGGCCGGCAGCGCGATGCCGAAGCCAAGAGTGACGGGCAGGAGGCGTGCTAGGAGCTTCTCCAGCGCCGAGGCGGGGAGCAGCAGGTACGCCTCCCGGGAAGACCGGTCGGTGAGCCGGCGGAATGCCAGGCTGGTCGCGATGATTCCCCAGATGAAGAGGGCGTAACCGAACAGCTGCTGGTGGAGCGACGGGTCCATATATCCGTAGATGGATTCCACCAGGGAATTCAGGAACAGGGAGGCAGCCGTGATTCCGGCGATCCAGGCCATCGCGCGCCGCCCGGCGAGGAAGTCGCCGCGCAGGAGGAACCAGAGCCTGTGGAAGGAGAATGACGGTTCCATCGCGACTATTCCCTCCGGGCGAGCCGGCTGAAGGCGGCGGGGTTCCCGATGGCCGCCTTGAACAGGAGCTCCAGGTCCGGATGCCCGTCTCCAGCGCTGGCATCGGCCCAGACCGCGGAGTGCCCGCCCAGGTGCGGCTCCGTGTACAGCAGCCCCGGAGAATGCGGGGCCGGCCGGGTCGCCTCCTGCGAGAAGCGCAGGCTGGCGGATACCCCGGAAAGGCTCCGGTCGCAGATGAACGATCCGTTGTGAAGGATCAGGACCCGGTCGATCAGCAGTTCCACGTCCTTTACCTGGTGGGTGGCGAGGATCAGGATGCGGTCTTCGGTCAGGGCTTCGGCGACCAGCCTGCGAAAGAGTCCCTTGGAGGGAATGTCCAGCCCGTTGGTCGGTTCGTCCAGGATCAGGAGGGACGGCCGGCAGGCGAGTCCGAACGCGAGATGGAATTTCTTCTGCTCCCCGAGCGAGAGACTCGTGAGATTCTGCTCGCGGGGGATATCAAGCTCCTCGAGGAGGTGCTCCAGATATTCGTGGTCGAAATCCGGGTACAGGGGGGCGACCCTCGAGATGTACTGCCGGTCGGTGGCTGTCGGCAGGTGGGGTGTCTCGGTGAGCACATAGATTCGGGAGAGCAGTGTCGGTGCCCTTCGGCACGGCTCCAGGCCGAGGACCCGGATCCGGCCGGACTGCGGGAAAAGGAGGCCGCCGAGCAGCCTGAGCAGGGTCGATTTGCCAGCGCCGTTGAGCCCGAGCAGGCCGTAGATATTGCCGGGTGCAAGCGCGAGGTCGAGGCCGTCGAAGACGGTATGTTTCCTGTAGCCGAACCGGATGTTTTCCATTGTAATCATGTTTCACCTGCGGGGATCCGGTGGAAATTAAACTGTACTAGTGAAATAGTACAGTAGATAATTTTGTCCGTCAAGGACACGCCTCGGGAGAGGGAGAAGTAAAGCGGGTCGGGCGGACCCATGCGACCGGTCCGGCGCTGTCCTTGTGGGACGGCCCGGATGTCAAGAACCGGCCCACGTGGTCATCCGGTGTGCCGTTTCGTTATACTCGGACGCCCGCGCCCCGTTGCCCCGACCCCCAGTGATGACCGTTCCCGTTCACAGCAAGCTTCCGGACGTCGGCACCACGATTTTCACCGTGATGTCCAAGATGGCCCAGGATCATGGCGCCATCAACCTGTCCCAGGGCTTTCCGGACTTCGAGCCCGACCGGCGGCTGCTGGACAGGGTCACCCACCATCTGGCCCACGGCAGGAACCAGTACCCCCCGATGACCGGGGTGCCGGAACTGCGCCAGGCCATCGCCGACAAGTTCCGGATCGAGAGCGAAGTGACGGTGGATCCGGAATCCGAGATCACCATCACCAGCGGCGCCACCGAGGCGCTGCTCTGTGCCATCCACGCGGTGGTGCGCCGGGGCGACGAGGTGATCGTGTTCGACCCGGCCTACGATTCCTATGAACCGGCGGTGACTCTTGCCGGCGGGCGAACCATCCATGTTCCGCTGACCCTGCCGGATTACCGGATCGACTGGGATGCCCTGGCCGGCGCACTGAACGACCGCACCCGACTGGTGATCATCAACAGCCCCCACAACCCCACCGCCACGACCCTGGCGGCGGGGGACCTGGACCGACTGGCCGAGCAGATCCGTCCCTTCGACTGCCGGGTGCTGTCCGACGAAGTGTACGAGCACATCGTGTTCGACGGCGGCAGGCACCACAGCGTGGTGGACAATCCGGAACTGCGCGAAAGGAGCTTCGCCGTGTTCTCCTTCGGCAAGACCTACCACGCCACCGGCTGGAAGATCGGCTACTGCGTGGCGCCGGCGGACCTCACGGTGGAATTCCGCAAGATCCACCAGTACAACGTCTTCACCACCGTGACGCCGATGCAGTGGGCGCTGGCGGATTTCGTGCGCGAAGCCCCGGAACACTATCGTGGGCTGTCCGCGTTCTATCAGGCCAAAAGGGATTTCTTCCGCGAGCGGATGGAATCATCAAGGTTTACGTTCCGGCCTTCCGCGGGCACCTACTTCCAGCTCGCGGACTACCGCGCCATTTCCGATCTGCCCGACATGGCGTTCGCCGAGTGGATCACCCGGGAAAAGGGCGTGGCCGTGATTCCGCTCTCGCCGTTCTACCAGGATCCGCCGGACACCCGGATCGTGCGCTTCTGCTTTGCCAAGCAGGACGAGACGCTGGCCCGGGCGGCGGACATCCTCTGCGCGCTGTGACCATGGGCGACATCAAACCCATCACCGTCAGCGTGATCCAGGACGACATGGACTGGCAGAACCCGGCCGCGGCCAGGGGCCGCTACGACCGGCATCTGGCCGCGCTGGGCAGCACCGATCTCGTGGTCCTGCCGGAGATGTTCAGCACCGGCTTCTACATGGAGCCCTGGCAATGCTACGAGACCATGGTGGGCGAAACGGTGGCCTGGATGCGGAAACGAGCCGCGGAGTCCGGTGCGGTGATCACCGGCAGCCTGGTGATGAAGGTGGGGGATGAATATCGCAACCGCATGATCTGGGCCCGGCCGGACGGCAGCATGGACTGGTACGACAAGCGCCACCTGTTCCGCTATGGCGGAGAACATCACCATTACACCGGCGGGAAGGACCGGGTGATCATGACACTGGGCGGCTGGCGAATCGCGCTCTTCGTTTGCTACGACCTGCGGTTCCCGGTGTTCTGCCGCAACCTGGGCGACTATGATGCCGCCCTCTACGTGGCCAACTGGCCGGATGCCCGCCAGTATGCCTGGGACACCCTGGTCCGGGCCCGCGCCATCGAGAACCAGTCCTACGTGGTCGGCTGCAATCGCCTCGGCGCGGATCCGACCGGCAATACCTTTTCGGGCGGCAGCGTGATTCTCGACTTTCTCGGCCAGCCCCTGGCGGACTGCGGGGACCGGCCCGCGGTGGCCACGCACGCACTGTCCATGCCGGAACTGCTGGAATTCCGCGACCATTTCCCGGCGTCCCTGGATGCGGACGGGTTCACTCTGGCGCCGGACTGACAGTGCCGCAGGGCCGGTTCTTTTGACTGCAGCTTGCGGCCGAAAAAATCATCCCAAGCCCGTTCTTTCCGAACCCGGCCGCAGGCCGGAAAACCACCGAATCCCCATGAACACAATCGACATCAACCGATTCGAAGTCCTGACCTTCGACTGTTACGGCACCCTCATTGACTGGGAAACCGGCATCTGGGACGCGCTGCAGCCGCTCCTGATGGACAATGGCGCCGGGCACATCGATCGCCGCGCCGGGCTCGGGGCCTTTGCCGACATCGAAAATGCCCTGGAGGAGGAAGCGCCGGACATGCCCTACCCGGAGGTGCTGCGGATCACCCACCGGCGGATCGCGGAGCGGTTCGGGTTTCACACGACGGACACTCTGGATCGGGCCTTCGGCGACTCCATCGTCCACTGGCCCGCCTTCGGCGACACCGCCGACGCCCTGCGCCTGCTGGGGAAGCACTTCAGGCTCGTGATCCTGTCCAACGTGGACCGCGACGGGTTTGCCGCGTCCAACCGCAAGCTCGGGGTCGAGTTCGATGCCATCTACACCGCCGGGGACATCGGCAGCTACAAGCCCGACCCGCGCAATTTCGAATACATGCTGACCCGGCTTTCCGAAGACCTCGGCATCGGCAAGGACGGCATCCTGCATACGGCCCAGAGTCTCCATCACGACCACCGGCAGGCCCGGGCGTTCGGCCTTGCCAACGCCTGGATCGACCGCCAGCATCTGAGGGACAGCGACAACTGGGGCGCTACGGCCCGGGTGGAGACCCGGCCGCAATACGATTTCTATTTCAACACCATGGGCGAGATGGCGGACCACGTGGAAAGGGGGGTGCCGCCGGCGTGAGGCGTTGACGCCATCTGCCGGCAGATGGATTCGTGACTGTGCGGGGCGAAATGCCGCACCGATCAAGGAGGCTGGACCGTCAAGCACCGACCCGGTTTCCCGCCAAATATGGTCAACAGCGCCGCTTGCACCGCCCGGGCACGACCGACAGATCGCTTCCTCGGGCGCCGCAGGTTCTTCGTCGAGAACCAGGCCAGTGATCAGGGCCACAGGACTTCAAGCGGGCATGGTCGTGGATTGATCCGTGAGGACCGGGACCGTCAACCAATGCGGGAATTGCTTCTCAAGGGAACCGAATCCCCGCCTGCAGTTCCGGCGGACCCAAATGGCTTCATTCCACTCCGCAGGAAGTCGCGACAAGCCGGTTGACCCTGAAATGAACCCGACGGCCGATTCCGGATGTGGACAGGGGCAGGAAAGGGCGCCGCGGAACAATCCCCTGCCGTGCACCGGCGGCGATCAGTCCCTGCCCTGTTTCCCGGACAGGTACTCGAGTCTTTCGGCGCCAGCCGGGTGGGTGGAGAGCCAGCCGGGAAATGCATCCTCCTCGAGGCATTCTTCCAGGTCAGCCCCGGCCGGGTCCCGACCGCAGCGGTGCCCGATCAGCTTGCTGATCGCGGAATGCAGGCTCCTTTCGTCCATCCCCAGGTCCCGGAAGACTTCGAGGGCGATCAGGTCCGCCTCCTTCTCGTAACCCCGGCTGTTCCTGAGGGCCCTGGCATTGATGAAGATGGCGGTCGCTTCCTCGATGAGGGATTCGTCCGCGCCGAACAGGATGGCCGCGATGGCGGTCATGCCGACGGTGTCGACGATCTGCCTGAGGGAGTGCCTTTCCCTGACATGCGCCAGCTCGTGCGCGATGACGGCCAGTATCTCTCCATCGTCATCAAGGAGATTGACCAGTTCATCCGTGACGACGACCGGGCCGCCGGGAAACGCCAGGGCATTCGGCCCGAAGAACCGCGACGAGTGAAAGTGGATATCGGGTACAACCGGCAGGGCCATGTGTGCCGACAGGGCGCCTGCCCTGCCGATCAGTCTGGAGCGGACCGGATCCGGCAGTTCCGTCTCGTTGAACGCGGTGCTCTTCAATGCGTGATAGGCGTTCTCGCCGATTTCCCGTTCCAGGGAATGGGGCAGGCCCGCCACGATGACGCCGCCTGCCGCGGACAGCAGGACCCGGTAGAGCGCCAGGGCGGAAACCGCGAGGACCGTCAGGATGAGGGCCCGTCTGATCGAGAACTGTTCCAGCCAGAGGATGAAGCGTTCGGCCTTGTTCAGGTGGCGGAGGCGGAATTCCCGGTCGATCGCACGGTCGGCGATGAACTGCCGGCCGCATTCGAAATGAAGCACCCGGTTGTCCTGCATCGATTCCAGCCTGAGGTCACCGGCGATCCGGTTCCCGTCGATGAACACCGACAGATGGTCACCTTCCAGTTTCAGGCTGGCCTTCCGTCCCCTGGATGACAGGGCATCAAAGAATTCGCCCGTGATTTCCATACCCGTCAGATGGAGATGTCCAGTCCCTCGAGTTCGGCAAATTCCTCCCCGAACGAACTTCTTTTCCGTCTCTCGCTGTCGATGAAATCGTCGATGTCGCCGACCAGGCTGACCGAGGTGCAGTGGCAGAGGTAGCGATACATCCTGATCTGGCACCACGGGAGCATCAGTCCCAGTGAAATGATGGTGAGGAACAGGTTCGAGATGGATATCCACACGAATCTGAGCGGATTGATTTTTGACCTGAATCCGGCCGCGTCGCCCAATGCCAGGGTGTTGACCAGCAGGTTCCTGCAAAGGGGGCCGTAGACGAAGGCAAGGAGGAAGAGGAACCCCAGGACAAAACCCTGGATGAACGTGAACAGGAGGGCCAGGAGGAACTCGGAATCAAGGAGCCAGGTCCACGGGACGGATCCGTCGAATGCCACGATCAGCAGATCCGGGTTCAGGTAGACCGCGTATCCCCCGGCGACCAGGATGCCGATCAGTATTGCGGGCAGCAGGGCACCGACAAGAAAGGCCATGTAGAAGCCGGCTGTCCCGGGTTCCGCGGAAAACCGCGTGATTCCGTAGGAATGCCCGGTTGCGAAATATCGGTAGTAGTACCGGGACATCAGCGGCAGGAGAATCCCCAGGGATGCCAGGCCGATGAGCGGCCCGACGATCAGGAACAGGAAGGTTTTCCAGTATGTTCCATGCCAGTCGAACCGCACATTCCTGAACGAGGTCATCCGGGCGCTGAACTGGAGCGACTTGTTCACCAGCCAGGGGGCGGCTGCAGCGAACAGCAGACCGACCGCGACAATGATCAGGGGATGGACCAGGCCGAGGAAGTTAAAGAGAACGATCATCGCGACCGCGATCAACCGGCCTTTCAGGATCTGGATTCCGGTTGCGTGATATCCGAACCCGTAACCGGAAATGATGGTCCTGTTGTGGAAATAGGTCAGGCGCCGCACCTTGGCCCAGGCGCTGTAGATGCCAACGGTGATCAGCGACAGCGTCAGGTTCGTGATCCAGATTCCGAAGTATTCCCGGGCACGTCCGGCAAACCCGATCCGCTGCCAGTGGGATTCCGTGGGCTCGGCGGTTGAATCCCCGGGTTCAGGATCTTTGTGGTCGAGTTCCATCAGTGCGTTCCGGGGCTGTTCCAATCCGGCCCTGCCTTGCAGTGAAAAACGTAGACACTCCCGACTCCCCGGGATCGCTTCACCGGCAATCCTATCACATGGCTCCCGCGCGGGACCCTGACTCCTACCGGTTCATTGCAGCCTTCGGGAGAAGGCTGGACGGAACCGGAACGAATACAGTCCATGCGAACATCCGGCATACATTGATCGAGCTGCGCCGATTGCGCCGTGAGAGACGCTTCGATATTGCGCACTTTCCCTGTCGATCAGTGCAAGGGCCAGGATCCGGCAAAGTTCGGCACATGGAAGTGCACGCACACGATGGCTGCCGCCACAGCGGTTGTAGGACCGGGTGAGCTACGACCAGAGCAAGCATGGGGTCAAGGGTTTCACAAATTGGCTGAAATACCGGCTGAGGAATCATTCATCTACATTTTATACTTACAATATTGTAGGTACTTGCAATAACGAATGTTTGATTGCATGCTTCTGGTTGTTTGCTGATCACTATCCTGCGGGACCCAAATGGTAGACAACGCTTTTCCCGATCTGTCACAGTGTCTGGGACTCTTGCGCACTATGCTTCTTATTCGGTACACCGAGGAGCAGCTTGCCGAGGATTTTGCTGCCGGTAAAACTCCGGGCGGGGTGCACTTGTCAAAAGGACAGGAAGCAGTCGCAGCCGGAATCTGTGCTCACCTGACAGATCAAGATCAGCTGGCAAGTAATCATCGTGGCCACGGACACTTTATCGCCAAGGGAGGGGACCCCAGGACTCTCTTCGCCGAGGTATATGGAAAAAGTGAGGGAATCTGTCGTGGCATGGGGGGCTCAATGCACGTTGCAGACTACTCGAAAGGAATCATCGGCGCCAATGGCATTGTCGGGGCGGGATTGCCGATTTCCACGGGTGCAGCGCTCGCTGATCTACTGGATGATGACGGCAGCTTTACCGTTTGTATATTTGGTGACGGCGCTTCCAATCAAGGCGTACTTCAGGAATCTCTCAACTTCGCTGCCTTGTGGAAATTACCACTTCTCTATGTCTGCGAACACAATGGGTTTTGTCAGTTCTCACCGGCCGAAACCGTCACTGCCGGAACGATCAGTGATCGGGCAAAAGCCTTTGGCATTCCAGTAAGGGTAGTGGAGGAAGGCAATGATGTCCGGGCCGTATGGAATGCGATGGCCTGGGCATCAGAATATATCCGGGCGGGCAGCGGACCGGCGTTTATCGAGGCCCGTACCTATCGGATGAATAATCATTTTGAACGGGAACATCTTGTGGTTCAAACACCGTACCGGACCGAGGAAGAAGTGGAAAAAATGCGCCAGGAACGTGACCCGATCGTTATGTTGCAGCAATGGATGCTGAATGAGCGTATGACTGACGAAAAAGTCCTGTCAGCAATCGACAGGGAAGCCGCCCGGGTCATTCGGGAAAGTGTTGCGTTTGCTGAAGCAGGTACTGTTCCACCTGAAAACATCGGACCTGAGTACATGTTCGCGGGGACCTACAGCTGATGGCACGCACTCGGCTGATCACAGCGATCAACGATGCATTGCGCGAAGAGATGGAGCGCGATGAAAAAGTAATCCTGTTCGGTGAAGATGTCGAGGCGAGTATTTTTGGCGACACACGGGGTTTGATCGATGTGTTCGGCCCCCGACGTGTCCGCAACACCCCCATCTCTGAAAATACGCTGACCGGCATGACCGTGGGAGCCGCGGCAAGCGGGTACCGTGTGGTTCTTCACCTGATGTTTGCAAACTTCGTATACACCGGTATGGATGGAATCGCCAATCAAATCGCAAGGGCGCGCTTGATGTCCGGAGCGCAGATTGATTTGCCCATTACGATCATCGCGAGTTATGGAGGTGGCCGTGCCAATGCGGCCCAACACTCCGATACACCGTTTTCACCGGTCATGAGCCTAGGCGGAGTACACGTTGTCGCACCGTCCAATCCAGCGGATGCAAAAGGGCTCTTGAAATCGGCCATTCGATGCAACGACCCGGTCATCTTCTTTGAGCCAGGCGGCAGGGGCGGCGAAATCGGCGAAGTCCCGGATGAGGATTATTTGACGCCCATCGGCGAAGCGGCAATCCTGCGGGAGGGTAAGGACATCACTCTGATTGGCATGGGATCCACGATGCGTATGACGATTCAGGCCGCCGACATGCTCAGCAAGGAAGGGGTTGAAAGCACTGTGGTGGATGTAAGATCCTTGGCCCCGCTGGATGAGGAAACCCTGTGCAGGGCGGCATCCAATACCGGCCGGGTGGTCATTGTGGACGAGTCACGGGACCGCTGTAGCGCTGCCAGCCAGATTTCCGCAATTCTGGCGGATCGTTGTTTCGGTGATCTTCGTGCACCCGTCAAGCGAGTCACCACGCCGGACTGTTCCTTACCCTATGCACCGGCGAGTGAGAAGTATCTATTGCCGGACACCGGGAAAATCCTGGCTGCGGCCAGTCTGGTTCTGAATTCTGGAGGAAAGGGGTGAGAGTTACATTGAAACTGAATCGGGTCGGAATGACGATGGAAGAGGCAACCTTGGTTCGTTGGTGCTTCAAACCAGGCGAGCGCTTCGAAAAGGACGATGTTCTTTACGAAATCGAAACCGAAAAGGTCACCGAGGAAGTCACGGCATCAGAATCCGGCACGTTCATCGAGGCATTGGTTGCACAAGACGACATTATTGCCGTTGGTGATGAGATCTGTATCGTCGAAACGGACAGCGACTGACGGAATGCGACTGCTTGGCTTGCCTTTCATTGGTTCGGATCTGCGAGGCAGCCGGTTGTGGACAGACAGCCAGGGCCGATTGAAAGGAACCATCGTCACGGTGTTGCAGTGAGGTGGTAATGTCTGACTCCCCTCGTAGGCTGCCTGTCAAAGAGCGGATACCACTCAAGAGCATTCGTAAAGCGATGGCACAGTCCATGAAGGCTAGTGTTGATCACTCGGCGCTCAGTCAGGTGACTCGGGAAATTGACGTGACTGCGTTACAACAAGGCAGAAGGGAAAACCAGGCGGATGGATCCAATCGTACTTCCCTGAACACACTGATCATGGCTGCAGTGGCTCGCACGCTCCCCCGACATCCATTGTTGAATGCCGAATTGGTGGACCGGGAAATCCTTGCCTACGATACCGTTAACCTGGGAATGGCCGTTGCGACGCCGGACGGATTGATCGTGGTCGTTGTTCCCGGGGCCCATTTGATGACATTGGTGGAACTGTCTGCGGCAATCGAGGCGAAGGTCGAAAAATCCCGAAGCGGTTCGCTGTCGTTGAAGGATGTCGAGGGGGGCACTTTCACGGTTAGCAATCTGGGGATGTACGGGATCGATACCGGGTTTCCGATACCCCGTCCTCCAGAGGCCGCCATTCTGCTCGTCGGCGAGGCGCGTGCAAAACCAACCGTCAAAGATGCTGCAGTGGTGATTCGCGAAATGGCCTGGTTCAGCCTCTGCTACGATCATCGGATCATTGATGGCGCAACAGCTGCCGCCTTCTTGAAGGACCTGGACGAATTGATCGGTGAGCCTGGCGACTTGTTCGATTAGTCGGCGATTCCGGAAAACCCGAGTATTGCAAGGATCTCCTGCGGGATGCGTTCTGCGGCAAGCGTCCCTTCCGGTTGCGTTTGAATCCGGTCCGGATTGTCTGATTTCTCAAGTGAAAACCCTATACTTACAAAAATGTTGGTACTTGTAATAATAAATGTACGGGTGCATGCTGTGGCCTGATCTGAGCTGCAGCGGTACCAGATCAACTCCGCCGTAGCCTGACCACAACTGAATCCATCGAGTTAGGAGGCATCATGTCCATGAAGCATAAGTCGAGCATCATTTCTGTGACGCTCGCTGGCACATTACTTCTCGGCACCAGCGCCGCCCAGGCTGAAGCTGAGTTCACCATGAAAATCGGCCATGTCGCGGCCGTAACCCAACCGCTTTATGACTGCGCTGAAGTCATGAAGGCGCACGTGGAGAAGTATTCATCAGGCAGAATCGAGGTAGAACACTATCCAGCGGGCCAGCTTGGCAACTTCCGCCAGAACATTGAACAGATTCAAGTGGAAACCCTTGAGGTGACTCTCACTTCGGGCGGTGGTATTTCGAACGTATTCCCACCTATTCAGGCGTTCGATATCCCCTACTTGTTTAACGGGGACCGGATCATTGAGAAAGTCATGGAAGACCCCGAGCTGAATGCTCGTTTGCGCGCGGACATTCTCAAAGCCTCGGACAATGTGCGCCTCCTGGGCATGACGGGAGGACCTGGCTGGCGTGATTTCTTTTCAACGAAACCCGTCAAGACTGCTGCGGACCTGAAGGGCATCAAGATGAGGACGATCGAATCCCCCGTGGCGATGGAGCTTTCTCGTGCCCTTGGCATGAATCCGACACCTGTCTCCTGGCCGGAGCTATACACCTCTCTCGCTACCGGCGTGGTGAAAGGGACCAAGAACTCGCTGGCCGACGTGGTTGACACCAATCTGCACGATTTCGTGAAGTATGCGGTCGAAGATCACCACACCAATACGATTGTATTCTGGTGGATCGGGGATAAATTTCTTCAAGGCTTGCCGGAAGACTTGCAGAATGTTGTGCTCGACGGGTACCATGCGCTTGCCAACACCTGTAACGGCCTGCCCGGGGCATTGAATGTCAAGAAGTACCAGAAATTCGTCGAAGCGGGCGGCGTTTTGCACCTTCCCACTCCGGAAGAAAAAGCGACTTTCCTGCCCGGACAAAAGCCGGTTCTTGACTGGTACGTTGAGAATCATGGAACGGAATACCTTGATCTCGTCAAAGCAGCGATCGCACGCGCTGAGGCAGATGTGGAAGCGGAACGGGCATCTGTTGCTGGCCGATAGGCAGAAACGACCCTCGATTCCTCTTGTAAGGTTGGGGCGCCGGTTCCATCAGAGGGACTGGCGCCTTTTTGGATCCTGTTGTTTCAGGATCCATTCTGCAGATGTCCCGGAAACCGGTTCCGGCGGAATTCTGATTTAGTGGATATTCGGGGAAAGCCGTATGTTGCTTACTGAAGAGCGCTCACCGGACAGTGCGCCTTTTGATCAAATCAGCTTTGATCTGTGTTCGCGCCGCAAGGATGTCATCATCCTCAGTGCGGATCTGAGCAAATATACTCAGGTCATCAGGGTCAAAGAGGAATTGCCGAATCAACATCTGGATGTTGGGATGGCGGAACAAAACCTGATTTCAGTCGCTGCGGGTATTTCCAAAGCTGGCTTTGTTCCCGTCGCCACCACGTTCGCGTGCTATGCGACACGCCGGGCCTATGATCAAATGATGATTTGTATGGGAACCGGCCCCAGAACAAACATTGTGATTGGATTCACGCCGGGTATTGCCAATCCTGCGCGGATCCATCACCAGGCGGCAGAGGATCTGGGGATGGTCCGCGCCATACCGGATGCAACCGTCATTGACCCCATGGATGCGACCGACTTCAAGCAGGCCCTGGACGCTGCGGTCGATATGCCCGGATTGATCTATATGCGCGGGCATCGAGGCGTCACGCCTCGACTGCTTGATCCGGATCAATTCAGTTTCGAACTGGGTAAGACCTACCCGCTTCGCCAGGGTAGTGGAGTTGGTGTCATCACAACAGGGCATGCGTCACAATGGGGGCTTGAAGCGTCGGATCTTCTGGAGCAGCGGGGAACGGACCATTCTCTTCTTCATGTTCCCACGATTAAACCGGTCAACGAAGAAGAGATCGCCGAGTTCTGTTTTTCGCACGAACAGATCGTCACCATTGAAAATCATCAGATCGTCACCGGCCTTGGAAGCCTGGTATCGGAAATTGTGTCTTCCATTGGCGGTGGGCCGCGGATCACCCGGTTGGGCTTACCCAATTCGTGGGCGCCGGGGGGAACTCTTGGATATATCCGTCGGCAGTTGGGTTTGGATGCGGACAGTCTTGCGCAGACAATTGAGGCGGTACTGCAATGAGCAGGAATCGGGAGGATCGAATTCAGTTCCTGGAACTCATGGCCGCGAGAATTCGTCGAAATGTTCTCGACATCTGTATGCAGAGAGGTGGCTACGCCGGCCAAGGGGTCGCGTTGGCGGAAATAGGAGCATGTCTGTATTTTGATGAATTGCGCCCTGACGACCACCAATGGTTTTACGACCGCTTTGTTCTGTCCAACGGGCATGATGCCATCATGTCCTATGGTGCGCTGGCAGAACATGGAGCGTACTCCATCGAGGAGCTGCGCACCTACAACGCCGATGGCACCAAGATTGATCAGAGTCCGATTGAAGGCCAGCTTGGTTTTGAAATTACCGCGGGTTCCCTCGGGCAGGGTCCGTCACAAGCAGCCGGAATCGCGTACGGGGAACGCCTGAATGCATCAGACAAGCGGATCTATTGCCTGTTTTCTGATGGAGAAATCCAGGAGGGTAATGTATGGGAGGCGGCGATGTTCGCAGGCCATCAGAAACTCTCCAATCTGGTGTACATGATCGATAACAATGATCTGGGTGCCACTGGATCCACCCAGGAAATTCTCGGGGTGGAGCCTGTTCCAGAAAAGTTCGAAGCCTTTGGATTCGCTGTCCGCCGAATTAATGGTAATAACGTGGAAGAGGTGCTTGGGGCGTTTGAGGAAGCGAAGCGGATTTCGGACAAACCCTATGCAATGATCTGCGATACTCGCTTGTTTGAGGGTGTCGGCTGCCTGCAGTCGGCATTGCCGGCGGCTCATTACGTTGCCGTGAAAGATGCGGATTGGCAGGCAGGACTGGATGAAATCGAACAGAGAATCAGCGATTTGACAGCACGAGCCGGCAACGGAAGGTGATACCGGTTTATTCCGCACTGACGGATCATGTCGCCTGACGAATGAACGGTGGTTACAGACGAGGCAAGTGACGGTGATGAAGATGTTAACCACACTGATCAACAGCCTGGACTGGTTGAATCTGAAGATATTGTGGTTGTGCAAGTGGCTCACCATCTTCCTGGTAGGGGCACTGGCCGTGAATGTATTTGTCGGGGTTTTCTTTCGTTATGTACTGAATGATTCATTGGCGTGGTACGAGGAATCTTCGAAATACATGATGATATGGCTGGTATTCTCCGGGGCTCCCATCGTACTGAAACAACGCGGCCATATTTCCCTGGATGTTTTGACGAAACGGCTGGCGCCGCGGCTTCAGAATTTCAATTACCTGATCATTTACACCATTGTTTTGATTCTGGTGTGTATTTTTGTGTGGCAGGGGCTTGATCTTGCCTGGCAAGCTAAGGGACAGAAAGCGACGACGATGGATCTTTCGTTTTTCTGGGTGTATCTGTCGATACCGCTTGGGTGTTGTATCATGGCTCTGATCTCTCTCGAGTTCTGGCTGAGTGCATTGCGTGGAATCTTTCATCCCGAGGAACCCAACTTGGGCTCCGGTGATGTGTTTGATAACGCTGCGTCCTGAAATGGTTTCCAGGATCAATGGGGCAGCACGGGCGATCACACACCAGGAGACGGTCCTGGATATTGGGTCCTTGCACATTCCTGCCGGAGGAATGACTGCACTGCAAATACGGTTCTTACGTATTCTTGATTCCGCGCACGGAATTTCCCATGGATCCGAACGCAGATACAAACAGTCCCTGATCAAGGCTGCCCATCGGCCGATTCGCCGATGACAAGGCTTTCCCCGCATGCGGAAGCGATGATCGCTGGAGAGTACGGACCGGCGAGGCGTTGGGCGGTCGAGCATCAGCTGCAGGTCGGTCGCATGTTCGATGCGGCGGATATGGTTGGAGTCAGCCAGGCCCACATGATGGCTGATCCCGAGTCGATCGGGCTTGCAGGTGTCGAATTGCTTGAACGATTTGCTGCGCTTCCCGAAGACGAGCGGCGAGTCATCATCCCGATGATTACCGACCCCCGCGGTGTCGACCTGGATTACTACGAATCGCTTGGCCAGACGGAAGAGATGGCTGATCTGGAACGGCGATTTATCAGGGCATGCCGCGCGATGGGCATCATCATGACCAATACCTGTATCAACTATCAGACAATCATGCCGCCGGTTCGCGGTGATCACGTTGCCTATGGCGATACGGGCGTAGTCATCTACTCAAACAGTTTCTGCGGGGCGCGTTCGAACTTCGAGGGAGGCCCTTCCGCGCTGGCGGCCGGCTTGACCGGATGTACACCCCGATACGGGTTGCATCTGGATGAAAACCGGCAAGCGACCCGTCGGTACACAATTCAGTCCCAGCCCGCTGAACTGACTGACTGGGGCGTACTTGGAGCAGTCATTGGCCGCCGGGCCGGCTCCTACTGGGAAGTCCCCGTTGTCGAAGGAATGGAACGGGTTCCGACATCTGATGAAGCAAAGCACATGGGCGCTGCAATGGCCAGCTACGGCTCCACACCCTTGTTCCATATCGTGGGAATTACCCCTGAATGTGACCGCCTGTCCGATGTGGGCGGAGAGCATCTGCCGATGGAGTCCATTACCGATGATGAACTCAATGCTTTTCGAGGCAGTTTCGGTGCGCAGGGGGAACAGGTGGATGTGGTCGTTTTTGCAGCTCCGCAACTGTCGTTGGTTGAAATGCAGCGTGTGGCGGAACTGTGCCGTGGTCAGCAAAGACATCCCGATACTGCCATGCTGGTCTGTACACCTCCAGGTGTCTACGCAGATGCCCGGGCGGCGGGCTATATCAAGGACATCGAAACCTTCGGTGCCCGAGTATTGCAGGGCACCTGCTTTTACCAGCAGTACGCCCGTGAGATAGGCGAGGCCAATGGTTGGGTCCGTCTACTTTCGAATTCCACCAAAATCGTGAATATCCTGGGCGGTTACGGTTACAAACCTGCACTTGCTTCCATGCAGGCATGCGTGGAGGCAGCTGTAGCCGGGAAGGTGGTTTAAAGTCAATCACACTCAAATGTCATGTGGGAATAGGACCCCGTGTGGAGGGTGCGGCGCTCGTAGCCAACGATCATTTTTCCGCCCGTTACGATCTCGACCGGATCAAAGGGGTGTTTTCCAGGCCGGAGCATGCGCTGGCCGGGCAAAGTCACATTGACAGGATTTTGGTTGTGAATACTGCAAAGGGTGGTGTCGCATCCGCCTGGAGGCTATACGAAATGGCCTCCAGGAGAGCTGCACCGAGGGCTTTGCCTTTACATTCTGCAACCACCATTCTGGCTCAGGGTGCTGCATTGGCCAAAATGGCGTTTGTGACCGTTTTGAGGACGGTGACGTCACGACCTTGGTCAATTCGGGCGACGAAATGATCGTCGAACTTGGGGAAGTCACGATTATGAACAGATAGATCCGTAACCGGACTACGTAATTCGGGTGAGCCGACTAGGCTGCGTACTCGGTCTGTTCCTTGTCAGCCTCTTCTTCTGCGAGTCTCTGGGTTTTGAATGCGCTACCCCATTTCTGCATCGACTTGATGATTGGTGCGAGTGATTTCCCAAATTCCGTCACCTCGTATTCAACACGCGGAGGAACTTCCGGATAGACGTGTCTGGCGATCACGCCATCGGCTTCCAGTTCTCGCAATTGGAGTGTAATCATTCTTTCAGTAGCATTCGGCGCGAGGCGGCACACCTCCCCAAAACGCTTGCGACCATTGAGTAAACGACAGATCAGGATCGGTTTCCAGCGCCCGCCGATGACGCTGAGTGTTGCTTCAACGTCACAGCCGGTTTTCCAGTTGTACTTGCGCGCCATGGCGGTCTCCGAAAGAAATACAGATAGACATTACTAACAAAAATGTGGGTACTTGTCAATTTCCACGTATAAATGCATTCTCCAAGTTTGAACAACCGATATTCTAACCACCCGGAGAGAAGATGAAAGCGATAGGCTACGCAGAAAGAGGGCCGGTTTCAGCTGAGGCCGCAGTCGTCGAATTCGAGACCGCGGATCCAACGCCCGGTTCAAACGATCTGCTCGTTGCAGTACGTGGTGTCTCGGTCAACCCTGTTGATGTAAAGGTACGGGCCAACCGGCCGCCACCCGAAGAAGGGCCGAGAATTCTGGGATTCGACGCTGCAGGTGTGGTCAGTGAGGTTGGCGGTTCCGTGACCCGATTCAAACCAGGTGACGAAGTATTTTACGCAGGTGAGTTTACCCGGCCTGGTTCTAATGCTGAATTTCAATTGGTTGATGAACGACTGGTCGGAAAAAAACCATCATCGCTCGACTTCGCCGACGCGGCTGCCTTGCCGCTCACCAGCATAACAGCCTGGGAAATCCTATTTGACAGCTTCGGACTCAATGAAGGTGAAGGCGCGGGAGAATCATTACTCGTTGTCGGTGGGGCAGGTGGCGTAGGATCAATCCTCATACAGCTGGCAAAAAACCTCACCGGGCTTACTGTCATCGCAACGGCCTCGCGTCCGGATACCCGGGAATGGGTCAAGAAGATGGGAGCTGATCACGTCGTCAATCATCGAAACCCCCTTGACGAAGAGATGAAATCTCTGGGTATTGCACCGAAGTACGTAGCTGCCCTGACGAATACGGATGATCATTTCGGTGCGATCGTTGAACTGATCAAGCCGAGAGGCCATATCGCGATGATTGATGATCCCCAGAACCTCGAAATCGGTGCCATCAAGCTCAAGGCACTGTCATTCAGCTGGGAGTTCATGTTTGCCCGTTCCATGTTCCAAACCGAGGATATGGATGCACAGCATCAACTTCTTTCTCGCGTATCCGAACTGGTTGACGCCGGGAAGTTGATCTCTACAGTCAACAGGCATGGCGGCGATCTGAGCGTGTCAAATCTTCGTAGCGCGTTGGAACACCAGGGAAGTGGCTCGGCCATCGGGAAAACAGTGCTTGGCGGTTATAGCCAGGGTTAACCGAAACACGGGTGTGTTCCACCCTGCCGGGTACCTCTGTGAAACCGGTGACACAACCTTGGTTCTTGCATGCGGTGCCGGTTCACGATGGCAAAGGTTCACAGGACACAGCGGGAAAGCGGAAAGAAGTTCCGGACAGAACAGGGATTTTCTGCGATCAGAAACGGTGTCAAAACCGTAGGAAGTCCTCATCCAGGCGCAGCCAAACCGGATTGGTTGCGCGTCCGCATCAAGAACGATGACAAGTCCCGGTCGGTCACCAATACCGTTCGCAAACACCGATTAGCGACTGTTTGCGAAGAGTCGTACTGTCCCAACATCAGTGAGTGTTGGAATCATGGTACGGCGACCATCATGCTGATGGGCGCCGTCTGCACTCGATCCTGCAGATTCTGTGCGGTGGACACGGGGAATCCCAGGGGATGGCTTGATCCGGATGAGCCGCTTGGCGTCGCAAATTCCGTCCACATGATGAATCTGAAGTATGTGGTGTTGACATCGGTTGATCGTGACGATCTCCCCGAAGGTGGTGCCGATCATATCGCTGCATGCATTCGGGAAGTGCGAACCATGAATCCGAACACAGCGGTGGAAGCGCTCACACCGGACTTTTCAGGCAGTCACGATGCGGTGGAAACGGTGGTGAATTCGGGATTGCAGGTGTTTGCTCAAAACCTGGAAACTGTGGAGCGGCTGACCAAACATGTCCGGGACCCCAGAGCAGGGTATTCTCAAACCCTGAAAGTGCTTTGTCATGCAAAGTTCGTTGCACCTCAAGTACTGACCAAGTCGAGCCTGATGCTGGGTCTGGGTGAGCGTGATGATGAAATAAAGGATGCGATGGATGATTTGCGTTCCCATGCTGTGGATATCCTGACCTTGGGTCAATACTTGCGCCCGACGCCCAATCACCTTCCGGTTCAAAGATGGGTGCATCCGGAAGAGTTTGAACGGTACAGAAGGTGGGGGATCGAACGGGGCTTTGCGGAAGTCGCTGCCGGGCCATTGGTTCGATCAAGTTATCGGGCCGATCGGGTGTTGGGTAAACTTGGATTCGGGTTCCAGGGCATGTAGGGTTGCATCGTATCGAGTGCATCGTTCATGCGCTGATGCGAAATCACATGAAACCCAATGCTTTGGGTATGGTGAGGGCCAGAGCAGGGAACATGCTGACCAGAACGATGACTGTAAGATGTACCGCCAGATAGGGCCATAATTCCCTGGAAATCACCTCGATCCCCGTTTTGGTCAGGCTGGAAGCGACAAACAGAATCATGCCCATCGGCGGTGTGGCCAGCCCCACCGTTACATTGATGCACATGATGATCGCAAAATGTACTGGATCCACGCCAAATTGAGCGAGAGCCGGACCGAAGATAGGACCCAGGATCAGTATTGCCGGAACCGCATCAAGGAACATTCCGATGACGAGCAACAATACGTTCACCAGCAACAACAGTAGAATTGGATTATCGGTAATGGTGAGTAACAGCCGCCCCAGGGCTTGGGGTACTCCGGATATGGTTGCCGCCCAGCCAAATATGGTTGCAGAGCCAACCAACAGCAGGATCGTAGAGGACAGCAGTCCGGTTCGATACAAAATGCCCGACAAATCAGAAAGCTTCACGGTTCGCATGATGAATAGACCGAGTATCAGGGCATACAGAACCGCAAGCCCCGCAGCCTCTGTGGGTGTGACAACACCGGTGATGATTCCGCCGAGAATGATTAGGGGCGTAAGCAAGGGAAGGAATGCGGGCTTGAATGCCTGCCAGAGTTCTCCCAGAGAAGCTCGCTTATGGGCTTTTGGGTAATTTCGACGCTTTCCGATATAGTAGGTGACCAACATCAAGCCAGCGCCGACCATCACGCCAGGTACCAGGCCGGCAAGGAATAATGCGGCCACGGGCACCTTCATGACGTAGGCATAAATGATCATGATGATGCTTGGCGGGATGATGGGGCCTATGACGGAGGAAGCTGCCGTTACGGCAGCGGCGAACTGCCGTGAATAACCATCCTTCTCCATGGCCGGTATCAGGATTGAACCGATCGCAGATGTATCGGCCACAGCAGAACCACTCAGACCCGCAAACATCATGCTGGCAACAATATTGGTCTGGGCGAGTCCCGCCCTGATGTGTCCGATCAGGGTATTTGCGAAGTTCACCAACTTCTGGGTGATGCCGCTGACGTTCATCAATTCCCCTGCGAGGATAAAAAGGGGAATAGCCAGTATGGGAAATTGGGCAATGCCTCCGAACATTCGCTGCGGAAGCATTTTCAGGAATAGCAGCTTGTCGGCAATGAGAAATCCGGCCAGGGGGCCCGCTGCCAATGCAAAGACGATGGGCACACCGAGTGCCATACAGATCAGAAAGACCCAGAAAAACGAGAAGGGCATCGACCGACTATCCTCCTATAGGCACATTCTCAGTCCTGCGCTCGATTTCTGGTTGTTCTGGACCAGCGCATGAACGGTCATCGTCAGTCCTGACGAGAGTGCACGCTTGCACAACAAAATACAAGTACCTACATTTTTGATAGTCATCGGACTGCTTGATTGCGACTCCGGGCATTCATTGCCTGAAACGTCCTGTCTCGGATTTTCGCGAATGGATCGAGGTGACCCTATCCTTTGGGTTGGTCGGACCTGACGGATACGGTGGTGCAGATCCATCGCGAGCCACATTCAGCCGAGAAAAACAGCCTGATCCGAGTGACGCTGTGTCGGGGTTGTCCGCATGGGAATGATACTGTCTCAGTATTGAACGCCGACGGTAAGTGCGCCATCCACAAGTACGTTAGTGCCGGAGATAAAGCTTGCGGCCGGACTTGCCAGAAACACAGCGGCGTTGGCAACTTCTTCTGGTCGGCCCATTCGTCCCATCGGATTCGCGGCCAGCATCTTGGCGAAGAAATCAGGATTGTTTCTTTCAGTACGACCCCATACACCGTCCTCGAAATAGATGTTACCGGGTGACACGGAGTTGACTCGAATCCCTTCCGGTGCCAGCTCGCGCGCAAGACCTTTGCTGTAATGCAGGACCGAGGCCTTGGCGGCGCCATAGGGACGCACGCCACTGGCGGCATGAAGGGCGGCAATGGACGCAATCAACACCATTGCTCCACCGCCTGACTTCTTCAGTAAGGGAATAGCCGCTTCAACTCCATAAACCGTTGCCATCATGTCGACTTCAAAACTTTGTCTCCACGCTTCCTGATCGGTACCTGGATGCAAGGCGCTGACATTTGCAATGAAGATATCCAGGCCGCCAAACGTGCATGCCGACTCTTCGATCCAGGTGGTTTGCGCATCGGGATCGGTCGCATCCAACGAATGCCCCATTGCGGATACACCGGACGATTGAAGTTCCTCAACTACGGTCCCGACACTGTCCTTGTCCCGAGCACAAATGGAAACATTGCAACCCTCAGCAGCGAGTTGACCGGCAATAGCGCGCCCAATACCTCTTGTTGCGCCAGCGATTGCGGCATTTTTTCCGCTTAGTCCAAGGTCCATTACTACTTTACCGTCAGGTCAAAGCCCCGGAATCCGGAATTGGAGGCTCATGTTGGTCCACTGGACGACCACGTGGACCAACTTCGCTTCCGGGAATGAAAATGTACAGAAGGAGTCAGGCCGAAATGGCCAGTCCTCGATTGCTGGCACCTAGAGTGCATCCATGCAGGAAAATTAGCAAGAACGTACATTCATGATAGTAAGGGTGGTCAATGATTGTTTTGGGTAGGGCGCGATTGAACAGTACAATCTCCGACGTACTGACATCAACTCGCTTCCTGGGCCAGGAAAAATCCCATGGCAAGAGAAATTCATTTCAAAATGTACTGTTGTCAATCGGCACAGTACGAACTACCTGTCAACCACATGTAAATTTCCGGGAGAGCAGATGGCGCTTTTCGAACTTCGACAATACAAGATACGAGATGGTAAGAAAGCACAGTGGCTGGAACTGATGGAAGGAGAAATCATCCCGTATGTAATTTCCAAAGGTGTGGCTGTGACGGCGAGCTTCTGCGCCGAAGATGATGATACGAAGTATTTCTGGATTCGTCGCTTCACGGATGAGGCTGATCGCGTTGCACGCAATGCGGAGCTGAACGAAAGCGAGTATTGGCAAACAAACTTCAAACCAAGGATTCGCGAACTTCTGATTGTGGAAGAGGCCGTCATCACCCGGGTAGTGCCAACCCGTGTATCTCCAATGCAATAAACAGTCAATGCGGTTGTGGATTACCGCTTGATTGATGGAGAAGAAAAACCTGGCTTGCTGTCCGGCTGGCAGAACATTCCGTAACTTCTGACGACAAGGCTATTGTGGCAGCTGGTACAGAAGGGGATGCTCCCTTCAGACTGGTGAACGGGTATCTGGCCGAGAACGGACAGGGGTGAACTGAAGCAAGATCATCGCTGCACAGTACCTGTGCTGCACCGGGTCCGACGAAGAACCGGCAGGCGTCCACAGCATCAATTGCCGAGCGCCATGTCGATCACCCGGGCCACGTGCAGCGCCCCGCGGCCGGTGCCGAGGCCTACCTGGTGACGGCAGGAGGTGCCATCCGCCACGATCAGGGTGTCCTCCTCGGCGGCCCGCACCGCCGGCAGGAGGTCGGCCTCGGCCATCTTCACCGATACCTCCTCCGTGTCCCGAGCGTAGCCGAAGGCCCCGGCCATGCCGCAGCAGGCGGAATCGACGACCCGGACCTCGAGACCGGGAATCCGTCCGAGCACGGTTTCCACCGGCCCCAACTGCTGGTGGGCCTTCTGGTGGCAATGGCCGTGCAGGAGCGCACGGGGTGCCGGGGTCCGAAGGTCGAAGGCGGGGTCTTCCCCGGCCAGGAATGTCTCGAACGGGGTGATCTGTGCGGCCACCGTGCGGGCGCGGTCATCCCGGTGCAGTCCGGGCAACTCCTCCATCAGGCCCAGGGTGCAGCTGGGCTCAAGCCCGATGATGGGCACGCCCCCGGCGGCCAGGTTGTGCCAGGCATCGATCAGGCGGCGCTGTTCGGCCCGGGCGCGGTCGACGTCCCCGCTGGTGAGCCAGGTCCTGCCGCAGCACAGCGGCCGCGAACCCGCCCCCGGCGACAGCACGCGATAGCCCGCGGCCGCCAGCACCCGGCCCGCCGCGTGCAGGTTTTCCGGTTCGAACCAGGTGTTGAAGGTGTCGGCGAAGAGAATCACCTTCGGGCCGTCCACGGGTCCCGTGTCGCGATGGACATAGGGGTCACGGCGCCAGGTCGGCAGCGGCCTTCGCCGGGAGAAGCCGGTGACCGGCTCGAGCAGTGCGGCGAGCGCGGGAACCCGCGACGGCAGGTTGGCGAGGGGCGCGAGGCGGGAAAGCCACGGGGCATAGGCGGGCAGGTTCGCGACCAGTTTCTGGTGGAGGTCGAGGCCCTGTTCGCGGAATCTGGCGGCCGCCACCTCGATCTTCATCCGCGCCATGTCCACGCCGGTGGGGCATTCACGGCGGCAGGCCTTGCAGCTGACGCAGAGCTTCATCGTGTCCCGCATGGCGTCGGAGGTGAGCGCGCCCTCGCCGAGCTGCCCCGAAATCGCGAGCCTGAGCGAGTTGGCCCGGCCCCGGGTGAGGTCGCACTCGTTTCGCGTGACCCGGTAGGAAGGGCACATACCGCCGCCGATGAGCTTGCGGCAGGCGCCGTTGTTGTTGCACATCTCGACCGCGCCCTGGAACCCGCCGCCCTCCCCGGGCCAGGCGGACCAGTCGAGCGCGGTCCGTACCGGTTCGACGCGGTAGCCGGGCGGGTAGCGGAAGAGGCTGCGCTCGTCCATCTTCGGCGGGTCGACGATCTTGCCCGGGTTGAGGATGCCCCGTGGATCCAGCAGGCGCTTCACCTCGGCAAAATTGTCCACCATCCTGGCACCGAACATCCTGTGGTGGAACTCCGAGCGAACCAGCCCGTCGCCATGCTCCCCGGAATGGGAGCCCCGGTATTCGAGCACCATGTCGAACGCCTCCTCGGCGATCGCGCGCATGGCCTTCACGTCCTGGTCCAGCCGGAGGTTCAGCACCGGCCGCACGTGCAGGCAGCCCACCGACGCATGGGCATACCAGGTGCCCATGGTGCCGTGCTTCCGGAAGATTCCGGTGAGGCGCTCGGTGTATTCCGCCAGATCCTTCAGCGCCACCGCGCAGTCCTCGACGAAGGAGACGGGCTTGCGTTCCTCCTTCATCGACATCATGATGTTCAGTCCGGCCTTGCGCACCTCGAAGATCTCGGACTGGAAGCCGGGATCGATGGCTTCCACCATCCCGCCGCGCTTCCCGGGGGGGTGGTTCCAGTGAAAGCCGAGGTCGCCCATGAGCTCCCCGAGGGCGGTGAGCCGGCGCCGGTTCTCCGCCGGGTCCTCCTCGGCGAATTCCACCAGCAGCAACGCCTCGGGCTCGCCGCGGACGAACCGCTCCACCACCGGCCGGTACATCGGGATGTCCATGGACAGTTCGATCATGGTCCGGTCGATCAGCTCCACCGCCACCGGCTTCAGCGCGACGATGTGCTGGGCGGCATCCATGGCTGCGTAGAAGGACGGGAAGTGGAGCACCCCGAGCAGCTTGTGCCGGGGCAGGGGCGAGAGGTGGAGGTCGATGGCCTCCGACAGCGCCAGGGTCCCCTCGGAACCCACCAGCAGGTGCGCCGAATTGATGGCGTCGTTTGTCGTGTCCCCGGGGACTCCGGCCGCCGGACGGTGCAGTCCGGGTACCAGCGCGTCAATGTTGTACCCGCCGACCCGCCGCAGCACATCCGGGAACCGGGCCGCGATCTCCTCCCGCTCCCGCTCCCCCAGCGCGACCATGGGCTTCCAGAAGGCATCCCGCCTTGCCTCGGCCAGGGGCAACGATCCGAAGCGGCGGCGAGTACCGTCGGCCAGGATGGCGTCGATGGCGTCCACGTTGTCCCGCATCAGGCCGTAGCGCAGGGACCGGCTGCCGCAGGAGTTGTTGGCGGCCATGCCGCCGATGGTCGCCCGCGAGGCGGTGGAGACGTCCACGGGAAACCAGACGCCCCGGGGTTTCAGCATCCGGTTCAGCTGGTCGAGTACGACGCCCGGCAGGACCCGGCAACGGAGGCTTTCCATGTCCAGGTAGACGATGTCGTTGAGGTACTTGGTGTAGTCGAGCACCAGCCCCCGGCTCACGGCCTGGCCGCACTGGGACGTGCCGCCGCCCCGGGGCAGCACCGGGAAGTCGTGCCGGCGGGCAAAATCCAGGGCGGCCTCCACATCCCCGGCCTGTTTCGGAACCACCACACCGAGGGGCATCATCTGGTAGATGGAGGCGTCGGTGGCATAGCGCCCGCGGTCGAATGCGCCGGTCAGCAGTTCCCCCCGGATCTCGCGGGCGAGGGTGTCGAAGGGCAGTCGGGCGGCGGTCATCGGGGGCGGAATTTCCGGCGACGCCCGTGAGGGTCGACAGCCGGGGATTGGCTATAATTCGGTGTGGAAAAATTATAGTGCATCCGGGCCGGCACTTTGCCGGCAATTTCCATCGCCCTGTCCTCGCCTCGCCGGTCCGCTGCACCCAACGATGTCATCTAGGGCCCGCGCCGCAGAACCCGAACCGCTGGTGGAATCCACCGGCGTCGTGACCCGGGTGGTCCTCGGCCCGAAGGCCGCAACGCGCTGACCCATTCGCTGACCTTTTCCATGTACGCGGGTCGGCATCGTCCTGGATCTCGGATCCGCCGATGGCCGCGGGGTCTTTCTCCGCATGGTCCGGGGCGCCGATGTGGTCATCGAGAACTACCGTCCGGGGACGATGGAGAAGCTCGGCATCGGATACGAGACGCTGAAAGCGGAAAACCCCGCCCTGGTGTACTGCGCCGTGACGGGGTTCGGACGTACCGGGCCCTATGCCGGCCGGGGCGGATTCGATCTCATCACCCAGGGCATGTCGGGTCTCATGTCCGTCACGGGGTTGGCCGCTCCCACGTCCTTGCACTCCACTACGGGCTCCGGGAACACATTCAGGATCAAGGGGGTGCGTTTCGGCCCGCCTCCGAAACTGACCGGTGATCAGGTCGACGAGCTGCGCCGTGAGCGTGCCGCCGGCGTCCGGATTCGGGATCTGGTGGAGAAATACGGGTTGAGTCGGGCGAGTGTCTATCGGCTGCTGGAACCGGAGGCGTTAGGAACCAAGAGATGAATAATCTGCGACAACCATGATCGCCACATATGAAGCTCGCTGGTTACTACTTGGCCCGATGTGGAGCACGTCAGCAAAACAAACCAGTCAACCCTCCAACAGCCCTGGAAGTAAATTCCTGGAAGGAAGCATACAATATTTTTGGGTCTTATCCTTTGCGCCGACTACGACTTTCTGTCAACAAATCGTCCACTTCCACCACTGAAATGCTTTGACTGGACTACGGAACTACCTTTATTTGGTGGCCGGGGTTTTACTGATGTTTTGTGGGCCGCCGCTTTCGGTTGATGGCCACGATGATGGACCACCAACTTCCCGGAGGTACTTTTATCTGTCTTCATTTAATGACTCCTGTCCTGTGTGATATGGCCAAAATTCTATCGTTTTTACCTGTCCGCCT
This sequence comes from Candidatus Poriferihabitaceae bacterium, assembly GCA_965213885.1. GTDB lineage: Bacteria > Pseudomonadota > Gammaproteobacteria > Arenicellales > Poriferihabitantaceae > VYFG01. The sequence goes on from OZ243919.1 coordinate 3,179,030, forward strand.
GCAATCAAAATACTATTTCCACCGGCTTCCGCCCATTCTTTGGAGTCCGGATCGAAGGTGTATACCTGATCGATGTAGAGATCGCGCTCAGCCGGGTCGTCCGAGACGAATGATTTGACCCCCAAAAGCCCCGCAACCTGTGAGCCATCTGTCAGCGTCACCAGCACCCATTGTTCGCTGGCGTTGCTAAATTTCCAGTCCCAAGCCGTTGGAATAGGATGGACGGGGTTCAGTCTAATGTCCATCAAGAATTGGCGAAAGCGACTTCCTAAAAGGGCCAGACAAAGCCCAACAACCACTGGAATCACGAAGAGCCAAAAGATCCATCTCCACGAGCTAAGATTCGCTAAGCCAAGATCGGGTTGATAGCTAATAAACGGTAATGTCAACGCCAAGTAGATGGTTGACACAATCAGGTAGGAAAGCAATCTTTCCGATGGGAGTGGCAAACGGCCTGTTGTTAACTGTGAACGCACATAAAGGATGATGGCGCTAGGAACAAAAAACACCAGGAAAATGAACGGGGACGCGCCCGTTAGGAATTTCATGCCAGTCATGTAATCAGGCCATGTTCAAATCATGGATTATTGGACACATGTGACGATTGGCAATCTGAAGCCAGCGCCTAGAATACGGGCTTGCAAGGAGAGGGGGTTACACCTCACAGTGGCCCGGGGGGAATAAATCGATTGTCTTCATATTTTTTCAACCAGCCGTCATGCCGAGTCAATGTTTCCGGAAATTTCCCGGGCTGGTCCATGAAGTCAAACAGGTAGGACGTGTCGAGAAGAACGCGCATCCCTGGCCCGACTATCCGGCGTCGAGACCCAGCACGCGACGGCTGAAGGCGGGATCGTTGTATGCTTCCGGCCAGCCGTCCCCCTCACCCGTGATTCCCAGACGCCGGCGCGCTGCTTCTAATTTCTCAAAATCGATCCCGCCGCGCTGATCACAGCGCACCAGTTCGACAGCCGGCTGACCGTGCTTCGTGATGACCACACGCTCTCCGTGGCGGGCCGCGGCGACCAGTTCGGAGAGGCGCGCTTTCGCCTCGCGTAGGGCAAATTCCATAATGGATCTCTCCTGATCTCAATTTGGTTGCCACCAGTATGCCGGGGTGGATTCCATCATTCAAGACCATTATTGACTACAGGTAAATATCCCGTGTTCGATCACTACTGCAGCATCCGCCAGCGGCAAAACCCGCTGTCACCCCGGAACACGATCTTCACCCCGAGCCAGTGGACCCGCAGCGCCTTGACCAGAAGGATCTCGCGAGGACAAAGCTGCGGATTGCGGCCGTTTCTCGATTTGCTACACTCCCGGGTGACTGCGCGAAACCAGTCCTTGCATACATCATGTCAGCATGCTGACAATTGCTGTCATCTCGCAAAAGGGCGGAGCGGGTAAACAGGGCGGAGCGGGTAAACCCACGCTCTCTATCAACCTTGCAGTAGCGTCCGAGCTTGCCGGACAGCCTGCTGTTGTTGTTGATCTGGACCCCCAGGCGAGTGCCGCCGCATGGGCCGATTCACGCCAGACCGAAACACCCGTTGTTGTGTCCGCCCAAGCCACCAGGCTCGCCGGTGTGCTCTCCACAGCCCGTGATCATGGTGCGAGTCTGGCCCTCATCGACACCGCCCCGCATGCCGAGGCTGCTGCCCTTACCGCCGCGCGAGACGCTGATCTGGTGCTCGTACCCTGCCGTCCATCCATCCTGGACATTAGAGCGGTCTCCGCCTCTCAGGATATCGCCAGGCTTGCCGGTACTCCTGCCGTGGCAGTACTGTGCAGTGTGCCCGCACGTGGTTCCCTTGCCCCTGAAGCCAAGAGCGCCCTCGAAAGCTTTCAGCTCGAGGTGTCGCCAGTCCGCATTGGACACCGAACTGCTTTCGTACATGCCATGACCATTGGCCGGGGCGTCCAGGAACACGAACCGCGGGGAAAGGCTGCTTGCGAGATCTTCCGGTTGTACGACTGGATTCACACTCGGGCGACAGCCCAATCACCCAAAGGAGCTGGTCCATGACCAAACCATCCCTTGCCGATGCACTGAAAAAGTCACGTCCTGCCTCACTGGCAGCTTTGGATCCCGAACCTGAATCCGTTGCCCATCGTGCCCCGAGCCGCCTCGGCCGCAAAGCGGTGACGATTTACCTCGAGACCGAGGCCCATCAGCAGCTGAAGATGCTTGCGCTCAACGAGGGTCGTTCTGTGCAGGCTCTCATGGTTGAGGCAACCAACGATCTGTTCGAGAAACATCGGGTTCCCAGGATTGCTGATTAAAGCAGCATCTGACTTTGCTTCCTTCCCGGATATTTGGACTCCGTTTCGGTAACTGTTCTCTTGCGGACTGGCATGTCAGCATGATGACATGCTGACACATACGATGCCTTGCCATCCACACCTTAAGATGCTTAAGGAAGACGAGGACTTCGTGGCATTCCTAGCGGATGTCTCCGCCGCGTTGTTTGGCTTGCTGGTGAGATTCACCAAAGATAATCCGTTGTCGGACTTTCGTGGCTTCCCCGTACTCGTTGCGGGTGGCCCGGTAAGGGCGGCAATGTCTGGGTTCAATCCCGATTCCCGGCCTTTTATCTGCTCCGCGTAGGCGACCTACACCTAAGATTACCGATTAAAATAACTGAAAAATAGGATTGGAGGTCTGAAAATTGAACTCAAGACAACCTGAACCTGATCTGCAGGCAGTGCGATCGGAACTTGTTTGCCCGCTTTGTGATCATGATGGGATCACAACCGAATGGAGTTCCCTGGCATTCAACTATGGTGCTGACGAATCCATGGTGGAGTTGTTAGTAGATGTCCCCATACACCGGTGCAAAACCTGCGAGTTTGACTATCTCGATAATGGGCTCTTCCCCTGTTTGAGTAGGTAGGATTTCCTGCTATACAGACGACTTTCCATCGCCCTGTCCTCACCTCGCCGATCCGCTGCAACCAATGATGTCATCCAAGGCCCGCGCCGAAGTACCCGAACTGCTGGTGGAATCCACCGGCCCTGTGACCCGGGTGGTCCTGAACCGGCCCGAATACCGCAATGCGCTGACCTTTTCCATGTACGCGGGGCTGGCCGCCGCGTGCAGCGCGCCACCGGAGGGTTGCCGTGCCATGATCATCACCGGCGCGGGGGACCGGGCATTTGCCGCCGGCACCGATGTCCGGCAGTTCCTCGAACTCGAGGAGGCCGGCGACTTTATCGCCTACGAGAAGGAGATCGACCGGGTGCTGGACGCCATTGAGACCTGCCCCGTCCCCACCATTGCCGCCATGGCCGGCGCTTGTACCGGAGGCGGCGGCATGATCGCCGCCGTCTGCGATCTTCGGATCGCCACCGCCGACTTCCGGTTCGGATTCCCCATTGCCCGGACCCTGGGCAATACGCTGTCCAGCCGTTCCCTGGCGCGCCTGGAGGCGCTGGTGGGCGCACCCAGGGTGCGCGAGATGATTTTCACCAGCCGGCTGATCGGGTCAGGGGAGGCACGGCAGGTCGGCCTGGTGTCGGAGGTGCTGGATGATCACGCGGCCCTCCTGGAACGCGCCGGGGCGCTTGCGGACGAGGTGGCCTCCCGGGCGCCGCTGACCCTGCGGGCCACCAAGACCCTGCAGCACCGCCTCCTTGCGGGAAATACGGACGACGAGGACATGGTCCTGATGTGCTACCGGAGCCGGGACTTCCGGCGCGGCCTGGAAGCCTTCCTCGGCAAGAAAAAACCGGACTGGCGGGGCGAATAGATGCAGGGTCCACTTGCGGGTTGCCGGGTGCTTGAACTCGCCCATATCATGGCCGGCCCCGTGGCGGGCATGATGCTCGCGGACATGGGCGCCGACGTGGTCAAGATCGAGAAGGCGGGCGGCGACGACACCCGCCGCATGGTGCCCCCGGCGATCGAAGGGGAAAGCGCCGCCTTCATGATGATGAACCGCAACAAGCGCGGCATCGTCCTGGACCTCGGGTCCGCCCATGGTCGCGGGGTCTTTCTCCGCATGGTCCGGGGCGCCGATGTGGTCATCGAGAACTACCGTCCGGGGACGATGGAGAAGCTCGGCATCGGATACGAGACGCTGAAAGCGGAAAACCCCGCCCTGGTGTACTGCGCCGTGACGGGGTTCGGACGTACCGGGCCCTATGCCGGCCGGGGCGGATTCGATCTCATCACCCAGGGCATGTCGGGTCTCATGTCCGTCACGGGGGAGGCGCCGGGCCGGCCGCCGGTGAAATCCGGCGCCCCGGTCACCGACATCACCGCGGGCATCATCGCCGCCATGGGCATCCTCGCGGCCTACGTCCATCGCCTGGGAACCGGGGAGGGCCAGATGGTGGACACGTCCCTGTTCGAGGCGGGAATCACCCAGACCTACTGGCAGTCCGCCATCGCCATGGCCACCGGGGTGGCGCCGCGGGCCATGGGGTCGGCCCATCCGCTGAACGCGCCCTACCAGGCGTTCGAGACGGCGGACGGCTGGATCTGCGTGGGCGCCGCGAACCAGGCCAACTGGGAAAGACTGATCCGCCGCCTGGACCGCCGGGAACTGGAGGTGGACCCCCGGTTCGGGACCAACGAGCGCCGGATGGAAAACCGGGAGGAACTGGCAGCGGAACTCACCCGCACGTTCCGCACCCGGACCACGGCGGACTGGCTGGAATGCCTGGAGGCGGGCGGGGTCCCAGCCGGGCCGATCCTCGACGTGGCGGAAATGCACCGGGATCCCCAGGCCGTTGCCCGCGAAATGGTGCTTCGCCTGGACCACCCCATCGCCGGCAATGTCGGCGCCCTCGGCCTGCCGGTGAAGTTTTCCGGAACCCCCGGCGGGGTGCGCCGCCCGGCGCCGCTGCTCGGGCAGCATACCCGGGAGGTGCTGGCCGAGACGGGTTACGGCGAGGCCGAGATCGATCGCATGCTGGCTCGGGGTGACGTGGTGGAAGCCCGTTCGCCCGGCCGAGGACGGGCGTAGGCATGCGGGTGCTTGGCATTGAAACCTCCTGCGACGACACCGGCGCGGCGATCTACGACACAGACAAGGGGCTCCTCGTACACCGCCTTGCCTCCCAGATCAGCCTCCACCGCGCCTACGGCGGCGTGGTGCCGGAACTGGCGGCCCGGGACCACATACGGACGTTGCTGCCGCTGGTGGACAGCCTGCTCGCGGAAGTACCGGCCGGGAATCCGCCGGTGGACGCCGTTGCCTGGACGGCGGGGCCCGGCCTGGCGGGGGCCCTGCTGGTGGGCGCATCCGTCGGCTGCAGCCTGGCGGAGGGCTGGGGTGTGCCGGGTGTGGGCGTGCATCACATGGAAGGCCACCTGCTGGCGCCGATGCTGGAGCCCGAACCCCCGGAACTTCCCTTCGTGGCGCTGCTGGTTTCGGGGGGGCATACCCTGCTGGTGGACGTGGCCGCGATCGGCGACTACCGCGTGCTTGGCCAGTCGCTGGACGATGCCGCGGGAGAGGCCTTCGACAAGACCGCCAAGCTGCTGGGGCTCGGCTATCCGGGCGGACCCGCCATCGCCAGGGCGGCCCTGGAAGGCGACCCGGAGCGCTTCCGGTTCTCCCGGCCCATGGTCAACCGCCCGGGCCTCGACTTCAGCTTCAGCGGACTCAAGACCCAGGTGCGCACCACCGCCGAAACCCTTGCGCTCGACGGGCAGGAGATCGCCGACATCGCCCGCGGGTTCGAGGAGGCGGTGGTCGACACGTTGTGCATCAAGTGCGTCCGCGCCCTAAGGGAGACCGGCCGAAGACGCATCGTCATCGCCGGCGGCGTGGGCGCGAACCGGCGGCTGCGGGCCGTTCTTCGGGACAAGGCGGGGGAAATCGGCGCGGAAGCCTATTACCCCCGGCCGGAATTCTGCACCGACAACGGTGCCATGATCGCCTATGCGGGCAGCGTGCGCCTGGCCATGGGCGCCGGCAGCATGGCTCCCGGTTTCGATGTCAGGGCGCGCTGGGCGATCACGGAGATCTGAAGGTCGGTGACGGAGGGCTCCGGGACCGGGCCGTTACAGTAGAATCAGGCCATGGTCGGGAGAATCCCATCGACATTCATCGACTCGCTGCTGGCACGGGTGGACATTGTCGCTGTCATCGACCGGCGCGTCCCGCTTACGCGCAAGGGGAATGAATACCAGGCGCGCTGCCCCTTCCACGAGGAGAAAACGCCCTCGTTCACCGTGAGTCCGTCCAAACAGTTCTATCACTGCTTCGGGTGCGGCGCCCACGGCACCCCCATCGGCTTTCTCATGGACTATGCCAACCTTTCCTTCGTGGAGGCCGTGGAGGAACTGGCCGACGACCTCGGCATGGAGGTTCCCCGGGAGGGAGGCGGGGAGCCGCAGCCGCCGCCCGGAGAATCCCCGGGACAGCTGCTGGGGATCGTGGAGGAGGCGAGCGGCTGGTTCCAGCGGCAACTCCGCGAGCACGCCGACGCGGGGCAGGCCGCCCGCTATCTCGAATCCCGGGGTCTGGACGAACGCACCCGCACGGCCTTCGGAATCGGCTTTGCGCCGGAAGGCTGGGACGGCCTGGTCACCGCGCTCGGCACCGACGATACCCGGCGCGGGCAACTCCTGAAGACGGGCCTGGTCGCGCGGCACCAGAAGGAGGGGGGAGGCGGGAGCGGCCGCATCTATGACCGTTTCCGCGGCCGCATCATCTTCCCCATCGAGGACCACCGCGGCAGGGTCGTGGCCTTCGGCGGGCGGGCCCTGGGGGACGGGGAGCCCAAGTACCTGAACTCCCCGGAAACGGCGCTGTTCCACAAGGGTGCGGAACTCTACGGGCTGCACCGGGCCCGCAGGGCCATCGGTCAGGCCGGACGGAGCGTGGTGGTGGAGGGCTACATGGATGTGATCAGCCTGGCCCAGTTCGGCGTCGATAACTCGGTCGCTACCCTGGGCACCGCGACCACCCGTGCCCATCTTACGCGCCTGTTCCGGCTGGCGCCGGAGATCGTGTTCTGCTTCGACGGGGACCGCGCCGGCCGTGACGCCGCCTGGAAGGCGCTGCAGGTGGCGATGCCCGAAATGCAGGATGGCCGCCAACTCGGGTTCCTGTTCCTGCCCGAGGGTGAGGATCCCGACACCGTCGTTCGCAGCGAGGGCGCGGAGGCGTTCAACCGGAGGGTGGAAGACGCCCAGCCCCTGGACCGGTTCGTGTTCGAGACGCTGACCGACCAGGTGGACATGGGCCGCATGGACGGCAAGGCAAGGCTGGTGAGCCTGGCGAGACCGCTCATCGGCTCGTTGCCGGAAAATGCCCTTCGGCAACTGATGCTGGACCGGTTGACTTCCCTCACCGGGCTGCGCGCAGAACAGGCGGTGGGGTCTGCGGTTCCGGCCGGCCGGGTCCGGCCCGCAAGGCGGCCCGCCAAGGCGGCCGGGCGGCTGTCGCACATGGCCACGGCCATCAGCCTGCTGTTGCAGTACCCGGGTTCCGCCCGCGAGATCGACCGGCCGGAGATCGTCGAGGGCCTCCACCAGCAGGGGGCCGACCACCTGCGGCGGATCCTTGGCAGCATCCACGCGGACGATGGCATCACCACCGCACGGCTGGTGGAGGAGTTTCGCGACTCCGGGGTATACGAATACCTCGGGCAGCTCGCTTCCCACGACCACCAGGTTCCGGACAAGACGGTGCCCCGGGTCCTGAACGACACGCTGGAGGGACTCAAGGAGATGCAGGACAAGGAGCGCCTCGAAGAACTTCTGCAAAAGGAGGAGCAGAGCGGGCTCGACCCCGGGGAAAAGCGGGAACTGCGTCTTCTCTATACCCTCCTTGCCGAGAGGAAGGCGCACCTGGAGGCCGACTGACCGGGCGCGGCTCGCAGGGGCGGATCAGGATCCCGTGGAAGTCAGCCGGACCCGGCTTTCCTCACCCCGCGCCAGCCGGCCGATGTTGCTCCGGTGGCGCCAGACGAGCAGGACGGCCATGGCCAGCGAGAGGATCACGAAGGCCCGGTCCGCATCCACGTACAGCAGGACCAGGGGCAGAGCGGCGGTGGCGATGAGGGCAGCCAGCGAGGAATAGCGGCTTGCCAGGATGACGGCCAGCCAGATTCCGATCAGGATCAGGATGGCCTGCCAGGAGACAGCGGTACAGATGCCAGCTGCGGTGGCCACGCCCTTGCCGCCCCTGAAGCCGAAGAAGACCGGGTAGAGATGGCCCAGGAACGCCCCCAGGGCGGTGGCGGCAATGACTTCAGGCCGGGCCTCAAGGCCCATGGCGATCAGCACCGCAACCAGCCCCTTGGCAAAATCCCCGGCCAGGGTGACGGCGGCGGCCTTCTTGCTTCCCAGGCGCAGCACATTGGTGGCCCCCGGGTTGTTGGAGCCTTCCAGGCGCGGGTCCGGCAGTCCCAGCAGGCGGCAGACGAAGACCGCGCTTGAAAGGGACCCGATCAGGTAGCCGGCAACGGGGAGAAGGACGTCAAGGAGCGGCATGGATTCGAGATTGCTGCTTTGGTTCCGCCTTTCGCAATTCGGGGGCGGGGTGGATACAATCGGCCGTGTTCAAACCCGCCGTCAGCTTAGCATGGATATCATTTTCCTACACGATCTCCGGGTGGACTGCGTCATCGGGGTCTGGGACTGGGAGAGAAAGATCCGCCAGACCGTCGTGGTCGACCTCGACATGGCCTTCGACGTCCGCAAGGCGGCCGCCAGCGACGACCTGGCGAATACGCTGAGCTACAAGGAGGTGTCCAAGCGTGTTACCGGCTTCATCGAGGCGTCCGGTTTCCGGCTGGTGGAGCGGATGGCGGAAGAGGTGGCTGCGATCCTTCTGGACGAGTTCGCGGTTTCCTGGTGCCGCGTCCGGATCAACAAGCCCGGCGCAGTGCGGGGCGCCGGCGACGTGGGCGTCATCATCGAACGGGGCGCTCGGCCATGACCCTGGTTGTGCTCAGCCTCGGCAGCAATATCAACCGTGAGAAACACATCGGCTATGCGATCCGGGAAATCCGGGGCCGCTACGGCGACATCGAGGTCTCCCCCGTCTATGAGACCTCGGCGGTGGGATTCGACGGGCCGCCGTTCTATAACCTGGTGGTGGGATTCGAGTCCCGCGAGCCGCTGCCCGGCATCATCAGCGCCATCCGGGAGATGGAGTCCGGCGCTGGCCGCGTGCGCGGTCCGAAGACGTTCGACAGCCGCGTCCTCGACATCGACGTGATCCTGTACGGCAGCGAGAACTGGCGGGACCGGGGAATCAACGTTCCCAGGCACGAGATCGAACGCTACGCATATGTGCTCAAGCCCCTCGTGGACCTGTTTCCCGACATGATCCATCCGGTGCTGGGGATTCCCGTCAGGGAGATGTGGGACCGGTTCGAGCCCAGGGGGCAGACGCTGTTCCTGGCGCGTTATCCGCTCGAGGAGGGGGTGGACGGCACCTCCCGGCAGGCATAGGAGGATCTAGGCGAGCGCCGCCATTGCCGCCTCGACCCCGCCGGCGGCGTGAGGGACGCCTGCGATCCTGAGGCCCATCTCGACCCCGCTCAGGGTGCCCATCAGCATGAGTTCGTTGAAGTCCCCGAGGTGTCCGATGCGGAACACCCTGCCGGCCAGTTTCGACAGCCCGCTGCCGAGCGACATGTTGTAGCGTTCGAGCACCACCTGCCGGAAGGCGTCGGCGTCGACTCCCGGGGGCATCAGCACCGCGGTCAGGGTGCTGGAGAAATCGTGCGGCTCCTTGCAGAGAATTCCAAGGCCCCACGCTTCCACCGCGCAGCGGGTGGCGGCGGCGAGCCGGTCATGGCGTGCGAACACATCCTCAAGGCCTTCCTCGTTCAGCATGTCGATGGCCTCGGCAAGCCCGTACAGCATATTGGTTGCCGGGGTGTAGGGAAAGAACCCGCTCTCGTTCGGTCCCGACATGGCGTCCCAGTCCCAGTACGCCCGGGATGTCGTGGCCGAGGCCGCCGCGGCGAGGGCCCTGTCGCTGATGGCATTGAAGGACAGCCCCGGCGGCAGCATCAGCCCTTTCTGGCTGCCGGCCACGGTGACATCCACCCCCCATTCATCGTGGCGATAGTCCATGGAGGCCAGGGAGGAAATGGTGTCGACCAGCAACAGGGCAGGGTGCCCGCAGGCGTCCATGGCGCCCCGCACCTCGTCGATGCGGCTCATGCAGCCGGTGGAGGTTTCGTTGTGCACCACGCAGACCGCCCGGATCGATCCGTCCCGGTCCCGCCTGAGGCGCTCCTCGATGGCATCGGGATCGGCGCCATGGCGCCAGTCTCCGGGAATGAACTCGGGCACGAAGCCGAGACGCACGGCCAGATCCTTCCACAGGGTGGCGAAGTGGCCGGTTTCGACCATCAGCACCCGGTCCCCCGGGGACAGGGTATTGACCAGCGCGGCCTCCCAGGCGCCGGTGCCGGAGGATGGGTAGATCACCACCCGGCCGGTGGTCCGGAAGATCGCCTGCATCCCCGTCAGGACCCGGCGACCCAGCGCGGCGAAGCGCGGACCGCGATGGTCCATGGTGGGTTGGTCCATGGCCCGGAGAATGCGGTCCGGGACGTTGGTCGGTCCCGGAATCTGGAGAAAGTGGCGGCCGGTGTGATGCATGGTTCCGAAACCCGGAGCAGGAGCGGGAATGGAGGTTATGGACGGTGATGCCGGGCAATCCGGCCCGTCAGGGATGGCCGCCGCCCGACTACCCGCACGCGACGCCGGTGCCGTCCAGTCCGCAGTAGCCCCAGGGGTTCTTGGAGAGATACTGCTGGTGGTCTTCCTCGGCGTAGTAGAACGGTCCCGCCGCCGCGATTTCCGTGGTGATGGCGGGATATCCCGCATCGGCGAGCCTTTCCTGGTAGCGCCGCTTCGACTGCTCCGCCAGGCGCAACTGCCCGTCGGTGCGGGTGTAGACCGCCGAGCGATACTGGGTGCCGTGGTCGTTGCCCTGGCGCATGCCCTGGGTAGGGTCATGGCATTCCCAGAACATGCGGAGCAGGTCGTCGTAGGAAACCCTGCGGGGGTCGTAGACCACGAGGACGGCCTCGGTGTGGCCGGTGCGTCCGCTGCAGACTTCGTGGTACGTGGGATTGGGCGTATAGCCCCCGGCATACCCCACCGCCGTGGTATAGACGCCGTCTAGCGCCCAGAACTTGCGTTCGGCGCCCCAGAAGCAGCCCATGCCGAACACCGCGGTCTCCAGCCCCTCGGGGAACGGGGGCCGTAGCGGGTTGCCGTTGACATAGTGGCGGTTGCCGAGGGGCATCTCCTCGCCGCGTCCGGGCAGGGCCCGGTCCGGCGAGGGCATTGCGGCCTTGTGGCTGAACAGCATCTTGAGGTTACCTGTCGGGAGGTTGTCCGGTGGTCATGCGCCCGCCGTCAGGGCGTCTGGCAGTGCGGCGGTGTCGCCCGCCGCACCGGAAGCGCCTTCAGGCGGTTGGGCCGCGGCCTCAGAAGGGCAGGCCGTGGCCGTGCCCGACCATGCACATCAGCATGGGAATGGACAGCAGCGTGTTGGTCCGTGAGGCCAGCAGCGCAACGTTCTTCGCATTGGCCACCTCCTCGCCCGAAGCGGAGACGATGCCGAGCACCTTTTTCTGGTTGGGCCAGATCAGGACCCAGACATTGAACAGCATGATGGTTCCAAGCCAGGCGCCGACCCCGATCACCGTGACCCCGGCGGTGGCGAAGAAATGCTCCATGAAGCCACCGACATAGGTCAGGGCCCATGCACCGGTGAGCCAGGTTGCCACGGCGCCCCAACGGAACCAGAACAGCGCCCTTGGGGCGACGTACTTGGAAATACCCGCGCCGCCCGGACCGCCGGAGTCCGCCGCCGCGTCGGCAAGTGCGGGCACCTGGACGAAGTTGAAGTAGTAGAGCAGGCCGATCCAGATGACGCCGGCAAAGACATGCAGCCAGACGGCCAGGGCAAAGAAATTCATGGCGGTTATCCTCTAAGCTTTTGGGTTTTGTTAATGGATGATGATCGTCGCGTCAAAGGGGCGTCACAGGATGATCGCGATGATGACGGCGAGTACGAAGCCGGAGATGATGGTGCCGGAAACACTGCGTAACGGGTTCATGGGTCTGGGGTTCTCCTGTCGGTGAATGGGCCGGTGGGTGGCAGGGTACGGCCACGGAATTCCGCAACCATTTAGGAGAGGATAAGTCCGGTGCCGGGATATTTCAACAAGGACGGTCTCAGTAACCCTGGGCCAAGTCTACCGAGCAGTCAAAAAGGGCTGAATAATGCAAATGCTGCCCTGTACACTGACTTTATCATGGCACAGTCCCGGATCAGTCGCACCCTTCGCGACGATGCGGCCCGTTCCCGGATCATCGCGGTCCTGTCCCAGGAGCAGTTCGCGAGCCGGCGGTCTTTCGCCCGGCGGATCTGTGTAATGGGGTTTTCGTTTCTCGACGCCCGCGGCCGTCTGCAGCTTGTGGGCTGCATGAAAGCCCCGGCGACGCTGGCTGAGGCGTCTTCGGACATGGTCCTGCCGGCGCCACAGGCCGCGGTGGAGGACAGGCCGTGTCAGCTGGCTGCCGCGGTTCCCGAACCGGTGGACGTTCCAGGACACCCGGCCCGGACCCGGGATCTCGCGGTTATGGTGGTGATGCAGCGTTCCGAACGTGAGGTGTGGAACACGCTGATGGCGCACGAGCATCCGCACAGCATGACGACATTTTCCGGGTGTCAGGTGCGTTACTTATAGTGAACTTGCCTATTCCCGGGTGCCGGCATCCCCTTCATGAGCCGCCCTCATCCATACCCCGGCAAGCCGTCCAAAGTCGCTGCCGGCATCCCGAAATGTGTTGCTGTTAATCCCGCGCACCTCCAAACGACCCGATCATATCCGTCCGCTTGATCGTGCCTCCCATTGCGTGGTGATCCTCCCCAAAGAAATGCCCGGTAATGAAGTCGCCCGATTCACCCCATTCATGGTGGTTCGTGAAATAATTTCCGAAGATGTTCACCTCATAGTCCATGTTCCGCGTGGAAAACCAGCGATCCGCACTTTGATCATCATATCGGTTCAGGTAGTGGATGTTTCTGAACTGAAGATCATGCAGACTGTCCGGTCCATGCCGCCGCAAATTGCTCATGTCTACCGTCATGGATACGTCGCCCCTCAGGGCTGACGGTCCGGAAAATCCGACCATGCCCCCTTCCCAGGTGGCACGACCCCGAATCCCATAGTTTTCTGCCAGGGCCTCACTCGGGGCCTCCCCCCGCGCCCAAGGCTGCGGCAGGCCATTGAACAGCGACACGCCGAAACGATAGCTTTCGTCCCTGGCTATTCCCATCATGTGGTGCGCCGTATCCGACCACTCCCCCCAATCGTTGTAAATGGCCGTCTTCTGGCTCATGTAAAGGATTTGCAGGATTTCCCGATCGATCCGGTGGATGACGAAACCCGGGTTAGGGAAAAAGTCGCCGGTCTCCCCCATGATGGAATCCGGAAACTCAATTGAATCCACGTGACCGTAGATTCCCAGGGCGTGGAGGTATTCATGCACCAGCACCTCCGTGTTCCGGGTCAGATCTTCAGGGCCCATATCGTCCGGGATCAGAATATGCGCCGAATGTGCCCAGTTGCCCGAGCTCCACTTTCTGGCGCAGGCTACGGCTCCCTGTCCGCATGTAGCCCCGATCCCGGACGGTCGGGTCAGCTCGATGAATATATCACCCTCCTGCTTTCGTGGACGCTCATCCAGGGTTCCCCCAAGTTCTACCTGGAACTCCGGTGGCAATGCATCGTTGATGAGCGTCCATGTCTGCCAGAATGCCCAGAGACTTTGCGAATCATCAATCAATCGCCGATCTACCCACACTGTCGGTGGCACCCGGAATGGCCGCAACGCGGAATCCGAAAAGGCGGCGGATACAGTGCCGTCCTCCGTGATCAGGTCCTCGGCGTAATTCTCCAGTCGGTGCACACCGACACCATCTCGGGATGCACCCCCGTAGTAGGTGATTCCGTGAGAATCCGTACCGTGAGACCGCAGCTCTTCCCGGGGTTCCACGTCACTGCCAATAATGACCTCGTCGTCATAGGGAAAGAAATGCGAAGGCGACCGGTGCGGCGCATACCGGAACGTACCGGCGGACTTTGAATAATCCGATACCACCGGCTCCGGCTGATGAATCGGGCCGCCGCCACCGCAGCCGGTAAGGGCGATTACCAGAAGGGTCGGAAAAATAATCTTGGTGTTCATGGGTAGGAATCGGCGATTGTGATTGGCAACCCGGGCGGTTGATGCCGGGCCGGTCACCAAAACAATCAAAGTGCAGATGCCTATAGATTCCCGCATATACACCGAGCCGGGCATGATCTAGCGCAGTCCGCTCAAGAGAATTTTATTCTACGCTGGGCCCGACAGGAGACGCTTTCGTATTTTGGTGCGGAGTGGACTATATCCAACATTCGCAACCGGTTTCAAGCGATCGGAGAAGACCGAAATCCGGTCTCGGAGAATTGTGACAACCGCCGGAAAGGGGAAGGGGAGAAAAGGTGAGCCGGCAGGAAGAAAAGAAAATAGTGCTGTAAATCAGCAGGTTGAGGTTTCGCTGCCCGGTATTTTGTGCGCGATAAATGTATGTATCGCGCACAAACTCCCCCGCTCCTTCAAATCCAGGGGAGAAACACCCATGAAAGAGCAATCGAAATTTCCAGATGAAACCACGCCGGAAACCACGGGAGCGGACATGGAACATGCCGACGGCAGCCGGCTTTCCCCATCTTCTCCATCTTCCCAATCATCTCCTCCATCCGGTACATCACCCCCACTCCTGCGCATCCCCGAACACGCCCTCGACCCGGTCGCCCAATGGCTCGACTCCTCCCACGGCGCCATCAGCCACAATACCGAACGCGCCCTTCGGTCCGACCTCGCCATCTGGCTCGCATGGTGCCGCAAGGAAAAGAGAAAACCATGGCCCGCACGGGCCGCCTCCCTCGTCCGCTTCATCGACACCAAGGCACACTCCAGGGCACCCGCCACCGTCCGGCGCTACCTCTCCAGCCTCTGCGCCCTCCACCGGGCCGCAGGATGGAAGAATCCCCTCGACCATGTCACCGTCCGGATGGCACTGCGGCGCATGTACCGACACCGGGGCAGAAGACAGACACAGGCCCTCGGCCTGACCTGGCAGGTCCGGGAGAAACTCATCAAATTCCCCGGAGAGCGCCTGATCGACCGCCGCAACCGGGCCCTCCTCGCCGTGGCCTACGACGCCATGCTCCGGCGCTCGGAACTCGTCCGCCTGCAGGTCTCGGACCTGATGTTCGAACCGGGCGGAACCGCCACCCTGTTCCTGGGCAGTGCCAAGACCGATCCCGAGGGGGCCGGCACCATCCTGTTCCTCGCCCGGGATACGGCGGACATGGTACAGACATGGCTCGCGGGCAGCGGGATCACCCGGGGTCTCCTGTTCCGGGCGGTGCGGAAGAACGGCGTCCCCGGGGACGGACTGGACCCGAGCCAGGTCTCCCGGATCTACAAGTCCATGGCCATGCGGGCGGGGTTCGTGGACTTCGCCGGGGGCCTGTCGGGCCACAGTGCCCGGGTGGGTGCGGCCCAGGACATGATTGCCTCGGGGATCGGCCTGCCCGCGATCCTGCAGGCGGGACGGTGGAAGAGTGCCGCGATGGTGAGCCGCTACGGGGAGCGTCTGCTGGCCTCAAGGGGGGCGGCGGCGCAACTGGCCCGGATGCAGGGAAGGGATGGGAAGGGGAAACCCGGGATGCAGTGAAATCCTGATTCCCGTACATACGGCAAGGACAGGGAAGACAGGAGGGATCAGGAAGGGCGGGTGGGTAGGGGGAATCCTCAAGGGAAGTCCGGTGTTGTTATCGCGCACGAAACACCCCCGGATTCGGGGTGTTTTCGGCAAAACCCGGCCCTGTGCCGAAGGTATTCCGCCCATGGAACGTTGGAAATGGGAAATAATATTCCGGTTTGTGGTAGAATGATCCCGGGATGCGTCAATGAAATCACGAATCTTCGAATTGCGCTCCAAGGCCTTGACTGTGCAGGCGTGGGAATATATTCTTTGCGCCTGATAAATACATTTATCGCGTGCAACAGGGGCCAGGTCCCGACTCAACCCTTCAACAACTTTGTGAGAAACATCGAAATGAAATCAATAGATAAATTCGTGCTGGTCCTCGTGGCTTCGCTGGCACTGCTCCTCGCCGGTTGCGGAGGGGGGAGTTCCTCGACTGAGCCAGCCCCGGAACCGGAACCTACGGCCTATGAAATGGCTCGAGATGACATCATGAAGGCAACCACTGCGGCAGATGCCCAGGCGGCCTATGATGCAGTGAAAGACCAGGTCACTGCGGCAGAAGGTGAAAAGCTGGAACAGGCAGTTGCTGATCGGACGGAAGCCCTTCAGGACATGGCGAATGAAACGGCCCAGAAGAATGCCCTGATGATGGCAGCCGGAGAAATCGACACTTCCGATCTGTCCACTGCGGCAAATATCCAGGCTGCCAAAGCGGCCATTGCCGGATTGAAAGAGGCGTTGGATGAGGCGGATGATGTAAGCGATGCAGATAAGGGAATGTACCAGTCTCAGCTTGATGCCGCCCAATTGGCTGTAGACATGACGGAGCAACAGATGGCTCTTGATGCTGCACATACCGCTCTTGGTGATGCGGTTTCTGCTCTTGCCGGTGACGCCACGCAAGCGGAAATTGACATGGCCAAAGGTGCTGTTTCCGTTCTTCAAGGTGCGATTGACGGGGCAATGGATGTGAGCGATACCTCCATGTATGAGAATGCGGTTGCGGACGCTGCAGCCCCCATAGCGGAAGCCGAAAAAGTCGTGAAGGCCGAAGCTGATGCGGCGGAAAAAGTTGCAGAAGAGAAAGCCGCGATGGAAGCCGCAGAAAGAGCCAAAGAAATGGCTGCTCTTGGCAAGGCGTTGCGTGCGGCGTTGGGTGATGCCCCACTGGCAAACCTCTCCTCTGGTACCCCACCTAAATTTATGGACGGTAAACTCCAGATTATTGAATCCCGCGATGGTGCAGACCAAACCATGGTGTCCCTTGAGGCTGGTGATTCTGCCGGATCGCTAAGCGGTTGGATGGGCATGGACTATGCCAAAGTCGAAGGTAAGGGTGAAATGAAGGTTACTAACATGGCAAGGGTGTACACCAATCGGGGTGAGCCGGAGATGATTCCGTTTGGCGACAGCGAGAAAGGCGGGAGATACGAACTCGGAACAACTGGCGACACCAAGGGTTACGTAGAGTTGGGCACAGTGGATGCCCCAGTCTCGCGCGCTATGGCTGATGAATTCTCACACTCAGGCACCCAGACTCACCCGAAGCCCGCTGAGAGTGATGCAGTTTATTTCTCAGGCACCTACGATGGTGCGTCAGGGCGGTTCCGTTGCGCACCAAGTGATGGTGGTACTTGCACATCAGGAAATGACGGCAAGGATGGTCCGGAAAGCTTGACTGGTGGGATGTGGTACTTCAAGCCCGATGCGGGCGCGATGGTGTCCGAGCCTGATGCCAACTACCTGTATTACGGCTGGTGGGTGAGAAAGGATCATGAAGATATGCCTACGGCAGCCAGCGCGTTTGCTGAGATGGCTGGAGTGGTCACGCCCGTGGACCTTCAAAGCGCAACGCTGACCGGCTCAGCGACCTATTCCGGCTCGGCCGCCGGTAAGTACGCCATGAGCAATGTGCTTGACGGTACGGGCGACGGCGGCCACTTCACGGCGAATGCCGAGTTGGAAGCCAAATTCGGAGACATCCAACCGAGTAACGATAACGGTGTGACCGGCACCATCGACGGTTTCCGGCTGAACGACGGGTCCGAGGATCCGGGCTGGAGCGTGACGCTGAACCGCTCTTCTGGTTGGGGCACAGACGGTGCAATCACAGGTCCAACATCTGATGCTACGGTTTGGTCGATCAATGGCAACAAGGCACCGGCGTCTGGTACCTGGAGTGGCCAGATGTACGACGAAATGCCCGCAAGTGCTGACAACGACGACGGCAGCAACCTCCCGACTACCGCGACCGGAACATTCAATTCCGCGTTCAGCACCGTTGGTCGCATGGTGGGTGCCTTCGCAGTTGAAAAGGATGACTGATCTTTAACGAGGGTGGCGGCCCTTTTGATGACTCTTTCGGGCTGCCATCAATTCACACCCGGACGGGTCTTCGGATTCGTCCGGTTTTTTTTGCTTCACTTCCGAACCCGATAGAACCTGGCGGATTCCGCCACGGCATACTGCTTCCTGACTTGGCGCCTGTATCCCGGCACCGAGGCGAACCACCGCCGTCTGTGCCGGATCGCCGGGGTCTGCCGCTACGTCTGGTATGAGGCACTCGCCTGGAACATACCATACCCATATTTCCGAACCCTATTCAGAGCTCGCAATCCGGACCAAGCTGAATCGGCACGGGCCGAATCCGCATGAAGGGCACAAGGTTGGTCAAGGTGGTGGTCAAGCGCGATCCGACCGCTGGTATTGTGTGATCGACCACGAAATCCCGGATGTCCGCCCGAACAGTGGACTGGCGGTGGGGGTGGTCATGGATGATGAACAGATCACGGTGAGTACGGGAGATCTCATCAGACCGCCGGATACCGGGCGTCTGGAAGCCAGGGAGCGGAGGTAGCCCGGGCTGCCAGTGGCGGTTGGAGCCGGATCACTATGGTACAGGACAGATTCCACCATGCCCGCCGTCAACACCGGCTTGACGTTGCGCGCTACCGGAAGATGAGCCGGAAGGAGGTCGTCGCCCGTCAGGCGGCCCACGCCAGTACCGACTTCGGAACACCAGCTCCAGTGACGGCAGGGCGGTCAGTTCGCCGGATCCGGACTTTCACACGAGGGCGTAGCGGATGGCATCCGCATGGAGGGTGCGATGCTCCCAGGGCGCCGCCCGAAAGCCCGACTCGGCCAGGGCGCTCTCCCAGGCCGGGAACCGGTCGAAGTCGGATTTGATGACGATGCAGTCGTTCATGGCACGGCGTGCGGAATTCCGGCCGATCCGGCGGGAGGCGATCTCCTGATCCGGGTACAGGCATGCAACCCATATGCTGGATTTGGTACTATTCCCCTCCCCCCGGGACCGACCCGCCAGTGAATCAGGACCCTGCCGCCACGGAATTCAACATCTGCCCCAACGCCGGCATCCGGCGTCCGGGTTGGCCATGGCTGATGGGCGGCCTGGTGGTGTTGGGCCTCGGCATCGCCATCCGCCTGGCCCTGCTGGGTTTCTGGCTGGTCCTGCCCTTCACCATCATCGAGCTTGGCATGGTGTATTACCTCGTGGATCTGGTCCGGCGCCGCGGCAGCTACATCGAGAAGATCCGTATTGACGGGGAGAAGGTCTCCGTTTGCCGTCTCGAGCCGGGGAAGGACCGTGACAGCCGGTTTCCGCTCTACTGGGTGCGGGTGGACCTCAGGGCGCCCACCCACCGGTGGTATCCCCACCGGCTGCTGCTCGGCGCGTCCGGGCGCTGGGTGGAGGTGGGCGCCTGCCTGACGGACCCGGAAAGGCACAGCCTGGCGGATGCCGTGCGAAGCGAGATCAGGCGCTTCCGGATGCCGGGGAATCTGCAGGATGCTTGAGGCCACGCTGGGCCAGACTCCCTGGCGCGAATATCTTGAACTGTGCAAACCCAAGGTGGTGGCGCTGATCCTGTTCACCGCCGCGGTGGGCATGTTCCTGTCCACGGACGGCTGGGTGCCGTTCGACGCCTGGTTCTGGGGCCTGATCGGCATCGGCCTGGCCGCCTCCGCCGGTGCGGCGCTCAACCACTGGGTGGACCAGGAGATCGACCGGCAGATGGCTCGGACCCGGTCCCGTCCGCTGGCGCGCGGCAGCATCACGGGCCGCGGGGCTGTGGTGTTCTCGCTGTCCCTCGCTACGCTGTCCATGGTGCTTCTGGTGGCGTTCGTCAACATCCTGACTGCCGCCCTGACCATGGCGTCCATGATCGGCTATGCCGTGATCTACACCATGTTCCTGAAGCGCACCACGCCCCAGAACATCGTTCTCGGAGGGGCTGCCGGCGCGGCGCCGCCGGTGCTGGGATGGACCGCGGTCACCGGTGAGCTGCATTCGGAGGCGCTCCTTCTGTTCCTGATCATCTTCGTCTGGACGCCGCCGCATTTCTGGGCCCTCGCCATCCGCCGCCGGGACGACTACGCCCGCGCGGACGTGCCGATGCTGCCGGTCACCCACGGTGTCGCGCTGACCAAGCTGCACATCCTGCTCTACACCATCCTGCTGGTGATCGTGACCATCATGCCGTTCCTGGTGCGCATGAGCGGCACACTGTACCTCGCCGGCGCCTTGGCCCTGGGAATCGGCTTCGTCTACTTCGCTCTCAGGCTGTACCGCAGCGACGGGGACCGCTTTGCCATGAAGACCTTCAGCTATTCCATCTTCTACCTGAGCGCGCTTTTCGTCTTCCTGCTACTGGACCACTATGCCAGGATCGCCATCCGGGCCTGGTTTCTCAACTGATCCCCGGGGCCCTTGTCGACGCACAACCAACCGCCGGAACCCGTCGGCGAAGCGGACCGCAGGATCAACTTCCTGTCGGTGATGCTCAGTGTCATCGCCGCGTTTTTCGGGGTCCAGTCGGACGCCAACCGCAGGCGGGATTTCTCCAGCGGCAGGTTCTGGCATTTTTTCGCGGCGGGCCTGGTTTTCGTCGCTGTATTCCTGCTGTCGGTCTGGGGGCTGGTGCAGTACCTGATCGCCACCACGCCCACGGGCCAGTAGCGGGGCCGGTTCCGCGTGCCGAAATAAGGAGAATTAATCGCCTGGGCCGGAAGTCTGATGTAATGTTCACCCTGATACCGGTATAATTCCGCCGCTTGTGCGTGTGGCCGGACACGGGGCCTGGCCGGGCACCGTCCAGGGAGGCGGACCGGCTGGCCGGTTGGACGGGTACCTTAGGACGCCCGGCGGATGCCTTTCCGGTGCGCCGCGGTGGATTCCCGGACGGGATTGGCCAGATCAGTTTTTCAAATTCGAGTTTTCCTATTCCAATGACCAAGAGAAATCGCACTGCCGGCGCCCTGTTCGCCCTGGCTGCCGCGTTGGGGTCCGTGCCGGCGCTCGCCGCCTGGGACCTGAACATGCCGAAGGGTGTCACCGACATCAGCCACAAGGTCTGGGACATGCACATGCTGGCCTTCTGGATCATGTGCGTGGTGGCCTTGGGGGTATTCGGCGCCATGGCCATCAGCATCGTCCGGCACCGCAAGTCAAGAGGCGTGACCCCGGCCACCTTCCACGAGAGCACCGCGGTGGAAGTGGTCTGGACCATCATTCCGTTCATCATCCTGATCGTCCTCGCGCTGCCCGCCGCGCGGACCCTGATCGTCCAGGAGGACGACTCGGGCGCGGAGATGACGATCAAAATCACCGGCTACCAGTGGAAATGGCAGTATGAATACCCGGATTCCGGCGTCAGCTTCTTCAGCACCCTGTCCGACGCCAGCCGCGAGGCGCGGGTGCGGGGCTCCGGCATTGATGTCACCACCGTGGAGAACTACCTGCTCGACGTGGACAATCCACTGGTGATCCCGGTGGACACCAAGGTGCGCCTGCTGCTGACCTCCAACGATGTCATCCATTCTTGGTGGGTGCCGGACTTCGCCATCAAGAAGGACGCCATCCCGGGTTACATCAACACCATGTGGACCAAGGCCAACGTGACCGGCACCTTCCGCGGACAATGCACCGAGCTGTGCGGCCGCGACCACGGGTTCATGCCCGTGGTGGTGGAAGTGGTGGAAAAGGATGAATACGAGCAGTGGCTCGCCGCCCGGGTCGCCGAGCAGGACGGGCGGCGCCTCGCTGCCAACTGAGCGCCCGCCGAGAAAGAACCGAGAGATTCGAGGATTTTCAGATGAACGCAGCTACCACTGACACCCATCACGACGATCACCACGACCACGGCCCCGCGCCGGGTCTCATGCGCTGGGTCACCACCACCAACCACAAGGACATCGGCACGCTGTACCTGTGGTTCTCCCTGATCATGTTCTTCATCGGCGGCGCCATGGCGCTGGTGATCCGCACCGAGCTGTTCCAGCCCGGCCTGCAGGTGGTGGATCCGCAGTTCTTCAACACCATGACCACCATGCACGCGCTGGTCATGATCTTCGGCGTGATCATGCCGGCGTTCGTGGGCCTCGCCAACTGGATGGTGCCGATCATGGTCGGCGCCCCGGACATGGCACTGCCGCGGATGAACAACTGGAGCTTCTGGATCCTGCCCTTCGGCTTCGCCATGATGCTGTCCACCCTGTTCATGGAAGGGGGCGGCCCCGCCGCGGGCTGGACCCTGTATCCGCCCCTTTCGCTGCAGGGCGGTTCGGGCTTCCCGTTCCTGATCTTCTCGATCCACATACTCGGCATCAGCTCCATCATGGGGGCGATCAACATCGTCGCGACCATCATGAACCTGCGTGCACCGGGCATGACCTTCATGAAGATGCCGCTGTTCGTCTGGACCTGGTTCATCACCGCCTACCTGCTGATCGCGGTGATGCCGGTTCTGGCCGGCGCGGTGACCATGCTGCTCACGGACAAGTATTTCGGTACCGCCTTCTTCTCCGCCGCCGGCGGCGGTGACCCGGTCATGTTCCAGCACATCTTCTGGTTCTTCGGCCATCCCGAGGTGTACATCCTGATCCTGCCTTCCTTCGGCGTGGTCTCCGAAATTATCCCCACCTTCTCGCGCAAGCGTCTGTTCGGCTATTCCTCCATGGTGTATGCCACGGCCTCCATCGCGTTCCTGTCCTTTATCGTCTGGGCGCACCACATGTTCACCGTCGGCATGCCGGTGTCCGGCGCACTGTTCTTCATGTTCGCCACCATGCTGATCGCGGTGCCCACCGGCGTGAAGGTGTTCAACTGGGTGGCCACCATGTGGCGCGGTGCGATGACCTTCGAGACGCCGATGCTGTATGCGCTCGGCTTCGTGATCATGTTCACCATCGGCGGCTTCTCCGGCGTCATGCTGGCGCTGGTTCCGGTGGACTTCCAGTACCATGATACCTACTTCGTCGTGGCGCACTTCCACTACGTGCTGGTGCCGGGCTCCATCTTCGCGATCATTGCGGCGGTGTACTACTGGCTGCCCAAGTGGTCCGGCAAGATGTACGACGAGAAGTGGGGCAAGATCCATTTCTGGACCTCCACCTTCTTCGTCAACCTGCTGTTCTTCCCCATGCACTTCGTGGGTCTTGCCGGCATGCCCCGGCGGATCCCGGACTACGCGGTGCAGTTCGCGGACTTCAACGCCATTGCCACGATCGGTGCATTCGGCTTTGGTTTCTCCCAGCTGATCTTCGTGTACGTGGTGGTCCAGTGCATCCGTGGCGGGGAGAAGGCCACCGACCAGGTCTGGGAGGGTGCCGAGGGGCTCGAATGGACCCTGTCCTCGCCGCCGCCCTATCACTCGTTCACCGAGCAGCCGGTGGTCAGGTAGTCACGGGCCGCCGGGGCGAACCGGAGAGCAGCCATTGAACAAGGGCGTCCGCAACACCGTGATCATCCTGTCGCTGACAGCGTTCGCGTTCTATTTCGGCATCATGCTGATCATGCGGGGTGCCGGCTCGTGAGCGCGTCTGGCCACCGCAGGCGCAGAAGGGCGAACCTGCCGCTCCTGTTCCTCGCGCCCGTGCTGATGTTCGGCTTCGGCTACCTCATGGTGCCGATCTACAACGCCTTTTGCGACCTCACGGGACTGAACGGCAAGACCGGGACCATCAGCGTGAGCGAGGCGGCGAAACTGGAGGCGGACGAGGAGCGGCTGGTGAAGGTCGAGTTCACCGGTTCGCTCAACCAGTACGCCCCCTGGGAGTTCGCGCCCCGGGAGCCGAGCATGATGGTTCACCCCGGCAGGCAGTACACGACCAGTTACGTTGCCACCAACCGGCTGGACCGCTCCCTGGTGGGGCAGGCCGTGCCCAGCGTTTCGCCGGGCAGGGCGGCCACCCATTTCAACAAGACCGAATGTTTCTGTTTCGTGCAGCAGGAGTTCGGGCCCGGCGAAACCCGGGACATGCCCGTGGTCTTCATCGTGGACCCCGCGCTGCCCCGGAACGTCGACACCGTCACCCTGTCCTACACGTTTTTCAATGTGACGGAGCAGGCGGTCAACTGATTCATCCTGCAATTTCCGACTACCTTCAGAAGTCTAGGGTTCCATTCATGGCAAGCACAGCGAATCACCACTACTATGTACCCCACGGCGCCTACTGGCCCCTGGTGGGTTCCATCGGACTGGCCACCACCACCACAGGACTGGCCATCCATCTGAACCATCACGCTATCGGCCTGCCCATCATGTACGCCGGCATCGGAATCCTGATCGTGATGATGTTCGGCTGGTTCGGCGTCGTGGTCAGGGAAAGCGAGAGCGGTGCCTACGGCCACTGGGAGGACAAGTCCTTTCGGCTCGGCATGGCGTGGTTCATCTTTTCCGAGGTGATGTTCTTCGCCGCGTTCTTCGGCGCCCTCTACTATGCCCGGGTCCTGTCGGTCCCGTGGCTGCTGGGCGACGGTGCTGGCGCTGCTACCCACGAGTGGCTCTGGAGCACCTACACGGAAGTCTGGCCCACCAATGGTCCCGGGGACATGGGTGGCAGCGACTTTCACATGGGCTGGTGGCCGTTGCCGTTCATCAACACCGTCATTCTCCTGACTTCGGGCGTCACCGTCACCATCGCGCACCACGCCATCATCAAGAACAACCGCCAGCGGTTCATCCTGGGACTGCTGGCCACCGTGATTCTCGGCTTCCTCTTCGTCTACCTGCAGGCGGTGGAATACCAGCATGCCTATCACGAGGGCATGAAGCTGTCCAGCGGCATCTACGGCTCCACCTTCTTCATGCTCACCGGCTTCCACGGATTTCACGTGACCATGGGGGCGATCATCCTTCTCGTGGTGCTGGTCCGGAGCATCCGGGGGCATTTCACCCCCACCCGCCATTTTGCCTTCGAGGCGGCCGCGTGGTACTGGCACTTCGTGGACGTGGTCTGGCTGGGACTGTTCATCTTCGTCTATATCCTGTAGGCGGTCGGGCACGGGGGCGGACGGCCCTGCGGCACGGCGCCAATCCGTGCGGCGGCGGATCCGGGGAGCCGCGAATGCATCTCCGGCTCCCGGCCGGCCGGGAGGCAGGTTCCCCTTATTGACCGAAGGCGTGGGGCTCCAGCACGCCGAACCGGGATCCAAGGAATATGAGCAGCATGACGAACAGCGACAGGCCCACGCGGACAGCCAGGGACTTCACCACCTTGGCGGAATTCTCCGGGCTCTTGATGAAAAAATAAAGCGCGGTGAACAGGCTGATGACGATGAAGATCAGCAGGATGACGATGATCAGTTTGGCTAGCAGCATGTGGCAGGCAGGGCAGTGGGCATGGTGTCATCACGCCGGGGCCGTGATCGCACGGCCGGCCGGCCGGACCGGGAGGCCATGATTATATCCGCCAGGCGGCTGGTTGCGCTGACGCTCTTTGCCATTGCCCTGACCATACTCCTGGTCCTGGGCGCGTGGCAGATGCTGCGCGGCCAGGAGAAGGCGCAGATCGAATCCAGGATCGCGGCCGGCGGGAAATCCCTGGAGATCTCGGCGAGACCCCGGGACTGGGCCGAGCTCGACTACCGCCGGGCGAACCTGTCCGGAAGCTGGATCCCGGACCGGGAGTTCCTGCTGGAGAACCGAATCTACCGGGGCATGCCCGGCTTCGAGGTGCTGACCCCGTTCGAACTCGCCGGGGACGGCGCCGTGCTGCTGATCAACCGCGGATGGATCGCGGCCGGCGGGGACCGGGGGGCCGCAGTCCTGGACCCGCCCGGGGACAGTCCCGGCGGGGTACTGTACCGGCCCGAGCCGGGGTTCACCCTGGGCGAGACGGTGTCCGGTGAAACGCGCTGGCCGCAGACGGTTCTCTACCTGGACATCGGGGCGATCGCGAGGCGCCTGGGACGCGGGATCGAGCCCGCTGTCCTGGTGCTCGACCCCGAACACCCCCTGGCCCATCCCAGGCTCTGGCGGCCCACCGCCATGCCCGCCTCGCGCCACTACGGCTATGCCGTGCAGTGGTGGGGCCTTGCCCTGGCGCTGCTGATCCTGGGCCTCATCTGGCGCCGCAAACCGAACACCCGAAACCCGTCATGAATCGAGACAGATCCCCCACGCTGCGCCTCAGCCGACTCAAGCTGATCGCGGTGTTCGTCCTGTTCTTCGGACCGCTGGTATTCGCGGTGGTCTGGTACTACGGCCTGGGTGCCGTGCTCGCGCCCAGGAGCGGGACGAACCACGCGCCGCTGGTGGCGCCCCCGGTGGTGCTGGAGGCGTTCACCAACCCGAGACCGGACGGCAGCCTGGTCGGGCTCGACGATCTCAAGGGGCGCTGGACCGTGGTGCACCGGCTTCCAGGGACCTGCGGCGAGGCCTGCGGGACCTCTCTCTACAATACCCGGCAGACCCGGCTGGCCCTCGGCCGCGACGCCGAGAGAGTCCGCAGGATCCTGCTTGGCGGGGATGCCGGGCTGATGGGGGAAGTGGCCCGGGAACACCCGGACATGGATCTGGTCCTTCGCGGTGCCGGCGGGCTGGGCGACCAGCTTCTGCCGGTGGCGGAAGATCACGGCGCCGGGCCGGATGACGCCCTGCTGGTGGATCCCCTGGGTAATGTCATGATGCTGATACCGGCTTCCCTGGACCCCTCCGACCTGCTCAAGGACCTGAAGAAGCTGATGAAACTGTCCAGGGTGGGGTAGTGGAGGCCCGGCCCCCGGCGCAGACCCGGTGAACCGCCAATGATCGAATCAAGATGACCGCAGATACCAGGCTGACCCTCTATGCCCGAGGCGGCTGTTGGTACTGTCACAGTGTGCTGCATGCGATCAAACGTCTCGGACTGGATGTGGAGGTGCGCAATATCTGGCAGGACGAGGCCGCGGCCCGGGAGCTGTTGCAGGCCACCGGCCGCCATACGGTTCCCGTGCTCCGGATCCGTGACGCCGCCGGCGGCGACCGCTGGCTGCCGGAGTCGGCCGACATCATCCGCGATCTCGAGGCCCGCGCCGCCGGGGGCTGACGCCGCGGCGTGATGCCGGCGGCCGGATCAGGCGTGCCGGGGCGCGGCGCCGGCGAACCGGCTCGCGGCGGTTTCATAGATCACCAGCAGCGCGGGGACCAGGAACAGCACCAGCAGGGTTGCGAACGCAAGGCCGAAGGCAATGCTGGTCGCCATGGGGATCAGGAACCTGGCCTGGAGCGATGTTTCGAACAGCAGCGGCGTCAGCCCGCCGATGGTGGTCAGGGAGGTCAGGATCACCGCCCGCAGACGCTGGCAAGCCGCTTCCACGACGGCTTCCGCGGGCGCGACGCCCCGGGATTTCAGCGCCCGGTAGAACACCACCAGGATGATGGAGTCGTTCACCACGATGCCGGCCAGGCCGAAGAGGCCGAACAGGGACAGGACGGTCAAGTCGAGTCCCATCAGGACATGGCCCCAGACCGCCCCGACCAGCGCGAAGGGAATGATGAACATGACGATGAGCGGCCAGGCGTAGGAGCTGAACACCCAGGACAGGACCAGGTAGATCAGGCCGAGCGCCGGGATGAGGCTGAACCGCATGTCCCCCAGGGTCTCCCGCTGGTCCGCCTGGCGGCCCTCGAACGAAAACCGGACACCGCTCTCGCTGGCCAGCGCCGGCAGCACGGACTGCTCCAGTTCCGCGCGGATCTCGTTGGTGTTGGCCACCACCGGGTCCACGCTGCCCCTGACCGTGACCGAGAGCTGGCCGCCGGAGTGGCGGATGGTTTCGTATCCGCGCTCCAGGCGGATGGTGACCAGGTTGCCGATGGGCTCGGTGCCGCCGCCGGGCAGGACGATATCCAGTTCCTCCAGGCTGGCCAGGGAATACCGCTCCGTCTCCGGCAGTGAGATCCGCACCTCCATCTCATCGAAGCCATCGGACAGTTCCTGCACCGTGATGCCGTCATAGGCGGTGCGGAGCTGGGCGGAGATGCTTTCCACGCTGAGACCCAGGGCCTGGGCGGTGGGCGTCAGTTCCAGCACCATCTGTTCCCGTCCGTAGGGGGCGTCGTCGGTGACGCCGAACACGCCGGGGATCTGTCGTATGGTCCCGGCCAGCCGCACCGCGACGGCCTTCACCTGATGGATGTCGCTGCCCACGATCCGGATATCGAGGTCGCTCCCGGGCGGTCCGGCCCTGGGTTCCATGATGCTCAGCGACTCCAGGCCCGGCACCGGGGGGAGCTGCGCCCGCCAGGCCCTGACGATGTCCCGGTTGCGGACGGCCCGCCGGTCCGGGTCGGTCAGCTCCACGCCCAGGCTCCCGAGATGATCCGCCTGGTCCCGGGGGCGACCCCGGCTCGGCGCGTCCCCCTCCAGGGCTCCCCGACGGAGCAGCACCAGCTTGATGAATGGCTGTCCAAGGTCCTCCTCGACCGCGTACAGCGCCCGCTCGACCTCGTGGAGATAGTCCTCCACCACGTGGGCCGGGGTTCCGGAGACGAAGTTCACGTTCGCATAGAGCCTGTCCGCTTCCGCGGCGGGAAAGAACTGGAATCCGATCCGCCCCGAACTGAGCCAGCCCACGGTGATGACCAGCGTGCAGATCGCCGTGGCCAGGGTGGTCCAGGGATGGTGCACCGAAAGCTTCGCCACGGGACGGAACAGCCGCTCCCGGAAAAACCGGAATCCGTTGTCCAGTCCGCGGCGGACCCGGCCTGTCCGGGTGGGATCGGCCCGTCGGAAGGAATGGGTGAGGTGGCCCGGCAGGATCAGGAAGCACTCCACCAGGGAGGCGATGATGATGCAGATCACCACGATGGGGATGGCGCTCAGGATGGCGCCCATGACGCCGCCGATCAGGATCAGCGGGAGGAACGAGGCGATGGTGGTCAGGGAGGAGGCGAACACCGGGCCCAGCATCCTTCTGGCCGCCCTTTCCGAGGCATTCGTGTGCCCGCCGTCGCCGTGGTACTGGCTCATGGCCTCCTCGCCCACCACGATGGCGTCGTCGACGATGATGCCGAGCGCCATGATCATGCCGAAGAGGCTCACCATGTTGATGGAGCCGCCGATGGCATACAGGACCCCCAGGGCCGCCATGAACGAAACCGGGATGCCCACGGCGATCCAGAACGCCACCCGCCCGTGGAGGAACAGGAACAGGATCATGAGCACCAGGGCCAGGCCGCCGATACCGTTCTTCACCAGCAGGTTGATCCGCTCCTGGAGCAGTTCCCACTGCTGGTTGAACGGCACCAGCTCCACCCCCGGCGGCAGCAGCGGCCGGGTGTCCTCCACCCACGATCCGAGAATCCGTGCCGCCTCCAGGCTGTCGCTGTTCTCGTTCCGGTTCAGGCTCAGCTCCACTGCGGGTCTGCCGCGGAAACTGAGGGTTTCCTGACTGTCCAGGGGCTTGCGGTGGATTTCGGCGATGTCCCCGAGCAGGACCAGGCGGCCCTCGTTGCTGGCGACGACGGGAATGGCCTCGAACTCGAGGCCGGACTCGCGCCGTTCCCGGAACCGCAGCTGGCGGGAGGTTTCGGCGCGGCCGATGATGCCCACCGGCACGTCCCGCGACCAGGAGGTAATCCGGCGGGCGACGTCGTCCAGCGACAGGCCGAGCTCGCGCAACCGGCGGGAGGGGATCTCGATGGCGATCTGCTCTTTCGGCAGGCCGCGCACGAAGATCTTGGCGATGCCCCGGTCCAGCAGTTCCTGCTCCATGCTGTTCACCAGGGGGCGCAGCTGCTCCAGGTCGAGATCCCCGGTGACCAGGACCTTGCCCACGTCCTCGTAGCGCACCACTTTCTGAATCACGGGCTCTTGTGCTTCCTGGGGCAGGTTCTGCACCTGGTCGACGCGCTGCTTGACCTGATCGACGGACAGGCCCATGTCGGTGGCCTCCTCGAACTCCAGGGTGATCACGGACATGCCCTCGGTGGATGTCGAGGTCATCTGCCTGACGAAGTCCACATCCCGGAGCTCCTGTTCCAGGGGTGTGGTGATCAGCTCTTCCACGTCTTCCGCGCTGGCACCGCTCCAGTTCACCCTGACGGTGGCGTAATCGATATTGAAGCTGGGGAAAAACTGGGTGTTGAGTTCCCGGATGGCCCAGATTCCGGCCAGCAGCATCATCACCATGAGCAGGTTTGCCGCGACCGGATGGTTGGCGAACACGGTGATGAAGCCGGTGCCCGGCGCTCTGGGTCCGGTTCCGGGCGCCGGATCACTCATTCGCGGTGTCCGCATCCACCGCCAGGCCATTGATGGCCTGGGGCAGCCTCGAGACCATCACCAGGTCTCCCTCCCGGAACGCGGCGCCATCCAGCAGCAGCTGCGGCATGTCGTCGGCGTCCCGCCGGAGCCCCAGCCTGGTGACGGCCAGGGATTCCAGCCGACCCTCGACGATCCGGTACACGCGGTTGTCGCCGTAGAGGGCATCCGGCGGGATTGCGAGCACCCCGTCCAGGGCAGGCAGCTTCAGCGCCAGCTCCACGGTGCTGCCGAGGGCCGGGAGCACCCCCCGGCCGGCGTGGAAGAAGGCGTCCACGCCGCCCTGTCCCTGGGTCACGGCGGCGGCGAGGCGATCCAGCACGAGTTCGGCCTTGCCCTGGTCGTTCTCCAGGATCGCCACGATCTCCCGGCCCCGGTCGATGGCATCCCTGAGCAGCGGCACGTAGCGCCGGGGCACCTGGGCCCGCACCTCGAGGCGAAGGTGGTCATACAGGTGCACGAGGGGAGTGCCCGGCGTGACCCGGACGCCCGGGGACACCAGGACATCGATCACCCTGCCGCTGTAGGGCGCCCGGATCCTGGTGCGGGCATAGTCGTGTTCCGCCCGGCCGAGGGCCGCCTCGGCGTTGTCCAGACGGGCTTTCCAGAGCTTCTTTCGCGCACTGTGGTCGTCAATGCTGCGGCGTCTCTGGGTGATCGCGAGCAGCAACTGCTGCTCCTGGCGCTGCGTGTTTTCCAGGGTGGCCTCGGTGCCGGCGCTGGTCAGGGCCAGGGCCCTGGCCCTGTCCACCGACTTCTGCATCAGCGCGAGCATTTCCTGCTCCCGTTCCAAGGCCTCCCGGTCTGCCGCGTAGGTCCGGTTGTTGCTTTCGATCTGGGCCTCGATTTCCGCGACGCTGGCCTTGCGCTGGAGAATCTCCAGGGCCGCGTCGGCGTCGTCCAGCCGTACCACGATATCGCCCGCGGGCACGAAATTCCCCTCGCGCACCGTGACCTCCACGACATCCGCGGCAATGCCGGCGCTGAGCACGCTCTTGTTGGGGGCCTCGATGCGGCCGAACAGCGTCAGTTCCGGCGCCAGGGACTGAAGCCGCACGGTCATCGCGGCGACGACGGGAGGCCGCAGCCGGGACTGGATGGGGTCCGGCTCCACCTGGGTGGCGTGGAAATGCCGGAAAACGCCCACCCCGGCCCCGATCACCAGTATGGGCAGAATGATTTTGATCAGCCGCATTCGGAATGCCGTCAGGCCAGTTGGACAGGGACAAACCAACCGATTATAAAGTCCAGGCGACCCTCGCCCGGGATCCGGAAGGGGATATTTACGCAAATTTGCACGATACGTGCCGCCGCGGGCCACTTCCAATCCGGCCCGCAAGACCGTATCTTGATGGGACCCGTACCCTGTTCGCCATGCAGTCTGAAACCGTTGAACGCTATCTGGAGGACCATGCCGGCGCATCGCGCGTGCAGCTGGTGGGGCCCCTGGCGCCGCCGCGGACGGCACTGGCCGAACCGGTCATCTTCATCGACGGGGGCACCGGCCTGCGCGTGGCGGACGAGGGGGTTGCCGTGGGCGACGGCGATTCCTTCGACGGGCACCTGGACCATCGTCTCGACCCCGACAAGGATTTCTCCGATCTTGCCTTTGCCCTGGGGTGCCTCGGCCCGCGGTTCCGCGAAATCGAACTCATCGGGTTTCTCGGCGGCCGGCGGGACCACGAGATTCTGGGCTTCGGCGAGGTCTTTCGGTTCCTGGACCGCAGGAGCACCCCCACCCGCGCCCGCTTCGATCACGAGGTCGAGGCGTTCAGCGCCGGCCGCTGGCGGTTCGAATCCCGCGGCACCTTCAGCCTGGTGCTGTTCGCGCCGTGCCGGGTGACCCTGGGGGGCGACTGTCGCTATCCGATCACGCCGGATGCCCGGGTGGCGCCCATGAGCTCCCTCGGGCTCAGCAACGTGGGTCATGGCCGCGTCGAACTGGAAGCCGACGGGCCGGTGTTCATCTTCCACGACGCGCCGCCACCCACTTGATCTTTGGCCTGCAGGGTGCGACAACACACCCCATGAGCGACCTGTTCGACTTCCGGTCAAGGGCGAGGGACTACGCGGTGATGGGCAATCCCGTCGCCCACAGCAAGTCCCCGACCATCCATGCGCTGTTCGGCGAACAGCTGGGGATTGATCTGAGCTATACCCGTATCCAGGTGGACCCGGGGGGGTTCGGTCAGGCGGTGAGCCACTTCTCGGCCCATGGCGGCGCCGGCCTCAACATCACCGTCCCGTTCAAGGTGGAGGCGTGGGAACTCTGCCGGCGGGCCGGCAACCGGCTTTCGGACCGCGCCCGGATGGCGGAGTCGGTCAACACCCTCTCGTTTCCCGGCAACGGTGCGGTGCAGGGGGACAATACCGACGGGATCGGACTCGTCCGGGACATCGAGGAGAATCTCGCTGTTCCGGTCCGGAGCAAACGGGTCCTGGTGGTGGGCGCCGGGGGCGCGGTGCGCGGGGTGCTCGAGCCGATCCTGGGGCGCGGGCCGGCATCCGTCCATGTCGTCAACCGGACTGCCTCCAGGGCCGTTGCCCTGGCCGGACGGTTTGCGGCGCCGGGCGGGCGCGGGGTGACCGGGGGAGCGCTCGATTCCGCGGCCGGGCCGTATGACCTGGTCATCAACGGCACCGCCGCTAGCCTCGGCGAGGCGCTGCCCGCCATCGACCCGGAATGCGTCGGGGCCGGCACCGTCGCCTATGACATGATGTACGGCGCGGGGCCCACGCCGTTCATGCAATGGGCCCTGGAGCAGGGCGCCGCCCACGCCAGCGACGGCCTCGGCATGCTGGTGGAGCAGGCCGCGGAGTCGTTCTTCGTCTGGCACGGCGCCCGGCCGAGGACCGGCCCGGTCATCCGCCGCCTTCGCGGATCCTGATGGCGGCCCGGCTCAACAACGTCCTGGTCATCGCGATCTCCTCCCGCGTGCTGTTCGATCTCCGGGACAGTCACCGGGTATTCGAGCAGGAGGGTATCGAGGCCTACTGCCGGTACCAGATCGCCCATGAAAACGATCCCCTGGAACCCGGGGTGGCCTATCCCATGGTGAAGAAGCTCCTCGCCCTCAACCGGGGCCGGCGCCAGCAGGTGGAGGTCGTCCTCATCTCCCGCAACAGCGCGGACACCGGCCTCAGGGTCTTCAACTCCATCGAACATCACGGGCTGTCCATCAGCCGGGCCGCGTTCACCGGGGGGCAGTCCCCGTGGCGTTATGTCGGGCCGTTCGGCGCGGCACTGTTCCTGTCGGTGGACCCGGGCGATGTCCGCCGCGCCCTGGAATCCGGGGTCGCGGCGGCCACCATCCTGCCGTCCAGGGTCGGGAACACCGGCAACCGGCAGCTGAAGATCGCCTTCGACGGTGATGCCGTGCTGTTCTCGGACAAGGCCGAACAGGTCTACCAGGATCACGGCCTGGACGTCTTTTCGGCATCGGAAAAGAGCGCGGCCAACGAGCCCCTGCCCGGGGGTCCCTTCAAGCCGGTGCTGGCGGCGCTGCATCGGATCCAGGACGCCTATCCGCCGGACGCCTCTCCCATCCGCACCGCGCTCATCACCGCGAGGTCCGCGCCCGCCCACGAGCGCGTGATCCGCACCCTGCGGGCCTGGGACGTGCGTATTGACGAGAGCTACTTTCTCGGCGGCGTGGAAAAGGGCGAGTTCCTGCGCACGTTCGAGGCGGACATCTTCTTCGACGACCAGGGCGGGCATTGCGATTCCGCGCGCCGGCACGTTCCCACGGGCCATGTCCCCCACGGCGTGGCCAACGGCTGAAGCGCGGCCCCGCTACGGTATGATCCGCTCCCCCCGGTACAGGTCCGCCGTCGATTCCCGCGCCCGCACCAGGTGGCACCGGTCGCCGTCCACCATCACTTCCGCCGGTCGCGGCCTGCTGTTGTAGTTCGACGCCATGACCATGCCGTAGGCCCCGGCGGTGCGCACCGCCAGGAGATCGCCCGCGGCCACGCGCAGCGGCCGGTCCTTGCCGAGGAAATCCCCGCTTTCGCAGACCGGGCCCACCACGTCGAAGACCTTCTCTGCGTGGTCCGGTCGCTCGGCCACGGTCACGATTTCCTGGCATGCCTGGTACAGCGCCGGCCGGATCAGGTCGTTCATCCCGGCATCGACGATGCAGAAATTGGTGGAACGCGAAGCCTTGAGGGAATTGACCCGCGTCAGCAGCAGGCCCGCGTTCCCGGCAATGGCCCGTCCCGGTTCGATGGTCACCGGCAGTGAAAAGCCGCGCCCGGCCAGCTGCCGGAAGAGAACGGCCCAGTACTCCGCGGGACTGGGCGGCGACTCCCGGTGGTAGCGTACGCCGAGGCCGCCGCCGATGTCGATGTGATCCACCCCGATGCCCTCCCGGTCGAGCGCCTCGATGAAATCCAGCATCCTGTCCAGCGCGTCGGCATAGGGGCCGAGATCGGTGAGCTGGGAGCCGATGTGGCAGGCCACGCCGCTGACCTGGATGTTGGGGTCCGACGCCGCCTGGCGGTAGACCGCCTGGGCCGCATCCGCCGGCAGGCCGAACTTGTTGTGGTGGAGCCCGGTGGAAATGTAGGGATGGGTTTTCGCGTCCACATCCGGGTTGATGCGCACGGATACCGGAGCCACCACTCCGAGGCGCCCGGCGGCGGCGGACAGGTTCCCGAGTTCGCCGTCCGACTCGATGTTGAAGCACCGGACCCCGGCGCCGAGGGCGTATTCCAGCTCCCAGTCGAGCTTGCAGACCCCGGAGAACACCGTCTTCGCGGGATCGCCGCCCGCGGCGATCACCCGCTCGAGTTCGCCGCCCGAGACGATGTCGAATCCGGACCCCAGGCGGGCGAGCAGGTTCAGGATGGCCAGGTTGCCGTTGGCCTTGACCGCGTAGCAGACCAGGTGGGGGTAGTCGCCGATGGCGTCGTCGAACGCATGCCAGTGCCGCTCCAGCGTGGCCCGGGAATACACGTAGCAGGGGGTGCCGTGGGCCAGCGCCACCTCCTCGAGGGGGACGTCCTCGGCATGCAGGTGCCCGGATCGGTATCGGAAGTGGTCCATGTCCTTTAGTGGTCTGGGGCGTCCGCCGGAATCATTCGGCGGAGATCGTGTCCTCTTCCGCGGACCGATCCCCGGCGTCGCCCCCCCTCGCGGTGTCCGCCGGAGGCTCTTCATCGGGGAGGTAGAGGGGGCCCTTCTGCCCGCAGGCGGCCACGAGCAGGGCGGCGAGCAGGGTCGCCGTCAGGAGGTTGATTCGTCTCGGCATGATCGTCTTCGCGTCGCATCGCCCGGGCGGGGCCCGGGGCCCCGTTCAGGTCCCGCGCGCCTCCAGCCGCCTGGCGGCATTTTCCGCGGCGATTGTAACCTGCTCCGGGGCGGTGCCCCCCACATGGTTCCGGGTTGCCACGGACCCTTCGAGCGTCAGCACGTCGTAGACATCCGCCCCGATCGCGTCGCAATACTGCTGCATCGCCGACAGCGGAACCTGCTCGAGCAAAAGCCGGTCCCGCGCCGCATGGTCGACGACCCGCGCCACCACCCCGTGGGCGTCCCGGAAGGGCATCCCCTTGCGCACCAGGTAGTCGGCCAGATCCGTGGCGGTGGCATGGCCCCGGGATGCGGCGCGGTACATGGCCTCGCGGTGAAACGTGACCTGCGGGAGCATCGCGGAGAAAACGCGCAGGCTCATCTCCACCGTGTCCATGGAATCGAACAGGGGTTCCTTGTCTTCCTGGTTGTCGCGGTTGTAGGCCAGCGGCTGGCCCTTCATCATCATCAGCAGCGCCATCAGGTTGCCGCTCACCCGGCCGCTCTTGCCCCGGATGAGTTCGGCCACGTCCGGGTTCTTCTTCTGCGGCATGATGCTGGAGCCGGTGCAGAACGCGTCACCGAGTTCGACAAACCCGGTTCCCTCCGTGGACCACAGTACCAGTTCCTCGGCGATCCGTGACAGGTGCACCATGATGAGCGCCGACGCGGCGTTGAACTCGATCACGAAGTCACGGTCCGACACGGCGTCGAGGCTGTTGGCGCAGACGCCCCCGAAGCCGAGTTCATCGGCCGTCGACTGCCGGTCGATGGGATAGCTGGTGCCGGCCAGTGCGGCGGCGCCGAGCGGGGACACGTTCACCCGGCCCCGGCAGTCCCGGAGCCGCTGGAAGTCCCGCTCCAGCATCTCGTTCCAGGCCAGGATATGGTGCCCCAGGGTC
Source organism: Candidatus Poriferihabitaceae bacterium (assembly GCA_965213885.1). Taxonomy (GTDB): domain Bacteria; phylum Pseudomonadota; class Gammaproteobacteria; order Arenicellales; family Poriferihabitantaceae; genus VYFG01. The sequence continues at coordinate 3,215,540 of OZ243919.1, forward strand.
ACGGGCTGGGCGCTTTGCATGTGGGTGTATCCCGGCATGATCGTCCCGGCCTCCTTCCCGGCCAGGTCCACCAGAATGCGCTGCAGCCCGGTCATCGTCGAAGTGATGCGGTCAATGCCCTCGCGCAGGTACAACCGCATGTCAGTGGCCACCTGGTCGTTGCGTGAACGGCCCGTGTGCAGCCGCTTGCCGGCATCGCCGATGCGCCGGGTGAGTTCCGCCTCGATGTTCATATGCACGTCTTCCAGCGACTCGGACCACTGGAACGCGCCGCGTTCGATGTCCGATTCGATCTCCCGGAGGCCGCGCTCGATGTCCCGGAAATCCTCCTTCGACAGCACCCCGGCCGCCTGGAGCATGCGGGCATGGGCGACGGATCCCCGGATGTCCTCGCGGTACAGCCGCCAGTCGAAGGAAACCGACTCGGAAAACGTTTCCATCAGGGCGTCCGTATCCTCGCTGAATCGCCCTGCCCAAGGTTTTTTCTGGCTCATTTGCGCTGTGTCCGGGTCCGGGATCGCTCGCCCGCCTTCCGGCTGGAGATGGCGGACGGACGGAAGGGCCGCCGTCTACCGGCAGGAGGCAAGGGGACGGATCGACGGTGCCTGCTGTTCACGGGGGGTTGCCATTATAGCCGCAATGCATCCTGCGGACAGTCCCGCTGGCGATGCACGCAGGGCGAATTTGTCCCCTTCAAGAATTTCCGCCGGAACAAAAGTTTAGGCCCAATACTGAACCTGGCGATCCGGATAGAGTGTAAAAGGGTGCGTTTTCGTTCAACGGTCCGGAGGCCCCATGGACTTGCGCGAGGTCGTCGTCGAACCGGTCGCGGTCGCCGACGAGTCACGTGATCAGCGCCTGATGCAGGCGAATCACTACCTGAGCGCCTTGCCCAAGATCGGCGAGACGCAGTGGTACGTCGTGCGCTGGCGGCGCGAGTGGGTGGCGCTGATCGGCTTCTCCGCGCCGGCCTTGAAGTGCCGGGTGCGAGACACTTGGTAATGTGAGTGGTTGCCGATCAGTAGTCAACGGAGAAGGTCGCAGCGCGATTTGCGAGCGTAGAATGGCTTGGTGTCGCCTTTTGCGATGCAGTGCTCGCTCTTGGGCGTATTGTGCAACGTAGTGGTTCACACTAAAATTCACATCGTTTCACAAGAATTGGACGAATGATGATGTTCGCTGAACCAACACCGCTGAGCGCCGAGATTCCGGCTGAGGTTCCGCTGCACAACGCGCCTCTGGTACGGGTAATCGCACAAGTCCGATTCCCCCCGATCCTTGCGATCCACAAGACGGACGGCGTAGCAGATTTTCAGGAGGCGCTGCGTGGCGACTATCCCCATCTACAGAGGAACGACGTCAGGAATTTTGAACTCGGAGCCGACCGGGAACCTAACATTTCCGAGGCGGTCATCTGGCGTCTTGCGGACGGACCGGAACCGGCGACATGGCGGGTATCGCTTGGCATGGATTTCGTTGCGCTGGAGACGTCGAGGTATGGGAGCCGGAACGACTTCATTGCTCGTCTGGGCACAGTGCTCGCTAGCGTTGAGACGTGCTTTGAACCGGCCGAGGCTCAGCGGCTCGGATTGCGATACATCGACCGCCTTGAGGGCGAAGCCGTGCATAGGATCGGGGAGCTTGTTCAACCGAGCGTCCTGGGCATCCTGAAACCCGGGGAGGGACCGCCCGATGTGTTGCGAGGGGCGACGGCCCACCTGATGACCCAGGCACAGTTCGTGGCCGTGGAAGGGACAATCCAGAGTCGGTGGGGCAATCTGCCGGCGAATGCAACGCACGACCCCGATGCGCTGCAACCGGTAGGGGAGCCGAGTTGGGTGCTGGACCTGGACATGTTTGCGCTACAGGCCTTGCCGTTCAAATCGGACGAACTGGTGGGCATGACGGAGGCTTTCGCGAAGCGCATCTACTCGGTGTTCAGACTGATGGTTACGGAAGAATTCCTGAGGTTTTACGGAGGACGGCCATGACAGCGACAGCAATGGCCTGGGGGCCGGAGCCAGCCACGTCAACTGGGGTGAGGCGCTACGGATTCGAGGCGATTCCCGCGGTGCAACGTGGGACTCAATTCGGAGAGATCATCGGGTATTACACATTGATGGAGCCGGGCACGACGGTCGGTCCAGACAGGATCGTGGCCGTGCGCGGAACCTCATCGGGGCGGTCATACGAAACCGGCGCCCCGGCCAGGCAATCAACGGCCGAGGCGGTACTCGAGATCAGGCGTCGTTCGGGCCTGACGTGGGACTCGTTGAGCGATCTGTTCAACGTATCGCGTCGAACGGTTCATCATTGGGCCAACGGCAGGTTGCCCTCTACGCGCCACGAAATGGACATTCGGCGGACACTGGATGCCGTGCGGCATCTTGACGAAGGCAACCAGCGTGCTACACGGGACCGCCTCCTGGCTACGTTTCACGGCGCGTCGCTTTTCGACATGCTCGCCGATCGCCGTTTCGCAGAAGTGTTACAGCAGCATCCCGGAGCGGGGTCGATGGCTTCGGGCAGCAGACGCACCGCACTTTCGGAAGAGGAATGGGCTCGTCGCCGGCCAACGCGGCCAGAGCTTCTCCTCGAATCGATTCAGGATCGGCCGAATGTTTCGGTTGCGGCCGCACGGATCGCTCGCCCGGCGAGAAGGAACGAGTCCAGGGAATGACCGGACAGAGGGTGGCGGCGGATTCGATTGACGACGAGCTGCAGCATTGGCGTCAAGGCGACGTGTCTCTCGATGTCGGACTGGAATTCCTTCATGTGGCCGATCTGTCCTGTCCACACAGTCCGGCCTCCGTAAAGGCCGTCGGAGGCAGCGACGGTGACCGGTCGATGAAGGGGCTCGTCCCCGTTGCCGAAGAGGTGGAAGGTGTCGTTGTCCTGACCCAAACCTGCGACATCGTGCGTTCCTGCAAGAACCGACCGTTTGTTGAAGTTTCGCCCCTCGTGAGATTCGACGATGCGACGGTGGAACAGGTTCGCAGGCTGAAGAGGCCGGCGTTCGCATACGTTGCGAGCATGGCCGGAGAAGGCATGGTCGCCGACCTGGATCGCGTCATGACCGTCGAGAAGGCGGTGGTGGCGAACTGGTCACGAACTTCCGGTTGGGTCACGGATTCGGAGAGCCGAGCATTCGCGCGTGCGATCGCCCGAAAACGGTCGAGGTTCGCGTTTCCGGACGACTTCGTCGTCGCGGCCGCGCGCTTCCGGCGTCAGATGATGGGGAAGCACAATAAGAGCACAGGCGAAGGTAGTCATCTGCGAGCGCTTCGCGAAATCCGCATTCGAGGCGAACCATCCTGGAACCACGACGCCGTGGAATTGACGATCTGGTTCATCAAGGAAGACGATCCGAATATTGTGAATCCTGACTGGGCGGATCTTGTCCACAAGTGGAGCGTCTTGATCGATGAATCGGGTCGCTTTCGTATGGGAACCGCCACCGCATGCCGGTTGGAGGACATCACGGCTCGCGAATACGTGGAAAGCGACGTGCTTGATCTCGATGGCCTGTCTGTCGACGGAGTTCAGGACTGACACGTACGGCCACGGTCGTCAGGGGGCTGGATGTCACTATATTGGTTCGGCTTGCCGCAGCTGCGTCGAAATGCTCAGCCAGTTCAACAGCGAGCAAGACGGTTCACCGTTGTAAGGGAGGAACGCGAATGCGAAATGCCGATCTGATGAACGAGTTGCTTGAAGAGATGAGCAACACCCCTGACGGGAAAATTCTGCTGGTTCGCACATTCGGCTAACTTCCAGACCCGAGTCGATCTATTCCATTGATTTTAGGGAGAAATCAAAATAATGAATGTGTCCCTACTGGGTACAATCCAGGCGAACGCCCAATCATCCAAACACCTCGCGTTGCAGGGCAGTGGGCCGAGTGAGCACATCGAGGGGCTTGGCATCCGGCAGGTGCGGGACGATTCGGTTGCGGGCGATGGTCGCCAGGTCGTCCAGCAGGGTCTGGAAGCTGTGTACCGGCCCATCCGCCGTCGTGCGTTTGCTTCGGGCCTTGGCGTGTGCCGACGGTGAGACCCGGGCAGGGGCGACGACCGAGGTACGTGCGGCCTCGGCACCGGCGCGGTCGTCGTCGTCGAACAGCAACGGTGCCAGGGATTGGCGCATATGCCATTCCACGTAGTAGGCAAGCATGCATAGGAAGATATGCGCACGCACCCGATCGGCGTCATAGTGGAAGATCGGCCACACCTTCCAGCGCGAGAAATTAGCCGTGGCGATGCACGCTCAGGCGGTCCCGCACAGAGGCTGTACATCGTCGGCCAGGGCCGCGAGTTCGTCCTCGTCCGCCTCGCATACGGCTCCGGCCATGCGCTCAAGGGCGGCGTTGCGGGGGAAATCCGCCGGCTCCAGGCTGTCTGCCACCGCCCGCGCGGCCGCCGGGTCGTTGCACACGAGCACCATGTCGCAGCCGGCGGCCAGGGCCAGGCGGGCACGCTCCGCCGGCGATTCGGCGTCCGCGGCGCCCCGCATGGTCAGGTCGTCGCTGAACACCGCCCCCCGAAAGCCGATCCGGTCCCGCAGGATCTCGCGGATCCAGCGGCCGGAATAGGTCGGCAGCCGGGAGTCCACCGCGGGAAACCGCACGTGCGCCGTCATGATGCCGCCGAGCAGCGGAGACAGCAGCCGGAAGGGCATCAGGTCCGACCGCCACAGGTCCCCGAGATCCCGCGGGTCCACCGGAGTTTCCATGTGGGAGTCCGCCCGCACGCCGCCATGTCCCGGAAAATGCTTTCCCGTCGCCCGCATGCCCGCGCCCGCCATGCCCTGCAGATAAGCCCTGGCCAGGTCGGCGACGACCGCGGCGTCCCCGTGGAACGCCCGGTCCCCGATCACGTGGCTGTCGAGATCCGCGAGGTCGAGGACCGGGGCGAAACTGAAATCCACGCCCACCCGGCGCAGTTCCGCCGCCATCAGCCGCCCGGCGCCCTCGGCCAGCCGTCTCGCCCGGACGGGATCGTCCCGGTACGCCGTACCCAGCGCGTACAGCGCAGGGAGGGGCCGGAACCCGTCGCGGAACCGCTGCACCCGGCCGCCCTCCTGGTCCACCGCCACCAGCAGCGGCGGTGTGCGCAGCGACCGGATCTCCCGGACCAGGCCGGCGACCTGGCGGGGGGACTCGTAGTTCCGGCTGAACAGGATCACCGCTCCGACGGCCGGACGGCGCAGGAACGCGCATTCCTCTGCGTCCAGCGCCGTACCGGCGACATCGGCCATCAGCGGCCCCAGGGGCAGGCGGACAGGCGCAGTGTCAGCCAAGTCAGGCCTCGATCACCACCGGTGTGCCCACCGGCACCCGGTCGAAGAGCTCGATGACGTCCCGGTTGCACATGCGGATGCAGCCGTGGGACCCGGGATGGCCCATGGGTACGTCATCCGGCGCACCGTGGATATAGATGAAGCGGCGCATGGTATCCACGTCGCCGAGACGGTTGAAGCCGGGCTCGGTCCCGCTGAGCCAGAGAATCCGGGTCAGGATCCAGTCCCGGCCGGGGAAGGCCTCACGCAGGGCGGGACGATAGAGCTCCCCGGTGGGCCGGCGTGCCACGAACACGGTGTTCGGCCGGGCGCCCCCGCCGATGCGGGCGCGGACCACATGCCTGCCCCGCGGCGTGCAGAGGCTGCCGTTGCTTTCTCCGGCACCGTTGGCCGCCGTGGACACCCTGTACCCGTGGACGCGCCCGGCGCCGTCCGTGAAACGGAGCCGCTGCGTGGGGATGGCGATGTGGATGCCGGGTCCCGTCATGCCTCCCGCAGCAGGTGATCGATTAGCCCGTCGCTGGCCGCCTCGATCAGGTCGATCGCGCGGTCGAACCCGTTGTCGTCGCCGTAGTAGGGATCGGGCACCTCGTCGGGGCCGTCGATGGCGGCGAACTCCATGAAAAGCCGCACCTTGTGGGCGCGGTTCGAGCCGGCCATCCTGACCAGCTCCCGGTGATTCCCGTGGTCCATCGCGATGAGGTAGTCGAAGGCCTCCAGGTCGTCCGGCCGCACCTGGCGCGCCCTGAGTGGGGAGAGGTCGAACCCCCGGTTCGCGGCCGCGAACCGGGCGCGGCGGTCCGGCGGATGGCCGACGTGCCAGTCGCCGGTGCCCGCGGAATCCACGATGAAGCGCCCGCCGAGACCCCGGTCCGACAGGCGCTGGCGGAACACCCCTTCGGCCGTGGGGGACCGGCAGATGTTGCCGAGACAGACGAACAGGATCGCGGTTCCGGGCACGGGCGGGATGCTAGCGCGGGCGCTGGAGCCGGATGACCGACGGCTTGACATGCAGGTCCCGCAGGATATCCGCCAGATGCTTGCGGCCCCTGACCTCGATCACGAACGACATGCGTGACGTGTTGCCGGCCTGCCCCTCCACGTCGAGCTTGTTGATGTTGGATTCATGGAGGGCGATGGCATTGGCAATGTCCGACAGGACCCCGGGCTGGTTCCGGGTCTCCATCTTCACCAGGGCCTCGAAATTCCCCCGGGTGTCGTCCGCCCAGTTGAGGTGGAAGAACTGGTCCGGGTGTTTCATGATGCCCCGGGAATTGGGGCACCTGAGCCGGTGGATCACCAACCCCCGGTCGGCGGTGGTGGTGCCGATGATGCGGTCGTCGGGGATCGGGTGGCAGCACTTGGCATAGGTCACCAGGAGCCCCTCGGTGCCTTCGATGGTGAGGTTGCCCGGGTTGGCGCCCGGACGGCGGCTGCGGGTGGGCTTTTCCCCCGGCTCCCTGATCTCCGCGACGAGCTGCTTGGCCACGATGGGCGCCAGCCGCTTGCCGGAGCCGATATCGATGAGGAGTTCCGGCCAGTCCTCCAGCCCGAGGGCGTTCAGGAGAACGATCTTGTGCTGGCTGGGGATCCGCATCCGGCCGTATCCCTGGTCCCACAGCGCCTTGCGCAGCATCTTCTGGCCGAGCTTGAGGGACTGTTTCGTTTTCTGGCTGTTGAGGTAGTGGCGGATGGCGCTGCGCGCCTTGGAGGTGACCACGTAGTTGAGCCACCCGGGCTCCGGGCGGACGCGCCCGGCGGTGGTGATTTCCACGTGATTCCCGTTGCGCAGCCTCTCGTACAGCGGCACCTCCCGGTTGTTGATCCTGGCGCCGAAACAGCGGTTGCCCACGTCGGAATGCACCGCGTAGGCGAAGTCCAGTGCCGTGGAATTGCGCGGCAGCCGCTTGATGTCGCCCTTGGGCGTGAACACGTAGACCTCGTCCGGGTACAGGTCGGCCTTGAGATGCTCGATGAACTCGCCGGAATCGCCGGAGTCCTGCTGCGACTCGAGAAAGCTCGCCAGCCATTTCTGCGCCAGTTTCTGGGGCGCCGTGTCGTCCGACTGGTCGGTCTTGTAGCGCCAGTGGGACGCCACGCCGGCCTCGGCCATCTGGTGCATGGCCCTGCTGCGTATCTGCACCTCCACGATCTTGCCGTTGGAGTCGAACACGGACGTATGCAGGGACTGGTACCCGTTGGCCTTGGGAATCGCGATGTAGTCCTTGAAGGTCGCGGGCCTCGGCTTGTAGATGCTGTGGATGATGCCGAGAGCCAGATAGCACTGGTTGCGGTTGTCCGTGATCACCCGCAGGGCCTGGAGATCGTTGATGTCGCGGAAATCGATCCGCCGGGTTTCCCGGCTCCGCGCCTTCCGGTAGATGCTGTAGATACTCTTCTCCCGGCCCTCGACCTCGGCCTCGATCCCGACCCGGGCCAGGGTTTCCTGAATCTTGCGGCCAACCTTGTCGGTGGTTCCCTTGCGCATGCGCTTGCTGGAGCGGATGTATTTGATGATCACGTCGTAGCGATGCGGATACAGGGACCGCAGGGCCAGGTCCTCGAGGTGGTCGGACAGTTCGCGCATGCCCATGCGGTTGGCGATGGGGGCGTAGATGTCCAGGGTCTGGCGGGCGATGCGGCGGCGCCTTTTCCCGGAGAGGGCGTCCAGCGTGCGCATGTTGTGCAGCCGGTCGCAGAGTTTGATGATGATCACGCGAATGTCCTGGGCCATGGCCATGAACATCTTGCGGAATGATGCCGCCTCGGCATGTTTCCTGGAGTCCACTTCCAGCTGGCTGACCTTGCTGACACCGTCCACCAGGTGCGCCACGTCCGCGCCGAACCTGGCCGCCAGCTCCTCCAGGGTCACCTCCGTGTCCTCGACCACGTCATGCAGGATCGCGGCGATGATGGTGCGGCTGTCCATGCGCATCTCGCCGAGAATCTCCGCCACGGCGACGGGATGGGAGATATACGCCTCCCCGGTCTGCCGCGTCTGGCCCTTGTGGGCGCCGGCGCCGAATTCGAAGGCGTCCTCGACCTTGGACAGCGCCTCGTCGTCCATGTACTCGCCGAGGTTTTTCAGCAGCTTCCTGACCAGGGGGCGGTCAGCTTTGTCCCCCCGGCTTCTGAAAATCCTGGCTTCGGACAGGGGCATCAGGTCAGAAAGCCCACGCGGCCTGGCGACACCCGGCCGGCCAGGCGGTGGCGACATCAGTTGATCTCGTCGTTCTCCGCGGAAGGGGCCCCGGTGAAACCGCCGAGCATGGAGGCCAGTTCGGCATCCAGGGCGGAGGTGGCGCTGTCCGGGTCGTCTCCCGTCCCGGAATCGGCGGTGCCGAAGCTGAGTTCCGGCAGCGAGGTTTCCTCGTCCAGGATTTCGGGTCCGATATACCCCTCGGCGATTTCCCGGAGTGCGATCACGGTGGGCTTGTCGTTTTCCACCGGCACATGGGGCTCCGCGCCAAGGATGAGCTGACGGGCCCGCTTGGTGGCGATCAGCACCAGTTGGAAACGGTTGTCGACGTGCTCCAGGCAGTCGGTGACGGTAATTCGTGCCATGACGGATTGTCCTCTTGAAAATATGGTTGAAATAGTATCAAAAATCCGGGCTCCGGGGGGCCGGGCCGGTCACCTCGGAAACCGGGTGTCCTGCGTGTCCCGCCCGGGATGTCCGAGGGTCTCCAGCAGGTCGTTCAGCTCGCCGAGCGCGCGGTCGAACTCATCGTTGACGATCACCCTGTCGTACTCGTGGCTGTGGCTCATTTCACTGTCCGCCTCCCGCATCCGCTTTTCGATGACGGCATCGCTGTCCTGTCCCCGGCCACGAAGCCTTTGTTCGAGAATTTCCCGGGAGGGGGGCATGATGAACACGGAGCGGGCCCCCGGATACATCCGCCGCACCTTGCGCGCGCCCTGCCAGTCGATCTCGAGGAGGGCATGCATTCCGGCGTCCGTCAGGGACCGGATCGCCGCCAGCGAAGTGCCGTAGCAATTGCCGAACACCTCCGCATACTCCACGAACAGGCCGCTTCGGACCATCTGTGCGAACCGGTCGTGGTCCACGAAGTGATAGTCCCTGCCGTCGGTTTCACCCGGTCGCCGGGGGCGGGTCGTGTGGGAAATGGTGAGGCCCGCGTCGCCGCGGGCCTGCACGAGCGCCCGCGACAGGCTGGTCTTGCCGGCCCCGGACGGTGCGGAAAGGATCAGGATGCCGGGACTGTGCATGACTCCAGGTCGGTGAATCGGGATCGCGGGATCGGCGCGGGGGCCCCTGGCCGGCGATGCGGAACCGGGCGGCCGGCGGGGCGCGTATTCTATGCCAAACCGGCGTCACCTGCACGCCGGCACGGCCCGGGCGAACCGCCGGGCACCCGGCAGCCGTGCGGCGACTATTCCAGGTTCTGCGCCTGTTCCCGCATCTGGTCGATCAGCACCTTGAGTTCCACGGAGGCGTCGGTGACCCTGAGATCGCTCGACTTGGACCCCAACGTATTGGCTTCCCGGTTGAGTTCCTGCATGAGGAAGTCCAGCCGCCGGCCCGCCGGTTCGTTCCGACCCAGCGCCCGGTCGATCTCGCCGAGGTGGGTTTCCAGCCGGTCCAGTTCCTCGCTGACGTCGGCCCGGGTCAGCAGCAGCGCCTGTTCCTGGGCGATCCGGGCCGGCTCGACCTCCTCCCCCAGCTCCCCGAGCCGGCGCCCCCAGCGGGACTTCAGGCTCTCCTCGATCTCCGGCAGCGCCGCCCGGAGCTGCGCAATGATGGCCCGCGCGCCCTCCGCCCTTTCCCGGATCAACTCGGCCAGCCTGGCGCCCTCGCGCCGGCGGACACCGCGCAGGTCCAGCAGGGCTTCGCCGAGCAGTTCCTGTGCCGACTCGGCCAGGGACCCGTAGTCCGGATCCGCCTGTTCCATCACGCCGGGCCAGCGCAGCAAATCCACCGGGTCCGGGCTGCCCGCCCCCGGAACGATCCCGGCGACAGCCTCCAGGGCCCGGGACAGGGCTTCCGTGGCCGGAACATTGATCCGGATCTCGCGGTTCAGGCCCGGCGCGGGATCAAATCCCAGTATGGCGTCCACCCGGCCCCGCCCCAGCGCGGCCTGGATCCGGTCGCGGCAACCGGGCTCTGCGGCGCGCAGCGTGTCCGGGAGCTTCAGGTGGATGTCGAGATAGCGGTGATTGACGCTGCGTACTTCCCAGACGAGCCTGCCGGCGGGAAAATCCCGTTGCAGGCGGCTGAAGGCGGTCATGCTGGCGGTCATGGGCAAACGGGTCCGTGATGTCGGGCGGGTGGTGGAACCGGGAATATAGCAAACCGTTCCCGCCGGGTCGGCACCGGGTCCGTCGCCGGCGGGTTCAGGGCTTCCGCCAGTTTCCGGGACGCCGGGCCCGGCTGCGCCGGATCCGGTCCCGGACCCCGCGCAGGATCCAGCCGAACCAGAAACCCGCCAGCATGGCCACCAGCAGACCGATCACGATTTCACCCAGAAGAGATGCCATGTTTCAATCTTCCGCAGCCACGGTCAGCCAGTCAACCAGCGCCATGCCGGGCAGCATGGACTCCAGGGCGCGGATCAGGGCCTCGTGGTCGGCCCTGGAAGGCACCTGCCCGGAGACCAGCGCATGCTCACCGGAAATCGTCAGGCCGAACGGGGAATCCGGCAGTACCGGCAGCAGGGCCGGCCAACGGTCCAGCCAGGGACTGTAGGATATGCCCGGCTCCAGCGTGATGAAGTCCTCGATGGCGGTGACCTTGAGGCCCTTGCGCAGCGTGTCCAGCAGCAGCGCCCGACTGGCCGGGTTGGGCAGCCGCCCGCTCAGCACCGCCCGGCGGCGGTCCCTGAACAGGGACACCTCCGCCGGGCGCCCGGACGGAACCACCTCCAGCCGCGACACCACCACGTCCCCCAGACCGGCGGCGTCCAGGGCGTCGAGGGTCCTGCCGAGGGCGCTGCCGTGATCGACCCGTCCCCACAACCAGAGCCCACGGCCGCCGGAAACCATCCTGAGGTCATGCACCTCCCCCAGCAGGGGAATGATCCCGGCAACCCGACCGAACCACGGGGGCGTCCTGCGTTCCGGGTCCAGGTTCACCACCGTCGCGGCATGGCCGCCGAACGCCTCCAGGCCCTCCATGGCGTGCTCGAGCGCCCGCGCCGCATCCCCGTCGTCCAGGCGCACGCCCAGCGAGGTGCCGTTCCATCCGGAAACGAGGGACAGGGTCGCCTGGCCCGGCGCGGGCGCGGGCCGCAGGCGGAATGACATGGTCACCGACGGGTCCAGCCCGGCCGGGGTCCGGTAGCGCACGTCTTCCAGGCGGGCGGCGGCGCCGACGCCGTCCACCAGTATCCGGTCCCGCCAGGCGTACAGGGTGAAGGTGTCCAGGGTCGACAGGGATCGCAGCATGGGCGCGAGGCGGTCCAGCCACAGGGGATGGCCAAGACGGTCGTCGATGCGGATCCGGTCCCGGATCGCGGAATCCGGGAACACCTGCCGGACGCCGGCAACTGCCCGGTCCAGGTCGCTTCCGGCCAGGCCGCCTTCCAGGCCGACCTTTCCGTCGCGCCAGCCGAGGATGAATCGGGGGGCTGGCCTCGGAACGATCTCCAGCTGGTTGGACACAGCCCTGACTCCCGGGATGGCGCCGAGCCGCTCCAGGTCCCTGTCCAGTCCCGCACCCGGCTCCACCACGCCGCGCAGGGCGAGACTGCGGCCATCCACGAACACCAGGGGCTGGAGCCAGGGATGGTGGGAGAGGCGTGCACGGGCCTCGAGCAGCAGCTCGGCCGGGATCCTCTGGATGTACCAGGCGGTCAGGCAGACGAGCACGGTGGCCAGAACGAACGTGCCCCAGTAGATCATGCGCAGCATGGCCTGCCTCGGCGGCAGTTCGGGGAATCCGGCGGTGATCCCCCGGGGCCCGGGCGGACCGGGCATCACGGAACTCCGGCGGGCTGGTACGGGGAGTGGGCCCGCGCCGCGTCCATGTAGCCCCGGACTCCGCGCTGCTCCCGGTCGACGAAATTGGCGATGGCGGGACGGAACGGATCCTGGGCGATCCAGTGCAGCGAGCGGGTTTCCGTGGGCATGAAGCCCCTGGCCAGCTTGTGCTCTCCCTGGGCGCCCGGGTCGAAACGAAGAAGGCCCCGTTCGATGCAGACATCGATGCCCTGGTAGTAGCAGGCCTCGAAATGCAGGCAGTCGACGTGGCGGCCGGATCCCCAGTGGCGGCCGTAGAGCGTATGCTCGTCGCAGAACATCAGGGCGCCGGCCACGGTGTCCCCATCCTGCTCGGCCAGCACCAGCACCACCTGGTCCCGCAGCCGGGCGGCCACGTCGAGAAAGAACGCCAGGTTGAACGCGGGGGTGCCGTACTTGCGGTCGTAGATGCCGTGGTAGAGCCGGGTGAAGTCCCGCCAGTCCCTCTCGCTGGCGGAATGGCCGTCCAGCCGGCGCAGGCAGACACCGGCATCCGACACCCGGCGCCGTTCCTGGCGGATGTTCCTGCGCTTTTTCGGCTTCAGGGTGGCCAGGAAATCGTCGAAGGAGCCGTAGCCCCGGTTGTGCCAGTGAAACTGGCAGTCGATCCGCTGCAGTGTCTCCGGGGTCGACAGCAGGCCGAAGTCCCGCTCACCCAGGAACAGCGAATGGATGCCGCTGAAATCCCCCTGCCGCATCACCTGGCGGGCGCCGTCGAGCAGCCGGGTGCCGATGGCCGCGGCGTGTTCCGCCGGCAGGAGCAGGCGCTGGCCGGCGGCCGGCGTGAACGGAATCGCGTTGACCAGCTTCGGATAGTACTTCAGTCCCGCGCGGTGATACGCGTCCGCCCAGGCGTGGTCGAAGACGAACTCCCCCCAGGAATTGTGCTTTTCATACAGCGGCATGGCACCGACCAGGCGGTCTCCGTCCCCGTAGGCGGCGAGGTGGCGCGGGATCCAGCCGGCATGCGCGCCGACGCAGCCATGAACTTCCATCGCGAGGAGAAACTCGTGGCGCAGGAACGGATACCCGTCCGGGATCAGCGCGTTCCACTGGGCCCCGGGGATGTCCGCAATGCTGGAGTGAAGTCTGATTCTCACAGGGGGATTCTACTGCGAGTTGCAAGGCCCTCCGACACCCCGGCGGCTGCGGGCGGAGGAGCGTCCCCGGCCGATTGCCGCCCGGGACCCCGGAAGCCCGGCCCGAACGGCCCGCCGTCCATTGCAGCGCCCATTTCGATGATGCCGGCCTGCATGGTATCGATTAATTTCCGGTACTCGGATACTCTATACGTCGTCAGGCCAGGGCCCGCCCACCATGGAATCACTGAACAACCGAATGCAGGCGGCACTGGCGGTGGTTCTCACCGCCTGGCTGCTGTCCGGCTGCGCCGCCAACCCGGTCACCGGGGAACTCGATTTCGTGCTGATGAGCGAGGAGCAGGAAATCATCCTGGGAGAGCAGGTTCACCGGGATGTGCTAAAACGGTACGAGGTGTACCGGGATGCGGAAATCGGAGATCTGGTGAGCCGGATCGGCGGCGAGCTTGCGGCCCACAGCCATCGCAGCAACCTCGAGTACACCTTCACCGTGCTCGATTCTCCGGAAGTCAACGCCTTCGCCACGCCCGGCGGGTACGTATACATTACCCGGGGGATCATGGCATACATGAACAACGAGGAGCAGCTGGCCGGCGTGCTGGGCCATGAAATCGGCCACGTGACCGCACGCCACAGTGTCCGCCAGCACAGCGCCCGGACCATCGGGAGCGCCGCCGCCGGCCTGCTGGGCGCGGCGGTGGCGACGGCCACGGGCGACCGGGATACGGGACAGGTGGTGGACCAGGGACTGGGCCAGTTCGGCCGTGCGCTGGTCAGCGGCTACGGCCGCGCCCACGAGCTGGAGGCGGACCGGCTCGGGGCGCAGTATCTCGCCGCGGTGGGCTACGACCCCGGAATGATGCTGGGCGTGGTGGGCATCCTGAAGGACCAGGAGGCCTTCGAGCTGCGCAGGGCCCGGGAGGCGGGGCGGCCGCCCAGGGTGTACCACGGGGTGTTCGCGACCCATCCCCGCAACGACCAGCGCCTCAGGGAAGTGATCCGCGCGGCGGACCGGTACCGCATCGACAATCCCCGGGTCGCGGACCCGGATGCCTTCCTCGGGATGCTGGACGGACTGGATTTCGGCGACAGCCCCCGCCAGGGAATCCTGCGCGGCAACGCGTTCTACCACGGACCCCTGGACCTGTTCATCCGCTTTCCGGAGGGCTGGCAGGTGACCAACAGCCCCGCGCGCCTGCTGGCGACCGGTCCCGGCCGGGATCAGGCCATGGTCCTGCAGCTCGTACCCCGGGGGGATGCCGCCACCCCGGAAGGATTCCTCCGCCGGAATTTCCGCAACCTGCGCCAGGGCCGCCGCATCGGCAGCCGTGGCTACACCGCGATCGCCGACCGCCAGGTCCGGTCGGGGGTCGTCACCATGCGGGTGGCCGCGGCCCTGCACGGGGACCGGGTGCTGATCCTGCAGGGGGTCGGCCGGCAATCCCTGCCGGACCGGCAGGTCCTGGAAGCCGCGCGTTCCATCCGGCGGCTGGAATCCGGTGAGCGCGGCATTGCGGCCGGACACCGGATCCGCCTGGTGCGGGCGAAGCCCGGCGACACCTTTGCCGGCCTGGCGCGAAGGTCCCCGCTGGGGGCGTTCGCCGAGGAACAGCTGAGGCTGCTGAACGGCAGGTTTCCGGCGGGCGAACCGACGCCCGGACAACTCATCAAGATCATCAGATAACCCCGCCATTCATCCATTGACCTGACCACCTGACGTCCATGAAGCCAATTGCCGAGGTATTCGAACCGGAGGGCATGCCCCCGGATCTCTGGTCCGTTTTCTCCACCCACTGGGAGCGCTTCCGGGAGGCCGCCGGGGAGGACCTGGCCGCGGGGCCCGCGGCTCGCCCGGAACTGCCGCGGGTCTGGTGCGCCAGCGATTTCGTCGCCAACTGGAGCATCCAGAATCCCGGGGACTGCTGCGAGCTGATCGATTCCGGCGACCTGGCGACCGGGTACGGCGACGGGGAGATGCGCCGGCGCCTGGAACAGGCCCTGGGGACAGCCGATACCGAGCAGGCCCTGGACGCGGCCCTGCGCCGTTTCCGGCAGCGGGAGATGGTGCGGATCGCCTGGCGGGACCTGTCCGGCGATGGCACCCTGGAAGACACCATGGGGGATGTCTCGGACCTGGCGGACGCCTGTGTCGATGCCGTCCTCACGCGGCACCACGAATGGCTCGAGCGCCGCTACGGCAGTCCGCGCGACGAGAACGGGGAGGCGGTGCGCCTGGTGGTGCTGGGTCTTGGCAAGCTCGGCGGGCGGGAACTCAATTTCTCGTCCGACATCGATCTCATCTACGCGTTCGAGAGCAACGGGGACACCGACGGGGAGCGCTCCACCAGCAACCAGGAGTTCTTCATCCGGCTGGGGCGAAAGATCATGGGATCCCTGGGGCGGGTCGATGCGGGCGGTTTCGTCTTCCGTACGGATCTCAGGCTGCGCCCCAACGGCGACAGCGGGCCCCTGGTACTGTCCTTTCCGGCCATGGAGCACTATTACCAGACGCACGGGCGGGACTGGGAGCGGTACGCGCTGATCAAGGCGAGGGTGGTTGCGGGGGACCGGGAAAGGGGGCGAGCACTGCTGGAAATGCTGCGGCCGTTCGTCTACCGCAAGTATCTCGACTACTCCGCCTTCGATGCCATTCGCGAGATGCGGGTGCTGATCGACCGCCAGCTGCAGGGCGGCGGCAACATCGAGAACATCAAGCTCGGCCGCGGCGGGATCCGTGAAATCGAGTTCCTGGTCCAGAAGTACCAGCTGATCCGGGGCGGGCGCGAATTCAGGCTCCAGACCCAGTCGCTCTACACGGCCATGGACGCCCTGGTGGAACTGGGGGAGATGGACGAGGCCGGGCGGGACCGCCTGAAACAGGCCTACCGATTTCTCCGCAACCTCGAGCACCGGTTGCAGATGGTGGCGGACCGCCAGACCCAGAAGCTGCCCGACCAGCCGCTGGAACAGGCCCGCATCGCCCATGCGATGGATTTCGCCGGCTGGACGGAACTGCTGGCGGCGCTGGATGCGGAACGGGACGTGGTGCATGAATTCTTCGGCGAGGCGCTGGAATCGCCGCAGGGACCGGAAGAGGATTCCCTCATGCCCCGCCTGGTTTCCCTGTGGCAGGGCCAGCTCGATGCCGGGACTGCCCGCGAGGTGCTGGACGCCGCCGGATTCACGGACCACGCCGATGTGCCGGACCTGATGGGCCGGTTCCGGGGCGGCAGCCTGTACCGGGCATTCTCCAGCGTGGAACGGGACCGGCTGGACCGGCTGATGCCCATTGCGCTCAGGGAGGCGGGGCGCCACCCGGATCCGGCACGGGCGGTGAGCGGCTTCATGACGGTGGTCGGGACCATCGGACGGCGCTCGGTGTATCTCAGCCTGCTGATCGAGAATCCCCTGGCGCTGCAGCAGCTGCTGCAGCTTTGCGCGGCGAGTGCCTGGATCTCGCGGCATATCGGGCAGTATCCCGTGGTACTGGACGAACTGCTGCAGCCGATCGAGAAGACGGTGGACTTCGACCGCGTGCACATGCAGGCGGACCTGGACCGGCGCCTGCAGGTGGAGGCCGGGGACGAGGAGGCCGAGATGAACGCGCTCCGTGAGTTCCACCACTGCCAGGTGCTTCGCGTGGCGGCGGCGGACGTGTCCGGAGAACTGGACGAGGCCGACGTGGGGCATGCCCTTACGCTGCTGGCGGAGATGCTGCTGGAGCAGGTGCTGGGCGAGGCGCTGGCCAGGGCGGAACGGCAGCACGGGCCCGCCCCGGGGAAGGTCGCGATCATCGCCTACGGCAAGTTTGCCGCGGGCGAGATGGGCTATCACTCGGATCTCGACATCGTGGTCTTTTTCCGGCCGGATGAGAACGCCTCCCGCTCCGAGGCGGAATATTACTTCAGCCATGTCGGGCGGCGCCTGATTCACCTGCTCGGCACCCGGACCTATGCGGGCGCGCTGTACAAGCTCGACATGCGCCTGCGGCCAAGCGGCCGCAGCGGACCCCTGGTGACCTCGATGAAGGCCTTCCGCGACTACCAGCGCCGCGATGCCTGGACCTGGGAGCACCAGGCGCTGGTCCGGGCGCGCGTGGTGGCGGGGGATTCCGACCTGATCGAGGACTTCGAGGCGGTGCGGCGCGAGGTGCTGGGCGTGAAGCGCGATGCGGCGGCCCTCGGGACCGAAATCACCGACATGCGCCAGCGCATGGTGAAGGACAACTGCCGCAGCGACGCGGACAACTACGACATCAAGCTCGACTATGGCGGTATTGTGGATATCGAATTCCTGCTGCAGTATTTCGTCCTGCTGCACGGGGCGGAACATCCGGCCCTGCTCGGGCCGCGCAACACCCTGGCGCTGATCTGGGCGCTGGCGGCGGAGGAGATCCTGGATATCGACCAGGCGGAGCGTCTGGGGGAGATTTACTGGATCTACCTGCGGCGGCACCGGGACCTGAAGCTCGTGGATCTCGAACTCACGGACCGGCCGGCCCTGGTGCCCCGGGGGGAACTCGAGGCCGAGCGGGCGTTCGTCAGCGCCTTGTGGCACGACACTTTCAGTTGACAACCCGGTGCGCTGAATCCATAGTCGCCGCTTGGCAACCCGGTCCGGGCGCCCCCGGCCGTCCGGGAGCCCCGGCAACTGATTTTCGGAGTATTCTGCATGTCTTTCGGTGATCGCGACGGCGTGATTTGGATGGATGGCGGTCTGGTGCCGTGGCGGGAGGCCAGGGTGCATGTGCTGACCCATACGCTGCATTACGGCATGGGGGTGTTCGAGGGTGTCCGCGCCTACAAGGCTGGCAAGGGAACCGCCATTTTCCGCCTCGGGGACCACACCCGCCGACTGTTCCAGTCCGCCCATATCCTGGGCATGAGGATTCCGTGGAGCGAGGAGGAGGTCAACCGGGCTCAGGTCGAGGTGCTGCGGGAAAACGGCCTGGAGGCCGGCTACCTGAGGCCCATGGCCTTCCTCGGCTCCGAGGGAATGGGCCTCAGGGCGGACAACCTCTCGGTCCACCTGTCCATCGCGGCCTGGGAATGGGGCGCTTACCTGGGGGAGGAGAACCTGGAGAAGGGGCTTCGTGTCCGGGTCTCGTCGTTCTCCCGCCACCATGTCAACGTCACCATGTGCCGCGCCAAGGCCAACGGCCACTACGTCAACTCCATGCTGGCGCTGCAGGAGGCCCTCGCTACCGGGTACGACGAGGCGCTGTTGCTGGATACCAGCGGTTTCGTCATGGAAGGGAGCGGGGAGAACCTGTTCATCGTCCGGGACGGAGTGATCTATACCCCGGACCTCACTTCCGCGCTCGATGGCGTCACCCGCAGGACCGTCAACCGGATCATCGCCGACGAGGGGCTCAGGCTGGTGGAAAAGCGCATTACCAGGGACGAGGTCTATATCGCCGACGAGGCGTTCTTTACCGGCACCGCCGCGGAGGTGACTCCGATCCGGGAGGTGGATGAACGGCAGATCGGCGATGGCCGCCGCGGCCCGGTCACCGAACGCATCCAGCGCCGGTTTTTTGACGCGGTCCATGGCCGTGTCCCGGAATACGAGGAATGGCTGACCTATGTCTGAGTCGACTACCCCTGCCGGCGAAAATGACGGCAACCGGCCCAACGCGGCCCGGCGGGTCGAAGTGACGGCGGATGACCTGCCGCTCCACTGTCCCATGCCCGGCAAGCGTCTGTGGGATTCCCATCCCCGGGTGTTCCTCCCCATTGCCGACAGCGGCGAGGAGACCTGCCCCTACTGCGGTACGGTGTACGTGCTCAAGGGGCCCGCCGGAGACGGTCACTGACTCCGGATCAAGGCCGGAGCGCTTCCAGCGAAAATCGAGTCTACCCGGATCACAAACACCCGTTCGGGCCGAACCTCGGCGACGAGGCCACGCGGTTCGCTCCAGAATTCCCCCAGAATTTCGGTGGGCAGCGAGCCGTAGGTGTCGATGATGACGGCGAGGGTTTCCATGCCTTCGGCGCGGAGCGGGGGCAGGTAGAGGCTGCTGTCGATAAAACGCCGGTTGGGGGCGCTCCACGAATAATCGTTCCTGGCGCGGTCGGTCAAAAAGCGGCGTAGCAGAACGCGCCAGTCGAGCCGGGCGGCGTGGGCGGTATCGCCCTGCTGGTTGTGTTCTTCTGATGGTGTAACCGGGCCCTCTCGGGAGGATTCCGCTTCCGGAAAAACCGATTCACGGATGAGCGCAACGCAGGCAAATCCTTGGCCGCCGGTCAACTGTGTCGGTGCGCTGGCCCCCGAACCGGAATCAGCAGGCTGGCGGTGAAGACTCCGCTTGCCACCAACACGATGGCCGGCCCTGCGGGAATGTCCCAGTTCAACGAAACCAACAGGCCGGCAGCCACCGATACGATTCCGATTATCGTGCCAGCCACAGCCATCTGTTCGGGCGTCACCGCCATGCGGCGCGCAGCGGCTGCGGGGATGATCACGAGTGCCACGACCAGTAGCATCCCGACGATCTTCATGCCCACGGCAATCACCCCCGCGAGCAGAAACAGGAAGAGAAAACGGACCCGCTCCACTGGCACACCTTCCGCTGCGGCGAGATCCTGGTTGACGGCCACGATCAGCAGGTTTCGCCATTGCCAGGAAATGGCCGCCGTGACAACGGTGGCAGTACCGAAGATCAACCACAAATCAACGTTCCCAATCGAGAGGATGTCGCCGAACAGATAGCCGATCAGGTCTACCCGAACCCGTTCCATGAACGAGACCATGACCAGCCCGGCCGCGAACACGGCGTGCGCCAGAACTCCGAGCAGGGCATCGACGGATACAAGCCGCTGGCGCTCCAGCAGGAGGAGGCAGACCGCGAGCATGAAGGATACCGCGAAGACCGTGATGGTCGGCTCGATATCCAGCAGGAACCCAAGCGCGACACCGAGCAGCACCGCATGCGCCAAGGCAGTGCCGAAATACGCCATGCGCCGCCACACCACGAAACACCCGACCGGGCCTGCGGCAAGCGCCGCCCCGATCCCTCCCCCCAGTGCGCGCAGAACGAAGTCCTCCATCACGGGTTTTCCTCCCGAGCCCCGGGGCCGGCTTCCACTTCCAGGGAAAGCGGGTCGCCGAGTGCATCGTGGCGATGATCGTGGGAGTGCTGGTACACCGCCAGCGCCTCCGACAGGTGCGGCCCGAAAAGCGAGATAAACTCGGGGTTGCGCAGGACGACCTGTGGTCGGCCAGTGCAGCACACATGCCGGTTGAGGCAGACCACGGTGTCCGTCGCGGCCATCACCAGATGAAGGTCGTGCGACACCAGGAGCACCCCGCACCCGTACCGGTCCCGCACCCGGGCGATGAGCCGGTAGAGATCGTTCTGGCTGGTGATGTCCACTCCGGCCAGTGGCTCGTCCAGAATCAGGAGTTCGGGCTCGCGCAGCAGCGCCCGCGCGAGCAGCACGCGCTGCATCTCCCCGCCGGAGATGTCCGAGAGCGGATATCGGAGAATGGAACCGGCGCCGACCTCGTCGAGCACTTTCTCCAGCCTCTTGCGCGGCGCCGGCACGCCCAGAGAGAGAAACCGGTGCACTGTCATCGGCAGGATCGGGTCGCGATGCACATGCTGGGGCGAGTACCCGATGCGCAACCCCGGTCTACGCCTCACCTCTCCGGTGTCCGGAGCCACGATGCCGAGGAGCACGCGAATCAGCGTCGACTTGCCCGCGCCATTGAGTCCGACCAGGGTGACGATTTCCCCGGGACGGACTGCCAGGTCCACCGCTTCGAGCACATTGCGGCGGCCGAAACGCAGGCTGATGCCGCGCGCCTCGACGAGCGATGGAATCCGGAACGGATCGCGGTGCCTTGCGGTGGTCATTCAGATGCCTGCCGTAGACGTACCCTTCGCATCAAATCGCACCCGCCACGGCGAGCCCGCTGTCCCGGGCTGGCCGTCACCGGTCAACGAGACAGTCTGCGATCGAATCTCCCAAGCCGCGCATGATCTGGAACCAGGCATCAGGGCCCGGCGCCATATCAATGCCAACGGGATCGAGCACTGCAGTCCGGACATCGCTGCCCTCGATCACGGTGTGGACGAGGTCCGGCTTGAATTGGGGCTCGGTGAACACACAACGGACCCCGTGCCCAGCAAGCGCGGTACGCAGTTCGACGAGTCGTCTGGCGCTGGGTGCCCGCGCCGGATCGACGGCTACCGCACCCCTGCCCTCCAGCGCATAGGCGCGCTCGAAATACTGGTAGGCATCGTGAAAGACGACGAAGGCGCGCCCGCGCACGGGCGCCAGACGATCTTCAAGGGACGCATCCATCTCGGAGATACGTTGACGCATCGTCGAGGCATTGGCGCGCCAGATATCGGTTCGGCTAGGGTCGAGACCAACCAGTGCGTCGGAGAGGGCATCGACAATGCGGCGGGCATTCTCCGGGTCAAGCCAGACATGCATGTCAAATTCATCGTGGTGGTGGCCGTGGCTCTCGTGCTCGTCGACATGGGCCTCGGAGTAGTCATCGCTTTCCCATATCCCGCCTTCGCGATTGCGCAACAGCCGTATCCCCGGAACCTCATGAAGAGTCAGGACAGTAGCCCGGGTCCCGAGGTTCCCGATGGCACGATGGAGAAAGGTCTCCATCGCTTCACCTGTCCATACGATCAGATCGGCCTCTGCAAGAGCTGCGGCGTCGGATGGACGCATCCGATAGGTGTGAGGCGAAGCGGCGCCTTTGAGCAACAGCCGGGGGTTGCCGGCCTCCCCCATCACCCCGGCGACCAGCGAATGGATCGGCTTGAGGCTTGCTACGACGTTCAGGTTATTTGCACCCAGAACCTGCGGCAGGGCGAATAGCCACAATGCTGCAACCGTGATTGTCTTGGGGATGGATTTCACGGCCGCCCCTTCATGGATTGCGACCGACGACGGATCTTGAGGCCACGCAACCCGAATCCTCTGGAAGATGGCCCTTGAATCTTCAAAATCATCCCGACGGATACCTGTTTGAGAACACCAGCACCCCCGGATCACGAAAAACATACAGATGATGTATGTAACCTCCAGTAGCGGTCGTTCGCTTACGAGCCCCGAGAGTCACTTGGCCTCTAAGTCAGGAGTTCTTCGAAGCCAAGGAATTGCGTAGATGGCGATTACACCCATAAGCCTGTAGAAAAATACGTGATTGCAATTTGGTACACGACATCATGATTGGGTCAGGAGATCGCCGATGCGGCGAGAAGGACGGTGATCATGGTTCCCATGTTGGTGCCAAATGTAAAGAGATACACAGGACGAAGTTGAATGACCCGGGTCCCCGCCAACGGCACGATGATACTGGTTGCCAAGGTGTAAATAAAGGGACTGATTGCTGGCCGCACCCTCATGCCGTGGGATGATTTTCAGGCATCCCCGACAGACAGCCCATGAACCGCCGGCGACTTCCGGTGGGAAGTACAACGAAACCGACGACCTCGACGATGACATCATGAATCAGTTGGCGATCATGGAGCGAAATGCTGGCCTTGACCCGGCATACTCGACTTCCACAGCCCCACAACGCCTGCGGGATCTTCTGAACCGGCTGCATAAATATTACCGGCCAACAGGCGGTGGTCCTGGTGGACGAATACGACATCGATCCTGTGGAGCAGGAAGCGGATCTTCGAACATCTGGTAGGCTTTCCCTGTTGGGTCAGATCACAGTTCGAGAGTACAGCTTGGATGTCGTCATCATAGGTATGCCGTTCCAGAATCGCTGCAAGGAGCTCGCGGGCGCTGGTACAGAAATGCCTGTGGCATCTGGATTCTTCGGATTCAGCGCATACAGAGCGCCGAGCCACCGATCACGGACATCTTGAGGCAGGTCGATCAGGACATGATCGACCTGCAAGGACGCGGATTCTTCATCATGCGGAGTTTCGGGTTCTTCTCCCTGAAGTGCATTGATCACGCTGATACTGTTCGCCGCTTCGCGTTCCGAGATGTCCAAAACAGGTTGAACCGATCGTCATGCAGATTTCATTCAGCCCGGCGTTCGAGCACGGCATCGGAGCGCTGAACGGTTAGTAAGAGGTTCTTGTTATATCCACATTAAAGGCCAGGATGAGGGATATAACAGCCAGAGGTCCAATTTCGTTAACGAAAGAGCCTCTCGAGCGCGTCGCGCCGGGCATTATGCTTCTTGGGATTCGCCTGCTTGAGTTTTTGCAGGTTGATCAGCTTCCAGCGAACTGCCGGGAGATCTACGGCTTGGGGCAAGCCGATCAGGCGGAAGTCGGGCTCCGCATCGTGAAGCGAGAGCAGGAAGGTCGCGACATCGCCGTTCAAACGAGAACCAATGTCGGCATGCAGGCGGCGACGCGTTTCGATCAGGTCGTTCCAGGATACCGGGTGGCGTGCCATCCCCTCGAACTCTTCCCCATATAGCTGCTTCCTCAGAGGCGCTGCGGGTGCCAAGAGTTCGTGCATCGGACGGCCGGAGCTCGCCACATAGACCATGAACGTTCGGAAGAGGTCTGCTGTCAGGCCTTCGTTCTCAAAGAGGAGCATTACGTCGAAGAGATCGCGCGGATGCTGGCGATCGAGTGCCGCATGAAGCTTCCCGCTGTAGAGATCCTCGAACGCCAGAACGGTCGTCTCGACGAAGCCGAATTGCTCCGTCACTGCCTCCGAAGTGATCATCGTCCGGACCGGATACACTGCCCCTCGCGTAACCGGAGAGGTCTCGATCTTAATCTGTGCCTGGCCGTCGCTCACCATGATGCGCGTGTTGGCGTTTCCGCCGCCCGCGACGCGATGCGTCCTCGATCCGCAGGTTGCGGCGGGTAATGGCCACCATGATGCGGCCGAAGGCATCGTCGATTCCCTTGAGAGAGGATTGGCGGTCCGCCACTGGCAGGTAGGTCAGGTCGATATCGACGGACAGCCTCGGCATGTCCCTGTAGAACAGGTTGATGGCGGTGCCGCCCTTGAGCGCGAACTCGGTCTCGTTGGCGATATCCTGTAGCGTGCTCAGGAGCAGGCGAACCTGCGCCACGTATCGGTCAAGCATCGCCGTCTGCCGGTTGCGGTGTCCCGGGCAGGAATGCTTCGGGCACGTAGATGCGGTAGGCTGGATGAATTCTGCCGCCCTCTACCAGGGCCCGCGGGCCGGACCCGAAATCGATCCCTGAAGTGTCCAGGTGCTTGCGCCATGCGTGTTGGTGCCTGTCGGCAAACACGAAGAACAGCCGTCGCACCTTCACGCTGCGGCATGCCGCCAGGAGTGCTGTGAGCCGCGTGGGTCGGAGCGACACCAGTCCCTCGAAGACCTTGTCGAGGTTCTCGAAGGTCGCATCCCGCGGCAGTTCGTCGAGGGCTTCGAGGATGGCGCGTTCCGGTGACGATGCCCTGAGGGGCCAGCGCCACACGTCCACCATCGGTTGGGTTTCCGCAGCCCCGGGGTTGGCATCGTCGATACCGAGGGGGTCATCGCCAAAGAGCGTGCGCCGGCGTACAACGACCTCGGTCTGCATGGGGAGCCGCTTCAGCCAGGACGGCACCTCGCCATAGAACTGAACGCGCGATCTTCCTCCGAGGCTCAGGTAATGGGCGTAGCCAGCCATATCGAGGGCACTCTCTCCGCCGAGATGCACGGCGTACTTCATGAGCCATTGCAGGGAGAGAAGCGGGATCGCCCAGGACTCCTCGTGGCCGCCTTGCGCGCCTTCGGGTAGCGGACGGCGGTACACGCCGCGGACGACGCGTTCAAGCCACCCACGGGCGACATAGTCGTGGATGGACTTCGGGTCGATCCCCCGAGCTCTCAGCCATGGTGTGTCCACCATAAAGCCGGGAGGGACGGTATCCAGGAGCGGCTTCAGGCGTGACGTTCTTTGACGGTTCATAACCATCAAAATACATTACTTTCAAAATCACTACAAGTTTTATTTTTACGAATATCAAATAAAAATGGTTATTAACCATTTAATAATGAACATATCACAGCGCGCCGTGGAAAAGCGCCAATCCCTGGCGGGTGCGAAACCCACCCGGCAACTGTCGCTCCAGCCGGTAGCAGTCGGAGCGGATGATAGAGGTAACGATATGGTCTGAAGCACTCTGACAGAAGGGCCGCCCTGGGCGGTTCAGCGACCATGCGGGCCATCACGCGAGTGCACGTTGAGCAGGCCTCGAAAAGGGCAATGTGGAAGCCGACCCGCCTGTAATACGGGGAAGGCTGTCACCGGACGGGAAGCGAGCGACAAACGCACCGACCGGTTTCGCCGGGGTAATGACGATGGCACGCATGGAAGATGGGTTTGGTGGCAACACGGGAAGCCCCGTCGGTGGTGTGCACGCACCAAACCAGCACCCCGCGAGGGACACCTGGCGCTCGCACCCCTCCTCACCTGCTTTGGCGAGCAGGTCGTCGTCGGGCCTGGAGAAAAGCCGCGTTATGGCGATCAGGTTGAAGTGGGCGTAGAGTTCCTGCCGGATGCCGCGCTCGGTCCGCCCGTGGAATTCATCCATCGCGATGGTCTGCTTGGAGACCTTGTACAGTTCCTCGATGGACCAGCGGCCATGGTAGAGGTCGGCGAGGTCTTTCGCGGAGACGTGCCCGGCATCCAGCAGGGTGGTGGCAAGATGGTACTCGTCGCTGTCCGTCGTGTGCCGGACCAGCCGCATGCGGACCGGATCAAATCGCTCGCCCGGGCAGCGTCTGGCGAGCTTGCGCCGCGCATCCGGTCCCGGAGTGATGGTGGTGATGATCTCGTCGCCCTCGCCCTCGATGTATGCCTGGAATGCACTGGTGCTGTTTCTCTGGATCCGGAACACCGGGTGGGCGCCGACCCGCAGGACGGCGTGCGAGGCGCCGGATTACCCCGGACCGCGTCCGGAAAATTGCGAGTCCGGAACTTGTGCGATGCACCGGATGATAACTCCTTGAATTTGCTGAAATGCAAAAAAATAGTTGATCGCCTCAATATATTGTGGTTACTATCTTCCCATATCCACTAGATATAGTCCTCGAAGTTCTGTAGAATTTTCCTTGTTGAAATCAGTGGATTGCGGAAAATAGGTAAGAAACCGTCTTAGATCTGGTCGTGGTTCCCGGCCTTGCGGGGCTGTCACCTACAGGGAAGACCAGGCAATACAGATTCCATGACCACCATAATCATTGCGGATGTCAGCGAGAGTATGAGATGACCGGTGTCGCCGAAGACAAGGCCGAAAAAGAGCCTCGCCAGAAGCTTCCGTCACCCGGCGCCAGCCTGGAAAACCTGCCGCTGCAGCCGGCTTCACTGGATATCTGGGACAAGAAGTACCGGCTGAAGACCATGGACGGGGAGCCGGTGGATGTCAGCATCCTTTCCACCCATGAACGGGTGGCCAGGTCGCTGGCGGAATGCGAGGAAACCGAGGCGCTCCGGAAGGAATGGTACGAGCGGTTTCTCTGGTCGCTGCAGAACGGCGCCATTCCGGCCGGCCGGATCACGTCCAATGCAGGGGCCCTGGACCACAAGCCCGCGACCAGCACCATCAACTGCACCGTCTCCGATTCCGTCCCGGACTCCATGGACGGGGTGCTCCGTTCCGTGCACGAGGCCGGCCTCACCCTGAAGGCCGGTTGCGGCATCGGCTACGAATTCTCCACGCTGCGCCCCAAGGGCGCATTCGTCAACGGTGCCGGTGCCTACACGTCCGGCCCCCTTTCGTTCATGGACATCTTCGATTCGATGTGCTTCACGGTGTCCTCCGCGGGAGGTCGCCGCGGGGCCCAGATGGGCACCTTCGATATCTGCCACCCGGACATCCAGGAATTCATCCTGGCAAAGCGCCAGGACGGCCGCCTGCGGCAGTTCAACCTCTCCTGCCTCATCACCGACGAGTTCATGCGGGCCGTCGAGGACGAGGCGGACTGGCCGCTGTCCTTCCCCGCGACGAGGCATGAGTACGAAGGCGGAAAACACGAGATCGTGTGGCGCAACTGGGCCACCTCGGACGGGTACATCACCAACGAGGCCGGCGAAGTGGCCTGCCGGGTCTATCGCACCATCCCCGCGCGCAAGCTCTGGAACCAGATCATGAGTTCCACCTACGACTACGCCGAACCCGGCTTCATCCTCGTCGACCGCATCAACGAGATGAACAACAACTGGTTCTGCGAGAACATCCGGGCCACCAATCCCTGCGGCGAGCAGCCCCTGCCGCCCTACGGCGCCTGCCTTCTCGGTTCGGTGAACCTGACCCGGTTCGTGGAGAAACCGTTTACCGACGAGGCGCGCTTCAACTGGGAGAAATACCGCGAGGTGGTGTCGGTGTTCTGCCGCATGCTGGACAACGTGGTGGAAATCAACGGCCTGCCGCTGGGCAGGCAGCGCGAGGAGATTCTGTCCAAGCGCCGCCACGGCATGGGCTTTCTCGGCCTCGGGTCCACCCTGACCATGCTGAGGATGGTGTACGGCGACGATGAGTCCCTCGAGTTCACCGGGGAAGTGGCGCGGCAGATGGCGGAAGTGGGCTGGGAGACGGGCATCCGGCTCGCGGAGGAAAAGGGCATTGCGCCCGTTCTCCTCGAGGAATACGAGGTCACCACGGAGATGCTGGCCCGCCGCCCGGAAATGGCCAGGGACGGATACAGCGCGGGTGACCGGGTCCGCGGCTCGGTGCTGATGGGGCGCTACAGCCGTTACATGCAGCAGTTCCCCGAGGCGCTGCGGGACCGGATTGCCGAGAAGGGCTGCCGTTACACCCATCACACGTCCATCGCGCCCACCGGGACCATCAGCCTGTCGCTGGGCAACAACGCCAGCAACGGAATCGAGCCCTCGTTCGGCCACATGTACAGCCGCAACGTGATCCGGGAAGGCAAGAAATCCAAGGAGAAGGTGGACGTGTTCTCGTACGAACTCCTGGCCTACCGCCACCTGATCAATCCCGAGGCCACACCGGACCCCGAAGACGGGCGGGACAGCCTGCCCGAATACTTCGTCACCGCCGACGACATCAAGCCGCGACAGCATGTGGACGTCCAGGCAGCGGCCCAGAAGTGGATCGACTCCTCGATCTCCAAGACTGCCAATGTCCCCACGGATTTTCCCTTCGCGGATTTCCAGGACATCTACCGGTATGCCTGGGAAAAGGGACTCAAGGGCTGCACCACGTTCCGCTTCAACCCGGAAGTGTTCCAGGGCGTCCTGGTCAAGGAGGAGGACCTGTCCAGCACCATGTACCGGTTTACCCTGGAAAACGGGGAGGTGGTCGAGGTCAAGGGCAACGAGGAGATCGAGTATGACGGTGAAACCCACACCGCCGCCAACCTGTTCGACGCGCTGAAAGAGGGTTATTATGGCCGGTTCTGAACACGGCCGGTGAACCTGGAGGTATCGAGCATGGGCCTGAAAATCGAAAAGAAGATCATCGGCTACGACGTGGTCAAGCCGGAAGAGGACCCGGTGCAGGTGCCCCGGCCCGTTGCCGTGCCGGACACCGCCAGGGAGCAGGCGAAGATCATCCAGATGCACGAGAAGGTGGTGCGCCCGGAAATGCTGATCGGGAGCACCTACAAGATCAAGACGCCGATATCGGAGCATGCCTTTTACATCACCATCAACGACATGGTGCTGAACCCCGGAACGCCCTATGAGAAGAGGCGGCCCTTCGAGATCTTCATCAACTCCAAGAACATGGACCACTACCAGTGGATCTCGGGACTGACCCTCATCATTTCCGCCGTGTTCCGCAAGGGCGGCGATGTGACGTTCCTGGTCAGCGAGTTGCAGAGCGTGTTCGACCCGAAGGGGGGCTATTTCAAGAAGGGGGGCAAGTTCATGCCCTCGCTCGTTGCGGAGATCGGCGATGCCATCGAGAACCATCTCAAGATGATCGGCATGATCGTGGACACCGGTCTCGATGAGCGCCAGCAGAAGCTGATCGAGGAAAAGCGCCGTGAGTTCGAAACCCGACAGGTTGACGGCGGCGGGGAGAGCGACGGTGGAGACAGCAGCTTTCCCGAAGGCGCCGTCCTTTGCGACAAGTGCCATGTCAAGTCCTCCATTTTCATGGACGGCTGCATGACCTGCCTCAACTGCGGCGACAGCAAGTGCGGCTGAACTGAGCCCGGGCCTGGTCCTTCTCCGGGTCGGCCTGTCGACGGCGCCGGCAAGGGGCGCTGGTCCCCCCTTCCCCCGGCGCGGCGCTTTTCCCAATGATCACCGCGTCATGGAGGCTCCCGCGGGCCATCCCGTGGCGACGGCACAATCCTGTCGGGTAGAGGCAGCGGAACGGTTCGTCAAATTCGTGGGCTTCCCGGCCCGCGTGTTGTTCTGCTCCCTGCTGGCACTGGCCTGCCGGGTATTCCTGGTCGTGCGCCAGCCGGACCTCCTCCTGGCGGTGCAGGAATGGATCAAGCAGGGATCGGTCCGCACTTTCGACTGGACTTCACGGGATCGATGTTGGGGAAAAGAAGCGATCGGTTATTTTATGCCAAATCAGGGAAGTGACCGCTTCCCGTGGGGCCGACAATGAAACGGGAGACCGGAGAGTACGAGGAGAGCGTGGCTGCAGGCGAAGTGGTACGTGCCTTCGTCCCCTATGCGCTGCCTCCCGCCGGCCCACCGCTGGACCTGGGGGGCGATATGACCCCGCTGCGTTTGAGGGCCGAGGAGCAGTTGCGCCTCCTCGAGTTCGCCGGGGACCTCGTACCGTCGGTGGACTGGTTCGTGTACGCGTTCGTTCGCAAGGAGGCCGTTCTCTCGGCGCAGATTGAGGGTACCCAGGCTACGTTCTTGGACCTCCTCGAAGTCGAGGCCTCCGGGGTAGCTCCGGTCAACGCCGACGTCGAAGAGGTGTGTGGTTACCTCGATGCCTTCAACTACGCGTGGGAGGAGTTGAAAAGTGAGTCCGGACTCCCCCTGTCCACGCGGCTTCTATGCGAAACCCACCGGCGATTGCTCGCCGGCACTCGCGGCGCGCAGAAGCTGCCAGGGGAAGTGAGGCGCTCCCAGAACTGGGTCGGAGGCACTCGACCCGGCAACGCCAACTTCGTACCGCCCCCACCGCATCGGCTCAGGAGTCTCCTGAGCGACCTGGAGCACGCAATCCACGACGCGAGTGACCTGCCGCCGCTGATTCGAGTCGGATTGCTCCACGCTCAGTTCGAGACACTGCATCCCTATCTCGACGGTAACGGCCGGCTCGGCCGGCTGTTGATCGCGCTGCTCCTGCGACACTGGGGCCTGCTGTCTCGGCCGCTTCTCTACCTCAGTCTCTTTCTGAAGATGCACCGCGAGGAGTACTATCGCCGACTCGACGCGATAAGGACCGACGGCGACTGGGAGGGCTGGCTCGGGTACTTTCTGGAAGGCGTCGCGGTAATAGCTGACGAGGCCGTAGACACCGCCCGGCACTTGCACCTACTCGTCGAGGAATACCGAGAACAGTTACACGCCCGAAACGATGCCACGGTCCTCAGCCTGCGCCTCTTCGAACAGTTGCCGCAACATCCAGTAGTGACAGTCAACCATGTGGTGGAACTGCTCGACTGTTCGAGGCCCGCGGCCGCCAAGGCACTGCGCGTACTCGAGGGGGCGGGGATTCTTTCCGCACTCGGCGAGCGGAAGAAGAACCGGGCGCTGGTTTTTCGGAACTATCTGGAGCATCTTCGCGAGGGCACGGAGCTGACGACTTAGGATCAACACACAACGCGCGCGACATCGCGCGCGCCGCACTACTTCATTTCCTGGGGCTGCGCGTGCGAAGCTCGGGCGGGTGGTTGATTGCGGAGAATTGAACGATGTCTACGTTGATGGTTTGCCTGCCGAACGACACGCCCGAACGACTGAAGGAACTCGCTCGACACCGCGGGGAGAGCGTGAACAGGCTAACGGAAGAGCGTTCGATGATCGCCATCACGCAGCACGATGCGGAGACGTGGCATCGTGCTCTGGCCGCACAAGGACCCATGGAGGAAGGCCTGCGCGCGCTCGACAAGCTGGACGTCGTACTTGGCAGTATCGAGGGTCTTGGCCATCGTCCGTCGACACCTGTCTCGAGATTGAGCCGAGCGCTACAACATCATGCCCGTGGTCATCGAGATCTTCGTCGAAACGCCGCGATACACCGGCGCCGTCTACAGAGCCTCCGGCTGGATCCATGTCGGAACCACCCAGGGGAGCGGCCGGGCCACGGCGCCCCGGATTTTCCGGATGACCCGTGATAACCTTGGATTGCGGCGGGAGTGACGGGCTGTCGCATTCCCCGCATGGCAAAGATTGATCACCGGAGGTTTCCGATGAAGGGTGAGGATGAAGTGCTGGTGCACCGGGGCCGCTGCCTGTGCGGCGACATCACGTTTGCCGCCCGGGGGGCACCGACCTGGGTGGTGCATTGCCACTGCCGCAGCTGCCGGCTGAATACCGGTTCGGCCGTGGCGACCTTCGTCGGCTACCGGAGGGAACAGGTTGCCTTTGCCGGGAACCGCTCGTCGTTCGAATCCTCTCCCGGCGTCCGCCGGTGCTTCTGTGCCAGGTGCGGCACGCCGGTGAGTTACGAGGCGGATCGCTATCCGGGCGAGATCCACCTCTACATCGGCGCTTTCAATGACCCGGAATCCCTGCCCGCGCAGGCGCATGTGCATTACGACGAGCACGTCCACTGGTTCGAGATCGCGGACGGGCTGGTGCGCAAGCCGGGGGCCGGCGCATGAGTGACGCCCCGGTGCCCGCCGACGAAGACTGGGTTCGCCGGGTCCGGGAGAGCGTGGCCGGCCAGAGAGTGCTGGCGACGATCGGCGCAAGGCTGGTTCACGTGGGGCTCGGGGAGGTGGACCTGGCATTTGACTACCACCCGGACCTGACCCAGCAGCATGGGTTCATTCACGCCGGTATCCTGTCCACCGTGCTGGACAGCGCCTGCGGTTACGCCGCCTACTCCCTCATGCCGGCCGATGCCGGGGTGCTCACCATCGAGTTCAAGATCAACCTGCTGTCCCCGGCCCGCGGCGAGCAGTTCGTGGCCAGGGGGCGAGTCACGAAGCCGGGCCGCGTCATCACCGTGGCCGACGGCACCCTTGTTTCGGTCAATGCCGGCGGCGAGAAGCGGATCGCCACCATGACGGGCACGTTGATGACAGTACGGGATCGGGAGGGCGTCCGCGGCTGAGGGAGCCGGGAAGCCCCGGGCCGCCCTCGCGGCAACCCCGGGCCCGGCCGGCGTTAGTGACCGGCGCCCCCGGGAGGGTGCCGTCCGTGCACCGGCGGTGCCCTTGGCCCGGTGCGCGACCCGGCACGGGACAGGGTGTCCACGGCGGCACGCAGCCCGTCGAGGCTGTTGGCCGGCAGAAACCGGTCGACCTGGGGCAGCCGTGCCGACAGGGACTCCTCGGTGAGGGTGACTCCTGCGCGGCCCAGCATGGGGTTCAGCCACAGGATCTGGCGGCAGTGCAGGCGGATTGCCGACAGTGCGGCCCGGAGCATTTCGGGGTCGTCGGTGTCGAAGCCGTCGCTGATGATGAGGACATGGGAGTCGGATCTCAGCAGGGTCCCGGCATGGCGCCGGTTGAATTCGGCCAGGGAGCGGGCGATGCAGGTTCCGCCCAGCCAGAGGTTTTCCCCGGCGTCCAGCCGGGCCAGCATCCGCTCCAGGCTGCGCTCCCGGAAAAACGGGGTCACCTCGAACAGGCGGGTGTGAAAGGCGAATGCGGCCGAACCCCGGAAGCTCTGCATCAGGCCGCGCACGAAACGGAAGAGCAGGGGATTGTTCCAGGTCATGGAGTGGGACACGTCATGAAGGACCACGAGATGCAGCGGCACGGGCCTTGGTCGGCTCCAGACCAGCTTCAGCGGCAGCCCGCCTGTTGCCAGGCTGCGCCTGAAGGACCGGCGCATGTCCAGGTGGCCGCCCCTGGGAGAGAGTTCCCGCCGCTTGCCGAGCCGGCGCCGCAGCAGTTGCCCGAGCCTTTCCACCAGGGATTCCACCTCGTGCATGGCGGTGCGGTCGCGCAGGAAACGGAAATCGGCCTTGCCCAGGGTACGCTGCCGGCCGGCTCCGCTGCCTTCGATGTCGCTCTGTCCGTGGGTGCTGTCCGGTGCCCGGTCGCTGGATCCCGCCATGCCCACCAGCGTCTGGCCCGGCGTGTCCGGGAGGCCGCCCGAAACGGCCCGGGGTGTCGCCTGTTCGCTTTCCACGGGAAACCAGAAACGGTTGAAATGGCGATCGAATTCGCGCCATTCATCGTAGCTGCGGCAGCAGAGCGCGCGGAGCCCCCGGCGGGTGAGCGCCGGATTCCCCGCCCCCCGGTCCACCAGCCGGAAAATGTCCGGCAGTTCCCCGACGCCGATCCGGTAGCCATGCCGCCGCAGGTAGCCGGCGAACGCCAGCATGCGGCCGGCGGGCGGCGGGGCGGGGGCGGGGGAGCCGCTCATGCGATCTGCCGGACGATGTCCGCCAGTTCATCGGCCCCGACAGCATCGAAATCCTCCCGGTTCTTGAGCACGCAGCCGCGGGTTGCGGCCAGCAGCTCCCCGTCGGCGGGCAGGCTGTCCACGGACGCGGCCATCAGTGCCGAGCACCAGTCCAGCATTTCCGCAATGCCCGGCGATTTCACCAGGTTGCGTCCGCGCAGGAGCTGCACCACGCGGGTCACCTGGTCCGCCAGCCGGTGACTGATGCCGGGGAGCCTGGCTTCCACGATGGCCAGTTCCCTCGCATGGTCGGGGTAGTCCAGGTAATGGTAGAGGCAACGGCGGCGCAGGGCGTCGCTGAGGTCCCGGGATCCGTTCGAGGTGAGAATCACCGTCGGCTGGGAGCGGGCGCTGATCGTGCCGAGTTCCGGGATGGTCACCTGGAAATCCGACAGCAGTTCCAGCAGGTACGCCTCGAAGGCCTCGTCCGCGCGGTCGATTTCATCGATGAGGAGCACCGGGGGCTCCGGCTGGCGGATCGACTGGAGCAGGGGACGCTCCAACAGGAATTCGGGCGCGAATATGTCCGGGGGCTCCTGTGCGGACCCGGCCTCCTGCAGCCGGATGGAAAGCAGCTGGCGGCTGTAGTTCCACTCGTACACCGCCGCGTTGGTGTCGAGGCCCTCGTAGCACTGCAGGCGGATGAGGCGCCGGTCTTCCACGGCGGCCAGGGTGCGCGCGATTTCGGTCTTGCCGACCCCGGCCTCGCCTTCCACCAGCAACGGGCGCCCGAGTCGGTGCATCAGCACCAGCACCGTGGCCAGTTCGGTTTCGGCGATGTAGCCCGCCGCGGCGAACCGGTCCATGAGGGTTTCGGGATCGGGCATCTCCATCGTGCGGGTGGACGGATCTTGCTGGAGGTTTCGCGGAGTATAGCCGAAGGCGGCAACCGGCCCGACGGAAATCCGCCGGAAACCGCCGCCGGTGGCGCCCGGGCGACTTCCGCTGCGCGAGGAGCGCCATCGACGACCCTGGGCAGACGGGCTCTGTTACACTCGCCAGCCCACCAGATTCTGACCGGTTCCACCAATGAAACTCTACGGCAGCGTGACTTCTCCGTACGTACGTCACGTGCGGGTCGCCCTCGCCCAGTCGGGCTTTGATCATACCTTCATCGAGGCGGATTACGCCATGAGCGCCGAGCGCTCGCCGACGGCAAAGGTGCCCTTTTTTGAAGATGGGGCACTGACGCTCACGGATTCGACCTCAATCCTGAAGCACGTGCGGGAAAAGTCCGGTGCGGGCTTTCTCGAGGATCTCGAGGACTGCGAGCTCTACTTCATGGCCGACACCCTCATCGATGCGGGCATCAACCAGATCATGCTGGAAAAGGAGGGCGCCACGGCGGACAGGTTCCCCTATCTCGCCCGCCAGCAGAACCGCGTGATCACGGGGCTCGGGGAACTGGACCGTCGCCTTGACCCGGCCGCCGGAATCGGCCGGGACAGTTCGCTGCGCACGGCCTGCCTGATCGGGTGGGGGCTGTTCCGGAACCGGTTTTCCCTGGACGGGCTGGACAACCTGCGCGGGCTGATGGAGGCCGCCGGGCGGGACCCCGTGTTCGTGGAGACAGCGCCGCGGGACTGAGCAGGGCACCGCTGCCTGCAGGCGCCCGGGGCCTCCCCGGGATGCGTCAGCGCAGCACCACGCCGCCTGCGAGGTAGGTCCACAGGAGCAGCAGGAACACACCGAGGGGAACGAGGCTGATCCCGAGCGCCGCACGGGTGCTGCCCCGCCGCAGCAGCCTGACGGAAAGCCAGAGGCAGGCGGCCAGGGCCGGCGGGTACCCCAGCATCAGGATGCGCAGCAGGGTTTCGTGAAAAACCCCGGGAACCCGGCCCTCGCCGTCGATCAGGAGAAACGTGAACGGCACCAGCGGAACCACCAGGGCCGCCGGGACGGCGGACAGGATGTTGCCGGCGTAGACCAGTTTTCTCATGCGGGTTCCCGAAGCGGATCAGGCCAGCGCGCTTTCCCGGTAGTCTGCTCGCGCCAGCCAGTCCGGGTGCACCTCCGCCCCCCAGCCCGGGGCGTCGGGCACCGTGGCCATGCCGTCCCTGATGCCGTAAGGGGAGTCGAGGAACAGCCCGTACTGCCAGGGGTAGTAATCCGCCTCCTCGATGGCGAATTCCAGGTATCGGCCGGCATTGGGAATGGCGCGCAGGAGGTGCATGGTGAACAGGGTTACCATGGACAGGTTGGCGCAGTGGGGCGTCACCGGGATGCCGGCGGCCCCGGCCATGCCGGCCACCCGGAGGGTCCGGCTGAGTCCGCCGAGATAGCAGATGTCCGGCTGCACGATGTCCACCACCCGCCCATCGATCATCCGCCGCCAGTTCTGCAGCTCGCAGTCCTGCTCCCCGCCCGTCACGTCCAGGGACAGGGCTTCGGTGACCCGCCTGGTCTGGTCGTATTCCCAGTAGGGGCAGGGCTCCTCGAAATGCACCACGCCATGGTCTTCCAGCATCCGCCCGACCTCGATGGCCCGGCCCGGCGAGAAACCGGAATTGGCGTCCACCAGCAGCGCGGCCCCGTCACCCAGCACCCTGCGCACAGCCGGGACAATGGCCTCGGTCCGACCCGGCCACTCGTCGACGTCATGGCCGCATTCCGCGCCGACGCGGAATTTGAACGCATCGAATCCGTACCGGTCGCGCAGTCCGGCGAACCGTTCCGCCTCCTCCTGCGGAGCGATGTCCCTTTTCATGGAAGAGGCATAGGCGCGGACCGGGCCCGGGCTGCCGCCGATCAGTTCGCAGACGCTCTTGCCCTCGCGCTTTCCCCGGCAGTCCCACAGGGCGGTGTCCACCCCCCCGAACGCGCGCCGCAGGTACGATCCCGGAAACTTGTGCTCCTTCTCCATCACGCGGTCGCCGAGGGCGTCGATGTCGGTGCTGTCCCGGCCGAGGATCCAGGGGGCCACCTGGCGGTGTATCACCCCTGCGGTGATGTCGGCATGATAGGGGGCGGTCTGGCCCCAGCCCTGGCTGCCGTCCTCCAGGGTTGCCCGGACGAAGCAGACGAATTCGTCGGAAAAGGTCTCGATGCGCTGGATGTTCATCTTTGTCGACAGGATCGGGGGCCGCTGAGTATTCCCGGTTCTTGCCGGCAATGCCAGCGGGATTTTCGTGTTCCCGGGAAGCCGCGCAGCGTGGACACCGGTGGGCCCTGGGGTGCGGGTTTCGGCAACCGGCACCGCTCCGGGCTTGGCTGATACAGTCCCCGCTTTACCTCTTGCGCTTCAGTCATGTTCACCACCCTCAAGAGACTGCCCGTGGGTGAACGGGTCGGCATTGTCCTTTCCGGCGGTCCCGACACCCGCGCCGTCATCCACTGGATGCGGAAAAGGGTGTCCTTCCCTGCGCGCATACCCCCAATTCGGCCCAGCCGGACAAGGATGATGATGACGGCATTCCGCGCAAGGCCCGCCGGAATCTCAATGACGAGGCTAGGACGGGCCTGCGTGCGCGCGTCGCAGAACACCATCGTTCCATCAACGAATTCAAACCGACCATCCGTCAGCTTCGGCTGATCGCAAAAACATTCCATAGACCACTGAGCCCTTTTGTTCAGCGGATGTGCCGCGTGGATTCCCACTTATCAGAAAATCGAGTGGCTTTGCCTCAGTTGCTTTCATTCGTTATTGCTCATCCATTTCATTTCAGGACTGTTCCCACTATTGGCCACTACTCATGATCCCATTGATACCTGACCTTCAAATCATTGCAATGCGTCGGCGGCAGCAGTCTTTTGTGTTGCAATTGCCCCACCACAATCCCGGGAGCAATACCCACTTCCTGTGCAAATTGGGATATAGCCGCTTTACTGAACGTTGCCTGTGTAGCGAAATTGCTGAAGGCCTTTCTCGGTAGCAGCTCGTGCTCGGCGAAGAGATTGGCTTGTTCTTCCTTCTCACCATCCATACCGTTGGTACCTTCAATAAACAGCTCCTTCTTGCCGTGTAAGAGGATATGCCCGGCTTCATGGAAGAAAGTGAACCAGAGGTGATCGTTGGTTTTGTAGCGCAGGCTGAGCTGGATGATGGCCTTGTCAGAACTAATCCAGCGAGTTGCCCCGCTGACGCCGGTCTTGGGCAGACAGGGAATAAACACCACGGCGACGCCGGCTTGGGCACAATGCTGCTGCAAGGCGGGTACGAAATGCGCGGGATCGGTTTCGGCCGTGAGAGAGCGGATATCATCCAGCGCCTGCCGAAATGCGGGCTTGTCATACGACTGGCACTCGATGTTTGCAGCCTCCAGCTCGCCTTGGCGCAGCCAGGCAGAAACCGCCTCCGGGAAGATTTCGTGCTGGTTGTGTTGACGGTAGGCGACGGTCACGTTGGGCCAGATATCGTCCCACTGCTCCACGCTGGCAATACCGAAGAAGCATAGCACTTCATCGAGCTGCTGCTTTTTGTCCTTATGCTTTTTCAGCCATCCCATTCTTGCCATAGCGTTGACCGGTATACGTTTGAGCCAGCCGAGGTTCTTCTCCAGCTGGACTTCTTCGGCCAACCGCGCGCGGGTCTCCTGGTAGTGGGCCTCCAGATTGAGCCAGTACTCGACTGGCATACCCAGGGCACGCTCCAGCTTGATAGCGGTTTCAGGCGTGATAATGACCGTGCCCTTGCCCTTGAGGATGGCAATGATGTGTTTTTCACTTAAGCCCGTGCGCTTGGCCAGTTCGGTCCGACTCATGTTGCGCAGTTCGAGCTCGTGGCCCAGCACCTCGCCGGGAGTAACCGTGTAGTCAGGCGTGTAGTGGTTGATAACTGCGTTATCCATGGGTGTCCTCAATGCCTAATATCTTGATGGCTGTAATACGGTGCCAATCCAGCCCACCTTCCGGCCGCACCGGTAGCGGGTTGTGTAACGGCTGGACGATCAGCCGGTACGGGCCGTCCAGATCTAGGCTGAGCGCACCTTTGCGCTTGCCCGTCAGTTCGTGGCACCGGTGTGGTGGACTGTAGGGCGGCGCAAATACGCCCAGGTTTGGGGCTGCCCGCAATGCTGTCATCACCACCTTGATTCGCTTTGCGCGCTGCTGCCCGAAGACCTTGAGCAACGTCTTTTCTTCGTTAAATTGCTTTTGCAGCTTCTTGCTGGAAAAATCGATATCAATCAATCTTCACTTACCTGTTAGGTTAATATATTTTCGTATAAATATCCATTACAGTTTTTCCGACACTGGCGCAACCGCCGGCATGGTTGCCGTCTAATGAGCTCCGGCCAGGAATCTCGTAACATATTGTTATCCTTGATCTAGTTCGCGGTCTCTTGGCGAATCACCCCACACAGCCGCATCACCCGTCTCCTTCTCAGTTGACCCTGAATCTGATGGAAAATATCTCTTCATCGGTTACCTGTTGCCTGAGTCGTGCCTCCACCTGATCCAGAATCCTGTCCTTCTGGATTTCGATTTCTTTGGCGGCAGCGTCGTAGGCGCACCACGCCTCATCCCGTATTTGTTCGAGTGGACGTATCTTCTTCTGGAGAGCGAGTTTGTCTGGCTAATTTCCTGTCTGCCGAATTTCCTCTTTGCTTTTACTCAGATTCACTTTGAGACGGTCATGTACTACCGCGTTGAAATTCTCCAGCAGCTTTTGCCGTGTATCCTCCATGGAAGCGTTGATCTGACTATCCATTTCTGTTCGCAAGCGTTCGAATTCCTCTTCGATCTCCTCGGTGGTTCGACAGTTCTGATAGATGGCGACAATACGCTTCTCGAACTCGACGCCGGACTCAACAGCACCGAGGACCTTGCCACTGGCCCCGAATACGCCGGAAAAGAGCTGGAACATTTCCGCGAGCAATTCGTATACACGCTGATCGGCGGCGTTATTCTTGTTGGGGCGCGTGGGTGCGCTTCGCTGATACAATCCCCGTTTTACCCTTTCCGGTTCAGTCATGTCCACCATCCTCAAGAGTCTGCCTGTGGGTGAGCGGGTCGGCATTGCCTTTTCCGGCGGTCTCGACACCAGCGCCGCCATCCACTGGATGCGGCTAAAGGGCGCCATTCCCTGCGCGTATACCGCCAACCTGGCCCAGCCGGACGAGGATGACTATGACGGCATTTCGCGCAAGGCCATGGAATACGGCGCGGAAGATGCCAGGCTGGTGGACTGCCGCGCCCAGCTCGCCGCTGAGGGAATCGCCGCGATCCAGTGCGGCGCCTTCCACGTCACCACGGCCGGGGTCACCTATTTCAATACCACGCCCCTTGGCCGGGTGGTCACCGGCACCATGCTGGTGTCCGCGATGCGCGAGGACGGCGTCAACATCTGGGGTGACGGCAGCACCTACAAGGGCAACGACATCGAGCGGTTCTATCGCTACGGCCTGCTGGCGAACCCGGGCCTGAAAATCTACAAGCCCTGGCTGGACGAGGCGTTCATCGGCGAACTGGGCGGCCGCGCGGAGATGTCAGCCTTCATGCAGGCGTCGGGATTCGCCTACCGGATGTCGGCGGAGAAGGCCTACTCCACCGATTCGAACATGCTCGGCGCCACCCACGAGGCCAAGGACCTCGAATACCTCGGCACCAGTGTCCGGATCGTCGAGCCGATCATGGGGGTCCGGTTCTGGGATCCGGCGGTGGAGATTCCGGCGGAGGAGGTGACGGTCCGCTATCAGGAGGGACGCCCGGTGGCGCTCAACGGGCAGACCTTCGACAACGAGGTCGACCTGATGCTGGAGGCCAATCGCATCGGCGGACGCCACGGCCTCGGCATGAGCGACCAGATCGAGAACCGGATCATTGAAGCCAAGAGCCGGGGCATCTACGAGGCGCCGGGCATGGCGCTCCTTTTCATCGGCTACGATCGTCTGGTCACCGGCATCCACAACGAGGACACCATCGAGCAGTACCGCATCAACGGCATCCGACTCGGCCGGCTGCTGTACCAGGGGCGCTGGTTCGATTCCCAGGCCCTGATGCTGCGGGAGACCGCCCAGCGCTGGGTGGCCAGCGCGGTTTCCGGCGAGGTCACCATGGAACTGCGCCGGGGCAACGACTACTCTATTCTCAACACGGAATCCGACCGGTTGACCTACAAGCCGGAAAGGCTGACCATGGAAAAGGGCGATTCCGCGTTCAGCGCCAATGACCGCATCGGCCAGCTCACCATGCGCAACCTGGACATCGCCGACAGTCGGGAAAAACTTGCGGGGTACGCGAATCACGGCCTGCTTTCCGCCTCCGTCACCAATGCGCTGCCGCAGCTGGACAAGGAGGTCGCCGACGGGGAATAAACCGGGGTCCCGCTGTCCTCCCAATGCTGTGCCGGTTCGGGAGGATGGCCGGAATCCTTCACGGTGATCCGATCAGCAATGAAAACCATCGGCCTTGTCGGCGGCATGAGCTGGGAAAGCACGGCCCTGTACTACCGCCGGATCAACGAAGGGGTGAAGGCCCGCCTTGGCGGACTGCACTCGGCGAGGATCGTGCTGTACAGTGTGGATTTCCAGGAGATCGAAGCGTTGCAGCATGCCGGTGAATGGCATCGGGCCGGCGAGGTTCTTGCCGCTGCGGGACGCGCTGTGGAGGCGGCGGGCGCCGAATTCCTCCTGATCTGCACCAACACCATGCACCGGGTGGCGGCGCAGGTGGAGTCGGCGGTATCCATTCCCCTGCTGCACCTGGCGGATGCCACCGCGGAACGTATCCTTGCCCGGGGCATGGAAACGGTGGGCCTGCTGGGCACGGCGTTCACCATGGAGCAGGATTTCTATCGCGGGCGCCTGGAGAACAGGGGGATCGAGGTGCTGGTACCGGGGGCCGCCGACCGGGCTGTCGTGCACCGCGTGATCTATGAAGAGCTGTGCCGGGGCAGGGTGAAGGAGGATTCGCGCGCCGAATACCTGCGCATCATCGACAGGCTGGGCGAACGGGGCGCCGAGGGCGTGGTCGAGGGCTGCACCGAGATCGTCATGCTGGTGGATGAGCGGCATACCAGCATGCCACTATTCGACACCACCGCCATTCACGCCGACGAAGCAGTGCGCCTGGCACTGGGCTAACTTGCGGCGACAGGCGGACCTACATGCGCCAGAATCCTGAACGACCTGCATGCGATCAGTGCCCCGGCATGGAGGACTGGTTCAATCTGCCCCAAACCCGGATACGGTCCCGCCGCCGGCAGGGCAGTTCCGGCCGGTCCGTCGGGACGGCCGGTGATTGAACCCCGCGTGCTGCGGTGACTGCCGGGGAATCGTGGCCGGAAAACCACCCCGGATAAGACGGATCAATTGTCGAGGCGTCGCCGTGCCCCGCATCACCGATATCGAAAGCAACGGAATCGAGCACACCATTGAGGCCGAGCTCGGCAGTACCGTGATGGAGGGTGCCCGGCGCAACGACATTCCGGGCATCGAGGCGATCTGCGGCGGTGCCTGTTCCTGCTCCACCTGTCACGTGTATGTGGATGCGGACTGGATAGATCGCCTGCCGGCCGTGGAACCGCACGAGGAAATCGTCCTGGACTATGCCTGGAATCCGGACAGCAGGCGTTCCCGCCTGACCTGCCAGCTGGAGGTGACGGAGGACCTGGACGGGCTGATCGTGCGCATTCCGGCCGAACAGGCCTGAGCGCAGGCACCGGGAACGTTTTCGCCATGACTGCCTTGCGCGGCGAACGGCAGGGGGCGTCCGGTTGAAACCCTGCCCGATTCCATCTCCGGGTGGTCTCCGGCCCAGTCGGGCAGGCCGGTCATCATCCACACCAGGTCTGCTTCCACGACCGCGGGTTCACGGGAAATCGCGGGTCGACCGATCGAACTTCGGATGCCTTACGGAAGCGACCTTGACCGGACCGGCAGGGGCGCCGCGGTTCTTCGATGCAAGCGGTATGCCGGGAAGGGGACGGCCCCGGGGTTTCGGAAATTTACCGGGGCGGGGATGTCATTGCCGGCCGGGTTCCAGGAACCGCACCGTACCGATATACGGCAGGTTCCGGTTGCGCTGGGCGTAGTCGATGCCGTACCCGACGACGAACTTGTCCGGGATCTCGAATCCCACCAGGTCGGCCCGGACATCCGTCTCCCGGCGTGACGGCTTGTCCAGGAGGGCACAGACCAGCATGCGCGCCGGCCGGCGGCTTTCCAGCAGGGTCAGCACATGCTTCAGCGTGTGGCCGGTGTCGACGATGTCTTCCACGACCAGCACGTCCTGGCTTCCGATTTCCCCGCGCAGGTCCTTCGTGATCCGCACCTCGCGGGAGGACTCCATCGTGTCGTCGTAGGACGAGGTTTCGATGAAATCCACTTCGACCGGCAGGTCCAGCTCCCGCACGAGGTCGGCAATGAACATGAAGGATCCGCGCAGGAGCCCGATCACCACCAGCTTGTCCGTGTCCCGGAAATGCTGCGTGATTTCAACGGCCATTTCCTTCACCCGGGCGGCGATGACCCCGGCGGGGACCAGGTCGTCGATAACGTAGTTGTCGTGATCAATCATGTTGCTGCCGGACACAATGGCGGGAGAGTTGTATGCGGCTGGACAAGCCTGCTATCGTAATGGATAACCACCGATCAAAGCCAACCCCGAACCATCGGATCTTTCATGACTGAACTCACTCAGGAGCCGGCTCCCGCGGACGCGGAGGAGCGACGGCGGGCCAAGCCCCTGGTCTGCTATGACGTGGACCAGTTGCCACCCTACGATCAGGACTTCTATCTTCACGCCCGGGAAGGGGCGGAAAAAACCGGTGAGTTGGAGGTGCCGCCCCGGGACGGCAGGGCGTTCGATGTGCCGGCGGGACACTTCTTCCGTCTCAGCATCGTGGAGGGACCTCAGGTGGGCGACCTCAACCTGTGGAATGCCCATGACCTGACCGAACGGTTCTTCAGCGGCAAGACGCGGCAACTTCATGCCACCCACCTCACCACCGGCGACCGGCTGTGGAGCAACCTGCCGGGCCTGAGGCCGATGGCCACGATCACCCAGGACACCCTGGACTGGTACGGTTGGGACGCCGACGGCGGCGGGGTGCATGACGTCATCGGAACGCGCTGCGACCCCTACACCAATTTCATGCTGAAGGGCGTGGAATACCATCATTGCTGCCATTCGAACCTGACCCGCGCGCTCGTGGAGAAAACGGACCTGTCACCGGCCGAGGCCGAACCTCACGTGCACGACGTGATGAACGTGTTCATGTGCACCGGGTTCACGCGGGACACCCACCAGTATTTCATGAAGGCCAGTCCCGCACGTCCGGGGGACTTCATCGAGTACTTCGCCGAGATGGACCTGCTGGCCGGCTTGTCCGCCTGCCCCGGGGGAGATTGCGGTAGCAGTCACTCCGATGACAGCACGCCATGCTATCCGCTGCTGGTGGAGGTGTTCCGGCCCGTCGAGGGCCGGTTGGGTGACTGGAAGCCCGCCGTCAGCAACCGCTATTCGCGCAGCCATGGCCTGTGAATTCAGGGATGGAGTGTTGGGGGGTGATGACCAACAGTTCGAGGAAGATGTCCAAACCATGGGATATTGATGGCATGGGAGCAACG
The DNA here is from genome assembly GCA_965213885.1 of Candidatus Poriferihabitaceae bacterium. Classification (GTDB taxonomy): domain Bacteria; phylum Pseudomonadota; class Gammaproteobacteria; order Arenicellales; family Poriferihabitantaceae; genus VYFG01. The sequence continues at coordinate 3,259,858 of OZ243919.1, forward strand.
AGGGCCGGGCGACCACTGGGGGATCGGGCGGTGCCAGGGCAGAAAGCTGCACTCCCTCAATCCATCCCCATCATTTCCCGCAGCAGGGACGAAAGCACGCTTTGCGGCTGATCCAGCATCATGGCGATGCTGAAATGATCGTGCCCCTCCAGGGGGCGTGATGCCGTGTGCTCCCACCGCGCAGCCAGGCTGTCGCTCTGCCTGCGGTATTCCTCCCCCTCAAGGTCGCCGTAGACGCACAGGAGTTCCGTGCCGGAGCGGTTTTCGAGCAGCACGGGACTGTTGCGCCGCGCGGCGTCCCCGTCCAGCCCCAGCACCTCGTTGAGATAACACAGCCTGATGGGCTCGAGGTCCATCAGACCGCTGATGGACAGTCCCCGTTTCACCAGGTTCCGGGGACACCCGGGGTCCAGCGCCGGCCAGTCGGTGGCCGCCATCATCCCCACCAGGTGTCCGCCGGCGGAATGGCCGCTGATGACGATCCGGGACGGATCGCCGCCGTATTCCGGTGCATGATTCCAGGTCCAGACGAGTGCGCGCCGGCACTGGGCGACCAGTTCATCCATGGCCACCCCGGGAATGAGGGCATAGTTCACGATGATCGTGAGCGCGTCCATGCCCGCGAGGGCATTGGCCACGTAACTGAACTCACTCTTGCCGAGAGCCTGCCAATAGCCCCCGTGGAAGAACACGTGGACGGGCGCGGGGACCCCGGCCTTCCCGGCGGTTCCTGTGGGGAAGATGTCCAGGACTTCCGCCGCCGAGGGCCCGTATGGAACATCCGGCACCCCCGGCAATTCCTTCCGGATTTCCCCGCTTCGCCGGATGTACCCGGCCAGGGTTTCCCCGGAATCCGCCACCTTGGCCCGGTTGTTGTATTCGGCGTCGAGACCGTCCCGGTCGAAGTGGCGGAACACCCTCGGCGGCATGGTCGGCGGCCGGTCCGGACCGGACCGGTAGGGCCGGAACCAGTCCAGTCCTTCGTCCGTATCCCCGGCGGGAAGATATTCCGCGCCGATCCAGCCGTCATAGCCCAGCCCGGCGAGTTGCCGGAGCAGCCAGTCATAGTCGATCTCGCAGCGGGTCGGCTCGTGCCGCCCCGGCACCCCGGCCACCTGTACATGGCCCACCCAGGGCAGCGCCTCGGACAACCGTTGCAGAAGGTTCCCCTCGGTCATCTGCACATGGTAGCAGTCGAAAGTCAGGCGAACGTTCCGGATGTCCTCCTGGGTTTCCAGCCGGTGGATGAGGTCGATGGCCTGGGAGATCCTGAACAGCGCATAGTCCGGCCGGTCGGTCCGGTTGATGGGTTCGATCAGGATGCCGAGCCCCGCGGCTCCCGCGACTTCCGCGGCCCAGGCGAGGTGGTCGTACATCCGGTGCAGGGCGACCCGGCTGTCCATGCAGATGCCAGCCATGGCGTGAACCCTGGCCGCGCCGATCCGGCAGGCATAGTCGACGGCGCGGCAGACACCCTCCCGGGCCTCCCGTTCACGCCCCGGAACAGCGCCAAGACCGAAATCGCCGGCGTCGGCGTCTCCCGGCGGGGTGTTCAGTGCGAGCATCTTCATCCCCGTGGCGTTGAGTGCCTCCAGCACCCTCCCGGGCCCGGTATCATAGGGCCAGTGACATTCCACGGCACCGAACCCCGCCTGCGCGGCGGCGTGCACGCGCTCCGGCAGGGGACGGTCGCGCCAGAGGTATGCGAGGTTGGCGGAAAACCTGGGCGGTGTCACAGGCGCCACCAGGTGTTGACCCGCTTCGATTCCACCCAGGAATCCACCAGCGCGCTGAATTCGTGGAAGTGCCCGGATGCGAGATGGGCATCGAATGCCGGGCGGTCGGTGTATTCCTCGTAGAGGAAAAACCGGGTTCCCTGCTGCCCGCCGTCGTCCACGCAGACATGGAAGGCATGGCAATCCGGTTCCAGGTCGAGGGAGTTCCTCGCCTGCTCGAGGACGGCCCGCCTGAAGGCGGCCAGGTGGGCGCTGTCCACCACGAATTCAACGCTGACTACGTACATGGATTCCGGGGTCCTGGCTGATCGGACCCGCAATGGTATCCGAGTCAGGCCGCACGGTGATCCCGGCCATGGCAAAATACCGGGCATGACCTGCCCCATCCGGATCCAGTCCATTGATCATGTCGTGCTCAGGGTCAGCGATCTTGACGGCATGCTGGCGTTCTATTGCGGTGTGCTGGGCTGCCGGGTGGAGCGTCGCGAGGATGACCTCGGCCTGGTGCAATTACGCGCCGGCGACGCGCTGATCGACCTGGTGCCGGTGAGCGGAAGACTGGGCAGTGCCGGTGGTGCGGCGCCGGGCCGCGAGGGGCGGAACATGGACCATCTTTGCCTGCGTATCGCCGACATCGGGCCAGCGAGGCTTGCCTCGTGGCTGCGGGAGAACGGCGTCGAACCGGGGGAGCCGGCCCTGCGCTACGGAGCTCAGGGACAGGGTCCCTCCATCTATGTGTCCGATCCGGAGGGCAACGTGGTGGAACTCAAGCCCCCGACAGGCTGAGGCATCTTCCGCAGGGCGTCTACCCGGACCGTCCCGGCGGGGTCAATGCAAACGGCAATGCCGCCAGGTCCACGTTCCCGCCGGTCAGGATGATGCCCACGCGTTTTCCCCTGAACGGCTCCGGATGCGCCAGCACCGCCGCCAGCGGAACCGCGGCACTCGGCTCCACGATCAGCTTCATCCGCTCCCAGACGAGCCGCATGGCCGCCACGATATCCGCCTCGTCCGACAGCAGGACTCCAGCGATGTCCCGTGCCACGAACGGCCAGGTCAATTCGCCGAGCCCGGTTCTCAGTCCGTCGGCGATAGTCCGGGGATTTTCCTGGGGGAGGCGGCGGGCGGCCTTGCGGGAGCGCCAGGCATCGTCCGCTCCGGACGGCTCCGCGGCATAGACCCGGGTATCCGGCGCGAGCGCCTTGACGGCAATGCAGGTGCCGGATACCAGGCCGCCGCCGCCCACCGGTGCGATCACCGCGTCAAGGTCGGCCGCCTGCTCCAGCAATTCCAGGGCACAGGTTCCCTGGCCGGCGATGACGCGGCTGTCGTCGTAGGGATGAATGAACTCCGCGCCGGTTTCCGCCATGATTCCGGCGGCGGTCTCTTCCCGCGAGGCGGTGGTGGGGGCGCATTCCACGATGGTCCCGCCGTACTCCCGCACGGCGGCTTTCTTCGGTGCCGGCGCGTTCCCCGGCATGACCACGGTCGCCGGGATGCCGCGCCTGGCCGCGGCGTAGCAAAGCGCCTGGCCGTGGTTTCCCGAGGAATGGGTGAGCACGCCGCGGCTTGCCGCCCCGTCGGCAAGACCGAACACCGCGTTGCAGGCGCCGCGGGCCTTGAAGGCGCCCACCTTCTGCAGATTCTCGCACTTGAAGAACAGGCGGGCCCCGGACAGGTCGTCCAGGTGCCCGCAGGTGAGGACGGGTGTCCGGTGCACATGATGCAGGATCCGTTCCCGGGCGACCCGGACGGCGCGGATATCGAGTGCGGTCTTCATGGCGGCTTCGGCCCCCTGGCGTCGGATCCGGTATTCCGCCGTTCCCGGAATACGGCAGGCTACCGGGGTTCTTCGTGTTCCATGGCATCCTTGCGGCACGGGTCCGGGCTTGCAAGCGTAACCGTGACCGGTGCCGTGGGCAACCGCCGACGGGTCCGGCAGGGGGTGCCGTTCATCCGCCCCGCGGGATTTTCCCGCATGACGGCAATCTCCCGGTTCAGGGCATCGTGCTGGTAGACTTCGCGTTGCGACCGCAGGGCCTGGTGAAGGATCCTGACTACCCGGAAAGAGAAATATGATGTTCGGCAGGATTCCTCCCCGGCCAGAAGACCCCAGGATCCGCACGCAGTCAGGCGGGGCGGTGAATCGGACATGCTCCCCGCCGGCAGCGCCAGGTTGAATCCGGATCCGGCCCGGGTCAGTCCCTGGCGGCTTGCCGTGGGCGGCATGCTCGCCATGGCGGCGGCCATCGGCATCGGCCGCTTCGTGTACACGCCGATCCTTCCGATGATGATGGCCGAGGAGGGCCTCAGCGCCGGCCAGGCGGGGATGATCGCCTCGAGCAACTATCTCGGTTACCTGATCGGCGCCATGGTCGCGGCAACGGCCCTGCTCAGGGGATCGCCGCGGGGGTGGCTGCTGGGCGCGTTGCTCGCCAGTGCCGTGTCCACGCTGGCCATGGCCTGGACGGACAGCTATGCCGCCTTTCTCGTCATGCGCTTCATCGGTGGGCTGGTCAGCTCCTGGGTGCTGGTGTTCGCAACCAGCCTGGTGATCGCGCGGCTGACCGATATGGGACGGGGCGGACTGACTGCGGTGCTGTTTGCCGGGGTTGGCTTCGGAATTGTGTTCGCTTCGCTGCTGACGGGGCTCGCCATGGATGACCAGGTCGGATGGCGTGGCGCATGGATCAACAGCGGCGTCTCGGCCCTGATTGCCGCACTGCTGGTGGCGGTGCTCGTCCCGGGGCGACGGGCGGACGCCGCGCCGGTACCTGTCCGGCAAGGCAGTCCCGCGCGGTCCATCGACGGCCTGTTGGCCGCCTATGGCCTGTTCGGTTTCGGCTACGTGATCACCGCGACATTCATCGTGCAACTGGTCAGGTCCTCTGCCTACCCTCCGGAGGCCGAGATCGCGATCTGGGTCCTGGTGGGCATCGCCGGGATACCTTCCGTGTGGCTCTGGAACCGTTATGCCGCCGCCGCGGGCAACAGCAAGGCGTTCTCCGTGGCCTGCATGGTACTGGCCGTGGGGGTGGGAGCCAGTGTGCTGTTGCCCGGGCTGTGGGGGCTCGTGCCGGGCGCTGTGCTGCTGGGCAGCACCTTCATGGCGATCACGGCCATCGGCCTGGTGGAGGCCCGCGAGCGGTCCGGCCGGGACCCCCGACATGTCCTGGCCATGATGACGGCGGCGTTCGGTGCCGGGCAGATCATCGGCCCCGCCGTGGCAGGCTATATGCGCGACGCCTTCGGCAGCTTTCTCCTGCCTTCACTATTGGCATCAGTGCTGCTGGTGCTGGCGGCCGGCCTGGCGCATCGGTAGGTGACTTTTCATCGCATGATCCTGTCATCACCGAACCAATCACCTCCTGAGCGTCAGGCGAATGAACTGCTGCAACGAACACCTCCCTGCAGGCCAGCTCCCAGACCAATCCGCAGCGTACGCATCCCGGATATCTGAAAGGCCGGGATCCCGGCCTCGACCACGATCCTGTGTTTCAGTAATGGTTATCCACCGGTTACCGATACCGGTCCTGTAACCGCGTATCCGATCAGGTCGGCCATGGCCGGTTCGGGGTCTGTGGACTGATGCGATGGAATTACCTGCCCGAGGGTGTCTCCGCAGGTGCTGGTTTTACTCCTTCATCACCCGCCCACCGAGGCCGGGCAGCATTGTCCTTGGCATCCTGTGGACGGATTCAGGGGACAAGCCTGCTATGGCAGCCGACAATCCCGGAACCCCTGGGAGATATTTTTTCTCATGGGTCAGTGTTTAGCGGGACGCATCCGAAGTCAGTCGGCCGGCTTCCGGCCTGTATCGAGCACCGGCCCAGACGAATTATGACAACCAACGGAAAAGGGCGGGAGAGGAAAGGCGGGTCGGGCGGAAGAACAAAAAAGATGTACTGGTAAATCAGTAGCTTGTGCCCATTCCGTTGGGCTTATTATGCGCGATAAATACATTTATCAGGCGCAAAGAATATATTCCCACGCCTGCACAGTCAAGGGCTTGGAGCGCAATTGGAAGATTCGTGATTTCATTGACGCTTCCCAAGGCCATTCTACCACAACAAGGAATAATTTTCCTCGGTTGTCCCGATCCATGGACTGAACGCCCCCGGCCAGTGGCCGTGTTCTTTCGAAAACACCCCGAACCCTGGGGTGTTTCGTGCGCGATAACGAATCCGGTGGTGTAACGGAAGGATTCCCTTGCTCCTTCCCTTGTTACCCCTTTTCACCCTCTGCATCCTGATCCCGCTTCACTGCTTCTCTTTAGGGCTTTTCGTTGTGCCTGCCGAAGATACCCGCGATTGCCGGCATGGTATCTGCTGAAGATTTCAATGTTCCTTTTCATGGACGTTTCTCCCTCTGGTTTTGAAGGCGCGAAGGGGTTTATGCGCGATACATGTATTTATCGCGTGCAACAGGGGCCAGGTCCCGACTCAACCCTTCAACAACTTTGTGAGAAACATCGAAATGAAATCAATAGATAAATTCGTGCTGGTCCTCGTGGCTTCGCTGGCACTGCTCCTCGCCGGTTGCGGAGGGGGGAGTTCCTCGACTGAGCCGGCCCCGGAACCGGAACCCACGGCCTATGAAATGGCACTGGCTTCAATCAACAGTGCCAGCACGGCCGAAGATGCCCAGGCGGCCTATGATGACGTGAAAGACCAGGTCACTGCGGCAGAAGGCGAAAAGCTGGAACAGGCAGTTGCTAATCGGACGACAGCACTTCAGGAAATGGCGGATGAAATGGCCCAGAAGGACGGCCTGAAGATGGCAGCCGATGCAATCGACACTTCCGATCTATCCACTGCGGAAAATATCCAGACTGCCAAAGGTGCCATTGCCAGATTGCAGGTCGCGTTGGATGGGGCAGACGATGTAAGCGATGCAGATAAGGGCATGTACCAATCTCAGCTTAATGCCGCCCAATTGGCGGTGGATATGGCTGAGCAAAGTATGGCGCTCATGGCTGCACATACCGCACTTGAAGATGCGGTCGCCGTCCTTTCCGGTGAGGCTACGAGAGCGGAAATTGTCATGGCCAACAATGCTGTTTCCCGTTTACAAGAGGCGATTGATGCAGCAACGGCCGTGAGCGATAAGTCCATGTATGCGGCGGCAGTTGAAAGGGCCGAAAAATCCATAATGGTAGCTGATGGTGTCGTGACGGCAGCCGAAGAAGCCGAAAAAACAGAAAACATGAAGGAAATGACCGCTATTGGCAAGGCGCTGCGCAAGGCGCTGGGTAATGACCCGTTGGCGTACCTCGGCGCTAATCCTGCTACCTTCACCGCTGGCAAGCTCACTATTGCTACTACCGGGGCGGTGCCCGTTGGAGTGACCGTGCCCTCGGGGGGGCTAGAGGCCGGTGATTCTGCCGGGATGCTAAGCGGTTGGGTGGGCATGGACTATGCCGTTACTTCTGGTACCGGTAACTCGAAGGTCACCAACGAGGCAAGGGTCTACACCAATCAGGGTCCCCCGAAGTCGGTCTCCTTCGCAGCAGGAGGGCACGCGGTTGCTGATTCTGGTGATGATAAAGGTTACTTAACTGCTCTTATTGCAAACCTGATCATGGCCCCCGAATTCACGCACTCAGGGGACAAAACCCATACCCCAGCGCCAAAGGCAGATGCAGTTTATTTTCGTGGCACTTACGACGGCGCACCGGGTGAATACCGCTGCAAGGCGGCACTCTGCACATCAAATAATGACGGCAGTGGCAGCCCGGAAGGAGCGGTTGGCTGGCACTTCAAACCCGATGCGGGCGCAATGGTGTCCCAGCCCGATGCCAACTATCTGTATTACGGTTGGTGGGTGAACAAGAACAAGGATGGCGACCCGATGGCGGCCAGTGCATTCCACGGTGTTATTAAATCAGACACTGACGGTCTCGCACCCGCTGCTGCTATAGCAACCACTGGCAGCGCAACCTACAAGGGTGGGGCGGCTGGAAAATACGCTTGGATCAACCCAATTGATGACACCGGCCACGGCGGGCACTTCACGGCGAATGCCACGCTGGAAGCCAAGTTTGGCGGTACTGGCGCAGGCGTCACCGGCATCATCGATGGTTTCCGGCTGAACGACGGGTCCGAGGACCCGGGCTGGAGTGTGGAACTGCACCAGGCCCCTTGGGGCACGGATGGGGCGTTCACGTCAACGGCAGCCGACGACAACACCGACAACGGTACGTTGTGGTCAATCAACGACAACCCGGCGCTAGAGTCCGGTTCTTGGAACGGCCAGATGTATGACGAAATGTCCGCCACCGTTGGTGACGACGACGGCAGCAACGTCCCGACTACCGCAGTCGGCGAGTTCCAATCCGAGTTCAGCGGGAACGGTCGCATGGTGGGTGCCTTCGGAGTCGGAGTCGATCTGGAAGACTAACCTTTAACGAGGGTGGCGGCCCTTTGGATGACTCTTTCGGGCTGCCATCAATTCACCACCCGGGCGCGTCTTCGGACTCGTCCGGGTTTTTTTGTTTTGCCTGAACAGTTACCGCGCACCGGAAATTCGGTTGGTATAAGGATGGTCAAGAAGTGAACCAGATCCCCTTACCGGCCAGAGGATGCCGGTTACGACGGAACTATAGTCAGGGATAAGGTGCCTGTTTCAAGATCTGGACGTGTGTGAGCAAATGAATCGTCCGGTTGGGTGGCATGTAACTGACGTCTGCATTAGGTAATGACGCACAACGGAAACTTTGCCGAGGCTAAGATGGACAGGCGGGGTTATGTCGATTGGGTTTGCATCTGTCCTGGTTTCCAGGAAATCCACCGGAATGGATTGACCATCGAACGAGGCATCCCTGCTAACATGATTGGAGTGTCGGGTTGCAACTATCAGCGCCGGAAACCTGCGAGATGACACGGTTCTACGTGATACGCGACCAACACGGGAAGAGGCGCCGGCCATGCCCGGTGCGAGCATGCGGTCAGACGGGGCATGCGATTTGACTCGGACGCTGGAGCACATCATAGCGCCCCGGGGACTGTACCGGTGCATGGCCTTGTCGAGATTCCGACTTATTGGTTCAACATGAACCCCACCACATGTTCCCTTGAGGCTTGAGGCAGTAAGGACCGGGAATAATGACATGCCCGAACCAGTCGCATGCCGCACCGAGGCAAAGAACATGGGATGGAGATTGCCTAGAGATGCCGACACCAGGACTACGGCCCTCCGGTAAAGGGGCTCACCCGAGGTCGTTTTCCAGGGGGAAGTCCGACAGCACTACCGGACCGTCTGGGCTGATCCAGACCGGCTGCTCAAGTTTCACGCCCTCGCGCCCGTCCACGGCGCCGACGTAGCTTTCGATGCAGATCACCATGTTTTCGTCGAACACGCCGTCGTAGGCCCCGTACTTCTCATCCTCGGGATACCAGAGGAAGGGGTACTCGACACCGAGGCCGCATCCGTGGCCGACATCGGCGTAACGGTTCGCGAGAAATTCTTCCGGCAACCGGTAGGCCCTGGATGCGTATTCCAGGAAGGGCATACCCGGAACCAGCAACGCGATGTTGGTTTCAAGCTGCGCCCGGGAGACGGCATACAGGCGTCTTTGCTCGTCCGTGGGCCTGGCGTCCCCGACGATCCAGCTGCGCGAGATGTCATTGTAGAAACCCATCGGCCCGACCAGGTCGGTGTCGAAAGACAGGAAATCGCCCTCCGCCATGGTGCGGTCGCCGGTCTCCTGGAACCAGGGGTTGGTGCGTGGCCCCGAAGTCAGCAGGCGGGTTTCCGGGTACTCGCCCCCGCGGCAGACACTGCCGGCCAGCAGGATGGACAATGCCTCCTGTTCGGTCATTCCGGGTGTTGTCCGCTCCTTAAGTTCCTGCATCGCGGCATCGCAGGTGGACAGCGAGAACCTGAGGGCGCGGATCTCCTCGAGGGACTTGATGGCCTTCGCGTGCTCCATCACCTTCTTGCCATCCATCAATTCGAGGCCGGCGCCGGCCAGGGCCGTGGCGGTATCCACGTCCAGCCGGTCCACCGCCAGGCGGTGGTTGCCGCCGCCATGACGCCGAACCAGATCCCCGATCTCCCCTGCCCAACTGGCGGCGATTTCCGCCGACCGGTAACCAGTCACGAAATAGTCCGTCGACCAGGCTGGCCGCACCTCGTCAATGGTTTCCAAGCCCCCGAGCAGGTGCATGCCCGTGGGCAGTTCGAACATCACCGAGGGCCCGGCCGTCAGGATCAGCGCATAACGGCAGAAGTTGTGCATGGTCCAGACCTGCATGTTGCGTGAGCCGTTGGCGTAGCGGATGTTGATCGGGTCGAACAGGAGCACCGCCGCCACGTCCTCCCGGGTGGCGAGGGAGCGTACCCTGTCCAGGCGGTACCTGCGCACCGCCGTCTCGTCGATGGGGCGGTTGATGTCCAGGGGATCGGTCATTGCCTCGCCGCCCATCCGTCGATGATGCCCACCAGTGCGTCCAGGCCATCGGTGAGCGCCGCCGGTCCCGGCTGCAGGATCAGCGGCGACTTGATTTCATGCAGTTCGTCGTTCCGGACTGCCGGCACGCTTTCCCAGCCGGGTCTGGCGCGCACCTGCTCCGCGCGGAACTTGCGCCCGCACCAGGAGGCGATGAGGATGTCCGGCGCCCGACGTACCACCTCGAGGGGGTCGGCCAGAATGCGGTCCTTGCCAAGCGGTTCACGGGAGCGCTCCGGAAAACAGTCGATCCCCCCCGCGATCTCCACGAGTTCCGCCACCCACCGGATACCCGTGATGAGCGGATCGTTCCATTCCTCGAAATACACCCTGGGCCTGCGGGGCATGGACGACGCCCGTTGCCGCAGTGCATCCAGCCGCGCCGAAACACCGTCGACAAGGGCCATGGCCCTGTCGGCCGCGCCGACCATCGCCCCCAGCTGACAGATCATGGACAGGATCTCCTCGACGGAGCGCTGATTGAACACGTGCACGTTGATGCCCCGACGGATCAGGTCCGCAGCGATATCCGCCTGCAGATCGGAAAATCCCAGCACGAGGTCCGGTTCCAGCGCCAGGATCCTGTCGATCTTTGCCGACGTGAACGCGGACACCCTGGGCTTCTCCCTGCGCGCCCTCGGGGGGCGGACGGTGAATCCCGAGATGCCGACGATGCGGTGCTCCTCGCCGAGCAGGTACAGCAGCTCCGTGGTTTCCTCGGTCATGCAGACGATCCGAGATGGAAAGCGGTCCCCGGTGTCTGCCTTCGTCTGTGCGCGAGCCTCACTCCGGGAGGCCGCCGATGGAGTGTCTTTACTGCTCATGGTATCGCCGCCGGGTTCCGTCGAATGGATCGGGCCGAAGACCCGGAGAGGCCGAGAATCGTGGGTTCCAGGGCCGGGTTCACAGGAATTGTTCCTCGGGCAACACGATCAGTGTGGGCACGTCCGGTTTCCGGGCATCGACAAGCGCCGATTCCAGTGTAGCGTGGTCTTCCGCCCGGACGGCCGAACAGCCGTAGGCCCGCGCCAAGCCGACAAAGTCCGGCGAATGGATGTCGCAGGCGACGGGATCCATGCCGGCGTTGCGGAAGTTGTCCGCGATTTCACCGTAGCCATGGTTGTGCCAGAGCAGCACCGTGACCGGAATTTTCGCCTCCACCGCAGTGGCCAGTTCGTTGAGCGTGTACTGGAAGCCGCCGTCGCCGGCAAGCGCAAGGACGGGCCGGTCCGGACAGGCCAGCCTGGCGCCCAGGGCCGCGGGCAGGGCGAAACCCAGGGTGCCGTAGCCGGTACTCGCGGCGGCGAAGCTGCGTGGCGCGGTAGCATCGTACTGGAAGGCGGCATGGTAGGTCGGCTGGGTGGAGTCCCCGACGAGGATATGGTCCGGCAGGGCGCGGTGGAGCGTCTCGAACAGCGTGGAGTAGCCCGCATGGTCATTCCTTGCGAGCTGCGCGCGAACGGCGGCAGTCCTGCCGGCGCCGGCGCCGGCCTCCCTGGCATGCAGCCGGGGCTCCAGGGCCTCCAGGCTGAGCCGGCTGTCGCCGAGGATCGCCACCGCCGGGCGCTGGTTGCGGCTGAACTGGCGCGGGTCGATGTCAACGCGGATGAGGCACCTGGACATGCGCGCGTATTCCTTGAAAAAGAAATCGTAGTCGGTTTCACCGAGTTCGGTGCCCACCGCGAGGACGACGTCGGCCTGCTCGTAGAGTTCCTGGATGGCGTCCCGGGCCGGGCTGCCGCCGACATGGAGCGGATGGTCCCTCGGCAGTATGCCCTTGGCATTGTGGGTTGTGGTGACCGGGGCGTCGAGCTTTTCCGCCAGCGCCACGCAAAGTCCCGCTGCGCCCGCCGCGCCGCCGCCGAGCGCGATGACGGGCGTCCGGGCATTGTTCAGCAGGTCCGCGGCGCGTTCGATGCTGTCCGGATGCGGAGCCGGGGGCAGCGGCGTTTCCCAGGGTTCGGGACTCACGTGCTCCGCGCTAGCCGTGATCACGTCCAGGGGGATGGTGAGATGCACCGGTCCCGGTCGCTCGCTGCGAAAGATCGAGAAAGCCCGCGCCAGCACCCGGGGCAATTCGTCCGGCCGGGCCAGGACATGGCTCCAGCGGCTGCATTCGCTCATGACCGCACCGAGGTCCGGCGTCTCGTGCAGCCGGCCCTCCCCGAGTCCGCGCTGGTAGGTCTTGTTATCGGCGGAGACCACCAGCATGGGCACGGAATCCGCCAGGGCCTGGCACATGGGCGTGGCGATATTGAGTGCGCCGGGGCCGGAGATGGTGATGCACAGCGCGGGTTTTCCCGAGACCCTGGCATAGCCGTCCGCAAGAAAGCCCGCGCCCTGCTCGTGACGCGGCGTGATGTGACGGATGCCAGTCCCCGGCAGGCCCCGGTACAGCTCGATGTTGTGGGTGCCCGGGATTCCGGAGGCGATTTCAATGCCGTAGGCGTCCAGAAGCTGGATCAGGCGTTCACCGGTGGTGGTCATAGGATATCCAGGTGATAACGTTGTCGGCGGTTGGACATTCCATGCCGTCGTACCCGCCCTTGCCGGGTGCCGGACCGGAAACCCGGACACCGCCCTGGACGATTCTTCCTGTCGCCCAGGGTGCGACTTTACCCGATCCGGGCTGCGAATCAGGGAATTTCGGGCACCTCCCCGGTATCGCCGGAATCTGGGTGGCGCTGTCCGCGGAGCAGGGCAATGGTACCGGAAGCTGCGGTCCGGTCGGCCCGGGCTTCGGGGACGTGCCGTACCGCCCCGGTTTCCGTTACCTGGGAAAAAATATACACTTCGCATCCCCATTGCAATCCGCACGAATCGCCCCGAGCTCACCCGCATGAAACTCTCCCGCCTCGCGGACAGGATCCAGACATCACCTATCCTCACCTTCGCCGCAGAGCTCAATGCCCGCAAGTCCGCCGGCGAGCGGCTGCACAATCTCACCGTCGGTGATTTCGACCCCCGCATCTTTCCTGTTCCCGGCGCCCTGACTGAAGCCGCCATCCGGGCCTACCGGGACCACCAGACCAACTACCCCGGCGCCGTTGGGCTTCCCGCTATCCGTGACGGCGTGGCCCGCCTGCTGGACCGGGAATGCGGACTTGACTGCCGGGGTGATGACGTGATCATCGCCAGCGGGTCCAGGCCGGTGATCTACGCAGCCTACCGAACCATCGTGGACCCCGGGGACAAGGTGGTGTTCCCGGTGCCGTCCTGGAACAACGAGCATTACGCGCAGATGTGCGACGCCAGGATCGTGACGGTGGAAACCGGGCCGGAGAATCATTTCATGCCGACGGCGGCGATGCTGGAGCCGCACCTGGAGGATGCCACCCTGCTCGCCCTGTGCTCCCCGCTCAATCCCTCGGGCACGGTGCTGTCCCCCGGGGACTTGCGGGACATCTGCGAACTGGTGCTGTCAATCAACCGTCGCCGTGGCGAACGGCGCAAGCCGCTGTACGTTTTGTTCGACCAGGTGTACTGGATGCTGACGTTCAGCGGAACGCAGTTCGTGCATCCACTCGGGGTCTGTCCCAGAATCGGGGATTATGCGGTCTTCGTTGACGGCATATCCAAGGCCTTCGCCGGCACCGGGCTTCGCGTGGGCTGGGCCACGGGGGCGCAGCATATCCTCGCCAGGATGGTTTCGGTGGTGGCCCATGTGGGTGCATGGGCGCCCAGGCCGGACCAGGTTGCCGTGGGCGAGTTCCTGTTCATGGACGATGCCGTGGACGAATACCTGCGTGGCTTCAGGCGCGCACTGGAAGAGCGTCTTCTGGGATTCCACCGGGGATTCAGGGAACTGAAGGATCGGGGATACCCGGTGGATGCCATCGCACCGGAGGCCGCGATCTATCTCAGCGTCAGGATGGACCTGGAAGGCCGGACCACCGCCGACGGTCGGGTGCTCGGCAGCGACGGGGACGTGCAGCAGTATCTGGTGGACAAGGCACGCATCGGGGTGCTGCCGTTCTCCTGGTTCGGTGCCCGCTCCCGCGGCAACTGGTTCCGGATATCGGTGGGGACCTGCGAAACCGGGGATATCGGTTCCGTCATGGAGGGATTGGAGTCCGCGCTTTCCGACCTCCGGCCCGGTTGAACCCGATCCCGCGGGATGAGAGCACTGTCCGACCGTCCCGGGCCGGCGACAGGGGGCCTGCGGCCGGCCACGGCCTGATGAACAAGCTTACCTTGAAGATCGCACGGGCATCGTAGCCAGAATCTGGCTGGACAGAATCGACAGCAGGCAGTATCCGAGAAAACAGTAGAACCCGGTGCCGAGTTCCGCCTCGAAGCTGAGCAGCCCTCCCTCCCTGCGGATGGCGTTGGCGGCGAGGAACGCGACGAATACGCCGACCACGAAAACGTCCGCCATGGACCATCTGCTGACAAGGTCCGCGGTCCTGCGCAGCGCCGCAGCGAGGGCGGGAGGAGCGGGCAGGTGACTGATCAGCAGCATCAACCCCTTGGCGACGGGGATCACGATGCTGAACAGGGCTACCAGGAAGGCCACCAGCGGGTATCCGTTCTCATGCAGTTCCCTGATCGCCCCCAGGATGCTCCTGGTTCGGTGGTACGCCTCCACGTCGCCGGAAATCTCCATGTTCTCCAGCAGGTATTCGGCGATGTTCACGACCACCTGCGGGGTTTGCGGACTCTCCACGATAATGTCCTTGCCGATCACGGCGATGTCGGCTTTGTCGACGATGCCGGTGAGGGTCAGCACGGGCCGGGTCAGGCCCGGCCAGAGGAGGCCGTACGCGGCCACCAGCAGCAACAGGCCGGCGGCGCTCTTCATGTCAGGGATCCGGCTGCGGGGATGGATGGGCCGGCAGCCGTGAGGTGCCCGCCGGGCAGCCCCGGCGTTGCGACGGCTTCACCGGAACCGCGGTACCGGGATTCCCGGCCCCCCCTGACACCATCCCGGGGCATCGTTCCGGGGATCAGGCCAGGGCTCCCATGAAGCGCTGCTTGATCTCCAGTGCCTTCAGCGGAATCTCGCCGCCCCGCTTGTCGTTGCCGGCACGGATCATGTAGTGGATGAACCCGACCCGGTCGCGGATCATGGCGGTGAACGCGTCGGTCCGGTCGGTCATGCCGGTGGACGAAAGCCCCATGGCCCTGACCATGGCGGTCAGGTTCATGCCCTGGGAACTCAGGGTGGGCTGGTTGCCGGTGGAGCCCCAGCTGCCGTTGTCGAGACAGATGACGGACAGGTTGTCCGGATGGTGGGTTGCGATATCGATGAGCTGGTTGGGGTTGAAGAAAAACGAGCCATCGCCGTCGATGACGTAGACCTGCCGGTCCGGCATTTCCAGGGCGAGTCCGATTCCCACCTCCGTGGCCGACCCGAGGGCGCCCAGCATGTAGAAGTTCTCAGCCCTGTCCCGGGTGTTGTAAACCTCCTTGGAGGGGAAGCCGATCTGTGAAATCACGATATCGTCCTCACCGATGGTGTTCATGATCTCGGCGATGGCCTCAATCCGGGTCAGCGTGGGGGTGCCGCTGTATTCGGCCACCTCCACCGAGACTCCATTGATGCGGGGCTCTCCAAATACATGGTAGTCCGGGCTGTTGGTTTCCCAGAGTTCCGGGGACATCAGGTAGACCTTGACCTTGTTCTGGGAGAACACCTGCGCAAGATCCTCCCCGAGGTCGGCCACGTCGCCCCGTTCCCTGCACACGCGGTATTCCACGTCGATGGCGCCCAGGATGTCCTCGATCTTGTCTCCCAGGATGATCTGGGCCTCGATGGGTTCTTGGTAGTACCCGCGCCAGGAGACGAAGACCGGCAGAGCCTCCTGGTACAGCTTCTGCATGGTGTAGAGTTCGGTGATGAGGTTGCCAAGGCCGGTGCTCTGGATGCACATGGCGCTCCGCCGGCCCGCCAGGCTGCGGCCAAAACAAAGGCCGAGCCCCACGGATTCCTTGGTGATGTTCCAGATCTCCACATCTGACGGCGCCACACCCATGAGGGCGTTTAGCTTGTTGCAGGGCAGGTAACAGACTTTGTCAATGCCGTTGTTGGTCATGGCATGCCAGACCGTCCGGGCGTTTGTAGTATCGAGCATGGGAATTTGATGTTGGTTTCGGAGAATGTTGTCGGTCGTGGGAATGTCTCTCGAGATTTCTGATTAAATGTTTTTAATCATCTACTTAATATTCCATTGGGATTCAGTTTTCCTCTCTGTATGACGCCAGGAGCAGCCGCAATTGTCTAAGGTGCGTTCGTATGGTGGCCGGTTGCTACAGAATTTCCATGGCAGAACAGCAGGCATCCAGAGTAGAAGTCGGGGCAAGTCGTGCGTGGCCTCCCGACGTTCACGATAATCCGGTGTTTCATCGTGTCATGGACTCATGAATATCCTGCCGCTAACCGGGCGGGATGTTGGTCCTGGTGGTGGCCATTCCGCCCGCCCGCCAGGATACCGCGAATGCGACCATCCTTCGGTGGATGGGCATCCCCATGGGTCCAGATTTGGAGTATTCGAGTGATATTGTTGCGGCCATACATCAGAGAACAGCGGAGATGGATAAATTCTCGTTTCAGATTTACCTGGGTAATCCAAGGTCGAAGATCAGATCTTCTCGGCACGAATCCCCAAGAGATTGCGCTCGGCTCTGCCGAAGGTCAAACCCACCAGGTGAGTCGACTCACCACGATCCCGGTACTTTTGCCCATACCCACGGTCTCGCATCTGTATCATCGCTTTGTCCAGCATCTCCTCCGTATCCCCATCGTCTTCCGCCATCTTGAATTCGAGTACGAATATCTGGCTTTCGTGAAACACCACCATATCAGCCCGGCCATGGCTGGAAATGTCCTCCACCCGGAGGTCTGCTCCAATAGTCCGCAAACTCATGTACAGCATGCTTGCGTACCAGGACTCGTAGCGGCCAAGGTCTCCACTGTCATGCCATGGATACGGAACACCGGCAAGAAATGACCGCAGCTGCTCCCCGAATCCATCGAAATCATTCTCCCCGAGAAGCCGGATCAGTTCCTCACCCTGATCTCCGGCCTCGACTCCGCGATGGGTTACATATTCCAGCAGGCCCTGGTTCAGGCTCTGCTGCACCTCGAAATTTGGGTAATCCAGTCGATACAGTGTACGGGGGCCCCGACTTTCCTCTCCGATAATAGTCAGGTACCCCGTCTGGAACAGCAATGCATCTACCCCAATATCTCCCACATCGAACTTCGAGATCAGCCGGTCATCAGCCATCCGGTTCTCCAACTCCATCGGACTGACCTCCTTCTCCATCAGCAGCCGAAACAGGAATTCCGGCGAACCCGTTTCAAACCACCAGGGCCGGAATTCCCGGCCATCGAACAGCAGCAGCACGTCAAAGGGATTGTAGACCTTCTCCTCTCCCAGCCAGTGGTACCCGTTGTACCAGCGGCGGATCTCATCCCGATCCAGCCCCGGCAACTCCGGGGCGAAGACCGCGTCGAGGTCGGCGTCCGTGTATCCGCAGATCGTGGCATACCTCGAATCCAGACTGATGTCCTTCAGGTTGTTCAGCCCCGAGAACAGGCTTACCTTCGAGAACATGCTCACCCCGGTGACCAGGACGAACCGGACGTGCTCGGCGCTGTCCTTGATGATCCCGTAGAACCCCCGCAGGTAGTCCCGGTTCGCCTTCGCGAGATCCGGGTCCTCCAGCACGTCCAGGATCGGCTTGTCGTATTCGTCCACCAGCACCACCACCTGCCGACCCGTAGCGTGATGGAGACGGTCCAGAATGTTCCGGAGACGTCTGGAACCCGTGTCGGATGAGTTGGCAGGAACAAGATCATGACGGCGCTCGATGCTCTCCAGCTGTTCGATGATGTCCCCCTCAATCTCTCCCGGCTCGTTGTACTTTCCACCGAAGCTCAGTCGCACTACCGGGTGCTTGATCGACCAGTCCCAGTGCCCGTGAATGTCCAGGCCCCGGAACAGTTCCTCGCTGCCCTCGAAAAGCGATTTCAGGGTATCCACCAGAAGGCTCTTGCCGAACCGGCGGGGACGGGACAGGAAATAGAAGTCGCCCTGATCGACCAGATTCCGGATGAGGGGGGTCTTGTCGACGTAATAACAGTCCCTCTCCCGGATTGTCCGAAAGTTCTGGATTCCAATGGGGAGTTGACGACGCTTCATAATGGCTGTCGATCAATGGCGTCTGATTATCCGAAAGTTACCCGACAATCTCCGGGATCACCATGCCTGAAAGAACAAGAATAAGGATTCCTCCGGCGTTGCATCGGGAAGTTGAAAAAGTCTCCAGCAATTCCTATCACGACTGCCGGAGGGTGCCAATGCATTTCATAAACATTTCCAGGTCTGCCCCGATTGAATCCTGCCGGAATGGTTGCCGGGAGAAGGAGGCGGGAGGTCCAGGCAACGGAGTCTATCATGGACCGTGGAGTGACTTATTTCTTCCTCGCGTCGTACACGGCATGGTCGCTGTCCCGATATGGCAAACGGACAACGGAGGCAGGGAATCGCCAAACCTGTTTTCAATGGCGGCCACAATGAAATCCTGACAATCGCATGGCGGTTCAGGGTTCCATGTGGCCTTGCAGCCGGATGATATCGGCCACGGTTCCAGGCGGTCCGATGGTCCATCCTGACGGCGAAAAAACCATTCCGGGAATCGGAAGCGATTGATTGACGCCCGGTTTTCGATCAGCGCCAGGGCAATTCCGATGACCACCCGAGAAGATTTTCGGCATGGGTGGCCATCGCCGGATGACAAGGGTGAAGGAAAAACCGGGAGCGGTCACTATGGTCAGGACGATTTCCAGAGGGGCTTGCATGTTGACTGCCGCCACCCGGAACAACCTGTGATGAAGAAAAACCCGTTTCGTCGGCCATGTTGCGGACTGGACAGCCAAATCGGGCCTGCACCGGATTGGTGGCGGTCAATAGGGAGCGCAGCCCTGCGTGGACACCCAATGACGTCCTTGGATCTTCCCGGGAATCGGCGTACGTAACTGTTCGTCCGGCCGCAATGTCTGGTGCGTTTGGGGTCGG
Source organism: Candidatus Poriferihabitaceae bacterium (assembly GCA_965213885.1). Taxonomy (GTDB): domain Bacteria; phylum Pseudomonadota; class Gammaproteobacteria; order Arenicellales; family Poriferihabitantaceae; genus VYFG01. Next base: position 3,279,066 of record OZ243919.1, read on the forward strand.
ACGTAGGTTCAGGTGCAGGAGATCGTCAATGACCTCGGCCGTCTGGTGCGGAGGTGCATCGAGTGCGTCACGGCAGGTCGCCCGGCGTGATGGCCGCGTTGCCCTGGCAGCCACTTTCGCGGTCCATCTGAAGCGCCAACGCCTTGCTGATCCCGGTGGCAGAGCCGGTGATGACAACGGTCTTGTCGGTGTAATCTTGCATGACTTGTTCTTTCATCCGTATGCGTTTCAAGTTGGCTGGGGTTGTTGGTTGAGTTGGTCTGTATCCATGTCAGCGAACAGGCCGGACTCAGAGCCACCAGGATGGACGAAGAGCGCTGTGATTTTCTTGTCCGATTTCTGCAGGCGGCGATCCAGTTCGTCGCCAAACAAAAGACATGCGAACTTCGACTGCCCATAGACGATACCGCCGTCTCCCTTCATCTTCGGGCTGGGCGCGGCCCGCCCGAAGGTTGCTGCCAGGATAGCGGTCGAAAGGGGTATCGTCAGTACCAGCAGGATCGTCCCGCCCATATCGGGAATCAGGTCGTCTCTTCTGCGCTGTCGCCATCCGGTTTCATGCTCCCGTCGGGCCATAGGTCTCCCAGGCTGAAACTGATCGCCTCGAACGGGGGCAGGGATACTGGATCATTGCCTGTCACCGTCTCCAGGAGAACCCACTTGCCATCCGTCAGTTCGAAGGCCTCCAGGGTGCGTGCATCGGGACCGACGAACCAGAGATGGGCAACACCCTCCCGGGCATAGATTGCCCGCTTCATTCCCTGGTCCAGCGCTCTCGTCGAGGGGGAGAGGACCCCGCAAACCCAGTCCGGCACCAGGGTGAAAAATGTAACATCCGGATATTCCGGCATCCGTTCCCGGCGCCAACCCGCCATGTCGGGCACCAGAATATCGTCGCCCAGGTGCAGTTCCAGCTCGTCTACGATCCACCAACCGCCCGGACCGCCCCTTCCACGATTGAATGGTGGGCCGATGGATTCCCCGAGCCCCGTGCTGGCCCAGGCATGTATGGACGCCGGGCGCGAATTCATGTGCAGAACCCCTTCAATGATTTCGGCCACCTTGTGCGGCGGCGCATCGAGCACGTCTTGGTAGGTCGCGCGGGGGAATGATTACGTTGTCCTGGTTGCCGCCTTCGTGGCCATGATGGCTTCTCCTGGTGCCGGAAAATTCCTAGTGTATCCCTGCAGCGTCGGCCTTCTCAAGGTCTAGACTTGAAACAGGACTCACATCCTGATTATTGTTCCGTCGTAACCGGAACCGCCTATCCGTTACAGGTACCGGAATAATTTCCTGAACATCCTGCATCCACCCAATTCTCTGGCGTTCGGTACCTGTTCAGGCAAAACCAATAACAAAAAAAACCGGACGGATCCAAAGACCCGCCCGGGTGTGAATTGATGGCGGCCCGAAAGAGTCATCAAAAGGGCCGCCACCCTCGTTAAAGGTTAGTTTTCCAGATCGACTCCGAAGGCACCCACCATGCTGCCGTTCTCGCCGAACATGGATTGGAACTCGCCGATTGCGGTAGTCGGGACGTTGCTACCGTCGTCCTTACCCGATGGGGCTGACGTTTCATCGTACATCTGGCCGGTCCAGGTGCCGGATGCCGATGCCTTGTTGCCGTTGACCGACCAGACGGTGGTGCCGACCGTGGTCCCCCCAATCATCCCAGTAGCGCTCAAGTCACCTTTATTCAGCGCCACGCTCCAGCCCGCGTCCTCGCTCCCATCGTTGAGCATGAAGTTGTCGATGGTGCCGGTCACGCCTGCGTCATCTCCGTCGCCGAACGTGGCTTTCAGTTCGGCATCCGCCGTGAAGTGGCCGCCACTGCCCGTGCCGTCAAGCGCATTGTTCATGGCAAATTTGCCAGCCGCTCCACCCTTGTAGGTTGCACTGCCGGTGGTTGCTATATTAGCGGATACAAGAGGGCCAGAATTTGAGGCAACAAGACCTGCAAAGGCGCTGGCTGCTTTCGGTTCACCGTCCTCGTCCTTGTTCACCCACCAACCGTAATACAGGTAGTTGGCATCGGGCTGGGATACCATCGCGCCCGCGTCGGGTTTGAAGTACCACGTACCTTCCAAGCTAGTCACGGTACCCTTGCCGTCATTGATCGAAGAACAATCCATTTCGCAGCGGAATCGCCCCTGCGCACCGTCGTAGGAGCCTGAGATGTAAACTGCATCGCTCTCAGCAGGCTTCGAGTGCGTCTGTGTGCCTGAGTGCGTGAACGCATCAGCCATGGCGCGCGTGTCTGGGGTAGTATTATCTACACCCAACATTACGTAACCCTTAGTGGCGCCGTCAGTAGATATGAGTGCGTATTTCCCGTCTTTCTCGTTGGCGTCAAACGGAATCATCCCCGGCTCATCCTGATTGGTATACACCCGGGCTTCGTTGGTTACCTTGGCATTACCGGTACCCGTGGATTTGGCATAGTCCATGCCCATCCAACCGCTCAGCATCCCGGCAGAATCACCGGCCTCTAGCGCGGGGGGCGCGGTCACTCCAGTGGGTAACGTTACCGCCCCCCCGGTAGTATTAATAGTGAGCTTGCCGTCATCACCGAAGGTAGCAGGAGTCGCGGCGAGGTACCCCAACGGATCACTACCCAGCGCCGTGCGCAGCGCCTTGCCAAGGGCAGCCATTTCTTTAGCTTCCATTGCATTCGCTTCCTTCTCCATCGCCATCAAGGCTTCATCGGCATTCATCGCGGTAATCTTGGCACTGTCCACCTTGCCCTGATATCCGGCCTTTACCGCATCATCGACATCGGCGGCGTCCATTATGGCTGCCTCAAGGCCACCGATGGCAGTGTTGACAGCATCAATCTGGGCCTGAGTGGGCTCGGACCCGGAAAGGCCGTCCAGCGCGGTGTCGACACCCATGGAGGCGGTCATCAAAGCCGTTGTCTGCGTTTTCGCCCGCTCCATGGCCATTTCTTCAGGGGTGGGCCCGGTCTCTTCCGGCTCAGTCGAGGAACTCCCCCCTCCGCAACCGGCGAGGAGCAGTGCCAGCGAAGCCACGAGGACCAGCACGAATTTATCTATTGATTTCATTTCGATGTTTCTCACAAAGTTGTTGAAGGGTTGAGTCGGGACCTGGCCCCTGTTGCACGCGATAAATGTATGTATCGCGCACAAAGTCCTCCGTCCCTCATAAAACCAACAGGAAAAACCCCATGAAAGAGTCTCTGCAAACATCCGAAGAAACCACACCGACAACCGCGGGAGCGGACGTGGAACATGCCGACGGCATCCGGCTTTCCCGCGATCCTGCAGGCAGGTCGGTGGAAGAGTACCGCGATGGTGAGCCGCTACGGGGAGCGTCTCCTGGCCTCGCGGGGGGCGGTGGCGCAACTGGCGAGGATGCAGGGTAGGGACGGGAAGGGGAAACCCGGGGTTCAATGAAATCCTGATTCCAGGAAATACAAGGACAGGGAATATAGGAAGGATCCGGAAGGGCGGGTGGGCAGGGGGAATCTTCCGGGAAGTCCGGTGTTGTTATCGCGCACGAAACACCCCCTGAATTCGGGGTGTTTTCGGAAAAACCCGGCCATGGGCTGAAGGTATTCCGCCCATGGAACGTTGGAAATGGGAAATAATATTCCGTATTGTGGTAGAATGATCCCGGGATGCGTCAATGAAATCACGAATCTTCGAATTGCGCTCCAAGGCCTTGACTGTGCAGGCGTGGGAATATATTCTTTGCGCCTGATAAATACATTTATCGCACGCAAACTGCCCAGCGGAAGGGACACAACTTGCTGATTTTGCAGGAATAGTTTTTTCCCCGCCTTTTCCATCGTTCCTTATCTCGAATGACCCGAAAAAACATTTTCGGGGACCGACCTTCACTGCCGATCAGGGTTCGTTCGCACCCCTTGAACGGCGCATCAGGCCCTTGACCGGATGACCCCGGATGGACGCCGGAAGTTCCACGGATAGACTGACCGGCATGTGTTTTCATGGGCCCTTGCCTTGACCCGGATTACGGGCCGATCGGACAACAGTAGAGGGGGTGTGTAATCCGGAAGTCGGGCGGGTGATCAACGCGCCCTGGATCTGATGCCGGAAAGATATTTGTGACCAGTCCGGCACACGGCACAGAGATATTGCTGATTTCATTGTCTGCACAGGCTGAGTGCACGGGCATGCCCGTTTGCGCAGGTGGCGAAGTAGAGGCCGGGCACCCAAGGCTTGAAATTCCGGTGCTTCCCATATCATGGTATGGTCCTTCTGCGAGGACGAGGGGCTGGACCGTGGCATCGAGCGGAGCCTCGAGGAGCACTCCGGCCTGGTGAAGGCCATCGAGGACCGGAAACTCAGGGAGGTCGAGGCAGCCACCAACGATCATGTCCGCTCGTTCCGCCGGCTGCTGGTGGGATACCTCAGCCGCAGCGAGGCGACCGCGCTCGACCCTGCGCTCCGAAGACGGCTGAGGCCCCGCCGCGAACCGACCACAATCTTCCGGAATTGACCATGAACGACATCGCAAGCGACTACAGCGCCAGGGACCGCGCCACGCACCTCCACTCCTTCACCGACCTGCAGCGGCACCTGGAGCGGGATTCCATGGTGATCGAGCGGGGCGAGGGCGTCTACCTGGTGGATGCTGGCGGACGCAGGTACCTGGACGCCATGTCCAGCCTGTGGTGCGCCAACCTGGGCTACAGCGAGGCGCGCCTGGTGGAAGCCGCCCGGCGGCAGCTCGGGCACCTGCCCTACAGCCACACCTTCCGGGGGCGCAGCCATCACAAGCTCATCGAGTTGGCGGAGAAACTGCTTGCGATCACCCCGGAGCCACTGGAGAAGGTGTTCTTCGCCGGATCGGGGTCCGAGGCCAACGAGTCGGCCATCAAGATGGCCTGGAGCTATCACAAGACCCGAGGAAAGCCCGCCAAGCGCAAGATCATGTCACGGCGCGGCGCCTATCACGGATCCACGATCTTCGCCACGCACCTTTCCGGACTACCGGCGATGCACGATTACCTGAATACGCACCTGGAGGAAGTGATCTCCACGGACCTGCCCTGTCATTTTCGCGAGGCCAGGGACGGGGAGACCGAAGAGGCGTTTTCGGATCGGCTCGCACGTCAGCTCGAGGTTCAGGTTCTGGAGCATGGAGCGGATACGATCGCGGCGTTCATCGCGGAGCCAGTGATGGGGGTCGGCGGTGTGATCCTGCCTCCCGAGGGATATTTCCCGAAGATCCGGGAGGTCCTCAGCCGCCACGACATCCTGCTGATCGTCGACGAGGTGGTCTGCGGTTTCGGCCGGACCGGCCGCATGTTCGGCTCCGAGACCTATGCCATCGAGCCTGACATCCTGACGCTGGCAAAGGGGATCACGTCGGCCTATTTCCCGATGTCCGCCGCCGTCGTCACCGGGGAGGTCTACGATGCCCTGGTACGGGCGAGCCGGGACAATGGCAGCTTCAGCCACGGGTTCACCTACTCGGGGCACCCGGTGGGCGCCGCGGTGGCCCTGGAGGCCATCGCCATCATCGAAGAGCGCAACATCCCGGAACATGTCCGGCAGGTGGGGGACTACTTTCAAGGCCGACTCCGCGCGCTCGAGTGCTCGGCCATTGTCGGCGACACAAGGAGCGTCGGCCTCATGGGCGGCTTCGAAATCTACCGGAATCCGGGGCGCCGGGAGCGCTTCCCTCCCGCCTCCTCGGCCGGCAGCGTCTTCATGGACATTGCCGAGGAGAACCTCCTGTTCGTCCGTGCGCTGGGCGACACCATCGTGCTGGCCCCGCCGCTGATCATCACGAAGCCGGAAATCGACGTCCTGATGGCGCGGCTGAGTACATCGATCAAGCTACTGGAGGAACGGCTTTCGCCTTGAGCGGAAAATGCGGACCCGGAAGGGAATCCGGATGAAATCCCGCGCCCGTTTCATCGGCGATGCCGGTAGGGCCCGAGGGGGGTGAGTGGCCCGGTGGTACGGTCGGCCCGGCCGCCGGCGCGCCACGATCGGAACAGTACGAACGGTCTGGTCGTGCGGGATGCCATTCTGCACAGGGCGTGGATCGATCCTGGCCGATCAGGGTTTCTGGCCAGCCGATCTGGCATTTTTCCCCACTTTCACCAGCAGTTCCGTGTCCGGCGAGAACCTCCCGATGAGCGGCAGCAGCGCGGCCCCGAGGACCCGTGCCTGCGGTCCGATGGAGCCGGTTGCGATCTCGATGGAAGACAGGCCCGTGCAATCGAACCTGCCGTAGGCGCCGGCCACTCCATCGACCACGCGGCGGCGCCAGTCGGGTCGCAGAAGCCCATCGATGACCACCGCCTCGAAGTCAACGACACTCATGGCCGACACCACAGCGCGGGACAGGGCTTCGACTGCCCGTTTCAGCCAGGCAGAGAACACTGCTTCGGGATCCCGTGTTCCGGCGGGGTTCAACATCTCCGATTCGTCGAAACCGGCGGCGGCCAGCGCCCGTTCCAGATCGATGACCGATGCCCGGTGAATGAGCTGTTGCGGGTTTCCGGCTGCATCCGTATCGCCGATCGGCATCGAGCCCAGGGCGCCCGCATTGAACTGCTCGCCCCGGTAGAGGCGACCGTCGATGACAATGCCGCCGCCGACGAAGGTGCCGAGGTAGATGTACAGTGCGCTGCGGCGGTTGATCTGATCGCCGGCAATCATCTCCGCGGCACAGGCGGCGGTGGCATCGTTGTACAGCGTCGCCGACAGGCCGGTCGCCGCCTCGAGTTCGGCGGCGACATCAATCTCGCCCCATGCGGCGATCGCCTCGCGTTCCAGACCCAGCACATCCGACCATTCATGTAGAACCCAGGGCATCGCGACGCCGAGGCCGACGATGCGGGCACGCAAGCTGCGCTTCAGGGAGCCCACGAGTTCCAGGGTGGTATCCGTCGCCATGGCCATGGTCTGCGACGGGAGCGGGGCGTGATAGGGCGTTGACCGGGAAGCCACGATGCCGCCACAGAAATCGACGAGAAGAACCTCGAGACTGCGGCGCCCGATCTTGACGCCCAGGGAATAGGCGCCTTCGGGGTTGAGCGCGACCGGAGTGAAGGGCTTGCCCACCCTGCCCCGAACCTTCTCGCGCTTGACCAGAAGCTCCTCGTCGAGCAGCGAATTGACGATCACGGTCGCGGCCTGGCCGCTGAGCCCGGTGGTGCGTGCGATTTCCGCCTTCGACAGCGCGCCTGCCTGCCGTATGGCAGTGATCATCAAGCGCTCGTTAAAGGCCCTGAGCCCGATCGACTCCCCGTCTCGCATGTCGTCTCTGTTACCTCCGGGTCATGTCGGTTGCCGATGTGCGGGAAGTCCGGGGATTCCCCGCACCGTAGTCTGTGTCACAACGGGCTCACCCATGGACGCCCGGCGACTGCCGCGCCGGTTCGGTGTGTCGGGGCGGCAGGTCCGCGGATCGGAACGATCGCATCGATACGATCATCGGGATCTCTCCTGTGCGGTGTGGGTTCCACGGGCATGGCGCTTTCGAATTCTAGAGGTCCGGCAGTTCGGAACGAAGGGGCAGGTCGGCGCCGCGGCGCGTGCAGGTGATGGCCGCCGCCGCCGTGGCAAAATCCACGACCTGGCGGCATTCGTCCAGCGAAAGCCGGGACAGTCCCGATTTCGTCGCCTTGCCGAGTTCGTCCAGTCCACAAAGAAGCCCCGCCTGGAAACTGTCGCCGGCCCCGACCGTATCGACCACCTCCACCTGGCGCCCGGTGGCTTCGAAGACTTTACCCCGGAGGGAGGCCAGGGTTCCGCCGTCGCCGCGGGTCACCACGATGAGCTGGACACCGCGGGCATTCCAGCGATCGATCGTGCTTTCGATCTCGTCACCGGGAAACAGCAGATCCAGGTCCTCGTCACTCACCTTGATCAGATCGGCGATCTCGGTGAAGGCCTCGACCCGCTCGCGCCACCTGCCAAGGTCCGGCTCGACATTCAGGCGGAGATTGGGGTCGAGGGAGACCAGTCTGTCGTCATGATGGCGCCGGGCAAGCCGGAGCAGCGAGGAGCCGGTCGGCTCCACCACCAGGGAGTACGAGCCGAAGTGGATCGCAGCCACCGACCGGGGCAGTTCGGGCAGGTCGGCTTCGGCCACCGAACTGTCGGCCGCATCGTGGCCGTAGAAGCTGTAGTGAGGGATGCCCCCGGAGCCCAGGGTAACCAATGCCAGGGTGGTCGGGTTCTGCTTTCTGACCAGATAGGCGGTTTCCACCCCCTCGTGCTCCAGTGCCTGTTCCAGCCGGCGGCCCAGGGGGTCGCTGGAGATTCCGGTGAACAGGGCGGCGCCGCGCCCCAGGCGGGACAGACCGACCGCGACGTTGAAGGGCGAGCCGCCGATGCGCGCATCGAAGGTGAGGCCGCTGTCCGCCTCGGCTGCAGGAAAGAGGTCGTAGAGCGCTTCGCCGCAACTCAGAAACATGCCGTCACCTCGAGGGAAACTGGTCTGAAGGGTCTCATCTGTCGCCGCAGGGGCCACATGCCTTGACTGGCATGATCGATCCGAATCCGGGGTTCATTTTCTTGGTTTGTTTCGTCGATCCAACAGGTGATGCCGGCGGGCCTGTGGCAGCATCCTGCACGGCGGGCGGCCTTTGTGCGGTGGCCTGGCGGCCTGGGTGCTCGGGCGCGGCAATGCCCGCCGGCGAAGGAGCGGATCGGTTGCATGAGCGTGTGGCTAGGTGGCCGCATAGGCCTGCAGGGTTGCCTCGCACCCATCCGACCAGATCCTGTCGAGCCAGCGTCCGAAGGCATCGACGAAACGGGGCGCCTCCACCAGGTCACCGTAGAACTGGCGTTGCTCCAGCCAGGCGCGCGGATGTTCCCGGGCCGCCTTCGCCGCCTCCAGGAGGGTGTCCCAGAACGGATCGTTCGGCTCGATGACGGTGCCGTCCTCGCGCCATCCCCCGCACATCCGCGCCCAGAATGCCTCGACCAGTGCAAGCCCCTCGATCGGTGTACCGTCCCTGAGACCGTCACGGAGGATCGGCAGGACAAAGCCCGTATGGCGTGCCGACCCCTCGAAGGCGACGCGCCGTGTCGTGTCGGCGATGGCGGTGTTGGAGAATCTCCGGCGGACCAGGTCCAGATAGTCTTCCTTCGTGAAATTCGGAACCGATTTCACATGGGGGAGGATTTCGGCGCGCTGCACCTTGTCGAACAGGGCCCGGATCAGGGGCCGTGCCATGCAGTCCGAAATGGTTTCGATGGACAGGATTTCACCGGGATTGGCAATGATCTGGTGGCCGGCGTTGAGGATGCGGATCTTCATCGCCTCATGGTCATGGACCTGGTCCGAGAACGTGGCGCCGACCAGGTCCCAGTTCGGACGTCCGGCGCAGAAGTCATCCTCGATGACCCACTGGCGGAAGCTCTCATGCGTGACGGGAACCCGGTCGTCGATGCCGAACTTCCGTGCCAGCGCGAGTTCCCCCGGCCCGGTTGCGGGCACGATGCAGTCGACCATCGAGTTCGGGAACGTGCAATTCGAGTCGATCCACCCGGCAAGGTCCGGGTCGGTTGCCCGCGCGAGGGAAACCAGGGTCCGGCGGAGCACCGCGCCGTTGCCCCGGAGGTTGTCGCAACTCAGACCGGTGAACGGGCCGAACCCCTGATCGCGTCTGGACCTGAGCGCCGCGGCCATCGCGCCGAACACGGTCCGCGGACGGTCCGGATTCGCGGCGTCGTGCCGGATGTCGGGATGCGCCGTGTCGAAACCATTCGTCGCGGGATCGATGTAGTAGCCTCCCTCGGTCACCGTCAGCGCGACAATCCGGATCGCCGGATCTGTCATCCGGCGGATCAGGGCAGCGTTCCCCTCCTCGACCGGCACATAGTCGATCATGGCGCCGATCACCTCTGCCGATGCGCCTGACGGATCCAGTTCAATCAGCGTCGACAGGTAATCCTGCTTCCAGAGCTTCTCCCGTTGCGCGGTATCGAAGGGGCAGACGCCGGCGCCGATGATCGCCCAATCGCGGTTGAGACCCAGCTGCAGCAGCCGATGCAGGTACCACGCCTGATGCGCCCGGTGGAAATTTCCGAGCCCGACATGGACGATCCCCGGGGTCAGGGACGTCCGGTCATAGCCCGGCCGGGCAATCGACTCCGGGAGGTCGTCCAGCGTGGCGTCCGAAAGACGGATCACGGGTCCGGCCCCGGGTGGCATCCATCCGGCCATGGGCACGTCATCTGTGCGCGACATCATGCGGGCGACCCGGGGGGACCGTTCATCCGGCCCGGGTCAGTGAAGGCATGACCCGGCAACTGGCGGCGCGGCTTCGCCGCATTCCCCGGCGCCTGTATGCTTCCCATCCGGTACCTGCAGACCCGCCGGTTCCGGGAACATCCAGCCGGGCATGCCGCCATCGGCGGGGCAGACTGCTCCCGAACGGCGGAAGGCAGGGGGATTGCCCGGTGATGTCCGCTGCCTCGTCCCCGTTGCCGGAAGTCAGCGGCGCATCCATTCGCCGCGGCCGTCCGGGCGCTGGCCGGACCTGACCTTTTCCGCCCCATCACGTTCAGATCGGCCGCCATGGCCCGCGCCCGGGGCGCCGGCCGGCTTGCCCGTTCCCGCAATGGGAGTGAATGGCCCTGCCAACCGTTTCATCCGATGCGCAGACCCTGCTCGTCGAACCGGTGGATCTGTTCGACATCGGGGGTCAGATAGATCGTGTCGCCGTGGTGCATGTCCACCTCGCCGCCCGATCTCACGGTGACCGGTTCGGCGGATTCCTCCATGTGGACATGGAAGAAGGTGTCCGAGCCGAGATGCTCCGCGACGCCCACACGCCCCGTCCAGACGCCCTCGCCCGGAGACGGCGTGATGTGCTCGGGACGGATGCCGATCGTATGCGCATCATGCTTCCTGGCCTCGGGCCCTTCCAGGAAGTTCATCCTGGGGGAGCCGATGAATCCCGCAACGAACCGGTTCCGGGGCGTCCGGTAGAGTTCCAGCGGCGAACCCACCTGCTCGATCCTCCCGGCCTGGAGCACGACGATCTTGTCCGCCATGGTCATCGCCTCGATCTGGTCGTGGGTGACGTAGATCATCGTCGTTTTCAGTCGTTCATGCAGTTCGCTGATTTCAAGACGCATGCCGACGCGGAGCGCCGCGTCGAGATTCGACAGGGGCTCGTCGAAGAGGAAAGCGGACGGTTCACGCACGATGGCGCGGCCGATGGCCACGCGCTGGCGCTGGCCGCCGGAAAGCTGGCCTGGCCGCCGGTCGAGGTATTCGGTGAGGTTCAGGACCTCGGCCGCCTGTTCGACCCGCCGCTCCTGCTCGGCCTGGTCCAGCTTCGCCATGCGCAGGGGAAAGCTGATGTTCTTGCGAACCGTCATGTGGGGATAGAGCGCGTAGGACTGGAACACCATCGCGAGACCGCGCTTGGCGGGCGGCACCGCGGTTGCGTCCTGCCCGTCGATCGAGATCGTGCCGCCGCTGACGTCCTCAAGCCCTGCAATCAGCCGCAGGAGTGTCGATTTGCCGCAACCGGACGGGCCGACGAAGACGACGAATTCACCATCGTCCATCTCGAGGTCCAGGGGCGGAATGACGGTGAGGTCACCGAAACGCTTCTCCACCTTGTCCAATACGATGTGTCCCATCACTTCGTCCTCACTTCACCGCGCCGAAAGTCAGGCCGCGGACCAGTTGTTTCTGGCTGAACCACCCCAGGATCAGGATCGGCGCGATGGCCATCGTCGATGCCGCGCTCAGCTTGGCGTAGAACAGACCCTCCGGGCTTGAATAGCTCGCGATGAAGGCGGTCAGCGGACCGGCCTTCGCCGCCGTCAGGTTCAGCGTCCAGAACGCCTCGTTCCAGGCCAGGATGAAGTTCAGCAGTATGGTCGAGGCGATTCCCGGCACGGCCATGGGCGTCAGCACATACAGGATTTCATCCCGCAGTGATGCGCCGTCCATCCGCGCGGCTTCCAGGATCTCGCCGGGGATTTCCCGGAAATACGTGTAGAGCATCCAGACGATGATCGGCAGGTTGATCAGCATCATGACGATGACAAGCCCGAACCGCGTGTCGAGGAGTCCGAACTGGATGAAGATCAGGTAGATCGGGTAGAGGACGCCCACCGCCGGCAGCATCTTGGTGGAAAGCATCCACAGCAGGATGTCCTTGGTCCGCCTCGATGGCACGAAGGCCATGGACCATGCGGCGGGAACCGCGACGAGGATGCCGAGCAGCGTGGAGATGCCGGCGATGATCACCGAGTTCCAGAGATAGCGCATATAGTCCGAACGCTCCTGCACGATCGCATAATTCTCCAGCGTCCAGTCGAAGAACAGGAAAACCGGCGGGTCGGCAATGGCCTGCGCCTCGGTCTTGAAGCTCGTCAGGATCGTCCACAGTACCGGGAAGAAGATCAGCAGGCCGACCCCCCAGGCGACGGCGGTGTTGACGATCTTCTGCTTGCTTGTGACTGTGCGGGCCAAGGTTCTGCCTCCTCACGTATCCAGATTCTTGCCGACGATACGCATCAGGAAGAGTGCCACGATGTTGGCGAGGATGACCGCGTAGACGCCGCCGGCCGAACCGAGCCCCACATTCTGACTCTCCAGCACGCGCTGGAAAATCAGGTAGGTCAGGGTCCGGGTGCCGAACGAACCCTGCGTGGTCACGAAGATTTCGGCAAAGATCGACAGCAGGAAGATCGTCTGGATCAGGATGACGATGGTGATGGCCTGGCCGAGGTGCGGCAGAATGATATGTTGGAAGCGGGCCAGGGGCGGGGCGCCGTCCATCTCGCCCGCCTCCAGCTGCTCGCGGTCCAGCGACTGGATCGCCGTCAGCAGGATCAGCGTTGCGAAGGGCAGCCATTGCCACGAGACGATCAGGGTGATGGAAAAGAGCGATGCCTGGCTCACCCACTCCAGCGGCGCCAGGCCGAAGAACTTCCAGAGATGCGCGAACAGCCCGTTCACCGGATCCATGAACATGTTCTTCCAGACCAGCGCCGTCACGGTCGGCATCACGAAGAACGGTGCGATGACCAGTATCCGGACGATGCCCTGTCCCCACATCGGCTGATCCAGCAGGAGCGCGAGCAGGATGCCCAGGACCACGGTGATCAGCAGCACGCCGCCCACGATGATGAGCGTCGCCTGCACGCTTGGCCAGAACGAGCTTGAGGTGACGAAGCGGACGTAGTTCTCGAACCCGATCCACCCCAGGTCGCCGCCGCGCAGCGGCAGGTAGCGCTTGAACGAGAAGTAGAGCGTCATGATCAGGGGCACGAGCATCCAGCCAAGCAGCAGGACGACCGCGGGCGCCATCATCAGGCGGGCGGCGGATCTTGCTTGCAGGGTTGCCATGACGCATTCCTCAGGCCGGACCGGTGCCTGTCAGGAAAGACGGACCGCTCCGGAAGCAGGGCGGCGGCAACCGCCGCCCCGCGCCGGGAGGCTTCCTCCGTGATCCGGGAAGATCAGCCTGTCCACGGAACGGTTCCAATTCCATGGACGGTTCATGCCGTTCGGATGGCCCGGTCAGGCTGGTGCCGTCGTCAGTATCCGGCGGCTTCCATTTCCTCGGCCGTCAGGGCCTGTGCCTTCTCGAGCGCCTGCTCGACGGTCTGCTGGCCGGCGAGCGCAGCCGAGAATTCCTGACCCACCTGCGTGGCAATGCCCGCGAATTCCGGGATGGCGACGAACTGGACGCCGGTATAGGGCACCGGGTCGACGGTCGGCTGTTTCGGGTCGGCCGCGTTGATCGAGTTCAGCGTCATCTCGGCGAAGGGTGCGGCCTCCAGGTAGGCGGGATTCTCGTACAGCGAGGTCCGGGTGCCGGGCGGGACGTTGGCCCAGCCTTCCTTCGACGCCACGAGCGCCGTGTATTCCCTGCTGGTCGCCCAGGCGATGAACTTCTTGGCCGCATCCGTCGCGTCGGAACCGGCCGGGATTGCCAGCGACCAGGCCCAGAGCCAGTTGCCGCGCTTGCCGAGACCATTGTCGGGGGCCAGGGCGAATCCGACGCTGTCGGCCACTGTCGAGTCGTTCGGGTTGGTCACGAACGAGGCGGCAACGGTTGCATCGATCCACATGCCGCACTTGCCTTGCTGGAAGAGGGACAGGTTCTCGTTGAACCCGTTGGTCGAGGCTCCCGGAGGACCGTAGCTGGTCATCAGATCCATGTAGAAATTGAGCGTGGTGGCCCAGGCTTCGCTGTTGAACTGGGGCTTCCAGTTCTCGTCAAACCAGCGCGCGCCGAAGGAATTCGAGGTGGCGGTCAGAAATGCCATGTTCTCGCCCCAGCCGGCCTTGCCGCGGAGGCAGACGCCGTAGACCTCGTTGTCCCGGTCCGTCATCGCCGCCGCCGCCTGCCGGATGAAATCCCAGGTGGGCGCGTCGGGCATCTGGAGGCCGGCCTTCTCCATCAGATCGGTCCGGTACATCACCATGGAGCTCTCGCCGTAGAACGGTGCCGCGTACAGTTCGCCATCGACGGTCAGGCCGGAGCGTATCGCGGGAAGCAGGTCATCGGCATCCCATCCGGCGGGCAGGTCGTTCAATGACACGAGCCAGCCGTTCTTGCTCCAGATCGGAACCTCGTAGGTGCCGATGGTCAGCACGTCGAACTGGCCGCCTTTCGTGGCAATGTCCTGGGTCACGCGCTGGCGCAGTACGTTCTCTTCCAGCGTGACCCATTCGAGGGTGATGTCTGGATTGCTGGACGTGAAATCCTCCGTCAGCCCCTGCATTCGGATCATGTCGCCGTTGTTGACGGTTGCGATGGTGACGGTGCTGGCAGCGTAGGCGCCGGCTGTTGTGAGGAGTGCAAGCGCACCGGCTGCACACAGAGTGGTTTTCAGGTTCATGTGATATCTCCCGGTAGTTTCCGAATTACCCAACTTAGTTGATTTAATACGATCTCCCTTTGCCAAGTCAAGGACTTCGGGTGATCCGGTCGGGTGATCCGACGCCGCCGACATTCGTGCCCCGGCCGGGTGCCCTATAATCTCCCTGCCCGGCCCTTCGACGGAAACATGGCACCTTCACTGATCATCGACGTACTCGCCTCGCTGCTGCTGGGATCCATGGTGTTCTTCGCCGCCGTGGTGGCCCCGGCCGCATTCCGTTCCCTGGAGGGCGAACGTGCCGGCGCGTTCCTGCGCGCGCTCTTCCCCCGCTACTATCTCTGGGGCCTGATCCTGTCGCTGGCGAATCTGGGGGTCTGCCTGCTCCACTCCCCCAAGGGCGCCGTGCTGATGGCGCTGGTTCTCGCCGGGTTCGCCTATGCACGCCAGGTGCTTGTTCCGGCCCTCAATGCCGCCAGGGACCGGTGGCGGGAAACCGACAGCCCCGGGGACAAGGCAGGATTCCAGGCGCTCCACCGCCGCAGCGTGATCATCAACGTCATCCAGATGGCAATGCTGGCCGTCATCATCATCGCATGACGGCGCCTGTGCAGGCCTCCGGAGGGGCGCGCCGGGGCACCAGCATCCGGGCGATGCTGACGGACCGCCAGGTCCTGGCCTGGGCGCTCTACGACTGGGCCAACTCCGCGTTCGCCACCACGGTCATGGCGGGGTTCTTTCCGGTGTTCTACAGTGCGCTCAGCGCGGGGCTGTCCACCGAGGACTCCCAGTTCTGGTTCAACATCGGCCTTGCCGCGTCCAGCCTGTCCATCGCCCTCGCGGCGCCGGTGCTCGGCGCCATCGCCGACCGGGGTGGCACCCGCAAGCACTTCCTCGCGACGTTCGCGATGCTCGGCGTGATCCTGACCGCGTCACTGGCCTGGGTGCACGGGGACATGTGGATGGAGGGCCTGATGATCTACGTCCTGGCCCAGGCGGGTTTCGCGGGCGCGAACATTTTCTACGACTCCATGATCACGGACGTGGCCAGGGAGGATGAATACGACCAGGTGTCGGGTTTCGGCTACGCGCTCGGGTACGTCGGCGGCGGGCTGCTGTTCCTGGTCAACGTGCTGATGGTCACCAACCCGGGCTGGTTCGGTCTTGCAGGGGCGGGGGAAGCGCTGTCCTGGTCGTTCATCTCCGTCGGCCTGTGGTGGGCCGCATTCACCCTGCCGCTGCTGCTCTGGGTTCGCGAGACGCCCACCAGGGTCAAGGCATCCGGGGTCCAGGCAGTCCGCGAAGGGCTCCGGCAGCTCCGGGAAACCATTACCCATATCCGCCAGCTCCGGGTGGTGCTGGTCTTCCTGGCCGCCTACTGGCTGTACATCGACGGGGTGGGATCCGTGATCAAGATGGCGGTGTTCTTTGCCAACCGCGTGCTGGCGCTTCCCCAGGAGGCGCTCATCACCGCCCTGTTGGTCACCCAATTCGTGTCCTTTCCCGCGGCGCTCTTCTTCGGCTGGCTGGGCAGGCGCATCGGACCGCGCACCGGCATCCTCATCGGGCTGGTGGTGTATACCCTGGTCGTGTTCTACGCCTGGGGCTGGCTCGCCTCGGGTGCGGGATTCTACTATCTCGCCATTGCCATCGGACTGGTCCAGGGCGGGGTGCAGAGCCTGAGCCGGTCCCTCTATGCCCGGATCATCCCGGTGAGCCGTACCGCGGAATTCTTCGGGTTCTACAACATGGTGGGCAAGTTCGCGGCCATCCTAGGACCGCTGCTGGTGGCGCTGGTGCCGGTCCTGATCGCCGCCGCCGATGCCCGGGACGCCATCCTGGTCCTGGTGGTCCTGTTCGTGGCCGGCGGCGCGCTGCTGACCCGGGTGGACATGGAGGCCGGGATCCGCGCCGCCCGCGGGATGGATCAGTCCGCCAGCAGCGAGGTCTCGAAGGGGTAGTTCGTGAGGTTCTCGTGGCCGCTGTCCGTGATCAGCACCTGGTCCTCCAGCTTGATCCCCTCACGCCCTCCGACCGCGCCGAGGTACACCTCGACGCACAGGACCATGCCGGGCTCCAGGATCGCGCGGTACCCGTTGGCCTCGATGTCCTCGGGATACCACACGCAGGGGTATTCGTCGCACAGCCCCACTCCGTGCATCATGACGCCGTAGCGCTGCTCGCGGAACTCCTCCGGCAGGCGGTGCGCCCGTTGCGTGATTTCATGCAGGGTCAGGCCGGGCCGGAGCAGCGACATGTTCGTCATGATGTGCTCGTGCGCAATCCCGTACAGCCGCCTTTGTTCCGCGGTGGGCGTCCTGTCGCCGATGATCCAGGACCGGGAGATGTCGGCGCAGATGCCGTAGGGGCCGACCAGGTCGGTGTCCACCGCCAGCAGATCACCTTCCTCCACCACCCTCGGGCCGCATTCCTGGAACCAGGGATTGGTGCGCGGCCCCGTCGACAGCAGGCGGCACTCGATCCATTCGCCGCCCCGCCGGATGTTCTCCGCATGCAGCACGGACCAGATGTCGTTTTCCGTGATGCCCGGCACACTGGCTTCCTGCATCAGCCCGAGGGCGATTTCCGTGGAGGCGAGGGAGCATCGCATGGCGCGGATTTCATCGGGCCCCTTGATCACCCGGGCAAGCTCCATGATCTCCTGGCCGTCGTGGACCCCGATGCCGGCCCTGTCCAGCGCCCGTAGTCCGGCGATCTCGATCTTGTCCACCGCGATCCGCCGGTTCGTCCCGGCATGCTCCCTGAGGATGTCGTCCAGGACCGCGGCGAACGCATCCGCGTGCGCATCCACATGTTCTCCGGACTCGAAATAGAAAAACGCCGCGCCGGTGCGCAGCTCCCTGACCAGGGGCAGGTATCCGGACAGGTGTCCGCCGCTGTGGAACTCCCACAGGATGATGTAGCCCGCGGCGGTGACGAAACAGGCCCGGGCATGGTTGTGCGTGATCCAGACCTGCATGTTGCTGGTGTCCGTTGCATAGCGGATGTTGAGCGGGTCGAACAGGAGGACGCCCGCAAGGTCCCTGTTCGCCAGTTCGGCCTTGATCCGTTCCAGCCGGTATTCCCGCATCGCCGTCAGGTCCGGACATTCCAGGCCCAGGAATTCCCACTCGTCGAATGCAAGGTCGGTGGGGCCGGTCTCCACCCGGTCATTGTCATTGGGAGAGCCGTCCGGCTTCAGGGCGCCGCCCCGACGACGGGCGGGATCGATCCTGCGATTGGAACTGCGGGAGAGTGTGGGGTGGTTCATGGCCCTTCACGTCCGTCGGGATGCGACCGGTGAAGGTTACAACGGCACCGGCACCGGCACCATAGCCGCCCGGCGAAGCTGTCGCAAACGAATGATTTTCGGGGCTGGTTCCCGGAGCCGGGCCGGATTTCTCCCGCCGCCGCCGCCGGCGCGATACACGGTTTCGGCGACCGTCGTCCCGGTCCCAAATCCGGTTCCGGGAAAAATGACAGCCGTCCGGTCTTCCCGGTGGGCTTTAAGCCGGTACAATCCGCCCGGGGAGGACAGGACGACGGGCACCGCCTGACCGCCTGCGGGCCCGCCAACCATTTCCGTGGAAACAAGCATGAGCAAGAGAACATACAAGATCGCGGTCATCCCGGGGGATGGCATCGGCAGGGAAGTGATCCCGGTCGGACAGCGTGCGGTGGAAGCCGTCGCCGCGCGGTTCGATTTCGGGGTGACATGGGTGTCGTTCGACTGGTCCTGTGAACGGTATGCGAAAACCGGGACCATGATGCCCGGGGACGGTGTCGAGCAGCTGAAGGCATTCGACGCCATCTATCTCGGCGCGGTGGGGTTTCCCGGGGTGCCGGATCACGTGTCCCTGTGGGGTCTGCTGATCCCGATACGCAGGCAACTTGACCAGTACGCCAACATCCGCCCGGTCCGCCTGCTCAGGGGGATCACCTCGCCCCTGGCCGGGCGCGGGCCGGAGGACATCGATTTCATCGTGGTGCGGGAGAACGTCGAGGGGGAGTATTCGGAGATCGGGGGACGGATCTTCGGCGGCACCGACCGGGAATTCGTCTCCCAGCAGATGATCTTCACCCGCCAGGGTGTGGACCGGATCCTGCACTACGCCTTCGAGCTGGCGAAGAAACGCAGCCGCGGGAAAGTGACTTCGGCCACCAAGTCCAACGGGATCGTCCATACCATGCCGTACTGGGACGAACGCTTCCGGGCCGTCTCGGCACAGTACCCCGAAGTCGAGACGGACCAGTACCACATCGACATCCTGACGGCCCATTTCGTGCAGCATCCGGACTGGTTTGATGTGGTGGTGGGGTCCAATCTGTTCGGCGACATCCTGTCCGATCTCGGGCCCGCGGTGGCCGGCTCCATCGGCATCGCACCGGCGGCCAACATCAATCCCGAGGGGCTCTACCCCTCCATGTTCGAGCCGGTGCACGGTTCCGCGCCGGACATCGCCGGGCAGGGCGTGGCGAATCCGGTGGCGGCTGTCTGGACCGCGGCGATGATGCTGGAACACCTGGGAGAGGCGCCGGCGGCAAGGGTCCTCGAGGAGGCCATGGAATCCGCACTCACCGACGAGGCCGCACGAACGAGGGATCTCGGCGGCACCGCGGACACGGAAACCTGTGCCCGGGCGATGATCGACGCCGTGGGCTGAACCGCCGCCGGGGGTCCGGAGCGGGCAGGGCCGCCGGGAGACTATGCCGGCCCCACCCCCCAGGACTGCAGGGCGGGACCAAGCACTGCCGGATCCGGCTCCACGCCGAGGCCTGCTCCCGGTGCGGCAAACAACAGGCCGCCCTTTCGGGTGGCGGGCCCGAGGACCGTGCGCCGGTTCACGAGATCACCGATGTCCCAGACCGAGAGCAGCCGGCTTGCCGGGGCGCTGTGCGCAAGGTGCAGGATGGCCGCCTGCATGATGTCCTTGCCGCCGGCGCACTGTATATGGTACGGAATGCCGAGCGCATCACAGGCGTTCCGGATGGCCAGTGCCGGTGTGAGGCCGCCCACGCGGTCGATCTTGAGATTGAGGGCGCACAGGACGCCGTCGTTCCAGGCCCGGACAACGGCCTCGAGGTCGAGGGCGCATTCATCGAGCACCAGCGGCCTGCCGCAGGCATGGAACACGCTACGGCATTCCTCGTAGCTCCGGCAGGGCTGCTCGAAGCAGACATCGAGCGCGGCCGTTGCCCGCATCACCCGGATCGCCTCGTCCACCCGCCAGCCCCCGTTGGCGTCGCACTTGACCGATTCGCCGGGACCGAGGCGCTCCCCGAGGTGTTGCAGGAAGGCGATGTCCGCTTCCGGCCGGCCGCTGGCCTTCACGGAGAACTGGGTACAGCCGTTTTCCCGGCCCGCGGCCATCGCCCGGTCCAGCGCCGGGCCGGGATCCGGTGGAATCACCGCGGATGCCCTGACACGGTCGTTGACCCGGCCGCCGAAAAGGTCGTGCAGCGGCCTTTGCGCGCGCTTGCCGAGGATGTCCCAGCAGGCGATGTCGATTCCGCTCTTGACGTAGGGGTGCCCCAGGAGATCCCGGTCCATCCGCCGGCGGATCCCCGAGACCCCGGAAGGGTCCGCCCCCAGCAATGCCGGGGCGAGCTCTTCGATCCCGGCTCGGGCGCCCTCGGAGAAAGCCTCGAGATAGTTGGGGCCGAACGGGCAGGCCTCCCCCCAGCCGGTGATGCCGGCATCGGTGTCGATGCGGATCAAGGTGCTGTCCAGCCGGTTCCACGTCCGCCCGCCGGACAGCTGGTAGGCGTCATGGAGGGGAAGCTCGACGCGGTACAGGGAGATGGCGGTGATCAGCATGGTCCGGAGCCTCTCCCGTACACCGCTACCGGTTCACCGAGCTGCCCGCGGTCGGGGGTGACGCCAAGGCCGGGCCGGTCGTTGAGATGCAGCCTGCCCCGGCGCACCAGGGGCGCATCCCGCGCCGTGGGCGGGCGTCCGCTCTGGAAATGATAGGATCCGAGCAACCACTCTTCGGGGGTGTTCGCGGCCAGTTGCGCCTGGGCGGCGCGGGTGAACTCGCTGCCCGCGGTATCCTCGATCCGCATCTTGATGCCGTGCGCGACGCAGAGGTCCCGCAGCACCCGCGCCTGGCTGAGACCGCCCGCGTGGGTGATCTTGATGACCAGGGCGTCCAGGGCATCGTCGCCGATGGCCCGGACCAGGCCCTTCGGATCATCGATGACCTCGTCCAGGATGAAGGGCTGGCGGCATTTGCCCCGCACGGTCAGGCATTCCGCGTACGTGGCGCAGGGCTGCTCGATGTAGCACCGGATGCCGTCGAGACTGGACACCACGTGGAGTGCGTCCGCCTTCTTCCAGCCCCGGTTCGCGTCCGCCATGAAGATGCATCCGTCCCGGTCGCGTGACGCCAGTGCGTGGATGCGGGCGATATCCTCAACCGGGTCGCCGCCCACCTTGACCTGGAAATGACGGAATCCCTCCTGCATCTTCTGTTGCCAGACCGCGACCATCGTCTCGGGGTCCGTCAATGGAATGGAGAGATACGCCGGGACGCTGTCCGCCAGGCGGCCCCCCATGACCTCGCTGACGGACAGGCCGCAGGATTGGCCGAGTAGGTCCCAGCAGGCGATGTCGATCGGGGCCTTGACGTGGGGGTGGCCGTAGAGGGCCTGGTCCATGGTGTGGTTGATCCGGGCGACGGCAGTGGGATCCGTGCCGATCAGCGAGGGCGCGACCTGGCCGATGCCCTTGCGCACGCCCCCGGCGAAGGCGGGCAGGTAGAATCCGCCGATGGGACAGCTCTCGCCGAAGCCGGACAGGCCCGTATCCGCGGCAACCTCCACCACCGTGCTCTCCAGGAAGGGCGGCGCCTCACGCCCGATCCAGCGGCTGCCGAGGGGGCGGTACGGTATCTTCACGAGGTAAACCAGTATCGAATCGATCTTCATCCCATCTCCGATCGGCAGGTTCATCGGGTGTCGGCTGCCCCGGAACCGCACGGGATTCCGCGGGAAGCGAACCGGTTAGATATAGGCGACCCGGGGTCGCCGGTCAACCACATCGGTGGCAGGTTCGGGATCCCCGGACCGGACGTGTGGGAACGGTCGGGATCCGGAGCGTTCGCCGTACGATCACTTGTAACCGGCCAGGCGAGTGTCCATGAGAAAATACAACGGATCAAGTGGTCGTTTAACACAACGATGGCGCCCTCAGTGTTGTTCAGCTGGGGGCAGCACCGGCAGTGCCGCAATGGCAAGGCACTGTCGGGCCGTCCGGGGTCACGGGAGCGGCGCAAAGCCACGGGATGGACTGCCGGGAAACCGATCGACCCGTTTGCCCAACTCCGACCTTTTCCAGGGATTCCGGTTCATCACGGATGAAGACGGTCTCGATGGGCACCATCTGCCCAGGGAGGCCTTCAACTGAACTGTTCGGGTCCATTTGACACCTTGCCTGGTACCAATCGCGAGGTTGTCCGCAGGCGGGTCAATCATCTGTACCCCGCAAACTCCGTGCAACTGCCCGGGCAATGTGGCCTGGATAGACCAGGACCAGGACGGAATCCATATTTCTGTGTTGTGTTAAACTGACCCGCATAGCATCTGCATTGAAATCATGATGGCAGAGAATAATGTAACCAACGATCTCCTGCTCGAACACCTCAAGGCCATACAGGGAAAGTTGCGAGACCATGACGGTAAGTTTTCGCGATTGGAGAGCGAGTTGTTGGCAGTCAAGAACCATCTTGCTGCCCTGGTGCAAAGTGATCTGAACAGGGATACTGCTGGCGGCACTGGCCTTGCGCGTTGACCGCATCGAACGTCGTCTGGAAATCGCAGAAGGCTGATCTCAAATTGTCCCTCGGACAGGGATCACCCTTGCCGGGTGACCAGTAGGACTGCAGAACACCTCCCTTTCAGACCCAGGTTCGGGATCCCCGGACCGGACGTGTGGGAACGGTCGGGGTCCGGAGCGCTCGCCGTACAGGTTCCTGCCTCCTGCCGCCACCCCAAACGGGCTCCCCGTCTATGGACACAGGGGCGCATGCCCTGCCTGTCGGGTCGACGGAGCGCACGTGCGGGCTACGCCACGACCCCGCCGCCCAGCACCTGATGCGCCTCGGCGTGAAGGCCAAGTCGGAGCGCCAGCAGCCGCAGTCTTTCGTGGAAGCCCTCACGGCTCACGTTGCAGATCTGGAGGAACCTCGCAGGATCCTCGAAACCGCCCCGGCCATGCAGCACGCGATGGTTGTCGAAGATCACGGCTTCCCCTGCCTGGAGAACGAGATGGACCTGGTTGGCGCGCGCCATGACCAGTTCGCAGATCTGCCGGTAGGCGGCATAGTAGGGCGGAACCAGCTCCGACGGCAGGTCGAGGGGCGCGGAGGCCCGGGTATGCAGGCGGATACCGGACAGGCAGCCCTCGTCATCCAGGGCAAGGATCGGCATCCTCGCCTGCTGGTCGATGGCGCCGTCGTGGCGCCGGTGATAGGAATGGGCGTGCCTGGACAGCAGCGAGAATGCCTCCGGGTCGGACTGGCGAAGGAGCGTCGCGGCCCGGAAGCCGTCGGCGAAAATGGACTCGCCGGCTTGTTCGGCCGGGCGGACGCAGCCCAGGATGTTGAGTCCCGGGGGCGTGTACCGGAACGCCTCATCGGTATGGGGCGGCACGGGCCGGAACGTGTTTCCCATGGTCCGCACCCTGCTCGAGGGCGTGAGGTCGAAGATTTCACCGTAGGACGTATTCGAACCCATCTCCCCGACCAAGGCGGCGACATCGCGGATGAATCCCGCCCCGGCGGGGGCGCCGTGAACGATCACCAGCCCGAAGTCACGCAGCTTGCGGTAGAGATCCATGCACGCGATATCGCTCCCGGACGCGGACGCCAGTTCCACCCGGGGCAGGTCGGTCTCGAGGGCGGCATCCCAGAGCGTCGGCCGCGCCCTTCGCGCCCGCCGGGAGCGGTCGTCATAGCAATGCTGCCTGAGCCAGGTCGGATCGAAGCGGGACCGGTGGCCGTCCGCCTCCCAGGTGATGGCGAGAGCCCCGTCCCCGCCAATGACCGCGTCCCGGACGGTGGGCGCCGCGGGCATGTCGCCGGGCACGAAAAACCGCTTGCTGGAATAGCTGTCCCCGCAGGTTTCGCAGTAGCAGCAGTCCCTGAGCCAGACGTGATGGAAATGGCTCGCATGACCGTCGTCCCAGGTCACCCTGACGCCGTCCGCCAGCAGGACAAGGTCCGTGATCCGGCAGGCCCCGGATGCCGCCGGGCGCAGATAGTCGGAAACCTCGGTCTTCACGGGACCTCCGCGCTTCTCGGGTACAGGGTTTCCGTGAAGCCGTCGACACCGACGATCTGGCCGGTGACATGACGGCAGTGATCCGAACACAGGAAGCAGATCATGTCCGCGATTTCCGCCGGATCGACATAGCACTGCATCGAGGTGCCGATCGCGTACAGGCGCCTGACCACTTCCGGGTCCAGGCTTTCGGCGTCGGCATGGGCGCCGATCACCCGTTCCATGCGGTCCCCGCTGACGTTGCCGGGAACGATGCCGTTGACCCGGATGTTGTCGGGCCCGAGCTCCATGGCCAGCGTCCTGGTGAAGCCGGTCACCGCCCATTTCGCGGCCGCGTACGGGCTGCGGGTCGGATACCCCATGATGCCGGCCGCGGAGACCAGGTTGATCAGGACGCCGTGACCCTGCGCCCTGAACACCGGGACGACGCGCCGGGCAGCGTAGAACTGGGCGTCGATGCAGACCGCCATGGTGTGCCGCCATTCCTCGTCGGTGACTTCCTCCACCGGCTTGGTGGGACCGGCGACGCCGGCGTTGTTGACGAGAATGTCGAGACCGCCGGGCAGGACATGGTCGAGCACGCGGTCGATCTCGCCGGAAACCGACACGTCGCAGACCCAGGAACGGATGCCGGAATCGAGGGTCTCCAGCGGAGCGGGATCGATGTCGCAGGTGAACACCTCCGCCCCCATTCCGAGCATCGCCACCGCGGTGGCGCGGCCCATGCCCGCGCCGCCGGCGGTGATGAATGCGCGCTTCCCCTCGAGGGAGACCTGCATCCCGCCGGTTCGCGCGCCCGTCAACGGCCCATCCTCAGCGGCCCCGCAGGGAGGCAATGGCCTGGTGATCGAATGTGAATCCGACGCCGGGGCGGTCCGGCATGAGCAGGTATCCGTCCTCGATGTCCAGGGTCTCGTTGAACAGGGGTGAGAACCAGGGCATGTGTTCCAGGGAGATGCAGCCGGGCTCGGACCCCGCGATGCACAGGCTGTGCTCGGTGAACAGGTGCGGCGAGATCGGGACGTGGTAGCCCGAGGCGATCGCCGCCACCCGGCGCATCTCGGAAAGACCGCCGACGCGCTGCAGGTCCGGCATCAGCACGTCCACGGCCCGGGCGTCCAGGATGCGCTTCATGCCGAACCGGGTGTACTCGGTCTCCCCGCCGGCGATGTCGATGCCGACCGAGGCCCTGACCTCGGCGTTGCCGGCCAGGTTGTTGTAGGCGACCGGCTCCTCGAACCAGCGGACATCGTGGCGTTCGAGCTCCCGGCCGAGCCGGATGGCGTGCTTGACATCCAGGCCCTGGTTGGCGTCGGTCAGCAGCTCGATGTCGGGTCCGACGGCGTCACGGACCGCGGCCACGCGCCCGACGTCGTCGGCGATTCTTTCCGAGCCAAGACGGATCTTCATGGCCCGGAAGCCGGCGTCCACAAGACCGCCGGCCTCCGAGACGATTTCATCGATGGACTGGGACAGCCACAGGCCGCCGCTTGCATAGGTCCGGACACGGTCGCGGCAGGCGCCGAACAGCCGGTGGAGCGGCAGCCCGGCCCCTTTGCCCACCAGGTCCCAGCACGCCGTGTCGATGGCGCACAGGGCGGCGATGCCGAATCCCGCATGCCCGATGGGATTGAGCCGGCTCCAGATCGCATCGCCGATGGCGGTGAGGTCGTGCGGGTCACGTCCGTTCACCACATCGGAGAAGCTGTCGAGCATCTCGCCGAGGCTGTTCAGCCGCACCCCGTTCAGGGTGAATGCGTAGCTCTCCCCGGTCAGGCCCTGGTCGGTCTCCAGTGCAAGGAGCACGCAGCCCACGCTGTGCATCCGGTGGATCGCGGTGGCGATGGGTTTCGCCAGGGGGACATGCACCCGGGTCGTGTGGAATCCGGTGATCCTCATTGTCGGGCGGCCTGGCGGGTCAGTTGCGGTAGGAGGGGTCCGCCCGGTCGGCCCGCCGCTTGAGTGCGGGCCATTCATGCCTGCCCGGGGCGAATGCCCCGTACTGTCGCGCCGACCGTTCCCAGAGTTCCGGCGCGGCCGGCTCCAGGGGCAGCCCCGAAGCCTGGGCCCGTAACGCGACGTCGCACATGCGAATGGCGTAGTACATGTTCATGAATGCCTCCCCGGCGGTTTTCCCGACGCTCAGGAAGCCATGATTCCGCATCACCAGGACCTTGTTGTCCCCCAGGTTCGCGGCGATGCGGAACCGTTCGTCCAGGTCCACGGACAGTCCTTCCCAGTCGTGATAGCCGATCTTGCCGTACAGCATCGAGGAGTCCTGGACCAGGAACGGGATGCCGTCCCGAAAGGCCGTGGCCGCCAGCGCCCCCGGGGGGTGGGCATGGAACACGAAGTGGTTGTCCGGATGATGCAGGTGTATGGCGCTGTGGATGACGAAGCCCGCGGTGTTGACGTCCGGCGGGCCTTCCAGGACGTTGCCGTGCTCGTCCACCTTGATCAGGTTGGAGGCGGTGATCTCCTCGTACAGTAGCCCGAACCGGTGCATCAGGAAGCAGTGGTCGGTGCCCGGCACCCGGGCGGTAATGTGGTTCCAGACGGTGTCGTCCCACCCCATCAGGTGGGTGAGGCGGAACATGGCTGCGAGGTCCACCCGGACCGCCCACTCCTCGCGGTTCGTCGCGCTCTCGCTCCGGAAATCTTCTGCGGACACTTCACGGTTCATGGTCGGCGCCTCGATGGTTCCGGCATGCTCCGGGCCCGTGCATGGACCCGTCTCCGGCGTGGTGGACGGAAACCCGCAATAGCCCGGGCGCGCCGCGGGCGGGGAGGGACTGGGGTTGCGGGCATGGATCCGGGATGCGCCGCCTGGCCGTCACGACGCCCTCCGTGACACCGGGACCGGCGAATTCGACAGCGGGACAGTGGAAGGGTCCGTCATGGCACCGCAGGCCAGAAACGGTGTGATTGTATCGGGACCCCGGACCGGGGGTGCGTCCAGGGAGCCCAGGTTTTTTCCTTTACGCGTCAGCCGGGCGCATTTCCGGTTCCGGAACGGGAATCGACGATGCGGGCCCCGGGACCCGCGTCCTGCATGGAACCGGCGGCGGCACGCGGGAAATCCAGCGGATGGCTGCGGCCCGTGCCCGCCTCATGCGTCCGGTTCGTTACCGGGCTTCCACTTGATGTTGCAGCCCATGGAAGGCTTCTGGTCCCCGGCAACGGGTTCCCCCGACAGCAGCGCGTCCATGGCGGCCTTCAGGTCCCGGCCCGTGGATCTGCTGCCCGAGGCGTCGTAGTTTCCCGGGGAAATGCGGTTCGGGCGGCTGTCGTCGAACTGGCCCCGGTACACCAGTTCAAGGTTGCCGTCGAAGAGGTAGATGTCCGGGGTGCAGGCGGCGTCATAGGCCCTGGCCACTTCCTGGGACGAGTCCAGGAGATAGGGAAACGGGTAGCCGCGGTGTGCCTTTTCCCGGATCATGTTCTCCAGGTTGTCCGCCGGGAACGCTGCGGTGTCATTGCTGTTGATGGCAACGAAGCCGATGCCCCTGGCCATGTATTCGCGGGCCGTTCCGGTGAGGGCGTCGGCGATTTGGATGACGTAGGGGCAGTGGTTGCAGATGAACATCACCACGGTGCCGCGATCGCCGCGGCGATCGGCCAGGCTGAGGGTTTCGCCTTCCGTGGAAGGGAGTGAGAATTCAGGCGCTCTTGTCCCGAGCGGCAGCATGGTGGAAGGCGTCAGGGCCATGGTCGGCAGCGGTGTCTGGGTGAACGGGTCCGGAACCCCGGATGCGCATCAGCGCCCGGTGGTCCCCGGGAGGACGGTAAAGATAGCACACGCCGGAACCGTGGCAACGCCGCGATCCCGCGCCGGATTCCGGGCGGCGGCTTCCTGCCGGTCCGGCGGGATCACACCGGGCCCCGGTCCGGCTTGCCCTCGGTGAAGATGCGGCTGGCATGGATCTCGGCGGCCTCGATGGTCATCAGGTCGTCCCGGTTGATCCGTGTGGGCTTCTCGCTGAAGAGCCGGTTTGCCTGGCGCAGGCGGGCGCGGTCGAGTGCGTTCCGCATGGACCGTGCGTTGGCGAAATGGGGCAGTTGCATCCTGCGGTCGATGTACTCCCGGAAGGCCTGTTCGCCGGATTCGCTCAGGTGGTAGTTCTGTTGTTCCAGCATCAGCCGGGCGATGGCCATCAGCTCATCGGCGCCGTAGTCCGGGAATTCGAGATGATGGCCGATGCGCGAATGCATGCCGGGGTTGCTCTTGAAAAAGGTGTCCATCCGGTCGGCATAGCCCGCGAGGACCACCACCAGGTCGTCGCGGTTGTTTTCCATGATCTGGAGCAGGATCTCGATGGCCTCCTGACCGTAGTCCCGTTCGTTCTCCGGCTTGTAGAGGTAATAGGCCTCGTCGATGAACAGCACCCCGCCCATGGCCTTCTTGACCACCTCGCGGGTCTTGGGCGCCGTATGGCCGATGTACTGGCCCACCAGATCGTCCCGGGTGACGGTGATCAGGTGGTTCTCGCGGATATAGCCGAGACGATGGAGTATGTCCGCGATGCGCAGCGCCACCGTGGTTTTCCCGGTGCCCGGGTTGCCGGTGAACGACATGTGCAGGCTGGGTTTTTCCGAGGTCAGCGCAAGCCGCTGGCGCACCCGGTCCACGAGCAGCAGCGCGGCGACATCCCGGATCCGGGACTTGACCGACCGCAGGCCGATCAGTTCCCGGTCCAGCTGGTCGAGAACCCCGCCGATGCCGGACTCCTCGTACTCCGCGGCGAGATTGATGGCATCGTCCCCGCCTTCCGTCGCCGCCTCAGCCATATCGGGACCCGGACGGCTTCTGGGCGGCGTAGGCGTGGGTGGTGTAGATCAGGTTGCGGCCCGGACCTTCCGCCCGGTGCAGGCTGAAGCCGGGCTCGTCGTCGGGGCGGTTGACGATGAAGCTGAGCTTCAGGCTCTCGACGCCGTTGGTGGCATCGAAGGCGTTGACCCGGATGTAATGCCGGGGATAGGCCTTGCGGCATGCATTGACCTCCAGCATGACCCCGGCGGGGTCCCTCAGGTCGAACATCGGGTGCCCCCACATCTCCCAGTAGGTGTTGCGGGGATGGGGGTCGTCGGTGTATTCCACCGATGCCGCCCAGCCGTTGTCGAGGATGTACCTGACCTGCTTCGAGATCTGGTCGTCGGTCAGGTCCGGCAGGAAGGAAAACGTGCCCTGTGTCACTCTCATGCGTGCAAATTCTCTCTGGTTCGATGTTTCTGGGGGATTACGCGGTCGCGGTTTCCAGCGGCACGAAATCCGGGGTATCGGTGGAGGCATAGTCGAAGGTGACATCCTTCCAGGTGTCGAGCGCCGCCTCGAGCGGCTTGCAGTGCCTGGCTGCTTCCTGGAGGATGCGGGGTCCTTCCGCGAGGGTGTCCCGCCCCTCGTTGCGCGCCAGGATCATGGCCTCCAGGGCCACACGGTTGGCGTTGGCCCCGGCCTCGATGCCCATGGGGTGGCCGATGGTGCCGCCGCCGAACTGCAGTACCACGTCCTCGCCGAGGTAGTGGATGAGCTGGTGCATCTGGCCGGCGTGAATGCCGCCGGACGCCACCGGCATCATCCGTTTCAGCGATGCCCAGTCCTGGTCGAAGAAGATGCCGTGGGGCAGGTTCTGTCCGTTGTGGGTTTCGCGGCAGACGTCGTAGATGCCGGCCACGGTATTGGGGTCGCCCTCCAGCTTGCCGACCACGGTACCGGCGTGGATGTGATCCACGCCCGCCATGCGCATCCACTTGGCGATTACCCGGAAGGCCACGCCGTGGGACTTCTGCCGCGTGTAGGTGGAGTGGCCGGCCCGGTGCAGATGCAGGATCATGTCGTTCCTGCGCGCCCATTTCGCCATGGACTGGATGGCGGTGTACCCGATGACCAGGTCAATCATGACGATGACCGAGCCGAGGTCCCTGGCGAATTCCGCCCGCTCGTACATGTCTTCCATGGTGGCGGCCGTGACGTTGAGATAGGTGCCCTTGACCTCGCCGGTCATGGCCTGGGCCCGGTTGACCGCCTCCATGCAGTAGAGATAGCGGTCGCGCCAGTGCATGAACGGCTGGCTGTTGATGTTCTCGTCATCCTTGGTGAAGTCGAGTCCGCCCTTCAGCGCCTCGTAGACCACCCGCCCGTAGTTGCGCCCGGACAGGCCCAGTTTCGGCTTGACGGTGGCGCCGAGCAGCGGTCGGCCGTACTTGTCCAGCCGCTCGCGTTCCACCACGATGCCGGTGGCGGGACCCTGGAAGGTCTTCAGGTAGCCCACCGGTATGCGCATGTCCTCGAGCCGCAGCGCCTTGAGGGGCTTGAAACCGAAGATGTTGCCGATGATGGACGCGGTCATGTTGGCGATGGAGCCCTCCTCGAAGAGGTCGAGGTCGTAGGCCACGTAGGCGAAATACTGCGGATCCGTGCCGGCGTCCGGGCCGGTGTTCGGCACCGGGTCCACCTGGTAGCACTTGGCACGGTACTTCTCGCAGGCGGTGAGGCGGTCGGTCCAGACCACGGTCCAGGTGGCGGTGGAGGACTCTCCGGCGATGGCGGCCGCGGCCTCGATGGGATCGACCCCGTCCTGCGGCGTGATGCGGAAGACGCAGATCACGTCGGTGTCCTTCGGCCGGTAGTCCGGCTCCCAGTAGCCCATTTTCTTGTACTCGAGCACGCCGGCCCGGTAACGTTCGGCGGCGTCTAGCTGCTTGCCCATGATCAATCCCCTGATGAAAGGTTGCTGTAGTCAGTTCGGTGCATACGGACCCGGGATGGTAGGGAGAACCGCGGGCAAAGGCCAATCAGAGTTTGCTGGCCTTTATATAAGTGCAATTTATTATAAAATAATAAATGATAAATTAATACTTATATTAAACCACTGCTGTCCCAAGAAAGTTGGCTTAATGGCCTGTAACACATTGATCGAAAGTTTGAAATCGTGATATTCGATTGTCATCGACTTGAACGGCGTGCTCATTCGTGGATGCTGTCGATTTCCCACCATGGAATCGATCATGTACGAAGGCAAACTGGTGTTCTCCCAGGTCATGGACCATGCCCCGCAGCATCTCTTTCGCAAGTGCGTACGGCGTTATGGCGGCAACCGGTATGTGAAGTCCTTTCCCTGCTGGAGCCAGTTTCTCTGCATGGCCTTCGCACAGTTGTCGTACCGTGCCAGCCTGCGGGACATCGAGATCTCGCTGCGCGCCCACCGCCGCAAGCTCTACCACATGGGCATCCACGGGAACATCTCGCGAAACACGCTGGCGAATGCCAACCGGCGTCGGGACTGGCGGATTTACGCAGCCTTCGCCCAGGAACTGATCACCATCGCCCGGCCCCTGTACACCGGGGACTCCATCGGGCTGGAACTGGACAACACCGTCTACGCCCTCGACGCCTCGACCATCGACCTGTGCATGTCGGTGTTTCCCTGGGCCCTGTTCCGCAGCACCAAGTCGGCGGTCAAACTCCACACCTTGCTCGACCTGCACGGGAATATCCCGGCTTTTATTCATATCTCCCACGCCAAGGTGGGCGATGTGAACGCCCTGGATCTGCTGATTCCCGAACCGGGCGCCTTCTACATCATGGACCGGGCCTACCTGGACTTCGAACGCCTGAACGTCATCCACTCGATGGGGGCGTTCTTCGTCATCCGGGCCAAGTCCAATACCCGGTACCGCCGCCGGTACTCGCGTCCCGTCGACAAGGCCACCGGAGTGAAGTGCGACCAGACCATCGTGCTCACAGGCGTCACTTCGAGCAAGGATTACCCGCAGCCCCTGCGTCGCGTGAAGTACCGGGATGCCGCCACCGGCAAGACGTTGAACTTCCTCACCAACCAGTTCGCCGTGCCCGGGACCACTGTGGCGGAACTGTACCGCTGCCGCTGGCAGGTGGAACTGTTTTTCAAATGGATCAAGCAACACCTGAGGATCAAGTCGTTTTTCGGAACCTCCGAGAACGCCGTGAAGATACAGATCTGGACTGCGGTTGCCGTATACGTGCTGGTGGCGATCCTCAAGAAACGCCTCGGTTTGTCCGCGAATCTCTACACAATATTGCAAGCTCTCAGCCTCACCCTGTTCGAAAAAACACCGATAAAGTCGTTACTTGCGGAAACGGATGACCTGAACGATGAGACCCATGACCCTAAGCAGATGAATTTATTCGACAATTTAATGGGACACTAGTGATATTAAACATATTCAATGCCGCCACGGAAGGAACGCCGCGCGGCCGGCGGGCGCACGGTCTCCGGGCGTCCGCCGGCCACGGTGATGCCGCGGGTTTTGCGGTATGATCCGCCTACCGTTCCATGCGGCACCGACCCTGCCGTGACGTCCGGTACAGGGAAGTCGCGAACGCGGTGGCCGGAGCCCGCGACCTGACACTGACGCATGCGCCATGAAAGAGAAATCACCGGTACAGCTGAAGCGGTTCGATGACCTGTCGTTCACGCCCAGGTTCGAACACGGCGACATGGCCCGGCTCACCGAGCTGTGCGGCGAATCCCAGGGCACGACTCTCGGGGCGGGCTGGGCCAGGCTGACCCGCGCCAGGATCCCCTGGACCATCCGCTACGACGAGGTGCTGACCGTGTTCGAGGGGGAACTCAGGCTGCACGCCGATGGCGCGGTCCATGTGCTGGGCCCCAGGGACGCCATCTGGCTGCCTGCGGGCACGGAACTGGTCTACGAGGCGGAAGCGGCCCTGGTCCACTACGCGATCCATCCCGCAAACTGGCAGGACGGGGAGGCGTGATGCAGAAGGTCGGCCTGTTGCCGGACAACGACGTCACCAACGGCTGGAGCCGGATCCTGCCGCCCCGGACGCCGGGTGCGCCGCTGTCCGGGGCGGTGCGCGCCGACTGGGCGGTGGTCGGTGCCGGCTACGCCGGGCTGGCGGCGGCCCGCCGCCTGGCCGAAAACCGTCCCGGTGATACCGTCGTGCTGGTGGAGGCCGGAGAGGCGGGAGAGAACGCCTCCGGGCGCAACTCGGGATTCGCCATCGACCTGCCCCACGTCACCGGCAGCAACAAGGACGAGCTGGCGGGGGCGCACCGGTACATGGCCCTGTCCCGGGCGGCCATTGGATACCACGAGGAGCAGATCGAAAGGCACGGCATCCGGTGCGACTGGAGCCAGCCGGGGAAGTACCAGACAGCGGTCACGGACTGGGGCATCAGGGAGTTCCTCGAGCCGTTTGCCCGGGAGCTCGAGAACCTGGGGGAGCCCTTCACCTGGGTGGACAAGCCCGATCTCGACCGGGCGCTCGGGACCGCCCATTTCAAGGCGGCAGTCTATACTCCGGGCTGCCGGCTGCTGAACCCGGCGGCGCTCGTTCGCGGCCTGGCGGACAGCCTGCCGGACAACGTCACGCTG
Source organism: Candidatus Poriferihabitaceae bacterium (assembly GCA_965213885.1). Taxonomy (GTDB): domain Bacteria; phylum Pseudomonadota; class Gammaproteobacteria; order Arenicellales; family Poriferihabitantaceae; genus VYFG01. The sequence goes on from OZ243919.1 coordinate 3,312,536, forward strand.
TACGAGAACACGCCCGTCACGTCCCTCGACACGGCCGGCGGCATCCGCCTGGACACTCCGGGCGGCGGCATACGCGCGGACAGGATGATTCTCGGCGTCAACGCCTTCGCGCCGATCTTCGGGTACTACCGGAACCGGGTGTTGCCGTTCGCGGCCAACGCGAGCCTGACAAGGCAGCTGACCGGGGCGGAGAGACAGGCCCTGGGATGCGAGCGGGAGTGGGGGGTCACGCCGGCCAACGCGTTCGCCTCCATCACCATGCGCTACACCCGGGACCACAGGATCCTCGTCCGGCAGAACATCTATTACAACCCCGGGCTCCGGGAGAGCCGGACCCGCGGGGCGGCCGTGGCAAGAAGGCACAAGGCGATGTTCGACGAGCGGTTCCCCATGCTGGAGGATGTGGGCATGGAATACACCTGGGTCGGTTATATCTGCCTTTCCCGCAACGGCGCGCCCGGCTTCGGCAGGGTGGGGGAGCGGGTGTACTCCGCGGTCTGCCAGAACGCCATCGGCGTCACCAAGGGCACCATCGGCGGGCTGCTCGCCGCGGACATGGCCTGCGGCGAGGACAACGAACTCATCGGTCACATGCTGAGCCTGGGCGAGCCGGACAGGCTGCCGCCGAGGCCCTTCCTGGACGTCGGTGTCCGTGCGCGCGCCTTCTGGGAAATCCGCATGGCGAAGATCCGGGGCGAGGTCTAGCCTCCCCGTGGTCCCGGTGCAGCTTCCCCCGATCCGAACCCGGCGAACGGAACCATGCCCGGAATGAAAGCGGTGATCCTGACCGGCCATGGCGGTCTGGATCGGCTCGAGTATCACGAGGACTGGCCGGTCCCGGAACCCGGTCCGGGGGAAGTGCGGATCCGGGTGGGCGCCTGCGGTCTCAACAACACCGACATCAACACCCGCACCGCGTGGTATTCGGGTTCGGTGACCGACGGCATCACCCTGGCCGGCGCCCGGTCGGGCTATGCCGCCGCCGACGCTGCCACGGGCAGCTGGGGCGGCGCCAGGCTTGCGTTTCCGCGCATCCAGGGGGCCGATGCGGCGGGGCGCGTTTGTGCGGTCGGGGAGGGCGTCGACCCCGGACGAGTCGGGGAGCGGGTACTGGTGGATCCCTGGTTCCTCGGCCCCGGGGACCCGATGAACCCGGCCCGCGCACGCTACTTCGGTTCGGAAGTGGACGGCGGATTCGCGGAATACGCCGTGATGCCGTCCCACAACGCCATCGCCATCGACAGCCCGCTCAGCGATGCCGAACTGGCCACCTTTCCCTGCGCCTACGGCACCGCGGAAAACCTGATTGGCCGTGCCGGGCTGCAGCCGGGCGAGACCGTAGTCGTCGCCGGTGCCTCCGGCGGGGTCGGGACCGCCGCGCTCCAGCTTTGCCGCCTGCGCGGCGCCAGGACCATCGCCGTCTCCACGGCGGCCAAGGCCGGCGAACTCCGCCGGCTGGGCGCCGACGCGGTCGTCGACCGCCGGGAAGGGGATCTCGCCGGTGCCATCCGTGCGGCCGCCGGGGGCGAGGCGGATGTCGCCCTCGACGTCGTGGGCGGCCCCCTGTTCATGACCCTCGTCAGCACGCTGCGCCATGGCGGCCGGTACGCCACCTCCGGCGCCATCTCGGGGCCCGTGGTCGAGTTCGACCTTCGCCGGCTCGTCTACCGGGACCTTCGGCTGACCGGGGCCACCATCGTGCCTGCCGGCACGATGCAGCGGATCGTCGGCCTGATCGAGCGGGGCCTCCTTCGGCCGCTCCTGGCCCGCACCTTCCCGCTGAGGGAACTCGCGGAGGCGCAGCGGGCGTTCATGGAGAAGCGGCACGTCGGCAACATCGTGGTCGAGGTGCCCGGGTGAGCGGCCATCCGCCGCCGGCAGCGGACTGCGGGGCGACTTGATTTCCGGCACCCCCTCCTCCGACCGGCCATTCGCCGGCATATTGCTCATGGTGGCGGGCATCGCCTCCTTCTCCTGCATGGATGCGATCGTCAAGTGGCTGACCGGCATCTACCCGCTCCTCCAGGTGATCGCCCTGAGAAGCTGGTGCGGATTTCCGTTCCTGCTGCTCATCGTGCATTTTCACGGCGGATTCTCCCGGCTGGAAACCCGGCGGCCGGGCGTTCATCTCCTGCGCTTCGGTTTCGTTCTCGGGCTGACGTCCTTCTTTTTCTGGGGGCTCTCGCAAATGAAGCTGGCGGACGCGGTCGCGCTCACGTTCGTCGCACCGATCCTCGTGGCGATCCTCTCCGTGCCGCTCCTCGGCGAATCTGTGGGCCGCCATCGCTGGGCGGCGATCCTGGCCGGATTCGCCGGCATTCTCGTGATGCTGCGGCCCGGCAGCAGCCTGTTCCAGTGGGCTTCGGTGGTGGTGCTGCTGAGCGCCCTTTGCTATGCACTGCTCATGGTGTCCACGCGCCGGCTGAAGACCTCCGAGCATACCGCGGCGCTGATGTTCTGGCCGACTACCGGCGTCGCGGTGGCCGGGCTCTTCATTGCGCCCATTCAATGGGTGACGCCGACTGCAGCCGACCTCCTGCTGTTCCTGGGGGCGGGAATGTTCGGCAGTTTCGGCATCGTCTGCCTCACCCATGCCTTCCGGCTTGCCCAGGCCACGCTGGTTTCGCCGTTCGAATACACCGCCCTGATCTGGGCCACCCTGCTCGGTTACCTGCTGTGGGGGGAACTCCCGGATCGGTATACCCTGACCGGGGCATCCATCGTCATCGCCAGCGGGCTCTACATCCTGTACCGCGAGACCATGAGGCGCGGCGAGGCCACGACCGGCGCCGCCCGGCGTCAGTCCGGATGATGCTCCGGCCGATCACCCCGTCGAACCGTTCCGGCGGGCACACCCGGGGGCAGAAGTTCCCGGTGGCCGGACAGGCCGGACAAACCTGCACAGGGCCCGCAAAAATCCCGGCAGGTTCCGGTGCCGCCGGGTTGTCGGCCCATCGATCCGGGCAGGCTATTCGGCATGCCCGTGGGACGGGTTCCCGGCCATGTGCCTCGCGAGGTACCGGTGGAGATCGCGGCAGGTGCCCTCCAGGTCCGGTGGGGCCAGCGGCCCCGGTTCGTAGTGCCGGGAGCGGAGCCCCCGCTGCAGCCGGAGCAGCACGGACTTGTCCTCGGCCATGGTTTCCCGGAACAGCCTGACGGCATCCTCCAGGGCCGCCCCGGTCCATCCGTCACCGTAGAAGAACAGGCCCATCCTGGCCCGCACCCGCTCCACGCCATCCGGCTGGAGGCAGATGAAGGAGGAATAGTCGCTGCCGACACCCACCACCAGTCCCGGCGGCACGGCAAACATGACGCAGGTATTGCGCTCCTCCTGCGAAAGATCGGGATGGCCGGCTGCGCCGTCGCCCACCCGGCCGGTGAATCCCACGGTATAGCCGAGGTAGCCGTCGCCGGCGGGGAAGTGCCGGCACAGCCTCGTGGGATTGACCCGGTGCAGGGTTTTGCGGTGCAGGGGCGAGAGGTGGTAGCCCTCCATGAAGTTCTCGAACAGGCATTTCCAGTTGATATCCCAGGTTTCCGTCTCCAGATGGCGAAGGCGCATTTCCTCCAGATGATAATTGCGTATGCGCTCCGTGAGCGGTGCCAGTGCCTTCGACAGGTCCGGCGCCTCGTCCGCGAGGCTGACGAAGAGAAACCCCATCCACTCGGCAATCGGCAGTTCGGGCAGGCGGGCGTCCGCCGCCCGGGGCGCGCCGGACGGGTCCATCCCGGGGGCGCCGAGCAGGTTGCCCCGGAGGTCGTAGGACCAGTGATGGTAGGGGCAGACGAGGCGCTTCAGCCGGCCCGCGCCCTCCGCGAGGACGGTACCCCGGTGGCGGCAGACGTTGGCCAGCGCCCTCGGAACGCCGTCCTCGCCACGCAGGATGATGACCGGTTCCCCGGCAACCTCGGCGGTGAAGTAGTCTCCCGGGTCCGGAATCTCCTCCCGGCGGCCCAGGCAGACCCACTGCACGGCGAACAGTTCGCTGATTTCCGCGGCGAGCCAGGCCGGATCGGTATAGAACGCGCCCGGCAGGGCGCGTGCCAGGCTGCCGGGTTGCCGGAGGATCTGCCGCAGGTGCCGGCGCAGGGCCCGGTTGCCGCCGGTCGCCACTTCGGATCAGGCCACGCGGCCGTAGAGCGCCAGGCGGGTGCCCTCGCTGACCTGCCGGCCCGGTGTCCGGTGGTAGCTGAGAATGGCGACGATGCGGCTCCGGTCCCCCTCCACACGGGTCACGCGGTGGAGCGTGTGCCTGCCCCGGAACAGGAAGAGCGTCCCGGGCTCCAGGTCGGCGCGGCGCACGCCGTCCCGCAGTTCGGGCCGGCGCATTCGGCGCGCCACCTCCTCCAGGTTCCCATCCGCGTCGGTACGCATCCCCGGAATGTATTCGTAGCGTCCGCCCCCGGCGGCGTTCTGCAGCATCAGCGAGACGACGAAGGCCACGGAGTCGAAATGCCAGCCGTTGGCGTCGCCGGGCTCGTACACGAGGACATTGACGCCGCCGAGCGGGTCCGCCACCGGGTACAGCGCCGGCCGCTCAAGGGCGTCGGCCAGGAAGCGGCAGACCGACGGGTCACGGTGCAGCCGGTGGAGCCCGGAGTCGGCCGGCAACAGGTCCCCGGCCAGGGACAGGTGGGACGCGGGCAGCCGCAGGCGGGCCGGGTGATCCGGGGGCAGCGAGACGTCGTCCCCCGCGCTCAGGTCCTCGGAGTACGGATTGAACCTGCCCGCCATCCTGTGCCCGCCGGGCATCGCCGCCCTGGCGTGGCTGATGATCCCCCGCACCGGTGCCGGCGGAAGGAATCCGGGCAGGGCGAGGGCGCCGGTATCCCCCAGCACTGCCCGGCAGCGACTGACCAGTGCCCGGTAGGCCGGGTCGCCGGGTCGGTTCAGCGGGTACCGCGCGGCATCGAAGGGAACAGGGCGGGCATCCATGGCCGCATGTTATCGCAACTGGACCGGGAATCCATGCCCGGACGGAACGGGACGGGACCGCAAGGCGCTGTCCGGACGGGACCCGGGGAAGGCCACGATGCGGCTTGCCGGGACGGTCCGTTCAGTCCCCATCCGCGACGCCCTGTGCCCTCAGGCGCGCCCGCCTTGCCCGGTAGCCCGGCAGCACCACCAGGACCAGGGCCAGGACCAGCAGGCCCAGGGTCATGGGCCGCTCGATGATGAAGCCGATGCCGTTGTAGAGCTGCATGGAGCGCGAGAAGTTGTCCTCCAGCATGCTCCCGAGAATGAAACCGATCAACAGCGGCGCCAGGGGATAGTCGGCAAAGCGCAGCACGGTAGCGGCGATTCCGAGACCCACCAGGATCAGCAGTTCCGTGGCGTTGTTCTGGCCGATGTAGGCGCCCATCAGCGTGAAGAAGAAGATGAACGGGATCAGGTAGTTGCGCGGGATGGCCAGTACCTTGGCGATGTAGGGTATGAGCGGCAGGTTGAGGGCCAGCAGGATCACGTTGCCGAGATACATGGAAATGATCACGGACCAGAAGATCTCGGGCTGGTCCCCCATCAGCCTCGGCCCCGGTGACACGTTGAGCGCGATGAGGGCGCCGAGGAGTATCGCGGTGGTGCCCGAGCCGGGGATCCCGAGGGTCAGCAGCGGCACGAAAGACCCGGTGCAGGCCGCGTTGTTGGCCGATTCCGGTGCCGCGAGGCCCTTGACGGACCCCTTGCCGAACTCGGCCTGGTCTTTGCCCTTGGCGATGTTGCGCTCCACGGCATAGCCGAGGAACGAGGCGATGGTGGCGCCCGCTCCGGGCAGCACGCCGATCAGGAAGCCCTGCACGGACTGGCGGCCGATGACCGGCGTGATCCGCCTCGCCTCGTCCCGGGTGATGCGCAGGTCGGTGATCTTGCCGGAGCCGCTCTGCCCGGTGTTGGAGCGGCCGGGGTCCAGGACCAGATAGATCGCCTCCGGCAGCGCGAACATGGCCATCGCCAGGGTGATGAAGCTGAACCCCGACTGCAGGTCCATGACGCCCATGGTAAAACGGGGGAGGTTGAAGAGCGCTCCCTCCCCGACGGTGGCCATGACGAGGCCGGTAATGGTCATGAGCACGGCCTTCCCCACCTGCCCGCTTCCGGCGAAGGCGGCGATGGCGGAAAGGCCCACCACCATCAGGGCGAAATACTCCGCCGAATGGAACAGCAGCGCCACCGAAACCAGCATGGGCGCGAAGATCATCAGCAGGATCGCGCCCAGCGTCCCGCCGCTGAAGGAGGCGATGGCGGCCACGGTCAGGGCCTTGCCCGCCTTGCCCTGGCGGGCCAGGGGGTAGCCGTCGAAGCTGGTGGCCACGGTGGACGCCACCCCGGGGGCATTGATCAGGATGGACGAGGTGGAGCCGCCGAAGATCGCGCCGTAGTAGACGCCGGCCAGCAGGATGAGGGCGGCGGAAGGATCGCCGATGCTGATGGCCACGGGGATCATGATGGCGATGATGGACATCGGCCCGAGCCCCGGCAGCATGCCGATGAAGGTGCCGATCAGGCAGCCGCCCACCACCATCAGGAGGTTGATGGGGGTAAAGGCGGTGCCGAGCCCGATCAGGATGCCTTCGAACATCCCGCCGTCCGGTCAGCCGACAAAGTAGGGCAGCGGCCTGAGGAAGATTCCCAGGACCTGCTGCACCAGATACCAGACCCCCAGGCTGGTGGCCAGGACCACAGGCACCAGCACCACCCACTTCCGTTCCCCGAGCACCGTGGCCGACAGGATCAGGAACAGGCTGCTGGACAGGATGAAGCCGAGGGGTCTGAGCAGCAGCGCGTATGCCACCATCAGCGACAGCAGGGTCAGGGCCTGGCCAAGCTTGTAGTCGGTGAGCCTGCGGTAGTCGATCTCCGGCGCCCTGTCCCCGCCGACCGTTTTCTCAAGGCCGGCGAGCACGAACAGGGCCACCAGAATGCCGATGACCGACAGCACCTTGGGGAAGGTGCTCGGCCAGACCGGATTGCGCTGCATGAAAGGCGGCAGGCCCGCGTCCATGGTGAAGAAGGCGGTGTATCCGTACACCGCGAAGACCAGGAGAAGGACCAGCGCGATCCAGCGATCCAGGGCCATGCCGCCTGTCCGGGGAAGGTCGGACGCGGGTTACAGGAACCCGAGCTTCCTCATCAGGTCGCCGATGACCGTTTCCTGGTTCTCGAGGAACGCCTTGAAGTCGTCGCCGGAATTGTGGATGTTGACCCAGCCGTTGCGGGCCCTCACTTCCTCCCATTCCGGGGTGTCGTACATCCCGGCGAGGACGCCCTGGTAGGCCGCCAGCCGGTCGGCGGGCAGGCCGGGCGCCGCGAAGAAACCGCGCCAGTTGACGAACGTGGTGTCGATGCCCTGTTCCTTCAGGGTCGGTGCGTCCGGCGCCGCGTCCACGCGCGCATCGGAGGTGACGCCCAGAATCCGCACCTCGCCGGCATTGGCCAGTTCCACGGCCTCGGAAAATCCGGTGGAAAGCGCCGCGATCTCACCGGACAGCAGACCGGCCATGGCCTTGCCGCCGGCATCGTAGGGAATGTAGTTCAGGCTGGTGGAATCGCTCCCCGCCGCCTCCAGTACCATGGCCGCCACCAGGTGGTCCATGCCGCCGGGCACCGAGCCACCGCCAATGGCGACCGAGGTGGGATTGGCCTGCTGCGCGGCGATCAGGTCGCCGGCGCTGGTGTGGGGGCTGTCCTTGGGCACCACCAGGGCGGCATAGTCGCCGATGGTTCCCGCCACCAGGGTCAGGTCACGGAAATTGTGCGGGAACACCCCGGTCAGCGAGCGGATCACGATCGGCGTCGAATTCACCATCAGGGTTCCGTGCTGGCTGTCGGCATTCTCGATCAGGTAGCCGATGGCCTTGCCGCCGCCACCGCCGGACATGTTTTCATAGGTGGCGGTGCCGACGAGGCCGGCCCTGGTCAGGGCTTCCCCCGTGCCGCGGGCGGTGCCGTCCCATCCGCCCCCCGCACCCCCGGGGATCAGGAAGTGGATGTCGTCGATTTCTGCCGCATGGACGGCGAATCCGGTGGTGGCCAGGGCAAGACCGGCGGCCGCATACATCACCGCGCGGCGGATTCTGTGGATGAGTTGCATTGATGTTTTCTCCAATAGGATGGTTGTGGCGGCGTACTGCTGCCGGCACATAAGCATAGCGGGAAATTCATGCCCGATCCACCTCCGGCCAGCCGATCGCTGAAGCGGATCAGTTCCGCCCCGGGCCCGTCCCGTCCCGGCAATCCATGCACCGGGATCGAAGGAGTCCGTCAGATGATCGCCTTTTCCGCAAACGGCTCGCCAAGTTCGATCCGCCCGTAGCCGAAGGCCCCCAGGTCCAGCGAGCGGTACTCGCCCCAGACGATCCACTCGGCAAGGCCGCGGCCGATGGCGGGGGACTGCTGCAGGCCGTGCCCGGAGAAGCCGTTGACGAAGAGGAAATTGGTGACCGTGGTATGGGGTCCGACGATCGCGTTCTGGTCCAGGGTGTTGTAGGCGTAGTGGCCCACCCAGGAACGGACCAGCCGGATCGCGTCGAACTGGGGAATCCTGCGGGCCAGGGCGGGCCAGACCTTGTTCTCCCAGAGATCGTGGTCCGCCTCGAAGTCGTCGTAATCCACTGCCGGGTCCACGTCCGGCGGACAGCCGGCGAGGTAGTACCGCCCGTCCGAGCGCATGTGGACGCCGCTCGGGTCGATGGTGAGCGGCAGGTCCCGGTCCAGGGGTCTTGCAGCGTCGAAGATGAAGGTGTAGCGCTTGCGCGGTTCCACCGGGATTTCGATGCCGGCCATGCGCGAGGTGCGCACCGCCCTCGGGCCGCTGGCATTGACTACGGCGCCGCAGCCGATGCGCTCGCCGGACTTCAGGGTCACGCCCTCCACTCGGTCGCCTGCCCGGCTTTTCGTCATCGCCACCACTTCGTTGGCAACGTATTCCGTACCGTGCTCCCGGGCCATGCGGCGCCACCAGTCGAACAGGGATCCGCCGTCGAAATACCCCTCGTCCTTCGGGTTGTGGCTGCCCGCCACGATATCGTCGACACGGTAGAACGGGTACTCCGCCCGGATCTGCCCGGGATCCAGGATGCGGGTGGCGGCACCACAGGCCGCTTGCACCTGCTGGCTCGCGCGCAGGGTGTCGGCGAAGGTGTCATTGTCTGCGAGATAGAGGTAGCCGAAGCTCTGGAGTGCCAGTTCGGGCACCCGCGGGTCGCCGCCCAGGTATTCGCGGAAGTTCCTGACGTATTGCGCGGCGAACTGCGAGATGCGCACGTTGATCTCGGTGGAGAATTGCTGGCGCATGCAGCTGTTGGTATGGGATGTGGAACACAGCGCGTAGGTCGGGTCCCGTTCCACCACCAGCACGGTGCCGTCGAAATCCGGATTATCCATCAGGAACCAGGCTACGGCGGTGCCGTACATGGCCCCGCCGACGATGACGACGTCGTAATGCCGGCAGCGGGGGGAGTCGGTCGGGAAGGTTGTCATCGTTTGCTGCGGAATTTTCTGCGGTGACATGTTAACCCAGGTGTAACGACCGGAAGCCGGAAAACGGCTGATTCGGGTCCCTGCCCTTCTCCTGCCCGTGGATGCGGCGTGGTTGTCTTTTGAGCTGGATTGTAGTGACATAATTATGTGAATGTGGGTTGAAATTCCCCGGGCCCGCCGCTATCCTCTCACCATGTTCATCCGGCGCGCCAAGACCCGAACCACCCGACGCGGCGACGTCTATTACACCTTCCGTCTGGTGCACAGCGAACGCCACGGGGACAAGGTGCGACAGCGCACCCTGCTCAACCTCGGCAGCGATTTCCCGATCGAGCGGCCGCACTGGCCCATGCTGTGTGCGCGAATCCGCCAGTTGCTCGACCGTCAGGAGGAACTGGTACCGCTGTCCTGCCCGCCGGAAATCGAGCGGCATGCCCACAACATCGCTGCGCAGCTTCTCCAGCACGCGCTGCCGGCCGCGGCCGGGCAACCGGATCTGTCCACGGTGGACGTGAACTCCCTGGAGCTGATCCGGCCACGTTCGGTGGGCGTCGAGGCGGTGGGGCTGTGGGCCGTGGAGCAGCTCGGCCTGGAGACCCTGCTGGGAGAACTGGGGTTGAACGGCGTGCAGCGATCGCTGGCGGTGGCCAGCATCATCGGACGCATGGCCCGGTCGGGTTCCGAGCGTGCGACCTGGCACTGGCTGTGCGAGCGCTCGGCCCTGGGGGAACTTCGGGATGTGGATTTCGGGCGCATGAGCGCGAAGCGCCTGCACCGGGTCTCCGATGCCCTGCTTGCGCGGCGCGATGCGATCGAAGCCCATCTGCTCGGCCGGGTGACGGACCTCTTCGGACTTTCCCACACAGTGACGCTGTACGACCTGACCAACACCTGTTTCGAGGGCGAAGCGGCGCAGCCCAAGGCCGAATGGGGCGACTCCAAGAACAAGCGCACGGACTGCCCGCTGCCGACTCTGGGGCTGGTGCTGGACGGCTCGGGGTTCGTGCGCCGTTCCGAGATGTTCTCGGGCGGGGTCAACGAGGTCACGACCCTGGCGCCGATGCTCGACGCCCTGCATGCCCCGGGGGACGCGCTCGTGGTGATGGACGCGGGGGTGGCCACCGAGGCCGATGTCGCCTGGCTGCGGGACAACGGTTACCGGTATCTGGTGGTCAGCCGGGAACGAACCCGCCGCTTCGACCCGGACCTGGCGGTCGCCCTCAAGGCCCGCTCGCGCCAGAGTGTCCATGTCCAGAAGGTGGACGACGACGATGGTACGGAGACCCGGCTATACTGCTACTCCGAGGCCCGGGCGGAGAAGGAGCGGGGGATTGTCGAGCGCTTCTCGGCACGCCTGGAAGGCGAACTGCAGAAACTCAACGAGGGCCTGTCGCGGCCGCGCACCCGCAAGGGACTCGAGCAGGTCTGGCAGCGGATCGGCCGAATCCGGGAGCGAAGCCGCGGGGCCGGCGCCCACTACGCCATCGATGTCATTCCCGATGACAGCGCCACCAGGGCCCGTGCGGTCACATGGGAGCGCAAGCCCCTGGCCTGCACCATGCACGCCCATCCCGGCGTCTACTGCCTGCGCACCAACGTCCGGGACTGGGACGAGGAGACCCTGTGGCGCACCTATACCACGCTCACCGACGTGGAAGCCGTGTTCCGCTCCCTCCAGTCCGAATCCGGCCAGCGACCCCATTTCCACCAGACCCAAGAACGCACCGAGGGTCATCTGTTCATCTCCGTGATCGCCTGCCAACTGGTGCAGACCATCCTCCGGCGGCTTGCCGGGCAGGGGGAGCACCATAGCTGGGCCAGCCTCCGGAGCATCCTCGAGGGCCAGCAGCGGGTCACCGCCGCCTTCCGGCGCAAGGACGGGCTTACCCTGCATGTGCGCCAGGCCACCCGGGCTGAACAGCCGCTAGAAGCGATCTATCGGGCACTCGGTGCCGATCCGGCTCCCGGGGGCGTCAGGAAGATGATCATCTGAGGTCGATAGAACCGAAAAAGACCGGAATGGAATGCCAGACGAAAAATACCGTCCTCTGTCTCATTGATGGACCATGGATTCTGGTGATCGGCTTCCCGATGTCATGCCCGAGGCTGTATCCTGATTGATCGCGGATGCAAAATACAACCGGCTGCCTGCGGTTCCGCTTGGGGTGGCCAAGGACGATTCCCTCTACTCAATTTGCGCAACGCGGTGCTCACGCCCATCCCATCATCGAGCCCGCCACCGCTGAAATCAGGTACGATCGATTGTCGAGCCGCATCGAATGCCCTGCCTTTGTGCCCGTTGGAGCATGCAGGTGTGCGCCCCTGATTCCGAAAGGTTTGCCCAGGCTGTCCGCCGGATGGGCGGCATTCCCGGGGCTGATGTTCTGCATCGGGTTCAGCCTGATCCGGATGTTTCCCTGAGGTCGTGCACCACAACGGCGGTCACTTCAATCTGCGCTGGCGTGGGGATGCGGGCGACGGTGGCGTTCCGGTGTTTTTCGAACTCACCACCACCGCTCGGGGCCGTCTTGCGTTAGCGACACTTCCCACTTCCGTGCGACGGTGCCTGGAGCTGAACCTCACCTCCAGTACCTGCCGGCACGAGCTGCGGAGACTGCGCGATTACCTTTTCAATCTGGACGTACTGCGCGACGGTGAACAAGAAAACGCGCGTTGAATGGAAAGACGGTTATAGCTGTGCGCTCCAAGGCGCTCCAAGGCGCTCCAAGGCGCTCGTGGTGCCATGGTAGTGACTATCCAACCCCAGGAGGAGTTGAAATGAATAGCTTGTTCAGTGGTACCGGCCATTTGGGCAACGTCCTCCGATTTGAAGTATTTCGATGTGAACGGCGAGAAGCGGCCTGTGGCTGGCATGCGGATCTTTTTCGATCGCCGTGTCAAACAGGAGGACGGCAACTATGCCGACAATGGCGGTTCCTGGGTGACCGCCAGCATCTGGGGTTGGCGCGCCGAGGTGGCGGCAAAGCTGCTGCCCAAGGGTGCCCGCATCTTCGCCCGTGGCCACTTGCGTGAAGAGACTTGGGAAGACGACCAGAACGAGCAGCATACCCAGCTGCGCCTCGACGCGGACTATCTCACGGTGGATCTGCTGTGCGTCGACACCCTGTCCATGCGCACCAAGGTCGACCCGCCAGACGATGATGCAGTTTGACACCTGCAACTGAACACTGCGGGTATCCATGGAAATCGCGTCTGACAACAGACCCCACGCCATGAACGACACCCCCGGGATGGACCAGCCGAATCAGTGCGCCATGTGGCACAACGCAGCGAAGGCCCATGAGGGGGGCCTGCGGCAGCTCGATGTGGATCTACTTCGCCCGGGGCGTTACCAGCCCCGGCGCACATTCGCGCCCGAAGCGCTGGTGAGTCTGGCCGAATCCATCCGCGTCGAGGACGTGGTGCAGCCGATCATCGTCCGACCCCTCCCGGGTGCCGCTCCACAGCGGTACGAGATCATCGCCGGCGAACGCTGCTGGCGTGCCGTCCAACTGGCCGGGCTCCAGCAGGTTCCTGCCCTGGGGCGACACGCCGACGACCACTCCACCCTGCTTCAGGTCCTGGTGGAGAACATCCAGCGCGAGGACATCAATCCCGTGGAAACGGCGTGCGGCGTAGATACAGTTGATCGGTGAGTTGCAACTGACCCACCTCGAGGCCGCCTGCCGGCTCGGCCGATCCCGTGATGCCACAACGCATCTGCCGCGGATCCTGAAACGGGAACCCTCGGTCCTGGCCCAGGTCGAGGACGGCCGACTCAGTCCCGGACACGCCAAACTGTTGGTGGGTCTGCCACAGGCCATGCAACTCAGCCTGACCCGGATCACCGTCAGTAAGGGTCTGTCGGTTCGGGCGCTGGGGCGGCGCATTCGTTCTCTGAACAGCAACCCCAAACCGTCGACCGAGACCCACACGCGGCGTGATGCCGACCTCGTACGCCTGGAGCAGCAGGTCGGTGAAATCGTCGGGACGGAAACCCGAATCGACTTTGCAGCGGACCGGGGCCAGGGCCGGATCGCGTTCACCTTACACTCCCTTGGGGCCTTGGAGGGGATACTGGAGCGGCTGGGCTATGAACGGGATTGACCCCGGTGCCAGCTCGGATCTATGGCGCCAATCCGATCTTGATGGTGCTTCGCATCGCCCTCACATCCCCAATCATATGCATATCTATTGCTTTCCCGTCTGCTTTTGAATATAAGCGGGGAATGAACGCTCTGGACCGATACCTCGACGATCAGCTTTCTCGCGGCCGTGGATACTTCACTCGGGAGGAGGCACGGGTGGCGCTGGGCCTGACTGCGGAGGCATTCCTTGCCGCCGCCGGTCGATTGGCCAGGAAGCAGCGCCTGGTGAGTCCTCGGCGCGGCTTCTATCTGATCCTGCGGCCCGAGGATCGTATCAGCGGGGCGCCCGACCCGGTACGTTGGATCGAGCCGCTGATGGACTACCTGGGCCTCGACTATCGAATCTCCTTGTTGCGCGCGGCAGCTTTCCACGGCGCCTCGCACCAGGCCGCCATGGTGTTTCAGGTCATCGTCCCGAAGCAGCTCCGGGCATTCGGTATCGGCCGCCACCGGCTCCAGTTCATCTACCAGGCTCCCGCGGCCTTCGCCAAGACCAACCTGCCCGATCGGCTCGGGCAGATGAAAAGCGAAGCGGGTTTCGCCAAGGTGGCCGGTGTGGAGCTGACCCTGCTGGATTGCGCCCGTTACTTCCACAAGGCGACCGGCATCAATGGCGTGGCACAGATTGCAAAGGACATCGGCGCTAGCGCCGACCCCCGCAAGTTGGCAAATGCCGCCGGGGTCTACGAGAACGCCGCCGTGCGTCGGCTCGGGTATCTGCTGGAACGCGCCGGACACGCGCACCAGGCCAAGGCCCTGGTACCATTCGCCCGGAAAGCTAAATCGATCAAGCCCTTGAACCCCTCCGTCAAGCCGGTCACCGAATCCCTGGCTGGTCTGCACGAACGGGACGTCAAGTGGATGCTCGTCATCAATGAACCTGTGGAGATCGATTATTGATCCCGACATCCTATCTTCAAGAGTGGAGTGCCACGGCGCCCTGGCCCGACGCGCGCCAGATTGAGCAGGATCTGATTATCTCTCGGGCGCTTTGCGATCTGTTCAGTTCATCGGCGTTGGCGGGCAAGATCGCCTTTCGCGGAGGCACCGCAATCAACAAGCTGCTGTTCCGTCATCCACTGCGTTACTCGGAAGACATCGACCTGGTTCAAACACAGCCGGAGGCTATCGGCTCCACGGTCGATGCCATTCGTGATGCGCTCTCCTGGTTGGGCAAGTGCAATCGCGCCCAAGCCGGACACTCGATGCGCCTGATTTTCCGGTTCGCGCCCGAAGTCGATCCTGAAGCCATTCTCAAACTGAAGGTCGAGATCAATACCCGGGAGCACCATAGCCTGTACGGTACCAAGACGTATCCCTTCGAGGTTGATAACCGCTGGCACCGGGCAAGCACCGAGATAGCATCCTTCGAGCCCGAGGAGCTCTTCGGCACCAAGCTTCGAGCACTGCTGCAGCGGCGCAAGAACCGTGACCTGTTCGACCTGTACGAGGGGCTCAGGCAACTCTCGATGAACACCGACAAGCTCATCGCCTGCTTCGCGCATTACCTCGCCTTCGAGGGTAAGGCAATCACGCGCGCTGTCGCCGAGCTGCGGATGCTGGAGAAGCTTGGACGGAGTCTGACAGAGGATATTGCACCGCTGCTTCCTGCCGGCATCTCATTTACGGATAACGATGCCATCGACGCGTTCAATACGATCTGGACGGAACTCGTTGCCAGAATCGAAGGTGATCCATGGAAGCTTACGAGCAAGGTTGTGGACGAGCTTCGCCAGAAGAGGCATCCGAACCTACTTGGCGGGGGCTCTGCGTCACCAGTGTAGGCAATCGACACTGGATACGGAAAACTGTATCGAATCGCCGATAACGTATTGCCATTGATGCGCCTGTCCTCCCTGTTGGATTCAAGGTAGTTGCACCGCCACCGTTGCGGACTCAACGCTACCCTTGCCGGCTCTCGCCGGTGCCCATGCGCCTTGGCCGGATCGTGCAACAGGCGCAGCGGCCTGAAGGCCGTCGATCCATTTTTCATCCACCCTACCGGGGAAAGTCATTCCCCGTCCTGGGGCTGGTGCTGGACGGCTCGGGGTTCGTGCGCCGTTCCGAGATGTTCTCGGGCGGGGTCAACGAGGTCACGATCCTGGCGCCGATGCTCGACGCCCTGCATGCCCCGGGGGACGCGCTCGTGGTGATGGACGCGGGGGTGGCCACCGAGGCCGATGTCGCCTGGCTGCGGGACAACGGTTACCGGTATCTGGTGGTCAGCCGGGAACGAACCCGCCGCTTCGACCCGGACCTGGCGGTCGCCCTCAAGGCCCGCTCGCGCCAGAGTGTCCATATCCAGAAGGTGGACGACGACGATGGTACGGAGACCCGGCTATACTGCTACTCCGAGGCCCGGGCGGAGAAGGAGCGGGGGATTGTCGAGCGCTTCTCGGCACGCCTGGAAGGCGAACTGCAGAAACTCAACGAGGGCCTGTCGCGGCCGCGCACCCGCAAGGGACTCGAGCAGGTCTGGCAGCGGATCGGCCGAATCCGGGAGCGAAGCCGCGGGGCCGGCGCCCACTACGCCATCGATGTCATTCCCGATGACAGCGCCACCAGGGCCCGTGCGGTCACATGGGAGCGCAAGCCCCTGGCCTGCACCATGCACGCCCATCCCGGCGTCTACTGCCTGCGCACCAACGTCCGGGACTGGGACGAGGAGACCCTGTGGCGCACCTATACCACGCTCACCGACGTGGAAGCCGTGTTCCGCTCCCTCCAGTCCGAATCCGGCCAGCGACCCCATTTCCACCAGACCCAAGAACGCACCGAGGGTCATCTGTTCATCTCCGTGATCGCCTGCCAACTGGTGCAGACCATCCTCCGGCGGCTTGCCGGGCAGGGGGAGCACCATAGCTGGGCCAGCCTCCGGAGCATCCTCGAGGGCCAGCAGCGGGTCACCGCCGCCTTCCGGCGCAAGGACGGGCTTACCCTGCATGTGCGCCAGGCCACCCGGGCTGAACAGCCGCTAGAAGCGATCTATCGGGCACTCGGTGCCGATCCGGCTCCCGGGGGCGTCAGGAAGATGATCATCTGAGGTCGATAGAACCGAAAAAGACCGGAATGGAATGCCAGACGAAAAATACCGTCCTCTGTCTCATTGATGGACCATGGATTCTGGTGATCGGCTTCCCGATGTCATGCCCGAGGCTGTATCCTGATTGATCGCGGATGCAAAATACAACCGGCTGCCTGCGGTTCCGCTTGGGGTGGCCAAGGACGATTCCCTCTACTCAATCCGCGCAACGCGGTGCTCACGCCCATCCCATCATCGAGCCCGCCACCGCTGAAATCAGGTACGATCGATTGTCGAGCCGCATCGAATGCCCTGCCTTTGTGCCCGTTGGAGCATGCAGGTGTGCGCCCCTGATTCCGAAAGGTTTGCCCAGGCTGTCCGCCGGATGGGCGGCATTCCCGGGGCTGATGTTCTGCATCGGGTTCAGCCTGATCCGGATGTTTCCCTGAGGTCGGCGCAGTAGTCTTTCTCCGGCGCAGCCGGGGTAAACCACAGGTAGTCGGCACTGGCGGTGGACACCTCCTCGTAGTCACCGGGCATGGTCAGGCCCGGTTCCACCTCCCTTAGCAACACGATGGCCGCTTCGGCTTCGGAATCCCTGAAGGCGATGTGTGCGGGTACCCCGAGGTCCCGTCTTGTATGAAAACCGCCGGCCACGAGGATCGACCGTGCCGGCGGTCCAGAATCGCCGGTGCCGAGCAGCGCATGTGCCATGGATGCATCTCGCGCAGCCTGAATGGTGATCATCGGGTCCAGGGATGCCCGGGGCATGACTTCGCAATGGGATACAAAGAGCCGCTCGCGAACAGCCTCCCGCCCGGCATGGCCGAGCACGTCGTGCGAGGCGAACCTGGGATCATCATCCAGCCACCCGGCATCCCCGCTGTACAGGGCGCCGATCCGTTCCCGGTCAATGTTGCCGGCGACGACGGTGCCATCCTGTTCCACCACGGTCTGGATGAGCGGTCCGTAATCCGGCCACGGCCATCGGTCAGGCCAAGACAGCTTTTCCCGGATCACCTCCAGGGTGTCGCCCCGGGCCAGTGTCGGGATCAACGGCT
Organism: Candidatus Poriferihabitaceae bacterium; assembly: GCA_965213885.1. Taxonomy (GTDB): domain Bacteria; phylum Pseudomonadota; class Gammaproteobacteria; order Arenicellales; family Poriferihabitantaceae; genus VYFG01. The sequence goes on from OZ243919.1 coordinate 3,330,245, forward strand.
GCTGGTCTTCATCCAGCATCTCGAACACCACGCGCGCGAGGTTGTCGACCAGGCGCCCGAGGATCCTTCGTTCGATGAGGTGATGTTCATGGTTGTCATGCTTTTCCCCCACCAGCACAAGGCGAAGATCCCGGAGCCGTTCCATCAGCGTCGATTCGTCGACAAACGCATCGCGTTGCACGTCGAAGATCCGGCCGGACAGCGGGTGGTCCTGAAAACGCATCGCCGCAGTATCGCCGGCAAGGACCGCGCCGGACGGGTCCGCCGCCAGTGTGAAGGCCATCAGGAGGCCGATCAGCCGGGGCCCTGTCAATGATTTCACGACCGCATGGCCCGCAGGGATATCCAGACGCCCGACAATACCAGAGCCACGGCCAGAAGAAAGGCGCCCCCCATGAGCTCACCCAGCAGCAGCGCCGCCAGTATCACGCCGGACACTGGCTGGAGGAACTGCATCAGGCCCAGCCTGGCGATGCCTCCCCGGCCAAGCGCCCAGTACCAGAGCACATAGCCGACGATGGTGACGGCGAGGGCCTGGTACAGCAGGCCCGACCATGCGCGTGTTGATGCGGCCAGCGCCGCCAGGTCCGGTATCACCAGGAATCCCAGTGGCAGCAGCAGGAGTGCGGTGAGGCCCGCCCCCCAGAATGTGACGCCTGTGGCCGGGTACCCGCTCTGCTGGAGGCGGGCACCCGCGACGTACCCGAGGGATGCGAATAGGTTTGCCGTCAGTACCACCAGGTCCCCCGCCAGACTGGCCTGGCCGGCGGCGCCCGCGTCCCGGCCGAAAATCAGCACGGCCTCTCCCGCCATGGTGACCAGCACACCCAGCCACCAGTTTCGCGGCGGCCATTGATGGTCCCAGGCGTTCGCGATGGCCGCGGTAAACACGGGCAGGGCCGCGAGGATGATGGTGGCATGGTTCGCCGAGGTCATCTGCACCCCGATGGTGAACAGCAGTGGGAACAGGACGAATCCGCAGGTTGCGGATACCGCCAGCAGACGACGCTGCGGCGAAAACATGGGCAGGGGCAGGCGAATCGCCAGGGCAAGGGCCACCGCTGCCAGTCCACCGATCAGGGTGCGCAGATACGCCACCACCACCGGGTCGATCTCCGCCACGGCGATCTTGGTGGCCACGGGAGATGCGCCCCAGATGAGGACGGCGATGAGGGCCGCAGCGTAGATTGTCGGCATGGGATTCCGCTATTCGCCCGGGGGCCGGCCGGCCGGCATGAGGGCGGCGGCCCGGTACCGGTGGATGTTCGCACCCCGGCAGGGGGCCGGTTCGGCATTCGCCGCCGCCCCGGGCTCCCGAATGCCCATCCGGATCTCATGCGGCGTGAGTGCACCCGAATCCGGATTCCGCCCACCGGTGTCGGCATGCAGGCCGGGGATGGCGCCGGGAAAGTCGCCCCGCCGGTGAAGCAACGGCATCAGCGGCGCGTGCCGCCGATCAGGGAAGCCGGTTTCCGGATACCCGAAGGCTGCAAACCGGGCAGCGACAGGGTCCGGATCATTCCGGCCCGCGATCCCGGCCGGTTCCCGCGGCAACGAAGGCTGCGGCAACGGGGCTCAACAGACGACACCGACCACCCCCAGGCAATCCCCCGCCTGCACCAGGCCGGGAAAGTGGCGGCCGGCGAGAATGCCATGACGGCGTGCGGCGTATTCCACGGGCGGCACGCCGGTGCGGTCCAGGGGCCAGATTCGTGCGATCACGTCGTCCCGGGACACTGCCGAACCGAGGTCGACCACCGGTTCCAGCAGCCCGGCATGTTCCGAGAACACGTAGCAGTCTCCATCCGGCATGTCGAGGCGGATGCTTGGGGCGATGTCCGGCTCGCCCCCGAGGATGCCGGCGTGGATCAGGAAATTGCGCACACCCTTTCGAGCGATTCCCACGGTGCGGGCGGTCAGGGAGCCGCCCCCGCCAAGCTCCGTCGAGACGAACACCTTTCCCTGATTCTCCACCGCGGTGTCGTACATGCCGGCGCTGTCGATTTCCAGCATCATCATGGAGTACGGGGCGTTGAACGCCCGCATGGCGGCCACGCACGCCGCTCCCTGGACCTTGTCGTCCAGGATGTGGGCGGCGGCAAAGGGGACGAACTCCAGGGTCTTGCCGCCGGAATGGATGTCGAGCACGAAGTCCGCCCGGGGAATCAGCGTGCGCTGGAAATAATCCGCGATGATTTCCGTGATACTGCCGTCGGGGCGCCCGGGAAAGGCGCGATTGAGGTTGCCGCCATCGATGGGGGAGGTCCTGCTGCCGGCACGGAAGGCGGGATAGTTGAACGCGGGAACGATGACGACGCGTCCGCAGACATCCGCCGGGTCCAATTCCAGCGCCAGGCGCTGCAGCGCCGCGGGCCCCTCGTACTCGTCGCCATGATTCGCGCCGGTGAGGATGGCCGTGGGGCCCGCCCCGTTCCGGACCACGCTGATTGGGATCATCACCAGCCCCCATGCCGAGTCGTCACGGCTGTGGGGCAGGCGCAGGAATCCGTGATGGACGCCGTCCCGGTCCAGGGGAATGGTGCAACGGACGGGGCTGGATTTCATGATGACGGTCAATGGTCTGGTCGGGATCCGACCGGTCACGGCGGCAACAGGCCGGTTCCGGCGCAAACCGGATTCTACTGCGCAAGGGCCTGTCCTGTCCGCAGCGGCATGGGGCGGCCGTGGACCACGGTCATCCGGCCCGGGAAGATCCCGCGCCATGCGGTACCATTGGCCCGTGACTCCCGGACCGGGCGGGGCAGGCGGCGCCAAATGCCGATGCAGCCCGGCTCGCATCGTCGAACCATGCCCTTGAATGAGAAACACATCACGCGGACCGCGGAGTTCTCGGCGGACCGGGTCTACCGGTACTCCCTCGGCCGTGCCTGGAGCAACGGGACCCCGCACCTGGTCATCATCGGTCTGAATCCTTCCACCGCGGATGAAAGGAAGGACGATCCCACGATCCGTCGGTGCGTGGGGTTCGCGCGGAAATTCGGCTATGGCGGACTGAGGATGGTCAACCTGTTCGCGTACCGGTCCACGGAGCCGGGCGCACTCAGGCACGCCGCCGACCCGGTGGGTCCGGACAACTTCCCGGCGATCCGAAAGGCCGTCGGGAATCACAGGCGCAATCACCCGACCCCGGCCCGCGTGCTCTGCGCCTGGGGCGCACGCGGGGTGTATCTGGATCAGGACCTGGCGGTGATGGACTGGCTGGTCGGCCTCGGCATCGAGACGGCTTGTCTCGGGGTCACGCAAAACGGCTCGCCGAAACACCCACTCTACCTGCCCGGCGGCATCACCCCCCGGCCATACCATGGCAGGATGGTGTCCTGTCGATCCCGTTGACCCCGGCAGGGCCGGCTTTGTCCCGGCCCTGTGCGGTGCCTGATCGACCGTGGGAATGACAGCTCGCCACGCACCCGGCCGTGTGACAGAATCACGGATGCCCGACATCCCGCTCCCGCGCCCTTCCTGATTATTCCGACCCGGAAACCGGCACCCGGCTCAAGTCATGAACCCCCCTTCATCAACCGACATGTCCATGGAACTGGACCTTGCCAGGAGCACGGCGAGGGAAGCCGGCGACCTGCTGGTCGACCTGCGTTCGAAGCTGCCGGATATCGGGGTGCACGAGAAGGGACGATTCGACCTGGCATCAGACGCCGACATGGCGTCACACGAACTCATCTCGCGCAGGATTCGCGAACGCTTTCCCCGCGATGGACTCCTTTCCGAGGAAGGCGCCGACGTGAACCACCGCCGCGGACGGTGCTGGATTGTTGATCCGCTGGACGGAACCGCGAATTTCCTGCACGGGCAGGATCATGTCTCCGTGTCGGTGGCACTGTACGTCGAGGGGCAGCCGACAGTGGCGGCCGTGCGCGCCCCCTTTTACGGCCAGACCTACTGGGCGGCCTCCGGCGAGGGGGCCTTCCGTGACGGGCAGCCACTGGAGACGGGTCGGGCGGCGCCTCCCGAACGGGCGTTGATCGGCGTGGGGTTTCCGGCGGACAGGTCGGGGATCGGCCCGCTGATCGACCGGCTGCATCCCCTGTTGCGGACGTTCGGCGATATCCGCCGGCTGGCTTCGCCGGCGCTGGATATCTGCTGGGTGGCGGACGGGCGCCTGGACGCTTTCCTGGATTGCGTGAGGATCTGGGACATCGCCGCCGCCGGCCTGATCGCTGCCGAAGCCGGCCTCGCGGTTCAGTGTGTCAAGGAGGACATCCGCCAGCCGGAGTCCCCGGCCGGCCGGAGCTACCTCGTGGCGCCGGCGCGGCTGGCGCAGGGGATACTCGCCGCAATCTCCGGATGAGGGGATACGCGGGTCAGTCTTTCACCACCAGCTTCCGGGGCACATTCGCCAGACATTCCGGGCCGTCGCTGGTGATCACGATGCTCTCGGTGATCTCGAACCCCCAGTCCTCCATCCACAGTCCGGTCATGAAATGGAATGTCATGTTCTCCTGGAGCACGGTCCGGTCGCCGGGTCTCAGCGACATGGTGCGTTCGCCCCAGTCCGGGGGATAGGAAAGCCCGATGGAATAGCCGGCGCGATTGTCCTTGGTGATGTCGTATTTCTTCAGCACCGCGAAGAAGGCATTGGCGATATCCTCGCAGACATTGCCGGCCTTCGCCGCCTCGAGTCCCGCCTCCATTCCTTCGAGAACCGCATTTTCGGCATTCAGGAAGGTCCTTGTCGGCTTGCCGAGGAACACGGTGCGGGACAGCGGGCAATGGTAGCGGTGGACGACGCCGGCGACTTCGAAGAACGTTCCCTCGCCTGTTTTCATCGGCCGGTCGTCCCAGGTGAGGTGCGGCGCGGCGGCGTCGGTGCCGGACGGCAGCAGGGGCACGAGGGCAGGGTAATCCCCGCCGGTACCGATGCCGCTGTCGTAGCGCAGTGCCGCATCGTAGATCTCCGCCACCAGGTCGCATTTGCGGATTCCGGGCTCGATCTCCTCCACGATCCGGGCATGAATCCGTTCGACGATTCTCGCCGCGCTTCGCAGATAGGCAAGCTCCTGCGCCGATTTCACCGCGCGCTGCCAGTTCACCAGCGCGGTGACGTCGACGAACGACGCGTCCGGCAGGTGTGTCCGGAGCGAGGCGTAGGCTGCCGCCGAAAACCAGTAGTTGTCCATTTCCACGCCGATGCGGCCGCTGCCCCAGCCTCGCTCCTGGATGCAGCCGGAGAGGAAATCCATGGGATGGCGTTCGGTGGACTGCACGTAATGGTCGGCGTAGCCGATGATGTCGCCGTGCGCCATGAAGCAGGTCCGCCTGGCGCCGTTGGCATCCTGTGAGCGTCCGTACCACACCGGGTCGCCCTCCATGCCGAGCAGCACGCACTGGTGGACGTAAAACGACCACCCGTCATACCCGGTCAGCCAGGCCATGTTGGACGGGTCGGAAACGATGATCAGGTCCAGGTCCCGTCCGGCCATGGCCTCGCGGGTCCTTCTGATGCGGGCGTCGTATTCCGCGCGGGTAAAATGGAGCCTTGGTCCGGTCATGGCCGAGAGGGCAAGTGGGCACGAAGGATGCAGGATAACCCGCACCGGTACTCCGTTCCACCGGGCCGGGGAAGGGCGGGCGCGGGAACCGGCGAATGGCCGGACGGTGCTCGGTTGCAGGGCGGCGGCAGCATTCGGGATTTGTACAGGAAGGCCGGACTCCTGACAACTCTGCGCGATCCGTGGCGTGACGGATTTCGCCTGGAATGGATCAGGGTTTTGTGCTCCCGGTCAGGGTGCAGGCAGGCAGAAAGTCAGGATTGCTGGTCTATTTTTCCCCGGGCGATCCGTCGAACAAACCATGTGATCACCGCAAAGGAAATGAAGATCCGACAATGAGTACTCAATGGCGCACCATCAGGTACATGAGAACCACATCCTATCCCGGACTGCGCCGCAACCTGTCTGCAACCATCGATGGTGTGGCCGAAGATCATGCACCCGTACTGATTGTGCGCAGTGGCGGCAAGCGAACCGTTGTACTCAGGTCGCTGGAAGACTTCGCCTCTGATGAGGAAATGCGCTGCCTGTTGCGCAGCCCCGGGAATTCCAGGCGCCTGCTAAAGGCTGTCGAAGAGCTGGAGGCGGGCAAGGGCGAGGAGCGGTCACGGATGGAGTGCACATCATCTTCCATGATCAGACATGGAACGACGGTCTCTACCGGCAAGAGCATGATTGGAAGTTGTTGCTGCGGTTGAACGCGCGAATCAAGGAGTGTATGCGCACGCCATGCAGCGGGACGGGAACACCTGAGCCACTGAACGGTTCACTTTCGGGCTGGTGGTCGCGTCGCCTGAACCGCGAGCATCGTCTTGTACATCGCGTTGAAAATGATCAACTCCTGATCGCGCAATGCCGATATCAAGATGGAAGGGCGAGGTTGGGAGCCAGGTGACACTCCGGGGTGCACGGTGGTTGCCCGCCTCATCCGGGAACCGGATTCGGGGGGGCCGGCGGATGCATCATTCCGTGCGTTCCCGTCGAAACACAGACTTCCCGGGACGGCCAGCGGACGGCCGGCTTGTGGGTCTTCCGGATTCAGGAACTGCCGGTCGCAGTGACAGCCACGATCCTGTGGGCGGCGGCATACAGGGCCAGTCCGACAGCTGAAAGTCCCACCAGCAGCTGCAGAACCGGGCCATAGCCGTCGAATTCCCAGAGCAGGGCGCCGACGAAGGGCGCCGACGCGCTGCCGCACAGGTACAGCAGGGCAAGGCCCCCGGACTTGGCGCCAAAGCCGGCCTGCCCCAGGAGGTCACGCGCGATCACCGGCCGGATGATGCTGACGATGCCGTAGCTGCCACCGAAGAGGGCCACGAAGGTCACCAGCAGCACGGGGGTGCCGCCGGCGCCGATGAGCAGCAGTATGGACAGCCCCATCAGCACAAAGGTCGCAACCGCGATACCGTGGTTGGTTGCATGCCGGTTCGCCGCCACCATCACGAGCCTGCCCGCGACCTGCATCGGACCGATGAGGGAAGCCGCGAACACCGCCACTTCAGGGTGCACGCCCCGTTCGTTCAGGATCGGCAGCAGGTGATGCAGCGTGACACCGTGGACCACGGCGAGCAGGGCCATGCCGATGCCGAGGAGCCAGAACACGGGGCTTGCGAGCAGGCTCCCTGTCCAGGCGCTCGTGGCCGCCGGAGTTTTCGTCCGTGCGGCATCGGCGCCCGATTCCAGCATCCGGGCACCGGTCCAGAGTAATGGTGCGCCGATCAGGGCCACTGCCAGGGAGGATACCCGGAGGGTGACTCGCCAGTCGAAGGTTTCCGCCAGCAGGTGGGCGGAGGGAAAGCTGACGGCACCGGCGAATCCGGCAATCAGGGTGATGAGGACGATTGACTGCTTTGCCCGGGGCCCGCGGGCGCGGGTGACGATGGCGAAACAGGGCTCGTAGAGACAACCCGCCAGGCTGATGCCGATCACCGACCACAGGAGGAGAAACTGCCAGTATTGCTGCACGAACGAGCAGGCAAGCAGGGCCGCGCTGCCAAGCAGGGCGCTGCCGGCCATCAGGGACGCCCCCAGTCCCCGGTCGATCATCCGCCCGGCAGGTACCGCCGCCACGGCGGACGCGAATACCGCCAGGGTAATGGCCGCGGTGAGCTCCGCCTTGGACCAGCCAAGGTCCTGTTCCCAGCGCAGCAACAGCGCGGGGAAGATGTAGTAGAGCCCCGCCCAGGTGAATACCTGGCCGATGGCCATGGACAGGATGGCTTTGTCTGGTTTCATGGATTGAACGGTGTGGTCCATGCTTCTATCACATTTTTCCGGCCGGATAGGAACCGGTGCCGGTCCCTGCCTGCCGGGGTTGGGCTGCTCCCGGCCCCGCCCGGTCCTGTCGCCGGGACCGGAACCCTGTCGAAAACCCGCGGGGCACCATCGGGCGAGACTTGAGTTTCACGCCAATTCCCGCACAATCCGGTTATCATCAGCCGCCCCGGAACTGCCGAGCCGTTCCGGACTCCCATGAAGAACAGGGAACTTTCATGAACAAGCTCATACGAATCAGAAGCCTGCCGGTTGCGACAGCAATGGTACTGGTCCTTGCGTCCGTGGCCGCGGTCCACGGCACCGCGATTGCCGGGGACAACGTCGTCCAGAAATGGGCCATCGCCGAATTCGGGGAGCCGCTGTACGCCGGCGGCATCGAACACTTCCCCTACGCCAATCCCGACGCCCCCAAGGGCGGCAGGGTGGTGCTGAGCGATTTCGGCTCCTTTGACACGTTGAATTTCTATGTCCTGAAGGGCGAATGGCCGGGCAGTATCGGCGTGGTGTACGACGACCTGATGACGGGGTCCGCGGACGAGATCGACGGCCTGTACGGGCTGATCGCGGAAACGGTGGAGTATCCCGAGGACAGGAGCTGGGCAATCTTCAACCTGCGCAAGGAGGCGGTCTACCATGACGGCGCACCGATCATTGCCCGGGATTTCGTCTTCGCACTGGAAACCATCAAGGAGCACGGCCGGGCCTTCATCAAGTCATTCTACGAGGACATCGAAAGCGCGGAGGCGCTGTCGGACAGGCGCCTCAGGTTCAATTTCAAGACCACCGGCAGCATGAAGCCCATCACCATCGCTGCGGGCATGTCGCCGTTGCCGGTGCATTACTGGAAGGACAAGGACGTGACCGCGTCCACCCTGGAGCCGCCGCTGACCAGCGGCCCCTACCGGGTCAAGGACCTGGACCCCGGACGCTCCATCACCTATGAGCGGGTGGAGGACTACTGGGCCAGGGACCTCCCTGTCAAGCGCGGTCTGAACAACATCGACGAGATCCGGTACGAGTACTACCGGGACCTGACCGTGGAGTTCGAGGCCTTCAAGGCCGGCGAAATCGATTTCCGCTCCGAAAACAGCGCCAAGCGCTGGATGACGGAGTACGACATCAGGCCGGTGGAGGACGGACGCGTTGTCCGCGAGGAGATCCCCAGCAAGCGCCCCCGCGGCATGGGTGGCTACTTCTTCAACATGAAGCGGGAAAAGTTCAGCGACATCCGTGTCCGCGAAGCCATCATGACACTGTATGACTTCGAGGCCATTCAGCGGACCCTGCTGTACGGCCAGTACCGGCGCATCGACAGCTATTTCCCCAATTCCGACTACGGTGCAACCGGCGCGCCCACGGCAGCGGAAAAGGCCATCCTCCAGCCCTTTGCGGGCGAGTTGCCGGAAGGGACGCTCCAGCAGGCCTTCGTTCCACCGACAACCGACGGCAGCGGCCGCGACCGCAAGAACCTTCGGCGCGCCCTGTTGCTGTTCAAGCAGGCCGGCTGGGGACTGGCGGACGGCAAGCTGGTTTCCGACAATACCGGCGAACAGTTCCAGCTCGAACTCATGACCGCGTACCCGGAAAGCCAACGGCTCGCACTGCCGTATGTCGAGAGCCTGAAGCGGGCCGGCATCGATGCCTCCATCCGCCTCGTGGACACCTCCCAGTGGCGCACCCGGATCTACGATTATGACTTTGACCTGTGGGTCGGCGGGCTCAATTTCTTCCCCCCGCCGGGCACCGAACTGCGCAGCTTCTTCGGTTCCGAGTCGGCGGACATCCGCGGCGGCAACTCCGGCGGCATCAAGAACCCGGTGGTGGATGCGATCATTGAACAGATCATCGTGGCAAGGGACCTGGAGACCTTGCAACACAGTACCCGGGCGTTGGACCGGGTACTGCTGTGGAACCATTACGCGGTGCCGACGTATTTCAACGACGAGGCCTGGATCGCCTACTGGGATCGCTTCGGGTTCCCCGACCGACGGCCCGTGTACAGCGTGGGATTCCCCGGCGTCTGGTGGGTGAACACGGAAAAGGACGCCGCACTGGTGCGCTGACGGCACAGGGGCCTGACCGGTCTGACACACAATGCTGGCCTATATCATCCGTCGCCTGCTGCTGGTGATTCCGACGCTGCTCGGAATCATGGTGGTGAATTTCGCCATCATCCAGTTCGCCCCCGGCGGCCCCGTGGAGCAGGCCATCGCAGAGTTTCAGGGCCATGGTGCCGACGCCACCAGCCGCTTTTCCGGCGCCGGTTCGGACATCCAGGGTGGCGGGAGCGAGCCGGTGGCGGGCGGGGGACAGGGCGTCAGCAAGTATCGCGGCGCCCAGGGGTTGCGCCCCGAAATCATCGCCGAGATCGAGAAGCAGTTCGGCTTCGACCGGCCCGCCCACGAGCGTTTCCTCAAGATGCTCGGCGATTACCTGCGGTTCGATTTCGGGGAGAGCTACTACAGCAACAAGCGGGTGGTTGATCTCGTCCTGGAGAAGATGCCGGTCTCCATCTCCCTTGGCCTTTGGACCACGTTGATCACCTACCTGGTTTCCATTCCGCTCGGCATCCGCAAGGCGGTGCGCGACGATTCCCGTTTCGACACCTGGACCAGCGGGCTGATCGTGGCGGGCTATGCGATTCCCGGCTTCCTCTTCGCCATCCTGCTGATTGTGCTGTTTGCCGGGGGGCGTTATTTCGACATCTTTCCGCTGCGCGGTCTCACGTCGGAGGGCTGGGATGACTTTCCCCTGTGGAAGCAGATCCTGGACTATCTCTGGCACATCACCCTGCCGGTGGCGGCCATGGTGATCGGCAGTTTTGCCACCCTGACCATGCTGACCAAGAATTCGTTCCTGGACCAGATCAAGCTGCAGTACGTGCTGACCGCACGGGCCAAGGGCCTGGATGAGCACAGGGTGCTCTACGGCCATGTCTTCCGCAACGCGATGCTGATCGTCATCGCCGGGTTCCCGGCGCTCTTCATCAGCATCCTGTTTACCGGCTCCCTGCTGATCGAGGTGATTTTCTCCCTCGACGGCCTGGGCCTGCTGGGCTTCGAGGCGGCGATCAACCGGGACTACCCGGTCATGTTCGCCACCCTGTATTTCTTTACGCTCATCGGACTGTTGCTGCAGATCGTGCGCGACGTGCTCTACACCATCGTTGATCCGCGCATCGACTTCGAAGCCAGGGCGGTGTGATGGAGTCGACAGGAGCGCACTATTCGGACAGGGTGCTCGGTTTCCGGGTGACCCCCGTCAACCTGAGGCGCTGGCAGAGCTTCCGGCGCAACCGGCGCGGCTACTGGTCGCTCTGGATCTTCGCCGTCCTGTTCGTGCTGACGCTGGGTGCGGAGCTGATCGCCAATGACCGGCCGGTGCTGGTCCGCTTTGACGGCGAGTTCTACCTGCCCGTGTTCAGGACATATCCGGAAACCGTGTTCGGCGGCGAGTTCGAGCTCGAGGCCGACTATCGCGACCCCTACATCCGGGAACTGATCGAGGAAAAGGGCTGGATTCTCTGGCCCCCGATCCCGTATTCCTACGACACCATCGATTACGAGCTGGAGGTCCCGGCGCCGGCGCCGCCCTCGGCCCGGCATTGGCTCGGCACCGACGACCAGGCCCGCGACGTGCTCGCCCGGGTCGTCTACGGGTTCCGCATATCCATCCTGTTCGGGCTTATCCTGACTGCGCTGAGCTCCGTGGTCGGCATCGCCGCCGGGGCGGTGCAGGGGTACTTCGGCGGGATGCTGGATCTCATGATGCAGCGGTTCATCGAAATCTGGGAGGGGCTGCCCGTCCTCTATCTCCTGATCATCATGGCGGCGGTGATCACCCCGGGTTTCTACAGCCTCCTGGCACTGATGCTGCTGTTTTCCTGGACCGGGCTCGTGGCCGTGGTGCGGGCGGAGTTCCTGCGCGCGCGCAACTTTGAGTACATCCGCGCCGCCCGGGCCCTGGGAGTCGGCGACCGGACCATCATGTTCCGGCACATCCTCCCCAACGCGATGGTGGCCACCCTGACCTTCATGCCGTTCATCCTGAGCGGCTCCGTGACCACGCTCACCAGCCTGGATTTTCTCGGCTTCGGCCTTCCGGTGGGCTCGCCCTCGCTGGGGGAAATGCTGAACCAGGGCAAGAACAACCTGCAGGCACCGTGGCTCGGCATCACCAGCTTCGTGGTCATCGGCCTCATGCTCTCCCTGCTGGTGTTCGTCGGCGAGGGCGTGCGGGATGCCTTCGATCCGAGGAAGCTGTTCAAATGACGGTCGGCGGCGGCAGGCCCGTGCTGGAGGTGGAGGACCTGTCGGTCAGCTTCCACGTCCGGCAGGACAACAGGGAAATGGTCTCCGACGTGGTGAGAAATGTCTCCTTCGATCTCCACGCCGGCGAGACCCTGGCCCTGGTGGGGGAGTCGGGCTCCGGCAAGTCCCTGACCGCGCTGTCCATTCTGCAGCTGCTGCCCTATCCCCAGGCATTCCATCCCACGGGTTCCGTGCGCTACAAGGATACCGACCTGGTCGGGGCGCCGACGGAAACCCTGCAACGCATTCGCGGCAATGATATCTCCATGATTTTCCAGGAGCCGATGACCGCGCTCAACCCGCTGCACATGATCCAGAAGCAGATTGCCGAGTCGCTGGCGCTGCACCAGGGCATCACCGGGGACACCGGCCGCGACAAGATCATCGAACTACTGAACCAGGTGGGGATTCAGGATCCGGAGTCCCGCCTCGGTGCGTATCCGCACCAGCTCTCCGGCGGCCAGCGCCAGCGGGTGATGATCGCCATGGCCCTGGCCAACCTGCCGGAAATCCTGTTGGCGGATGAACCTACCACGGCACTGGACGTGACCGTGCAGGCGAGGATTCTGGCCCTCCTGAAGGACATCCAGCGTGACAAGAACCTCGGCATACTGCTCATCACCCATGACCTCACCATGGTGCGCAAGGTGGCGGACCGCGTCCTGGTCATGCAGGACGGCCGCATGGTGGAGCGCGGCCCGGCAACGCAGATTTTCACGTCACCGAAGGAGGACTACACGCGGCTGCTGCTGGCGGCGGAACCGCCGGATCGGAGCCCCCCGAAGCCTGCCGGGGAGCGCGTTGTCGAGGCGGAGCATCTCAGGATCTGGTTCCCCGTCAGGCGCGGCATTCTCCGGCGCACCGTGGGCCATGTGAAGGCGGTCAACGACGCCTCCCTGGCGCTCAAGCCGGGCCACACCCTCGGCATCGTGGGGGAGTCCGGTTCCGGCAAGACCACCCTGGCCCTGGCGCTCATGCGCCTCATCCAGTCCGAAGGCAGGATGGTCTTCATGGGGCGCGACATGCGCGCGGTGGAAGGTGCCGAACTCAAGGCCATGCGCCGGCAATTGCAGATGGTGTTCCAGGATCCCTACGGCTCGCTGTCGCCGCGGATGCCCATCAGCGAGATCGTCAGCGAGGGGCTGGACGCCCATGGCCTGATGACCGACCCGGAAGCGCGGGACCGGCGGGTGGTGGAGATTCTCGGGGAAGTGGAGATCGATCCCGGGGCGCGTTTCCGCTATCCCCACGAATTTTCCGGTGGCCAGCGCCAGCGCATCGCCATCGCCCGTGCGCTGATCCTGGAGCCCAAGGTACTGTTTCTCGACGAACCCACTTCCGCGCTGGACAGGACCGTGCAGGTGCAGGTGCTGGAACTGTTGAACCGCATCCAGCGGGAGCACAACCTGTCCTACGTTTTCATTTCCCACGACCTGTCAGTGGTCCGTTCCATCGCTGACGATCTGATCGTCATGAAGTCCGGCGATGTGGTGGAGCAGGGCGGTGCATCGAAGATTTTCCAAAAGCCGGAACACGATTACACGAGAACCCTGCTGAAGGCGGCCTTCAGTCTGGCATCCTGATCGACCGGTCTTTGATCACCGAAATCGTCATGTTCTTTTTCAGCGCGTCATCTATCTCCCCTAGCGCATTGATACGCCTAATATCGGGGACAATATGATCGACTCCGACCAGTTCGACGGCGCGCTTGGCATTCAGATACCAGCATGTCAGGTCAAAATCGGTTGGGTGGTTGTCTCTACCTGTCATTACTGTAAGCCGATTCACTCATTGACCATTGAGCGTGCTCGGCAACGAACCTCTCAAATGGTTCGATGTTCGCAGCTTCCACGGAGGCTGAGTAGTCTTCCCGAAAAACGACCTGTCAAGTCCGAAAAGCTCTGACGACGGACCGGTTGGTTCAGGCGGATTCAAACAGGGTGCCCAATGGCCTGTATTGCCCCATACCTCACCGCCTGGATCACGATCAACCCCCACCGAAAATACGCACTTACCTTAAAATATCGGTGCGCTGAACCTTGGTGATGCTCGTCGCCACATCGTCAGAAACACCAGCCTCTTTAGCGAAGCTCTTCCATTTCAGGACGGCATCCTGAACATCTTTGAGGATTTCCTCTGCGCGGCCCCGTTTCATCGATGCGTTTTTTGCACAGACCTTAAAGTCCTCCACATCAAAGTGGTCTCTCTTTCCGTTGAGCGACATTTGATGGTTGTTCGTCCAGGCACCGCTTGGATTGTAGCTGTAGGTCATGTCGAAAGCTGGGGACAATGACCATGCCCCGGATTGATCCATGAGAAAAGCGATGTTCTTGACGTGATCGTCCTGATTTCGTCCAACGACGTTGAAGGTCATACGCCGGAACTGTTCTTCAACGCTTTCCATGGACATATCGAGCTTACGAATGGTGCGTAACGCCTGTTCGTAAGAGTACGCTCCGGCCTTTTTGAAATCGAAATGCTCCATCGCGCACAGGGATTGCATATGGATTTTTTTGCCGTGATCGGTGCGATCAAAACGCCGGGTCATAAAATGGCTGCGGCCATTTTCCTGGAGCAAGCGGCATTCCTTCATGTCGATACCGGCTGCGAGAGCCATTTTGTAATAGGCGTACTCGATCAGGCCGTAACCAGCTGGGTCTTCGAGCTCCTTGTCCTTGTTGCCGGAAACGCCGTCGAATTTGAGGAGCCAATAGGAAAACCCGCTTCCGGCTTTGATCTGACCGGAGCAAATTTCATTTGTCTCCGGATTCCAGCCGATGATGGCCTTGGCGCGCGCGCCACCTGCTGATGTTCCGACGCGAAGAATATCCTGTAAGGACTTTTCGCGGTTCACTGGCGCGAACGATCCCTGAAGGTTGTTGCGTTTGGTCAGAACTTCACTGGCGAGCTCGACAAGCGCGCTCACATCAATCTTGTCGGCTTTGGTTCCCGAAGGGCCTTCAGAGGGAGCATATTCAAGTGCTCCCATGCCTCTGTCGCCGGTATAGCAAAGCCGTTCAACCGGATTGAAACTTTCGGGTTCGCGTCCCTCTTTTGCTAACCACGCATTGATCAATGCGTTGCCGAAATCATCAGGCAGTGAGTCGGCCAGCAATCCCGGGAGACCTTGAAACGTCTCACGGGGCAACGCAGGAAAAGAATAAATCTGATCGGAGAGCGGCATGGTGAGTGGCGCAACTTCGATCCCACTTTTTCTGAACGTGGGATCATATTCGAAGTTCGCGAGGCTGGTCTCTTCATTCCAGCTTACGGCTCCAATTGTTTTGCCCCATAGTTTCACCTGAGCGAGAGTCATTCGCTATCCCCCTCAGCGTCATCTCCCCATGACCATGGCGCATCGGATTTTGGTTTTTCAGGAGGTGACGAGGCACGCTTTCTTTTCTTCCCCTGCATTTTAACTTGCTGAATCGGGCTGATTGCCGGTTCTGGAATGAGTGCTTCCAGATTTCCGAGGAGTTTCAAGGCACGCAATATGCGGATGAGGTTTGAAGCCTGTGTGGCATGACCTTGCTCGACCCTGATTATTGTTCGCTTCGATACACCCGCCTCATTTGCCAGAGCGTCCTGGGTCATGTTTCGGTTGAGACGGTATTGCGCAACGCGACTACCGATCTCCCGAAGTGTTACATCATCTGATATGTCAGCTGATATTTTCATATAATGCCATTTCTGTCACATTTATCATAGTTTAAGCTATTAATATGCCATTATTGGCACTTAAAGTAAATTTCTAAATTATTCTTGATAGATGCCAAAACTGACATTTTATCAAGGATAGTTTGAATTATATGACATATTTGGCACTTTAACGTACACAAAGATAAGGCGGCGAAGTTGACTAATTTGGGCAGATGAAAACGGCCCCGTCCTGAAGCCGAGGCCGTCGAGTGCGCGGATTACGGCGGATTTTGCGGTTAGCTTCCCGATTTAGAGACATGAGAAACGCAGAAACTGCAGTTCTGGACCGTATTGGAGACACGCTCGGATACGCTCGGGTGTCAACCGCCGATCAGGACCTGGCCGGACAGGGCGGGGTTGTCGCGAAGGCCGGGATAGCCGCCTCCGAACCCGAGACGGTCCGGATCCCATCCGTTGCCCCAGGGCTCGAAGTAGCGGTTGCCCCTGCCCGGGTCTCGCCGTCGGCACACGCCAAGGCCCGAAGCAAACGCACGACGGCGGATGGGCCGGTACACAGCTTCCAGACCCTGCTGGACGACCTGGCGACCATCGCCCGCAACCGAATCGTCCCGCACCTGCCGGATGCCGAGCCGATCGACGTGGTCACTCGACCCACTGCGCTGCAACGCGAGGTGTTTGGATGATTGGGCGTTCGCCTGGATTGTACCCAGTAGCGACACTTTCATTGTTTGATTTCTCCCTGAAATCAATGGAATAAATCAACTCGGGTCTGGAAGTTTAGGTTAGAGACTTGGCGAAAAGTTCTATGCGCAATTCTTCCGCATAGTCAATAAATGCGGTAAGTTGGAGATATTGAAAAAATCCTGCGCATGAACATGCAAAATACATTGAACCTCCCGATTCCTGAGGAATTGGAGGTAAAGGCCATCGAGCAGGCCCGTGCGCAGCACTTCAGTTCCACGAGCGATTACCTGCAGCACCTGATCCGGACCGATGCCTCCGAGGCTGAACAACGGGAAAAGCTCAGCAAGTTCCTGGAAAAGGGTCTGAATTCCGGTGACACCAAGGAATTGTTCCTGGAAGAATGGAGTACCTTTATGAAAAAAGTCATAAAGGAAGCATGAGCCGGCTCCTCTTTCGGACCCAGGTGCTTGAAGACCAGCGGAAGCACAATCTGTCCTCCGTATTCTTCTCCCACGATCTGTTGGTGGTCCGGGCCATCGCCGGTGATGTGGTGGTGCAGGGTGGTGCACCGGAGATTTTCCGAAACCCGGAACAAGAATACACGAGAACCCTGCTGAAGGCGGCCTTCGGCCTGGCGTCCTGATCGACCGGTCTGCATCATGGCGAGCCCGCTTCTTGAACTGACCGCCGACGAGTGGGAGAGCCTGTGTGACGGATGCGGGCGTTGCTGCCTGGTCAAACTGGAGGATGAGGACACCGGCGAGATCCACTACACCAACGCCGCCTGCCGGTTTCTCGACACGGCCACCTGCCGATGCACGGACTATGAAAACCGGGAAAGGATTCAGCCGGCCTGCATTGTGCTGGACCCGCAAAGACTGGACATCCTCGAAAAGATGCCATGGACCTGCGCCTACCGGCTGGTGCACGAAGGACGAACGCTGGAAAGCCATCCCGAAACCCTGCCGGTGGCCGGGAAGGTGGTCAGTGAGCAATTCATCCACGAGGAACAGATCGTGGATCATCTGGTTGACTGGGTTTCAGTCAGCGATCCCGGGCGGAAAGGATAACGGGGCGAAGGGGCAGTTGCCCGCCCGCCCTCGCGGTCCGGCAACCTCCGGGGCGCAGGACCCGCGCTAGAACAGGGCCAGACGGATCAGCATCATTGCTCCGACCAGGGTCAGCAGCAAGGCGACGACCGTCCTCAGTTTCGACTCCGCCAGCCGGTGCGCAGCCCAGCCCCCGGCCAGCACGCCCGCGGACAGCACCGCCGCAAGCCAGAGGCCGAGTTCCAGGTCCACCACCCCGTGATGCAGATTCCACGCCGTGGCCATCAGCGATATCGGGATCTGGATCACCTGGCCAAGACCCACCACCACACGAACCGGAACCCGGAACCACACCAGGATGGGCACCAGGGCCAGCGGCCCGCCGGCACCGGTCAGCGCGGAGATCGTTCCGGTGAAGAATCCCGCCGCCACGTAGCCGGATGCGCCCAGCCCCCCGCCGTCGTCCGCTCCCCGGTTCCGGCGGATCAGCGCGTCCACGCCGCTGAACAGGATCAGCAGCGCAATGAGCACCTCGAGAATCAGTCCCGGGGCGAGGGGCAGCAGCCAGGCGCCCAGCAGGGCGCCGGGAACCGCACCCAGGCAGACCTGCCAGGCGGAGGGTCCGTGAAGACTGCCGTGCCGGTGGTACACCAACCCGCCGACGATACCCGGCAGCAGGTAGGCCATCATGCAGGCGGGGATCACGGCATGGATGGGCACGCCGCCGAGAAAGTGCAGCACCGGGACCTGGAGCACGCCGCCAATACCGATGCTGCCGATCATCATCCCGACGACCAGCACGAGCAACAGCACCAACGGAGAAAGCAGCATGGACGGACCGGGGCTAGGCGGGGGGCCGATTATGCACTGTTGTCACCCCGTTTCAATGCGACAGGCCGGAAATCCCGTTGTGGCGGGGAAAACTGCCGCTCTGGCCTGCGGAATGTCTTTCTACTGGATTTCAGGGTGCAGATCCGATGCAGGATTACATGGTTCCCACCGGCAAGCAGGGACCCGGCCCGGCGGAATCATTTTCCGGATTCCAGGAAGGAGGATTCATCCAGCAGCCCGCCCTCCAGGACCTCGCGCATCAGGGATTCGATGGCCTTGGTCATCGGAAAAACCGGATCCCCCGGTACCCAGACCAGACCCATGGACTGGGTGATACTGGGAGATTCGAGCAGCTTTTGCCGGGTATGCGGCAGATGTGCGAATCGTTTGGGAACGATCGTGGCAAGGTCACCGGCCATGACGTGGAAGGCCAGCTGGAATATGGAGTTCGATTCAAGCTTCGGGGTGGGACTGCATCCCACCTGGGCAAAAGCCGCATTCATGATCTGACGTTCCCGGGTGGAGTCGGACAGGAGTGACAACGGCAGGGTGGCTGCTTCTTTCCAGGTACTGGTGGGCGCATCGTCCAGCCAGTCGTTTTCCGGCAGCAGCAGGTAGAGCGGCTCCTCGTACAACGGCAGGGTGATGAATTTCTCGAGTTGGGGATCGTCAAGATCCGTAAAGCCCACATCCAGCTCGAAGTTGTTCAGCTTGAGCACAAGCTGGTCCAGGCCCATGAACTGGATATCGAGCTGTACGTAGGGGTACCGGCGCTGCACCAACTGGCTGACCGCCGGAAACAGCGGGGAGCTCATGGGACTGGCCCCGATCCGGAGCTGGCCGTTCAGGTTGTCTCTCATCACCGCCAGCTCGTCCAGCATCGCCGAACGGTCCGCGAGCAGCCTCTTGGCCCAGTTGATGACGACATGACCTTCCTGGGTGAATCCCTGGAACTTCTGCTGCCGGAGGATGATCGGAAATCCGAGTTCCTCTTCAAGGCTCTTGAGGGAGCTGGACAGGCTCGGCTGGGACACGTGACATTTTTCCGCGGCGCGCCCGAAATGCCCCTCCTGTTCCAGTGCTACAAGATATTGAAACTGACGTAGATACATGGAGCCTGCCTCCCCCTTGCGCTTTGATCGTGATTTTTTACATATAATGGTTTTTGATAATTCTAATCTATCAGCAAGCCCTCGGGGCAAGCTGATCCGGGCAATTTCCTGAAAAACGCAGTATGGCCGGTCTTTCTGATTTTGGTATCCAGGACTTTGGAGATGTGTTGGGGGAGGCGGGTGAATGCCGTACCGGCTGCGCGCTGTTCGATTTCTCATTCATGTCCTGTGCAAGGATTTCCGGTCCGGGCAGCCGTGAATGCATGGAGGGGCTCCAGTCCCGTCCCGTCTCGGGAATGCGGCCGGGGGAGATTCGCTATGGCGTATGCGTCGACCGGGTGCGGGCCGTGCGCTCGGATGTGACGGTCTGGTGCATGGATACCGGCACCTATGATGTGTATTCCGGCCTCCGGGATGATATTCGGCGTGCCGGTGCGACAACCATTGAATCGGCAAGCGTGACGGACCGGTCGCGCGGGACCTTCGTCTTCTCCGTCCAGGGGCCGTCGGCTCTCCGGTCTCTGGGCGGCTTCGGCGACATCTCCGGCCTGGGACGGCTGCCTTACTTCCGCCATATGGAGATTTCCCTGGCCGGAGTGGTGTGCCGGATCGGCCGTCTCGGGTATACCGGGGAGAGGGGGTTTGAAATAGCGGTCACCGGCGACGCCGCAGCGGATACGCTGTACACGGCGCTTGCCGGTAGGATCCGGCCTGCAGGATTGGTCGCTGCGGACATTCTCCGGATTGAGGCGGGCTATCTGCTTTTCTGCAACGACTGCCGGCTTGACTGCAACAGCCTTGAACTCGGACTTGGCCGGTTCGATGCGGAACCGCCCGACCGGCGCCGCTATCGCCGGGTATTCTTCCACAGCGATCAGCTGGAACTCGATTCACCGTATTCGGCGCCTCAGGCCGTCGCCGCCCCGGTTTCCGGGCAGATTCGGGTTACTTCGGCTGCCCGCAGCGTCGTATTCGGCGGGACTGTCGGAATGGGCCTGGTGCTGGCCTCTGATCCTCCGACAACACGATTCGGTGCCGACGACCTGGGGATCGAACGCATGCGCAGGGTACGGGACCGGCCGCTTTTCGATCCTGACAAGCGGATTGCGCGGGGCGATTGGTAACCTTGGTTTTCCGTGCCGCCCGTGATCATCCGGCGGTCCGCGACTGTTTAGGTTTTGGCTATTGAATCATAGAAAACACCTCTTTGACGGAACTGCCACGTCGCCATAGTATGAATGCACCGGTGCACTATGCCGGGCAATCATTACACATTGACAATCTATCGTGGAGCAAACCATGGCGGAGCCCGCTAAGCGCAAGAAAATCACCATCAACCAGCTGAACAGGAAGATGCGGGAGGGCGAACAGATCGTCCAGATGGCCATCTATGACTACCGTAGTGCTGTTATCGCCGACCGTCTCGGCATCGATATTCTCTGTGTATCCGACACCGGCGGGATGGTGCTCTTCGGACACAAATCCACAGTGACGGTCACCTTTGACGAAGTCATGATGATGGCCAAGGCCATTGACCGCGGCAGCCGGTACGGTCTTCGCATGGTGGACATGCCGTACTGGAGCTTTCATGTCTCCCCGGACCAGGCAGTGGAGAACGCCGGTCGATTCGTGCACGAGGCCAATGCCGAGGTCATGAAGTGCGAGGGCAACCAGCATCACGCAAGGAACATAGAGGCCATCGTCAAGGCCGGAATCCCGGTCCAGGGCCATATCGGAATTACCCCGATGCGCATGCCGCAGCTGGGCGGCTTCTTCGCCCAGGGGAAAACCGCCGACCGGGCGAAGGAGCTGGTGGACGACGCCTGGGCGATGGTGGATGCGGGGTGCTTCTCCATTCTGTGTGAGGTGACCAGTGAGGAAGTCTGCCAGTTCCTGACCGAGACGCTGCCGGTGCCGGTGATCAGTCTGGGCGCGGGCAACAAGGCCGACGGTGTGCACATCATCACCTCGGACCTGTTCAACCTGTATGAGGAGCATGTGCCGAGGCACTCCAAGATCTACACGGACCTGATCCCCATCATGGAAGATGTGTTTATCCGCTATCGCGACGAAGTGAAGTCCCGTGACTACCCGGGGCCTGAACACACGATCTACATGAAACCCGAAGAACTCAGGAAGTTTGCGGAGGAGGTCAACTGGGAATCCAAGCTCGACTGACCGGATTGAACCCGGCTGCCTGCCCGCATTCAAGCCATCCATTTCACAACCCACACAAGCTGATCTGACATGTCATCAAGAAACCACGCACAATGGACCGCACCGCCCAAACTATCCAAGGGTGAGTGGGTTGACAGCCGCATCTATACCGACCAGGCGATTTTCGAGGAAGAACTCGACAAGATCTGGAAGAAATCCTGGATTCCCGTATGTCACGAATCCGAGTTGAAGAACGCCTATGACTTCCGGACCGTCACCATTGCCCGCGAGCCTGTGATCGTGGTCCGTGGCAAGGATATGAAAGTGCGTTCCTTCCTCAACGTGTGTCCGCATCGCGGCAACATGATCGAACGCCGCCCCTCCGGCAGTTTCCGCCAGGGGAGCCCCTCCGGGACGCCGAGGCACATGACCTGCATGTTCCACGCCTGGCAGTTCGACATGAAGGGACGGTGTACCTACATCTCGAGGCAGGAGGAAGGTTACCAGGATCGCCTGAAGAAGGAGGACGTGGGCCTCAGGGAACTCAGGACCGAAGTCTATTTTGGTGGATTCGTCTGGGTGAATCTGGATGACGACAACCCGATGACCGTCGAGGACTGGGCCGCGGGTTCACTGGATTGCCTGCGCTCCTCTCTGGATAAGGAGCCGCTGGAGATATTCCATTATCACAAGGCCATCATCCCCTGTAACTACAAGTTGTGGCATGATACAAATTGCGAGTTCTATCACGACTACCTGCACTACCATAACCGCATCACAGGCTTCAACGACGCATACTTCGCGCGCAAGAATGCTGGCTTCGACAATGGCCATATCAACGTCGGCAGCTTCGAGGTCCAGTATGACAAGTACCAGGGCTTCCACTCCCGTGAGTCATTGTCCTTTCCGAACCTGCCCCCCAACCACTGGTACATGGTCGACATGTTTCCCGGGGTCAATTTCAACCTGCGCGGCTCCGCCCTGCGGTGCGACCTGATGACCCCCCTCGGTCCAGACAAGGTGCTGATCGAATTCCGCGGGCTGGGCCTGGCCAGCGATACCCCGGAAGAAAGGCAGACGCGTATCCAGCACCACAACAGCATCTGGGGCCCGTTCGGCCGGAATCTGCATGAAGACCTGCTGGCTGTCACCGCGCAGGGTGCCTGCATGCACCCTGCCGCGGAAAGTCGCCGCATCCTGCATGCCCGCCATGAGAACGAGACCATTCACGATGAAAACGGCATGCGTCACTACTACGAGGAATGGGGGCGCTGGCTGGATCGTTCTCCCAGCGACCCGGATCAGGCCTTCGAGGCATATCAGATTCCGGATACGGCATCTGAAGGCCAAAGAGCCAGCGCCTGATCCGGCAAACGAATCATACCCGTGACATCCGGCGGCGCCAGAGCGCTGCCGGTGCCTGGGATTTCATCATCTCGTTTTTTGGTTTGTGAACATGTCAGCGAATAACACCTCAAACAACTTCGTCATCGTCGAGACAATCAAATCCCTGATCTACAAGACCTGCCTCAACCAGGACGACCAGAACTGGGGTGACTGGCTGGATTCCTGCGATGACGGATTTGAATACGCCATCCGTTCGTACAGTCCCGAAATCAGCACGGACATGACCTATCTCAGCGGCAACAGGGAACACATGCGCTCGCTGGTGGACATGCTGCCCAAGCACAATTCGGATCATTCCCCGTTGAAGCGTCATTGCACGGTCTACGATGTGCAGGTTGCGGAAGATGGCAGATCCGCCACTGCGACGACTTCCCTGGCCGTCTACCAGACCCTTCTTGACGGCATCAACTCCCATGTGGATGCCGGGAGCTCACGCCTGTTCCTGGTCGGTCGGTACAACGATCGCTTTTCCATCATTGATGGCCAGGTGAAATTCGCCGAACGGGAGGTCAGGCTGCTGAACCGGCGGCTCGACAAGGGATCACACTATCCAATCTGATGGCCGGCCTGTTCAACCACGCGGCCCGAGGCTAGGAGACCATGACCTGGAAAGCAGTTTGCACCGCGACTGACGTCGCGGAGGACACCGTCAGGAAATATCAAGTTGACGGCATCGATATTCTCATCGCGAACGTCGGCGACGGCTTTCGTGCCTATCCGACCATGTGCCCGCACATGGAAGAGCCCCTGCACGAATCCGCAATCTGCAGCAACGGCACCATGACCTGCACGAAACATCTCTGGCAATGGGACATGAAAACCGGCGAAATGCGCGGCCCCGCCGAGAAGCCGCTCCTGATGTATCAGGTGAAACTGGAGGGAGAACAGGTCATGGTGTTTCTGGACCAGGAGCTGGAATATGATTTCGATGATGACGACGACGACGATTTTTGAATGATTGCCGACGCCTGATCACAGGAATCCAGACCCCGCACATTCCGGCCACCCGTCGTGCTGATCGAGACAAGCAACAAGCGGCAATCAGCCGGCTTCGAGGCTGAGCCCGGGGAGAAACTCCTGTATGCCGGATTGCGCGCCGGTGTTCCGTTGCCCTATGAATGCGCAACCGGCACCTGCGGAACCTGCCGCGGCAGATTGCGGGAAGGCGACATCGATCAGGGCTGGGAGGATGCACCCGGCAGGAGCAGGCTGAAGCCGGAACGCGGTGATTTCCTGATGTGCCAGGCGACCGCAAGATCAGGATGCAGGATCGGCATACCCGGCGAGATGCAGGGATTTCGCGATGACGACATCACGCCCGGACATCATACCGTCACCCTCCGCCACTGGCGCGAACCGGCCAGGGACATCCGGTGCTTCCTGGCCGAATTTCCCGCACCGGTTACCTTTCATGCCGGGCAGTATTTCGTGTTGGAGGCGCCGGATCTGCCGGGATGCCGCGCCTACTCGATGGTCAACTACGCCGCGGAAACGAAGTCCCTCGAATTCGTGATCAAGCGGCTTCATGGCGGCGGGTTCTCCGAGTGGGCCTTCACCCGGAACGACGCCGTTCCGGGGGTGCGCGCTTTCGGCCCCCTGGGCCGGGCCACGTTCCACCCGGATGAGTCCCGTGAACTGTTCCTCATCGGCGGCGGCTCCGGCATCGCCGGCCTGCTGTCCATTCTGAACCATGCGCATGAATCCGGTCATTTGAAAAAACACCGGGCCAGGCTGTTCTTCGGCGTCCGCACGATCCGGGACCTGTTTTTTGCCGACAGGCTGCGGGCGCTGAGAGCCGAACACCCGGAATCCCTGTCCGTGACCGTCGTGTTCTCCCATGAGGACGAGGACGCCATGATGGAGCAGCCGCTGTCGCCGGAACTGGATCGGGCCACCGGTTTCGTGCATGAAGCGGCGATTTCCGCCTTGCGGACGGAAGCAGGGCCGCCGGACAACCTGATGGCCTATCTGGCCGGACCACCGCCCATGGTGGACAGCGCAATCCGCTCCCTGATCATCGAAGCCGGGTTGCCGCCCGGGAGTATCCGCTATGATAAATTCTCCTGACACTGCCGTTCCGTCATGGGAAGATGACGCCGGTCCGGGTGCTGTCGGGTGTCCGGAATGCCGTGGAATGCCGCCATCGCATGATAGGCAGGGGTAATCGTTCAATTAACTTGAATGATTTTACAAATTGGTCAGGATGGTTTGAGATTGCAAGGTCACCGGTTCCGTGCCAGCAGTCATGGGTCAGGGGTACCCGGATGACTCGAATATTCATAAACACATCAGCAACACACTAGCTGACACCAGCTGAGAGGAGAAAAGCATGTTGAAATCAAAATTCCACCGAATCACCACTTTTCTTTGTGCCGCGGGTGCAATCTCATTCGGATTTGCGCAAACGGCCAATGCAGACGTCGACTTCGGCTCCCCCGGAGAACCAGTCGAACTCGTCATCGGCTATCAGCCATACTACACGGAGTCCTGGTCCGGCGTCGTGAACAACGGCAAGCAGATGTGGAAAAAACATTTGCCGGAAGGCTCCACGGCGGAATTCCAGATCGGACTCCAGGGTTCCGTGATCGTCAACGCCATGACCGGCGAAAAGCAGCACATCGGCTATATGGGCGACATGCCTGCCATTGCCTCCACGTTCCGGAACATTCAGGAACGCGGCGGCACCGATATGCGGATCGTGGCGGCGCTGGGGACATCCAAGCAGCAGTGCAACATCTTCCTGATCCGAAACGATGCCCCGGAATTCGAAAGCGGCGTCGATGCGGTGAAGTGGATGGATGGAAAAATCACGTCAGCGCCCCATGGCGCCTGTACCGACCGGTTTGCACGACTGGCATTTCAGAAGGCCGGCATCGAACCGGCACGGTACCTGAACCAGAACATCGAAGTCATCACCACGAACTTTCGCGCCGGCAAGCTTGATGCCGCCGCGATCTGGGAACCCACCGCGTCAAAGATCGTCAAGTCGGGGATTGCCCGCCGGGCCGCGAGCGGCGAGGACTTTGATGCCCTGGATGGCGCTTTCATGGTGATGCTGAACGACCTGATCTCGCAGCGCCCGGACGTGCACAGGGGCTGGCTCGAGGCCGAACTCGACGCCCAGCTCTTCATGGCCGACCCCGCAAATGCGGACGAGGTGGCTGCCCTGGCGGAATCCCAGACCGAGAAAATCGACCAGGCGGTGCTGAAACACGCCATGTTCGGTGGGTGGCCGGCGAACCAAGGTGGTGGAGAAGTGAAGGTGCAGCTGGATTTCATCGTCAACGACCGGGTCCAGTCCCTGCTTGACGACGCAACCGCCTTTCTGTACAGCCTGCCGAAAAAACCCGCGGCTGAACCCAACATCCGTGAAGGCGGCGTTACCGATGCCATGGCCCGCGAAGTACTCGAAGCCCGGGGACTGAGCAGCCCGCTGGGCGTCATCAAGGCTTCAAACTGACGGTAATCGTACCGGCATACCGGGCGGGTGGCGGGGCTCCGTCTCCCGCCCGCCTGACCTGCCGGTCTGACCGTTGCTTCATCATGTGGTCGGCTGGCGTGTGGTCGCACAAACCAGCAAGCCGCCTGTAACGGAACACCGAGATGCCGAAAGCAACCGTCAACCGTCACCGGACGAAATGTAATGGCTGAGACTGAAACGGGCACTGTGGACTACCAACGGAATCCGACCGGTTTCCGGATTTTCGCCGTTCGTCTGAAGCGCAACCTCCGAACCTCCACCCCCTACTTTGCCATATTGGGCATCGTGCTGTGGCTCGTCATCTGGTGGTTGCTGTGCGAAGTATTCAAGGCGCCCCGGTTCGAGAAGATGCCGGGGCCGGTCATGGTGCTGAAGGAACTGTTTTCCCCGGAGCCGTTTCTCGGCATTTCCATTTTCACCGAAGAGTTCTATCAGCATGTCTATGTAAGCTGCCGCCGGATTTTCTTTGCCTTTTGCATTGCAACGGGAGTGGGCGTGCCGCTCGGCCTGCTGATGGGCTGGTCGAAGCGTTTCCGGGAATTCACCTTCCCCATCCTGGAAATCCTGAGGCCCATACCGATTCTCGCATGGGTGCCCCTGGCCATCCTGATGTTCCGCGGCTTTGAGGGGCCCGTCATCTTTCTCGCGACCCTGGCATCCCTGTATGTCACGACACTGAACACGTTGCTGGGCGTGGATTCCATCGACGACGCCTATTTCCGCGCGGCCGGCTGCCTCGGGTCCAGGCCCCATCATGTCTTCCTGCATGTCGTGATACCCGGAGCCCTCCCGTTCATCTTCACGGGCCTGCAGATCAGTGTGGGGGTGGCCTGGTTTTCCCTGGTGGCGGCGGAAATGGTTTCCGGCGACTACGGTCTCGGCTACCTGATCATCGATGCCTACATGAACAACGTCACCATTCCGATGGTGATTGGCATGGTCACCCTGGGTTTTGTCGGCTGGGGGACATCCGTCATCGTCAGGCTCGTCGGTAGCAGGATGATGCAGTGGCGCACCCGCGCACTGGCGCTGGAGAACCGGTAATGAATCGTGCCACCATGAAGCCCGGACAAGATCCAGTACAGACCAAAGGCGCGATCAGCATCCGCAACGTCACCAAGATCTATGATCCGGAAGGCGTCAACGTGATGGCCGTGGATGACTGTACCCTCGAGATCCAGCCGGGTGAGGTCTGCATGGTCGTCGGCCCGAGCGGCTGCGGCAAGACCACCCTCCTGAATGCCATCGCGGGATTCCATTCCGTTACGATGGGGGAGATCTACCTGGATGGGGAACTGCTCTGCGGGCCATCCAAACCCAAGGCTGACCAGGGTGCCGACAGGGTCGTGGTTTTCCAGAACGGCGCATTGTTTCCATGGAAGACACTCACCGACAACGTGGCCTACGGCCCCTACGTGCAGGGCAGGCTGGGCAAGGCCGAATCACGGCAGAAGGCCCGCCATATGCTGGCGGAGGCGGGACTGGGGGATTTCCTGGAGAAGTTTCCGGGAGAAGTCTCATCCGGCATGGCCCGCCGCGCCGAGATCGTCCGTGCACTGATCAACGACCCCAAGGTATTGCTGCTGGACGAGCCGTACCGGGCGATGGATGAACTGACCAAATCCATCATGCACGAAGCCCTGCTGGAGATGTACGACCGGACCCGGGTCACCATGTTCTTCATCACGCACGATCTTGAGGAGGCCATTTTCCTCGGGGACCGCGTGGTGGTCATGACCACCCGGCCATGCAGAACGAAAAAGATCCTGAATGTCACCATACCCCGCCCGAGGGACTACCGCGTGCTGTCGTCCGATGCATTCAGACAACTGGTCGATGAGACCAACGAGGCGGTGCACGAGGAAGCCCTGAAGGCTTTCGAGGCGGGCGAACGGGAGTTGGCCTGAACCATGGAGATACAGGAACAAACGGCGGTACAGTCATGACCACAGCGGTACAGAGTGCAACCGGCTCGGGACGGCAGATCAGGCGAACGCGCTGGGAGAAAATCCGGCAGAGCACCAAGTTCTGGCGGGGTCTCATTGCAGTGATCGTCTCCCTGGTGCTGTGGGAGATCGGATCGCGCTGGGATGAGTGGTTCGGCTACCAGCTGCCTTTCCTCGGCCTGATCCCTCCCCCTTCCGCGGTCGTGGTGGCATGGGGCGAGGTCATACCGCAATACGGCTACTGGGAAAGCTGGTACCTGAGCTTCAGGCGGGTGCTGGAAGGATTTCTCGCTGCCATGATCATCGGCATTCCATTCGGCCTGCTGCTGGCGGTCAACCGGTACATGCGGGAGATCTTCTTTCCGCCGTTCGAGGTATTGCGGCCGATTCCGCCGCTGGCCTGGGTTCCCGGCTCCCTGATCTTCTGGCCCACCAACGAGATGTCGATCGCCTTCGTGACCTTCCTCGGCGCATTTTTCACCATTGTGATCAACGTCCTCGGCGGGGCCCGCAGTATCGACATACGACTGCTGAGGGCAGCCCAGTCCATGGGCGCCACCCGCTGGGACATGTTCTGGCGGATCGTCCTGCCCGCCACCCTGCCCTCGATCTTCACCGGGGCAGCTGTGGGCATGGGCATCACGTGGGAAGTGGTGCTGGCCGCCGAGATGATTTCGGGAGGGGGCACCCAGGGCGGCGGCGGCCTCGGGTTCTTCATCTGGAACTCCTACATGGGCGGCTCCCTGGAGCAGATTGTTGTTGGCATGATCAGCATCGGGATTGCAGGCTACCTGTCCAGCAGCGCAATCCGGTGGCTGGGTGACCGCAGCATGCCGTGGCAGCGCCTGTTCTGACGCACCCGCACAGACAGACAAACGTGAGTAATTCCATGGACCAGAATCCAGCACCGGGCAATCGACCGTCCACAGGCCCTGCCGCCAGCGGGGGCCATATTGAATTCAGGAACGTCAGCAAGGGATATGGGGAGGAATGGGATTGGCAGGATGTCGTGCTGGATCTCAGCATGGAAGTGGAGCCGGGCAAGCTCACTGCGGTGGTCGGCCCCTCCGGGTGCGGCAAGTCCACCCTCGTCAACCTGGTCGCCGGGTTCGAGATGCCAGAAAAGGGCGAAATCCGCCTGAACGGCAAGAGGATTTCCGGCCCTTCGCATGACCGGATCGTGGTGTTTCAGGAGACCGCGCTGATGCCCTGGCAGACCACGTACGAAAACATCGTCTTCGGCCCCAAGATCCGCGGAGACATGGACAAGCAGGAACTGCACGAAGAAGCCATCCGCCTGCTTGACAAGGTGGGCTTGCGCGAGTTCCGCGACAAGTACCCGCTGCAGCTGTCCGGCGGCATGCAGCGCCGGGCCGAACTGGCGAGAGCGATCGTGAACGACCCCGAGGTGCTGATCATGGATGAGCCGTTCCGGGGCCTGGACGCCATGACCCGGGAGCTGATGCAGGAGTTCTTCCTGCGACTGTTCGAGGAACACAGGCGGACCAATCTGTTCGTCACTTCCGAAATCGAAGAGGCGATCATGCTCGCCGACAAGCTGATCATTCTTTCGAACCGTCCGACCCGGGTACGGCAGATCATCGATATCGAGTTGCCAAGGCCACGGGATTTCCATATGCTGGCGTCCGAGGAGGCATACCGCTACAAGAGCACGGCCCTGGAGATCCTGCACGAGGAGGCAATGAAGACGTTCAAGATGGAACGGAACATGCAAAGCGATTTCGTCGAGGCGTTTTCACGCCGCAGCCAGAACTGACCGGGGTTGCTTGATTTCCTTCAGTTCGTGTCCTCAAGGCAGGCGGTTGTCCTGCTGGCAGTCATCGGAGCCCTGCTGGTCACAGCCGGAAGCTGGACCAGGGTTTCCGGCTTTCTCGGCAGGAGCACCATCACCCTCGTCGTCCGGCTCGGTTACGGCATCACCGGGCTGAGCGTCCTTCTGTTCATCATTGCGGGATTCATCGCCCACTGATACTGCCGCATGAGCCTGCAGGCCACCACCGCGGACCCAAGCCCATCCGGGCAGCCGATACTGGAAGCCCGTGACCTGACCATGCGTTACGGGAACACCAGCGCGGTTGGCGGCATTAGCTTCAGGATCCATCCCGGGGAAATGGTGGCGTTGCTGGGACCGAACGGGGCCGGCAAGTCTACGACCCTGCGCATGCTTGCCGGCTTTCTCCGACCCACCCGAGGCAGCGTTTTCGTTCATGGCATGGACATCCTGAAGAATCCGATCCGGGTGCGCGAGTCCATCGGATACCTGCCCGAGTCGGTTGGAGGGTTCGGTCACCTGACCTGCGCCGAGTTTTTGCGTTACACCGCCGATGTTCGGGGAGTTGCCGGCGCCGGGGCGGGCCCGTCAGATCGCTGGATCATGGATGTGTTGGGCCTGCGTATTCATCTGAACACGCCTCTTGGCCGGTTGTCGAAGGGCTGGCTGCAACGTGTCTGGCTGGCGCAGGCCCTGGTGCACGATCCGGACATCCTGCTGCTGGATGAACCCACCGACGGGCTGGATCCGGAGCAGAAGAAGGAAATCCGGGATCTGCTGGCCCTCATTGCCGAAAGCAAGGGTATACTGATGTCCACGCATATCCTGGAAGAAGCCGAATCCGTCTGTCGGCGGGCGATCATTATCCGCCGTGGTCAGATTGTTGCGGATGACTCCCTGTCAACACTCACCGATGACGATGGCCGGCTGTTTCCCATGTACAGACATCTGACCACCTCGTCATAGCTTGTCCATGTCGGTTTCTGCTAGGCGGATTCTGGCGTGTTATCGGCATGAACTGCGTGTTCTGTTCCATTCGCCGGTCAACGTTGTATTCCTCGCCGGGTTCCTCGTCGCGATCGGGCTGTGCGTCTTTCAGATCGGGGAATTCTTTTCCACGGATGAAGCCTCCCTGGCCCTGTGGTCCCTGTTCCTGCCCTGGTGCGGCCTGATACTGGTTCCCGCGCTGGCCATGCGGGCATGGCCGGACGAATATGCCGACCGTTCGGTGGAGCTTGCGCTCACGCTGCCCCTTTCCCTCGCGGAACTCGTTTTCGCCAAGTTTCTTTCGGGCGCCACGCTGATCCTGACCGCATTGCTGTTCACCCTGCCGTTTCCCGCCACACTTGCCTATCTGGGGAGTCCGGACTGGGGGGTCGTCGCGGCGGGATACCTCGCCGCATTTCTGTTGCTGGCATTTTTCTATTCCATGGCGCTGGCGGTCACAGCCATGCTGGGCGACGGAATCTCTTCCTACATCGCCGGCGTCGTGTTTCTGTTCGTGCTGATGCTGGGAGGATCGGACGAGCTTGCCTCCCTGCTCATCGAGGCGATTCCCTTCGATTGGGCGCCTGTATTGCATGCCGCCTTTCCGGGCCCGCACTACCGGTCCCTCAACTCCGGGCTCCTGGAGTGGCGGGATGTGTCATGGTTTGTCGTCGCCATTGCCTCCCTGCTTGTCTGCTGCAGCCTGATCATCGACAAGCGACGCGACGGCAGGACCAGTCCCCGCAGCAAGCTTCAGCTTGCCGTCAGACTGGTTGCCGTTCTCGCGGTGGCCGCACTGGTCCAGCTGGCATCCTTGCAGGTGCCTCTGGAGACGGACCTGACCGAACAGGAGGACTATACCCTGAGCGATTCCACGTACGCCGCGCTACGGGGGCTTGACGGGGTCGTCGGGATTGAATTCTACTGGAGCAAGTCGGAGGAAGCCGTACCGCGGTCAATCAGGAACCATGCGGACAAGGCACTGAAATTTCTTCGACGCGTGGAAAGAGCCGCGGACGGCCGGGTGGAAGTCTCCCGGATTGACCCTGCCCCCGACACGGATGCCGAGCTGAAAGCGCTGGAAGACGGGATTCGGGTGATACCCATGACGTCCGGCGACTATTTTTTTCTGGGTCTGCAGCTCTCCCATGCAGGCAGGCAGTACACCATCCCGTACCTGGATGCCGAGCGGGCGGGCCTGCTGGAATACGATCTGCTCTCGGCGCTGCTCCGCTTCGTATCCGGGAGAACCGTTTCCATCGGCATCATCAGCCCGCTGGCACCCCCGAATTCACTCGATGCACCACGACCCGGACTTTCATTCATACAGGAGCTGAAGCGGCTGCATGACGTCAGTCTCGTTCCGTTTTTTTCGGAATCCCTGCCCGAAGACCTGGATGTCCTGCTGGTGCTTCAGGGTACCGTCCTCAAACGCAGGATGTTATGGGCCATTGACCAGTTTGTCATGTCGGGAGGCACGCTGATCGCAGCCATGGACCCCATGGTGCGATTCGACCGTCCCAGCAACGAAATCCGCTTCCGGCCATCGGCGGAAATCAACGACCTTTCCGACCTGATCCTTGCCTGGGGCCTGCGTTACGATGGAGACCGCATCGTTGGCGACCGGAACCTGGCATCTCCCGTGCAGACCGCCGCATCCGGTGCCCGGATGCACCACCCCTACTGGCTCGGATTCACCGGGGACACCCTGTTGCGGAATCACCCGGTCGTGGCTGCCCTGGACGACCTCCTGATTGTGGAGGCAGGATCCCTGATGGCGACCCGGTCCGTCGGCATCGAGCCGCTGCTGACCACCACGGAAATGACGGGTTCGCATCCCCGGGAGACATACAACAGCCATACGCACCTGGAACTTGCCGCGGATTTCGAGCCCACAGCCGACGGCAGGCTGGTCGCGGCATTGATTCGGGGACCCCTGGACAGTGCTTATGTCAATGCGAATGCGCCGGACCGGGAACCGCATGTCCCGACTTCCCCCGCGACCGCCAATGTGTTCGTCATTGCCGATGTGGACTGGCTGTTCGACCCGTTTGCGCTGCATTCGACCGACTTCGGCGAAACCGTGTTGACCCGGCCACTGAATGACAACATTCAGTTTCTGGTCAACATGATTACCCACGGCAGCAACGCCATGCTGACGGACCTGCGGATACGATCCGGAAAAGTCCGCCGTTTTACCCGCATCGCCGGCATGTTCCGCGAAGTCGAGCGGGAGACACTGTCCGAAGAGCGATCGACCGCCGGGCATATCGCGCAGCTCGAGCAAAAACTGGACGGGATCCGCGACGCGGCCGGCATTGGCGATCTTTCCGAACTGCCCCATCCGCTGCGTGAACAGGCAATCCATCTGCAGCAGGAGCTCGTGGAGATGCGGCGCGACCTGCGGAATCTCCGCATGCGGATGCGGCAATCCGTGGACAGCCTGGAATGGAAGCTGTCCCTTGTCAACATATTCGGCAGCGCCCTCATCGTCTTCATCCTGGCGATACTGCTGGCCTGCTGGCGAAGGAAATTCCCGACACGATGGAAAGCGGGGATGCGCTGAAGCAGGTCCGGCGGGTTCCGGTCTCCGCTGGCCCGGCACCGGCCCGCTACGCCGGCAGTCGACTGAAGCCGGATCTCCTGTTGCCGCTCCTGCCTGTTCAGGAACAACTCGAGGGTGATCCGGCTGACCGGGTTTCAATCAGCGATACCGACCGGAAGGGAGCAGGGAGCGGTCGCCCGCCGGCCTTCACGGCCCGGGGAAACCGTCGATCATGGCGGCCCGTCCGTCCGGGCATGCCGCCGGAGGGCACCCGGCATTGGCGGACCGGACCGGCGCGTGGCTCACCCCCAGCGGGGTCTGCGCGCCCTGAATGGTCGTGTCAGCCCTTGATGTATTCGAAGACCTTGATGATGTGGGTCGCCCCGCCGGCCATCCGGGCCGCCGCGACGGCGGCGTCGGCCTCCTTGCGGGTAACGAGGCCAAGGAGATACACCTTGCCACCTTCGGTCACGACCTTGACGGCATTTGCCGGGACGTCTTCCGAGCGCAGGAGGTTGGTCTTGACCTTGCTGGTGATGAGGGTGTCATTGGCGCGGCTGGTGAAGCTGGTGGTGCCTGCGAGCTGGAGCTCATTGACCACTTCCAGGGTCTTCTTGTGGCTCCTGGCGATGTCACCGGCCTTGCGGCGCAGGGCGTCGGAGGCGACCTCGCCGGTCAACAGGACGATTCCGTTGATCGCCGTCACGCTGAGATTGTTGCCCTGCAGTTCCTCGTCGTTCCGCATGTTGAAACGGAGCGCCAGTTCCAGGGTGTTGTCGTCGAAATTGCGGCCCAGGGAGCGCCGGTCGGTGACGACGTTGACGCTCGTCACCAGGACCGCGCCCACCATGACGGGCACGCAGGCGGTCATCAGTTCCATGGTGAACAGAAGCAGGATGCCGAAGGAGACGGTCCTGATTCGGGCGCACTGTCCGACAAGGCTATACATTCCGATTCTCCGAGACAGGTATTGGTTGATGAACCACAAGGGTCTGAACGATTATAACTTGGCCATTGCCCTTTCTGGCCGTCTTTCGGCCGGGTACCGCATACTGCCGTCCCTTCACTGCACGCCTCGCCTGGCGCGCATTCCCGCACCGGGAACCCCTGCCGGCGGGAACGCCCCGGCATTCACTCCTTGAGCGGCGACTGCGGGGCGAGCGCAGCCGGCGCGGCAAGGGGAGTCGGCGCGATGCTGACCGGAACGGGCGCCCCGATCAGGACGACGTTGCCGTTTTCAAAGGTAGCCCATTCGAGATGGCGGAACACGTTGCCGTCCGGGCGCACGCTGGCACGAAACGCCTGTCCGTTGTAGTTCTGCCGGTCTTCGCTCCGCAGGGCGGACAGGCGGGGAATCAGGTGATAGGTCTCCAGCCCCAGGGCATACAGACGGTCCAGCGGGGTGAAGCCGTAGGGAGACTTCGCCACCGGCTGCGGTTCGGGTTCCGGCTCCGGCTCGAGAACGGCGGCAGATGGCTCCTCCCCCTGCACGGTCTCGGAATCGGTCTGTCGGGCGGCAACCGCCGGCTCCAGGCCGGTTGTCGTCGCCTCGTCCGCGGGGGCGGCGTCCGGTTCCGGCGGGACCGGCCCGGCGCCCGGCGCCATGCCGGGGAGCGGGTCCTCCGGGCCCGTGTCCGGCACGGGAAGCTCATACCGGATGTCCACCACCCAGGGCATGTCGCCGAAGATCACCCCGTCGAGGTCAGCGTCCACCGCGGGGTTCAACTTGCCGCTGAATATGCTGGAAGTGGCATAGATGGGCAGGTCATGGGCCTGGAAGAACCGGAGCTGGGGCACCAGCAGCCGTGCCTGGTGCGCGTTGCCGGCCAGGAATAGCAGGTCCATGTCGTCCCGGCGCCGGGGGTTGAATTCCAGGTTGCGCCCGACCTGGGCGCTCAGCACCTTGCGCCGCACCGTGCTTTGATTCACTTCCAGGAATTGCTGGATCGCGCGCGAATATTCCTCGATCGCATCGGGGAAGGACCGGTTCGCCACCAGGGTGCCCCCCAGGTTGAGCCAGGCTTCGGCGAAGGCCCCGGCCGCCCGCCTGCCCCAGTTCGAATCACTGTGGAAGATCGCAGCCTGGCGGTGTCCGTCGGCGAAGGCTCGAGCGGCCACCTGCTCCGTTTCCGGTTCCGGCGACAGGCTGATGCCGTACAGGCTGTCGGATCGGGACTCCGGAGGGATATCCGCCAGGACCAGGGTCGGCATGGCAGGCGGGGCGTCCTGCAGCAGTGCGGCGGTTGCCTCCCTGCCGAGCGGCCCCACCACGAAGTCCGCCCCCCCGGTCATGGCGGACTGGTAGTAGAACGCCGACAGGGAAGGGTCTGCCCCGATATCGTGCAGGCTCACCGAGGGCCTGGACGGGCCTGTGTCCCGGTGATGGGCGTCCATGAAACCATCGTGAAAGGCCTGGGCCGCGCTGCCGAAGGGTGAGGTGAACGGCAGCAACAGGGCGATATGACCGAATTGGTCGAGGTGCAGCAGTGACGCCCCGCCGAGCAGTTCATCCCTGGCAGGATGGCCGGCGTAGCTGTTGCGCCAGAAAATGAGCGCCCGGTCGCGCTCGGTATCGGGCAGATCCCGGAGGGCCGCCAGATCGACCCAGCCGTCCACCAGGTTCGCGGGCAGGCCGTTGTTGTTGGCGCTCTGCTTGAGCAGGGCCTGTTCCAGCGTGCTGGTCTGTTCCACCAGGTTGAGTATGCGCTGCTGGCTGTCGAGCTGCCCGTCCCCCGTCAGCAGCCGATCGCGCAGGTAAAGGTTGACCAGGGCGTCCACGTGCCGGTCAAGGCCGAGCTGTGCATCCGCCAGGGTTTCCAGCACCAGCACCCTCTCGTCCGGCGACCATTCAGGATCATTGCGCAGCGGCTGGAGAAACCGTATCGCGGTCTGGAACTGGCTGAAGCCCAGGGCGATCCGGCCCCGCTGCAGGTTGAACCGGTTGCCCTGGTCCCGGCTCAGGAGCACGTCAAGCAGGTAGTTTGCCTGGGTTTCGGCATGGGTGAACTCCCGCAGTTCCAGGAACCCGTCGATCGCATCGAGGCGGAGCCCGGTCGACAGTTTCGGGGGCGCGATATCCGCCCGCAGCGCAAGGTCCCAGGGTCCCTCGCTTT
Source organism: Candidatus Poriferihabitaceae bacterium (assembly GCA_965213885.1). Lineage (GTDB taxonomy): Bacteria > Pseudomonadota > Gammaproteobacteria > Arenicellales > Poriferihabitantaceae > VYFG01. Next base: position 3,367,121 of record OZ243919.1, read on the forward strand.
CGAGCTCCTGCATGCTGATGACCACCTCCGGTTCCAGTCCCTGGACCAGCACCGGATCCGGCTCGGGAACAGTGACAGTGACGGTGACGACGGGTTCCTCCTTCTCCACCACCACCGGCTCCGGTTCGGGGGCGACGGCGCAGCCTGCCAGCATCAACAGGACGACAGCAAGGGCCATCGGTAGGCACACGATTTGCCTGCCGCGTTCCGGTTTCCGGGCGGCGCATCTCATTGCGGCGAATTCAAGGATGGATTGAGTGGTAGAGTGTGGATAAAAGTATACGGGACCCAACCATGAACAGCAAAACCGGTGTGCTTCATGTCGTTGCCACGCCCATCGGCAATCTCGGTGACCTGTCTCCGCGGGCGAGGGAGACGCTGTCGCAGGCGGACCTGGTCCTGGCCGAGGATACGCGCAGGACCGGGGTGTTGATGCGGCACTTCAATCTCGGCACGCCGCTCCGGTCCTTCCACGATCATAACGAACGGTCGCAGGTGCCGGAGGTTCTCCGGCGGCTGTCCGCGGGGGAAAACATCGCCCTGGTGAGCGACGCCGGGACACCGCTGATATCCGACCCGGGGTATTCCCTGGTCAGCGAGGCGCGCCGACAGGGATTTACGGTATCCCCGGTGCCGGGGCCCTGTGCGCTGGCGGCGGCGCTGTCAGCATCCGGCCTGCCTGTCGACCGTTTCGTATTCGAGGGATTCGTGCCGGCCAAGCCGGGTGCCAGGCAGGCGCTGCTGGCCCGGGTGGCCGGGGAGGAGCGCACCGTGGTGCTGTATGAATCCAGCCACCGGATCCTGGAAACCCTCGAGAACATGTCCGCCGTACTCGATTCCGGCAGGACGGTGGTGATCGGGCGGGAGATCAGCAAGAAATTCGAGACCTTCTACCAGGGGGATGCGGTCGACGTGCTGGGACAGTTGCGCGCCGGTACCGGGCACCAGCACGGGGAGTTCGTCGTCATGGTGGAGGGCGCTCCGCCGCAAGACGCGGATGAGACAATGCTCAGGAGGCTGTTGGAGCTGTTGCTGCAGGAACTGCCGGTGAAAACCGCCAGCCGTATCGCCGCGGCCTGGTTCGGTGTCGGGCGCAACCAGGTCTATGCACTGGCCCTGGACCTCGGGAAAGAACCCCGCTCCAGTCAAGAATAGGCCGCCGGATTCCTGGAATCCGTTGGCCGGCGTGTCGAGCCTTCGTTCCGTGTCTGCGATGCGATCGCGCACTTCGAGCCCTGGCTGATTGCGCGGCGCGTCCGTGACGGGACCGCTACGCTCAGGAAGCGCAGAAGGAATCCCGGGTGTTCGCGCTGGTTGAGACAGCCATGTCCGCCGAGAACCCCAGGCGATGCCGGCATGACCTCCGGACAGGCGGTGAAACCGCTCGGGATCGGCCAATCGGCGGCCTGCCGGATCACCGGGGTCTGCCGGCGACTTGAACTGGCCGGCACTGCGGGACTGCACCGGGAAATTTCCGACTCCAGGCTGGATCACGACAGCGGAGGTGAAACCGGTTGAAGTCCGGGTGCACCCGGGCAGCCGATCGATTCCAGGGTTTCGCTTCCTGATTCGACCCCACCTGGTATTCCATGGGCGGGTACACCACACAAACGCTGGGGAAATGGTATTGTTTGCGGCACAATCAATGCGGAAGACGGGCATATGCGGATCCGGACACATGAAAACAGGCCTTACGGGTGAGCTGTTTCGATGCCGGGCCTCGCCGGCCGGCCGGCAGTGCAGGGCACGTGAGCGCCCGACATCGATCGCGGGTAACAGACTTTTTTTCCGCGCACTGCTGCCCCGGAAGTCGGGCAGGCGCCCTTCAGGCCGCGATCCGGCGTGACCCGACCGTATTTGATTGCCTGAGATTACCCGCATAAGGAGGAAGTCGGTACAGCCATGTCCCAGAATCAAAACCCGAAACCCGTCCGGAAGGGAGGACCTGACAGTGCCACCCGGCCGTTGGTGGCTGCGGGACTGGTTTCCCTGGACTGTGAAACTACCGGGCTGGATATCTTCAGGGATCGGCTGATTCAGCTTGGCGGAGTCAGGATCCGGGGCGGGCAGGTCGACCCGGAAGACCGGTTTGACAGCCTGGTCAACCCGGGGGTGGACATTCCCCCGGCGTCGTTTGCGGTGCACGGCATTTCAGGCAACGACCTGAAGGGGGCGCCTGATTTCAGCGGGGTTGCCGGTTCGCTGGACAACTGGCTGGGTCCATCTCTGGTGGTGGGATTCTCCGTCGGATTCGATATCGCCATCCTGCGCCGTGAGCATGCGCTGGCGGACATTCCCTGGGAAGCACCCGTCTTCCTTGATATCGCGCTGTTGGCGCGCCGGGCCATGCCGGCACTGCCCGACTATGCCCTGGACACCGTGGCGGCCCGCCTGGGAATCACCATCACCGGCCGGCACAGTGCCATCGGTGATGCGCTTGCGGCTGCAGAGGTTTTCGTTGCCCTTCTGCCGGTGTTGCGACAGGAAGGCATCCGTACCGTGGGGGAGGCCCTGCGTATCTGCCGGGAATCCGGAAATCTTCAGCCGGGCGGGGGGGCGCCGCCCTGGGAGTGGGCCAGTGAAGCCGTCGGCGTCGATGATCCCGACGAGGAGTCCCTGCCGCCCGTACTGGATGCCGGACAGTACCGGCTACGTGTAGCGGACCTGATGACGGCGGATCCCGAGGTGATGTCGGCGGACCGGACCGCGGGGGAAGCCCTGTCGCGCATGATGGTCCGGGGGGTGAGCTCCGTGTTCCTCGGCGACGGGCTCGGAGGCCCGGTGCGCCCGGAAACGTCCGGAATTGTGACGGAGCGGGACATCCTCCGTGCCATCGACCGGCTCAGGGAAGGGGCGCTTGAGCGTTCCCTGGAGAGCCTGGCCACGCGACCGCTGGAAAGCATCCACGGTGCTGAATTCGTCTACCGCGCCGCAGGCCGGATGTCCCGGCAGGATTTCCGCCACCTGGCCGTCCATGATGACAGCGGGGTGGTAACCGGGGCCATTTCAGCCAGGGATCTGCTGAAGGGCGGGGACAGCGATGCCCTGAATCTGGACGACAGTATCGACCTTGCGGAAAGCCCGGAGGCCCTCGGCCGCGCCTGGTCCGCGCTCGCACCGGTTTCCCGGAGCCTCCTGGAGCACGGGGCCGATGTCCGGGACATCGCCAAGGTGGTCTCCCATGAGCTGTGCGCGCTCACCCGCCGGGCTTGTGAACTGGCGGAAGCGGAAATGGCGGATGCAGGCCGCGGCAAGGCGCCGAGGCCATGGGCCATGCTCGTACTGGGATCCGGGGGGCGCGGGGAGTCGCTTCTGGCCATGGACCAGGACAATGCCATGGTGTATGCGGATGGGGAATCCGGGGCAGACGATGAGGAAACGGACCGGTGGTTCGCCGAACTGGGTGCCAGGGTGTCCTATATCCTGGACCTGGTGGGCGTGCCGTACTGCAAGGGCGGCGTGATGGCCATGAACGGTGAATGGCGCAGGACCCTGTCCGCCTGGCAGAACGAGGTCGGCACCTGGGTGAGCAGGCGCCGTCCCGAGGACATCCTGAATGTCGACATCTTTTTCGATGCACGAGTCGTGCATGGTGACCGGGGTCTTGGAGCATTGCTGCTGGATCAGGCATTCAGGGCCGGCGCCGCGTCGCGCGACTTCCTGACGCTGTTGAAACTCAATGCCTGCCGTTTCGACAGCGCCATCGGCATGTTCGGTCGGTTGAAGCTGGAGGAGGGGCGTCTGGATGTGAAGAAGAGCGGTCTCCTCCCGGTTATCTCGGCGGCCAGGGTACTGGCGATCCAGGAGGGTATCCGGGTGCGTTCGACCCGCAACCGCCTTGAATCCGCAATGCAGGAGCTTGCGGAAGATGACCCGGTGCGCGAGGTGCACCAGAATCTGCTGGAGGTGCACCGGATCGTGCTGGCCTCCATCCTCCGTCAGCAAGTCCGGGACATGTCCCGCGGGGTTCCGCCGTCCAACCGGGTCGCGCCCGCAGAAATGACGGCCCCTGCCAGGCAACGGCTCAAGTGGGCGCTCGACCGGGTGGATTACGTGTCCAACCTGCTGGGGGATCCCCTGGGCAGGGGGTAAGGCCGGCTCTTTCCGGTTCCCGCAGCAGCGGCGCCCGGCATCTCGCCGGGCGGCGGCTCAGTCCACGAACAGGCCGATGAACTCTGCCACGCCGTGGGCGAATTCGCTTTCCAGCGGAAACGACAGCATTCCCATGATCGAATAGCCCAGCAGCCAGGGCAGGATGTAGAACCGGATCATGTAGAAGAACCAGGCCACGTACAGCGGTACCATGGGCCGGATCAGGAAGCCCGGGGTGATGGGTGCGAACAGCCGGATCAGGGGGTCGGTGGAGCGCACGAAGAAGCGCATGAAGAAGAACGAGCTGTTTTCCGGGAGAAAGATGCCCATGCCGAAACGGCCGATCAGGGTCCACATCACCATGCCGAGGATGTAGTCCAGGACCAGCAGCCAGATTGGAAACGTCTCGAACATGGCCGAAGAATAGGGGAAAAGGCGGGCGAAAAAAAGCCGGGGCGAGGCCCCGGCTTTCGTTTCCCGGTCGGGAAGATCAGTGGTCGGAAGCCAGGATGGCCTTTCCGGCCGGTACCCGGGTTTCGTCCACCATTTGCTGGATTTCCTTGTCGGGTTCGGGGGTCATCAGCGATACCACCACCATGGCGATCAGGCTCACCGGCATGCCGATGATGCCGAAACGCAGGTGGTCGATGCCGAGCCACGGATCCATTCCGGCGAAGCGGACCATGTAGAGATACCAGGACCCCGCAGCGAAGCCGAACAGCATGCCCGCGACGGCACCGGCACGGTTCGCGCGTTTCCACCAGATCCCGAGCACGATGGGGAAGAACAGGCCCGAACAGGCGAAGTCGAAGGCCCAGGCCACTGCTCCCAGGATACTGGTGAGCTTGAGGCTGGCGACAAACGCGCCCGCTGCACCGATGACGATCAGCAGTATCCGCGCCACCAGCAGGCGGATGCGGGTTTCTGCCTTGGGATCGATGATCTTGTAGTAAAGGTCATGGGACAGGGCATTGGCGATGGCCAGCAGCAGACCGTCGGCGGTGGACATCGCCGCGGCCATGCCGCCTGCTGCCACCAGGCCCGAGATCACGTAGGGCAGTCCGGCGATCTCCGGCGTTGCCAGCACCACGATATCCCCTCGCATGAAGAACTCGTTGAGTTCGAGAATGCCGTTGCCGTTGCCGTCGATGATCTGCAGGAAGCCCACGTTGGCCCACTTCTGTATCCACTCCAGCGAATTGACGTCACTGATGGCCTTGCCGATGATGCCCGTTGGCAGGCTCGGATCCAGCACCTGAAGCTTGGTGAAGGTGGCCAGTGCCGGAGCGGTGAAGTAGAGCAGAAAGATGAAGAACAGCGACCAGGCTACCGAGTTGCGCGCGGCGCGAACTGTGGGCGTGGTGAAATAGCGCATCAGGATGTGCGGTAGCGAGGCGGTACCCGCCATCATGCACAGCACCAGGGTGACGAACTTCCAGGCCGCCATACCGGTGCCGGCGGCCACGTGCGGCACGGAAAGCGCCCTGAGTCCGCCCGTTGCGCCTTCAACGGTCGGCAGGGTGCCGAGCCCGTACATGGCCTCCAGTTCCGTGATCCGCATGACCGCATCGCCGTAAACCAGCTGCGGAACCAGGCCGAATCCCTGCTTGTTGGACATCCAGAACACCGGCACCAGGTAGGCGATGATCAGCACGATGTACTGGGCCACCTGGGTCCAGGTCACCGCACGCATGCCGCCCAGCATGGAACACAGCAGGATGCCGAGGAGACCGAACCAGACGCCGACCTCGAACGGGATCTGCAGGGCGCGTGAGGCGATGGTGCCGGTGGCGTTGATCTGCGCCGTCACGTAGGTGAACGAGGTGATTACCAGGACCACCACCGCGAGGAAGCGCGCCAGGTTGCCGCCGTAGCGGGTGCCGATGAAGTCGGGCACCGTGTAGCAGCCGAACTTGCGGAGGTACGGCGCCAGCAGGGAGGCCACCAGCACGTATCCGCCGGTCCAGCCCACCACGAAGGCGAGGTAGCCGTGGCCGCCGAAGTAGATGCCTCCGGCCATTGCCACGAAGGATGCGCCGGACATCCAGTCCGCCGCCGTGGCCATGCCGTTGAACACCGATGGCACCTGGCGGCCCGCAACGTAGTATGCGTCCACCTGCATGGTTCGGGACAGCCACCCGATGGCGGCATAGATCAGGACGGTGAACGCAACGAACAGAATACCGATGGTGTCGGCGGTTACCCCCATCTGCTCAAGGACAGCCATGAGCAGGATGAAGATGAGGAAGCCGCCCGTGTACAGGCCGTAGACCTTCGGCAGGTTATCGATGAAGTTACCCTTAATCATGGCTTATTCCTCCTCCGCAAAGCCGGTTTCCGAGTCGATCTTGTGCTGCGACCAGGCGAACCAGACGATCAGCACCACAAAGATCACCTCAGAACCTTGCGCTGCCATGTAGAAACCCAATGGAAATCCCATGAAGGAAAACGCGTTCAGCGCATCAGCGAACCAGTGCACCACGAACGCGAAGATAAACCAGAGAATGAGAGTAATGGTCATCAGACGTCTGGTTCGCGCCCAATGCTCCTCTCGCCTAGAATCGTTTGCCATCGGTAGCCTCTCTTGGTTTTGTTAGTTGTGTGTGGGGGTACTTTGGATTAGATACAGCTATCTGTCGGAATATACTTACCCCGTCATCGTATATTAACGTAAAACCGGATGAAATGGCACCAGTCGAAACTCCAAGGACATTTCACCCTCAAGGATGGAGTTGTATGATAGGCAGGGATTTGCGGGTTCATTGTTCGTTCAGGGTCGAACAGGGGTCGGCAGGGGGCTGATCATTGACCGAGCCGGGGTGATCGACCGGATCGAAAGGGCTGATTGGTCACGCCGGGCTGTCGCGGCGCACAGCGCGGCGGGGGCCTGATCAAATCAAGAGAGGTTCGGGTCCGCTCAGTTCGTGGATGCTGGCTGAGAGCGCTGTTCGGGACACGACTTCATGCGCGGTGTGCCGACCTGTCCCTCTCGTTCCTGGAAGTCCTGCGTTCCTGCCTTTCGAAGGCTGCGCCGAGCTTTAGGAAGCCAGCGCCTGCGCGAGCGTCATCGCGTTGTGCCGCATCATGTCGAGGTAGGTCGGCGCCGGACCGTCCGGGCCGGACAGCGCGCCGGGATAGAGCGTGCCGCCGATGACCGCTCCCGTCTCGTCGGCGATTCGCTTCAGGAGACGGGAATCTAAGACGTTCTCGATGAAGACGGCTCGAATTCCCTGTTTGCGTATTTGCTGGATGAGGCGGGCGACATCCTTTGCGGACGCCTCCGACTCGGTGCTGAGCCCCTGCGGCGCGATGAAAGTCAGCCCGTAGTCGCGACCGAAATACTGGAATGCATCGTGCGAGGTGACGACGGTCCGTTCGCCCGCGGAAAGCCTGGCAACGATCTCACGGATTTCCGAGTCGAGGGCCTCAAGCTGATCCACATAGGCCTCGCGATTCCGATGGTACGCGCCGGCATTCCCCGGATCGGCCTGAGCCAGAGCAGCAGTGATGTTGTCGACATAGGCTACGGCATTGCCGAGGCTCTGCCAGGCGTGCGGGTCGAAAGCGCCATGGTCATGGTGGTCGTGGCCTGCCTCGGCATGCGCCTCGTCATCGTGGTCGTCATCATGATCGTGCGTCGCTACCTCAGCATGCCCCTCGTGGTCGTGATCATGCCCGGCCTCGGCCTGGTCATCGTGATCATGCCCGGCCTCTTCGGCGTGGACTTCGAGGCTACCGCCGTGCTCGTCGTCGAACGTGATCGGCTCGATCCCTTCGGTCGCCACCACCCGGATGCCGTGGAAGTTCGAAGCGTCGATCAGGCGGTCCAACCAGCCCTCGAACTGCAGCCCGTTGACGACAAGGATCGTCGCTTCGCTGACGGCCCGCGCATCGGCAGGGGTCGGCTGGTAGACATGCGTATCTCCGTCGGGGCCGACAAGTGTCGTGACAGCGACGTGCTCTCCGCCGATCCGCTTCACCATGTCGCCGAGGATCGAGAATGTGGCGACCACCGGGATCGTCCTGTCGGACTGGGCGATGGCCGGAGCGGCAAGCGATATTGAGAGGAGGGCGGTGGCGGATATCAGAAGCGCTCTACTGGTGTGCATGGAAAACTCCTTTCAGGTTTCGAGATGGCGGCGCGGGAAGGCCCGCCCGACAAGACCATCCACCGGTCCGAAGATCACCGACAGCGCGTAGGCGAGACCTGCGACAAGAATGATCGCCGGACCGGAGGGAAGGCTGAAATGGTAGGAGAGAAGAAGGCCGCTAAAGCTCGAGAGCATCGCAACCGAGATTGCCGCGGCGATCAGTGTGCCGATACCGACTGCCCAGAATTGCGCGGCGGCAGCGGGAAGGATCATGATGCCCACCGCCATCAGCGTGCCGAGCGCGTGAAAGCCGGCCACGAGGTTCAGCACGACGAGGGCAAGAAAGGTGAAATGCGTCACGGCGCTGAGCCCGCTCACCGAGCGCAGGAACTGCGGGTCCGCGCATTCGAGCACGAGCAGCCGGAACAGAGCCGCGAGCGTGAAGACCGAAACGGTCGCGACGGAACAGAGCAGAGTCAGAGCGGCGTCGTCGAGCGCGAGCACGGTCCCGAAGAGCACGTGCATCAGGTCGACATTACTGCCCCGGGTGGACACGATCAGCACGCCCAACGCCAGTGAGATCAGGTAAAAAGCCGCCAAGCTCGCATCCTCGCGCAGCGCCGTGACGCGGGTCACGAAGCCTGCAAGCAGCGCCACGGCCATGCCTGCGATCAGCCCGCCGACGGTCATCGCCCCGAGCGAAAGGCCCGCGACGAGATAGCCGACGGCTGCACCCGGCAGGATCGCATGGGCCATCGCGTCGCCCGTCAGGCTCATGCGGCGCAGGATCAGGAATACCCCAACCGGTGACGCGCCGACCGAGATCGCAATGCAGCCCATCAGTGCGCGCCGCATGAAGCCGAAATCGGCGAAGGGCTGGACAAGCACCTCCCCCATTACGCCGCGCTCCGCCCGCAGCTGTGCGGGGGGCCGGCGCAGGCCTCGCACATCTGACGCGCGCGGAACTGGTTCTCGGCCGTCAGCACCTGCGCCGTGGGTCCGTGGGCGACGAGTTCGCGGGCAAGCATCAGCGTGCGGGGGAAGTGAGCCCGCACCGTGTCGACGTCGTGCAGGACGGCGATCACCGTGCGGCCTTCGCCGTGCCAGCGCCGCACCACGCCGATCAGGTCCGCCACCGTTCTCGCGTCGATTGCCGTAAAGGGCTCGTCAAGCAGGACGAGCCCTGCGTCCTGCAGCAGCAGGCGGGCAAAGAGCGCTCGCTGTATCTGCCCGCCCGACAGCGACCCGATCGGCCGTCTCTCGAACCCTTCGAGGCCGACAGCGGAAATCGCTTCGGCGACGCGGGCGCGGTGAACAGCCCGCAAGCCCGCAAAGCCGCCAACTTCTCGCCAGAGGCCCATTGCCACGAGGTCGGCGACCTCGATCGGGAAAGACTGGTCGACATCCGATTGCTGCGGCAGGTAGGCGATCTCGCTGCGCGTGAGCCCGCCGAACGCGATCCGACCTTCGAGCGGGCGGAGTGAGCCGGTCACCCCCTTCAACACCGTGGACTTGCCGGCTCCGTTGGGTCCGACGATGGCGGTCAGGCTGCCCTCGGCGATCTCGCCCTGCAGGCAATGCACGGCTGGTTGCCGGTCGTAGCCGAGGCTCAGGTCCTGAAATTTGAGGGCGTAGGTCATGGCCACCCCGGCGTGGACGTCGCCCAGAAGAACGCCCCCCAAAGCGCGGCAACGATCAGGACCGCCCCGGCCAGCCGCGGGCCAGCGCCGAGCGGCAGCAGCCGAAGCGACGGGGTGCGCCGCTTCCTCATGCCGGCACTTCCTGTCGAGCGGCGGCGCTCACGCCCAGCCGTCGCGACGGTCCATCCGGATACCGGCTCTCCATGGGTGGACCCCCTCCTTCCCGCTTACGCCACGCCAGCTTCTGCGCATCGCGCGCACATGCCCTGGACCTCGACCATTCGACGTGTCGCGTCGAACCCGAGGACGGCGGCATCCTCGGCAAGCAGTCCTCCGATCCGCGGATCCTCAAGCTCGATCGATACCCGGCAGCCGCTGCAAATGAAGAAAAGGCAATCGTGGTCACGTTCGGGATGGACGCACGGGACGTAGGCGTTCAGGCTTTCGATCTTGGAGACGAGGCCCTGCCCCATCAGGAAGTGAAGCGCCCGGTACACGGTCGGCGGTCCGACCGGACGCGAATTCCTGAGCTTGATCGCTTCGATCAACTGGTAGGCGCTCGTCGGCCCACCGCTCGCCCACAGCAGCTCCAGGACACGCCTCCGCAGTTCCGTCATCTGTACGCCGCGTCCCTCGCAAATCGATACTGCCAGCGCGACCCGTTCGCGCGTCGAGTGCCGCCCGCGGCAATCGGGATCGGTGCAGGGCCGGGGTCGGGCCGGTGGTTTCGTCATCGCCTGTCTCACCTCGAGAGGTACGAATATAATGATATAACATTGCATTCTGTTTCGCAAGAGAGCCGCTATCCAGGGCGCCCGACATCGCTGAAAGGCCGGGATATGGACAGTGCAGTTGTCGAGCATCGAACCTCGACGCCATCGTGCACCGGCTCGAAACCCCGCCGTCGGCCGCGCCGAGGCTGCCGTTCGCACGCTGATCGAGTGGGCCGGGGATGTTCCCGACCGGGAGGGGCTGAAGGGTAATGCCCGCGCGCGTCGTGCGGGGCTACTGAGCTTTTTCTTTCACGGAAGTAGATCTCGGCAACTACGCTCGTTGACGCCGCTGAGGGCATTTTCTCGGGACTGCTGAAGTTGCAAGACAATCTTTCTCCTGCCGAGGAAGCCTGGGAGGATATCGAGAAAATTCGTGCGACGACCGGCCAGTCGGCAGATGATGACAGTTGGCATTGGATTGTTTGGGATGGCGAGCAGCGCTGTATTCATGACCCGCGAGCTCCTGCACGCAAAAGGGTGATCCGACCTTGGTTCTACACGTACGTAGTCTGACATCGTGGCGGAAGAGGACTTGGCGATCAGTCATGAATGGACAGTGGGAAGCGGCAAGCAAGGACGTGATTTCCTTGGCGTGCCGGACAAAGGCGTGAGCGAGCGCTTCTCGGATCATCGTCATCTTGATACAATGCTAGCATTAGAAGCAATATTGGAAGTTGACTATGGCTATTCTCACCGTGCGTAACGTGCCGGACGAGGTGCATCGCGCATTGCGTGTGCGGGCCGCGTTACGCGGCCGCAGCACCGAGGCGGAGGTGCGGGCCATCTTGGAAGAAACGGTGCTGCCGGAAGGGCGGGCCGCCCTGGGAACGCTGCTGACCTCCGTCGGCCGGCGCGCCGGGTTGACGGACGAGGAATTCGCAGGCTTTGCCCAACGCGACACCGTTCCGGCCCGGCCGGTTGACCTGGAATGATCCTGGTAGACACCAACGTGGTGTCGGAGCCGCTGCGCGGGGCTGCGGAACCACGCGTCGCCGAATGGCTCGACTCACAGGCGCTGGAAACGCTGTATCTGTCCGCCATCACCGTCGCCGAGCTGCGTTTCGGGGTCCGGTCGCTTCCGGCCGGCCGCCGCCGGGATCGGCTGGACGAGGATCTGGAGGGGCAGGTGCTGCCGATGTTTGCCGGGCGGGTTCTGTCCTTCGATCTTGCGGCCTCGCAGGCCTATGCGGAACTGATGGCGGAGGCACGGTCCGAGGGGCGGACGATCCCGGTGTCCGATGGTTACATTGCCGCGACCGCGGCGGCCAACGGCATGATGGTGGCGACACGGGACACCTCGCCGTTCGAGGCGGCGGGATTGAGGACCGTGAACCCATGGACGGTGTAGGACATGACAGGTGTGCGCATGGCCTTGCATCGCGAATCCTTTTTCGTTCATACGCCAGGCACCGCATGAACCGCCTTGCGCCCCCTGAGATACGCAACTGCATGATTTCACGAAGGAAATCCACTACCGGAAGAATTTGACACGGCCGGATTGCGGGTCCAAATCGACTCCCGTGAACGTATTGTCGCGGGAAACGCGAAGAGATGTCAGGCAGCAGGGAGGATCGCGGTTATTCCGCGTTGCGCGGAGAGGCGGCGAACGACAATGGCGGCGCGGAAGTCCGACTCGATACCGCCGTCATGACGCTCGCCCGAATCTGCGCCGAGCGCGCCGAGCGCGAGGGGTGGAAGATCGCCGGCGCATACAAGTACAGCGCTGTCTCCGGTTCCAGCGTGATCCTCCGCCCCGGCGTCCAGGCGCTGCTCGAGGACGCGGCGCTCGGGAAGTTCGACGTGGTACTGGCCGAGGCGCTCGGCCGGGTGAGCCGGGATCAGGCCGACGTCGCGGTGCTCTACAAGCATCTCCGCTTCGCGGGCGTCGGCATCTTCACCCTGACGGAGGGTGAGATCGACGAGTTCCATGTCGGTCTTGTAAATGATCACCCATAGATAATGGAGCCACCTGTGGTCACCCAATGTCATTTCCTTCCCGCATGTCCGGGCTTGATTTTTCCTGAACCCGTGATGACGTTGTCTGACGGGGGTTTCAGCTTTTTTCATACTTCCCGGGAAAGTGTACATGGATCCTGTCGATCCGGCCTCTTGCCTGCGCCCTGGAGTCACCGCCAGCCCATCCATAGTCACCCAACCGGGTGAAAACCACTCCCGGGGCCTTTATCAGGGGATCGGGGCGGCAATGGAACCCCGAGCTTGTCCGCGAGAACTGGTACCATATTGCGTGAATGGTCGTGCGTGCATCGCGGGCCGGGCACCGGACCCGCAGTCCTGTCTGCACAAATGCGCCGCAACACCCGAACCCGGCCGGAACAATGGCAGACTCGTTGAAACTACTTTCCAAGACTTCCTGGGCGAAACTGAGTGCCTATCTCGGTTTCACGAAGCTCGGCAGGCGGCATGTGGTGGTGGATGCCGGTACCCTGGGAAAATTCATCACCTCCCGTTCGAGTCATGTGGCCCAGACATCGCTCTACGGATACCTGAAGACCCGTGCCGGTACCCGTTTCCCGGAACTCTTCGAACACCCGGCGATGCTGGAATCCATCAATGTCGCGAAGTGGCATGTCTGGCTGGCCTGTGTGTCCGATCTGACCGTGTACACGGGGGGGCTCCTGTGCCACTCGGGAGCCCTGGACGGGAAGCAAACCGGGAAGCTCATGTGCGGCGTGGCGGAGGAAATCCTGGGGGAGGCCGGCGTCCCGCCGGATGCCGGGGTGGATTTCGGCGAGGCCCGGAAGCGGTACCACAACCGCGTACACGGCGTCCTGTGGGAGCGCGTGGCGGACGGTGACGCGGTGTTCACCGAAAGCCCGCCGGCCCTGGTGCACTGGGCACCCATCGTGGACAACCTGAAGCGGCTGGACGAGGAAATCGTCCTGAACTCCGTGCGGTTCCGCTGGATCGAGGTCCGGCGCAGTGCACGCAAGTTGCTCGACCCGGCGAGCATCGCGGCCAGTGTGTCCGAGGGATGGGCGCGGACGGAAAGCGGATGACGGGATACAAGCGTTATAATCTCGCCCGGGAGTCGGCCAGGCAGTCGCCCCGGTTCTGATCACCGGGGAGGAAAGTCCGGGCTCCACAGGGCAGGGTGCCAGGTAATTCCTGGGCGGCGCGAGCCGACGGAAAGTGCCACAGAAAACAAACCGCCGCGGAACCCTCCGCGGTAAGGGTGAAAAGGTGCGGTAAGAGCGCACCGCGCTGCCGGTAACGGCAGTGGCAGGGCAAACCCCACCTGGAGCAAGACCGAGTAGGGATCCGTCAGGCGTGGCCCGCGTCGGGTCCGGGTAGGTTGCTTGAGGCGTCCGGCGACGGACGTCCCAGATGAATGACTGTCCCCGACAGAACCCGGCTTATCGGCCGACTCCCGCCTTTCCCGTTATCCCGGGACCGGCCGACGGTATTCCCGGTCCCCGGCGAGGGTCACTCAGAAGAGCGATTCGGACACCCCCTCATCGTTGACGGATCCGGTTGCCGCGCTTCCCGCATCCACCAGCGGGCGGACCTCGTTGGTGGGCTCCGTGCCGGCGAGAAAGTATTCGTCGTAGCCGTCGGGATCATCGTCACGGGTGAGTTCACCGGTGTCGCTGTTGATGAAGCGCACCACGATTTCCTCCGGAATTTCCTCGGGCTGCTCCGGAAAGTCCGACAGGACACTGCCCATGAAATCCACCCAGACCGGCAGCGCCGCGCTGGCGCCGGACTCCCTGCGCCCGAGGTGCTCGGGCTCATCGAATCCCACATACACCGTGGTGGTGATATCGGCGGTAAAGCCGGAGAACCAGGCATCCCGGAAGTTGTTGGTGGTTCCGGTTTTCCCGGACAGGTCCTCCCTCCCGAGGGCCAGGGCCTTTCTGCCGGTGCCGCTGCGGATGACCTCTCTCATCATGTTCCGGACGAGGAATGCATTCTGCGGACTGATCGCCTGCACCGGCTCGGCCGGTCCCACCGGGATTTCCCGGTCCATGACGCGGGCAGCCGTCATTTCAGTCTCATTGTCGTCCGGCGTGTCGGCGCCGCAGTCCGCGCAGGACGCACCGGACAGCGGCTCCAGTTCTACGGGATTGCCGTTGCCATCCTCGATCCTGGCGATGAAATAGGGCCTGACCAGCCGGCCATTGTTGGCGAATACCGCATATCCCCGGGCGATTTCCAGGGGGGTGGCCGTGGTGGAGCCGAGTGAGATCGAAAGGCTTCGGGGAAGACTTTCCGGGTCGAACCCGAACCGGGACAGGTGATCGATGGCGGTGTCCACGCCCATGGCCCGCAGCAACCGGACCGACACCAGGTTGAGCGACAGGCTGAGCGCCTTGCGAAGGCGGGTGGGGCCGAAGAATTTCTTGCTGTAGTTTTCCGGCCGCCAGATACCCTCGAGATCGTCCTCGACCACGATGGGCGCGCTGCTTACCAGGCTTCCCGGGGTGAATCCGTTGTCCAGTGCGGCGGAATAGATGAAGGGCTTGATGTTCGAGCCGGGCTGGCGTTCCGCCTGGGTGGCACGGTTGAACTTGCTCAGGTAATAGTCGAACCCCCCGGTCAGTGCCAGTATGGCCCCGGTTCTCGTGTCCAGCGAAACCAGGGCGCCGGAGACCTCCGGCATCTGGCTGAGCCGCCAGCCGTTCTCCCCGTCGGCGGCCACGTAGACGATGTCGCCCGGTTCCACCACCTCGCCCGCTTCACCGGGCTCGGGACCCTGGCTGTTGGCGTTCCGGTAGGTCCGGGCCCATTTCATGGCGCTCAGCGGCACGGAAATGTCCTGCCCGTCGCGGGTGAGGGCAATGAAGCCGCCGTCTTGCACCTCCCGCACGAGCGCCGGCACCAGTTCACGGCTGGGAGGATAGCCGTACAGCGCCTCGTCCATGCCCGCCACGGTCATCCCGGAAATATCCAGGTGACCTGCCGGGCCGCGGAAGCCATGGCGCGTGTCGTAGTCAAGGAGCCCCTTCCTCAGCGCACGACTGGCGGATTCCTGGTACCGGCTGTCGATGGTGAGGGTGACGTTGAGTCCGCGGTCATAGGCAACGTTGCCCAGGCGGTCCACCAGGAACTGGCGCGCCATCTCGGCAACGTAGGGCGCCTTGACCTCCACTTCCGTGACATGGCGGTCGGCGGTGATGGGCGCCTTCTTGGCCGTTTCCAGGCTCAGCCTGTCGATCTTGCCGAGGTCGTAGAGCCGCTGCAGCACATGGTCCCGCCTCGCCTCGGCCCGGGCGGGGTTGGAAATCGGGTTGTCCCTGGAAGGGGCTTTCGGCAGGCCCGCCAGCATCGCGATTTCCGGGACGCTGAGGTTGTCGAGGTCCACCCCGTAATAGATCTGGGCCGCAGCGGCGAACCCGTAGGCGCGGTGCCCGAGGAAGATCTTGTTCAGATACAGTTCCAGAATTTCATCCTTGGTGAGCGCTCGCTCCATGTTGAAGGCCAGCAGCACTTCCTTGAGCTTGCGTACATAGGTTTTCTCCGGATTGAGAAAAAAGTTCCGTACCACCTGCATCGTGATGGTGCTGGCGCCCTGCCCGCGGGTCTGACTGCGGATGTTGCTGATCAGCGCGCGGACAATGCCCAGAAAATCCACCCCGGTGTGGTGGTAGAAGGTGTTGTCCTCCGTGACGAGAATGGCGTCGATCAGGAGCGGGGGCGCCTGGTCGAGGGTGACCGGAATGCGCCGTTCATTGCCGTACTCCGCCACCAGCTTGCCGTCGGCGCTGTAGATCCTGAGCGGAATACTGAGCGGAACCTCCCGGATCTCCTCCACGGTGGGCAGCCCCGGGAGCAGGGTAACGGCGTACAGCGCCAGCCCCAGTGCCATCGCGCTGCCGCATGCAAAACCGAACGAAACCAGTTTCAGGCATGTTTTCAGCAGCAGTCGCATGGGCCGGCGGGGGGCTTCCTTCGCATCAGGATGGGCATGTACTTCGGTAGACCGGTATATTATATCGCTAACTGTCGCCATCAATCCCGTGCCGACGTCCAGTTGCACGGCAAACCCGGATAGAATGTCGCAAACGGCAGACGCAGTGAATCAACCCCGCAGGTCCTTCCGGGCACCTGGCACGCCGATGGGGGAATGCAGGGCGATCGCAAACAGCCGCACCGCGGACTTGCCGGAGAAACACGTTCGATAAGCAGCGGGCCGATATCGGCATGAAGCAGCCTTCGGGTATCCTCGCATGTCTCGGCCGGATGGATGCCTGAATCGGGGATCAATGTGGTGTCTGCCGGTGACGGGGCCTGCCACGTTGCCGCCCCGGGTGACCGCCCATGGGCACCCAACCGGGGATCAGGCTCCCGAAAACTCCGGGATGACCCCGTCGGGGCGGACAGGACGCATGGCATGATGGCGGCCAGACGGGCAGTCGCCTCGAAGACATGCGGACCTTCTGGAAATCCATCGGCGGTTCGCCCACCAACACGGCTGCCGGGGCAGCCCGGCTCGGCCTCAGATCCGCTGTCATCATCCGCGTCGGCAACGAGCACATGGGCCGCTTCATACGCGAACAGCTTGAGGCCAAGGGGGTCGATGTGCGGGGTGTCGTCACCGACCCCGAGCACCTGACGGCGCTGGTGTTGCTCGGCATCCGGGACCAGGAGCGGTTCCCGTTGATTTTCTATCGACAGGACTGTGCGGACATGGCACTGTCGCCGGAGGATATCGACCCCGATTTCATCGCCGAGGCCCGGTGCATCCTCGCTTCGGGCATGCACCTGTCCCACCCCGGGACCGGGACATTCTGTACGGTCGTCCGGGGGGAGCAGATCAGCTATCCGGATGGTTCGGACGGCCTGGCCGCTCTTGCGGTCGCGGACGCGGCGACGGAGTCCCTCGCCACTGGCCGCATGGTCACCGTCAGCGACCTCGATGGGATGCCCTGACCGATTGCTGTGTCCCCGGCACCGTGCCTCCACGGTCCGGCACAATTACGGTCTGTGATGCCGCCTGGCAGGCGTCTGCCGGGATGCTGATCGTGCTGACAGATCTTTTGCGCCTGTTCGCCCTGTGTTGAGCCTGTGCACCCTCATTTTTCCCATCCGACGCTTGCAGCATGATTCGGACGCCGCCTTCATTGCCCGAAATAGGTCTCATGGTTCCGACATGACGACGCCGACGCAGGATGCAGATATGCGCTCCCGGCTCCTTGCCCGCGTTGCAACCGAGCCGGAAGAGGTCTGGGTCTTCGACTCCGGATCGGTGACGGAATTCGATTGCAGGCCACTAAAGTATTGATAAATCATTACAATCATGCATCCGGTTTTAGGCGGTACAATAGGCCATCTTCGGCTTCGGACGCCGCCGCCCCTGACTTCGGCGACGGCATTGACACGTTTTGAGTAATCACATTTTCCTGATTGGCCTCATGGGGTCGGGCAAGACCACGGTCGGCAGGAAGCTGGCCGGTCTGCTCGGCCGGGATTTCATCGATATCGACGGGGAACTGATCAGGCGCACCGGCGTCACCATCTCCCATATTTTCGAAGTGGAGGGCGAGGAAGGCTTCCGTGACCGCGAGTCGCGTCTCCTGGAGGAAATCTGCCGGTCCGGCGAGGCGGTGGTATCCACGGGCGGCGGCATCGTGATCCGTCCGCGGAACAGGGACCTGATGCGTGAATCGGGGCAGGTTGTTTATCTTGACATTCCCCTGCAGGCGCTGTGGTCGCGGCTGAGGAACTGCCGGAACCGGCCGCTGCTCCAGGTGGAGGACCCGAAGGCAAGAATGGAGGAAATCAAGCGGGAACGCGATGCCCTCTACCGGGAATCCGCCGACTTCCGGATTCCCGTCTCCTCGGATTCCGCGAACAGGACGGCACGCCGGATCCAGGCATGGCTGGCGGACGGGCCGGCGGCGGCGCAATGACCACGGTGCCGGTTGGCCTGGGGCCGCGCAGCTACGAGATCCGCATCGGCTCCGGGCTGATCGATCAGCCCGGGGAGTTCGATGCCTGGATCGGAGGCCGCCAGGTGTTCATCATTACCAACGACGTGGTCGCCCCACTGTATCTGGACCGGCTGCGGCAGACACTGTCCGGCCGGGAGGTGCACCAGCTGGTGTTGCCGGACGGTGAATCCGCCAAGTCGCTGTCGACGTTCTCGGACATTCTCGATGCCATGCTCGCGATTCCGTGCGACCGGACCGCCACGGTGGTGGCCCTCGGGGGCGGGGTGATCGGGGACCTGGCGGGCTTCGCCGCGGCGTCCTACCAGCGGGGCGTGCCCTTCATCCAGGTGCCGACCACCCTGCTGGCGCAGGTCGACTCCTCGGTCGGCGGAAAAACGGGCGTGAACCATCCGCTGGGCAAGAATCTGATCGGCGCATTCCACCAGCCACGCAGGGTGGTGATCGACACGTCGACATTGTCCACCCTGCCGTCCCGGGAACTGTCCGCTGGCGTCGCGGAGGTGATCAAGTACGCCCTGATCGGCGATGCCGGCTTCTTTGCCTGGCTCGAGGACCGCATGGATCCGGTGCTGGCATTGGATCCCGAGGCGGTGTCCCGCGTGGTGTCCGTTTCCTGCGAGAACAAGGCGGCTGTGGTGGAGCGGGATGAACGGGAAGCAGGCCAGCGCGCCCTGCTCAATCTCGGGCACACCTTCGGTCATGCCATCGAGGCCGCCACGGGGTATGGCCCCTGGCTGCACGGGGAGGCGGTGGGCATGGGGATGATCATGGCCGCTCACCTGTCAATGTCCCTCGGCTGGATCGGCGAACAGGCGTTTGCCCGCACCCGGGACCTGATCCGGCGCGCGGGGCTCCCGAGCGAACCGTTTCCCGGGGTTGACCCGGAGCGGATCCGGGCATTGATGCAGGGGGACAAGAAAGTGCTGCAGGGCCGGCTCAGGCTGGTCCTGCTGAAAGACATCGGTCAGGCGGAGATCGTGGAGGATGTGGACGAGGGGCTGCTGATGGAATCCATCCGCCGCTTCTGCCCCGGTGGATGAGGGTTTCCGGACGAACCCGTACGATCCGCGGGCACCCGCCGGCTGCAGGCCCGGGGCGGTCCGGGCCGATGGTACATGGCATACGCCTTTTTGGCCTGTAAGTATTGGCAAATCCATGCCTTTCTGTGCCATGGACACAACGGCCCCAACGGGGACTCTTTTCTTTCCTGCGCTACCGGGATCACCGAGAACCTCGTGGACGAGGCAACGAAGATCGGTATCCCCGTTTTCAGGGTTCCAGGCTGCCCTCCACCACTACGGCCGGTTCGCTCACGCGATCCGGCTTTTTATTCTTTTCCGCGGCAAAACCGGATCGGGGTATCATACGGCCATGCTCAATGAAACTCTCCTCAAGTGATGAACCGGGCTCCAAATCCTCCTTATCGTTCCAACTGGGAAATTCAAGACCTTCGGCCCCGTCGGACCGAAGGACCAGGTTCGCAATCCGTTGTATCAACTGGAAGATTGATCCTTGTGGAAAGCGGGGAGAAGGTCGAGTATCGCCTTACCCATATTCAAGACGACCTGGAGGCGATGTAGTGTATGCCATCGCCTTCGACCTGGTTGTCGCCGATACCGAAAGACACCACCCGAAGGGTGTATCCCGGGCATACGGCGATATTGGCGTCGTCCTCGGCCAGCACGGTTTCGTCCGCGTCCAGGGAAGTCTGTAAGTGACCGAAAACGAGGAGATGGCCAATCGGTTCCGGGCGATCGATACATTGCGCAATCCGGCGTGGTTTCCGAATTCCGTGCGTGACATGCGGGCATTCCGCATTGAACAGTGGTCTGATTTCACCGATGTCGTGAAATCGATCTGATCCTCAACGGGGATCGAGGTATGCGCTGACAGCCTGCCTCGATCTGAGTCAGTCACTCTGGTATATAGCAATCGTCATTACTCTGTTTTATTATTAATAACTTGCCTGCGTGCGGTCATTGACCGCACGAGCACGGTGGGTGCCGGCTTTGGCCAGGAATTGGCTGATTGTCATTGATCACCCCGGCGCCGGGAATCTATCTACGAGGTTTAGCATGACAGCAGGGTCACTTCCGCCCCGTCAGGGTCTTTATGACCCCAGATTCGAGCACGACGCTTGCGGTGTTGGGTTTATCGCCAATATCAAGGGCGTACGCAGCCACGACATCATCCGGGACGGGCTGAAGATTCTGGGGAACCTGACCCACAGGGGCGCGGTGGGCGCGGACCCCGAGGCCGGCGACGGTGCGGGCGTCCTGCTGCAGATTCCGGACGGATTCTTCCGCGCCGTCGCCGGCCTGGATCTGCCCGCCGCGGGCAGCTATGCGGTCGGCATGGTCTTTCTGCCGAGGAACGGGAGCGACCGGCAAGCCTGCGAGCGGATTGTGGAGTCCTGTATCGCCGCCGAGGGGCAGACACTGCTGGGCTGGCGGGACGTCCCCGTGAACAACAGCAATCTCGGCGAGAGCGTCCGCCCCACGGAGCCGGTCATCCGGCAGGTGTTTGTGGGCCGGGGGGCGGCAATGGAAAGCCAGGACGCCTTCGAGCGCAAACTCTTCGTCATCCGCAAGCAGGTCGACAAGAGGGTCCGCGCATCCGGCCTGCCCGGCCGGCGCAGCTTCTACATCGCCACGCTGTCCACGCGCATCATCACGTACAAGGGCATGCTGCTGGCGGGGCAGGTGGGCGAGTTCTACCCGGACCTGCTTGATCCGAGGATGGAGTCGGCCCTGGCTTTGGTGCACCAGCGCTTTTCCACCAACACGTTCCCCACCTGGGAACTGGCGCATCCGTTCCGCATGATCGCGCACAACGGCGAGATCAACACGCTCAGGGGAAATATCAACTGGATGGCTGCGCGCAAGAGCACCATGTCCTCCACCGTCCTTGGCGAGGACCTGGAAAAAGTATGGCCACTGATCCCGGAGGGGCAGTCGGATTCCGCCGCATTCGACAATGCGCTGGAGTTGCTGGTGGCGGGCGGATACAGCCTGTCCCATGCAATGATGCTGCTGATCCCCGAGGCCTGGAGCGGACACGAGAGCATGGACCCCGCCAGGCGGGCGTTCTATGAATACCACGCCTCCCTGATGGAACCCTGGGACGGTCCGGCCGCGGTGGTGTTCACCGACGGCCGTCAGATCGGCGCCACTCTGGACCGCAACGGGTTGCGCCCGGCCCGCTACCTGGTGACCGCGGACGATACCGTCGTGATGGCATCCGAAATGGGGGTGCTGGACATTCCCGAGGCGCGCATCACCCGCAAATGGCGGCTCCAGCCGGGCAAGATGCTGCTGATCGATCTCGACGAGGGGCGAATCATCGACGATACCGAACTCAAGCAGTCCCTGGCCGGTTCGCACAACTACCAGGAATGGCTGGACCGCACGGAAATCCGGCTGTCCAACCTGCGGCCCGCCGTCGGCGCCATGGCGCCGGACCCCGAGACCCTCCTGTTGGCGCAGCGCGCGTTCGGTTACACGCTGGAGGACCTGAAGTTCCTGCTTGCGCCCATGGTCACCAACTCCCAGGAGGCGGTGGGATCCATGGGCATGGATGCCCCACCCTCGGTCCTGTCGTCCCGCAGCAAGCACCTGTCCACCTATTTCAAGCAGGATTTCGCCCAGGTCACCAACCCCCCCATCGACCCCATCCGTGAGGAACTGGTGATGTCGCTGATGTCCCTGATCGGGCCGAAGCCCAACCTGCTCGGGCTTGAGGACGGGGGCAAGGACATGCGGCTGCTGGTGGAGCAGCCGGTGCTGACCAACAACGAGCTGGAGCGGATCCGGCAGATCGAGGACTACACCAACGGCGCCTTCCGCACCAAGACACTGAGCATGTGCTATCCCGCCGACCAGGGGCCGAAGGGGATGCGCGGCGCGATCCTGGCCCTGTGCGAGAAGGCGGAGCTCAGGGTCAAGCGGGGATACAACATCCTGATCCTGTCCGATCGCGACATGGATGCGGACAACATGGCGATTCCCGCGCTGCTGGCCACCTCCGCGGTTCATCATCACCTGATCAACTGCGGTCTGCGGACGGAGTCCGGTCTGGTGGTGGAAACCGGGGCCTGTCTCGAGGTGCACCATTTCGCCACCCTGGCAGGCTACGGCGCGGAGGCCGTGAACCCCTACCTGGCATTCCACAGCATCACCAGGCTGCTGCCCTCGATGGACCCGGACCTCGGCCTCGACGCGGCGCAGGAGCGCTACATCAAGGCGGTGGGCAAGGGCCTGAAGAAGGTCATGTCCAAGATGGGGATCTCGACCTACCAGTCCTATTGCGGGGCCCAGATTTTCGATGCCGTCGGACTGTCGTCCCGTTTCATCGAGCAGTATTTCCACGGCACCCACACCGCCGTGGAAGGCATCGGCCTGGAGCAGGTCTCCCGGGAGGCCTTCCGACTGCACCGGCAGGCCTATGCCGACGAGAACTCGCCGGTGCAGCTGGACGTGGGCGGGGATTACGCCTGGCGCATCGGCGGCGAGTCCCATGTCTGGAACCCGGACACCATCTCGAAGCTGCAGCATGCCACCCGCAGCAACCAGCCGGATACCTTCGAGGAATTCAGCCGCATGGTGAACGAGCAGGACAGGCGTCTTTACAACCTGCGCGGCCTGTTCGAGTTCCGCCGGGCGGATGAGCCGGTACCGCTCGAGGAGGTGGAGCCCGCCGCGGAGATCGTCCGACGCTTCTCCACCGGCGCCATGTCCTTCGGCTCCATTTCCCACGAGGCCCATTCCACCCTGGCGGTGGCCATGAACCGGATCGGGGGACGGTCCAACACGGGGGAGGGCGGCGAGGAGCCGGGACGCTTCATGCCGCTGGCGGACGGCTCGCAGAATCCCCAGCGATCCGCCATCAAGCAGGTCGCATCCGGCCGGTTCGGGGTGAGCACGGAATATCTGGTCAACGCCGACGACCTCCAGATCAAGATGGCCCAGGGAGCCAAGCCCGGGGAGGGCGGCCAGCTTCCGGGGCACAAGGTCAATGCCCAGATCGCCTCCGTGCGGCATTCCACGCCCGGAGTGGGCCTGATCTCGCCGCCGCCGCATCACGACATCTATTCCATCGAGGACCTGGCCCAGCTCATCCATGACCTGAAGAACGTGAACCCCCGCGCACGGATTTCGGTGAAACTGGTTTCCGAAGGGGGGGTGGGCACGGTAGCAGCCGGTGTGTCGAAGGCGCACGCGGATCATGTGACCATCTCGGGGTACGAGGGCGGTACGGGCGCAAGCCCGCTTACCTCCATCAAGCATGCCGGCGTTCCCTGGGAGATCGGCCTCGCCGAGACCCACCAGACCCTGGTGCTGAATCGCCTGCGGGGACGGATCTCGGTGCAGGTGGACGGGGGGCTGCGCACCGGGAGGGACGTGGCGATCGGCGCCATGCTGGGAGCCGATGAATTCGGTTTCGCCACCGCCCCGTTGATCGTTCAGGGCTGCATCATGATGCGCAAGTGCCATCTGAACACCTGTCCGGTGGGCGTTGCCACCCAGGATCCGGAACTGCGCCGGAAATTCTCCGGCAAGCCGGAGCACGTGGTGAACTACTTCTTCTTTGTCGCCGAGGAGTTGCGCCGGATCATGGCGGAGCTCGGCTTCCGCACCGTCAACGAGATGATCGGCCGGTCGGACCGCCTGAACATGCGCGGCGCCATCGAGCACTGGAAGGCCCGCGGCCTGGATTACGGCCGGATACTCGCCAAGCCCGAGGCCGACGAACACACCGCGGTATACCAGTGCGAGGGACAGGACCATGGCCTGGAGAACGCCCTGGATCATGTCCTGATCGAACGGGCGGCCCCGGCGCTTGAGCGGGGGGAGCCCGTGCGGATCGACGTAGCCGTGCGCAACATCAACCGGACCATCGGCGCCATGCTGTCCGGACGCGTGGCGGAGCGGTACGGACACGGCGGGCTGCCCGAGGACACTATCGTCATCAACGCCAGGGGCACTGCGGGCCAGTCCTTCGGCGCCTGGCTCGCCAGGGGCGTTGCCATTTCCCTGGAGGGGGAGGCCAACGACTACGTGGGCAAGGGATTGTCCGGCGGCCGCCTCACCATCCGCCCGCCCGCCGACTCCGCCATCGGCGCGGCGCGGGACAACATCATCGTGGGCAACACGGTGATGTACGGGGCGATCTGCGGGGAGGCGTATTTTTCCGGGGTCGCGGGCGAGCGGTTCTGCGTACGCAATTCCGGCGCCACGGCGGTGGTGGAAGGCGTGGGGGACCATGGCTGTGAGTACATGACCGGCGGTGTGGTGGTCTGCCTGGGCGGGACGGGGCGCAATTTCGCGGCTGGCATGTCCGGCGGCGTCGCCTATGTCCTGGACCCGGAAGGCGACTTCGGGACCCGGTGTAACCTGGAGCAGGTGGACTTGAGGGCGGTGGAGCCCGACACGGGGAGCGTCGACGTGAACGACATGCTGCAGGCGGATGAAACCCGCCTGCGGATGCTGATCGAGAACCACGCCCGCCACACCGGCAGCGAGGTGGCCCGGGAGATTCTCGACAACTGGCAGGAGACCCTCGGCAGATTCGTCAAGGTCATGCCCCACGAATACGAGCGCGCGTTGGTGTCGCTGCGGGAGGAGGCCATGCCCGCACTGGAGGTGAGCCATGGGTAAGCCCACGGGGTTCATGGATATCCCGCGCAGGGACCGCCGCTACAAGCCGGTGGACCAGCGGGTCAGGAACTACCGCGAGTTCGTCATTGACCTGGGCAACGCGGAACTGCGCGACCAGGGCGCCCGGTGCATGGACTGCGGCATTCCCTACTGTCACCAGGGGTGCCCGGTGAACAACCTGA
Organism: Candidatus Poriferihabitaceae bacterium; assembly: GCA_965213885.1. GTDB lineage: Bacteria > Pseudomonadota > Gammaproteobacteria > Arenicellales > Poriferihabitantaceae > VYFG01. The sequence continues at coordinate 3,392,468 of OZ243919.1, forward strand.
TTCCCGACTGGAACGACCTCGTCTACCGGGACGACTGGAAGGCGGCCAGCGAACGGCTGCACGCCACCAACAACTTTCCCGAATTCACCGGCCGGATCTGCCCGGCGCCCTGCGAGGAGTCCTGCACGCTGAACATCGACGATGTGCCGGTTACGATCAAGACCATCGAGTACAGCATCGTGGAGCGTGCCTGGCAGGAAGGCTGGATCCAGCCACGGATTCCGCGCCACCGCAGCGGCAAACGTGTCGCGGTGGTGGGGTCCGGTCCCGCGGGGCTCGCCTGCGCGCAGCAGCTTGCGCGGGCCGGGCATGGCGTGTCGATCTACGAAAAGCAGGATCGCAGCGGGGGTCTGCTGCGGTATGGAATCCCGGACTTCAAGCTGGAGAAATCCGTCATCGACCGCCGCATGGCCCAGATGAAGGCGGAGGGCGTGCGGTTTCACAGCAACACCCATATCGGGAGGGACCTGCCGGTCAGCTACCTGGTGGACAACTTCGACGCCGTGGTGCTGGCGGGAGGTTGCGAGGTGCCCCGGGACCTGCCGGTTCCAGGCCGGGACCTCGAAGGCATCTACTTCGCCATGGATTTCCTGCGCGGCAATTCGCGCCGCGTCCAGGGCGACGCGGGCGAGAACGAGCCGTTCATCTCTGCCGCCGACCGGAACGTGGTGGTCATCGGCGGCGGGGACACCGGGTCGGACTGCATCGGCACCTCGAATCGGCACGGCGCCGCCAGCATCACCCAGATCGAGATCCTCTCGAAACCCCCGGAACGGGAAAACAAGGCCCTGACCTGGCCGAACTGGCCGCACAAGCTGCGGACCTCGTCCTCCCACCAGGAGGGATGCGACCGGCTCTGGGACGTGGTGACCAAGTCATTCGTCGACGACGGCAACGGACAGGTGGCCGCGGTGCGCTGCATCAAGGTGGCATGGAAGATGGTTGATGGCCGATGGAAGATGGAGGAGATCCCGGGATCGGAATTCGAACTGAAGGCGGAACTGGTCGCCCTCGCCATGGGTTTCGTGCATCCCGTCTTCGGGGGAATGCTGGAGGATTTCGGCCTGGCGCTGGACGGCCGGGGGAATGTCGCCGCCGCCGAGGACGGAAGCAAGGCCTACCAGACCAGCGTGGAAGGCGTGTTCGCAGCGGGCGACATGCGCCGTGGCCAGTCGCTCGTGGTCTGGGCCATTCGTGAAGGGCGCCAGTGCGCGGAGTCGGTCAACCGCTTCCTGCGGGCGGAAGGCGGAACCTAGGATCCGGAAACTGAAGGCTGCCTGGCCCGCCTGTGCATGACAGCAAACATGAATGACCGGCTGCTGCGTGCACTGCGGCGACAGAAGGTGGACCGTACCCCGGTGTGGATCATGCGCCAGGCCGGCCGTTATCTGCCGGAGTATCGTGCGACCCGTGCCCGTGCGGGTGACTTCCTGACACTCTGCAAGACCCCGGATCTGGCCTGCGAGGTCACGCTGCAGCCTCTGCAGCGCTTCCCCCTGGATGCGGCGATCCTGTTTTCGGACATCCTGACCATCCCGGACGCCATGGGCCTCGGACTGACGCTGGACGAGGGCGTCGGCCCCCGGTTCACCCATCCGCTCCGGGAGGCCGCGCAGATCCGGAACCTGCGGATCCCGGACATGGAGGACGACCTGGGCTACGTGCTGGCGGCGGTGCGCCTCATCCGCAGTGAGCTGGAAGGACAACTCCCGCTGATCGGTTTCAGCGGCAGTCCCTGGACCCTGGCGACCTACATGGTCGAAGGCGGAAGCAGCAGGGATTTCTCCCGGATCAAGGGTCTGGTGTATGACGATCCTGAATCCGCCCACCTGTTGCTCGACCGGCTTGCCACTGCCGTGACCGCCTACCTGAAGGCGCAGGTGGACGCCGGGGTTCAGGCGTTGATGATCTTCGACACCTGGGGCGGTGTGCTGTCGGCGCCGGCCTACCGGGAGTTCTCGCTCCGTTATATGGCGGCCATCACCACCGCCCTCAAATCGGATCCCGTGACCGTGCAGACTCCCCTGACCCTGTTCACCAAGGGAGGCGGGAACTGGATCGAGGACATCGTGGCCACGGGCTGCGACTGCGTGGGACTGGACTGGACCCTGCCGCTGGACGAGGCGAGGGAGCGGGTCGGTGGCCGGGTGTCGCTGCAGGGCAACATGGACCCCGCGGTGCTGTACGCCTCAACGGATCGGGTGGCTGCTGAAGCGCGTCGGCTGGTGAGGGAATACGGCCCGTATCCCGGCCATGTATTCAACCTGGGCCATGGGATTCATCCCGGCATCGATCCCGGCAAGGTGGCCGCCCTGGTGGACGCGGTCCACCAGGCCAGCAGCGGCATACTGTCCGGACAGTAAACCAGTAGGTCCATCTATTTTCACGGAGGACACAGGTTGTATACATCCCGACGGGGAGTAGAATCGAAACCCGGACACCCGCCGGCAGCGTGCTGTACCGACCTGGTGACGCCGAAACGCATGGTAGCAGTCGAGCGGGACAAGTCGGTGTACATCGTGTATCCGGGTCGCTGGCAGGTTGCCCCGAAGCTTGAGCAGGCAGCGACACATGTCAGGCATATGCGGGAACCGAATCTGAAGGCGTAGCAGTTTCCGGACCGGATGCCGGGAATGAATATCGTCAAACCCGCAAGCTGGTGAGGGAATGCGAAATGGATTCCATGCATCCCGGGATCGGCGTTGCATGCATCAATATTTCGCTGGAATGAGCTGAAATGAACGAAAAGGCGCCGGAGCACAAATCCTCAGTCCCCCACCACGTCCTTCGAAGTTCGCTGGACCTTCCCTGTGGGGCGGTCCTGAAAAACCGCCTCGCCAAGTCCGCAATGTCGGATTCCCTCGGAAACGGTGAAGGCGATCCCACCGAGGAGCAGGTTCGACTATACGAAAGATGGGCGGAGGGCGGCACGGCCGTTTCCATCATCGGTGAAGTGCAGGGGGACCCCCGCTTTCCGGAAAAGCCGGGAAATCTGGTGTTCGGAGTCAACAGCGATCGGTGTGCCATACAGTCATTGGTCAGCAGAGCCGTGATCGATGATGCTCACCTCTGGCCACAACTCGGCCATGCCGGCGCCCTTTCGCACCAGCCGATCAGCCGGCCCAAGGGACCGTCCGCAATCGACATGCCGGGACTTCAATGCGCCGGGATGTCCGTTGAGGAAGTCCGGGAACTGCCCGGCATGTACGCAAGAACCGCAGCGTTTGCGAAGAGTGCAGGGTTCACCGGCGTGCACGTTCACGCCGGCCACGGCTTCCTGCTGAGTCAATTCCTGTCTCCCTTATTCAATCGTCGCGATGATGGATTCGGCGGTTCGGTTGAAGCCCGATGTCGAATCGTACTCAGGATAGTGGACGAAGTGCGCCGCGCAGTCGGCCCGTCGTATCCCATTGGAATCAAGATCAACTCAACGGACAAGCTGGAAGGCGGATTGACGGAGGACGATGCTTTGGAGGTGGTGCGCATGGTCGGTGGAACATCGGTCGATCTCATTGACATCAGCGGGGGAACCTATTTCCCCGGAGCGAAGGCGAGTTCTGACGGAGTGTCGGACAGCGGTCCGTATTTTCTGGAATTTGCGCGGCGCGCCAAAGGGGCAACCCATGTACCGATCATGTTAACGGGCGGGTTCGAAAGACGCGAGCAGGCGGTGGATGCGGTGGCGAGTGGCGCCGTGGACATGGTGAGTCTGGCCCGCGCCATGGTCCTCGAGCCGCAGCTTGCAGAGTCCTGGCTGACCGAGGACGGCGGTGATCCCGAGTTTCCGGTATTCGAAGCCCCGCCTCGGGGCGGAGTAACGGCCTGGTACACCATGCGGCTTACCGCATTGGGAGAGGGCAGGGAGCATACATTCACGCTGGATCCCCAGTCTGCCTTGCGTGCCTATGAAGAACGCGACGCACGGCGTTGCGTCAAATGGCGGGAGAAGTTCTCGCATCCGGCGGAACGGACGGAAGGTTGAGAGTAAGCGAGTGCACGGCACCACTCCCGTGTCTTGCCAACCGTCAAGGGACATTCGAAGCACTCATGAACCGGGACGCCGCATCAAGCGATTTCGCAAGTCGTCGACGGAACCGTGGTTTCATTTCTCTGCCGTGCCTCGCGTTCCGGGTTCGATTCGCCAGATTCGCGGCGGTGCATACCCCTTGAACCGCTGGAGCTATCCACAAGAGTTCGATTCATGATGTCCCCGTATCTTCAATGCACGGGCAGTCAGGGCTGGAACACCCTGTTGATCACCCTGGTCAGGGAGCAAATCGTCAACAATGCCAGGCCGTAGATCAGCAGGCCGGCTAGCGGGAAACCAGAATTCCCGACCCGGCCCTCCATGATCTGCATGTAGAAAACCACCAGCGACCCGAGCGCGGTATACCCGGCCGAAAACACGTGTAACCCTGACCTGTTGTACCCGGCTATGAAGCGGCGTGGGATTGAATCACTCGCGGACCGACCCCGGCGTCGTGCAGCGTGTACTCCCGGAACGCGTCCCCGATGCGTTCAAGCACCGGCCGGCGGTCGGTTCCGATCGCGACCGTATCCAGGCGTCTGACCGGCACCAGGCGGGCACCCGTCCCGCTCAGGAACACCTCGTCCGCGCGCATCAGCTCCGCATGACCGATGGACCGTATCCGCGTCTCGATGCCGAGCTCACCGGCAAGCCGGAGGACAGTGGACCGGGTGATCCCGGGCAATGCGCCGTCAATGGTCGGCGGCGTGACGAGGGCGCCTTCGGTCCAGGCGAACACGTTGGCAACCGAGGCCTCGGCAACCTTGCCCTGCAAGTTGAGTATGAGGCCCTCGTGTGCGCCGCGGAGCCTCGCTTCGCGTTTGGCCATCACGCTGTTCAGGTAGTTCAGGCTCTTGACTTCCGGATTCAGTACATCCGGCGGGGGCTTGCGCACGGACGTCGTGACCATGTCGATACCGGCCTGCATGCTCTTCGGGTCGTACAGCGCGATGCCCCCGACCATACAGATAAGTTGGGGTGGCCCGCAGGTGAAGGGATCGACGCCAAATTCACCGACCCCCCGGGTGACGAGCAGGCGCACATAGGCCTCGCGCTCGGCGAACGCCGCTGCCGTCTCTTCGACGATCCCGCCAATACGCTCAAGCGAATAGGGAAGTTCGAGTCCGATGTATGCAGCCGAGAACCCGAGCCTTTGCAGGTGGTCGGCCAGGCGGAACGCGCGCCCGTCGTAGATGCGGATGCCTTCGAATACGCCATCGCCATACAGCAACCCGTGGTCACGCACGTCCAGGCGCGCATCTTCGCCGTCCACGATCCGGCCTTCCATCCAGACTTTCATCCCACCGCTCCCGCAGCCCGCGCGGCAATCTGCCGGGCTGCGGCAACCACGCGCGGTGCTAGTGCCTCGCCGCCTAGCTCCGAGAGCCGCGGGGCAGAGGCGGCCAGCGCCACGACGGCGCGGATCTGCTCGCGCACGATGACGGGGGCGGCGAGGACCGCGAGACCGGGCTGCCACAGCCCGAAATTCGCCGACCATCCCTCCGACAGGGCAGCGGCCGCCCGGGTCCGCAGGTGCGTCGGCTCGGCATGGGTGCCTCGGGTCTCGGCCGCGACCGTGTCCGCCGGGAAGACATCCGGTTCGTGGGCCATGAACAGCGCCCCGGCGGCGGTGCAGTCTACGGGGACTTCACTGCCGACTATGGGTGACACGCGCAGGAGGCCGCGGCCCTCGTACTTGTCCAGCACGATGAGTGTCCGCGCCCGCCGTCCCACTAGGAACATGGTCTCGCCGATTTCCTCGACGAACCCGGGTAAGACCGCCCGCGCGCACACGACCACCGGTTCGCGGTCGAGCACGCCAAGCCCGAGGGCGAGCAGGCCGGTTCCCGGTCGGTAGCGCGCCCGCTCGTCGCGCTCGACGATGCCCTTGCGCACCATCGCGCTCAGGAGGCGGTGCACGCTCGACTTGGGCATATCCAGCGCCCGGCCCAATGCCGAGACGCCGATCGCGCCGCCGGCATCGTGGAGGTGGAAGAGGAGATCCAGGGCCTTTTCGACGGTTACTGATCCGTGTTCCATTATTCAGAACAAAATAGAAATATATGGAACGGTAGTATAGGCAATAAGAAACGCAGGATCAACGGTACCTGCCCATTAGCCATGACGGTGGTCCCTGTGCCGGAGGCTTCCGACAAGGGGTGCCTATCGGAAATTCGGGCCAGGCCTACTCCCGATTCCCCGGTCGCAGGCACATATGGGAAGCACCGGAATTTCAAGCTTTGGGTGCACGGCCTCTACTTCGCCACCTGCGCAAACGGGCATGCCCGTGCATTCAGGCCTGTGCGGAAAATGAAATCAGCAATATCTCTGTGCCGTGTGCCGGACTGGTCACAAATCTCTTTCCGGCATCAGATCCAGGGCGCGTTGATCACCCGCCCGACTTCCGGATCACATCCCCCTGAACTGTTGTCCGATCGGCCCGTAATCCGGGTCAAGGCAAGGATCCATGAACGGATTTTGCGGTCAGTCTATCCGTGGAACTTCTGGCGTCCATCCGGGGTCATCCGGTCAAGGGCCTGATGCGCCATTCAAGGGGTGCGAACGAACCCTTATCGGCGGTGAAGATCGGTCCCCGAAAATGTTTTTCGGGTCATTCGAGGCAAGGAACGATGGAAAAGGCGGGGAAAAACTATCCTGCAAAATCAGCAGATTGTGTCCCTTCCGCTGGGCAGTTTGTGCGCGATAAATGTATTTATCAGGCGCAAAGAATATATTCCCACGCCTGCACAGTCAAGGCCTTGGAGCGCAATTCGAAGATTCGTGATTTCATTGACGCATCCCGGGATCATTCTACCACAATACGGAATATTATTTCCCATTTCCAACGTTCCATGGACGGAATCCCTTCGGCACATGGCCGGGTTTTTCCCAAAACACCCCGAATCCGGGGGTGTTTCGTGCGCGATAACAACACCGGACTTCCCTGTCCTTGCCGTATGTACGGGAATCAGGATTTTGAACTCCGGGCTTCACGCTTCCCGTCCCTCCCCTGCATCCTGGCGAGTTGCGCCGCCGCCCCCCTTGAGGCCAGGAGACGCTCCCCGTAGCGGCTCACCATCGCGGCACTCTTCCACCGACCCGCCTGCAGGATCGCAGGCAGGCCGATCCCCGAGGCAATCATGTCCTGGGCCGCACCCACCCGGGCACTGTGGCCCGACAGGCCCCCGGCGAAGTCCACGAACCCCGCCCGCATGGCCATGGACTTGTAGATTCGGGAGACCTGGCTCGGGTCCAGTCCGTCCCCGGGGACGCCGTTCTTCCGCACCGCCCGGAACAGGGGACCCCGGGTGATCCCGCTGCCCGCGAGCCATGTCTGTACCATGTCCGCCGTATCCCGGGCGAGGAACAGGATGGTGCCGGCCCCCTCGGGATCGGTCTTGGCGCTCCCGAGGAACAGGGTCGCGGTTCCGCCCGGTTCGAACATCAGGTCGGAGACCTGCAGGCGGACCAGTTCCGAGCGCCGGAGCATGGCGTCGTAGGCCACTTTTATAGGGACGGAGGACTTTGTGCGCGATACATACATTTATCGTGTGCAACAGGGGCCAGGTCCCGACTCAACCCTTCAACAACTTTGTGAGAAACATCGAAATGAAATCAATAGATAAATTCGTGCTGGTCCTCGTGGCTTCGCTGGCACTGCTCCTCGCCGGTTGCGGAGGGGGGAGTTCCTCGACTGAGCCGGAAGAGACCGGGCCCACCCCTGAAGAAATGGCCATGGAGCGGGCGAAAACGCAGACAACTGCTTTGATGACCGCCTCCACGGGTGTCGACACCGCGCTGGACGGCCTTTCCGGGTCCGAGCCCACTCAGGCCCAGATTGATGCTGTCAACACTGCCATCGGTGGCCTTGAGGCAGCCATAATGGCCGCCGCCGATGTCGATGATGCGGTAAAGGCCGGATATCAGGGCAAGGTGGACAGTGCCAAGATTACCGCGATGAATGCCGATGAAGCCTTGATGGCGATGGAGAAGGAAGCGAATGAAATGGAAGCCAAAGAAATGGCTGCCCTTGGCAAGATGCTGCGCACTGCGCTGGGTAGTAATCCGTTGGGGTACCTCGCCGCGACTGATCCTGCTACCTTCACCGCTGGCAAGCTCACTATTTCTCCCGGGACGTTGCCCACTGGAGTGACCACGATCCCCGCGCTAGATGCCGGTGGTTCTGCCGGGATGCTGAGCGGTTGGGCGGGCATGGACTATGCACACACTACGGATGACGACAACAAGGTGAAAAACGAAGCCCGGGTGTATACCAATCGGGGTGAGCCAGGGATGATTCCGTTTGACAAAGAGAAAGACGGGAGATACACACTCGTATCTGAAGACGGCCCCACTAAGGGTTATGTACTGTTGGGCTCAAATGAGGCCCCAGATACGCGCGCCATGGCTGATGCGTTCACGCACTCAGGTGAACAGAATCACACGAAGCCTGCTGAGAGCGATGCAGTTTACATCTCAGGTTCCTACGACGGTGCGCAGGGGCGATTCCGCTGCGCATCGGGTTGTTCATCGATCAATGACGGCAAGGGTACCGTGACTAGCTTGGAAGGTACGTGGCACTTCAAACCCGACGCGGGCGCGATGGTATCCCAGCCCGATGCCAACTACCTGTATTACGGCTGGTGGGTGAACAAGGACAAGGACGGTGAACCGACAGCGGCTAGCGCCTTTAGCGGTCTTATGGCATCTGATGGTGGCCTTACAGCCACTGCTATAGCAACCACTGGCAGTGCAACCTACAAGGGTGGGGCGGCTGGCAAATTCGCCATGAGCAATCCCCTTGACGGCACGGGCAGCGGCGGCCACTTCACGGCGGATGCTGAACTGAAAGCCACGTTCGGCGCCAACACTGAGGGAAGCGTGACCGGAACCATCGACAACTTCCGGCTGAACGACGGGTCCGAGGACCCGGGCTGGAGCGTGGCGCTGGCCAAGGGTGAATTGAATTCTACTAACGGAACAATCTCGGCTCCTGCTGAGGATCCCACGGTCTGGTCGATCAATGGCAACAAGGCATCGGCATCCGGCACCTGGAGTGGCCAGATGTACGACGAAATGCCCGCTGGTGCTGACAACGACGACGGCAGCAACGTCCCGACTACCGCAATCGGCGAGTTCCAATCCATGTTCGGCGCCAACGGCAGCATGGTGGGTGCCTTCGGAGTCGACAAGGAATAGCAACCTTTAACGAGGGTGGCGGCCCTTTTGATGACTCTTTCGGGTCGCCATCAATTCACACCCGGGCGGGTCTTCTGATCCGTCCGGTTTTTTTTGTTTCATTTTGCCTCAACAACCCGCGCACTTCAGAATCCGGTGGGCAAAGGATTTTCAGGAAGTGAACCAGATACCCGTGCCATACAGAAGATGCCGATTACGACGGAGCTATAATAAGTATATGCTGCTTGTTTCAAGACGTAAACTTGGGACACAAAGTAACAATGAGCCCAAATCCGGTGGCATCCTTCGAAGTTAAAATTTGCATATCTGCTGGCTTGTTCCGACACCTCCCCTGTATTCTCTTTGTCCGGTCCGAACCCTGGATGGGTATGAAGTCGCATCGCTTCGTTCGGCCCAATCTGTCCTGACCCTTACCGAATGCAGTCTCCCTGGCCCAACCGAGCGATCAGTGTAAGGCGACCCGGTCAGCGTGATGCGGATCTTCGATTCAGTCGGGAATTGCGGCTATCTTCCAGTTCCCGCCACTGGTCAGGAAGTACAGAAAACCACGGAACCAGGGTGCAACTCTGTCGGAATCTACATGGCGGTATGAGCCATTCACCCATATGCTCCGGCCTTGGATGTGTGCAGATTGGAAGTAACGAGTCCTTCGGTAAATGTCACTGCACAGCTCAATCCATCGATGACCGGGAGGCCGAACTCACTGGACAGCTGTGCCATCAGGTCAGTCATTCCGGCGCAACCGAGTACGATCGCATCCGATTGGTCCTCCCTGATTGCAACCTCAATGATGCGGCGCATGGTATCCATGGTTCCTGGAGCCATGTTTTCCAGTGCCAGCACCGGAATGTTGGTTGCCCGGATACCGGCACAACGGGTGGTCAGTCCGTACCGGAGTAGGTTGGATTCCAGCACCGGCACAGAGCGGGAAAGAGTTGTGATAATGGTGTACTTGTTGCTGAGCAAGCTGGCGGCATAGCAGGCGGACTGGCCAATGCCCACCACAGGCGCGTCCACCATGCATCTCACCGCATCAAGCCCGGTGTCGTCGAAACAGGCTATGACAATGCCGTCCACATGCTTGTGCTGTTCAACTTGTTCCAGGAGCCCGGCAAGACAGACAGCGCCGTCGTAATACCCCTGGATGCTTGATGGCCCCGACGCAGAGCCGACCGCAACGATTTTCGTTTGCGGTCGTGCGACACGCTGTGCGGCGATCGCGATTTTCTCGGTCATCGAAGCCGTACTGTTGGGATTTACGACGAGTAGTTCCATGTTTTCCTATGCTGCACCACCAAGGTATGCGTCCTTGATGCGGGTATCATTCAACAATTCCCGGGACTCGCCCGAAACCACCACGTTACCGGTGGTGAGCGCGTAGGCCCGGTGGGATATGCTCAGCGCCATGCGTGAGTTCTGCTCAACCAGCAGAACCGAAACACCGTCCTCTCGATTGATTCGGATGATCGAGCGTGCGATATCCTGTACCAGTTTCGGTGCGATGCCGAGCGATGGTTCGTCAAGCAGCAGAAGCTGCGGCCGGGCCATCAGGGCCCGGCCGATCACGAGCATCTGTTGTTCTCCGCCGGACAGCGTCCCGGCAACTTGCCGGTAGCGTTCCTTCAGGCGAGGGAACCGCTCCAGAACGCTTTCGAGCGTCTGCCTGATCTCCGCCTTGCCCTTGCGGGTGAACGCACCCATCAACAGATTGTCCTTGACGGACATGTAGGGAAACACCCTGCGACCTTCCGGGACTATGGCAATCCCCATCTCCACGATGCTGGCGGTATCGCGGCCGTCGATCCGTTCGCCCTTGAAACTGATCGATCCGCTGTCAATCCTGGAAAGCCCCGTTATCGCACGCAGAATCGATGACTTTCCGGCTCCGTTGGCGCCGATGAGGGCAATCGTTTCGCCCTCTTCCAGTTCCAGTGTCACACCCCGCAACGCGTAGACCCGGCCATAGTAGAGTTCGACATCCTGGAAATGCAGTATCCTTGACGTCATCACCTAAATCCCGATCTCGTCATCGACGCTGCCGAGATAAGCTTCGATGACCTTTTCGTCGTTTTGAATTTGGGTTGGAGTGCCCTCGGCGATCTTTTCGCCGAAATTCAGCACCACAATCCGGTCGGAGATCGACATGACGGCCGCCATGTCGTGCTCGACCAGCAAGACGGTCACACCCCGGTCCCGGACGGACCCCACGAGCGAGACCATGTTCATCGTCTCGTCGTGATTCATCCCCGCAAAGGGTTCGTCAAGCAACAGGACGACCGGGTCCGTGGACAGGCCGATCGCGATACCGAGCGCCCGCAGATGGCCCTGTGGAAGATTGCCCGTGCGCTCATTGGCGATATGCGACATTCCGAGAAAGGAAAGCACCTCGTCCGCCTTCCGGCCGAACTCTTCTTCGTCGGACCGCGCAGTGCGGGTCCCGAAGAAATATCCCGCCAGGGTCGCCGACGACCGGAGATGCTGTGCCACGACGACACTCTCCCTGACGGACATGTTCTTGAATATGTTGGTTTCCTGGAAGGTCCGGATGACGCCCTTGCGGGCAACGATATGGGGCCTCAGACCGGATATCCTTTCGCCCCGGAACAGCACTTCGCCCGAGGTGGTCGACAGAAACGAGGTGATCATCTTGAAGAGCGTGGATTTACCCGCGCCGTTTGGCCCTATTACGGACAGGATCTCGTGCTCATGTACATCGAATGAAACCGCGTTGGTTGCAGTCAAACCCCCGAACTTCCGGGTCACCTCGCGGACCTGAAGAAGCGGCATCACGGTCGTGATCCCCGGATGCGGTTGAGACGTATGCTGAGCAGGCCGTTCGGAAGAACAAGAATCAGCAGAATCAGCACGCTCGAGTACACCAGCAACTGGTATTTGCCGAGCTCAAACAGCAGATCCCAACCGAAATACAGCGTCAGGGTCCCGAGCATCGGACCGAAAACGTACCCGAGTCCGCCCAGGAAACAGTTCAGCATGAAGTCGATCGAATCCTTGACCACAAAGCTCGACGGATAGACCGACTGTGCGATTGCTCCGAACATGGCACCGCCCACACCGCCCAGGAACGAGGAGATCGCGAAGACAATCACCCGCAGGTAGGCGATGTTGACACCGACGGACGCGGCCAGCTCCTCGTTCTGCTGCATGGACCGGCAGAGTTGGCCGAGGCGTGAATTCACGATCCGGTACATGGCCGCGAAACAGATGACCATGAGCACACAGGCGGTGTAGTAGAACGCCAGCTTCGGGTTCTCGATGGTGGAGAAGTCGGGGATGAGGGTGATGCCGAAGACCGACAGTTCACTCGGCAAGGGAATGGAGACAATGCCCTTCGCGCCGTTCGTGATGGGCAGCGCAAGCGCCGCGAGGCGGACGACTTCGGTCAGTACCAGTGTGATCATCGCGAAATACACGCCGCGCAGCCGCAGTATCGGCAGGCCGATCAGGATTGCGACCAGGCCCGCGAAAAGGCCTGCAAGCGGGAGGGAGTACCAGAAGGACATACCCGCCTTGGTGACCAGGATGGCCGATACATATGCCCCGATCAGTGCGAACGCGCCCTGCCCGATATTGATCCGTCCGATATAGAACGTAAGCCAGACGCCAGCGCTGGCAATGGACAACAGGGCTACGGAAGTCAGCGTGTAGTAGAAATTCCAGCGCCCGGTGACGGAGATCAGGAAAGGTATGAGCCAGAAAATCGATACGAGGAACACCGCGAGAGCCAGTAAACGGTACATGCCTGCGCGACTCATCCCATCATCCCCACGGCTTACCCATGAGACCCTGCGGGCGAATGGTCAGGAAGATCATGAGGGCGACGAATATCACCAGGTAGGTGATGTCGCCATACTGGTAAAGTACGGCAAGACCGACAGCCTCGAGCATCCCGAGAATAAAACCGCCGGCGATGGCCCCTGAAATCACGCCCGCACCGCCGATCATGACCATCATGAACGCCTTGATGGACGTGGGGCCGCCCATGCCGAGATTGACGCCGGTGATCGTGACCAGCAGGCCGCCCACAAGCCCTGCCAGCATCGCTCCGATTGCAAATCCGATCATGGAATACCGGTTCACGTTGACACCCATCAGCTGGGCGGCGTCCCGGTCCTGGGCGAGGGCCCTGAGCGCGCGGCCGGTCCTGCTGAACTGCATGAACGTGATGAATGCGACAATCGAAAGGATGGCAAGGACGCAGATCAGTATCCTGTCGTATGGCATGATGATCCTGAAGTCCCAGTTGAGAACCCCGTCGACGATTTTCGGGACGCCGCGCTGCTTTTCCCCGAATACCAGCAGGATGATCGCATCCAGAAGAAAGGCGATTCCCGCCGCAAGCAGCATGGTGCTCTCTTCCCTCGCCGACCGCCTGATCACGGGACCGAACAGGAACTTCTCGATCAGGGCCCCCAGAATCGTGAGCGTCAGACAGGACATCAGGAGCGCCAGCAGGAACGGCATCTGGAGCTGACCATAGAAAGTGTAGGTCACGAACCCGCCGATGACGTACATCTGGCCGTGCGCAAAATTCAGCACGTTCATGAGCGCAAAGATCAGGGTCAGCCCAAGAGCGATCATTGCGTATTGGGAGCCGAGATAAATACCGTTGGCGACGACCTGTTCCATGATGGATTCCTATACCACAACTACCCCGGACCGGATAGGCCGGCCCGGGGCGGTTGCCGGGTCCGCGAAATTGCCCCTAGTCGACTTCGGCGACAAAGAGGGTTTCGAATTCCCCGTCCTGGAAAACGTTGACAACCAGCGGTACCGCGACCTGGCGGCGCTGGCCGAACGATGACATGCCGACGTAGCGCATCACGGCATCACCCTTCATATAAGGGTTGGGGACTTCGAACGTGTCCATCGTCTGCTTGAAGGCTTCCACGTCCTCGATGGCCGCCGGATTTTCCGCCAGGGTCGCCAGGATGTATTCGAGCGCGTAAACCTTGGTGTTCGACTCGTCGTTGTATTCGCCGAACATCTCGGTGTATCGCGCAACGAATTCATTCATCATGTCGGACGCGATTTCCGGAGTGGATGCACCACCCACAGATATGAACCCGTTCGCCAGGTCCCCCGCGCTTTCGCGCAGTACCTGGGCATCTTGGGCGGTCTCCGTCGATATCAGGCCCTGAAATCCCAGCTCCCGCGCGGAACGGATCAGTTGCGGGGCATTGGCCGGCGTTACGCCGGAAAGCACCAGGAGGTCGGGATTCGTGCGAATGACCGGGGTCAGAACCGGCGTGAAGTCCGTCGTATCCACCTGGTAGGTGACGTTGGCGGAAACCGCCTCGAGCCCCAGGGCCTCCGCGGCAACGAGACCGCTGTCACGCTGGCTGAGGGGGTCGGACTCGTTGGCGGCAATGAATGCCACGGTCTTGACGCCCTTTTCCTCCATCAGGTACTTGTAGATTGCCGGACCGGACTGGTAGTTGGCGACCATTCCAAGAACCGCATTCGATGCGGGCGCCGTGTACAGCGCCTTGGGAAAAGCGTATGGGAAATAGATAATTCCGTTCGCCTCGGCTACCGGCCGAACGGCGGCCGCACCATCGTCCACGTTCGGCCCAACGACATAGTGGATTCCTTCCTGGGCCATCTTTTCCATTCCGGCAATTGCCCGTTTCGGGTCCTTCTGGTCGTCGAACGAGACAATTTCGATGTCATACGTGACATCCCCGATCTTGTATCCGCCGATTTCGTTGATCCATGCCGCGCGGGTTTCCATCGAACGCTGGTTCGAAATGCCCCATGCGGCAGCCGGCCCGCTCGTGACACCGACAAAGCCGATCTTGAGCACGGGATTGTCGGCGAGGACTGCGGTTGCCGGAACAGCCGCCAGTGTGAGAGCCGCGGCCAGGCTCGTGAGCATGTTTCTACGTTGCATAACTCCCTCCAGGGTGATTTACGGGTATTGGCACATTAGTTGTGTCGAAATGAACTTTTCGGTTCAACCGCAGTAATTCCAACATGGAATTAACAATTGTGTCAACAATATATGTTGACAATAATTCCCCCAAACATTGACAATTCAGATCAAGGCAGCTTAAAAGACATCGACAATATTTGAGAGTAAGAGAGGTTGCTGGATGAGCATGTCGACGGAATCGGCCATAGCCGAGAAAACGGAAAATGTCCTGCCTGAGCGGGTGGACGAGACATTCATCGTCGAACGCATCTTCAGTGCCGTGATGGAACATCGGCTTGCGCCCGCAACGAAACTGAGCGAGCACAAGCTTTGCGACACCTTCGGCGTCGGGCGCATGCATGTCAGGCGCGCGCTGCTGCTCTTGTCCAGTCAGGGAATTGTGGATCTGGAAACCAACCGGGGCGCATTTGTGGCCAGCCCCAGCCCGGCGGAAGCGAACGAGGTCTTCGAGGCCCGTGCTTTGCTGGAACCTGCGATTGCGCAGCAGGTTGTCGTGGATATCGTGCCTGAAAAGATGGAGATGCTGAGACAGCACATTGCCCTGGAGAGCGAGGCACGGGAAAACAACAAGGTCACCGACCTCATCCGGCTTTCCGGCGAATTTCACGTGAAGCTTGCCCTGGCATCCGGGAACTCCATCCTGAGTCGCGTCATTCGCGAACTGGTGACACGGTCGTCCCTGATTGTCGGACTGTTCGGGACCTCAAGTCACACGATTTGCCCGGAGGACGAACACTCGAAGATCCTGAGTGCGATCGAGCAGGGCGATTCGAATACGGCCAAGGCTCAAATGATCGAGCACCTGAATCGGGTCAGGGACGGCCTGAATTTTTCAGTGCCCAAATCGCAGGAAAAGTACCTGGCAGAAATACTCGGACTGAAATGACCGGTGCGGGGCCGCATCAGGTACTGCCAGGAGACCGGACTTGGGCTTCGAATATCCCCCGTGCCGGAATGTCCTTGGTTCCTCCACTTCAGGTGGTGGGGATGCCAGACAGTCGCCCAACAAGGGAGAGTTGATCAAGCGTGGTGGAGCCTCTCGTACGTGGACCGCTCCCGCCGGCAACTTGCATTACTTCTTCGTACGTTTGGTATCTTCGCCCTTGGAGCGCTGGACGTCACCACCGTGAATCATCCATCCTGAAAAACACGTTGGTAATTCCCTGTGAGAATTTCCAGCACCTCTTGCCACACATTCCCTGTTGAGACCCGGCGACGTGGCGGTGCGGGATTCCGCCTGTTGTTCCGGACCGGATTCATCTGAAATTCAGCGTGCCCGGCAAAGAATCGTTGCATGAAGGTGGAATCGAAGAATCCGACAGTAAGGTGAGGGGATACCACCGATGCCGTCACCTGGCCTTCACGGTCCTGCTCACCCTGTTCCCGTGCAGTTGCGCAGCCCCTGGATCGGGACAAGTGCATCATGGCAGACTGGCGGGGGATCGGCTATGAGGACGGGCAGCAAAGGCCTCATCCAGGTGGACCGAATCAATGCGTCCCTCTTTGGCCTGGATAATGTCGCACGCCGCAACTGCCACCCGGTTGATGTGCTGCGGCCACCTCTGGGACCGTTCGGCCAGTTCGTTCACCCACACCTCCCGATCTTCCTGCGTGCCCGTGAAACCATAGGCGCCAAGAATATCCCGGATGGCACAGGCCGAATCATCCAACGGCAGGAGATCCAGGGTCACCACCCGCCCCCTGGCGAATCTGGAAAGACCACACTCGCGCAGTACCTTCTGGGTGTCGCTCAGTCCAAAGAACGCCGCCACCAGGGGAATCCCCTGGGGGTCCCGGTGAAGACAGTCCATCACACCCTTCGTGGAGCCGGAGGCCGGTATGTTCTGGGCTTCGTCCACACAGACCACGATGTGGTATTTGCCGAGAAGCTGCGCCG
Source organism: Candidatus Poriferihabitaceae bacterium (assembly GCA_965213885.1). Taxonomy (GTDB): domain Bacteria; phylum Pseudomonadota; class Gammaproteobacteria; order Arenicellales; family Poriferihabitantaceae; genus VYFG01. The sequence continues at coordinate 3,409,544 of OZ243919.1, forward strand.
CCTTCCGGAAGACCCGCCCAGACGTCACCCCTTCGTCCCTGCGCCCACCTACAGACACGCCGAATGCCCCACCCCCGCACTCCGACAGTTCCCGGTACAGCTTCCTCCCGCGGTCAAGCAGATCATCCAGCACCGTGGCCACGGATGTGCCGGCAGCGATTTTCCGGAGACGTTCGCTTTCTGTATTGGCCGCTTCAACCAGGGCCTCGATGACATCGACAGGAGACTCCAGGGAACCCGGGCTCATGGCAACCGCCACCCAGGGAGCATCGGGGGTCGAATGGCATCGCACTGCTTCCAGGCACTCTTCTAACCCTGATCTCCTGATACGGCCCAGCCTGTGATCCGGGAAAGCCAGCGGTGCAAGGGGATTCATGGGGCATGAGAATCGGGGCGAATTGCCGGAAGGAAGTAACCCTTGCAAGCCTAGTGGTCAAGTACATGCAATATCCACGTGAGCGCTTCCTGAGCGAGGTGGAATTCCGCCGTCTTGGCCGGACACTTACGAAAGCGGAAGACGGCAAGGGGGCTCCCATCCACGTAATTTCTGACTGGCTGCCGGAAAAATGAGATCCTCACCATCAGATGAGAGGATGTGGGCCTGGAAGGAAGGGAGTTGCGCCTCTGGGATTCAAAATCCGGGGCGCGGACGGTGGTGTTGTCACCTGAGGCGGTGAAGGTCCTGGCGGAGATTGCGCGCGTTGCGGACAATCCCCACGTGATACCGGGTCAGGTCTGCGGATACCCCATGTGAAAGCTGGACAGGCCATGGATAGTCATCTGCGAACGGGCCGGGCTCGAGGGCATCCCTCTTCACGATTGCCGGCATTCCTTTGCCAGCAGGGTGCTGGCGCTTGGTACGCTTGACGGCGACCGGGAAGCTGCTGGGTCTACGAACGTGAAGACGACAGCGCACTATGTGCACCTGGCGCGGGACACGTGCGCGAGTCTGCGGGCCGGGTTTCAGACAGTATTGCTGCAGACATACTGAATGGAAATCGGCCGGTGGTTACGAAGAAACAGGCAGGAACCGGTACAGGCGGGATGCAGCCGTAATAAGGCGTGTTTGTCGAAGAATAGAGCCAGTCGATTGCCGAAGTCCTCAACAAAACAAGGAAATAGCTGAAATTCACAGTTGTTCCGGAATTCCCAAAATCGCTCTTTTTATATTGAAGTGGTACTTGGAGTTCTAGGGCGGAAATTTGGGCAAACAGGCTCTTGCAATCCGTGATGCGCCAATATACGATTAGGCCAAGGTGCAACTGCTCGGTTGCGAGCCATCTGGTTTGCAATCCTAAGGGTGCACATATACCATTAAAACCCTCGTTAATTTAATAAACCTAAAGCGGAGGAAAACCGTGAAAGAGTCATATCGACAAAAACCCCTTTTGACGCTTGCGACGGTCGTGGTCGCAATGGTGCTTCTTCTTGCTGGTTGCGGCGGGGGTAGCGGATCGACGACCACCACACCGCCGGAGCCCACCACGCCCACGCCCCCGCCACCTCCGGGACCGACCGCTGAAAGCGTGAAAGCCGACGCGGCGGATGCGATAACAAAAGCCATAGCCGCCTACATGGCGGCGGACCAGGCTTCGAAAGACGCGATCAAGTATGCGGGCATGCTCACTACGCGGGCCGTAGATGGCGAGTCGGCAATGGCCGCGGCAAACGCGCAGAAGGTTCTGAATGCGGAGATGGCTGCGGACACCGCCGTCATGGACGCAGACACTGCCTTGAAGGCCGCTATGGCAGCGAAAACCGCAGCAGAGGGTCTTGCCGAGGATGACGCGGGCCGGGCAGGTGCTATTGCGGCGGCCGAAGAGGCGATCAAGCAGGCGACAGCTCAGAAAAAAATGGCTATGGATCTCGTCGATCTTGCTGAAGATGGTGCCGACGGAATTCAGTCGTTGAAGGGTGCAGTCGAAGAGGTCGAGGGTGACAACCCGTTGATGGCCGGCTACCCGAAGATGCCCGCCGGCCACGGCGAGGACGTTGCTGCGAATGTCATGACGGCACTGACGGCAGCCGCCGTGAACCCAGTCGTCGCCGACGCCCCTAAGGGCGCCATTATGCACGACGGTGCGGCCATCGGGGCCATGACCTGGGCCATGATCGTCGGCGAAGATAATGTCATGGACGTCCGTAAGTTCGACACTAACGCGATATCGGAAGTGAAAGCGATGTCGGTCATGGGCAGCATGGCAAACGATCTCGCGGCAACCGATGTAACAGTTCCGGCCGATCAGGACGATACCAAGGACGGTATCCAGAATAACGACGGCGCCAGTTACGATGCCATGTACATGGGTATCGACGGCACGGTGTTCTGCGGCGGCACCGATTGCGGCCGGGACGCCGACGGCAACCTGACCGGCAGCTGGTACTTCACTCCGGACTCGACTACGGACCTCTTTGTTCCGGCCAAGGCGGGTGGGTACATGATTGCGACCATGTATGCCCGGTACGGCGCTTGGCTGACCTACGCCGACGCTGATGCCACCTCTGCCAACGGCGCAAGCAGGTACGCAGCCATTGGTCATAGTACCACCAATATGGCGAATCTTGATGTTGGGCAGGAAGGCACAGGGGATTCCGCGAAGGATGTCACGGCCCGCTATACCGGTAAGGCCGCCGGCATTTCAGTGCACAACAAGACTTCCGGCCGCTTCACTGCCGATGTCAACCTGACGGCGAAGCTTGCAACGCAAGCGACATTGCGCGGATCTGTTTCGAACTTCCAGGGTGACGCGGTCGGGAATTGGACCGCCATCCTTAACGAAACCAATCTGAATGGCACCGACGCCGGCCATACCGATGGTACGACCGCCGGTGGCGGTGCTCAGGGCGTGTGGACCGCGCAGGGCTACGGTCCGATGCCGGTCAACCATGATGGCGACGACGCCACCCCTCTGGTAAATCAACGCCCCGAGGGCTTCTTCGGCACGTTTGGCGCCAGTTTCGGGGACGGCATAGCCGTCGGCGGCTACGCGACCCGCAAAGCCGAATAGCAACCCCAGAGGGGTGCGTACCCCCCCTCGCAGGCCAAGTTCAAAGGGCGGCGCGCGCGCCGCCCTTTTCATTGGTGCGCCAGGCATGGCGCGTAGCGCCGTGAGTGGCGCTGTTCCGGGACACGTGGTGGTGCAAGTCTGCTATCGGCCCGATAAGAGGAAAGATTAGCCGAATGGCAAGGGTGTCCATAGTGAAGTGAATGCCGAAGGCAATGGACCGACTTAGCTTCCCCTTAGCTGCCATCTGGTTGGAAAGATGGCCTCCACTTCAAAGAAGGCGTTCGGCATCGCCATGACAAGCGCCGGACTGTTAGCCAGCCGGCAGGCGCGGTCCAGCGTGTCCCCGGGAAGTGGGCTCTTCAGGGGCCGGTCCGCGCCCTCGATATTCAGGTAGGCAAGCGTCCGGTCATCCCTGAACGGGATGTTGCCGCTCAAGGGGTGCGTCCGTAGAACCCGAGCTGCTCGCTTTTCGAAAACATCACGCCGGGCTTTTCATAGTAGGAGAACACCGCGATCACACGTGGCCTGTTTCCCGAAACCGGGGTAACCCGGTGGGCGGTGTTCTTTCCCTTGAAGACGTTGAGGGTGCCGGGATTCAGTACGATGATCCTGGTATCCGGGTCGTTGCCCTGCAGCAGGCGCGCGACGCCCTCGAAGTTCGGATCATCGTCGCTGCGAAGCCCTGTGCGGTACTGGAAGCCGCCGCCTTTCTCGGGGGCCTGCAGCATCATCGTGGTGGTGAACTCGGAACGGTCGAAATGCCAGTTCAGTTCCTGGCCCTCCCGGTAGGACATCACGTTTACGCGCGCCAGGGGATCCTGCATGACGTGAAGTTCGGGCTTGTCCATCGTGGCTGCGAGAAACGTGGCGAATGGCGGCCATTCGTACAGCCGCATCAGGGGCGACCCCCCGATCTGGTCGGCGCACAGGGTCCGATTCGATGTCCGGAACACCTGCATGGCGGGGTGGTCTCCGGGCAGGTCCCCGACCGGCTTGAAGTAGATGTTGTGCACACGCTCGTGCAGAAAGGACTCGGCTTCGAAAAGCGGCATCATTTCCGCCACCGCCTGTGCGGCAATCCGGGGCCTCATCAGCCCGTCGAGGTTGTACATGCCCTCGCTTGCCAGGCCTTCCCGGCATCGGTTCACCAGCGCCTGCCAGTCATCGCTGCCGGGACGATCGAGAGGAAACCGGTTGAGGTCGAGTATGTCGTGCATGTGCCTTTATTCCCGTCTTTCCGAAAGCTGCACCGGGGTCTCAAAATATCCACTGGGTCCATACGGGTCAAGCCCTTGCAGAGCCTGATTTCTGCCGGTGATGGTTGGAGACTGATATCGGTTGGTTGACAAGGTTCAACTGCCCGATCATTGTGAGGTCTCCCGGGCCAGCCAACATTGCCACCCCCACATCCGGCTGCCCTGGTGCCCGGGGCCGGCGTCCCGACTCCCGACGGGTTGAGGTGGGGGTATCGCTTGTCGGCCAATTGATTTTTCCCCTTGTCGCTGTGCCTGGTTCACACCCGTCGTCAGGGATCACCGCCTTACCGGGCAAGTCCATGCAACCGAACAGGGCAATCTGTCGAAACCGGGCGTTCCCGGTATTCTGGGAAGTTTTCCGTTACTGCAGCAAATCAGATGCCCTGTTCGCCCATGCACTGTCTATGACACCATGAAATCAAGGTCCCCTTTGCGACAGACCGGCATCCATGCCGGGAGAGAGTGGATGACCGGCCCGTGCACGAGATAAAATTTTGAAGACAATTTCCCCATTTTCACATCGCATCGCACAAGAGTAAAATACGGCCATGCGCCGATTCAACAGCCTGCGATTCCGTCCGGCAGCCCTGCCTCTTCTGGTGATGTTGTGGAGTCTGATTGTCCCTGGTCAGGCCGCAGGATCGGACATGTCCACCGAGCCCGTGGCCGGTTCCCATGCAGCCGGGGCGTACCCGCTCGGATATGTGCCTTACTTGAGCGTGGGGATGGGCGTAACCCGCTCCGAAGATACCCGGTTCGCCGATGGCGCCGATGCGGGTCATGCAGCACTATACGGAAGCGAGGACATGTTCGATGCCGGAACGACCGGCAACGGCCTGCACGTTCGTCTCGCCGCAGGCGTGCGCGCATCATCCGGGTTTCGCGCTCAACTGGAAGCCAGCCTGGCCCGATCACTCGATTATCGAGGCAACACGAACTACCAGAATTCGGGAATCCGTCAGCCGTCCGAGGCGGATCTGGACACCTGGCAACTGCTCCTTGCCGGGCTGTACGAGTTCCCGGGATGGGATCTCGCCCCGGGCCGGGTCTTGCGACCCTTTGTCGGCGTCGGGGTGGGGCTCACCGGCTACCGCCTAGACGGCTACGTGCAGCGGTTTCCCGACCCTGACGATCCGAACGGCTACCTCCGACGGGGTCCCGGGAGCGAAATCCCCTTCACCGCGCTCCCCGGGGGAAGCGGACAGAATCTCACCTGGATGCTGACGGCCGGGGTTGCGATTCCGGTCCGGGAGGGGATCCACCTCGACCTGAGCTACCGCTATGCCGATGCGGGTGAGATCAGGACCGATACCGGCGACATCACCATCGTGCGGTACCGGGAGGACGGAACCCGAAGGGAGATCCAGGTTCCGATCAACGAGACCTCGGCCGATTTCCGAACCCACTCCCTGCTCCTGATGCTCCGGTTCGATTTCTAGCCATGCCAACGTTCAGGTCATACCAGGGCGTAGGGAAACCGAACTGCCGGGTATGAACCCGGGGCGGCGGATGCGGATTCATGGCTCACCCATCTTTGGGGCAAACCGCTTGCCCGGCACATCGGGCGAACCCTCTTCAATTGGTGGAACCGTTCAAGGGAGCGGATCCCGGAATTCCATGGCACCCGTACCGGCCGGTTCCGCGTCACAGGAGACCGGCTCGGGCATGGAACAGGATGGTGAAGAAGCATATTTCCCGGGATCATGCCATGACTGAAGCGACCGCGACAGGAGAGGCTGGACGGGGCAGGGTGTCGGGGGCTGCGCCAGACGCGCGACCCCGCAAGCCCTGGCGGCACGGTTGCGGAACTCGCTGGCAAGGCCCAAACGCCCGTTGCCCGAACTGGTCGGATCTGATTCGGCGGGGGGCGGGGGTCATGCTGGCTTCGGGCCTGGCCGCATGTCTGGCAACCGTGGTGGCGGCTGCTGAACTGCCGCCGGTCGGGGTGCTCAAGGAACGGATGGGTGTTGCGGCCGAAACGGTGCCGGTCTACGAGCCGCATCTGGGTACCGGCGACCGGCGGGTCGTGGTGGAGTATGTCGGCTATCCGGTCGTGGAGGTGATGGCGTGGCTGTTCGGCAGTGACTGGCAAAATCGGGGCGGAGCGGTGGAGTACCGGGCGCTGGATGGCTATGTCTCCCGCATCCCCGTCGGGCGCTTCCTGCAGGACGACGCCTGGCTGGCATTCGCACGTGCCGACGACGCACCGTTCACGGTGGACAACATCCGGCAGAACCAGGTCGATGTGCCGCTTGGGCCGTACTATCTGGTCTGGGACAACATCTCCCGACCCGCCCTGCTTGCGGAAGGCGGCAGGAACTGGCCCTACCAGGTGCAGGAAGTGAACCTGGTTGCACCGTCCGAAGAGGCCTTGCTGCCCGAAGGTCTCGACCCGCGATTTCATGAAGGTGCCGGACTGGCCAGGGAGTATTGCCTGAACTGCCACAAGGTCAACGGCTTCGGGGGCGAAAAATTCGTGGATGATCTTGCGGTGCTCATCAAGGGGTATTCGAGGGAGCCCTTCCTTCGCGTTGTCCTGACGCCGGCGCTGGAACAGCCGGGTGCGACCATGCCGGCGATTTCCGAACACCTGCCGGAGACGGAGCGGCTGCGCATCGCAGGCGAGATATTCGATTATCTGAAGGCGGTACCGGTGCAGCAATAGAGCATGGCCGCCCATTGGTGACTGAGAAAATGGGTCAACAGGGAAATCTACCGAAAAAGGGCCACGCTACCGATCGATTCCGTTCCGGGCGATCGGCCTTTGCCTTGGGCCCGGATGAACCACAAGCTAGCAGGAGCAAATCATCCCGGTCCATAATCCGGCTTTCGGGACGGGTCATCCCGGATGCGAAGTCCGGGTCAACTTTCACTGTATCAACTACCAAGACCATGACCATAACTGCGGGTCAGGAGGGCGGCTGCCAGTGCGGGGCGATTCGCTACCGGCTCCTTCACGCGCCGGTCGCGCTCTACGCCTGTCACTGCAGGGATTGCCAGAAGCAGTCCTCAAGTGCGTTCGGGCTTTCGATGTGGGTGGAGCGGGACGGGGTCGAGTTCACGGGTGTCGAGCCACGCATCTACCGCACCAGCGGCGACTCGGGACGCGTGAAGCTCTGCGCATTTTGCGGTGAGTGCGGCACCCGGCTCTATCATGCGGGCGGGGGCGTTCGCGAGGCGGGCGGTACGACCCTCAGCATGAAAGCCGGAACCTTGGACGACACTTCGGCGGTTGCGCCCACCAGCCACCTGTGGACCATGCGGGCACAGCCCTGGCTCGCACCGGTGCTGGAGGGAGAACCCTGTTTTGAGACCGAGCCGGACTCGGAGGAGACGTTGCACGCGCAGTGGCGGAGTGCCGTTGCGAGGTCGGGTAATTCCACGCCAAACTAATGGCATAGTCGGCGAAGAGATTCTGGCGGCTGGCCCCGGGGAGCTGCGGCCGACAGAACCAGCAGCGTGGAGATGGCGGGCTTACCCTAGGCGCTCTCCCACGGCAGTGGTCGATCATGGCCGCCACACGTTCGTCACAGTCCTCGTACTCCGGGAAATCGTCGAGCTCCAGTTCCATCGTGATCCAATCCCTGGCCACCCGGAGCCTGAATTCGCTGTCATCCAGAGATCGCTGGTACGGTGTGAGAAGACTTGCGGAACACTTTTCCATGAGCGCTTGCAGTATATCTCCCGCAGCAACGCCGTCGGCCAGCACGCCACGAATGAGGACATCGAGATCGTAGACAACCTGCCGGCGATAGCGATTGCGTGGAATCTGCTGGAGAAACTGGTGAATCACTTTCGAGGAACGGGATCGTGGAATCGAGCACATGAATCTGGAGGACTGCCACTGATGAGTAGCGACAAGATTGAGATGGGGATGACTCCTTCGCATCCCGGCACCTTTATCCGGATAGAGGCCCTTGAGGACTTGGGGTTGAGCGTTTTGGCGATGGCTCGGATCCTCGGCGTACGCCGTGCCACGCTTTCGGACTTGCTGAATGGCAACGCCTCCTTGTCTCCTGCCATGGCGCTCAGAGTCGAGAACGTTTTACCTGAGTATGGACTTCTTGTTGCGGATGCAGGCTTTGCGCGACGCAGCGTAGATGTGGGCCCGTGCCAACGAGGTCGATGTGCAGCGGTATCAGCCAGCATGAATGGGCTTTGGCCTTGGCTTGCGATCAGCATCACCCGGTAAGGCCCCCTGTTCATCGTTATAAGGTGTCCCCCAATTGAGGCAGGGCAGACTTCAGGGTTGGAAGTCGCCCCAGGAACTGATCCGGGGCGGGCGCATTCCACCAGAAGCGCCAGGACGTTCGGGCCAACCCTCCAAAATCCCCCCACGGTCTTCACGGAGGGGGACTTCGGAATTCCGCAAGCACAATCACCCCCGGGGCTGGCCAAGGCATTGGATTCCTTCAAAATGGAATTCTTCGATTTCAGGAAAATAATAATTTCTTACCATGATATTTTATAATTAAGTAATATATTCTTATTATATCGAAATATGATCGGATAAAAATAATTATTTTCTACTTCATATTGCCCGGGTCGAAGAAAATCCCTAGACTGCTCCGATCTCAACCCGGTGCCTTGTCGATGTACCAGCACAGCTTCCAGGAAAGGCAGTTCCTCACCGCAAGGGCGGACCAGTTCGCCCGCCAGGTCATGCGCCACCGGGACGGGCGGATCGAAGCCGATGAATTCCAGCAGCTCAGGCTTCGCAACGGCCTGTACATGGAACGTCATTCGCCGATGATCCGTGTGGCCATTCCCTATGGCCAACTCAGTTCCGGACAACTGCGGATGCTGGCAACCGTTGCCGACCGTTATGACCGCAGGTATGGTCATTTCACCACGCGCCAGAACATCCAGTTCAACTGGGTCACCATCGAGGAATCGCCCGACCTGCTCCGGGACCTGGCAACTGCGGGAATGCATGCCATACAGACCAGCGGCAGCTGCGTGAGAAACATCACCACCGATCATCTCGCCGGAATTGCCCCGGACGAGATTATCGACCCGCGCCCATGGTGCGAACTGATCCGGCAATGGTCGACCCTGCATCCGGAGTTCTACTGGCTGCCGAGAAAATTCAAGATCGCCGTATCCGGTTCCCTGGAGGACCGGGCCGCGATCCGGTTCCACGATATTGGCATCGAACTATACCTGGGGCCCCGAGACGAGGCGCTTGCCAGAATCCTTGTGGGCGGGGGAATGGGACGGACACCGGTGATCGGCAGGATCGTGTGGGATGCGGTTCCGGTGCATGAGCTGCTTGGCTGGCTGCAGGCGATCATCCATGTCTACAACCGGTACGGCCGACGGGACAACAAGTACAAGTCGCGGATCAAGATCCTGGTCAACGACCTCGGCATCGAGGCATTCACCCGCGAGGCGGAATCGGTGTTTGAGCGCTACCGTGAAACGTATCCGGCCTGGGATCCGGAACGGTTCGACCACATCAGGGCCGGTTTCGGAAAACCCCGGCTGGACGAAGCCGACCTCCCTTCCCGGCACATCCCGGTGGACAGCGGGGCATTCCGGCGGTGGCGGCAATACAACACGGAGCCACACAGGGACCGGGACCGGCTGATCGTTCACCTGCCCCTCAAGGCACACGGCGCGGCGCCGGGTGACATGGACTCGGATACGATGCGGCGCCTGGCAGACATTGCCGAACTCTGCAGCGGCGGGGAGATCCGGGTGACGCATCGCCAGAACCTGGTCCTGCCCTGGGTGCGCCGGAAAAATGCCCATGAGCTTTGGTGCCTGCTCCGGGAATGCGGACTCGCCACGCCGAACATCGGCATGCTCACTGACATGATCGCCTGTCCCGGACTTGACTACTGCTCACTCGCCAATGCCTCCACTATTCCCCTGGCCAGAGAGCTTGGGCAGCGACTGGATAACCTGGACCGGCTGCAGGACATCGGCCGGATCAGCCTCAAGATGTCGGGCTGCATGAATGCCTGCGGCCATCACCATGCGGCCGACATCGGAATTCTTGGCGTCGACAAGAAGGGCGAGGAGTGGTACCAGATCACGCTGGGTGGCGATGCCGGCAACACGGCTCGGATCGGCCAGCGCCTCGGGCCCGCCATACCGAGAGAAAGGCTCGTCGACGGCATCGTCCTGATCGTGGAAACCTACCTGCTGATCCGGCGTCAGGGGGAATCGTTCGCTGACAGCCTTCAGCGCACCGGACTTGAACCCTACCGGGAGCCATTTCATGCGAATCATCAAAAACAGAAAAATCGTCCGGACGGAGTGGCTGCCTGATTCGGGGGCCGCGGAGTTTGGCGGGGCCCACCGGCGCATTCCGGCCCTGGACGAGTGGCTGGAGACTGCCCCGATGCAGGCATCGACCGGACAGGCTCCGGACCTGCCCGGGGTGCTACTCGAGCCCGGCGACGATCCAGCGGCGCTCGGGGAGTGGATTGACGACATTCCTGTCATCGCGATCAATGTCGACAACTTTGCCGATGGACGGGTCTATTCCCTGGCGTTCGAGCTTCGGCAGTTCTACCGGTACCGGGGGGAGATCCGGGGCATCGGGGCGATTTTCGACAACCTGTCCATGATGGAGCAATGCGGATTCGACGCCTTCACGCTGAAGCCGGGCCTGGCGCCCGAAGAGGCAATTCCCTATTTCACCGAGATCGGATACGGCAACCCGTTTGTTGGCGGCCTGTCCCGGTAACCGGCCCTGGAAGTTGCAATGACCCCCATGACCGACCCCCGGCGGGAGAGGGTTGTCCGGATGGCGCCATGCAGATCCGTGGCCCGGCAGCCCGGGGATGAAGCCGGGCGGCCGACAGTTCCTTCATGAGGCCTCGGACGACACCCTTGTCGCCGTAGGGGTTGCCCTGGCCCCGGTCCGGCGGCGATTCGCGGGTGGCGGTCTGTACCGTGGTGCGCTCCCGGAAGGTGCCCGGGTCACTTGGTATGACGCGGTTCCAGGCACGATTGTTGTCCAGGCTGCACTGTCCGTATCGGGGAAGGCACCCGACCCGCCCCGACGGTCGGCGAAGCCGACGAATTTCCCGCCGGGGCGATGTTTCCCTGTACCGGCACTTCCCTCCCACTCCCCTCTGACTTCCCCTTGACCATGCCACCCGGTTCCGATCAGACTACGGCCGGTTATGAGCATTCAGAAAAGATTCCTGCTGGCGGGAGCCATTGCCTTCTGGTTGGGTCCGGGGGCCGTTGCCGGGAACGAATGGGACATGCCCACGCCCTACGGGGACAGCAACTTCCACACGGTCAACATCCATGCGTTTGCCGATGATGTCGAAAAGAACACGGGCGGTGCGCTGCGGATTACCGTGCACAGCGCAGGTTCGTTGATCCGGCACCCGGAGATCAGAAACGCCATTCGCCGGGGTCTGGTTCCCGTCGGCGAGGTCCTGATGTCCCGGCTCGGCAACGAGGATTCTGTGTTCGAGGTCGACTCGGTGCCGTTTCTCGCCACCGACTACCGGCAGGCAAGGGCGTTGTGGGAGGCAAGCAGTCCGGTGATCCGGGCCCGGCTCGAGGAAGCAGGTCTGGAACTGCTGTTCGCTGTGCCCTGGCCGCCCCAGGGCATCTATGCGAACAGGGAGGTCGGGAAGGTGGAAGATCTCGCCGGCATGAAACTCCGGGTCTATAACGCCGCCACGGAACGGTTGGCCGGGCTCGTAAATGCGGTTCCGACACAGGTGGAGGTGTCGGACATTCCGGTGGCTTTCGCCAGCGGCCGCGTGGAAGCCATGATCACATCGCCTTCGACCGGCGCCAACACGAAGGCCTGGGACTATGTGTCCCATTTCCATGATACCCGGGCGTGGTTGCCGAAGAACATGGTGATCGTCAACCGCAAGGCGTTCATGAGACTGGACGCGGAAGTCCGGGAGACCGTACTGGCTGCGGCGCGAAGGGCCGAGGAGCGCGGCTGGACGGCCAGCCGGGCGGAGACGGAAGCGAAAACGGCGGTTCTCAGGGAGAACGGCATGACGGTGACCATGCCGGATGCCGAACTTACGGAGGGCCTGAGGGCTGTCGGCAGGACGATGGCCGAGGAGTGGTCCGCACGGGCCGGGGAGGCCGGCCGGGCCATCCTGGGCGCCTACCGGCAGTAGGGCGGGACCCCCGGCGGGTGCCGGCGGACGTTCCGGGCCTTCCGGAAAACCGGGAACAGCCGACAGGCCGGAAGAGTCTGCAATGAAGGCACGGAGCGTACTGGACCGCATATACCTGGCAAGCACCGTCCTGGCGGCATGCTGCCTGGTGCTCATCTGCCTTGTCGTCGCCGCCCAGGTGGGGGGCAGGGTTGTGGACACTCTCGCGGGGGCTGTGGGGGGCAGCCGGCCCGGCCTGTACGTACCTTCGGCCGCCGAGTTCACGGGATACCTGTTCGTCGCCGCCTCGTTCCTGGCGCTCGCCGGCACGTTTCGCCATGGTGGGCACATCAGGGTTACACTGCTGCTGTCGCGTCTTGGCGGCGGGGCCCGCCGCCGGTTCGAGATCGGATGCCTCGTCTTTGCGGCCGTATTCTCGGGTTTCTTCAGCCTCCACTCGGTACTGCTCGCACTCGACAGCCATGCATTTGGCGAAGTCTCGGTGGGTCTCGTCCCGGTTCCGTTGTGGATTCCGCAGGGTTTCATGGCCCTTGGCCTGGTCGTGTTCACCATCGCCGCCATCGATGACCTCGCATGCGTGCTGCGCGGGGGCAGACCTTCCTGCCAGGAACCCGTGGATACCCCGCCCGGGGCGGATGTCACCGTGCCGGAACCGTCCGGCGGCCCCGCTGCCGGAAGCGGCGGGCACATGGAAAACGAACGGAACCGGAATGCGTCATGGACCCGACCGTCCTGACGGCCCTGCTGGTCGTACTACTCATCGCCTTTCTCGGGAGCGGGGTGTGGGTTGCGCTCTCCCTGTTCGGCGTGGCGGCGGTGGCGGTCGCCACGTTCACCCCGGCGCCGGTGGGACAGTTGATTGCAGTCACGGTATGGGGTGCCGGCAACTCCTGGGAACTCGCGGCGCTGCCCATGTTCATCTGGATGGGGGAGATCCTGTTCCGCTCGCGCCTGTCAAGGGATCTGTTCACGGGCCTTTCCCCCTGGGTTGCGGGAATTCCGGGGGGTCTCCTTCATGTGAACATCCTCGGTTGCGGTCTGTTTGCCGCGGTGTCCGGCTCCTCGGCGGCGACGACGGCGACCGTGGGCAGGCTGTCGTTAGCGGAACTGGGAAAGCGCGGCTACGACGAGGACATGGCGATCGGCACCCTGGCAGGCTCCGGGACGTTCGGGCTGCTCATCCCGCCGTCGATCATCCTCATCGTCTACGGGGTCGGCACCGACCAGTCCATCGTACGGCTCTTCATCGCCGGTGTGGTTCCGGGGCTCCTGGTCATTGCGCTGTTCATGGGTTACGTCGTCGCCTGGTCGCTGCTGAACGGGAGACGGGGTGCGCTGCCCGCGACGGAGAGCACGGGGTTCGGTGAACGGCTGCGCGCTGCACGAAACCTGATGCCGGTGGTGGCGCTCATTGCCGGCGTCATCGGCGCCATCTACACCGGTTTTGCTTCCCCGACCGAGGCGGCGGCCGTCGGTGTGGTGCTTTCGCTGGCACTTTCGTGGCTCACGGGGTCGATGAGCCGGCGGGTGTTCGTCGATGCCCTGATGGGGGCGACCCAGACATCGTGCATGATCGCCTTCATTCTCTGTGGGGCGGCGTTTCTGGCCGTTGCTATGGGATTTGTCGGCATTCCCAGGCAACTCGCCGAATGGATAGTCTCGATGGAGCTTTCGCCCGCCCTGATGCTGATGGCGCTCACGGCGTTCTTCGTGATTCTGGGCTGCTTCCTCGACGGAATCTCGGTCGTGGTGCTGACCACCTCGGTGATCCTGCCGATGGTCGAGGCCGCGGGGATCGATCTGATCTGGTTTGGTATCTATCTCGTTCTGGTGGTCGAGATGTCCCAGGTCACCCCGCCCGTGGGGTTCAACCTGTTCGTGCTGCAGTCTCTGACGGGCAGGGACATCATGGCGGTCGCGAGATGCGCCCTGCCTTTCTTCCTGCTTCTCGTCGTGGCGGTGTTGCTGATTGCGCTGTTTCCGGAAATTGTGACCTGGCTGCCCGAGCGGATGACCAGGTAGGGCGGCTCCGTTTCCGGTGCGATGCGGCGTCATGACAGGTCCCGGAAAGGCGGATCGCATGAAGATCGGGAATCAGCGGAATACCGCGGGGCATTGCCTGTTCGGGACACATGCGGGTTGACGGTGCCTTCCGGTATCGACAACGGTATCCGCCGGATTCGAACCCCGGATCATCCCGGGCAGAGCAGTTGCTGCCGGAACTCGGCCCCGGGAAGCTGGTGCTGGTGGACCGGTATGACGGGGGGTATCCTTATTTTTCCACGCTGCCAGCCCACTACCAGCTACTCATAGTACACCACCGTATCTCTTTCATGGTTGATACGATTCACCTGGTCACAAGTCGGACCATCAGACCGGGCCAGGCCGCATTTTCTACTCGGTCGCCTTTTTCTGGGCGGTCTCGAACATTTCCAGTTGTTCGGTGCGGGCCTTTTCCTGGTGGCGGGACTTGTACTCGCCGTACGGCATGCCGTAGACCAGTTCCCTGGCCTGGTCGTAATCCAGCTCGATGCCGTGCTCCGCCGCCTCGGATACGTACCACTTCGAGAAGCAGTTGCGGCAGAAATAGGCCAGGTTCATGAGGTCGATATTCTGCACTTCAGGGTACTTCCGAAGGTGATCGAGCAGCTTGCGGAACAGGGCAGCCTCGATTTCGACGCGGTCCTTTTCAGCAATGGGGGGAATGTCTGGATTTTGCATGGCAGTCAGTCAGTGGCTGGTTGGGGTTTGCCGGCAATTTGCCGATGGTTCAGGCGCATCAGGTTCGACGAGTATCGGGACTGCACGACATCCACGAGCACCACTACCGCGATCACGAAGTAGAACGTGGCCTTGCTCATGGGTGTAACGGCATAGCCGAACAACTTCAGATGGGCGAGGTGCCCGCCCTCGGACAGGAGCATGATGCCGACGATGAACAGGATGAACAGGCCGATGACCTCGTACATCCGGTTCTTTTCCAGGAACTCGGAAACGCGGTCGGACAGCCAGATCATCAGCACGCCGCCGATGACGATGGCCAGCGCCATCACCGGGAACACGTCAGTCAGCGCCATAGCGCTGAGAATGGAGTCGAAGGAGAACACCGCGTTCATGGCGACGATCATGATGATCACGCCCGCGAGCGAACCGCCGGCTTTGTGTTCCTGGTGGAGATCCTCCAGGATGAGCATGTGGGAGATTTCCTTGGTGGCGGTGTAGATGATGAAAATGCCGCCAAGCAGGACAACGAGGGCGTGCAGGTTGAACGACCCCTCGAGGATCCCGCCGATGCGGGCATCGAACAGCGGTTCCTGGAACAGCGACAGGACCTTGATCAGGGCGAACAGGAGGACGATGCGCAGCGCAACCGCGATCCCGATGCCCCAGCGCCTGACGGTGGCTTGCCGGGATCGCTCCACACGCTTCGATTCCAGGGAGATGTAAAGCAGGTTGTCAAATCCCAGCACCGCCTGCAGCAGGATGAGCATGACCAGGGTGAACAGGTTTTCAGGACTGAAGAGTTCCACAGCTTGACTCGGTTTGGCACCGCAGCATTCTACACCAGCCGAAATCCGGTACGGGCCGGCGGGACACGGCGGGACAGGCCGGGGCGGGAATCCCGGTGTTTGGTATAATCTCCCGAAAAGCCCCGCCCATGAATTCCAGACAAATGACCGCCTCCGCCAGACCCGAATCCGCCGTGGATTACGGGCGGGAGGTCATCCGGATCGAACTGGACGCCATCGAGGCGGTTGGTTCAAGAATCGGCCGGAAATTCAGCGAAGCCTGCGAAATGATACTGGACTGCCAGGGCAGGGTGGTGGTGATCGGCATGGGCAAGTCCGGTCATATCGGCGGCAAGATCGCGTCCACTCTCGCCAGCACCGGGACGCCGGCGTTTTTCGTGCATCCCGGAGAGGCCAGCCACGGCGACCTGGGAATGATCACCCAGCATGATCTGGCCATCGCGATATCGAACTCGGGGGAAACGGCGGAAATGATCACCATACTGCCCATCGTCAAGCGGATCGGCGTGGGGCTGGTGGTGCTGACGGGCAACATGGAGTCGACCCTGGCGCGGGAAGCGGATGTCTGCCTGGACATCAGCGTGGCGCAGGAGGCGTGCCCGCTGAACCTGGCGCCGACAGCCAGCACCACGGCCACGCTGGTCATGGGTGACGCCCTGGCCGTTGCCGTGCAGAAAATGCGGGGCTTTTCCGAACAGGACTTTGCCCGCACCCATCCCGGCGGGACCCTGGGGAAACGCCTGCTTCTCTATGCTTCCGACCTGATGCACCAGGGCGACAGCCTGCCGCTGGTGGAGGAGGACGCGACCCTCGAGGGGCTGCTCATTGAAATGTCATCCAAGTCACTGGGAATGGCGGGCGTGGTGGACGCTGAAGGCAGGCTCCTCGGCATGTTCACGGACGGCGATCTCAGGCGGACACTGGGCAGGGGGGTGGACATCTACACTGCCCGGGCTGTTGACCTCGTCAACCGCCATCCGTTCACCATCTCCCCGGACATGCTGGCGGAGGAGATCGTCCGGATCATGCGGGACCATGCCCGGCAGGGCCCCCATGCGATCAACAGCGTGTTCGTGGTGACGGAGGGCGGCCGCGTGGTGGGGGCGCTCAACACCCATGACCTGCTTCGTGTGGGCGTCATCTGAGGAGCGGCCATGCGGGTATTGCGCCATGACATTCTGCTGGTCCTGACGTTCGCGATCATGATGGGGCTGTCGGCATGGCTCCAGTTCGGGGTGCTGGATTCCCCGGTGGCCGAACCGTCGGACGCGGAGAAAGGCGCCCCGGACTATTACGTCCGGAACTTCGTCTTCACCGGCAGGGACGGGCTGGGAAAGAGATACGAACTCCGGGCCGACCGCATGGTGCACTACCCGATCGGGGACCGCGCCCTGCTGGAGAACCCGCGCATCATCCAGTACAGTCCGAACGGGGCCCCGAGACATGTGCATGCGGACACGGGCTGGCTGGACAACGAAACCTCGGAGGTCCTCCTGACCGGCAATGTCCGGGTGCTGCAGGACCAGGCCGGGGCCTCCGGCAGTGCGTTCACCGGCGAGAGGATGGTGATCATCCTTGATGAGGACCGGGGTTGAGATGCGCCCGGGCCGGTGCAGCGGCGGATGTTCCAGGAAGCGCCCAGAAGGGGGGCGGACCGCCGGCCCGAACGCCATCCGCCGGGCCCGGTCGATGCGGTGTATCCTGCTCGCCGTCCTGGCACTGACCTGTTGCCTGTGGTTCGCGGGTACGGGTTCCTGGGCGCTCGAGAGCGATCAGAACCAGTCCGCGACCCTGGAGGCCGATGACATCGAACTGGACCTGAGAACCGGTGTGCGGACGTACCGGGGGGACGTCGTCTACCGCCAGGGGTCCATCCGCCTGGACTGCGACGAACTGGTCACCCGTCTCGACGATGACGGGGCATTGGATACGGGCACCTGCACCGGGACCCCGGGGCGGTTCAGGCAGAGACCGGAAGGCGCCGCGAAGGACGTGGTCGGCGAGGCCGCGGAAATCACCATGGACCAGATCAACCGGTTGGTGACCCTGGGTGGTCGGGCCAGGGTGACCCAGGGTCCCAACACGATCACCGGCCGGCTCATCACGTATGGCCTGGATACCGACAAGATCCAGGTGAATAGCGGTGTCCAGACGTCGGGCAATGCGCCCGGCGAATCCGGTGGCGGGGAAACCGCGGGCACCGGTGCGGTGGTCTCCGGCGGGCAGTCGGAGGGCGCGGCATCCCGGCCCCGGGCCAGGCTGGTCATTCAGCCGCGCAGGCAGCAGGACTGAGCGCCGTTCGCGCCGGTCACGACGCCAGTCCATCGCATGCGCTCACTGTCCGCAAGGTCCCTGGTAAAAAAGTACAGGCAGAACACCATCGTGGACGGGGTGTCCCTGGTGGTGACGGACAACGAGGTGGTGGGCCTTCTCGGGGCAAACGGCGCCGGCAAGACCACCAGCTTTAATATGATGATCGGCCTGGTGCGGGAAACCGAGGGCCGTGTCTTCCTTGACCAAGAGGATATTACCGGGCTGCCCATGCACGAGCGGGCGCGAAGGGGGATCGGTTATCTGCCTCAGGAACATTCGGTGTTCCGCAGGCTCACCGCGGAAGAGAACATCCTGGCGGTGCTGGAAACATCGGGCCGACATGCCGCCACCGCGCGCGCGGAGATCAGCCGCAGCCTGCTGGAGGAGTTCGGTATCTACCACCTCAGGGACAAGCTCGCCATCGGGCTTTCCGGCGGCGAGCAGCGCCGCGTGGAGATTGCCAGGGCCCTGGCACTCGAACCCTCGTTCATCCTGCTGGATGAACCCTTTGCCGGCGTGGACCCGATCGCCGTCCGGGAAATCCAGCAGATCATCCGGCTGCTGAAGGGCAAGGGCGTCGGCATACTCATCACCGACCACAATGTCCGGGAAACCCTGGGCATCTGCGACCGCGCGTACATCCTGCACCGGGGGAGGGTGTTGGTTGACGGCACGCCGAAGGCCATCATGCAGGATGAGCGCGCCCGGGAAGCCTACCTCGGCAGTGATTTCAGAATGTGATGGCGGGACGCCGGGGAACGGTCGGGAAGGAATGCCGTCCTCTCCAGCCCGGAATCCGCGGGCATGCCGCCGCAGGCGATGCGCCCGCAGCCGCGACAGGGCCGCGCGTGGCCTTTGCAGGACCCGGCGTCCACCGGGTGACGGGCAAGGCCGAGTTGGATGTGATTCATCACCTCGCGTTCGAATAGTCACGGATAGCCTGCTGTTTTTCAGGGAAAACCCCGGGAGGCATTTTCTCCGGCGGCGGCATGGGCCCGCGCCACCGGGGTGTTGCACTGGCACGCCGGATGCGGTTGCACTTTAACCGGGCCGGGTAATTTGGTTACAATGATTCCCCAATGATGACCACTGTACTGGATGAAAGCGGCTCTTGATCTGAGACAGACCCAGCGGCTGACCATGACGCCGCAATTGCAGCAAGCCATACGCCTGTTGCAGATGAATACCGCTGAGTTCTCCGCAGCACTCATTGACGCTCACGAGACCAATCCTCTGCTGGAAATGGAGGATCCGCAAGGCCGCAGTGAATCCATCCCGGAAGAGGTGCACGTCGGACAGGAATTCACGGATGAATTGCGGGGGTCGTTCAATGAGGACTGGGTGAGCAGGCGTGCCGGCGCGGCTTCACCGTCCTCGGCGCTTTCCGACGGGGTGGACAGGATACCGGCGCACGGCGCGGACGCTTCGCTGCACGAGTCCCTGGAGCAGCAGCTCTGTCTGCTGGCCCTTGAGCCGATGCAGAAGTTTCTGGCGGATCACATCATCCGCAATCTCAATGACGCCGGGTACCTGGAAGTGAGCCTCGAAACCATCCTTGCCGAGGTGCAGCATGACCTTGAGCCGGGGACCTGCATCTCCATGTCCGACATGGAGGCCGCGCTTTCCCAGGTGCAGTCCCTGGACCCCGTCGGTGTCGGCGCGAGAAACCCCGGAGAGTGCCTGCTGCTGCAGCTGGCGGCCCTGGACGCCGGCGCGCCCGGGCTGGAGACCGCCCGCAAGCTGGTGAAATCGTACCTGCCGCTGCTTGCCCGGCGGGATTTGCCGGCCTTGCGCCGGGTGCTTGCCGTGGATCGTGGGGAGTTGCTCGAGGCCATCGAACTGGTCCGGCACCTGAGCCCGCATCCCGGTTACAGTGTGGGCGACATTTTCGTGAATTACGTCACCCCGGACGTGCTGGTGGAACGCCGCCGCGGGGGCTGGGCGGCGAGACTGAACACGGCCGCCCTGCCCAGGGTCATGATCAACCAGGATTACCAGCAGCTGGTCACGGACAATGCGGGGAAAGAGTCGTTTTCCCGATTGAATTCCCAACTCAAGGATGCCCGTTGGCTGCTGTCGAACATCGAAAAGCGTCACGACACCATCCTTTCCGTCGCCTCACAGATCGTCGCAAGCCAGCAGGCCTTCCTTGAACATGGGCCCGCGGCGATGAAACCGATGACCATGCGCGAAATCTCGGAGGCGCTGGAAATCCATGAATCCACGGTGTCGCGAGCGGTCAACGGCAAGTACATGCTGACCCCCCTCGGCACGTTCGAGCTGCGGTTTTTCTTTTCCGCCGAAGTCGGTGCCGGCAACGGCCACCAGACTTCGGCGGTGGCGATCCAGGCCCTGATCAGGGAGTTGATCGAATCCGAGTCCCCCGCGAAGCCGATCAGCGACATGAAAATCTGCGAGGCGCTCCGCTCCAGGGGGTTCGAGATCGCCAGGCGTACGGTGGCAAAGTACAGGGAGCAAATGAACATTCCCCCTTCCGGCAGACGAAAATCGCTCTTGGAGGTGCCGGGAGCTTGAGCGGAGAATCCGAATTTCTGTTGTTGGCGCCGGGTCTGCCGGCACATCCTTTAACCTCGGGAGGCGAACACTATGCAAATATCAATCAGCGGACATCATGTTGACATCACTGACTCCATGCATCACTACGTATCCGGCAAGGTGGAGAGAATCGTCAGGCACTTTGACCATGTGACCAATACCAATGTCATTCTGCAGGTTGAAAAGAAACGGCACATGGCGGAGGCGACGATCAACACCAAAGGAGCGATGATTCATGCTTCCAGTACCTGCAATGACATGTATGCCGCGATTGACAGCATGGTGAACAAGCTGGACCGCCAGGTTCTCAAGCACAAGGAAAAACTCACCGACCATCACCGCACCGATGCCGCGCTGAGCCAGGGCTTCGAATTGCCGCGGTAACGATGAGCAGTGACGGCAGCGGCGGCGAAGGCGACGGGAACGGGGCTTCCCCCGTACTGGCGGAATATCTCGATGCCGGCCGGATCATCCTCGACCTGAAGACCACCAGCCGCAAGAGGCTGTTCGAATTCATCGCCGAGTTGTCGAGCAACAGGCTCGCGGAAGTCTCAGGGGACTGCATTCTCAAAACGCTCACGGAGCGCGAACGGCTGGGCAGCACGGGGCTCGGGCAGGGTATCGCGGTCCCCCACGGCCGCATCGAGAACCTGGACAGCCCGGTGATCAGCGTCGTCAGGCTGAGCAGGCCCATCGACTACGACGCGCCGGACGGCCAACCGGTCTGGCTTGCGGTGGGCCTCCTGGTTCCCGTGGAGGCCAACGACACCCATCTGAAACTGTTCTCACTGCTGGTGACGCGGTTTCGGGACCGGGACTTCGTCGAATCCATGAGACGGTGCAATACCCGCGAACAGGCGGCGGCCCTGTTCGAAGCCCCGGACCCTGGCGGTTAGGGTGACGGGCGGGTGAAACAGAACCCCCACCGTCCGGCGCGGAAATCCGGCGAGTTGAACGCCCTCCGGCAGATTCTCGACCGCATGCCCGGAGTCCACTGGCATCTGCACACGACCAAGCCGGTCGTGGCATGCTACCAGCACGCCAATTTCTACGGCTATCTCAATCCGCTGCGGCCGGTTCCGATCCAGCTGGTGGACGGGGTCACCCTGGAATGGCTGTACCGGCAGGGTGAGCGGGAGTTGCAGCAGGCGCCCTGCTTTGACGCCGGAACGACCCTGGCCACCATTCTCTGCGACGGCGTCAACCCCAATCCCGCCCTGGAGGAGGTATGCCGTCAGATGGATATCGCCCTGTTGCGTTCCGCACTGGCGCCCGCGGGCGTCCTGGATTTCCTCCAGGCCAACCTGACGAAACTGCTTTCACCACGCTGTAATCGGCATGGGGTATTCCTGGCGGTGATGAATACCGGCGTGATGATCACGGGAAAGAGCGGAATCGGCAAGAGCGAGGTCGCCCTCGACCTGGTGCAGAGGGGGCATCAGCTCATCGCCGACGATGTGGTGGAAATCTACCGCCGTGACGGACCGGTACTGCTGGGCGAGTGTCCGCCGTCGCTGAAAGGGCACATCGAGATACGGGGCCTCGGCATCATCAACGCGGAGAAGATGTTCGGGCCCGCCGCGGTCATGGACTACTATGAACTGGAACTGATCATCAACCTCAGTGACGCCAAGGCACGCGAAATAGAGAATCTGGACCGGTTGAAGCCGAGCCTTGAACCGGTGGATATTCTCGGTGTCGAGATTCCCTGCCTGCATATCCTGGTCGCCCCGGGACGCAACCTGTCGGTGCTCGTCGAGGCCGCCATCAGGGATCACCTGCTGCGGAAGACCGGAGCGAACAGCAGCCTGGAATTCATCGGCAGTCATAACCGCCGCATGGGTATCGGGGGAGAGGAATGAACCGGCGCACCATGGACCTGATCATCGTCAGCGGGCTGTCCGGTTCCGGCAAGAGCGTGGCTCTGCAGTCTCTGGAGGACATCGGCTACTACTGTGTCGACAATCTGCCGTCGGTGATGCTGCCCGAATTCGAACGCTGCTTTCTGGTTCATGCGCCGGAAGGCGAGCATGGAATCGCCAGCGCGGCGGTGAGCATCGACTCGCGCAATCACCGGTTCCTCGGCGGACTGGGTGATACCCTGGACAGGTCGGGGCTGCAGTCCGGGGCCTGCCGCATCCTGTTTCTCGACGCCGAGGAGCAGAAACTGGTGCAGCGCTACAGTGAAACCCGCAGAAAGCACCCGCTCACTGACGATTCCACCCCGCTGATGGAGGGCATACGGCGGGAACGGATCATGCTGCAGCCCCTGCAGGAACGCGCGGACAAGGTGATCGACACCACCGACATCACCCCGCACGAACTGCGTGCCATGGTGCGGGACTTCGCCGGCGGCTCCAGTGCCGGGGGACCATTGCTGCTGTTCGAGTCCTTCGGCTTCAAGTACGGGTCCCCGCGGGAAGCGGATTTCATCTTCGATGTCCGCTGCCTTCCCAACCCCCACTGGGAAGAGTCTCTGCGCAACCGGACCGGACGGGACCCCGATGTCAGGCGGTTCCTGGAGAGTCAGCCCATGGTGATGGAGATGACGGAGGAAATCCACGGGTTCCTGCTCAAGTGGCTGCCGGGCTTCGCCAGCGAGAACCGGAGCTATATCACCGTGGCGGTGGGCTGTACCGGTGGCCAGCACCGTTCGGTGTATATTTGCGAACAGTTGGCAAGGAGGTTCCATGACCGTGAATTCAACGCCCAGGTCCGGCACAGGCAATTGAATGACCGGGAGTCCGGCCGCCGCGAGTCCCCCCCGACCTCCCGGGCATGATTGAAACCGTCATCCCGGTCGTCAACAAGCTGGGCCTGCATGCCAGGGCCGCGTCCAAGCTGGTCAGGCTGTGTGCCGGGTTCGCGAGCGAAATCAAGATCTCCGCCGGCGGGCAGCAGGTGGACGGCAAGAGCATCATGGGAATCCTGATGCTTGCCGCAACCCAGGGGACGGACCTGCTGCTGCAGGTGGAAGGCGAAGACGAGCAGGCCGCGGTGGACGCGATACGGATGCTGTTCTCGGACTGTTTCGGAGAAGGGGAATGACGCGGGAATGCCGGGGGCGGACCTGATGCTGGCCCTGCACGGCACCGGCGTCGGGTACGGCATTGCCATCGGCAGGGCCAGGATCATCAGCCGGCCGGCGCCGGAAATCAGCCGCTACACCGTCGGGGCCGATGCGGTGGAGGCGGAACTGGAGCGCCTTGCGGACGGCATCCGCCAGGCCCGGGATTCGCTGCTGGAGCTCAAGTCCGGCTATGACGGGCCATTGCCCGCGGAGGTGGCGGGACTGCTGGAAGCCCATGTCACCATGCTGGAGGATCCCATGCTGCTGGACGAACCGTCGAGACTGGTCCGGGAGCAACACATCAATGCAGAGTCGGCGCTGTCCCGATTCGGGCGGGAGCTCGAACTGATGTTCTCCAGGATGCAGAATCCCTACCTGAGCAGCAAGTCCATCGATGTCGCCCAGGTCGTGGAACGCGTGATCGGCGCCCTGATGGACAACGGCGACGAACTCGTCGATCAGTTGGGGGGGGGCGATGACGGCGAAATCATCGTCGCCGCCGATCTGACGCCCGCCGACACCATCCGGCTGAAAAAACACCAGCTTACCGGGTTCGTCACCAGCCTGGGCGGCCCCATCTCGCATACCGCGATCCTGGCGCGCAGCATGAAGATACCCGCGATCGTGGGACTCCACGCCGCGATCCGGTACCTGCGCACCGGCGACCTGCTGATCCTGGACGGCAAGCGGGGGATCGTCCTGGCCAATCCGGATGATGCCTCCCTCGCCGCGTATCGGCAGCGGCGGGAAAAGATCATCCGGCGCCGTCAGGCCCTGGACACCCTGAGGGACGCCGAATCCGTGACCCTGGACGGCGAGGCGGTCTCACTGCTGTCCAATGTGGAATTCCCGGAGGAGGTGGATCGGGGCGCGGCCCAGAATGCCGATGGGGTGGGGCTGTACCGCACCGAGTTCCTGTTCATGAACCGCAGCGAAATGCCCGATGAGGAGGAACAGTACACGGTCTACCGGAACATCCTCGAACGCGACCGCCGGCCCGTCAATATCCGTACCCTGGACATCGGCGCCGACAAGCAGGTGGAAGGGGCCCGGTCGGAGGACGGGCGCGCGATCAACCCGGCCCTGGGAATGCGTGCCATCCGGCTTTGTCTGCACGATGTCGCCCTGTTCAAGCCCCAGTTGAGGGCGATTTACCGGGCTTCCGTCCATGGCGACGCGCGGCTGCTGGTCCCCATGCTGTCCACCATGGACGAACTCGGCCAGCTCTACTCGCTGATCCGCGAGGTCAAGGAGGAGCTGGCCGGCGAGGGAAAGGCGTTCAACCCCGACTTGCCGGTCGGCGGCATGATCGAGGTGCCGGCGGCGGCCATTTCCGCAGACCTCTTCGCGCGGAAGCTTGATTTCCTGTCCATCGGCACCAATGACCTGATCCAGTACACGCTTGCCATCGACCGCGTCGATGACGAGATGAACTACCTGTATGACCCGGTTCATCCGTCCATACTCCGCCTCGTGAAACACGTCATCGAAGCCGGCCGCACCGCGGGGGTGCCCGTGCTGATGTGCGGCGAGATGGCCGGAGATCCGGCCTATACCCGGATTCTGCTGGCGCTGGGCCTGAGATCTTTCAGCATGGACCCTTCGTCCCTGCTGGAGGTCAGGCAACAGGTCCGGATGAGTGACGTCGGCCGTCTGGAGGCGGCGCTGCCCCGCATTCTCGCCGCCACGGAGTCGGATGAAATCCGCGCCCTGGTCCAGGACCTCAATCGGTAGGGGAGTCTCCGATGTCCAGGCCCGGTGACACCGGCGTTCGCCGGCTGGTCTTGGCACTCGGGCATTCCTGGAAGGGCTTTCTGGCCGCATGGCGCAACGAAGAGGCGTTTCGCCAGGAGACCATCGGCTGCCTGCTGCTGCTGCCGCTGGCGGTCTGGCTGGGCGATAACGGTGTGGAGCGGGCGCTGCTGGTCCTGACCGCGCTGCTGGTGCCCCTGGTGGAACTGATGAATTCCGCCATTGAGGCCGCGGTGGACCGGATCGGCGGCACGATGCACGCCCTGAGCGGAAGGGCCAAGGACATGGGGTCCGCCGCGGTTTTCATGTCCCTGGTGATTCTGGTGACGGTCTGGACGCTGGTGCTGATCTGACGGTTCGCCGGCGTCAGTCCCGGATGCCGTATCCGCGCTCCAGCAGGTACAGACTGATTCCGAACAGCAGCGCGATGAACCCGAGCACGATCGCGTAGGACAGTCCGAGGCCGATATCGGATATCCCGATAAAGCCGTAACGGAATCCATTGATCATGTAGAGGATCGGATTCACGTGGGACACTGCCTGCCAGAACGGAGGCAGCAGGTTGATCGTGTAGAACACGCCGCCCAGATAGATGAGAGGCGTGAGCACGAACGTCGGGATGATGGACACGTCGTCGAAATTGCGCGCGAACAGGCCGTTGAGAAATCCCCCCAGGGAAAACAGTATCGCCGTCAGCAGGATGACGCTCAGGGCGACCGGGATGCTGTGCAGCTGGATGCGGGAGAACAGGAGCGCCACGATGGTGACAACGAGTCCCACGAGCAGCCCCCGGACCATGCCCCCGGTGACGTATCCGACGAGGATCACCCAGTTCGGCGTTGGCGAGACCTGCAGCTCCTCGATGGAACACTGGAACTTTGCGCCGAAGAACGACGACGAGACGTTGGCGTACGCATTGGTGATCACCGACATCAGGATCAGCCCCGGAACAATGAAATCCATGTAGCGGAATCCCTCCATGCTGCCGATTCTGGGGCCGATCAGATTGCCGAAAATGACGAAGTACAGTGAGGTCGTGATCACGGGCGGCATCAGTGTCTGCTGCCAGATTCGCATGAACCTGGTGACCTCCTTGCGTACGATCGTGGCGTAGGCGATTCGGGCCGTATCAAGACTCATGCCCTGCCTCCCGGTTGACCGTGTCCAGGAACAGCTGCTCCAGGCGGTTCGACTTGTTGCGCATGCTCTGCACCCGGATTTCCCTGGCGTTGAGCTGGCGGAATACGCCGTTCAGTCCCTGTTCCTTGGAAATGTCCACCTCCAGCGTGGTGGAATCGGTCAGCCGCCAGCGTCCGCGGCCGAACTCCGGCAACTCGTGCAGGGGGTCCTGCAGATCCAGTACATAGATCTCCCGCTGGAGCTTCGACAGCAGTTCGCGGGTGCCCGTATTCTCGATAATCTCCCCTTCGTCAATGATGGCGATGTTGCGGCACAGGCTTTCCGCCTCCTCGAGATAGTGGGTGGTCAGGATGATGGTGGTGCCTACATTGTTGATGCTGCGGATGAACTCCCACATGGACCGGCGGATTTCGATGTCCACGCCGGCGGTGGGCTCGTCCAGGATCAGCAGTCTGGGTTCGTGCATCAGGGCGCGGGCGATCATGAGGCGCCGCTTCATGCCGCCGGACAACTCCCGGGAGATGCCGTTGCGTTTGTCCCACAGGTCGAGATGCTTCAGGTAGCGTTCCGCCCGCTCCGTGGCGACGTGCCGGGGAATGCCGTAGTACCCGGCTTGGTTGAGCACGATCTGCAGCGGCGTCTCGAATGTGCTGAAGTTCACTTCCTGGGGCACCACGCCGATGCAGGCCTTGGCCCCGGGAAAATTCCTGTCGATATCGATGCCGAAGACCCGGACCTTGCCTCTGGTCTTGTTGATCAGCGAGCAGACAATGCCGATCACCGTGGATTTCCCGGCGCCGTTCTTCCCAAGCAGACCGAAAAAATCCCCGTCCCGCACCTCGAGGCTGATCCCTTTCAGGGCCTCAAGGCCGTTGGCGTACCGTTTCTCCAGATTCTCGATGGACAGGGCGGCGGTCATCGCGGGCGGCTCAAAGTGCAAGTCGCATGCGGACATGGGGAATGCCCGCGTCCATGAAGACATCCCCTTCACCGGAAAAACCCTGACGGCGATAGAATTCCTCTGCGGACACCTGCGCATCCAGGACAATCTCCCGGTCGCCGCGTTCCCGTGCCGCGGATATCAACGTCTGCAGCAGCGCCGACCCCACCCGCCTGGAGCGCCACTCGGGGAGCACCGCCATGCGGCCGATCTTGCCGCCTGGAAGCAGTCGGCCCGTGCCGATGGGTTTGCCGGCACCGGTAACCGCGAGGGCATGCACGTACGACGGATCGCGGGGGTCCCGTTCCAGATCCTCGGGCACCCGCTGTTCCTCGATGAATACCCTGTCCCGGATTGCCCGCAGTGTTGCAGCATGCTCGTCCCAGGGTACGATCCTGACGTGGAATCCGTTCACGGAAGCAGCTCCATCACGGTGAGCTTGCCCTGGCGGCCCGAGACGATGCGGACCGGGAGCGGATCCTCGCCCCGCCGCAGCCACAGCCTGAGGACCCGCCCGGGGTTCCCCGGCGCGGCGTGGTCGTGGCGCAGGGTTGCAAACGTTCCGGCCGGGACCGTGACGGTCTCCTCCACCACGCCCGCGGTACCGAACAGGCGCGCCCGTTTGGGATTCACGGAAAGAAACCGTCCCCCTTCGGCGGCCCCGGCGGTCAGAAGCCCCAGCGGAAACGGGTCCGAGTCCAGTCTGGTTGCGGCGTCGAAACCGGCGGGATCGCCCGCGCTGAAGTGAATCCTGCGGGTCGCATGATCCACTTCGAAGCTGCGCAGGACCTCGCCGGTCCCGGTCAGCAGTTCCCGGCCGGAAAGCAGGACGGCCTCGCCGTCGCGCATGCGGTACCGCGACTCGATGGTGTGACTGTCGAGAAACATGGCGGCAAGCAGGCTCGGGCGGCTGACGGATCGTACCAGCCAATCCCCGCCGTCCCGGCTGATGCCGATTTCGATTACGCCTGCGTTGCGGCCCTGGTAGTCCACGTTGTAGCGCAGCGTCCGTTCGACCGGGGGGCCGGCCAGGACCAGTGCGTCCGGTGAACCGGCGACGGCGGCCAGCAGGGCCAGCGCGAGCGGGACGAACACCTTCGTGCGCCGCATCGTCATCACCGTCTCCCGGTTCCGCCGGCAGTCGCGGCCGTCCCCGGCAGCGCGAGCTTCGCGCCGTACTGCCCGATGGCCGCCGGATACAGCCCGTGCTCCACGGACAGCACCCTGGCGGCCAGGGTCTCCACGTCGTCCTCCCGCAGCACCGGCACCCTCGCCTGCAGGACGACGGGGCCGTCGTCCAGTGCCTCGGTCACCACGTGAACCGTGGCGCCGTGCTCGGTTTCACCGGCCGCCAGCGCCCGCCGGTGGGTGTCGGTACCCCTGAACTTGGGCAGCAGGGCCGGGTGAATGTTGAGTATGCGGCCGTCGAAGCGTCGTACAAATCCGGCGCCCAGGATGCGCATGAAACCCGCCAGGATGATCAGGTCGGGGTCATATTCCCGGATTTTACCGGCCAGCGCATGGTCGAAGCCGTCGCGGTCCGGGAAATCGCCGTGGGGGATCACGCAGGTCGGGATGCCGCCGCGACGAGCCCGGTCGAGACCGGAGGCATCCACCCGGTTGCTGATCACGGCCGCAATGCGGGCGCACAGGTCGCCCCTGCCGATTGCGTCCATGATCGCCTGCAGGTTACTGCCCCTGCCCGAAATGAGTACTACCAGGGTTATCATCCGCCAGCCCCTCCCCGATCTACCACGGATTCTCGAAGCGTATCCCCGCCCCGCTTTCCCCGCATTCGACCCGGCCGATGGAAATCACGGTTTCGCCATGGTCCTCCAGTACAGCTCTGGCCCTTTCCGCCTGCCCGGCATCCACCGCGAGGACCATGCCGATGCCGCAATTGAACGTCCGGAGCATCTCGCTGGAGGCGATTCCTCCCTCCGCCTGCAGCCAGCGGAATACTTCCGGCAGGTCCCAGGCGGACAGGTCAATCACCGCGCTGGTGCCGTCGGGAAGCATCCGCGGCAGGTTTTCGCGGATACCGCCGCCGGTGACATGCGCCGCCGCGGTGACCGGGACCGACCCGAGGAGGCCGAGCATGGAGGTGGCATAGATGCGGGTGGGGGCCAGCAGCGCCTCTCCCAGGGTGGTGGTGCCAAGCGGGGCATCCGTGGAGGCGCCGCACTTCCGGAGAATCTCGCGAATCAGTGAGAATCCGTTGGAATGGGGGCCGGAAGAGGCAAGGCCCAGCAGGACCTGACCCGGCTGCACGGCCGCCGGGTCGAGAATGCGGTCCTTCTCCACGATGCCCACGGCGAATCCCGCCAGATCGTAGTCGTTCCCCTGGTACATCCCGGGCATTTCCGCGGTTTCGCCGCCCACCAGGGCGCACCCCGCCAGCCTGCAGCCCTCGGCAATGCCGCGGACGACGGTTTCCGCGAGGTCGACGTCGATGCGCCCGGTGGCGAAATAGTCCAGGAAGTAGAGCGGCTCGGCGCCGGTCACGAGGATATCGTTGACGCACATCGCCACCAGGTCGATGCCGACGGTATCGTGGCAATCCAGGGCGGACGCCAGTTTCAGCTTCGTGCCGACCCCGTCCGTGCCGGACACCAGTACGGGATTGCGGTATTCGTCCAGGGGCAGTTCGAACAGGGCGCCGAAGCCGCCGATCCCGCCCAGCACGCCAGGCCTGTGGGTCTGCCGCACCACTGGCCGTATCCGGCGGACCAGTTCATTGCCGGCATCGATGCTCACACCGCTGTTGCGGTAATCCAGGGGCCGGTTGTCGGGATCGGGGGTAGACAAGAATGGGCGGGGCGGGAAAATCGGGAATTATGCCTGATTCGGCCGTGTTTCGCCGTCAGGGGAAGGGGATTATAGTCGCAACCCGGCAATGCCTTGGCCGGCACCGATTCCCCGGTCTCCGTTCGGGGCGATCGGCTACAGCCCGGGAGATCCATGGCCGGTGACGGTCCCTGGGCCGGAAAACAACGGCGGGGATGAGACCGGCCGAAGCCCGGCAGTATTCGTTCCGGGCATCGGCATGGGACTGCAGTGTCCGATCGGCAGGTACTACACAGGGACCAGGCCCGCGCTTCGGGTACACCCCGGCGCGCGCGACCTTGACTTCGGTATCGGTGCCGGGCCATTCGCGCCGGTCGAGGGCCACCAACGCCCTCCCGTCCCCACGGCTACCTCACAGCACCGATAGCCGAACCCAGCGGAGAAGTCCAGAATCGCCGCCAACTCATTGTCAGACAGTGTGAACGGACAAAGAATGCTACCGCCCGATCTGTAGAGTGTAGAGTTGACAGGCTTCGGGCACGCAACTACACTTTATTTAACTCGGTGCATCGTTTGAGCGGACTTGTTTACGCCATGGTGAAGCGTTCGTTGAATATTCCGCAAGAATTCCTTTGCATGATTCTCAACGAGCAGACCGGTTACTTCTACCAATTGGAAGGTTGGAACTTGAACTGCGTCATCGTAGGTGCGGTTCTGGCAGATCTTGCCCTGAAATCACGCATCGATTCGGACGAACAATCACTTATTCTTCTCTCCGAAACCAAAACCGGGAATCCCATATTGGACCCGTGCCTGGAGACAATAGCAGCACATTCAGGCCCGCAAAAAGACACACGTTACTGGATTGAACAGCTTACAGTTCATTCCGAGACCATCATTAGCGATACTTTGAAATCCTTGGTTGATTTAGGAGTTTTGAAGCATTATGAAGGTGAATTTTATACAATAGAGGAATCCGCTCGGCATGGAGAATCGAAAGAAAATCACACCGGTAAAAAGGTCGATCCATATGTCAAGGCGCGCATTAGAAAAGCGATTTTCACCGATACGATTCCCGACCCAGAAGACTCCTTTATCATCGGCCTGTTGAACGCGTGCAATGTTCTTCCACTCATTTTTGAAATCGATGAAGAAAACGAAAAGCGTATCGAGTGGATTTGCAATACGGAGCTAATCAATCGGGATATCTCTGCTGCCGTTAAGCAAACTATCATTACACCGAGGTTGCGACAGACATTTCTCACAAGAAAAATTCCGAAGATTCCTCTGAAAAGCATACTTTCAAACCAACAATTCAGGGACGGAAACCTTCCGGCTTTATTTGGTAGTCTCGCCGAACAATATGGCCCGGTCTTTCAAATTAGTGTGCCGTTTCAAAAAACGCGAACATTCATGGCCGGGCCCGAGATCAATCAATGGACATCTCGAAATGC
Organism: Candidatus Poriferihabitaceae bacterium; assembly: GCA_965213885.1. Classification (GTDB taxonomy): domain Bacteria; phylum Pseudomonadota; class Gammaproteobacteria; order Arenicellales; family Poriferihabitantaceae; genus VYFG01. The sequence goes on from OZ243919.1 coordinate 3,441,464, forward strand.
GCGCAGGTTCATGACGTCCGGGAATTTTTTCCGGGACGTGGAAAAAGCTTGTGGTGCAAACGGATTGATCCCGTCATTGGATGGCGCGGAGCATTTCCAATTCCGGAAATTGATGGCAAAAATCTATTCTACTGCAAGAATCGACGAAAGGCTGGATGAACTATGTCGACTGAATCAACAATTCATGATATCTGGAAACTGGCAAGAAGGTTCGGAACTGGAAGTACAGCGAGATGCTCGATTAATGATCAACTTGCAAATGTTTCAACTTCTTCTCAGTACGAATGCACAAGATCTGTTTGAGGATTTGGTCAAATGGAATGAAAGGGCAATCATCTGTCACGTCGGAGACCTCCTGCCAAAATTCCTGTTGCACACGCCTGCTATGAAACGTCGTTTCCGGCTTTACGACGAACTCTTGCAACGCATCGAACAAAATCATACTCCTTATCAGCGCGCAGATGCTATGCAGGGTTTGGGAGATGATCTTATTTCCTTACACAGCAACGATCCGCAATTTCTTCCCGAACAAAACCTTCCATTTATGTTAGCAGTGACACCGGTATTTCAGAGCATTTATCTTGGCGATAGTTTGGGATTTGCGCTTTTTGAAATGGCAAGACAACCGGAGCTTGCTGCGAAAATTTGTAAAGAAGCAAATGCTATTTTTGACGCCGGTGGTTTATGTGGCAGTAATTTTTCGCTGGACAAATGTGACACTACGCGTCGTTTCATCATGGAATGCCTGCGTAAATACCCAATTATTCCCATGGTAGTGCGTAACGTGGCGAATTCTTGTGTTGTGGAGAATTATTCGCTACCGCTTGGAGAACGGTTGTTTATTATACAATCCGCGTCTCATTATATGAATTGTAGCTTTCCGGACCCCTATAAATTTGATATCGACCGTTATCTGCCATCGCGCAAAGAACATCATGGTTCCGGATATGCTCCGTTTGGGCTGGACACCCACAAGTGTATGGGCCAGATATGGGTGCGTTTTCAGTTAATACTTACCCTGTTGAATATTGCATATCATTTTGAGTTTGTGCCGTTGCCCAGAAATTATAGACTCAAGATTAACCCCGTGCCGGGATTGTCAGTTACCAGGAAACTGAAACTGCGTATCGCAAAGCAATTACACGAGTTGCCGACTACTTGAAGTATTTTCCCTGATGCAGGCCTCTGACCGGCAATATGTATACGCAATGGCAGGGGAGGGGCCCTGGACTTGGACTGTCGCAACCGTGCACACCCCACGGAGCGCTCTGGCGCTCCAGGCGCGGCCAAACCCGCCGGATATCCCCAAGCATAAGCGTGACAGGCCCTACCGTTTGACGGATCGCCAGAAGAACCGGTTCATGACCTTGAAGAAGACCGACAGTACCGAAGCGGCGGCGGCCAGGACGCGCGGGCTTCAACCCGGCCAACCAGCAACTCGCCGCCGGTGCCGGTCCGTTGCTGGATTGGGAGTAAGAAGCCGAAGCCGCCAGTTACTTGGCTTGGCCGAGAGAACGAGAACATTCATACGCTAACATGTCAACCTGATGTTCTGGGTACCCGGATGTCATCGGCGCTTTGCCTTATCGAGAACCATAAGTAGCGGTGGGAACAACAGAAAATCCGCAACCACTGCAATGATGACCATTAGTCCTACCAGCAGGCCGAGTGTCTGATTGGTCGATAGCCCCGATAAACCAAATACCAGAAACCCCAGTGCAAAAATCAACGTTGTGGTCAGCAGAGGTCTGCCCACCAGTCTGAAAGTTGGCGCAATTGCCTCTGCCGGTGACATGCCCTCTGCGCGTGACTTCTGATATTTGGATAGCAGGTGGATGGTATCGTCCACGACAATACCAAACGCTATAGCAGTAACAAGTGAGGCCGCAATACTGACGGTTCCCACAGCATAACCCCACGCTCCCATTGCCATGATTGCCGGCAAGAAATTAGGCACCAGACTCAGCAGCCCCAGACGCAGGCTTTTGAATACAATAATCAAAAGCAGAGAAACGATTGACATTGCCATGAAGGTGCCAATCAACATTTTTTCTATGTTTCTCATTACCGAGTAAGCGCTGACAATGACAACGCCAGTTGCCCCGGTTTGCATCTGTGGTGCGTTTTTCTGCAACCAGGAGATCGCTCGATTATCCAATTCAATTTGCTCCTTGACCGACATTTGTTTGATGACGACCGTCGTGCGAGTTGCCGCACGATCAAAGGTGATCAAATTGTTCAGATCGAGTCCAGCCGGGAGAGAGAGCTCATAAAGAAACAGATACTGCGCTGCAAGTTCAGAGTTGTCAGGAAGGGTATAGGAACCGACTGCGTCACCGTGCAGACTCTGATTCAGTCGTTTCATGACATCGGCAATCGAGTTGACATGAGAGACTTCGGGCTGCTTGCGAAGCCAATTTGCAAATGAATCTACCTGCTCCAGATACTCGATGTCAGTGATGCCCCCTTCGCGCCCGGAATTCAGTGAATATTCAAAGTAATCCAGTCCGGAAAAATTATCATTGATAAAATCGGCAGACCGGCGCAACTCGTAGCTTTCGTTGAGGAGTTTGACATTGTTATCGTTTAATTCAATTCTCAAAATCCCAACTATACTCACCAATGACAAAATAGCGAAAGCCCAGAGCAATAGAGTGCTTTTGGAAGCAACAAAAGTTCCCAAACGGTCAAAAAATTGTACGCCAATATTTTGCTTGGATGGCGCGCGCATGGGCATTATTGACAACAACGCAGGCAAGAGCGTGACCGAATAAACAAATGCAAGCATGGCACCAAACGCAACGATATTGCCCATGACTCGAAAAGGCGGCATTTCCGAAAAATTCAGACTCAGAAAACCAATCGTGGTTGTGATCGAAGTGAGAAAAATCGGGCGGGCGTTCGTTTGCAGGGAATAAACGATAGCGGCCGCACGTTCCATTCCGAGAAGTCTTCCACCCGTCATTCCTTGAATTAAATGGACGGAGTGTGCGACGGCAATCGCCATCAGGACGAATGGCGCGGCGCCGCTCTCTGCGTAGAATTTCAAACCGATCCAGCCAGAAAGTCCGAAACTCGATGCCATCACTGCGATGATCATGATGACAATTCCAAAAACCGCCCAAGCCGAACGAAGTAAGAAAGCGGCCACCAGCACCATCATCGCAAATGCAATCGGTGCGAGAATGGACATATCGTCAGTCAATGCGTCGCGAACAGCCCGATCCAGCAATAATTCACCATAGATGTAGTATTCGATGTCAGGGTGCGCAGCGCGCTGCTGGTTGACAAGATCGTAGAGAGTGTCGACCACTTTATCTTTTGCCTGTTCCCGTGCCTTATCGGGAAGTGCCAGGCTTATGGTCAGCCCAGCCAGACGGCCGTCGCGAGAGACAAACCGACCGACTGTCTCCTGTGTGGTGAGAGCAATAGATCGAACCCGTTCGATATCTCCATCATCAAGAAACGCAGCATCATCAACCAATGGTTCGACAATCAGAATGTCTTCTTGACCTTCGGTGTGCGAATAGTTCGTAATGGAATCAACACGAGTAGCATAAGGTGTTTGCCACAATGCTTCCGTTAAGTTCTCAACCGCAACAAGTGTTTCGCGCGTGAAAAGGGTGTGATTTGACGGGGCAGCAACGACGAGTACGCCGTCGGACAAGGCGTAGAGATCTTCGAAGTTATCCAGTTTGGTCAAGTGTGGATCACCTTCATTGAAGTGATTTCGGAGGTCCACATTGACGGTAATTAGCTGCTGCACTCCCGCGGTGAGGATTGCGATCACCATGAAACTGATGGCTATCGTCCATGCGGGGTGTCCCACAACCAAGTCGAAAAAGCCGGACTTCAATTTAGATATCATGGTGGGCTCTTCCCCAAATCGAGTGGGTAGATTCATTGTCTGACGGGCTCGGGATGTAAGTTCAGCCCACCCAGGTGGAAGTAGATCGCATTGGCAAACCGCTGTTTGTTACGGAACCCGCGGCTGCGAATCTTGACCATACGGATCTTGCTGTTGATGCCTTCCGCAGGACCGTTGGTGACCTTCAGGACAACGGCATTGAGAATGCCCCACAGGTGATTCCTGATCGTCCTTGCAGCCTGCTTGACCGGCTCCAGGCGGCAGCGCACCGCCCAGGACAGCCACCGCTTCCAACCCTTTTCCGCCCAGGTCCTGCTGGTATCGTGCCAAAGGGACATGGCCATCTCCCGGATCGCCCAGGCCCGGGCAGTCTTGAGCGTGCTCTCACGCAGTACCTGGAACCGTGACTTCTGCCGGCGGGTCATGTTGGCCGGGTTCGTCAGCCAGTCGTACTTGCTCCCCTTGGGATCCTCGTAGCCCTCCTTCATCAGGGCCCGGTGCTCCTGGCGCCGGATCCTGTCCACCGCATCCCCCAGATATTTCGCCACAGGGAACTTATCAAAGGCGATCTTCTCCTCGCCCCCGGGAACCTGCTCCAGGGTCCCATGGATATACGCCGGCCACCTGTCCATGCTCACGCTCTCAAGACCGGCAAGCTGCTCCGGTGTCAGGCGCCGGTACCATCCCTCCAGGGCCTCCTTCCTGCGGTCTTCCCCCACATACAACACCTCGCCTTCCTCCGGGTCCGACACGATCGTCACGTAGTCATGGCGCTTGCGGAACGAGGTCTCGTCCACAGTCACCCCGCGCGACGGAAATCCGATGGCGTTTGCCGGACTGTGGGAGCGCTGGCGGGTGCCGGACTTCGGGGTGCGCTTGCAAATCTCCGGCCGAACGACGTCGTCGAGACCTTCACGATCCTCATCACCGAGGCGACCGGGACCATGCAGGCGCTGCATCACCGGATGCCGGTGATCCTCCCGCCGGAGGCTTACCGACCCTGACTCTCAGGGGAGGATGTCGAAGTGGAGCCCGCGCCCGAGGACCTGCTCATGATGCACCGGGTCAGCCGCCAAATGAACAACCCGCGCCACGACGGTCCCGAATGCATCGCGGCGCTTGAGTCTGCCCGACCCGTCTGACTTCTCCCAGTCACGCGCGCACGATGGGAATGTCCGCCCAGCGCGTGGTGTATTGCGGGGAAGTGAACTGCTGGCGCATGTACCAGGGCTTCGAGACGCCCTGCGCGGCCAGGAACATGCTGCCCTTGCCCTTCAGACGGTTGATCGCGTCAATCGTCCGCATCAGCCTATCGGCCTTTTCGGATTGTCCCGGATGCAACAGGTCATGCTGGCAGTGATCCCTGTCGACCAGTTCGATCAGGCCGACGCCTGCCTTCAGGTATGCATGGCCTTCCCGATAGAGGTCTCCCGCGAGCCGGCGGGCAACCCGGGCGATCTCTCTCGTGTCGTCGGTCGGGTACGCCAGGCGCGTGACCCTGCTGGCCGAATGGAAGTTGGGCATGAACGGCGAGGTATGGATGAAGACATGCATTGCGACCGCGAGGTGGTTCTGCCGGCGCAGTTTCTCGGCGGCGCGGCTCGCGTACAGCGTCACTCCCTGCAGCACCGGGTCCGGTCCGGTGGCCTTCTTCCCGAACGAACGGGTGCAGTAGATCTGTTTCTTCGCCGGTGGGATTTCCTCCAGGGGGATGCAGGAACGGCCGTTCAGCTCCTCGATGGTGCGTTCCATACAGACGCTGGTGCGCCTCCGGACAGCCCTGGGATTGGCCCTCGCGAGGTCATGGGCGGTGTCCACGCCGAAGGGCGCGAGACGCTTTGCCAGCCGGGCGTTGACGCCCCACACGCCGGTCACGGGAACCTGTTTCAGGATCCGCTCCCATTGTTCCGGGGCATCCAGTGTGCAGTTGCCCCCCAGCGCCGGATTCTTCTTGGCGGCCCGCCCGGCGAGCTTGGCCAGTGTCTTGGTGGGGGCGACGCCGACACTGACCGGCATGCGGATCTCCTTCCACAGGGCATTCCTGATCCTCGTTCCGTATTCCCCGGGGTCAACACGCATCCCGGCAAGGGACAGGAACATCTCGTCGATGGAGTACACCTCGATCCGCGGGCTGAACTGCTGCAGTGTCATCATCACCCGGTCGGAGATGTCGCCGTAGAGCGGATAGTTGGAGGAAAAGATCGCCACGCCATGCCGGCGCAACCGGTGCTCGATCTTGAAAAAAGGCTCCAGGTCCCGGAAACCGAGCGCCTTGGCTTCCCCGGAGCGCGCCACGACGAACCCGTCGTTGTTGGACAGGACCACCACGGGCTTCCCCCGCAGGTCGGGGCGGAAGATCTGCTCGCAGCTCGCGTAGAAGCTGTTGCAGTCAACGAGGGCGAACATGGCGGTGTGAGCGGATCGAGTGGATCACGACGCCTTCGATGAGCAGGTCCGCATCCTCGCCGACCGGGATCGGCGGATAGGCGTTGTTTGCGGACAGCAGGCGGCATCGTTTCCGGTCGAGTATCTTGCAGGTCATCTCCCCGTCGATGACCGCCACGACGACGCTCCCGTGTTCCGGTTCCACGGCCCGGTCCACGATCAGGAGGTCGCCGTCGAAGATGCCCGCATCCTGCATGGACGCGCCCGAGACCCTGCAGTAGAAGGTCGCGGCGGGATGACTGATGAGGTGCTCGTTCAGGTCGAGCTTCCCGTCCATGTAGTCGTCCGCGGGGCTGGGAAACCCCGCCGGCACGGCGCCGGGGAAATGGGGAATCCGGTAGGATGTCCCGGAGAAATGCTCTCCCAGATATTCCAGTTTCATCGCTTCAGTCCGTTTGGAACAGGCAAACGCCGCAGTGCCCGTGGGCGCCGGGGCCGGAAGGGGAGTTGTAACGGGGGGATGGCCGTCGGTCAAGCGAATCGGCGGGAATCCCGGGACTTCTCAAAAGTCCCGTCCCATCATTCAGCCCCTGATCCAGGTTTTGTGCCCGTCCTGGATGATCTTCCGGTTGACGTTCACCCCGATCCTGTAGGTGTACCTTCATTTCATCCTGTGGAACGGACAACCGTCGAGCTGGCCGGCAGCACCGCCGAGAAATTCCCGCGGCGTTTCGGCGGGATCGGGACCCGGGTTCACGAAAACGAGGCCCTCCCGGACGTCCGTGCCCACCGGCGTCAACCCGTGATCCCGCTTTGCGAGCTGGAAGAATTTTCCCTCGTCGGGGACGTGTATCAGTTCGCCCCTGTCGTTGTAAACCCAGCTGTGGAACGGGCAGTGGGCGCTCCCCGGGCATGACCCCCGCTCGTTGAGAAACGGTTTCCCGCATGGTGGGAGCACACATTGTGGAAGCCGCGGACGCCGCCGTCTGAACCGCATATGGTCAGGATGAATTGCTTTGCAGATGGCCAGGTCACCCACGACGTAGTCGCCTGCCTCCGGCACATCCTCCACACGGCCGACATTGATCCAGGTTCAGCGGAAAATGCGGTCACGCTCGAGGCCGAAGTGCGCCTCCGGGATACACGGCTCGACGGGCACAGGCCCCGTTTCGAGGTCCGGATACTTCTTCGACCACTGTGTCTCCTGCATCACCTCCTCCATCGCACTGCCGGCTAATCGAGCCGGGGGACGCAGTCCTCGGTCATCGGCCCGGATTCATGATCGCATCCATGGCCAATCGGGATTTCGTGTTCATGGTATGCATACCAGGACGACCCAGAAAATCCCCTTCAGACGGCCGCATGAGCCAATGGTCGAATGCCGTCAGGCCCGTATGCCGGTCCGTGCCGGCAGGAGCGGACGGATGTCGCCGCCGCGGATGACCCTCCGGATAATCCAACGTACAATATGTGGCTGGATTGTGACGACGGTATCCGCAGGGCCGCCTCCCAATGGTTTCTCTCATCCCCAACCTGTTGACCTTCTTGCGGATCGCCACCTGCCCGGTACTGGTGCTGCTGCTGAATGCGCGCAACTATGAGGCGGCGCTGCTGCTCTTCTTTGCCGCGGGTCTCACCGATGGCTTGGACGGCTTGGTCGCCAAGCGCTTCAATTGCGTGACCTACTTCGGATCGATACTCGATCCCATTGCGGACAAGTTCCTGATCACCTGCGCCTACGTGATGCTGGCGATCATGGGCGACATCCCGTTCTACCTGCTGGTGGTCGTGATTTTCCGTGACCTGGTCATCATCGGCGGATATTCGGTGATGCTCATCGTCATGGAGGGCAAGGTGCCGATACAGCCCATCTACTGGAGCAAGCTGAACACATTCCTGCAGATTTCCCTGGTGGTGTTCGTCCTGTTGGAACAAAGCGGCTGGCTGAGTCTGGGCTACGTGATGGACCTGCTGATTCTCGGTGTCATCGTGACCACGGTCGTCAGCGGAACCCTGTACGTCTGGATCTGGGGGTTCAAGCGTAAACAGGTCCGCGAGGGGCATTATTGAGCCGTCAGACCGTCATCCCCTCCGCCTCGCCTGACGAACTCAACTTCGACAGTTTTGATCCCGGCGGCAACCGTGTCCTGGTGGAGGCTCTGGAGGCCATCGCCGGAGGCCGCCGGCCGGGCGCGGTACTGTACCTGTGGGGAAAGGGCGGGGTGGGCAAGACGCACCTTCTGCAGGCCTGCTGTGCCGCCGCAGGCGTCCTTGGCCGGCCGTTTCGATACCTGAACTGCGGCGGTTTCCCGGATGCCCGGGATCCGGACATTCTGACGATTGCCAGGGAGTCCGGCTGCCTGGTCTGTCTGGACGATCTGCAGCCGCCGGAACACGGCGGGGTGTTGGAACTGGAATGGCTGTCGCTGTACGAGGAAGTCCGCCGGGCGGCGGGCAACCTGGTGGTTGCGGCCCCCGGGCCGCCCGGGGATATCGGCCTTCGGATGCCGGACCTGGTGTCCCGGCTTTCCGCGGGCGGCGTCTTTCACCTGGTGGCGCTGGATGATGGCGGCAAGCGGCGCGTGTTGCTGAAACGCTCCCGGGCGCGCGGATTCGACATGCCGGAGCCCGTCATTGAATACATCATGCGCCACCATGCCCGAGATACCGGATCCCTGTTCAACCTCCTGGACCGGCTTGACAGCGCGTCGCTGTCCCAGCACCGGCGCATCACCATTCCGTTCCTTCGGGAGCTGTTGTCAGGGAGGGATTGAAGCGCGCGCCCCGTAGCCCGTGACGCGGAAGCCGCCAGACACTACAGGGCGGACCCTTTCAGCAGCACAGCGGCATTGGCCACGCGGCTTCCCAGCAACCGGGCCAGCCGGACCTCGTCCTCGCTGAACGGGGAATTGTTGTCGGCGCCGGCGACATGGCTGGCGCCGTAAGGCGTGCCGCCGGTGCGGGTGTGGGAGAGCGTGGTCCCGCTGAAGGGGAGTCCCACCATGACCATCCCGTGATGGATCAGGGGAAGCATCATGCCGAGCAGCGTGCTCTCCTGGCCTCCATGCATGCTCGTACTCGACGTGAAGACACCCGCGGGCTTGTCCTTCAGTGTGCCTGCCAGCCACTGGGGGGCGGTCTGGTCGAAGAAAAACTTGATCGGCGAGGCCACGGTGCCGAAGCGGGTGGGGCTGCCGAGGATCAGGGCGTCACAGGACAGCAGGTCCGCCGTCTCGGCGTAGACATCACCCTCCTCCGGGATTGCGGGCGCGGTGGCTTCCGCCACGGTGGACACGGGGGGCACGGTTCTCAGCACCGCCTCGCAGCCGTCGACGCTCTCCACACCGTAGGCCACCTGTGATGCCAGATCCGCCACGGACCCGTGCCGGCTGTAATACAGGATCAGGACAGACGTCATTGCGTGAGCAGGAATTCCATCAGCGCCTTCTGGGCATGCAGCCGGTTCTCGGCCTCGTCCCAGACCACGCTTTGGGGGCCATCGATCACATCCGCCGTCACCTCCATGCCCCGGTAGGCCGGAAGGCAGTGCATGAACAGCGCCTCTCGGTTCGCCGCCGCCATGATCCCGGGGGTGACGCAGAAACCCTCGAAATCCCGCAGGCGGGAATTCTTTTCCTCTTCCTGCCCCATGCTGGCCCAGGTGTCTGTCACCACGACGTCCGCGCCGTCGGCGGCCTCGGCGGGGTCGCGGGTCAGCGTCACGTGGCTGCCGCAGGCCGCCAACAGGTCCCGGTTCGGCTCGTAGCCCGCCGGCGTCGCCACCGCCAGCCGGAAATCCAGCTGTCTCGCCGCATTCATCCAGGAGTGGCAGACGTTGTTTCCGTCCCCGATCCAGGCGGCCTTGCATCCGGGGAAGTCGCCCCGGTGTTCCTGCCAGGTTTGCAGATCCGCCAGAAGCTGGCAGGGGTGGTTGAAATCCGAAAGGCCGTTGATCACGGGAACGGTGGCATGCCGGGCCATTTCCGCGACCCGTTCATGCTCGCCGGTGCGTATGACGATCAGGCTGGCCATGCGGGACAGGACCCTAGCGGTGTCGGCCACGGGCTCGCCGCGGCCGAGGTGGGAATCCGACGGCGCCAGGAAGATGGTGCTGCCCCCCAGGTGGGTGATGCCGGTTTCGAAGGAAACGCGGGTGCGGGTGGACGATTTCTCGAACACCATGACCACGGTACGATGGCGCAGCAGGTCGCTGGGTCTGCCCTCGGACAGCGCCCGCTTCATCCTTGTCGCCCGGTCAATCACCTGCCTGATTTCGGCAGGCGAAAGATCCATCAGGCTGAGAAAATGTCTCGGTGACATGACACTGCACCCTCACAGGGAACCGGATGTATCGCGCCCTTCCGCATCACCACGGGCAGATGGCCCCAAATCAAAAAAGCACCGTCTGGCGGCGCTTGTCGTCAGTGATTCTACTGAACACCATTCTACTGAACACCGGGGACAAAATGCAATTGGCGGTGATAGTATGAACGCATCCCGGGATACGGTCGGCGGCGGGGCGACCTGGCCGCCGGCCTGTTACCCGGCCTCTGCCCGGCGCAACCACTCCATCCGTGATCTCCATCATCATCCCCACGTACAACGAAGGCCGCCGGCCCCTGGCGCTGGTCGATTCCCTGGCCGGTCTGCCGGGGTTTGGCGAAATCATCATCGTGGATGCCAGCGATGACGGCCTGTCGGACGAGAGCCTGCAGGACATCCGGGGCGGTGGCAGGGCGCGGGTGGTCCCGGCCAGGGACAAGGGGCGCGCGGCGCAGATGAACCAGGGGGCGGAAATGGCCGGCTTTGAAAACCTGCTGTTCCTGCACTGCGACACCAGGTTGCCCGCCGATGCCGCCACCAGGGTGGAACACGTCCTCGGGCATCGCCACTGGGGGCGCTTCGACCTGCGCCTGGATGCCGCCGGCTGGCAGTTCCGGCTGATCGGATGCATGATCAACCTGAGGTCGCGCCTCACCCGGATCGCCACGGGCGACCAGGCGATGTTCGCCCGGAAGGACTTCTTCATGGCCCAGGGCGGGTTTGCGGGGATCGCGCTGATGGAGGACATCGAGTTCTCGCGGCGCGTGGGAAAACGGTCGCGGCCGGGGCTGGTCACGTCGCCCGTAACGACCTCCGCCCGGCGCTGGATCCGTCATGGCACGGTGCGTACCATTGTCCTGATGTGGAAACTGAGGCTGCTGTACCGTCTGGGAGTGAATCCCGACCGGTTGGCCGCGATGTACCGTACCAGCGGATGATGCAACCCGGAATGAAACCGGTCATTTACCTGTTTTCCAAGGCGCCGGTCGCCGGACGGGTCAAGACGCGCATGCAGCCCGGACTTTCCCCGCAATCCTGCGCCGGGTTGGCCGGGCAGATGTTCTCGCAGACCTGCATCACGCTGTCCCGGCACTGGGCCGGTCCGCGGGTGATCGCCGCCGATCCCGATATCGGCCATCCCCTGTTCCGGCGGCTGGGACGGGAGCTTGGATTCGAACTGGAGCCCCAGCGGGGCGGCGACCTCGGAGAACGCATGAGCCATGCCCTGTCCCGCGGCATCGCGCGGGCTTCCGCCGCCGCGGTCGTAGGCGCCGACGTTCCGCATATCCCCGGGAGGATTGTCCGGGAAGCGGAGCAGCTGTTGCGGGAGGGCAGGGAAGTGGTCGGGCCGGCAACCGACGGCGGTTTTTACCTGCTCGGCCTGCAGACCGCCGGCACGGACCTGTTCGACGGCATCCGCTGGGGTCAGGGCGATGTGCTGTCCCGGCTCCTGGAAACGGCGCGGACGCAGGGGCGCCGGCTGCACCGGCTCCCGGAACTGCGGGACATCGATCACGTCGGGGACCTCCGGTGGCTGGCGGCCCGGGACGCGTCATACCGTCGGTTCCTCCCGGCCCCCACGGCCGGCGGCCATGGCTGAGCCGGACCGGAACAGGGATCCGGCGGAGTTCCGCTGGTCTTTCCTCGGGCCCCGGTACTGGGGAACCTGGCTGTTGCTGGGCGCCCTGAGAATCCTGGGCCGCCTGCCGCGGCGCTGGGTCATGGCGCTGGGCGCCCTTGTTGGCGATCTCTTCCGTCACGGCAACCCGAAACGCCGCCACATTGCCGAAGTGAACCTGGCGCTGTGTTTCCCCGAGTGGTCGGCGGCGGAGCGGCAAACGCTGCTCAAGGCGCATTTCCGCGCCCATGGACGCGGCATCGTCGACCTGGGGGTAACGCTGTGGTGCAGCAGGCGCCGGCTCCTGGAACTGGTGGACCTGGAAGGGTTCGAGGAACACCGGGACCGCGTGGCCTCGGGCAGGGTGCTTGCCGTCACCTGGCACCTGACGACCCTGGAGATCACCGGCCTGCTGATGACACTGGCGGGTCCTTCGGTGTCGATGATGAAACCGCTGCAAAACGACCTGCTGACCTGGGTGATGGCCAGGGGTCGACGCCGCCTGTCGGACCTCGACCTGATTGTGCGAGATGCCGGCATGCGGCCGCTGCTCAGGGGGTTGCAGGCCGGCCGGCAGTGCATATTGGTGCCGGACGAGGACTTCGGCGGGCGGGGAGCGGATGTGGTCTACGTGCCGTTCTTCGGTGTGTCCCGGGCCATGGTCACCACGCCGGGGCGCATTGCCCGGGCATCCGGCGCGGCCGTCACCGTGTGCGCAACCAGGCTGGACCCGGGGACGGGCCGGTACGTCTGCACCTTCGGCCCGTTGCTGGATGACGTCCGCGGGGACGACCCGCAAGCGGATGCCGCCGCCATCTGCGCGGCCATGGAAAGCCTGATCCGCAGGGCCCCGGAACAGTATCTCTGGACGTTCCGCTGGTTCCGGTCACGTCCGGACGGGGGCGACAGCCCCTACGGGCCGGAGTAGGAGCGGTCCGGATCACCGGTTCGTCTTCCCTGGCCCGGGCATCGTTTCGCAGGCGGCTGCGAGGTGGCCGGCTCCACGGCCCCGCGTGACCCCGGCAGGGCCGGAGCGGGCGAGGGATCCCTTCCCGGGGAGTTCAGCCGTCCACCGGTTGCCCGCCGGGTCGCATCATGGCATCGAACTCCTCCTGCGACTTCCTGGCTTCATCGGCAAGCCACTGCCGGAACGCCACGATGTCCGGTTCGTTCTCCCGGCCCGGGGCACAGACAAAGAAATAGGATGCATTGGACCGGCAGACCACTTCCGGAAACAGGCGGATCAGCCGGCCGGAATTGAGGTCGTCCAGCACATGGGCACTGCGGGCAAGGGCGATTCCCTGGTGGTCGATGGCGGCCTGGAGCGCCAGGCTGGTCTGGGGAAACTTGGTGCCGCTGGGCATTCGCCTGACCACCACGCCGGCCTCGCGGAACCAGTCGCGCCAGCGGGGCAGGATGTCGATGGCGCTTCGCCGGAGAAGGGGCAGGACGAGCAGCTCCTCCGGTTTCCCTGGTGCGCCGTGTTCCTTGAGAAAATAGGGACTGCAGACCGGGAATACGTATTCGGTCAGGAGGAGCTCCTCGTGCAGGCCTCCCCAGTTACCGTAGCCGAGCCGAATGCCCACGTCGGCGGTTTCCTGATCGAATTCCACCAGCACGTCGGACGTGGAAATCCAGACATCGATATCCGGATAGTCATGCTTGAAATGGCCAAGACGGGGCACGAGCCACTTGAATGCGAACGACTGCAGCAGGGTCACCCGCAGGTCGGATGGGCTTTCGGCTTCCTCCCTGAGGTCTTCCAGGGTGCTGGTGATCCTGAGAAGGAAGTCCCGTACCACGGGCGCGAGTGCCTCGCCCGCCTCCGTCAGCGCCAGTCCGCGCCCCCGGCGCCGGAACAGTTTGACCCCCCATAGCTGTTCGGCATGATGAATCTGGTGGCTGATGGCGCTCTGGGTGACATGGAGTTCCTTGGCGGCCCGGGTGTAGCTCAGGTGGCGCGCCGACGACTCCAGGGCCCTCAAGGCCGCTATGGGGGGAAAATGGACGGACATTCCAGTTTGTTCAGGGGGGGTTAATACATGAGTAATTGTTCATGTATTGTATGAGAATTCATCGTTTGTATACAGGTGCAGCGAGCCTTATATTCCTCTCACAGCCGGTTTGTTGACGATACGCAAACCAAATTTTTCAACGTAAAGATACAGGTGCGACACATGAACGATATTTTTATCAGGGTGGGCGTCGCATATGTCGGCGCACTGACCGTCCTTACGCTGTTGCTGACCCAGTTTCTGTGGGGGGTGTGACATGCGTGCAAATGAACAGATTGAAAATCCCGATAACGTTGTCCTCGGGCAATTCCAGCGGAATTTCCTGGTCCGCGTGATCAACAGGCTGCAGGCCTGGAACCGCCGCCGTCTGGCAATCCGAGAACTGCAGGCCATGCCGGACTCGCTGCTCCGGGACCTGGGGATCGAGCGGTACGAGATCAGGGATGTGGTGCTGAACGGCGGAAACTTTTCGAAACTGCATCCCAGAAAGACCGAACCGGCGGTGGCTCCGCTCAAAAAAGCCGCGGCGTAGACTGAGTGTTACTCCTCCATTGGTGTTAATTACAGCCCTCTCCCCGAGGGCTTTTTTTTTGGGAATCTTGAGGTGAGTTGAAAGAGAATGACAAAGATTGGCTAAACATTCTCAGGGGCTTCGGGATACACTCCCGTGGTCGACTCACCAATGGATACCGATGCTCTGGATCAAGGCATTCCATCTCATCTTCATGGTGACCTGGTTCGCCGGAATGTTCTACCTGCCGCGGCTCTTTGTTTACCATGCCATGTGCACGGACGAGGCGGGCAACGCCCGCTTCAAGACCATGGAGCGAAAACTCTTTTTCGGCATCATGACGCCGGGAGGCGTGCTGACCATTGTCTTCGGGCTGTGGTTGTGGCTGGACTATGGATTCTCGGGGCAGTGGCTGGTGTGGAAACTGCTACTCGTGATGCTGCTCCTGGTCTATCACGGCTGGTGCCTGGTTGTCCTGCGGTCCTTCCAGGATGACCGCAACACCCGCAGCCATGTGTACTATCGGGTGATGAACGAGGTGCCGGTATTCGGCCTGATCGCCATTGTCCTGCTGGCGGTTCTGAAGCCGGGCGCCTGACGCCGGAGCATCCCGCGCCCGCCGCGGGCTAATGGTGTTCCGGGCGGGGGTCCCGTCCAAGCAGGCTCCGTACCGCGTCATCCGGTGCCAGGTCCTCGTAGAGCACGCGGTATACATGCGCCGTGATCGGCATTTCCACCCCAAGGCCGGTGGCCTTTCGATGCAGCTCGTGGGCGGTTTGGATGCCCTCGATTTCCTGGCCGATTTCCCCGGCCACGGCTGCCGGGTTCCTGCCGGCGCCGATGCCAATGCCGAAACGGCGGTTGCGCGACTGGTTGTCGGTGCAGGTCAGCACCAGGTCGCCCACGCCGGTCAGTCCGTTGAAGGTCTCCATCCGTCCGCCGAGAGCGGTGCCGAGGCGGATCATCTCCGCCAGCCCCCGGGTGATCAGGGCCGCCCGGGCATTGGGGCCATACCCCAGTCCGTCGCTGATGCCGGTGGCAATGGCCATGACGTTCTTGATCGCCGCCCCGAGCTGGACGCCGACGGGGTCATCACTGAAATAGACGCGCATGGTGGGTGTCCGAAACCACCGTGCAAGGGCCTTCGCCTGGCCTGCCCGGTAGCATGCGAGCGTCAGGGCGGTGGGTGACCCGGTTGCGGTTTCGCGTGCGAAACTCGGGCCGGACAGCACACCCCTGACGGTTTCGGCGGGGAAAATGCGGCCGATCACGTCACCGGGCAGATCCCCCATGTCCGGATCAAAGCCCTTGGTGCCCCAGATCACCGTGGCGTCGGCGGGGTCCAGTCCCGCCCCGAGTATGGCGGCGTGCAGTTTCTCCGCGATTTCCCGGAAGGCGTGGCTCGGCACCACCACGAGGAACCGCAGGCCGGGTTCGATCAGTTCGGAGAATCGTTCCGTCGCGTCCAGGTTGGCCGGCAGGGGGATCCCCGGAAGATACCGGCGGTTCTGCCCGTCCGCACGCAGCGCGTCGGCGCCGGTGCGGCCCCACAGGGCGGTCCCGGAGAAGTTGGCGCTCGCGAGCACCGCGAGAGCGGTGCCCCAGGACCCGGAGCCGATAATGTTGAGCCTGCCTTCGTGACGCTCTGACACGCGAACGGTTGCAGGGGGGAATCCCTACTGGATCGTGGGGGAGGCTTCTTCGGCCTTGGCAGCATGCTCCTGCCGGAGAACCGATTCGAAATTGATCGGGGCGATCAGGAGCTGCGGGAACCCCCCCTTGGTCACGAGGCTCGAGATCTCCTCGCGTGCAAACGGCAGCAGCATGTTGGGGCACCCGACCCGGAGCAGGAGTTCCAGGTGACCGTCGTCGTCGGCATTGATCTCGAAGATTCCCGCCTGGTGGATCTCGGCCAGAAACAGGGTCTGTTCGTCCTTGGCCGCGGTGGTGGTGACCTGCAGGGTCACCTCATAGTACTTGCCGTCTTCGTCAATCTGCTGATGACTGACGTCGATGCTCAGGTCGATCTGCGGCTGCGTCGACGTCTGCAGGAAAATCCCGGGGCTGCCCGGCGATTCGAAGGAGGCGTCCTTGAGGTAGATCTTGCGGACGTTCAGGCGGGGCGGTTTCTTTTCGGCCATGTCAGGTCTCCTTCATCGGGGGCACGGACTCAGCCCTTGATGAGTGGCAGGTTTTCCTTGCTCCAGGAGGCGACGCCGCCATCCAGGACATACAGTTCGCTGAACTGGTTCTTCTTCAGGATTCCGGCCGCCTTCCCGGATCTCATGCCGCTCTGGCAGACCAGGATCAGGGGCTTGCCGCGATGTTTGTTGAGCTTCTTGAGATTGGACTCCAGGCTTTCCAGCGGGAGGTTCAGGGACTGCTCGATATGCCCCTTGCTGTACTCGGTATTGCTGCGGATATCCACCAGCACGGCGGATTTCCTGGCCTGGATCTGGGGCAGCTGTCCCGGGGAGATCTTGGTGGCGCCTCCCGCCGTCCGGCCGACCGGATCGAACGCCAGCAACAGCAGTATCGCCGTGAGCATGACGAAGAGGTACCAGTTCTCCATGGCGAATTCCAGGAACATGATCGCTTGGGCTTTTCGACTCGGAATCAGGAGCAGCGGATTGTACCGCAATCCGGTCGGAAAACCCTGCGGGCGGCGCGGTTTCCCGTCCCCCGCCCGCCGCAGGCGGGGTTCCCGGTTCCCCGCATGGCCGGATCCGGAACCGGACGCGGACGGAAACGTCCGACGGAAACCGGGTGCCGGGAGCCGCTCCCGATGAATCCGTGGGCCGGGCGGCCCGCCGCAACGACATTTTTCGGGACGCCGCAGGGGGCCTGGCGGTATTTTGGGTCGCGGCGTAACGAATCGGCCGGCAATCCGCTAAAATGACGCCATCGGGAACGGATGCCGTGACGGCGTTACGAGAACCGACTACCATGCAGGAGACATGATGCGACTTTCCAGATTTCCCCTGATCTTGCTGCCGTGCCTCGTGGTGTGGGGCGCCATGCCGCTGCTCCCGGCATATTCACAGGATCAGGGAACCGCCGAAGACCAGGCCGACGACGTCAGCGAATCCCCGCTGTCGCCGAACCAGGACGAAAGGACCCTCCCGCTTGAGGAGCTGCAGGTGTTCGCAGAAATCTTCGGCAAGATCAAGAGCGAGTATGTTGACGAGGTTACCGATGTGGAGTTGCTGCGCAATGCCATCCAGGGCATGCTCGGCGGTCTTGACCCCCACTCCGTCCTGCTTGAGCCCGAAGAGTTCCGGGAAGTCAGGATTTCCACCGAGGGAAAATTCGGCGGCCTGGGCATCGAGGTCGCCCTCGAGGACGGCCTCATCAGGGTGGTGGCTCCCATCGACGGAACACCGGCCCATGACGCGGATATCCGCAGCGGGGACGTCATCGTACGGATCGACGGTCAGCGGGTACGCGGAATCAATCTGCGGGATGCAGTCAAAAGCATGCGCGGCGAGCCGGGAACGCGCATCGTGCTGACCATTTCCCGTGAGGGCGTACCGGAACCCTTCGATGTCCCCCTGGTCCGGGCCGTGATCAAGGTCGCCAGCGTGCGGGGCTCCCTCCTGGACGGGAGTTTCGGTTATGCCCGGATATCCAGTTTCCAGAGTGGCACGGCGACCAACCTGCGAAACCAGATCGAAAAACTGAAGGGCGTGAACGAAGGGCCGCTGGACGGGCTGGTGCTGGATCTCAGGAACAATCCCGGCGGCGTGCTGAACAGTGCGGTCGGGGTGAGCGACCTCTTCCTGGAATCCGGCAACGTGGTATCCACCCGGGGCAGGGGGAACGTCGTCGGGGACACCTACGATGCGAGGCCGGGCGATATCCTCGACGGGGCGCCCATCGTGATCCTCGTGAACAGCGGATCGGCCTCCGCATCGGAAATCGTTGCGGGGGCCCTGCAGGATCACAAGCGGGCCATCATCATGGGCACGCGCACGTTCGGCAAGGGTTCGGTGCAGACGGTCATTCCGGTGAACAACGGCGGCGCACTGAAGCTGACCACGGCGCGGTACTACACGCCCCTGCTCCGTTCCATCCAGGCCCGCGGAATCGAGCCGGATATCGAGGTGCGCCAGTCCGAAGTGCGGGAGATCGGCACCGCGCAGGCCGTCAGGGAGGCTGACCTGTCGGGTCATCTGGAGCGGGAGATCCCGGATGCCGACCAGGGGTCCGCATCCGACGGGGGCGAAAGCGGCAGGGGGGACGATGCCGGGGAGGAAGGCCTGCTGGCGGAAGACTACCAGTTGCGGGAGGCATTGAACCTGCTGAAGGGACTGCGGCTCGTGTACCGCAAGCCGGACAACGACGGGAACTGAGACGGGCGGGGCGCCCGGGTTTCCCGGGCGCTCAGGGCCGGCTGTTTTCGCTCTTCCGCCTGGACCTGCGCCACCAGACGATGATGTTCAGGTACCCTCGCCTGGCCCAGGAAAAGTTGGTGGACAGGACCATCAGTCCCAGGGGAATCATCCAGAGTCCGAGGATCGGGAGAAACCAGAACAGGCCGCCGAACAGCAGGGCAACGCCGATCAGCGTTCTGCCGTGATAGGGCAACACTCTGATTCTCTCCAGGAGGGAGTTCAATCGGCGATACATGGAGATTCGGGTTTTCCCTGGTCGGATGGGCTGTACTATACGACTAATTGATGCGATATCATCCATGGTCAGGGTCCAAAACCCGGATGCAGCCAACCTATCCATCTCCATATCCATATCTCAACAGGCCAGGGACTGATCATCAATGCAGTTGGATTTTACTAAAATGCAGTCCATGGGAAATGATTTTGTCGTCCTGGACGGAGTCAGCCGGCACATGCCGATCTCTGCGGACGTCGTCCGGCTGCTGGCCGACCGGCACTTCGGCGTGGGATGTGACCAGATTCTGCTTGCGGAGAAGGGACGAGCCGCGGATTTCCGCTTTCGCATCTTCAACCGGGACGGCAACGAGGTGGAGCAGTGCGGCAACGGTGCCCGCTGTTTTGCCAGGTTCCTGCGGGACAATGGCCTGACTGACCAGGATCTCATCTCCGTGGAGACCATGAGCACGCGGCTGCAACTGCGGATACTGGATGACGGCGACATCCGTGTGGACATGGGGGTGCCCGAGTTCCAGCCCGGGCGGATCCCGTTTCAGGCGGACACGCCCGCCGAGCGCTATCCGCTTGCGGTTGGCTCCGAAGTACTGGAGATCAGCGCCCTGGCCCTCGGGAATCCCCATGCGGTCGTCCTGGTGAACGATGTGGACATCGCCCCGGTGGACCGGCTGGGTCCCCTGATCGAGCGCCACCCCCGCTTTCCGGCCGGGGTCAATGCGGGGTTCTGCGAAATCGTGGACAATGACCAGATCCGGCTTCGTGTCCACGAGCGCGGTGTCGGTGAAACCCTGGGATGCGGAAGCGGCGCTTGCGCCGCGGCGGTGGCCGGAATCCGCCTTGGCCTGCTGGGCCCGGATGTGTCCGTCCGGCTGCCGGGAGGCCGGGCGAGGGTCCGGTGGGACGGGCCGGGAAACCCGGTGCATCTGACCGGCTCCGCATCCACGGTGTTCACCGGCGTGATCGCAATACCCGCACAGGACGACTGAATTTTGCCGTCATGCCCGGAACAGCAGAGACAACCGATGAAATCTGAAGACGTCGCGGCCTACCTGAAACGGAACCCGGGATTTTTCAGTGAGAACCGCGAGGTTCTCGCCGATCTTACACTGCATCATGCGAACCCCTTCCACCAGCGGCAGCTCGAGGTGCTGCGCGAACGCCACTCGAGGGAGAAGGCCCGCTACGACATGGTGGTGGAATCCGCCCGCCAGAACCAGGCGCTGGAACAGAGCCTGCATGAGTTCTCCTGCATCCTGCTGTCGGAAAGCAGCTGGGCCGCAGCCGTCCTGGAGGAAGAGGTGGGAAGCTGCTTCAACCTTGAGGGCGTCCGGTTCTGCCTCGAAAGGGACGGACGGATGCCGGACAGCGATTTCGAACGGTTGCGGGATCGGGTGCGCCACGGAGGCAGTGTCTGCGACGACCGGGTCTCGTCGGCGCTGCTTGCCGGGCTGTTCGGCGAGGGCAGCACGGTCTCGTCCTGTGCGTTCATTCCCCTGTCGTCTTCCTCCGTGATCGGCGTGCTGATTCTGGGTTCCGCCGATGGCGGGCGGTTCCAGCCCGGCATGGGCGTCATTTATCTTGACCGCATCGGGGAACTCCTGAGCGCCATACTGTCCCGGCCACCCACATGATGCCCTGTTGTCCAGGCTGACCCCAGAAATCGATCTCTTCATCGACTTCCTGGACAGGGAACGCCGTCTTTCGCCCCATACCATCAAGGCCTACCGCAGGGACCTCGGCCGGTTGTACCGCATGGTCCGCGGGGAGGGGCTGTCCGCCTGGAGCGAACTGTCCGCGGCCCAGGCCCGGCGGTATCCCGCGATGCTGAAACGCGACGGACTCGCATCCAGCAGCATCCAGCGGATGCTGTCCGCGGGCAGGACCTTCTACCGCTTCCTGCTCCAGCAGAAAATGGTTGCAGGCAACCCCTTCGAGGCGGTCAGTGCGCCGAGGTCCGCCAAGCAGCTGCCCGCGACGCTGTCGGTGGACGAGATCGGTGCCCTGCTGGATCGGAACGCCGCCGATGCGCCCGACGCGAGGCGGGATACGGCGATCCTCGAACTCCTCTACTCTTCCGGGCTCAGGCTGTCCGAGCTTTCCGGGCTCGACCACGACACCATCGACCTGGAACAGGGGGAGGTCCGGGTCGTCGGCAAGGGAAACCGGGAGCGTATCGTGCCGATCGGGAGAAAGGCGCGCCAGGCGCTGGCCTCCTGGCTCTCGGTCAGGAGCCAGCTTGCGCAGACCGGGGAACGGGCGCTGTTCGTCAATCACCGGGGGGGGCGCCTGTCGAATCGCGGGATACAGTATCGGCTTGACCGGTGGGCCAGGGCGCGGGGCCTGGGTAGAAGGCTGCACCCGCACATGCTGCGGCATTCGTTCGCCAGCCACATGCTCGAGTCCAGCGGCGAACTGAGAGTGGTCCAGGAAATGCTGGGGCATGCGGACATCAGCACCACCCAGATCTACACGCACCTGGATTTCCAGCACCTGGCCCGGGTATACGACGACACCCATCCCCGGGCAAAGAAGCGGGACAGGGAGTGACCCCGCCCGGAAACCGGGCCGCTATGCCTGCATCGCCTCCCTGAACCGGGCCACTGACTCGGTAATCTCCCGTTTGGCGGTGTCGACGTCCGCCCAACCCCTGATGCGGACCCACTTGCCCCTCTCCAGGTCCTTGTAGTGCTCGAAGAAATGGGAGATCTGTTCGAGGGTTTCGTGGCTGATGTCGCGGAATGAGGCGATATCCCGGTAGAGGCCGGTCAGCCTGTCCACCGGCACCGCCAGCAGCTTGGCGTCGTCCCCGGCCTCGTCCTCCATCTCCAGGATGCCCACGGGCCGGCAGCAGATCACGGAGCCCGAGATCAGCGGTCTCGGCGCCAGCACCAGGACATCCACCGGATCACCGTCGGCGCTCAGGGTTTCCGGAATATAGCCGTAGTTGCAGGGATACCGCATGGCCGTGGCAAGAAAGCGGTCGACGAACATGGCGCCGGTTGACTTGTCCACCTCGTACTTCACGGGTTCCCCGTGCGTCGGGATCTCGATGATGACGTTTACGTTGTCCGGAACCGAACCGCCCGGTCCCACGCGGTCAAGAATCATGGGGATAGCCTTGTCAAAGCCGGAATTATAACGGCCGCAAACCCGGCGCCGGCACCAGCCATTGGTCGAACCGGCGATGAACGCCGACAGCGGTTCTCATTCGGGACCGGGTCCATCCCTGCACGGCGGACAACAGCAAGGAGTTTTCGAGGCACCGGGAGATGTCGGATTCGCTGGGAGCGGGCTTCTACTTCGCCACTCCCTACCATTCCTGGGAGCGGGGTCTGAACGAGCACACCCACGGCCTGGTGCGCCAGTACTTCCCGAAGGGGACGGGTTTTCGCATGGTAACGGAGGCGCAGGTCCGGGCGGTGGAAGATCGGCTCAATCACCGGCCCGGGCATCTCGTGACTCACGGGAGGGGCTCCACTCGGCCGGAAGGCGCGGGCAGGCCCTTGCGCCGGTGAATGGCCTCTGTCCGTATCCCCCGGAGTCGGGATTGACGCCATTTCCGGCCGGAATGGGCGCCCAGGGGCGCTGATTTTCCGTCGCCGCCGCGATCCCTCCATTCGGGCTACGCCCTCATTCCGGGATCGCGGCGAGGGATGCACTTCGGAGTGGAAGCGAGGAACTGATTAACATTTAGGCTGTATCTGCTATCCATGGTACCATGGATGGTATGGTCGAAACGCCACGATCCAAATTTGTGTAGCAATTCTCATATGTTATGGCCATCAGCCCCTTCCACAAGGGGTCTGCCGATTGATTTCGCCCGGATTGAGCCGGAAAGGCGGCGTTTTGTGCGTCTGCCAGTAAAGTCAGGGGCCATGATGAGAATTGCTGGCGCATGGGTGAGCGCTTGAAATCGGCGTACAGCACCGCCAAACTACTGAAAAGCCCGTCGGTTCGGGCAATCGTGGGCGCGAGTTTGATCATCGAGATGTCCATTCTTTCACGAGACTCGGCAACAACCCAGCTGGCGTTAGCGTAAACGGTGTAAGGACATGCCGAATGAGAAGCTAAGGCGAATCACGAAGAGCGGTACATTCGAGTGGCCATGGAGCGCCGCTCACGGGTTGGCCATCGTCATCGGGGCCGGCGGCGGCGGCGGCGGCGGTGGGGGCGCTCTCTGCATCCAGGGGTTGACCCTGCACGGCAGCGTAGGAGGCGGTGGTGGCGGAGGTGGCGGTGTGACCACACTGACCATTGGAGAGGGGAAGCACCAAGCCTCCGGTGGGAACGGAGGCGCGGGAGGAGACGGGGGCGGCGTGAACGATGGGAACCCGGTCAACGGTAAGGATGGCGTTGGGTGTCGCTTTGGGGATGGTGGCAAGGGCGGTCTGGGCGCACGAGTTGAACGAGCCGAAGGCCAGATAGTGTCGGATGGTGGAAATGGCGGTCGTGGATTCCCGGGAGAAACAATTTTCGTGGAACTTGAGAACCTATCGGTTGGAGACCTTCTTGAGGTCAGCATAGGAAACGGGGGCGAAGGCGGTCGCGGCGGTTCAGGATTCATCGTGGGCGACAATGGCGACAAGGGAATTGACGGATCCGTGAAATTTGTTCCAATTTTTTTCTCAGGCGAGAACTGCTAATGGAAGCGATGCCTGGCTACACTGGTCCTGCAGGACAGTCGGCAGTGGTTCGACCGGAGCGCGTTAACCAGATTGGGGACCAGTATCTACCGGAAGTGAGTCCAATGATTCCCCAATGGCCATTACCCGGATCGCTAGGTATAAGCGGAGATCAAGCTACCTACGGGTCGACGACTCGCCTGTCGGGACCGGTTCAGTTCGTCCTGAAACTACTGGAGAGTTGGCGACTGAAGAGACCAGATGCGGTCGGATTACTGGGTTTCGATCATTCTGATGCCGACCATGTTGCCGCCATACTGAGTGGGAACGATCAGCTTCGTGGCCGCGATGCCCAAGACAGAATATCGCATTTGTTTTCGATCCGGAAAACGCTCTGGTCGTTGTTTCAGGACTTGGATGTTGAGAATAAGTGGTTGCGAGAACCGCACTCATTGTTGGATAACAAGACGCCTCTTTCACTAATGCTGGAAGGATCGATTGAAGATCTCCTGCTGGCCAGGGATTATGTTGACACTGCTGCGGGCCGTTAGGATTGCTGGAAGATCTACCTAGGCAAACCAGTCGACGTCAAATATTCCGATTGGCTGTGATCTCACCGGATAGCGATTTCCTCGCTGAACTTGGATTCGACAAATAAGGCACGGACGAATTGCGCACTCTGTTGGAGCAGCGCAGTCAAGGCGCCAATCTGGAAGAGTTATGCGACGCCCCGTTCCGGCGAAAACACAAAATTCGCAGAAGGACTCGCTTTTCGGATGGTTCGTTTCCTATCTTCTATAGTTCCTTGGACTCTGCAACTGCCGAGGCAGAGGTTCGGCATTGGTTGCCGACCATTATCGGGCAACCCGAGCATCCCCGAACAGCGCACTATCGGCTGTTCAGTTGCGCCTTTGTCGGTATCGAGAAAGACCTTCGTCCGAAGATTCAGGAGTGGCCTCTCTTGGTTCACGATAGTGACTACACGTTTTGCAATGAACTCGGCGCCGAGGCCAACCACCTGAAAATCGACGCCTTGGTAACTCCGTCCGCACGCCATGAGGGAATCAATCTACCCGTATTCACGCGTGAGTCGATAAGTGATCCGAACGAAGAGGCTCTCGTAACCCTGACGTATCTTCCGGACTCAGGAGAAGTAGCGTAAGCGGTGCGGCTACACCACCCGCCTGCGACGCTTCGCCATCGGCGTCATACGCGCGAAATCCCCCTCAGCATCGCCACCACCGTGCGCAGACTCAACCGCAATTCACGCCTCGTCTTCGACGATCTGAAAATGACGGAAAATACCCTCAACACCGCAATATTCGTGACTTCCAGCGCGAGAACATATATGACCCACAGTTTACAAAAACCCTGACGTCGCGTTTACTAACAATCGCGCGGAGCGCGACCTTAGAATGAGTAAGGTCAAGCTAGCTATTCCCGCTTAGGGCTCTCGCCATAATAACGTAACCATTTTGGTGGGATTAGTTATTCCTGCTACCATGGATAGTGTGGTTGATACGCGGTGATCGGCAAGGGCGGCTGGTGAGAACTGCTGGAACGCCGGATGGATGATTGATCTACATCGTTATCGCGGCTATATTCGCCCGGTTTCAGAATTTGTCCCCCCGAAGACCCCGGAACCCATTCCACACGGCGGCCGAGGAGGCCCGGCGCGATGCGCCGGATCATCCGGGCCGGATCCATACCGGGGGATACGACCAGCGGAGCGAAACCAAATGACTTTGATTGCATTGATCCCCATCCTCTTCGGGATTGCCGGCCTGTTTGCCGCCTGGACCGTCTACAAGATGATCCTGCAGAACCCGGCCGGCGAGGGCAAGGTGGTGGAGATCGCCGGCCTGATCCACCGCGGGGCCATGGTATTCATGCGTCGCGAGTACACCTATCTGGCGGTGTTCGTCGTCGTGGTTGCGGTCCTGATCCTGATCTCCGAGCTCGGCTTCCACACCATGTTCGCCTTCCTGGTGGGGGCCCTTTGCTCCGCAACCGCGGGATACATCGGCATGTACGCCGCCACGCATGCCAATGTGCGCACCACCACCGCGGCCAACGAGCAGGGCGCGGCGAGGGCCCTGACCGTGGCATTTTTCGGGGGCTCGGTCATGGGGCTGTCCGTCGCCGCCATGGGCCTGTTCGGCGTCGGACTCCTCTACCTGCTCTACGGCGGCGACCCGCACACCGCCCATATCATCCACGGTTTCGGCATGGGGGCTTCCTCCGTGGCCCTGTTTTCCCGGGTCGGCGGCGGAATCTTCACCAAGAGCGCCGACGTCGGGGCCGACCTCGTGGGCAAGGTGGAGGCGGGCATTCCCGAGGATGATCCGCGCAACCCGGGCGTGATCGCCGACAACGTGGGCGACAACGTGGGTGACGTCGCCGGGATGGGTTCGGACATCTTCGAATCCTACTGCGGTGCGATGATCGCCTCCATCGCCATCGCCTCCACGCTGCCGGCCGCCGCCGCGGCGGCCCTGGGCGGCCAGGCCAAGCTCATGTTCATGCCGCTTGCCCTGTCCTCCCTGGGCATCATCTGCTCCATTGCGGGTATTTTCCTGGTGAAGATGAACGCCGCAAAGTCCCCGGAGAAGGCCCTGCGCATGGGCACCATCGGTGCAACGGTGGTGTTCATCCTGCTCGCCTTCGGGCTGATCAGGCTTACCGGTCTTTCCATCGGGGTCTACGGGTCCGTGGTCGTCGGCGCCCTGGGCGGCATCGGCATCGGTCTCATCACCGAGTACTACACCGGCTCCAAGCCCGTGCGCGACATTGCAAAGAGCGGGGAGACCGGCCCCGCCACGGTGATGATCACCGGCCTTGCCGTGGGCATGGAATCGGTGGTGATTCCCCTGCTGATCATCGCCACGATCATCCTGGCCTCTTCCGCCATGGCCGGTCTCTACGGCGTCGGGATCGCCGCCGTCGGAATGCTGGCCACCGTGGGGATCACAATGGCCATCGACGCCTACGGCCCGGTGGCGGACAACGCCGGCGGCATCGCGGAAATGGCGGGACTCGGCAAGGACGTGCGTGAAATCACCGATTCCCTGGATGAACTCGGCAACACCACCGCGGCTATCGGCAAGGGCTTCGCCATCGGCGCCGCGGCGCTGGCGGCCCTGGCGATCATTTCCGCGTTCATTGCCGAAGTCACCGTCAACAACCCGGACTTCGTCCTGCGGGTCAATGAACCCAAGGTGCTCGCCGGCGTCTTTCTTGGCGGCGTGTTTCCGTTCCTGGTATCCAGCATCACCATGCGCGCGGTCGGCTCGGCGGCGTTTGACATGATCCACGAGATCCGGCGCCAGTTCCGCGAGATTCCCGGGCTCATGGAGGGCACTGCCGAACCGGATTCCAACCGCTGTGTGGATATCGCGACCCAGGCGGCCCTGAAACGCATGATACTGCCGGGGGTCCTCGCCGTGGGTGCGCCGGTCGTGGTGGGGTTTTCCCTGGGCGCCACTGCGCTCGGCGGCATGCTGGCGGGCGCCCTGCTGGGCTGTGTCCTCATGGCGCTGATGATGGCCAACGCCGGGGGGGCCTGGGACAATGCCAAGAAGTACATCGAAAAGGGCAACCTCGGCGGCAAGGGCTCGGAAGTGCATGCGGCCGCGGTGGTCGGAGACACGGTGGGCGACCCCTTCAAGGACACTTCCGGCCCCTCCATGAACATCCTGATCAATGTCATGGCCATCGTCAGTCTGGTCATTGCGCCGCTGCTGTCCATCTGACCGCGGAAAACGCGCCGCCGGCCCGTGGTGGGGTCAGGCGCCGCGACGTCCGCGGGTGTCCGTGCAGTCCGGTCCGGCCAGCCCGGGCACGTCCATGCCGTCCCGGTGGTCCCGCCCCGCCCGCTGACGGGGCGCCCTGCGCCGGATCAGGGCTTGAAGCCGGTAGCGAGTTTCTTCTTCACCGGCACGTTCCTGAGCGAAACGTAGTCCGGCAGGCCGCCCCGGTACGGCGGATAGTCCTCTCCCATGATGAGGGGCTGGAGGTAGTTGCGGCATCGCGTGGTGATGCCGAATCCGTCCTTGGTGATGAAGCTGGCGGGCATCATTTTCTCCACGTTGGCCACCCGGCCGAGGGGGGCCGATCCGATTTCCCAGCGATAGGGGCGGTTGCTGATCCGCTTCACGGTGGGCATGACCGAGTTCCTGCCGGCGAGTGCCAGCTCCACCGCCGCCCTGCCGAGCGCCCAGGCCTGTTCCACGTCGGTTCCGGAGGCGATATGCCTTGCGGAACGCTGCATGTAGTCCGCCACGCCCCAGTGATACTTGAAGCCGGTGTCCTGCTTGATCATGTCGGCGATCACCGGCGCCACGCCGCCGAGCTGGGCATGGCCGAACGCGTCCACCAGGCCCTGATCGGACAGGAACTTGCCGCCCCGGCCGCGCACGCCCTCGGACACGACCACCGAGACATAGCCGTAACTCCGGACCTTGCGCCTGACCTCGGCCATGAACCTGCGGCGGTTGAACGTCACTTCCGGGAACAGGATCAGCACCGGCAGGTCGGTATGGTCGTCCGACGCGAGGCCGCCTGCGGCGGCGATCCAGCCGGCATGACGCCCCATCACCTCGAGGACAAACACCTTGGTGGAGGTCCTGCACATGGAAGCCACGTCGAAGCTGGCCTCCCTGGTGGATACGGCGACGTACTTCGCCACCGACCCGAAGCCGGGGCAGTTGTCGGTGATGGGGAGGTCGTTGTCCACGGTCTTGGGTACGTGGATGGCCTGTATCGGGTATCCGAGTTGCTTCGACAACCGGGAAATCTTGAGGCAGGTGTCCGCGGAATCGCCGCCTCCGTTGTAAAAGAAATAACCAATGTCGTGGGCGCTGAACACCTCGATCAGCCGTTCGTATTCGCGCCGGTTCTCCTCCAGGCTCTTCAGCTTGTAGCGGCAGGAACCGAAAGCCCCCGAAGGCGTGTGGCGCAGTTTGCGGATATTGGCAATGGGTTCCCTGGAGGTGTCGATCAGGTCCTCCGTCAACGCCCCGATGATTCCGTTGCGACCCGCATAGACCTTCCGGATCCGGTCCCGGTGCCGACGTGCGGTTTCGATGACGCCCGCGGCGGACGCGTTGATGACCGCGGTCACGCCGCCTGACTGGGCATAAAAGGCGTTCATGGGGTTCTCGTTCCTGTTCATTGTCTCGGGTTCGATTTGGGGTTGGCCGTGTGCAAAACCCCGCGTCCCCGGCGGCGGCCCGGAGGCTCCCGGGAATGCGCAGCCCCGACGCGGCGGGCAGTCGGGGCATTCTAACCGCCCCCTGCGGCCATACGAATCCCCAAACCGGGATAGGGGGCATTGCCGTGGCCGCAGGACTTCCGCCGGCCCGCCCGGCCGGGGGATCGCGCGACAGGCGGGTTCCTGCAGGGGAATGATCTCCCTGGGCCGGTGGAAACCGCCGGAGTCGAAGGCCTGTCACGCTTCGGGAATGCGGTCATCCGGATCCCTTGGCGGCCGGTTGCAATGAACCGTGGCTCCGGCTTCGGACCTCGAAACCGGAAAACCCCGCAGCGCGACGCTGGCCGGTTCTCCTTGAAATTTGGTGATAAACAAGGTAGATTGCGCACCCCCTCGAACGTCCCTGATTCGTCGTCATGAAGCGCACCTTTCAACCGAGCGTCATCAAACGCAAGCGGAATCACGGTTTCCGCGCCCGCATGAAAACCCGCGGCGGCCGGGCGATCATCAATGCACGCCGTGCCCGGGGCCGGGCAAGGTTGAGCGCCTAGGAAGCCGGACGCGGAGGTCGATCGATTACTCCGCCGGTCATTCAGGGCCGCGAGAGGTCTCACACCGTTTGCGATGACGGATTTCGGGCGCCGTCACCGCCTCGTCACCCCCCGGCGTTTCCGGGAGGTTTTCGGTCAGAGGAACCTTCGGGGGGGGCGGTACTTCACGTTATACCATTTGTCCAATGATATTGGCGTCCATCGTCTCGGCCTCGCGGTTTCGCGCAAGGTCAGCAGGTCCGCAGTGAGGCGCAACCGGATCAAGCGCCAGGTGCGCGAATCATTCCGGCGATTCCGGGAAGACCTGGCTGCGGACCCTGAAGCCGGGGGAATTGATTTCGTGGTGGTGGCGCGACCCCTGGCTGGCGGTACCGGAAATTCGGAGCTCCGCCGGGACCTGGACAGGTTATGGAGGCTGGTGAACTGACATGCGGCATGTGCTGATACTGCTGATCAGGGGATACAGGCTGCTGCTGAGCCCGTTCCTCGGCCAGAATTGCCGATTCTATCCCGTCTGTTCCAGCTACGCCCTGGAGGCGATCCGGATCCATGGATCGCTGCGGGGCGGCTGGTACACCCTTCGCCGGATTCTGAAGTGCCACCAGCTGCATCCGGGGGGATACGATCCGGTGCCCGGATCCGCGGATGTCGAGGCCTGCGCTCCCGGGGTTGTCGAACCGGAAGCCTGAACAACAACTGCAACAACGTGATCGATCCCCGATGGATTTTCGACGACTGATTCTCTTCGGCGCACTCGGCCTGGTGCTCATGATGATCTGGCAATCCTGGATCCAGTACCAGCTGGAGCATGATCCCGGCCGCGGTCCGGGACCGGGTACGGAGGCTGTCGGGGAGCAGGGCGCGTCCCGCGCGCCGGCGCCGGGCAGGGACGATGTCCCGGACGCCCCGGAGGTGGAGAGCATTGCCGCCCCCCCCGCGCCGCGGGACGAGGAGAACAACGCTCCGGCGGGCCGCATGGTCACCGTCGAAACCGACACCGTGCGGGCCAGCATCGACACTCTGGGCGGCGACCTGGTCAGGGTGGAGCTGTTGAAGCATCCGGTGAGCGTGGAGACTCCGGACGATCCGTTCGTGCTGATGCACCGTGACCGTCCCGCCCTCTACATCGCCCAGAGTGGGCTGATCGGCACCGGCCGGGAATTCCCCAATCACAACGTCGAGTTCACCCCGGAACGGGACAATGTGACACTCGGCGGAGAGGATTCGGTCAGGGTGGTCCTGCACTGGACCGCGCCGGATGATGTCCGGTATCGCAAGATCTACACGTTCCACCGCAACAGCTACCACATTGACGTGGATTTCGAGGTCGACAACCGGAGCGAGGACGAGTGGGCGGGCTTCCTCTATGGACAGCTGAAGCAGACGGAGGTGGCCCAGCCCGGCTCCATGGGCTTTCTGGGCCGGCTGCCCAGCTACAACGGCGCGGTCATCTATACCGCCGAAGACAAGTACGACAAGGTGGACTACGGCGAGATCGAGGACGGGCCGCTGAATCTGGCCACCGCCGACGGATGGGTGGCCATGCTGCAGCACTATTTCGTCGGCGCCTGGCTGCCCGAGGGTTCACAGGGCTATCAGTTCTTTTCGGGGGTCAGCCGGGACACCGCGATGCCGCAGTACCGCATCGGCTTCAAGCATACCGAGCCGGTGCGGATTCCCGCGGCAGGCAGGGGCGTCCTCGGCAGTTCCCTGTTCGTCGGCCCCAAGGAGCAAACCCGGCTCAACGCCCTTGACGTGGACGGCATCATCCTGACGGTGGACTACGGCTGGCTGACGCCGGTTGCGGAGCCCCTGTTCTGGCTGTTGCAGAAAATACACAATTTCGTGGGGAACTGGGGATGGGCGATCATCCTGCTGACGCTGCTGGTCAAGCTGATCTTCTATCCGCTGTCCGCCGCCAGCTACAAGTCCATGGCGAGAATGAAGAAGCTGCAGCCCCGGCTGCAGACCCTGAAGGAACGCTACGGGGACGACAAGCAGAAGTTCCAGCAGGAGATGATGAAGCTCTACAAGACGGAGAAGGTCAATCCCGCCGGCGGCTGCCTGCCGATCCTGGTGCAGATCCCGGTGTTCATCGCCCTGTACTGGGTGCTGCTGGAGAGCGTGGAACTCCGCCAGGCCAGTTTCGCCCTCTGGCTCAGGGACCTTTCGCTGCCGGACCCCTACTATGTGCTGCCCGTCGTCATGGGGGCCTCCATGCTGGCCCAGCAATACCTCAATCCCGCGCCGCTGGATCCGCTGCAGAAAAAGATCATGACCGCCCTGCCCATCGTGTTCACCGTGTTCTTCCTGTGGTTCCCCGCCGGCCTGGTGCTGTACTGGGTGGTGAACAACCTGTTGTCCATTGGCCAGCAATACGTCATCACGCGAAAGTTCCAGGCCACCTGAGCCGGAAACCGGCTGGGCGGGGGACACCATCGTCGCCCTGTCCACGCCGCCAGGGCGCGGGGGAATCGGCATCGTCCGGCTATCCGGACCCCTGGTGCCCGGGATCGCCCGCAGCCTGACCGGCCGCCTGCCCCCGCCGAGACGGGCCTGCCTGGAGGAATACCGGGATGAATCCGGCGGGGTGATCGACCAGGGCATCGCGATCCGCTTCCCCGCCCCCCGCAGCTATACCGGGGAGGATGTGCTGGAACTGCAGGGTCACGGCAGCCCGGTCACCATGCAGATGCTCATCCGGCGGTGCCTGGACCTGGGCGCCAGGCTGGCCAGGCCGGGGGAGTTCAGCGAACGCGCCTTTCTTGCCGGCCGGCTGGACCTTGCCCAGGCAGAAGCGGTGGCCGACCTGATCGAGAGCAGCACCGCGGCCGCCGCGCGCTCGGCCATGAATGCGCTGCGCGGGATCCTGTCGCGGCAGGTTCACGCCCTGGCGGACGATCTCACCGGCCTCAGGGTCTACGTGGAGGCGGCCATCGACTTTCCCGACGAGGAGATCGATTTCCTGGCGGACGGGGAGGTGATACGGCGCCTCGAGTCCCTGGAGCGGGCCTTCACGGACCTGCGCCGCGGCATGCGCCAGGGCAGACTGCTGCGGGACGGACTGCGGGTGGTGATCAGCGGCGCGCCCAATACCGGCAAGTCGAGCCTGCTCAACCGCCTGCTGCGGGAGCAAAGGGCCATCGTCAGCAACATCCCCGGCACCACCCGGGACGTCCTGGAGCAGTACCTGGATCTGGACGGACTGCCGGTCATGCTGGTGGATACTGCGGGCATTCGTGACAGCGACGACGTGATCGAGGCCGAGGGCGTCGAGCGGGCGCGGCGGGCCAGGCAGGAGGCGGACCTGGTGCTGGAGGTCAGGGACCATGCGCTGGAGGGGTCGGGAGGGAATCGCGGGGATGCCGCCGGGGGTCCGGTGATGATCGTCTGCAACAAGATCGACCTGTCCGGCCACCCGCCCGGAGCCGACGGCGACACGGTCTATCTCTCGGTGCTGACCGGGGATGGAATGGACACCCTGGTCGAACGGATCAAGGGGTTCGCCGGATACCGCGAGGCGGAGTCCGCGGGATACATCGCCCGCCAGAGGCATATCGATGCGCTTGAAAGGGCGCACCGGCACCTGTGCCTGGGGATCGGCCGACTGCGGGAAATGCAGGCCGGCGAGCTGCTGGCGGAGGAACTGCGGCTGGCGCAGAACGACCTGGGTGAAATCACCGGGGAGGTCACCAGCGATGACCTGCTGGGCAGGATCTTCGGGTCGTTCTGCATCGGCAAGTAGCGGCCGGACACGGCCTCCGGGGGCGGCGGAAACACCCGGTCCCAGGCGGCATTGTGGGATGGTGGGGGAGGTTCTATAATCAGGTCATTCAGTCTGGGGAATCCGTTTGCACGGACACCTGTTGCCACGGGCACCCGGCTCCCCAAGGCTGTCCCGGACCGGTGGCGGCCATCCTCCAAGATTGCAATCAGTATCGTTTGAGAGGCACGGATCAAGGCAAGGCGGCCTGGGCGGGATACGAGCGTGACCGGGCATCCGGTTCAATCCAGGTTCCAGACACTCGGGAGCATTTCCAGGCGGGCCTGTCCGAAATCCTCCCCCAGAGGACAGCATTATGAGTTCGACCACTAGGCTGACCAGCAACTACACCCGGAGCGTCCTGATCCAGATGGTTGCGGTGCTCGCCGTCCTGACCGGGGTCGCGGTCTGGCAATGGGATCTTTTTCGGGAAATCTACATCCAGAACCAGGTGAACAGGGTGGGCTGGGTGATCAACGGGGGCATCGCCATCCTCTTTCTGACCGGCCTGATCCAGCTGGTCAAGCGGTTCTCCGAGTACCGGTATCAGGAGGTGGCGCTGAACCGGTTCCTGGTGAATGTCCACAAGGATGACGACCCGCTGAAGGGGATCGAGCAGACATGCATGATCGCGGAACGCTACATCATGCTGGGCAAACTCAACCGCCGGCGTGCCCGCATCAATCACAACGCGCTGGCGGCCACCCTGCACGCGGTGGAGTCCAGCCGCAACAGCTACCTCAAGTTCGTGCAGAGCGTGCTGGTGCTGACCGGTGTGTTCGGCACGATCGTATCGCTGTCGATCGCCTTGCTGGGCGCGTCCAGCATCATCCAGATGGGCCTGAGCGCGACCCAGGGGACCGATGGCATGAGCACCATGATCTACGGCATGTCCACCGCGCTTTCCACCACCATGTCCGCGATCCTGGCGTATCTCATTTTCGGGTATTTCTATATCAAGCTGACGGACACCCAGACCTATCTGATCAGCAGGGTGGAGGAGGTCACCGCGACGACCCTGCTGCCGCATCTGCAGTCCATCCAGGACAAGGTGGCCATGGATTATTCGGAAAGCATCCGGGGGGCCACCGAACTCATGCAGCGTTTCGACCAGAACCAGAGGGTGTATGCGGATTCGGCCCAACAGTTGCAGACCGCCATCGAACGGTTTGCGGCCAGCTACCGGCCCGAGCTCACGGATGCCAATGTTGAAACCACCCGCAGGATACTGGAGCAGCTGCGGGAGATCAGCGAGAAGCAGCGCGAGATGGGGCAGCGCAGCGAGGAGTCGCTGAACCAGATGGTGCAGCTGTTGCGCGAAGGGTTTCGCCTTTCCGGAAAATGACGGATGGCCGAAAACGGCTTCATTGACCTGCGCATCGGCCACGGGGTACGCGGCCCCGGCGACGACAGCGTATGGCCCTCCTTCACGGACATCATGACCGTGGTGGTCATGATCTTCCTCATGGCCCTGGTGATCATCATGATCCGGAACAGCGACCTGAACCGGCAGCTGCTGAGCAGCATGGATATCAACCAGGCGATTTCATCGGCCAACCTGGGGCTGTCTTCCGAGGTATCCGAGTTGAAAAGCAACCTGCTTGCACTGCAGAAAGTCCTCGGAGACACCGAAAGCGACAAGCAGTCGTTGAGCGAACGTCTCGCGGATGAGGTCGCCCGCGCCACGGCGTTGCTGGAGGTCAAGCAATCGCTGGACCGGGAGGTCGCGGGCCTGGAGGCACTCAGGTCCAGCCTGAGCAGTGAAAACCTGAACCTGCTCGCGGAGAAGGACCAGCTGACCGGTGAGAACCGGACGCTGTCCGCGGAAAACACCCGGCTCAGACAGTCGAATGCCCTACTGGAACAGAGCCTGGGCGAACTGACCGAGGAGAAGGTCGAACTGCTCGCGCAGAGCGCCGAGTTGATGGGAAGCCGGGACCTGCTTGCCGCGCAGAAGGAAACGCTGGAATCCGAAAAGCGGCTCCTGACCTCGGAAAAGCTGGCGCTCATCTCCGACAAGGAGGCGCTGGAATTGCAGAAGCAGGACCTGATCGGGGAACGGGATTCCCTGAAAACGTCCCTGGACAGGCTCGAGACCCAGAACCTGGGCCTCAGGCAGGACAAGGAGGAACTGATCGGGCAGAGACAGACCCTGGCCGGCGAAGTGGAGACCCTGCTTGCCGCGCGGCGCCAGTTGCAGTCCGACCTCGATTCCATGCGGCGGGAGAACCAGGAGCTGGCGTCCCAGCGCTCGACACTGTCCACGGAGAACCTGCGCAAGCAGTCCACCATCGAGGACCTTGCCCTGCAGGAACGCATTCTGTCCGGACAACTGGCGGAGATTTCCCGGCAGCTTGACCAGCTCACGATTTCATCGACACGGGAGATCCAGACCCTGACACAGCGGAACTTCTCGCTGTCGGAACAGCTGGATGATGTCAACCTGAAGCTTGCGCTGCTGCAGGTGGAACTGGAACGTCAGCAGGAGCAGGAGGTGAGCCTGCTGCAGCAAATCGCTGAACGCAAGCAGGAATTCGAGCAGCTGCAGCAACGTGAACAGACCGTGTTGCGGCGGTTTTCCCTGGCGAGCGAAGAGATCGAGGAACTGTCCCGCCTGATCCGGGAACGGGAGCGGGAGAACCGTGCACTGCAGGCCGAGGCCGAGCGGCAGGGATCGCTGTTCGTATCCCTCAAGGAGGAATACGAGGCGCTGGAAGAACAGTATCGCAGCCTGGTCCGCGCGGCGCGGTCCTCGGCCGGCAAGGAAGTGGCCCAGGTCTATTTCAGCCGGGGTAGCGGGGGATACGTGTATCGCCTGACCATGCCCGGCGGCAACGAGCAGGAGGATGTCACGAGGGGTGAACTGGACCGTCGCCTCGCCGCGCTCAAGGCCCGGCACGGGCGGGACCTCTACACCCGGGTGATCATTCCCGAGAACAGCAACCTGTCGCACAACGAGGCCTGGCGCTTCACCCAGGAGATCCTGAACCGGTACGACTACTACTACCAGGAAGCGGACGGGGACGAGTAGGGCGATGGAACCGTCAGCCTGTCCGTTTGCCATCACGGGAACCCGGCGAATTGATCGCCGCAACCCCTGACTTGCCGGCCAATCTGCCCATCTGCCTGAAGGTACTGATGAACGCCAATGCGAAGCATCCGAAACGGGAGATATACCGGGTATTGCGCCATCTGCCCGGGCGACCGGGTGCGATTTTCCGGAACAGGTATTCGAGGAAACTGGAACGGGATGCGGCCCGGGAGGAATTCCAAAGGGCCATCCGCCGGATTGACGGCACCGTGTGCATTGATCTTGGCGCAAACGTCGGGAAATATACCCGGCTGCTGGCTGCGCGCGCCAGGCACGTGATCGCGTTCGAACCCGATCCATGGACGTGCGCCCGGCTCCGGGAAAATGTGGCCGGTCTTGACAATGTGCAGGTTGAAAATGCGGCGGTGGGTACCAGCGACGGGGTGACCCTGCTTTACCGTCACAGGAGGTTCGACGGGAACCGGGCTTTCCGCTCGCAGTCAAGCTCGACCCTTTCAACAAGCAGGCGCGTCGATACGGATTCTCCCCTGGAGGTGCGGCTGGTGGACTTCGTGAAATACCTGGAAGGCCTGGGCGATACGATCGGGATTCTCAAGATCGACATCGAGGGCGCTGAGATCGAGCTGCTCGAAACCCTGTTCGACCGGCCGGACCTGCTTGGGCGCATGGACTATATCTTCGCGGAGACCCATGAGCGGTTCCATGCCAGTTACGTACCGCGTGTCGCAAGGCTCCGCGAGCGGGCTGAGCTCATCCACAGGCCCGTCATCAACCTGGGCTGGCATTGACGTCATGAGTCATGGCATATACTGACCGTCACGGTCATCCGGATTTTCCACATGAGCCATCCTGAACAGTTCGACGT
This sequence comes from Candidatus Poriferihabitaceae bacterium, assembly GCA_965213885.1. Taxonomy (GTDB): domain Bacteria; phylum Pseudomonadota; class Gammaproteobacteria; order Arenicellales; family Poriferihabitantaceae; genus VYFG01. The sequence continues at coordinate 3,478,877 of OZ243919.1, forward strand.
GATCGTCATCGGCGGCGGCCATGCCGGGGTGGAGGCTGCGCTCGCGTCCGCCCGCGTCGGCGCGTCCACGCTCCTGGTGACCCACAACATCGAGACCATCGGTCAGATGTCCTGCAACCCCGCCATCGGCGGTATCGGCAAGGGCCATATCGTGAAGGAGATCGATGCGTTGGGCGGGGTCATGGCGCGGGCCATCGACCGGGCCGGCATCCATTTCAGGACCCTCAACGCCCGCAAGGGCCCTGCGGTACAGGCCACCCGGGCCCAGGCGGACCGTGCCCTCTACCGGATGGCCATCCGGGATGCGGTGGAGCACCAGCGCGGCCTCACGCTGTTCCAGCAGGCGGTGGACGATATCCTGATGGACGGTGAGCGGGTGTGCGGTGTCCGCACCCAGATCGGGATTGTCTTCGAGGCCGCCGCAGTGGTGCTGACCACGGGAACGTTCCTGAACGGCAGGATCCATATCGGCATGGACAATGCCATGGGCGGACGTGCCGGTGATCCGCCATCCGTCACGCTGGCCGACCGGCTGCGGGAGCTGCCCCTGGGAGTGGGCCGGCTGAAGACGGGAACGCCGCCGAGGATTGACGGCAAGACGATTGACTACCGGGAGCTCGAGCAGCAGCCCGGGGATGAACCGGTGCCGGTATTTTCGTTTCTCGGCAGCGCCGGGGAGCATCCCCGCCAGGTGTATTGCCATATCACGCATACCAATGCCCGCACCCACGATATCATCCTGCGGGGACTCGACCGGTCGCCCCTGTATGGCGGAATGATCAAGGGCGTGGGGCCGCGATACTGCCCTTCCATCGAAGACAAGGTCGTTCGCTTCGCCGACCGTGCAAGCCACCAGATCTTCATCGAGCCCGAGGGGCTGAACACCACCGAGGTCTATCCCAACGGTATCTCCACCAGCCTGCCCTTCGACGTGCAGCAGGATCTGGTGCACAGCATCAGGGGATTCGAGAATGCCCGCATCACCCGGCCCGGCTACGCCATCGAATACGATTTCTTCGATCCGCGCGGGCTGAAGCACAGCCTGGAAACCAAGTGCGTCCACGGGCTTTTCTTCGCCGGCCAGATCAACGGCACCACCGGTTACGAGGAAGCGGCCGGACAGGGGCTGATCGCGGGACTGAACGCCGCGAGGCAGGCGACCGGCGAGGCCCCGTGGTGGCCCGGTCGCGGTGACGCCTACATCGGCGTGATGATCGATGACCTGGTGACGCTGGGCACCGGCGAACCCTATCGCATGTTCACCTCCCGAGCGGAATACCGCCTCCAACTCCGCGAGGACAATGCCGACCTTCGCCTCACGCAGGAGGGACGCAGGCTCGGCCTGGTCGATGACGGGCGCATGCGCCGGTTCGAAGCCAAGCGCGATGCCGTGGAACGGGAGAAGAGCCGCCTGGCCGGGACATGGGTGCATCCCGGCAGGCTGGACCCGCAGAAGGAGGCGGCGGTGCTGGGCCGGGCGCTCAGCCGGGAAGCCAGCCTGCTGGATCTGCTGCGCCGCCCGGAAGTCGGCTACCGTGCGATGGCCGACCTCGTCGGCCTCGAAGCACCCCTGGACGATGACCAGGTGATCCGGCAGCTGGAGATCCAAGCCCTGTACGAGGGTTACATCGAGCGGCAGCAGGGGGAAATCATGCGCCTGCGCAGGCAGGAGAACGCCGCCATACCCGGGGAGCTGGATTATGCCCTGGTGCGCGGACTGTCGGCGGAAGTGCGGCAGAAGCTGGCCGATGCCCGGCCGGAAACCGTGGGGCAGGCGGCCCGCATACCCGGGGTCACGCCCGCCGCGATCTCCCTGCTGCTGGTCCATCTGAAGCGCATCCAGTACGCCGCCTGACGGAGCCCGTGTACGGGCAAGCGGCTCACGCCCGGCATCAGCGCAGTGTCACCAGCTCTTCCGCCGCCGTGGGGTGGATCGCGACGGTGTCGTCGAAGTCACGCTTCGTGGCGCCCATTTTGACCGCCACGGCGAATCCCTGCATCATCTCGTCAGCGCCGTCTCCGATGACATGGCAGCCGATGATCCTTTCCTCCGGGCCCAGGGTGATGAGTTTGACCACCGTGGGCGCCTTGTGCGCGGAAACCGCGTAGCGCATGTTGACGAAACGGCTCTGGTAGATCCTGATGGCGTCGCCGTGCCGTTCCCGCGCCTCCCGTTCGGTGAGGCCGACCGTACCGATGGGCGGATGGCTGAACACCACCGTGGGGATGTTGTCGTAGTCCAGCCTTGCATCCGGCCGGTTGTTGAACAGGCGCTCCGAGAGACGGCGGGCCGCGGCGATCGCCACCGGCGTCAGCGGCGCGTGGCGGGTGACATCCCCCACGGCGTAGATGCCGGGGACACTGGTGTTCTGGTATTCATCGACATCGACATGCCCGCGGCCGTCGATGCGCACGCCGGTGTTCTCCAGTCCGAGGGGCGCGACATTGGCATGGCGGCCGATGGCCCAGATCATGCAGTCGAAGCCGCCAGTCACGTCGCCGCCGGCATCGATGAAACCCAGGCTGCCGTCATCATCGCGGACGAGTCCGGTCAGATTCGCCCCGGGCAGGATGCGGATTCCGGAGGATTCCATCTGTTCCATGACCAGTTCATGCAGCGTGTGATCGAAGGTGCGCAGGAGCCTGTCCTTGCGCAGGACCATGGTGACGCCGCTGCCGAGGCCGTGCAGGACTCCGGCCAGTTCCGTGGCGATATAGCCCGCACCGATCACCAGTGCGTTGGCGGGCTGCGATTCCAGCGCGAAGAAGCCGTCGCTGGTGATCCCGAGTTCCGCTCCGGGCAGGTCCGGGATGGTCGGCTGCCCGCCCGTGGCAATGAGGATGTGCGGTGCGCGGTGGCGCTCCCCGTCCACTTCGATTTCGTGGTCCGCGACAAAGCGCCCAGTGCCGTGCACCACCGTGACGCGCGAACTGTCCAGGTTGCGGGCATAGATGTCGTTCAGCCTGCCGACGTAGGCGTCCCTGGACGATTTGATCGTTTCCCAATGAAATTCCCCGGCCTCCGCGTCGAACCCGTAGTCCGGGGCGAGTCGCAGCGTGTCGGCGATCTGGGCGGCATTCCACATGACCTTCTTCGGCACACAGCCGACGTTGACGCAGGTGCCGCCCAATGGACCGTGCTCCACCAGCAGCACGCCGGCGCCGTGCTCCGCCGCCCTTCGGGCGCCGGCGATACCGCCACTGCCCCCACCGATCACGATAAAATCATGCGTTTTTGACATCAGGCCAGACTGGAAGAATGAGAGAAACCATGCAGTGCGACAACCCGTTGTTGGACCTGTCCGGGCTGCCGAAGTTCGAGGCGATTCTACCAGAGCATGTGGAACCCGCAGTGGACTGGGTCCTGTCCAGGAACCGCCGGGAGATCCGGCGGCTGACCGAAACCGTGGAAAACCCCGACTGGGACAACTTCATGGCACCGCTGGAGCAGCTGGAGGACGAACTGGAGCGTATCTGGGCGCCGGTATCCCACCTGAACGCGGTGCGGGACGAAGAGGACCTTCGTTCTGCATACCAGCAGTGCCTTGTCAAGCTGTCGGACTATTCGGTCGAGCTGGGCCAGAACGAGGCCCTGTACCGGGCCATTCACCGGATCCGGCACCAGGGTGGATTCGATGGCCTCGATCAGGCCAGGCGCATGGCCATCGACAATGCTCTGAGGGACTTCCGGCTGTCCGGAATCGACCTTGAGCCGGCGCAGAAGGAACGGTTCCGGGAGATATCCGGCGAACTGTCCCGGCTGGAAAACCTGTTTTCCCGCAACCTGCTGGACGCCACGGATGCCTGGCATGTCGATGTCGCCGGGGAGGCGAGGCTGGCCGGGATTCCCGACAATGCCCGAAAGGCGGCCCGGCAGGCTGCGAGCGAGGCCGGTATGGACGGCTGGCGCTTTACCCTCCAGGAGCCTTCCTACCGGGCGGTCATGCTTCATGCCGAGGACCGCGGGCTCAGGGAGGAGATGTACCGCGCCTTTGTCACCCGGGCCAGCGAAACCGGCCCCGACGGGGGCAAGTGGGACAACAGCGGGGTGATGCGGGAGATGCTCGCACTGCGCCGGGAACTGGCGCAGCTGCTCGGCTACGGGAACTTCGCGGAATACGTGCTGGCCACCCGGATGGCGCAGAGCACGGACGAGATTTTCGGCTTCATCCGGCAGCTGTCCGACCAGTGCCGACCGGCGGGCCTGGAGGAGGTGGAGAACCTGCAGTCGTTCGCCCGGGAAAGTCTTGGAGTGGACGGTCTCGAGCCATGGGATCATGCCTGGGCCGGGGAGAAGCTGCGCCGGCACCGGTACGGATTCTCCGAGGAGGCGTTGAGGCCCTACTTTCCGCTGCCGGCCGTGCTGGACGGCATGTTCCGCATAGCCGGCCGCCTTTTCGGGATTGACGTGGTGCCTGCGGATGCCCCGGCGGCCTGGCACACCGACGTCCGGTTTTTCCGTGTCCGGGACCGGGATGGGGAAACCAGGGCCTATTTCTACGCCGACCTGTATGCCCGCAGGCACAAGCGCGGCGGCGCCTGGATGGCGGACTGCGTCGGCCGGCGCGGGACGGGCACAGGGATACAGCTGCCGGTGGCTTTCCTGACCTGCAACTTCTCGGCTCCGGTGGATGGTCGCCCGTGCCTGCTGAGCCACGAGGAGGTGATCACCCTGTTTCACGAGTTCGGACATGGCCTGCATCACATGCTTACCCGGGTGGAGGTGGCCGCGGTGGCGGGTATCAACGGGGTTCCCTGGGACGCCGTGGAGCTGCCGAGCCAGTTTCTCGAGAACTGGTGCTGGGAGCGGGAGGCGCTGGACCTGGTGTCGGGCCACGTGGATACCGGCGAGCCGCTGCCCGCGGACCTGCTGGAGAAAATGCGCCGGAGCCGGAATTTTCACTCGGCCACGCGGATGTGCCGCCAGCTGGAGCTGACACTCTTCGACCTGCGGCTGCACTGCGGTTTCGATCCCGGGGGCGGTGACACCATCCAGGACCTGCTGGATGCGGTGCGGGACGAGGTCGCCGTGGTCCGGGCCCCGGCATTCAACCGCTTCCAGCATTCCTTCGGCCACATCTTTGCGGGCGGGTATGCGGCGGGCTACTACAGTTACCTCTGGGCGGAAGTGCTGTCGGCGGATGCGTTCGGCCTGTTCGAGGAAACCGGCATCTTCGACCGGGACACGGGGCGGCGTTTTCTCCACTGGATACTGGAACGGGGCGGGTCCGAGGAGCCCATGGTGCTGTTCGAGGGGTTTCGGGGCCGAAGGCCCACCGTGAACGCCCTGCTGCGTCACTCGGGATTGAGCCCGCTCGAGGAAGCGGCGTAAAATGGCACATGACGGAGATGGATGCCCGCACGCTGACCGCCTGGCCAGGAGATCTTCCGGCGCCCGGTCATGGGATCGTGCCGGTTTCGCCGCAGCCGGCACCGCCCGGACCGGGAATCCTGCCGGGGTATCGATGAACCCGTCACGGCCAGGCTGCAGACCATAGCCGGCACGTCATCCGGATCATTCCGAGACAGGAGACTGAGGGCAGTGAGATGAAGAGAATACTGGTGGTGAATCCCAAGGGCGGCTGCGGCAAGTCCACCCTTGCAACCAACCTGGCGAGCTACTATGCGACATGGGAGGTGCCGGTCGCACTGATTGACCTCGACGCCCAGCAATCCAGCCTGGAATGGCTGGGCCAGCGTCCCGGGACCCTCTATCCCATCGAGGGCATCGACGGTTCCCGCGGCCGCCTCGGCGTGCCTGGCCGGATCCGGCGGGTGATCATGGATGCGCCGGCCCGAACCGGCAAGAACCAGCTTCAGCGTTTCTTCGGCCAGGCCGACGAGATCCTGATCCCGGTGTTGCCGTCTCCCATTGACATTCGCGCCGCCGGTCACTTCATCGGCGAGCTGCTGCTGGACAGGATGCTGAAGAAATCCCGTGTTGGTCTGGTGGCCAACCGGGTACGGGAGAACACGCTGATCTACAGCAACCTGGAACGGTTCCTGCGCACACTGAAGGTGCCGTTGGTTACCCATCTCCGGGACACCCAGAACTACATTCGTGCCGCGGAGGGCGGCCGCGGAATATTCGAAATGGCACCCTACCTGGTGGACCGGGACATCGATACCTGGCGCCCGCTGATCACCTGGGTCGAGAAGAGCAAAATGCCCTGATCTCCCGGCAGGTCCAATTCCCAATCACCAACTACACCCTGAGGAGAAATATCATGGAAACTCGCGCAGCAGTCGCCTACGAGGCGGACAAGCCCCTGATCATTGAAACCGTGAACCTGGACGGGCCGAGAGAGGGGGAGGTCCTGGTGGAGATCAAGGCCACCGGAATCTGCCACACCGATGAGTTTACCCGGTCCGGGGCTGATCCGGAAGGAATCTTCCCGGCCATCCTGGGTCACGAGGGAGCCGGAATCGTGGTGGATACCGGGCCCGGAGTCACCAGCGTCAGGAAGGGAGACCATGTGATCCCGCTCTACACCCCGGAATGCCGCCAGTGCGATTACTGCACCTCGGGCAAGACCAACCTGTGTCAGGCCATCCGCACCACCCAGGGACAGGGCGTCATGCCAGACGGCACCAGCCGTTTCTCCATCGGCAACGACCGGATCCACCATTACATGGGGACTTCCACGTTTTCCAATTTCACCGTGCTCCCGGAAATTGCCGTGGCCAGGGTGCGCGAGGACGCCCCCTTCGACAAGATCTGCTATATCGGCTGTGGAGTCACCACGGGGATCGGCGCGGTGATCAACACCGCCAAGGTCCAGCCGGGAGACAACGTGGTGGTGTTCGGCCTCGGCGGCATCGGTCTCAACGTGATCCAGGGTGCACGGCTTGCCGGAGCGGACATGATCGTCGGTGTCGACATCAATCCGGCACGCGAGGCGCTCGGTGAGAAATTCGGCATGACCCATTTCGTCAATCCCGGAGAGGTGGAAGGGGACGTGGTGGCCCACCTGGTGGATCTGACCAATGGCGGCGCGGACTTCAGCTTCGAATGCGTGGGCAACGTGGACCTGATGCGCCAGGCGCTGGAATGCTGTCACAAGGGTTGGGGGGAGAGCGTGATCATCGGCGTGGCCGGCGCGGGTCAGGAAATCAGCACCCGCCCGTTCCAGCTCGTGACGGGAAGGGTCTGGCGCGGCACCGCATTCGGCGGTGCCCGGGGCCGCACCGACGTGCCGAGGATCGTGGACTGGTACATGGACGGCAAGATCAACATCGACGACCTGATCACCCACACCATGCCCCTGGGTGAGATCAACAGGGCCTTCGACCTGATGCACGAGGGCGAGTCCATCCGCAGCGTCGTACTGTACGATCAGTAGTCCCGGCATGGAGACACTATCCGAGCAGCGCTGTTTCGGCGGCATCCAGGGCGTCTACAGTCACGTGTCCCGTGAAACCGGGACGCCGATGCGGTTTGCCGTCTATACCCCGCCCGTGGCGAGGGACGGGACGGTGCCGGTGCTCTGGTACCTCTCCGGGCTCACCTGCACCGAGGAAAACTTCACCGTCAAGGCGGGCGGCCAGCGCTATGCGGCGGAGCATGGCATCATGCTGGTTACGCCGGACACCAGCCCCCGCGGCGCCGGTATCGACGGAGAGGACGATGACTATGATTTCGGCACCGGCGCCGGGTTCTATGTCGACGCCACCGAGCCGCCCTGGGATGACAACTACCGGATGTACAGTTACGTGACCCGGGAACTCCCGGAACTGGTGTTCGACCGGTTTCCGGGAGACCGGAACCGCCAGGGGATCACGGGCCATTCCATGGGCGGGCACGGCGCCCTGACCATCGGTCTCAGGAATCCGGGCACCTACGGTTCGATTTCCGCGTTTTCACCCATTTGCGCCCCGATGCGGTGCCCCTGGGGCCGGAAGGCCCTGACCGGCTATCTGGGTGACGACCGGGAATCCTGGAAAGTCCACGACGCCACCGAACTCATCCGCGCAGGCGCCCAATCCCCGGAGATCCTGGTGGACCAGGGTGATGCGGATGAATTCCTCGGGGCGCAGCTCAAGCCGGAGCTGCTGGTATCGGTGTGCGGGGAGATGGACCAGCCGGTCAATTTGCGGATGCAGCCGGGCTACGATCACAGCTACCACTTCGTGGCGACGTTCATCGGGGACCATGTGCGCTTTCACGCGGAGCGGCTGAAAGGCGACTGAGTGGCGAACCCGCAGGCCCCGCGGCTCGGGTGGATGAACTGGCCCGGAGGCGCGTGATTCGGCAATGGTGGTCCACAGACCGCCCTTCGTGCCGGGGCCGGACGGCCTCCCCGGCAGCAGGGGCGACGGATGGCGCCGACCGGCTTGCCGGCAGGGATGGAAGGCACCCGGCGCTGCAATCGGTGCGGCCGCAGCACAAGGCAACACGATGCGCTGAAACACTTCGGCGGAACGCCTGTCACACGTGTTTCATATTCAGTGAATAGATTCCCGGTCACTTCCGACCTCCTGCAGGCCTGCGGGCCTCATCCATGAATCTACCGACTGAATAAGGCCGAAATGATGAAATCGACTGAGAGCATGACTGACTTCGACAGGATTATTGACCGCAGGGAACTGCTCAAGGGGTCGCTTGCCCTGGGGGCGGGCGCCTTTGTTGCCGCCGCCGTTCCGGGTGCGCGGGTGCTGGCGCATCCCACGATCCGGTTCGATCCGGTTGCCGCCAACGGGCGTGACACCGTCACCGTGCCGGAGGGCTTCGAATGGCAGGTGGTGGCCGCATGGGGGGATCCGCTCTGGAGTGGTGTCCCCGGTTTCGACCAGGTTACCCGCGGCACCGCCGCGAGCCAGTCCACGGCCTTCGGCGACAACTGTGACGGCATGGCATTCTTCCAGGTGAACGGCCGCTATCTGCTGGCGGTCAACAATGAATACTGCAACCGCAACATCATGTACGGAAACCGCGCATCCGGATTGCCGGAAAATGATGACGATGTGCACAAGGGAATGGCCGCCCACGGGGTGAGCATCTTCGAACTGGCCCGGCGCGATGGCCAGTGGCGGATCGTGCTCGACTCGCCCTACAACCGCAGGATCACCGCGACGACACCGGCGGAAATCACCGGTCCGGCCAGGGGGCATGACCTGTTGAAAACAGCCGCGGACCCCTCCGGCACACGCTCACTCGGGACCTGGAACAACTGCGGCAGCGGGGTGACGCCCTGGGGTACCTTTCTCACCTGCGAGGAAAATTTCAACGGATACTTCGCAGCGCCCAGCCGGCCGGAGGTGGGGTTGTCCGACACCCTGAAACGCTACGGCATCCAGACCGAGGACTGGGGTTACGGCTGGTCCCGTGTGGATGACCGGTTTGACGTCGCCAGGAACCCCAACGAGCCCAACCGCGCGGGCTACATCGTGGAGATCGACCCTTCCGCGCCCCAGTCGACACCGAAAAAGCGCACCGCAATGGGCCGCTTCAAGCACGAGAACTGCGAAGTCGTCGTGGCGGCCAACGGCCAGGTGGTGGCCTACATGGGCGACGATGAGCGTGGCGAATTCATTTACCGGTTCGTGTCAAGGGGCAGGTTCGTTCCCGGCGCGGGGGAGAACGAAGACCTGCTGGAAGACGGGGTGCTGTCGGTGGCGAAATTCGAGGCGGACGGAAGTGGCCGCTGGATCACGCTGACACCGGAATCAACCGGCATGTCCCGGGAGGAGATCTGCATATTTTCCCGGATTGCGGGCAGCAAGGTCGGCGCCACCACCATGGATCGTCCGGAGTGGGTGGCGGCCAATCCCCACAAGGCGGAAGTCTACTGCTGCCTCACCAATAACAAGAACCGCGGCATCAAGCCCAATGCCGGAGGGGACCCGACCCCGGTGGGCGGACCGAATCCCCGGGAAGCCAACCGGTACGGGCAGATCGTCCGCTGGGTGCCTGCGGGGGGCGACCATACCGCGGAAGCATTTTCCTGGGATCTCTTCGTCATCGCCGGCAATCCCGGGGTGCACGATGATGCCAGGGCCGGCTCGGCCAACATCAACGTCGACAACCTGTTCAATTCTCCCGATGGACTGGCGTTCGATTCACTGGGCAACCTGTGGATCCAGACCGACGGAAACTACTCCAACGAGGGCGATTTCGCCGGTATGGGCAACAACCAGATGCTGATGGCGGACGTTGCAACCGGCGAGATCAGGCGCTTCCTTGTGGGCCCGAGAGAATGCGAGATTACCGGCATCACCTGGAGTACCGACAAGCGCACCATGTTCGTGGGCATTCAGCACCCGGGCGAGGACAACCCCGCTGAATGCCATTTTCCGGACGGCGGCAGCTCCGTTCCCCGGTCTGCGGTGATCGCAATCACACGGACGGACGGCGGGTACGTGGGCTGATTCGTTCCCAGCGCGGCCGGGGGCATCGGATCATCCGGCCTGCTCCGGCTCGTCCCCGGCGAACAGCCAGGCGCACACCACCACGGCCACGAGGCTGCCGGCGAACTGGGCGGCGATGAACATCGGCGCGTCCCCGGGCAGGATGCCGGAAAAGGTGTCGGTCAGGCTGCGCGCAATGGTGACAGCGGGATTGGCGAAGGATGTGGACGCGGTGAACCAGTAGGCGGCGGTGATGTAGAGGCCCACCGCCACGGGGACCGCGGCCGGCCGGGCGCGCAGTGTCGCGAGGATAGTCAACACGAGGCCGAACGTGGCGACACCCTCGGAAAACCATTGGGCGCCGCCGGTCCGGATGTTCCGGGAAAACTGCAGCAGCGGCTCCTCGAACATCAGGTGAGCCGCCAGCATGCCCGCAATGCCCCCCAGGACCTGCAGGATGACATAGGCGCCGCACCGGGGCCAGGTGATTTCCCGCCTGAGTGCGAATGCGAGTGATACGGCAGGGTTGAGGTGTGCGCCCGATACCGGTGCCAGCATGGTGATCAGAACCACCAGGATGGCGCCGGTGGCGATCGTGTTGGCCATGAGCGCGATGGCCACGTTGCCGCCGGCCAGCCTTTCCGCCATGATCCCCGAGCCGATGACGGTGGCGAGCAGCAACGCAGTGCCCAGCCACTCGGCGAACAGTGCCCGGGTCGAGGAGTATCGGCCCATCCGGAAATGCGTGCGTGGGGACTAGAGGGTAGCGAGGGCTTCGCGCTGGGCTTCCCCGTACTCTTCCAGGTCGTGGCGGTGCGTCAGGAACACTTCCCATTTCTCGTCCGCCATTCCCTTCACCCAGGCCTTGTCCATCCTGGCATGGCAGCAGTCCTGCCGCTCCACGTCGAGGAACGGCTGTCCCGATTCCCGTATCCGGCCGGCAAGCTCCTCGAGCTCCTCGCTGGAATCCGCCTGGATGCCGAGATGGTCGACGCCCTGGTTGCCGACGCCCTGTTCAATGGCGAAATTGACCGGCGGCTCCTCCACGTCCCATTTGGCGTAGCCGTCTTTCAGCACTTTCGGCTCCTGCCGGAAGAGCCGGGAATAGAATGCCACCGAGGCATCGAAGTCGTGAACGGACAGGGAAAGGTGCAGTTTCATGGGATGTCTCCTCAACAGCAGGTCTGGTTCAGGTCAGCGCCGGGCGGGCAGCAGGGTGCCGCGGGTTGTTCATCGGCGCAGCATTCCTCCAGCAGGAAATCCGCCAGGCCGCGGATGTGGGTGAAGTCGGCCCGGCTGATCACCGCCCGACCGCATTTTTCCTGTTCGATCAAGCCCCCGTCGGCAAGGGACCGGAGATGGTGGGCCAGGGTCGAGGACGGAATACCCAGCCGTTCCCGGATTTCGCCCACGCGAAGGCCGGATGGACCCGCACGTACCAGCGCGCGAAGGACCAGAAGCCGGGCCTCGGAGCCGGCCGCGGAAAATCCCAGGGATGCCTGCTCTGTGGTGATCATCGCGCCATCATTTAACTATATAACTGGTTTTATAGTTTATTCTGGCCGGGATGTCAAGGGCCGATTCCGCCTGGCGGACATTCAGGCCTCAGACCAGGATTTCATAGCAGGGCTGGTAGTCGCCCGTGATTTTCATCCGTCCCTGGCTGACGAAGGTGGACAACAGCTCGTCCAGCTGTCCCATGATGCGGGCGGATCCCCGGATGTGAAATGGACCCTTGCGTTCAATGGCGGCCATCACGTCCTCGCGCAGGTTTCCCGAGACGATGCCGGAGAAAATGCGCCGCAGGTTTGCCGCGAGTTCATGGGTGGGGAGCGCATCGTCGATGCGGGCGGCGGCCATGTCCTCGTGGCTCGAGCTGAACGGTCTCTGGAAGTCGTGGTCAATCCTGAGCCGCCAGTTGAAATAGTAGGCGTCGTTGTTGGCCTTGCGGTATTCGTAGACGTCCCGAACCTCCTGCAGCATGGTGCGGCCCACGGTCTCGGGATCGTCGATGATGATCCGGTACCGGTCACGCACCGCATCACCCAGGGCGCCGGCGACGAAGCGGTCCATCTGCCGCAGGTAGGGCTCCGCGCTCTTCGGCCCGGTCATGATCACGGGAAGAGGCAGGTCGGCGTTGTCGGGATGCAGCAGGATGCCGAGCAGGTAGAGGATCTCCTCGGCCGTGCCGACCCCGCCGGGAAACACGATCATTCCGTGCCCCGTCCGGACGAATGCCTCAAGGCGCTTTTCCATGTCGGGCATGATCACCAGGTTGCTGACGATCGGATTGGGCGATTCGGCCGCGATGATCCCGGGCTCGGTGATGCCGACATAGCGGCCAGTGCGGATGCGCTGCTTGGCGTGGCCGATCGTCGCGCCCTTCATGGGGCCCTTCATCGCCCCGGGTCCGCAGCCGGTGCAGACGTTGAGGCCGCGCAGGCCCAGTTCATAGCCCACCTTCTTCGTATAGTCGTATTCCTCCCTTCCGATCGCGTGTCCGCCCCAGCAAACCACCAGGTTGGTATCCATTGCCCGTTCGAACATCCCGGCATTTCGCAGGATGTGGAAAACCGCGTTGGTGATGTCGTGGGAATCCTCCAGGCAGAAGTGGCCGCCACGGCGGATTTTGCTGCCGATGCAGACCATGTCCCTGAGCACGGCGAACAGCAGTTCGCGGATGCCGCGTATCAGGTGCCCGTCGACGAAGGCGCTGGGCGGTGCGGCGTTGAGGACGATCTTGAGCCCCTGGTCCTGCTGGACCAGATTGACGCGGAAATCCCGGTAGAGGTCGAGCACCGCCCGTGTGTCGTCGGTGTCGGAGCCGGTATTGAGCACCGCGAGGATGCAGCGCCTCAGGAGTCCGTGAAGTTCCCCTTCGCCCTCGCTGAGAAGCTGCTCGACCTCGATCTGGGAAAACGCCTCAAGGCTGTGTTCGGGCAACACTTCGGTATCGATGGTGCAGGCCTGTCTACGGGAATCCATGGGTCTGGTGGTGCCGTGTGGGGTTTCGGGGCCTGATACCGGGGCGGCCGCTTTCAGGACCACGCCATGCTGACGGCGGGTCCCGGCGGCTCCCGGTCGGGGCGCGGACCCGCCGCAACCGCCTCCCGGTCGGGCAGGATCAGGGCCAGTGCATCATCGAGAAACAGGTACCCGAGGTCAGTGCATGCGATGTGGTCACCGGTCCGGGATGCGAGTTCCCGGGTGATCAGCGGCTCTAGCATGTGCACGATGGACTCGCAGGGAACCCCCGTCCGTTCCGATGCGGTGGACAGGGCGAATCCGTCCTTGAGCCGCAGCGCATTCATGAAAAATTCGAACAGGAGGTCCTGATCCCTGACTTCCCGGATCTCCGGCCATGGCATTTTCGGTGCCGGCCCAGGACAGGTAGCCTGCCGGGTGCCGCTTCCGGGCGCGCCGCCGCACCTTGCCGGCCGTATCCGTGAACTTGCCATGGGCCCCGGCCCCGATCCCGATGTAGTCGCCGAAATTCCAGTAGTTCAGGTTGTGCCGGCACTGCCGGCCGTCCCTGGCATGGGACGATACCTCGTATTGCGTGTATCCCGCCAGGCGCAGCCTGCCGTGCAGCATCTCCTGCATCCGCGAGATTTCGTCTTCCGGGGGCAGGGAGGGCGGATAGCGGTGGAATACCGTGTTCGGCTCCAGTGTCAACTGGTAGAGGGAGATATGCTCGGGTCCGAGGGCGATCGCCTGATCGAGATCATCCATCGCGCCTGCGCATTCCTGTTCCGGAAGACCGTACATCAGGTCAAGGTTGATGTTCCGGAATCCGGCCCCGCGGGCTTTGCGGAAGGCATGGACGGTCTCCCTGGCCGTATGTATGCGCCCCAGGGTTCCGAGCGCGGTGTCGTCGAAGCTCTGGGCCCCGATGGACAACCGGTTGATTCCCGCGTCCAGGCAGGCGGCGAAATCGGCGTGTTCGGCGGTTCCCGGATTCGCTTCCAGGGTGACTTCGGCATCATACGCCAGGGTGAGCCTCCCGTGGATTCCGTCCAGGAGCCTGGCCAGCGCCCCGGGGGAGAACAGACTGGGCGTGCCGCCGCCCATGAACACGGACAGTACCTCCCGGTCAACCCGCAGCCGGGACAGTTCGAAGTCGAGATCCCCCAACAGGGCATCGACATACCGGTCTTCCTCCAGAACGGGGCCTGCCGGATGGGAGTTGAAATCGCAATAGGGGCATTTTCGTACGCACCAAGGGAAATGCACGTACAGGCAAAGCGGCACCGGGTTCGACGGCTTCCTCGCCGGGGAGGGCGGGGCCGATTCGCCCGGCGACGTGGATTGCCGGGGCCCGTTCACCGCGCCCTGCCCGGATTGCCCTGATGCCGGCTCAGGTGACGACATTACGGGGTGTGCCCGCCTGCCACGCGGCCAGGGTTTCGGCCATCTTCGCCACCAGCCGCTGGCGGCTTTCCAGGGTGCTCCAGGCATTGTGGGGGGTCACGATGAGATTGGGAATGTCCGCCGCCAGCAACGGATGATCCGGGGGCGGGGGCTCCTCGTCGAGCACATCGATGCCGGCGCCGGCGATCTCGCCGGTCCTGAGGGCCTCGACCAGGGCCTCGTCGTGAATGATCGCCCCGCGGGCGGTGTTGATCAGGACGGCGCCGGGTTTCATCTTCCGGAACTGTGCCCAGGACAGCAGGTGATGCGTCCGGGGGGTGAGCGGGCAGTGAAGGCTGATGACGTCGGCGACCGGGAGGAGGTCGTCCAGTGCCAGGCGGTCGCCGTCCGGATCCGTTCCCGGGCGCGCCGCAACGGCGATGTCCATGCCGAAGGCCCGGCCGATATCCGCGACCCGGCCGCCGATGTCGCCGAGACCGATAATGCCCAGGGTCTTTCCCTGGAGTTCGCGGATGGGGTGGTCCAGCAGGCAGAAGATATCGCTGTTGCTCCAGTTCCCGTTGCGGACGTCGTCCCGGTATGCCGGGAGGCTGGTCATCAGGTTGAGCATCAGGGTGAAGGTGTGCTGGACTACCGCCGGGCGGGAATACCCGGTGGTGTTGCAGACCACCACGCCGCGTTCTCTGCAGGCATCCAGGTCCACGTTGTCGGTGCCGGTCGCGGCGAGGATCACCAGCCTGAGCGCGTCCGCACCGAGGACGGCGTCGCGGTCCAGACGCACCTTGTTCGTGATCACGACCCCGCAGCCCGCGATGCGCTCCGCCGCCTGTGCATGCCGGGAACTGGGATGGTGGGACCATTCGTCGAGCAGGCCAAGCAGGCCGCTCAGGCAGATGTCGTCACGATCGAAAGTCCGTTGGTCGAGAATACAGCCTTTCATCTTTGTCCTGGTGGTCGATGGATGGGGTTCAGGAGGGCGCGGTCAGTCCCAGTCCGGCACCTGGTGCTTGACGCGGAGCATTTTTACACGGTCCCGCTTGCTTGGGCGGTGGTGATCGTGGAGGATGCCCTGCCTCTGGGCTTTCATCAGGGCAGCCCTGTTCTGCCGGGCTTCGAGGCTGGCTTCCGTCTCCCGGTACAGGCCTGCGGCCAGCGGCGCGCCGAGGCGCCTTGCCGACAGTCCGGTCACCACGATCGTGAATTCCAGGGAAATACGCCGGATGCGCAACCGGTCTCCGGGGACCACCATGCGCGCCGGCTTGCAGCGCTGGCCATTGAGCCAGACATGACCGCCTCGGACCGCCTCGTTGGCAAGCTTGCGGGACCTGAAGAAACGGCTCACCCAGAGCCAGGTGTCAATGCGCTGGCCACTGCGTTCAGACACGGATAAAGCATCATCGGCGGATTTCATAAAGACATTTTACGATAGAATCAGGTGGACCCCCACGCCTACCTCAAGGCCACGCTCGAAGCCATTGCCTCCGGTCATTCGATCTTGGATATCGATGCGCTGCTGCCCTGGGCCTGTACACCAGCCTCAAATTGAAATCCACGTGGCCGCACCGCTTACCACTGTCGAGGAATGAACCATGTCCAAGACGGGCCATATAAGGGGATTGTGTGGGGAGTTGAAAGCTTGAATTCTGTTCGGTGGTGCCGTACAGTATCTTGCTATGGAAATCTGGACGGTTCGCCATCGCGGATTGCGGGAATTGCTCGAACGGGACTCGACGCGATTGCTGAGACAGGATCTCGTGAATCGGATTCGAAATATCGTTACCGCATTGGTTGTGGCCGAAAACATGGAGAGTCTCTGTACTCAGGCACCCTCGGGATGGCGAATTCATCGTCTTTCGGGGGAACGCGAGAATGATTGGGGTATATCCGTGTCGGGTAATTGGCGGATTACGTTCGAAGAAAGCGGTGGCAAGATAGTACGGTTAAACCTTGAGGACTATCACTGATGAGTAGTAAGCCCCTTGAAATAGCGATGACACCCTCTCATCCCGGCTGTTTTGTTCGGGATGAAGTGATAGGGGAACTACGCCTGAGCGTTTCCCGGGCGGCGCAGATTCTCGGCGTTCGCCGGGCGACGCTTTCGGATTTACTGAATGGCAGGGCTTCCCTTTCACCCGAGATGGCCCTACGTCTGGAAAAAGGCTTCGGTGTCAGTATGGATCTATTGCTGAAAATTCAGGCCTGGCACGATGCCGCGCGGATGCGTTTGAAAGCCGATGAAATTTCGGTTGAGCGCTACGCGCCGGCTTGATTCGAGAAAGCCACGCAGAAAGGCCGCATCTTTCGTTGTGCTCTACTCGTCGCCGTCTCCGGCGCGACCGGGTAGCTGCTGAGGCACATTACTATCGTCCGGCCGGATGCCAGGGCCGGGACCCATCCATGAAACCACGGATGAAGCAACGGATGAAGATGGGTGGAAAACACCCTGCCGGTTCGTCCCCCCGCCCACCCGGTGAAGCACGAAAGACCCAACGGCCCCTGGTTCTGATTCCTTCAAGTTCTGGAGTGACTGCGGGGAGAACGGGAAGATTGAAAGAAAAGGTACGTGAGAAGTTAATAAAATGGTTGCGTCGATTGGTGTGGTGGCGTCGCCGTCCCAAGGGGCGGGGTATTACGAGCGGGACGGGTACTACGCGAAGGACGACCCGGAGCACCATGCGGCGAGCGCCTGGGCGGGCCGGGGCGCCGCGGACCTTTCCCTCGAGGGTCTTTATGCTTCCAAGATGCTGCTCGGGGCGTTGTACCGGAACGAACTGGTCGGCGAGTTGAAGGGGCTCGGTTATGAAGTTGAAAAACGCGTTACGGGATTGGAGCAGGGCAAAACCTGATCAGGACAGGGCGGAGGAGGTGGCGCGGAAACGTTATCATATAGAAGGAATCCGCCGACTTAATCCGTTTTCCACCGGATCGTTGCAAGAGCGAATGTTACTCCAAGCCTATGGGTATAGAATCCTGATGCGAATAACTATTTTATTTTCAGCTCCACAGAACTTTTGTCGCCAAACGGGCGAATGCGTAATTTCGATGTTGATTCAGTCTGATTTCAGATCGCTTACGGAACCGGAATGCTGAGAATAACTATTTGAAATATATAAGTATTATCTGTAATACGATAGAATGCATCGGGCAGAACAAGGATCCCGGACGATGGGTCCCACACCGAGATGGTTCCAGCCCCGATTTCATTTCCCGGCCGCAAACGTTCGTGTCGCATTGGTTCCGCATGCCCTAGCAAGCTGGATGGAAGCGCCGTTCCGGCATCGTGGCGGGCACGCCGGATGAACGGAACCATGATCTCCCGGCAACGGGTGCTGATGAACGATCCCGGGCGCAGTCCTCGGGGCGGATCGGATCGTGCCGGCACCCCGGCGGAACTGGCTGCAATCCGCACCCTCCTGATCGTGCCTGGTGGACGGCTAGGATGGATGCGTGGTCCGGGCGCGGTGAACAGGGAGGGTGCGCATCCAAGCGACCAATGGGGCACTCCGGGCCTTGACGCGGCACCTGAACGGATTCGCGGCGACTGGCAGATCCGCTGACACGACGGGATGCGGGATATTGAAAATGCCCTTGCGCGTCACAGCCCTTCCCTGATCAGCCGGGACGGGATGCGGGCGGCGGCCGTGGCCATGATCCTCCGGGACCGCCCGGAGGGTCCGGAAGTGATGTTCATCCAGCGGGCCGAGTCAGAGTACGACCCGTGGTCGGGCCAGATCGCATTTCCCGGAGGCGGCCTCGAATCCCATGATGCCGGCCTGGCGGATGCAGCCATCCGGGAAACCCGTGAAGAGACCGGTGTGGTTCTCTCCCATGGCCAGCAGATAGGCCGGCTCGACGACCTGCAGGGAAGCAGCCACAACCGGCCCATCAACCTGATGATCGGGTGCTTCGTCTATCGTCTCGACCTTGCGCCCGTTGCGGTCCCGAACTACGAGGTGGCCGATATATTCTGGACGCCGCTTGCGCTTCTGCAGGACGAATCCCGGCGAACAGGCTACCGGACCCGCTTTCGCGAAGAACCCTACCCGGCAATCCATCTAGGGCCTGCCCGTCACGGCGCGGACCGGATTCTCTGGGGCCTGACCTACCGTTTCGTGCAGAATTTTCTGAGCATCACCGCGACCTGACCTGCCGCTTCGTACAGGCCTTTCAGGGCATCCCCGCGACCTGACCCGGTTTCCGGGGACCGGCCGGACCATGCGCCTGCGGGACGGCGCGACCGGGTACGGCACACCCGAACCGGTGTTCCATGGAGCATCATCCGCAGGGAACCGAAATACCGACAGGCAACTGTCTCATAAGGAACTTACGCCCGTTATCGAGAAACCGCTTTAATTTCGTTCGAAATTTGGCCCTTTTCTTATTAAAAATCAAAGAGATTTTGTTGACCGATTTGTCGAATTTTCCTTGACAACATGAGACATTGACTCATATAGTGCAAATTAGTGGGAAAAAGTGGGGAATTTTCCGAAAATTCGGTCTTTTCAGCATGTTTCGTGGCGCCAACAAACTGAATCTCGACAACAAGGGTCGTCTGGCGATTCCGGTGGGATACCGGGACGATCTGGAGGACCGTTGTGGCGGCAGTCTGGTGGTGACGGTGAACAATACACGGGAAAAGTGCCTTTGGCTGTACCCGATGGATGAGTGGGGCGTAGTCGAGCAGAAGGTGGTGAACCTGTCAAGCTTCGATCCCAATCACCAGAAGCTCAAGCGCTTCCTGATCGGCTATGCCAGCGATGTGGAGATGGACAAGACCGGCCGCATCCTGCTCCCGGGTTCGCTGCGGGAGTTCGCCGGACTGGGCAAGACGGTTTTCCTGGTGGGCCAGGGCAACAAGTTCGAGATCTGGGACGAGGGTCTGTGGAACGAGAAGTGTGCGCAGTGGCTCAAGGAGGAACTGGATGCCGGTACGATGTCCGTGGAGCTTGAGCAGATATCCCTCTGATGCATGCGGCCATCACAACGAACGAAGGCCACCGGCATGTGCCGGTGCTGCGCGATGAGGTGATCTCGGGGCTGGACCCGGAGGAGCGCGGCATCGTCGTCGACGCCACCTACGGGAGAGGTGGCCACACGAGGGCGATCCTCGCCCGCCTGGGGGCCAGCGGGAAGATGCTCGTCATCGACCGGGATTCCGCCGCCGTGGCGCAGGCCCGGCGCGAGTGGTCCGGGGACCAGCGCATCGAAATCGTGCACGCGCCCTTTTCCCGGCTGCGCGCCATCATGGATGACCACGGCCTGTCCGGCAGGGTGACAGGCGTGCTGTTCGACCTTGGCGTCTCCTCACCCCAGCTGGATGACGGGAGCCGCGGGTTCGGTTTTGCACACGATGGCCCGCTGGATATGCGCATGGACACGGAAAGCGGAATCACCGCGGCGGACTGGCTGGAGCGGGTGGAGCAGGGTGAACTCGCCCGGGTGCTCAAGACGCTGGGCGAGGAACGGTTTGCCCGGCGTGTGGCCAGCCGGATCAAGGCCCATGGCAGGATTTCAACGACGGGAGAACTGGCGCGGGTGGTTGCCGGCGCGGTTCCGACACGGGAACCCGGCAAGCATCCGGCAACCCGCACCTTCCAGGCCATTCGCATTGCCCTCAACCGCGAACTCGAGGAACTCGGGGAGGTCCTGCCCCAGGTGGTCGACGTCCTGGCGGGCGGCGGGCGCCTGGTGGTGATCAGCTTTCACTCGCTGGAGGATCGTCTGGTGAAGCGTTTCATCCGGGAGCAGAGCCGGGGTGATCCCTACCCGCCGGATCTTCCGGTCAGGAACGACATGCTGCGCCCCAGGCTGCGCCCGGTGGGCAAGGCGGTGCGGGCGGGAAAGGCGGAAATAGCCGCCAACCGGCGCGCACGCAGCGCGGTGATGCGGGTGGCGGAGAAAGTCGCATGACCATGGCCCGGTCGCTGATCGTGCTGTTGTGTCTTGTGCTGGTCAGTGCAGCGGCGGTGGTGGCGGTAAGGCACCAGAACCGGCTGACGTTCGTGACCCTCCAGAAACAGGAACAGCGACACGACGAGTTGCAGGCCGAATGGAGCCGCCTGATGCTGGAAAGAGCCACCTGGACCCGTCGGAACAGTGTGGTGGACGACGCCCGCAAGCGTCTCGGCATGGTGGCGCCGTCGCCCGAGAGGATCGTGACGTTGCAACTGGTGAATCAAGGCGATGTGGACTACTAGCGCACACGAACATCCGTTTGCAACGCCCAGGGACTGGCATGGCTAGGTGCCTCGCCCGTCCGCCGGTCTGGCGCGAATACTTTGTCATGGGTCTGCTGTTCACGGGGCTGGTCGTGATTGCATTCAAGGTGGTGCATATCCAGATTGTGGAGCGGGGCCATCTTCATGCCCAGGGTGATGCCAGGTACCTGCGGGAGATTACCGTGCTTCCCCAGCGTGGCCAGATCCTGGACAGGAACGGGCAGATCCTGGCGGTGAGCACCCCGGTGGAGTCACTGTGGGCGGAGCCCGGCGTGTTCTGTACCGACGGGGATTCCTGGAAATCCATGCCGGACATCCTGGAGCTGGACCCCGGGGACCTCAAGGCCGCCTGCGAGCGCCGCAAGGGCGCCGATTTCATGTATGTCAAGCGGAGAATTCCGCCGGCCGTGGCAGAGGAGGTCATGGCGCTCAACATTCCCGGGCTGGAGAGGCAGCGCGAATACCGGCGGTATTATCCCGATGGCCCCGTCGGTGCCCACCTGATCGGTTTTACCGATGTGGACGACACCGGACAGGAGGGTCTGGAGATCCGGTTCGACAGTCATTTGGCGGGCGTTCCGGGTCGCAAGCGGGTACTCAAGGATGTGGCGGGCCACTATGTCGAAAGCGTGGAGAGCATCCAGCAGGTTCGCCACGGGGAGAATCTCCGGATCAGCGTCGACCAGCGGGTGCAGTCCCTCGCCGCCGCCTACCTGGAGAAGGCCATCAAGAAACACAAGGCCTCCGGGGGCAGCGTCGTGGTGCTGTCCGTTCCCAGCGGCGAGATCCTCTCCATGGTGACGTCACCGCAGTTCAATCCCAATGACCGCGGCTCCATCAGGCCGGGGGTGTTCCGCAATCGCGCGGTGACCGATGTGGTGGAACCGGGCTCCACGTCCAAGCCGTTTACCGTGGCCATGGCCCTGGAAACCGGACAGGTCGGAGTGGAGACGATGGTGGACACCGCGCCGGGGATGTACCGGGTCGGGGGAAAAACCATCCGGGACGTGCACGACTATGGGGACATCTCCGTTTTCGACGTTCTGGTGCGGTCGAGCAATATCGGTTCCGCCAAGATCGCGCTTGCGTTTCCGTTCGACCGGCTGTTCGACACACTGAACGCCGTGGGATTCAACGAGCCGGCGTCCGATCTGCCGGGGGAAGTGAAGGGCGTGCTGGTCCGGCGCAACCGGCTCATAGAGCATGCCACCATCTCCTACGGCTACGGTTTCTCGGTGACCCCGCTTCAGCTTGCCCGGGCCTACACCGCGTTCGCCACGGACGGCAAACTGCTGCCGGTCACGCTGGAACCCAAGCCGGAAGGCTACAGGGCCAGGGGAAGACGGGTGTTCAGCAAGTCGACGGTACAGCAGATCCGGGCCATGATGGAGAAAGTGGCGACCCCGGAGGGAACGGCCCGCCGGGCCCGCATCCAGCGTTATCGGGTGGGCGGCAAGACCGGCACCACCCACAAGCTGGTTGACGGCAACTATGACAACAACCAGTACATCAGCCTGTTCGCCGGAATGGCGCCACTGTCCGATCCCCGCTTCGTCACCGTGGTGACCGTGGACAACCCCACAGGCGAGCATTACTACGGCGGCGTCGTCGCGGCGCCCGTGTTCGCGGAACTCATGCAGGACCTGATGCGCCTGTACAACATTCCGCCCGACAGCGTCAAGGACACCCAGATCACCACCATCGGCACCGGGGAAAAGTCCGCATGACCAGGTCTGGAGAGACAGCGTCCGGCCGGACGGAGCCTGAAGGCAGCCTCCCTTTGGGGGCACTGCTTGAGGGCGTGGTCGGGCCCGGCGGTGTGCCGGCCCCCCTGGCCGGCACCGGCATCACCGGCATGGCTCTGGACAGCCGCCGTATCCGGCCGGGCAACCTGTTCGTGGCAATGCCGGGAACCGCCGCCGACGGGCGCGACTATATTGCGGCTGCCCTGGATGCCGGCGCGATCGCAGTGGCTTTTGAAAGCGACCGGGCCTCCCGGCTGTGCCGAACCCTGGCCGATCAGGGTCGTGCGGTGGGTGTTGCGAACCTGCGCGAGCGCGTGGGCCTCATGGCATCCCGGCTGTATGGAGATCCCTCCAGCCGCTTCAGCGTGATCGGAATCACGGGCACCAACGGCAAGACCACCTGTGCCTGGCTGCTGGCCCGGGCGCTGGAGAGTCTGGGGGAGCGCAGTGTCATGATGGGGACCATCGGCTCGGGGTTCCCGGACGCGATGGCGGCGTCCTCGCTGACCACCGAGAACGCCGTGGACATTCAGGGCAGCCTTCGCGGGTGGCTGGACCAGGGCGCCACCGCCGTGTGCATGGAGGTTTCTTCCCACGGCCTCGACCAGGGACGGGTGAACGGGGTGCGTTTCAATGCGGCGGTGTTCACCAACCTGTCCAGGGACCATCTGGACTATCACGGCGACATGGATGCCTATGCCGAAGCGAAGAAAAAGCTGTTCCGCCTGCCCGGCCTGGAGGCTGCCGTGGTCAACGCCGACGACAGGCTGGGCCGGAAGATCCTTGCCATGACCGACACGCCGGTGCTGATGAGTTACGGCCTTGCCGATGCCGACGTCATGCCGCTGGACCCGCAGTTCGATACGGCGGGGACGCATTTCCGGTGGACCTGGGGGCAGCGCCGGTTTGACTGCCGCTCCAGGCTGATCGGCGAGATCAACCTTCCGAACCTGCTGGCCGTGATCGCCACGCTGTTGGCGCAGGGGTATGCCGCGGAACGCATCGAGGCCCTGCTGCCGGCGCTGCGGCCGCCGCCCGGCAGGATGGAACTGATCGCGGGGGGCAAGCGGAGTCCGGCGGTGGTGGTGGACTATGCCCATACCCCGGATTCCCTGGAAAGGGCGCTCAGGTCACTGCGACCGCTCACAACGGGCGGTCTCGGCGTGGTGTTCGGTTGCGGGGGCGAGCGTGATCCCGGGAAACGGCCTCTCATGGGCCGCGCAGCCGCCCGGTACGCTGACCGCGTCATCATCACCAGCGACAACCCGAGGGGAGAGGATCCCCTTGCCATTGCCGCCATGGCCCGGGACGCCGTCACCGGGGAGGACGCTGCCAAGCCCTGCCTGGTTGAGCTGGATCGGGCCCGGGCCATCACCACGGCAATCAGCGGCGCCCGCGCCGGCGATGTGATCCTGATTGCCGGCAAGGGACACGAGACCACCCAGACCATTGGCTCCTGTGTCCGGCGCTTCGATGACCGGGAAGTGGTCGCCAGGGTGCTGGGGGCACATCAATGATGACGTTCAGCGCGGCAGCCGAATTGACCGGAGGCATCCTGCACGGCGCGGATGGCATCTTCGGCGGGGTGCGTATCGATTCCCGTGCGGTGCTGCAGGGTGAACTGTTCGTCGCCATCCGCGGGGACCGTCTGGACGGGCATGATTTCGTGGCGGACGCGGCGGACCGCGGCGCCGCGGGGGCGCTCGTAACGCACCGGGTGGATGCGGCTATCACTCAGGTCGCCGTGGCTGACACCACCGCCGCCCTTGGCCGGCTTGCCTACAGCCGTCGGCGAGAATTCGACATTCCGGTGATCGGGATTACCGGCAGCAACGGCAAAACCACCGTGACCGCCATGGTTCGCGAAATCCTGTCGGTGTCCGGCCGTCCCCTGGCGCCCCGGGAAAGCTACAACAACCAGTGGGGAGTTCCCCTGACCCTGATGGAACTGGCTGGCGGGCATACCCATGCGGTCATCGAAATGGGGATGAACCACGCCGGGGAAATCGACCATCTGACCCGGATCGCCGCGCCCACCGTGGCGCTGGTCAACAATGCGGTCGCCGCCCATCTGGAGGGTCTTGGCTCCGTGCAGCGTGTGGCCGAGGCAAAGGGGGAGATCTTCAACGGGCTCGGACCCGGCGGCGTGGCGGTGCTGAATCGGGACGATCCGAACTTCGGCTTGTGGCGGACCCTGGCGGGCGAGCGCGGGATCCTGACCTTCGGCCTGGAGAACGGGGCGGATTTTCGGGGTCTTGACGTGGAGCTCGGCCCGACCGGCAGCCGGTTGTCGGTCCGGGGTCCGGCCGGGGACGCCGAAATCACGCTGGCCGTTCCGGGCCGGCACAACATCATGAATGCCCTGGCCGCCATGGCGGCGTGTCACGCCGTCGGCACGGATCCTGAGGATCTGTGTGCCGGCCTTGCCGCGTTTACGGGGATCCCGGGGAGGCTGCGTCAGCTGAGTGCTGCCGGCGGGGCCACCCTGGTCGATGACAGCTTCAATGCCAACCCGGGATCCGTCGCCGCCGCCATCGATTTCCTTTCAGCGCAGCCGGGCCGGCGCATTCTGGTGCTCGGCGCCATGGCGGAACTCGGTCACTCGGCCGGGGAGCATCATGCCGCGATGGGAAGTTACGCAAGGGGCGGGGGAATCCATCGGCTGCTGGTGCTGAACGACGGGGACAATCCCGTCCTGGATGGATACCGGAGGGGATATGGCCACTGCACGGAGGTGTTCCCGGATGTCCCGTCCCTGGTGGCGTCCCTGGAATCGGAGGATTCCCCGGGGAACACCATCCTGGTCAAGGGTTCCAAGTCATCCCGCATGGGAAGGGTGGTACAGGCGATGACCGCCGGGCGGGGGGCGGGGGGGGCGTCATGCTGATCTGGCTGTTCGAGTGGCTGTCCCAGTATCACAGCGGATTCAACGTGTTCCGCTACCTGACGCTGCGGGGAATCTGCGGTGTGTTGACCTCGATCACCATTTTCTTCATTTTCGGCCCCGCGATGATCCGGAAACTCAGCGAGTACCAGATCGGTCAGACCATTCGCGTCGACGGTCCGCCGACCCACTTCGACAAGGTGGGCACACCCACGATGGGCGGCCTGCTCATTCTGGTGGCCGTGGTGGTGACCACGTTGCTGTGGGCTGATCTCGGCAACCGCTTCGTGTGGGTGACCCTGCTCACCACGATCCTTTTCGGACTGATCGGCTGGATTGACGACTATCGCAAGCTCATCGAAAAGAATCCCAGGGGCATGGGGGCGCGCAACAAGTTCCTCGGGCAGACCCTGGTCGGATTTGCCGCCGCCTGCTTCCTCTACTTCACCGCCCAATCACCGGTGGAAACCGCCTTTCTCGTGCCGTTGTTCAAGAACGTGTCCATCCCGCTGGGCGCGGGATTCATCGTGCTCGCATGGTTTGTCATCGTCGGCACCAGCAATGCGATCAATCTGACCGACGGGCTCGACGGTCTCGCGATCATGCCCACCGTGATGGTAGCCGGCGCGTTCGGCATCTTCGCCTACGTCACCGGGAATTCGATCTTTTCCGAGTACCTCGGCATCCCGTATATCCCCGGGGTCGGGGAGGTGCTGGTCTTCTGCGCCGCGCTGGTGGGGTCCGGTCTCGGCTTTCTCTGGTTCAACACCTATCCCGCCCAGGTCTTCATGGGCGACATCGGCGCCCTTTCCCTTGGCGCCGCCATCGGCGTGATTGCCGTCATCGTGCGCCAGGAGATCGTGCTCATGATCATGGGCGGCATCTTCGTCGTGGAGACGGTCTCGGTGATCCTGCAGGTGGCGTCCTACAAGCTGGTGGGCAGGAGGATCTTCCGGATGGCGCCGCTGCACCATCACTTCGAGCTCAAGGGCTGGCCCGAACCCCGGGTGATCGTGCGTTTCTGGATCATCAGCCTGATGCTGGTGCTGGTGGGACTGGCCACCCTGAAGGTGCGTTGATGATGGCCGCGGCGAACCGGGTGTTGGACGGCGGGCCGGTGCTGGTGGTGGGCCTGGGCCTGACCGGGTGGTCGGTGGTGCGCTATCTCAAGTCCCGCGGGGAGGACGTCGTGGTGGCGGACTCCCGCGAGGCCCCGCCCTACCGGGGTGCGCTGGAGGCCACCTACCCGGATGTGCCGCTGCTGGACTGGAAGCGGGGCATCAACGAGCAGGCCTACGGGGGCATCGTGGCGAGTCCCGGCATGGCGGTGCCGGGTGACGCGGTGATTGGCGATGTCGAGCTGTTCGCCCGTGAGGCGAAGGCGCCGGTCGTGGCCGTGACCGGGTCCAATGGAAAGTCCACGGTAACCATGCTGGTACAGCGGATGCTGGACTGTGCCGGCACCCGGGCACTGGCGGGGGGCAACATCGGCACCCCCGTTCTGGATCTGCTGGCGCAACCGGTGCCGGATTTCTACGTTCTCGAGCTGTCCAGCTTCCAACTCGATACCACCCGCAGCCTGCGTCCCGCGGCTGCCGTGGTGCTGAATCTGAGCGAGGATCACATGGACCGCTACCGGGACATGAACGACTACCTCGCTGCGAAGCTCCGCATCTATGACGGTGCGGCCTGCCGGGTGTTCAACCGGGACGACCCGCGGCTTGCGGGAATGGCGCGGCGGGATACCGATCCCACGTTCGGTCTCGGCAGCCCCGGTGATGGCGACTTTGGCGTGGCCTCACGGGACGGCGAGCGCTGGCTGTGTCACGGCGGGCGCATGCTGGCCCCGGTGTCGGCCCTGTCGCTGCAGGGCGAGCAGAACGTGTCCAACATGCTCGCGGCGCTCGCCCTGGTGGCGGGCGTTTCCGGCAGGGCGGGACGGGCCGTCGACCGGCACCGGATCGATGCCGGCCTTGCCTTCGAGGGGCTGCCCCACCGCTGCGAACGGGTCCCCACCGGGGATGGAATCAGGTGGATCAACGATTCCAAGGGCACCAATGTCGGCGCTGCCCTCGCGGCCATTGGCGGTGCGGGCAGGCCATTGGTGCTGATTGCCGGCGGACAGGGAAAGGGTGCCGATTTCTCGCCGCTGAAATCGGTGATGGATCCCGGCGTCCGAGCTGTCATCCTGATCGGCGAGGATGCCGGCCGAATGGAACGGTCCCTTGGATTGGGAGACCGGATCTGGCGCGAGGACTCACTGGCGGATGCGGTTTCCCGGGCAAGGCAGCTCGGCCGGCCCGGAGACACGGTGCTGTTTTCCCCGGCCTGTGCCAGTTTCGACATGTTCGACGACTATGCCCACCGCGGAGAGTGCTTTCGGCGCCTGGTGGCGGACGGGCCGGCGGGCTAGCATCATGGAAATCCACGCCAATCGACATTACCGGGTACTCCCGGCGGAACCGGTGACGGAAGTCGGGGGCGTGGACCGTCTGCTGGTCTTTTCGATGGTGAGCCTGCTGTGCCTGGGCACGGTGATGGTGTTCTCCGCCACCGTGGCCGCAGACAGCGAGACCCTGGCGTTCAATACCAGGCCCCTGATCCGGCATCTCGCCCATATCGGGCTCGGGATTGTGCTGCTGCTCGTTGCGATGCGGCTGCCCCTGGACTGGGTGCAGGCCCACGCCAAGACGACCCTCCTTGTCATGCTCCTGATGCTTGCCCTGCTGTTCCTGCCGGGGGTTGGCAGGGAAGTGAACGGCAGCCTGCGATGGTATGACTTCGGTGGACTGAGCGTGCAGCCCTCGGAGTTCATGAAGGTTGCCGCCCTGATCTATTTTGCCGACTATCTCGCCCGCAAGAAGGATGACCTGCACCTGCTCAAGGTGGGCATCATCAATGTCGGCGTGGTGGTGGGATTGATCGGGCTGCTGCTGATGATGCAGCCTGATTTCGGCACCACCGCGGTCCTTGTCACCACGGTGGCCGGCATGATGTTTCTGGCCGGCGTCCGTTTCTCGCACTTCCTGGTGAGCATCAGTGTGACGGTGGCGCTCATGACACTGCTGATGTGGATGGAGCCTTACCGTGTGGCGCGGCTGCTGAGCTACCGCGACCCCTGGGCCGACCCGTTCGGGTCCGGCTTCCAGCTGACCCAGGCGCTGATCGCCATCGGCCGCGGCGAATGGTTCGGCACCGGTCTCGGCAGCAGCATCCAGAAGCTATTCTACCTGCCCCATGCCGGGAATGACTTCCTGATCGCGGTGATCGGCGAGGAACTTGGCTCCGTGGCCATCTTTACGGTCATCGGGCTGTTCGCCCTGCTCCTTTGGCGCTCCTTTGTCATTGCCAGGAGGGCCATTGGCATGGGGCTTCGTTTCGCGGCCTTTCTGGCCCAGGGAGTGGGGCTCCTGCTGTGCATACAGGCGTCCGTGCATCTCGCCGTCAACACTGGCCTTGTGCCCACCAAGGGGCTCACCCTGCCGCTGATGAGCTACGGCGCCAACAGCATACTGGCGACGATGCTGGCGCTGGGGCTGTTGCTGGGCGTGGACCGGCGGTGCCGGCCCGGACTGCGGAGGTATCCATGAGCCGGATGATGGTGATGGCGGGAGGAACCGGCGGGCATGTGATGCCGGCCCTTGCGGTGGCCCGATGCCTGCGGGAGCGCGGCGTCGAGGTTCGCTGGATGGGCAGCACCAGGGGCCTCGAGTCACGACTGGTCGCCGCGGAGGGATTCGACCTGGACGCCATCCACATACTCGGACTCCGTCACAGTGGGCTCGGGCGCAAACTGGTCATGCCGTTCCTGCTCCTGGTCGCCTGCTCCCAGGCGCTGTGGATCCTTCTGCGGCGAAAGCCGGATGTATTGCTGGGCATGGGCGGATTCGTCTCGGGTCCGGGCGGTCTGGTGGCCGGGCTGCTGAGCAAGCCGCTGATCCTGCACGAACAGAACGCGGTAGCCGGCCTGACCAACCGCTGGCTGGCCAGAGTGGCGAGCCGGGTGCTGACTGGCTTCCCGGCCACCGAGGGGCTTGCCACCGGAACCTGGGTGGGCAACCCGGTACGCTCGGACATCGCCGCCATTGACCGTCCGCGGCAACGTCTTGCCGGCCGGTCCGGGCCTTTCCGGATTCTGGTGGTGGGGGGCAGCCAGGGAGCCCGGGCATTCAACCGCTATCTGCCGGATCTGCTGGCGCGGCGGTCCCGGACTCCGATGCTTGTCCGGCATCAGGCGGGACACGGGGAATCCGCGAATGTGCGGGCGGCCTACGGGGATGCGGGCATCCCGGCGGAAGTGTCGGAGTTCATCGAAGACATGTCGGCCGCCTATGCCTGGTCGGATGCGGTGATCTGCCGTGCCGGGGCCATGACGGTTGCTGAAATCTGCGCTGCCGGGGGAGTGGCGTTCTTCGTTCCCTATCCCCACGCGGTGAACGATCACCAGGCCCGTAACGCGGAATATCTCACGGGAGCCGGTGCGGCAATCACGATACGCCAGGAAGAGTTCCTGGCGGGCGACTGGCTGGATGACCTGGACGAACTCGCCTCGGACCGGCGCCGGCTGGTGGAGATGGCCGAGAAGGCCCGTTCACTGGCCAAGGCGGATGCCGCTGCACGGGTCGCGGATATCTGCGGGGAGATGGTGCATGCGTGAATTCGTTCGCAGGATCCACTTTGTGGGCATCGGTGGCATCGGGATGAGCGGGATTGCGGAAGTGCTCATCGGCGAGGGATTTACCGTTTCCGGTTCCGACCTGGCCCGCAACACCATCGTGGACCGGCTCTCCAGGGCCGGGGCGAGAATCCATATCGGCCACGATGCGGCGAATATCGAGGGCGCCGACGCCGTGGTCACATCCTCCGCAGTGATGGACGACAACGTGGAAGTGCAGGCTGCCCACGCGCAGAAGATTCCCGTGGTCCAGCGGGCGCAGATGCTGGGTGAACTGATGCGTTTCCGCCGTGGCATCGCGATCGCCGGCACCCATGGAAAAACCACCACGACCAGCCTGGTGTCCGTAGTCCTTGCCGCCGCCGGGCTGGACCCCACGTTCGTGGTCGGCGGCGTGGTCAACAGTGCACGGACCAACGCCCGTCTCGGGCGCGGCGAGTACCTGGTGGCCGAAGCCGATGAAAGCGATGCTTCGTTCCTGCATCTGCAGCCGCAGATGGCAGTGGTCACCAATATCGACGCCGATCACATGGAAACCTATGGCGGCGATTTCGACCGGTTGCGCCGGACCTACCTCAGGTTCCTCCACAACCTGCCGTTCTACGGTCTGGCCGTCCTGTGCTTCGATGACCCGGAAGTCAGGAGTCTCAGTGACGACCTCGCGCGTCGTTTTCTGAGTTATGGTCTTGGTGCGGATGTGGATTTTCGTGCGATCAACCTGCGCTTCGCGGGATACGAAAGTCATTTCGAGGTGGTGACGCCCCATGGCGGACTGGGCGAGTTCCACCTCAGCATGCCGGGGGAACACAATGTGCGCAATGCCCTGGCTGCCATTGCCATCGCCAGCAAGCTGGAGATTGGCATGGGGCATGTCCGCAAGGCGTTGGCGGATTTCGAAGGTATCGGCCGGCGGTTCCAGCCGCTCGGTACCCTGTCCCTGCCGGGCGGGGAAGTGGAGATTGTGGACGATTACGCGCATCATCCACGGGAGCTCCAGGCCACGCTGGATGCGGCCCACGGCTGCTGGCCGGACCGGAGAATCGTGGCAGTGTTCCAGCCCCATCGCTACACCAGGACACGGGACCTGTTCGACGATTTCGTCCAACTGCTCTCCGGGCTCGACAACCTGATCGTAACCGAGGTCTATCCCGCCGGCGAACAGCCCATCCCCGGCGCCGACGGGCGCGCCCTATGCAACGCAATACGCAAACGGGGCAGGGACCCGGTCTTTGTGAGGAAACCCGAGGAGCTGAAGGCGCTGCTGGCGGGATACCTGCGCCCGGCAGACGTGCTCCTGATACTCGGCGCCGGCGATATCGGGCGGTTTGCCGCGTGTCTGTGCGCCGAGGGACTGGTGGAGGCAAAGGCATCATGATGGCAGCCAGTGCACAGTCGCCGGTACCGTTCGATGCCAGGGGCCTGCGCGGTATTCTGCGCAGCCAGGAACCGATGTCGCAGCATACCAGCTGGCGCGTGGGCGGGGTGGCGGACTACTTCTATCTGCCCGCCGACAGGGAGGATGTGGTCGACCTGATCCGGCGGATCCCCCGGGACATGCCGGTGACATGGCTGGGACTCGGCAGCAATCTGCTGGTACGGGACGGCGGAATCGAGGGGATGGTGATCAAGACGGTCAAGTCATTGGCCGGACTGGACATCCTGGACCGCAACCGGCTGTTCGCGGAAGCCGGCGCCACCTGCGCCAAGGTAGCAAGGCGGAGTGTCGCGGCAGGACTGGCCGGCGCGGAGTTTCTCGCCGGTGTGCCGGGCTCGTTCGGCGGTGCGCTGGCCATGAATGCCGGAGCCTTCGGCGGGGAAACCTGGCCGCTGGTGCTGGAGGTGGAATGCGTCGACCGTCAGGGCAATCTGGTCCGGTACTCGCGGGGCGAGGTGGTCTACGGTTATCGCCGGGTGGAGCTTCCCGATGGTGTGGCACTGCTGTCCGGCGTACTGGAGCTCAGACCCGCCGAGGGTGAAGGGGGCCGGCAGGAGATCCGGAAGCTGCTGGACCAACGCAGTGCCAGCCAGCCGGTTCAAAGCGCCAATGCGGGTTCGGTGTTCAAGAATCCACAGGGTGACCACGCCGCAAGAATCATCGAGCAGGCGGGCCTCAAGGGTCATTCCGTGGGCGGTGCCCGGCTGTCCACCAAGCATGCGAACTTCATCATCAACGAAGGCGGGGCCAGTGCCCGGGATATCGAGGCGCTGATCGAAGAGACCCGGGAGCGGGTGCTGGCGGCATCGGGCATCGGGCTGGACCCGGAAGTGCGAATCATCGGGAGGAGATCATGAACGATCATGTGCTGGGGAACCCGGCCGGCCACTACGACACTGAAGCCGGGGATGACCGTCCCCGTTCTTCCTTGTGGGTGATCGTGCTGGTCTTTGTCCTGCTGGTGGTGATCGTCGGCCTCTTCCTCCTGGACTGGCTCTACAACCCGGAGAAGTTCCGCATCGAGGAAGTGGAGATTCGGGGCCAGCTCGAACATGTGGACACGGAGTTGATACGCACCGCCGTCGCATCCGAACTGGACGGGAACTACTTTTCCGCAAGGCTGGAGGACATTGAGGGGGCCATTCGCACACTGCCCTGGGTCTTCGATGCGAGTGTCCGGCGGCGCTGGCCTTCCACGCTGGTGGTGGGCGTGGATGAAGTAAGCCCGATCGCGGCGTGGGGGTCGGACCGATGGCTCAATGCCACCGGGGAACTGGTCGAGCGTGAACACTGGGACGGCAATCTGCCGATGCTCGATGGTCCCGAGCACATGAAAGAGGTTATCTGGGATGCCTTCCAGGAATGGCGGGGGCTGTTTGCCGACCAGGGACTGTCCCTGGACCGGCTCGAATTTGACGAGCGCGAGCTATGGCACATGACGCTGTCGTTTGACGGACTGATGGACCGGCGCCGCATCCCGGGGGCGGATACCGCCGACCGGTCCCCGCCGGTGGCCGCGGCGGTCGTCATGATCGTGGACAACCTCGACGCGGATGCACGCATCCGGCGGCTGATTCGTGCGCTCAACAGCCAGCTGATCACCGAGTTCCCCAACATGCGATCTGTTGACCTGCGGTATCCGAACGGTTTCGCCATCCATTGGGTGAACGATGGGCCCAATGCCCTGGAACTCGCTGATTCGAACTGACTCATGGCCAGAAAATCCAACGACAATCTCATCGTCGGCATCGACATCGGCACGTCCAAGGTCCTGACGATCGTCGGTGAAATCGACGACGACGGGGCGGTCGAGATCATCGGCGTGGGGCATCACCCGGCCAAGGGGCTGCGCAAGGGTGTCGTGGCCAATATCGAGTCAACGGTGCAGTCAATCCAGCGTGCGGTGGAGGAGGCCGAGCTGATGGCCGGCTGCCAGATCTACTCGATTTTCGCCGGTATTGCCGGGGCGCATATCAACAGTTTCAATTCCCACGGCGTGGTGGCAGTGCGTGACGGCGAGGTCGCGCACGGGGACATCGAGCGTGTGATCGACGCTGCCAGGGCCGTGGCCATTCCCAATGACCAGCGCATTCTCCACGTGATGCCGCAGGACTTCATCATCGACGGCCAGGATGGCATCCGCGAGCCCGTGGGCATGAGCGGCGTGCGCATGGAAGCCAAGGTTCACATGATCACCGGGGCGGTCAGCGCGATACAGAATATCATCAAGTGCGTCCGCCGCTGCGGGCTCGAGGTGGACGACATCGTCCTGGAGCAGATCGCCTCCAGCGAATCGGTGCTGACCGAGGACGAGAGGGAACTCGGGGTCTGCATGATCGAAATTGGCGGCGGCACCACCGGGATCGCGATTTTCACGGAAGGCGCGATCCGGCATACCGCGGTCATTCCCATCGCCGGTGACCAGGTGACCAATGACATCGCCGTGGCGTTTCACACGCCGACTCCCGCGGCGGAGGAACTGAAGAAGAAGTACGGTTGCGCGCTGGCGCAGATGGTGGATGAAAACCAGACGGTTGAGACGCCAAGCATCGGCGGCAGGCCCCCGCGGACGTTATCGAGGCAGAATCTCGCGGAAATCATCGAACCCCGGCTGGAAGAATTGCTGCTCCTGGTGCAGTCCGAACTTCGCAGCAGCGGCTACGAGGAGCTCATCGGTTCCGGCATCGTCATGACCGGCGGCAGTTCCCGCATGGAGGGCATGTTGGAGCTGGCCGAGGAAATCTTCCACCTCCCGGTACGACGCGGCGTGCCGAGGTATGAGGGTGCGCTCAGCGAGGTGGTCAGGAATCCGATCTATGCCACGGGTATCGGGTTGATTCAATTCGGCCACGCCAACCGTGCCAGGATCAGTCAGTACAGCCAGGAGTCGGTCGGGGTCGGGACCCTGATCGGGTGGATGAAAGGCTGGCTGAGGGGCAGTTTCTAGGGTGATGAACCTCCGGATCATTGCCCGTGTCGTGCATGCCGTCGGCGGCATGTGCGGCGCATTTGAGGCGGCGGACTGCGCTTGCAGGCCTGCTGCCGGTTGTTACTTGCAAAATGGGAGGCTTTAGACATGTTTGAATTGGTTGAGGCGGTAAGCCAGCAGGCGGTGATCAAGGTCGTCGGTGTTGGTGGTGGCGGCGGAAACGCCGTCGAATACATGCTGAAAGCGGATCTGGAGGGCGTCGATTTCATCAACGCCAATACCGACGCACAGATGCTGTCGCGCTCCAATGCGCCGACCATCCTGCAATTGGGTGAAAACCTGACCAAGGGACTCGGGGCGGGCGCCAACCCCGAGATCGGCCGCCAGGCGGCCGTCGAGGACCGGGACCGGATTTCGGATGCCATCAACGGCGCCGACATGATTTTCATCACCGCGGGCATGGGTGGTGGGACCGGAACCGGGGCTGCGCCGATCATTGCCGAACTGGCCCGGGAGAAGGGGGCCCTTACGGTGGCCGTTGTGACGAAGCCCTTTCCGTTCGAGGGGCAAAAGCGCATGGACCTGGCCATGCTCGGCATCGAGGAGCTGCAGGAGCACGTGGACTCCCTGATCACGGTTCCCAACGAAAAGGTGCTGGCGGTCATGGGGCACGAGGCCACTCTGGTGGACGCGTTCGCCAAGGCCAACGAGGTCCTGTTCAACGCCGTGCAGGGAATCTCGGAACTCATCACCCGACCCGGTTTGATCAACGTCGATTTTGCCGACGTGCGCACGGTGATGGCCGAGATGGGCAAGGCGATGATGGGATCCGCCACGGCCGAAGGAGAGAACCGCGCGGTCGAGGCCGCCCGGCAGGCGATCTCAAGCCCCCTGCTCGAGGACATCAATCTCTACGGCGCCAGGGGGCTTCTGGTGAATATCACCGCGGGTCCGGACATGGCCATCGGGGAATTCGAGGCGGTGGGCAACTCCATTCACGAGTATGCCGCGCCGGACGCCAATGTCGTCATCGGTACCGCCTTCGACCCCGAGATGCAGGGTGACCTGCGGGTGACGATGGTGGCTACCGGCCTGTGTGATTCCGCTTCCCCCAAGCCCGTGGTGGAAAAGCCCGTGAAGGCCGCACCGCCGCCGCCCAGGGAGGAGAGAGAGGAGGAAAAACTGCCCAAGGGCGCCATGATGCCGCCCCGCAAGTTCGCCAGGGCAGGCGGTGCCTCGATGGCGGAGGCCGCCCAGCTCGACCTGGAGCACCTGGAAATTCCCGCATTCCTCCGGCGGCAGGCCGACTAGGAAATGGTGGTAGCCGCGCAGTGTTTGCGGGCATGGCATGCACCCCGGATTTCCGGCATGAGAAGATGTCCGGAAGGCCCCGGGGCAGCCGGCACGACCGTGCTGGATCCGGAAACTGCGGATGTACCGCGCCATCCTCCCAGGCGCGGTCTTCTACCCGGAAACGGGTGGATCTGCTCCTGTGCGGAGCGCCAAGGGCCGATTGCACCGTTGCGGCGAATCTGCCCGGAGGGCAGGATGGACCTGGCATCCGGTGCTGTTCATGCGGATGAATGCTGTAATGCAACCGTAATGCTTGTTGGTTCTCAATCGGCTCATTTTGGTGTAGTATCGCCGAATACCCCCTCCTCCTATAAATTTTTTTTATAAACTGAACCGGGCACAGCATTCCGGATGATTATACAGCGCACGCTAAAGAATATTATTCGCGCAACCGGGGTCGGGCTGCATACGGGCAAGAAGGTCTACCTGACTCTCAAGCCCGCCGTCGAGGACACCGGCATCGTGTTTGTCCGGACCGACCTTGACCCGGCCGTGGAAGTGCCGGCGCGGCCGGAGAATGTCAGCGATACCCGGCTTTCCACCACACTGGAGCGTGACGGGGTCAAGATTTCCACCGTGGAGCACCTGATGTCGGCATTTGCCGGATTGGGTATCGACAACGCCTACGTCGAGCTGAGTGCGCCCGAAGTGCCGATCATGGATGGCAGCGCCGGCCCGTTCGTGTTCCTGCTGCAGTCGGCTGGCATCCACGAGCAGAAAAAGCTCAAGAAGTTCATCCGAATCAAGAAACCCTGCGTGGTGCAGGAGGATGACAAGTGGGCGAGGTTCGAGCCGTTCAACGGCTTCAAGGTCACCTTCGCCATTGATTTCGACCACCCCATCCTGAAAAGCTCCACCCAGACCGCCTCGGTGGATTTCTCCACGACGTCGTTCGTCAAGGAGGTTAGCCGTGCCCGCACGTTCGGATTCATGGATGACCTGGAGGCCCTCCGGAACGCGGGACTCGCCCAGGGCGGCAGTTTCGACAACGCCATCGTGATGGATGCCTACCACATCCTCAACGATGACGGCCTGCGTTACGAGGACGAGTTCGTCAAGCACAAGGTACTGGATGCCATCGGGGACCTGTATCTCCTGGGCCATCCCCTGATCGGGCAATTCAGCGCGCACAAGTCGGGCCATGCACTGAACAACTGCCTGCTGCGCCAGCTCATCCATGACCAAACCGCCTGGGAACTGGTTTCCTACGCGGAAGAATCCGAAGTTCCCATCTCCTTCGTTCGCACCGTTCCCGCCTGACGCCGCCTGACACCGGACATGCCGGAGTCCGGGCTTTGCGTGTCAATCCGGGTCATTCATCGTCGTCTTTCACTTCCACTCGCCTGGCCAGTTTTTCCACGGCCGCACGCAGCCCGGGATGTTGCAGGCGGTGCGCGGTCCGGGCGATGTTTTTCTGGCTCGCGGAGGAAACGCGTGCGGGTCGTCCGGTGGGACGGGGGGCAGAATGCATCGACGGGGTGGTGCGGACAACCATTTTCCTGGCGCCCAGGTCGGACAGTGCGGCCAGTATCCGCTGTTGCTGATGCAGCAGTTCCGTGGCCCAGATCGGAGAGCGGGTGTAGACCACAAGCCGGCTGGACCGGAACAGGAGGGGGGTACTCAGTCCCGCGGCGTTTCCCGCACAACGGGCCCACCTGCGCCGTATTTCCTCCTGCACGGATTCGTCCTCGGGCACATCCCTTCCGGCGCCGGTGTTTCTTCGAACGAGATCCCCCAAGACCGAGGTGTGGTTCAATTTCTTCATTTCGATGCCGGTTGGAGACAATGGACGAAGCCGTCTGCGAATTTTACCGGTTTTCTTGTCCCTGATCGTGCCTTCCGACAATACGGCGTGCACATGTCAGGACATGCACATGTGTTTGCTCCGATGCATGCCTCATCCTCCAGATCGAGTCTCGGTCAGATCCAAACGGCAGACAGAAGACGATTCGCCTACGATTGCAGTTTCAGGTGCAATGTGCGGCCAACTGCTCTCGCTGCGCGCGCCAGGGTAGTCAGGGTCACGTTGTCTTTATCGGGATCAGCCAGTCGAT
This sequence comes from Candidatus Poriferihabitaceae bacterium, assembly GCA_965213885.1. Lineage (GTDB taxonomy): Bacteria > Pseudomonadota > Gammaproteobacteria > Arenicellales > Poriferihabitantaceae > VYFG01. Next base: position 3,516,888 of record OZ243919.1, read on the forward strand.
CGAACTGTGGGCGGCTGGTATCCAGACGCCGGCCATTTCGGCCCTGAAAGCTGACAGCATTCGCCGGTTCCCGCGCTGGCCGGATTGACCAGGGTCGATCACAGTTCCGGTGTACCCACTCACCGAGATCGCAGGCGAGAAACTGTGCTTGCGTCCTGCAGCGCATGCAGTGTAGGGATCTGTTTGATCTCTGGATCTTGTCCGAAGACGCAGACGTGGATCCGCACGACGAGGATGAAATCTTCTGACGGAAAGCGACCGATCGAAATCGGAATCCAGGTGATTTCGAATCGAGCGATCAGACCCGGCTGCAGCAGTACGAGAGCCGCTGGACCAAAGAGCTCGAAATCCACGTGCCAGGCCAAGTGCCGCACTCCCGGGATGTCGAGCGATCCGTCACCCGACGGCTACGCAGGGTTGCGATATGGTAGACCGTCCAATCGGCCAATCCCCATTCAGTGGCTGGCACGATGACGAACCACGTGCCTGCTCTGATCACCGCTACACCCCATCCACAGGGCATCATGCCCAATCCGACGGGTAGGGACCCTGCCGGACGATCAGTGGTCGTGTCGGGATCATTTTGCATGAGCCGTAACCGGGTCGGAACGCCGCATCCACGATATGCTAGACTAGCGCTCCCTCACCACCTGAGTCTGCCGCTGTATCGGGGTCATCGAACGGTACGTGTTCGGTCGTGGGGCGGGTTGGCTGTTGGCATGACATAGGGGGCAGGTTCTGTCTATGCTTCGCAGGATTCACAGCACGATTCATCCGATCCAACGCCTCGCTGCCGGACCATGATCCAAACGGAAACCCTTGGTCGCACGATTGTTCCAAATGGACTTTGGCTGAACCTGATTGCGGGCTGAATTAGGATCTTCTGTTGATTTTATTCAGTTTTTGTTTATAAGAACAAAACACAAACACTTTCCGTAATAGCTGGAATATATGCTGCAAAACGTACTCAAGAAGGTGTTCGGCGACCGCAATCAGCGGATGCTGAACAAGATGCAGAATATCGTGATGCGCATCAATGGCCTCGAGGACGCCATGCGTGAACTCGACGATGCCGCGCTTTGCGCCAGGACCGGGGAGTTTCGTGACCGGATCAAGGCTGGGGAAAGTGTCGACGACATCCTGCCGGAGGCATTCGCCGTGGTGCGGGAGGCGTCCGTCCGGACCTTGAGCCTGCGCCATTACGACGTCCAGCTCATCGGCGGAATGGTGCTCAACGACGGCAAGATCGCGGAAATGAAAACCGGGGAGGGCAAGACGCTAGTCGCCACCTTGCCGGCCTATATCAATGCCGTGGCGGGCATTCCGGTCCACATCGTGACGGTGAACGATTACCTGGCGAGGCGGGATGCCGAGTGGATGGGGAACATCTACAGCTTCCTCGGGCTGAGCGTGGGCGTTGTCGTGCCCGGACAGTCCCCGGATGAGAAACGGACTGCATACCAGAGCGATATCGTCTACGGAACCAATAACGAGTTCGGCTTCGACTACCTGCGGGACAACATGGCCTTCTCCTCGGAGGACCGGTTCCAGCAGGGCCTGGGCTTTGCCATCGTGGACGAGGTTGACTCCATCCTGATCGACGAGGCGCGCACGCCGCTCATCATTTCGGGGCCGGCGGAGGAAAGCAACGAGCTCTACCAGAAAATCAACGTGGTGGTGCCGGAGCTGATTCGCCAGGAGGAGGAAGACGGGCCGGGGCACTTCAGCGTGGACGAGAAGACAAGGCAGATATCACTGACCGAGGACGGCCACGACCGTGCGGAACAACTGCTCGTGGCCGAGGGCCTGCTCGAGGAGGGCGACAGCCTGTATGAACTCGGCAATATCCGCCTGATGCATCACCTCTATGCCGCCTTGCGCGCCCATAATCTTTTCAAGCGCGATGTGGACTACATCGTGCGGGACGGCCAGGTGGTGATCATTGACGAATTCACCGGGCGCATGATGGCGGGACGGCGCTGGTCCGACGGCCTTCACCAGGCGGTGGAGGCCAAGGAGGGAGTGACCATCCAGCAGGAGAACCAGACCCTGGCGTCGATCACGTTCCAGAACTATTTCCGCCTGTACGACAACCTGTCGGGGATGACCGGCACCGCGGATACCGAGGCGCCGGAGTTTCTGCAGATTTACGGACTGGAAGTGGTGATACTGCCCACCAACCAGCCCATGATCCGGGATGACCAGCCCGACCTGGTCTACCGGACCGCCGGGGAAAAATTCGACGCGATCGTGCAAGGGATCCAGGACTGCCAGAAGCGGAACCAGCCCGTGCTGGTGGGCACTGCGTCCATTGACACCTCGGAGAATCTGTCAGGCATCCTGAACAGGCTGGAAATCGACCACCGGGTGCTGAATGCGAAGCAGCACGAGCGCGAAGCGGAAATCATCGCCGAGGCGGGCCGTCCCGGGCGGGTGACCATCGCGACCAACATGGCGGGGCGGGGCACCGACATCGTCCTTGGCGGCAATCTCGAGATTGAACTGTCGAGGCTCGAACAGGGCGATCATGAATCGGCGCGGCAGGCCTGGGAGGAACGGCACAGCCAGGTGCTCAAGGCCGGCGGCCTGCATGTTCTCGGCACCGAGCGCAACGAGTCGCGGCGGGTCGACAACCAACTGCGGGGGCGCTGTGGCCGGCAGGGCGATCCGGGCTCCAGCCGATTTTACCTTTCGCTGGAAGACAACCTGATGCGGATCTTCGGATCCGGCAGGATCTCGAACCTGATGCAGAAATTGGGCATGGAGGAGGGCGAGGCCATCGAACATACCTGGGTCACCAAGGCCATCGAGAATGCCCAGAAGAAGGTCGAGGGGCACAACTTCGATATCCGCAAGCAGTTGCTCGAATACGATGACGTGGCCAATGAGCAGCGCAAGGTGGTCTACGATCAGCGCAACATGCTGATGGCCACGGATGACGTTTCCGAATACATTCAGCACAACCGCGAAGAATCCATCAATGCAGTCATCAGCCGCAGCGTGCCTCCACAGACGCTGGAGGAGCAGTGGGACATCGGAACGCTTGAGCAGGACCTGGACCGGGAGTTCGGCATCACGTTGCCGGTGGCGCAATGGCTGGAGGAGGATGACTCCCTCCACGAGGAGACCCTTCGGCGCAAGATCACCGGCGCCATCGAGGCCATGATTGCAGACAAGGAGAGCCGGGTGGGTACGGAGGCCATGCGCCATTTCGAGAAGGCGGTCATGCTGAAGATCCTGGACGAGCAGTGGAAGGAGCATCTCGCCAGCATGGACCACCTGCGCCAGGGCATCGGCCTGCGGGGGTATGCACAGAAGAACCCCAAGCAGGAATACAAGCGCGAAGCCTTTGAAATGTTCGCCCGGCTGCTGGACGACGTCAAGTACACCGTGTCCACCACGCTGGCCCGGCTGCACATTCCCACTGCCGAGGAGATCGCGGAAATGGAGGCCCGCCAGAGGGAGCTTCAGCGTCAGCAGCAGCAGCAGGCGATGAAATTCATTCACGCGGATGCCGCCGCGGTGCCGGAGGAAAGCGCCTCCCCGCAACCGCAGGCCGCCACCGGACAACCCGGTGCCGCGGTTCGCAGGGCAGAGCCCGCGCCCAGGCAGCCGGTCACCCGCCAGGGCAGGAAGATCGGCCGGAACGAGCCCTGTCCCTGCGGCTCCGGCAAGAAATACAAGCAGTGCCATGGCCGTATCGGCTGACGCCCGGCCCGGGCCGGTATGGCCCGGGGGGTGAATCCCATGGCCGCGCTGAAAACTTCACCCCTGGCTCCTCCGGGCTTTCCCGATCTGCCGGAAATAGCCGGAGTCCGCCTTGCTTCCGTGGAAGCGAATATCCATTACCGGGGCAGAAACGATGTCATGCTGGCGGCATTCGATGCCGGGACCCGGGTGGCGGGAGTGCTGACCAGGTCCCTCACCGCCAGTGCGCCGGTGCTCTGGTGCCGGGAGCGGCTGGCGCAGGGGTACGCCGGTGCACTGGTCGTGTGTGCCGGCAATGCCAACGCATTCACCGGCCGGACGGGGCATCGGCATGTACGGGAAACCTGCGAGGCGGTTGGCGGGCAGCTGGGCTGCAGCCCCGACGAGGTTCTGGTCGCTTCCACCGGTGTCATCGGCGACATTCTTCCCATCGGACGCATTGTCGATGCGGTGCCCAAGGCGGCGGCGGAACTCGGGGGGGGCTGGGAGGACGCCGCGCGGGCCATCATGACCACGGACACGTTTCCGAAGGGAGCGACCCGGACCGCGGTCATCGGAGACACCACGGTGAAAATCAACGGCTTCTCGAAGGGTTCCGGAATGATCGAACCCAACATGGCCACGATGCTTGCGTTCGTGTTCACCGACGCCGCGATCCCCGGGCAGGTATTGCAGGACCTGCTGGTGGAAGCCAACGAGGATTCGTTCAATGCTATCACCGTGGACAGCGATACCTCCACCTCGGACACCTGCCTCCTGTTTGCCACCGGGGCTGCCGGAAATGCCGAGCCCGCTTCGGTGTCGGATGCCCGGCTGGCCGGTTTTCGCGAAGCCCTGGGGGCGCTCATGCAGGACCTGGCGGTTCAGGTGGTGCGTGACGGGGAAGGTGCCGAAAAGCTCATCGAGGTGGTTGTGCGGGGCGCTGCAACCGATGCCGAGGCCCGGGTTGCCGCGAAGGCCATCGCAAATTCCCCGCTGGTCAAGACCGCCGTGGCCGGCGAGGACGCGAACTGGGGCCGGGTGGTGATGGCCGTGGGCAAGTCGGGCGCCCGATTGGTTCAGCGCAACCTCGGCGTGTCCTTCGGCGGAATCACCATTGCCAGCGGTGGAGGGAAGGTGGAGGATTACGACGAGTCCCTGGTCACCGGACACCTGAAGGGCCGGGAAATACTGATCGAAGTGACGCTTGGGGCGGGAGCCGGTTCAGCCAGGGTCTGGACCTGTGACCTGACCCATGGCTACATCACGATCAACGCCGACTACCGTTCCTGATCCCGCAATGGACACGGCCGTGCCGGAGAACCGGCTGCATGTGGTGGTTGGCGTCATCGCGGATTCCCGGGGCAGGCTCCTGATCCAGCAAAGACGCCCGGGGACACCGAAAGCCGGGCAGTGGGAGTTTCCGGGGGGCAAGGTGGAACCCGGAGAGTCGCCCGGGCTCGCGCTTGCGCGTGAACTTGAGGAAGAGCTCGGCATAGAGCATGTCGTGTCGACACCCCTGGCGAAGATCAGGCACGACTATGACCATGCCCGTGTCTGGCTCGACACCCGTCTGGTGACTTCCTTTCGCGGGCAGGCACGGGGCCGGGAGGGACAGTCCGTCGCTTGGGTCCACGCGGAGGAAATTCCGCGATACGATGTCCTGGAAGCGGTGCACCCCATCCTTGCGGCCTTTCACCGGGTGAACCGCAAGGGTGGGCAAGGCCGACGGGCCGGCGGTTCCGGGCCCGGCTGAAACGGCAGGGCAGGCACGGGGCGCGTGTCCCGAGCGTGGCTTCAGGTTTCCGATGTCCGGTACCGCGGCGGCCTGATCAGGGATTCAGCCGGTTGTTCCATTTGGAACCCGGTCGCCTTTACCGGATCCGGAAAGTCCGGCGGATAGTGCTTGGCTTCATGGGCCTCGACCAGGATCACCAGCAGATCGGGCCTTTCCCCTCCGGGGAATCCGCATCGGTCGGCATCAGGCTCTCCATTCCCTCCAGCGCCTCCCGGCAGTCTGCATCGGTTCTGATCGGCTTGCTATCCATTGCCTTTTCCTCGGCCCCGAAATCGTCTGTACGTCGATCCGGTCATACCGGGCGCGGGCGCCAGCAAATCGGACAGGCACCACGCTGTATGCGTAGTTGATCCAGACCACCAGCCGGCACCTGTTCCCCGTCATGTTCCCCGTCATGTTGAACACCACCCGGCCATCCTTCAGGATACGGACGCTTGCGCAGTCCTGTTCGACTTCCATCGGCGAGGTCCAATCAGCCCTGAAGCAGCGATGTCAACTGAAACGGCGCTCAAGGTCCATGAACACCTTGATGAACCGGGACTGCAGCGCTTCCGGATCCGAACCGTTGTCCAGGGCATAGTCCGCGGCATCAAGCCGCGCTTCATCTGTGATCTGCTGATCCATCACCCGCTCCACATCCTCCCGGCACATGCCCCGGGATTCCGACAGCCGTGCAATGCGCACCTCCCTGGGACAGTGCACGGCGATCACGCAGTCCATATCCTCTTGCCTCCCAGTCTCCACCAGGAGGGGAATTTCCAGGATGCAATACGGATCGGTGCAGTTCGATGCCTGGGTGTCCATTTCCCGGCGGATCAGGGGGTGCAGCAGGCGTTCAAGCCAACGGCGCTGGTCCGCACTGGCAAAGATTTCCCGCCCCAGGGCAGCGCGGTCCAGTCTGCCGTCCGCCGTCAGGATACGGTCGCCAAAGCGGGACACGATCGTCACCAGGGCCCTTGTTCCCGGGAGGGTGACATCGCGGGCAACGGCATCCGCGTCCACCACCAGGACGCCCCGGCCGGCAAACAGTTTCGCCACGGTGGACTTGCCGCTGCCGATGCCGCCGGTGAGCCCTACCCTGGCAGCCATCAGGTCGGCATCAGTCCGAGGGTTTCATTGGCCGGCATTTTCCTGCGAATGGGGTTTTCGACTACCGGGACAGCATCGGCAGGGGTACAATCACCAGGGCGCAAAGGCAACCCACGCAATCTTCCGCGGGAGACGGCAGGGCGGTGAGGCGGGATGACAGGTGCTTTGAATGCGGCGAATACGGAGAATGCACCCGTATCCTGTGATGGCTTGATCGGCGGCCTGATCCGGTAGCATGGAATACGCCGGTCTCGCGCTACCTGGCTGGAAGAGATATTGCCAAAATCAAAAACCCAGTAAAATACTTGGTTTTTATCCGAATGCCCTTATTGTTACTCATCAAAGCGGGACCCGCACGTTCATTCGTGCACAATGTAACCTGAAATTCGACGAAATGCGACTCACAACCAAAGGACGCTATGCGGTGACGGCGATGATTGATCTCGCGATGCATCAGTCACTAGGTCCGGTGTCATTGAAAAGCATATCGGTGAATCAGGGTATCTCGCTGTCCTACCTGGAGCAGCTGTTCGCGAAAATGAAGCGGAAGAACCTGGTTGTGGGTGCACGTGGTCCGGGCGGTGGATATGTGCTTGCCAGGGACGTCGACAGCATCAGCATTGCCGACATCATCCTGGCGGTGGATGAACCGCTGGATATCACCGAGTGCGAGGGCGAGGAGAACTGCCATGACGGCAGGCGCTGCCTGACCCATGACCTGTGGTCCGAACTGACCGACCAGCTGCATGTTTTCCTGAGGGGAATCAGGCTGGGCGAGCTGATGCGGCGAAGCGGGATTGACCGGACGCGGGACGGCGGCCCTGCTCTACGGCTGGCCCGGAGCGATGGCCACAGGGTCGGCCTTCCCGAATGAGGGCCCGGACGGCGTAATCGGATCAGATACTTCGACGCAAGAAAAGACAAGACAAGACAAGACAAGACAGTACATCAACATGTCACAGACCGAAAGAGAACTGGCCCCGCTGCTGCAGCGGGATTACAAGGAAGGATTCGTCACCGAAATCGACTCCGACACGCTGCCGCCGGGCCTCGACGAGGATGTGGTGAGGACGATCTCCGGGATCAAGAAGGAACCCGGGTGGATGCTGGACTGGCGTCTCGAGGCCTTCCGGCGGTGGGTCGAAATGACCCCGCCCCGATGGGCGCATCTCCACCATCCGCCCATCGACTACCAGGCGATCAGCTACTACTCCGCGCCGAAGCAGCAAAAGCTGCTGGACAGCCTGGATGAAGTGGATCCCAAGCTTCTCGAGACCTATGAAAAGCTGGGAATCCCCATTGACGAGCAAAAGATGCTCGCCGGCGTCAAGGTGGCCGTGGACGCCGTGTTCGACAGCGTGTCGGTGGCCACCACGTTCAAGCAGACGCTGATGGACGCCGGGGTGATTTTCTGCCCCATCTCGGAGGCGCTGCAGGAATATCCCGATCTGGTCAGGCAGTATCTCGGAACCGTTGTTCCGGGTTCGGACAATTTCTACGCCGCCCTCAACTCCGCGGTGTTCAGCGACGGCTCGTTCGTCTACATTCCCAAGGGGGTCCGCTGCCCCATGGAACTGTCCACGTACTTCCGCATCAACGAGATGAATACCGGGCAGTTCGAGCGGACGCTGATCGTGGCGGACGAGGACAGCCATGTGAGCTACCTGGAGGGATGCACGGCGCCCATGCGGGACGAGAACCAGCTGCATGCGGCGGTGGTGGAGCTGGTGGCGCTGAAAGACGCGAAAATCAAGTATTCCACGGTGCAGAACTGGTACCCGGGGGATGAACAGGGAAAGGGCGGCATCTACAACTTCGTGACCAAGCGCGGGATATGCCGCGGGCAGGGGGCGAAGATCTCCTGGACCCAGGTGGAAACCGGCTCCGCGATCACCTGGAAGTATCCGAGCGTGATCCTGGAAGGAGACGACACCATCGGCGAGTTCTATTCCGTGGCGCTGACAAACAACTACCAGCAGGCGGATACCGGCACCAAGATGGTCCATATCGGAAAGAACTCCCGCAGCACGATCATTTCCAAGGGCATTTCCGCGGGCAAGGGGCAGAATTCATACCGCGGACTGGTCAAGGTCCTCAAGGGTGCGGACAACGCACGCAACTATTCCCAGTGCGACTCCCTGCTGATGGGCGCCGAGTGCGGCGCACACACGTTCCCCTACATGGAAGTGAAGAATCCGAGCGCCCAGATCGAGCACGAGGCGACCACGTCCCGCATCGGTGATGACCAGTTGTTCTATTGCCGCCAGCGGGGCATTTCCGAGGAGGACGCCGTTTCCATGATCGTCAACGGATTCTGCAAGGAGGTATTCAAGGAGCTGCCCATGGAGTTCGCGGTGGAAGCGCAGAAGCTTCTGGGCATCAGTCTCGAAGGTGCGGTCGGCTGATCCGGCCGGAGCGTGCATATCCATTTTCCATCTATTCAGTCACAACATGCTATCCATCAAGAATCTGAGTGCCAACGTTGACGGCAACACCATTCTCAAGGGTATCGACCTTGAGGTCGGCGCCGGAGAAGTTCACGCCATCATGGGGCCCAACGGTTCCGGCAAGAGCACGCTGGCAAGCGTTCTCGCGGGACGTGAAGGCTACGAGGTCACCGGGGGCACCGTCACCTACCGCGGCATGGACCTTCTGGACATGGAGCCGGAAATTCGTGCCAGGGAGGGGTTGTTTCTTGCCTTCCAGTACCCGGTGGAAATCCCCGGTGTGACCAATCTCTATCTCCTGAAGGCCGCGCTCAACGCGATACGCAAGCATCGTGACGAGGAGGAGCTCAATGCCATGGATTTTCTCAAGCTGATCAAGGAAAAGGCGGCGATGGTGGAGATGAAGCAGGAGTTCCTGTATCGCGCGGTCAACGAGGGATTCTCGGGCGGCGAAAAGAAGCGCAACGAAATCCTGCAGATGGCATTGCTTGAGCCTTACCTCGGCATTCTCGACGAAACCGACTCCGGCCTCGACATCGACGCCCTGCGAATCGTGGCCGAAGGCGTCAACAAGCTGCGCGCCTCCGATCGCGCCATCGTCGTGGTCACCCATTACCAGCGGTTGCTGGACCACATCATCCCCGATCATGTCCATGTTCTTGCGGGAGGGCGGTTCATCCGGTCCGGGGGGAAGGAACTGGCGCTGGAACTGGAGGAGAAGGGCTATGGCTGGATCGAGGAGCAGGCCGCCTGATGCGCCATCACGAATCACCGACCGTATCGCTGTATGAATGACACCGTAACCCATTACTCGGAACAGTTCGCCGCCCTGTCACCCGTGTTCTCGGAGGGGGAACCGGACTGGATGACCAGGCAGCGCGGTGCGGCTATGAACAGCCTGCGCCAGACCGGTTTTCCGGGCCAGCGCGATGAAGACTGGCGCTACATGCCGCTGCGCCCGCTGACTGCCAGGGCCTTCGACACCGACATTACCGGGGAAATGGATGATCTGCCCCTGGATCAATGGCTGATTTCCGGCCTGGAAAGCCACCGGTTCGTATTCGTCGATGGCGTTTTGAATGACGCCCTTTCGTCGAACACGGGGTTGCCGACGGGGATTTCGGTCCGCTCGCTGGCGTCCGTGCTGCGCCAGGGTCCGGATGCCCTGCCCGGCGTATCGGCCGATGAATCATTGCCGGGCAACGGCTTTCTCGCCCTGAACGCCGCCTTTTTCCGTGACGGCTACCTGGTGGACCTGGATGAGGGCATCGAGGCCGATACGGTACTCGAGTTTCTGTTCGTCTCTGCCGGTCCCGGCAAGGCGGGACAGGCGCGCAATATCCTTCGGCTGGGCCCCAACGCCAGATTGAAGGTGGTGGAGCGGCATGTGTCCCTGGACGGGCTGAATGCCCTGGTGAACACCAGCACCCGGGTGGTGCTGGAAGCCGGAGCCTCGCTGGACTACCACCTGGTGGAAACCATGGGCAGGGGAACCAGCATGATCGATGATGTCGAGGTAGACCAATCCGCGGACAGCAGTCTGCGGATCATGACGGCAACCCTGGGCGGTGATGTGGTGCGCAACAACCTGAAAGTCAGGCTGAACGGCCCCGGGGCGCATTGCGATTTGCTCGGGATGTATGCGGCAACCGGCCGGCAGCACGTGGACAACCATACCGGCGTGGTGCACGCAGCACCCCATTGCAGCAGCCGTGAGCTCTACAAGGGTGTTCTGGACAAGCGGTCGCGGGGCGTGTTTCATGGCCGCGTCCGGGTGGACCAGGGGGCGGTGAAGACCGATGCGGAGCAATCGAACGACAATCTCCTGCTGTCGCCGGATGCGGAAATCGACACCAAACCCCAACTGGAAATCTATGCCGATGACGTGAAGTGCGCGCACGGTGCCACCGTGGGGCAACTGGATGCCAACGCGCTGTTCTATCTCCGGTCCCGCGGGATAGATCCTGAAAATGCCCGGTCCCTGCTGACGTACGGGTTCGTGAACGAAGTGCTCGGCGATATCGGGGTGGAGCCGCTGCGCGACTTCCTGGCCGCAGAGCTGTCGAGACGTCTGATCAGCCATGAATGACAAGATTCAGAGCCGCCGAGTGGAATTCGATGCCGAGTTGACGCCGCACGAACAGCTCATGAGGCAGCTGGACACCGGCAATGGGCCGGAGGACGATGTGTCCTCACGGGGCGCCGACACGGTCATGGAGGCGATCGATGAATCCGTACTTCATGATCGCGTGGTAGCCGCACTGAAGACGATCTACGATCCGGAAATTCCCGTGAACATCTATGACCTCGGCCTGATTTACCGGGTTGAGGTAAAATGCCGGTTTGTGGAAGTGGACATGACCCTGACGGCGCCGGGCTGCCCCGTGGCGCAGACATTTCCGGGCATGGTGGAAGGGACGGTCAAGCTGGTTCCCGGCGTCGAGGACGCGATGGTGGACCTCGTGTGGGATCCCCCGTGGCGCCAGGAGATGATCAGCGAGGCGGCGCGGCTTGAACTCGGCCTGATCTAGCGAGCGAACAATGATGAGTGCCTGGACCACTGTGGTGGCGGTGGATGATCTCCCGCCCGGAAATCACATGTCTGTTGAAGTGGAGGGGGCCGTGATGGTGGTGGTCAACCTGGATGGGGAGTTCTATGCCATTGAGGACATCTGCACCCATGACGGCAGCGACATCTCAAGCGGGTGCGTGGTGGACGGCTCCATCGAATGTCCGCGCCACGGCGCCCGTTTCGACATCCGGACCGGAGAGGTGACGGCGCCTCCCGCCTACGAACCGGTGGATGTTTTCCCGGTCAGGGTGCACGATGGCGTGGTCCAGGTGCGGGATCACCGTTGGGATTGATTTACCGGAGAAAATTCCCCAACCCGCGCTGAAATTTTCCGTCAGTACACCCTGGTCGCTGCAAACCCGATTCCGGTCCGGACAGGGTGACGCTCTGTGACAGACAAGATCGTGTGACGGTTCTACGGTTGGGGGCCATGGGCCACCTGTGGTTTGGATCGAAGGCGATATCGGGGCCATGCACGGTCAGATCAACGCCCCGGAGCCCGCAGACAGCGCACGTCCTCGACGCGATCGTCCTGCAAAGTGCAAATCACCGAAGATAGGGGGCGAGCGATTCCAATAAAGCTTGGCAACTGCTCATGACCTTCAATCCGGGTCATGCACTCAGGTTGGAACTACTTTCACCGCCGCCAGGTTCCGCTTCTCCTGGTTGAAGCCGATGCCCACCAGGTGGATCGGCTCCCCCCGGTCCCGGTATTTCTCGGCGTAACCCTTTGCCTGTATCTGATCGCTTGTCGTATTCGTCGATCAGTACCACCGCTTGCTGACCAGTAATGTGGTGCAAGCGATCCAGAAGTATCCTCAGCCGTCTGGGCGCAGGCACTGACGATTGTGTTGGCTCAAGGCCAGCCTGACGTTCGGCGATATCCAACTGATCGACGATATCGCCATCAATCGGCGGAACTGGCCGCCCTGTACCATGAGCGCTGGGAGATCGAGACGGCCTGTGACGAGGCCAAGACCCACCTGCTGGGCCCCGGCACCCTGCTGCGGAGCAAGACGCCGGAACTGGTGTACCAGGAAGTGGGTGGCCTGATGCTGGCCCATTATGCCGTTCGGCATCTGATTCACAAGGCCGCCGGGAAGGCTGGTGAGGATCCGGACCGAATATCCTTTGTGCATGCGGTTCGTGCGATGCGCCGTCGGATCACCCAGCCGGGTGGTTTTCCCCCCACAGGTTCAGATGGACGCGCTCATTGAGGAGATTCTCGAGGAGCGATGCGTGTCGAGTCGTGGGCAGATCAGGCCGAGAGGGGTGAAACGGAAGATGAGCAACTTTCCGCTCCGGAAACGTGGGCCGATCCCGCGGACGGTCCATGGCTGGGAACCTGAAATCATCACAATTTCTCCTGAATGCAACAGTATTGGAATTAGGTAGGGGCGCGATCCGTCCGCTCCCCACGGTCGGAGGATGCACGAATCGCTGGCTGTCGGTCTTATGGCCCTTCCGCCAGCCATCCGCGACCGCCCGTGTTGCGAGCGCCCGTTGTCAACTGACAGGCGACGCGCTACAGTAGTACTATGATCGCATCGTTTCGCCACCGCGGCTTGGAGGCGCTCTACGAAGGGAGAACGTCCCGGCGTGTGGCTCCGGCGCATGTGGAGAAGTTGCGGGACATCCTGGCGCTTCTCGACCGCAGTCGGGGACCGGAGGGCATGAACCTGCCGGGCTTGCGGCTGCACGAACTGAAGGGCGGGATGAAAGGGCACTACGCGGTATCGGTGTCGGGCAACTGGCGCGTGACGTTCCGGTTCGAGGACGGAACGGCAGTCGATGTCGACTACGTGGACTACCATTGAGGAGATCGACCATGAGCATGAACAATCCGCCGCATCCGGGCGGCATCGTGAGGCGGCAATGTTTGGAGCCGATGGGGTTGACCGTAACGCGAGCCGCAAGGGGTCTGGGCGTTACTAGGCAGGCGCTTTCCGAGTTGATTAACGAGCGCGCGGGCATCTCGGTGGAGATGGCGATCCGGTTGTCGAAGGCGTTCGGCTCGACTCCGGAGACGTGGCTCGAAATGCAGATGGCGTACGAACTCTGGCATGCACGCGATCGCGTCGGGGAAATCGCTGTGGAGAGGTTTGCGACGGCATGATCGACCGACGCCACATCAACGAGTGGTTGGCTCTTCCAAAACCCGAGAAACAGTCCCGCCGAACAGGGGAAGTGGGCTGAGAACGGCGTTGTTGAACCAAAATCAGGACGCTGGGCCGAACGCACGAGTCGAGCGGATGTGGGCAACTTGATGCAGACTATTCGTTGTCACTTAGCTATTTCGTGATGCTTGCGCCTCCAGATTCTCATCGGCCGCGGCGCGCACGACCTGTTCGCCGTCAAGGGCCATCAGCCCAAACTGCTCGCCGACCTCCATATCCACTTCCAGCAGCGGGGGCGAATCCAAATTCCGGGAACCGGCCCAACTGCGCCACGGACGCGTCGAAAGCCGCGCCATCTGGGCCACCGTCGAACTTGGTCATGATGGCCAGCAGCATGCTGCGATCCAGGGAGTCAAGACCGTACCGGTCCACTTCCAGCATGTCCAGTGCGGCATCCGCAACTGCGGCATCCGCAACTTCCCGGTTGACGAACCCGTCCGAACGGACCTCGGCATAATCGCGAACCCGCCTGAGCAGCCGGTTCGCGATTCTCGGGGTGCCGCGCGAACGGGCCGCCACGGCCTGGTTCATCACATGGACCGACACGCTGTGCCAGTCCGAGAGGATCCTGTCGTAGAGAGCCGAGGGGCAACCGGAGACCATGACCGAACAGGGGCAGGCTCCGGAGCAACCCAAGCAGCGCCTCGTGATCCGCCGGTGTATAGTCGTACCGGTTTCTGGGGTTCGATGAATCCCCGATAGATCCGCTCATTCTGATGCAGCCCCTGTCAACGGTACGCGAAGCCCTCTGGGGCTGAACGCGGCCATTGAGCCGTCTGCAGGGACCATAGGAGGCTGATCGGGTTTTCCGGTTCCGATGTCCGGTCCAGGCTGGGCTGAAGCGCTCCCTTTCATCGGCAAGTGCTGTCCACAGACTTCAAGTATCCTGAAATTCGCCATTTCCATTCTGCGAACCGTCATTTCGATTACGGTACAATCACGAAAACAAGAACTTTCCCGCCTCATCCCCATTCATGGACAAGCTGATTGCAACCGGTGGCGGCCCCCTCAAGGGCAGGGTCAGGATATCCGGCGCAAAAAATGCGGCTCTTCCCCTGATGATCTCGTCCCTGCTGACGGAGGACACCCTTCGTATCAGCAATATCCCGCATCTGCACGATATCACCACCACCATGGAACTGCTCGGACAACTCGGTGTCAGGCTCCAGGTGGATGAAAAGCTTGCCATCGAGACGGACGCTTCCGGTGTCGGCAGCGTGCGGGCGCCCTATGACCTGGTGAAAACCATGCGGGCCTCGATCCTGGTGCTCGGCCCTCTGACTACCCGGTTCGGGCGCGCCGAGGTATCCCTGCCCGGGGGCTGCGCCATCGGGTCGAGACCGGTGAACCTTCACATCAAGGGCCTGAAATCCATGGGTGCGGAAATCCGGATTGAAAACGGATACATCATCGCAGACACCGGCGGGAGCAGGCTCCGAGGGGCCCGTATTTTCATGGACATGATTTCCGTGACCGGCACGGAAAACATCATGATGGCCGCCACCCTGGCCGAGGGTGTCACCACAATCGAGAACGCGGCACGGGAACCGGAAGTGGTGGATCTTGCCGATTGCCTGAACGCCATGGGCGCGAACATTTCCGGTGCGGGCAGTGACGAGATTGTGGTCGAAGGCGTGGAACGGCTCCATGGCGCCGACCACCGAGTGATTCCCGACCGTGTCGAGGCCGGCACCTTCCTGGTGGCCGCGGCAATATCCGGCGGGGAGATTCGCATCGACGACGTCATCCCGCGGCATCTCGAGGCGGTTCTTGACAAGCTCAGGGAAGCCGGTTGCAGCCTGAAATCCGGTGAAGACTGGATTGAACTGGCGACGCCGGAAAGCAGGCTGCGATCCGTCAACATCCGTACCGCTCCCTATCCGGCCTTTCCCACCGACATGCAGGCCCAGTTCGTGCTGCTCAACAGCGTGGCGGACAGTACCGCGACGGTGGTGGAAACCGTGTTTGAAAACCGGTACATGCACGTCCATGAACTGCAGCGCATGGGTGCCAATATCGAACTGGACGGCAATACCGCCGTCATCAAGGGTGTCAAAAGTCTGTATGCCGCTCCGGTCATGGCCACCGACCTGCGTGCGTCCGCCTGCCTGGTGTTGGCGGGCCTGGTTGCCAGGGGTGAGACAACCATCGACAGGATCTATCACATCGACCGGGGATATCACTGCATCGAGGAAAAGCTGGCACAGCTCGGTGCGAGCATTCGCCGGGTGCCGGGATACTATCTGGAACGCCGTAGTGCCTGAATGGCCGGAGGACCTGATCACTGTCCTGGATAGCGGACAGGTTGATTTCGATTCACGGCTGGCCTCGCTGCTGGTGCGGGATTCGAACCTGTCGGACAAGGGCTCGAAGGACGTGGAGCAGGTGGTCGCGGACATCATCCTGGACGTACGCAAGAGGGGTGACCGGGCGTTGGTTGAACTGACCGGCAGATTGGACCGGCTGCCTCTGGCCGATGCCTCGGGCCTGGAAATTCTCCCGGAGCGGGTGGACAGCATCTGCGCATCGGTTCCTCCCGAGCTTGCTGATGCGATTTGCTTCGCAGCTGACCGTATTGGGCGGTTTCACGAGCGGGAAATCGCCCACTCCTGGCACTTTCAGGAGGAAGACGGCACCGTGCTGGGGCAGAAGGTCACTCCTGTCGACCGGGTGGGCGTGTACGTGCCGGGCGGAAAGGCCGCCTATCCTTCCTCGGTCCTGATGACCGTGATCCCGGCGCGGGTTGCCGGTGTCGGTGAAGTCATCATGACGGTGCCGACACCCGATGGTGAAATCAACCCGGCAATCCTGTATGCCGCGAGGCAGGCGGGTGTGGACAGGATATTCACCGTGGGCGGCGCACAGGCCGTGGCGGCTCTTGCCTGGGGCACCGAGACCATTCCGGCGGTGGACAAGATCGTTGGCCCCGGAAACACCTATGTGGCCACCGCCAAGAAGCAGGTCTTCGGGAAAGTGGGTATCGACATGATCGCGGGTCCTTCGGAGGTTGTTGTCATCTGCGACGAAACCGCGGATCCCGACTGGGTAGCCATGGATCTTTTTGCACAGGCGGAGCACGATGAACAGGCGCAGTCCATCGCCATCGCGGTGGGGGAGGGCGTGGCCGACAGGGTGCTCTCTTCGATTGCCAGGCTGTTGCCGGACATGGAGCGGCGTGACATCATCGCTGCCGCGTTGCGCGGTCAGGGTGCCGTCGTCCGGACGGATTCCCCGGAACATGCCGCTGAAATCGCCAATCGTATCGCCCCGGAACATCTTGAACTCATGGTGCAGGATGCAGGGTCGCTGGCGGACAGCATCCGGCATGCCGGCGCCATCTTCATTGGCTCCCACAGCGCGGAATCCCTTGGAGACTACTGTGCGGGGCCAAACCATGTCCTCCCGACATCGGGGACCGCCCGTTTCAGCTCCCCCCTCGGTGTTTACGATTTCCAGAAGCGCAGCAGCCTGATCCAGGCCAGCATCAAGGGAGCCTCGGAGATGGCTCTCAGGGCTTCCGTCCTGGCCCGGTGCGAAGGCCTGACCGCGCACGCACGTTCTGCCGAATACCGTCTCGGAAGCAGGGAAGCCTGATGCAGTGCACTCGATGAAAACACCGTTGGAACACCTGGTGAATCCGGCCACGCGGGATCTCAGCCCCTATCACGTGCCGCCTTCGGACGGCCTGATCAAGCTGGATGCCATGGAAAATCCCTACACGCTGCCATCCGAGCTGCACGGGGATTGGCAGGCGTGCCTCGCGGCGGCGAATGTCAACCGCTATCCCGACCCCGGGGCCCGGGTGCTCAGGCAGCGTATTCGGGAAGTATTCGATGTGCCCTCGCGCTGTGAAATCATTCTGGGCAATGGTTCCGATGAACTGATCCAGATGCTGGCACTTCTCATCGGCGGACCAGGCAGAACGTTTCTGGCGCCAGGCCCGTCGTTCTCGATGTACCGGATGATTTCCCTGTTCACCGGGACCGGTTTCAGGGAGGTGCCGCTGAATCCTGACTTTTCGCTGCATCCGCAGGGCATGCTGGGCGGAATCCGGGAAGCGCAGCCCGCCTGTGTATTCCTGGCATATCCCAACAACCCGACGGGCAACCGGTTCGATGAGGACCTGATCCTGGAGATCGTCCGCGAGGCCCCGGGCGTGGTCGTGCTGGACGAGGCCTACCATTCCTTCAGCGGTCGCACGTTCCTCGACCGGGTGCCCGATTATCCCAACCTGCTGGTCATGCGCACGCTGTCCAAGAGTGGTCTTGCGGGACTTCGTCTAGGTATGCTGATGGGACATCCGGATTGGGTGGCGGAAATGGACAAGGTCCGGTTGCCCTATAACATCAACAGCCTGTCGCAGGCCGGAGCGGCGTTCTGCCTGGAACATCATGATGTCCTTGAGGCGCAGGGCATGCGGATTCGGGAGGATCGCGGGTGGATGCTTGCGGAACTCGCCGCTGTGCCGGGTGTGACCGTTTATCCCAGTGATGCCAATTTCATTCTCCTTCGATTCGCCGCAGGAGCAGATACGGTTTTCGAAGGCCTGAAGCGGCGGGGCGTCCTGGTCAAGAACCTCCACCAGCCCGACGGAATGCTGGAGAACTGCCTTCGCATTACCATCGGGACCCCCGATGAAAACCGGATCCTGCTGGATGCTGTCAGAGAAATCCTGGGGGTGCGGATCGCCTGAGCCGGCCGTGGTTTTCTCCGGCGGCATCGTCTGCCTGGGACTGCAGCAGTGCCGAGCATGACTTCCTCAACCGGGCTGTCCCGCAGCGCCGACCCTCGTCGCCGGCGAGACTGCTGCAGTCCGGCCAGTTCTTTCCCTGGAGCACGCGCTCGACGCAAAGCCTGGCATCGGACAACCCGCCGATGGCAAGGCCCCAGAGCACGACGCGGCTCAGCGATTGCGGTATGGATGTCTCCGCAATGTTCTCGAAGCAGAAACCGGCAACGTCGTCCAGATCCCCGCCGCCCGGCGTTTCTGCGAATGCTGCATTCCCGCCGAGCAGCCTGAGAACGATCTCAGGATCCAGGCCACGGTGGAGGCGCAGCAGGGAGGCCGGAAACTGCTTCCCGAATCCCGTGGTTGCCCTGGACACGACGGCATCGCCTGCAGTGTCCAGGGATTTCAGGAAGAGACCGCTGACTTCTCCTGCAAAGCGGGAGCGACGGCTGCCCACCCTCACCGGTACAAATCCCGCATCTCTCCAGAAGTCCACCAGGTCCGGGGACAGCGCAAACTGGGTGCCCACCAGGCTGGACCCATGGGCCGGGTCATCACAGAATTCCTGCAGCAGCCGTCTGCCGAGACCCTGTCTTTGCAGGGATGGATGAATCACGATGCGCTGGATGCGTGTCAGGTTGACATCCACGGCATTGCTGACACCGAGCTGTCCGGCGAGAAGTTCGGCGAGGACATGTGATCCGGGGCGCCTCAGGCCAAGTGCAATCTCCTTGCCCAGAACCTGGCCAGGAGCATTTTCCCTGATGGCAAGCAGTACGCCGATGGTCCTGGTCTTGCCGGCATGGTGCAGGCGCATGCGGTAGATGAGCAGGGCCTCGTTGTCCAGCAAATGCTTGAGGTCCCGTGGCCGGGTGCGATAGTGGGCTGTCACCAGCAGGCTGAAGACCGTCCGCAGTTCGTTCTCGTCGGCAGCCAGTTCCAGGCCAGTGACGGGGACGATCCTGACGTCCCGGATGTCGATCTCCGGGGGAATTTCCGGCACTTCCGCATCCAGCAGCAGGAGTTGGTTGATCCGGGCTTCCAGCAGGTCACCGGGTGGCCAGCGGACGGGCATATCGAGTGTCACGGGATGCCAGCCGCGGCTGCAACGATCGATGATGTCCCGGAACCTGAGCAGGAATCCCCGTCCGGACCCTTCATAGCCATGAACCGTGGTGGCCATGGCGATGCGGGGATAGAGGGTCAGCAGTGTCGCCAGACGGTCCAGTGGAATACCGGCGGCTTCATCCACCAGGAGGAGGTCCGTGTCGGGATTCTGATTCAGCAGGGTATCGATGCCAACCCAGTGCAGATGGCGGGTTGCCCGTGAACACACGCCAATGGCATGGCGGAACACCACGTTTGCCGAGGCGCGACGGCATCCGCTCACCAGGATCCGGCATTCTTGCCGCTTGAGGATGCGGCCTGCTGCAATTCCCAGGGCGGCGGATTTGCCGCGGCCCCGGTCCGCGATCAGGATGGTCGGCTTTCTTCTCTGGCCGGACAGGGCATGTTCCACTGCCCGGACTGCCCGTTCCTGATCGTGGGTGACGGTCAGGCCCGTGGCCACTTCCGTTTCGACAGGCCCAGCCATATCCATGGGAAGGATCCATCCGGCCTCGCTCCCGAGACGAATCGGTTCCGGAAAGGTATCGAGCAGGTGTAACAGCCGACGATGGTAGGGGCTTCGGCTGCCGGCAGGGTGCTCCGATGCCTGATCCGGCAGCCACAGCACCAGCATCCCGCCGGCGGGAATGCATCCGGCAGCGATGCCCAGCGCCTCCGGTTCCACGCCCTGCCGGGCATCCAGGACAACAAGGCGGTGCTCCGTCCCGAGGAGTCCGGAAGCGTCCCTGTTCGGCAACGATGTGAAGCCTGCCGGCGCATTCTCGCCAATCCAGATTCCACCCATCGGACTGATCCGGCTGTCCGGGTCCGGCCGGATTCCGGGTTGGGAACTGCCCTCGACAAGAATCAGGCGGCGTGGAGCCGGATTGGCCGGGCTATCGGCGGCACCGGCGGACAGGGTGGTACCGGTCATGCCGCCGGGGGCTGCTTCTCCTGCATCAGGCGATGGTATTTCAACTCCAGCACTGGACGGCTTTCGACATGCTCAGGGTCCACCGGGATGCAGTCCACGGGGCATACTTCGACGCATTGGCTGGCCTCGAAATGACCCACGCATTCCGTGCACCTGGTCCAGTCGATCTGGTAGATCAACTCGCCCTGGAAGATCGCATCGTTTGGACACTCCGGTTCACAGACATCGCAGTTGATGCATTCGTCGGTAATATAGAGCGCCATCGATGGAGAGAGTGGGTGGGGGTGAATTTCAACCGGAGCCGAATGCCTGTCTCAATGCTTCGTGCACGGCCGGATGAACGAATTCGGAGACATCACCGCCGTAGCGTGCCACTTCTTTCACCAGGGAGGCAGAGACGAACGTATAGCGCATTGATGGTGTCAGAAATACCGTTTCCATGTTGCTGTCCAGCCGTCGATTCATCGAAGCCAGCTGGAATTCGTACTCGAAGTCCGAAACGGCCCGCAGTCCACGCAGGATGACATTGGCCTTCATCGTCTGGGCGAAATCAATCAGCAGCCCCGAAAACCGTACCACTTCGACATTGGGTATGTCCGCCAGCACCTTCCGTGCCAGATCCACCCGCTGGTCGAGGCTGAAAAGCGTGCGCTTGTCGGGACTTGCCGCAATGGCGAGAATGACGTGATCGAACATTTTCACGCTTCTGGCAGCGAGGTCGCCATGTCCGTTGGTGATCGGGTCGAACGTGCCGGCGTAGATGGCGGTCTTATATGTCATGGACGATGGGGTTCAGGTTGATGAGCGTGGACCGAACGGTACCGCGGTCCTTTTGCCGGATGATATCCCAGTTGGACGGCAGGAGTAATTGTTCTTTGGTCGCCGGACTCTCGATGTACAACAGCGTGCTGGCGGTGATCGACTCTCCCCGGGACAGCAGCCGGCAGGTGGATTCGATCAGGTGATCGGAAAACGGAGGATCCATGAAGATGATGTCGAACGGTGTGGTGACAGAACGAAGGTATTTCTCCACGCTTCCATGGACAACCCGCACCACATCGTTTGCACCAAGAAGGCCGGCATTCAGAACCAGCGTCCTTGCTGCCTCGGCATTGGATTCCACCATCGTAACCAGGGATGCTCCCCGGGAGGCCGCTTCGAAACCGAATGCGCCGCTGCCGGCGAACAGGTCGAGGCAGCAGGCACCCGGGATGTCATTCTGGAGCCAGTTGAACAGCGTCTCGCGCACCGCATCGGGTGAGGGTCTCAGTGACGCGACGTCAGGAAAGCGCAGCCGGCGGCTTCGCCAAAAGCCGCCAATGATCCTGATTTCGCCATCACGGCCGGGTCGACTCCGCTTCAACTGGATTCCGCATTTCGGTGGAAGACTGCATTGATGATACGATACGTTCCTTCGCCAAATCGAGTCGTGAAAGCCGGTCCATGAAGAGGGTTTTTTCCGGGAGCAGGGAAGAGAGAAGTACTGACGAAGTGGATGACACGCAATCCGGCTCTTCATCACGCGGCGGATTGTTTGCTCGGCTCTCCCGCACCAGGGAGGGTCTGTTTGGCGGAGTCGCATCCCTGTTCAGGAGTGCCACGATCGACGAGTCTGTGTTTGAGGAGATCGAGGATCAGCTCCTGGTGGCGGATGCGGGCATTGCCGTAAGTCGGAGGGTCGTCGAGCACCTGAGGCAGGATGTCAAACGGAACAGGATCAACGACGAGGCAACGCTTCGACGCAGCCTTGGGACGATACTGACGGATCTCCTTTCGCCATGCCAGGCAGATCCGCTCGAGTTTCCCCCAGGCAGACCTCGGGTGGTCATGATGGTGGGGGTCAATGGTGTCGGCAAGACAACGACCCTGGCGAAAATTGCGGCCCGTCACCAAGAGGAAGGAGCCAGGGTGATGTTCGCGGCCTGCGACACCTTTCGCGCGGCCGCGATCGAGCAGTTGCAAACCTGGGGGGAGAGACTGGACATCCCCGTGGTCGCACAGGCACACGGTGTGGATGCGGCGGCTGTGGCATTCGATGCGTACATTTCCGCGTGCGCGAGGGAGATGACGCTGTTGCTGGTTGACACCGCCGGTCGGCAGCATGCACATGGGGACCTGATGGAACAGCTGAAAAAGGTCAAGCGGGTCCTGGGCAAGGCCGAGCCGGCGGCTCCGGACGAGGTCTGGCTGACCGTGGACGCCGGCAATGGGCAGAACGTCCTGTCACAGGTACAGCATTTTC
Source organism: Candidatus Poriferihabitaceae bacterium (assembly GCA_965213885.1). Taxonomy (GTDB): domain Bacteria; phylum Pseudomonadota; class Gammaproteobacteria; order Arenicellales; family Poriferihabitantaceae; genus VYFG01. Next base: position 3,539,670 of record OZ243919.1, read on the forward strand.
ACGAGGCGGTGAACCTGACCGGGATCTGCATGACCAAGCTGGACGGTACTGCCAAGGGTGGAGTGATCCTCGCTGTCGCGGAAAAGTTCGACATACCCATCCGCTATATCGGTACCGGGGAGAAGGCCGGGGATCTGCAACCCTTTGATGCGGCCGAGTTTGCCGAGGCCCTGCTGCCAGGAACGCCGCAATGATGCTCTGATCGCAAAGTAGGGCATTTTGGTCAGTAAACAGAATTTGTTATTCGTGAATGATGGCTTTGTGAGTCACATAATGTCTTGTGTATATTTTGCGAGTGTCAAAACCCCTCTCTCAGCATTAGGCTGAACAGCCAAAATTGAACACGAAAATAAAATGTATCTACTCACCCCTTCATGTGAGCGGGCTGCGCATGGTTCAGCATGAGGAACAGCGCATTCAGGGTACCCTTGAGGCCGACATGCAGCTCGTTGATCTCACCCTCGGCGAGCGTGACCAACTTCACATTGGCGAAGCACAGGTGCTTGTAGAGGATCGCCACGTCCGCCTAGTCGCGGCCCACCCGATTGAGCGCCTCGGCGGCGACGACCTCGAACAGGCCGCGCCTTGCGCCTTCGAGCAACGCTTGGACGCCGGGGCGCAGGATGACACTCGCGCCCGAGATCGCCGCGCCCCGATACGTGTCCTCGACTCTCCAGTCCTCGCGGCAGATGCGGAACTGGTCCTCGATGGACGCCGCCCGCTGCCGGTCGGACGAATAGCGGGCGTAGAACGCGCAACGCAGGGTCATGGTCCCCTCCTATCCGCCGTCGGTCTCGTCTGCCGACGCGCTTGCAATGTACGCCGTTATGGTGCATATATCCATTGCCATCTTACGCGGGAGACATCACAATGGTTGAAACATCCGAAACCAAGCACGAGCGGGTCCACCTGCGTCTTGACGCCAGGAGCAAACGCAAGCTTGAACGCGCGGCGGCCTACGAGGAAACCACCGTCAGCCGTTTCGTGCTGCACAACACCGTGACCGCGGCCGAGCGGGTGATCGAGGCGCACGAGCAAATCGTGCTCCCGGCGACAGATTGGGACGCCTTCCATGACGCGCTGCTCAACCCGCCCGCGCCGAACGCGGCGCTGAAGCGGGCCGCGCGCCGTTACCGCGAGCGCATCGGGGGATGAATTGCCGCTGACGGTCGAGCCGCTCGGTCCGCATCACGACCGCGCGTCCTTCTCCTGCGGGGAACCTTCGCTCGACCGCTACATCCGCCGGCAGGCTTCCCAGGACACCCGGCGGCGCATCGCGTGGGTCTTCGTCGCGTTGGGCAACCCGCCCGCACGAATCGCCGGCTACTACGCGCTGAGCGCGGCGAGCTTCGAGAAGGACAATCTGCCGGCGGGGCTCGTCAGGCGCCTGCCGCACTATCCCGTGCCAGCGGCTGTCATCGGGCGGCTGGCCGTCGATCTTCGCAGCCAGGGGAGCGGGCTCGGCGAGGTTCTGTTGCTCGACGCGATCCATAGAGTCGTCCGCGCGGGCGATACGATCGGCGTCTATGCCGTCATGGTCGATGCGCTGCACGACCGCGCCAGGGCTTTCTACGAGCGCTACGGCTTCACGCCCTTCCCGTCGCAGCCGCTACGCCTGTACCTGCCGCTTCGGACCCTCGAGCGACTCAGGCTTTAGCCTCTCCCGCCCCATTACCGGCCAACCTCACGGCCGGCGGCAACCCCGATATCTGCTGCACGGCACGCTCCGTCAAACCGCCGATCTGTCCGAAATCGGCTGAACGAAAGGAGGAAGCGGTGGTGTCCCATGCCCTGGAGTATCCGCCCAGGGACAGGCGCACACCAGCAACGAGTTGCGCAAGCGCGGCATCTTCATCTCGGCCAGCGGCGTTCGCAGTATCTGGCTGCGCCATGGTCTGGAGAACTTCAAGCTCCTGTTGAAGGCGCTGGAAGCCAGGGTAGCCGAGGAGGGCCTGCTCCTGACCGAGGCCCAGGTGGCAGCCCTGGAGAGGAAGCGGCACGACGACGAGGCCTGTGGCGAGATCGAGACGGTCCACCCGGCTACCTGGGTTCGCAGGAAACCTTCTATGTCGGTACGCTGAAGGGTGTGGGCCGGGTGTATCAGCAGACCTTTGTCGACACCTACAGCAAGGTGGCTTGTGCCAAGCTGTATACCACCAAGACGCCGATCACCTCAGCCGATCTGCTGAATGACCAGGTGTTGCCCTTCTTTGAGACGCAAGCCCTGCCCCTGCTAAGGATCCTCACGGACCGGGGCACCGAGTACTGCGGCAAGGTGGAACAGCATGACTATCAGCTGTACCTGGCAGTCAATGACATCGAGCACACGAGAACCCGGACCCGGTCCCCGCAGACCAATGGCATCTGTGAACGCTTCCACAAGACCCTGCTGCAGGAGTTCTACCAGGTGACCTTTCGAAAGAAGCTGTATGCAGATCTCGAAACATTACAGTCCGATCTGGACGAATGGCTTCAGTACTACAATAATGAACGTACTCATCTGGGAAAGATGTGCTGTGGAAGAACCCCCATGGCGACCTTGGAAGATGGAAAATCAATCTGGAAGGAGAAGTGCATACATTGAACCTGAACTGACAGACACTGCGTCAAAACCGGTACCTGTCAGATCAAGTCCGAATCACTACATCTATTTGCTATACGCCACTTCCGCCAAGTTTTTCAGCACAACCGGAATTTCCTCAATTGATCTTCCGTCGAAATGATCCAAGGCAGCAAGGGGCTTCCCTTTCCGGTTGCCCTGTCTGCGTGAAACACCACACTCGCTCTCAAAATCGGGGCACAGCATCTTGATTTTCCCTAATCCTGGATCAACAATATCTGCAATTGTTTGATTTAGCTCAAAAGTTTTCATTTTAGACTGTCGCTTGTTCTGGTCCCATTCGTTGGGAGTCTGATCTGGAAGTGGATCTTCATCATGAACGACTAAATATTGCATCTTAAATGCATTAGCGATAGCTACATAGAGAGGAAGATTGTGTTTCGCTCCACAGTCAATGATCGAAACCCCCGGATCCAACAAATTCATCATTTTTGCAATAAAAGGGATCATGACTTTTTCGGTCTCTCCCTCAACAAAGACAACACGACGTGCAAAAAATAATTCACCACGATCCGGATTAATCCAATGAGCCATATGGAATCTCTTCTTTTTGTCGTGCACGTCATCACCTTCGAACAACTCCTGCGTACATTGCCTGACATGGCTACCTGATGCCGAATTATCCTTATTTATAATTACAATTTCTCTGTAATGTGTTAGGTCTACAAAGTGCGTCGAGTGTGTACAAATAAAGACCTGATGCTCTGGCGTCTTAGAAATTTCCTTTAATGAAGCCGAGAGCTGCCTTTGCGCTTGAGGATGTAAAAATAGCTCTGGTTCTTCCATAGCGAAGATCACCGAGTCTGATTGTCGCCGCGCAGTGATTTCTCCTTCAGAGGCTGAGTTCCGCTTTTTGCGAAGGGCCGCAGCCCAGGACCGCAAAAGTGCAAACATCATTGCACGTTGCAATCCATGACCCTTTCGGTCGGCAGTGGTTCGGACACCGTCATCAAGGTGAACATCCGTCCCGAGCTCAAACAGCTTTTCAAGCGCAGGCGGTGCGACCTCAATGTTCACTTTAACTTGCCAGTCTTTCAGCTCGCTTTCTATAACTTTGCTCAAGTGCTGAAAGTTCATTGGTTGTCTTGCCTGCACTATCTCGTGCATTAAGAGAGTCAACCACTGTCCTAAGCTGCTCCTTTGCATTTATAAATCGTTCATCTCGTTCTGCCATGTCTCGTACAGCACGATTCATGAGCCGCCCGAAAGTCGTCGTAGCTCTTATCTTGATTTCATCTGTGAGATCGCGCACAGCCGGAATCAAGAAAAATTCTGGAAGTACACCTCCAGCAACATTTTTTTGACCCAACAGGTGACTAGTCTCCAGCCGTGCCTTAAACTTCAGATCCTCACGATGTTCTTCTATGTATTTCTGCTGTGCTTCCTCTATCATCGCCTTGGTAATTCGTCCACTTTCAGGTACAAAATCATTTAGAGATGTCCCTTGGACCTTTTCCCGACTCGTATATTTTTCTGCATTTTCCGCACGGAGCCATTTATCTTCCGGTTCTTCTAACCACCCGTTATACAATATCTCTACTCCACTGCTTAAGAGGCGTGCAGTCTTTCTGATACGAATACAGCCATCAGACAGGACGTAACGCTTAAATGTAGTTCCTTCTTGTTCGGTCAGATCCTGAAAGGTCATTTCAACCCAGAGCTCATTATCGTCGGACTTGCGATAGGCAAAAAAATCCTGTTCGACTGGTTTTGCAGAGGTACTTAAGGCAAATTCAAGTGCAGACAAAACATTTGATTTTCCATGATTATTGGGACCGAGAAACGTTAGGAGAGAGCTACAGGAAATGAATATTTCTTTGATGCTTCGATAGTTTTGGATTTGTAATTTTGAAATCTTCATGGTGCCCTCTCAAAACATGATGGAAATGTCGCTCAGTGAGACACGCATCCTACTGTTATTATCCATGCAAATTATTCCAAGTTAGATGCTGTAAACTGCCTTATTCGTGTTTGGGCGCTCCTCACACTGAATCCGGAATCGAAAAACGTGGACTGGCGTATGGCCATCTCTCTCCTTTGTCCCCTTGCAGATTATAATAAGGATGGCTGAATTAATCGGAGATTCCCTAAGCATGAAACAATTATCAGACCGATTTATTGACGAACGTCTTAGATGGCCTGAAAGTGTTTGTATCCACTGTGGTGCCAATCTTAATAAAATGAATAGGTCACGAGAACATATTCCTTCGAAATGCTTCTTAGTAAAGCCCTATCCTGATGAGTTAATGACCATGGAAGCATGTCATGAATGTAACTCTGAATTTTCACGAGACGAGGAGTACATGTCGATGTTGCTAGCTGCTGGGCTCGTTGGCTCGACAGATCCGGACAAACAGGATGTCCCACAATTCAAGAGGAAATTTGAAAGCCAGCCTGCATTGCGAGAGAGGATCAGGCAATCGCAGACGACCACGAACGTGTCTGGAGAAGCGAGGACCACTTTCATTAGTTTTTGAGTGTCTTGCACCTGTGGATTCGCCATCCCCCGGCCCACTGCAATACGCTCATCCCAAACACTCTGCTGCAGACCCACACATGTTGCACTTCATGCTGGCACGGGGGGGTTAAAAAGAGGTGAGGTAGTTGACGTTGACTACCTTGATTACCATTAGGAGATAACGTGATGGCGATGCAGAATCCTCCACATCCGGGTGGAATCGTAAGGCGACAGTGTCTCGAGCCACTTGGCCTGTCTGTCACCAAGGCTGCAGAAGGCATTGTCGTTGCCCGTCAGACCTTGTCTGAACTGGTTAATGAAAAAACAGGAGTTTCCACGGAGATGGCGGTTCGTTTATCCAAGGCGTTTGGTTCAACCCCCGAGACCTGGCTTGGAATGCAGATGGCTTACGATCTTTGGCGAGTCCGTGAACATGTGGACTAAATCAATATCGACCGGTTTGAGGCAGCGTGATTCCTGAGATATGTAAAACCGGAGCCACCACCAAACGGAAAGTGCGAAAAATTCTTGACACTACCCGGGCCTTCGGCCTTCGGCGCAAGGAGGCAGCGCCGCGGTCTTAAAGAAGATAATAAATTCATCGGTCACAGGTGCGAACCCATGGATGAACCGTTGCAACCCTGCGCTGCGTCGGAGACTTGTTGTAGATCACGACACGTCGGCTCATGATCGATACCCGGTTCGGATAGGAGCCACCACGACCTGACGATCCATCTCGGGCCGATGTTTGAGCATGCGGCGAAAGATTGTGCCGCACGCAAGCAATCCGCCCGAAAGAGAGACGATCGAAAACAATTGGGACCGGATCGAGGCGGACGAAGATCGGCACAGCAATGCGGCACAGTGGGCCACGTCTCGGTGTGCGGATCAGTCGGCGCAGGTGATGATTGTCTGGCCGGACTGGGTTCTGGCCCGGGAGGAATGCCGCCAGCGGTGAGTGAGGCCCATGAGCGGGTGGGGCACTTGATCCGGGCGTTGCACGATCAGGTGGGGCAATGGCAGTGGTGTCCGGTGGTGCAGGCCCTGCTGGCCATTCGCGGCCAGTGACCGTGATTCATGACCTCATATCCTCGGCGCAAACAGTATCTTGCGCTGCATGTCAAGCGAATTCGATTTTGTTTGGGTGCCAATTGAACGGTAAACCCTGTGGAATCGAGTCCCTCTATGGAAAATAGTGAGCCGTCCGATCCATCACGACGGCTGATGCGCCTATCCACTTCGCAGTTTTCCCAACCGTGGTCGTTGTCCGCGGCAGTGGCCGCGGTCATCGCCATGGCGCCGACGGTCCATGTACACGCTGACGAGATCAAGCGTGCCGGGCGATATATCGACCGATCCGTGCTGGTTCATGGAGCGGCACAACTGAACCCACTTGAGCAGGTCTCCAACCTGCAGTTCACCTCCAGAATCACCGTAGGCGAAGCCCTGCGCACCGCCCTGGTCGGTACCGGATACCGCCTCCTCGATCCGGATAGGCACCCCCATTTTGCATCGCGCCGGCTCCTGGAATCACGGCTCGCCATCCCCCACCAGAACTTCGCCGAAAAAAGAATCGACTCGGTGATCGCCGCCCTGATCGGGGCAGGGCGCAGCTTCGCCATCGAGGTCGACCACGTCGCCAGACGGGTCCGGGTGGTCCCGATCCTTCCTGCCGATACACCGGTGCAGGAAGATCCGGCGGAAAATCCCCCGAGACGCCGGCACTTCCAGACAGTACAGGAGCAGGGCGCCGGTCGATGAATACCCCCTCGACCCTTTCCGTTTTCAGCTTGGCCTCCTCGGTGGCACGCGGGACTTTTTTCCAGGTGTCATCTGCAGTCCCGATCCTCCTGGTGTTGGTGGTTGTTCCCGCTGTCGCCCAGGAGGCCATTTCCCAGACCGGTATCCACGACAGCGAGGTCGTCGGGACCACGACAGGCCGGGTCGCCTTCACGGAATCCGGCCGCGAGGCCTGGGGCCTGTCCAAAACCGATTGGTCGACCTACACGAGACTGATGCGGGGTCCCTCCGGCCTCTGGTATCCACATCTCGCCCCACCCTTCGTCCTCGGCATCAACGCGAAGTCCGATGCCGATCGGGAACGGTTCGCACGGATCGTGTACGGCCAGGAGCGCATGCGCCTGGATGACCTGTTCGCATTCAATCGCGCCTACCAGCGCATTGCCCGCACCGGGAGGTCCGCCCCGGATTTCAACTATTTCGAAGATTCCGGCGAGTACGGTGATCATGCCGGTCATCCCTTTCCCGGCTCAACCCCCGCCCGGGTACTGGTTTTCGTGGGGCCGGACTGCCCCCGTTGCGACCGGACTGTCCTCGACCTAGTCGTGGCCGGCCGGACCATCGACATCTACTATGTCGGTGCCGGAACGGACACCGAGATTTCCCGCTGGGCGCACCGGGTCGGACTGCCGCAGCCCCGTGTCCGCGACCGCAGCATCACGCTCAATCATGACCGCGGGGCATTGGCCCGTGCCGGCATGAACCCCTCCGATCTCCCGGTCCTGTTCCGGGATCCGTCCCTGGAGACTTCCGTCTCCCTCGATACCGTGATTCGTGGAGGCACAGGTGAATAACCGGTTGCTGGGATTCTGGTTGCTCCTGTCTCCGGCAGCTGGAATGGCACAGACTCCCGACGTGCCGGCCGGATACCATGCAACCGCGTACGAACACCGCCTGAGTCCGGCAATCTTCTACGCGATCGCACTGACCGAATCCGGCCAGAGCCGGATGACCGCCGAGTTCAGGCCCTGGCCATGGACCCTGTCCATCGACGGCGAGCCTTATTTCTTTCCGACGCGGGAGAAAGCCGGGTCCGCTCTCCTGGATGCCATACGGCGCCAGCCCGGTCAACTGGGTGTCGGCCTCTTCCAGGTCGAATACCGCTTCCATTCGAGCCGGTTCGATTCCCCCGGGGCGATGCTGGACCCGTACGAGAATTCACGGGTGGCCGCGGGGATCTTTTCGGAAGGACTGGCCGCAGCCGGCGGCGACGTCTGGCAAGCGATCGGGCTATTCCACAGCGCAACGCCGGACCTCGCGGATGCCTACCGCAGCCGGGTTGCCCGTCGACTGATCGGCCTGGTCGGGAGTGCCGGTCATGGCGGCTGAACGCTTCTTGGTTGTTCCGGTTCTATTTTCCGCGGCACTCGCTTTCGGTGCCGTGCCGGCATGCGCCGGAGATTCCGGCGAGTTCGTGGTGCTTGGACACGATCAGGGAGCACAGCCCGCGGAATCCCTCATCGGCGAGCTGCTCGGACGATTTGAAAACGGACAGGATCCGGCGCCGGTCCGTTCCACAGGCCAGGGAAAGGGGCTTCTTGAGGGCGCAGGCCTTCCGGCCGCATCCCGGCTCATGCCCTCATCCGCCTCTGCCGGCATCCGCCGGATCGACATTCCGCTGACATCTCCATTGTGCGTCATCGGTCCGGATCGCGAATCGCGGCGGTGGCTGATCGCCAATCGCCGGCAACTCACCCGCCTTGGAGCCGGCTGCGTACTGGTGCAGGCCTCCGGCAAGGAAGCGGTCGATTCGCTTCGACAGGTTGCACACCCTGTCCCCGTCCTTCCCGTTCCCTTCGACGGATTGGCCAGGATCTACGGAATCAGGACCGTTCCGGTTCTCCTCGTCGGCCGGGAGGTCGGCAGCCAATGACCGCGCGCTATCAGGTGGAAGCACTGCTGCGGCCGGCCGTCGAACTCTGGTCGTCCCTGCTGGCCTTCACCATGGCGGTGATCGTCACGGGCCTGCACGGTTACCTGTATCTTCCCTGGACGCTCGCTCTTGCCGGCAGTGCGCTCTTCACTGTCTACGGCACATGGCGGTTATGGCAGGGATCCCGGATTGTCCGGTACAAGCGCCGCCTGGGGCAGCAGCCCCGCTTCTCCATCCGACGCGACCGGATCCCGGTTTCCGGCCGCAAGCTGTACCTCGGACGGGGTTTCCGCTGGCAGGCGCGTCACACCCAGCGCCTGCGCGACTGCCTCCAGCCGGACAATACCCGGTTCCTGCGGCAACCGCGCGGCCAGGCCCTGGCCCAATCCATCGCGGTCTCGCTGGAACACCATGGATTGCACACACTGGCCTCGAAGCTTCTAGTGGACCACGTACTCAATCCATTTCGCCCCCCTCCAGCCGTTGGGGGCCGCCCGGAGATTCACGGTGTGGGCATGTGGGAAGGAGAACGGAGACTGTATTCACCGATCGGTGAGCGGGTAGGCCACACCCTGGTGCTCGGCACCACCCGGGTGGGCAAGACCCGGTTCGCCGAGATCCTGATCAACCAGGACATCCGGAGAGGCGACACGGTGATCGTGTTCGATCCGAAAGGCGATACCGATCTGATGCTCGGCATGTATGCGGCCTGCCGCGACAGCGGCCGACTCGAGGGATTCCGCATCTTCCATCTCGCCCATCCCGAGCATTCCGCCCGCTACAACCCCGTGGGCAGCTATTCCCGGATCACCCAGGTTGCCACCCGGATCGCCAACGCGTTGCCTGATTCCGGGAACTCGTCCGCGTTCAAGGAGTTCGGCTGGCGGTTCACCAACATCATTGCCCAGGCCCTGGACCGGCTGAGCGAACCCCCGACCTACCGGACGATCCAGGCCCACGTCAACAACATCGACGAGCTCCTCATCCGGTATGGCCGCTGGTGGCTGGACAAGAACGGCCCGGGGAACTGGTCCGAGCTCATCGACCTGTACGAGCATGGCCTGACCGGATCCAGGAACGATCCCGATCGCCCCGTTCTGCCGGCCCTGACGGCCGCGGAGCGGTCCCGGGACATCCGGGCAGTCTGCATGGCCCGGGTGCTGACGGAAGTCTTTCAAACCACTGGCCAGCACGACCCCATTGCCGATGGTCTGCTTTCGGCATGCAAGTACGACCGCACCTATTTCGACAAGATCGTCTCTTCCCTGCTTCCGTTTCTCGAGAAGCTCTCCACGGGTGCGGTATCCACCCTCTTCAACCCCGACCACGGGGATTGGGATGCCGAAGGCGTGTTCGACTGGATGTCCGTGATCAACCAGACCGGCGTGGTGTACGTCGGCCTCGCCGCGCTGCAGGACGTCACCGTCGCGAGCGCCGTGGGCAACGCCATGTTCGCCGATCTGACCGCGGTTGCCGGCGAGCTGTACGCAAACGGACCCAATCCCGGCGTCCCGGGTTCCGCCCACAGGAAAATCAGCCCGATCTCCCTCCATGCGGACGAGTTCAACGATCTGATCGGGGACGAGTTCATCCCCATGCTCACCAAGTCCGGCGGTGCCGGATTCCAGGTCACCGCCTACACGCAGACCTGGTCAGACATCGAGGCCCGGATCGGCAACCGGGCCAAGGCAGGGCAGATCGGCGGCAACTTCAACACGATCTTCATGCTCAGGGTCCGCAACAAGGAAACTGCGGAAATGCTGACGGACATGCTGCCCACTGTCCAGGTTTCCCAACTGACCACGGTATCCACCGCCCAGCACCAGAACGACCCCGAATCAAGCCGACATTTCGGATCCTCGGTCCAGGACCGCGTATCGACATCGGACGTGCCCATGCTGCAGCCAGGCGATCTCACGCGGCTTCCGAGGGGCCATGCCTTTCTCGTGATGGAGGGCGGTCAACTCTACAAGTTCCGGATCCCGCTTCCGCAGGCCGACAAACGTCCGCTTCCCGAAAACATCGCCGAACTCGGACGCCTCATGAAGTCCGACCGTCAGGGCGCGGCCGACTGGCACCGTGATCACTGGTGGCAGAGGTCGATGCCGCCCACGGATGAAACATCGGGCGACTTCCAGCGGTTGCTTTCCGGTCCGGGGGATCCTCCGCTGCTGGCGGCTCCCGGTGGCTCCACCCATCAGGGACACGAAGAGGATGCGGCCGCATGAGCGTTGCCGTTACCTCTCCCGTCCGGCCACGGGGTCTTGTGATCCGGGTGATCCGCTGGATCATCGGCCTCGCCGGCGCCCTTGTCGCGGCCCTCGTCCTGACCGTGTTCGTCGAGTGGGTCGGGCTCACGCTGATCTGGCCGGAGCAGGGCGCCGCCCGGTCCGCGGCCGTGCTGCGGCAGGATATCGCCTGGCTCCGGGCCCCGCATAGCGGAACGTCCGCGCTACCCCTCGCGATGTTCCCATCACCGTCCGTGCTCGCGGCGGACATCTCTACCGGCCTCTACCACGGCCTGTTCGTGTGGACCGGACTCGAATCACTGATCGTCTGGCTCGCCCCGACGTCCGTCATCCTGACCGTCTACCTGCAGGCCGGACTGAACGCCGCGCAGACGTTCTTCGTTCGCCTGGCCATCACCATCACCGCCGTCCCGCTTTTCCTGGTGTTCGCCTGGTGGGGTGCCATGGAAGGACTGGTGCGCCGCGACCTCCGGCGATTCGGCGGCGATCTCGAAAGGGGGATGATCTACCACTGGGCCAAGCACGTTGCCGGGGCAACGATGGCAATCCCCGCAGTCCTCTACCTGGCCTGGCCGGGATCCATCAACCCGGTCTGGCCGTTCGTGCCATTCGCCCTGGCGCTCGGCATCAATGTCCTGGTTGTCAGTTCCACCTTCACCAAGTATGTCTGATCGATCCACAAGTCGCCCGAATCGACTCGCATTGCCGGCATCACTCGTGCTGGCCGCGACACTTGTATCCGGCTGCGCCGGCATCAAGCGGGCCTTAGACGGTCTCTTTCCTGCGGTACAGGCGGAAACGCCCGGACCCCGGACAACCTCCTGGGAGCCTCTTGGCACTCCATTGCCGGAGCCTGCTGCCACGCACTGGTCCATGGCGGGTCACGGCACCGGGGGACAGGCCGACGGGCTCGCCACCGTAATCCAGGAACTGGACCACATGGCCCGTCTGGTGGACATCGTCAGCCGGCTGCCGGCCGAGCCCGGGGAATACCGGGTGAACTACGGCCGGATCCAGGCAGACATCGCCGCAGTGCGCGCAGGCCTGGTCGAAGCGCTCCTGCAACCGCACACCGCACCGCGGGATTTTCCGCCCATCCATCGAGACTACCTGGAATAGGCGATTGGCGCAGATCCGGCAAACCGCTTCCATGACCGCATTCCAGGCGGCTTCCGCCATCGATCCGTCCGTCCTCAGGGAAACGATCGCTTCGCTCACCGTGATCGCGATCCTCGCCTGGAGCGCCCATTACCTCCGGCGCGTCATGGCGCATGGATGGGACCGGACGGATCTGATGCACATCGGTTCAGGCCTTTTCCTGGTTCTGGTGCTCGCGTTTTTCGTGTTTTGGGTACTGGCCAACATTGGCGCCGACATCTGAACGATTTCCATGAATCCAACCGCCCCGATACAGAGTATGGACCAGTCAACCAACACCCGCGGAGTTGAGCCTGAACACAACCCGGATCGCATGCGCATCCACGTGCGGCTCGTTCGCCTGCTCCGGGCTGCCGGCCTCATGCCGATGCCGGTTCTCGCGGCCACGCCCGACATCCTGAATGACCTGAAGTCGCAGCTCGCCGACGTGCTGAAGGTCGGGACGATCCTCTTTCTCGTCGCGGGATTCTTCACCGGGGGCTATATCGTCATCACGGGTGCGATTCGTGTGTTCCAGGACCGGGAGGGCGGCCTTGCCAGGTTTGGTCTCGGCATCCTCGTGACCGTCGTCATGGTTGCCTTCACGGTCTACCTCGTTGGTCAGGGCACCACGGAAATCGAAAAGCTTGGCGGATAAGTGCGGATCATGGTGGATACGGATCAACTTCGCCGCCTCCCGGGTTCCCTGCGTGTGACCCACCAGCCGGTCATGGTCGCAGGACTCAGCGGAACCGAATTCATCCTGGTCATTTCTCTCGGGTTCACAACATTCTGTGTGGCCTGTGGTATCTCCTACCCGATCCTGGGCGCCTTCCACCTCAGCCTTCTGGCCGGCAGCCTGGCCGGTACGGTCGCCGGCATGGTGCTGAGGGCCATGATCGTGCGGGCCAAACGGCAGAAACCCGAGGGGTATCCGATGCAGGTCGCGTTGCGGCTCCGCCACGGCATCGAGCCCTTCGCGGACCTCCTGTCCGAAGAGGGTCCATGGGATCCGATGAGGCACGGCCGATGAAACGCGCCTTGCCCGGCTTTTCCTTTGCCCGCCGCGCCGGCCGGGAGCAAACGCTCGAGCCGCCGGCCGATCCGCGGGAGAATCTGCCGCCAGGATCCCGCCCCGGGCTCCTGGAGCTTCCGGGTGTGGGTTACGTCCAGACCATCGAGACCGTCCGGGCGATCAACCGGGCCCTGCTCGTCATCATCCTGGTGATGACCGTGTCCATTGTGGCCCTGGCCCTGGCTCTCATGTCCTCGCGGGACTGGATCACCGTCTATATACCGCCGGATACCACGCGAGGCACCTTCATCACGGCCGGCACGCCCTCACCGGCCGCCGTGTACGGCTTCGCCTCGCTCACCCTGCAGAATCTCCATCACTGGCCTGCCGACGGCCAGCGGGACTATCGGGCGGCAATCGACGGCCAGGCGGCCTTTCTGACGCCGGCGTTCCGGCGCCAGCTGCTGGAGGATTACACCCGGCTCACCAACCGCGGCGGTATCAACGAGCTCCGCGGACGATCGCGGGCACTGTTTCCGCTCCCGGACCGGCTCTACTCCCCGGACCGCGTGGTCCGGATCGGGGACGGGTCCTGGTCGGTCACCATGGAATTCCGCCTGGTGGAGACGATCGAGGCCGCGTCCATCAAGGACATCGCCATCCGATACGGGGTCCGTGTCGTCCAGGCGGACGTGGATCCGTCGGGAAACGTGTGGGGCATGCAGCTCGACGGTTTCCTGCGTGAACCCGTGCGGCTCAATGGATGACCCGGCAGTTCGTGACATGCAATCACCTCGCCCCAATGCCATCCAGCGAACCCTGGACCAGCCCGCGTTGAACCTGGGCGGGTTTCTTCTCCTGGCATGCGTGATTGCCGTGTTCCGGGGCGGCGTGTTGATCGCCCTCATGGTCGAATCCATGGAAACCGCGGGCGCGGAGGAATGGACCGGTATCAGGATCGACGATGAGAACGAAAGGATGCTGCGCGACTTCGGTCTCCTGCCGCCTGGGCCGGTGGATCTTTCGCCCATCCGGATCGAGTACGGCGGCGCTCCCGTTCCGGTCGTCCTCGGTGTCGGAACGGAACGCAGGATTGCCTTTGGGCAACCCTTCCGATTCGGACTGGAACCGGCCGTTTCCGGCTATTTCAATCTCGAGATCTACGACCGCTATCTCCTGATCCGGGCGATACGACCCGTGTCCACCCGCGCCCGGGTGCAGGTGGCGGGGCAGGTCATTCCACTCGATCTCCAGGCCGTGGCCGGTGCCGGCCCCGCCGGTCCCCTGGAAATCGTGTTATCCGGACCCGACACGGGCCAGCCGGATTCCGGGAATCCGGTACTGCCCCCCGACCTTCTTCCCCTGCCTGCGCCCGCACCCGGGTATATCGACCTGGTGCGCTATGCCGCGCAAAGACTGTATGCGCCGCGGCGACTGCAGGCCAGTCGACCGGGGGTTCGGGCCGTGCCGGTATCCCGGGATCCAGTCCGGCTCATCCGCGGCGTCCGTGTCGACGCCGCGCCCATCGCGGGCTGGGAAGCCGGCGGTCTCGTCGTCACCGCAGTGCGAATCGACAATCCCGGCCCCTTCCCGGTTCGTTTGGACCCGCGGCAGGTTGTCGGACAGTGGCGTGCGGCCGCCTTCCAGCACTGGATGCTCCATCCGGGCGAGGCGACCGCACTCTACCTCGTGTCCGCCGTCCCATTCGAAGAGGCCCTTGGCATCCACCGGGATGTTGCCGCCCTGCCGGATGTCTCCGACTCCAGTTCCGGGGCACGGGAATAATGGCTGCGCGGAACCGTACAAGCCGGATGGTGATCCTGGGAGTCGGGGTCGGGTTTCTTCTCGTGGTCGGTGCCGGTGCCTGGCGTGTCGTGTCCGGTCCTCCCGGGCCCCCGGATCCCGGCTCTGCAGAGCCGCCCGTGGATCGCCTGGCCGGCACCGGTCCGGGCGCCGGTGAGGCCATGGCCGACCGGCCCGGGGAAACCGTCCAGGCCCTGGCCGCCGACCTGGAAAACCTGAAGGCCACCAGCGCGAGCATCTCCGAGAGCGTCGCCGCCGGCCTCGGCGGCCTGGGCGACCGGCTCCAGCAGTTCGGGGATGAACTCACGGCCCTTAGGACCGAACAGGCCTCCCTGGCGGATGACGCCGGAGGCGAGGCGGAATCGGCCGCGCTTCGCGATGACATCCTCGCGAGCGTGCAGGCGATGTTCGACGGATTCGAGGCCCGGACCGGGGCCGATTACCCGGTCGGCGGGAGTCCCACGCCCGGCGCCGGCCGGGGAATCGCCGGTGCGGACGGTCTCGTCTGGTATGCCGCGGCGTCTCCGGAACCCATCGGCGGGGCGGCGCTCCCGGGCGGTATTGCCTCGCTGCCGGAACAGCTGGCCTCCCTGTCCGGGTCCTCGCTGGGACTCGAGAATCCGGACGATACGGTACCCGGGCCATTGCCGGTCTACACCATTCCCGCGGACGCGACCCTGGTCCGGTCCCGGGGCCTGACGGCCCTCATCGGCCGGGTGCCGTCCGAGGGCCAGGTCCTCGATCCGTTTCCATTCAAGATTATCACCGGACGGGACAACCTCCTTGCAAACGGGCAGACGCTCCCCGAGCTCGAGCAGGCCATCTGGTCCGGCACCGCGACCGGCGACGCCACCCTGCATTGCGTGACCGGCCAGCTGCGGCAGGTGACCTTCATCTTTCGTGACGGGTCGATTTCCACCTGGCCGGAAGAGGGCGGCGGGACGGGCGCGCGCGGCATCGGCTGGATCTCCAACGATCAGGGATATCCCTGCATCCCCGGGAAGTTCGTCTCGAACCTGCGGGAGAACATCGCCGGCATCACCTCCGCCGCATTCGGCTCCAGCCTCGTCCGGGCATGGAGCGAACAGCAAACCACGACGATCCGTGACGGCGCAGCGGTTACCCGCTCCATCACCGGCAATCCCGGAGAATACGCGCTCGGGCAGGGCATCGCCGGCGGCATCAGCGAGTGGGCCCGGATCGTCGCCGAGCGGGCCAGGGAGGCCTACGACGCCGTCGTGGTCTCACCCGGACAGGTCCTCACGGTACACGTTGCGCAGGCAATTCCAATCGACTGGCCGCCAGTGGGCCGCAGGGTCCGGCACGGCTCCTCGTTGTCTCCCGCCGGCGCCATGCATAAACCGGGCGGGCTGGACTGATGGTTTTCAGGTTGCAGACCTGGCGTCGGCGCCTCCGGCCTGCCGGGATCATCATGGTCCCGGTGATTGCGCAGATCGTTGCCGCCGTGGTCGCCCTGTCCGGGTGCGCGGCGCCGGTGCGCGAGGCGGTCTTCGATGACGGCGGACCGACCACCGGGCAGGTCTGGCACGGTGCCGGCAGCCGCACGGCCCTGCTCGGCGATCTTGTCGGCCGGAATCCGGGCGGCTCCGCGGGGGCCGCGGCCTGGACCCGCTCGGCCGAAAGGGAACTCTCCACACGCTTTCCGGAACTCCGCAATCCCAGGATCAACCTGTACGTGTTCCCGCACCTGTCGGCCGATGGTGCCCCGGTACCCGGGTACGTCAGCAATTTCTACCTGTACGAGAAGGCCCGCAACTTCGCTCTGCCAGGCGAGGCCTTCCGGGAGGGGACTTACCGGTGAGCGCATCCGGAACCCTGCCGAAGGGAAAACACAAGGTGCCGCCGAGATACCGGGACATGGACGACTCGATCCCGGGCATGGACCGGCCCGCGTGGCTGGTAAGACTCCGCCGGCTGGGCATCCACCTCGGGTTCCTGCACGACGGCACGCCGCGCCTTTCCAGAGCCGAGCACAAGGCGATGAACGAACCGCCTCCGTCGTTCGCCCGGTTTCTCCCGATCCGGACATGGGATCGCAGGACCAGACTGTTCCTGCTGAATGACTGGCCCGGGGCGGCCGCGGTGCTGGAACTGGACCCGGTGGACGCGGAGGCACGCTCCCACAAGCAACTCGAGCAGATGCTCGACCGGATGGTGTCCGCGTTCGGCTGCATCCCCCAGCGCGCGAAGGATCCCTGGATCGTCCAGTTCTTCCTGCAGGACGAACCCCTGCTCGACGCCTCCCGCAGGCTGGAGGAATATACCGCGGAGACCGGCGCCGAATCCGACCGCTTCAGCCGGGATTTCCACGACGTCATGCGCGACCACCTGATGGATATCGGCAAGCCGGGCGGAATTTTCGAGGACACGCACACGGGCGTCCGCTGGGGCGGCCGGATCCGGCGCTGCCGACTGGTGCTCTACCGGCGCTTCGACCAGGGCGGATGGCCCGACCGGGCGGGGCGCTGGCCCGTCGACGAGCTCGACGAGCTCGCGCGCAATCTCGCCCACGGCCTCGACGCCGCGGGGGTCACCAGCCGCCGGATCGCCCCGGGGGCATTGGCGAACTGGATGTTCCCCTGGCTCAATCCCACCTTCGCCGGAATGGACGCCTGGGAGGTCCTGGCGAAACATGGAGATCCGGACGAGCACACATACCCGCTCTCCTTTGACCTCTGCAATGCGGTTCTCAAGCATCATCCCCGATCGGATCCGGGAAACGGCGCATGGTGGTTCTGCAGGAAGCCGCATCGCTTCCTGCCCATCACGGGCTTTCGGACCGAACCGAGAGCCGGCCTGCTGACGCTCGAGAAATCCGCCGGGCGCGGCCGGACCGCGGCGGCGTTCGTCGACCGTCTGCCCACGGACACCGTGTTCACCCTGCAGATCGTGTTCCAGCCCCGGGACGAGGTTGTCGGGCACCTCGATTTCATCGGCAGGCGTTCGCGCAGCGACCATCCCGAAAGCGTGCTGGTGCGCAATGACGTGAACGACTGCCTGTCGGCCCTGGCCGAAGGCAACCCGATGTTCCCGACGGTCATGGGCTTCTTCGTTCGCGGGCAGGACCTGAGCGATCTCGAGGACCGGCTCGCCAGGATCCAGTCCCTCTGCACCAATGAAGGCATCGATACCGTGGACCCGGATGCAGATCTCTTCGCGCTCGACGAGTACGTCCGTTACCTGCCGGCCGGATACGACCGGAAATACAACCGGTATCTCCTGCGCGAACGCTACCAGTGGCTTGCAAGCGCCATGGCGGCATCGCCGCTCTGGGGCAAGGCCCAGGGGTCCGGCCGGCCCGGTTTCACCTTCTTCGACCGGGCGGGCCAGCCTGTGATGCTGGATATCCTCCACCAGGAGGACCGCGACAAGGCGCCGCACTGCCTCATCATGGGTCCGACCGGAACCGGCAAATCGGCGCTGCTCAACTACCTGGCGCTGCAGGTCATGACCGTGCACCGCCCCCATCTCTACATCGTCGATGTGGGAGACAGTTTTCGCCTGCTGGGCGATTACCTGGAAAGCCGGGGGCTGACGGTCAACGCTGTGCGCCTCGACCGGGGGGATGTCTCCCTGCCTCCCTTCACGGGCTCCGCGAGGATGCTCGAACAGGACGGGATCCTTAAGGATCCGCCCGTGGACGGCATGCAGGATCCGGATGCCGATGGACCATACGTCGATTACCTCGGCGAGATGGAAGCCGCGGCGCGGATGATCATCACCGGCCTGGATCCCAGGGAAGAGGCGCGCTATTCCAGGCGGGACCGCACCTTCGTGCGTGCCGCCCTCATCGATGCCGCGATCCTTGCCCGGGACCGGGGTGATCCCCATGCCTCGGTATCGGATCTGGTCCGGATCCTCGAGGAGTACGCCAACGGCCGCATACCCCGTGGCTTCGACGCCCCCGTGGATGCCGCCGGAACGTCGCACATGCAGACCCTGCATGCCAACGCGATGTTCTTTCTCGACGGGGCAAGGAGCCGCCTTTTCAACCGGCCCGGTTCCCCCTGGCCGGAGGTGGACTGTACCATCGTCGACTTCGGCCGGCTCGCCAGGGACGAGGAAACCCGGGATATCCTGTCCATCGCGTTCATCGGTCTGATGAACACCATCCAGCGGGATGCGGAACGAAGGCGCGGCAGCGGCCGCCAGTCCGTCGTCATGATCGACGAGGCCCACGTCACCACCACCAACCCGCTTCTCGCAGGCTATCTCGTGCGGGGATCGAAGATGTGGAGAAAATGGGGCCTGTGGCTCTGGATGGCCACCCAGAGCCTGTCGGACTTTCCGGACGACACCCGGCAGATCCTCAACATGGCGGAGTTCTGGTTCTGTCTGTCCATGCCCAGGGAGGAAATCGAGGAGATCGCGCGCTTCCGGAATCTCAGCGACGAGGACCGGCTGCTCCTCGAGGAGGCCCGCCGGTCACCGGGGCGCTATTCCGAAGGCGTGCTCCTGTCCGGACGTCCTCCCATGCTGTTTCGGAACGTCCCGCCGGCCATCGCCATGGCCCTGGCGCAGACCGAGGAATCCGAGGTCGCGGAGCGCCGCCGGATCATGGAGGAGAAGGGGTTGTCCACGGAACTCGAGGCGGTGGGTTTCATTGCAGAAGAAATCCGGGACAGGAGGCTTTCGTGACCATCGGGAAGATGCAGCGTAGAACCTCGTTCCTGTTGGCCTGCGCTGTGGTGCTGATGCCGCCCGGTACGCGACTGGTCCTCGCGGACGGCCTGCCGATACACATTGACATCTACACGGTATTCGCCCTTCCTGTGCCGGTTCCGGCATCCCTCGAGAACCGTACGACCGTCATCTACCTGGACCGGATTCTCGATATCGAGGCCGCGATGTCCGGCGGTCTCGACAGCCTGCCCGAAGATCACCGCCCCCGGGCAGCCGGCCAGCGGCTGACGCAGGATCTGGCCGATGAGCTCAGGAAATCCTGGCGGGTACTGCTCCGGTTCGCAACGGGACGGCAGGACCGCCTGACCCATTTGCCGGTAATCATCCTCGACGGGCGGGCGGTCTGGTATGGCGTTGACCTCCGGCGCGCGGTGACGCGGTACCGGGGCCGGAAGAAGACGCGGGGCGGCCAATGAAATCGCTACTCGGGTCAGCGGTCCTGGGAACGCTCTTGCCGGTTCTTCTTCTGGTCCCGGGCGCCCCGCACGCCGGTTCCTTTACCAGCGCCGATGTCATCGGGGTCAAGGCCGCTGTGGACTGTCTCGACTGGAAGATCCGGGGCATTTGTCTCCAGCTCAAATGCGGACTGTTCGGCTGCAGGATCAAAACCGTTCCCTGGGTCGAACATCGGATTCCCGACCTGGTCGTATCCGCCTACAACGAGCCCGGGGACAACCCCTGGGTCGAGGCCCGGGCGCTGTACGGCCGGGCACTTGCCGCGGCTGCCGGTGCCGGTTCCGCGGCGGTCCTCGACCTGCCCCCGGGCGGCGGCCATGGGACCGCCGGCAGGCCGGGAGACCCGGTGCATCGCGGTTCCGTGCCATCGTCCGGCAATGTGCGGTTCAAGGAGGTGGCCATCGTCGGCAATCCCGCGACGAAGGCCTTCCGCCAGTGGCTGACTGGCGGTGCGGTGCCCATCGCCTGCAGCACCAGCGTCACCCCCATGGCGCTCTACTTCTCCAGCGAGGTTGATGCCGCTGCCTGGCGAACCGGATTGACCGAGCAGCTCTATCCGGCCACGTGGTCTCCATGGATGCGTCCGATCGGGCGCATCCCCCAGGGGATGTGGGGCCCGGTCCATCCGCGCCAGGGGCATGTGCAGCAGTACCACGACGTGTTGGCCGGCG